>NZ_BDCG01000070.1 GCF_001613385.1 Nocardia flavorosea NBRC 108225 | reverse complement strand
GGATCGACGAATCCACCCTATTGACATCAGGCGATTCTAGATGAATCATACGATTCTAGTTAGTAGGTTTGCCCGTTTTCCGGCCCTGCCGTGATTCGGGAGTCAGGAGCGCAGACGACGATGTCTGGACACATACATCGGTTCGAACGATTCGGTGACCCGGCGCGACGGCGCGCCAGCGCCGGCTCGGCGACTCTCGGCATCGCTACGACACGGCTGATACGCCCGCTACTCAGCGCGATTCCGCTCACTCCACGGACGGTACGGCCGGCCGGGCTCATCGAGCCGGTACTGGGTAGATGGCCGGTACGCCCCGGTGTACGCGCCCCGCACCCGGCTCAACGGCATACCGTGCGAAGAGGTCGTCCCCACGGCAGGAGTCGACCCCGGCGCAGGAGTGCTGCTGTATCTGCCCGGTGGCGGGTTCTTGGCGGGCGGACCGGGTACGCACCGCCCGGTGGCGGACCTCGCGCTCGTATCGCGCGCCCCGGTTGTCGTCCTCGCCTACCGGCGCCTCCCCGAGACCGATATAGCGGGGTCGGTGC
>NZ_BDCG01000069.1 GCF_001613385.1 Nocardia flavorosea NBRC 108225 | reverse complement strand
GTATCGGGCGTCGTCACGCCACACGGTCCTCGACCGCAGAGCCGGCCGCGGCGGTGAATTCCGCGATCGTTTCGACTGCCTGCTTGCTCTCGGGGAGTCGTGGTGCGATGACGGGAAACGCGTGGAGCCGGTGATGCCACAGATGCAACTGGTGGCGCACCCCGGCTCGGGCGAGCCGCTCGGCCATGAATTCCGCGTCCGGGCAGAGGAATTCGGAGTCCGAGGCCAGTAAGAGGGTCGGCGGAAAACCGGCGAGGTCGTCGGTGCGCAGCGGCGAGAGGGCGGGGTCGATTACACCCCCGCATCCCCAGCGCGCCACTGCCTCGACCACCCTCGGTGGCAGGAATGCCTCGGTCGCGGCGGTCGGCGCCTCGGCCTTGGCGGTGCAATCCAGATCCAGCCACGGGCTGATTCCGACCAGCGCACGAGGGCGGTCCCACTCGGACCGCAGTGCTGTCGATGTGGTCGCGAAGGCGAGGAATCCACCGGCGGAGTCGCCGATCACCGTGATATCGCCCGCGGGATGCCGCTGTGTCAATGCCCGGTAGGCATCCAGGCAATCCC
>NZ_BDCG01000068.1 GCF_001613385.1 Nocardia flavorosea NBRC 108225 | reverse complement strand
TCCGGAGACCGAGTCGGGTCCGGTACAGGTCGTCCTGCCGGTCGGCCGGGCGGTACCGCAGCTCGCGGTGCGGTCGGTGGCCGCCGATGAGGTTGTTGCGGCCGTAGCGGAATTGGCGTCGACCGGATTCGACGTGACCGGCGAGGTCCCGCTGCGGGTCGCACTGTTCCAGGTGGGCGAAACACCGGGTACGGCCCCCGGCGCCGGCGCGCCGGCCGGTGAATTCGTGCTGGCGATGGTGGTGCACCACATCTCCGGTGACGGTTCCTCGGTCGCCCCGCTGGCCCGGGACGTGATGACCGCCTATGCCGCGCGGATCGCGGGTGAGGCTCCGGGCTGGGCACCGTTGCCGGTGCAGTACGCCGATTTCAGTATCTGGCAGCGCAACCTGCTCGGCGACGAATCGGATCCGGGTTCGCTGGCGGCCGAGCAGATCGGGTACTGGGAGTCGGCGCTTGCCGGGATCCCGGATCAGCTCGACCTGCCGGCGGATCGTCCGCGTCCGGTGGTGCAGTCCTACAGTGGCGGCCAGGTCGCCGTCCAGATCGACGCCGAAACCCATGCCGGTTTGCAGCGGGTGGCGCAGCAGCAGAATGCCACCTTGTTCATGGTGGCGCACACCGCG
>NZ_BDCG01000067.1 GCF_001613385.1 Nocardia flavorosea NBRC 108225 | reverse complement strand
AGCCACCTGTTTTCGCGTTCGGAGACCTCCCATAGGGTTTCGATCGCCCGGTCGATATGTATCCGCCGCAGAATCGGCCTGCTCACCGGTCGGCCTGTTCCGATCAGTAGCGGCGCATACAACTCGCCGCTTCGGGCCGCCGGGTCCGTGGCGGCGCGTAACTGCGGCAGTGCGCCGGCTTGCGCGGACTGGCCGAGTGTCCGGGTCGCGCGCAGGCGGGCCGTGCGCGCCGTTCCGGAATCCCGCACGGTGACGTCGGGTTGGTCCTGGCCGCTCCCGGATATGCGACCAGGCTTGCTGCCCGTACCCCCGCAGAACCGAACAGGCGGTGCAATCCGAGTGCGAAGTGGAAGTTCGCGAGCTTGGCCTGTCCGCGAGCGTGAATCGCGGGTGGACCGATATCGAATCGATGCTGACCCGGTTCCCGGCGACGTTCGAAGTTCTCGACAACCAGCTCTTTCCCATGGTGGCCGCGCCTCCCTGCGGCGCGCTCACGCTCTCCCGGGGTGGGCTGCTGGCCGGGTCGGCTGTTGCCGCCCTGGCGGCGGTCGCGGTCGTCCTCGGGATTCTGCTGTTCGGCGCACGCGGTGAGCCGGCCCGCGAGCGCGCCGATGCGGCCGACCGCAACCG
>NZ_BDCG01000066.1 GCF_001613385.1 Nocardia flavorosea NBRC 108225 | reverse complement strand
AGGATTGCCTGGATGCCTACCGGGCATTGACACAGCGGCATCCCGCCGGCGACATCACCGTGATCGGCGACTCCGCCGGTGGATTCCTCGCCTTCGCGACTGCGGTGGCAGCACTGCGGTCCGGGTGGGACCGCCCTCGCGCGCTGGTCGGAATCAGCCCGTGGCTGGACCTCGATTGCACCACCAAGGCCGAGGCACCGACCGCCACAACCGAGGCATTCCTGCCCCCGAAGGTGTTCGAGGCAGTGGCGCGCTGGGGATGCGGGGGCGCCATCCAGCCCGCCCTCTCGCCGCTGCACGCCGACGACGACGTCCTCGCCGGTCTCCCGCCGACCCTCTTACTCGCCTCGGACTCCGAATTCCTCTGCCCGGACGCGGAAGCCATGGCCGAGCGGCTCGCCCGAGCCGGGGTGCGCCACGAGTTGCATCTGTGGCATCACCAAATCCATGCGTTTCCCGTCGTCGCGCCGCGACTACCCGAGAGCAGGCAGGCCATCGATACGATCGCGGCATTCTCCGCCGCGTCCGGTACTGCCGTCGACGACCGTGTGGCGTGACGACGCCCATCGATATTGCCCACTTTCCGGTGCCGACCGCCGGCACCACCGAATGAAGAAAGAAGGAGTTCCTCGTGTTCAGTGAGGAAGCATTCCAGGCCGCGCTCGCGCAGCCTCGGCTCGCCCGACCGGTGCCTACCGAACTCGC
>NZ_BDCG01000065.1 GCF_001613385.1 Nocardia flavorosea NBRC 108225 | reverse complement strand
ATCCGCTAACAGGTTCTGTACGTCGTCGAATCCGAGCAGCGACGAACCGGTATCCGGATTGACTGGGCCCCGATAACGGGTCCACCGATCATGCGAGTTGCGGTTGGTTGAACTCGGTCGGTGTCCATTGCTGCCGGAACGCTTCAGGGGTAAGGAATCCCAGCGATCCGTGCGGCCGATAAGTGTTGTACTCGATGCGCCAGTCCTCGGCAAGTACTTGCGCTTCGGTCAGCGAGCAGAACTGCTCACAGGCAAGGAATTCGTCCCGGAAACGTCCGTTGAACGATTCACAGATCCCGTTCTGCCACGGCGATGCCGGGTCGATGAACGCCGCATCGACGCCGGTGAACCGGCACCAGTCGGTCATCGCGTGTGCGGTCATCTCGGTACCGTTGTCCATCCGGATATGCTCCGGTTTCCGGCCGGTCGCAGCCATGACCTCGTCGAGCACATCGACGATGTTGATCAGCGGTACACGACCGGAACGCCGTGACGGCCAGGGCTTCACGGGTGAACTCGTCCACCACGTTGAGGAACCGGACTTGCCGGCCGTCGACGGTCACGTCGACCTGGAAATCCAGCGCCCACATCTGATCCGGCCGCGACGCACGCAACCGCTGATGCCGGCCGACGCCGACCCGGCGCTTCTTCCGAACCCGGACGGGCCGTTTCAATCCGTGCTCACGCCACAATCGGCGGGTGCGTTTCCGGTTGACCACCAAACCTCC
>NZ_BDCG01000064.1 GCF_001613385.1 Nocardia flavorosea NBRC 108225 | reverse complement strand
GCGTGCGGCTCTGGCGCCGCAGCCGCGGCCGACGCGGGTTACCGAATCGGGCGAGGTCCAGGACGCGGTGCCGCTGTCGTTGGCGCAGCAGCGGATGTGGTTCCTGAACCGTTTCGACGAGAATTCGGCGGCGTATCACATTCCGCTGGCGATCCGGTTGTCCGGTGAACTCGATATCGAGGCCATGCGGGCGGCGGTCGCGGATCTGGTGACGCGGCACGAGGTGCTGCGGACGGTGTATCCGGAGACCGAATCCGGCCCGGTGCAGGTCGTCCTGCCGGTGGGCCAGGCCGTTCCCGAGCTCGCGGTGCGGTCGGTGGCCGCCGGTGAGGTCGTTGCGGCTGTATCGGAACTGGCGTCGGCCGGCTTCGATGTCACCGCCGAGGTGCCGTTGCGGGTGGCGCTGTTCCGCGTCGCGACCGATGGGTCCGGCGGCGATATCGCAGGCTCGCCCGGCGAATTCGTGCTGGCCCTGGTAATGCACCATATTTCGGGTGATGGTTCCTCGGTGGTGCCGTTGACGCGCGATTTGATGACCGCGTATGCCGCGCGGATCGCGGGTGAGGCGCCGGGCTGGGCGCCGTTGCGGGTGCAGTATGCCGATTTCAGTATTTGGCAGCGGGAGTTGCTGGGTGATGAATCGGATCCGGGTTCGCTGGCGGCGAAGCAGATCGGGTATTGGGAGTCGGCGCTTGCCGGGGTTCCGGATCAGCTCGACCTGCCGGTGGATCGTCCGCGTCCGGTGGTGCAGTCCTACAGTGGCGGCCGGGTCGCGGTCGAGATCGATGCCGAGATTCATGCTGGTTTGCAGCGGCTGGCGCAAAGCCAGGGCGCGACGCTGTTCATGGTCGCGCATACGGCA
>NZ_BDCG01000063.1 GCF_001613385.1 Nocardia flavorosea NBRC 108225 | reverse complement strand
GAGGACGTCTTACGTGGGTGTAATTCGTTGTGCGGCATGATGTGACCCGTGGTCGACAGGCTTGCTCAGAGACTGATCCCGGATGCGTTGTGGGACATCGTGAAACCACTGCTCCCCGAGTTCGCGGCGAGACCACAGGGCGGCGGGACTGCACCGGTGGACGAGCGGGCAGTGTTTACCGCGGTGGTATTCGTGTTGACCAGCGGGTGCGCGTGGCGGCATCTGCCGCCGTCGTTCGGGGTGAGTGTGCCGACCGCGCATCGCCGGTTCATGGTGTGGGCCGATGCCGGAGTGTTCGAGGCACTGCACCGAGAGATACTCGACCGGCTCGGAGTTGCCGGCGAGCTCGACTGGAGCGCGGCGATCCTGGACGCGGCGAGTGTGCGGGCGAAAAAGGGGGATCGCTGACCGGTCGCAGTCCGGTCGATCGCGGCAAGAAAGGCTCCAAGCTCCACGTCATATCGGATGCGAACGGGATCCCGCTGGTCACCGGTGTCACCGCCGCGAACACTCACGATTCGGTGATGTTGCAGCCGATGGTCGAATCGATCCCGAAAGTCCGGTCGGTCCGTGGCCCGCGCCGTAGCAAACCCGCCAAGCTGCGGGCGGACAAGGGTTACGACTTCGACGTCCACCGCCGGTGGCTGCGTGGTCGCGGGATAGTGCCTAGGATCGCCCGTCGCGGTATCGAGGATCCCACGAAGTTGGGTCGGCATCGGTGGAAGATCGAACGGACTATCGCGTGGTTGACCGGCTATCGGCGGTTGACGATCCGTTACGAACGCCACGGCCGCCTCTTCGCAGCTTTTCTGCAACTCGCCGCAGCTATCACCTGCTACAAGAAACTCCCCACATAAGACACCCTCT
>NZ_BDCG01000062.1 GCF_001613385.1 Nocardia flavorosea NBRC 108225 | reverse complement strand
GGGACTGCCCCCGGTTCGGTTGACTCCTGACCTGTGAGGATTGCTCCTCGCTGGAAGGATGTTCACCATGCCGAAGCCGTATCCCGAGGAGTTCCGCCGCGACGTAGTCGCGGTCGCCCGTAAGGGCGAGATCTCGTTGACTCAGGTCGCCAGGGATTTCGGGATCTCTCAGAGTTGCGTGAAGAACTGGCTCAAGCAAGCTGATATCGAAGACGGACATCGGCCCGGCACTACCCGCGACGAATCGGCCGAGCTGCGCGAAGCGCGTAAACGGATCCGCCAGCTGGAACAAGAAGCCGAGGTCATGCGTCGCGCGGTCGCCTATTTCTCGCGGGACGTCAACCCAAAATGAGCTACCCGCTGGTCCTCGACCTAGCCGCTGATGGTATCCCCGTCGCGGTGACCTGCCGGGTACTCGGCTTCTCCACCCAAGCGTTCTATCAATGGAAACGCTGCCCTGTCTCGCAGCGTGATTGGGACGACGCCCATCTGATCAACGCCGCTCTCGACATCCATGCCGACGACCCGGCATTCGGCTACCGATTCATCGCCGACGAGCTGCCTGCCCGCGGTATCCATGCCAGTGAAAACCGGGTCCACCGGTTGTGTTCGGCGCAGCGGATCTGGAGCGTCTTCGCCAAGAAACGAGGACTCGGCCGTAAGGCCGGCCCGCCGGTTCACGACGACCTCGTCGGGCGCAACTTCACCGCCACCGTCGCGGACGCGGTCTGGTTGACAGATATCACCGAGCACGGCACAAGTGAGGGAAAACTGTATCTGTGCGCCGTCAAGGACGTGTTCTCCAACCGGATCGTCGGATACTCGATCGATTCACGGATGAAGGCGTCGCTGGCAGTGTCGGCGTTGAACCACGCGGTCGCTCTCCGATCACCCACCGCGACGATTGTCCACTCGGACAGGGGTAGTCAATTTCGCTCTCGTAAGTTCGTGAATGCACTGTCGGTCAATGGGTTACGCGGCTCGATGGGCAGGGCCGGAGCATGTGGTGACAACGCTGCGATGGAGTCGTTCTTCGCGTTGCTGCAGAAGAATGTGCTCGACCGGAAACGGTGGGCGACCCGCCACGAGCTCCGCCTGGCGATCGTGGTCTGGATCGAGAAGACCTACCACCGCACCCGTCGGCAGCGCCGACTCGGCCGACTCACCCCGATCGAGTTTGAGACAATAAACCGGCCCGCACTCGCGGCCTGAAACACCAAA
>NZ_BDCG01000061.1 GCF_001613385.1 Nocardia flavorosea NBRC 108225 | reverse complement strand
TGACTGGGCCCCGATAACGGGTCCACCGATCATGCGAGTTGCGGTTGGTTGAACTCGGTCGGTGTCCATTGCTGCCGGAACGCTTCAGGGGTAAGGAATCCCAGCGATCCGTGCGGCCGATAAGTGTTGTACTCGATGCGCCAGTCCTCGGCAAGTACTTGCGCTTCGGTCAGCGAGCAGAACTGCTCACAGGCAAGGAATTCGTCCCGGAAACGTCCGTTGAACGATTCACAGATCCCGTTCTGCCACGGCGATGCCGGGTCGATGAACGCCGCATCGACGCCGGTGAACCGGCACCAGTCGGTCATCGCGTGTGCGGTCATCTCGGTACCGTTGTCCATCCGGATATGCTCCGGTTTCCGGCCGGTCGCAGCCATGACCTCGTCGAGCACATCGACGAGGTTGATCAGCGGTACACGACCGGAACGCCGTGACGGCCAGGGCTTCACGGGTGAACTCGTCCACCACGTTGAGGAACCGGACTTGCCGGCCGTCGACGGTCACGTCGACCTGGAAATCCAGCGCCCACATCTGATCCGGCCGCGACGCACGCAACCGCTGATGCCGGCCGACGCCGACCCGGCGCTTCTTCCGAACCCGGACGGGCCGTTTCAATCCGTGCTCACGCCACAATCGGCGGGTGCGTTTCCGGTTGACCACCAAACCTTC
>NZ_BDCG01000060.1 GCF_001613385.1 Nocardia flavorosea NBRC 108225 | reverse complement strand
GGCCCGGCACAACGCGTGCGCTTTGCGCCATCCCCACCGCGGATACGCCCGCGAAATCTCGCGGAGCCGCCCGGTGAGGACCCGCTCGGTCTCGGCCGGGCCCGGCGGGCGGCGGCGTTGGGTCGAACGGGGTTGCCCCGCGATCCGGCACGCTCGTCGTTCGGAAACCCCGAACCGCTCCCGCAGCACCTGAACGGCCCTGCGGCGGCGGTCCGGGCTCAGTAGTTTCCCCGGTTCAGCTCCTTGAGCATGTCGATATCGAGGGCCTGATCAGCGACCATCCGCTTCAACCGGGCATTCTCACGTTCGAGTTCTTTCAACCTCTTGGCGTCCTCGGATTTCATCCCACCGTATTGGTTCCGCCAGCGATGCCAGGTCGCATCGGAGATCTCGAGGTGCTTGCACACGTCCTCGATCGTGAAGTTCTCACCGAGTAGCCGCTCACCCTCGCGGAGCTTGCGGATGATCTGCTCGGGCGTGTGCCGACGTCGTGACATGGTGTGATCGTCTCCTTCTGCACCCATTCTGGTGCATCAGAACTCTCACAACTGGTGGACCCACCCACAGGGATCCAGTCA
>NZ_BDCG01000059.1 GCF_001613385.1 Nocardia flavorosea NBRC 108225 | reverse complement strand
ACTGGCCTGCCCCCAGTGAATGCGTCCACCCGGTATTAGAGTCCTGAGTGGCCCTGATCAGGGCCGGAAGGGACACTGGAACCCATGGCAGGACGGAAACGGCATTCCGCCGAGGACATCGTGCGGAAGCTGCGCCGTGCCGACGAACTCGCCGCAGGCGGGGCGACGGGTGAGGAGATCGCCAAGGACCTTGGGGTCTCGGCGGCGACGCTGTATAACTGGCGCCGCCAGTACGGGGGTATGGACACAGATGCGGCGAAAGAGCTCAAGGAGCTGCGTGAACAGAACGCCCGGCTCAAGCGGCTGCTGGCCGATGCCGAGCTCGAAAAAGATGCGCTGCGGGAGATCAGCAAGGGAAAATTCTAGGCCCGGCGGCCAAACGCCGCGCCGCCGACATGCTCCAGAAGGTCAGGGGAATGTCGGAACGGTTCGCGTGCAAGGTCGTCGGGTTGCATCGCTCTACCTACCGGCGCCTGCCGGCCGACCAGACCCCCGCCGATCCCGATGCGGGTTTGCGGGCCTGGCTGCGCGAGTATGCGCTCAAACATCCTGGTCACGGGTTCCGGCGGGCCTGGGCGGCGTTGCGGTTCGATGAGGGTGCCGAGGCGAATATCAAGCGGGTGCATCGGTTGTGGCGGGAAGAGGGCCTGCAGGTGCGGGCCCATCATCCGCGTAAGCGGGCCGGGGTCTCGTCGATCCCGGCTATCGAGGCGGACGCGCCGAAGGTGGTGTGGGCATTGGATTTCCAGTTCGACTCCACCACTGATGGGCGGGCGGTGAAGATCGCGTCGATGGTCGACGAGCACACCCGCGAATCACTGCTGCATCTGGTGGAACGCTCGATCACCGCCGAGGCGCTTGTCACAGAACTCGAGAAAGTCTTCGTCGCCCGCGGGGCACCGAGGGTGCTGCGGTGCGACAACGGGCCGGAGATGATTTCAGCTGCCCTGCAACAGTTTTGCGGTGACCGGGTGGGCATGTCCTATATTCCGCCCGGCACGCCCTGGAACAACGGCTATGTCGAATCGTTCAACCGGCGGCTGCGGATCGAGTGTCTGAACCGCAACCACTGGACCAGCCTACTCGAGGCCCGGGTCGTGATCGGGGACTTCAAAACCGAGCACAACGAGCGGCACCGGCACTCGGCCCTGGGCTACCGGACCCCGGCCGAGTACGCTGCGATCTGCGCCTGCACCCACCACCCGGTGACCTGCAGGATCGACTGAACACCGACCAAACGACCCGGACTCAATTACCGGGTGGACGCATTATCGGGGACTGGCCAC
>NZ_BDCG01000058.1 GCF_001613385.1 Nocardia flavorosea NBRC 108225 | reverse complement strand
TGAATCTCCCCGGGTTCGATGCACACCCGGTTATCTGTCTCCAGCGGGTTGCTCGGAGCAGGTTGCATAGTAGTCGGCTTCGTACTCGATCGGTGGTGTGCGGCCGAGCCGGTGCATCAGCCGGGACTCGTTGTACCAGCCGACCCAGTCGCAGGTGAGTAGCTCGACGTCGGCCAGTCGGGTCAGCGGGCCCCGCCGAAACGGTGAATCCTCACGCACCGCTTCGGTCTTGTAGAGTCCGATCGTGGTCTCGGCGAGGGCATTGTCGTAGGCATCGCCGACGGAACCGATCGACGGCTGCAGACCCGAAAGTGACAGTGTCTCACCGAATTTCACAGAAGTATACTGAGATCCGGCGTCGGAATGATGGATTGTGGACCCGGTCCACGGCCGGCCTTGACGGGCCCGCAGCGCGGCGGCCTGCCGGATCGCTGATTCCACGAATTCCGCCTGTTTGCTGGTCGAGCATTCCCAGCCCACGATCCGGCCCGCATAGGCGTCGATCACGAACGCGGTGTACACAAACGTCCCGCCACCCAGCCGGACATAGGTGAAATCGGCTACGACCAGCATGTTCGGTGCCGGAACACGGAACTGGCGATCCACCAGATCCGGCGCGCGGTCCGCTGCCGGGTCCGCCACGGTGGTACGGACCTTCTTACGCCGGATCACGCCTTTCCAGCCCTGGGTGCGCATCAGCCGTTCCACCGTGCACCTGGCCACCGGGATACCCTGACGTTGCAGGTGGGCCCACATCTTCACCGCCCCGTACAGCGACTCCGGGGCGCGGCGACCGTCCTCGTCGGGTTCGTAGTAGCCGGCCAGGACCTCCGTGACCGCGGTATCCCACAACGTGCGTTTCGACGGTGACCTGGCCAGCCAGGCATAAAACGTTCGCGGAGCGATCTTGACACCGTGCGCACTCAGCACACGGCAGATCGGAGCGACTCCGAACCGAGCCCGATGCTCGGCGATGAACTCACAAACTACCGGTGTCGCGGGTCGCTCGCCCGCACGAAGAAACTTGTTGCCGCCTTGAGGATTTCGATCGTTTCTTCGAGTTCTTTGTTCTTGCGGCGAAGCTCGCGGATCTCTCGCGCCGCCTCGGTAGTAACACCGCCGGCCTCACCGGCATCGACTTCGGCTTGCCGGACCCACTTGCGCAGGGTCTCGGTGGTCATCCCCAACCGGGCGGATACCGCTTTCATCGCAGCCCACTCGCTGTCGTAGTCGTCACGGTGATCGACGACCAGCCGGACAGCCTTGGCCTTGGTCGCTTCGTCGTACTTCGCAGGCATGATCTGCCCATCCTTCCCAAGAAAGAAGGTGAGCACCAAACCCGGGGAGATTC
>NZ_BDCG01000057.1 GCF_001613385.1 Nocardia flavorosea NBRC 108225 | reverse complement strand
GACGATCTCTCGTCGACACAGGCCGGTGAAGGCCCGATGCCGCGACAGCGGCCGGCATGCCGCCGGCTCAGGACCACCGCCGGGTGATTCCGCGGGTACCCCGCCCGCTCCAGCAGCCGCGATGCCAATGCCGGCGGTCCGTCTCCCCGCTACCGGCCGGCCAGGCCACCACATGCGGAACTCCCGGCATGATCTCGTGATCGCAGCCCGGGCAACGGTACCGTTTCACCGCTCGGGCGCCGGGCACCGTCCGCACCACGTACTCGTCGCCGTCGGGTCCGGCTTCGGTCCGGCGGTAGACATCGCCCAGCCCGGTGCCCAACCGTTGCGGCTGCGCTCCGTAACGCCCGCTGCGCGGTTTTCGTCGTGGCATGGCTCCCAGCTTAGAAGAGCCGGAATTCGTTGCTCTCGGTCCCGCGCAGAGCGTTGTAATCCAGGGTCAGGCAGCGGATCCCGCGGTCCTCGGCAAGCGTCCGCGCCTGCGGTTTGATCTGCTGTGCCGCGAACACCCCCGCCACCGGCGACAAAAGGGGGTCCCGGTTCAGCAACTCCAGGTAGCGCGTCAGCTGTTCCACCCCGTCGATCTCGCCCCGACGTTTGATCTCCACCGCGACCGTCCGCCCGTCCGCGTCCCGGCAGAGCAGGTCGACCGGGCCGATAGCGGTCATGTACTCGCGCCGGACGAGGCTGAACCCTGCACCGAGGGTTTCCACATGCTCGGCCAGCAACTCCTGCAGATGAGCCTCGACCCCGTCTTTCACCAGCCCCGGGTCCACTCCGAGCTCATGACTGGAATCGTGCTCGATCTCCTCGATCCCGATCCGCAGCTCCTCCCCCGCCTTGTTGCTCACCACCCACAGTTCCTTGAACTGTCCCGCCGCCGAGTCCGGCTCCCGCTCCGCCAGCCAGCACGGCGGACTCATCCAGTTCAGCGGCTTATAGGACCCTCCATCGGAATGCACCAGCACCGACCCATCCGCCTTGATCATCAGCAGCCGGCGAGCCATCGGCAGATGAGCGGTCAACCGCCCCACATAGTCGACCTGGCAACGAGCAATCACGAGTCGCATCCGGCAGAGTCTAGGCCCTGCCCGAGCACGCTCCGGAACGGCGCCTCGACCGGACCCGGACAAATGCGCCGGAGGCGCCTCAGCAACCCGGCGATCAGCAGCGGCGAACGATCGCAGTGAAGGTGAAGTATCCCCCGAGCGGTCGGCGCTTCCGGCGGAAGTCACCGACCACCACATGTCCGGACCTGCCAGTTGGTCACCGATTCCGGGCAGGGGTTCGCGCACCGGGAAACTACCAACGCGTGACCGTGGATTCCCTCGAAATATCTACCCCAGAACGCACTCTAGGGGCCCACATAAGTGGGCCCCTAGAGGG
>NZ_BDCG01000056.1 GCF_001613385.1 Nocardia flavorosea NBRC 108225 | reverse complement strand
TTGGGACTATCTCGGTATCGGTGTTTCCGGCGGTTTCTCTCAGTAGGTTCGGGCGTCGGGCCAGCGGTCGGCGAAGGTGATCGCGAACGCGTTGACCGCGGGTTTCCAGCGCATGGTCCATCGTGCCCGACCGGCACCGGTCGGGTCGAGTGAACGAGTCACCAGATACAGGCATTTCAGGGCGGCTTGCTCGGTGGGGAAATGCCCTCGGGCCTTGATCGCACGCCGGTAGCGGGCGTTCAAGGACTCGATCGCGTTCGTCGAGCAGATCACCTTTCGGATCTCGATGTCGTAGTCGAGGAACGGGATGAATTCCTCCCACGCGTTATTCCAAAGCCTGATGATCGCACCGTATTTCGAGCCCCACCGCTCGGTCAGCTCGTCCAGGGCTGCCCGGGCGGCGTCAGCGTTGACCGCGGTATAGATCGGTTTCACCTCCCGTTTCAACGCGTCCCAGTCCTGGCGGCCGGCGAGCCGGAAGGTGTTGCGGATCAAGTGGATGATGCAGGTCTGGACCGTGGCCAACGGCCAGACGTTCCCGACTACATCCGGCAGGCCTTTCAAACCGTCACAGACCAGGAAGAACACGTCCTTGACCCCGCGGTTACGGATCTCGGTGAGCACGCTCATCCAAAATTTTGCGCCTTCACCACCGGTGCCGGCCCAGAGTCCGAGGATGTCCTTTTCACCGGTCACGGTGACTCCGATCGCGGCATAGACCGGCCGGTTGGCGACCTGACCATCCCTGACCTTCACCACCAGCGCATCGATGAAGATCGCGACATAGACCTCGTCCAGGGGCCGGTTCGACCATTCCTGCATCTCCTCGATCACCTTGTCCGTGATCCGGGAGACCGTTTCCCTGGACACCGAGGCGCCATAGATCTCGGCGAAATGCGTCGAGATCTCTCCGGTGGTCAGGCCTTTCGCATACAGCGACAGCACGATCTCATCGACCCCGGTCAAGCGCCGCTGCCGTTTCTTCACGATCTGGGGTTCGAAGCTGCCGTCGCGGTCGCGGGGCACCTCGATCGGCACGGGCCCGGTCGTCTCGGTCAACACCGTCTTCGACCGGGTCCCGTTACGCACGTTCGCCGATTCCCGCTCCTGCGGGGCCTGGTTGGGTTCGTATCCCAGGTGCTCGGTCATCTCCTCGTTGAGCGCGGTCTCCAGAACGGTCTTGGTGAACTGTTTGAGCAGTCCGTCCGGCCCGGTCAGGGACAAGCCCTGCTCCTTGGCCATCCGGACCAACTCGACCGCTGCCAGCTGCTCGGCCGAGGCTTCGGCCTTCTTCTTCGCCACGGCATCAAGTGTCGTCATCAGGGCGCCTTCCCGCTGACCATCCGGTCAGCGAATCAGGCCGGAAACACCGAAGAATCCACAGTCCC
>NZ_BDCG01000055.1 GCF_001613385.1 Nocardia flavorosea NBRC 108225 | reverse complement strand
TGGACCGTCGGGCGTAACGGCCGAATCCTTCGGCACGGTCATCGAAACTCCACCTCCTGTGCGGTGTCCGGATGAGGGAACCCGATCCGGCAGCGAATCTGGGGCACGGGAATCACGAACACCGGTTGCGACCACCGGTATCGGATACCGATGGGAGCATCTTCCGAGCGGTCACCCAGCCCTGACTGGTGTCCAGTTGCCAGCACCGGGCGGTTTCGTCCCAGGTGGCGCCGAGCAGTTCGGTGTTGTACCGGATATGCCGCTCGATATCATGACATTCGGCCACATCGCGCAGGTAGGCCAGAATTTCGGGTTGTTTGCCGTAGGTGCGTGACCAGTCCGCGTTCGGGGCGAACGAGTAGCTGTACAGCTGCGAGGGCACATCGCAGGCACACCCCGGATAGGTGTTGTCCCGCCAGGTGCCCCCCAGTTCCGCCGCCCGCTCCAGGATCACGAAATCACGTATCCCTGCCTCACGAAGTTTCACGGCCAGGGCCAGACCGCCGAATCCCGCACCGATCACAGCGATCGAGTGGTCGGGTTCGGCCGAGGGGATGTACTCGGGCATTGATGTCCTCGGTGTCGGGACGCGGCCGCCTCGTCTCCGCCGCCTTCGCACATGGTCTGCAGACCCCAGCGCGCGCCCTCGCGCCGCATGCGGTGCACCATGGTCGTCATCAACCGCGCGCCGGATGCGCCGAGCGGGTGACCGAGCGCGATGGCTCCGCCCTGCGGGTTCACTGTCGCCGGGTCGGCACCGGTCTCGGCCAGCCAGGCACCGAGAACGGCGGCGAACGCCTCGTTCACCTCGAAGGTGTCGATATCGGTGAGAGAGAGCTTCGCCTTGCCCAGCACGTCGGCGGTTGCCGGGATCGGCCCGGTCAGCATCATGACCGGGTCGGTGCCGACCACACTGAACGCGTGCAGCCGTGCGAGCGGGGTCAGGCCGAGCTCGTTCGCACGCTCGGCGGCCATCACCAGGACCGCGGCCGCGCCGTCGGAGATCTGTGAGGACGATCCCGCGGTGTGTCTACCGCCGAACGCCGGGTCGAGGCCCGCCAGCTTCTCCGGTGTCGTCCCGCGCCGGATCCCTTCGTCCGTATCGAGGATCCGGCCGTCCGGCGCGACGATAGGAACGATTTCGCCGGCGAAGTCCTCGGCATCCTGGGCGGCGGCCGCACGCCTATGGGATTCGGCGGACAGGTCGTCGAGATACTCGCGGGACAGGTTCCACTGCTCGGCGATCTGATCAGCCCCGGCACCCTGGTCGAAGCGGCGCAGTCCGTAGCGCTGCTCGACCGCCGGACCGAGCGCCGACTCCACGTCGAGGCGCGCCGCCCCCATCGGCACCCGTGTCATCGATTCGACACCGGCCGCGACCACCACGTCCTGGATCCCGGACATCACCGACGCGACCGCGAATTGGATTGCCTGCTGCGAGGATCCGCACTGCCGATCGACGGTCACCCCCGGGATCGTTTCCGGCCAGCCCGCCGCGAGCACGGCCATCCGGGCGATATTCCCGGCCTGCTCTCCCGCCTGGGAGACGCAGCCCATGACTACGTCATCGATGAGTACCGGATCCAGACCGCACCGCTGGGAGAGTGCGCGCAGCACCTGCGCGGCCAACTCGACCGGATGGACGTCCGCGAGTCCTTTGTTACGACGGCCGATCGGACTGCGCACCGCCTCGACGAGGACGACCTCTCGCATGCTTCCACCCTTCGGGATTCGATTACTCGGGTGGATCCGATTCAAGGTCCCCGGCGGTGCCCGAACAAGACCACAATGCCGATCCCTGGGGCCGGAGGAACCTATATCAGCAGGGAATCACCGGTTTCACGATCGCCGCTGCGCTG
>NZ_BDCG01000054.1 GCF_001613385.1 Nocardia flavorosea NBRC 108225 | reverse complement strand
TCCTCGGCCCGCTCGTCGCTGAACCGGTCCGGGTCGAATGTTTCCGGGGCGGTCCACAGGTCGGGGTTGTAGTGGTTGGCCAGCGGCATCGCCGTGACGCGGGTGCCCTTCGGGATGAAGTAGCCGTCGATCTCGGTGTCCTCGATCGCCTGCCGGACCAGCCCGGGCACCGGCGGGTTCAGCCGCAACGACTCCTTCATGATGCGGTCCAGCAGGGTGTGGTCGGGCAGTGTGTCATAGGTGATCGTGGCGGGGAGTTCTCGTGATTGCGCGCGGGCGCGCTCCTGCCACTCGGGGTGACGGGCGAGATAGTACGTCATGGTGGCCAGGGTGATGGTAGAGGTGTCGTGGGCGGCCATCAGGACGAAGATCAGGTGATCGATGATCTCGTCGTCGGTGAGACCGTGCCCTTCTTCGGAATTGAGGTGGCACAGCGTGGAGAACAGGTCGGGTGTGCGGGCCGCCCGCTTGGCCGGTAGGTGCCGGCGCAGGAATTCCTCCAGTTCGCGCCGGCCCGCCAGCCCACGCGACCATCGCGTGCCCGGCACGTCATAGCGGATCAAGGCCAGGCAGGCCTGCACACAGTCGATGAACGCCTTGTTGACGCGGTCGGCTTCGGCCCGTGAAATCTTCAGGCCGAGGAAGCTTTCCAAGGCGATGTCCAGGGTGAGCTTCTTCAGTTCGTGATGTATCCGGATCCCGTCGCCTACCGGCAGTTCCGCGATTCGCTGCCGGACCATCGGCTGCATCTGTGCCAGATAGCCGCGGAGCTGGTCGGCGGTGAACGCCTGTTGCAGGATCAGGCGGTGATAGCGGTGCTCGTCGAAGTCCATCAGCAGCAGGCCGCGACGGAAGAAGCGGCCGATCATCAGCCCCCAGCCCGGCTCCGACGCGAAGGCCTTGTCCTTGTTCAACGCCACCGCGGCGCATCCGTCCGGGCCGGCCGGGTTGACGAGCTTTCCTTCCAATGGGGAGTACATGAAGCTGATGTCGCCGAACAGTTCCCGGCGCCGGGCGATCGCCTTCTCCGGTGCCCGGAGGGCCCACAGCACTTCCCGCGGTGTGGGGAGATAGGTCCCGTGGATCGGCTTCAGACCGCTGCCCGCCGGCGGCTGGGCCAATACCCGGCTGCGCACTGACCCGCGGGGCCGCGGCGCCGACCGGACGCGGTTTCGCGGCCGGTTCCCCGACTGGCCGTTGTGGATCTTTCGCGGGTCCACCCCCGCCCGCTGCCACGCCTCAGCCGCCCACGGCGTGTAGAGAACACGCACGGGCAGCCGGTTGAACAGCGGATTCAGCGCCCGCATCGTGGCCGCAAAACGCTGGAACCGCTGTTCTCGCTTCTCGTCCCATTCCAGATCGCACACGTCGCGCATCTGCTGCGGCAGTGTCCCGACGACAACCGTCCGGATCACCGCGTCGAGCGGATAGGTCAGCGCTTTCCACACCGGCATCGGCATGGCGCGCAAACGCTTCGGCCGCGGTAGGCCCCGGCGGATGTAGCCGGTGGCGTAGACGATCGTGCGGGTCGGCACGAATCGGGCCAGCATCGAGTCCCAGTATTCGACGAACTCCGCGTAGGTTTCGGGCTGGCTACGGTCGCTCACCCCGTACAGCCGGTACCAGATCTTGGATTCTTCGAAGATCTGTTCCTTCTCCGCGTAGGACAATCGGCGGATGAACGTATCGGTGTTGTAGATGACCTGATCGACGAACGTGGCGTGCGCCCAGTAGTACAACTCTGGATTCAATGCGTGATAGCGCGAGCCGTCGCTGTCGATCGTGCCTTTGATGTCCTTGTGGAAATCCCGGACCCGGCGGCCCCAGGCATCCGGTTCGTCGGAGTACACCGTTTTCGCGATGGGCGGTCCGCTGCGCCTACCCCTGCCGATCAGATCGCTGAAAATGATCGAATGGTCCTCGACCCCTTTGGCCAGCTGCTCGATCGAGTTCTCGGTTCCGGCGAGGCGCTGGAATCCGAGCAGGTTGCCGCGGATGTCTCCGAAGAATTTCCAGACCAGCGAATCGGGGCCGAGCCGCTGCCCGGGTCCGGTACCGAGGGGCATCGGCACAGCTTCGCGGATACCCGCGTCGAATAGGGAGACAGCGTCCGCGGTAGCGGCTCC
>NZ_BDCG01000053.1 GCF_001613385.1 Nocardia flavorosea NBRC 108225 | reverse complement strand
TTCGCTGTGCTGTTGTCGCGCCTGTCGGGCGCCGATGACGTCACCATCGGTACCCCGATCGCGGGTCGTGGTGAGCAGGCGCTCGAGGACTTGATCGGTATGTTCGTGAACACCCTGGTGTTCCGGACGCGGCTGGATCAGGGTGAGGCGTTCACGGATCTGCTGGCGCGTCAGCGTGAGGTGGATCTGCAGGCGTTTGCGCATGCGGATGTGCCGTTCGAGCGTTTGGTGGAGGTGCTGAACCCGGTTCGTTCGACGGCTCGGCATCCGTTGTTCCAGGTGGGTTTCTCGTTCCAGAACCTGGCGCAGTCGAGTCTGGAGTTGCCCGGTCTGACGGTGTCGGGTGTCGATATCGATACGGGGATTTCCCAGTTCGACCTGCATCTGATCATCGGTGACGACTACGACAGCACCGGTGCGCCCGCCGGTATCACCGGCGCCCTGACCTACGCCACCGCATTGTTCGATCGCGCTACCGCTCAGGTATTCGTGGACCGCTTCGTACGGCTGCTGGGCGAGATCATCGCGGCGCCGGAGTCCGCGGTCGGCGAGCTGGACATTCTGGCTCCCGCAGAGCGCGCGGCACTGGCCGAGCGCAATACGACTGCCCGTGAACTGGAGTCCGGCGACACCCTGGTAACGCTGCTGGATGCTACGACGACCGCCCATCGAGGTGCGGTGGCGTTGGTGGCTGCCGATGGTTCGCAGGTGACGTATGCCGAGTTGGGTGCGCGGGTCAATGGTTTGGCGCGGTATCTGATCGGTCGGGGTGTGGGGCCTGAGGTTCGGGTCGCGTTGGCGTTGCGGCGGTCGGTGGATCTCGTGGTCGCGATGTATGCGGTGACGGTGGCCGGTGGCGTGTATGTGCCGGTCGATCCGGATCAGCCGGCCGAGCGTAGTGACTACATTCTCGAGACCGCGGCACCGGTGTGTGTGCTGACGAATGCCGAGACCGGATTCGAGACCGGCAGCGCGCCGGTGGTGGACCTGGATGCCCTCGATCTTTCCGGTTATGCGGATACTCCGGTCACCGATGCGGATCGGGTGTCGCCGTTGTGTGCGTCGAATACGGCGTATGTGATCTTCACGTCGGGTTCGACGGGCCGCCCGAAGGGTGTGGCGGTACCGCACGCGGCGATTGTGAACCAGCTGCGCTACATCCGGACCGAATTCGCTGTAGAAGCAACAGATTCGATTCTGCTCAAGACGGCTGCCACGTTCGACTTGTCGGTGTGGGAGTTCTGGACCGCGGCGGTATGCGGTGGCCGGATGGTCATCGCCTCCCCGGACGGACATCGCGATCCGTCCTACCTCAACGGATTGATGGCCCGCGAGGGTGTGACCACCTTGACGGTGGTTCCGTCGATGCTGGATGCGCTGCTGCTCACCGACGAAGGCCTGTCTGCGTCGTTGCGCCGGGTGCTGGCCATCGGTGAGGCGTTGCCGGCGGCGACTGCACAGCGGATGCTCGCCGACTATCCGGGTGTGGGGTTGTTCAACCTCTATGGTCCGACCGAGGCCGCGGTATCGATCACGACGCATCGGGTGACCGAGGCGGATCAGGTCGCGGTGCCGATCGGTGCGCCGCAGTGGAATTCCCGCGTATATGTGCTGGACGGCCGGTTGCAACCCGTCCCGGATGGTGTATCCGGTGAGCTGTATCTGGCCGGTGTGCAGTTGGCGCACGGGTATTTCGGTCGTGCGGATTTGAGTGCGGAACGCTTCGTGGCGGATCCGTTCGCTGCGGGTGAGCGGATGTATCGCACGGGTGACCTGGTCGCGTGGAATCGTGACGGTGGGTTGGAGTATCGGGGTCGTACCGATTTCCAGGTCAAGATTCGTGGTTTCCGGATCGAGCTGGGTGAGATCGAAGCCGCACTCCTTGCCCTGCCGGAGGTCGCGCAGGCGGCTGTGGTGGCGAAGTCGGACCCGCGGACCGGTGACCGGCTGGTCGGCTACGTTGTACCGGGAGCTGCCACCGATGTCCCTGTGGATGCGGTTCGAATCCAGTCCGAACTGGCGCAGCAATTGCCGTCGTACATGGTGCCCTCGGCGTTCGTGGAGCTCGATGCTCTGCCGTTGAATGTGAACGGCAAGCTGGACCGTAAGGCTCTGCCGGAGCCCGAGTTCGAGACGCGGGAGTTCCGGGCGCCGTCGACTCCGATCGAGGAGATCGTGGCGAATACCTTCGCCGAGGTCCTCGGGATCGATCAGGTCGGCGCGGACGACGATTTCTTCGCCCTGGGTGGTAACTCGCTGGTCGCGACGCAGGTGGCGGCGCGGTTGGGCAAGGCGCTGGATACGACTGTCCCGGTGCGGGCGTTGTTCGAGGCGTCCACTGTCGCCGGTTTGGCTGTTCGGGTCGAGCAGCATGCCGGTTCGGGTGGCCGGGCGGCGTTGGTGCCGCAGCCGCGGCCGACGCGGGTCACCGAGTCGGGTGAGGTTCAGCAGGTTGCGCCGTTGTCGCTGGCGCAGCAGCGGATGTGGTTCCTCAACCGCTTCGACAGCGATACGGCGGCCTACAACATTCCGCTCGCGATCCGGTTGTCCGGTGAACTCGATATCGAGGCCATGCGGGCGGCGGTCGCGGATCTGGTGACGCGGCACGAGGTGCTGCGCACGGTGTACCCCGATTCCGCGTCCGGTCCCGTGCAGCTGGTGCTACCGGCGGCACAGGCGGTTCCGGAGCTCGCGGTGCGGTCGGTGGCTTCCGCGGATATCGGTGCGGCCGTGGCGGAACTGGCGTCCACCGGCTTCGATGTGACCGCCGAGGTGCCGCTGCGGGTGGCCCTGTTCCGCCTGGAGGATCCGGCCGCCGCGACCGGCGCGCAAGATCCCGCTACTGCCGGTGTCTCCGACGAGTTCGTACTCGCGCTGGTGGCGCACCATATCGCGGCCGACGGCTCGTCGGTCGGTCCGCTGGCTCGCGATGTGATGACCGCATACGCCGCGCGGGCCGCGGCGGCGGCCCCGGCGTGGGCGCCCCTGCCGGTGCAGTACGCCGATTTCAGTATCTGGCAGCGCAACCTGCTGGGCGATGAGTCCGATCCGGATTCGCTGGTGGCGAAGCAGCTCGGGTATTGGGAGTCGGCGCTGGCCGGGATCCCGGATCAGCTGGACCTGCCGATGGACCGGCCGCGGCCTGCGGTGCAGTCGTTCACCGGTGGCCGGGTCGATATCGATATCGATGCCGAGGTCCATGCCGGTTTGCAGCGGCTGGCGCAGCAGCAGGGCGCGACCCTGTTCATGGTGGCGCATACCGCGTTCGCGGTGCTGCTGTCGCGGCTGTCCGGTGTCGACGACATCACGATCGGTACCCCGGTGGCCGGACGTGGTGAGCAGGCGCTCGACGATCTGATCGGTATGTTCGTGAACACTCTGGTGTTCCGGACCCGGCTCGATCGCGGCGAAGCGTTCACCGAGCTGCTCGCGCGGCAGCGGCAGGTGGATATCGCGGCCTTCGCGAATGCGGATGTGCCCTTCGAACGACTCGTCGAGGTACTGAACCCGGCCCGGTCGACCGCCCGGCATCCCCTGTTCCAGGTGGGATTCACCTTCCAGAACTTGGACCGGTCGAGCCTGGAGTTGCCAGGGCTCACTGTTTCCGGTGTCGATATCGATACCGAGGTCTCTCAGTTCGACCTGAACCTCATCCTGAGCGACTCCTACGACACCGCGGGCGAACCCAGCGGGGTGGTCGGGTACCTGACCTTCGCGACGGATCTGTTCGACCGCGCCACGGTACAGGGTTTCGCCGACCGGTTCACCCGGCTGCTGAGCCGGATCGTGGCAGCGCCCTTTGCTCCCGTGGGCGATCTGGAAATTTTCGCTCCGGTCGAGCGCACCCGGGTGCTGGCGGAGTGGAACGCGACCGAGCATGCGCTGCCGGAGCGGTTGCTGCTGGATGGGTTCGAGCGGATGGCGGCGGCGCACCCGGATCGGGTGGCGGTGTCGTTCGAGGGGACGAGTCTGTCCTACGGCGAGTTCTCCGCTCGGGTGAACCGGCTGGCGCGGCATTTGATCGCGCAGGGTGTGGGTCCGGAGTCGTTGGTCGGGTTGCTGGTGTCGCGGTCGGTGGATCTGGTTGTGGG
>NZ_BDCG01000052.1 GCF_001613385.1 Nocardia flavorosea NBRC 108225 | reverse complement strand
GCTGCCGTCGCGGTCGCGGGGCACCTCGATCGGCACGGGCCCGGTCGTCTCGGTCAACACCGTCTTCGACCGGGTCCCGTTACGCACGTTCGCCGATTCCCGCTCCTGCGGGGCCTGGTTGGGTTCGTATCCCAGGTGCTCGGTCATCTCCTCGTTGAGCGCGGTCTCCAGAACGGTCTTGGTGAACTGTTTGAGCAGTCCGTCCGGCCCGGTCAGGGACAAGCCCTGCTCCTTGGCCATCCGGACCAACTCGACCGCTGCCAGCTGCTCGGCCGAGGCTTCGGCCTTCTTCTTCGCCACGGCATCAAGTGTCGTCATCAGGGCGCCTTCCCGCTGACCATCCGGTCAGCGAATCAGGCCGGAAACACCGAAGAATCCACAGTCCCTGCGGTGCCGGTATCGGTGTGCATGGTCTCGGGTCAGGACGGATGAACGGCCCACTCGGGCATCGCGGGGAACGGCGCGAGGCGATAGGCCGGGGGTTCGGTGCCGTGCAAGTGCCGCACGAGGTAGTCCCAGGTGCGTCGGGTGACGTAGTGGTATCGGCCGTGGAACGTGTGCTCGACGCCGGGGACGATGAGCATATCGATATCGGCGTCGGCGTCGATGAGTGCGTCGACCAGGCGCATGCTCTGGTGCGGCAGGACGTTGTCGTCTAGTTCGCCGTCGATCAGTAGGAGCTTGCCGCGCAGGTTGCCGGCGTGCAGCGTATTGATAAGCGTCGCACGGTTTTCCTCGGTGAGTTCCCCGTGGTGCTGCTCCACCCAGAACGGCAGGTAGATCGAGAAGTCGTGGGGTCCGGCCTGGGAGACCCCCACCGAGTAGAACTCTGGTCTGGTCAGCATGGCCCGGGCGGTGAAGAATCCGCCGCCGGAGTGGCCGGTGATCCCGACGCGGCCGGTGTCGAGCCAGGGGTGGCGTCGCCCGAGCTCTCGGATGGCGGCGACGTGGTCGTCCAGGGCGGCGGTCATGCCCAAGTCGCCGTAGGAGTGGTCGAGGAACGCCTTGCTACGCACCGGGGTGCCGCGGCCGTCGAGGGCGACGACCGCGAACCCGAGCGCGGCCAGCGCCTCGGGCTCCCCGGTGAACAGGTCGCAGAAACCCGGCGAGGCCCGGTGGATGTTCGGTCCGGGGTAGGCGTGGTCGATGACGGGGTAGCGTCGTGCCGGGTCGAAACCGAGTGGGCGCCACAACAGCCCATAGATCGGCGTGTGGCCGTCGGCGGCGGTCGTCCGGAACCGCTCGGGTGGGCTCCACCCGGCTGCCTCCCGCGCGGTCGCATCCGGTGCCTCGAGTTCGACCAGGACCCGGCCGTCGTCGCCGAGCACTCTCGTGCGAGGGGGCAGGGCGACGGTCGAGGCGCGGTCGACGAGGTAGTTGCCGCGCGGCGGGGCGACGGCGTCGTGGTCGAGGTCGTCGTCGGTGATCCGCACGAACCCACCGCCGTCGAGGTCGACCCGGCAGATCTGGCGGAGGTAGGGGTCCTCGTTCAGCCCGCAGGCGAGGAACCACACGCGGCCGAGGTCTTCGTCGACGCGCAGGATTCGGCGGACCAGCCATTGACCTGCGGTGACCTGCCCGAGCTGTTCGCCTTCGGCCGAGTATCGGTAGAGGTGTCCCCAGCCGTCGCGTTGGGACCACCAGAGGATCTCGCCGGAGTCGAGGATGCGGACCACAGGTGGTACGTGCAGGTAAGGCGAGGGATCCACCCGGGTGCGATCGCTCTCGGTGATCAGTGTCGTCGTCGCGCCGGTGTCGGGGTCGAGGCGGCGCAGTTCGAGGGTGCGCCCATCGCGTGACTGGTGCAGGAGGTGGACAGCGTTCCCCTTCTGCCCGGACCACCACCGCCGGTCGAGGGCGTAGGGAGATACCAGGACCTCCGGTGCGGCGGACGCGGGAATATTCTGCCCGGTGCGGACGTCGAGCACGTGCCACGTCAACGTCGCCTGCGCCGCGTCGCCGGGCATCGGATAGCGCACGCGGTGCGTCACCGGGCGTCCACCACCGGGTGGGGCGGCTTCCACCAGGACCTGTTCGGGCAGCCCGCGCTGGTCGATCCGGTGGGTGATCAACCGGGTGGAGTCCGGCGACCACGCTGCCACGAGCGGCGACTCGATCCCCAGCAGGGGCAGCTTCACCTTGGTCGCTGCCTCGGGGAACCCGCCGTAGTCCCAGTGCGGCTCGGCGTCACCGGTCAGCGCGAACTCCCGCTCACCATCCCGGCTGCGCACCCACACGTTGCCCTCCCGCCGGAACGCCACCCACGCCCGGTCCGGTGACGCGATCTCCCCCACCCCCACCGGCGGGCCGTTCTCGACCGGCGTGCAGGTCCCGGCGCGGTCCGACCACTCCCACCGGGTATCGAACGCCGAGAAACGGAGCACGTCCGGATCCCGGCCGGGAACGTCGAACTCCACCGAGGCGAGCGGCAGGTCGTCGGCTACCACCGCATGTCCGGATGCCTGCGACAGGGCCGCAGCGAGCCGCTCGTGGTCGAACGCGTCCCGGCGGGTGCCCGCCACCGGGTCGACCAGGACGTGATACGCCCCCGACCGGTACCGGAACCGGGCACCGTCGTCGGACCAGTGCGGGACCACCACGGCCTGCGGGAGCAGCCGGTCCCGGTACGGCGCGAGCATCTGCTCCGCGCGGGCATAGTCGGTGTCGGTGAGCACGATTCGCCCGGCCGCGTCGGTCATATCGGATCCTCTCGTCACTGCCGCTCCCGACCACCTCACACTGTGCCGCCACGGCAACCTCCACCCCTATGAGAACCAGATCACAGACCTCTTTCCCGTCGGAGCCGCCCAGATCCGCTGCCACATACGCGTTCCCCCCTCCGTGTATCAAGCAAGAACATCGTGCCCTCCGTACACACTTCCGGCGGCGCCACACGATCAGTGACGGCAGAACTCACCGCCACACCGACAGTGTTCGGTCCAGCAACGACTGCAGAATTCACCGATCAACGACGCCGGAATCCACTGGCATAACCACTGCCGCGATGATTCGGCGCCGATGTCCTGCTCCCGGGCGCCGAGCAGACCTCGCGGGTTGTATTCCGATGTGAATGGCAACTCGGTCCGCGCTGAGGAGGCCGGGGTCTAGATCAGCCTGTCTTTTCTGACGCTGGTTGCCGGTCCTGCCTGTACCGGGCGGTCATCGCGTGGAACACCTTCTTCGGTTCCCAGTGGTTCTCGTCGAGGATCCGGACCACGCCATAGGAGCCGAGGTCGCGCTCCCCTGGCCTGTTGTAGCCGCCGAAGGTGAACCAGAGCGCTGTGTCCACTCCTTCCTCCTCGAAGATCTCCAGCAACTCGTCGTGATAGCGCACCTGCTCGTCCTCGTCGGTGATCCGATCCCCACCCGGGATCGGTTCGGGCAACTGGCCTGCGATCGGCCCGTCCAGTTCGATTCGACCCTCGTCCACCAGTTGCATGACCACTGTCGCGCCGAAAGTCTTGGTTATGCTGCCGATCCGGAACCGGGTGGTCGGCCCCATTTCGACGTCCTGCTCGATACCGCTGCCCGCCGCGATCAGGTCGCGGGTGCCCTCGTGGTCGGAAACGCGCAGCACAATATCGGCATCGGTGAGCCGCGCCGCCGATACGACGATATTCGCGGTCAGCTGATCTCGGGCGGTGACCAAAATCAGCATCGCCATGGCGATCACTGCGACGACGGCCGCAGTGACAGCGATAGCGAAACGGAGCAATTTCTGCCTCATGGATTTCGACGCTAGGGCCGGGGCGGGAACGCGGCGAGGGTGCAGACCCGCCGGTCGAGGTGCGGAAAACCGCAGCGCGACACTGCGACCGGGCCTCCCGAACCGGGTGGCCGGCACCACTGTGCGCGACGGCGCCGATTCCTAGGTTCGTAATATGCCTATTGCAATGGAATCCACCGACGAGTTGACCGGGGTGGCCGCCTGGGCGGTCGACCTCATGGAACAGCTCGGCGGGATGGGGGCGGGTACGGCCATCGCCCTGGAGAACCTTTTCCCGCCGCTGCCCAGCGAGATCATCCTGCCGCTGGCCGGGTTCACGGCGAGCAAGGGACAATTCGGTGTGGCGGAGGCTCTGATATGGACCACGCTCGGTTCAGTGATCGGCGCGTTGACGCTGTACGGGCTGGGTGTACTGCTCGGCCGGGACCGGCTCCGCGCGATTATCGATCGGATGCCGCTGGTGCAGCTGTCCGATTTCGATCGGACGGAGGAATGGTTCGCCAGGCACGGGGATAA
>NZ_BDCG01000051.1 GCF_001613385.1 Nocardia flavorosea NBRC 108225 | reverse complement strand
CCTCCCAGCGGCGCTCGTGAAACCGGTGATTCCCTGCTGATATAGGTTCCTCCGGCCCCAGGGATCGGCATTGTGGTCTTGTTCGGGCACCGCCGGGGACCTTGAATCGGATCCACCCGAGTAATCGAATTCCGAAGGGTGGAAGCATGCGAGAGGTCGTCCTCGTCGAGGCGGTGCGCAGTCCGATCGGCCGTCGTAACAAAGGGCTCGCGGACGTCCATCCGGTCGACATGAGCGGGGTCGGCTGACACCGCCCGAGGCCGCGCAGGTGAAGTTGTACTGCACCGAATTGCACGGCCGGGTGGCCGATGCCTGCCTGCAACTCCACGGTGGTTACGGCTATACCTGGGAGCAGGATATCTGCCGGATGTACGCCGATGCCAGGGTGGCCCGGATCTATGGTGGCACCTCCGAGGTCATGAAGGGGATCATCGCTCGGACACTCGATCTCGTCGATCGCTGAGCAAGGCTATCCGGCAAATTCTCGGGACGATCGATCCCCAGCCGCTCCCGGTCCGCGGGCGGCTCCGCGACGGCGTGGGGATCGCCGAGAATTCGATACAGCCCACCGTCGTGCACGAATGGGGGTGTTCCACCTGATGAGGGGGTGGAACACCCCCTTCGTGCTGCGTGGATCTGCTGGTCCGACCGCGAGATGTCCATTCCGTGGGTCACCGGGCCCACCGCTCTTGACATGACGTCAACAACACTGGAATCATGCGATTCCAGTCAGTCGTCTGTGGGAGATGCAGGCGACCACCCGACATCGTGATCACGGTCGCGGTATCACCACCCGCGATGCGGCTGCGACGAGGCGGCCGCGTCCCGACATCGAGGACATCAATGCCCGAGTACACCCCCTCGGCCGAACCCGACCACGCCATCGCTGTAATCGGCGCGGGATTCGGCGGCCTGGCCCTCGCCGTGAAGCTTCGTGAGGCAGGGATAGCTGATTTCGTAATCCTGGAGCGGGCGGCGGAACTGGGTGGCACCTGGCGGGACAACACCTACCCGGGCTGTGCCTGTGATGTGCCGTCGCAGCTGTACAGCTACTCGTTCGCCCCGAACCCGGACTGGTCGCGCACCTACGGTAAACAACCCGAAATCCTGGCCTACCTCCGCGATGTGGCCGCACAGCATGATGTCGAGCGGCACATCCGTTACAACACCGAACTGCTCGGTGCCACCTGGGACGAAACCGCCCGGTACTGGAAACTGGACACCAGTCAGGGCATGGTGACCGCTCGGACGCTGATCACGGCGGCCGGGGTATACGGAGAAGCGAAGTACCCGGATATTCCCGGACGAGAGACTTTCCAGGGCACCGCGTTCCATTCCTTGCACTGGGACGGTGACTACGATCCGGCGGGTGACCGGATCGCGGTGATCGGCACCGGTGCCTCGGCCGTGCAGTTCGTGCCCGAGTTGCAGCGCGAAGCCGAACGCCTCCTGGTGTTCCAGCGCTCCGCGCCGTGGATCGTTCCGCGGATGGACACCACGACATCTCGGTTCGAGCGCGATCTGATCCGCCGAATCCCGTTGATCGGCAAGGCGAAGCGCGCGGCTTCCTATGCCATGATCGAGTCCTTCGGTTTGGTCGGTTTCGTCAGCAACCGGTTCCGGTACCCGTTCGAACTGCTCGGCCGCTACCAGCTGCGCCGCCAGGTCCGCGACCCCGAGTTGCGCGCCAGGCTCACGCCGGACTACATGATCGGGTGCAAACGGGCGATCTTCTCCGACGACTATCTGCCGGCGCTCACCCGCCCCAATGTGGAGGTCATCACCACGGGAATAGCGGAGATCCGGCCGAACGCGATCATCACGCGCGACGGGGTAGAGCATCCCGTCGACACCATCGTCTACGGCACGGGATTCGCTGTACCGCCCGCGGTCTACGAACGTATCCGGGGAACGGGCGGACGTACCTACGGCGATCTCTACCGGGAACGGCCGCAGAGCTATCTCGGCGTCGCGTTGGCGGGTTTTCCCAACTACTTCAGCACGCTCGGTGCCTTCGGGGCGGTCGGCAACCAGTCCGCCATCTACATTATCGAGGCGCAGGCCCGCTATATCGTCGATGCCATCGTCGCCATGCGGCGTGCTCGTGCCACCCGGGTCGAGGTGCGCGAAGTGGTTCAGCAAGATTTCCTCGAGGAGATGAACCGGCGTAGTAACGACACCGTCTGGCTCACCGGAGGATGCGCGACGAGCTACTACCACACCGCCTCCGGTGAAAACGCGGGACTATATCCCGGGTGGAGCTTCGAATATTCTCGGCGTACAGCGAAATTCGATCCCGCCTCCTACACGGTGGAGGCTCGCTGATGGAACTCTCGATGGTGAGCGGCCGGCGGCGCGGCGGATTCGACCTCGCCGGAAAAACCGTTTTGATCACCGGTGCCGGACAGGGAATCGGTTATGCGCTGGCGCAAACCCTACGCGACCGCGGCGCCCGCCTCGCTCTCGTGGACGTCGACCCACGAGCCGGCACACGCTTGGCTTCCGGTTTCGGCCGGGACGCTCTCGTCCTCACGGCCGATGTCCGTGACCGGCCGGCGATGTCGGCCGCGGTCGCGGAGGCGATCGCGCATTTCGGGGGACTCGACGTCGTCGTGGCCAATGCCGGTGTCACGCCCACACCGTCCACCCTGCGCACCATGGCTGATGACGAATTCGATCGCGTTGTCGGCATCAATCTGACCGGCGCCTACAATACGATCCGCCCAGCGCTCGGCCAGATTGCCGATCGCCGGGGGCATGTGGTGATCGTGTGCTCCTGTGCGGCCTTCGCTCCCGGTATGGGCGGGTCGCCGTACATGATCAGCAAGTCCGCGGTCGAGCAACTCGGGCGTGCGCTACGGGTGGAACTGGCGGTCCACGGTGCCTCGGCCGGCCTCGCCTACTTCGGTGTGGTCGAAACCGCTATGACACACGATATGTTCGATACCGGCGATCTCGGCCGGGAAATCGAAGGTATGCTGCCGTGGCCGCTGAACAGGCGGATCACCGCGGACCGGGCGGCGCACATCATTGCCGACGGCATTGCCGGGCGGAGCCCGATGACCATCGCCCCCGCAGGCTGGCAGGCGTACTCGTGGTTGCGTGGAATCCTCAATCCCGTGCTCGACCGGTATCTGAGCGCGGACCGGCACTTGCAGAAATTGCTGCGCTCGTTGGAGGAGGGGCGTACCTGACGCGATCGAGGACAGTTCGGGTTCGGCCCGGGTGGGTGTCGGGCGTAGGGATCATCGCCCTCTGCGCACGGACCACCGGCTGCTGCTGGAGCACCTCCTGATCGACCGCGCGAATCTGCTCGGCGTCACTGTGGGTAGCGCATGTCTGCCGGCGTGGCACCGGCACATGGAATGATGGCCGCGACGGGACCGGGAGAGAGGTGTACGCGTGGGTGATGCCCGAACCGAGCGCTGGGTGGCCCATCGCGTGCGGGTGCGCAGCGAGCTGATCGACGCAGCCATGCGTGCCATCGACGTCAACGGCCCGGGCATCAGCATGCGGGAGATCGCCGAGGAAGCGCAGATCCCCAAGCCGAACCTGTACCGTTTCTTCACCGATAAATCCGAGCTGGCGGACGCGATCGGCGATCGCGTTCGCGATCAGCTCACCGAACGTATCCGCAACGGGCCGAACGAGGCCGGTGCCACGGTCGGATCGTTTCTGCGCTCGGGCATCATCACCTATCTCGAACTGGCCGACGAGCATCCCAATATCTTCCGGTTCGTGCTGCCGACCAGCTCCGCGTCGGTCGACGCCGGTCTCGCGCGGACCTCGTCCGCGGCGCTGGATCTCGCCGCCGTGCTCCGCGCCGTTCTGGGGCCGGTCGGCGCAACCGATTCCGATGTCGAGCTCACCGCCTACATGCTGGTCGGAATGATCATGACGGCCGGGCACTGGTGGTTGCTACGGAAGTCCACCGGTATAGGGGATCGTGCGGAGCTGTCTGCGGTGATCGACAAGCTCGATCGCAATACGCGCACGCTGATCGACGATTCGGCGCGGGCGCACGGCACGCGTATCGACTTCGATGCGCCTATTGCCGGTTACGTCGCCTCGGCATCCGATATCGGCTGAACCCGAAACCGCGATTCCGGGCCGCTCGGGTGGCCGGTTCCGTCCTGTGCGAATGCTTCTCGTGGACTCGTTGGTCTCCGAAGTCGTGCAGCCTGTCCGCACCCGCCTCTTGACCCCGGTCGCGCCCAGGGGAGAAGATGCTCCCATCGGTATCTGATACCGATGGTCGCAACCGGTGTCCATGATTCGCCTGCCCGAATTCGCTGCTGGATCGGGTTCCCTCGTCCGGGCACCGCCGCACAGGAGGTGGAGTTTCGATGACCGTGCCGAAGGATTCGGCCGTCACGCCCGACGGCACC
>NZ_BDCG01000050.1 GCF_001613385.1 Nocardia flavorosea NBRC 108225 | reverse complement strand
CTACTCCGCCGATGGCGACTGGCTGGTGGAAACCGCCGCGCCGGGCAGTGTCGACGTGGACGCGCTGATCGACCACATCGTGTTCGATGGTGCGGTCACCGGTGACGAATTGAACGCGATCGCTTCGGCTGCGGTCGATTCCGCATTGGACAAGCTCGATCCCGCCGATGGCGTGGTGGTCCGGTTCGTGTGGCTAGATCCCGATACCGCGGACCGGCACGGTCATCTGGTGGTCATCGCGCACCACTTGGCGATCGACGGTGTGTCCTGGCGTGTGCTGGTACCAGATCTCGTGCTGTCCGCCGTCGCGCGCAGCGCGGGCCAGACCCCGGAACTGCCCGCACCGGTCACGTCCATGCGGACCTGGGCGCATGCCCTCGAACGCAATGCACACAGCCCGGAACGGCTTGCCGAACTCGAGTATTGGCGGACGGTTGCGGGGACTGCTGAGCCGCTGCTCACCGAGCGCGGGCTGGACCCGGCGGTGGACACCGAGAGCGTTGTCGAGGTGCACGCGGTGCAGGTGTCGCCGGAGGTCACCCAGGCGCTGCTCACCACGGTCCCGGCGTTGTTCCACGGTGGTGTGAACGACGGCTTGCTCACTGCACTCGTGTTGGCGACTGCCGCGTGGCGGGCGCGGCGGGTGCCGGGAGCGCCGCTGGACGATCCGTTGCTGATCCGGCTCGAGGGTCACGGCCGTGAGGAAGAGGTCGTGCCCGGTGCCGATCTGTCCCGCACGGTCGGCTGGTTCACCGCGCTGTTCCCGGTCCGGTTCGAGCCGGCCGGGATCGATATCGAGGCCGCGTTGTCCGGCGGGACGGAAATGGGTGCCGCGCTCAAACTCGTCAAGGAACAGCTGCTGGCGGTTCCGGACAAGGGTGTCGGTTACGGCCTGCTGCGGTACATGAACTCCGAGACCGCCGCGGACTTCCCGCAGATCATGCCGGGCCAGGTGAACTTCAACTACCTGGGTCGCGTCGGGGCCGGTGAGATCCCCGAGGAGATGCACGGTTTCGGCTGGCTGCCGACCGCCGATCTCGAGGTGGATGTCCATCACGACGCGGATATGCCGGCCATGGCGTTGCTGGATATCAACGCCATCGTGGCCGGGGATGCGCTGACCGCGCGGATCGGTTACCCGGCCACCCAGCTGTCGGCGGACGAAGCCGCCGAGTTCGGCGAACTGTGGGTGCAGGCGCTGGAAGCCGTGGCCCGCCATGCCGAGTCCGCGGAAGCGGGTGGCTTCACACCGTCGGACTTCCCGCTGGTCACGTTATCGCAGCGCGATATCGAGACCATCGAGCAGCGGTTCCAGTGGCCGGTTGCCGATATGTGGCCGCTGACCTCGCTACAGGCGGGCATGCTGTTCCACGCTCAGCTCGCTGCGGAATCGGTGGATGTGTACACCGCGCACGCATTGCTCACGCTGACCGGCCGGGTGGATGCCGACCGGCTGCGGTCGGCGGCGCAGGCTCTGGTGGACCGCTACGAAAACCTGCGTACCGCGTTCGTCACCGATGGCGAAGGCAATTCGGTGCAAGTGGTGCTGAGCGAGGTCCGGGTCGACTGGTCCGAATACGACCGGACTGCCACGGGCAACGCGGACGACTTGATCGAGGCCGACCGGTTGCGGCGTTTCGATCTCACCGAACCGCGGTTGATCAGGTTCACCCTGATCAAGACCGGACCGGACCTCTGGCGATTCATGGTGTCGAATCACCATATTGTGCTCGACGGCTGGTCCATGCCGCTGCTCATGCAGGATCTGCTGGCGCTGTACGCGGTCCGCGCCGATCGCACCGCCTTGCCCGCGGCGCGTTCGTACCGGCATTTCCTGGACTGGCTGAGCCGGCAGGACCACGACGCATCGCTGGCGACCTGGCGCGAGGCCCTGGCCGGGGTGAGCGAACCCACCCTGGTCAGCAGCCCGGGTTCCTCGAATGGTGCGTCGGCGCGTGAGATCGAGGCGCTGTCGGGTGAGTACACGTTCGGTATGGATGCCGCCGCCACGGCCCGGCTCACCCGGCTGGCTGCGGAACTGGGTGTCACCGCGAACACCGTGCTGCAGGTGGCGTGGGCGATCCTGCTGGGCCGGATCACCAGCCGCGAGGACGTGGTGTTCGGTGCGACCGTTTCCGGTCGTCCGCCGCAGCTGTCCGGTGTGGAGACCATGGTCGGGTTGTTCATCAACACGATCCCGGTGCGGGTACGGTTCGATCCGAACGAATCCGCCCGCGATCTGCTCGCCCGGACCCAGGGCGAGCAGGCCGATCTGCTGGATCACCATTACGTGGGGCTGGCCGATATCCAGGCCGCGGCCGGGCAGTCCAACCTGTTCGACACCCTGTTGGTGTTCGAGTCGTATCCGGTGGACGCCGAGGGTATCCAGGAGCAGGCCACCGATATCGACGGGATGGCGGTGGCCGGGCTGACCGCGGTCGACGCCACCCACTACCCGCTGAGCCTGATCGCCACACTCGACAGCACGTTGCAGGTCAACGCGGGCTATCGGCAGGACATGTTCGACGAGGCCGATGTGCGCCGGATCGCCGACCAGCTGGTGCGGGTACTCACCGCGCTCACCGCCGCACCGGACCGGCCGCTGGGCGAGATCGATCTGCTCGACGACGCGGAACGCGACCTCGTGTTGCGTCAGTGGAATGCGACCGATCATGTGCTGCCGGAGCGGTTGCTGCTGGATGGGTTCGAGCGGATGGCGGCGGCGCACCCGGATCGGGTGGCGGTGTCGTTCGAGGGGACGAGTCTGTCCTACGGCGAGTTCTCCGCTCGGGTGAACCGGCTGGCGCGGCATTTGATCGCGCAGGGTGTGGGTCCGGAGTCGTTGGTCGGGTTGCTGGTGTCGCGGTCGGTGGATCTGGTTGTGGGTATGTATGCGGTGGTGGCGGCTGGTGGTGCGTATGTGCCGTTGGATCCGTCGCATCCGGGGGAGCGGATCGGTTACATCCTCGATACCGCGGAACCAGTCTGCCTGCTGTCCACCACGGCTGATGCGCAGGCTGTGGGGATCGAACCGGCAGACGCCGGCCTCGGCGGTGGCGGTGCCGTCGGCGGTGGCCGTGTTGCCGGTGGCAGTGTGGGCACGCTTGCGGGTGTGCCGGTGCTGGCGCTGGATACGCTCGATACGAGTGGTTTCGATGCTGCGTCGTTGACGGACGTGGATCGGCTTGCGCCGGTGCGGCCGTCGAATACCGCGTATGTCATTTTCACTTCCGGTTCGACGGGGCGGCCGAAGGGTGTGGCGGTGCCGCATTCGGCGATCGCGAATCAGGTCGCGTGGATGCTGGCGCAGTACCCGATGGACGCGTCGGATGTGTACCTGCAGAAGACTGCGACGACGTTCGATGTGTCACTGTGGGGTTATTTCCTGCCGTTGGCTGCCGGTGCGCATTTGGTGGTCGCTACTCCGGATGGTCATCGTGACCCGGAGTATCTGGCGCGGGTGATTGTCGAGCAGCGAGTGACGGTGACGGATTTCGTGCCGTCGATGTTGACGGTGTTCGCGGCGCATACTGCGGTGGGTTCGGTTCCGAGTCTCGAGCATGTGTTCGTGATCGGTGAGGCGTTGCCGCCGGAGACGGTGACGGCGATGCATGCGGTTTCTGATGCTGCGGTGCACAACTTGTATGGTCCGACCGAGGCTGCTGTGTCGATCACGTATTGGCAGGCCACGGGTGACGAGTCGGGCAGTGTGCCGATCGGTGTGCCGCAGTGGAACAGCCGTGTGTATGTGTTGGATTCGCGGTTGCATCCGGTGCCCGAGGGGGTGACGGGTGAGTTGTATCTGGCGGGCGATCAGCTGGCGCGTGGGTATGTGACGCGTCCGGATCTGAGTTCTGACAGGTTTGTGGCGAGCCCGTTCGACGCAGGCCGGCGGATGTATCGCACGGGTGACCTCGTGCGTTGGCAGCGGGTCGACGGCCAAGCGGTGCTGGAGTATTTGGGGCGTACGGATTTCCAGGTGAAGTTCCGTGGTCAGCGGATCGAGTTGGGGGAGATCGAGTCGGCGTTCCTGGCGCAGCCGCAGGTGAGCCAGGCCGCGGTGGTCGTGGCTGCCTCACAACTCGGTGAACAACTCGTCGCCTACGTTGTCCCTGCCCCGGGGCAGCAGATCGTGCAGACCGTTCTGCTGGATGCTGTGCGGGAGATCCTGCCGACCTACATGGTCCCGGCGGCCGTCGTAGTGCTCGAGGCGTTCCCGTTGAACACTTCCGGCAAGCTCGATCGTAAAGCGTTGCCGGAACCCGAATTCGAGGCTCGGGAGTTCCGTGCGCCGTCGACTCCGATCGAGGAGATCGTGGCGGGTGTGTTCGCCGATGTTCTCGGTGTCGACCGGATCGGCGCCGATGATGATTTCTTCGCGCTGGGTGGTAACTCGCTGATCGCGACCCAGGTCGCGGCCCGGGTCGGGCAGGCACTGGATGTGCAGGTCCCGGTCCGCATGCTGTTCGAGGC
>NZ_BDCG01000049.1 GCF_001613385.1 Nocardia flavorosea NBRC 108225 | reverse complement strand
GGATCCACGAAAGTCATGCGGGCCGGGTCCCAAATCGGGACGATATCGCCGGGGTAGACCTCGCTGGCCCGGTCGTGCGGAGGCCACCACACGTTCCGATACGTAGCCGCGGTGACTTGCCGAACGATCTCGCGGGACACCGTGCCCCGGATCAGGATGTGCAGGTGCGGAGCTCCACGTTTCTGCGGTTCCACCGTCCCGTAGTACTGGATGTTCCAGCCCACAGCCCGGCGCAGGTTCTGAATCCAGCGATCGAACAGCGCAGAGAAGTGGACAACATCGCGGGCAGCACGCTCGTAGTCGTAGGACTCCGGATCACGAGGCGAACCATCACCCACTGTTTCGCCCTTGTCGTTCACCGCGCCGTCCCGGTTGATCGCACCGTAGGACTGCATGGTCAGCGTGATGAACATCGAGGGCCGAAACCCGGCGTATTTGCGGCCGACCGTGTTCTTTTCGACCTTGAGCCGAGGAAGGTCCGGGACATCTTGGCGCCGACGAGTCGACCGCGTACGCCGGGCTTTCGGCTCCCGGTCAAAGGCGGGTAGCCGGCCCCGGAACCCGGACTCACGCATCTCGGCATCGAGGTCGGCCACGACTTCCCGAATCCCGGCCATCATGCCCTGGTCGCCGTCTGCTTTGGCTTGCTGGTAGCTGTCGAACAGGTCCGAGCGGGCAGCCAGCAGACCGGTTTGATGCTCGGTCGGTTCGGTCTTCTCGATTTCGGCCTCACGGTCCAGGTGCCAGCCCTCCCGGCACTGGGTGATCCGCAGGAACCGGGCCTTCTCCGCACACGCCGGGCAGACAGACGCCACCGTGGACTTACACGGGGCACCGACATAGGCCATGGTCCCCGAGTCCGGATCGAACCCGCGCATCGGAATCGGCCGGGCGCAGATGTGTTCGTCTTCGGCCAGCGACTGGGCGATATCCCGGAAATCCGGCAGGTTACGACGCTCGGCCGCAGTCTGCCGGACCGGTACCCCAGCCTTATCGGTCGAGGTGACAGCAGTCATCAGGCGGACGCTCCTTCCGGCTTGCTCCAGTGATCCACCCGAGGCAACAGCACCGTGTCGGCGAGGGCATCACCGAAGCGGAACCGCAGTTCGACGGTGGCCGGGCCGACAATCGAGGCGTGGCACTGCTCGGCCTTGAACGCGTGGGCGATGGTTTCGACGCGGTTCTCGTAGTCGGCCGGGCACTGGCCTTCCAGCATCCGCAGCCGCACCCGATCCGTGCCCTTCCCGATCTCCACGCCGGCGAGCTTCGGTGTCACAACGCGGGTTTGGGACGACACCGTCAGATGGCATGCCTTCATCAGCCGGGACCAGTTCCGGCCATACCGCCACCAGATCAGAAACCGGGACCGGGCACGATCAGTGATCCACCGGGCAAACAGGTCCGCACGCGCCCGACGCCACAGAAATCCAGGGGCAGCCAACTTCGAAGCGGACTGCCCATCGCCCTCAGCAGTGCAGCAAGAACCTTCGCCTGCGCGGCAGCGTTGCGCTTCGCTTCCGCGCCACTGACATAACGAATCTCGAGAGACGGCGTTGCTCGGTGTCATCGTGGTCACTGATGGAGTGGCCGCTCCGTTGAGGTCGTGGCCGCGTGATGCGGGCGGTGAATCCCGCGATTCTTCCTCGGCGGTGTCAGCCCACGCCTTCGAAGTCGCACACCGAGACCTGAACTCCGCCCACATCGCATGAGCTCGACCAACCCGCTTGCCGTGGTGGCCCAGCTGCGCTCGGCCGGGCCACCACGGTCTGACTGTCAATGGCCAATAGGATCTCATGGCCGCTGACACCCGGGGTGAGCCTCAGATAAGGCCGGGCGGGACGGGCCTGGTTCTGACCATCTCTTGAGGTCTCATCGGGGAAATCTGTTGATACGACCGTTAGGCTTCGTCGTGTTCGAAATACCGAAGTAAGAAAGGCAAGAAGGTAAATGAAACGACGATTCGGACGAGGCGTGATCGCGCTGGCGATGATGGTGACCCCCGTGGCAAGTTCGGCCATTCTTGCCGCCACGGCGCACGCGGAGGATGTCATCTACGAGTTTGCGGGCAACTATCCCACCAAAGCTACCTGCACAGTGGCTGGTAATCAGAAAGCGGGTCCCGGTTACTTTTACTGCAAGAAGTCTGGCATAATGCTTTGGAAGCTCTACGTCGAGCAAGGACGCTGAGGATCGGGGCGGCGTCACCAACGGTTTCCTGGAAGTCTCTCTATCCCGTCGTGTCGAGCGGCGGGATAGAGAGGTTCAGACCAGACCTGCAGACATCGGGGGCGCAGTACACAGCCCGGGTGCGTAGCCGATGCCGTCGTCCGGCAACACCACCCGAAGCGAGTTGCTCTGAACCCGTCTCGGTTCACCGATCCACCGCGAGGTCGAGCCCCCGCGCAGCTACGACATCCGCGCGATCAAAATGTGGGTCGGCCAATCCGAGCAGTTCCGGCGGAATGTGCAAGGCGAGAGCGAGGGCCCGCAGCACGCGCACTGAGGTTCACCCCGAGTAGTGGACAGAGGTTCAAGCAGCTGTAGCAGCTGCTTGAACCTCTGTCGCTGGATTCAACTGGTCGTCGCAACACCATGATTTGGAGGTGTTGCATGGGTGCTGTGAAACGGTGGCGTGCGGTCCAGTTGTATCGGGGGCAGATTCCGTCACCGGGCGACCGACGGTGGCGTGGCGTGAGGATCGGGTGCGGTTCTGGGCGGCGATAACACGTGGTGTCATGACCGAGGAAGCTGCTGCGGAAGCGGGGGTGTCCTCGCCGGTCGGGTTTCGGTGGTTCCGTCATGCTGGTGGCGTGAATCCTCGGTTGCCCCATACTGTTTCGGGTAGATACTTGTCGTCGAGCGAGCGCGAGGACATTGCGTTGCGGCGCGCTCAGGGGGCGGGGGTGCGCGAGATCGCGCGCCGGCTCGGGCGTGACCCGTCGACGATTTCGCGTGAGCTGCGGCGCAACGCGTCCACTCGCGCGTATCGGCTGGACTACAAGGCGTCGACGGCTCAGTGGCATGAGGAACGGCGGGCGAGGCGTCCGAAGACCGCGAAGCTACTCACCAACGCCAGGCTACGTCAGTATGTCCAGGACAGACTCTCCGGTGTGGTCCGCACCGCGGGCGGAAAAGTGATCACTGGCCCTGCCGCTCCGGAGTGGAAGGGCAGGAACAAACCGCATCGGGGTGATCGTGCGTGGGTCACATCGTGGAGTCCGGAACAGATATCGCGTCGCCTCGAGGTCGAATTCCCCGATGCTGAATCCATGCGTATCAGCCACGAAGCGATCTACCAGGCGCTCTACGTCGACGGCGTTGCTCGGTGTCATCGTGGTCACTGATGGAGTGGCCGCTCCGTTGAGGTCGTGGCCGCGTGATGCGGGCGGTGAATCCCGCGATTCTTCCTCGGCGGTGTCAGCCCACGCCTTCGAAGTCGCACACCGAGACCTGAACTCCGCCCACATCGCATGAGCTCGACCAACCCGCTTGCCGTGGTGGCCCAGCTGCGCTCGGCCGGGCCACCACGGTCTGACCGAGCCGTTGTAGCGGTGAGTTGTTCAGGAAGTACGGGCCGGACTGGATGGGTTTCATACATTCGAATCCCGACCGCGACTGCTGCGGCGGCACTGATGACGGCAGCTACCCTGCGGCGTGGAGTCCCATGAGATCGGCGGCGATCCCACCGAAGACCGCGCCAACGGCGTAGCCGAGGTCGCGCCACACCCGGTAGACACCGACGGCCCTGCCCCGCAAGGCGGGGTGGGCGACGTCGCCGATGACGGCGAGCAGGGTCGGGTACACCATGGCGGTGCCGAGCCCGACCAGCACGGCCCCCCTACCGAGATAGACTCCTCGAGGGAGCGGCGCAGGCCGAGGGGGAATCCAGGTACGTGGTTTCGGAAAAGTTATTCGGTCGCGTCCGACCGGCGCTTTCTGAACATTGCGGACTGCTGGTTCATGCGGGGGACGGTTTGCGGTTTCTGCGTCCGCTGTCGGTAGCGCCGTTCGGCATAGGCCAGGTCGTCGCGCCACAACCGGGTCGCGGCGCGGGTCATTATCGGCCGTAGGAAGCGGGTGGCGTGGCGGGCCCGGGCGAAGCCGGGGCGGGCCGAGTTGGCGATGACGGCGGTTCGTGGTTCACCGTCCGGCCCGGGGCCGAGTGGTGTGGCGTGGGTTTCGACGACACTGCCCGATCCTTCACCGTCGATGATGCGCATCGTGACCGTCCGGGGCTCTGGGCTGGTGAACTCGGCACGCACCGGGACACCGAGCCCGCCGCCAGCCCGGAAGGTGACGGCGACCAGGAACCGGTCGTCGGAGTTGGCCGAGTCGTGTTGCAGGGGCGGGGTCTCGAGCACTTCGAGGTGAGTGAAAGAGTAGGGGTGGAACCAGGCGCCGTGCCAGGGGTCGAGTCGGTTGGCGACGATATCGGCCGGTTCGCACACTCCGCTGAGGGTTGCTACCGCGGCGATGGCCCGGTGTGCGGGCGGACGGGCGCCGATAACAGGTGTTTCGAGCGGGCTGCCGTCGTCGATATGGTCGAGGCGGACCCAGGCCAGGACGCCGTCGTCGTGGCACGGCAGTGGTCTCCAGCCGGGCATCTCACTGCTGTCCAGTCGCAGCCCGTGCCAATGGCACACCAGGGCGCCGCAGTCGATGCGTGCTTGCGCCAGCGGTGCGCCCAGGTGTGGGCACGCTCCCGGACCTACGATGAGTCGTTGCCGTCGGTCACGCCATGCGACGAGTTCGACTCCGGCGACGGTGAATCCGAACGGGCGGTCGGTGCGGATATCCCGGCCGGCGGCGAAGACGTACCAATTCCCGGACGGGCGTTCTTGTGCGCGTTGGAGTGTGGCGGCGATGAGGGCGGGTTTCGCGGCGTGATAGGTGGGTTCCTGGTCTGCCCAGTTTCCGGGGTCGATGGGTTGCAGTGGCCACCGATCGGGCCAACGCCGAAACAGGAGGTTGCTCATCGAAGGTCCTCGGCAGATGCGATTGTCGTCGCGTAGCGGGTGGCAAGTCGGCGCAGTAGGGCGTTGCGGCCGCTGGTCGGCACGGTGTGCAGATCGTGGCCGGGTAA
>NZ_BDCG01000048.1 GCF_001613385.1 Nocardia flavorosea NBRC 108225 | reverse complement strand
AAGTATGTTCCGGCGGTGTCCTACTCTCCCACACCCTGTCGAGTGCAGTACCATCGGCGCTGGCAGGCTTAGCTTCCGGGTTCGGAATGGGACCGGGCGTTTCCCTGCCGCTATAACCGCCGTAACTCTATGAAACTGTCCACAGACAGCCACCCACCGAACCCCTTACACACCGAAGTATGTCGTGTTCTGGGTGTCTTCTGTATCTGTGTGTTGTTTCAGATACTGCACAGTGGACGCGTAGCAACCTTTGTTTGTAAGCCCTCGGCCTATTAGTACCGGTCACCTCCACCAGTTACCTGGCTTCCAGTTCCGGCCTATCAACCCCATGGTCTGTAGGGGGCCTTAACCACTCGAGGTGGTGGGAAACCTCATCTTGGAACAGGCTTCCCGCTTAGATGCTTTCAGCGGTTATCCCTTCCGAACGTAGCCAACCAGCCGTGCCCCTGGCGGGACAACTGGCACACCAGAGGTTCGTCCGTCCCGGTCCTCTCGTACTAGGGACAGCCTTCCTCAAGTTTCCAACGCGCGCGGCGGATAGAGACCGAACTGTCTCACGACGTTCTAAACCCAGCTCGCGTGCCGCTTTAATGGGCGAACAGCCCAACCCTTGGGACCTACTCCAGCCCCAGGATGCGACGAGCCGACATCGAGGTGCCAAACCATCCCGTCGATATGGACTCTTGGGGAAGATCAGCCTGTTATCCCCGGGGTACCTTTTATCCGTTGAGCGACACCGCTTCCACATGCCGGTGCCGGATCACTAGTCCCGACTTTCGTCCCTGCTCGACATGTCTGTCTCACAGTCAAGCTCCCTTGTGCACTTGCACTCAACACCTGATTGCCAACCAGGCTGAGGGAACCTTTGGGCGCCTCCGTTACATTTTGGGAGGCAACCGCCCCAGTTAAACTACCCACCAGGCACTGTCCCTGAACCAGATCATGGTCCGAGGTTAGAGGTCCAATACGATCAGAGTGGTATTTCAACGATGACTCCACCCACACTGGCGTGCGAGTTTCACAGTCTCCCACCTATCCTACACAAACCGTACCGAACACCAATACCAAGCTATAGTGAAGGTCCCGGGGTCTTTTCGTCCTGCCGCGCGTAACGAGCATCTTTACTCGTAATGCAATTTCGCCGAGTCTGTGGTCGAGACAGCAGAGAAGTCGTTACGCCATTCGTGCAGGTCGGAACTTACCCGACAAGGAATTTCGCTACCTTAGGATGGTTATAGTTACCACCGCCGTTTACCGGGGCTTAAATTCTCAGCTTCGCGCCGAAGCGCTAACCGGTCCTCTTAACCTTCCGGCACCGGGCAGGCGTCAGTCCGTATACATCGTCTTACGACTTCGCACGGACCTGTGTTTTTAGTAAACAGTCGCTTCTCTCTGGTCTCTGCGGCCCAAACCAGCTCAGGAAGCAAGTTCCGTCACCAGCTCGGGCCCCCCTTCTCCCGAAGTTACGGGGGCATTTTGCCGAGTTCCTTGACCACAGTTCTCTCGATCGCCTTAGTATTCTCTACCTGACCACCTGTGTCGGTTTGGGGTACGGGCCGTGTACCAACTCACTAGAGGCTTTTCTCGGCAGCATAGGATCACTGAATTCGCCTCAATCGGCTACGCATCACCTCTCAGGCACATGAATGGCGGATTTGCCTACCACTCGCCCTACAGGCTTACACCAGTACAACCACTGACTGGCCCAGCTACCTTCCTGCGTCACCCCATCGCTTGACTACTACACCCAGGGTCATGCGCAGCCCCATCCGGCCTCCCGAAGGAGGTCCATCAGGTTTTGGGCACTTAGCACAGATGATTCGCCATTGGGCGCGGATACACGGGTACGGGAATATCAACCCGTTGTCCATCGACTACGCCTGTCGGCCTCGCCTTAGGTCCCGACTCACCCTGGGCGGATTAACCTGGCCCAGGAACCCTTGGTCATTCGGCGGACGAGTTTCTCACTCGTCTTTCGCTACTCATGCCTGCATTCTCACTCGCGCAGCCTCCACAACTAGGTCACCCCGCTGCTTCCCTGGCTACACGACGCTCCCCTACCCAGCCACACCACTGCACACCCTCCCACAGGAGAATGTGGATGTATATATGCGACTGCCGCGGCTTCGGCGGTGTACTTGAGCCCCGCTACATTGTCGGCGCAGGATCACTCGACCAGTGAGCTATTACGCACTCTTTCAAGGGTGGCTGCTTCTAAGCCAACCTCCTGGCTGTCTGCGCAATCCCACATCCTTTTCCACTTAGTACACGCTTAGGGGCCTTAGCCGGCGATCTGGGCTGTTTCCCTCTCGACTACGAAGCTTATCCCCCGCAGTCTCACTGCCGCGCTCTCACTCACCGGCATTCGGAGTTTGGCTGATTTCGGTAAGCTTGTGGGCCCCCTAGACCATCCAGTAGCTCTACCTCCGGTGAGAAACACGCGACGCTGCACCTAAATGCATTTCGGGGAGAACCAGCTATCACGGAGTTTGATTGGCCTTTCACCCCTACCCACAGCTCATCCCCTCAGTTTTCAACCTAAGTGGGTTCGGGCCTCCACGACGTCTTACCGTCGCTTCACCCTGGCCATGGGTAGATCACTCCGCTTCGGGTCTAGAACACGCGACTGGAACGCCCTATTCGGACTCGCTTTCGCTACGGCTACCCCACACGGGTTAACCTCGCCACATGCCACTAACTCGCAGGCTCATTCTTCAAAAGGCACGCCATCACCCCCCACAGCAAGCTGTGCAGAGGCCCTGACGGATTGTAAGCGCACGGTTTCAGGTACTATTTCACTCCCCTCCCGGGGTACTTTTCACCTTTCCCTCACGGTACTAGTCCGCTATCGGTCACCAGGGAGTATTCAGGCTTACCGGGTGGTCCCGGCAGATTCACAGCAGATTTCACGGGCCCGCTGCTACTCGGGCACCCACTACAACAGAGAACGTGTTTTCGCCTACCGGACTCTCACCGTCTACGGTTGGCCGTCCCAGACCAATTCGACTAACACGATCTTTTCTGACTGTTGCTTGTCACGGCAGTAACAAGAAAGTGAGCCCCACTACCCCACACGTGCAACCCCTGCCGGGTATCACACACGCATGGTTTAGCCTCATCCGCTTTCGCTCGCCACTACTCACGGAATCACATGTTGTTTTCTCTTCCTGTGGGTACTGAGATGTTTCACTTCCCCACGTTCCCTCCACACCAGCTATATATTCACTGGCGGGTAACACGACATCACTCGTGCTGGGTTTCCCCATTCGGACACCCTCGGATCACAGCTCGGTTGACAGCTCCCCGAGGCTTATCGCAGCCTCCTACGTCCTTCATCGGCTCCTGGTGCCAAGGCATCCACCGAACGCTCTAAAACACTTACAAAACAAAGATGCTCGCGTCCACTGTGCAGTTCTCAAACAACACACCCACCCGAAACTTTCACCCGCACCAGCCGGCAACTCCCGAAGAAGCTCCCGCGGTATGAACGGAGATCCGAGCGGATCATGTTTATTGCCTGGAAAGAACGCCTGTTCTTTCAGGACCCAACAGTGTGTTGATATATCCACCACAACCGAGAACTAGAGCCTCAGCCATGAATGATGGAGGTTGTCAGCGTTCCACCCATGAGCAACCATCGGAAAACATTCGCTTCCGAAATGGCTCTGCCACAACCGGTACTCGACTCTTCGAGCCGGCATGGAGAATGCTCCTTAGAAAGGAGGTGATCCAGCCGCACCTTCCGGTACGGCTACCTTGTTACGACTTCGTCCCAATCGCCGATCCCACCTTCGACGGCTCCCTCCACAAGGGTTAGGCCACCGGCTTCGGGTGTTACCGACTTTCATGACGTGACGGGCGGTGTGTACAAGGCCCGGGAACGTATTCACCGCAGCGTTGCTGATCTGCGATTACTAGCGACTCCAACTTCACGGGGTCGAGTTGCAGACCCCGATCCGAACTGAGACCGGCTTTAAGGGATTCGCTCCACCTCACGGTATCGCAGCCCTCTGTACCGGCCATTGTAGCATGTGTGAAGCCCTGGACATAAGGGGCATGATGACTTGACGTCGTCCCCACCTTCCTCCGAGTTGACCCCGGCAGTCTCTCACGAGTCCCCGCCATTACGCGCTGGCAACATAAGATAAGGGTTGCGCTCGTTGCGGGACTTAACCCAACATCTCACGACACGAGCTGACGACAGCCATGCACCACCTGTACACCGACCACAAGGGGGCCTACATCTCTGCAGGTTTCCGGTGTATGTCAAACCCAGGTAAGGTTCTTCGCGTTGCATCGAATTAATCCACATGCTCCGCCGCTTGTGCGGGCCCCCGTCAATTCCTTTGAGTTTTAGCCTTGCGGCCGTACTCCCCAGGCGGGGTACTTAATGCGTTAGCTACGGCACGGATCCCGTGGAAGGAAACCCACACCTAGTACCCACCGTTTACGGCGTGGACTACCAGGGTATCTAATCCTGTTCGCTACCCACGCTTTCGCTTCTCAGCGTCAGTTACTTCCCAGAGACCCGCCTTCGCCACCGGTGTTCCTCCTGATATCTGCGCATTTCACCGCTACACCAGGAATTCCAGTCTCCCCTGAAGTACTCAAGCCTGCCCGTATCGACCGCAAGCTCGGGGTTGAGCCCCGAGTTTTCACGATCGACGCGACAAGCCGCCTACAAGCTCTTTACGCCCAGTAATTCCGGACAACGCTCGCACCCTACGTATTACCGCGGCTGCTGGCACGTAGTTGGCCGGTGCTTCTTATACTCCTACCGTCACTTTCGCTTCGTCGGAGTCGAAAGAGGTTTACAACCCGAAGGCCGTCATCCCTCACGCGGCGTCGCTGCATCAGGCTTCCGCCCATTGTGCAATATTCCCCACTGCTGCCTCCCGTAGGAGTCTGGGCCGTGTCTCAGTCCCAGTGTGGCCGGTCGCCCTCTCAGGCCGGCTACCCGTCGTCGCCTTGGTAGGCCATTACCCCACCAACAAGCTGATAGGCCGCGGGCTCATCTTGCACCGATAAATCTTTCCACCCCCGACCATGCGATCGGAGGTCATATCCGGTATTAGACCCAGTTTCCCAGGCTTATCCCAGAGTGCAAGGCAGATCACCCACGTGTTACTCACCCGTTCGCCGCTCGTGTACCCCGAAGGGCCTTACCGCTCGACTTGCATGTGTTAAGCACGCCGCCAGCGTTCGTCCTGAGCCAGGATCAAACTCTCCGTTGAAGACTCACAATCACACCCGAAGGCGCAATCAAAAGTACAAACTAGAGTCCGAAAACCCAGCAAAACAATCGCCAGCCGGAATTTAGCTGACTTAAATGTTCGGCCCTCCACACGGGGGTATGAAGAACCGAAACCAAATCAAATATTTGGCACTGACATTCATCAACACACTATTGAGTTCTCAAAGAACACACGCACAC
>NZ_BDCG01000047.1 GCF_001613385.1 Nocardia flavorosea NBRC 108225 | reverse complement strand
TTTGAGGGGCAGGCCGAGGGCCTGCCCCGGAGTCGGCGCAAGCGCCTCCACCCAGGAGCAGACGGTGGTTGCGCAGTGAATGCAGTGAGGCCCTGGCATCGATGTCCCCACAAGATGCCAGGGCCTCACGTGAATCGCGAATGCGACCTACATCGCGAACCCGATTCAGTCCATCGAGTACTCAGCGCTGAGTTCCCGCCCCCGAGCGAGGAAATCCACCGCATACTCGGTTGGGTCTCCGTTTTCATCCCAGTACAGGTTCGCCATAGTCAGGCAATCGGCGCCGACAGCGACACCGAGAACCTCCGCGACATCAGATGGGGCGGGCCGGATCGCAACCAAATCCCGCCGCCGGACCACCCTCCGACCGGTCCGGTCCTCCACGAGGCCGAAAGTCATCTTCGGGAGAGGTGCCGTCGAGAGCAGTTCGGGTGCTGGGTCTGCGAGATCCCCAGGAAGCCACGACGTCGATACAGCCACTATCCCGAGGTCGTCTCGGTAGATCCGTCGGCGCTGAATCACGTCTGACTCAACTGGCAGGCCGAGGGATTCGGCAACCTCGTTGTCTGCGGCGGTCATCCCGGAACTTACGATCTCGGCCGTTTCGCCTGGCCGAAACCCGTTGCCTGTCGCTCGAAGCATTTGCAACCGGTCCGGTCCGGTCGTCTGCTTGTGACCGATTGATACGAACGTTCCCTGGTTGTTGCTGCGAACGAACCCTTCGGCTCGTAGTTGTCCGAGAGCTTTCGACGCCGTTGCAGTGGCAACTTTCCAGTCGCCCGCAACCTCGGCGACTGAGGGCAGCTTGGCACCCTCACTCAGCTCGCCGTTCTTGATCAGCTGCCGGTAGTGCTCGGCTATTTGCACATAGGGAGGGGCAGGCCGGTCTAAGCGCGGCGACATAGTAAACCTCCTCACGCCTTAGCGTGCTAGCTGGCGATATCCATTCTATCACCAACGTCCCCAACTTTATTGTTGCGTACTAGCTTGAGAACGTGATCCCGTGCTAGCATACGAAGGTCAAGAAAAAACTCCCCGGCAGCGCGAACTACCGGGGAGTCAGGCGCCGAAAGCAGTGTCCAGCTGCTTCGGCATTCACTTCAGGATGGGAGTCCCAGAAGTATGTCTACTGTAGTTCATTCCTTGCCACGTCCGGCCCGTCTGAACTTCGCCGGTTTCTGCTGGTACTGCGGCGAACGAGGATGCGAGAACCGTGGTTGTGTGCAGATGCACGCCGAGAGCTACTGGGGTCTGTGCCTCGACTGCGACGGTTCGCAGAACATCGGCAGCGAATCGGATTCGATCTGCCGGGTGTGCAACGGCGGTCTGATCGAGTACGGCTCCGCGGTGAGCGACCAGGACGGATTCGGTCGATGAGCAGCGAGCAGTATGCCGTGCGTCCGCAATCCGAAAGCGCCGGCCGGGAGCAGGACCGGCCCGTTCGCTCGGCGGCTCAGCGGGCCATTGATGAACGTGCGGCTGCGTGGTTGGCGGCGCACCCGGATCGGGACGAACGTATTCAGGCTCGTCGCGAGGCGGATGCGGCGGATCTGGCCATGAGTGCCCGTCTGGACGCGATGCTGGAAGGCCGCGCCGATGAGGAGTATGTGGTGTCGGCCGCAGCGGAACGCTCGCCGATTCCGGGTCACGCTTTCGCGGGTTTGGTTAGCGGTCGGGACCGTGACGGATGGGAGCGGTGAGATGGCGAATCATCGTTTGACCCCGCGTGATATGACCGCGTTGACGATCCTGGCCGAGATGTACGGGGCTCCGATGGACCGGGTAGCGGCCTTGCTCGGCGTCAAGATGACCAACGCCTACCGTGCGGTGGCGAAGTGGCGGGCGATGGGGATGGTCTCGGATGTGAATGTGCGGCCGGTTCCCGGTCCAGCCTGGGTGTTCCCGACCCGGATCGCGGTGGAGACGCTGTTGCCGTTCCATGCGAACTACTGGACGCCGACACCAAAGATGGCCGCCCATGTGACCGCATCGTTCGATGTACGTCTCGCGCTGGTCGGGACGGATCTGGAGCGGTGGGTTTCCGAGCGGGAGTTGCGTTCTCAGGTCGGCCCGGCGAAGGCGGGGCAGGCCCGGCCGCATATCCACGATGGCCGGTACTGGGACGAGCAGGACCGGCTGTGGGCGGTCGAGGTCGAGTTGAGCCAGAAGAAGGGCGCGGCGGTCAAGACTGCGGTCGCGCGGGCGAAGAGGGCCGCCGAGGCCGCTGACTGCGCGGGGGTCCTGTACTTCTGCAAGGCCGGGGAGACCCACAACGGCATCCTGTCGGCCGCCCGCACTCTGGCCTCCATGCCCGGTCCGCCGGTTCGGGTTATCGACCTGAACGAGGTGTTGCACGGCTCGACCACACCGCGTCGGCCGAAGCTCACCGTCGTCAAGGGCGACGCCTCTGTCGCTTGACCGGTGCGCGGTGTCGCGTCCGCCGACTGGGGCGCGACACCGGGCGACAGGTAGCGACACGAGAGGCGACAGGCCGGGATTCACCCGCCGCCACCGGACGGATTCCAGAGGCCACAAGGGGCGGGCCGGTTCCCGCCGAAGGTCCCCGAGATTCAACCGGCGACGGTAGCTGAAACCAGGCAACAACCCAGGCGACAGTCCGACCGAACGCTCAATTTCCCGAGAAATCGCAGTTCAGACCCATCAAGACGTAATTGGCATCACGCCAGCAAGGAACGCCGAACGGTAACCATATCGACTCGGCAACAGCACGTAGCCCAAGGCGACACCCAGCGTCGCCGCCGTCGCACAAGGCGACAGCAAGGCGACAGCCCGTCGCCATAGACCCGAAAGGACAGAAACAATGAACAACGATCGGTACCTGCAGGCCAAGGATTGCGAAGCACTGACCGGTATCCCGGCCGCCACGTGGCGGTACTGGGCGCACGTCGGCAACGGCCCGGATAGCTTCAAACTCGGTCGGCGTCGCGTGTGGCGACAGAGTGTCGTCGAGGCGTGGATTGCCGAGCAGGAAGCCCAGACTCGCACCGGGGGTGCGGCGTAATCATGGCAGCACGACGGAACCGCCGGGCTGGGGTCGAAGACCTCTGGACGAAAGATGAGCGTCAGGAGGACGGCACGGTCCGGCGTGTTCCGTCCAAGCTCCACGGCAAGGGCAAGCGGTGGCGTGCCCGTTACGTGGATAGCGCAGGCAAGGAGCACTCAAAACGGTTCGCCCGCAAGCCCGATGCTCAAGCGTGGTTGGACGGACAGACGGCGGCAGTAGTCACCGGCCGGCATGCTCCGCCAGCTGCTGGCCGCACCACCGTTGGGGTTGTGGCTCAGGCGTGGTTGGCCAGCCATCCATCGTGGGAGAAAAGCACCCGGTCCCGAAATGTCTCCATCGTGAACCGGCACATCATCCCTAGATGGGGAAGCACCCGGCTTGCCGACCTCATGGAAATGCACGATGAGATCAGTGAATGGGTGACGGCCCAGATCGAAAACGGTGCGTCCGGCGGGACAGTGCGGAAGCACCTCGGAGTGCTCTCGGGAATCTGCGACCACGCTGTGAGGACCCGCAAAATCGCGGTGAACCCTTGCGATACCGTCGACCGGCCCAAGCAGCAGCTGGCCAAGCGTCGCTACCTGTCCGGGGTCGAGGTCGAACTGCTGGCTGAACACGCCGGAAGCAACTGGCTAACCGTGATGGTGCTCGCCTATTGCGGGCTCCGATTCGCCGAGCTCGCCGGAATGCAGGTGTCCGCGGTGTCGCTCGCACGGAACCGATTCCAGATAGAACGGACAATCACCGAGGTGGACGGTGAACTTGTGATCAAAGCACCGAAGGATCACCAGCGGCGAAGCGTGCCGTTCCCGACCTTCCTGGTAGAACCGCTGCGGCAGCGGATCGCCGGACGCAAAGCCGATGCGGAGGTGTTCACCTCACCGCAGGGCGCAGTGCTGCGGGCTCGCAATATGCGTCGGGACTGGTTCGACGGTGCCGCGAAGGCGGCCGGGGTGGATGGGCTGACGCCGCATGAGCTACGGCATACGGCCGCTTCACTCGCAGTGTCCGAGGGTGCGTCTGTGCTCGCCATACAGCGGATGCTCGGCCACGACAAGCCGAGCACAACGCTGGATGTTTACGCCGACCTGTTCGATGACGACCTGGATGCGGTCGCTTCCAAGCTCGATGCAGCGCGTACGGGTTTCGTTGCTGCGTACTCACTGCGTACAGAGAGCGGTTCAGCGCCGATTAGCCTCCGCAAAACAGCGGGCTGACCAGCGCTAATGTTGTGCCCTCGGCAGGATTCGAACCTGCGACACCCGCTTTAGGAGAGCGCGGCGCGCCCGATTTGCCCGTATTGGCAGGTTTTGAAGCCGTTGGCAACATTGGGCCGACCTGCACATTCGCTGTTTGGTGCGTTGGGTAGTTCTGGTGATGCTCGAACGTGCTGCGTACATTCTGCGTACGAAAAAGCCACCTGCTGAGTCCCAGTCGGCAGGTGGCTTTCGTGTGTCCGTCGCCGGACGATTCGGTCAGTCTACCGCTGGTACCGCATCTGCGCGGGTTCTTCTGCTCCCGGTGGGGCGCTTGCGCCCTACCCGGGCAGGCCCCCGGCCTGCCCGTTATCGCCTGCTCTTCTCGCGTAGAGGCTCCAAGGTCAAGGGTGGCCGCAGGCCATCGCCGCAGGCGACGCGAAGCGCCCTTGAGGTTGGAGGGGCGCGGGAACACAATGCAGGCGTCCCAGCGGGAGCACGCGGCCGTAGGTCGCGCACGGTGCCGCCAGGCGCCGAAACCTCGAACCCGGTCCGGGCGGTGGCAGCAGTCGAAGAACTGTCGGAAACCAGGCGTGAACGATTCGGCCGGCCGCCGGTTCGCTCGGTCGCCGCCGGTTCGCGGGGGAGTCGGTCAGCCGGACCGCGTCCAGAAAACTGGACAGGAGCATTCGTGTTTCACAGTGGGTGAACTCGGGCGGTGTGAGTCGCCGGTTCCGGTCGTATTCGGCCTCTGGGCCGGTGAGAAAGCGATGCGAAAACGTGTACAAAAGTGGTGGAAAAGCTGAGACAAATTGTCTCATCTTTTGGCGAGCGCCCTCCGAGTCCACCACCACCCCTGACCTGCATGGACGACGCTTCGCGCCGTCGGATCTCCTCCCCCTCCCACACCCTCATCTCATACCCACTTCGTGCGCATGAGATGAGGGTGTGGGAGGGGGAGGAGATCCAAGAGATGTTGGTTGGGTTAGGGGTGGTGGTGGAAGTTCGGTGGTTGGAAAGAGTGTGTGGTTGCGTTTGGGTGGGTATCGGTGCGTTTGCGTGGTGGTTGCGCTGGCATACGGGGGTGGTGGTGAAGTCGTGTGCGTATGCTGCGGTCTACAGATCGGGCCCGGTGGGTAGTTGTAGGACTGCCGGGGGCCTTTGACGTGTCGAGGGTGGTGCGAGCGCGCGGGCGCACTCGTGCGCAGCCTGCGGCTGCGTGCCCCTGGGTGGAGTCGCCTGCATTGTGTTCCCGCGCCCCTCCAACCTCAAGGGCGCTTCGCGTCGCCTGCGGCGATGGCCTA
>NZ_BDCG01000046.1 GCF_001613385.1 Nocardia flavorosea NBRC 108225 | reverse complement strand
TTAGTCGGTCCGGGAAAGCCCTCGATTACCCCGGGGCTGCTCGGTCAGCCCAGACTGGTAACCACCTCGAGTGCGGCGAAGGTCCCGCTGAACCACTGTTTGACCAGTGCCCACAACGTCGGATAGGTGCCGTCTTGCCGTCGGAGTCGCAGACCGAAAAGAGCTTTGCCGAGTGTGGTCCGGATCAGTCGCTGGACGAATGTCCGGTGAACGAACGACGCGGCGAGACCCGCGAATACACCGGACATGATCGGATTCCAGGGTGGTTCCGGGGAATGGTCGAAGGTGTACCACACCGCCACACCCACTGCGATATGCACCAGCATGTCCACCGTGAATGCGATGGCGATAAGTGTGTATCTCAGCGGCTTCGAAGTATACGAATACTCCCATCCCCCGACCATGAGGCTGTCCGCGACACTTCTCGGACGGGTGGCGGCTCCCGTGGTCCCACCGGCACGTTTCTTGTGCCGCATGGGGTTCGCGGGACGCCCGCCCGAATCCGCCTCCCGGCGGGCCGGTTCGGTTCGTGAGTAGTGGATCGGCCGTATGTTTCGCTGCGGTGTTTCGTCAGAGCGCAAGACTGGAACTCCCCATGTCGGGTGGCGGTTCTGGGAAGGTGACCGATGCCGCCATATCGAGAATCATTCCGCGGTATTGTGGTCCGGCCTCGGTGTCGGCGGTCGAAAACTCCACCACGGCGATCGCGGTGCCGTCTCGGGACGGTACTGTCGCCTCGATCTGGAACACTTCTGTGGAATCGGCGGCCGGATAGCTCAGGATGTCCGGTGCCACATGTTTTCTGGTCCATTCGAAATAGAGAATAGGGACGGTCGGTGTTTCCACCACCGCAAGCTTTCCTTGTGAGTTCGCGGCGGCCTTGGTTTGGATCAGTTCGCTGAGCACCAGTCTCGGATTCCGTTCTTCTCCGTAATCGAAGGAGGAAACGGTCAACCACGAGACAGCGATGCGCTCGATATCCGATTCTGCTGTGCGGTGCAGACCGATACCGCTGTAGAGGGCGTTGTTCGCGGCCAATGTGGCCAGCATGAAATGTAGGGCTCCCAGTACATTCGGTACGTCGCTGCGCATTTGTCCGGGAACGGAATCGGTGATCACCGGGCCGACCCTCTGCATGAGCGCGTCGAGATCGCCGAGCGGGATCTCGTTGTACCCGTGCGGAATTTCGATACCGATGGTCGGTGCGGAGCGCAGTTTGTCGTTCGGCATCTCGGTGCGCTACTCATCCCCTCCGAGACCGACCAGGTTCGCCACAGAAGAACCGGCCCTGGACAGTATCGCCATCGCCGGTGCTGCGCTGGGCAACGGGGAAGTGCCGGCAATATCGGCTACCTGCAGAATCTTGTAGACCGGGGCTATCGCAGGAGCGCTCTGTGCCGCGGCACTGAGGGCCGAATCAACCGGTACTGCGAGACCTTTCATCACGATTCCGGGGTCGTGCGCACCCGCTTGCCAGGCATTCAGCATCCCCTCCATGCGGCTGACATCGTCCAGCCCTCGGACGCCGGCCCATGCCGCCTTGCCCAAAGCGGCCCCGCCGGGAACAACACTGAGTGCATCGCCACCCACGGTCATCCAGGCACTCATATCGCCGGACATGAGGCCCTCACGTATCTCGGGGTCGGTGAAATCGAGGGCGAGCGCTCCGGCACCGGCGGCCAAGGACACACCGAGTGCGATTGCGGAAACCGGCGGTGGTGTGACCAGCGCGAGCAGTCCTGCGACCGATGCGGTGATGGCGAGTGCAGTATGGATTCCCTCCCGGTGCTCGTCGATCCACTCGCCGATCGCTCCGATCGCATCCTTGATTTTGTCCCAGATGCTTTTGTCGGGTTCGCTCGGAGCAAAATCCTTGGCGGCCGTATCCAGTTCGGAAGCAATCCGTTTGGCGACATTCTCGTGTTCGGTGGCCAGGTCGCGAGCGCGCGCGGCGATCGAGTCCTGGGTCCCCAACCAGTTGTCGAGTGCTGTGTTGGCCGCATTCACCCGTGCGGTGGCGGCATTGAGCCGGGTTTGTGCGGCCTGGAGTGCGGCGGGGTCGTCGAACACCTGATTGGCCAGGCCGAGATCGGGGTTGGCGTTTGCGTTCTGGACCTCGGTGACGGCCTTGTTGACCTCTGCGGCCGCGACGCCGGCTTCCTGGTCCAGCGCTTTTGCCTGGTCGCGGAATCCGACAAGAGCGGTGTTCCATTCCCCGAGGACCGTGACCGCGCGTTCCAGCGAACTCTGGGTGTAGCCCAGATCTTGTGCGAGGGTGGCGTCGAAATGACTCCGGAATGCGTCGCCGGCTTCGCCGCGCCAGACCTCGTCGTTGCTGTTGCGCAGTCGAGCCAAGAGATCGTTGGTTTCGCGCACCGCCTCGGCGGCAGTCTCGACGCGGTTGCTCAGGCCGGCGACATCGTCGGGTACGCCGGGGACGGGGTTGTAGCCGAGATTCGGGTACGGGTTATCGGTCACGGTTGCCCTTGTTCACCGGTAGTGGGTGGCGCACTGTTGACCTGACCGAGGGCAGTAGCTGTCGCGTTGTCGACTGCTTGGTAGGCGGCGAGGCATTGGTCGACGCCGTCGGCGGTGGTCCGGGAGAGTTCGCCGATGCGCTGCACCCCGAAATGCCACCTCCGCTGGAAGCTGTCGGCTGCGTCATCGAGGGCCTGGGTGCCGATACTCGCAGCACCCACATCGGCCATCGCCTTCAGTGCGTCCTCGAGCATCTGCTGCGAATTCCTGAGCCCGGTCACGGTTTTCGTCAAAACATCGATATCGACCTGAAGTGGACCAGTCACCCCGCGCCCCCCTTTCGTTCTGCCGAGATGCCGGGACGATACCAGCGTCGCCGAGCTCTGATCCAAGAGTGGTCCGAGCATCGCACAACCCCCATGGCGCCGCATCCTTCTCGAGAGCCAGGTCGGCCCACCCCGCATGTCGCGGCGGCGGTCCCGGCCGCCGGGATCAGCATTCTCGGCCCGGACTGTGCGCTTCTGCGTGCCAGGGCCACTAGCGGTCAGGTTTCAGGGCGCGAAGCCGAAGATCCCCGGGGCGTTGTCCGGAGCACGGGGGCAGAAGACCAGCACCGCCCCAGGGACGGGCAGTATCGTCGCGGCACCGCAGTTCCCGGGCGCGGCGAGCGGATGCACTGTCGGGGGCGAGGTGCCGGCCCGGGGGAGGGTGCGCAGGGCGAGGTCGGGGCCCGCATTGTCCAATTCGACCAGCTCGGATGTCAGGAAGACCGTCCTTCCTTCGGAATCCTCACGCAGTTCATTCACTTCACGGGGTGGGTGCGCGCTGGGATACGTGGACCGCAGGGCGCCCGAAATCGTGTCGATTACCGAGCTGCCCCCGAAGATTTCGGCGCTGTGCGGATCCGCGGTGATCGGTGTGCCGTCGAGTTCGGCTGCGGTGGTGAGGTCGCCGGGTGCGCCGATCACCAGGTGGCGGTGGTGCTCACCGGCCAACCACTCCACCACCGCGTCGTCGTCGACGAGTTGCACGTCGGCGTGGTCGAGTAGGTCGTAGTCGATGCCGTGCGCGACATCGCGGGTGGCTGTGACCGCACCGGTGTGGGCGTCCAGTGCCAGTATTCGTACTGTGTTCGTCTCGCCCGGACAACCGGCGACCACGATCACCGTGGTGCTGGTGGCGGCCGTGGAGAGGGGACCGCGGAGGCATCCGGGCAGCAGCGGTTGGGTCGACCACAGCAGTTCATTGGTCCGGGCGTCGTACCGTGCCAGCGTGCCTTCTCGTTCGTACAGCACCATTCCGGGCCGACGCTCCCGACCGGAGAGCACCAGGCTTTCCCCGTCCTCCTCGGTGTCGCCGAATACGGCGTTGTCCCGCAAGAGTTCGCCGGTGATCGCGTCGAACACCTTCCAACCCCACCGCTCCCACTTCGCGGCCACGATCTGCCCGCCGTCGAGCGACCACAGCGAACTCGGCGAGTACGCGAGCGGATGCTCGCGGTCGACATCCTTGCCCGGTAATGCCAGCGCCGTTCTCCGGTCGCGCCGTCGTATGCGGTCAGCCCGCTCTCCGACGCGAGGACGAATCCGGTACCGGCGATCACCAGATTCTCCAGCCGGCCGTCGGATGTCAGTTCGTCGGTGATCAGTGCGTAGCGCTGCGTGCCCAGAGCGGCCGGCACCGGCGGGATATCAGCCGGTGCGGCGGTCCGCTGCTCGATATTGGCGTCGTCGTCACCGAACCGGACGGCCGCCACCCCGGCCACCACCAGCCCGGCCACCAGCGACAACACCAAACCCCGTTGTGACAGCGAGCGCACAGACCCGGGCATGACCGCGAGCCCGCTGACGAGCAGAATTCCGGCGCCGACCAGCCCGTACGCGGCCAGGATAAGAGTCCACTGTGGGTAGTACGGGTACTCGTCCCGGATATAACTGTGCAGACCGGGCAGGTGCTGCCCCATGAGGACGACCAGCAGATACCCGAACGGCGCAAAGACCAGCAGCAGGGCCAACCCGCCCACGCCGTCATAGGAACTCGGTTTCCGGCGGCCGAGGAACCAGGCCGCGGCCAGTGCGACTAGCGCTGCGGGCAGCGGCAATAATCGCGGTGTTCGCGAAATGCGCGGAGGCGTCCTCGATCCGGATATCCGAGAACTCGCCGAATACGTCGTCGCCGTGCGCGGTGATCTCATTCTCGGACGAGAAGTCCGCCGACCGGCTGGAGTACGTTCTGGTCAGCGGAAACGGCGGATCGATGAATCGCGCGATCACAGCGACGACCACACCACCCAGAATCAGGACGATCCCGGCCACCCCGGTTATCGCGATCTTGCGGGCAACCCTGTCCACGCCGCTGCCGGCCTTCACGGCATTCCCCTCCAGCTCCCTCACAACCGGCCGGGGACGGATCTGCCGCTGCCCCCGAACCGCGACCGATGGAAAGATACCGCAATCTCGCAACGGTGCCCGCCGGCCGCAGTACACCAGGCAAGCGATCAACCGCTTGCGGTGCGGTTGTTCGCCGGTTGCCTGTAACCCCGACTGATCCGCCGACGGGACCGCCTCGACCAGCGGATCAGCTATCGGTGGCGACTGCCCGGAGGAATGCCTCCCACTCGCTGTGCCCGAAGACGAGCGCCGGACCGGTCGGGTCCTTCGAATCCCGAACACCGACCATGTCGGTCATGTGTGCGACCTCCACGCACTCGCCGCCGTGCTGGCTATAGCTGCTCTTGAACCAGCTTGCACCCGATAGGTCAGTGCGCATCCTCACCGCTCCCTTGCTGACTCTCTGAGCGCTTGTCGGATATCCGGTCCGGCAAGCGCCCTACCTCTGATCAGATCGTACGTCCGGAGAAACTTCTCCACGTCGTCGCGATCTTCGATGTACATATTGCCGACCACTCCCTCCAGAAAAACCACCGGTGGCTCTACAGGCTCGCCGGGCGCTGATTCGCCGAACAGGAGGACGACAAACGGTGGCATGGAGATGCCGCCTGGAAAACCTGCGGTGAAAGGGAGAACAGCCAGCTCGACGTTGTCACGGGTGGACATATCAGCCAAATGCCGAAGCTGCGCGGCCATGACGCCGCGGCCGCCGACCGTTCTCCGGAGGGCAGCTTCACCGACAACCACGTCGAACATGATCGGTTGTGTACGTCGAGTTATTATCTTCTGCCGCTGCATCTTGAGCTGGACACGTCCATCCAAGTGCTCGCGGTCTTCGTCTGGGCCTTGTTCATACGCCAACGCGCGGTCGTAGTCGGCGGTCTGCAGCAGCCCGGGCACCAAATCGGGTTGGTACGAAAGAATTTTCGTCGCCGCCGCCTCCAAACCGACGTACACGTCGAAATCCTTTGGGATCAGATCCCCATACTGGTGCCACCAGTTTTTCACATTCGCTTGTTTCGCCAGCCCAACCAGGGCAGAGGTCAGATCGTCAGGCACCCCGTAGAGGTCGCAGGCCGCCTGGATGTCACGGGTCTTGATCCGTGAGTTTTCCCCTTTCTCGAGTCGCCCGAGGCTTGTTGCGCCCATCTCCAGGAGCTGGGCCGCCTTGGCCTGGGTGTAACCGGCTCGGGTTCGCCACTCCAGTAAGTGTCTTCCGAGCTGGCGCCGAGGCAGTGTCGATCCAGTACCGCTGGGGTCTTCAGGCATCTCGCCTCCGTTTCGGGGATGTGTGATTCACCGATTCGGCGAATGCTTCTACCTGGCACGGTTCTCGCTCTGGTAGTTCAGAGAACTTCATCCGGGGGCTCCGATTCGGTGGAACAACAAGCTTTCCGAAGTGTGTCATAGGACCGCGCTAGGCGATGACGGTTCCGAACATCCAGTGCCCAAGCGCTTTCCATGTCTCTTCGTCGCGATCGAGGTGCCGCCATGACTCAGCCGATCGGCAAGTATCATCCCCACCGTCCCCGAGCCCTCGGCTATCTCCGCACTGATATCTCTACGCACTATCATTCCCAGCACACCGAGGCCATCCGCAGACTGGCTCGACGACAGGGCTACACGCTG
>NZ_BDCG01000045.1 GCF_001613385.1 Nocardia flavorosea NBRC 108225 | reverse complement strand
CGTCAGCGCACCCGGGACGGCCGCGGCGCTCTCGGCGAACACCGACAGCATCGACGGCACGAACGAGGTCGCGGTCACCCCTTGCTCGGCGATCACCGACGCGAGGTACTGCGGGTCGCGGTGGCCGTCGGGTTCGGCGACGACCATCCGGCCGCCGACGGTCAACGGCGCGAACAATTCCCATACCGAGACGTCGAAGGTCGCCGGTGTCTTGAACAGCACCACATCATCGCGGCCGATACCGTATTCGCCCACTATCCAGGCGATCTGGTTGGCGACCGACCCGTGCGATACCGCCACGCCCTTCGGGCGACCGGTCGAACCGGACGTGAAGATCACGTACGCGGTATTGCTCGTACGCAGCGGCGCGACCCGATCGGCATCGGTGACCGGCGTATCGGCGTACCCGGCGACATCCACGGTGTCCAGGGTGAAGACCGGCACGTCCGTACCGAGCGCCTCGGCATCGGCCGTGGTCGACAGGACGCAGACCGGTGCCGCGGTGTCCAGAATGTGCCGGATCCGTTCGGCCGGATGCGCCGGGTCCAGCGGCACATAGGCACCGCCGGCGGCGGCGACCGCGTACATCCCGGCCACCAGGTCCAGCGATCGCGAGATCAGCAGCCCGACCAGCGATTCCGGGCCCACACCCTGCGCGATCAGATGCCGCGCCAACCGGTTGACCCGCGCATCCAGCTCCGCGTACGTCACCTCGGCGCCCTCGGAGGTCACCGCGATCCGGTCCGGGTACTCGGCGACCGCCCGGTGGAATCCGTCGAGCAGTAGCGCCGCGGAAACAGGGTGTTCGGTGGCGTTCCAGTCGGACAGCACCCGTGTCCGCTCCGCCGGGGCCAGGATCTCGAGATCCCCGACCGGTGCCGTCGGATCGGCCACGACCGCGGTCAGCAACCGGGTGAACCGATCCGCGAACCCGGCCACCGTGGCCTCGTCGAACAGATCCGTCGCGTAGATGAACTTGGCGGTGACACCGCGGGCGGTGTGCGCGCCGGTTTCGGTGGGTCCGATCCGTTCGGCGAGTTCCAGATGCAGATCGAACTTGGCTGTCTCGATGGGCGAATCGATACCGCTGATCGCCAACCCGGGCAGCTCGCCGCTGACCTGCGGATTGTTGTTCTGCAGCGACAGCATCACCTGGAACAGCGGATGCCGCGCCTGCGACCGCACCGGGTTCAGCACCTCGACCAGCCGCTCGAACGGCAGATCCGCATGCCCGAACGCGGCCACATCGTGACCGCGGACCTGCTCGAGCAGTTCGGCGAAACCGGCCTCGGCGTCGATCGGTGTCCGCAAGGCGAGGGTGTTGACGAACATGCCGATGACCTCGTCGAGCGCACGTTCACCGCGCCCGGCGACCGGGGTGCCGACGACGATGTCGGATTCGCCCGACAACCGCGACAGCAGGACCGCGAACGCGGCGTGCACGACCATGAAGAAGGTCACCCCGCGGCTGCGCGCGAGTTCGGTCAGTTCGGCGTGCACCGCATCGTCGATCTCGAAGTCCAGGCTCGCGCCCCGGCCGGAGGCCACGGCGGGCCGCGACCGGTCGGCCGGCAGGTCCAGCTGCTCCGGAATACCGGCCAGTTCCGTGGCCCAGTACCCGATCTGCGCGGCGATCACCGACTCCGGATCGTCCTCCGACCCCAGTACCTGCCGCTGCCACAGCGCGTAATCGGCGTACTGCACCTCGAGCGGGCGCCAGCCCGGCTCTCCGCCCTCGATCCGGGCGCTGTAGGCGGTGACCACATCGCGGGCCAGCGGTCCCATGGAGAAACCGTCGGAGGAGATGTGGTGTACGACGACCACCAGCACGTGCTCGGTCGGGTCCACCTCGAACAACCGGACTCGGAACGGCACCGCGGCGGTGACATCGAACCCGGTACCGACGAATTCGGCGATGCGCGCGAACAGATCGGTTTCCGAAACGTCCACCGTGGTCAGATCCGGGATCACCGCCGAGGTGGGCACCACCTGCTGGTACGGGGTCCCGTCCACCTCGGGGTAGTACGTGCGCAGCGATTCGTGCCGCGCCAGCACATCGGCGATCGCGATCTGCAGGGCCTGCCGGTCCAGCAGACCCGACAACCGGACCGCGATCGGCAGGTTGTCGGCGGCCGATTCGGGATCGAACCGGTTCAGGAACCACATCCGCTGCTGCGCCAGTGACAGCGGCACCCGCTCCACGACCTCGCCCGAGGGCAGGGTCTGGGCCGGCCGCGGCTGCGGCACCAGCGGTACCCGGCCGCCGGCACCCGAATGGGTTTCGGCGCGCGCCGCCAGCGCGGCCACCGTGGAGGCCTCGAACAGTTCCCGCACGGCGAGATCGGTGTCCAGCGCCGCCGACAACCGGGCCGCCACCCGGGTCGCGCTCAGCGAGTTACCGCCCAGCTCGAAGAAATCGTCGTCCGCGCCGACCCGTTCCACACCGAGGACCTCGGCGAACGTATTCGCCACGATCTCCTCGATCGGAGTCGAGGGCGCCCGGAAGACGCGGGCCTCGAATACCGGCGCAGGCAGCGCTCGCCGGTCGAGTTTGCCGCTGGCGTTCAGCGGCAGCTCGTCGAGCACCACGAACGCGGCGGGCACCATGTACGACGGCAGGCGCGCGGACAGATCCTCGCGCACATCCTCGATATCCAGCGGCGCACCCGCCGCGGGCACCAGGTAGCCGACGAGCTGGTCCCCGATGCGGGTATCGCCGCGCAGCACCACCACGGCCTGCGCGACCTCGTCGATATCGGTCAGGGCGGTTTCGATCTCGCCGAGTTCGATCCGCAGACCACGCAGTTTCACCTGGAAATCGGAGCGGCCCAAGTACTCGAGTTCGCCCGTGGAGTTCCAGCGCACCACGTCACCGGTGCGGTACATGCGCTCGCCCGCGGTGAAGGGATTCGCCACGAAGCGATCCGCACTCAGGTCCGGGCGGGCCACGTAGCCGTGGGCCAGCTGGGTACCGGCCAAGTACAGCTCACCGGCGACACCGACCGGGACCGGCCGCAACCGGGCGTCCAGCACGTACACCTGGGTGTTGAACACCGGGGCGCCGATCGGCACGACGGCGGTATCGGCATCGGTCACCTCGTGGAAGGTGACGTCGACCGCGGCCTCGGTCGGACCGTACAGGTTGTGCACCCCGGCACCGGTCAGCTCACGCAAACGCTGCGCAGGCTTCGCCGGAAGCGCCTCACCCGAGGAGAACACGAGCCGCAGCGACGCACACGTCCGCGCGCCCGCTTCCCCGGGCAGCGCCGCCACGAACACCGTCAGCATCGACGGCACGAAGTGGGCCACCGTGACCTGCTCGGTATCGATCACCTCGGCCAGATAGGCCGGATCACGATGACCGTCCGGCTTCGCAACCACCAACCGCGCACCGACCTGCAACGGCCAGAAGAACTCCCACACCGACACATCGAACGTCGACGGCGTCTTCTGCAACACCACATCCGACGACCGCACACCGTACTCGGACTGCATCCACACCAGACGATTCACAATCGCCGCATGCGACACCGCCACACCCTTCGGCCGGCCCGTCGAACCCGACGTGAAGATCACGTACGCGGTGTTACCCGCACGCAGGGGCGCCACCCGATCCCGATCGGTGATCGGTGTATCGCTGTACCCGGACAGATCCAGCTTATCGATCCGCACCTGGGCGGTATCGATCGGCAGATCGTCCGCGGAGGTCAGCACGCACACCGGGTCGGCGGTGGCGAGGATGTACTCCGTACGTTCGGCCGGATGGTCCGGATCCAGCGGTACGTAGGCGCCGCCGGCAACGGTGACGGCGTACATACCGACCACCAGGTCGATCGAACGCCGCATCCCCAGGGCCACGAAGGATTCCGGGCCGACTCCGCGGTCGATCAGCCAGCGTGCCAGCAGGTTCACCCGGGCGGCGAATTCGGCGTAGGACAGCGTCTCCTCGCCGAAGGTCAGCGCGGGCGCGTCCGGGGTCCGGGCGAGCTGCGCATCGAACATCGACACCAGGGTCGCGGTGGAATCCACGGAATGGGCGGTGTCGTTCCAGCCGCGCAGCACCAGTTCGCGTTCCGCGTCGTCGAGCAGATCGATCTCGCCCAGCGGCCGGTCCGGTGCGGCGGTGAGGGTGGTGAGCACCCGCACCAACTGACCGGCGATCCGGCACACACCGGGCTCGTCGAACAGTTCCCGCAGGTATCCCGCGCGGATCCGCAGTGTGCTACCCAGCGTGGCGATCAGGCTCAGCGGGTAGTGGGTGGCGTCGACCGCGGTCAGCCCGGCCACCGCCATCCCGTCGATATCGGTGGCCTGCTCCTGGATACCCTCGGCGTCCACCGGATACGACTCGAACACCAACAGGGTGTCGAACAGGTTGGACTGCCCGGCCGCGGCCTGGATATCGGCCAGCCCCACATAGTGGTGATCCAGCAGATCGGCCTGCTCGCCCTGGGTCCGGGCGAGCAGATCGCGGGCGGATTCGCTCGGGTCGAACCGTACCCGCACCGGGATCGTGTTGATGAACAACCCGACCATGGTCTCCACACCGGACAGCTGCGGCGGACGACCGGAAACGGTCGCACCGAACACCACGTCCTCGCGGCTGGTGATCCGGCCGAGCAGGATCGCCCACGCCACCTGCAGCACGGTGTTCGCGGTGACACCGAGTTCGGCGGCCAGCGCGACGATCCGGGCAGTGGCGGCGGTGTCCAGTTCGAAGGCGTATTCGCCGGACAGCGTCTCGATCTCGTGGGTGGACGCTCCACCCGCGGAATCCGGCCGGGTGAGCAGCGTCGGTTCGTTCACCCCGGCCAGGGCCTCGCGCCAGGTCGCCAGCGATGCGTCGTGGTCCTGCCGGCCGACCCAGTCCAGGAAGTGGCGGTAGGAGCGGGCCGCCGGCAGTGCGGTGCGGTCGGCGTGTACCGCGTACAGCGCCAGCAGATCCCGCATGAGCAGCGGCATGGACCAGCCGTCGAGCACGATGTGATGGTTCGACACTACGAACTGCCAGGCAGCCGGTCCGGTCTTGATCAGGGTGAACCTGATCAACCGCGGTTCGGTGAGATCGAAGCGCCGCAGCCGGTCGGCTTCGATCAAGTCGTCGGCGGTACCGGTGGCGCTGCGGTCGTGTTCGGTCCAGTCGACCGGCACCTCGTCCAGGACGACCTGGACCGAGTTGCCCGCGCGGTCGGTCACGAAGACCGTGCGCAGGTTTTCGTAGCGGTCCACCAGAGCCTGCGCCGCCGACCGCAGCCGGTCGGCATCCACCCGGCCGGTCAGCGTGAGCACCGCCTGCGCGGTGTACACGTCCACCGAGGTGGCGGCGATCTGGGCGTGGAAAAGCATGCCCGCCTGTAGCGAGGTCAGCGGCCACATATCGGCGACCGGCAGCGGGAACCGCTGCTCGATGCCTTCGATATCCCGCTGTGTCAGCTCGACGAGCGGGAAGTCGGACGGGGTGTAACCGCCCGCTTCCGCGGACTCGGCATGGCGGGCCACGGCTTCCAGCGCCTGCACCCACAGTTCGCCGAACTCGGCGGCTTCGTCCGCCGACAGCTGGGTGGCCGGGTAGCCGATCCGCGCGGTCAGGGTGTCGCCGGCGACGATGGCGTTGATATCCAGCAGCGCCATGGCCGGCATATCCGGGTCGTAGCCCACGTCGACGGCCAGATCGGTGGTCGGCAGCCAGCCGAAACCGTGCATCTCCTCGGGGATCTCACCGGCCCCGACGCGACCCAGGTAGTTGAAGTTCACCTGGCCCGGCATGATCTGCGGGAAGTCCGCGGCGGTCTCGGAGTTCATGTACCGCAGCAGGCCGTAACCGACACCCTTGTCCGGAACGGCGAGCAGCTGTTCCTTGACGAGTTTGAGCGCGGCGCCCATTTCCGTGCCGCCGGACAGCGCGGCCTCGATATCGATCCCGGCCGGTTCGAAGCGGACCGGGAACAGCGCGGTGAACCAGCCGACCGTGCGGGACAGATCGGCACCGGGCACGACCTCTTCCTCACGGCCGTGACCCTCGAGCCGGATCAGCAACGGATCGTCCAGCGGCGCTCCCGGCACCCGCCGGGCCCGCCACGCGGCGGTCGCCAAGACGAGCGCGGTGAGCAGACCGTCGTTCACACCACCGTGGAACAGGGCCGGGACCGTGGTGAGCAGCGCCTGGGTGACCTCGGGCGATACCCGCACCGCGTGCACCTCGACGACACCGGCGGTATCGACCGCGGGATCCATCGGGCGCTCGGTGAGCAGCGGATCGGCGGTACCAGCGACGGTCCGCCAGTACTCGAGTTCCGCGCGCCGTTCCGCACTGTGTGCATTGCGTTCGAGAGCATGCGCCCACGTCCGCATGGACGTGACCGGTGCGGGCAGTTCCGGGGTCTGGCCCGCGCTGCGCGCGACGGCGGACAGTACGAAATCCGGTACCAGCACACGCCAGGACACACCGTCGATCGCCAAGTGGTGCGCGATGACCACCAGATGACCGTGCCGGTCCGCGGTATCGGGTTCCAGCCAGGCGAACCGGACCACGATCCCGTTCTCGGGATCGAGCCGGTCCAGTGCGGCATCGACGGCCGCCGCCGCGATCTCGGACAGTTCGGCACCGGTGGCGGCGCCGTCGAACACGGTGTGGTCGATGAGCGCGTCCACGTCGACGCTGCCCGGGGCGGCGGTTTCCACGATCCAGTCGCCGCCGGCGGTGTAC
>NZ_BDCG01000044.1 GCF_001613385.1 Nocardia flavorosea NBRC 108225 | reverse complement strand
AAGGCGGTGTTCTTCGGGCGGATGATCCCGATCTTCCGCAGCCTGATCTTGACCTGCCACCTGATCGTGCATCAGCCCCCTTCTCTGAACTTGCGCCGGTGAAGCGATCGAGTCAGGAGCGCCCGTGTGCGCGGTTGAGTTCGGGGTAGCCGCGAAAGTCGAAGAAGCGCAGGCCGTCGATCAGTGCTCCAGACAGGATTTCCGGCAGGGTCCACGGGTGGGTGGTGTAGTCGTCCGTTGCCACGCCTCCATGCTCGAGCAGCAGAGCGACCATTTGGTGAACCTCTGCGGTGCCGTCGATCCGTCCGGAGATGTCGATCTGCACCGCCCAAGTGGGGTGATGTCCGATGGCCGCTTCGAGGAGCGTCACATCCTTGGGATCCCAGTCGGAGAAGAGGTAGCCAGTCTGCTCATCGTCGGTGTCGATGTAGAGGTTGCCGTCCAGAGTCCACGGATCCCGCTGCTCAGGCAGATGTCGATCGAGCGAGGCGACGGTCTCAGCTCGCTCACCGGTGGGAAACACGAAGACAGTTCGCATGGGTTGGAGCGTAGCCAGTTCAGCTTCGTGGCGACCACGGATTTCAGGGACGGTGCTGGCCCGTCGATGTAGTGGTGGTGCGGTTGGCGATGTCGGCGAAGGCCGGCATGCCGAGGCCGACTGCGGAGGAGCGGCGGGCTGCTTCAGCATCGAGCTGGTCCAGCTTGTTTTGCGCGCCGACGAGGCTGATCTGGAGGCCCTCGACTTCGTCCAGCCATCCTTCCCGTTCCGACTGTCGCAGGCGGTGAGGCCCACGGCCGCTGCCACCAGTGCACCCACCACAAATACTCTTCGCAGGAATCTCTCCTGTTCGCTTATCCCCGCCCTCGCAAGGACAATCGAGGAGTAGACCATTTCGTTACGCCTCGATACGAAATCGTGCTCGATCATTAGCGCGTCTGTGACACAAGATATCTGGTACGCCACCTATGGCTCCCGACATGTGTGCGGCGCGCCCCCCAACGGAGCGCCACGCGCATGCTGAGCGCGAAATCCCTTTCCTAGCGGGCGGCTCCGCTATATCTGCCCGATTTTTGGTGAATGCTATGGCCACCCGACCCCACCGAAACAGCGCGCCGGCGGGCTGCGAAGCGGCGAACACACGGCCACCGTCGCCGCCGACAGCCTCTACACCACTCTGGTTAGGTCGCGAACCCTGCGCCACCGCCGGTAGAACGCGAGGATCCACCTGCCCGGTGCAGTCATCGGCGACAGGGCCCGCAGAGGCGCGGCAGTACCTGGGAACGCAACGAGCGAACCCGCCAGGACGTGTACCCGACGCGCCCCGAGAACACCCCTGGGGATCGGACTTCGCCCGGTCCGCGATCCCGGGCGACAACGCCGCTCGGCACGGGGCGAAGCCCTATCCCCAGGCAGCGAAACGGGGTCCGCCCCGGGCGACGCCCGAGTTCCGGCGGTGAAACCACCCGGTGTGCCGCTGGAATTGCCGGCAGGAGCCTGGCCGGACTGAACACACACCGAGCACCCGATCAACTGCCCCGATCTGGCGCTGATACTGGATGCTGGACGCCTGAAACCCTGATTAGCACGAGGATTGGCCGGGAGCTATCCTGACGGTTCTCGCGTTCCAAGGGGCCGCACGACCTGGGGCCGCGGTAGTACCGCTGGCAATCAGGTAAATATCCGAGGAACCGCAGCTGAGGGTGCTATCGCCGGGTCCCCGGTCCGTCAGCCGGCCACCAGAACAGCCTTCTGGCAGTCGCCGGCAACGCCGCGAGTGCGGGAGCGGACCACTCGGCTCATGCCTGGACAACCACGTCGTGCACGGTTGCGCCCCCGTTCGGGCACCATACCGATACCTTCCTCGGCCCCGGCGGTACATTGTCGACGAAGAGGTTCCCTGAAGGCGCGACCTCCAGGCTGACGGTTTGTGGCGTACCGAAATAGGGATCGACTCGGCACCATTCCGGCAGGTCCCCGCCGGTGGTAGTCACCGAGACCACAATCCACTTCTTACCCGCAGTGACTGTCGCGGTCGCATCGGCAGCAGCGACGCCCGCCGTTGCCGACAATACGACCGGCGCCGCGACGAGCGCGGCGACGAAACCGAGGATCTTCGATGCCCGCATGAGGTCCTTTCTCGAAACATCATGCCACGCGTTGCTCTGCCGCCCGTGGCGTCGTACAACCGGATTCTTCCACACGGACTCACCTGAAGCCGAAACTTCCACGCCCACAACGGCGGACGTCAGATCCGATTTCTCGACATCGTGGACGAGTTCACCCGCGAAGCCCTAGCTTGAGTTTTAAGCTCTGAACTGGTGTTTTGTGGCCCCGGGTGATAATGGGTGAAGCCCTTGGTTGATCATGTCCTCTTGCGACAGAAAGACTTTCAACAACCAAGGGCTTCAGTTGAACAGTGTGCACGACACCGGCTGCGCCGGCACGGTCGGGAACCTCTCGGGGTTCCGGCGCGAGTTGTATCGGTGCCTGACTCGACGGACGGACGCTGCGTTCGATCTGGTGGACGCAGTGTTATGCGCGGACGGGCCGGTGCGGTCGTTGCCGGAATTGTCGTTGATCGGTGAATATCGCCGAGGCCACGGCAGCATCTATGCGGCCCTGGACCGCGGCCAGGTCGATATCGCCCGGCTGCGGCGGGCACTGGTGTCGGTGCCGCTGCCGCGAGCCGCGGACGGTCGCCTGGTGCTGGCGGTGTATATCACCAGCTGGCTGCGGCCGGAGGCGCATACCTGCCCGCAACGGATTCTGTGTCACACTTACGGGCGGGCGAAGAACACCGCACAGATGATTCCGGGATGGCCGTATTCGGTGGTCGCCGCCCTGGAAACAGGGCGCAGTTCCTGGACCGCACCTCTGGACGCGGTGCGGCTGACGCCGGGAGACGATGCCGCGACCGTCACCGCCGGCCAGCTGCGCACCGTCATCGGCAACCTGATCGAGGCCGGACACTGGTGCCCCGGTGACCCGGATATCTGGATCGTGGCCGACGCCGGCTACGACGCGCCCCGGCTGGCGTTCCTGCTGGCAGATCTGCCCGTGGCCATCCTGGGACGCATGCGGTCGGACCGGGTCCTGCGCCGCCGCGCCCGCGCATGGCAGCCCGGAACCACCGGCCGTCCACCACGTCACGGCGGTGAGTTCGTTTTCGGTGATCAGACGACCTGGGGTGAACCCGACACCGCTGCCACGACCGACACTCGTCTCTACGGTCCTGCAACAGCGCGGTCATGGAATCGTCTGCATCCCAGGCTCACCCACCGTGCATCTTGGGTGCCCCAGGCCAGGAAGCTGCCGGTGATCGAAGGCACCGTGATCCGGCTCGATGTCAACCGGCTTCCCAGCGGCGCCATCCCGAAACCGGTGTGGTTGTGGCATTCGGTCCTCGACCTGGACCACACCGAGGTCGAGGTGTTGTGGCAGGCGTTCCTGCGGCGTTTCGATATCGAGCACACCTTCCGCATGCTCAAACAGACCCTCGGCTGGGCCTGCCCGAAACTGCGGAACCCGGAAGCCGCTGATCGGTGGACCTGGCTGCTTCTGGCCGCGTACACCCAACTACGCCTGGCCCGGAACCTCACCACCGACCTGCGGCGCCCCTGGGAAAAACCCGTTGCTCCGCAACGGCTTACCCCCGCTCGTGTTCGTCGAGGATTTCGGAACCTCCGCCGAATAGCGGCATGTCCAGCCAAAGCACCGAAACCCTCCCGCCCCGGTCCGGGTCGCCCGGCCGGTCACCGCAACCAGCGACCGGCACCTCGCTACGACGTGCACATCAAGACCGCCAGCGACAAGAAACCTTCCCAGAAAGCCGGACCGCGACCCCGCAGGAACTCCACAAACCACCAGCTCAGAGGTTAAAACTCAAGCTAATTGTGCGCACAATATTTTGCCGCGCGCTACCCGAGAAACACGGTCAGCCGTACGCGCGGATGACTCGGCCTGTGTCCTCGCCTTCGATGGAGCGCAGGTAGTGGTGGACGAGTTCATCCATCGGTACCGGGCGCATGCCGGGGAAGTGCTCGGCAAAGGCATCGGTGGAATCCCCGACCATAGTGGGACTGATCACGTTGATCCGCATTCTCGGGGACAGCTCTATCGCGGCCGAGAGGACGAAGCTGTGGAGCGCGCCACTGATGACGCCACCGCCGGTGACATGTGGCCATGGTTGGTCGGCGAAGATGCCGGAGGTCAGGGTGAAGGACGCGCCGTCGGTGCAGTAATGTTGCCCGGTAAGGACCAGATCGACTTGCCCGAAGAACTTGGCTTGCATGTTGTCGTACAGCGCGTCCGACGTCAGCGTACCGAATTCGTCGAGCGCGCCATGTGCTGCGATGCACACGACGCCGTCGATCTCCCCGACCTCGCGGTACAGAGCCTCTATGGTTTCACGTGAGGTCAAATCGACGTGGATGTCACCCGATGTACGTCCAGCCACGACAACCTCATGGTCGTGCGATCGCAGCGCGGGCACCAGGCGTCGCCCGATTGTTCCTGCACCGCCGACAACGACAATTCTCATTGTAAATTCTCCTTCCGAGATGGGGTAACTGCTGATGGGAGGTTCTGTTGCAAACTCTGTGCCAGAAGGATGAGCGCGTCGGCATCTGACGTGCCAGGACGCGCATAGAACAGCCCGATCTGTTGGTCGTCGTCGGTCAAGGTGACCGTCTCGTTCGCCAGGGCCACTCGCCCGACCACTGGATGGTCGAGTTCGCGCACGTAGTACGAGCAGGTTTGCACAGGACGTCGCGCCCACATTCTCGCGAACTCCGGACTGTCGACGGCGAGTTCACCGACGATCTGTTCGAGGAGACGATCGGCGGGATACCGGGCCACAGCCTGATGCAGGGCCGCCACTGTGACTTGCGCTTTGGCGTGCCAGTCGCGATACAACGCACGGTGGTGGGGATCGAGGAAGAGCAACCGAGCGATATTCGGCCGGACCTTCGTGTCCGGCGCGTTGATGTCGACATGGCCCGCCAGTAAAGCGTGACCAAGGCGATTCCACGCGAGGACCTCGGCGCGGTGGTCGATCACTATCGCTGGCACTCCGGGGATGACCGCGAGCAATTCTCGTATCTCGGACCGCAGCTTGCTTCTGCGAGAATGGGAGCGAGCCGGCCGTCTCGGCCCGGCGAGGACCCGCAGATGCTCGTGTTCGGCAGAATCGAGGCGCAATGCCGCAGCCAGTGCGTCGATGACCGCGGCGGACGCGCTATCGCTGACACCTTGTTCCAAACGTGTGTAGTAGCCGACGCTGACCCCGGCCAGTTCCGCCACCTCCTCCCTGCGTAGCCCCAGGACTCGCCGATGAATGAAGCCCGGGTCGACACCGGCTTCTTCTGGAGTCAACCGTTCGCGACGGCTGCGCAGAAAGCCGCCGAGGTCGTTCGCTCGTGTGTTGGCCACCAGTCCATTATCGTGTCCGGTCACCAATATCTGCCTGCCCCGAAAAGGGATACCCTGAGTTTCGAACACACAGGCTCGAATCAGGTCGGCACGACGCGATACCCAGCGCATACGCGTGGCCCGACCGCGCATACCACACCAGCTCCCGCCCCTACGCCACGGCCATCACCACATCCTGCGGTCCCGACAACGGACGCCACAGTCCTTGCCGCCGACGAATCCCGCAATTGAGCAACGCAGTTCAGGTTCGACACACGCCACCAAGCCTTAAACTTCATCGATGTCCTCGAGAATTGCCGTAGTAACCGGTGCCGCCGGAGGTATCGGTACCGCCGTCGTGACCACTCTCAGGGCTCAGGGATGGCTGGTCGCCGGTGCAGATCGACTCGAGTCGGTTGCCGACTCCGTTCACCTGGTCGACCTTTCTGATCCAACCGCGACGACCGCCCTTCTCACGTCGGTCTGCCAAGAACTCGGAACTCCGAACGCGCTGGTCAATGCGGCGGCGATCTACCGCGCCCACCCACTCCCAGAGGCCTCGCCGGAGTATCTCGCCGAAGTCATGGCTGTCAATGTGTGTGCACCGATCTTGTTGTGCCGCGAGCTGATCCGCTTGAACCCGGACGGTAGCTGCGCGATCGTCAATGTGACTTCGGTAGCAGCCCACACCGGCAGCCAGGATCCCGCTTACGGCGCCTCTAAGGGCGCGTTGATAGCGCTGACCAAAGGCTTGGCCAAGGAATACGGGCGGTTCGGCACACGTGTGAACGCGGTCGCCCCGGGCATCATCGACACCGCGATGGGACGCTCCATTCCCTCCTCCAGGCGAGCACGCTACCTTTCCGAGATACCAGCCAACCGATTCGGCACTCCCGAGGAAATAGCGGCCGCGATCGCATTCCTGCTGTCACCCGATGCCTCGTATGTGAACGGAGAAATTTTGAATGTCAACGGCGGCATGAGCTGAACAATTGCGAAGTGGCCGGCTCCGACTACTCGAACACTCCCACCGCGGGAAGAATTGCCTGGTCGACGATGTCGATCAGCAATCGGCCAGTCGGCAGCCGATCTGAATCGAACGCAGCTTTCAGCACCAGGGCCTCGCCGATATCGAGAACGACAGAGGTCAACCGCGTCGGGTCGATTTGGCCGGCCTCCGCGTAATGCCGCAGTACAGTACCGGTGAACCGGCCGCCTTTCGCCTCGAAAACCTGACTGTAGATCGCCTCCGCCAGCTCCGGGTAACGGGCTCGTTCGGCGATAATCGTGCCGATTACGCGCGCGGTGGGTGTTCTCAACCACGACACCATGAGCCGTAGCGCTTCGATCAGGTCGTTGCGCAGGTTGTTGGTCGGCGCCGGAGCCGGATGTTCCTGGGGGAAGTCCGCTCGGAGCGCATCGAGCACAACCGCCTGCGGATCGCGCCAGCGACGATACAGCGACGTCTTGGCAATAGCCGCCCGCTGAGCGATCCCATCCATCGTGAGCTTACCCATACCGACGTGGACCAACTCTTCGATCACCGCCGTCCTCACGGCGGCTACTACTTCCGCGTCGCTACGCCGCCGTCGTGTGGACATAAGGCCCCACCTTCCCTGGTCGTTCACTCTGATCTGGCACCCTACGGGCAAAATCGGTCGGATGTTCTGAACCCACCATCCACCCAGTATCGGAGACCAAGAAGTTTCGGCGCGCGGCATCGCACTCAAGATCTTGTCGTTCCTGCGAGCAACAGCGTTATTAATGGTCCGATCTGTGTGCAGGTACAGCTGACCAGCACGAATGACCCGCACAACCGATTGGCCCACCTGGTCTGGCGATTCCCCGTGTCGCCCGAGCAGCGAATCGCCCTTGTCGGCATATTCTCGCGCTTCTGTGGACAAGCCTGCCAGCGCCACACTGTTCGAGCTGATCTTGGTGCTGACCAGACCCGGACACAACCGCGTCACGCCGATCGGATGATTGGCCGCCCGCAGGTCGAAATCGAGCGCTTCCGAGAATGCCACTACCGCGCTCTTGGTTGTCGTGTATGTCAAACAGGACGAGCCCACCGAGTACGAGTTCGGGTGGATCGCCAATCCCGCCGCGGAGGCGGTGTTGACGATATGCCCGGGCCCGCCACTGTCCACCATGCGAGGCAGGAAGGTCTGGATGCCGTTGTAGACCCCATTGAGGTTGCCCCCTACCACCAGGTCTCACAGGTCATACCCGAGCTGCGGCAGCGCATCGGGAACCCGGATACCGGCATTGTTACAGAGCACGGACACTGCACCGAGGCGCGCCTCCACCTCCTCGGCTGCACACGCGAAAGTATCGCGATCACGGACGTCGAGCTCCAAAGCCAGCACAGAACCCGGCCCCGACTGCTTCGTAAGCTCAGCGTGCGCAGAGCCCAGCGCGCCCGGGTCCACATCGGCTACAGCCACGGCGGCACCCTCGGCAAGGAACGCGCGTGCGAGGGCAAGCCCGATGCCCTGGGCGCCTCCGGTGATGAACACGACTTCTCCGGCCAGATTCTCCATACCATCTCCAAACACCCCGCCATTCACGAGTTCGGCCAAGGGTCGGCCTCGATCCGAAAACGACTTACGCTACATTTGCGTAGCTACCATAGCGTAGCTATAGTAGGGATGCGACCCACAAAGAACGCCGCGCCCGGACCCGAGAGGACCCTGCATGACACTCCAAGAATCGAACACCCTCGAGTTCCGCCCGTCGCAGTACAGGTGAACTGGGATGAGACGACTGGTACATCGCGGACCACATTGACCACCCACCTCTGGACGGCGCCTCCATTGCGCCGCGGCTCCCCGATTCACGACAAGTCGTTCACAGCCCTACGTGAACTGCGCGCCGACCTCACCCGATTCCTACCGTGGTTCAGCCAGCCCC
>NZ_BDCG01000043.1 GCF_001613385.1 Nocardia flavorosea NBRC 108225 | reverse complement strand
AGCCGCGACCGCAGCATGTCGTGCCGGTCGATCACCGGGCCCACCACGCCGGCGATGGTTTCCCGGTCGACACCGACCGGGAGGTCCAGGGTGATGAGCTGGTGGAACCGGCCGAAGGAACCGGGTCGTTCGGCCATGAACCGCACGATCGGCGTCAACGGCATGGACCCGATACCGCCGCCCGGCATTTCGACGAGCGTCTGCACGACGCTGTCGGCGTCCGCGGATTCGGCGACCGAGGCCAGCCCGGCCACCGTCCGCTGTTCGAAGACATGCCGTGGTGTGAAGACCACACCACGGGCCTTGGCGCGCGACACCAGCTGGATGGACACGATGCTGTCGCCGCCGAGGGCGAAGAACGAATCGTCCACACCCACCCGGTCCACGCCGAGCACCTCGGCGAAGACCTCGGCGATGACTTGCTCGACCGGTGTCCGCGGACCACGGAAAGCGGTACGCGCCTGGAACACCGGCTCGGGCAGTGCCTTGCGATCCAGTTTCCCGGCCGGAGTCAGCGGGATCTCGTCGATGACCATGATCGACGCCGGCACCATGTAGTCGGGAAGATGCTCCGCGACATAACCGGTCACCGCCGCCACATCCACCGTCGCACCAGGCGCCGCCACCACATACGACACCAGCAAGACCGCTCCCGCCGCGTTCTTGTGGCCGGTGGTGGCCGCGAAATCCACCGTGTCGTGCGCGGTGAGCGCGGCATCGATCTCGCCGAGCTCGATCCGGAAACCGCGCACCTTCACCTGGAAGTCGTTACGGCCCACGTACTCCACCGCGGGATCACCGGCGGCGTCACGACGCCAGCGAACTACGTCACCGGTGCGGTACAACCGCGAACCCGGCGTGCCGTGAGGGTCGGCGACAAAGCGGCCGGCGGTGAGACCCGGCCGGGCGTGATAACCACGCGCCAGCTGGATACCACCGACATACAGTTCCCCGGCCACACCTTCGGGAACCGGATTCAAGCGGGCGTCCAGAACCAGCGCACGCATACCGCGCACCGGAGCACCGATCGTCACCCGGTCACCGGGATGCAGCACACCGCTGATATTCGTGGCAATCGTGGCTTCGGTCGGGCCGTAGGCATTGTGGAGACGCCGGTCCACGTCCCCCAGGGCAACCGACCACTTGGCCACCAGTTCCGACGAGATCGCTTCACCACCGGCGATGATCACTTCCATGCCCGCGATGTCCGCCGGGTCCAGCGAGGCCAGCACCGACGGCGTGATCAAACCGACCGTGACCTGTTCGCGGGAGATCAGCTCACCCAATTCCGCGCCACCGTAGGTACCTGTCGGCACCACAACCAGCGCACCCGCCGAACCCACCGCGAGCAGCAGTTCCAGGATCGACGCGTCGAACGACGGCGACGCGAACGCCAACGCCCGCGACGCCGGAGTCAACCCGTACCGCTCCACCTGCTCGGCACTGAAGTTCGCCAAACCGGCATGGCTCACCACCACGCCCTTGGGCAGGCCGGTCGAACCGGAGGTGTAGATGACATACGCGGCGTTCGCCGACGTCAGCGGCCGTACGCGGTCCGCATTCGTAAGCGCGGCATCGCTGTAATCATCGAGGTCGAGCTCGTCGAGCACCAGCCAATCGACCGAATCCGGTAGGCCCGCCACCTCCGACGCTACGGTGATACCCACGGGCGCGCCGGAATCGGTGAGCATATGCGCGATCCGGTCCTCCGGATACGTCGGGTCGATCGGCAGGAACGCCGCACCCGACTTCGTCACAGCCCATTCGGCCAGCACCGAATCCGCCGACCGCGGCACCGCCACGGCCACCACATCCTCGGCACCCGAACCGCGGCCGATGAGCACCCGAGCCAAACGGTTCGACCGCTCGTCGAACTCCCCGTAAGAGTGACGAACACCGTCGAACACCACCGCCGGCGCCGCCGGGTCGACCGCCACCGCGGCGGCCAGCAGCTCCGGCAACGTCCGCGCCGGCACCGCCGGACCACCCGTACGGGACAGCAGTTCGCGGCGTTCGCCCGAATCCAGCAGCTTCAGATCACCCAGCACCGCATCCGGATCGGCAACGGCCGCCGACAGCAACCGCTGGAACCGCGTGATCATGGTGCGCACGGTGGCTTCGTCGAACAGTTCGGTGGCGTAGTTCAACACCAGAACCATTCCGCCCGAGCCATTCTCGGCCAGAGTGAACTGCAGATCGAAGCGCGCGACATCGTCGGCGAGGTCCACACCCGACACCTCGAGCCCGGCCAGATCCAGCACCGGCTGCTCGTTGTTCTGCAGCGACAACGCCACCTGGAACAGCGGGTTGCGCGCCTGCGAACGCTCCGGCGCCAGCAGATCCACCAGACGTTCGAACGGCACATCCGCATGCGCGAACGCGTCCAGATCGGCCTGCTTCGCCCGCTCCAGCAGATCAGTGAAGGTCTCCCCCGATTCAACCTCGGTCCGCAGCACCAAGGTGTTCACGAACATACCGACCAGATCGTCGAGCGCCTGCTCACCACGACCCGCAATCGGCGTACCGATCGCGATATCACCACTACCGGACAACCGTGCCAGCAATGCCGCCAGACCGGCGTGCAGCACCATGAACATCGACGCGCCGCGGGCACGAGCCAGGGCGCTCAGGTTCTCCACCAGCTCGCTGCCCAGTTCACCTCGCACCGTGGCACCGGCCATGGAGGCCACCGCGGGCCGCGGGCGGTCGGTGGGCAGCACGAGCTCATCGGGCAGCTCCGCGAGAGTCCGCTGCCAGAACGCGATCTGCCGCGCCATCAGCGAATCCGGGTCGTCCTCGCGGCCCAACACCTCCCGCTGCCACAACGCGAAGTCTGCGTACTGCACCGACAGCGGCTCCCAGCCCGGCATCTCACCCTGCGCACGCGCCGCGTATGCGGTCACCAGATCACGCGCCAGCGGCGCCATCGAGAAACCGTCACCAGCGATGTGGTGCACCACCACCACGAGGACGAACTCCTCCGGGTCCACTGCGAACAAACGAGCCCGCACCGGGACCGCCGCGGCCACATCGAACCCCGCCGCCGCGACTTCGACGACCTTTTCCGTCAACTCGTCGGCCGAGACCGAAACCGGAACCAGATCCAGATCCACCTGGTCGGCCGGCAGGATCACCTGCACCGGACGACCGCCCTGCTCCGGATACCGGGTGCGCAGCGATTCATGCCGGGCCACCACATCACCCAGCGCGGCACGCAACGCCATCACGTCCAGAGCACCGGAAAGCCGGATAGCCATCGGCAGGTTGTAAGCGGCCGACGAGGTGTCGTACTGGTTCAGGAACCACATCCGCTGCTGCGCATACGACAGCGGCACCAGTTCCGGCCGAGCTTGCGGAGTGAGCGCGCGATGCCCGTCACCTGTTCCGCTGAGCTCGGCGAGCCGTTCCGCGAGCCGGGCCACGGTCGAAGCTTCGAACAGCGCCCTGGCCGGCACCCGAGCGTCGACCAGAGCCCCCAGCCGGCCCACCGCCTGGGTCGCGATCAACGAATTTCCGCCGAGATCGAAGAAGTTGTCATCGGCGCCGACCGGGTCCACGGGATGAAGGAGTTCGGTGAATACTGCGGCGACCTGCTTCTCCAGCCAGGTCTGCGGTTCGCGGTACTCGGTGGTACCCAGATGGGGTTCGGGCAGTGCCCGGCGATCCAGTTTGCCGACCGGGTTCAGCGGGACCTCGTCCAGCACGGTGATACTCGCCGGAACCATGTATGCGGGCAAACGGCTCTCCGCCAAGGCGAGCAGCTCGTCGATATCGATCACTGCCCCCGCGGCCGCATGCACATACGAGACCAGCACGGTGGCGCCACTGGGCGGTTCGTGCCCGATGGTGACCGCGAAATTCACCGACTCGTGCCCGGCCAGCACCGCGTCGATCTCGCCGAGTTCGATGCGGAAACCGCGGATCTTGACCTGGAAATCGTTGCGACCCAGGTAATCCATCGAACCATCCGCACGCCAGCGCACCAGGTCGCCGGTGCGGTAGAGCCGGGTGCCGCCGCCGTCGAAAGGGTTGGCGACGAAACGGTCGGCGGTGAGGGCCGGGCGGTTGTGATAGCCGCGCGCCAATTGGATACCGGCGACGTAGAGTTCGCCCGTGACTCCGGTCGGCAGTGGACGCAACTGTTCGTCGAGTACGTATTCGGTGACATTGCGGACCGGCGCGCCGATATCGACCGGTTCGCCCGGTTTCAGGGGTTCACTGATGTTGACCAGGATCGTGGTCTCGGTAGGTCCGTACCCGTTGAAGAACTTGCGCGGTCGGCCGTCCACCAGCGTTCCGGCCCACCGCCGGACCAGTTCCGCCGGGCACGCCTCGCCGCCGACGACCACCACCCGCACGTCGTCCAGGCCCGCCGGATCGATCGACGACAACGCCGACGGAGTGAGAATGATATGGGTCACCCGCTCGCGCCGCAGCGGCGCGGCCAGCTCGTCGCCGCCGTACACAGTGGGCGAGACCACCACCAGGGTTGCCGCGGCACCGAGGGCGATCAGCATTTCGTTGACGGAGATATCGAAGGACGGCGAGGCGAAATGCAGCAGCCTGGCCGTTGTGTCCATCGCGAACCGTTCGCACTCTTCGGCGCAGAATCCGGCCAGCCCGGCCTGGGTGACCACAACCCCCTTCGGCGTGCCCGTCGAGCCCGAGGTGTAGATGACATAGGCCGGGTGTTCGGCGCGTAGCGGGCGCAGCCGTTCGTCGAAGGACACCGGATCGGCCGGATACTGTGCGAGCGCGGTGGCAGTCTCCGGGCAGTCGACTGCCAGCCACTCCACCTGCTGCGGCAGTCCAGCCACCGATTCTGCCACCGACAGACCGAAGACGACGCCGGAATCGGTCACCATATGGGCGATACGGTCGGCCGGGTGGTTCACGTCCACCGGCACGTAACCGGCCCCGGTTTTCGCCACCGCCCATACCGTGACCACCGAGTCGATAGAACGCGGGATCGCGATCGCGACCAGATCCTCCGGACCGATTCCACGCGCGATGAGCAGCCGGGCCAGACGGCTGGAACGTTCGTCCAGCTCCGCGTACGTGAGCTCGCCGAGCGAATCGGTGGCGTCGACATAACGGACAGCTATACCGGTGGGGTTCGTTTCCACTGCCGTGGCCATGAGCTGGGGCAGGCTGGTGAAACGGGGGCGCCGGGCGCGGGTGGGCCTAGTGCGTGCCGTTCGGGTCATCCTCGCATCACTTCCTGGAGATGGCTGCTCTGGTCACCGACAACAGAACCCATCTACCTACCTCACCTGTCGTTTACTTGCTGCACGCCGTGCGCCCACGGGCCGCGGATGGCACCGCCCCGGCGCGGCGGGCGGTACCGCGCATGAGGGCACGACCGGCCGCTGCGGCACTCGCAGTCTCCCATCATTACATGGTCCGATGTGGCCCCGCCGTTACCGTCGCAGGCCACAGCCACCCCGCGAGCGCATCGGGCGTACGGCACGGATCACACCGCGCCCGGCTCCGGATCGCACCCGGCGCTCAGAGCGGCTCGTCACCGGCACCCCGGCCGGGATCACGACCGGCGCACCCGACCGGCCCCACACCCCGCACACCCGACCGGACCCACACCGGCGCACAGTGAACCGAAGGCTCGTGCAGACCCGTCAGTCCGGTAGCGCCGACAGGTCCAGCACGTACTCGACCTGCGACCACTGCCCGTCCGGCTGTCCGCCTTCGTCCAGGACGAGTGCGGACAGATCCTCCAGAGCGTCCGGATCGAACGTGCCGAGCCCCGCACGGTCGGTCCACAGGTGGGTGACCCATTCGTCGGCGAGTGCCTCCGTACTCACCTCGGCGATCAGTACCACCGACGCCCCGGCCGCACCGGCTGCCACGATCTCCACCACGGCGGCCAGAGTGTCGGCCCTGCCGTGCCGGAACGTGCGCGATTCGTAGGTCAGCTCGGTGTCGGCGTGCACGCGGGCCACCACGGCGGCCAGGTCGTCATAGGAGGCCCCGGTGCCGTCCGCCGCCACATAGGCCACATCGCTGCCGCGCAACGGCCGGCTGCGGTCGGCATAGGTGACCGGGCGCGGCGACTGCGCATCGATCTCGGCGGCGAGCTCCGGATCGTCCGGTATCAGCCAGTCCACGTCCGGCAGATCCGGGGCGGAGCCGGCCACGATCCCGGCCTCGACCGACAGTCCTGCGGCTGTGGCGGCGTCCACGGCGTCGGCGGCCACCAGCGCGGCCCCGGCCTTCAGCACCGCCCAGGTGGAGACCGCCGCTTCGACCCCACGATCGAGCCGGACCACCACACCGGTTCCCGGTCCGTGACCGCGCGCGATCAGGGCCCGCGCGAGCCTCGAAGAGCGCGCGTCCAGTTCCTGGTAGGTGAGCTCTTCCTCACCCCACACCAGGGCGGGACCTTCCGGGTCCTCCTCGACCGACGCACGCAGGGTCTGCGGCAGCGCGGTACCCGACGAGGCGGTGTGCGCTGCCTGCGGTGCGGGCGTCGCCATCCGCTCCCGCTCCGCGGCATCGAGGATATCGATATCACCGACGCGGATCTGCGGATCGGCGGCCACCGCGGCGAGGATACGTTCGAACCGGCGGCCGAAGGATTGCACGGTCGATTCGTCGAACAGATCGGCCGCGTAGTTGAACACCGACCAGAGTTCGCCGTAGCCGCCGTCGGCGTCGCGCTGCGGGGCGATACCGATCTGCAGATCGAACTTCGCGGCCAGCGCACCCTCGTCCAGAGCCTGGACGGTCAGGCCGGGCAGATCGACGACCGCCCGTTCGTTGTTCTGGAACGACAGCGCCACATCGAAGAGCGGGTTCTGCGCGGTTGCCCGGTCGGGCAGAACAGCTTCCACCACTCGTTCGAACGGGATATCGGCGTTGGCGAACGCCGACAGATCGGTTTCCCGCGCATGGTCGAGCAGTTCGGCGAACGTCATGGCCGGATCGATTCTGGTCCGCAGCGCCAGCGTATTGACGAACATACCGACGAGATCGTCGAGAGCCCGCTCACCGCGGCCGGCGACCGGCGTGCCGACGACAACGTCACCGGCGCCGGTCAGCCGCGACACGAGCACCGCCACCGCGGCGTGCAACACCATGAACAGCGTGACTCCCCGAGCCCGGGCGGACTCGTCCAGCAGCCGGTGCACTTCGGCGTCCACACCGAAGCTGGTGAGTCCACCGCGCAGCGACGGCACCAGCGGCCGCGGCCGGTCCAGCGGCAGCTCGACATCGGGAGTGACCCCGTCGAGTTGTTTCTGCCAGTAGGCCAGCTGCTCGGCGGCAACGGAGCCACCGTCGGATTCGTCGCCCAGCACGGTGCGCTGCCAGAGCGCGAAGTCCGCGTACTGCACCGGTAGCGGCGACCAGCCGGGTGCGTCCCCGTCGACGCGGGCCAGGTAGGCCGTCACCAGATCCCGGGCCAGCGGCGCCATGGACGCACCGTCGGCCGTGATGTGGTGCGCGACGAAGGCCAGCACATGCTCGCCGGGTCCGGTTTCGAGCAGCAGCGCCCGCACCGGGACTTCCTGGGTGGCATCGAAACCGGTCGACATCAGCGCACCGATCCGGGCCACCGGATCATCGGCCGATTCGACGCTCAGCCCGCCGGGCAGCACCTGCGCGGCCGGCAGGATCTCCTGGTACGGCAGCCCGTCGGGGCCGGCCGGGTATCGAGTGCGCAGCGATTCGTGCCGCTCCAGCACATCGGTCACCGCCGCCTGCATCGCCGCGACGTCGAGTGCGCCGGTGAGCCGGATGGCCAGCGGAATGTTGTACGCGGCCGAGCTCGGGTCGAACTGGTTGATCAGCCACATCCGGTGCTGGGCCAGCGACAGCGGCAGCCGGTCGGGGCGCGGGCCGGCTTCGAGGGCCTTACGGCCGCCGGTTCCGGCGTGCTGTTCGACACGCACCGCCAGTGCGGACACGGTGGAGGCCTCGAACAGTGCGCGCACCGGCACCGTGGTGTCCAGCGCCGCACCCAGCCGGGCCGCGACCTGGGTCGCCATCAGCGAATTACCACCCAGTTCGAAGAAATCGTCGTCCGCACCGACCCGATCGATCTCGAGCACATCGGCATAGACCCCCGCCACGATCTCCTCGATCGGAGTCGAGGCCGCCCGGAATTCCCGGGCCTCGAACACCGGCTCCGGCAGGGCCTTGCGATCCAGCTTGCCGGACGCGTTCAACGGCAACTCGTCGAGCACCACGAACGCGGCCGGAACCATATAGGCAGGGAGACGGTCGGACAGCTGCGTGCGCAGCTCGTCGGTATCGACCGCGGAATCCTTGGCGGGCACCACGTACCCGACGAGCCGGTCGCCGGTATTCGGGTCGGACTTCGCCACGACCACAGCGCGCGCCACTGCGGCGTGCTCGGTGAGGGCCGCTTCGATCTCGCCGAGTTCGATGCGCTGACCGCGGACCTTCACCTGGAAATCGGAACGTCCCACGTAAACCAGCTCGCCGGCCTGGGTCCAGCGCACGACATCGCCGGTGCGGTACATCCGCTTGCCGGTACCGAACGGATCCGCGACGAAACGGTCCGCACTCAGATCCGGGCGACCCACATAACCGCGGGCCACCTGCGCACCGGCCAGGTACAGCTCGCCGGTCACACCCACCGGAACCGGCCGCAGCCGCGAATCCAGCACGTACACCTGCGCGTTCCACACCGGTCCACCGATCGGAACCGCGCCGGACACCTCGTCGGCGACCGCGGCGTGCGTGGCATGCACCGCGAATTCCGTGGGGCCGTAGAGGTTGTACAGCGCCACATCGGTCACCCGGCGCACGGCGGCGACCACATCACCGGTGAACGCTTCACCGGCCACGAACAGCATCCGCAGCGA
>NZ_BDCG01000042.1 GCF_001613385.1 Nocardia flavorosea NBRC 108225 | reverse complement strand
GGACACCCGTTTCGCGCTCGGAGACCTCCCACAGGGTGTCGATCGCCCGGTCGGTATGTATTCGGCGCAGGATGGGCCGGCTCACCGGTCGGCCCCTCCCGACCAGCAGCGGCGCGTACAACTCGCCACTCCGGGCCGCCGGGTCGGTGGCGGCGCGCAACTGCGGCAGTGCACCGGCTTTCGCGGACTGGCCGAGCGTCCCGGTCGCGTGATCGAGCAGGCGGGCTGTGAGCGCCGTTCCGGAATCCTGCACGGTGGCAGTCGTCAGGTTGGTTCTGGCCGCTCCCGGGTGTGCGACCAGGCTCGCGGCCCGCACCCCCGTCGAACCGAACAGGCGGTGCAATCCGAGCGCGAAATGAAAGTTCGCGAGCTTGGCCTGCCCATAGGCGCGCCATGGGTCGTACCGTCCGGTGAGATGCGGGTTGGCCTTGTCCAACTCCTGTCCCAGGTGGCGGGCCATACTGGTCACGGTCACCACGCGGGGGTCGGCGGCGCCCAGCAGATTCGGCAACAGCAGGCCGGTCAATGTCCAGTGGCCGAGGTGATCGACGCCGAGTTGTCGTTCGTAACCGTCGACGGTGCGGGCTTCGGAACCGGCCATGACGCCTGCGTTGTTGATCAGCAGGTCGAGGCGGGGGTGTCCGGCGGTGATCCTGCGGGCTGCTTCCCGAACGGAGGTCTGTACGCCCAGGTCCACGGAAATAATCTCGAGCGACGCTCCGGGGACTTCGGATTCGATCGACGCAACGGCTGCGCGGGCCGTGTGCTGGTTTCGGGCGGCCAGTACGATATGCGCCCCGCGTGCTGCCAGTTGCCGGGCGGTCTCCAGTCCCAGCCCACTGTTGGCGCCCGTCACGACCGCCACCCGGCCGCGTTGGTCGGGTATGTCTGCACTACTCCAGCTCATTGCTGCTCCTCGACTACCGGGTTCAGTATTGACATCGCCTGCTTCAACATGAATCATGCGATATTAGTTCGTGCGCTGCAGGGTACGGATTGTTCCGCGCGGGAAGGCGGTCGACGGCTGTCCCCCGTGCGTTGCGCCACGAAAAGCATTGCTATTCAGTCGATCGCAGAAACGGCCGGCTCGAACACCGTTGTTTCCGATCCAGGAGTTATCGAATGAGCCAGCCAGGTGCGCTCGCCGACGCGCGCGCCGCCCGCAACAATTACACGCAGGTCGTCGCCACCGGAATTCGGACGGTCGGCCGGTCCGTGGAATTGATTTGTGCGGTGGTGGCCGGCGCCGCGACGGATATCTTCCGCGGAAAGTTCCAATGGCGGGAAACTCTGCGTCAGAGCTGGTTTCTGGTAACTGTGACGGCCGTGCCGGCCATCTTGATGGCGGTTCCGTTCGGAATCATCGTCTCGATCCAGGTGGGAAATCTGATCCAGCAATTGGGAGCGGATGCGCTGCTCGGGGCCGCGGGTGGCCTGGGGGTGATCAAACAGGGAGCCCCGATGGCGACCGGCTTCTTGCTGGGTGGCGCCGGTGCCGCGGCCATCGCGGCCGATCTCGGTGCCCGGACCATCCGCGAGGAAATCGATGCCATGGTCACCTTGGGTGTGAGCCCGGTGCACCGGCTGATCATTCCCCGGGCGGTCGCGATGCTGCTGATCGCCCCGCTGCTCAACATTCTCATCACGGCGGTCGGAATCACCGCCGGCTACCTCGCCGCCATCGTTGGGCGGGGGGTCACGCCCGGTAGCTACTGGGCGACTTTCGGTTCGTTCGTCACGACCGCGGATATCTGGGTGTCGATGGGGAAGGCGATGGTTTTCGGATTTCTGGTCGTGATCGTGGCCTGTCAGCGCGGGCTCGAGGCGAAGGGCGGCCCGCGCGGGGTGGCCGACGGAGTCAATGCCGCGGTCGTACTGTCGGTGGCCTCGATCGTGCTGGCGAACCTGGTGATCACGCAGTTGCTCAGCCAGCTGATGCCGCAACGGATCGCCTGATGACAGCGAGTCGATACAGCCCGCGGGGATTCAGGCCGGTTTTCCGTATCCATCGCGAGGGCCGCCTGCTGCGACCGTTCGAGTCGATCGGGTTCGTTCTCGGTTTCTTCTGGCAGGTTCTTGCGGCCATACCGTTCACGCTGACCCACTACCGGTACCAGACGATCCGCGTGATCACCGATCTGACCTGGGGCCGGGGCGCTGTGTTCGTCGGCGGCGGAACGGTGCCGCTGCTCGCTGTGCTCGGTGTGGCGATGGGTGCGCTGATCGGGGTGGAATCCTTCACCACTCTGAATATGGTCGGCCTGGGACCGCTGACCGGGATCATCTCGTCGTACGCGAGTACACGAGAACTCGCCCCGATCGCGGCGGCGATCGGTTTCGCGGCGCAGGCAGGATGCCGGATGACCGCGGAGATCGGTGCCCAGCGTATCTCCGAGGAGATCGACGCAATCGAATCGATGGGGTTGCGTTCGATTCCGTTCATCGTCACCACGCGCGTCATCGCCGGGGCAGTCGCGCTCGTCCCGACATTTCTCATCACACTGATACTGAGTTATACGGCCTGCCGTCTGCTGATCACCACGATCCACGGCCAGTCCTCGGGCGTCTACGACCACTATTTCCTCCAGTTCGTCAGCGGCCCCGATATCCTCGCCGCCGTCGGCAAGACCTTGGTGTTCGGAGTTGTCGTCATCGTGATCCACTGCTATCAGGGGTATTACGCGGCCGGTGGCCCCGAAGGTGTCGGCGTGGCCTCCGGGCGGGCGGTACGTGCCAGTTTCGTGGCGATCATTGCCTTGAACATGCTGTTGAGTCTCGTTTTCTGGGGATTCGACGCTTCGATCAGCTTCACCGGGTGAGGACGATGCCCAGCTATGTGATGTCCGGGTCGACCATGACCAGAAAGAATTCCGTGCTCACCGGACTCGGGGCCACCGCGCTGGCTCTGGTGGTCCTCCTCGGCTGGCTCGGGGGGAACGCGGCGAGCACCGACGACCGGATGCGCATCACCGTGCGGACCGAGCACCTCGGCGACGGTATAGCCGACGGGACCCCTGTCCGGGTCCGGGGTTTCGAAATCGGCGAGATCGTCTCGATCGTCGCGGCCGGCGGAAACGGGCAGCAGCTCGAACTGGCCCTCGACAGATCACGGGTATTCGAACTGACCGACCGGTTGCAGATGAACTATGCCCCCGCGAACTTGTTCGGCATCACCGAGCTCGATCTGGTACCCGGCACCGGAGGAGCGCCACTGCGCGACGGCACGGTGGTGGATCTGACCGGTCCACGCGCCACCGATGTCTACGACGCGACGCTGAGCGCATTGCTGCGCAACCTTTCCGGCGTCGCCGGTGGTGCACTGACCCCACAACTCACGGATACGATGTACAGACTGTCGCGCGGACTCACCGCGTTCACCCCGTTGCTCCGCGCGATCGTCGCGCTCGCCGGCGTGGTCGCCGATGCCCAGAGGCTGCCGGCCTCGTTCCTCGCCGGTGAATTCGGCCGGGCTGCCGGCGGCGCCGGGGCCTTCGCTGCGGCCACCGTGGAAGTCTTCGATGTCATCCGATCGAATCGGCCCCTCCGCGAGGATCGGCCCCATTTCGATGCGACCGTCGACGCGATCGTGAATGATCTGCTGCCGGCCGCGGTCGCGCTGGGCAACACCGGCGAGCGCCATCTCACCGGGTACACCGAAATTCTGGTGCCGCTACTCGATTCCGCCGCGGCGATGGTCCCGCGGCCGGACCAGTCGTCCGCGGAACTGCGTGCGCTGCTGACCCGGCTCGACTCGGCGTTCGCCCCGGGACCCGACGGCCCGGTGCTGGGGGTGTCGACAACGCTGCACGGAGTGCCGGTGCTTGCGCAATCGGTGCTGGGTACCGCCATCGCGCAGGCCGGACAGGGGCCACGGTGACGGGGATGGCTCGAATAGTGCTCAAGCTCGTCCTGTTCGGTGTGGTGATCGCGGTGCTGCTGGCGGGCATCGTTACGGCCATCGAACGGCCGATCCAGGAGGACACCCACGAGTACGACGCGGTCTTCTCCGACGCCAGCGGTCTGAAACCGGGCGACGACGTGCGTATGTACGGTGTCGCGGTCGGGAAGGTCCGTTCCGTACGTCTGGACCGCAACCTCGCCCGGGTGCGGTTCGCCGCGATTGCCGGGCGGCCGGTTTTCGACAATTCGACACTGGCGATCCGGTACCAGAATCTCACCGGGCAGCGCTACCTCGACGTGCAGCAGCCGGAATCGCCGGGAACCCCGATCGAAGCCGGCGCTACGGTCGGGTTGGCGCATACGGTGCCGTCCTTCGACGTCACCGTGTTGTTCAACGGACTGCGGCCGGTGCTGGAGGAGTACTCGCCCGAATCGCTGAATCAGCTCACCCAGAACATGATCGCGGTGATCGAAGGCGACGGAACAGGAATCGGGCCGGCCCTGGATTCGATCGCGACACTGAGCCGGTACACCGCCGACCGGCAGGCAGTGATCTCGGTACTGATCCGCAATCTGTCCCAGATCTCCGAGCAACTCGGTGGTAAGTCCCCGCAGTCGGTGGTGCTGCTGACCCAGCTCGCGAATCTGTTCGACGAGCTGCAGCGCAAGGTGGAAGGCGTGGTCGATTTCGCCATGACCGCACCGGCAGTCATGGAGCCGCTGGACAGCCTGCTGGCGACCATCGGACTGACCCGGAATTCGAATCCCGACCTGGAGGCTCTGATGCGCCGTTCCTTCCCCGACGTGCGCACCGCGATCGATGTCCTCGACCGCTTACCGGGCGTGCTGCAGTCGTTGCAGTCGCAGCTGCCGGCGAACGCGTCGGAGGTGGCCTTGCGGTGTTCGCGGGGTGAAGCCGACCTGCCATCCCCGATCGGTGTATTGGTCGCCGGGCAGCGGGTGGTGGTGTGCCGGTGATCGGCGAATCGAATGACCACCGAGGCTCGCGCCGCCAGTTGTGGTTCGGATTGCTCGGTATCGGGGTGGTCGCCGTGGTGATCGGCGCGGCCGGATTGTTCGCGGTGCTGCCGATCGGCATGCGGACCTACTCCGCCCTGGTACCTGAAGCGCAGGGTATCGCGATCGGCGACGAGGTCCGGGTCGCGGGTCTACCCGTTGGGGAGGTGACCGCGCTGGATCTGGAACCCGACCACGTACGGATGAGTTTCCAGGTCGACGACGAGGTCTTCGTCGGACGCGACTCCAGTCTGCAGGTCCGGATGCTCACCGTGGTCGGCGGACACTACGTGGCGCTGACCTCCGCCGGTGCAGAACCACTGGGTGACGAGGCGATTCCGGCCGACCGGGTCCAGCTTCCCTACAGTCTCGCCCAGGTCTTCCAGGACGCCGTCGCGCCGGTGCGAGGTGTCGACGGCGACGCTTTACGGCAGAGTCTGACGCAGGCGGGAACGGCGCTCGAGGCAGCCCCGGACAGCGTCCGGCAGATGCTTGCCGGTGTCCAGAGTTTCGTCGAGGTTCTGGACCACCAGAACACCCAGATATCCCAGACTTTGGCATTGGTCGACGAGTACGCGGGCGCGCTGGAGCAGACAAAGGCCCAACTCGGACGGTTCGTCATCAGCGTGAACCAGCTCGAGACCGTCGTACTGGACAAGCAGGCGGAGATGCGGGCCGCGGGCGCGATGACCGTCAGCGTGGTGCAGCGGCTGGCCGGTGTGGAGGGGACCTATCAGGCCACGCTGAAACCTCTGATTCCCGGTCTGATGCAGTTCGGCTCGGAAGTGGAAGGGCTTGCCGAGCGGCTGGACGTCGCGCTCGCCGCGGTCCGGGATCTGCTCGCCAGAGCGACGGGGCTGTTGTCTGCCGGCGGCGTCACCGTCGATCACTCCGGATACGAGGTGGTCGCGCCGCAGTTGTGTGTGCCGGTGCCGGGGAAGGACTGCTGATGTTGCCACGAATACTGGGATCACGAGCTGTCCGCATCGTCACCGGTTGCCTATTGGTCGCGGCCCTGGCGGGTGGATACCTGTACTACACCGGCCCGGGGGAGCGTCGGACGGCATACTGCGCGCTGATGCCCGACGCCATCGGGTTGTACGAGAACAGCAAGGTGACGATACGGGGGATCGCCGTCGGGGTGGTACGCCGCATCGAGAGCCGCAGTGATGCCGTGCGGGTGGAGTTCACCGTCGCCGATGCCCACCGGCTGACCGGTGCCGTCTCCGCGACCACAGTCGCCGATAGTATCGTCGCCGATCGCGATCTCGCGGTCCTCGGCGAAAGCGGTGGCCGTGCCTGGGATCCCGGGCAGTGTATTACGCGGACACTGACGCCGAAGAGCTTGACCGAGACCATGGACAGTATGGCCCGGCTTTCCGGTCAGATGGTGGGCGGGACCGGTGGCGAGGGTCTGACCGCGGCGTTGCGGGCACTCGACACCGCCACTGCCGGCACCGGTGACCAGGTCGGCGCGATCGTGCAGAATCTCGGTGCGGCGCTGCACTCTCCCGACGTCGGTATCGCCCGGATCGGCCGGATCATCGACGCACTGTCGGTCTTGTCCGCGAGCGTGAATCGCGGGTGGACCGATATCGAATCCATGCTGACCCGGTTCCCGGCCACCTTCGAGGTCCTCGACAACCAGCTCTTCCCCATGGTGGTCGAACTGGGCGACGGTTTACGGAAGGTACTTCCGATGCTGAACGACCTGAGCATGCTCGCCGGCGGCCGGTTACTGCAGGCCCTCGATTCGGCCGTGCCGCTACTGCACTGGGTGGCGGCGAACGTCGGCGGGTTGCAGGAACTGCTGACCATGGTCCCCGCGGTCGCTTCCGGATTCCGGCAGACCACAGACCCCGAGACAGGTGCATTGTCGATCACCTATGCGCCCCCGAAAATCGCACTACCGCAGGCGGATGCGCAACATCTGTGCGCCGCCCTGAACGCACTGGGCCCAGGACTGTGCGTCGATTCCCAGGGAACGGCCCGAATCGATCTGGCCCAGCTCGTGCTGGGATCGGTGGCGGCGCGATGAGGCATCCCATACGCCACGTCGGCGTTGCCGTGCTCGTCGCGATCGCGCTCGTGACCGGGGGCTGCGCCTTCGACCCGGCCGATGTTCCGGTACCTGGCAGCGGTGTTCCCGGCCCCACCTATCGGATCCAGGTGCAGTTCACCGATGTGCTGAACCTTCCGATGCGGGCAAAGGTTTTCGCCAACGGAGCACAGGTCGGCACCGTATCCGGGGTTAGGGTGGTGGATCCCGCGGCTGGACAGCACCGTGGCGCCGGGTATGCCGTCGCCGATCTGGACATCCAGCAGGCCGTCCGGCTCCCGGAATCGGTGCGGGTCGAACTGCGCCAGCAGACGGTCCTCGGCGATGTGCACGTCGCCCTCATCAGCCCGCCCGGCAACGGCGGCGCGGTACTTGCCGACGGGGCGACTGTTCCGATGAACCGGACCAGCCCGGCCGGCCAGGTCGAGGACACGATGGCCGCCCTGGCGACCTTCGTCAACGGAGGCGCCATCGAGCAATTCCAGAACGTCGTCGATCAACTCGGCGCGGCACTGCCCGCCGACCCCGCGGAAACCGCACGCCGCGCGCGGGCTCTGGCAGTCAACGCGACCGATCTCGCCGCCAACCAGGACGATCTCGATACTCTCCTCGCCGGCCTCGCCGAAGCCGGCCGGACCGGTGCGGATTCCGCGCCCCTGTTGGCCGATGTCCTCGTGGACGGCGAGGTGCAGCAGTTGGTGGACGCGGTGTCGTCGTTGATCACCGCGCTCGGCCTGTTCGGCCGAATCGCCGAGATCAGCCGCGCGCTCACCTGGCTCGCCCCGGCCCTCCGGGCGGGCGATGCCGCCGCCAAAGCGTTCATGCCGCTGGTGTTCACCGCGCGGCCGTTCGATACAAGTGCGCCGTCGAACCTGAACCTTCTCGTCGGACTGCTCCGGGACAAGATCATTCCCTGGGTCCAGTACGGCATGAAGGCAAACGTCGCCTCGATCCGGCTCGCCGAGGGCGCCGCCGGTACCCCGCCACCGCCCGACGAACAGGTGGACCGCGTCGTCGCCACCCTGCGCATGATCGGCGCGATCCGATGACCCGCGGGATGTGGATATCGCTGGCGAGCATTGTCGCGATCCTGGTACTCGGCACCACCTATCTGACCCGGGAGGTCGCCGGGATCGAGGTGTTCACCGGGCATACCGGCGTCACGATGACACTGGCCCGGACCGCCGGCGTCGCGGTGGGGTCGCCGGTGCTGCTGCGCGGTATCGAGGTCGGGCGGGTGGACTCGATGTCCTATGGCCCGGGCGGGGTGGACCTGGGGCTCGAGATCGGCGAGGAACATAGCATTCCGGTGCACACCGCGGTGCGGATCGAGAACCTTTCGGCGCTCGGCGAACCGTATATCGACTTCCGGCCGGATACCGGCGCCGGGCCGTATCTCCGCGACGGCCAGCACATCGATGCCGAGGTGGTCGAACTTCCGGTCGCGTTGCCCGAGATGTCACGTTCGGTGGTGGATCTGCTCCATCAGCTCGATCCGGTCGTGCTCGCGTCCCTGACGAACACCCTCGATCGGTCGCTCGCCGGGACCGATCGAGTGGTGCCGGAGCTGAGTCGCTCGACCGAACTACTCGCCGCGACCCTGCTGAGCAGGTTGCCCGCGATGCGGCAGCTGTTGACCGATCTGCAGGATGTCGGGTCGGATATGGCGTGGGTGGAACCGTCGGCCCGGGCCTCGGCGCCGTTGTGGACGCTGTTCGCCCAGCGGTTCAGCGAAATCGTGGACTCGCTCGCCGGGATATCGAATGTCGGCGACACCCCCGCGATGTATCTCGAAGGCGACGGCCTGGTCCCGGTGCTCAGTGGCGTCACGGAATGGCTCGAGCGCGAAGGGCCGGGACTGGCCGAGCTGGCTCCGGTCCTGCGCCCGCTCGCTGCTCCGGCCGGGCCTTCGATGGATATCAGCGCCCTGATCACCCAGGCGCTCGGGTCCGTCGGTGCCGATGGGTCGGTGCACCTGCAGATCACTGTGCGATGAGTGGAGGAATCAACTGTGACAACGACCGAAAAGACCGAATCCGAGCGTGAATCGACCGGCCAGGAGCAGTCGATGATCACGCATCCGCGCGGCGCGATCATGCTCTCCCGGCGTGGACTGCTGGCCGGGTCGGCTGTTGCCGCCCTGGCGGCGGTGGCGATTGTCCTCGCGATCCTGCTGCTCGGTGCACGCGGTGAGCTGGCTCGCGAGCGGGCCGCCGCCGCCGACCGTAACCACGCCGAACAGATCGCCCGCGATTACTCGGTAGGGGCCGCCACGGTCGACTTCCAGAATCTGGACGCGTGGCTCGGCAAACTCAAAACCGGTACGGTACCGGATCTCTCGGCGAAGTTCGATTCCACCGCTCCCGCGCTGCGCGAAATCCTCGTTCCGCTCCGGTGGCAATCCTCGTCGACCCCGATCACCGCGAAAGTGACCTCCGAAGAGGACGGCCGATACACTGTCAACGCGTTCGTCACCGTCACCTCCACCAACGCCCAGAACAGCGAGCCCGTGCAAACCACAGTGACCTATACGGTGGTGGTCGACCGGAATGCGGACTGGAAGATCACCGATGTCGGCGGTCTGGACGGTGCGCTACCGGTCGGCTAGCTGCCCGGTTCGCCGGGGACCGGTGACCGGTCCCCGGCGAAATGGTGCAGTGTCCGGAAACGACCGAGTGAGATGATCGCGGATATGAACTCTCCCAAACTGTGGCGCGGCCAGACGCTACAGGACCGCTCCAGTGATCGGCGCGAGCAGATCCTGGCGGTGGGTGAACAGTTGCTGGGCTCCGGCGGCGTCGCCGCGGTGACGATGCGGGCGGTGACACGTCAGGCCAATCTCAGCCCGCGCTATTTCTACGAGACGTTCGACACCCGTGAAGACCTGGTGGTCGCCGTATACGACCGGGTGGAGATGGGGCTTTTCGAGCGCCTGCAAGACGTGCCGCTCGAGGCCGGGCTGCCCGCGGTGGTCCGCCACAGCTGCGAAATCTGCGCCGGCTACTTCGAAGAGGACCCCGGGCGGGCGCGAATACTGCTGCGCGAGCCGCTCGCGGACGACACATTGCGCCGGCACCGGGCCGACCGTGCGCCTGCCTTTCTCCGGATGCTCATCGCGGTGCTGGGGGCCGAGGCCGGGGCCATGGCACCGCGGACCGACGAGGATCTGGCGATCGCGGCGACGGCCCTCAGCGGTGCGCTGGTATCGCTCTACCTGGAATGGGTCGACGGTGACCTCGAGGCCGACCGTGACCGGATCATCGATGCGGCTGTCGATATCGTTTTCGCGCTGGTGAAAG
>NZ_BDCG01000041.1 GCF_001613385.1 Nocardia flavorosea NBRC 108225 | reverse complement strand
CTCCCTTTTCTGTCAACTCCGGACTTTGGCTCATTAGCGGCCCTTTCTCGCTTTGACCTGCGGTTGTCCCGCTCGGTGTGGTGGCCCCTGCTTCTCTCATGGTTCAAGTATAGCGCGTGCCGTACAGGTTTCGCAAGCCTATCGGCACATTTTCTTGTAATTCTGTGTCGCAATGCCGTGACCTGCATATATTCCGGTTGGGACTTTCGTTTTCCTGGAGGGTATGTTACTGACAATGGCAAGTTCGGACATTTTCCGGTGGCTTTTCTGTTGTGTTCTCTGTAATCCTGTAATAGGATAGTGGTAACACCGAAAACGAAGGGGCGAACCGAATGACCAGCACCGAACAGACCCGGACCGCTACCACTCCCGACCGCGAAGACTACGACACCGAGATCTTCGGCACCGGCGAAGAGTGCGGCGTGTGTCACTTCCCGACCGGCCGCGGCGAGATCTGCGGCAACGTCGTCTACGCCAACGGGCCGAAGGGCCGGCTTCCGCTGTACTGCGGGCAGGAAGGTCAGGCGCATTGGCAGAAGGAGAACGGCACCGAGGGCAACTCGCGCCACCAGTCCAGCTTGGCCGGCTACCCGCGTAAGACCCTCGGCATGACCAAGGAGGATTGCGCGGCGCTGGCCGAAGCCGAAGCGGCCCGGCGCGGGATCGTCCGGCGGGCGAAGTCCGACACCGCCCCGGCTTCCGCTCCCGCGGCCGAGGTCGCACCGGCACCGACCGCGCCGACCGGACCTGTTGTGCCCGTTGACCTCTCGGACGCGCTGCCGGATTCTCCGGTGGAAGCGCTCGCCGAACTGGCACAGTTGATCGTCGGCCGGGTGGTCGCGGCCCGCAAGGAGATGGAGACCGTACGCAATGCGGCCGAGGATCGGGCCGCCGAAATCGAGCGGGAGAACGCCGACCGCGTCGAAGAGCTCGCCGCGCAGCGCGCCGAACTGGAGGCCGAGCAGGAAGCCGCGCGGGAGATCACCGCGCGGGCCGAGACCGCTATCCGGGAAGCGAACGAAGCGCGGTTGCGCACCGAGGGCGAGCTGGACGGCGCGCGGCGGCGGATTGCCGAACTGGAATCCGCGCTGGAGGCGGCCGAGCAGCGGCGTATCGCGGAGGTTGCGGAGGTCCGGCGGGTCGAGCGCGAGGAATTCCGCATGGCCATGCGGGAATTCGCGACCACGGTCCGCGGTGAGACCTCGGCCCGGGAAGCCGAGCGGACCGAGGATAAGCCGGTGACCGAGGAGGCTGTCGAGACGATGGCGAAGCGCGTCGCGCGGAACGAGATCACCCGGCGTGGGCCGGTGTGGCATATCGCCAATGCTGTGGCTCCCCGTCCGGCCGCGGCCGTCTTGAATCGGATGCAGGCGGACGGGTATCTGCACCTCGGTAGTCAGGGCGACCCGGAGCGGGTCACGCTGACCGATACCTACCCGGGGCCGCGCCGGTAAACGCGTATGCGTGTATACGCGCAAATGGACCCCGGCTATTCGAGCCGGGGTCCATTTGGTGTGCACTGGAGGGATTTCTCCTGGTCAGCGCATCACTTACGACGTCGGGCGGCCTGAACTTCAGCAAGGCTCCGATCCAGGGCGTAGGCAACCTCGCGACTGGTGGAGGGGTGCACGACTTCCGGAAGGATGGTGGTGGCATCCGCATTCCCGGGCTGATCTTCCTGTACGGCGCTGGTGGTCGTTCCGCTGTGCATGATGAGATCGGCGTAGTGATCGGATGCCCATGCGTGCACCTGGAGCAGCACGCCGACCATGACCGGCGCGATACCGAACTTGAACAGGTTCACCGGATCCACATCGGCATTGTTCGGCGGGTTGAGGTGTGGGCCGACATTGAGCGCGAGCGTGGTGAGCAGCAGGGCCCCCTCCACGGCGTACACCTTGCGCTTCTGCTCGGTGGGCATCACCCGGCCCATTCGGGTAGCCGACGCGGAAGCAACCATGATGATGATGAGCGGCAGCGAGATCATGGCTTCCACGCCGTAGCTCAGCCAGAACAGCGGATCGGCCATGTTGCCCGAGGGCACCAGGTTCTTCTGGGCGTTGACTGCCGACCAGAGCATTCCGACCGCGACCGCTGCGATCAGGCCCCGCGACGACCATTCGGAGTTGCGTACGGTCTGGGCGAGCTTGGCGTCGTCGGAGGTGAGCCGACGCTTCTTGCTCCGGGCCCGCTGGAGCCAGCGGGCATCGGAGGCTTCGGACTTGGCCACAGCTTCGGCGGTGGCCTGGTCGCGCTTGGCTTTAGCCAGGTCCGCGGCCATGCGCCGGCGGCGGATCTCGCGAGCGGTCTCGCGCTCCTTCTCGGCCAGGTCGCGTTCCTTGTCCATCTCCTCATCCGACAGGGCGCTGTAGAGAGCTTCGTCGGACTGGAGCGGGATCCGTGCCTGTGCGCGCCGGACCCGTGCGGCAAGTTCGGTATCGGCGGTTTCGGTCTCCGGATCGGCCGGCGGGGCGTCGGTCGGGTCGGTATCGGCGTTGTCCTGTTCGGCGAGTTCGGCGAGATCGGCATCGGTCAGCACCGCGAACGCGCCGGTGTCGGTCAGGCCGCGTTCCCGACGCCAGGTGTTGACGATGCGGGAGACATATTTGCGGTCCGCGTCCACTTCGCACGCCTCCAGCCATGTGTGGACCTCGGCGGTGTCGGGGTTGCCGAGCAGTTCGCAGATGTGGCGGATCTGTTCGGCCTTGGACGACAGGGCGG
>NZ_BDCG01000040.1 GCF_001613385.1 Nocardia flavorosea NBRC 108225 | reverse complement strand
CACGGGGGAGGTGTCTCCCTCGGTGTGGACGATCCGGGGGCCGTTGGGGGTCCACAGTGCGACGCCGGTCCGGTTCATGGGAGCGACGATAACGGGGTCGGTGGTGGTGGTCATGTCGGTTACTCCGTTTCTTATACGCGTATGCGCGTAATGGGTGTGGTGGTCTGGGGCCGGGGATGGGACCGGCCCGGGGTCGGGCCGGTCACTCACCCTGGGCGAGCTTCCGCTTCAGGCGGTTGTATCGGGCGCGGTGGTCGGTGCCGGGGCAGTAGAGCGCCGGACGGCCGCCGGGGGTCTGCTGGATCTCCGAACCACAGAACCGGCACCGGCCCGGCTTGTGCTCCTCGGCTTCGGCCGGCGGGGTCTGCTGCTGGCCCTGCTCCTGGTCGTCGCGGCGCAGTTCGACCACGTTGGTCTTCTTCTGCTCCTCGTCCTCCGGCAGTCCCAGCGAGGGCAGCACCGGCCGCGGGGCATCAGCCGGACGGCCGAAGATCCGCACCAACTGTTTGATGTCCTCGTTGGTCACCCGGTAGAAGCGGGCCCGGATCGCCATACCGCCCTCTTCCGGCGAGTCGATATAGGCAATGCCCTGCTCATCGGACTTGATATCGGTCGCGGCGACACCGCGCTCGGATGCGCCCGGCCCGAACACCATGAGCTCCTGCTGCTGGGATGCCTGCCGGAGTCCGACCATCATCGGGAACATGTCGCGCAACAGCTCGAACACCTCTTTCGCGGCGTTCTGCGTGGCGACCAGCACCGTGATACCGAACGCACGGGCGCGCGAGAGCAGCGAGAGCAGCAGCCGCGCGGCGTACTTGGCCACGGTGGTTTCCTTGGCCTCCATGCCCTCGAACGAGATGTTCGGCTTGATCTTCAGGTCACCGGAGATCTTCAGCAGGTCCAGAATCTCGTCAATGATCAGCAGAATCTGAGGGTTGCCCGGCTCCGGGACGAACTCGCGTGCCGCCTCACCGGTGCGCATCGCGTGCTCACGGACCGGATTCGCCCGGGCCTCCATCTTGCGGACCAGGTTCTCAAGGATCGCAATGGCCTGCGGGACCTGCCACGCGAACGCGGCGAACAACCGGTCACCCGCGCCCATCTCGGCACCGAACTTCAGATCGATCACGTGCAGCTCCACGCGGCCGGCCTTCACGTCCGGAGCGACCCCGGCGATGAGCGACCACAGCACACCGGACTTACCGGAGCCGGTCAGACCGGCCAGGAAGATGTGAGTACTCCACACCGCCATGTGGTGGTGCTGCCCGTCGTCGCGCATACCGACCCGCACGGCCTTCAGGTTCACCGGAGACGCGTCGGGAGCCTCCAGCCGTACCGAGGTCCGCAGCGGGTTGCGCACCTCCAGCTCCAGGGAGACCACCTCACCGTCCGCGGCCACCAGGCGCACCTTGGGCACCCGCAGCGACGCGGCGATATTGTCCAGCCGCAGACGTACGTCGTTGGCCGAGGGGCCCGGCGGGAGCAGCAGCCGCACCCGCGCGCCGAGATGGGATTCCCGAATGCCGTTGTCGGGGTGGTGGCCCGGATCCTGTCCCGGGACCAGAGTCGGGAAGGTGCCGGGGAACCCGGTGTTCGGGTTCGGCGCGATGCCGATACCGACGCGCGGGTGGGTCCACATCAGCGCGGCCTGGAACGGGTCGGTCAGGATATCGATCGCGTACTGGGTGCGCTCGGGGAACTGCGAGAGCCACCGCAACCGCGCGGCGTATGCCTGTTCGATCGCGCGCCGCTCGGCACGGTTGCGGGCCACCTTCGACCACACGATGAGACCGGCGACGGTTCCCGCGGCACCGACCAGCCCGGCCGGACCGGTCCAGCCATTGACGCCCATGTTCTCCAGCGTGAAATAGGAGACCATCCCACCGAAGGTCACGACCGGCACGCTGACCACTCCGGCCACGACGAGAGCCCCGCCCGACGAACTCGCCTTGCTCACCTGGTTCATGCCGTTGCCCATGTTGCCCACCTCGCTTCGCCCC
>NZ_BDCG01000039.1 GCF_001613385.1 Nocardia flavorosea NBRC 108225 | reverse complement strand
CCGTACAGCCAGTACCGGCGGATCGCATTGGCCAGGGAAACCCGCAGGAAGCGGAACGCGATCAGGGCCACCGCCATAGCGAGCACCGCGCCGCCGACGCCGGCCGCGATCGGTGCCGACCACTCCACCGCGTTATGCGCGTATGCGCGCATATCGTCAATGGACAAATTATCGGTGCACGCCAGCAGTGCCCCCGCGGTCAGCGGAATCATGCCTATGCACTGCCACGTGTCCTTGCTGGTCCACGGGGTTTCTCGACGGCTCATCGCACACCCTCCTGGCGCGCAGTAGGGGTGTAGTACTCCATCGTGTTGCGCTGCTGCTCCGGAGTGCAGCAGTCGCACGCCGGATCGCCCGGCAGACCGCACATGAACCCGAAGAACGGGCACGGCTCGTAAGGATCACAGGCGCACCAATCGCAACCCGCTTCGTCGTACTCTCCGCACCCGGTCAGCAACGAGCATTCGCAACTCAGTGCACCGGTGCGGATCGGCTGTACAGCTATCCCGTTTCGGCTGCCTTCGCGCGGCGTATCAGTTCGGCGCGCAGTTCCGTCAGATTGATCAGACCCGCGCCGATGGCTTCCGCGATCGTCTCCATGGCCTTCTGCTGTTTGAGGCCGGACTCCTCCAGCGCAGCCTCCCACGCCTGGGTCTGGGACTCGTTGAGGCGGAACGTGCGCTGACGTGCGGTCATTACTCCATGTTGGCATTTGGTAGCTGCGGCTACCAACTGGGTGGTTGTCATGTCTCATCTCTGTTCCTCACGGGATGGTCGAGCGGTTTTGCTCTCTACCAAACTGTACCAAAGACTACCAAACTGTACCTAGAATTTGGTACAGTTTGGTAGTCGATGCAACCGGAATGGAGGAACCGGATGAAACTTCTTCACCAAGCCGCACCGGATGTGGTGCTGCGACTGGAGAACAGGACGCTACGGCGCGAGAACACCGAATTGCAGGACGAACTCGCCAGCGTCCGGCGCGAACTGGAGAAGGCGCGCGCCGCGCTCGCTGCGGACCGGGCCGAGATCGATGATCTTCTCGACCTGGCCAGCACCTACACGCTGTCGGCCCCGGCCGAACGGCTCGCCGCTGCGCATACCTGGCCGTGGGAACGGTTCGGCTGCCACGAAAACCGGCCGCTGACCGTCGACCAGGCCCGGACCGTCATGCAGCAGCACCGTCTCTGCATGACCGGCAAATGCACCGTGCGGACCACCGCGGTAGCCACCCTGCGGGACGGGGGCCACCTCATCCCGGACGCCGGCCGCCGCACGCCGATCCCCAGTTGAAACACAGCGGCACCGGCCAGTTCCTACCTGGCCGGTGCCTCTTCCATCATTCACCACTGATCAGAGGAACCCCTCAATGGCACTCAACGACGAATATTTCGACCTCACGCTGGACCCACAGAGCTTCGCCGAACTGGAGGAGCTGGCGCTCATCACATTCGAGGTCCCCGCGGCCGAGTTGTCGCACGAACAGGCGATGGCCTTGACGCTGACGATGATGCTCACCGGCGACGGACAGGCAACCCAACTCGCCTGGTGCTTCATCCAGTCGAACAACCCCAACAGCGTCGGTACGGGCATCATGGCTGCGCTCGACGCAGCGGAGATGCGCGGAATCCTGCGGCCCTTGCGGATCTCGCTCGTGCCGACGTGGTGGCAGCGGCTGACCTTCCGGCGCGGACGGGTCCTGAGCTGGTCATGACCGTCTATCGCTGGCGGTGCGCACCGACGCATCTGCGGACCCGGCGGCAGCTCGCCGCAGCCGGTCTGCGGCCGAACGGTCAGGACATCGCTGGTGTTCTGCCGTTCCGCCGCCGCGGCCGCGCGCAGGTGGCCTACCTGTTCGACGTCAACTTGGCTGCGCCGAAGCGGCCCGCGACCCCGGCTCAGCTCGCCGCGCTGGCGAAGGCCACTCGGGCGCGGCAGATCTTGGCCGCTGAACGCCGGGGGATCTCCCTCGGCG
>NZ_BDCG01000038.1 GCF_001613385.1 Nocardia flavorosea NBRC 108225 | reverse complement strand
AGGCACCCGGACAGCCTGCGCGTCACGCTCCGGAGCAGGACGAGAAACCGCCGTTCTGAGCCAAGGAATCCCGGCCGGATTCGGGTGAGAACGCGTGTCGATTCGCCGCATTCGGCCGGGGCCCGGCAGAGTAGTAGCAGCCAGGAAAACCAGAGAGCCCGCCCTCTCGATCCGTTTGGCAGCGGATCTGCGTGAGAGGGCGGGCCAAAATCGAGGGGCGAAGCCTCGCGATTCCGAGGGTACAACACGGATCGGACAGCAGTCGATTCGCGACACGGACCCGAAATCGTGAGCTTCGCCCCTCCCGACCCACCGAGGGGTAATGAGCGAGCCGAACAGCACCACCACAGCGCCTGAGCCCGGCGATGACGACCAGGTGCCCACCCGCCGGCGGGGGCGTCGCAAGTCCAGCACAGACCGCGCCCAGAAGCCCGAAACCGCCGATGCCGGGACCGCCGAAGTGGTCTACCTCGGCGATACCGAGGAAGAGCGGTTGGCCCGGATCCAGGGCCGCATTCGCACCAAGAAGGGCCGCTACCTGCGGTCGCTGACCGATCTCGGCAACGTCGAGCGCTACCTGGACCAGTACGCCGGGGA
>NZ_BDCG01000037.1 GCF_001613385.1 Nocardia flavorosea NBRC 108225 | reverse complement strand
GTGGCGCGGTTTCAACGGCCGCCACTGGGCCGACACCACCAAGGACCGTGAGCTGCACAAACGCGTGGTCAAGGTGTTGCGCGAGATCTGGCAGGAAGCGCAGGAGTGCCGCCCCGACACCGGCGACGCGACCGAGGTCCGCAAGTGGGCCAAGGAGTCGGAGAGACGATCCTCTATCGGCGCGGTGAAAGCGCTGCTGGTCAGCGAGTGCGCGGTCTCGGTGGAGGACTTCGACCCGCGCGGCACCGGCCCGGACACGTTGAATCTGGCCAACGGGACGTTGAACCTGGAGACCTACGAGCTGCGGCCGCACGACAAGGCCGACATGCTTGCCAAGTTCTCCCCGGTGTTCTTCGACCCGACCGCACAGTGCCCGAACTGGCTGCGTCACCTGGAGTGGGCGGTTCCCGATGCCGAGACCCGCGAGACGATCCAGCGGTACTTCGGGTATGCGCTGACCACCGAGACCCGTGAACAGAAAATGCTGTGCTTCTACGGGGCCAAGGGCCGCAACGGCAAGGGCGTCATCGTCCGGGTCATGGAGCGGATCCTCGGCTACGACGACAAGAACCCGGGCAGCTCCCAGCACGCCTACGCTCAGGCCGCGCCCGCGACCATGCTGCTGGACGGCAAACGCGGCATGGACGCGCCGTCCAGCGATATGGCGCGGCTGGTCGGCAAACGGTTCGTGTCGTTGCAGGAGACCGCGGCCGGCCAGAAGTTCTCCGAGGTCCGCGTAAATGCCCTGACCGGCGGAGACACCATCACCGCCCGGTTCATGCACAAGGACTATTTCGAGTTCACCCCGGTCGCGAAATACGTCCTTTGCACCAACAACCGGCCCGAGGTCACCAACGACAACCCGGCATTGTGGCGGCGGCTGTTCCTGGTGAACTTCCCGAACTCGATTTCGGATGCCGGTCGCGACGCCGATCCGGACTATGAGCTGCGGATTCAGGATGAGCTGTCCGGCATCTTGAATTGGATGCTGGAAGGGTTGCGCAAGTGGCGTGCCGATGGGCTGAAGATCTCGGCCGCGATCCGCGCCGATACCGATGCCTACCGGGCCGAACAGGACTGGTTCGGTCAGTTCATGGCCGATTGCCTGGAGGAGCGCGAAGCCCATCTGGTCAGCGCGGCAGTGGTCTACTCGGTGTATCGGAAGTGGGCCACCGACGCCGGCCAAGGTGTGATGGCTCAGCGCCGATTCGGCAGCCTGGTCAGCGAGAAGGTGCCCGGCTTCTACAAGAAGCGCACCGGCAACCCGCCGGAGTGGTATTACGGCGGCCTCGCGCTGCGGGAGGGCACCACCGGCGCCTTCGATACCGCCCAGCACCAGAAGAACCCGGTGGAACGGCCCGACCCCGGGGCACCACCAGCCAAGCACACGGCCTACTACGCCGCCCAGCGTCGCGCCGCACAGGAACGCGAAGCTGCGGAGCAGGAAGCCGCGACCGCCACGCCGACCGAAGCCGAGCCCGTCCCGACCGTGGCCGAGCCGGTTCAGCCGACGCTGACCGCGGTGCACAGCATTTCCGCGCTGTGCCGGGCCGATCAGCACGCCCAGTGCGCCGACGAACTGGCCGCGGGGTCGGTCGAGTGCTGGTGCCCGTGCCACGACGATCCCGAGCACGAGA
>NZ_BDCG01000036.1 GCF_001613385.1 Nocardia flavorosea NBRC 108225 | reverse complement strand
AGCCCTGAAGATGTGGCGTTTCTGGCCGAATTCGGCGAGACCGAGCACGACATCGATGCGGTGATCGATGCCCCGGTCGAGCCGGGCCCGGGCACCGAGACCACGGCCGTGGTGCGCTTCAGCGAGCGCACCATCGTGCCGTGGAAGGTCAAGCTCTCGGCCTATGTGGACATCGAGACCGGGGCGGGCGTCACCGACGACGGGGACACCTTCACCATCAGCAAGCGCGGCCGGGTCGCCTCCCTGGCCGAGCTGCTGCGCGGCGTGCCGGCCGAGGTGAAATACCTGCACCTGGTCGGGTCGGAGCTGGGCACCGATGGCGAGCTGATGACGTGGGCGCACACCCGGTTGCCGAAGGGCTGGACCGGGGAGAACCACAGCGCCGATGAGAAGCGCGATCGGCTGAGTCTGCGGTATCGCCGCCCCGATGCCGCGGGCAAACGCGGTGCGCAACTGGTGATCTACCGGGCCGCCGGATGGATCGGCCGCGCCGAGGAGGCCACCGCGACCCCCGCCGAGATCCAGGCCGCGTTCGCGCTGCTGCTCGCCGGTCTGCGCGCCACCTTCGGCGAGGTCTGCACCGACCGCTACGGCGTGCCGCTCAAGGCGACCCCGGCCAGCACCGGCCTGGAGCTGATCCGGCGCACCCTGCCCCGGGAGCGCTCCGGAGCTGCGCACCGGTACCCGATCCTGGATCCCGAGCTTCAGCACCTCATCCGCTCGCACGCCGGGCAGGCCCGCGCCGAGAACTACGCGGCCACCGACCACGCCAGCGGCGGGGCCAATATCGCCAACCGGATTCCGGGACTGTTCATCTACGACATGCGCTTCGCCTACGCCGCGCTGCTGGACCTGGAGATGCCCACCGGGCCCGTGATCCGCGACCAGGTGCCGGAGTTCGCGCGCCGCGGGTCGGGGTGGGAACCGTGCCTGTATCGGGTGCGGGTCACCGTTCCGGCCGGATGGGATCGGGTGGGCCCGTTCCGCACCCGCAACGACGCCGGCGACTGGACCTATCCGAACACCCCGGGTGAGACCTTCGAATCCTGGGTGTGGGAGCGCGGGTTGTATGCGGCCGACCGTGACGGGTGGAAGATCGGCGAATCGGTCGAGATCCTGGAGCGGATCCGGTTCACCGGGCCGAAAACCAAGCCGTTGGCCGCGTTCGGCCGGGCGCTGCGCGAGCTGCGCGACGGCTGGATCCCGGCGCAGACCGAGACCGGCGAGCGGGTGCGGGAGCTGGCCCGGATCATGGCGCGACAGATCGCGATCGCCGCGGTCGGCAAGCTCAGCGGCACCCCGTATCAGCGGCTCAAGTCCTGCGCTTTCGA
>NZ_BDCG01000035.1 GCF_001613385.1 Nocardia flavorosea NBRC 108225 | reverse complement strand
TGACCAGCCGCCCCGACGACGGAACCCCGGTGTGGCCCTCCGAGGACGGCAAGCGCTGGGAATGGCACGAGACCACCACCGGCCGTGACTACCTGGTGCATCCGGAGTGGTCGGCCTATATCTGGGGCGCGTGCCGAGACTGGCTGTACTCGCACCCGAGCCAGCGCGGCGTGGGCATCCGGCACGTGCCGCTGTCCGAACTGGTCGCGGCCCGCACCGATGGCTTCTGGACCACCACGGAGCAGGACGTGACCGATACCGGCAAGGTCGGGGCGTTCCGGTGCCAGTTGGCCCACACTGAGCCGCTGGACACCCCGCGCTCGATGAACGCGCTGCTGTCCACCCGCACCGCCTTGCAGAACGGGGAGGCCGGCCGGTGACCAAGCGCAAACCACTCGGTGAGTTCTTGTCCCGGGCGATGGCCGCGGGACGCTCTCAGGCCGATATAGCCCGTGAATTGGGGGTCTCCCGGTCCACGGTGCACCTGTGGGCCACCGGGAAGCGGCAGCCGCCGGAACGGTTCCGGACCTCGCTGCGCGCGATGGCTCAGCCCGGATGGAAGGTGCCCACCGCGCCGAAGCGGACCACCCGCAGCGGCAAACCGGCCAAAACCGCCGGATCGGTGACGGTCACCCCGCTTCCCTCCGGTTCCGAGCACGTCTTCACCCACTCCCGGACCGCGTTCGCCCGGGAGCTGGACCGGCTGCTGGCCGAGGGACGCGCGCCCTCGGTGTTCACGGTGCTGCTGCACGGGTTCCGCTCCGATCTCTACCGCGACCGCAACGACGCACCCCGCGGGCCCCGGACGCGTCGCCTTCAGGTCCACATGAGTCCCGAGGAGGCGCGCGCGCTGGCGTCCGGGCAGAAAGGCGCGTGGAACTCCGCAATCACGCGATCGATTCAGGCGCGCAACTATGAAGGTGGCTTCACCTTCGACCGCGCCACCTCACTTTCCATGGACAGCACGCCGTGAACGAGAAGACGAACTGACCGACACCACCACGGCCCGCTCCGATCACCACCGGGGCGGGCCGTTCCCGTATCCCCCGGGGGAATCGCTCGCACACCTCTTGCACCATCACCGCGACCGTGGACTATTCCCCTGTTCCCTCCCCAGTTCCCCACCGGGGGAGGGGAGGGGAAGGGAGCCGATCACGCGGGGAAGGGAACCGAACCG
>NZ_BDCG01000034.1 GCF_001613385.1 Nocardia flavorosea NBRC 108225 | reverse complement strand
CCGTTCTCGCCGCCCCGATTGTGGACTTACTACGCGCTATCGGGTCCGGGCAGATTCCGGCCGGCGGACCGAACGCGATCCTGTCCGCGTCCGCGGCCGCGATCGAGACCGCCCGCACCACCGCCCGCACCGCGGCCGATCAGATGGGGCAGCACTGGGCATCCGCGGCCGCCGATACCGCCGCTGATGAAGCCCACACCGCCCAGCAGCGCGCACAGCTCATCGCGGACAACGGCAACGCGCTGGCGGCCAATCTGGAGCGCGCGGCCGCCGATGTGCAGCGCGGCATGTTGGAGCTCGCCGCGATCCTGGAGCACTTCGTGACCGAGGTCGGGCCGTGGGTGCCGACGCTGCTCACTTCTCCGGCCGGCCTGGTGCTCATCCTCGAATCCGCGGCCGCGCACCTGCGCCAGGCCCTGGTGGTGGTGGAGCGGACCCGCACGGAGCTGGAGGACCGGAAGCGCGAGCTCCGGGAACTGATGGGCGAGCGAATCGACCAGGAGCCCACCGAACAGCCGGCCGGGCCCACCGAGACCGGCACCGACCCGACCGGCACCGGCACTCAGGCCGCGACCGGGCCCGCGGTCGATATCCCGCAGAGCTCCAGCAGTGCACCCGAGACCGGAGCTCCGGTACAGACCGGCGCGGCCGGTGGCGCGGCACCGACGCCGGACGGACTGACTCCCGAGGAGTACCGCTCCCGGCCGCTGTATCCCGGTGGGCCGACCCCGGACCCGACCGGACAGCCCGGGGTGACCGGACCGATTCCGCCGGCCGGACAGCAACCACCCGCGCGGCCGACTCCGCAGACTCCCGGGCCCTCGGCCACGCCCAGCGCACCGCCGAGCACGACGCCGGCCCCGGGCACCTCAGCACCGACCACCACCCCCAGCGCTCCACCGACCGCGGCACCGCCACCGGCCCGGCTTCCCGACCAGCCCGGGGTGATCGGGCCGGCTCCCGAGGTGCCCGAGACTCCGGCCCCTGTGGACCAGCCCGGGGTGATCGGGCCACCGCCGCAGTGACCTATCAAGATGATTCGCGAAGTTCCGGGAGCTATCGAAATGATGCGGCACCGAGGATTCCGCAGGTGGGCACGGTATTCTGTGGGCACTTCTACGCGTACACGCGTAGACCCTCCGCCGATCCCGGGAGCCGCCCACATGACCGAGATAACCGTCGGCAATCTCAAGGGCGGAGTCGGCAAGACGACCACCGCGGTACTGACGGCCCTCGGTCTCGCTGCCGAAGCCGAAGCCGGGGACAGCGACGACAAGACGCTGTTGGTCAGCGCCGACCCGCAGCAATCCGCGCTGAAGTGGGCGCACGTCGCCGGGGAAGACTGGCCGTGGGATCGGGTCAACGTGGTCGCCTGGACCGATCACCGCACACTCGGTCGCCAGATCGAGTCAGCACGCGGCGAGTACGCCCATATCGTGGTCGATACCCCGCCGAGCCGTACCCGGGTCACACGCGCCAGCCTGGAGGCCAAAACGCTGGAGGCAGCGTTGACCGCGACCGGCAATCTGATCGTCACCACCTCACCCAGCGCTATCGACCTGGCCGAGATCGCCGACACGTTCGAAGTCGCCGAAGCCGTCGATGCGATCCGGCCGGTCTATACCTCGGTGCTGGTAGTGCGGGTTCTGTGGAGCACGAAATCTGCCACCGAAGCGCCGGCCGTTCTCGTGGAGGACTTCGGCTATCCGGTCATGCAGTCGAGGATCTCGGCACGCGAACCGATCGCTCAGGCATTCGGCACCGCGCCCGCACTCACCGGCCCGTTCGCGGGATATGCCGATGCACTCACCGAGATCCACGCACGCCACGACCAGCAGGAGGCATGATGTCCGCCGCCCCTCACTCCAGCGGAGCCCAGCGCGCCGGGTCTTCCACCCGCGACCGGCTCAAGAACGCTGTTGCCTCCGGCGGACGTACGGCCGCGGTGCCGGAGAACCGACGTAGGCGCACCCCGAAGCCGGCCGCGCCCAATGACCTGGGAGCCGATACCCGGCCCGCACTGGAACGACGCAGCACCGGGAAGCAGCAGCAGGGCATCAATTTCGATACCGCGTTGCTGGAGTACATGCGCGAAGCCGTGGCCTACATGGGCCGACGCCACCCCGAAGAGGCCGGATCCGAATCGCTGGCCGCGCTCATCGACCAGGCCGTACGCGAGAAGCTGGACCGGTGGGAGCGCAAACACAACGACGGGAACGCGCTGCCGTCGCTGTAGTCCCCGCTATCCCTCAGCCCGGCGACAGGAGTCCCGCAGTGCCCGAGATAGACCCCTATGAGCCGTTCGACCCGATCGGTACACCACCCGAGGTCTACGCCGCGGTCTCGGCCGAAGTCTCCCGCGTTCTGGAACTCGCGCCCGATGAGGTGTTCGCCGAGTTGCGGCCGCTGCTCTCCCGGTCCCTTGACGAGTCCGACGCCGAAGAGGTCCGCAGACTGCGACGTATCGCGCTGCTTGCCGAATCGCTGAGCAAGTGGTGGTCCGAGGGCGGGCAATTCCTTGTGGAGGACGACGGAGCCGCCGCGCGGTAGCCTCCTCCGCACACTGGTCGACACATCCGCCGAAGGACGCCGATTCCGCGGTGCGGACGAACCTCGGTGCCCCGATTTTGATCCGCGGCCGGCCCTCCCGGTGGGCGCGGCATCACCGGCTTCCGCGGTCCCGATTCCGGCCCGTTTCGCACCCATTTTTCGCCCGATTCGCACCTTTTTCGACCACTTGAGAGCCCTCGAAACGACCGCTGCACGGCCCCCCGGATCGGTTGTGTCAGT
>NZ_BDCG01000033.1 GCF_001613385.1 Nocardia flavorosea NBRC 108225 | reverse complement strand
GCCCGCGAGATCCGCGGGGTCCAGCGAGGCCAGCACCGACGGCGTGATGAGCCCGGCCGTCACACCTTCTCGAGCGATCAGCTCGCCCAGTTCCGAACCACCGTAGGTCCCGGTCGGAACCACCACCAGCGCACCGGCCGAACCGACCGCGAGCAGCAGTTCCAGGATCGACGCGTCGAACGACGGCGACGCGAACGCGAGTGCCCGCGAATCCGGAGTCAGCCGGTACCGCTCCACCTGCTCGGCACTGAAGTTCGCCAAGCCTTCGTGGCTGACGACAACACCCTTGGGCAGGCCGGTCGAACCGGAGGTGTAGATGACGTAGGCAGTGTTCGACGGAGTCACCGGCCGCAGCCTGTCGGCGTCGGTCACCGGCCCGGCCGAATACCGGTCCAGATCCAGTTCGTCCAGCACCAGCCAGTCCACCGAATCCGGCAGATCGGCCCGTACCGACGACACCGTGATACCCACGGACGCACCGGAATCGGTGAGCATATGCGCGATCCGGTCCTCCGGATACGTCGGGTCGATCGGCAGGAACGCCGCACCCGACTTCGTCACAGCCCATTCGGCCAGCACCGAATCCGCCGACCGCGGCACCGCCACGGCCACCACATCCTCGGCACCCGAACCGCGGCCGATGAGCACCCGAGCCAAACGGTTCGACCGCTCGTCGAACTCCCCGTAAGAGTGACGAACACCGTCGAACACCACCGCCGGCGCCGCCGGGTCGACCGCCACGGCAGCAGCCAGCAGCTCCGGCAAGGTCCGCGCCGGTACCGCCGGGCCACCCGTGCGGGACAGCAGTTCGCGGCGTTCGCCCGAATCGAGAAGCGGAAGGTCCCCCAGCACGGCATCCGGGTCGGCGGCGACCGCCGCCAGCAGCTGCCGGAACCGCGTGATCATGGTCTGCGCCGTGGATTCGTCGAACAGCTCGGTGGCGTAGTTCAACACCAGTTCCATACCGCCCGCACCGTTTTCGGCGAGGGTGAACTGGAGGTCGAAGCGGGCCACATTGTCGGTGAGTTCCACGCCGGCGACGGTCAGTCCGGCCAGATCCAGGACGGCCTGCTCCTGGTTCTGGAACGACAGCGCCACCTGGAACAGCGGATTGCGGGCCTGCGAACGTTCCGGCGACAGCAGATCCACCAGGCGTTCGAACGGCACATCGGCGTGGCCGAAGGCATCCAGATCCGCCCGGCGGGCCCGGTCCACCAGATCGGCGAAGGAGTCGCCCGAACCGACCTCGGTGCGCAGCACCAAGGTGTTCACGAACATACCGACCAGATCGTCGAGCGCCTGCTCACCGCGACCCGCGATCGGCGTACCGATCGCGATATCGTCGCTGCCGGACAACCGCGCGAGCAATGCCGCCAGGCCGGCGTGCAGCACCATGAACATCGATGCGCCGCGGGCGCGGGCCACGGCATTCAGGTTCCGCACCAGCTCCGTACCCAGTTCGCCGCGTACCGTCGCGCCGCGCATGGAGGCCACCGCGGGCCGGGGGCGGTCGGTGGGCAGGACGAGTTCATCGGGCAGATCCGCGAGAGTCTGCTGCCAGAACGCGATCTGCTGTGCCATCGCGGTCTCGGGGTCGTCCTCGGCGCCCAGGACCTCGCGCTGCCACAGGGTGTAGTCGGCGTACTGCACGGGCAGCGGGTCCCAGTTCGGGAGTTCGCCCTGGGCCCGCGCCGCGTACGCGGTCATCACATCGCGCGCCAGCGGCGCCAGCGAGAAACCGTCACCGGCGATATGGTGCAGCACCACGACCAGCACGAATTCTCCGGGTGCGACGGCGAAGAGCCGGACCCGCACGGGCACGGCCGCGGCCACGTCGAAACCGGCCGACGCGAAATCGACGACCTTCGCGGTCACTTCGTCCGTGGGGACCTGCACCGGATCCAGATCCGCCGTCACCTGGTCGGCAGGCAGGATCAACTGCACCGGCCGGCCACCCAATTCCGGATAGCGAGTGCGCAGTGATTCGTGCCGGGCCACCACATCGCCCATGGCCGCGCGCAATGCCGCCACGTCGAGGTCGCCGGTGAGGCGGATCCCCATCGGCAGGTTGTAGGCCGCCGAGGAGGTGTCGTACTGGTTCAGGAACCACATCCGCTGCTGGGCATAGGACAGCGGCACCTGTTCCGGGCGCTGCCCGGCCACCAGCGGCGGCCGGGTCCGGGCGCCGAACTGTTCCACCCGGACGGCGAGCGCGGCCACGGCCGGCGCCTCGAACAGTGCCCGCACCGGCACCTGGGTGCCGAGCGCGGCGCCGATCCGGGCCGCGACCTGCATACCGATCAGGGAGTTCCCGCCCAGATCGAAGAAATCGTCATCCGCGCCGACCCGTTCCACGCCGAGGACCTCGGCGAACGTATTCGCCACGATCTCCTCGATCGGGGTGGACGGCGCGCGGAACGCCCGCGCCGCGAAGACCGGTTCGGGCAGGGCCCGGCGGTCGAGTTTGCCGCTGGCATTCAGCGGGAAGGCATCGAGCACCACGAACGCGGCGGGCACCATATAGGACGGCAAGCGGCCGGACAGCGCGCTACGCAACGCATCGCTGTCGACCACGGCACCGGCGGCAGGCACCACATAGCCGACGAGCTGATCTCCGGTCCGGGCATCACCGCGCAACACCACCACGGCCTGCGCGACCTCGTCGATATCGGTCAGGGCGGTTTCGATCTCGCCGAGTTCGATCCGCAGACCACGCAGTTTCACCTGGAAATCGGAGCGGCCCAGATATTCGAGCTCACCGCTGGAGTTCCAGCGCACCACATCGCCGGTGCGGTACATCCGCTCGGCGACCTCGAACGGATCGGCGACGAACCGGTCCGCCGACAGGTCCGGCCGCGCCACATAACCGCGCGCCAACTGCACGCCCGACAGATAGAGCTCACCCGCGACACCCACCGGTACCGGCCGCAACCGGGCGTCCAGCACGTACACCCGAGTGTTGAACACCGGGGCGCCGATCGGCACTGTCGTCGTATCCGCGTCGGAGACTTCGTGATAGGTGACGTCGACCGCGGCCTCGGTCGGACCGTACAGGTTGTGCACCGCGGTACCGGTCAGCTCACGCAAACGCTGCGCAGGCTTCGCCGGAAGCGCCTCACCCGAGGAGAACACGAGCCGCAGCGACGCACACGTCCGCGCGCCCGCTTCCCCGGGCAGCGCCGCCACGAACACCGTCAGCATCGACGGCACGAAGTGGGCCACCGTGACCTGCTCGGTATCGATCACCTCGGCCAGATAGGCCGGATCACGATGACCGTCCGGCTTCGCAACCACCAACCGCGCACCGACCTGCAACGGCCAGAAGAACTCCCACACCGACACATCGAACGTCGACGGCGTCTTCTGCAACACCACATCCGACGACCGCACACCGTACTCGGACTGCATCCACACCAGACGATTCACAATCGCCGCATGCGACACCGCCACACCCTTCGGCCGGCCCGTCGAACCCGACGTGAAGATCACGTAGGCCGTATTCGACGACCGCAACGGCGCGACCCGCTCGGCGTCGGTGACGGCGGTATCGGCGTAGCCGGAGAGGTCGATCTCGTCGACCACCACGACCGGCCGGTCCGCCGTGGTGAACCCATCCGCCGCACTGGTCAATACGCAGAGCGGCTGCGCGGTGGCCAGGATGTAATCAGTGCGGTCGGCCGGCTGCTCCGGATCCAGCGGCACATACGCACCACCGGCGGCGACGACCGCGTACATCGCCACCACCAGATCCAGCGAGCGCCGCATCCCCAGCGCCACCGGAACATCCGGTCCGACACCCAGCGAGATCAAGTGCCGGGCCAGGCGGTTCACCCGTGCGGAGAACTCGGCATAGGACAGACCTGTCCCCTCGAACACCACCGCGGGCGCATCCGGCGCGTACGCGACCTGGTCGGCGAACAGACCGGCCAGCGTCGCGGCCGGATCGACGGCGGCCTCCGCGCCGTACCCGCCGCGCAGGACCGTCGACGCCTCCAGCGCGTCCAGCAGCGGGAGATCGCCCAGCGGGCGCTCCGGCGTCTTGACCACGGCTTTCAGCAACCGGGCGAATCGCTGGGCGAACTGCGCGACCGTTTCGCGATCGAACAGGTCGGTCGCGTAGGTGAAGGTCGCATCGATCCCGGCAGCGCCGGTGCGTTCGCTCAAATCCAGCTGAAGATCGAATTTCGCGGTCTCCAGCGGCATATCGACCGCGCTGACACCGAGCCCGGGCAGTTCCGTATGCAGCGGCGGGGTGTTCTGCAGCGACAGCATCACCTGGAACAGCGGATGCCGCGCCTGCGACCGTACCGGGTTGAGAATCTCCACCAGACGCTCGAACGGGAGATCGGCGTGCCCGAACGCGGCGATATCGCTACCGCGCACCGCGCCCAGCAGTTCGGTGAATCCGGCGCCGGAATCGACCGGGGTCCGCAGCACCAAAGTGTTGACGAACATACCGATCAGATCGTCGAGCGCGCGTTCACCGCGGCCCGCGATCGGAGTGCCGATCGCGATATCGCTTTCCCCGGACAGTCGCGACAGCAGTACCGCGAACGCCGCGTGCACGGCCATGAACAGTGTCGCGCCCTCGGTCCGCGCCAGTTCGGCCAGCCCGGCATGGGTTTCGGCGTCGATCTCGAAGGTGTGGGCGGCGCCCCGGCCCGAGGCGATCGCGGGTCGCGGCCGGTCGGCCGGTAGGTCCAGCTGATCCGGTAGCCCGGCCAGCTCCCGCGACCAGTACGCGACCTGCTGGGCGATCACCGATTCGGGATCGTCCTCCGAGCCGAGTACCTGCCGCTGCCAGAGCGCGAAATCGGCGTACTGCACTTCCAGTGGCGTCCAGCCGGGGTTTTCGCCCGCGGTGCGCGCCATATACGCGGTCACCACATCGCGCAGCAGCGGCGCCATCGAGAAACCGTCACCGGAGATGTGATGGACGACGAAGCCGAGCACATGCTCGGACGCATTCAGCCGGAACAACCGGGCCCGGAACGGCACGCTCGCGGTGACATCGAATCCGGCCAGCACCAGTTCGGCGAGCCGCGCGGGCAGATCGCCCGCCGTGACCTCGATGGGTGCCAGTTCGGGCACCACCTCGGCCGCGGGCAGCACCTGCTGGTACGGGGTCCCGCCGACCTCCGGGTAGAAGGTGCGCAGCGATTCGTGCCGCACCAGTACATCGGCGACGGCGGCCTGTAGGGCAGCCGCGTCGAGATCGCCGGTGAGCCGGACCGCGATCGGAATGTTGTTCACGAACGAATCCGGATCGAACCGGTTCAGGAACCACATCCGCTGCTGCGCCAGCGACAGCGGCACCCGTTCCACGACCTCGCCCGAGGGCAGGGTCTGCGTGGGCCGCGGCTGCGGGGTCAGCGCGATCCGCCCACCGGCCTCGGACTGTAGTTCCGCACGCGCGGCCAGGGCGGCCACCGTGGGCGCCTCGAACAGGATGCGCACCGGGACATCGACATCCAGCGCGCGGCCGAGGCGGGCGGCGACCTGGGTCGCGATCAGCGAGTTACCGCCGAGGGCGAAGAAATCGTCGTCCGCGCCGATCCGCTCCGCACCGAGCACATCGGCGTAGACCTCGGCCACGATCTCCTCGATCGGGGTCGACGGCGCCCGGAACTCCCGGGCCTCGAACTCGGGCTCCGGCAGCGCCTTGCGGTCCAGCTTGCCCGAGGTGTTCAACGGGAACGCGTCCAGCTGAACGACGGTCGCCGGCACCATGTAGGTGGGCAGGGTCTCCCGCACCGCATCGAGCAGTTCCGCGGTTTCGATCTGCGCGCCCGGTGCGGGCACCACGTAGGCGACCAGCTGCTCACCCAACTGCGATGCCGCCACCGTGACCACGGCCTGGCTCACCTGCGGCCGCGCCAGGAACGCGGATTCGATCTCGCCGAGTTCGATCCGCTGACCCCGGAACTTCACCTGGAAGTCGGTGCGGCCGAGGTACTCCAGCACCGGCCGGCCGTCGACCCGCTGCCACCGCACCAGGTCGCCGGTGCGGTACATCCGCGCAGCCGTATCGAACGGGCTCGCCACGAACCGATCCGAGGTGAGATCGGGCCGCGTGACATAGCCCCGCGCGAGCTGGTCGCCCGCGAGGTACAGCTCGCCCACAACGCCTTCGGGAACCGGCCGCAGCCGGCCGTCGAGCACATACACCCGCGAGTTCCACTGCGGCACACCGATCGGGACACTGCCGGTTTCGTCGCCGGTGGCCTGCCAGTAGGTGATCGACACCGCGGCCTCGGTCGGCCCGTACAGGTTGTGCAGCGCCGCATCCGAGACAGCGTGCATCGCGGTCACCGTCTCCGGCGGCAACGCCTCACCGATCACGAAGACGTGTTCGAGACCGGGGATCGAGCCCGCCGGCGTGTAGGCGGCGAACACCGTCAGCATCGACGGCACGAAATCGGTCACCGTCACGTTCTGCTCGGCGATGACCCGCGCCAGATACGCCGGGTCGCGGTGGCCGTCGGGAGTGGCGACCACGAGCCGGGCACCGGCGGCCAGCGGCAGGAAGTAACCCCACAGGGATACGTCGAATGTGGTCGCGGTCTTCTGCAGGTACACATCGCGGGCGCCCATCGGGTATTGCGCCAGCATCCAGGCCACCTGGTTGACGATCGCCGCATGCGATACCGCCACGCCCTTCGGCCGCCCCGTCGAACCGGACGTGAAGATGACGTACGCGGTATTACCGGGCCGCACCGTCCCGAGCCGGTCCGCATCGGTCAGCGGTGCCGCGTCGTATCCGGCGACGTCCAGAACGTCGAGCTCCAGTACCGGCACACCTGTCCCCTGGGGAACGGCGCCGGCATCGGCGGTCGTGGTCAGCACGCATACCGGCTGCGCGGTGTCGAGCACATAACCGATCCGCTCGGCCGGATGGTCCGGATCCAGCGGCACATAGGCGCCGCCCGCGGTGACAACCGCATACATGCCGACCACCAGATCCAGCGACCGCCGCATGACCAGCCCGACCAGCGATTCCGGCCCCACGCCCGCGGCCACGAGGACCCGGGCCACCTGATTCACCCGCGTGGACAGTTCCGCATAGGTCAGCTCGGTGCCTTCGAAGGTCACCGCCACCCGGTCCGGATACTCGGCCACCGCCCGGGCGAACCCGTCCAGCAGCAACGCCGGCGCGAGCCGATGATCGGTCGCGTTCCAGCGGCGCAGCACCGTCTCGCGCTCCGCGGCGTCCAGCAGATCGATATCGCCGACAGCGACGCCCGGATCGGCGGCAAATCCGCCCAGCACACGGACGAGCCGGTCCGCGATCCGCCGGACCTCGGCCTCGCCGAACATGTCCTGCCGGTAGCCGGCCCGGACCCGCAGCGTGCTGCCCAGCGACGCGACCAGCGTGAGCGGGTAGTGCGTGGCGTCGACGCCGTCGAGACCGGTCACCGCCATACCGTCGATATCGGCGGCCTGCGCCTGAATACCCTCGGCGTCCACCGGATACGACTCGAACACGAGCAGGGTGTCGAACAATGCCGGCATCCCGGCCGCCGCGTGGATATCGGCGAGGCCCACGTGATGGTGGTCGAGCAGATCGGCCTGTTCGGCCTGGACCCGGCCCAGCAGGGTCCGCGCGGATTCGCCGGGCGCGAATCGCACCCGCACAGGGATGGTGTTGATGAACAACCCGACCATCGATTCCACGCCGGGCAGCTCCGGCGGGCGGCCGGAGACCGTGGCGCCGAACAGCACATCGTCGCGTCCGGTCAGCTGGCCCAGCAGTACCGCCCAGGCCACCTGCAGCACCGTATTCGCGGTAACGCCGAGTTCGGCGGCCAGCGCGGTGATCCGGGCGGTGGCCTCGGTGTCCAGCTCGAACACGTATTCACCGGCGAGCGCGGTGATCTCGTGTGCGGAGCCGCCTGTTCCGGCGCGAGCGAGCAGTGTCGGTTCGCCGACCTCCGCCAGCGCGGACCGCCAGGCGTCCAGCGATACCTGCCGGTCCTGCCGGCCCACCCACTCCAGGAACGTGCGGTAGGACCGGACCGCCGGCAGACCGGTGGTTTCGGCATGCAGCGCGTACAGGGTCAGCAGATCCCGCATGAGCAGCGGCATCGACCAGCCGTCGAGCAGAATGTGGTGGTTGGACACCACGAACTGCCAGGTGTCGGCTCCGGTCTTGATCAGCGTGAAGCGCAGCAGCGGCGGCGCGGTGAGATCGAAGCGCCGCATCCGGTCCGCCTCGATGAGATCGGCCGCGGTGCCGGTGGCGCTGCGGTCGTATTCGGTCCAGTCGACCGGCAGATCCTTCAGGACCACCTGGACCGGGTGGCCTTCGTGGTCGGTGACGAAGGCGGTGCGCAGGTTCTCGTACCGGTCGACCAGTGCCTGGGCCGATGCCCGCAACCGGTCGGCGTCCACCCGGCCGCTCAGGGTCAGCACGACCTGACCGGTGTACACGTCCACCGACGCGGCGGCGAGCTGAGCGTGGAACAGCATGCCGGCCTGCATCGAGGACAGCGGCCACACATCGGCGACCGGCATCGGGAAACGCCGTTCGATTCCGTCGATATCGGACTGCGACAGGGCGACCATGCCGAAATCGGAGGGGGTGTGCCCACCGGCGCCCGCGGAATTCGCGTGCCGGGCGACCGCTTCCAGCGCCTGCGCCCACAACTCACCGAATTCGCGCACTTCGTCGGCCCCGAGCAGAGTCGTCGGGTATCCGATATTCGCGGTGAACTCGTCGCCGACGACGATAGCGTTGATATCCAGCAGCGCCAGGGCGGGCATATCCGCGTCGAAGGCCGCGTCCACCGCCAGATCCGCCGGCAGCCAGCCGAAATCACGCATCTCCGGGGAGATCTCGCTCGCCCCGGCGGAACGGCCCAGGTAGTTGAAGCTCACCTGACCCGGCAGTTCGGCCGGCAGCTCACCCGCAGTCCGCGGGTTCAGGTGGCGCAGCAGCCCGTAGCCGATGCCCTTGTCCGGCACCGCGAGCAGCTGTTCCTTGACCGCTTTGAGCGCAGCACCCAGCGACGGGCCACCGGCGAGAGCATCCTCGATATCGATACCGGCGGGCGCGAACCGCACCGGGAACACCGAGGTGAACCAGCCGACAGTGTGGGACAGATCGGCACCGGGCACGACCTCTTCCTCACGACCGTGCCCCTCGAGCCGGATCAGCAACGGATCGTCCAGCGCCGCCCCGGGCACCCGGCGGGCCCGCCACGTGGTGGCGGCCAGGACGAGCGCGGTGAGCAGGCCGTCGTTCACGCCACCGTGGAACAGCGCCGGGACCGTGGTGAGCAGTGCCTGGGTGACCTCGGGAGATACGCGCACCGCATGGGTTTCGACCAGTGCGGCGGTATCGACCGCCGGGTCCAGCGCGCGCTCGGACAGCAGCGGATCGGCGGTACCGGCGACGATCCGCCAGTACTCGAGTTCGGCCTCCCGCTCGGCGCTGTGCGCATGCTGCTCCAGCGCATGCGCCCAGGTGCGCATCGAGGTGGTCGGCTTCGGCAGTTCCGGTGCCTGACCGGCGCTGTGCGCACCGGCGGAGAGCACGAAATCGGGCAGCAGGATCCGCCAGGACACCCCGTCGACCACCAGGTGGTGGGCGATGACGACCAGGTAACCCGCCCGTTCGGCGGAATCCGGTTCGAGCCAGGCGAAGCGCACCACCACACCGGCCGCCGGATCCATCCGGTCCAGCGCGGCATCGGCGGCGGCGGACGCGATTTCGGCGACCTGATCATCGGTGGCGGCGGCGTCGAACACGGTGTGGTCGATGAGCGCGTCCACATCGACCGCACCGGGCTCGGCGGCCTCCAGGACCCATTCGCCGTCCACGGGTGCCAGACGCGAGCGCAACATATCGTGCCGGTCGAGCACCGGGCCGACCACTGCCGCGATTGTTTCGCGGGTTACGCCGACCGGCAGGCTCAGCGGCGTCAGCTGATGGAAACGCCCGAACGAGCCGAAACGGTCGACCATTGTCCGCACCACGGGGGTGAGCGGCATCCGGCCGACTCCACCGCCCGGCAATTCGGCCAGTGTCGGCACCGCCCGGTCGGCGGATTCGGCGAACTCGGCGACCGACGCCAAACCGGCCACCGTGCGCTGTTCGAACACCTGCCGCGGCGTGAACACCACACCGCGGGCCTTGGCGCGCGACACCAGCTGAATGGACACGATGCTGTCGCCGCCGAGGGCGAAGAAATCGTCGTCCGCGCCGATCCGCTCGACCCCGAGGACCTCGGCGAAGGTATCCGCCACGATCTCCTCGATGGGGGTCGCGGCGGCCCGGAATTCGCGGACCTCGAACACTGGTTCCGGCAACGCTTTACGGTCCAATTTGCCCGAGGCGTTCAGCGGGAACGCGTCCAGTTCCACGAACGCCGCCGGCACCATGAACGACGGCAGGCGGTCGTTCAGATGGGTCCGCAGAACATCGGTGTCGGTGGTCGCGCCGGCGGCCGGGATCACGTAGGCGACCAGCTGATCACCGGCACCCGAATGCCGCAGGATGACCAGTGCCCGGGCCACCGAGTCGTGTTCGGTGAGTGCGGCTTCGATCTCACCGGGTTCGATCCGCTGACCGTGCAGCTTCACCTGGAAGTCGCTGCGGCCCAGGTACTCCAGCTCGCCGTCCGGGGTCCAGCAGACCACATCGCCCGTGCGGTACATCCGCTCACCGGCCCGGAACGGGTTCGCGACGAACCGCGTGGTGGTCAGGTCGGGGCGGGCCAGATAGCCGTGCGCCAGCTGGGCACCGCTGAGGTAGAGCTCACCCCGGACGCCCGCAGGCACCGGCCGCAACCGGTCGTCGAGCACGTAGGTCTGGGTGTTGAGACCGGGGATACCGATCGGCACCGCACCGGTTTCGGTGCCGGTCACCTCGTGCGCGGTGACGTCGATGGTGGCCTCGGTCGGCCCGTACTGGTTGAACAGGCGGGCGCCGGTACGTTCACGCAGTTGCTGCGCGAGTTCACCGGACAGCAGCTCGCCGCCGACGACGATACTGCGCAGGCCGGCCCAGTCCGCGGGATCGGATTCGGACAGGAACACCGACAACAGCGACGGCACGAACTGCGCCATCGTCACGCCCTCGCCGGCCATCAACCGGGTGAGGTACGCGGCGTCGCGGTGCCCCTCCGAATCTGCGATGACCAGGCGGGCGCCGAGTTGCAGCGGCAGGAAGAACTCCACCACGGACGGGTCGAAGGTCGCCAGGGTGCGCTGCAGCAGCACATCGCCGGCGCCGATCCCGTGCCGTTCGCGGGTGGTGGCCAGATAGTTGAGCACCGCCCGGTGTGAGACCGGGACGCCCTTCGGCCGGCCGGTGGAGCCCGAGGTGAAGATCGCGTACGCGGTGTTGTCCGGGCGCACCGGCCGCAGCCGATCCGCGCCGGTGAGCGGCGCATCCGCGAAATCGGTCAGGTCCAGCCGATCGATCCGCACCTGCCCGGCGATCGCCGGATCGAGGTCTTCGCCCGAGGTCAGCACACAGACCGGACGCACGGTGTCGACGATGTATTCGAGCCGGTCCACGGGCTGGTCCGGATCCAGCGGCACATACGCACCGCCGGCCGCCACCACGGCGTAGGCGGCGGTGAGCAGGTCGAACGACCGGCGCATCCCAAGGGCCACATAGGTTTCCGTGCCGACCCCGGCCTCGCGCAGCCACCGTGCCAGCCGGTGCACCCGGCTCGCGAACTCGCCGTAGGACAGACCGGTGCCCTCGTAGGTCAGGGCGGTCCGGTCCGGGCTCTCCGCTACGACCCGCTCGAACCCGTCCAGCAACAGGCCGGGCGCGATCGCCTGCTCGGTGGCGTTCCACCGGTGCAGCACCAGTTGCCGTTCGGCCGCGTCGAGCAGTTCGATCTCACCGACCGGCGCCGTGGGATCGGCGGCGATCCCTTCGAGCACCCGCAGGAACCGGTCCACGAACCCGGCCACCGTCGCGTGATCGAACAACGCGGTGGCATAGGTCAGATAGCCGCTGACCCCTTCCGGGACACCCGTCGCGTCGTAGGTGTCGCTGAGAATCATGCTCAGGTCGTACAGCGCCGCCTCGGCACCGGCCTCGACACCGGACACCGACAGACCGGGCAGTTCCAGGCTGGTCTGCGCCAGGTTCTGGAAGGTGAAGCCCACCTGGAACAGCGGGTGCCGCGCCGTCGACCGCACCGGGTTCAGCGCTTCCACCAGCTGTTCGAACGGCACATCGGCATGCGCGAGAGCCGCGATATCGGCCTCGCGCTGGCGCGCCAGCAGATCGGTGAACGATTCCCCGCCGTCGACCTCGGTCCGGAACACCAGGGTGTTCACGAACATGCCGATCACCTCGTCGAGGGCGGCATCGCCGCGGCCCGCGACCGGGGTACCGATCGCGATATCGCCGGTGCCCGACAACCGGGCCAGCAACACCGCGAACGCGGTATGCGCCACCATGAACAGGGTCGCGCCCTGTTCACGGGCGAAATCGGTCAGCGCGCGGTGCAGTTGCGCATCGATACGCACCTCGACCCGGCCACCGTCATACGACTGCGCCGCGGGCCGCGGGCGGTCGGTCGGCAGATCCAGCTGCTCGGGCAGATCCGCCAACGCAGAGCGCCAGTAGGCGAGCTGCTCGTGCGCCAGCGACGACGGATCGGTGCCGTCGCCCAGCAGGTTCCGCTGCCAGATCGCGAAATCGGCGTACTGGACCGGCAGCGGCGCCCACTCCGGCGCCCGGCCGGCCGCCCGCGCCGAATACGCGGTCATCAGGTCCCGTGTCAGCGGTGTCATCGACGAACCGTCGCCGGAAATATGATGCACCACCGCGGCGAGCACGTATTCGTCTGCCGCACCGTCGATCTGCAACAGGGTCACCGACACCGGTACCTGTTCGGCGACATCGAACGACATCCCGGCGAGTTCGGCCACCACGGTTTCGATCTCGTCCGCGGACACCGTGCGGATCTCGAGCTCCGGCACCGCCCCCGTGGCCGGCAGTACTACCTGCGCCGGCCCGGCCTCGGTTTCCGGGTACACCGTCCGCAGCACCTCGTGCCGGGCCACCAGATCGGTGACCGCCTGCCGCAGGGCAGGCACGTCCAGCTGCCCGGACAACCGGATCACCATCGGGATGTTGTAGGCGGCCGCGCCACCGTCGAACCAGTTCAGGAACCACATCCGCTGCTGTGCCAGCGACAGCGGGATCCGTGTCACGACCTCACCGGACGGCAGCGCCCGGGTGGGCCGCGGCTGCGGTACCAGCGGCGGACGTCCACCGGAACCGGTCTGCTCTTCGAGCCGCGCGGCCAGCGCACCGACGGCGGAGGCTTCGAACAGGGTCCGCACCGGCACCTGGGTGTTCAGCGCGGCACCCAGCCGCGCCACGGCCTGGGTGGCGAGCAGCGAGTTACCACCGAGCGCGAAGAAATCGTCGGCCACGCCGACCCGCTCCACACCGAGGACCTCGGCGAGCACACCGGCGACCACGTTCTCGGTCGGCGTCGACGGCGCCCGGAACTCCTTCACCTCGAAAACAGGTTCCGGCAGGGCCCGGCGGTCCAGCTTGCCGGCCGGAGTCAGCGGGATCGCGTCGAGCACCATGATCGACGACGGCACCATGTACGCCGGCAACCGCTGCCCGGCATATTCGCGAACCTCGTCGGTATCGACGGAACGACCGGCAGCGGCAACCACATACGAGACGAGCGAGGTCACGCCCGCGGCATTCTTGTGGCCGGTGGTGACCGCGAAATCCACCGTGTCGTGCGCGGTCAGCGCGGCATCGATCTCGCCGAGCTCGATCCGGAAACCGCGCACCTTCACCTGGAAGTCGTTACGACCCACGTACTCCACCGCGGGATCACCGGCGGCGTCACGACGCCAGCGCACCAGGTCACCGGTGCGGTACAGACGAGCCCCGGGCTCACCGTGCGGGTCGGCGACGAACCGTTCCGCGGTGAGACCCGCCCGCGCGTGATAACCACGCGCCAACTGGACACCGCCGACATACAACTCGCCGGCGACCCCCTCGGGGACCGGGTTCAACCGGTCGTCGAGCACCAGCGCACGCATACCGCGCACCGGGCCACCGATCGTCACGCGGTCACCGGCATGCAGCACACCGCTGATATTCGTGGCAATCGTGGCTTCGGTCGGACCGTAGGCATTGTGCAGCCGGCGCCCGGCCCCACCCGCCGGCGCGGTCGACCATTTCGCGACGAGATCCGCGGAAATGGCTTCACCACCGGAGATGATCACTTCCATACCCGCGAGATCCGCAGGGTCCAGCGACGCCAGCACCGACGGCGTGATCAAACCGACCGTCACACCCTCACGGGAGATCAGCTCACCCAATTCCGCGCCACCGTAGGTACCGGTCGGAACCACAACCAGCGCACCCGCCGAACCCACAGCCAGCAACAATTCCAGGATCGACGCATCGAACGACGGCGACGCGAACGCCAACGCCCGCGACGCCGGAGTCAACCCGTACCGCTCCACCTGCTCGGCACTGAAATTCGCCAAGCCCGCATGGCTCACCACCACGCCCTTGGGCAGGCCGGTCGAACCGGAGGTGTAGATGACATACGCAGCGCTTTCCGGAGTCAACGGCCAGACCCGATCGGCATCGGTGATCGGCTCGGCCGGGTATCCGTCGAGCGCGAGCTCGTCGAGCACCAGCCAGTCCACCGTATCCGGCAGGTCGGCGCGTACCGAGGAGACCGTGATACCCGCGGGCGCACCGGAATCGGTGAGCATATGGGTGATCCGGTCTTCCGGATAGGTCGGGTCGATCGGCAGGAATGCGGCGCCGGATTTGGTCACGGCCCATTCGGCCAGCACCGAATCCGCCGACCGCGGCACCGCCACGGCCACCACGTCGTCGGCACCCAGACAACGCTCGATCAGCACCTGCGCCAAACGGTTCGATCGCTCGTCGAACTCCCCATAGGAGAACTGAACACCGTCGAACACCACGGCCGGTGCGGCCGGATCGACCGCCACGGCAGCGGCCAGCAGCTCCGGCAACGTCCCGGCCGGCAGCGCCGGACCACCCGTACGGCTCAGGGCCGCGGCCCGTTCGGTGTCGTCGAGGATCTCGATCGCGCCCAGCACCACATCCGGATCGGCGGCAACCGTGGAAAGCAACCGCTGGAACCGCGTGATCATCGTCCGGACAGTGGCTTCGTCGAACAGTTCGGTGGCGTAGTTCAGATCCAGAACCATTCCGCCCGAGCCATTCTCGGCCAGAGTGAACTGCAGATCGAAGCGCGCGACATCGTCGGCGAGGTCCACACCCGACACCTCGAGCCCGGCCAGATCCAGCACCGGCTGCTCGTTGTTCTGCAGCGACAACGCCACCTGGAACAGCGGGTTGCGCGCCTGCGAACGCTCCGGCGCCAGCAGATCCACCAGGCGTTCGAACGGCACATCCGCATGCCCGAACGCGTCGAGGTCGGCGTGTTTCGCCCGCTCCAGCAGGTCGGCGAAGGTCTCCCCCGATTCGACCGCGGTGCGCAGCACCAGGGTGTTGACGAACATACCGACCAGATCGTCGAGCGCCTGCTCACCACGACCCGCGATCGGCGTACCGATGGCGATGTCATCACTACCGGAGAGGCGGGCCAGCAGTGCGGCGAGCGCCGCGTGCAGCACCATGAACATCGAAGCGCCACGGGCGCGGGCCAGCTCGTCCAGCGTCCGGATCAGCTCGGCCGACAGTTCGGCGCGCACGGTCGCACCGCGCAGCGAGGCCACCGCCGGGCGCGGCCGGTCGGCCGGCAATGCCAGTTCGTCGGGCAGCTCGGCGAGAGTGCGCTGCCAGAAGGCGATCTGCCGCGCCATCGGCGAGGCCGTATCGTCCTCGGCACCCAGCACCTGCCGCTGCCACAGCGCGTAGTCGGCGTATTGGACGGGCAGCGGGTCCCACCCGGGCATATCGCCTTGGACTCGGGCCGCATAGGCGGTCATCACATCACGAGCCAGCGGCGCCATCGAAAAACCGTCCGCGGCGATATGGTGCACAACCACGACCAACACATGGTCATCCGGCGCGGTCGTGAACAGCCGGATCCGCAGCGGAATCGCCGCGGCTACATCGAAACCGGCGGCCACAAATCCTGTGATCGCCGCTACCGTCTCGGCCGCGGTGACAACGACCGGTGTGAGATCCAGCTCCACTTGGGAAGCGGGCACGATCACCTGCGCCGGCGCATCGTCGAGCCGCGGATACCTGGTGCGCAACGATTCGTGGCGCCACACCACATCGGCCACCGCCGAGCGCAAGGCCGCCACGTCGAGGTCCCCGCTGAGGCGGATAGCCATCGGCAGGTTGTAGGCCACGGATTCGGTGTCGTACTGATTCAGGAACCACATACGCTGCTGTGCGTACGACAGCGGCACCTGCTCGGGGCGGGGGCCCGCCACCAGCGGTGCACGCGTACTCACCCCGGCCTGTTCGGCCCGAACCGCCAGGGCCGCCACCGTCGGCGCCTCGAACAGCGCACGCACCGGCAGACCGACGCCGAGCGCCGCGCCGATCCGTGCCGCAACCTGCGTTGCGACCAGCGAGTTACCACCCAGCTCGAAGAAATCGTCGTCCGCGCCGACCCGTTCCACACCGAGGACCTCGGCGAACGTATTCGCCACGATCTCCTCGATCGGAGTCGAGGGCGCCCGGAACTCACGGGCCTCGAACACCGGGTCGGGCAACGCCTTCTGATCCAATTTTCCGGAGGCGTTCAGCGGGAAAGCGTCCAGCACCATGTACGCCGACGGCACCATATACGACGGCAGCCGGTCGCGGAGACGAGTGCGTAGCTCCTCGGAATCGATCGCGTAGCCAGAGGTCGGCACGACATACGCCACCAGTTGGTCGCCGATCCGCGGATGACTGCGCATGACAACCAGCGCCTGCGCGACGGAACCTACCTCGGTGAGCGCGTGCTCGATCTCGCCCGGCTCGACGCGCAGACCGCGCAACTTCACCTGGAAGTCGCTGCGCCCCAGATATTCCAGCTCTCCCTCCGTGGACCAGCGCACCACATCACCGGTGCGGTACATACGCTCGCCCGTGCGGAACGGATTCGCGACGAAGCGCGTGGTGGTCAGGTCGAAACGAGCCAGATAGCCGTGCGCCAGCTGCGCGCCACTGATATAGAGCTCACCGGGAACGCCCGCGGGAACCGGCCGCAACCGCTCGTCCAGCACATAGGTCTGGGTGTTGAACCCGGGGACACCGATGGGCACCGCCCCGGTCTCGTCGCCGGTCACTTCGTAATGGGTGACATCGACCGTGGTCTCGGTCGGCCCGTACGTGTTGTGCAGACGAGCGCTGGTGCGTTCCCGCAGCCGCTGCGCGATATCGCTGGAGAGCAGTTCGCCACCGAGAACGATATTGCGCAGCCCGGCCCAGGTCTCGGGATCTGATTCGGCCAGCAACACCGACAGCATCGACGGCACGAATTCGGCGTAGGTAACCCCTTCGTCGGCCATCAGCTGGGTCAGGTAGCTCGCATCGCGATGGCCCTCCGACCGGGCGATAACGAGCCGGGCACCCACCTGTAGCGGCAGGAAAAACTCGACCACCGAGGTGTCGAATGTGGCCAGCGTACGCTGCACCAGCACATCGTCGGCACCAATTCCGTACCGGGCGTGCGTGGACACGAGGTAGTTCACTGCCGCGCGGTGCGAGATCACAACGCCTTTCGGCCGGCCCGTCGAGCCCGATGTGAAGATCGCGTACGCGGCGTTTTCCGCTCGCAGCGGCCGAACTCGATCGGCGTCGGTGAGCGGAGTGTCGGCGAAGCCGGAGAGGTCCAGCCGATCGATGCGCACTTGGTGGGCGATCGCCGGATCCAGATCGTCACCGGAGGTCAGTACGCAGGCCGGGCGCGCGGTATCGAGGATGTACTCGAGGCGGTCCACGGGCTGGTCCGGGTCCAGCGGCACATAAGCGCCGCCAGCGGCCACGACCGCGTAGATACCGGTGAGCAGATCGAACGAGCGGCGCATGCCCAGGGCCACATAGGACTCCGGGCCTACGCCCGCCTCGCTCAGCCACCGCGCGAGACGGTGCACCCCGCTCGCGAACTCACCGTATGTTAGGCCGGCCTCCTCGAAGGTGAGGGCTATCGCCTCCGGACTCCGGACGACCTGAGCCTCGAACAGGGAGACCAGCGTCATAATGGCATTGCCCGGAGTCGCGGTAAGTGCGGTACCGACCGGGAAGTCGGTGTCGTTCCACCGCCGAAGCACCATCGCCCGCTCCACCGGATCCATCAGCTCGATATCACCCACCGGCAGGGCGGGCACAGCACTGACGACGCCGAGCAGCCGCAGGAAACGGCGACTGAACTCGGCGATATACGACTGATCGAAAAGGTCGGCGGCGTACACGATATCGGCATCCAGCGCCGATCCACCCGACACCGAACGGCTCAACGTGAGCACCAGATCATATTTGACCATCGGTGGTTCCACGTTCACCGTGGACAGGGTCAGATTCGGCAGTGCGAGTTGCGAATCTCCGAGATTCTGGAATACCAGCATCACCTGGAACAGCGGCTGCCGCGATTGCGACCGCACCGGGTTCAGTACCTCGACCAGCCGCTCGAACGGTACGTCGGCATTCGCGAACGCGTGCAGATCACGGTCGCGCACCTGGTCGAGAAGTTCGGTGAACGGCATCGCGATATCGACGCGAGTACGCAGAACCAGCGTATTCACGAACATGCCGACCATATCGTCGAGCGCACGTTCGCCGCGTCCGGCTACGGGGATACCGATGGCGATATCGTCCGTGCCGCTGAGCCGGGCCAGCAGCGCGGAGAAGCTACTGTGCACCACCATGAACAAGGTGGTGCCCCGGGCCTTGGCGAGCTCGTCGAGGTCGTCGACCAGTTCGGCGGGCACGACGAACCGGTGGGTCGCCGCCCGCTCACTCGCCACCACCGGACGGGTCCGGGTGGACAACCGGAGCTCGTCGGGCAAACCCTCGAGTTCCGAGCGCCAGAAGTCGAGCTGCCGTGCCGCCAGTGACGACGGATCGTCCTCGGAGCCGAGCAGTTCACGCTGCCAGATCGCGTAGTCGATGTACTGAACTGTCATCGGTGGCCAGTCCGGAACGCGGCCGGCGGTCCGCGCCTCGTACGCGATCATCAGATCACGGCTCAGTGGATGCATCGAGAAACCATCGGCCGCAATGTGGTGCACTACTCCGACCAGCACATGGTCATCGTCACCCACGCGGTAGACCCGCATCCGAGCCGGCGGATCGACAGTCAGGTCGAAGCCCTGGCAGACGAATTCAGTGATCGACGACAGCAGTTCGTCGCCGAGGTCACCCGCGGCGTCGACACCGGCGCGGATATCTCGAATATCCACAACCGGAACAGCGTCGGCCACCGGCAGTACCCGCTGATAACCGATACCGTCGTACGCGGGGTACACGGTGCGCAGAGATTCGTGCCGGGCGGTCACATCACCGACCGCCGCGATGATGGCCGGGACGTCCAGCGTGCCCCGCAACCGCATGAGAATCGGGATATTGTCAGCCGCCGATTCGGGTTCGAAACGGTTGAGGAACCACATCCGCTGCTGTGCCTGCGACAGCGGCGGACGTTCGGGCCGGGGCCGAGGTGCGAGCGTCGGCCGCCCGCCGGTCCCGGCCTGCTGTTCTACTCGCGCTGCCAGCGCAGCAACGGTCGAGTTCTCGAACAGCATCCGCACCGGAACCTGGGTGTCGAGTGCTGAACCGATCCGCGCCGCGACCTGTGTCGCGATCAGCGAGTTACCGCCGAGCGCAAAGAAGTCGTCGTCGGCGCCGATCCGTTCAGCGCCCAGAAGCTCGGCGAAAACACTGGCGACGATCTCCTCGATCGGAGTCGAAACCGCGCGCGAACCACCGGTTTCGAAAACCGGAGCGGGAAGTGCCCGCCGGTCCAGCTTGCCGTTGACGGTCAACGGGATTCGATCCACCACAACGAGCGCCGACGGAACCATATAGGACGGCAGCCGCAGCGTCGCACCCTCGCGGACCGCGTCGGGATCAGGCTCTGTTCCGGTCTCCGGCACCATATAGCCGACGATCCGGTGATCACCCGGTTTGTCCTCGCGGACGATCACCGCGGCCTGCGCCACCCCCGGCTGCGCCAGGACGGCGGCCTCGATCTCACCGAGCTCGATCCGGAATCCGCGCACCTTCACCTGATCGTCGGCGCGCCCGAGGTATTCGAGTTCGCCGAAGCGGTTCCAGCGGGCGAGGTCACCGGAGCGGTACAGGCGATCGCCTGGTTCACCCAGTGGGTCGGCCACGAAACGGGCCGCGGTCAGCTCGGGGCGGGCGAGGTAGCCGCGGGCCAGCTGCACACCGGAGACATACAGCTCGCCCGATACCCCGACCGGCGCCGGCCGCAGCCGTTCGTCCAGCACATAGAGCCGCAATCCGCCCAGCGCACGGCCCACCACGCTGCCGGCCGCGCCGGCGATGGTGGCGGCGTCGAGCGCGCGGTAGGACACGTGCACCGTGGTCTCGGTGATGCCGTACATGTTCACCAGCAGCGGCGACGCGGTTTCCCGCCCGTCGGCCACATGGGTGCGCCCGGCCGTACCGTCCCCGTGCCGTTCGACCCAGTCGGTGAGGCGGCGCAGTTCCAGCGCCTCGCCACCGAACACGACGTAGCGCAGCGCGAGCGGACGGTCGTCGGCGGCGGTGCGATCCGCCTCGGCCAGCTGATAGAACGCCGACGGCGTCTGATTCAGCACAGTGACGCGTTCGGCGCGCAGCAGTTCCAGGAACTGCTGCGGCGACCGGGAAACGTAGTAGTCGACGACCACGAGGGTGCCGCCGAACAGCAGCGGGCCCCACAGTTCCCAGACCGAGAAGTCGAAGGCGTAGGAGTGGAACAGCGTCCACACGTCTTCGGGGCCGAAACCGAATTCGCGCTCGGTATTGGCGAACAGCCGCACCACATTGCGGTGTGGTACCGCGACGCCCTTGGGACGGCCGGTGGAACCGGAGGTGTAGATGACGTAGGCGGTGTTGTCCGGCCGCAGTGGCGCACGGCGGTCCGCGTCGGTGATCGGGCCGTCGTCGGCGTCCTCGATATCGCCTGCTTCCACCGCGTAACCGTCCACCGCAACCCGCGAAACGCCGGCCGGAAGGTCCACCCCGAGGGTGGAATCCAGCACCACGGTCGCCGGACGGGCATCGTCCAGGATGTAGGCGAGCCGTTCCGCCGGAGAGTCCGGGTCCACCGGGACGTAACCGGCACCCGATTTGATCACCGCGAGCAGCGCGACCACCAGATCCAGCGAACGCGGCAGCAACACCGCGACCAGGCTCTCCGGTCCGGCGCCCTCGTCGATCAGGCGGCGGGCCAGCACATTGGCCCGGCGGTCCAGTTCGGCGTAGCTGAGCCGGTCGTCACCGAACTTCACGGCCGTCCGCTGCGGATGTTCACCGGCGGCGACCTCGAACAGGCTCGCCAGCGTGGCTGTTGCGGGCTCATCGACGGCACGGCCCTCGACCTCGAACACGCCCGGTGCGGCGTCGGGGCGGATCCCCGTCCACGCCTCCACGACATCGGTGCGCTCGGATTCGGCGAGCAGATCGATATCGCCGACAGCGATATCTGGATCCGCCACGACCGCGCGCAGGATCCGCACCAGCCGCTCGGCGAATCCGGTCACGGTTTCCGGATCGAACAGATCGGTGGCATACGACCACTGCATGAGCAGACTGCCGTCCGCGGCACCGTCGGTACCGACAGTGAGTTGCAGATCGAACTTCGCCAGGCCGGGATCGAAATCGACGACCTCGAGATCCAGCCCCGGCAGGGATACGCCGCGCATATCCGCCGCCGACGCGGCCTCGAAGGCCAGCGCCACCTGGAACAGCGGGTGATGCGCCTGCGAGCGGCGCGGATTCAGGATGTCGACCAGCCGCTCGAACGGGATATCGGCATGCGAGAAAGCAGCCAGATCGGTACGGCGTACTTCGGCCAGCAGTTCGGTGAACGGCATCGCCGCGGACACCTCGGTACGCAACACCAGAGTGTTGACGAACATGCCGACCAGATCGTCGAGTGCCTGTTCGCCGCGGCCGGCGATCGGAGTACCGATGGCGATATCGCCACTGGCCGACATCCGGCTCGACCATGCCGCCAGCACGGCGTGCACCAGCATGAACAGGGTGGTGCCCTGCGAGCGGGCCAGGTTCTCCAGCTCGGTGCGCAGTGCCGGATCCACGGCGAAATCGTGGACGGCACCGGAATTGGAGGCGATCTCCGGTCGCGGCCGATCCGCCGGGAGTTCCAGCTGATCGGGCAGGTCCCGGAGGTTGTCGACCCAGTACTCGACCTGCTGGGCGGCGACCGAATCGGGATCGTCCTCCGAACCCAGCACCTCGCGTTGCCACAGCGCGTAATCGGCGTACTGGACCGGCAGCGGCGCCCAGCCGGGCGCCACACCGCGGCTGCGATCGCTGTAGGCGACGACGAGGTCACGCAGCAGCGGCCGCGGCGAGAAACCGTCGGCGCTGATGTGATGGGCGACCAGGACGAAGACGTGGTTGTGCTCGTCGAGCCGCAGCAGAGTCGTCTGGAACGGCGGTGCCGCGGTGACATCGAAGACCGCACCGGCCAATGCCAGGATCCGCGCCGGCAGTTCCGCATCGGTGACGGGTTCGGCGACGAGATCCAGAGCCACCTCGTCGGCACGCAGCACCTGCTGGTGCCCGACACCGTCCACCTCGGGGTACACGGTCCGCAGCACCTCGTGCCGGTCCACCAGATCGGCGAGCGCGGCCTGCAGAGCGTCCACATCGAGGTCACCGGTGAGCCGGATGGCGAACGGGATGTTGTAGGTGGCCGAGGCGCTGTCGAAACGGTTGAGGAACCACATCCGCTGCTGCGCCAGCGACAACGGCACCCGATCCGGGCGGGGCCGCGGGGCAAGTACCGGCAGACCGGTGCGACCGGTTGCGGTCTCGGCGGCGGCTGCCAGGGCGGACACCGTGGAC
>NZ_BDCG01000032.1 GCF_001613385.1 Nocardia flavorosea NBRC 108225 | reverse complement strand
AACTCAGTGACTGGCGAACCAGCACTTCGTTTGGGGCAGGTTTTCTAGCTTAACCGGCCAGTGGCTCAGAGTCAAACTCCGCATCTTCGGCCGATCCGCCAGGCGCTCCTCGTACAACCTCGTTTCCCTGGTCCCTCCGGCTCGGCGTTTCCGCCTCGCTCCGGGCCCCTGGTCGGTGTCCGTGTCGCTCTGACGTTGAATAAGTTACGCGGCGGATAACGCTACGTCAAATCGCCACTTCGAGACCATGTTTGCGCTGGTCAGGGGCTCGCATAGGGGCGATCCGGTGGGCCGGATCGGGAATTTGTGACCCAGCCCACCAAGATCAATTTCAGGCCCCCCGCCGGACCCCTGCGAAATTGCGCTTTCCGCGACGCAGCACCAGCCACCTACCGTGCAGGTAATCGCTGGTTTCCGGCGTCCAATCCAGGTCCTTCACACGCTCGTTGTTCACCGAGGCACCGCCTTCGTTCACGGTGCGACGGGCTGCACCGCGGCTTTCGCACAGGCCTGCGGCCACCAACAGGTCCACGATCGTGTCCTGGCCGGGGACCACTTCCGCGACCTCGCCTTCGCCGGCGGCCTCACGCAATGCGGCCGCCAGCGTCGGCTCGTCGAGATCGCGGAGTTCGGCGCGGCCGAACAGTGCCTGGCTGGCGAGTTGTACGGCGCGGGTGTTGTCCGCGCCGTGTACGAGTGTGGTCATCTCGGCTGCCAGCCGGCGCTGGGCCTCACGCGCATGCGGCCGTTCGGCAGTCGCCGCTTCCAGTTCGGCCAGCTCCTCCTGTTCCAGGAAGGTGAACCAGCGCAGATAGCGGACGACGTCGGCGTCGGCGGTGTTCACGAAGTACTGGAACCAGGCGTAGGGACTGGTGAGCTCCGGATCCAGCCACAGGCTGCCGCCACCGGTGGATTTGCCGAACTTCTTGCCGTCGGCCGAGGTCACCAGCGGAACGGTCAGGGCGTGGACCGCTGCCCCGTCCACGCGCCGGTTCAACTCGACTCCGGCGATGATGTTGCCCCATTGATCCGAGCCGCCCACTTGCAGCACGCAGTCATGTGTACGGCGCAACTGCAGGTAGTCGTTGGCCTGCAGCAGCATGTAGCTGAACTCGGTATAGGAGATGCCCTCGCCTTCGAGCCGCCGTTTGACGGTGTCGCGGGCGAGCATCACGTTCACCGAGAAGTGTTTGCCGATATCCCGGAGGAAGTCGACGGCACTCAGCGCGCCGGTCCAGTCCATGTTGTTCACGATGAGGGCGCCGGTCGGCGAATCGTCCAGGTCGACGAACCGTTCGAGCTGGGAACGAATCCGGTCCGCCCAGGCGGCTACGGTATCGGCCGAGTTCATCGCGCGCTCGCCGACATCGCGGGGGTCGCCGATCAGTCCGGTCGCACCACCGGCCAGCACGATCGGCCGGTGCCCGGCTCGCTGGAACCGTTTGAGGGCCAGCAGCGGAACGAGATGCCCGGCGTGCAGGCTGGCCGCGGTGGGGTCGAAACCGGCATAGAGATTGCGCGGGCCGACGGCCAGCGCCTCCCGGAGCGCGTCGAGGTCGGTGGACTGCGCGATGAGACCGCGCCAGGTCAGTTCGTCGATGATGTCGCTGCTCACGGGTTCATCTTCGCGTATTACCGCAAGCGCATTGCGGGCGGTGCGATCGGAGGTGCGGCCTGCCTCAGGCCGATTCCTCGATACGGGGTGCCCGCGGGCTGCGGCGGTAGGTGGATACCGCGCGGGAGTCGTGCAACCAGAGCCGCCACTTGCGGTCGGCCTCGGTACTGACTCCTACCCGCGGGCCGGCGGTGATCCGGGACGGATCGGCGAGCGGGCCGAGTTCCAGCCGGATCACCGATTCCGGATCGAAGACATCGGTGCCGTAGTCGGCCATATGGATTCCGAGGGCACTGCCCAGATTGCCGGGGCCGCGGGCCAGGTCGTCGGCCCCGCGGGCGGCCGGGCGGCGGGCGCGGGCGAGGTCGTGGCCGGCGGTGATCTCCGCGGACCGCAGGAGCACACCGGAGGCCACTCCATCGGGTCCGCTGACGATATTCGCACAGGTATGCATTCCGTAGCTGCGATAGACGTAGAGCCTGCCCGGCGGCCCGAACATCGCTGCATTACGCGGGGTGCGGCCGCGACCGGAGTGGGCGGCCGGATCATGCCAGGGACCGGCCGGGTCACCACCATAGGCCTCGACTTCGACCAGGTAGGCGCCCACCGAGCCCGACCACAGGGTCGCGCCGAGCAGGCGCCGGGCGGCGGTCAATGGATCAACAGCCAGTTCCTCGGCACTCACCCGAGGATTGTCGCAACCGGTGCGCGCCGACTGCGCCGCGGCCGGGCGCGGGCACTTCTGCCGGGACACGGCCACCCGGATTCGCCGACTGGATTGGTGACGGCGTTCGCCGGTGGCCGGCTCACCAGCGTGCCGTTGTGGGTGACCGCGGAGCGGGCGGGCCGGACATTCGGCGTTCCTCGGGGTCGGGGCGATCCCGAGGGTGGAGCGGGCCTCGGAGCTCATCCGATTCCGGTCGACGGAGCAGTTCCGGCGGGAGGCGTACCCGGGTTGACGGGTTTCCTCCCTACAGGTCTTGCGGTGGGCGGCGTATGGGCGAACAATTCAACACGCGATGAATTCCAACCGGATGAACAGGGGCGGCTCATGTCCGTAACCGGTACGCAGGACGCGGTGGAGGTACGGAACCTCACGGTGCGGCGCGGTAGTCGGGAAGTACTGCACAATATTTCGCTGACCATCCCCCGTGGCTCGATCACCGGGCTACTGGGGCCCTCGGGCTGCGGAAAGACGACCCTCATGCGCAGCATCGTGGGCACCCAGATCGTGACCGCGGGGCAGATCACCGCGCTCGGGTCACCGGCGGGTAGTGCGCGGCTGCGGCGGCAGATCGGTTACGTGACCCAAGCGCCGAGCATCTACGCCGATATCAGCGTCCACGAGAACGTCGCGTACTTCGCCGCGCTCTACGGCGCGGGCCGCGAATCGGTCGAGGCGGCACTCGGCGCTGTCGGACTGTCCGGCCATCGCGATCAGCGTGGCGACGAACTTTCCGGTGGACAGCGCACGCGGGCCTCGCTGGCATGCGCGCTGGTCGCCGCACCGGAGCTACTGGTCCTGGACGAGCCGACAGCCGGGCTCGATCCGGTGCTGCGAGTCGAACTGTGGAAACAGTTCCGGGAACTGGCGGCGGGCGGTACGACACTGCTGGTGTCCAGCCATGTGATGGACGAAGCCGAACACTGCGACCGGCTACTGCTCATGCGCGAGGGTCGGCTACTGGCTCAGCTGAGCCCCGACGAGCTGCGCGAACGCACCGGCGAGCAGAACCTCGAACAGGCTTTCCTCGCCCTCATCACGATGGGAGAACCGGTATGAGCGAATCGAGCCCAGGGGACGTGGGGAAAGGTCTCCATGCGGCCTCTGTCACCGGGAGCAGTACGGAGGCCGCACCAGGACATCCCGGTCCCGCCGCGCGGATCGTGACCCGCAATACCGGGCCGCGGCCGTTCGGGGCGTATGCGGCGACCACCACCCGCATCCTGCGGCAACTGCGCAACGATCACCGCACGATCGCGATGATCCTGGTGGTTCCGGCGCTGCTGATGGCCCTGCTCTACTTCATCTATCAGGATGTGCCGGCCACACCGCAGCAGCCGGTGAGCCTGTTCGACCGGGTCGGGATCAGCATGCTCGGGATATTGCCGTTCATCGTGATGTTCCTGATCACCGCCATCGCCATGCAGCGCGAACGCAGCTCCGGCACACTCGAACGGCTGCTCACCACACCGTTGCGCAAACTCGATCTGCTCGGCGGATACGGGACAGCGTTCTCCCTCGCGGCCGCCGCGCAGGCGGCCGTCGCCTGCCTGGTCTCGTTCGGCCTGCTCGGCCTGGACGCGGCCGGAAATCCCGGGTGGGTGGTACTCATTGCGATGGTCGATGCGGTGCTCGGAGTCGCGCTGGGGTTGTTGTGCAGCGCCTTCGCGCGGACCGAATTCCAGGCGGTGCAGTTCATGCCGGTCGTGGCGGCGCCGCAGATCTTCCTGTGCGGGCTGCTGGTGCCTCGCGAACAACTGCCCGATTGGCTGGAGGCGATCAGCAATGTGCTGCCGCTGAGCTACGCGGTCGACGCGCTGCACGAGGTATCGGTGCACAGCCGACCCACCGGGGCGATGTGGCGGGACCTGGCGATCGTCGCCGGATTCGCGGCGGTGGCTCTGTGCCTCGGGGCCGCAACCCTACGCCGGCGCACCGCATGAGCGCCGCGCCCGATCACCGGCCCGCCCGGCCGGGGCGCAGGCCGGGTGGGCCGGACACTCGCGCAACGATCCTGCACGCGGCCGGGCAGCTATTCGCGAAGAACGGCTTCGACAAGACCTCGATCCGCGCCGTCGCGGCGGACGCCGGCGTCGACCCGGCCCTGATCCACCACTATTTCGGGACGAAGCAACAGTTGTTCGCGGCCGTAGTGGAACTACCGGTCGACCCGGAGGTCGTGCTCGGCCGGGTAGATGCCACCCCTCTGGATCAACTGGGCGAAACCCTGGTGGGCGCAGTGATAGCCGTCTGGGATTCGCCTGCGGGTACTGGTGCCGTAGCCCTGTTCCGCAGCCTCGTCGCAGGTGGTGACACCTCTCCGGCGCGGGATTTCCTGCTGTCGGTGATCTTCGAGCGGATTCGGCGGCGTATCGCCACGGATACCGACGACGGCCGGCTCCGGGTGGCGCTGGCCGCGTCCCAGATCATGGGCGTGATCATGTCGCGCAAGATCGTGAAACTGGATCCGGTCACCGACTTGCCGCTCGACCGGCTCGTCGCCGCCGTCGGGCCCACGGTGCAGCGCTATCTCACCGGCGATATCGGTGAGGTTCCGGCGGCGGGCGGTACGGAATGAGTGTCCGATGTTATTCGCCGAACTGCCGCGCGAAATCGGCATGTTCGGTCTCGTCGACCGCGCGGGCTTCGTCGGCGAGCAGTACCGGGATCCCGTTGTCGATCGGATAGGCCACGCGCAACCGCGGGTTGTACAGCACGTCTGCGCCGTCGCCGGTGCGGACCAGGTGCAGTTGCCCCTTGTCCTGCGGGCAGGCCAGCAGGCTCAGCAGCATGGGATCCAGAATGGTGTGCTCCGACATGGAATGGAAGCGTACCCGGCCACGGATCGGGCACCGGAGCCCTCCGATATCGCGCTCACACCGCCGGGCGGCGGAACGAGATGTACTGGTGACCGAAGAAGCTGCCGGCGGCAACCGTGCCCATGACCACCACCGCGGACAAGGCCCGCGGGAATCCGAACAGGCTCACGGCGACCTCGAGCAGCACCGCGTTGGCGACCAGACCTCCGCAGTTCACGGCGGCGAATCCGAGAAAATCTCGGAGGACCCGTCCGCGGACCCGGAACACCAGTCGCCGGTGCAGGACGAACGCCACACCGATACCGGTGACATAAGCCGCAACGACCCCCACGGACGGCGGCACCGAATCCCCCAGCAGCGCCAGCCAGGCGACGGTGAGTCCGATACCCATCGCGGTATTCACGACGCCGACCATCGCGAACGCGATTTCCCGGCGCCGGAGCAGGCGAAGAAGCCCGCCCGGTCCATTGCCCCGGATCCGTTCAGCGCCGGTACCGGGCAGCGATGCGGCCGGGACACCCGAGCGCCGCGCGGCATCGTCCCGTGGATCTCCACACTCGGCTGCGACCCGCACCGGACGCCCACCCGAAGTCGCCGGCGCCTTCGCGAGCTGGACCCGACCGGCGGATCTCGTGACGTGCCGGGTGCCTGCGGAGAAGCGGTCCGGCTCCTCGTGATCGCCGGACCGATGGTGATCGCGCGCGATACTGTCCTGGCCGGCGCCGTGGCCCGGGGTTCCGGTGTGTTCGCTCGTCATGACTTCGCCACGAGTCCGGGGTCTCCCGTCTCCCGCTCGGTGGGTGCCGGGCCGCTGTGCCGAGGACCGCGCAGGTGGGCGATCCGGAGAACCGCCCGCCCGGGTGAACCCACGGCTGTCGCACCGCCGATCTCGCGGACGGGGGCGCGGCGGGTGTGTTCGGATTCGGCCTGCGGTGGATCGAGCAGTCCGGCTTCTCCGACCGTGTGCGCACCGGCCGGCCGGCGCTCGGGCCTCCGCACCGCGATGTTCCGCTCCTGCGGGGAACGTCCGGTCATCACCCACAGCGGCGCGTTCCGGGCCTCGGTGCAGAAATGCCGGGGATTCGCCGGCGGCACCGCCGAGTGGGCGGCCGCCGTCCCCGCCGCGCACACTCGACTCCGCCGGAACATATCCCGCCGATCATCGGCTCGACCATCCGCCACGGGTCCCAGACCATACCGGCCGCGGTCCGGCAATCGAGCGTAACGACGCATATCGAATCTGCCCGCGCGGCGCCGGGTACACCTGCTAGAGTTCGCATTTCTCGGGCTCACCAGCGTCATCGAGACCCGGCACGCGTTATCCTCCGTCGAAAGTCGATCTCGCCAATGCCGTTTCCGCCCAGGTCCGTTTCCGCACCGGACACCCGCCGGCCCGTATCGGCCGGCTCCACCGACCACCCGGCTCCCGGGTCGCCGTGGCCCCCGCCGGGCGCGGCATATCACCGACCGGATCCCGATTCGCCCGAAGTGTGCGGAGTTTCGGTTGTCGTACCGGTCTACCGAGGCGAACAGACTGTCGCCGGGCTCGTCCGGGAACTGGACGAATTCGCCACGACCACCACGACACCGGGCGGTCTGCGTTTCCGGGTGACCGAGATCGTGCTGGTGCACGACTGCGGACCGGACGGGTCCGATCTGGTTCTGCAGCGGCTGGCCCGGGAGAACCCGCTGGTCCGGGTGATCTGGTTGAGCCGCAACTACGGTCAGGACGCCGCCACCATCGCCGGCATGGCCGCGGCGCGCGGCGGCTGGATCGTCACCATGGACGAGGACGGCCAGCACGATCCGGCCTGTATCACCGAATTCCTGGACACGGCCTACCGGCAGCGCGCGGATCTGGTGTATTCGCGGCCCACCAACACCCGCCCGCACGGGCCGTTGCGCAACCTCACCTCCCGCGGCGCCAAATTCGTTCTCGCCACCCTTTTCGCGTTCCCCGACTCGACCCGGTTCGAGAGCTTCCGGCTGATCCGGGGCGATATCGGGCGCCGGCTCGCCGAGGTCGCCGCCAACGGCGCCTATCTCGATGTCGCGCTGACCTGGGTGGTCGGGCGGACCGCGACGACTCCCGTGCGGTTACGCAGCGAGGGCCGCCCGGAATCGGGTTACAACTACCGGCGCCTGTTCTCGCTGTTCTGGAAGATGGTGCTGTGCACCGGAACTCGCGGACTTCGCGTCGTCAGCCTGCTCGGGGTCACGCTGGCCGCGGCCGGCACGATCCTGGCCACGGTGATCATCTGGTCCGCGGTGACCGGCGACGACGGCAATCCCGAGGGCTGGGCATCGATCATCGTCGTGCTCCTGCTGTGTTCGGGCGCGCTGCTGTTCTCACTCGGGCTCATCGCCGAATACCTCGGCGTGGTGTTGCACGTCCTGGTCGGCAAACCGCTGTACCTCACCATCGAATCCCCCACGCCCCGGCCGCCGGCCGAGGACACGCAGTCGCTCACCCGGCCGCGTGCCGAGGTGGCGGCCGGATGAGCGGGACGGCCACGACAGCGCGAGGTGACCACGCGGCGCCCCCGCCCTTGCGCGGCGAACGCAGCGACCGGATCATCTTCAGCCGGCCGTACCGGGCGGCCGCCGAACTGGCCAATGTGACCACTGTGCTCGAATCCGATCACTGCCACGGTGACGGCCCGTTCACCGCTGCTGCCACCGCGAAACTCGCCGAGATCACCGGCGCCCCGCATGTTCTGCTCACCACGTCGTGCACGCATGCGCTGGAACTGGGCGCTCTGCTGCTCGAACTGGGCCCCGGCGATGAGGTGATCGTTCCCAGTTTCGCCTTCACCTCCGCCGCAACCGCGTTCGCCGTACACGGGGCGACCTGCGTTTTCGTCGATATCGACGAGACGACCGGCAATATCGACCCGGCGGCCGCCGCGGCGGCGATCACCGAGCACACCAAGGCGATCGTGGTGATGCACTACGGCGGGGTGGCAGCCGATATGGCCGCGCTGGGCGATCTGGCGCGCGGGCACGGCCTGGCACTCATCGAGGACAACGCGCACGGCCTCGGCGGCACCTGGCGGGGCAAAGCCCTCGGCACGCTCGGCACCCTCGGCACGCAGAGTTTTCACGACACCAAGAACGTGCACTGCGGTGAGGGCGGCGCCCTGCTGCTCGCCGATGACATCCTGATGGGTCGCGCGGAGATCATCCGGGAGAAGGGCACCGACCGGGCGCGCTTCCTCCGCGGGCAGGTGGACAAGTACTCGTGGCAGGACATCGGGTCCAGCTATCTGCCCAGCGAACTGAATGCCGCGGTGCTCGATGCGCAACTGACGGAATTCCATTCGATCCAGCGCGCCCGGCACCGCGTCTGGCACACCTACGCGGCCGGATTGGCGTCGTGGTCGGCCGGCCAGGACGTCGCGCCGATGACGGTGCCGCCGGACCGGCGACATACCGCCCACCTGTTCTATCTCCGCATGCCGGGCGAAGAGGTCCGCGATGCATTCATCCGGCATCTTGCCGCGCGGGGCATCGTGGCCCCGTTCCATTACGTACCGCTCGACTCCAGTGCCGCGGGACTGAAATACGGTCGTGCACCGGTCCCCTGCACCCGCAGCGCGCGGTTCGCGGCGACTATCGTCCGGCTGCCGTTGTGGCCCATGCTTACCTCCGGCCAGCTCGACCGGGTCCTCACCGCCGTCACCGAATTCCGCTGCTGAACGGCGGGGAGCAGCGGGCTCTGCTGATCCCGGCGCTGCTGATCCCTACGGCAGCGGCCGGCTTTCAGGTGAGCAGCCCCAGCGAACCCACCTCGGTGAGCTCCTCGTAGGACTCCGAATCCGGGTTGTACCACCAGGTGTGCGGCCCCGGGCGTGGTGTGCAGGTTGCCCGCACGGCATGTGCCGAAGGCCGGTAGGACGGGCTCCGCGGAATATCGTCGACGACGTAGACCAGGTCGGGGCGCTGCCCGGGCGGCAGCGACCGCAGCGCTTCGGTCACATCGGCGGCACCGAGCTCGTAACCGGGCCGCACGCTCACCGCCGCCACTGCCAGCACCCGGTCCCGAGTCGGCAGCCCGTACGCGACCTCCATATCGACCGCGGCGATATCGTTGAGCACATCCACGATCGGCTGGGTGAACACCGGGCCGCGGCGGGTCCGGATCACCGTATCGGTCCGGTCGACCAGCCAGTAATCGCCTTCGCTGTCGCGGCGGAACAGGTTCTCGGTGGGCAACCAGGAATCCTCCTGTTCGAAAACTCCGCGCAACCCACCGCGGGAGAGATCGACATTCGCCCCGGCCGAGCCGATCAGCAGCCCCACCTCGTTGTCCGCACAACGCCGGGCGTACCCGTGGTCGTCCACCATCACCTGTCCGGATACCGGGTCGAAGGCCACCAGTTCGACCCGCGCCGTGCCCGGCACCGGGCGACCCTTACAACCGAATTTCACGCCGGGCACATTCGCCAGCACCACATCGCCCTCGATGGAGGCGTAGAACTCGAGGACCCGGGCCGGCGCGAACTGTTCCATCGTGCGCCGCCACAACCCGGCGGGCATACCGGAACCGATGAACAGCCGGATCGGATGCGGATACCCGGCCGGGAAGACTTCGGCGTCGAGGATATCGCGCAGCATCGTCCAGGTGTAGGTGACGACCGTGACCCCGTACCGGTGCACTTCCTCGGCAAACTGTGCCGGGTCCAGCGATCGGGCCAGCGCGATCCGGCTTCCGCCCGCGATGGCGCCACCCAGGCTCACCAGCAGGCCCGACGAATGGTGCAGCGGAGCCAGGCAGTACACCGTGTCCTTGTGGTCCAGATCGGCGGCCGAGGCGGTCCCGAACGCCGACAATGCCCAGCGATGGTTGGTGATGTACTTGATATCCAGGCGGTCGCCGGTGCCGGAGACCAGAATGAACGCGAGCTCACCTGCCCGGCCCGGATCGGGCCGGTACCAGCCCGGGATGTGGACCCGCTGCGGATCGATCTGTTCCAGGTCCACGAGATCGGTACCGGCCGGGACGGCCAGGCCGCGCGAATCGCCGCCACCGAGCACGAGTACCCGGGCACCGGTCGCCACGGCGTGGCGCACGTTTTCCGGATCCGATACCAGGATCACCGTCCCGGTCTGTTCCAGGGCGGTGATCAGGTCGCTGTCGGGCGCCAGCAACACCGCGACGGCGCCGATCCGCGACAGCGCCGCGAGAGTCACCAGCGCGCTGGGCCGGGTCTCCATCACCACCCCGACGCGGGTCGCCGGGCGGATACCCACCGAGATCAACCCGCGCACGACGTTCTCGATCCGGGCATCGACCGCCGCATGGGTGTGTACCCGGTCGTCGAACAGGAAACATTCCCCGTTGGGTGTCCGCCGGGCCTGTTCGGCCATCAGCCGGCCTATCGAGATCCGGGTTCCGGATTGGATCGTGCCGAGCCGAGTCAGGCGGGGCAGCGTCCGCGCCGCGCCCTCGACCAGTCCGACCGAGCCGCGGACCGTATTCGCTGCCACCTGTTCCAGTGCCCGGCCGACTCCCGCACCGGCCTCCGCCAGCGCCGTGGCGGTATGCACGGCGCGTATCAGTGCGGTCCGCGGGGCGTCACCGGCCGGCTGGTCGGCCATCGGCACGATCTCCTCGGGCAGCGGATCGCCGCCCTCGACCCAGCCCACCCAGTCCCGCACTCGCGGCCACGTGCACTTGGTCGCCATGGAACCCGCGACCAAGCCGAAATGCCCGGACACCACCGTCGATTCATAGACTTCGGCGCGGGGCGCCGCGCGGACGATCCCGCGCACCGCTGCGGGCTGGCCGATTTCGTCCACCTCGCCGACGAACGCCAGGATCGGGCATTTCAGGTCGGCCAGCGAGATCGGCTGATCGCGGATCACGAAACCACCGAGCATCATCCGGTTGTGCACGACGAACTGTTTCAGCAGATCCGCCGCCGCGGGGCCCGCGTAGCCTACCCAGCCCTCGTTGCTCAGGAACCGCCGCTGGCGTTCCTTGGGCAGCAGGGCCTCGCGGTCGTGCAGCTGACGCAGGAAGTCGATCCGTGCCTTCGTGGTTTTCACCGGATCCAGCAGCTGGAATCCGATCCGCACCATCCGGTCGGTGATCGGCAGCCGGGGCACGACGTGGTCCGCGGCGAAGTCCACCAGATCGGTCACCGCGGCGTGGGGCAGCCCGAGCGGCATCCCGGCGACGATATCGACCGGGCTGCCGAAGGTCACAATGCTCGCGATCCCCTTCCCGGAACGGAACGCGGCCGCCTGATAGGCGAACATCCCACCCTGTGAGTACCCCATGAGGTGCACGGTGCGGCCGGTTTCCGCGCAGACGGTGTCGATGGCGCTGTGCACGGCCAGCACATGGTCGGCCAGATCCCGCTGCCAGCCGCCCTCCTCTGTCGAGGGGGAGCCGAAATCGACCACCCAGCAGTCGATTCCGCCGCGATGCAGAATCCCGACGGCACCGTCGTCACCGTTGACATCCCAGATATCGGCACTCACCATCAGCGGCGGCACGAGCAGCACCACCGGGCCGCCACCGGTTTCCGCGGGAAAATAGTGCCGCAACCGGTACATCGGCCGGCGCTCGGCGATGTCGAACGGCGAGGAATCGGTATCGCGTCCGAGACCGCCGAAGCGGATGACTTCGAGACCGTTCTGCGCGGTGGCCATCACCCGCTGCGCCGACCCCACCAAACCTCGCACACTCAACTTCACGTTCCACTCCCAGCCCTGCCCGTGGCGTGGTCTACCTCACAAACCACAAGGTATGCACCAAAGCCTGCCATATCGCACTCCGGACCGGCCGTCCGTTGTGACATCTACATCATGTACCCGCCACCTCGGCGGACCTACCCGCCCGCGCCGATAAGGTGGCAACGTGACCGATACGACCCAGCTGCCGACCGCCCCCGCCGACCGGGAATCGCTGCCCGTGGAGCTGGTGGACGCGGCCGGTAACACCGTCGGGTCGTGCGCGGTTTCCGAGGCCCACCGGGCACCGGGCGCGCCGCATCGGGCTTTCTCGGTGCTCGTCTTCGACAGCTGCGGGCAGTTGCTGCTGCAACAGCGCGCGCTCGGCAAAACGCGGTTTCCCGCGCGCTGGTCCAATACCTGTTGCGGCCATCCGGCGCCCGGCCAGCCGGTTGCGGAGGCAGCGGGTATCCGGCTGGGCGAGGAGATGGGTTTGCGGGCGCCGCTTACCGAGGTCGGCGTCTACCGGTACCGCGCCGAAGATCCGCCCACCGGCTACGTCGAGCACGAATGGGATCACGTGTTGATCGGATTGCTCGACGACGCCGCACCGCAACCCGACCCGGCCGAGGTCGCCGCGTACCGGTGGATGAAGCCCGACGACTTGCGCCGGCAGATGCGAGATCGGCCGCACGAGTTCAGCCCGTGGTTCGCCGGGGTGCTCGAGGTCGCCACCGCCCGGCCGCTCATTCCCTGAAATCCGACGCGGTTTCTGGCGTCTTCTTTGTCGCGTTCCGTCTTTTCGCCGCCGGAATGGGCCATGTTCAGATGCGCATATCTAGGTATTGACAAGTTCAGTGGCTGATACTGCCGCTTCCACAGGCCTGCCGGGAGCCCAGGCCAGCGCTTCCAGGCACCTTTGGCCACCGTCCGACGCGAGAGCGGCGCAGGGCCGGTAGAGCGGCATGGAGCGCTTCGGATGCGTGCAACGGCCGACGACGCCGCGCTCACCGGACACCGAGACGCGCACCTCGCGTATCACCGCCGAGCGCGCCGCCGGACCGCTCCGGAATCGACGTGACCGCGGGCACGGTTGCGGCGGACGTTCACAGCGCTCGCGGGGCGGCGACACACAACTCGCCGGTGACCCGCAGCGGGCTGGGCAGTTCGACCGATGCCCTCACGGCCCCCTCCGGAACGCGGAATCTACGCGCTGGTCAGCTCAGCCAGGCGCGGATATCGCCGGCGGCCTCCCGGACTTCGGCGAGCTGTTCCCGTACCCGCTCCCCCGCCGTACCACCGCGCGCATTTCGCGAAGCCACGGACCCCTCGACGGTCAGAACCTCGCGGACCTCCGGGGTGAGGGCGGGATCGATCGCCGCGAATTCGGCGTCGGTCAGCTCGTCGAGGCCCACCCCCCGCGTCTCGGCGGCGCGGACACAGGCGCCGGCCGCTTCGTGTGCGACCCGGAACGGCACGCCGCGGCGCACGATCCACTCGGCGATATCGGTCGCGAGGGTGAACCCGGCGGGAGCGAGTTCGGCCAATCGCTCGGTGTGGAAGGTCAGCGTAGAGACCAGCCCGGCGATGGCGGGCAGCAGCAGTTCCAGCTGGGCCACCGAATCGAACAGGGGCTCCTTGTCCTCCTGCAGATCCCGGTTGTAGGCGAGGGGTTGTGCCTTCAGCGTGGCGAGCAGCCCGGTGAGGTTGCCGATCAGGCGGCCGGCTTTGCCGCGGGTGAGTTCCGAGACATCGGGGTTCTTCTTCTGCGGCATGATCGACGACCCGGTCGACCAGGCATCGGCGAGGGTGACGTAGCCGAACTCGGGAGTGCTCCAGATGATGACCTCTTCGGCCATCCGGCTGAGGTCCACACCGATCATCGCGAGCACGAATGCCGCCTCGGCGGCGAAATCACGCGACGATGTGGCGTCGATCGAGTTGGCGGCGGCGGCATCGAACTCCAGATCCGCGGCGATCGCTTCCGGGTCGAGACCGAGCGAGGAACCGGCCAGCGCACCCGACCCGTACGGGGAGACGGCGGCGCGTTTGTCGAAATCACGCAACCGATCGATATCGCGGAGCAGCGGGTGGGCGTGCGCCAGGAGATGGTGTGCGAGCAGCACGGGTTGCGCGGCCTGCAGATGGGTTTTCCCGGGCATGACCGCATCCGGGTGGGCGGCGGCCTGCTCGACCAAGGCATCCACGACCGTGACCAGTCCGGCGGCGATCCGGCGCACGGCGTCGCGCAGCCACATCCGGAAAAGGGTGGCGACCTGGTCGTTGCGGGACCGTCCGGCCCGTAACCGTCCGCCGAGTTCGGTACCGACGCGCTCGATCAGCCCGCGTTCGAGCGCTCCGTGGACATCCTCGTCCGATTCGGCGGCCACGAAGGCACCCGATTCGACATCGGCGGCCAGCCGATCGAGGCCGGTGAGCATCGCGGTGAGATCGGTTTCCGACAGCAGACCGGCCTTGTTCAGCACCCGGGCATGCGCCTTGGACGCCCGGATGTCGTAGGGCGCGAGCGCCCAGTCGAACTGGGTCGATTTGCTCAGCGCGGCCATCGCCTCGGCGGGACCGGATGCGAACCGTCCGCCCCACAACGCGCCCTCGTTGGTGCCCACTGTCTCTCCCACGTGTCGATATGCCGGCCGGGTTGCCGCCCGGCCACCGTGCGCGGCCGGGCGTGCGGGCCTTCTACTTCTGGTTCAGATCGCGCTTGGCCGCGACCTTCGAAGACAGGCCGTGGAGCTGTACGAAACCCTTGGCCAGCGACTGGTCGAAGGTATCGCCCTCGTCGTAGGTCGCGAGGTTGAAGTCGTAGAGCGACTGTTCGCTACGGCGGCCGTTGACGGTCACGTTGCCGCCGTGCAGGACCATGCGGATATCGCCGCTGACATGCTGCTGGGTTTCGGCGACGAACGCGTCGAGGGCGCGCTTGAGCGGGGAGAACCACAGACCGTCGTAGGCCAGCTCGCCCCAGCGCTGCTCGACCTGCCGCTTGTACCGGCCCAATTCCCGCTCGAGGGTGACGCTTTCGAGGGCGCGGTGCGCGGTGATCAGCGCGATCGCACCCGGCGCCTCGTAGATCTCGCGGCTCTTGATGCCGACGAGCCGGTCCTCCACCATGTCCAGCCGGCCGACACCCTGGCGGCCCGCCCGGCGGTTCAGTTCCACGATCGCTTCGAGAACGCTGACCTGGCGGCCGTCGATGGCCACCGGGACACCGCGGTCGAAGGTGACGATCAGTTCGTCCGGCGCTTCGAAATTGACGGTGGGGTCGGTGGTGTAGTCGTAGACGTCCTTGGTGGGGGCGTTCCACAGATCCTCGAGGAACCCGGTTTCGACGGCCCGGCCCCAGACGTTCTGGTCGATGGAGAACGGCGACTTCTTGGTGACGTTGATCGGGAGTTTGTTCTCCTCGGCGAAGGCGATGGCCTTCTCCCGGGTCCAGGCGTAGTCGCGGACCGGGGCGATCACGTTCAGGTCGGGAGCCAGCGCGCCGATACCGACCTCGAACCGGACCTGGTCGTTGCCCTTACCGGTGCAGCCGTGTGCGACGGTGGAGGCGCCGTGGAATTTCGCGGCCTCGACCAGATGCTTGACGATGAGCGGCCGGCTGATCGCCGAGACCAGCGGGTATTCGTCCTGGTAGAGGGCGTTGGCCTGGATGGTGGGCAGGCAGTACTCGTCGGCGAACTCGTCGCGGGCATCGACCACCACGGCTTCGACGGCGCCGCAGTCCAGGGCGCGCCGGCGCACCACGTTCATATCCTCGCCGCCCTGACCCAGGTCGATGGCTACGGCCACGACCTCGGCGCCGGTCTCCTTGCCGATCCAGCTGATGGCCACGGAGGTGTCCAGCCCACCGGAGTAGGCGAGTACGACGCGATCGGACATGTTCTGGTGCTCCCTAGGATGTGTGCGTTGGTCTGCTGTGCGTTCTCGGGTGTGCGGTTTCCGCGGGTTCCGGTGACCGCTGTCCAGCAGTATGCTGCCCCGTTGCCGGTCCGGCTCACGCCGCCATTGCAAATGATTATGCACGATGGTGCAATCTCATTCATAACCGGGGGTCGCACCGGCCGTTACCTGCGGCAACCACACCCCCGCCCCGCCTCCCAACTCGATAACGCCCCTTGGTCACCCACCGCAGAGGTGAGACGCTGGTCACACCCCGTCAGTGCAACCGCAAAGGGAGGTGAAGGCCGTGCAGACACTGCAACAGTGGGCGCAGGACAACTACGAGACCATCGGCTTCGTCGTCGTCACGCTGGGAAACGCCGCCCTGGCGCTCGGCGTGATGGGTATCGAACTCGCCACGCCGTTCCTGCAAGAACTGGTGAACAACCACTGATCCCGGTCAGCGCGCGATAGGCCACCCCGATCTACGGAACGACCCGCTCCAGGGCCGGCGTGTTGCGGCAGACGTGGCCCGACCGGCACCACCATGCCACGGTAGCCGCCGCAAACAGTGCTGACGCTCCTGCCTGAGCAGCGCCTGGACCGACCGGCGGGACGGCCCCGGTCGAGTCCGTTCAAGCGAGGTTTTCGATTTTCGCGGCGAGTTCCGCGCCGGTCAACGGTTCACGGGCGATTACCGCGATGGTGTCGTCACCGGCGATGGTGCCGACGATGTAGGGCAGGGCCGACCGGTCCAGGGCGCTCGCCAGGAAATGGGCCGCACCGGGCGGGGTGCGCAGGACCGCGATATTGCCGCTGGAATCGGTGGAGACCAGCAGATCGCCCAGGAGCTTCGCCAACCGGCCGGTACCGCCGGTGACCCCGCGGACCGGGCTGCCGTCCTCCGGGACCACGTAGACACCCGCGCCGCCGTCGGCCGCGCGGAGTTTGACCGCGCCCAGTTCGTCGAGATCCCGGGAGAGCGTGGCCTGGGTGGTTTCTATGCCCTCGGCGGCGAGCAGGTTGGCCAGTTCGGTCTGACTGCGGACCGGGTGCGCGGCCAGCAACGCGATGATCCGCGATTGCCGGCCCGCCCGGGTGGCGGCCGTGACGGGGCCGGTGGAATGCGTACGAGCCTCACTCATCGTCGCTGTGCGCCCTCGTGTTCCAGTAGCCAGACGAGCAGCGCCTTCTGTGCATGCAGGCGGTTCTCCGCCTCATCCCACACCGCGCTCTGGCCGCCGTCGAGAACCTCGCCGGTGATCTCTTCCCCGCGATGTGCGGGCAGGCAGTGCAGGACGATGGCGTCGGTGGCGGCATAGGCGAGCAGCCCGGCGTTGATCTGGTAGGGGCGGAACGGCGCGACACGGTCCAGGCCGTCGCCTTCCTGCCCCATCGAGGTCCAGGTGTCGGTAACAAGAACGTCCGCCTCGTCCGCCGCGGTATACGGGTCGTCGGTGACGGTCACGCTGCCACCGGTATCCGCGGCCCGGCCACGTGCCGCAGCAAGCACCTCGCCTGCCGGCTGGAACCCCGCGGGCGCGGCGATCCGCACATGCATCCCGGCCGTCACCCCGCCGAGCAGCAGCGAATGCGCCATATTGTTGGCTCCGTCGCCGAGGTAGGTCAGCACCTGGCCTTTCGGGTCGCCTTTGCGCTCGGTGATCGTCTGCAGATCCGCCAGGACCTGGCACGGGTGGAAATCGTCGGACAGCGCGTTGACCACCGGAACCGTCGCCGTCCCGGCCATTTCCTCGAGCCGCCGCTGACCGAAGGTGCGCCAGACGATGGCATCGACATAGCGGGAGAGCACCCGGCCGGTATCGGCGAGGGTTTCGTCGCGGCCGAGCTGGGTGGTCTGCCCGTCGACCACCACCGCATGTCCGCCGAGTTGCGCGATCCCGAGTTCGAAAGAGAAGCGGGTGCGGGTGGAGTTCTTGTCGAAGATCACCCCGACCCCGCGTGGGCCCTCCAGCGGGCGGCGGGCGAACGGATTCTTCTTCAGTTCGGCCGCCAGGGCCAGGACCTCGGCCTGTTCGGCGGGAGTCAGGTCGTCGTCACGCAGGAAGTGCCGGACGGCGCTCGAAGCAGTCACCCCTGGGCTCCTTTCGTCGCGGCCAGTACCTCATCGAGGATCACCGGCAGATCCAGCACCAGATTGTCGGCCTGGGTTTCGGTGAGCACCAGCGGCGGCGCCAACCGGATGACATCGGGTTTGGCGGGGTTCACCAGATACCCGGCGGCACGCGCGCGGGCCTCGACCTGCGGTGCGACCGGGCGGGTGAGTCCGATACCGATGAGCAGGCCGGCGCCGCGCACATCGGCGATCAGCGGATGTTCGAGGACTGCGATACCGTCGCTGAGCCGTTTACCGACCGATTCGACATGGTCGAGCAGGCCGTCCTCGGCGATGGTGCGCAGGACCGCCAGCGCCGCTGCGGCACTGACCGGGTTACCGCCGAAGGTGGTGCCGTGCATTCCGGGAGTGAACAGGTCGGCGGCGTGCCCGGTCGCCAGGACCGCGCCGATCGGCAGCCCGGCGCCCAGCCCCTTGGCCAGGGTCATCACATCGGGGGTGATTCCGAATGCCTGGTGCGCGTACATCTTGCCGGTCCGGCCGATACCGGTCTGCACTTCGTCCAGGATCAGCAGGGCGCCGTGCCGGGCAGTGATCTCCCGGGCCCGTACCAGGTAGTCCAGCGGCGGGACGACCACACCGCTCTCCCCCAGCATCGGTTCCAGGAACACCGCGGCAGTATCGGAATCCACCGCGCGTTCCAGGATCGCCGCATCGCCGTAGGGCACATGCACCACACCGGGCGGCATCGGTTCGAACGGTGCGCGTTTCGACGGCTGGCCGGTGAGGGCGAGCGCACCCATGGTGCGGCCGTGGAAGGCCTCGTCGCAGGCGATGATCTTGCGGCGGCCGGTGAGCCGGGCCAGTTTGAACGCGGCCTCGTTGGCTTCGGTCCCGGAGTTGCAGAAGAAGGCGCGCCCGTCTCCGTCGCCGAAATGCGCCAGCAGTGTTTCGGCGAGTTCGATCACCGGTTCGCTGCCGTACAGGTTCGAGACATGGCCGAGCGTCCCGAGCTGTTCCATCACCGCGCTCAGAATTGCCTGATGCGCGTGCCCGAGGCTGTTGACCGCGATCCCGCCGACGAAATCGACGTAGCGGTTGCCGTCCGCGTCGTACACCACCGCACCGTTACCCCGGGTCAGCACGACCTCGGGGGTGGGGTAGTTACGCATCATCACATTCGACCACCGTTGCCGCAGTTGCGCAGTGTTCATGCTCTGACTCCGTTTTCCTCGTCCGCCGCCGGTGTGACCATGGTGCCTATACCTTCCCCGGTGAACAGTTCCAGCAGTACCGAATGGGGTATGCGACCGTCGATGACATGCGCGCCCGGGACGCCGCCGCGCACCGCGCGCAGGCACGCCTCCATTTTGGGGACCATCCCCGAATCCAGCGAAGGCAGCAGATCGGCGAGCGCGTCGGTGTCGATCACGCTGGTCAGCGAGGAACGGTCGGGCCAGTCGGTGTAGAGGCCTTCGACATCGGTGAGGACGACCAGTTTCTCCGCGCCTATCCCCTCGGCCAGCGCGGCCGCGGCGGTATCGGCGTTGATGTTGTGTACCACGCCGTCGGCGTCGGGTGCGATGGTCGAGACCACCGGGATCCGGCCGGCGCCGATGAGATCCAGGACGGCGCCCGGATGGACATCGGTGACATCGCCGACCAGGCCGATATCGGTGGCCGCACCGTCGATATCGACGGTGCGGCGGGTCGCGGTGAACAACCGGGCGTCTTCACCGGAGATTCCGACGGCATACGGTCCGTGCGCGTTGATCAGTCCGACCAGTTCCCGCCCGACCTGACCGAACAGCACCATCCGCACCACCTCCATCACCTCGGGCGTGGTGACGCGGAAACCGCCGCGGAACTCCCCGGCCATCCCCAGCTTTTTCAGCATGGCCGAGATCTGCGGGCCGCCGCCGTGCACGACCACGGGGTGTACGCCGACGGTGCGCAGGAAGGCCATATCGGCGGCGAACGCGCGTTTGAGGTCGTCGTCGATCATGGCGTTACCGCCGTATTTGACCACGACGATCTTGTCGCGGAACTTCTGCAGCCAGGGCAGGGCGCCGGCGAGGATATGTGCTTTGTCCAGCGCGGACAGCTGGTGGATCGCTTCGGTCATGAGCTGTAGGCCGAGTTCTCTTCGACGTAGGCGTAGGACAGGTCGGTGGTGCGGACGGTCGCGGATTCGTCACCGAGCCGCAGATCGACCACCACGTGGATATCGGCGCCGGACAGGTCGACGTCGCGGGCGCCGGGCGCACCGGTGCCGTCGATACAGACGGGGAAGCCGTTGAACGACACCGAGATCGCGTCCGGGTTCAGCTCGAAGGGTGCGGTACCGACCGCGGCCAGCACCCGGCCCCAGTTCGGATCGGAACCGAACAGCGCGGTTTTGACCAGGCTGTCGCGGGCGACGATGCGAGCGGCGGTGAGCGCGTCACCCTCGCTGCGCGCCCCCTGCACGGTGATCAGGACGCGTTTGGTGATGCCCTCCGCATCCGCCATCAACTGACCGGCGAGATCGTCGCAGACCGCCAGGACCGCCGCATCCAGTTCCTCTTGGCTCGGCGCGACCTCGCTGGCGCCGTTGGCCAGCAGCAGCACGGTGTCGTTGGTGGACATCGAACCGTCCACGTCCAGCCGGTCGAAGGTGCGCCGGGTGGCTTTGCGCAGGGCGCTGTCGAGTTGTTCCGGGGTGGCGACGGCGTCGGTGGTGAGGACGACCAGCATGGTCGCCAGCGACGGTGCGAGCATGCCCGCGCCCTTGGCCATCCCGCCCACGTTCCATTTGGCCGGATGGTGCAGGGAGGCTTCCTTCGGCACGGTGTCGGTGGTCATGATGGCGTGCGCGGCATCGGTGCCGCCCGACATACCGCCGCCCATCTCGTGCACGATCTCGGTGACGGCGGGGATCAGCTTGTCCATCGGCAACCGGTCGCCGATCAGGCCGGTGGAGCACACCGCGATTTCACCGGCACCGGTTTCGGTGCCCCAGTTGCTCAGTGCGGCGGCGAGCTCCTCGGCGGTGCGATGGGTGTCCTGGAAGCCCAGCGGGCCGGTGCAGGCATTGGCGCCGCCGGAGTTCAGGATCACCGCGCGCAGCCGCCCGGATTTCAGCACCTGCTGCGACCACTGCACGGGGGCGGCCTTCACCTGATTGCTGGTGAACACACCCGCGGCGGCGTAGTCGGGACCCTCGTTGAAGACGAGTGCGAGGTCGGGTTTACCGCTGGCCTTCAGTCCGGCGGCGATCCCGGCCGCCCGGAAACCCAGCGGCGCGGTGACACCCTGGTTGTGGACGAGGTTGGCGTCGGTGGTCACGGAGCCACTCCTACGGTGGGCAGCCCGGCCGTCTCGTCGAGGCCGAGCGCGAGGTTCATGGACTGCACCGCGGCGCCTGCGGTGCCCTTGGTCAGATTGTCGACGGCGCCGATCACCACCAACCGACCGGCGTCGGGGTCCACGGTCACCTGCAGGGTGACCGTATTCGCGCCGAGCACCGCACCGGTCTGCGGAAGGACGCCTTCGGGCAGCAGGTGCACGAACGGCTCGTCGGCATAGGCCTTTTCGTAGACGGCGCGGGCCTGCGCGGCGTCGACACGCACCGGGGCGGTGCAGGTGGCCAGAATGCCGCGCGGCATGGGCGCGAGGACCGGGGTGAAGGACACCCGCACCGGGTTACCCGCCGCGGCCGTCAGATTCTGCGCGATCTCCGGGGTGTGGCGGTGCGCGCCGGCGATCCCGTAGGCGCGAGCCGAGCCCATGACCTCCGAGCCCAGCAGGCCGACGTCGAGTTTGCGGCCGGCCCCCGAGGTACCGGTGACGGCCACGATGTTCACGTCCGGATCGACGATGCCCGCCGCGACCGCGGGCGCCAGCGCGAGGCTGGCGACGGTCGGATAGCACCCCGGGACGGCGATGCGGGTGGCGCCGCGCAAGAGCTCCCGTGCGCCCGGTAGTTCCGGAAGACCGTAGGGCCAGCTGCCTGCATGGGGGCCGCCGTAGTAGCGGTCCCAGGCGGCGGGATCGGTGAGCCGGAAATCGGCACCGCAGTCGATGATCACCGTCGAATCGGGCAGTTCGGTGGCCAGCGCGGCCGACTGACCGTGCGGCAGGCCGAGGAAGACGACATCGTGCCCGGCCAGATCGGCCGCCGTGGTCGGCGCGAGGATCCGGTCTGCCAGCGGCAGCAGATGCGGCTGGAGCATGCCCAGCGCGGTTCCGGCGTTACTGCCCGCGGTCAGCGCCCCGATCTCGAGGCGCCCGGCTCGGTACTCCGGATGCCCCAGCAACAGACGCAGCACTTCTCCGCCCGCATAACCACTGGCACCGGCGACGGCCACCCGCAGGGGCGCGGTCCGGTCGGGCATATCCGTGTGATCAGCCATGTGATGATTATGCACGATCGTGCAAGCTCATTCATCGATGGGTTCGTCCACACGCTCCCACATCCACAACAAAACCTGATGTACCGACCGTCGCATCCATTCCATCACCGACCGGTGGGCTCATATCGGAAGGCATCCGCCATACCCGGGTCACACTCAACCTCGCAGTGTTCCGGTAGGCGTATCCGTCACCGTTCATTCACCCTATATGTCACCGATCCGATTGTTTCGCCGCGTGAGACCGACAGGACGGTGTCGAAATTCGCGCTCGGAATCAGTTGACGGGGGCAGTCCGGCCGATGCGCTAACATTAGAACATGTGTTCGAATGGCGCGTTCCGCTCCCAGGTCCGCGCCTTGGAACTTGCCGTCGATGCACTACTCGATATCGACCTCGGGTACGTGGCCGATACCGAACTCGCCGACGCCCTGACCCGGATCGCTGCACGCGCCCGCAATCTGACCGGGCTCACGGTCAGGATCAACCACCGGTATGAGAACCGGCGGGGCATGGATGCACCTCCGCCGACCGGCAACGAACTGCCGTTTCCCGCCGGCACCACGGCCACCACCCGACCGGCGGCCGCCGCGGCGGGACAGCGCCGGGACCGATCGGGCATTGTTGCCGGAGACAACCGCAGCATCGTGGCCCGAGGAGCAACCGTGACCGCACCCCTGCGCGTGGAGCGCACCGGCGATATCGTCGTCTGGACCATCGACAACCCCGAACAGCGCAATCCGATCTCCGACGAGGCCACCATCGAAGCCCTGGAGACCGCCGTGGGCGAGGCCAACCGGGATCATTCCCTGCGCGTCGCGATCCTCACCGGCGCAGGCACGGCGTTCAGCGCGGGCGGCAATGTCAAACACATGCGCACCAAGGCCGGAATGTTCGGCGGCACCCCCGCCGAACTGCGCCAGGGCTACCGGCACGGGATCCAGCGCATCCCGAAAGCGCTGTACCACTGCGAAATCCCCACCATCGCCGCGGTGAACGGACCCGCCATCGGCGCCGGCTGCGATCTGGCCCTGATGTGCGATATGCGGATCGCCGCCACCACCGCGACCTTCGCCGAAAGCTTCGTCCGTCTCGGCCTCATCCCCGGCGACGGCGGCGCCTGGCTACTGCCCCGTGCCGTCGGCATGGCCCGCGCCAGCCAGCTGGCGTTCACCGGCGCGGCGATCGATGCGGCGACGGCCCTGGACTGGGGCATGGTCAACGAGGTCGTCGAACCCGATCGACTGCTCGAGACCGCCCACCGGCTGGCCGCCGATATCGCGGTGAATCCGCCGCACGCTCTGCGCATGACCAAACGCCTGCTGCGCGAGGGACAGCACCAGAGCCTGGAAACCCTGCTCGAACTATCCGCCGCCATGCAAGCGATCACCCACCACACCGCGGACCACGACGAGGCCGTATCGGCAATGCTGGAGCGGCGCACGCCCGGGTTCACCGGGAACTGACGTCACGTGCCACGCACCGCCCGCAGCTCACTGACGATCGAGTCGGCGGCCGCTCCGGCTCGGAGACCTTCCTACAGCGCCGCCCGAACGACCGGCAGCGCAGGATCCCGCTCCGAGACCCACGACATCGACAGCACGGCTCATCCGAAGTGCTGCACGGTGCCGGAGGTGTTGTCGTAGGCAGCCCATCCCGGAGAGCCGTTGCGCATCATCGCGAGCCAGGCTCCATGCATGTGCCGGGCGAGGCCGCGCGGCGCCGGATCGGGCCCGAGCAGGCCCGCCGGCCCGTGTAGCCATCCGGCATCGGCGATGTCGAATACGAAGGGGAGCTCCACGGTGTGGGCCGAACCGAGCCGGCCGCGCAGTGCCGTCGAGCGGAAACCGAAACTGTAGACGTAGGTGCCGCGGTGCGAAATCAGCGAGTGGGCCTGCGCCATGCGGGCGGAGCCGGCGCCGAAGAGTGCGTCACCGATCAAGGCCGAGCGTAGTTCGCCGAAGGTGGCCTGCGGACGCTGGGCCATCAGCGATTCCACGGCGTCCTCGGGATGCCGGTGCGCCTGCCCGGCGACGGCCAGCACATCCGCCTGCTGCGAATTCTCGAAATTGCCCTGGGGCACGAGGTACAGGTTGCCTTCCTCGGTGTTGGTACCTATCAAAAGGTCGATATCGGCCGCTGGTCCGTTCGCGAGCGTATCGGCGGGTTGTTCGTCCAGGACGAGACCGAACGGGCTGAGACCGACCAATGGATCAATGGCAGAGGCGGTGCGCAGATCGAGCCCGGTGAGCTTCGGCAGCACAGCGACGAACTGTTCGTCGGGAATATCGGCGAACCCATCCGCAGTGGTGTCGACGCCCAGCTCTGCTGCGGCGGCGCGGGTGACCCGCTCTGCTTGCTCGGGCGTGAAAGCTCCTGTGCCGCTGCCGCTCTGCATGATGGCGTGGTGGAACAACCCGGTGGCCTCCGGTGTCGCGAGCAACGCCCCTACCAACGTGGCGCCGGCGGACTGGCCGACTACCGTCACGTTGGCGGGATCGCCACCGAATGCACTGATCGCGTCCTGAACCCACCTGAGGGCGGCCAGCACGTCGAGCAATCCGCGATTGCGCGGTGCCCCGTGGACGTCGAGAAAGCCGGAGATACCCAAGCGGTAGTTGACGGTGACGAAGACGATTCCCTCGCGGGCGAACGTGTGACCGTCGTAGAGCGCGGCCTGCGAGGAACCGGTGACGAACCCGCCGCCGTGGACGAAAACCAGCACCGGTCTACCGGCGCTGTCCGAGTCCGGTGTACGCACGTCGACTGTCAGATAATCTGCGCCGCGCACCCAGCCGGGTCCGAAGTAGGGGCGCATATCGAGTGAGCCGAAGTCGCGGACCGGCTGTGGTGCCGTCGCCCCGTGGCTCGTTGCGTCGCGCACCCCCGCCCACCCCGGGTGCGGCGCCGGCGGGGCGAAGCGGGCGCTACCCGCCGGGCCGGCGGCGTAGGGGATGGCGCGATAGACCTCACCGTGGATATCGCGTACTCCCTGCACAGCACCGGAAGGCGTTCGGACGACAGGATCGGCGTGCTGAGACAAGAGTTTTCTCCTGACGAGAGTGGACAGCAGATCAGTTGATACGGGAGAAACCGGCCCAGTCCTTGATCGCGAACGTCGAGCCGTTGCGAACCACTTCGGCAGCGCCGTGGCCACCGAGGTGGGCGGGAAACAGCAGCGCATTGTCATCGCTGGCGCGGCCGAGCAGTTTGTGCCTGGTGGCGCGTGCTTCTGCGGGATCCTCGCAGAAGCAGGTGTTGGTGTGTGGTGCCACGATTTGCAGCGGCGTGTGGATGAGATCGCCGACGAACAGGGCACGGTCACTGCCGGAGGCCAAGGTCAATGCCGAGGATCCGGGGGTGTGTCCCGGCGTGAGGTCCAAGCGCAGGTTCGCGTCGATCTGGTAGGTCCCGTCCCACAAGTGGGTCAACCCGGCCTCGTGGACGGGGGCCACACTGTCTTCGAACACATTCTGGTTGCCACGGCCGAGAACGGATTCGTGACCGTTGGCCGGGTTCCAGAAATCGAAATCGCGTCGCGGCATCAGGTAGGTGGCGTTCGGGAAGGTCGGCACCCAGGTCCGGCCCTCGAGGCGGGTGTTCCAGCCGACATGGTCGATGTGCAGGTGGGTGTTGATCACCAGGTCGACGTCTTCGGGCCGGACCCCGGCGCGGGCCAGATTGTCCAGGAATCCGGTATCGCGCCTGCTCCATACCGTGGCGTACGGCCGCTCTTTGTGGTTGCCGACACCCGTGTCGACCAGGATGGTGCGCCCTTCGCTGCGCAGCACCCAGGTCTGGATCGCCGAGAGGCACATATCGGTCTCGGGATCCCAGAAATCGGGTGCCAGCCAGTTCCTGTTGCTCTCCCAGTCGTGTTCGGTGCTGTCGGGGAAGAAGTCGCCGGGGCTCAGCTCCACCGAGCCGTAGTACTCCTCGACCCGGGTGACGGTGACGTCGCCGAGTTCGATCTGTTCCATGTATTTCCCCTTGATCGTCGGTGGGTGGCTCGATCAAGGGTGGCGACGGAAAGGGGCCGGTAACCACACCTCCTTTGTCCTACCCCTGCGAGGGGGTGGCTGCGCTCCGGCAGCGCACGCACACTGGAGTGATGGACGGACCCGGACCCCTCGGTGAATATCTGCAAGCGCGACGTGCGCGCATCCGTCCCCAGGACGTCGGCCTGCGGGATTTCGGTGCGCGCCGGCGGGTGCAGGGGTTGCGCCGTGACGAAGTGGCGCAGCTGGCAGGCGTCAGCGTGTCCTACTACACGCGGCTCGAGCAGGGGATCTCGCGCGGCGCGTCACCGGAGGTACTCGAAGCGATTGCCGGCGCACTCCAGCTCGACGCGCACGAACGTGAGCATGTGGAACGGCTGGCCGGCGCAGCCCGGCGAGCGCCGCGGGCCCGGCGGCCGCGACCGGAGAAAGTCAGCGACGAGACGCGGGACCTGATGCGCGCCCTCGACGGCGTTCCGGCACTGGTCCTGGGCCGGCGCACCGACGTCCTCGCCTGGAATCACCTGGGGCACGCGCTGCTTGCCGGGCATGTGGATCCGGCCGCCGTAGACGATGTGGCGAATCGGCCGAACATGAGCCGAATGATTTTCCTGGACGGGCACAGCCGCGAGCTCTATCGGGATTGGTGGCGCAAGGCGCGGGCGGTGGTGGGCAATCTGCGGATCGCCGTGGGGCGGCACCCCGACGATCGCGACCTGGCCGCGCTCATCGGTGAGCTCACGATGAAGAGCCCTGAGTTCGTCTCCATGTGGGCCGACCACCGGATCGCCCCGTGCGACGCGGCGTCCTACGATCTGCACCATCCGACGGTCGGTGCCCTCACTGTTACGCAACAGACGCTGGCGATAGCACGTTCGCCGGAACAGAGTCTCATCGTGGTCACCACCGTCGAGGGGTCCCCCTCGGAGCAGGCTCTGACACTGCTCCGAAGCCTGGGCAAACCCGTACGCGGGGTACACCAGAAGGCGCGCGTTCGAGATTCATTCGACGATACCGCCCGGCACCACGGCGGAGACCGGCACGGATGAGACCCTCGACGGAACCGCGAGATCGGACACAACGAGCCCGGCGTACGGTCAGAAATTCGGGCGGTTCTGCACCCAGCGGAACGGTGCGCTTCGCTGCGGGAAGCTGTCCGGATCGATCCGGTCGAGCGTGAGGATGACCTGGTGGCCGTCCAGTTCGCCGGTCAGTACGGCCTTGTCCGGGGCGGATTGCTGGAAGCTGAGCGTACCGATGGGGTTGCGAATGTGCTCCGATCTCGTCATCGGTCTGTATTTCGGTGTTCCCTCGATCAGTCGGATCCGATGGGAGGCGGCGTCCACGTCAGCGGGAACGGTCACCAGGGTGTCGTCCATACGCTCGACGGTGATGGCATCGGGATAGTCGAACACCACTTTCTTCCAGCGGGTTTCGTCGGTGGTCAGGGGCGGCACCGGTTGTCCGTCGCGGGTGTACTGCGATACCGACCAGATGCCGTACAGGGCAGGCTTGGGGCGGTCGGGCCCGCCGGAACGCCAGGCATGCCAGCCGCCGGCTACAGCCGCCACCGCAATCCAGATGCCCAGCGCGACCTGCAGCACCGCCGCGATACGGCGAGATCTCCTGGTGTAGAACGGATACGGTGCGGTGGACCTGCCGGTAGCGCGGTTGAGTAGCAGCACTCGCAGCAGCCGCCGCGCCTCGGGCGCCAGCAGCAGCAACGACATGAGCAGCAGATGGGTCGATGAGATCTTTTCCGGCACATCGAAGGTCATGTTCAGGACGACAATCTGCAGGGTGTCGATCAGTGCCAGCAATGCACCGAGCAGCGCGGTCCGTGGTATCAGCAGCAGGATCGCCGCGGTGATTTCTGCCGCGCCCAACAGCATTTCGTACGGTCTGGACACACCTACCTGCGACCACAGCACCGCCATCGGCGTGAAGTCCCCGTACTTCGTCAGCAGTGTGGTCAGCGATGGTTCGGGCATCTGCGTCGGAATTGCCTTGGCGAAGCCGAAACTCAGCAACTGCCCGGCCAGCAGTATCCGGATGGCGAGGAGATACCAGCCCGCGAGTGTGCGATAGTGCGCACGGTGCCGGTCCAGTACCGACCACACCACCGTGCCGGCCACCGCCACGACCAGGATGCAGAACAACAGCACCCAGAAGATCGCCTGATCGCCGACTCCGGTCGAATGCAGCTGTACATCGGTACCGAACAACTCCCGGCCCACCCAGTTCAGGATGGGCTGCAGTTTCCGGATATGCCAGAATTGCGCGTCGTAGCCCAGCTGCCGGCCGAGCGGGCCGGTCAGCTCGAACACAACCGGCGGAGTCAGTAAGCAGAACAAGCCGAAGTACAGAAAACAGAACCGGAACGCGAGACGGGTCAGTGGATTCCACTGCGTCGGTCGAGCCGGCTCCGGTCGATCGGTAGTGATGGTTCCGACTGTCGTCACTGCCGCATCCTCTGATCGTGTGCGGGGTCGGGATACATGGCCGGGCAGCCGTGCTCGATCGCCTCGGGGCGCAGTTCGTAGTGCCAGGGCTCGTTGCGATAGATCTGGCACAGGCCGTAGGCGGCGCCGTGTGCGGACAGCCACGCTGCGGCATCGGGACCGAGGTCGACCGCGTTGCCGGACACGTGCGCCGAAGTGTCCGCAGTGGCGACCCACCGGGCGGCTGCCTCCGGCGAGCCATATTTCGCGACCGCCGCGCGACGCAGCCGGTTCTGATGCTCCCGGGAACGCCAGCCACTGTTGACACGGAACTGGATGGCGTCGTTACCTGCCTCGGTCGCCGCGGCGCGCAGCGCCCCCATCAGATCGGGTGCGAGGTTGGCTACCCCGGGATACTCGTCGGCGAATACTGTGACGCCGTTCGGGAGGCCGCCATCGTCCAGATGTGCCCGGCCGCCGTGGTCGCCACGCAGGACGGCGCCGGCCAAGCGAACGGGTGACGGACGGTGCCGACTGACAAACCAGCACGCCGGTGATCGCGGTAGCGGCGACGAGCAGTCCGGTCGCCGCCAGCCCGCGGGTCGATGGTGGTAATCCGTTTCTTCGTCTCATGCCGCCAGTCAAGGCACTGCGGTGTTGCCGGCCCGTATGCGATTTTCGATATACCGACGAAATGTTCCGGCTCGTAGCATCGGGGCCATGCGTGTTCTGGTCGTAGAGGACGAGCCCTACCTGGCAGAGGCCATTCGCGATGGGTTGCGACTGGAGGCGATCGCGGCCGATACGGCCGGTGACGGCGACACGGCCATGGAGTTGCTGAGCATCAACACCTACGACATCGCGGTCCTCGACCGTGATATTCCCGGGCCCTCGGGTGACGAGGTCGCCGAATATATCGTCGCATCCGGTACCGGCATGCCGATCCTGATGCTCACCGCCGCCGACCGGCTCGATGACAAGGCCTCCGGCTTCGAGCTCGGCGCCGACGACTATCTCACCAAGCCGTTCGCACTCCGTGAACTCGTGCTCAGGCTCCGGGCGCTCGACCGTAGGCGTGGTCACAACCGGCCACCGGTGCGGGAGGTCGCGGGCCTGCGGGTGGATCCGTTCCGGCGCGAGGTCTACCGCGACGGCCGCTATGTGGCGCTCACCCGTAAGCAGTTCGCCGTGCTCGAAGTTCTCGTCGCCGCCGAAGGCGGTGTCATCAGCGCCGAGGAGCTGCTGCAGCGGGCGTGGGACGAGAACGCCGACCCCTTCACCAACGCCGTGCGCATCACCGTCTCGGCACTGCGCAAACGGCTCGGCGAACCGTGGCTCATCACCACCGTGACCGGCGTCGGCTACCGCATCGACACCGGAACGTGAGGGTAGCGATCGTGGACAGGGCTCCGGGTTTGAGCGTTCGCGTCAAACTGACTCTCAGCTACGTCGGATTTCTCATGCTCGCGGGCACCTTGCTGCTGACCGCCGTATGGGCGTTCCTCCTGCGAGGAAGGTCGAACGCCCTGTTCGTTCCCGATCTGTCCGACTTCCGGCGCGTCTTCGACCCACACAACTTCGGCGCAGCCGTCTTCGTCCCGGCGGCAGTCCTGGTGTTGGGGTTCCTGCTGGCGTTCGGTCTCGTGGGTGGTTGGATTCTCGCCGGCCGGATGCTCGCCCCACTGACTCGAATCACCGAGGCCACCCGGACAGCCGCGAGCGGATCGCTTTCCCAGCGGATCCGGCTGCCGGGCCGCAGCGACGAGTTCCGTGAACTCGCCGACAGCTTCGACAGCATGCTCGCCCAGCTGGAAGCACATGTAGCAGAACAGAAGAGATTCGCGGCCAACGCCTCCCACGAACTGCGCACTCCGCTGGCGATCACGCAGGCACTGCTCGACGTGGCCCGCAACGATCCGGACAGCCGCACCGGCGAACTCGTCGAACGACTTCGCACCGTCAACACCCGGGCGATCGACCTCACCGAGGCATTACTCCTGCTCAGCCGCGCCGACCAGCAATCCTTCGCCCGAGCACACGTCGACCTGTCCCTCATGGCGGAAGAAGCCGGCGAAACACTTCTACCGCTCGCGGAAAAACGCGGTA
>NZ_BDCG01000031.1 GCF_001613385.1 Nocardia flavorosea NBRC 108225 | reverse complement strand
TGGTGATTTCATGTCGGCGTGATTGATGCGGGTGTGCCCGGTTACGGGCGTTTCGGTGTGTTGTCCCGGGTGGAGTTGGAGCGGTTCTGCTATCTGGACGATGAGGATCGGCGGTTGATCGCGGCGCGGCGCCGGGATTACAACCGGCTCGGGTTCGCGGTGCAGGTGGTGACGGTCCGCTACCTGGGGATGTTCCTAGTCGATCCGATCGATGTGCCGGTCGAGCTGGTGGCTTATCTGGCCGAGCAGTTGGAGATCGGTGACCCGTCGTGCCTGGGTGAGTACATGGTGCGGCGTTCGACGCGGTTCGAGCATCAGGCCGAGATCGCAGCCGAATACGGGCTGGTGCCGTTTTCAGAGTCCGAGGCAGAGTTGGCGGCGTGGATCGCTGATCAGGCGTGGATCACCGGGGATGGTCCGAAGGCGATTTTCGAGGGTGCGGTGGCGTGGTGCCGGGCCCGGCGGGTGCTGTTGCCGGGTGTGACGACGCTGGAGAAGCTGGTGGCTGCGGGTCGGGAGGCGGCCGAGCAGCGGTTGTGGGCGCAGCTGGCCGGTCAGCTCTCGCCGTCTTCGGCGGGTGTGTTGTTGGGGTTGTTGGAGGTGCCGGCGGGCACGAAGCAGCGGGTCAGTGAGCTGGATCGGTTGCGTAAGGGGGTATTTAGGCCGTCGTCCAAGGGGATGCTCGCCGCGCTGGAGCGGGTCGGTGACCTGGCGGTGGCGGGTTCGGCGGGGGTGAATGTGTCGGCGGTGCCGCCGCGGCGGCTGCTGGGTTTGGCTCAACACGGATTGTCGGGCAAGGCGACTCAGTTACGCCGGATGAGCCGCGAGCACCGGCTGGCAGTCTTGGCGGCCACAGTGTCTGTGCTGAGCGCCCGCGCCGTCGATGACGTGCTGGAGTTGTTCGACCTGCTGATGACCACGGAGTTGCTGTCCAAGGCCGAGCGGGAGTCGAAGGAGGAAAAGCTGCGCCGCTATCCGCGGGTGTCGCGCAACGCGGGCAAGCTGGCCGAGGCGGTGCGGGTGCTGCTGGAGATGGTGGAAATCGATCAGGGCATCGAGTTGGGTGTGGTGTGGGACCTGATCGAGGCGAAGGTCACCGGGGCCGCGCTACGGTCGGCGGTCGCGGTCATCGACGAGCTGGTCCCGGCCGGGGACGCCGAGCTGGACGGTCAGCGGGCCGAGGAGCTGGCCGGGCGGTTCGCGACCGTGCGGCCGTTTCTGCCCCGGCTGATCCGTGGCCTGGCCTTCGGTGCGACTCCGGAGGGCGCGCCGGTGCTGGCGGCGATGCGCACTCTGGCCGAGCTGATTACGGAGAAACCGGGCAAGCCCGGGGCGCGGTGGCTCGATGCTCGCCGTGTCGATCACGATCTGATCGGTGGGGCATGGTCTCGGCTGGTCTATGTGGCCGGCCGTCCGGCCGAAACCGTCGATCGCGCCGCCTACACGTTCTGTGTGCTCGAACAGTTCCACCGCCATCTCAAGCACCGCAACATCTTCGTGGAGGCCTCGTCGAAATGGCGCGATCCCCGCGCACACCTGCTGGCCGGCGATCACTGGGAGATCGCCCGCGAGGCTGGGCTCAACGCACTCGGTCTACCGTCGGAACCGTCGGCGATGCTCGCCGAGCATGCCGAGGCGCTCGATGCCGCCTACCGGGAGGTCGCGGCTCGGCTCGACGGTGATACCCCGGCCACGGTCGACGACGACGGCAAACTGCACGCCGCTGCGCTGACCGCGGTGCCCGATCCGCCGAGTTTGACCGATCTGCGTCGGAGGGTGGAGGCGATGCTGCCGCGGATCGATCTGCCGGAGCTGGTGCTGGAGGTGATGTCATGGCATCCCGGGTTCACCGAGGCATTCACCCACGTCTCCGGCAATCCTGCCCGGGTCGCCGATCTGGGGTTGTCGGTCGCGGCGGTGTTGTGCGCGCACGCGATGAACGTCGGGTTCGGCCCGGTCACCAGCCCTGGGGTGGAAGCCCTGACCCGCGACCGGCTGCACCACGTCGACCAGTCCTACCTCCGGTTCGACACCCTCGCCGCCGCCAACACCGCGTTGGTCGAGGCCCAGGCCCGGATCCCGCTGGCGCAGGCGTGGGGTGGTGGACTGGTCGCGTCGGTGGACGGGTTGCGGTTCGTGGTCCCGGTGCGCACCATTCACGCCCGCCCGAACGCGAAGTACTTCGGCCGCAAACGCGGGATCACCTGGCTGAATATGATCAACGACCAAGCCGCCGGCCTTGCCGCGCAGGTGCTGTCGGGAACTCCGCGGGATTCGTTGCATGCGGTGGATGTGGTGTTGCGCCAGTCGGGTGGGACGGTGCCGGAGGCGATCATCACCGACACCGGCTCCTACAGCGATATCGTGTTCGGGCTGCTGCACCTGCTCGGCCGCCAATACCGGCCGCAGCTGGCGAACCTGCCCGATCAACGGTTGTGGCGAATCGACCCGGCCGTCGACTACGGGCCCTTGGACAAGGCTGCCCGCGGGCGTATCGATGTCGAGCGAGTCGGCCGGCATTGGGAGGACATGTGCCGGATCGCGGTATCGATCCATACCGGCGAGGTGTCCGCGCACGAGGTCACTCGCATGATCTCCCGCGACGGGCAACCGACCTCACTCGGGCACGCGGTCGCGCATTTCGGGCGGATCTTCAAAACCCTGCACGTGCTGCGGCTGGCCGACGACGAACCCTACCGCCGAGAGATCAAAGCCCAGGCCAACCTCACCGAGGGCCGCCACGACCTCGCGCGGCGGATCTTCCACGGCCGCAAAGGCGAAATGACCCGGGTCTACTACGAAGGCATGGAAGACCAGCTCTCCGCACTCGGGCTGGTCCTGAACTGTGTGGTGCTGTGGAACACCGTCTACATGGATCGTGCCTTGGCCGAGCTCCGCGCCCTGGACTACCCGCTCGACGATGCGGACGTGGCCCGGTTGTCCCCGTTCGTGCGCAGTCATATCGGAATCGATGGGCACTACAGTTTCCATCTGCCCGATCTCGGCGGGACACACCGTCCACTACGCGATCCGGAAGCCCCTGACAGCGAGTGAGTTTCCTGCTCAGGACTCGTCGATGACCTCGACACGGTGGTTGTCGAGAATATGCCCGTTCTCGTCTTCGATGCGGATGGCCTCGATACGGGACTTCACCGTGGGGTGCACGCCGTTCATGAAGTGCATTTTCAGCTCCGGCGGCTTGCCGTCGACCCAGTACTCGCGGTTCATGTGGGAGATGGCGAGCTGTTTGCGGGCTTGCGCTTCGAGCTCTTTCTGGCTCGATCGCTGAGCGTCGGGATCATTGGTTTTCACTTCATGCCAGGTGCGGCCATGGTCGGTGACGATATCGACCTCACTGGCCATCCGGGTTCCGGTGGGTGTGCTCACGTCGATCAGCGGGCCGAGATCGTGGATGTTGTCGAGTTTCGCGGCCATCCGGATCTCGCCGTCGTATCCGCGGAGGTTGGCTTCGGGGCCCTGGAGGGCGGCGTCGTTGACCGCCCGCCGGGTGACGGTTTCACCTCCCGTGGTTCCGGCGCGCACCGTCTCGGAGAGGCGCGAGATTCTGTCGCGGGTGGTGTCGATTCCTTCCTGCCAGCGGTCAGCACCCTTGCCTGCCAGTTCCGGTGACCTCTCCAGCAGTGTGTTCAGCTGGTGTTGAGTGGTGTCGAGATCGGCATGCATGGCATCGAGACGATCGGCGGCTGCGCGGAGTTCGGATTCGGGCACTTGCTGATGTTCGTATCGGTGGATCTCGGCGAGCCGGTCGGCGATATCGACGCCGTCACGGTCGGCGGCGCCGCGCATCTTCTCGAACCACTGGTTGGTGTTGTTGGCCGCGACGCTGTCGATCATCCTTTGGGCCTTCGGGGTTTGGGTGAAGGCTTCGGTGTCGCGTTGAGCGAGGCGGTCGGCGACGTGCGGGGGGAAACCGTCGCGTGTGAACTCGGCCCGCCGCTCGAGCAGGGTCTCACGGTAGGTATTGGCCATGGGTTGCTGCCGATACTCGTGGTAGCGGTCGTGCAGCAATCTCGTAGCCCGGTCGACAGCACGGGGATCGGCGTTGCTGTTCTCCAGCCGGGTGAGCGCCTGTTTGAGGCCCTTGGGCAGTGAGGTGTTCTGTTCGGCACGTGTCGTGAGCCGGGCCAGTGTGTCGTCGACCGATTCCGGCCTTGTTCGTGGTGAGGTCGCGAGTTCGCGGAGGACGGGGGCGAGTCCGATGTTGTCTGCCCATTCGGTGGTGCGCGCTGCGGCGTCGCGGGTGATCAGCTGCTGGGCGCGTTCCCCGCGCAGATAGTCGTCGACTTCGTTTCTGGCGGTGGTTTCGGCCGCGTTCGCGGACTCGCCTCGGTCGCGTAGGGCGCGGGATCTGTTGTTGAGGAATTCTTGTCGCAGGTTCCGTTCTCGCAGCTGTCGTTGCTGCTGGTATCTGTCCAGCACCGCACGCTCGACCCTGGCCGCGGTCTCAGGATCCACCCCGCTGGTTCGCACACTGGTCAGCAGCGCCGCCACATTATCGGGAACCCGGTCACGTTCATCACCCCGACCTCCGCGCGCTGTCGGCGGGTCCGGTCGCCGCACGCCGGCTTCTACCAGTTCACGGCCGTCGTGGTCGGCGTCGCTGATCCGTCGTGTCCCACGGACCTCTTCGGCCAGGTCACCCAGTGTGCGATGCAAGTGGGGACTGGCTCGGTGTGTGAGCACCTCCACCATGTCGTCGCGCATGCGCTGGAGCAATTCCCGTCCCGCTCCACTCAGCGGCGCCCCACTCACCACGCCCACCACCTGATGGCACCTGGCACGAAACTCACCGCCTCAGATCACCGCCGCCGCGCAGCAGGGTCGCTGCCGGCCTGATACCGGCGTAACCCCTCGTCGGAGATCCGCGCGTATTTGACCAGGCTCCGTACCGAGGTATGCCCCGACAGTTTCATCAGCACCGGAGTGGACGCGCCGTCCTCCGCAGCATGAGTCAGCCGGGAATGCCGCAGTTGATGCAACGTATACGGGCCGTCATCAAAGCCAGCGGTATGGTTCTCGAACAGCTCCGCGGCGCGACGGTAGGACAGCCGCGCCCGCCCCGTCGCTGGGTCTATATCGCCTGCCGCCACTGACGGACGAGCCTTGCGATCGGTGAGGAACAGCGGCCCCGACCGGCGCCCGGCCAACAACCGCGGCAACAACCGGGCGGTACCGGTCTGCCAGGCAACGACCTCGCGAGCTCCGCCTTTGCGGGTTACCACCGCGCACCGGTTCGCGGTATCGAGGTCGGGCACGTCCAGCATCAGCACCTCCTCGGCGCGGGCCGAGGATTCGTAGAGCAGATGCCACAGCACCCGTTCCCGCAGCGGCGCACCCGAACCCAGAATCTGCGCGACCCGCTCCCGGCTCAACGCCTTACTGGTATCCGGCGGCGCAGGCCTCGCCCGCAACCGCACCAGCGGATCACCGGCCAACCAGCCCTGCTCACGCCAATACCCGCACGCCGACGTGAGCGCGGTCAGCCGGATGTTGAACGTCTTCGCCGACTTGCCGCCCCATACGAAGGTGAACCAGCCACTCACCCGATCCGGTTCCGAACCCAGCAGTGATACATCGCTGTCCGCCCCGAAATCGGCGACCAGGCGATCCAGCGCCGCGCCATAGGTCTCGCGGGTATTCCGCACCGTGAGTGTCGCCAGATAGATCTGCACCGCATCCGCCAGCCGCACACCACTTGCCGCCCTCGGAAGCATCCGAACCCGCCCCATTCCCGCCTCCGAACCCCACTACCGCACATAGTTTCCCGAGTCGCCCCGCCCCGCAACGCCTATAGCGCCAGGGCAGCCGAACAGTTACCGCGCATAGTATGCCACTATCTGCGGTAACTGCTTAGCGTGACTTTTCTCTTGGATGTTCCCGGACCCCCGTTGCCCTCTTGCGGAATGGCGATCCCGTTGCAGGGTGGATCCTTGTACCCGAAACCGGGCAGCTCTACGTGGCCGAGCACGGCTCCGGGGCTTTCCGAAACGGCGCCCTTATTCGACGGACAGCCCCGCCAGCGGAAGTTGAGCGTCTGCAGGGCGCTGCTCCAACGAAGCGCATGTCCCAGCAGGAGCGCGCACAACTTGCGGAGGTTGGCGGTCGATTCGCAACCTTGACCTCGGGTGCCTTGAGCGCTGGGGTCAATTACACGCGGATGCTCGATGGCGGCCTCGACTTTGTCCTGTATCAGCGATCGCTGCCGTGGGATCACGCTGCGGGCGTTCTACTCTTGGCCGAAGCTGGTGGGGTAACCGTCCGGCCAGATGGGTCGCCGTATCGACCTACCGAAAGCCAGAATGGGCTGCTGTTGAACGCGGCGGATGAGACCTGCTGCCAGGCTGTGCAGGCAGTCCTGTGGGGTGAACTTAGAGATTGCGGCCGGTCAGGCCGCTGGAACCGGAGTACGCAGGAGCGACGACACCGAACCGATGCCGACACCTAGTTCGTCGGCGATCTTCCGGTAGGTGGCACCCTGGCGCCGCATCTCTTGCGCGCGCCGGCGTTTCTCTGCGGCCCGCAACTCATAGTCAGCGCGTGGTTCAGCGACCAACCGCTGGATGGTGCGGGGGCTCGAACCGAACTGTTCAGCCAGCTCGCGGGCGGTCTTGGACCGTCGCACGGGGTTCTTGGCAGCCATCGTCATCCCTCCATAGCGGCAGCAATGATCGCGGACTGATCATACTTTGTCGCACGACGACGATTCGCTTCCCGACGGGCGTCTGTCATCGTGCGGCCTGCCTGCTGAGCTCTTTCGCGACGTTGCTCAGCTGTGAACTTCGCTGCGGATGCCCGGCCGCGCCGGGCTTGTTCCTCGCTGAATGTCCGCTTGATCCGCCGCCAGGTCCAGGTGGAGATCGAGCGGGCGAGGGCCCGTACTTCGGCGGGTTCCATCGGGCCTTTGGTGTAGGCCGGCCCGATGAGGTCGATGTTGCGATCCCACGCATGGTCGTCGACGAGCTGGGACCACGCGGCCCAGTCGTCGTGGTCGCCACGGCGTCGGTACGACCATTGACGGACCAAATCGAACAGGTCAACGTTGCGGCCGGTCCCCGAGGAGGCCAACGCCTTCCGCCGCTCCTTGGTGGTGGAGTACTTCGGCAGCGCGCCGAGATCTGAGATGGGTCGCCACAGGTCTTTGAGGTCATAGACCGCATGATCGGGGCCCCAGAGCGTCAGATGCTCGATGTGGGTCGGGTTCTTGGTGAATCGATGCGCGTAGGCGACATCGCCTGCGAGGACGTTGTTCAGTCCCGCTTCGACGCGGGCGAGCAGGTGAACTGGGTCTCGCCGCGCCGGGTTGGTCAGGATCACCGGTGTCTTGAGCGCGTAGACGATGTGCCCGTCTCGGGTGTGCGGGTTCATGGCGATGTAGCTGGGCACCGGTAGCCCGCACAGCGCGGCGATCTCGTCGGCTCGGCCGCCGTCGTGGTCTGTGATGACGAGGGAGGTCATGGCCTTCGGGTTGCTCTCCACATAGGGCAGTGTGAGCGCGCGCTCCCGGGTGGTGCGGTAGTAGCCGCCCCCTTTCTTCTTGGCTGCCAGTGGCCGATGCGGTCGCCAATGCTCTTCGAAGGGGAATGGGAGTGTCCATATCTCGGACTCATCCCACTCCGTGTCGACCGCCATGGTCATGCAGTCTGCCCCCCAAATCGCTTGATGATGAAGTACGACACGCCGACCAACCTAATCAGGTAGTTGGGGTTGCTGCCGGTGGTTCCACACATCTGGTGTGCACTACCGTAAATATGCACTAATACACATATGCATATTTACACATGTATTCTTTCTGTGGTTTTACCGGAGCTGTTCTCGAAGCCAATCCCGCTTCTGGTCACGGGTTGGGAGCTGGTCAAGGGCGTTCTGTATATCGTCGATGACCGGCTGGAGCTGATCGATTTCTTTGGGCGGTAGGTCGGCGAACTGGGCGGTGAGCGGGGTGGCGACGACGCCGGCAGCCCCAGAGGTTATCGACTCCCGTAAGTGTCGAGACGATCCATCCCATAGCTGGAACTCGGGCGCTTGGCGAGTGATCGCGGATATTTCAGCAGGTTGAGCCTTGGCGAGTTTCCCGCCGACCGGTAGATATCCGTCGGTTCGCGCCCAGGTGGCGAGTTCGGGCGTGAAGGTCTGCCCGAACATCGGATGGCTGTAGATCGTCGACCCAGGCCCGATCTCGGTCAGAAATCGGCGTGCGTCGGCGAGGTTTTCGGCGCGCATGACAGCCATTGGGGTCACGTGACGAATCTTTGCTGCCGCGATGTCCTGGGGCCCCCAGGTGCAAGCGAGAAGCCGTTGCGCAGGTACGACGTTCAGCCAGACGTCGAGTACCGCGGAGCGTTCATCCTCGGAGAGTAGTTGCCCGGAGGTGGTGCTGCCGTTGATCAGAAACCGGTCGATCCACCCGGCCGCCGCGGTTTCGGCGTACCGCCGCGTTGTCTTGAGGTCCAACTGTCCATCGCTATCGACCATGTGTAATGCCGGTACCACCACGATCCAGCTGAGGCCTATCTGGGTGAGGATGCGCTGCGCCGCAGCCTCAGGACTGTGAACCTCGGTGTCGATTCGCAGATGTGGCGATATTGCCTGCGGGGTCTCGTCCCATGCGCGCATTCGTGCTGCGATATCGCCGGTTCCTCGCGCTGCTATCCGGATGTCAGCAGTCGCGCGTGAGCACCACAGTTCGACGACAATCCAGCGCGCAGTAGGTTCGGCCTGCCGGATAGCGTCGATCGTTTCGAGTTGTCCAGCGTGCAGTACCGGGATCTTGCCTGCGGCGAACATGGCCGACAGTTCTGGCTGGTCGATGACGTATGTGGCGTCGTATCGCTCGTTCGAGTAGATAACGCCGCCAGCAGCGCGGAGTTCCTCCAGTTCGCCCAGTGTGGCCATGCGGTAGCCCTCAGTCCGGCCCGGCCCGATCTTCAGGCGTTGATAGAGAGTGATCCGGCCGTCCTGCTCGTGCAGGGCCGCGGTCACGGTGTCCTTCCCGGCCGCTGGTGGGCCGTAGAGGATGACTCCGGTCCGGTCTGTCATTTCATCGCCTCGACAAGGGATTCGGCCTGTTCGCGCAACGGCAGACTGTCTGGATCGTTTCGCACGATCGTATGAGTCCAGGGCGGCTCGAACTTCGTGTCGATCCCCGTGACGTACTTATCCCAGTTCTGCAGCTTGTGGCTGTCGCGGGCAGCGCCCCGCCGGGTGATGTAGGACCGCATCGTTTCGGCCGTGCACTGAATCCAAACAATTTCCATATCGGCGCCGAGCGTGTCCAGCTCAACCGCGGTGCGCCGGAACCAGGCTTCGCTGCTCATCTCGCGGATGAAGGGAGCCGTGCAGATTACCGATACCCCGCAGCTGATGTTCTCTCTGACTGCCGCTGCGAGGCATTCGTATTCGGCCGGCCGGACGTGCTCCATGTAGATCGGTGACTCACGGTCGGAGACCGTGCTACCCAGCTGTACGAGCGCGGTGTCGACCACGGCCCGAGTCAGGGTGTCCTTGTCGAGCATCGCCCAACCGGTCATGCGTGCGAGTACTCGACCGAGTTCGGTCTTCCCGCTCCCGGCGTATCCGCCGACGTAGACCACCCGAGGACGCGACGGTTCTGGCCGGCGTGGTTCCGGCGCGACCGTCTCGCTGACCATTCGCCCTGATCGCGGTCGACTGATCACGAGGCCTTCCCGCTCAAGGATTGCCATCGCGTCGTTCACTGGCCCGATCGAGACCCCGAACTGTGCGGCGAGCGCGCGAGTGGAAGGAAGGCGCTGACCGGGGCGTAGGCGCCCGGCCTCGATCTCGTTGCGCAGCTCTCGGGCTATCCGGCGGTGCTGGGCCTCCCCTGGGTCTGTCATTTCGCCTCCTTCGGCTTATGTCGGCCTGCCGACGCTATCAGTTGATCCTGTCACCTGCGGCGACAGGATGGTTCATGACGTGCATATTCCGCGAAATCAGTGATAAAAATCGCGCAAAACCTGGACATCTGAGCCTATCAGTTGATACCTTCAGTCCCTATCAGTTTGAAGTTCTGATATCGGCAGGAGGTTCGGGTATGCGAGCGGGTTGGACTCTCGGGGTGGGGGTGATCCTCGTATTTGCGCTGGTCACAAACCCAGGTGTCGTTTTCATGGTGCTGGCGCTGGCGATGGTCGTTGGCTGGCAGCTCCGGAAGCGCGGGGGTGTCAGATGATCGGTCCGGTTGTTCGCACGGACGCGCAGGTGGCGAGGGCCGGGAGTAAGGCGTTCCAGGCGTTGCCGACGCCGGTGCAGCTGGTGCTGCTGGCGGCCGCGTTGCTGGCCGGGATGGTCGGGTGTTCGGCGGCGTGGGTCGATCAGCAGTCGTATGTGCCGGCGCCCAATATCTGCCGGGCACACGAGACCTGGCGCACCGATTGTGTGCAGGTGCAGCGGCCTGCCCCGCCGGTTCAGCAGGCGGAGGTCGTGCGATGAGCCCGTATGTCGAGCCACGGGTTGATCGCGGCGAATTGTCGTTCACGGGCCCGGTGAAGCCTCGGAAGCATCCCGTCATCGTCGCCAACGCCGGTGCGGGGAAGTCCTTGTGGTTGTGGTCGGCCCTGGCGCGTTTGGGGCGGGGCGATGACCAGCAGTGAGCAGCAGGACGGCGTGGTGCCGGTGTATCCGTGGCGGTGCGCGCCGGCGCATCTGCGGACCCGGCGGCAGTTGGCGGCGGATGGGTTGCGCCCGAATGGGCAGGACCCGGTGGGTCTGGTGGAGCGTCCGCGTCGTCGGGGTGAGCCGTTGACGGCCTACCTCTACGACATTCGGCTCGCGGCGGCGAAGCGGGAAGCGTCCCCGGCGCAGTTGGCGGCGTTGGAGCGGGCGACGCGGGAGCGGCAGTTGCGGGCCGCGGAGCGGCGCGGAATCGCCCGCGAGGACATGGAGACCGCTGGGGATCCGGGGCCTGGTTGGACGGAATCCACACAGCGGCACCGGATTGCCGGTCATGCCTTCGCCGGTCTGGTCGATGGTCGTGAGCGGGAAGGGCTGGAGCGGTGACTCGCCGTCGCCGGGCCACCTCGCAGGTCCGTGAGCAGTCCCAGGCTCACGGACAGCAGATGGTCCCGGTTACCGAGTTGCCGCATCTGGCCGCCGCTGCTGCCCGCCGCGGCGAGCAGGACCGGAAGGTCCTGGTGGATCTCCCGGCGCCGCAGCAGGTCCAGACCCCGGGCCGCGCGCCGGGCCAGTGGCTCGGCTCCGGGCAGAAATTGCCGGTGGCACCGCGGTACTGGACCGAGGCCGAGATCGAACAGTCCGAGCAGGCCGCACGCGCCCCGATCCCGGGGCACGCGTTCGCAGGCCTGGTCAAAGGAAGTCGAGAGCGAGAGGAGATAGAACGTTGACGATTCACCTGCTGAGCCCGCGCGACATGGTCGTTTTGACGGTGCTGGCCGAGCATTACGGCGCCCCGTTGGACCTGGTGGCGCGGATGTTGGGTGTGTCGCTGCCGTCGGCGTATCGGATCGTGCGGAAATGGCGGGCCGCGCACATGGCCTCGAACCTGAAGGTCCGCCCGGTTCCCGGCCCGACGTGGGTGTTTCCGAGCAAGTCGGCGGTGGAGACGCTGTTGCCGTTCTGGGCCCGGTATTGGACGCCGACCCCGAAGATGGCCGCCCACGTGACGACGGTGCTGGAAGCCCGGCTCGCGCTGGTCGGCTTGGATCTGGACCGCTGGATCAGCGAACGGGAACTGCGCGCCCAGCTGGGCCCGGCGAAACCGGGTGAGCCGCGCCCGCATATCCACGATGGCCGGTGGCTGGACTCGTCCGGCGACTGGCGCGCGGTCGAGATCGAGCTGACCGCGAAGGGCCCGCAGGTGGCGAAAGCGGCCGTCGCTCGGGCGAAGCAGGCCGCGCACGGTGAGTGCGCCGGCATCACCTACTACTGCGCCGATCCGGAGATCGTCGATAAGCACGGTAATCCGACCGGTCAGCGCAGCACCGAAATCCGCAACCTCATCACGGCCGCTGCGCGCGAAACCGCGTCTGTGGAAGGGCCTTCGGTGCGGGTGGCGGGGTTGTCAGAACTTTTGCCTGTTCCAGTGCCCGACACTGCTGCCCGGCCCGGGTTGACGGTGATCGCTGGCGGAGCAGCTGATCCCAGGCCCCAGGCCGGAAAGGCGGTGTCGCTATGAGCACCGAAAAATATCTCGCCCAGGATCCGGGCTGCCAGTCGATCATCACCCCGCAGGACTGCGGGCCGTTCGTGACCTCGATGCCGACCGTGCCGGTCAACCCTGCGGAGTCCCAGCCGCAGGGCGACCCGATGCCGGAATTCGCACCGAGCATGCCCGGTATCGACCCGGACGGCGAGTGGTTCTCCTGGCTGAACATGCCGGACTGGACGTGGGACGGCGTGGTCGACGGCACGGTCGTCACCGGCGCGGGCCTGGTGTTCGTGCTGCTGCTGACCCTGTTGCTGCTGGTGCCCTCGACACTGCTGGCCTGGACCCCGGCCAAGATGCGGAACTGGACCCTCGGCGCCCTGATCGCGCTGCCCGGTGGGGCGATCGTGTTCCACGATCTGGACGCCACCGCACCATTGATCCAGTTCCACGAGGGCGCGACCGAACTGTTGTCCGGCAATCCGGTGCACGGGCTGCTGTTGATGGCGACGCTGCTGGTCCCGGCGTCCTGGCTGGCCGCCACCGTCGCGGTGACCAACCACCGGGTCAAGGCCGCCACGAACGGTTTCCGCTCCCCCGCGGCGACCGAACGGGCACTGCACCGGCAGGCCCAGCGTGAGCAGCGCGCCGCGGCCCGATTGAGCCGGTATCGGCTCCCGTTCAGCACGGGTGGATTGAACCCGCACCCGGTGATCGGCCGCCTGGCCGTCGAGCACACGCAGGCGCCGGCCAAGTCGCGGGCGCGGGCGTTGATGGGCCGCAATGAGACCCGGTTGATCGTGCCGTGGATCAAGTTCAACGAGCACGGCACCAGCGTCGCGAGCAGCGGTAAGGGCAAGTCGACGCTGATGAACCGGGCGCTGATCAGCTGGTTTGTCACCGGTTGGCAGCGGCATCAGCAGTGGTGGCGCACCTCGCGGCCGGGTCGCCCGCTGGTGCTGGTGATCGACTGCAACGGCGGCCCGGACTCGCGTAAAGCCGCGGGCAAACTGTTGCCGTGGTTCAAGGCTCTCGGGGTGCCGGAGGAGCGGATCGGGCTGTTCCCCGACCGCACCGGCCTGGACTTGTGGTCGACCCCGAACGTCGATGACCTGCGCTCGATCCTGTCGTCGATGGTGTCCGGCGGCAGCGTGCCGACCAGCGACACCGAAAAATATTTCCACGAGATCCGCGAAACCCTGATCCACCTGATCGTGGATGCCCCGGAGAAGGTCGTCGACGGCAAACCGGTCGGTGAGAACCCGCCCCGGTCGTGGTTCGAGTTCCTGGCCCGGTTCGACGTGCATGTCCTGGCGCGACTGTGGGGCGGGGTCTTCGACGACGCCGTGCCGTGGTCGGGTGTGCCGGGCGTGGACGCTGAGATCGCCTCGACGAAGGCGGGCAAGCAGCCGGTGATGGATTCCGCTCGCGCGGAATTCGGCAACCTGTACCGCTCGCTGGGCGATTCGTTCGACGGTGAGAAGTCGTTCACCGACTTCGATGTCCTCTACATCGTGCTGGAGGGCATCAAGAGCCCGGACCGGGCCCGCGCCCAGTTCGCCGCACTCGGCTGCATGTTGGAGCAGCTCGCCGACCGGCAGCACGGGCGGCAGGCCATCCTCGCCGTCGACGAGTTCTCCGCCGTCAGCGATGGCAAGACCCGGGCGAAGGCGTGGGTGGAGCGGCTGCGCAAGGCCGGCATCTCCACGTGGTGGTTCGCGCAGTCCTGGAACGGTCTCGGCCACGACGACGACGCCCGCGAAGCCCTGGTCACCGCCGCCTCCGGTGGTTCGCTGCTCGGTGGTCAGCAGCGCGGGGAAAAGCTCGCCGAAACCTACGGCACCCGCAAAGGATTCGACCTGTCGCGGAAGTTGATCGGCGGCTCCACCGCAGGTGACGAGGGCAATATCCAGTCCCACGACAAGTTTTTGGTGGACCCGAACAAGCTGCGCTCGATGGGCAAGGGCGACATCGTGCACGTCTCCGACGGCATCGCACGGTTCGGCCGTGTCTCGCCGCTGGATGAGCGCCAGCTCGCCAGCCTGCGCCCGCTGCCCGGTCTGGGCCGCGTCACCACCCCCACCACCGACACCGATACCGCCCCCGTCGCGCCGGTCATCGATCTGACCAAGCGCCGCATGGCGTGACCAGCAAGGAGAACCCGTTATGGCTATGCCCAACCCCATCAATCCCGAAGACCACGGCGAGGAAATTCCGAGCACCAGCGCCCGGCGTGAGCACGAGGACAACGTGCTGGCTGCCCTGCAGGCCGATCTGGAGGGCAGCACCGCCGCCAAACTCGCCGCCCAGCTGGTGCCGGTCGTGCCCGACGGCGGCCACGTCGGTCGGGCGATCACCCCGGCCGTGCACAAGGCCGCCAAAGTCGGCGACACCGTGCGGTTGTGGGCGCCGGCCGCCGCCACCGCCGCATTCGCCGGGGCCGCGATGGTGTTCCCGCTGACCGGCCCGCTCGCGATCTACGGCGCGGGCCTGGTCGGGTTCGCGTTCTGGCACTGCGCCGGACGGCCCGGCCCGATCCAGGCCCTGCTGATGGTCATCTACACCACCACCGACGCCCTGGACCGGATCCGGGAATGGGTCCGCGACCTGGCCGAACGCCGCGCCGCCTACGAGGACCGGCGCACCAAATCTCAGTAACTCCGTAACTCAGTAACCCATGACGGGAGGAGGCCGAGACGACCGCGATCACACCGGAAATGAACCACAAATTCACCGATAAAAACCAGCTCACAAGGAGTACTGAAAATGTCTGAACGCCCTGTTGAGGACGAGATTATGGACGAGGCCCGCCGGTTCGGGCACGGCATGGCGCAGTTGATGCGCCAGCACGCCCAGGCCAATGGGTGGTGGGAGAAGCGCAAGGTGCGCCGCGAGATCAGCTTGGAGATGCGCAAGCAGCGTCGCAGCGAGCAGGCCGAGCGGGTGCACCACAAGACGTGGACCTCGCAGATGATCCACCGCTACCAGGTTTCGGCCCAGGCCCGCTACGAACGCGCCAACGACCCGCGCACCACCATCGAGCAGCGCCGCCGCGACGACGAGGCCGCGGCCCGCCATATCGACGATCTGCGGGAGCGGATTGTCGGGAACTCGCGGTTGACCGAGGTGGAGCGCGGGATCGCGCTGGATTGCCTGGAATCGGCACGGATGTGGCCGTATTCGAAGGCACGCACCCCGGAGATGCTGGCCCGCGCACCGAAGGTCCGCGGGTTGGATGCTCTGCGGTATCGGGCGGTGCTGGCTCGCGAAACCGAATGGATCTCCCGGCGCCGGTTCGAACGCGAAACCGGGCAGCGCGATCTCGGTGTCGCCACACAGCGGCAGGAACCCGTCCGGGGATCGGAAGTTCAGCCGCAGCGTGTCGGGCAGGAGATTCCGCGGCCGACCGGGGAACTGGACCTCGCGCAGAAAGACGCGATTCAGAAGCTCCGGCACGCCACGCTGGAGAACCAGCCAGATCAGCTGCGGGCGGCGGAGGATTCCGCGGTCGGCAGCGGGTTGACCCTGCAGCGGGTCCAGTGGGAGATGCAGAACGCGGAGCGGAACTCGAAGTTCATCAGCGAGGTCTCTGAGCTGCGCAACGGCAGTAGCACCACGTGGCGCACGTATAGCCCGACCGAGGCCGAAGCGGCTCAGTGGGCGGCCCACAACACCCGCACGGGGAACTGGCTGCCAGGTGTGCAGCTCAAGGCCACGGTCCGCGAACGCGGCAACCAGGCCCCGATCCGGCTCGCCGACAGCGGAATCGAGCACGTCACCGCCCGCACTACCGAATGGGCCCGGCCCGAGCAGGCGGCACAGCGGGTGCAGGGGCGCGCCGCTGACGAGCTGGAGTCGCTGAAGCAGCGGCATCTCCTCTCGATCGAACACAACGCCGATTTGGCGAACCAGAACGCCACGTTGACCCAGCAGCTGACCGCACTGACTGCCGAACGCGATCGGCTGGGCGCCGAGCGTGACCGGTTCAAGACCGAACGGGATGAGGCGGTGCAGAAGGTCGTCGAGCGGACGCCGGCGGCGGAGCGGTTGGGCAGCCAGCAGCGGCAGCAGGCCGAACAGAAACGCCAGTCCCGGGTCTTCACAGCAGGTGGTCGGGATGGCACCGAGGTCAAAACCGGAGCAGGCGAGAAGAAGCGGGAACCGATTCCGGGTCACGCGTTCTCGGGCCTGGTCAACGGCCGCGACCGCGAGCGGGAAGGGATGGAGCGGTGACCGGCCCGAACAGCATCAATCGAACCGATCAGGAAGGAACAACGCAGATGACCGAGACGAACGAGCAGGCCACTGATCCGACTCAGCCGGGTTACTACGCCCGACGGGGTGTGACCAGCGCGAACGAGCAGCAGATGCGGGCTGATGCCGTGCGAGCTGAACAGTTGCTGGAAGAAGCCCGTCATGCCGGTGACCTGCGCGAATACGTAAAAATTGCGGAGCCTGCCGAGGAGATCCACCGCAAGTGGGCGAACCACGAGTCGGCGACCGCGCAGGCGGATTGGGCGTATCTGTCTGATGTTCGCGAGGACTGGCGGCGTGAGCCGGGTTCGATGGAGCGTCTGTATGAGCAGGTGATCATCGACCGAGTTCATGGCGTCGCGATGGGGATGAGCCCGGCGGAGTGGCGGTCTCTGCGGCAGGCCCGTGAGATGGCCGGCCACGGGGACTGGCCGCAGGCGCGGGACCCGTACAGCGTCGAGTCGTTGCAGGCGCGCCCGACCAGTGCGGCGGATCCGGCCAGCCTGAACCACTATGTCGATTCGGCGGAATCGTGGAACGAGAGCCTGATGCGGGCGGACTTCGCCCAGGTGTATCAGCTGGGCGAGCAGCGGGGCCGGACCTACACCGACAGCGAGTATCTGCAGCTCACTGAACAGATGCACGACATCGCCGAGCCGTGGGCGTTTCGTGACGACGCCTTGGGCTTGGCGTGGCGCGATATGAGCACTCTCGCGGAGGCCTCCTACAGCGACAGTGAATACGACTACGCCGTCGAGAGGATTGAGCAGCGCCTGCCGGAGAACGACGACGCCCGCGCCAGGATGTTCGGTCGCAGCACGGACCAGATCCAGGAGCTGAAAGGTATCGCCCGGTCGTACTTCTCGCACGATGCGAGCCGCACACCACCGCAGGTGGCGTCCACTGCGTTCGCCGCGACCCGGACCACAGAGCTGCGCCAGCGCGGCCGGCGCCCGATTCCGGGTCACGCGTTTGCGGGTCTGGTCGGTGGCCGTGAGCAGGAAGGTCTGGAGCGGTGACCGCCGTGGAGATCCGTCAGCAGTCCCAGGCTGACGGATTCACCCCACTGCGGCCCTACGGTCCCGAGTCCTGGGCCGAACTGGAGGCCCGGCTGATCGCCGCCAACCACCGCGCGGCGGAGTTGGAAGAGCAACTGGAGCAGGTCACCGGCGAGCGTGACGCCGCCGAGCACCGCGCGGCAGAGCTGGAAGACCGTAACCAGGAGCTTGCCCGCGATCTCGACGATGCACTCGATATCGCCTCCGAGCATGCCCTGGATGCCGGTCGGGAACGGATGGTTCCCCAACCGATCTACGGCCACGCCTTCGCGGGTTTGGTCGGCAACCGTGACCGAGAAGGGATGGAACGATGAGCATTACGTCGCCTGTTGTCGCCGACGCGTCGCCCAAGGCGACAGGCCGGTTCGACTTCGCCGAAATCGTCGCCTTGGCCATGACGGTGGTCATCGGCGCCGGTGCGTTCGTCTGGTCGTTCGCGGCGCTGAGCGATCTGTCGAAGATGGCCGGCATCACCGACAGCCTCGCCTGGATCGGGCCGGTGTTCGTCGACGGCGCGATCGTGCAGTCCATTGTCGCCCTGGTGTCGCTCAAGCGACGGGAGCGATTCGGGGTCGACATCCCGAAAGCTACTCGCTGGTTCTTCTGGGGCGAACTGCTGGCTGCAGAGCTGATCTCGGTCGCCGGAAACGCGCTACATGCTGCGGAATCGACCGGCCGGGTCCTGCCCGCAACGATTGCAGCGACCGTGGCCGGAGCCGCCCCGCTGTTCGGGTTGGCCGCAACCCACGGGCTGACCGGCCTGCTGGAGGTCCCCCGCCCGGAAACGGGCCCGGCGACAGCAGGCGACACCGAGGCGACAGCAGGCGACACCAGCCGCGACACGGGCGACACGGAGGCGACGGCAGGCTACATCGAGGCGACACAGGCCGCCGCCGACGCGACAGCCGGGCGCGACACCGAGATCTGGCAACTGCACTGCGCGGGCCTTTCGTACCGGCGAATCGCGGTGATCGTGGATCTGCATCACGGCACCGTCGGCAAGATCGTCGCCCGGCTCAAGGCCGAGCACGACGCCACCACCATCGAGCCGCTGGCGCTGCCCGAGGCTCCCGAAAATGTCCGGCGCATCGCCGGATAACCCCACCACCCCATCAAATAACCAAGGAGTAACTGTTATGTCGTGGATCATGTCCGATGAGCCGAAGGTGATCCGGAGCGCGTTCGGCAAGAACGACAAGCCCGGCGCCACCGTGACCGGCCTGGTCATCTCCCAGGAGCTCACCGCCCAGAAGGACCCGAAGACCGGTAAACCGAAAATGCGGGGCGGTCAGGAGGTCCTGCAGCTGGAGGTGGTGATCCTGACCGGTCAGCAGACCGACCCGGACGACGACGGGGCCCGGAAGCTGTTCGTGCGCGGCAACCTGCAGAAGGCGATCAAGCAGGCCATCCTCGCCGCCGGTGATGACGATCTGCGCAACGGCGCCCGGATCTCGGTGCAGTACACCGGCACCGGGCAGGCCTTCAGCGCCGACTACGCGCCGCCGAAGCTGTATCGGGCGACCTACGAGCCGCCCAACGACGACAGTCTCGCCGAGGTCGCCGCCTACCTGGGTGCGGATGACGAATAACCGAATCGGTCTCTGACCAGTAAGAAGGCCCCTGCCGAGTCCCAGTCGGCAGGGGCCTTCGCATGTCCAGAACCGGATGAACCGGCCGGACACATTCTATTGTCTCGCCGCGCCGGACCGCAGCGGACACGGGTCTTTTGCTCCTGGTGGGGCGTTGGCGCCCCTTCCCGGGCAGGCCCCCGGCCTGCCCGCAAAGCCGTGCCCTTCGCGCGCAGAGGCTCCGGGGTCAAGGGTGGCCGCAGGCCATCGCCGCCAGGCGACGCGCAGCGCCCTTGACGCTGGAGGGGCGCGTGAACACAATGCCGGCGCCTCACCAGGAGCACGCGGCCGAAGGCCGCGCACGGCGCCCCCTCGGGGCGCCGAAAACCGATCTTGAACAGCGGTAAGGTGTGCGAAAACTGCGATAAAACCAGGCCAAAACCGCGTGAAACGCGGTCACAAGTTGTCACAACTTTTCTCTCTTCTTCTGTCTCCCCACCCCACCTGACCTGCATCGACCGTCGCTGCGCGCCGGTGTATCTCTCACCCCCTCAGTCCCCTATCTCATACCCACTTCGTGCGCATGAGATAGGGGACTGAGGGGGTGAGAGATACAAAAATCAATTCAGTTCAGGTGGGGTGGGGAGACAGAAGAAGAGAGAAAAGAGAAAAGAGAAAAGACATGGGTTGCGTTGGGTGGGTACCGGTGCGTTGGGTACGTGGCTGGGTTGGGAGTCGATCCGCCGCCGGTGGCGTCGCTTCCAGCTGGTGGCGTCATGGTCGGATCCGGCGGTCTACAGATCGGCCTGGTCGAGCAGCAGCAGCGTGATCGAGTGCCCGTGACGTACCGAGGTGGTGCGAGCGCGACGGGGCGCACTCGTCCGAGAGCTACCGCTCTCGCGTTCGTTGCGCTCGGGTGCCGTGGCGGGCGCGCCTCTCCGGTCGGCCAAAGACGGGGCTATCACACGACCACCGACCATCAAGGGCGCCTGCGGCGTCGGCAAGCCGATGGCTGCGCCACCCTTGACGGCCGGCGCCCGTGTGATCGTGCAGCCCCAGGCCGACCGGAGAGACACACCCACCACGACCGGAACCCCATGCTCCACTACCTGATATCCGCAGCCGGAGGCTGCGCTCGGGGGCGCTGCCCCCTGGACCCCCGCTCTCGGCGAGGCCAGGCGCTCCCAGAGAGCCAGGGTGCGGACCCTACGTCCAGGTAGCTCTACCGGATTTTTTCCTGTTTCCCTAGGTTAACCGGACATTCGCTATCTGCTTCCGATGTACTGGGCGCGGGCCGACGTGGGCTGCAATAGGAGGCCGTGCTGCCGAGTCCAGATTGTCCATTCGTATCGAAATGATCGTGCGGTATCAAGATGATGCACGGACATTCGTCACCGATCCGTACCTATCAAGATGATCGTTTCCCCAGTTCAACGCCCTTACTGAAATCAGTAGATCCGTATATCAGTAGCTCATTCGGCGTTGAGCCGGTCGAGTACGGCTTCCTCGAGATCCGTGTCGCCGAGCAGTTCGTGGACGAGCGCGACCAGAATCTGCTGCTTGGTGATCCGGCTTTCGCCGAGTTGCTCGGCGGCCTGAGACTGCCAGTCGCTCAGTTGTCGGAACAGCACGGGCGGCAGGTCGACCGTGCAGCGCACCGGCTTGGTGCGAGTGGCAGGTTTTCGGTGCCCTGGTTTGGCCGGCGCTTTTGCTGATGTTCCGGCTTGCCGCTGGGCGATCTGCTCGGCCCGCTTGCGGATCTGATCACCGACGTTCGGGGTCGGGCTCATGCGGTCGCCTCGCTCTCGTCGACGGCCGGGGTGAGGAGATCGTTCACGGCGTCGCCGTAGGCCGATGTCGAGGCGCGCTCGATGGGCTGAGGGTAGGACTGCGCGTAGACCTCTTTGCGCGGGATCGGCGGGTTCAGGACCCGAACACCGTCCGTCTGGATGATCTCGCGGTAGACGCCGGTGCTGGCAGCGTTTGCGATGACCCGGTTGAACAGCACCGCGAAATCCGGCGGGACATCGGCGTCGTCGGAGATCTCGGTGACGAGTTCACGCACCGCGCCCAGGCGGTCGTACTCCATGCCGGTCGGCGCCATCGGGCACACGATATGCGTCGCAAGCTTCGCCGCGGACTTCACGATCCGGCGGGAGTCGGTCATCGGCGGGGTGTCGATCACCACCACGTCGATACTCGGGGCGATCACGCCCGGCAGCTGCCGGTGCAGATTCGCCACCGGCATCGCGATCACCGGCACATCCCACTCCGCCAACTGGGACCAGCCGATCAGCGACTCGTTCTCGGGATCCGCGTCGACACCGAGCACCGATAGACCCGACTCGTGCAGTGCGTGCAGGATCCACGCCGCCGAGGTGGTCTTGCCCGACCCGCCCTTGAGGTTGACCATCACGATCACCAGCAGTGCATGGTTGCGTGATCTCAGCGATTCAGTATGTACGGACATCAGTACTCGATTCGGTTGATCTGGCCGGTAGACCAGGGCCGTGTTACGTAGATCAGTACCTCAGTATGTACGGGCCGGGCGATATCCACGGGATCGACGCCCCGGGGTCCGTCTCCGGAATGTCGGAAGACCAGGAAGGGGAGCAGGGGAATAAGCCATGCTCTTATGGTGCAGAAGGGGTGCGGCGGAGGTCTCAATCTCCGGCATGATCGCATCCGTTCACGCGGGGCGGGTTGAGGATTACAGCACCGCATTCTTGGCAGGTGTGGGTGCGGTGAAACCCGCCGACCGCCGGGCAGGCTTGCGATCCGACGAGCACGCGCCGCGGACCGAGCCAATGGCCGCGCCGACATCTCAACGGTGACGGCTCGGCCATTCCGCCGGCGACCGGATAGAGCCGGGACGGATCCGATACGACACGGCCGTCGACCTCATACACCGGCTCCCACTTTTCGCACACGCGTTCGATTATGCTCCGGTGTGTGATCGAAGTCGGCGATACGGTGACGATCGGCGAAACCGGTGTCTCCCGGTTCGTCGTGCGAGAGGTCGATCCCAGCGAAGGTCGCGCGGTGATCGAGTCCGTCGACGAAAGTTCCGCAGGTAGTTACCCGTTTTCAATGCCCTTGGCCGCCTTGGTTAGAGCTGACGACCCGGAAATGCCGGCAGAGGCATGATTGGCGTGAAGTATTGCCGCGCGGCCGATTTCGCCGCGTTCTGTCGGTGGTAACCGGCAGTATTGAGGGATGGGGTCAGACGCGGGGATTTTGAGTTGGTGGAGCCGTCGGCAGGCTCATCGGGAGCGGATGCAGCGGGCGGCGGGTGTGGCCAGTGTTCAACTGATCTGTCACCGAGACATCTGGACTGAGATCGATGAGTGGTTCGTTGGTTCCTACGGACACAGCAAAACGGGCCGGGTCGCGAAGGATCGAATCAAGGACCGGAGCGGGGACGCAGTCGAAGTCACGCTGTCCGGGGTGAGTTTGGTGGGCCTGCTGAAGGTGGCATGGGATTGGAGAACCTCGAAGTATGCGGCCACGCAGGCTATCGCCCGACGGACCTACGACCAGGTCGCGAAAGTGATCGATGTCGTCGATCCGGACGCTGACCCCGGGCAGCCGATTCCCCCGATTGTGCTGGACGACAAACTCGGCGAGCAGGCCGCAGGCTAGTTACTCCGGCCTGCCTATTCGTCGACGACGGCGCGGGCCCGCTCGGCATCGTGGAACTGCGGAAGGTATTTCTCCTGCTCGCCGATCTTGCGCTTGTACCAGTCCAGGGCGCCCTGCTTGGTCATATCGAGTGCGGCGCCGATGGTGGTCCAGGACTCGCCCGCCTCCCGAGCCTCCTGCATGAGCTGCCAGCGGGTGCCGGTCATGTAGTCGACCAGTTTCCGGTTGGCCTCCAGGGCCTGAGTCGGGGTGACGGTGGCGTGCGCGGCGATCCCGGCACGGAAGGACTCGCGGGCGAGTTCCGTGCGCTCCGGGTCGTCCTGGAGCACCTTCCCGGCGTCGAGCTTGGCCAGGGTCTCCCGGTTCAGTCGGGTGTAGCGGTAGGTGGTCAGGATCGCGAACAGGGTGCGATACGAGATGGTCGGGTCGGCGAGGATCGCGGCGATATCGGTGCCGGCGGGCAGGCCTTCGCGGTCGGTGAGTTCGTAGAACGTCATGAGACAAGTTTACTTGACGCGACCAGTTTTCTTGACGGTTTCGACAAGAAAACTTACCGAGCATTCGTGCGATTTCTGACCGCCGATAAGTGGGTCTTACCGGCGGTCAGGATGGCGGAAGGGCCGGTTCAGTCCTGCTTGGATCCCTCCGATTCGAAGGGCTCCAGGGTGAGCTCGACTCCCTCTTTCCAGCCGTTCTCGACGCGCTGGGTCCAGAGCACCTCGTCACCCATGCGCACATAGTGCGTGCCTGTCGCGGCGAGCGTGCCGAGCCGAACGTCCTCGCCGGTGAATTTTCGGACCTGGCCGTCCTCGGTTTTGACCGTGATCGAACGGTATCTCGTCTCCTGGGCCATGCTCGCCTCCTCTGTGCCGAACCAACCGAACTTGCCGAAGGCTAGATCCGACAACTGACACCAGAGTCGGTTGGGTCCTCCTGGTGGCTGAATCCGGGGGTGAGGAGCAGCGGCACGGAATCCGGCGGTAGGGCGAATCGATCTGGTGTTTCCTGCCGGGCACCGCTCAACCTGCCTCCGCACTCCCGATTTGCTCCGCCGGCGGCGACCAGGAGTAGCGCCGCCCCGTCGACGACCAACCGATGAGCGAGCTGCCGCGGGCGTACTTCGCGCAGGACAAATCTCTTGCATTCTGGCCGTTAACTTCGTCTATCGACGGAAAAGTGACAGGTAGACATCGGTAGTTCTAGAACTGCTAGACTGTTGGCAGTTGTAGAACTGCCGACGAATCGGGGGAGTCATGCCGACCACTGCGACGCTGACCGACGATGAGCGCCTGGCGCTGGCGGCGGTGGGCGGCTGGCAGATCGCCGACGCACTTTCCGGGGTCGATGGGTTCCTGTGGAGCGCCAGCGGCTCCGGGTCGATCGATGATCTGGTGTTGATGCACCGGCCGGGCTGGCGCGGTGCGATGTACCGGTTCGGTAGTACCGGGCTGCGCATCGTGCGGCCCCTGCACGAGCAGGACGAACCACTGGCGCGGGTGTCCCGGTCCCGGGTCGAGGCGTTTGCGGCCGCGGTGGCGCCGGAGACGCGTGCAGTGCTCCGGGCTGATCGGGAGTGCCGGACTTATGCCGAGACGACCCGGTTGGTGTGGTGGGGGCTCGGTCTGGCCCGGCCGCCGGCGGAAGTGCGGCCGACGATGGCGTCGCGGTGGGCGCGGCCGGTGGGCGATAGCCCGGTGCGTCCGCGTACGGCTTTGGGCAGTCCTGCAACTGCTACGGTCGCGGCCATGGGCACCGAGCATTCTCCCGAGACCGTGGCCGCCGACGCTCGCGCCGCGGCGTTGCGCGCCGAACAGGCCGCGGGGCAGCCGTTGGCCGGTGGGCAGCTGTGGGGTCTGCCAGTGCTCGACGGGGACATGTGGGCCGATATCGCCGGGGCCACCGCGATCACCGGTCTGCCCGCGAAGACCATCACGAGCTACCTGGTGCGCGGGAAGCCGAAGTCGAACCCGTTCCCGCAGCCGTCGCGGTTCCTCGGGCGCAACTACTGGCCGGTGTCGGTGCTCACCGCCTGGTCCGCATCGACGCAAAATAGCAACGAGGACTCACGGCCGTGATCGATGAGGTCGCGCAAATCCTGGTAGATGCCGCCGAGATTGCGATCCGGCCCCGGTTTCGTCGGTTGGATAGCTCGCAGATCCAAGAGAAGGCGCCGAGCGATTTGGTCACTGTGGCTGACCGAGAAGCCGAGCAGCTGATCTCACGAGGATTGCTAAAGGTCCTCGATATCCCAGTGGTTGGCGAGGAATCGGCCGCTGAAGATCCATCGTGCCTTTCGGCATTAAGTGCGCAGTCCTGCTGGGTAGTAGACCCTATCGATGGGACTTCGAATTTCGTAGCGGGACGCCGGGAATACGCGGTGATGGTTGCAGGGGTCCGGGAACATTGACGAGAAAAGTCACGCTAAGCAGTTACCACAGAAGTGCGCCGCTATCCGCCATAACTCCTTACCGCCGGATTTCCGGCCGCTGCTCCCCGACCCCAAAATCGAGCGCCACCGCGCCAAATCCGCCCCCGGCAACCAACGGCGCCCACCCAGCGAGGAACCCACCGCATCAACGTCCTCGGCAGTGCGCGCACTGACCCGCAAGCTCGAGGACGAACGGCGGGACCACCGAAAACACACCGCCGAGCTACGCAAAGCACTCGAAGCCGCGCACGGAGAAAACCTAGAACTCCGGCGCCGCCTGGCCCGCTACGAACCGGACTGAGTCGCTTTCCGTCGGCCACCGGTGGCATTTATCCACCAGTGGCCGACGGTAGGAGGCTTCGGGACCGATGTGGTCACTGCTGGAACTGTCGCTGCCGTCCCACGCCGGGCACGAACCGGCCCACCCGGGCGGTGTAGTCGGCGTAGGCGCGGCCGTGAATATGCTGAAGATAAGGTTCCTCGACCGCCCGGATCTGGGCCTGCACACCGGCCAGCAGCAGCACATAGCCGACCGCCGCGACGAGATTGGGCACCATCAGCGCCAGTCCGGCGAAGGTGGCGAGCATGGCGGCGAAGATCGGGTTGCGCACGTAGGCGAACACGCCGGTGGTGACCAGACCGGTGCGTTCGGTATCGTCGACGCCGATGCGCCAGGAGGCGCCCATCGCCAGCTGCGCGGCGAAGGTCGCCGCCACCCCCGCCACAGCCAGAACCACACCCGCGGCCGTGACGGCGGGCCGGTCGGCCAGCGGGATCGGTGCCAGCCCGGCAAGGTCGGCCAGTGGTGCGGCCAGTCCGGTGATCAGGCCGCCGGTGACGAATCCCCAGTGTGCCCACCACTGCACCGATCCCGGTCTCGGACGGAACTGCCGGATGCCGGTGTCGCCGGTGCGGCGGCGCTGGATCAGCACCCGCGCCCCGCCGGCCACCAGCGCGAACACCGCAAACACTGCGAGCGCGGCGAGAGCCATCACCGCTCACCCCGCCCGCCCACACCGGCCCGCCCGGCGACCGCTTCGTGTCCATCCACCATTGGTATCACCCTCCTCGATATGATCACCGAAACGATTGATCTATATTTAACGCTATCATCGGTGTATGGCGATTAATAGTGGTGACCGGTGCCTGGCCGGTGCTGAAGGCCTGGATCCGGCGGTGGCGTTGTTCCACAGCCTCTCCGACGGCACGCGGTTGGCAATCGTTCATCGGCTGGCCGCCGGTGAGGCGCGGGTGGCGGATCTGATGGCCGGCCTCGGACTGGCGCAGTCGACGGTGTCGGCGCACGTGGCGTGCCTGCGTGACTGCGGCTTGGTCGTCGGGCGCCCGCAGGGCCGGCAGGTCTTCTACAGCCTGGCCCGCCCCGAGCTGATGGATCTGCTGGCCTCCGCCGAGACCTTGTTGGCGGCGACCGGGAACGCGGTGGCGTTGTGCCCGAACTACGGTACCGATTCCACCGCCATCCCGGCCGCGGAGAACGCGCAGGTGCGGGGATGAGCGATGCGTGCGGCTGCGGTCACGACGACCCGCGCTCGCTCAGGCGGTCCCCGCTTTGCGGTTGCGCCACAGGAGAATGGTGCTGGTCGTGAGGCTGACCAGGGTTCCGAGGTTGACGCCCGCGCCTTGTAGGGCGTAGCGGGCTCGGCCGGGCAGGATGTTGGTTGCGGTGAGAGCAGTGGCTGCGGTGATCGGTATCAGTGGCGCGATGAGGGGCGCCGACCAGCGTGGGTAGGCGGTATCGCCGCGCCGGATGGTGTCGAGTATGAGCGCGGACGCCGCTGTGGTTGCCGCACCGAGTGGGATGTAGGCGCTGACGGTGGCCTGTTCGAATGCCTTGGCTGTGTCGAGTAGTCGCTGCCGGGTGTGGGGGTCGCCGTCGAGAGCTTCGAGGTCTTGGTAGGTCCGTCCGATGTGGAAGAACGAGCCGTGGGCGAACGATGTCCAGGCCAGTCCGCCGGCCAGGAGCAGGGCGGGCGGTAGCGCGCGGCGGGGGCCGGCCGGGGCCAGGCCCTGGTGGATGTGCCATGCGGCGGCGAGGTAGAGCGGTGTGGCGTACACCCCGAGCAGGGCACCCGTAGCGAGTTGGCGCGTCGGGGCCGGAACCATCGCCAGCAGTGGCATCAGGGGTTTGTCGACCTGTTCCAGCCCTCGGAGGGCGGGGTGTTGTCGAGGGTCGGCATGGCGGCCGAGTAACAGTACATCGCTGACGGCGTATGCGGCGGCTGCCACGACTCCTGCGATACCGGTCGCGCGCACGATAATGCGTCGGTTCATATTCGGTTCACTCCTCGTCCGGTCACGAGCCGGACAAAGAACCCGCACAACAGGGAAGCTTCGGCCGACGCATGGTCTTTTCGGGCCGAAGGTCTCGCTCGCCGCGCACGATCGTGGTGCCCGGTGGACGGCCGGGCCCGGGGTGACCCGGTGCCAGTGTGTCGACCGCCCGCCCGGACCGGTGAATCACCCGCCCGGGAAGCTACTCCCCTTCGCTACCCACGACCATAACCACAACCACCCCGTACACGCAAAACCTCGGACGACCCGAAAGGCGTCGTGGCACAGTGTAAACAATCTACCTCGGACTCCCTGGAGGAAGATCGAGCACATGCGGCGGATAGTTGTTCGGGGCGCCTGAAACCGACCCCGGGGCTGCCTGACCGCTAACAGATGGGAGGCAGCATCCACTGACGTTGTCGCATCGCCTCATATCGGCCCGCTCCAACGCCGCGAGCATCCTTTCGACACCGGCCGGAACACCCCCTACGCAGCCGATCCACCTCACCGACCCGCTTCCACCCGAGACGACACACCGAAACGCCGGTTACCAGGGCCACCCGCATCAACCACGCCGACATGAAACCGCCAGCTCAACAACATGGTTCAGCCCGCCTGCTTAGCATGCCCTCTCTCGGATGCCCTTCAATCCCCAACTAGACCCGTCAGCTACACATACCCAGCAGCGCGCCAAATTGTTTCGCTCTTCTGTCGCCGCTATGCTGCCGACAGCACGACCAGTGATGATCGGTCACACTCCCGACGCGGGCGCAGATAAAACGTGATCGATATCGATATCGGAGGCAGCGGTCACGGTCTGGTCGTCGTAGGACGAGTACCAGGTGCCGGCCGTGGCGCGGCATTCCGCATCGACCACCACATCGGTGCCGTCGCGCTGCAGCACGGTCTCGCGGGTCGTGCATTCCCCGGAGATGGTGTTCCAGTGCGGGAACTCCTCCCGGGAATACCCACTGGCAGAGCCTTCCTCGGCGACCGCGAGCCCGTCCAGCAGGGTGCGGGCCGCGTCGGCGTCCGGGATCCCCGGCGGCTCGGCGTGACCGGCCGCGGGCTGAATCATCACGGTGACAGCGGCGGCGCAGACCATCGCGCGCGCTACAGACAGAAGCCCTCGCATACACGTCTCCATACCTCGAACGAGCACGGTAGTCGGATATCGCAGCACTGTAGCCGCCGGCAGCGACACCGAGATGGGCATCGGGTAACTGCGAATTGTTGTCCCACCAGCTCGAATGGAGGCGGGCTCTCGGTGGGATGGTGAAACGGGCACAAGTCCTGTCGAAGAGGGTCGCTACACTTGCGCTGCTTGAGTTTTCGCCTCCACCACGCGTCCTCGGATCCGGGAGGTGGGTCTTCGACGCGAAGACGGGAAACGCTCGACGGACTTCGTCGTGCGCTCCCCGTCGGCGTGCCGGCGGGTCCACCCCCAGAAGAGAAAAGGACACCGCCTTGGGGACGAACCCAAGCACTCCGCCTCCCCCACCCCGGGAGGGCGGAAACCAAGGAGAGACGTTTCGACGGCTCTTCACCGCAGTAAACACGGCGTTGACCATCCACCGCCTGGTGGTCTACCTCGCCGAAAACGGAGAAGCTAGGCCATTGATCACAGTTATCGCCGACCTAGCCCTCCACCTCTTGTGACCCGCCGCCGGACAAGCTAGGGGTTCACAGGATGCACGGTGCCCGGCCCACTTCAGGGTCGGGCACCGGTGTCACAGTCTCGATCTCGAAGCTCTGAACTGCTTGTTCAATGTCAAGCAAGACCGAGAATCCGCGTTCTCTGTCAACAAACGAAGAACGCTAACATGATAACTTGTTAACATTTTTCATGTTTCCTGGACCTGAATCGTCCTCGTGACAGCCCCAGCGCACTGACCGTGCTACCGGGCCGGAAGCGTCTCTGAGCCTGTCGAGAGCGGATATCTGCCCGCGATCAGCGCTTGGCCTGCATGCGTTCTGCTTCTCTCTTCCGGTTGCGGTAGGCCAGCTGTCGGCATCTGTTACTGCGGTTTATGTCGCGGCAATGGTTTCGGGGCCTGCCGACTTGGGGTTCCTGGGCCAGGTCGAGTTCGCGGCCACACCCACGACAGCGGCCCGCCTCTTCCCGCACCGAGTCTCCATCGCCGAGGTACGCCGCCAGACCATCGCGGTAATCCACGTTCTCCCGGACGCGCGATAACCGGGTCTCCAAAAGTCTCAGGATGCGCTCCCGGGGCGCATCAGCCTCCAGTTCAGAAAGGAAGGCCCGGACAAGATAGACGTCTGAGCTGTGCATGGAGGCTGCCAACGCGGCGGCGAGATCGTCAGGAAGCGACTGCTTCGCTACAGAATCACCAATGTAATCACGCCGAGTCGCCCGCCCACCCATCAGTTCCGCTCCTTATTCCGCGCCTGCGCGACACCCAGTTTTCGCTGTCGAGTCGTACGCCGCAGACGCTGGCGTCCGAACGCGACAGCGAACGCCTCGAACACCTGAGGCACATCCTCGGGTCGAGCCTTCCGCAATGCAGTGATCGCCACAATGATGATGGCCAGCGCGAATACGAGCGCCGGGAGCTGAACCCAGAACACGGTCCACACGCCAACTCCGGATCCCACGGACATGACATCAACCAAGATGAACACCCTCCATAAACGACGAAAGGCCCCCGGCAGGAGCACCGGAGGCCTGAACGAAAAAGAGCTCCAACCACATTGGCTGGAGCTCGTAGGCGCACGTGCGCCCAATGCGGGAAGAGTATCGCAAAGTCGATGACCTGGCAATACGCACGATCACCCGGCCTAGTTTCGTAACGCAGGTACCATAACTTTATGTCCAAGAAACGATGCGTTATTGGACACTGGCGGCCCTGATCATCGCTGGTCAGCGATCATAGTGGGCTCGTGTCCGTCCAGAAATGCCCTTTTCCTGGACATCGCCGAGGGTGCGCTGCATGGTGGTTGGTTGCCGAGGCTGCGCCGCGATAGCCGCATGCCGTTGTGCTGGTTTGTCGGTGTCCGGTGGTGGTGTGGATGGGAAGATCGCGGGATGGATCCTGTGACGGCAGTGGTGGTTTCGGCGATCGCGGCGGGGGCGGCGGCGGGGGTGAGTGATACCGCGGCGCAGGTGGTGAAGGACGCCTACCTCGGGTTGAAGGACCTGATCTCGCGTAACTACCGCGGTGTGGATGTGTCGGGGGTCGAGCGCAAACCGGAGTCGGAGTCGAAACAGGCGTCGCTGGCCGAGGACCTCGATGATGCCGGCGCGGCCGGTGATGCGGAGTTGGGGGCGGCGGCGGTCGCGGTTCTGCAGGCGGTGCAGCAGCATCACCCGCAGGTCGTAGGTGCGGACGTGTCCGGACTGGTGGCCGCGGTGCTGGAGATCTCCGATATCGCTTCCGCCGGTGACGGTGTGCGGGTGACCGGTAGTGAGATCGCGGGGACGGTGAAGATCAGCGGGGTGCGCGCGGGTTTTCCGGAGGCGCCGGACCCCGGTACGGCGCGGCCCTGACACCCGATCCCCCCGCGCCTTCCGCCCCGGCCCCCGCCGGCGGCGGCGGCGCGATGATCTCGTTGACCGGGAACCAGTTCCATGGCGATGTCACCTTCATGGAGGTGGGGGATCGGTCTCGGCCGGTGGTGCAGTTGCCGGAGGAGGCGTGGCAGCCGATCGCCGAGGTCGACGCCCCGCCAGGGCTGGACAACCTGCCCGTGAAGCCGGGCGCCAAGTTCGTCGGACGCGCACACGAACTCGACCGGCTCGATGCCGTGTTGTCGGTTCCGGGCCAGGTGGTGGTGCAGGCGGTGCACGGCCTGGGCGGGATCGGCAAGACCACCCTGGTCGCGCACTGGGCCGCGACCCGGCCCCACGGTCACAATCCGGTGCGGTGGATCACCGCCGACACCGCCGCCGGTGTCGAGCAGGGGTTGGCGAAATTCGCTGCCGCACTGCAACCCGCCCTGGCACAAGCGCTGGAGGTCGAACAGCTGGCCGACCGCGCCCTGCAATGGCTGGCCACTCACTCCGGATGGTTGCTGATCCTCGACAACGTCGCCGACCCCGCCGATATCGCCGAGATCCTGGCCCGCGCCGGGACCGGCCGCATCGTGATCACCAGCCGCCTGGCCTCCGGGTGGCAGCCGGCCGCCGCGGTCGTACGGCTGGACGTGCTCGATGCGCAGGAGGCGCTGGCTCTGCTCACCGGCATCCTCACCGCGTCCGGCCCCCGCGATTGCGATGGGGCGGCCGAGTTGTGTGCCGAGCTGGGGTTCCTGCCTCTGGCCATCGAACAAGCCGGTGCGTACATGGCGCAGAACCCACTCACAACGCCACGGAAGTACTTACAGTTGCTTGCTGACTACCCGGCCGCCGTATACAGCCAGGTAGCCGTCGGTGCCGATGCCGAGCGCACGGTCGCGCGTGTCTGGCGCGTGACTCTTGACCGCATCACCGCCGCCCAACCGGATGCTGCAGACCTTCTCCGAATCTTGGCCTGGTACAGCTCCGATGCCATTCCTCTGGCACTCGCTCACGGGCTGGCGGTGGACCCGCTCACTCTCGACAGGGCACTCGGTGTGCTTACCGCCTACAGCATGGTCATCTCGGATCCTGCCACCGCCACCGTGTCAGTCCACCGGCTGATCCAAGCGATAGCCCGCACCCCCGACTCCAGCGATCCGCATCGCAGCTCCGAAGAGATCGATCGCGCTCACCGTTATGCTGCCGCCTCCTTGCTTAGCGCGTTGCCCGACGGCAGAGATCCCGCCACCTGGCCCGCATGGCGGGGACTGCTCCCTCATATAGCGGTGCTCGCTTACTACACCCCTAGCGACACCGCGGTCACTGTGCGCATCCTTGATAGGACCGCGGACTTCATCACCGACCAAGGGCTGACCACGCTCGCGATCACGTACTTATACCGGGTAGTTGCCCATGATGAATGGGCTCTGGGCCGCGACCATCCAAATACCCTGGCCAGCCGCGGCAGCCTCGCTGTTGCTTATACACATGCAGGCCGGACGGACGAAGCGATCCTGCTGTTCGAACAAACCCTCGCCGACTGCGAGCGGATCCTCGGCCCCGACCACCCCCAGACCCTGACCACCCGCAGCAATCTCGCCTACGCCTACAACTCGGCGGGCCGCACCACCGAAGCAATCCCACTCTACGAGCGCACCCTCACTGACTCCGAACGAATCCTCGGCCCCGACCACCCCGACACCATGGCCTCTCGCAACAACCTCGCCAGCGCCTATATCTCGGTAGACCGCACCACCGAAGCGATCCTGCTGTTCGAGCAGGCTCTCACCGGCCGAGAGCGGATCCTCGGCCCCGACCACCCCGACACCATGGCCTCTCGCAACAACCTCGCCAGCGCCTACGCCTCGGCGGGCCGCACCACCGAAGCAATCCCGTTGTTCGAGAGAACCCTCGCCGGCTCCGAGCGGGTCCTCGGTGGCGACGACCCCGACATCGCGCTCTTCCACGAGCACCTCACGCGGTTGCGGATACTTTCACGTAGATCTGCACTTCCAGATGGGATGGGGTCCTGAGCGCTGGACCCAACTATTGACCTGTCTATAAAACGATCGTTTTATGGACAGTCGAGCCAAAGCGGGCTCCGGCGCGCGAACGCCCAGGTCGACCAGAAGCGGTGACTGTCCAAAAAACGCGTCGTAAAGTCCAACTGTTCAACAACGCGAAGGCATCCTTTTATGTACGATTCGGGGGTGACGGATACCGATGCGCTCGAACCCCTCTCGCTCGATGGCGATGCCCTGGACCCGATCGGCGGGGGCGGAGCGCTGATCGGCTATGCCCGCGTTTCGACCCGGGACCAGAATCTGGATCGGCAGACCCGGGCGCTGAAAGCGGCCGGATGCAAGAAGACCTTCGCCGACAAGAAATCCGGGCGGGACGCCGAACGGGAGCAGCTATCGGCGTGCCTGGACTACATGCGCGCCGGCGACACCCTCGTCGTCGCCTCCCTCGACCGGCTCGGCCGCTCCCTGCAGGACCTGATCTCGATCGTGGCCGACCTTCGGCGCCGCGGGATCGGGTTCCGGTCCCTGCACGAGGCGCTCGACACCACCACCCCCGGCGGCCGGCTGGTGTTCCATGTCTTCGCCGCGCTGGCCGAATTCATCCGCGAGCTGATCGTCGACGGCACCCACGAAGGCCTTGCCGCGGCCCGGGCCCGCGGGCAGCGGCTCGGCCGGCCACCGGCCATGAGCGAGGAGCAGATCCGGCAAGCCCGCGCACTGCTCACCCGACCCGACGAGTCGGTGTCCTCGATCGCGCGGCTGCTGGGGGTCTCGCGGACCACGCTGTACAAATACATCCCAGAGCTGACCGCGAAAGGCTGAACGGCCGCGCCGAGCTTGTTGGTCATGCCGGCCCCTGGGGACCGAAAAGCGCCATCAACACCGCGCGGCCGCGGCGCAGCACGGACCCGCGGAACACCAACACGAAAATCAGTACGAGCACCGCACCGGCCACCCAAGCCGCGTCGGATAAACGGATCATCCCCCCGGCCACCAGAAACCCGATGAACGCGAAGCTCATACCGAGGGCACCCAGCGCGAGCACCACCTCCTGCCAGGTCGGCGAACTGCTGGGTTTCTGTTCGGCCCGGCGGGTACCCCTGGCGCGCCCGCCACTGCGGTTGTTCTTGGACATGAGGCGGAGACTAGGAAACTGGGGTGCACCAACCGTCTGACCTGGGGCAGCGCCACCGCCGGGCCCTTCGGGCAGAGGCTTGACCGCGGTCGCTACATATCGGCCGCACCGGGCTGTACAACGATCTCTTCATCGTCGAAATAATCGGAATAGCCTGGACAGCACACGGTGGCGGCCAATCCGGCCACCGGCACGGCAGCAACAGACCGAATGCCCTGGACAACGGGCGGAACCAGCGGTCTCCGCCCACCCCGCCGGTCCCCGCGACCGGCATCGCACTCCCCAACTTCCCGGCCCCATGAGAACGCAGAGGGAGAAGTTATGCGTGCATATGAGAATGTCCCGGTCGATCCCACGCTGACCCGCTTGTATCAGGATCTGCACCGGCATCCGGAACTCGGCTTCCAAGAACACCGGACCGCGGGCATCATCGCCGATCGGCTGAACCGGCGGGGCCTGCGGGTGACGACGGGGGTCGGCCGGACGGGAGTGGTGGGCGTCCTCGCCAACGGGCCCGGGCCGTCCGTTCTCCTGCGCGCCGATATGGACGCGCTGCCGGTGGCCGAGGAAACCGGCCTCGATTACGCGAGCACGGCAACGGCGACATCGGACGGCAAGGTCGTCCCGGTGGCCCACGCCTGCGGTCACGATCTTCATATCACCTGCCTGCTCGGCGCCGTCGACGCGCTGGCCGCCGATGCCGGCAGCTGGCGGGGAACGCTGGTCGTGGTGTTCCAGCCGGCCGAAGAACTCGGTGCGGGAGCGCAGGCCATGGTGGACGACGGCCTCTTCGACCGTTTCCCACGCCCGGATATCGTGCTGGGCCAGCATGTGTCCCCGCTGCCGGCCGGAACCGTCGCGGCGCATCCCGGTCCCGCCTACGCCGCCTCCGATTCGCTGCGGGTACGTCTGATCGGACGCGGTGCGCACGGGTCGATGCCGCAATCGTCGGTCGACCCGGTCGTGATGGCCGCGGAAACCGTGCTGCGGCTACAGACCGTCATCTCTCGGGAGATCCCGAGTACCGCCACAGCGGTGCTCACCATCGGGTCACTGCATACCGGCGACGCGGCCAACGTCATCCCGGGTGAGGCCGAACTCCAGCTCAATATCCGCAGCTACGACGAACAAGTCCGGCGGACGATCCTGGACGGTGTCACTCGTATCGTCCGGGGTATGGCCGCGACCGCGGGCGCGCCGCAGGAACCCGAGATCACCGAGACAGAACGGTTCCCGGTGGTATCCAACGATCCCGCGGCCCTGCGCAGAACACTCGACGCGTTCGCCGCCCGGCTCGGCGAGGACCACGTACTCGATCCGGGCGCGGGCGCCGGAAGCGAGGATGTGGGCATTCTGGCAACGAGCGCGGGGGCGCCGCTGGCCTACTGGCTGCTCGGCGGTAGCGATCCGTCCCTCTTCACCACCGGCGCCCTGAACGATCCCGCCCTGCTGCGAGTGCCGTCCAACCATTCGCCGCACTACGCCCCAGCGATCGAACCGACCCTCCCGCTCGGAGTGACGGCGCTGGTCACCGCCGCACGTACCTGGCTCGCCACGGCCTGAGAGCCGCGCCGAGCCGGTCACCGCGACCGATCGGTGGTCCACACCGGCTGCCATATATGCCAGTCAGCTGATGCGCCGCGATACCGGCGGCGAACCAGTCGGCCAGCCGCTGCAAGGGGGTTGAGGCTCATCCGGGAGAAAAGTCACGCTAAGCCGACAGGCTGAATCTTGTTGTTGAGC
>NZ_BDCG01000030.1 GCF_001613385.1 Nocardia flavorosea NBRC 108225 | reverse complement strand
AGATCACCGTTGTTTTCCCTGACTGTCTGCCGGAGCTGAACCTCGCTGCGGCCAGGGTTCTGCTGCGCATTCTTGCGGGTCATGCTCGTGACCATTCCCCAGAGAGGACTGATGATGTCGACCGAGACCAATGAGTGGGCTGTGCTCGATGAGCTCCTCGGGCTCGAGACCGAAGAGGTCGATATCGGTTCGGATCAGCGTTTCGCGTTCTACGGGCGCTGTTCGACTGAAGACAACCAGGACCCGGAGACTTCGTATCGGTGGCAGCGTGGCAATGCCGAGAAGTTCGTGGGCGAGGCGGCGATAGTCGCAAGCTATTTCGACGTCGGCCTGTCGCGGTCGGTGCCATGGCATCGGCGCGAGCACGCCGCTCGGTTGCTGGCCGACCTGAAGGATCCGGCGCGGGGGTGGTCGGCGATCGTGGTGGGGGAGGGCACCCGCTGCTGGTTCGGTAACCAGTTCAGCCTCGTCGCTCCGCGGGTCCAGGCGCACGGGGTCCAGGTGTGGGTGCCGGAGCTAGGTGGGCGTTTCGACCCGGGAAATGTGACTCATTCGATGATGATGAGCATGCTCGGCGGACTCAGTGAGTCCGAGCGGCAGCACGTGCAGCAGCGCACCCGGGCGAGTATGGACGCGCAGGTGTTGAACGAGGGACGGCATCAGGGCGGCCGTCCCCCGTATGGGTATCTGGTGGTCGACGGTCCGCCGCACCCGAATCCCAACCGGGCCGCCGACGGGCTGAGGTTGCGGATCCTGTCGTTGGATGCGGCGACCGCTCCGGTTGTGCAGCGTATTTTCAGTCACTACATCGCGGGGCGGGGTGATAAGGCGATCGCGGTCGAGTTGAACAGGGAGAAGATCCCGTGCCCGTCGGCATATCGTCCCGGACAGAACCGGCATCGGTCCCAAGACGGGTGGCAGGCCAGTGCGGTTGCGGCGATTCTGCAGAACCCGCGCTACACCGGGTACGCGGTGTTCGGGCGGTGGCAGAAACATGAGGAATTGCTCGACCCCGATGATGTCGCGGCCGGGCATGTGACCCGGATGCGGCGGGCGCCGGCCCAGCGCATTGTCCGGTCCCAGCGGCCGGCGCACCCGGCAATCGTATCCGTGGCGACTTTCACCGAAGCGCAACTGATTCGTCGTCGGCGCGCCGGGACAAGCAACAGGACGCGGGCCACGCTCGAGCGCACCCGCCACGGTAGCGGTCGGCGCGTCTATCTGCTCAGTGGGCTGCTGCGCTGCGATGGGTGTGGTCGCAGAATGCAGGCCGAACTGGTCCGCGACAACGTTTACTACCGCTGCCGGGCGAAAACCCTCGCCCCCGGAAGCGCGGCCCTCGAGAAGCACCCCCGCACGGTGAACCTGCGCGAAGACCTCGTTACCGACCGCATCGATGGCTGGCTGGCCGGTCTGTTCGGTCGTGAGCAGCGGGCGAGGACCATCGCTACGGTTCTGGCCGCGCAGAATGATGACGACACCGATATTCAGCGGCAGAGTTTGCGGCAGCGTGTCCTCGATGCCGAGTCCCGGCTGGCTCGGCATCTGACCGCCATCGAGGCAGGTGTTGATCCGCAGGCGTTGGTGGCGGCAATGAACGCCGCCCAGGCCGAGAAGGCCGCCGCCGAAGCCGAGCTGAACCAGCTACCCAAAGCTCGGCGGTTCACCGAAACAGAGGTCCGCAAGCTCGTCGACGCCCTCGGTGACATCGGGGCGGTTCTTACCGCAGGCCACCCAACAGATAAGGCCCAGCTCTATCAGAGTCTGGGCCTGCAGGCGAGATATCAGCACATATGCAATCGCATAATCGTTGGTGCCACCCCCTGTGGGGTTAGCACTGGTGTCCGGAGGGGGACTTGAACCCCCACGCCCTATACCGGGCACTAGCACCTCAAGCTAGCGCGTCTGCCATTCCGCCACCCGGACCGGTGTGCCCAGCAAGAGTATCTGATAGCGCGGACGGAGCAAAATCGTGAGTCTCACCTGCGAAAACGTTGGTGGGTTTGCCTGACGCCGGGCAGGGCTGTCGTCCGCACATTCGGCTGAACCAGGTAGGTCGTCGAGCGCGGCCGGGGCGACTGCAGGAGAGTGGGCAATCGCGTACTCGGGCACAGGCGGGTGGCCGGACCCCGGTTCCGGTGGTGCTGATTCGATCGGCCCGTGGTGCAGTAGCATCTTTCGGGCAAGGCCGGATTCCGGTACCGGCGTAGGTCTTCCGAGCTCCAGGAGGGTATTGTGCGGCTTTCGGGCGTGGGGGTGTGGAGTTCGCAGTTGCGTTACGGCGATCCGGCCGAGGCCGCGGAGGCGGCGGCTGAGCTCGAGGAGCTCGGTTACGCCGCGGTATGGATTCCCGATGTCGGCGGTCCGGTGTTCGATGCGGTCGAGAATCTGCTGCAAGCAACGGAGCGAATCGCTGTCGCGACCGGCATCCTGAACTTGTGGATGCATGAACCGGCGGATGTCGCGGCCCGGTATGCGGCTCTGACCGGCACGTATGGTGACCGGTTCCTGCTGGGTATCGGAGTGAGCCACGCCCCGTTGATCGATGCTGGTGATCCGGGGCGCTACCGGAAGCCGCTGGCGGCGACTCGGGCTTATCTCGACGCGCTGGACGCTCTCGACCGGCCCGTTCCCGCGGACGCGCGGGTGCTGGCCGCGCTGGGGCCGAAGATGCTGCACCTTTCGGCGACGCGTGCCGGTGGTGCCCACCCTTACCTGGTGACGCCGGAGCACACCGCTACGGCTCGCGCCGCCCTGGGCGACGGACCGTTGCTGTTGCCCGAGCAGACGGCCATTCTCACCACCGATGCCGGCGAGGCGAGGTCGATCGGCACCGACTGGCTGCGCAGTTACCTCCAACTGCCGAACTACGCGAACAACATCCTGCGGTCCGGTTTCACGCAGGAAGATGTCGACACCGTGAGTGACCGGCTTTTCGATGCGATCATCGCCTGGGGTGATGAGGAGGCGATCCTGGATCGTGTCGCCGAACACCGAGCGGCCGGTGCCGACCACGTCTGCGTGCAGGTGCTCGATGCCGACCCGCAAGTGTTCCCGCGAGAGCAGTGGCGCCGCCTTGCCGCCGCGCTCGCGTGACCTGACCTCGGCGTGACCGGTGCAGGGCTCACTGGTCCTCTGGCGGGATGCCGATGATGGGTTTCGCCCAGGAGCGGCTCTCGGCGTTTTTGAGGACCAGGTATTCGGCATCGATGTGCGGTTCGATGGCACTGTTCTTGTCGTTGGGGGCACCGATGATGAGCTGGAAGCCCAGACCACGCCAGGCGCCGATAGCGCGGCCGGTGTAGCGGGCGTCGGCTTTGATGAGGGCTTCGTCGAGGAAGACAGGGGCGTAGCGGGGGCGTTCGGCGCCGGCGTCGCCCAGCTGGTAGCGCAGTGCGGAGCCGACGATGAAGGCAACGAGTTCCTGGGATTCGCCGCCTGACTTCTCGCCGATATGGTCATAGAGGGCCACGTGTTCGCCTGCGGCGTTGCGCTTTTCGGCGCTGATGCGGATATGGTTGCGGACGTCGACGAGGTCGGCGAAATCGGGGGCGGTGCGACGGATACGGTCGATGACCTTGGCCATCCGGTTGTAGGCGCGTTCCCGGTCGGTATCGGTGTTCGCCTGGTCGATCAGGCGGCGGACATCGCGCAATTCCTTGCGGAAGCGGGCGCGGACGGTGGAGTGGCTTTCCTGCGGGTCGATCTGCAGGCGGTGGTCGTCGTCGGCGAAGGGGAGGCCGGCGAGGATGCGGTTCACCGGTTCGATCCGGTCCCGGATTTCCCGGATTGCCGAGGCGAGTTCGCTGTCGAGGCTGGTGAGGTCGTTACCGGACAGTTTCAGCAGGCTGTCGCGCCATTGGTTCTCGAGTTCGTGCAGGCGGCTGGTTTCCAGATCGGTGAGCAGGCGTTCGAAATCGTCGTAGGAATCATCCGGGTCGGTACCCAGGTTCGGGTTCGGCCAGCGCTCGACGAACGTCGAGAATATTTCGGACAGTCTGCTCCGGGCGCCCTGGCGGGCGCTCTCCGCGGTCCGGAGATCGGTGGTGAGCCGGTCGGCGACACGGTCGGTGGCGGCGTCGAACGCCTCCAGGGCTTTGGCGGCCGGGATATCGCCGGTGTTGTCGCTGCCGAACAGTCCTTCCAGGTAGTTGCGGTGTTCGGTGGTGACTTCGCGACCGGCCCGGCGGGCGGTGCCGAGTTCCCGACCGGCGCGCGCGGCCTCGGCCGTGGTGTGTTCCCAGGCGGTCTCGAGATCTTCCTGCTCGAGCTTGGCCCGGACCGCTTTCTCGTTGAGGTCTTCGACTTTGTCCATCAGTTCGTCGACCTGTTTCTGCAGCCGGTCGATCTCCGGGGTGCCGGTGTGGACGTCGTCGATGATCTGCATCCAGCGGTCCCGTTCCGCCGCAACCGAGTCGATATCGACTTGATCCCAGGAGAGTTCGGTCAGGGTCCGGTATGCGCCGCGGCGGTCTTCGAAGGAGTCGAGGTCGGCCTGTGTCGCCTCGACCTGTGCGTCGGCGACGGATTTGCGGTCTTCGGCGTCGCGGATCTGTTCGTCGAGGCGTGTCAGCAACCGGTCGTTGGTGAAGCCGAGGACATTGGCCCGGCCCTGACCGCCGTGTGCGCCGCGGGCGCCGTCCGAGATCTGGCCGGTGATCGTGAGCGCTTTGCGGTGCTGGGGCAGCAGGCGTGGCGTTTCGACGCAGAGATAGTCGAATCGTTCGACCAACTCGTTCTTGAGCCAGGCGGTGAAGGGGGAGGGGCGGTAATCGAGGCGGCCGGGCAACTGGCGATCGTCGAGTCCGATCTCGTCGCGGAGCCCGGTTCGCACACCCTCGAACTGGATACGCCGTGCGGTGCGCACAGTGTTGATCTTCTCGCGGAAGGTGTTGAGGTGGGCGCGGTCGATCAGCATCTTGGTCGCGAACCCGCCCAGGGCAAGGTTGAACGCTTCGCGCCACGGCTCGAATTCGGTGCGCACTTCTATCAATTCGCCGACGAACGGAAGCTGTTCCGGTGTGAGGCCGGCGGCCTCCGCGAGGGCGGCCCGCGCACGATGCAGTTCGGTGGGGATATTGTCCCGGCGAGCGGCGACGCCTTTACGCTCGGTCCGTAGCTCCTCCAGTTCTCGGGTCACGCTCGTCTGGTGGGTCTTCGCTTCGGCGAAATGGTTCTGCGCGGCCTGCCTGGCCTGCTTGTCTCCGAGGAGGTTGTGTGCCTGTGTGACCAGGGCAGCGAAGTCTTTCCCGTCGGACACCGTGGCGCCGAGGGCTGCCAGCGACTTCTCGAGCCGGTGCCGCGCCCGCTCGACCTCGTCGAACCGTTTGTCCACCTCGCGTAGCGCGCCGCGGGCCTTCTCCAGCCTGTCTCCGCCGGAAGCGCGCAGCGTCTCGACGATCCCGCTCAGTTCGGCTTCTGCCCCTTTGGCCCGCGCCGACGCCGCGGCGACAGTTTTCTCGGCTTGTCCTCGACGTCGCAGCAGCTCTTCTTCGGCTGCTCGGAGCAACTCGGCGCGGCGTTCGAATCGCCACAGCCCGGCGGGCGAGGACGAATCGGTGAACGGTCCCAGGCTGTCGATCAGCTCGGCACGTTCGGTTGCGTCGACGATGGTGCGGCGGTGCTCCCGGATCGGGGACAGTGCCCGGACCTGGCGGCGTGCGGTGGTCATCTGGGTGCGGGTGCCGGCGAGTTCGTCGAATTGCTTGACGACCTCGTCCGCGGTGGTCAGCGTGGACGGCTCCTCGAGGACCATCGTCTTGTACAGGGCGTCGACGGTGGTGATCTGCTGACCGGCCTGGATCCGGCCCAGCAGCGCGACCGCCTTGTTCCCGTCGCCTGCGGCGCCGATCCCGAGCGCGGTATGCAGTCGGGCGGTGAATTCGCGATCAGTGGCGTAGCAGGTCAGCCCGAGTGCTTTCACCGCGGTCTCCGCGAGCCGTTTATCGGCCGGTCCCGCAAGCGTGCGCAGGTCGAACGGTTCATCGCAGGTGGCGCGGATCTGGACGAGATCTTCGAGGGAGCGCGCCGTCGACGGTACGTACCAGGCCCGGACCGCCGTGAACCGCGCGCCGGACCGATCGGCCCAGGTCATTGCGATCGCCGACCAGGTGTCGCGGCCGTCGCCGCGAAGTACCCTGGCCTTCGTCTCACCTCCGGCGCGGGATTCGTCGAGCTTGCCCCGCGCATACGAGAGGATATTGCGTTGATCCTTGCCGCGCGGCCGGCCCACGACTCCGCCGTTGGAGGCGCCGTTGAACGGCATGGTATGCGGCATGATCAATGCGATGTAGGAATCCATCAGGGTCGATTTGCCCGATCCCGACTCTCCGCACAGCAGGGTCGCACCGGGGGCGAACCGCACCCGGTGGTGCCCGTCGTATCCGCCCCAGTTCACCAGCTGCAGGTCCAGTGCCACCCATTGATGCCCCCGGGACGACTCGGGGACCAGCCCGAACAGCGTGTCGATCATGCTCACGGCGCGACCTCCGCCGCGGTGCCGTGGTCCGGGCCGTCGGTGCGTTCCCGGAGCCACCGGCTCAGCTCACTCAGCTTTTCCGTGCTCATCACGACCTCCACCAATGGTGTGATCCGGTACCGGCCCGCGGTCTCCTCTTCCATCAGCCCCTCCTTGGCCAAACGTGTCACGGCGCTGCGGATCTCCTGTTGTCCCCGGGCCAGATTGGTGTCGTCGGGGTCGAAGTAGGTCAGTACTGTCTGCTCCAGCTCTTCGATATCTACCCGCGCCGATACCTCACCCGCGACCCGTTCCTGCTGGAATACCGTGCGCAGATGCACCAGCACCAGCGTCTCGGCCCGGTTGTACGGATCGTCCCGCAGCAGGATCGGCACATCCAGTTCCGCCGAGCGCACCTGCTGCTTGTAGGCGATGCCGCGATCGTGGTCGACCACGAGCCGGACGAACAGATCGTGCAGCCGCGATTCGATGAGCTGCTGGTTCTCCAGCAGCGTTCGCCATTGTGCCGGGTACTTGTCCGCCGACAGGAACCTGCGTTGCAGCAGCCGGACCAGCACCCGCCGTACCTCGGCGTCCAGCGTCCCCGTATCGCCGGCGAACAGTTCGGCCGGGTCTTCCTCCATCGACACCGGGTCGATGAACCCGGTGTCCTCGTTGTCCGGCCGTGTCTCGTCGACCGTGTTCGGCTCACTCATCGGCTGCCTCGGCGTTCACCGCGACCACACCGCCGAGCGCGAAGCGCCGCCGAGTCCGGTCCGGGCGGACGGCTTCGACGGTGACGACGGACTCGGTTTCGGTCATTCCGGTGCGATGTGCCAGCTCGAGCAGGCCGAGTAGATCGACCGGGCGGCGGATCTCCTCGGGTGCCGCGCCGAAGGCTGCCACGATATCGACGGTGTCTGCACTGCCTGCGAAGCGGGCCAGGTGCTCGTCCAGCGCCGCGTATTTCGGACCGCCCCAGGCCCGGGTATCGGCGTCGGGCATCGTGTCCTCGTCCCATTCGACCAGTGGTGCGGGCGGTTGTGGCGGACGGGGATCGCTCAGCGATTGGCGCAGATGCTCGATACTCGCGGCCGGTAGCCGGCGCAGCGGTGTGATCGGCTCGCGGTGGCGTGAGCGGGGGACCCAGTGGTGCAAACCGGTCATCACCTCCCGCAGCAGATCGTCTACCTGCCGGTCCCGCATGGGGTCGTGGTGGCGGACCTGGGTGGTGATCACATGCGACGCCTGTCGCTGCGCGGCCAGTACTTCCTTGACTCCGCGTTCGATCCGGCGCGCGATATCGGTGAACTCCCGCCGCTGCGGCTCGGTCAACTGCGCGGTGAACGGATGGCGCAGTACGGTGCGCAGCCGGCTCGACAAGTCGTCGATGCGCTCCGGGTCGCCGATCAGGCGTAATGCTCCCGCGAACGCCCGCCCTTCCGGAGTCGCGTCCATGATCTGCTGCCCCCGCGCCAGATACTCGCGCAGAACCTCACCTGTCGGGCGGGCGTCCTGCCGCAGATCGGCGACCACATCGCGTTGCATGGCCTTGATCGACTCGGCCACCCGGGCGAAATCCGCCGGCAGTTCCCGCGCCAGATGCAGGATGTTCTCCGCCTCCTCCACCAGCCGATCGTCGGCTACGGTGTCCACGGCGCCGCCGCGCTCGAGCCGCCGCAGTTCCTGCTGCCGCGTCCGGATCTCGACCTCGAGCCGCGCGATCCGGGCCATCACATCCGGGTCGGCATCCTGCGCCAGCCGCTCCACCGCTTCCAGCAGAGTCCGCACTCGCGATTCCGATACCCGCGTCCGGGAACCGCCGACCCGGCCCGCGACCTCCAGTGCACCCACCCCGTGCGCGGACAACCGATACACCTCGACCTGGTCGTCCAGCACCTGCCGCACCAGCCAGCCCGCATTCACCCACTGCCGGCACAGGTCCCGCGCGGTGCCTGCGGGCAGTGGCAGCCTGTCTTCTTCGCCGTACCCCGCGGCCCGCAACCGGTTCAGCGCATCGCCGATTTCGGCATGCGCATCCGCCACGGCGACCGCGGGCCGGTCGGCCGTGAACACTGTCGCCAGCATGGTCACCACGAACGGTGCATACGTTTGGTGGAGCAAATCGAGCATCGGGGTTTTGAACGCCCGAAGAGCCCCCTGGTACGCGCCCTCTACGCCTCGAATACTCATCGGCGCTCAGGGTACGTCGACCGGCCGACAGGGTATTCGCCCTGGTCCGCTCATCCGCCCCGCTCGTAGAGCGCGCGAACTGTGTCGACCGTATCGGCCTCGGTGGGGGATTTGTCGTCACGGTAGCGCACTACGCGGGCGAACCGGAGCGCCATGCCGCCGGGGTAGCGGGTGGAACCCTGGACCCCGTCGAAGGCTATTTCGACGACTTGTTCGGGTCGCAGTCGCACCACATAGCCGTCGGTCGGGCCCTCGGCGAGTTCGGTGAAACGCTCGGTCTGCCATGCCAGCATGGCGTCGGTCATTCCCTTGAAGGTCTTGCCCAGCATCACGAAACCGCCCGCCGGATCGCGGGCACCCAGGTGAATATTCGACAGGGTGCCGGTGCGCCGGCCGGAACCCCATTCGACGGCGAGAACAACCAGGTCCAAGGTGTGTACGGGTTTGACCTTGAGCCAGCCGGAGCCGCGGCGGCCGGCCTCGTAGGGGGCCGACGGTGATTTCGCCATCACACCTTCGTGTCCGGAGGCGAGGGTGCGATCCAGGAAATTCTGTGCCGCTGCGGGGTCGGCGGTCACCAGGCGGTCGACCCGCCGGGCGGCGGGGACGAGCGCATCGAGTGCGTCGAGGCGGTCCCGGGTGGGGAGATCGAGGAGATCGCTGCCGTCGAGGTGGAGCAGATCGAAGAAGAACACCGACAGGGGTTCGAGATCGCCGGGATGTTTGCGGCCGAACCGGGCCGCGGTGACCTGGAACCGCTGCGGCCGTCCATCGGGTCGCAACGCGATGGCCTCGGCGTCCGCGATCAGATCGGTCGCGGGGAGGGCGAGAGTGGCCGCGACGACTTCGGGGAGCCGGGAGGTGACATCGTCGAGGCTGCGGGTATACACCGAGACCGCCGATCCGGCGCGGTGGATCTGCACGCGCGCGCCGTCCAGTTTCGCTTCGAATATGGCGGTTCCGCCGAGCCGCTGAAGTGCGTCGTCGACCCCGGACGCGGTCTGCGCGAGCATCGGTCCGACCGGTCGTCCCGCGCGGAGGCGGAACTCCGCCAGGGCCGGTCGCCCGCCGGTGAGTGCCGCGGCGGCCACCGTAGGCAGGGCGCCGGCCAGCATCGCCGCCCGGCGGACCTCGGCCGCCGGAATCCCGGCAGCTTCGGCGATCGCATCGGACATCACGCCCGCCAGCGCGCCCTGGCGCAGCTCACCACTGAGCAACCGGCGCAGAAATACCTGCTCGGCGTCGGTCGCTGTCTCGAACAGATCGCGCACCAGGCCGGCGCGTGCGGTCCGGGACCCCTTCCCGGCCACCGCTCCGATCCGTGAGAACCGTGCATCGACGTCGGCGACGGTGAGCGTCGCAGAGGTAGCGGGTGGCGGCAGCGTCCGCAGCGCGGCCCAGCCCACCCCGATCTGGCGTTGCGGTAGTTCACCGGACAGCCAGGAGGCGGTCACCGCGACCAATCGTGCGTCGCCGTCTGCCGCGACGCGGTTCAGCAGTATGGCGAGCCGCCGGGTCTTGGCCAGCCGCGCCGAAGCGGACGCGATCTCGGCGGACGCGGCGGCGACCTCGGCTAACAGCACGTCGACAGCCTGGCACGGACACCGGCTGCGGGCAATCGCCGTCGCAGTGAGAGGCCGGTCGCGTCGTCCGGGACCGGACAACTTTCGGACACTTCTCGCCGAGGCCACACGTGGTGACCCCCACCGCCCACTACTTGGCGGACCGTCGGTGGCACGTGGCCGCCTGCATGTTCTCGCGGTGAGGACGACGCCACAGGTTTGTTCCGAGAGCGGTCAGCATTCGCTGTGCGCCGGAATACCGCGCAGCCGCTCGTCCAGCCAGATCATGGCCTCGGGGTAACCCAGCCCTGCCGCGATGACGTGTTCGCCGGGCACGCTGCGATAGACCGCGGTGACACGATAGACCGCGGTGACACCGAGCGCACACTGCTCACGGTAGAGGTTGCGTGCGCCCTCGGCGGGGATCCAGAACTCCTGTTCACCGTGGTAGATGTAGAGCGGTGTCGCCGACGCGAGTCCCGACATCCGGGTGACCGCGTAGATTTCGTGGGCCAGTGCCGAGCGCAGCGGGTCGGCGATATTCGCCGCGATATCGATCGGCAGATGCAGAACACCGGGTATGGCGAGAACGCTGATGCACTGGTCCTTTATCGGTGAAGTGCTCACCCACTGGGCGAGGTGGTTCATCCGGGCCAGGAGCTCGGGTCGCTCGCGCGCGATACCGAAAACGGCCGCCATGAACACGCCCGAAGCCAGATTACCGTCCATGCTGCGGGACAGGATCTCGTAGTCGGCGGGCACCCCGCCGAGCGCGGCACCGGCCAGGGACGGCGCGAGCTCGGGTGCGTAACTCTCGATCAGTTTCACTGCACCGTGCGTGGCGATCGCTCCGCCGGAGTAGCCGGTCATCGCGAACCTGCTCGCACCGAATTCCGCTGGGCGCCAACTACGTACCGCCCGGACCGCATCCAGCACCGCGTGCCCCGCGACATAGGGTTCGGCGTAGGCCATCAGCGGTCCCTCGTGATCCGGGATGAGCACCGCGTAGCCACGTGACGCGGCCAGATGAGTGCTGGGCGGGATGAAATCGGTGACCGCGCTGTCGACCGAGATACCGTGCGCCAGTGTGTAACCCGCGGTACATCGACGGCCCAGAGCGTCGATGGGCAGATTGTTCACCAGCACCGGCCGGGCCCCGGGCACCGGCGATGCGGCCGCTGGAATCACCAGCGTGGCCGTGGCGAAAGATGGGCGGCCGTGCGCATCGGTGGTCCGGTATTTGAACAGCACCGCCTGCCGGATCGGCACCACGACCAGCGGTGCGGCCGAGGCGGTGACATCGCGGACCTCGATCACCGCCCCGGGGGCGAAGCCGGCGAGGCCCGCCGGCCACCGATCGAATATCGGGTCGCCTGCCGGTGCGGGCAGCACCGCCTGATGCAGCGCAGCCAGTCTCGGGACGAGGCCATTCGTCTCGCCCTGCGGTTCCGGCGGGGGCATCGGCGCGATCGGTGGCGGCGGAACGACTCGATCGATCCACTGCTGAACACCCGGCAGGAGCATGCCGTTCGTATCCGCGAGTGGTGGAAGCACCGGTAGTGCAGGTAAGAGAGGCCCGGGCTGTGCAGGCGGTTGGGCAGCGGACTGCCCGATGAGCAACGGTAGGATGACGAGCAACGCGAGAGTGTCGGCACGTAAACATCTCATGGCACACGCCCCTGGATGCGACCTCGAAATATGCGGCACCCGAGGCGATGTGGAGTTCCGTCGCCCGAAACGTCCCCTGTCGTACCGGGACCTGAGCTCAGGTTACGTGACCGAGTGCCGGAAACAGTGTTACGTCACAGGATCGAGACGAGCCGCTACCGATTCGAGACAACACGGCACCACGGAATCGATTTCAGCGCCGGCCGGATCCTCCCGCCGATCAGTTCCGGGACTTCGCGTCGGACAGGATCTCGGTGAGCGGTAACCGCGGCGTGCGTTCCGGTGGCCGGTCGCGTTGCGGTGGCGCGCCCACTCTGGCCAGTATCTGCGGCAGCTGGTTACCGTCGATCAACTGCCGGACCGCGCGCCTGCTTTCCGGTACTTCGGTCAGATGGGTGAGCGGACACGTCGCGTATCCCGCCAAGGTGGATTCCAGCAGTACGGCCGACAGCATTTCACCGGCCCTGAGGTGTTCAGCGGGGGAATCCCCGGCCGTGGAAACAACGAGCACCACAGCGTGGTCGGAGGAGTTCTCGCCGGTGTGCGCGGTATCCGACGAAGTGACCGGGAAGCGGCGCCCGATCTCGACCTGCTGATGTTCTCGTGGCGACACCAGCGAGCTTTTCGGTACACCGGTGGCACCGATCACATGCCCGGTCCACCAGTGTAGCTCCGCGTGATAGTTCGAATCGTAACGGCGGCGCGCGCCTGTCAATCGGGTGGCGTGGGCGAGCGCGGGGTGGCTTTCCTCGGGCAGGATTTCCACGGTGGTGTCGGCGGAATCGGTCGCCGCCCGTAGTACCGGCTCGAACTCCGACCAGCCGGGCGGCGGCCCGAACGGCAGACGGTCGGTGTAGCGGCGGTCGATCGCTTCCGCGCGGGCGCGATCGGCATCGGTCACGATCGGCGAACGCTCGAACGTGATGTCCGCGAGGTGGGCCTTGTTGTTCGGGTCGGGGAAACGCGCCACGGCCAGACTCCAGCCGGCAGCCGCCAGGGCGGCCCGCAGGTGATCCAGGCCGGCGCCGCAGCTGATCAGCATCTGGCGACCACCGGGATCGGTCGTGGTCAGCATCCGCTCGGGTACCGCGAACAGCCGCAGTACCTCACCGTCGGACTGCCATCGCCACGGCTGGCTGTTGTGCAGTGAGGGAGCCCGTGCCGCGAGGCGGACTGCGTCCGCGATTGTCGACCCGCTGAGACCAGCGCTCATATACCCGACCATACCTATCCGGAGGCGGCGGGTGTATCACCACACGCGGCCCGCTCTCGAGGGGGCGCCAGGCGGCTCCGATATCGGACCGGTATCCGAGGCCCCGGCGTCACCAGCAATTTTCCGATGAGAGAAGTGCCGAATCGGCGTGTGTCGACCGATCGTCACAAGTGTCTCGCCTCCTATCCTGGAGGCTCATCACGATCGAGTGTCGTTTCGTCTGGGCCGGTCGATCGGAGAGCCGGCTCGCCAGGTGCTCGTGCGTACTACCGGTATGGCCTCACGTTTGTCTCGCCACCGGCTCCCTCCACGGCGGCCTCCGATCGAGACCGCTGCACGAAAGGCGCAAAGCTCTATGGCTCTCCCGGGAAAATACATCGTGGCCGGTATCGATGGATCGGAGGCATCACTGGGTGCCGCCAAATGGGCCGCCGCCTTCGCAGGCAGACTCGGACTGCCGTTACACCTGGTGCATTCGTCGCAGGCCACCGGCCCGATACCCGATGTGGCATTCGGCGCCGAGGAACTGGAAGAAATGCAGCAGGCGTATCGGTCCGATCTGCTGAACGCGGCCGAAAGCGCACTCCGCGAATGGGCACCCGAGGTCGAGCTGAACTCGGTCGCCGACAACAAAGCTCCCGCAGCGGGGTTACTCGAAGCGGCCGGGCAGGCCACGATGATCGTGCTGGGTGCGACAGGCGCCGGTTCGGTCGAACGCTGGCTGCTGGGGTCGACCGTCCTGCGAGTGGCCAACAAAGCAGTATGCCCGGTCGCGGTGTGGCGCGGCGAACTCGCCGGCGTCGCCCTCGACGACCGCCCGATCGCGGTGGGAACCGATGGAAGCCCCGTATCGCAGGCCGCGACCCAGTTGGCTTTCGAATGGGCTCGGCTGCTGTCTGTGCCGGTGACGGCGGTGCGGACGTGGACCGGCAGCTCGGCGGTGGCGTCCGCCGACCCCGGCACGATACAGAAACGGGGCCGGACCACGCTGGTCATCGATTGGGACGCGATCGCGCGCTCGGAAGAACGCGAACTCTCGAGAATCATCGCCCCGTATCGAGAGAAATTTCCCGAGGTCGCCGTGGAGCTGCGATCCCGGCGCGGCTCGGCGGCCCGAGAACTGCTGTACGCCCTGGACCATGCCCAGCTGGCGATCGTGGGCAGTAAAGGCTGGGGTCGTGTCCGCGGCGCCCTGCTCGGATCGACGGGCCAGAACCTGCTGCACCGCGCCGGTCGCCCGATCGTCATCTACCGGACCGCGGACTCCTGAGTCCGGATGCGCGTCGCTATTCGATGATCCCGGGCTGTCGTCCCGACAGGTGCCGGCCGGGAGTATTCACCCAGCGGGGCAGGATCGCCCCGAGTGCGACCATCCCGAGGCCGAGTCCGAAGTGCAGCCAGTTGTCCGCCGTGTCGAGCGGTACGAAATTGGCGTCGCCGGTCTCGTCGACGAGCAGGCCGTAGACCCAGAGCAGCAGGTAGATCACCCCGCCGACCAGCAGGTATGCCCGCGCAAGCACCGCGCTCCTTCCCGCGGCGAGGCCGGCCACACCGAATATCAGGTGTACGACGTTGTGCAGTATCGAAACGTTGAACAGGCCGAGCAGTTGGGCTTCGGAGTGGTGCCCGGCCCATTCCATACTGTCGTAGTTCGTTGTGATACCCGGAATGAAGCCGGCCACTCCCGCCAGGAGAAATACCGCGCCGACTGCCATGGCGGCGAGTTGAACCGGTGAACGGGCAATGCGGGTCGAACTCGTGCGGTCCGACATGGTTTCGTCCTCCCTCCCGCTGTCCTCGCAAGACGGTCTTGCGAATCGGCAACCGGATTCCGCCGCGAATGCCCGCTCGACGCGGCGGCAAACCTCCCTGTCGGCGTTCTGTGCAGCCCATTTCACGCGGTACTCGCCGATGCCGACCGTGGTCTGCCGGTTGTCGTTTTGCCGACCGGTATCCCTGGTATGCCCGCGCCGGTATTCATGGTCGATGTAATCAGTAATTCTTCTTGAGTTGCCAAGCTCTCTGTCCTCCGCGGGGCGGTATTCGACGGGCGCGCCCTCTTGCCAACCGCGGTCGGGTAACAGCAAAGCGTGAATAGGTTCAGTGATTCGGTGATCTCCTGGGCGCGTGCGCGTCAAGCCCATAGAACCCGAGGATCTGGACAGCTGTCTGGTACAGCTGGTAAGTTACTCATTATTCCACTGATGTGGAGTGCCAGGTTTCGCCGCTCCGGCGGTGATCGAACTCAACGAGGAGTGGCGGCATGGACGGACTCAACAGACGAAGCGCATTGAAAGTCGGTGGCGTGGCCGGGGCTGCCGGGGCGCTCGCAGTGGTAGCGGCGACATCTACCGGGCGGGCACAGCCGTGGACATGGTCACCGCAGGGGTCGGTAGCCGGATCCGGTTCCGGTGCCGACCCGATGACCGTGTGGGACCCCGAGGCCGACGAACTGGTCGGCGGGCTGATCGACCGCGGCGAAGTCCCCCGGGTCAACGATGCATTGCGGACGTGGACCAGGAACGGTCAACCGCTGCCCGCCGGACTACCGCCGGAGCTCCGGGATTTCATGGAGTATGCCCGGCAACTCCCACCGTGGACCGATCCGGCCAAACTGGACACGGCGATCCAGTTCAACAAGAAACGCGGACTGTATCTCGGTGTGCTGTACGGGTTCGCCAGCGGCATGATGAGCACGGTCATCCCCAAAGAAGCCCGCTCGGTCTACTACTCCAAAGGCGGGCACGATCTCGAGGACCGGATTTCCAAAACCGCCAAACTCGGCTACGACATCGGCAGTAACAACGCCTACGCCCCCGACGGCGAAATGATCGTCACCTGCGTCAAGACCCGGCTGGTACATGCCGCGGTGCGGCACCTCCTGCCGCAGTCACCGCACTGGGTGCACTCGGCCGAGGAAGATATCCCGATCAGTCAGAACGACATCATGGTCACCTGGCACAGCCTGCCCACGACCGTGATGAAACACCTGACCTCGTGGAAAGTGCCGATCCCCGTGCACGAATCGGAGGCGTTCCTGCACTCGTGGCAGGTGGCCGGGCATATGCTCGGCGTGCGCGACGAGTACATACCGAAATCGTGGCCGGAAGCCAACTCCCAGGCGGCACAGGTGCTCGACCCGATCCTGGCGCCGACGCCCGAAGGGATCAAGCTCGCCGACCGGCTGCTGAGCCTCGGCGCCAATATCGACCTCACGATCCTCAGCAAGCCCGTTCTCGGCGCATTCACCCGCTTCCTGCTCGGTGACCACATCGCCGACGGTCTGCACATCCCGCGGGAACCGGTCTGGGATCCGCTGCTCCGGTTCAGCTGGGGTCCGTTCATCGCGGTACGCGAGGGCATTCTCACCGCAGTCCCGCCGGCCGCCGACCCCTACTGGTTGCTCGACGAATTCCTCCGCAAAGCCGCGCTCATGTACCTCTCCGAACTGCGGATGCCGATCAGCATCGAAATCCCCACCATGAACCGCGATATGAGCGTGCCACCGCGCTGAATCATCGGAAGGTGCCGTAATCATGTCTATTCCCGCAGCCTCCGGCTCCGTCCCGGAACAGGAGGCAGAACCGCCGGTCTATGAGCGTATCGGTGGCCGTGCAGCCTTGGAAACCGTCGTCGAAGACTTCTATGCCCGTGTCCTCGCCGACGAGGTCCTACAGCCCTTCTTCACCGGCATCAACATATCCCGGATGAAAGGCCGGCAGGTCGAGTTCTTCTCGGCGGCACTCGGTGGACCCGACCCCTACATCGGTGCCTCGATGAAACAGGTGCACCAGGGTCGCGGTATCACCCGATACCACTTCGACCTCGTGGCCTGCCACCTCACGGATGCGCTGAGCGGTGCCGGGGTGCCGCCGGAGCTGGTGGCCGAAATCATCGCCGCAGTGTCACCGCTGGCCGACGAGATCGCGTCGAATCCGTGAGCGGTCGCTCGGCCTATGAATTCATGCCTGGTAGACACCACATTCACTAGCAAAGGAACGTTATGACGTCCGCAATCACTCGCCTGGCCCTCGCCTCCGTCGCGGCGGCGAGCCTCGTCGGCGCCGCGGCCGGGGCGACGGCCCAACCCGTCGCGTCCCCGGCGCCCACCCCCGTCGCCGAGGGCGACTCCGGAACCGGCTCATCGGCATTGGATTCCGGGTCGGCGGCCGCGCGAACAGCCGGGATACTCGTCGGGAACGGCGATATCATCGGAATCATCGTCCTGCTCGGCGTCACTCCGTTTCAGATGCTGACCGACGGTGTCTGCGATATGGCCACCATGTCGGCCCTGCCGAGCCCGTGCTCACCGGGCCCCGCCCATTACACAAGATGACCTCTGTCTCGCGTTGCGGGACCGGCGGCGATTCAGCCGGCAAGCCCGGAGTCGCGAATGGCTTCGGCCAGCGGCTCCAATACGGCCGGGTTGTGCGGCGGCGGGAGGTAGATGATCGCGAGTTCCAGGCCCTCGGCGCCGAGCGTGGCCGCCCAATCGATGGTTTCGCCGTTACCGAGCTCGGGGTCCAGCCGCTTCTGCGCCGAGAGGAGGATCTCCTTCGGATCGCGGCCGATATCGGCGCAATGTGCGGCGAGGACGTCACGTTTTCGGGCGAAATCGGCGGGAGTCCCGCCGACGAAGTTCCAGTGCTGGGCGTAACGGGCGGTGGTCCGGAGAGTGCGTTTCTCGCCGTTGCCGCCGATGCAGATCGGGGGATGCGGGCGCTGCGGGCCTTTCGGCTCGTTACGGGCGGCAGTCAGCTGATAGAACGTGCCGTCGAAATCCGTTGTCTCCTGGCTCAGCAGTCCGATGAGAACCTGGCAGGCCTCGTCGAACCGGTCGAGGCGTTCGGTGATGCTACCCAGTTCGATGCCGTAGGCGCCGGACTCCTCCTCGTTCCACCCCGCGCCGATCCCGAGTTCGAGGCGGCCGCCGGAAATGATGTCGAGGGTGGCGGCCATATTGGCCAGCACTGCCGGATGACGGTAGTGGACACCGGTCACCATGGTGCCGAGCCGTAAACGTTCGGTCGCCTGCGCAAGCGCGGTCAGAGTGGTCCATCCCTCCATGCACGGCCCCGTGGAGTCGGAGAAGATGGGGTAGAAGTGGTCGAAGGTCCACCCGGATTCGTAGATCTCGATATCGTCGGCGGCCCGCCAGACGGCCAGCATATCGGCCCAGGTCGTATCCTGCGGGGAAGTCTTGAACGCGAATCGCATGAGAACAGGCTAGAAGCCCGAGTGCGCTCCAGGTTAAAGCCGCCTCGGCGGGTCGGCGCGAGAGAACCTGGTCAGATGGTCGATCGATCGGTTGCCGGCGCCGGTATACCGACTCGCGCGGAGATCTGATGGGACAGGACAACCATCGCGAATACACCCACCGCGACAGCCGGCACCGCGCCGAAGCCTTCTGTCGCAAAATCGGCGAAAGCGTTCAGAACGGTGAAAATCAGCGCCGCCGTCCGCAACGTCTGCAGCGGCCACAGCGGACCCGCCCGGCGGTAACAGACCATCGCCGGAGCCGCTGTGACGAAGGTCAGGCAGGCACTGAGGAAAAGGATCAGTTCGGCGATACCCATCCGGTCCACATCGATCACGGTGTCGGCGGCCCGCAGGGACAGGCCGCCGGCCAGCAGTGCGACGACTCCGGTGATCACTCCCGCCGTCGAGGCCACGACCAGCAACCAGCCGATGATCGGTACCCAGTGGGGGCTGCGGAGGAAACCGGGAACGCGACGTGGCAAGAACTGCTGGACCGAATACAGCCGGTCCGCTCGGTGATCGGCGCTGTCCAGCAACAGCCGGATACCGCGCACAGCACGTGGGTCGGCGCCGCCGGCCTCGGCGCGGTCCAGCATCGCGCGGGCCGCGCTGCGTCGATGCGCGGGCAACCCGCCCGCCATCCCGGTCGCCGCGATCGCCGCAGCATTGGCGAGATATTCGTCGACAGTCGGTGCTCGCACAATCCGGATCAACCGGTTGGCGACCAGGATCACCAGCACCAGCACGTACATGATCTCGGCGGCCGGTCCGTAGAAGTAGTCGTTGTCGGCAGTGACGAATTTGCCGACTTCGTCGAGGAACAAACCGAACCCGACACCACCGACCACCACAGCCACCGACCGAGCAGTGAAACCGAGCAGCAGCCAGCCCACCAGCAGTGCCACCATCATCGCGGCACCGCCGTACAGGGCGTGGGCGATATGGAGGGAACCACCACCGATCTGCGGATAGTCGGTGAGTGCGAGATAAGCGCGGGTCACCAGGATGGTGGTAATCGCGATGACGAGGAACGTTTCGGCGGACGCGTTGCCGTAGGTATTGCGCACCCACCGGGTGCGGCGTCGGGCCGTGCGGGTCGCAGGCATTGCATTCCCGGCCGGATCGTCCGGTACGTGACCGGCCACCCCGCCTCGACGCCCGCTGTCCCGAACCACTGCCTGCCCCTGCCGTCGGCCCCGTATGCACACGCAACCGGCAAGCGCCGGAAGGCGACCATAACCCGATATCCGGGCAAAATCGGGTAACCGCTGCCGGTGGCGCAGTCGGCCGACAAGCCCGTTCACCACGCTGTTCGTCCCGACCTGAGTCTCCACCGCACCCGCCGCATCACCTGGTTACAGCGGGTAGCGGACCGGCTCGGCAGCTGGTTCGATCAGCCGGGCCCGGGGAAAGGCAGACGCTCGATGCGTCCATCGCCGATCGGGCGCCCGCACGTTTTACGGCTCGATCCCCGGCGAAGCCCCGCTCTTCGAGCGGAACCGGACGCGGACGTCTCGATACTCTTAGAGCGGAGCTGCGCCGGGCGAGGCAATCGTCTGCGGGCCACCGGATAACCGCCGGCCCGCAGGCGAATACGCGGCGCTCTGCGTATCCCTGCTCGCCGCGATGAGCGGCGAAGTTGCCATACGCCGGCGTCCGGGCGAATTGACGGAGGTGGGCCCGGGTTCAGCGGGTGGCGATAATTGCCGAGCCGTGGCCGAAGAGCCCCTGGTTCACCGCGATACCCGCCCGAGCATCTTCTACCTGGCGGCCGTCGGCTTCGCCGCGCAACTGCCAGGTGAGCTCGCACACCTGCGCGATCGCCTGCGCGGGAATCGCCTCACCGAAACAGGCCAGTCCGCCACTCGGGTTGACCGGGATACGCCCGCCCAGGGTGGTAGCGCCGCTACGCAGCAGATCCTCCGCGCCGCCGGTCTCGCAGAGCCCGATGTCCTCGTACCAGTCCAGTTCCAGTGCGGTCGAGAGATCGTATACCTCGGCCAGCGACAGGTCGGCCGGACCGAGACCGGCCTCTTCGTACGCGGCGTGCGCGACAGCGGAACGGAACTCGCGCGGCGGCGGTTGGACGGCCACTGCGGAATCCGTCGCGAAATCGGGCAGATCGATCACGGTCTTCGGGAACGTCGGCGTGACCGTCGACAGCGCACGGACACGGACCGGATCGGTGACACCGTGGCGGCGCGCGTACTCCATCGACGTCAGCACCAGTGCGGCGCCGCCGTCGCTGGTCGCGCAGATATCCAGCAGGCGCAGCGGGTCCGAGACGACCGCCGAGGCCGCGACGTCCTCGGCCGTCACCTCCTTGCGGTAGCGGGCGTACGGGTTGTTCAGGCCGTGCTTGGCGTTCTTCACCTTGACCGCGGCGAAATCGTCGAGCGTGGCACCGTGCAGCGCCATCCGCCGGCGGGCGTACAGCGCGAAATAGATGGGGTTCGTCGCGCCGAGCAGGTGGAAACGCAACCAGTCCGGATCGTCGCGGCGTTCACCGCCGACGGGCTGGAAGAAGCCCTTCGGGGTGGCGTCCGCGCCGACCACCAGCGCTACATCGCACAATCCGGCCAGGATCTGGGCGCGGGCGTTGGCGATGGCCTGGGCGCCGGAGGCGCAGGCGGCGTAGCTGCTGGAGATCCGTGCACCCGACCAGCCCAGCGCCTGGGCGAACGTCGCGCCGGAGACGAACCCGGGGTACCCGTTGCGGATGGTGTCGGCGCCGGCGATATAGCCGACATCGCGGTGGTCCACGCCGGCATCGGCCAGTGCCGCGCGCGCCGCGACCAGACCGTACTCGACGAAATTGCGCCCCCATTTGCCCCACTGGTGCATACCCGCACCGAGGACGGCGATATCACGGTCATTCGACTCAGGCATCGACCGGCCTCCACATCCACACCGTATGTTCTGCTTCCTCGTCCTCGTACAGCACGCCGAGGGTCAACTCGACCGGCATGCCGACGGCCAGATCGTCCACCGTGAGGCCACGCACCACCTGCCCGAGAATCACCATCTGCTCGACCTCGAGCTCCACCGCCGCGACGACATACGGCTCGAACGGTTCGGGGGAGACATAGGGTGGTGGTGGCTTGTACCGGGCGTCCGCATACGACCAGATCCGGCCGCGGGTGGAGAACAGGTACTCGGCGAGCTCGGAGCCGTCCTTCGGGCCCGTGCACTGCGGGTTGCGGCAGGCCAGGGTGTTCCGCGGGAAGTACGGCGTGCCGCAGGTAGTGCAGCGACTTCCCTTCAGGCGCACCGTGCCGTCATCCGCGGTGAACCAGTCGGCCACGGCGGGGCGTTGTTCTTTCTGCACATTTCCGACCGTATAGGAACAGGTTCTACTTTGGGGCCGGAAACCCACTCCATGGGAGTGCGACCGGAGGTACGGTGAGGCCGGATCGGGAGGGAACGGCCTCCTCGAGTCGATCTGGAGTACCACACACGATGGGCAGCGAAGTCATCGAACCGCAGTCGATCCGCAACGTCACGGTGGTCGGGGATCCCGACACGACCACACGAGTCGTGCACCGCCTGCTCCGCGATCTCACCAGGACCGGGACCGGGGTGTCGGGGACGGTCCACTGGACCACTGATCACACCGGACACACGATCCGTATCGCCGAGCTGTCGAGCCACGCTCCCAACGCCATCCTGGAACGGTCCATCCGGGTGGCCGACGGGCTGATCGCGGTCATGGACGCCGCTGCGAAACGCGACCCGCGTCTCGAGACGGCACTGCGAATCGCCGACGATCACCAGGTCGCCCGGCTGTGCCTGGTGACCGGTCTCGACCACCCCGCCGCCGGCTTCGGCCGGTGCCTCCGGATGATCGCGGACACCCACGGGGCCGTGCCGTTGGCCCTGCAAATCCCGTACGGTCTCGGCACCGGGTTCGAAGGCGCCGTCGACCTGATCTCGATGGGGGAGCACGGGCGGGTCGCCGGTCTCGCCGGAAACCATCGCCGAACTGCCGAGAAGTGGTACCGGCACCTCGTCGATACGGTGATGGACGAGCGGGCCGCAGACACCTCCGGCCCCTCCTGGACTCCGTCCGGCCTAGTACACCACCGCGTCCGCCACCTCACCCAGATCGGCGATATCGCGCCGGTCCTGTGCGATACGACCCCGCGGAGCCATATCGCCCCGCTCCTGGACGCCATCGTCCGCTACCTACCCTCGCCCCTGCACGTCTGCCAACCGGAACACGCTCTCGACTACTGACCGGCGCCCCGGTATGACGATTGCCCCTCCGGTGGTAGACGCTCCCGCTACGCCAGCGCGGGTTTGCGGCCGACGGCCGCGTAGAGCGGGAGGGTGTAGTCGTAGGCGGCGGGCTGGTCCATTCGTGGACGCCAGCGGTGCAACGGGACTGTTCCCGGTTCCACCGGTTCCAGGCCGGTGAAGAACCGTTCGAATTCGTCACGGCTGCGCGGTTGCATGGCGATTCCGCTCTGGGTGTAGGTGGCGACTGTGCCGGCGACACCCTCGGGATCGATCTCGGCGGTCAGGTGCGTCATTGCCAGGTAGCTGCCGGGGGCGAGGGCATCCAGCAGGGTTGCGACAGCGTCGTAGATGATGTCGCCCGGGACGAAATGGGCGATGGCGATGAGGCTCAACGCGGTCGGTACGCCGGGGTCGAGGGTGTCGGTCAGAGCGGGTGCGGACAGGATCGTCTCCGGCTCGGTGAGATCGGCGTTGATGTAGCCGGTGCTCCCTTCCGGCGTGCCGGTCATGAGTGCGCGGGCGTGGGCGAGGACCAGCGGATCGTTGTCCACATAGACGATGCGCGCCGCCGGGTTCACCTCTTGGACGACCTGATGCAGATTCGGTGCGGTGGGGATTCCGGTGCCGATATCGAGGAATTGGCCGATCCCGGCCTCGGCGGCGTACCGGGCGGCCCGGTGCATGAAATCACGGTTGGCCCGGGCGACCTTGCGCGCGTTCGGCACCGCCTGCTCCACCTTGGCAGCGGCTTGCTGGTCCGCCGGATAGTTGTCTTTTCCGCCGAGCAGGTAGTCGTAGATGCGGGCGCTGTGCGGCTTGTCGGTTCGCAGATCCAACGATTTTCCCGCCACAGCACACTCCGATCCGAAAACAACACCGGTACAACTCTGTCGACGATATCGCCGATCCCGGCCCGGCCGCACCTGATGTGCGGAGATCGTTGCAGGCCGCACGGGTTTCGTCGCCGATGCGGGGGCGTGGACGTCCGTGCAGCCGTTCCGGGCCCGGTGGCGCTGTCCGTTTGCTGTGGATAGCTTCATTGGGTGCAGGACCATCTCGATGACCTCCGATTCGCCCATGTTCTCGTGGATTCCGCGGCCGCGGCGAGCATGGAGCGTTTCAAGGCGCTCGACCTCGTGATCGAGTCTAAGCCGGATCTGGAACCGGTGCGCGAATCCGAAACCGAGGTGGAGAAGCTCATTCGCGGACAGTTGCAGCGCTCCCGCCCGCGTGACGCCGTGCTCGGCGAGGGGGAGGGGTTGGAGGGAACCGGGCCGCGCTGCTGGGTGGTCGATGCCATCGACGGTCTCGAGAACTATGCGCGCGGTGTACCGGTATGGGCGACGCAGATTTCCCTGATCGAAGCGTCCGAGGGCGGTTACCGGCCCGTGGTCGGCGTCGTCTCCGCCCCAGCGCTGGGACGCCGCTGGTGGGCCGCACAGGATCACGGCGCCTTCACCGGCCGCAGCCTGTCCTCGGCCAGCCGCATGCGTGTCTCGGGCGTTTCGAAGTTGCCGGATGCGTCGTTCGCGTACTCCTCCCTTGCCGGCTGGGAGGAGCAAGGCAGGCTGAGTGGTCTTCTGGCGCTGTCGAGGGAGGTGTGGCGTACGCGCGCGTACGGTGACTTCTGGCCCTACATGATGGTTGCTGAGGGGTTGATCGATATCTGCGCCGATCCGGACCTCTCGCCACTGGAGATGGCGGCCCACGCCGTCATCGTGACCGAGGCGGGCGGGGCTTTCACCGGCCTCGACGGCAACCCGGGCCCGCTCGGTGACAGCGCGGCCGCGTCGAACGGCATGCTGCACGACGAGCTACTCGGGTATCTGAGCTGACCGAACGAGCCCCGTAGGTTGTCGGCGCGGCCGAACGGGACAGCCGGTGAGGCGATGCATCGCGGGCGGCGTTCGACGCATCAGCGACCGCGGTGACACCCACGGCGTGGTGTGCACCTGCGAAACCAGCATCATCGTGGTCGACGACCTGCATTTTCTGTGATGGACCCACCGCAGCGGGGTCGAGATCAGCAACTACTTCAAAGACATCGCCAACCGGTCGATGGCGAGCGCTACCGTCACGGGCACTCCAGAAGTTGCCGGCCGAAGACCACTGTGCGGCCACGGCGGAAGGCGAACACGCCCGTGAAACGTTGCCGTGCGAGGCCTTTCGGTCCGTTCATTCGGTGGTGCCGTTCGATATCTGCAGGCGAGGCAGTCCGTTCAGCGCGATCTGCGCTGCCTGGGTCACCACCTCCGGTATCTGTTCGAGTGGCCTGTTTTGACGGATGTGTGCCATGGCGGTGCTCGTCACTGCTCCGACGAGTGAACCGATCACGGCGTGCGCGGTCGGTTCGTCGAGTTCCCCGGGAAATGCCAGGGTCAGCGCGTTGGCCCAGTCGACCTGCAAGTCGAACAGCTGTCGAAGCGCGACCGCACGCAGCGAGGGAACCGTGAGTATCAGGCGGGCTCGGATCGCGGCCGGGTTCTCGTCGGAAGCCACACTCCATTGCGGGGAGGCGGCGAGCATTTCCACACCGCGCATCAGGACCGTGTACAGGGACTCTGCGCTGCCGCGAGCAGTGATGGTCTGCCGCATCGCCACCACCCCTTCGGGCTGGTCGGCGAACACCAGATCTTCCTTGGCCGGGAAGTATGTATAGAAGGTTGCAGGCGCGACCTCGGCTGCCGTGCAGATATCTGCGACAGTCGACGACGATGCGCCGGGGGAGCAACTCATCGCCGGTGCGGCGCATGTGTGCTCACGTGTCCAGCAGTATCCGGGTAATCGTCTCCATGTGCTGCTCGCCCCAGCCGCCCAACGGGATCAGCGCGGTGTTCACCGACCCTCCGAGGGTTCTCATGCAAGCCCACAGGAGGACCATGAACCGGCGATGCGCAGTAGGAACGCTGACCCCGATAAGTACCAGGATTTGGTGTGCCTTCGTCGCTCATCACCGCGTGTTCCTCATGCCCGGCCGCTGATGACCTGGCCGGAGGCATCCGTCCTCGTCGACGACCGACGCCGAGTGGGCGCTACTCGAGCACTGCTACCCGCCCGGGAAACGCTCCGGAAGAAGTACGAAATGGATCGGCGTCGCGGGCATTCGAGGTGTTCCGAGGTTCACGTCCGATTCCCGCCAGAGTTTCGGCTGCTGGTGCGGTGTGCTCACTGAGGAGCTGACGTCCTCGCAACCGGAACCGTTTCGAATGGAGCCCGAGATGATGCCCGGTCCAGCCGGTTCGCGCCTGTTACCGATGCAGTTCGTCGCGTTGTCCTTGGCGTGGGGATCGAGCTTCCTGTTCATGAAGATCGGTCTCGCCGGGCTGTTACCGTTACAGGTCGCGACCGCCCGTATGAGGCTCGGGGCGCTCGCTTTGACGGTGGTTGTGCTGGTACTGAGGGTCCGGTTACCCCGGTCTGTACGACAGTGGGGACATATCAGCGTTGTCTCACTATTCCTGTGTGTGCTGCAGTTCACGTTGTTCGCCTGGGCGGGCCAGCACATCAATTCCGGCCTGCTGAGCATCTATAACGTGACCACACCGCTGATGACCCTGCTGGTCACACTGGCAGCCCTACGTGCCGAACGACCGCACCGCGCTCAACTCGCCGGCCTCGCCCTCGGACTGATCGGGGTCCTGATCGTGCTCGCCCCGTGGCAACTCCTCGGAACAACCGACACCGGCGGCCTCGGCGCGCAACTCGCTTGCTTGGTCGCGACCGGCAGCTACGGTGTCGCCTTCGTCTATCTGCGCCGGTTCGTTTCACCACTTGGTCTGCCGGCGACCTCGGTCGCGACCGTCCAGGTCGGAATCGGCGCCGCCATACTCCTGGTGACCGTACCGATCATCGACGATCACCCTGTGATGCTGACCCCGGGCATCGTCGCTAGCATGATCGTTCTCGGGGTCTTCGGAACCGGGGTGGCCTACATCTGGAATACCAACATCGTCGCTGGATGGGGTGCCACCGTGGCTTCCAGCGTCACCTATCTGACCCCGGTCATCGGCGTGGCGCTCGGCGCTGTAATTCTCGACGAGACCGTGACCTGGCATCAGCCGCTCGGAGCTGTGCTCGTCGTCGCTGGAATCGTCATCAGCCGCAAGCAGCCACGTCCCACCGGAACCGGCGTGGCCACCGCCGATCCCACACCACACTGATCACCTGACATGAACAGTCTGCTGCAGCCGAACCGCACTTCCCGGCCCCGCGTACGAAATCGCCGAATGGTGCGCTTACAGCTATGAGGAGCGAACCGCCATTGTCACGGCCAGTAGGCACACCAACGTCAGTGCCGCCCTGAGGCCTCGGATTGCGGAATGCCATGAACTCGACAGGTGTAGCGGAGGTGAGCTCCCGGCCGTTGCCCGCTGGATTGATATTTGGCTCGCCGAGGTAATCGTCAGGGCGTGATTGCTTCCATCCGAGCTGTCAGTCGTCGATATTCACCCCGGCGATCTCGAACCACGCGTCGCCACAGCAACGCGAATTCCTGATCGCGGCAAGGACATCACCAACTCAGGGGATCGGTCCGGAGGCAAGCACAGGCTCGTCCAGAGACCGTGGGCGGCGGCGACGCCGGCGGGTATCGCGTTGACCCACCAGCTCATCCGCCAATCGTATCCGCCCTCGAGGGGCGTGCGGTGTCGTTCTCAATCGTCAGCGGTGCCAGTCCTCGGGTGCAGGAACCGCACCAGCCCATGCCTTCTCGAACTCCTGTGCCGTGATCTCCTGCCCGGCCAGATCGGGGTCTCCCACCAGTCGATCGGTGGATTGAAGGGGAAGTCGTCGAGGCCGAGCTGGACCGCCTCGCCGCTGTCAGCACTTCGACCTGGCGGGTGCGATAGCAGTCGGTGATCTCCATCAGGTAGTCGGCGGCCGGAATCTCACCCCCGTCCCAGCGTCGACGAACATACAGCAGCTCACGGTGTGCCAGGACCCCGAAACCTTCGCGGCCCCGCTGGATATTCCGCAGTTCCTGCACTTCGGAGACGGCGAGGTCATCGATATCGACCTCGGCCAGATGTCATTTCCGGGCCGATTTCAGCCGATTCGGATCGTCGACAACCCCTGTCTCGGCGAAGGTCTCGGTGATCTCGCGCGGTCCATTATCGCATCGCGTGGTCTGCGATATCTGTCCATCACGTCGAATGTACTTGCACACGATGCCTTCGATGTACCTGCGGCGGGCACGGCTGCGGCGGGCCCGGGCCGACCTGCCCGGCGTCGAGGAACGGTCACACAGGGGCCACGCGGTGGGGCCGGATACCGGCGCGGCCACCGTCTACGCCGATACCGATCACTGTGCCGGCCACTTTCCCGTCCGGTACGGGATCAAGTGCCTGGGAACAGCCGTTCGGCCGGGACGCGAAAAGGTCGGATTCTCCTGCCATACGCTGCGTCGCTCAGTTCGTTCCGGTGCTGCGCAATTGGGGTCGGGGCGCTCTCGGTCACCTGGTTGTATGTGCGAGGACGGCGGTGGCGAGTTCCTCGTGCACCTGCGGCGGCAGTGTATGGCCCATGCCGGCGACGATCCGTAGCTGCGCTCCCGGGATCTGCTCGGCGATCATCGCACCGTGACCCGGTTTGACCGGTTCGTGACTGCCTTCGATGACCAGTGTGGATGCCTGGATCCGGGGGAGTGCACCGGCAGGTTCGAAGTCGGGGTGGGCGGCGGCGGCGAGCCGGTGGTTGGTGGCCGCCGAGAGGTTGTGGGCCCGGTCGTGGATCCGTTCCTGTAGTTCGCGTGCGGCTGTCTCGTCGAACGGCAGGCCGGTGCCGTGCAGTACCCGTTGCTCGGCAACCATGCCGTCGATGCGGGTGCGCCGATCCGACGGTGGTGGTGCCGCCATGAGTGTGCGGTAGAAGGTGACGATTTCGGGTGCCGGTTCGGGCAGGCTGCCCGGAGGCTGGGGTTCACCGAGCAGAGCGCGTATGAGTACCCTGCCTTCGCCGCCACCGAGCGGTGAGGAGCCGATGACTGTCAGCGAGCGCACTCGTTGCGGTTGCTTCACTGCGACGAGCTGGGCGAGGAGTCCGCCTGCGGAATGTCCTACCAGGTGGGCGCTTTCGAGGCCGTGGGCGTCCAGGACGCGGTAGACGTCGTGGTGGACGTCGTCCCAGGTGTACGGGTGGGTCGCGAAGTCGACGGTATCCGACATCCCGGTGTCACGGTGGTCGTACCGGATCACCCGGCGGCCTCCGGCGACGAGCCGGTCGATGAACTCATCCGGCCACAGGATGCCCTGCGACATCGACCCCATGATCAGCAGGATCGGCGGATCCGTGGCGGCGCCGAACTCCTCACTCCAGATCTTCACATCACGCATGTTTCCTCTTTCCTGCGCTGCTCTTGTTTCGGTGTTCTGACCTGGGCGGTTCATCGTCGAGCGCGTCTTGCGCCGACCCCGGCAGAGCGCTGGCTACCGCCCGCCGCGCCTGGTGTGGCGGGGCAGTCCTTTCTTGGTGATCGCGGCGCGCGGCGTCGGCCGGGCTGCGAAACGCCGAGGGTTGTTCGGGATGGGGAAGGTGCCGCGTGGTTTTCGCATATCGGATCCGCCTTTCGACGAGGACGGTGGATCCGGCAGGACGGGGGATCACCTCGTGTGCCTGACCGCCTCGTCTGTAGTACTCTGAATGAAGTGATTTGAACTGTAGTACTACAGATGGAGTGGTGTCAAGTGGTCCGCACGAATCCCCAACGCCGCCAGGCGTTACTGGACGCATCGATCGAGGTACTGGCCCGGGAAGGGGCCCGCGGACTGACGTTCCGCGCGGTGGACAAAGAAGCCGAGGTGCCGGCCGGCACCGCCTCCAATTACTTCGCCAACCGCGACGACCTTCTGGTTCAGGCAGGTCATCGGTACTACGAGCGGCTGGTGCCCGACCAATCGGTCATGGTGAAACTGCAGGGACCCCGTTCCCGCGAGACCGTCACCGAACTCATGACCGAAGTCGTCGGACGCGTCACCCGGTTCCGCACCGGTTATCTGGCGTTGCTCGAACTCCGCCTGGAGGCGACCCGGCGGCCCGAGCTCCAAGCCCTGCTCACCGAACGGGTCCGAGCCGATCTGGACTTCAATATCCGCAACCACGTCGACAACGGAATGCCGGGCGACGAGAACACCGTCGTCCTGCTGTTCCTGGCCCTGAACTGGCTCATCCTCGAACGCCTCACCCTGCCGGGGGTCTTCACCGAAGAGCAGGCCGATGAACTGGTCCGCATGGCGGTCGAGCGCGCGATTTCCACTCCTGACCGCGCCTGAGTGGCCGCGGCCGCCATATCGAGTGGCCCGTGGTGCGGTGCCGGTCCGCGCCCTGTCAGCGCCCTTGACTGTTATATGGACACCCGTCTAACTTCGTTTCAGCCGCCGAGAGAAGTGGGCCGGTCGGAACCCGCTCGGGACCCCTCGGCGAGTATGCCCGTACCGCGGATGGCCGGAGCCGGCCGTCCGCCCGACAACGATGATCGAAGGTGCCACGATGAGAAATCCGACCGAGCCACTGCTGGGACAGGTGGCCCTGGTGACGGGCGCTGCCCGCGGGCAGGGCCGCGCGCATGCGGTCCGGCTGGCCGAGCAGGGCGCCGATATCATCGCCATCGATGCGTGTGCGCCGATCTCCGGCACCGTCACCTATCCCGCCGCCACTGCGGAGGATCTCGCGGAGACCGCGCGGCTGGTCGAATCCGCGGGCCGCAAAATCCTCACCCGTGCAGTCGATATCAGGGATCTGGCCGGACTGCAGCAGCTGGTGGCCGACGGTGTTGCCCAGTTCGGCCGCCTCGACGTGCTGATCGCCAATGCTGGCGTGCTGAGCTGGGGCCGGCTGTGGGAGATGAGCGAAGAGCAATGGGACACCGTTGTCGACGTGAATCTCAGTGGTACCTGGCGCACTATCCGGGCCGCGTTGCCGGCGATGATCGAGGCGGGCAACGGTGGATCGGTCGTGATCGTCAGTTCGTCGGCCGGGTTGAAGGCCACACCGGGTAACGGGCATTACGCGGCGTCCAAGCACGGGCTGGTGGCATTGACCAATACGCTGGCGCTGGAGGCGGGTGAATTCGGTATCCGGGTGAACTCGATCCACCCGTACTCGGTGGACACCCCGATGATCCAGCCGGACGATATGATGGCGATGTTCGGCAAACATCCGTCGTTCCTGCACAGTTTCCCGCCGGTGCCGCTGAAGTCGGCCAACGACGGGCAGAGCGGTTTCATGCCGGTCGAGGATGTCGCCGAAGTGGTGGCGTGGCTGGCCGGTCCCGCGTCGGTGGCCATCACCGGGACCCAGGTGCCGGTCGATGCGGGAGCGCTGAAGTACTGAAGCCGGATATGCGGGTGCTGATCACCGGCGCCACCGGATTCGTGGGCGCCTGGACCGCCAAAGCCGTACACGACCGTGGACATCGGGTGCGGTTGCTGGTCCGCGACCCCGCCCGGCTGGCGCCGATCGCGGCGGCACTGGGATTCGACGCCACCGATGTGGTGCGTGGCGATATGACCGACCCGGATCGGGTCGGTGAAGCGCTCGACGGCTGTGACGCGGTGGTGCACGCCGCCGCGGTGGTGGCCCTGCGGGCCGATGCGGCCGAGGAGATGATGCGGGCCAACCTCGCCGGTGCGCGGAATGTGCTCGGGCAGGCAGTCGACCGCGGCATCGATCCGATTGTGTACGTGTCGAGTATGACGGCGCTGTGGCATCCGCGATCCCCGCTGGTGCACGCGGACCTGCCGCCGGCGGGTGGTGACGACGGTTACGCCACCTCCAAGGCGCGGGTGGAGCAGTATGCCAGGGAACTGCAGCAGCAGGGCGCGCCCGTGGTGGTGACCTACCCGAGCTGTATCGTGGGCCCGGCTGCCGGGGGTCAGTTCGGGGAATCCGGTGAAGCCGTCGCTGCCTTCGTTCGCGTCGGTATTCCGGGTCGCGGCGCGGCCTTCACGATCGGTGATGTCCGCGACCTCGCCGAGGCCCATGTCCGGCTGCTCGAACCGGGCCGCGGGCCGCGGCGCTATGTCCTGGGCGGGCATCATGTGAAGGGCGCCGAATTGGCCGGTCTGCTCACCGATATCACCGGTCGGCGGGTGCGCTACTACGGTATCCCCGACGGTGTGCTCGTGGCCGCCGGTAAGCTCGCCGATCGCCTCCGGCCGCTGCTGCCCGCCGGTGTGAGCCAACTCAGCGAGACCTCGATCCGCTATCTCACCGACTCTCCGCCCACCGACGACGGCCCCGCCGAGCGCGATCTCGGCATCACCTTCCGGCCGGTCCGCGAGACTTTGGCGGATATGCTCGCCGATCGCCGCCGACTCCGGTAGAACCGCACCGCCCGGCCCCGGACTCGGCGTCCCGGGCCGGAGCCAGGGTGGTTCGACCGCGCCGATCTCGCCTCGGCACCGCGTCGCCGATCGCGGTGCCGGGCCCGCGCCTGAATGCCTCCTGTTCGGGTCGGTCTGCTGAACAGTGAGCTCGACTGTGGCGCAGCCACGGAGGTCGAAATCCGAGGTGCCCATGTGGTGCCCAGGCGGTGGGGGACCTGTCTACTCACCCGCGCAACTGGGCGCGGCGGTGATCGCGACGGCCCTGACCATCGGAATCCGGGACCACCGGAGCCACTACGCCTTCACCGAGGATCCGCGGGGCGGTGATCGATGAGCACTACGGCCGTGGTGAACGGCTCGCCGTGCGAGGTCGCGCCGCCGAGCTCACAGCTTCGTAGCCGCTTGCCACGCTGTATGGATCGCGCCCTGGATGTAATCGACCTGCGCGGCGTCGCCCACCACGTGCACTTCGGGTACTACCCCCTTCAGCGCTTCGGCCAGTTGTGCCTCCGCGGAAACTTCGGAGGCGACGACGACCATATCCGCCGGAGCGGTCGAGGTTTCGTCCCCGACGGTGAACTCGACGTGCTTCTCGGTGATTCGCTGCACGGTGGCCCGGCGGTGGATCTGCACGCCCGTCTCCTTCGCATGCCGGACGGCGGTCCAGCGCCGCGGCAGCGCCATCGGCACGCCGAGCTGCCCACCTTCTTCGAGCAGGGTCACGGCGCGGCCGCGTTCGGCCAGGAACTCCGAAAGTTCCAGTCCGACAAGCGAGCCGCCGATGACGACGACGTTCTTACCCATCGGCAGGAATGTGCGGGTGACGGTGCGGATCGCGGCCGCGCTCTTCGTGATACCGGACAGTTTGCCGAGTTTCGCGATGGCCCGCAGGGGCAGCGGCGCCTGGGAAACGTCGCCGGAGCCGGTCATCAAGGCGCGTAACGTATCACCGGTGTGGACATGCGGTAGATCGCTGCCGGGAACCGCGGGCCGTCCGCGCACTGCGCCGGTGGCGACGACCACCACGTCCGGTCGCAGCGCCTGGATCGAGGCCGCCGTGGCCTCGGTCTTCAAGCGGATATCGATCTCCGGACGCTGGACCTGTACTTTCAGCCAGTCCAGCAGCATCTGGTTGTCCGGCGTGGTGAGACCGGAGAACCAGAGTGTGCCGCCGAGCCGATCGGATTTGTCCAGTACCGTCACGCGATGCCCGCGTTCGGCGGCCACCCGGGCGGTTTCGAGCCCGCCGGGACCGGCGCCGACGACGACCACATGTTTGCGCGCGGGAGCAGGCGTCAGCGGAAGCAGTTTTTCGTTGCCCAGCGCGGGATTCACCGCGCAGAGGGGTGTGTCGTCCCAGAAGTTCTCCTGGACGCACACATAGCAATTGATACAGGGACGGACCTGTTCCGGTGTCCCCGCCCGGAGCTTGTTCACCAGGTCCGGATCGGCCAGCAGCTGCCGGCCCATGGCCACGAAATCGGTGGTGCCCGCCGCGATCGCCTGCTCGCCGATCTCCGGCAGCACCCGGCCGACGGCGATCACCGGGATCGATACGGCCCGCTTCACCGCGGCCGCGAGGTCTGTGTAGGCGCCGACCTGGTCGGGCAGGGGGCCGTCGGTGAAGTTGGAGAACGGGTTACGACCCCAGCCGGTGACATGGATGGCGTCGGCTCCGGCCGCCTCGAACAGTGCCGCCGCCTGGACGGCCTCTTCGGTGGTCAGCGCGCCTTCCTCGCCGAACTCCCGGCCCGCGACGCGCACCAGGATCGCGAGGGAATCGCCGACCTCCGCCTCGACCGCGCGGATCACCTCCACCGCGAGTCGTGCCCGGTTCTCGAGTGACCCGCCGTATTCGTCGGTGCGTTTGTTGTCCGCCCGGCTCAGGAAAGCGCCGAGTACATAGCCGTGCGCCACGTGGATTTCGACCGCGTCCCCGCCGGCATCGCGCACCCGTCCCGCGGCCTCGGCGAAGCAGCGCACAAGCCAGTCGATATCGTCCTCGGTGGCCTCGTGGTAGGTGGCCTGCTTCCCGCCGGTGACGGCGCCCATCTTCTGGAGCTCGCCGGGGGTGTTGTCGGCGAGCGCGGACAGGTCCGCCGGCCCGGCCGGTGGGGACGGAACCAGCAGTGGCCGGTCCTGGACGGTATCGATCCGGGCGATCTTGCCGTGATGGGTCATCTGCACACACAGCTTGCTGCCGGCGGCGTGGACGGCGTCGGCCAGCGCTTTCAGCCCGGGAACGAATCGGTCCTCGGAGAGCCCGGGTTCCTTGGTGCTCGCACACCCGACCGGGTATGCGACCGCGCAGGCCCCGGTGATGATGAGGCCGGTACCACCGGCCGCGCGGGCGGCGAAATGATCGATATCGCCCTGTTCGATCTCGCCGTCCTCGCACAGATTCATATCCATCGCGGGCAAGACCACGCGGTTGGCCAGCGAAACCGGGCCGATGGTCCCGGGGGCGAGCAGATGCGGGAAGGTCCTGGTGCGGGTCACGAGTAGAAGCTAGACCGTTCGCCGAAGTGGTGAACGCGCTGTTCCCGATCACCGAGACCGGCCCGGCATACACCGGTATCGCGGGAGAGTTGGCGATCTTGTGCCTAGGATCCGTCCGGTGACGATTTCCGAGCAACCATCGCCCCGGGCTCCGCACAGTGCACCGGCCGGCACCGACGGCCCGCGGATTCCTTTGTACGTACCGGAATTCGCGGTGGACCCGCACAGTACCTATCGTGCGATGCGGGAACAGCACGGATCCCTGGTGCCCGTCGATATAGCACCGGGCGTGCCCGCGACGCTGGTGATCGGCTATTACACGGCGCTGCGTATCTACAATGATCCGGATCATTTCCCGGCCGACCCGCGCACCTGGCAGCGCGATATTCCGGCGGATTGCCCGGTGCTGCCGCTCATGCAGTGGCGGCCCAATGCCCGGCGTAACGACGGCAGCGCGCACGCACGGTATCGGCAGGCGATCGTCGCCGGTCTGGGCGAGGTCGACCCGTTCGGCCTGCACGAGACCGTGGAGCGGATCGCCATTCCGTTGATCAACTCCTTCTGCGGCGACGGATCGGCGGACCTGATCAAGCAGTACGCGTTCCCGCTCACCTTCGCCGTGCTGAACGCGATGCTGGGTTGTCCCACCGAGATCGCGCAGCGGGCCGCGACCGGGATGGCCGCCATGTTCGAGGGCGTCGGTGCCGAGGGCGGTGCCGAGTTGCTCATGAAATCGCTGGCGGAACTGATCGAGCTCAAACGCGTTCACCCCGGTGACGATGTGACGACACGGATGATGCGGCACCCGAGCGCATTGACCGAACCTGAGATCGCGAACCAGATCGGAACGATATACGGGGCAGGCATCGAACCACTGCAGAATCTGATCGTCAATGCGTTGCGGTTGATGCTCACCGACGAACAGTTCGGCGACAGCGCGCTCGACGGTAGCCTGTCCACCCGGGACGCGCTGGACGAGGTGCTGTTCAACGACCCGCCGATGGCGAATTTCTGTTTCACCTTCCCGAAGCAGCCGATTCTCATCGACGATGTGTGGTTGCCGGCCCACCAACCGGTGATCATCAGCATGGCCGCCTGCAATACCGATCCGGTGATCGGTTCGAACCGGCACGCGGGTAACCGGGCGCATCTGGCTTTCGGCGGTGGGCCGCATGTGTGCCCGGCCAGTTCGCTGGCCTACCTGATCGCGCAGGACGCCATCGACCAATTGCTCGATGGCCTGCCGGAGATCCGGCTCCGGGTGCCCGCCGACGAGCTGACCTGGCGCACAGGTGCGTTCCATCGGGCGCTGACCGCGCTGCCGGTCGCCTTCCCGCCCTCGCCGCCGCTGTCGCCGGTCTAGCCGTCAGCTCTCGCGTAGCCGGGCGACGTTGCTCAGCCAGTCGTCGACGACCCGGTCGGCGAGGGTCGAATCGGTGCGCAGGAGCCGGGTGAGTTCGATCCCGCGAACGAGTGCCATCAGCGATTCGAACGCTGTCCGGGCGGCTTCGGGGTCGGCGATACCGGCATGCCGTTCGAAATGGTTACGCAGTGCGGATCCCAGCCGTTTCTCGGCAGGTAGCAGTGCCTGGCGTAACTGTGGGTCGGTACGGGACGCGGCCCACAGTTCCAGTGCGGCCTGAAAGGCCGGTCCGGTCATGGCCGACCGGACCGCGTGCACCATCTGCGGCAGGGATTCGGGCCCGTCGCCCAGCCCGGCGACGTGATCGCCGAGAACGGCCAGGCGCCGGTCGGCGATATGGTGGATCGCGGCGACCAGCAACTCCGATTTCGACGCGAAATGATGCAGGAGCGCGCCCCGTGAAACGCCGGCCTCCTCCTGGATCCGCTGTGTGGTCGTGCCCGCGTAGCCGTGATCGACCAGGCACCGGATCGTCGCGTCGAGAAGCGCGGCGTGGGTTTTCGCGTGCTGTTCTCTACGGGACAAGCCGGCGGTGCGCGGCGCCGGTTGCGCGGAACTCTGCGGCGCAGGGCCGGCACCGCGCCCGGTATGCACCGGCTTCCCGGTCACAGGGCGTCGAGCCGGCCGTCGGCGATCTGCTCACGAAGCCGGAACTTCTGGAGCTTGCCCATCGCGTTCACGGGGAAGCTCTCGGCGACGTACCAGGATTTCGGGGTCTTGGGCGGGGCGAGCCGTTCCCGAAGGTAATCCTGCAGCTCGGCCGGTGTGGGGACCGGTCGGGCCGGGTCCGGCCGGACCACCGCGGCCACGCTCTCGCCCCAGCTGCCATCGGGCAGGCCGAGGACGACCGCGTCGATGAGCGCGGGATGCGCGGCCAGGGCCTCCTCGATTTCCCGCGGATAGATATTCTCCCCACCGCGGATGATCATATCTTTGAGCCGGCCGGTGACGCGGACGTAGCCGCGGGCGTCCATCGTCCCGAGGTCGCCGGTGTGCAGCCGGCCCTCGGCATCGATCGTCTGCGCCGTTTCGGCGGGCATCCCGAGGTATTCGATCATTTGCTGGTATCCGCGGGCACAGATCTCGCCCTCGACCCCGAGCGGCTGCACCGCACCGGTTTCGGGATCGCGCACGGATACCTCGACTCCGGGAAGGGGGCGGCCCGCCGTGAACAGGTTGTCGTCGCGGTTGTCGGCCGGACTCGTCTGGCAGATCACCGGCCCGAGTTCGGTCTGGCCGTACACCGCGCTCATCGCGGCGCCGCAGGTGTGCGCCCAGCCGTCGATCAGCGCGGGCGGGACGGCATCGCCACCGGACATCACGACCCGCAGCGCGCGGAGATCGAATTCGGCGAGTCCGGGATGGGCGAGCAGGGCGTGCAGCATGGCGGGCACGCCACCGTAGATCTCGGCGCGGTGATCCTGGATCGCCGCCAGCATCGTCGCCGGGTCGAATATTTCGGCGAGAACCAGCGTGGCCCGCTGATACACCGATCCCAGCGCGGCCAGACCGCACCCGGCGGTGTGGAAGAGCGGTAGCGCGGTGGCGAAGGTCGCTCCCGGGGCCGCGCCGCAGCGGTCGCGGACGAACGCGGCATTGGTCACCATCGACCGGTGCGCCAGTACTGCCGGTTTCGCGCGGCCGGTGGTGCCGGAGGTGAACTGGATCTGGGTGGCCGAACGCGGGTCGACATCCGGTAACTGCGTGCGCTTCTCGGTGCCGCGGATATCGTCGAGCCAGCCGTCGAAGGACACGGCGGCGCGTACCGCGGGGACAGCGGGCAGCACGGTGTGGATCTGGGCCGCCATATCTGTGCCGCGGAAACTGTCGGCGTAGAAGACGCCGGCCGCACGGGACCGGTCGAGTGCGTATTCGAGTTCGGGTCCGCGCAGGGCAGGGTTGGTCGTGACGAGCACCAGGCCGGCGAGCGCGGCGCCGTACTGGAGCACGAGCCATTCGGGGACGTTCGGTGCCCACACCGCGATATGTTCGCCCGGCCGGAACCGGCCGAGCAACCAGGCCGCCGCGCGTTCGGCATCGTCGTGCAACTGCGCGTAGGTCCAGGTGCGGGCGCTGCGTTGCGGAGCGACCGATACCAGCGCGAGCTGCTCCGGCGCCGCGGCGGCTGCCTGCCGGAGCAGTTCACCCACGGTGAGCTCGAGTACTTGCCGACTGCTGTCGACGGGCCACACGGATTCGGTGAGCGCGGTCATCGCCGCTGCTCCGCCCGCCGTTCCAGTTCCTGTTTCATTCGCTCGATATCGTCGTCGGCCGGGATATCGCCGCCGCCGTCCGGGATGAACCGGCCCGTATCGCGCCACTTGACGGCGGCGTCGAATCCGTGTTGCTGGGCGAAATCGACGAACCACCGGCCTTCGGGGGAGTGGCGGGTGATGCCGTCGAAGAGGATCGCGAGGTTCTGCGTTGTTTGCAGGCCCATATTGTCGTAGGCCTGGTTGATCATCATCTTCTGCATGACCAGCTGGTTGGTGGGAACCCCGGCCATCCGGTCGACGAGTTCTTCGACCGCGGTATCGAGCCCGGCCGCCGGGACGGCGTCGATGACCAGCCCCCATTCCCGGGCCCGGATCCCGTCGATGGTGTCGCCGGTGAGCAGCATCCGCTTCGCGCGTTCGGCGCCGAGACGATAGACCCACATCGCCGTGGTGGGGCAGCCCCATACCCGGGCAGGCATATAGCCGATCCGTGCGTCTTCCGCCATGACGACGAGGTCGCAGGACAGCGCGATATCACTGCCACCCGCGACGGCGTAGCCGTGCACTTTCGCGACGGTGGGTTTGGCCGACCGCCACAGCGAGAAGAAATGGTCGGTGTTGGTTTTCATCATCCGGAAATCCTTGATCGGATCCCAGACCGCGCCCTGGTGTTCTTCGCCGCCCTCGGCGTAGAGCTTCAAATCGTAGCCTGCGCAGAAGGCGCGGCCCGCTCCCTGGACCACGATGACGCGCACCGAATCGTCGGCGTTCGCCGCGGCGACGGCATCACCGATTTCGCGGGCCATCTCGCCGGTGATCGCGTTGAGCCGTTCGGGCCGGTTCAAGGTGAGGTAGGCGCGATGGTCGCGGACTTCGTAGGCGACCGTGTTCCCGGCGAAAGTCATTTCGGCGTTCCAATCTCGGCGGCGAAGGTACCGAGAACGGTTTCACAGTCCGATTGGACTGTCAACGGGTGCCCGGTTCATCGGCCGGGCCGGGTCACCGGCACATCCTCGGCGAAGTCGGCCACGAGTTCGCGCCGGGAGAACAACCAGATGCCGCCCTGGTACTCGAAGGTGTCCTGATAGCGCAGTGCGATCCGGTTGTCCCGATGGTCGTCACCGCGTGCGTAGATGTGGTGCGCCGTGCAGTAGGTCTCGCCGTACGCGCGGCCTGCCGCATCGCTCTCGGTCACCTGCTGTTCGACGACGTGCCGGGTCGCCACCAGATGAGACACCGCACCCACCACCGACTGTGCCACTGTCGCGCTACCGCGTAGTTCGGCCGGTGACCCCGTCTTCCTCAGTTCGGGCGGCAGGACGAACACCACCTCGGAGGTACACAGGGCGGCGACTGCCGCGATGTCCCGGCGGTCGACGGCTTGTGCATAGCGGGCCGCGAGCGTGATCAGGGCAAGACGGTCGGCAGGGTCCATCGTTGTATCTCAGCTCGGATCGGCACCGGAGCCCAGGGGGTCTCTCGCTGGGTGAGACTTCGGTGGCCGTGCCGCCGCGAGTACCGCAGGCTGCCCACGAAAGAGGAGGCATGCCTATGGGTACGTTGACCGGCCGGGCCGCAGTTGTCACCGGCGCCGGGGTAGGTGTCGGGCGCGGTATCGCGGGTGCTCTGGCCCGGGAGGGCGCGGATGTGCTGGTCGCCGAGATCGATGCGGCGGCCGGTGCGGATACCGCGACGTGGCTGACCGAGACATGGGGTGTGCGGGCGCAATTCGTGCGCACCGATGTCACCGAGCAGCACCAGGTCGAGGCAATGGTGGACGCGGCGGTATCCGAGTACGGCCGGCTGGACATCCTGGTCAACAATGCGTGGCGCGGAACGGGATACGCCCGGCTGGAGAAAACGGCCCCCGAGGTGATGTCCGCCGGATTCGATATGGCGGTGATGGCCGCGTTCTGGGCCATGCAGCGCGCCTATCCGGCGCTGGCGGAACACGGAACCGGCCGGGTCGTGAACCTGGCCAGCCTCAACGGCGTCAACGCCCATATGTATTCGGTGGCCTACAACGCGGCCAAGGAAGCGCTGCGAGCGCTGACCCGCACGGCGGCGCGCGAATGGGCGCCGAAACAGGTGTGCTGCAATGTGATCTGCCCGGGCGCGCGCAGCGCGGCCTACCAGCGGATGGCCGACGCCAACCCGGAGATGGCGGCCTCGATCGATGCGGCGAACCCGATGGGCCGCGTCGGTGATCCCCTCGACGATATCGGCCCGGTCGTCGCCTTTCTCGCCGGCGACGGTGCGCGCTACCTCACCGGCAACACCCTGTTCGTCGACGGCGGCGCACATATCAACGGCGTGCAATGGGCGCCGCAGGTCGACTGAACTCCGGTCGTCGGAGCCGCGCCGCGTGTGCCGGACGCAGCGCACCATGAGCGTGACGAACCGTGCATCGGCGATCGCGGCGGTGTTCGGTGCTCGAAGTCGAATCCCCCGGGCCGGTCCGGCGCGCGCTTTCCACTGGCTGAGACCTCCCAGGGCGGGCGGGTGACGGACTTGGATAGCGTCGGGTCGGCACATGCGGCACTGCCGGAGACGTGTGGCACGGGATATGCGGGCAGGAGTTGAGTTGGAACACGCGACCATTGCGGGGATGCTGCTCGACCGTCTCGGTGATTCGCACCTCGGAGTGCGGACCCGGGAGCGGGATTGGACGTGGGACGAAACGGTGCGCGAAAGCGCCGCCCGCGGTGCGCTGGCCACGGCGTTGCGGGTCGACGGACCGTTCCATATCGGGGTGCTGCTCGAGAACACCCCCGAATATCTGTTCTGGCTCGGCGGGGCCGCATTGAGCGGCGCGGTGATCGTCGGTATCAACCCCACCCGGCGCGGCGCCGAACTCGAGGCCGAGATCCGCTACGTCGACTGCCAGCTGATCGTGACCGATACCGCCGGGATGGCGCAGCTGCGTGACCTGGACCTCGGGCTGGACGAGGATCGTTTCGTCCTCGTCGATGCGCCCTCGTACGCTGATCGGGTCCGTGCGCACCGGCTGGACGAGCCGGTCGCGGCACCAGTGGTGGACGAAACAACCCTGTTCCTGCTGTTGTTCACCTCCGGCACCACCGGTACCTCGAAAGCGGTGCGCTGCAGCCAGGGCCGGTTGGCCCGGCTCGCATATGCGAACAACGAGAAATACGGGCACGTCCGCGAGGACGTCGACTACTGCTGTATGCCGTTGTTCCACGGAAATGCGCTGATGGCGCTGTGGGCGCCGGCGCTGTCCAACGGGGCCACCGTCTGCCTGACACCGAAATTCTCCGCTTCGGGATTTCTTCCGGATGTGCGGTTCTTCGGCGCCACATTCTTCACCTATGTCGGCAAGGCACTGAGCTACCTGATGGCCACCCCGGAACAGCCCGACGATATCGACAACACCCTGGTTCGGGGGTTCGGCACCGAAGCATCACCCGAGGACAAGGCCGAGTTCGCCCGCCGGTTCGGGGCCGAACTGTTCGAGGGCTACGGCTCCTCGGAGGGGGCGGGATCGGTGAAGGCCGATCCGGAAGCCCCCGAAGGCGCCATGGGCCGTCCCGCGCACGCCGATATCGCCGTCGTGAACCCGGACACCCGCGAGGAATGTGCCCGCGCGGAGCTCGACCGGTTCGGCCGGGTGCTGAACCCGGACGAGGCGATCGGCGAAATGGTCGACAAGGGTGGCGCGAAACGGTTCGAGGGGTACTACAAGAACGAGGCCGCGGTGGCCGAGCGGATCCGGCACGGCTGGTACTGGACCGGCGACCTCGGCTATATCGACGAGGCCGGGTTCATCTACTTCGCCGGCCGCAAAGGCGACTGGATCCGCGTCGACGGCGAGAACATCTCTGCGCTCACGATCGAACGGATTCTGCGGCGGCACCCGAAGATCATCGCGACGGGTGTGTACGCGGTCCCCGACCCGCGTTCGGGGGATCAGGTGATGGCCGCGATCGAGGTCGCGCAGATATCGGATTTCGACCCCGCCGGATTCGCGAATTTCCTTGCTGCCCAGGATGATCTGGGAACCAAGGCGGCGCCGCGATTCGTGCGGGTATCGGTGAACCTGCCGGTGACCGGGTCGAACAAGGTGCTCAAACGCGAACTGCAGGCGCAGTTGTGGCGGGTCGGCGACCCCGTGTACCACCGGGTGGGGCGCGGTGCATTGACCTACGAACTGCTGACCGAGCCCGGTAAACAGGCACTCGAACAGGAATTCCATACCTACGGCCGTGCCCGGTTCCTACCGGACCCCGGGGTTTCGCGTCGGTGACGGCAGGTCGGTTGTGCTCGTGTAGCGAAGGAGACAGGGAATGAAGCTCGGGGTCGTGATCCCGGTCGAACTGGGGACGAGCGGGGAACCGGAGGAGATCTTGCGGTTCGCCCGGGCCGCGGAATCGTTCGGGTTCGACGAGATCTCCGCCGTGGAGCATTCGGTGGTCATCGCCGATACCGAGAGCGAATACCCCTACTCGCCGACCGGCAAATCCCACCTACCCGACGATTGCGATATCCCGGACCCCGTGGAGTTGCTGTCGTTCGTCGCCGGGGCCACCACCACTCTCGGCCTGTCGACCGGCGTATTGGTACTGCCCAACCACAACCCGGTGGTGCTGGCCAAACGCCTCGCCACCCTCGACCGGCTCTCCGGTGGCCGCCTGCGCATATGCCTCGGCCTCGGTTGGATGCGGGAGGAAATCGAGGCCTGCGGCGGCCGGTTCGACCGCCGGGGCAAGATCGCCGACGAAGCCATCGCGGTCATGCGGGCCCTGTGGGCCGGTCACGACCGTGTGGATTTCCGCGGCGAATACTTCTCGTTCACCGGTGCCTACAGCCGTCCGAAACCTTTCCGGGACACCGACGTTCCGTTGTATATCGGCGGCCACAGCCTGGCGGCCGCTCGCCGGGCAGGTCGGCTGGGCGACGGGTTCCAGCCCCTGGGATTGGCCGGCGCCGACCTGGATACGGCGATCGGCGCCATGCGTGCAGCGGCAGTTGCGGCCGACCGCGATCCCGAGGGGATCTCGCTGGTCCTCGGGGCCACCTTGCCGCGCCTGGACGAGGCCAAGCTCGATCGGTCCCGCGCACTCGGCGCCGACCGCCTCGTACTGTCGGCATCCCGCCACGCCACCTCCATGGATCTCGTGATCGACGAAATGGCGGAGTGCGCGAAGCGTTTGGGTCGCTGACCGCCCGGACTACGGGCGGACGACGATCTTTCCCACATGCCGGCGGGTGCTGAATTCCTCTTGTGCCCGGTGGATATCGGTGAGGTCGTAGGCGGCCGCGATCGGCGGTCGCAGAGTCCCGCGTCGGGCCTCGGCCAGGACCGGGGCGGCGGTGACCCGGATTCGTGCGCGGCCTTCATCAGCCACAAGGTCGGATAGAAGCTGGTCCCGAAGGACAGATCCAGCATGTCCTGGGTGGTCTCCAGCAGCGGCGCCTGCCGGGAAGCGTGCGCATTGTCGACCACGATATCGAGTTTGCCGAATGCCTCGATCGCCGCTTTCACGATCGCCGCCGCATTCGCCTCTTTCGAGATATCGGCGTTCAGGAACTGGCCGGATCCCGTGAGCTCGGTCTCGAGTGCTTTGCCCGCATCGTCGTCGATATCGACGAAAAGAACCTGCGCGCCTTTTTTGGTGAAGGCCCGGACGATCCCACGCCCGATACCGCCCGCACCTCCGGTCACGATCGCGACTTTTCCGGTCAGCCTCATCGCACTCCTTCCGATCCGGTCGTTCGATGCACGCGCGGTCCGGCCGGCGAGGGCCGGGTTCTGTGCAGCCTATGCGAGCGCCGGCCCTGTCCGGCTGCACGCCGTTGCGGGCGTGTACCGCGCTTCTGGGTGTGGACGGATCGAGATTCCCCCGGCGCACTGGGCGACGCACGTTCCGCGGTGCAACCTGGACGGGCTTCCCCAGGTGATATGCGCGCTATCTCGTCGGCTCCGCACCAGTCTGCCGGGCTACTGCAACGGAGGTGTTGCCGGAAACGCCCGCACGGGAATCCCACCGTGCGGAATCCGCGCCCTGCCGCCGACGTCCTGCGTGTTACACGTGTGACCTCGGGAGTCATGGCAAACGTGACAACCACAGGGAAGGCGCTGCCGTGGTGACAGTCGGCAACTCCGATCCGACCGGGGTGTATCAGGAGGAAGTAATGAACGATTTCACGGGCCGGGTCGCGCTGGTCACCGGCGCGGCACGGGGTCAGGGCCGAGCGCATGCCGTTGCACTGGCCGAACGCGGCGCCGATGTGGTGATCTGTGACCGTTGCGAGGACGTGCCGGCGGTTGTTTATCCGATGGGGCGCAAGGACGAACTCGCGGAGACCAAGGCCCTCGTCGAAGCGACGGGCCGGCGGTGCATTGCCGAACAAGCCGACACCGCAGACCAGGCGGCCGTACAGGCACTGGTGGCTCGGGCCGAATCGGAATTCGGCCGGATCGACATCGCGATCGCCAATGCGGGTGTGTCGGCGGGTGCGCCGATTCAGGAGGCTCTCGACGGCCACTGGGCCGAGGTGATCGGAACGAATCTGACGGGAGTCTTCCATACCGTCGCCGCCGTCGCGCCCGGCATGATCACGCGGGGCTACGGCCGGATCATCACCATCAGTTCCATGCTCGGTCGCGGTGCCGCTCCGGGACAGGCCGCCTACTGTGCCTCGAAATGGGGGGTCGTCGGGATGACGAAAAGCGTTGCGCTCGACCTCGCCCCGCACGGCGTGACGGCGAACGTGATCGCGCCCGGAAACATCGCGACACCCATGGCGCAGAACGAGGCGTTGTATCGGAAGATGCGGCCGGACCTGGAATCTCCGACACTCGCCGACGCCGAGCCGGTCTTCGCGACGCTGCACGCGCAGCCGGTGCCCTTCCTCGAACCGTTCGAGGTGACCCGGGCGGTACTGTATCTGGCGGACGAGGCGAGCGCGCATATCACCGGCACCGTGATGCCGGTCGATGCGGGAGCGGCGGCCCGCGCCACCGCCTGACCCGGGCGGTAGGAAGCGGCCGGTATCGATCCGGTGATACCGGCCGGCGGCAGGTGAAAAGGGGCTCGTGCAGCAGCTGCGTACGGATTACGCGACGGTGCCGGCCGGCGGCGCCGACGCCAGCGGTATCCGAGCGGCTCCGGGCCGGAGGCCCGTGTCCCGCAAGGAGGCGTAGAGACCGCACCGTCCCTGTCCCACGACTTCGATTTCACCGATCCCGACCTGCTCGCCGCTCGGCTGCCGATCGAGGAATGGGCCGAACTGCGCCGCGCCGCGCCCGTCTGGTGGGTCGATCAGCCCAACGGCGTGGCCGTCCGGCCCGGTGTTAGCCTCGGATTGTGCCCCACGGCGATGTGTTGCTGACCTTCGGACTGGCTTCGCTGGTCCTGATCGTGATCCCCGGGCCCAGTGTGCTGTTCGTGATCGGCCGGTCGCTGGCACTGGGACGTAAAGGCGGGCTGCTCAGCGTGCTGGGTAACGAGGCCGGAGGTCTGGTGCCGATTTTCCTGGTCGCCGGCGGAGTGGGGTCGATCGTGGCGACATCGATCGTCTTGTTCACCGTCGTCAAAGTGTTCGGCGCACTGTATCTGGCCTACTTGGGGGTCCAGGCTATCCGTCATCGCCGAGATCGGATCGACACACCCGGTGCCGGCGATACTGCGGCGCTCTCTCCGTGGCGGGTGTTCGGCGAGGGCTTCGTGGTGGGGGCGACGAATCCGAAGACGATCGTTTTCTTCGTCGCCGTCCTGCCCCAGTTCGTCGATTTCCACGCGGGCGGTGTTCCGCTGCAGATGGTGGTGCTCGGAGGGGTTTTCACCGCGGTCGCCTTCGCCTGCGACAGCGTATGGGCGTTGCTGGCCGGTGCCGCGCGGGGCTGGTTCGCCGGATCGCCCCGGCGGCTGTCCATGGCGAGCGCATCGGGCGGCGCGATGATGGTCGGACTCGGCGGCACCCTGCTGTTCGCCCGACAACCGGCAATAGCGAGTCGCTCGGTCCCGGTGCACCCGGCGCCTCAAACCTGTGTGAGGCCGCCGTCGACGGGCAGTTCGGCACCGGTGATGTAGCCGGAGTCCGCCGATGCGAGAAACAATGCCGTCGTAGCGACGTCGGCTTCGGTGCCCAGGCGGCCGGCGGGAATCGCCGCCAGGGCCTGAGTTTTGAACTGCGGGGGCAAGGTCTCGAACGAGGGGGTGCGGATTGCGCCGGGGCTGAGGACATTGACGCGGATGCGCCGTTCTTTCAGGTCGGTGGTCCATGTGCGGGCGAATGATCGCAGTGCGGCTTTGCTTGCGGCATAGACCGTGCTCCCGGGGCTGCCCTGGACCGCCGCTGCCGATCCGTTGAGGATGATCGCGGCGCCGTCGGTCATCAGGGGCAGTAGCTTCTGCACGGTGAAGAAGGTGCCTCGGACGTTGACGTCGAAGACTTCGTCGAAGGACTTCTCCGTCACCGCGCCCAATGGTTCGTCGAAAGTGTGACTGCCGGCGCTCGCGAACAACACGTCGACCCGGCCGCTTCGCTCGGTGACGGCCTCGACCAGACGGTCGAGGTCCTCGAGATTGCTCACATCGCCCTGTACGCCGGTCGCATTGCGGCCGATCGCGGCGACGGCCTCCGCCAATGTGTCTCTGCGCCGCCCAGTGATGACGACGTGCGCGCCTTCCTCGGCGAACAGCCGCGCGGTTGTCAATGCCATTCCGACCGTGCCGCCGGTGATCACCGCTGTCTTGCCGTCGAGCTTGGGCATGGTGAGGCCTTTCCGAGTGCCGATGATGTGAGGGTCTCGGACGTGAGGCTAGCACCAAGGTGAGGCCCCCCTCGACTTATAGTGAGGGGGGCCTCGACTTTGGTAGGGTCCTGTGTCATGTCGGCCGTGGAACCCACTTCGTCGTCCCGCCGGGACGCGCGTCTCAATCGCGAGCTGCTGATCGCACATGCCAGGACTGCCTTCGTCGAACACGGTGCGATGGCCTCGCTCGAAGGGATCGCGCGAAGTGCCGGTCTCGCGATCGGAACCCTCTACCGGCATTTCCCTCGCCGCATAGACTTGCTGGTGGCCGTCTACGGAGCGCTTCTGCAGAGGTTCCTCGACGATATCGAGGCCGGGATGAGCTCGGCCGACCCGTGGGACAGGTTCTGCGTCTTCCTGCACGTGTTGTGTTCGGCTCAAGTGGGCGATCGTGGTTTCTGCGATTTCGTTTCGCAGCGTTTCCCCGATGACGACCGCACCGAAGCTCTGCACAACCGCCTCTGTGGACTCGCCGAACGTGTTCTTGTCCAAGGCCAGGAAGCGGGCGTTGTGCGCCCGGATGTCACCACCGCCGACCTTGTCATGCTGCTCTGGGCGAGTAGCAGGATCGCCGAGGTCACCGGCGATATCGCGCCCGGGGCGTGGCGGCGAAACCTGGATTTGGCGCTCGCCGGCTTCCGTGTTGCCGACGGGCACGATTTTCCGGAACCGCCGCTCGACGATGAGCAGCTCTATCGCGTGATGGCCCGCCTGAAGGGGTAGTACTCGGGGCATCACGACATGCCACGAGTGGTGGGCCTGCAGCGCCGCCACCCTGCCGTTCTTCCTCCCGACCGGGTGACGCGATGGTCAGCCGGGTATCGGCACGGGTGCGAACCGGCTCACCGGTTTCGGCAGACCGAGATGGTCACGCAGCGTGGTGCCCGTGTACTCGGTGCGGAACAGGCCGCGGTCCCGCAGGATCGGCACCACTGTTTCGGTGAAGATCTCCAGCCCGCCGGGGTAGTAGGGCGGCATCACATTGAAACCGTCGGCAGCGCCCGAGGTGAACCATTCCTCCATGGTGTCGGCCACCTGTTCCGGGGTTCCGGCGAATACGCGATGCCCGCGGGCGCCTGCGAGACGGTGCAGCAGGCCACGCAGAGTGGGGCTGTCGCGGCGCACGATTCCGGCCACGACCTGGCGGCGGCTCGCGGTGTTGTCGGTGACATCGCCGGCATCGGCGAACAAGCCGGCCGGTACCGGTTCGTCGAGCGGCAACCGGCGCAGAGATTCACCGGCCAGCCCTTCCAGCTGGTCGAGACCGTATTCGGGCACGGTGAGCGCGTTGAACTCGCGTTCGAGCTGTTTCGCCTCGGTTTCGGTGCCCGCGATGAACGGGCTGAGGCCGGGCAGGACCTTCACATGGTCGGGGTCGCGGCCGAATTCGGCTGCGCGGCGTTTGATATCGGTGTAGAAGGCCTGGGCATCACCGAGCCGCTGATGTGCGGTGAAGATCGCCTCGGCGTGGCGGCCGGCGAAGGCGCGGCCGTCGTTCGAGGCACCGGCCTGGACGAGCACCGGATAGCCCTGCGGGGTGCGGGCGGCGGTGAACGGGCCACGCACCCGCAGATGTTCTCCCTCGAAATGGATCGGATGGATCTTGTCCGGGTCGGCATAGCGGCCGGCGGCGCGGTCCAGCAGGATGGCGTCGTCCTCCCAGCTGTCCCACAGTGCCGTCACCGCATCGACGAATTCGCGGGCCCGCGCGTAGCGTTCGGTGTGGTCGGGATGGTGGTCGAGACCGAAATTGGCGGCGGCCAGATCGGTTCCGGTGGTGACGATATTCCAGCCCGCCCGGCCGCCGGAGATATGGTCCAGCGAGGAGAAGAGCCGGGCCAGGTTGTAGGGCTCGTAATAGGTGGTGGACGCCGTCGCGATCAGCCCGATCCGGCTGGTGGCCGCGGCTATCGCGGTGAGCAGCGTGATCGGCTCCAGGCCGGGCGCGGCGTTGTAGGCGACACTGGTCCGCAGGGCGGGCCCGTCGGCGAAGAAGATCGCATCGAACGCCGCGGCTTCGGCGGTTCGTGCGATCTCCTGGTAGTAGCGCACATCGTAGATCCGGTCCGGGCGGCTGAGGGGATGCCGCCAGGCGGCCTCGTGATGGCCTGCGGGATAGATGAACGCGTTGAGAGCGAGCTGACGTCGCCCGGCAGGGGAGGGATGAGGCATAGCCGCATTAGAGCAATGCCGGCGCCGCCCGGGGAACGGTAATTCGCGCGCTGATCCGAACCCTGGAGGTCCGGCTTTTCCTGGCAGAAGAAGATATCCGGCCGGGAACGGGCCGCCGCGTCGGCGCTCACCACGGTCGATCCGGCGACCCCGCCGAGGTCTGCGGCAGGCAGCCTGCGACGAGCACACGCCTGCCCGAACGGTATCGGCGACGGCCTCGATGGTTCCGTTACGCCTCGAGGTAGCTGACGATTCCGCCGATGAGGGCGTCGAGGGCGTCGTCGAGGTCGCCGTAGGTGCCCAGGGTGCGTTCGGAGGTGATTCCGCGCATTGCGGCGGGGATGAGGGCGGCCACCTTGCGTATCTTGACCGGGTCGAGGTCCAGGTCGGCGAAGGCCTTGTGGCAAGCGGTGTCCCAGTGCGGTTTCCACGAGGCGAGCTCGGCGGCGGTGAGGGGGAAATCGCGTTCGAGTTCGGTGTGGTCGCGGGGGAGGGCCGCGCGCAGGGTTTCGATCGCCAGGGATTCCCGGCTGCGCAGGCCGCGGGCCATGGCGGTGATCATGGCGGCGACTCGCTCGTGCAGGGTGCCGTCCGGTTTGATGCCGGCGGGCAGATCACCGCGTTTGTCCGCGGTGCGTCGCAGGACCGCTGCCCAGAGGCCGTCGATATCGCCGAACTGGTATTTGATCACGCCCCAGGTCGCGCCGATATCGCGGGCGATGCGGTTACCGGAGACGGCGGCGGGATCGCCGGTGGCCAGCGAGGCGATCGCGGCCTCGAGCATGCTCTCCCGAGACTGGATTCCACGCCTGTTGGCGCGCCGTTCTCCTGCCGCCGTTTCCGTCACGAGCAGCGATTCTACCGGCGCCGATCGATATTCCCGAGTTTCACAAAGGCCTCTTGTATTCTTTCGTAGAGGGTTCTACCATCGGTGGGCGCGGGGCCGGATCGGCCGATCCGGGCAGCTCACGAAGGCGTGGAGGGTGCAGATGGCGAAACCGCCGCTGTCGATGGAGCCGACGGGCTGGTTCCAGGTGGCCTGGCGCAATGAGATCACCACCGGTGCGGTGCACAAGATGAAGTACTTCGGCCGCGAGATGGTGGCCTGGCGTTCGGCATCCGGCCGGGTCGCGGTATTCGACGCCTACTGTGAACACCTCGGCGCCCACCTCGGATACGGCGGCCGGGTGGAGGGCGAGAACCTGGTATGCCCCTTCCACGGGTGGGAGTGGAACCGCGAGGGACGCAACGTCTGCATCCCGTACGAGAGCCATCCGAACAAGGGCCGCCGGATCCGCACCTACCCGGTGGTGGAACGCAACGAAGCGGTGTGGATCTGGTTCGACACCGAGGGTCGTCCACCGTATTTCGAGGTGCCGGATATGTTCACCGCGTTCGGTGACGGCCACACCGCCGCCGACTACTACCCGCCGGTCCCCGCGGCGACTCTGTTCCGGACGGGGCTGGAGATGCATCCCCAGTACGTCATGGAGAACGGGGTAGATTTCGCGCATTTCAAGTTCGTGCACAAGACCCCGTTCGTCCCGGAGTTCACCCGGCACGATTTCTCCGGCCCTGTCTCCTACGTCGATTTCACCATCGCCTTCGACGAATCGGTGGCCGCGGACCAGGTCAACAGCGGAGTCGAATCGATCAACGCGGGGCTGGGATGTTCGATCACCAAGAGCTGGGGCATGGTCGACAACCGCACCATGCCGGCGGTGACACCGGTGGACGAGTACACCTCTGATGTCCGCTTCACGGTGTGGATCGGCCGGAAACCGGGAGATGATTCCCCGGAGATCGGCCGGTACGGGAAGACGATGGCGGATTTCGTCATCGAGCAGTTCGAGGCAGATATCGAAATCTGGTCACACCAGCGTTATTCGGATCCGCCCGCGTTGTCTCGCAAGGAGTATCAGGGGTTCACGGCGCTACGGGAATGGGCGCGGCAGTTCTACCCCGGCGGCGGTCCGGCCGGCGCGGATCCGCACCGGCAGTACAGCGGTGCCGTCCGGTCCGCGGACGACTCCTCGTAACCAGCCCGCTCGAAGAATCACCCTCGCCAGACCGAAAGGCCCCCTATGAGCACCGACAAGATCCGGGTATTCCAGGTAGCGACCGGCAATCTCGGCACCGAGATGATCGGGCGGATCCGCAACCATCCCGACCTCGAACTCGTCGGGCTGCACTGCTACACCCCGGAGAAGATCGGCCGCGACGCCGGCGAGATCGTGGGTATGGAACCGATCGGTGTGACCGCTACCGGAACGGTCGAGGAGATCATCGCCGCCGGTCCCGATGTGCTCACGTTCCACGGTGTCTTCCCGGACGAAGACCTCTACGAGAAGGTTCTCGAAGCAGGTATCAATGTGGTGACCACGGCGGACTGGATTACCGGCTACCACCGCGACACCAACCACCCGCACCCCTCCGGCCGCAAGGTCAGCGAGGTCATCGCCGCCGCCTGCGAGCGCGGTAACGCGACGTTCTACGGCACCGGGATGAACCCGGGCCTGGCCCAGATCCTCGGGATCGTGCACAGTGCCGATGTCGCCGAGATCGAAAACGTCACTGTCACAGAGTCGGTCGACGTCTCCTGCCATCATTCCGTCGATACCTGGAAGGCCGTCGGCTACGGCCGCCCGGTCGACGATCCGACGATTCCGGAATCGCTGCACAAATACACCGCGGTATTCGCCGATTCGGTGTATCTCATGGCCGATGCCTTCGGCCTGGAACTCGACGAGGTCACCTTCGGTTACGAACTGGGCGCCTGCACCGAAGATGTCGATCTCGGCTGGTACTTCTTGCCCAAGGGGTCGCTCGGCGCCAACTACATCAAGTACCAGGGCCTCGTCGACGGCATACCACGGGTGGAATCACATCTCGAATGGCAGATGACCCCGCATACCGACCCCGCCTGGAAGATCAAGGGCTGCTACATCACCCAGATCACCGGTGACCCCAGTATCTACAGCAAACATATGGTCTTCCCCCGCAAGGGCGTCGACCTGTCCGACCCCGCCAGTTTCGCCTCCATCGGCATGACCGTCACCGGTATGCCCGCACTGCACTCGCTGCGGTCCGTGGTCGCGGCCCGGCCGGGCATCATCACCAGTGCGGACCTGCCGCTGCGCAGCTTTGCCGGGCGGTTCAAACTCTGACGCCGATCATGTCCGCCGGTGTTCCTGCCGGTGTGCGTCTCAGCGGTGCCTGCGATCCGGCCGGCCGAGCCGGGCGGTAATGCCGTGCGGTGACGCCGGAGAACCCGCCACCGTTGTGATTCTCGCTGAGCGGGAGTGGCGATGGTCTCTTTTACGGCGGCGGCTTACGGTCGACATCGAATCGCCCGGAATGCACCGGTCCCCTGAAGCGGTCTGCACCGCCGGGGGCCGGTGCCCGCACCGGTCGAGACACACGGTTGCCGACCGCTACGCGGCGACCGGTCCGTGCTGTTGCTCCGGCCTCGGAATCGGCCGGCCCAGGAACAGCCGGCCGGTGGCCGCGAACCTCCGCATACGGCGCGTATATCCGCGCCGGGCGGCTCAGCGGAGGAAGAAGAAGGGAACGTCATGACCGCAACCCACCCCTTATAGCCGAGTAGTTGCGGTGTTCTCCCCACCGCCCGGAATTCCGGGCGGTGGCATGACGCCACGCCCTGAGAATCGGCGTGGCGATACCGCCGCATTCATTGCACCGATCGCCGAATGAATCCGTTCGGCTGACCGGAACCACTTCGCCGTCCCGGGGTTCGTGCTGTCCGGGAAATCGACGTGCTCATTGTTCGAACGATCGGCGCGATATTCGGCGTAGTGGCCTGTCCATATTCTTCCGGCGATATTCCGGAAACAGTGCCGGTATCGGCATGTCCGCTTTCGATCGAGATGAGGGTCAACAGATGAAAGCAAACGTCCCCCGCCACCCATATGCCCGAGGGATGCGCCTGGGTGGAGTGAGTGCGGTATTCGCGGCCGTCGGAATGCTGGCCGCCGGCCACGCCACGGCCGATACCTTCGTACCGCTACCCGACGGCCACCAGGCCGCCCCCGGGGCGACGATCAGCCGGACGGCCGAACATGCCGTGATCTCCCCGTCGATGGCCGCCAACGGTGTCGGACGGGTGGTGTGGGTTTCCGGCACCGTCACCGCCGACGTCACCCATACGCCGACCGTCGAACGCCCGGGGCCCTATTCGACGCCGGCGGATATGCCGGGCACGAACAATTCCTCGACCCACGGCGCTTCACAGGTGAACACCGGCTATATCGTCGGCTGTCAGGTCAGCATCGGCGACAGCGCGATCTCCGCGGGGCTTTCCGGAAATGTCAGCACCAACGGTGGCGGGCTGAGCGGTTCGGCCGGTATCCAGCTCGGCCCGGGTGAGGTCGAATTCGTCCGGGTCGGTTTCAAGGATATTCTCCGGCCCGGTGTCTACAGTGTCGGTTACCGGGATTTCGAAATAGAGATCCAGGGTTGCGGCGGTTACGCGCAGGCCCGGGCCTACACGGTCGTGGAAATCATCGGCGACCACTATTCGAAGACCACTCTCTACGGGGCGCCGTTCAGTATCGGATGAGCACGGTCCGATTGCCGACCGCTCGCCTATCGACAATTCACGAACCCGGAGAGGTTTTACCGATGATTGATCCCAGGAAATTCGTCCGCGCCGCATTCGTGGCGGCCGCATCGGTGGGGTTGCTGGCCACCGGTACCGCCGGCGCCGATACCTTCGTACCGCTGCCCGGGGCGGCGGTTACCGAAACCCTCGCCGACGGCACTGCTGTCACGCTGCGCATTGTCGGCGAATCGGCCACGATCAGCCCGTCCATGGGCGCCACCCCGCTGCACCGAAATGCCTGGGTGTCGGCCAGCGCCCAGGTCGAGCTGTCCGCGCCGGCGCGCTCGAAGATCAAACCCGGCTATGTGGTCGGCTGCCAGGTCAATATCGCCGGCGGCGGTGCCAACAGCGGCGCGAACTACAACACGGATTGGGCGGGCGAGAACCAGTCGGCCGGTGGCAGTCTCGGCGGGAACCTGAGCCTGGGCCCCGGGCAGGCGAAGAAGTTCTACCTGCTGGACCTGGAGGCTCCCGACGCCTTCGGTTCGGAATCGCATCGGCCCTTCTCCTCGATCGCCGGTACCAGCGGCAGCGTGAGCTGGCACAACAGCACCATCGGTCTTTCGGGGTGTGCGGGCTACGCACAAGCGAGGGCATTCACCGAGGTGGAGGTCGAAACCGCGTCCGTCAAGGAGATCGTCACCGTCTGGGGACAGCCGTTCAGCCTCGGCTGAGAACGCCGGAACCCGGACCCCGCGGTGTGACGGGGTCCGGGTTCCACGCGCTAGCCGGACCTACCGGATCGGTGCGCCGAGTTGTGGAGCCGGGCCGCGTACCGTCCGGCCGATCCCGCCGGGGAGCCCCGCGGTGGTCTGGATGCGGGTGAACTCCGTCAGGTATTGCCGCTGCTCGGCCGGTATCGGGGAGGAACGGCGGGATGTCAGGTCGAAGTTCAGGTCCAATTGTTCACCCACCGCGACCCGGCGCCGGGTGCCCAGACTGAATACCTCGTGCAGCACGTGGATACGTTTGGCATCGACGCCCAGTAGCCAGGAACGGATTTCGAGTTCGTCACCTCGGCGCACCTCGTGCTCGTAACCGAGCGACGACTGGACCACGACCTTTCCCAGCCCGGTGCGCTCGACATAGTCCTCGCCCATTCCGATCAGCGCGCTGAACGCCGCCTGCCCGCGATAGACGATGATGCCGTAGTACATGGCGTTCATATGGTCGTTGAAGTCGATCCACGATTCCTCCACCCGGCAACGGAAAGAGGTGACCGGCCCCTGCGGCACCTTGTCGAGTGGTATCGCGTGCGCCGAAAGCATGGGCCTCCCTCGAATCGAACAGCACGGCCGCGAGGTAGCCGGCGACGTGTCGGACAACTCCCGAACGTATTCGACCCGGCCACCACGATGCCGCCCCCGTTACCGCTGAATGGGACACGGTGTGAACCGTCCGTGTGGAGGTGCCGGGAAGGGCCGCGCCACCGCGAGCCGAGTGGAGCATGATGGTGGTGAATGGTTCCGCCACGGCCGTATGCGGCCGGACGGACGAGGAACGACGGCCGAGGAGGTCCTGGCGATATGCGCGGAATCAATCACATCGTCCTGTACGTCTCGGACCTCGAGCGCAGTCTCGGGTTCTACGAGCAGGTGCTCGGATTCCAACGGCTTCCCGAGGCGTTTCCCGGAGGTGCTTTCCTGCGGCACGCGGGCTCGGCCAACGACCACGACCTGGGATTGTTCGAGTCCCGGGGCGCCCCGGCCCCGGCGCCCGGGTCGGTCGGAATGTATCACGTGGCATGGGAAGTCGCGACGCTCGCCGAGCTCGCCGCCGCACGGCAGAGTCTGTCCGATGCCGGCGCCCTGACCGGTGCGGGCGATCACGGTTCGACCAAGGCGCTGTACGGCCGCGACCCCGACGGTATCGAGTTCGAGGTGTGCTGGCTGGTGCCCGACCAACGTGTCGAGGAATCCCTCCGCGGCGCCTCGATGACCGCGCCATTGGACCTCGCGGCCGAGATCGAGCGCTACGGCGCGGATACTCCGGGCGGTCCCCGCACCGACCCGACGGTCTGGGCCAGGGTTGCGGCGATGCGCTCCGCTCAGCGCTGAGCGGGATGGTCCCACCGCGGCGTCCCCACCTGTGTCCTGTGTCAGCGGATCCATTGAGTGGGAGTCGGCGCCGCGGGCCAGCCCGCCGACCTTAGCCTCGTGAACGGTTCTGCCGGGATTCGCCGACCCGGATCGGCGAAATACGAGCCCGGCATCGGCTCGGAACGAGGAGTGAAAACACGTGGATATGCAGAAGTACGGGCCGTGGGCCGTGATCGCGGGCGGCTCCGAGGGCGTCGGTGCCGAGTTCGCCCTCCAACTCGCCGAGCAGGGAATGAACCTGGTACTGCTGGCGCGTAAACCGGAACCGCTGGAGGCGACCGCCGAGGCCTGCCGTGCGCACGGTGCCGAGGTGCGAACGCTATCGGTCGACCTGCTCGCCGCGGACGCTGTCGACCGTATCCGGCAGGCGACCGACGATCTCGAAGTCGGTCTGTTCATCTACAACGCGGGCGCCAACACCTACGGTCACGAATTCGTGACCGGCGACCTCGAGCGCTTCCAAGCCGTTATCGACCTGAACATCACCGCCCAGCTGAAACTGGTGCAGCATTTCGGCGCGCCCATGAAGGACCGGCGCCGCGGCGGAATCGTGCTGGTGGGTTCGCTCAGCGGTTATCTGGGATCGGCGCAGATCAGCGTGTACTCGGCGGTCAAATCCTTCTGCCGCATCTTCGCCGAAGGGCTGTGGCTGGAGATGCAGGAATACGACGTCGATGTCCTGGAACTCGTGCTGGGACTCACTCGTACGCCGGCTATGGACCGGGCGGGCCTCAAAATGGACCGGCCCGGCCTGCTGGTCTCCGAACCCCGCGAGGTTGCGGCGGAGGGTCTGGCGAACCTGGCCAACGGCCCCGTCGTGGTGGTGAAGCAGTTCGAGGCGGTCGCCGAGAAGAACAGCGGGCACAACCGGGCCGAACTGCTGCTGGAAGCGCGGGCGTCGGCGAAGAAGCTGCTGCCGCCGCCGACCGAATAACGGTGGTACCGGAGCTGTTCGGGAGAATCGTGAAATCGGGACGGAAGGAACATTCGTGAGACTCGACGGAAGAGTCGCGATAGTCACCGGTGGCGCCGGTGGGATCGGGCGCGGAATCGTCCGGGCTTTCATCGACGAAGGGGCGTCGGTCGTTTTCGCCGATATCGACGCCGACGCGGGACATACGCTGGAGCAGGAACTCGGCGGCCGGGCAAAGTACGTCGATATCGATATCGCGCAGGAAGGCAGCGCCGAAAAGATCTGTGCCGCTGCGATAGAGACGTTCGGCGCGTTGCATATCCTGGTCAACAACGCACACGCCTCGCGACAGGCTCCGCTGGTCGAAACGACGCAGGACATGTTCGACCTGTCGTTCGGCACCGGGTTCTACCCGACGGTGCGGTTGATGCAGGCGGCGTACTCGCATCTCCGGGCGACGGCGGGCACGGTGATCAATTTCGCGTCGGGAGCCGGTATCGAGGGACAGGCCACACAGGCCTCCTATGCCGCGGCGAAGGAGGCGATCCGGGCGGTCAGCCGGGTGGCGGCCAATGAATGGGCGACCGACAACATCACTGTGAACGTCATCTCGCCGCTGGCCCTCACCGAAGGGGTGCAGACGTATGTCGAGGCGAACCCGGGTGTCGAGGAAGTCATGCTGAAACGTGTGCCCCTGCGCCGTTTCGGCGATCCGCAACAGGATATCGGGCGGGTGGCGGTATTCCTCGCGAGTGCGGACGCCGGCTACATCACCGGTCAGACACTCATGGTCGACGGTGGAACGGTGAAACTCCGGTAGCCGATCCGCGGCGGTCGGCCCGGGCCGCCGGGGCCCGGCGCTCCGTGAGGGTGGGACGAGCCGACTTGGTCACCGGGTCTGCTTCTCGTGCTGTTGTACCGGGCCTGCACGCAAGGGTCTCTCCGGCGGTGCCGGTGCGCGTCTCACGACCATATCGTCAGGTTATGACAGTACGTCAGGACCTGACAAAACGGGTGGTGTCGCGGTACTACTCCCAGCCAGCGGAATCCTGCGCCCCAGGCTGTCCGGCACCTGATTTCATGCCACGGTACCGCCGATGCCGGATCGGTGCGATGACGTCGACAGTGATCCGCTCGGCCGGAAGGCGATGCGCCGACCCGACAACGCGAGGTGAAGAATGATCGATGGTGTGGAACACGGCCCGTGCGCGGACGTAGGTAACGGCCCGCGGAGTATGGGCACCGCTTGTGCCGGCCGGATTGCCGACGTCGCGCAAGGCGGGCGGGCGTGAGCGGGGAAGAGTCGCTTTCCGGACTGGTGGCGCGGGTGCAGCGGCTGGAGGACGAACTGGCCATCATCCGGAAACTCACCGCCTACGGGCCGCTGGTCGACGCCGGGGAAGCCGACGCCGCGGCGGCGCTGTGGACCGAGGACGGTGTTTACGACGTCGAGGGCTGGCGGATGGCCGGGCGCGCTGAGTTGCGGGCGATGGTCCGGTCCGACGCCCATCAGGACATCATCGGGGGCGGCAGCGCCCATTTCTTCGGCCCGCCACATATCGAGCGCATCGAAGGCGACGAGGCCGAAGCGTTCTGCGAATCGATCCTGGTCCGGCATGAGGACGGTAAGTTCTACATCTGGCGTGCGGGTGTCCACCGGATCGAGTTGCGCCGGACGAGCGACGGCTGGTGCGTCACCCGTCGGGTCACGCGACCGTTGAACGGCAGTGCCGAAGCGCGAAAGCTCGTGACGGGCATGCCCGGAAGTTGACCTGCGCGAAGAGCGGGCGTCCTGGGACCGACGCACCATCGGGTCGGCCATCGCCGACCCTTACCCTGTGCCCGGGGGCCACGCCGGGACAGCGTTCCGGATTCTCGCCCAGGAGCGGGTTCCGGCTTCGACGTCGTGACCCGGGCAGGCTTTCTCGGCTGTGGGCGTGGCGTTGTTGTCGGTGATGCTCTCGTTGTGGATGGTTCCGGGGTCGACCGCGCCCGCACTGTTTTCCTTCGATCTGGCGCTGGGGTGGTTCGTCGGGTGCTCGTTGATCGTGGCCGTCATTTCCTGTTCATCGGTCGTCCGCGGCAGAAGAGTGCGGCTGCCGGCGACGACACGGACAAGTAAGCCATCGAAGTTCGCGCAGCTCCGGCCTGAATACCCCGCTCACGGGCCCCCGGACGCTACCGGGATCAATACTCCCGGCCAGTGGAATACTGCGTCCCGGGCTGGTCCGCCACCTGATTTCATGCACAGTACTGCTGATATCCGTTCGGTGCGCCGGCGTCGGCGTCGGTCCGCTATGGGATACGACAAGAGGTCGGGTCATGACCGCTGGTGCGCCCCGGTCCGGCTGGACGGATCTGCAGGATCGGCTCGACCACGACGGCGCGGCGACGCAATGAACAACACCACCCCTGACGAACCCGCGTCAACACGGAGGTAATCATGTCAATGCCCGACACCGATGTTCGCGTCATCGAATCGGCCCCGCCGCCGGCTCGTTACGCCCGCGGCTGGCACTGCCTGGGTCTTCTCGACGAATTTCGCGACGGAAAGCCGCATGCCGTTGAGGCATTCGGCACGAAACTGGTCGTCTTCGCCGACAGCGCCGGTTCACTGAATGTGCTCAACGGCTACTGCCCGCATATGGGCGGTGACCTCACCCAGGGCACCGTCAAGGGTGATGCGGTGGCCTGCCCGTTCCACGACTGGCGCTGGTCTGGTAACGGGCGTTGCGCGAGCATTCCGTATGCTCGGCGGGTCCCGCCGTTGGCGCGCACCAAATCGTGGACAACGCTCGAACGCAACGGGCAGCTCTACATCTGGCACGATCCCCAGGGCAACCCGCCGCCGCCGGAGGTGACGATCCCCGAGATCGCCGGGTACGACGAGGGGGAGTGGACCCCGTTCACCTGGAGCCGGCTGAAGATCGAAGGCTCGAACTGCCGCGAGATCGTGGACAACGTGGTGGATATGGCGCATTTCTTCTATATCCACTACTCCTTCCCGGTGTATTTCAAGAACGTATTCGAAGGGCATATCGCCAGCCAGCACATGAACAGCAGGCCTCGTGCCGATGTGGACCTCGGCACGAATTATTCGCGTGAGAAGGAGTCGATCGGCCGTTCCGAAGCCGCCTACTACGGGCCCTCCTACATGATCGACTATCTGTGGAACCAATCCCCGGTCGGCGAGATCGAGACCGCGCTGATCAACTGCCACTACCCCGTTTCGCCCACCAGTTTCGTGCTGCAATGGGGTGCGGCAGTGAAGAAGCCCGCAAGTATGACCGAGGAACAGGCGGTGGAGATGGCGCGCAGCTTCACCCAGGGGTCGAGCTCGGTTTCGTTCAGGATGTGGAGATCTGGCGTAACAAGGCCAAGATCGACAATCCGTTGTTGTGCGAGGAAGACGGGCCGGTTTACCAGCTGCGCCGGTGGTATCAGCAGTTCTACGTCGATGTCGAGGACATCACCCCGGAGATGACTCAGCGGTTCGAGTTCGAGATCGATACCGAACGAGCTATCGGATTCTGGCAGAAGGAGGTCGACGAGAACATCGCCGCCGGCCGGTTCGTCACCTCGGATCCGCGTATCGAATCCTTCAAGGCGAGTGCAGAGCCGGCCGAAGCCGCCGTGCCGCGTTGAACTCGTCCGTGCCGTTCCGGGCAACCGGAACGGCACGAGAATCCGTCATTCAGGAGTGAATAGTATGCAGCCGCTTTCCTGCCGTGTATGCGGCAACCGGGTGCTGGTCGAGAAGAACAGCCTCGCACACACCTCGGTCCAGTGGACCGAAAGCCTGCGGTGCGTGGAATTCGCCCCGGCGCCGGATCTGACGGCGCGGGCGTTGCGTCCGACCTGCGCGAGAATGCGGGATTCGATCGAATCCGCAGTCCGGGAGGGACTCATCGATATCGGTTCCGACCAGCACTGAGACCGGCCGCTCCAGGGATCGCAGAGCTCGGCCCTCATAGCACGTACCGGGGCCGGGGCGTGCATGTGTGTCCGTACACAGCGCGTCCGAGGAACTACGGGAAGCCCGGCGACACCGAGCGCCGCACCACGCTCGAGCATCTCTGTGCCCGGGGCCGGGCCGGTCGTCCCGTCGGAGTACACCCGAACGAACGTATCCCCAGGCCCAGGCCCAGGCCCAGGCCCGCCGGTCAGCCGAAGGGCAGCGGATGTGTGAACTTGGCGCGCAGCAGGCCGCCGATTTCGGCTACCGCGAGTGTCGCGCGGGCCGAATTCTCCGGCCGCATGAGGAAACCGTGCAGCACGCCGGGATATCGCGTGACGGTGGTCTGGACCCGCGCATCCCGTAGCCGGCCGGCGTAGCGCTCGCCCCAATCGCGGATCGGGTCGCCCTCGCCGGTTACCACGATCGCCTGGGGGAGGCCGGACAGGTCCGTGGCATAGGCGGGAACCCGGTAGCAATCGTGCGCTCCGGTTGCGGCGTTGTCCACGAGCTCGTGCATATAGATGATGTCCTCGCGAAGCAGCATCGGCGCTTCGGGCATGGCGATGATCGACGGTGCGCCCATATCGCGGTCCAGCCCGGGGTACAGCAGCACCTGGGCGAACAGGTCCGGACCGCCACGGTCTCTGGCCATCAGGGCTACGCCGGCCGCGAGACTGCCGCCCGCGCTGTCGCCGAGTACCACCAGGCGCCCCGTGTCGATGCGTAGCGACTGCGCGTTGGTGGCGACCCATTCCGTTGCCGCATACGATTCCTCGATCTGTACCGGCGCTCCCCACTCCGGCGCCAGCCGGTAGTCGACGCCGATCACCGTCGCGCCGGCGGCGGCCGCGATCTGCCGGGCCAGCGGCTCGAAAGAGGCATTGGAACCCATCGCGAGACCACCGCCGTGCAGATGGACGACGGCGGGGGCGCCCGGTTCGGTCGTGGGGCGGTAGACCCGCAGCGGGATGGTCCCGTAGGGCCCGGGAACGGTGTGCTCCTCGATCTCGGCCATCGGTGGCATGTCGGCCGGGGGTTTCATCGCCTCCACGCCGGCGCGGACCGCGTCGATGCCCCGGGAACGCATGGTCTGCGCGGTCGGGAGGGCGCTGATGCGCGCTTCGACATCAGGATCGAGCGGGGGAACGGGCACTGTCATCTCCTCGGCGATAGGTGAACGGGGTAGAGGGTGCGGGCGGGTGCGCGCATCGGCGGGGGCGTGGTCGCTCGCGGTCGCGCATCGCCTCGAACCGGCCGATGCGTTCGGCCCGGGTAGCGGCGGGTCCTGCGGTTCAGGCACCCGCGGCTGGTGGATCCGCCTGCGCTGTCACGCGTTGCACGCGGTCGGCCCACAACTTCAGCCACCCGGGGTGGGGGAAGATGTGGGTCTTGCGTTCCGCCATGCCTTGGACGACCAATTCCGCGATCTGCGATACCGGCATCCCCTCGTGCTCGATGGCACGGTTCACCTTGTCCTGGTGCTCGATCAGGGACGGGTCGGCTTCGGCGCGGGGGATGTGCCCGGGCGGCGCATTGCGTTCGTCGTGCCGGATGGCCGTGGCGGTATAGGCGGGGCACAGTACCGCGACCCCGATATGCGGAAACTCCGTTGCCCATTGGAAAGCCAGCCCCTCCGACAGGGATACCACGCCGGCTTTCGACACGTTGTAGGGCGTGAGATATCCGCCGGTCAGGAAACCCGACATCGAGGCGGTGTTGACGATATAGGCCTCGTCCTGGGCAGCCAGGATCGGCTGGAAGATCCGGCAACCGTGGATGACGCCCCACAGGTTCACGCCGAGCGTCTATTCCCAGGTGGCGTGGTTGATCGTCGAGAAATGCTGCGCGCCCCCGACTCCCGCGTTGTTGCACAGCACATGCACGGCGCCGAACCGGTCCACTGCCGTATCGGCGAGCGCCTGCACCGAGGCGGCGTCGGCGACATCGGTGGGTACGCCGAGTACCTCACCGAGCGCGGACAACTCGGTGACGGCTTTCTCCAGATCGCCGGCATCGTTGTCGGCGATCACCACGTGCATACCCTCTTCGAGGAAACGCGTTGCCAGCCCTTTTCCGATACCGTTGGCGCCGCCGGTGACCACCGCGACGCGGCCGGTCAATTCACGCATGGCTCATCCTTTCTGTGTGGTCATTACGATGCGGGATATGTAATCGGCGACCGCCGCGGTGATCTGCGCGGTGGGTGCCATCGGATTCCTTTCCCGGCGGCACGGTCGGCCGTCGCGACAGCCCTATGGGAACGTATGCAGCCGTTGTTCGGCAGCCGCTGTTCCGTCAGATGGGAGACCTGCCGCGCACATTGTCGATCCGGTTCGGTCCCGCTCACCGGAAACACGGCAGTCGACATTTCGGACACGCCTTATCGTCCGTTGTGCCAGCGGTTCGTGATCTGGATCACGAACAGCCGACCATCGGCTCACCACCTGCTCCGATGCCCGGCGCTGGTGCAGTTTCCGCGGTGCCGTAGGCCCGCCGGGTTCTGTTCCCGAATCCCTCGTCCACGCCGCGGAATGTCGTATTCCACCGGCGCTGACGGGCTACGCGGCGAGCGGAACACCGGGCCCATCTCGTCTCAGGAGGACAAGCGATGTCCGATCCCTCATCCCGGCTCGCCACCGGAAGACCCGGAGGTGTGCCGGGGTTCAAATCCCCGGCGCTGATCATCACGGCGCTGATCCTCGCCGAATGCGTCAGTGCCTTCGAAGCCGGCACGATCTTCATCGCCTTGCCGCGGTTCAGTGAAATCTTCGGGGCGCCGGCCTCCACGACGGGCTGGGCGGTTACCGCCTATATGCTCGTCGCGGCGGCGACAGCCCTGGTGGGCGGCCGTCTCGGCGATATGTACGGCCGCAAGAAGGTTCTCATCGTCATCATGCTGGTTTCGGTGCTCGGCTCGGTGATCAGCGTTTTCGGCGACTCGATGGCGGCGATCATCATCGGGCGGGGTGTGCAGGGAGTGTCGGGTGCGATCCTGCCGCTCTGCTATGGACTGGCTCGCGAAGCCTTACCGCCCGAGAAGGTTTCGATCGCCATCGGCTTCATCAGTGGCGCGGCGCTGCTGGCCGGTTCGGGCGGTTCCCTGATCGCCGGTGTTCTGCTCGATATCGCCGACTGGCATATGATCTTCGTTCTCGCCGCCGTCCTGGCCGTCGTAGCGTCCGCCGTGGCCGCGGTGGTACTTCCGGGAGCACACACCCGGTCGGAACTACCTCGCTTCGACTATGTGGGCGCGATCCTGATGACGCCCGGCCTGATCGCCCTGCTGTACGGCATCACGCAGGGGCCGGCATGGGGCTGGACCAGCCCGGCCGTCATCGGACTGATCGTCGTCGGTCTCGGCATCCTGGCGGTCTGGACCTTCTGGGAGCTGGGTCGCAGCGAACCACTGGTCGATTTCCGGGTCTTCGCGAGTAAACGTATGACGCTCAACCTGATCGCGTTGTCGGTCCTCGCACTCGGCCCCGCCGGTGCCGTGCAGATCGTGACCCCGATGATCCTGCAGTCACCCACCTCGCTACCGATCGGGCTCGGGATGTCGGCGACGGTCACCGGTCTGGTGGCCGGTATCGCGGCACTTGTCGGATTCGCCGCATCGCCGGTGGCGGGGGCGGTCGCCGGCCGGTGGGGCGGCCGGACCGCGTTCCTCATCGGGGCCGCGCTTTTCGCTGTCGCGAACCTCATGATCTTCGTGGGCCACAAATCGCTGTACGTCATGATGGGGGTGTTCGCGGTCGCGGCCGTCGCCACGGCCTTCTCCTTCACCGGCTACCCCAAGATCGTGATCGAATCCGTCCCCGACAGCGTCACCAGTGTCACCACGGGCATCTTGAGCACCGCCCGGCAGGCGTTCTCGGCGGTGGGCGTGGCCATCGTCTCGGTCATGCTCTCGCTGTGGACGGTTCCGGGTTCGGCCGCTCCGGCTCTGTCGTCGTTCAACGTATCCGTGGGCTGGTTCATCCTTTGTTCGCTGATCGTGGCTGCTCTCTGCCTGTTCATCGGCCGTCCGAAGCAGGAAACGAAGACGGGCGGCGATATCGCGACCGGTGAGGAAGGCAGCACGACATCGGTGGCATACGCCTGACGGAGATACGGCGTCACTCTCGGCCTCGGGCGCGGTAGTGGCGCCGTACTGCCGGAATGCGGGCAGGACGGGCCCCGGGGCCGACGGTTCGCCGCGGGAGGGGCCTATGACCGACCCGGCCCCTCCCGTTCATCGGGATCGGCGGCCCTGAACCCTGCCGCCTTGCCTTTACGATCCGATCGTGGCTACTTCGTCCGATTCCGGGCATCACGCGCCCGCGCATACCGACCGTGATGCTGTTACCGAGACGGTGACCCGATACACCTACGCACTCGACGACCGTGACTGGGCCCTTCTGGACGAGGTGTTCGCACCGGACGCTGTGGTCCGCTACGGCGCCGCGGCGGCGCCCGAGGTCCGGGGCCGGGCGGATATCGTGGCGATGATCCGGTCCTTCCTGGATCGATGCGGCCCGTCTCAGCACTTGCTCGGCAACCATATCGTCGATATCGACGGTGATACTGCCTCCTCGGTCTGCAAGGCGCGGGTATTGCATCTCGGCGCCGGGGACAATTCGAACATCACCTACGAATGTGTCGGCGTGTATCGCGACCGGCTGACCCGGTCGGCGCACGGCTGGCGGATCATCGAACGAACTTTCGTGATCGATATCGAGCTGGGGGACCGCCACGCGGTCCTCGGTGGCCCCACCCGATAGCCGGAGTACGCCGGCGGCATCCGATCCACTCGACCGGCCGGCGTGGCCGGTAGCCGGGAGCAGCCGAATTGTCGCGGCGTGGTTGTGCGCACCGCGAAATGAAAGGAAAACACATGCCCGGTCCCCGCTTTACCTTCACCAAGATTCTGGTGAACGACCTTCCTGCCCAATTCGCCTTCTACTCGAAGGTTTTCGGCCGGGTCGAACGCACCCGCTACGAATTCGACGATCGACCCGATCCGCTCGCCGAGATCATCATGACCTCTCCGGACGGGAGCGAGCAGTCGCTGGTGCTGTTGCACTACAAGAACCAGCCGGCGCCGACCCCGGGTTCGGCGGTGATCGGATTCGAGGTGCACGGTCTCGATGAGATCGTGCGGCAGGCCGAGGACGCCGGCGCCACCGTGACCCAACCGCCCACGACGATGGCGGATATCGGTATCCGGGTCGCCTTCGTCGAGGATCCGGAAGGGCACGTGCTGGAACTGTTCGAACAGCTGTGACAAGCGGTTTCGGCACGGCCGTGAAGCCGCGTCGTCGTACTACTCGCTGAGCGGGAGAGGCCGTATTTTTCCGCCGGTCCGGCGACTTA
>NZ_BDCG01000029.1 GCF_001613385.1 Nocardia flavorosea NBRC 108225 | reverse complement strand
TGGAAATCGCAGCCAGCCGATTTCTCAGTTACGCGCCGACGCTGCTTCCCGGTCTGGTTCAGACGCAGCCCTATCGACGAGCAATGATCTGGATTGCAAATCCTGGGATGTCAACTTTGGAAGTGGAGCAGCGCATCGAGATCGCCGCCCGGAGGCAGTCCCGCCTGCGCGAGGACCCCAATCTCGGGGTTGAGATTCTGGTCAGCGAAGCTGCCCTGCGCCACCGGGTCGGCGGAGGTGCGGTGATGTCGGAGCAGCTGCGGTACCTGGCTGAGGTCAGCGAACTGCCGAATGTGTCCGTCAGAGCTATACCGTTCAGCGCTACACATGTCGGTTTGGACGTCGGATTGTTCGTCCTCCTGGAGTTCCCGGAACAGCGATCCGCATGGATGTCGGAGCCCCCGGTTGTGTACGTTCAGGGGCATACCAGCGACCAATACCTGGAGCGACCGGACGAGATTGCCCGATATCAGGATGCCGGCATCCGAATCGGGCAATCGGCATTGAGCGAGGCCGCGACCAGGGATCTGGTTCTGAAGATAGCGAAGGAGCATGATGAACAGCGCTGACCTGTCCGGTGCACAGTGGTTCAAGAGCAGTCGCAGCTCTGGCAGTAAAGAATGCGTCGAGGCGGCGCACCTGGGTGAAGGAAAGGTCGGCGTCCGGGACTCCAAGAACCCCACCGGCCCGGCACTGATGTTCACTCCGGGTGAGTGGGACGCGTTCCTAGCAGGGGCCAAGGATGGCGAGTTCGACCGCCTCTGAGTGCGCTGCGCCGCGATTCGACCAACCCTGACTCCACACAGACCACGTCTCATCTGCTTCCGTGACGAGTGTGCCCCAACCTTCCTCGTCATGCCTTCGGCAATAGATCTGCGGGGGCAGCGCGAAGCAAATTGATGCGCAGCCGGATCGGCTCACCTTGGTCGCAGGTGAAATGCGCGACCTTTTGGGTGGGTTTCCAGCGCTGTCCGCCGACCGGATGGACAGAGCGACGGTGAAGTTGAAAGATCACCGGCTGGTGTTGTGGCCACCCTGTGCTGGGTTCTGGTGTCGCAGGATGCTTCTGGCCAGCGCGGCGGGTGTTCCTGTAGTCGTGTCGACGGTGATGTCGTAGGCGTAGCCGTGGTCGTGAACGGTATGGAAGTGACCGCGCGTCAGTCCGATCGGGTGGCTTCGATCCCGTTCTCGCTGCACGGCGACGGCCAGTGGGAACGTGACGGCAACGAGCTGGACATCCAGGCCGGCCAGCGCGTCCGTCCAGATCGGCAACAGGTCCGGAGTCAGGAGCATCTCGTCGATAACCAGATCGTCGCCGCCACGGGCGAATGCTGTGGCCGCGGCGCATGCCTAGTGCAGCATGCGCCGCCCGACGTGGCCGTACCGGATGACCACGACCGGGTGACCGTCGGCGTCGTGGCCGGTGCGGTCATACCAGAATCCGTCTCGGCTGAGCGGAGTGTCACGTCCACCGCCCCAATTCGGTGACATCAGGCCGAACAGGGTGTCGATTCCCCAGTAGACGAACGGGGTGTCGCTCTCGTCTTGGATAGCACGGGCCAGGGTCGTTTTGCCTGAACTCGATGTCCCGTTGAGGAGGATTACTCGACGTCGGAGTCCGGTGTGCGGCATCCGACCACACTATCCAGCCGTTCCGTGTACGCACCCGGGTTCGCCCTGTCGAACCAGCCAGCCGATCACCGCACCGGGATTCGCCTCTCCTTTCCGGCAGGGAAGCTCCGGGATCAGGCGCCGAAGCGTTTGGCCGGTGGTCGTCGCGGAGATCTCGCCGTGGTCATGGGCGAACGCACTTTCGGGGCTGCGTTCGCACGAGGCTGTCCGAGGCCGCGGATCATATCGTCTATGGGCTGGATAGGATCACGGCGTTCAGGGATACCGCAGCTTTGGAGTTACCAGAATGACCTTGCGTAAAGTCGGCCTTGTCGTGGCCGTGACCTTGCCGCTTGCCCTCGGCGCGTGCGGCTCGGACGATGGCAGCTCGGCGGTTTCGCAAGCTACCGGCAGGGCGGGGTCCGCACCGGGGGACGCGGACACTTCCGGGGCCGGCGCCGTACCGGTGCCGACGCTGGCCGATGGCCCCGATGTATGCTTCCGGCTGATCACCGAACAACTGGGAGCGGACATTAAGGCGCACGAGGTGCTGACCTCGTTCAGTGTCCCCGCCGACCTCGACAGCACTCCGGTCCTGATCGGTGATCCGCCACCCGCCGGTGAGCTGACCACCTGCACTGTCAAGTTCCAGAACCCGGATGACCCGAAGAAGTTGCTGGAGGCCGACTTCGATACCGACACCGGCACGTTCTCCGATCCGGCACCATTGGAGTTGCGCGTCACCGGCGATGCGTCCGAGTTCGACCTCGAAGAACACCTCATCGCGTTGTCCGCAGTCGATGCAGCACCGCTGGCCGCGTTCATGGACCAACAGCTCGGCTCCCTGGACAAGGCATATTCGGGGCACGCATGGTCCGGTGTCCGTCTGATGCCCCCGGATAGGACCAGCCCGACTCATTTCCTTCGCGTCGACGTGGACGGCCGACTGGCTTCCAACGATGTCCTCGACACCGGGTACGCGGAACTCGCCGTGAATGGCACAGAGGTCGTGGCCAATCGACTGGTCCCCTGAGCGCGGGCAGCGGTTGCCTGCAGTTGACCGGGGCGGTGCCGCGCGTGGCCGGGAACGGTCAGCTACCGGAGAAACCAGGGCATGTCGCTGCGTTTGCGCGGGTACCAGCCCAGCCACAGGTCCGGATAGCGGGCTGTGACGCTGCCGCCGGTCCCAAGGTGCGCAGGGAGAATCAGTCAGCCGGCCGTCATGTTCGGTGGTGGCCCGAGAATCTCGACTCCGTATCGGGCCGCCGCGGCGATGAGTGCGCCGACATCGGGTGGGCTGTCCGGAATCGGCGGAAGCGATAGATTACCTGCGGGTTCACCGGTTTCGACGAACCACTGCTCGAATCCGGCAGGTACGATCAGTGCGAGGAAACGGCATTCCTCGGACTCCGCCTGATAGAAGTGCGGCAGTCCACGCGGTGCGAACGTAACCGACCCCGGTCCGGCGCGGAAGTCCCTGCCATCGATGTGGATAGCGAGTTCGCCCTCGAGCACGATGAAAGTCTCGTCCTGTAGCGCGTGACGGTGCAGGGGCGCGGCAGTACCGCGACGGCATCGGTGTTCGGTGAGGGCGAAACGACCGCCGGTCTGCTCACCGGTCAGTCGTAACTGCATCAGCGCGCCCAAGTGCCAGACGGCTCTGCTGACATCGTCGGTGGCTTGGAATGGCTGCGACATGAGGTCGATAGCTCCTTTCGCTCAGTGGTTGTGGTGTGTGTCCGCGATTCCGGTTACCACTGTCGCGACGACTCCGATAGCGAACTCGCGGACCTGTTCCCGGTGGGTGTCGGCGTCCGCGACGGCCGCGCCGTGGAAGTGGTGCAGGAATGCTCGTTGGAAGCAGGCACCCAGCAACGCGGCAGCGGCGGAGTCGGGATCGGCGCCGGAGGACATCCGGCCGCGCGCCTGTTCGGCCCGCAGCAGACCTGCCAAATCCCGCAACGGGAGGTGCGGGCCGGTACCGAGCGCGGACATCGCCTCCCGGTGCCGGCGCAGGAGTGCCGGGTCCGAGAACAGCGATACGTTGATCGCGAAACTGCTCTCGTAGAACAGGGTCGCTTCGACGGCGATCTCGACGAGGCAGTCGTGCAGCGAGCGCCCTCCCGGGTCCGTGGTGTACTGCGAGATCAGCGGGCCGAAGGCCGGTAGCCGCTCCTGCAAGACGGCGACGACCAAATCTTCTTTGCTCGCGAAATGCCGGTACAGCGCGGGTTCGGAACATCCGGCGGCCCGGGCGATCTCTTTGGTGGTCGTACGTGCCAGCCCGGCCTCTCGCATCAGCTGTTCGGCGGCCAGCAAGATGCGGGCGCGGGTATCGGCGCCTCTGGACATAGCCCTCGATTCCTCGGTACACGCGTTGTTAGTTAGTGCTCACTACACTATGGTAGTGAGCACTAACTAACAAGAGGAGCCGATATGAGACTCACCGTCTTCGGTGCCACCGGCGGCACCGGCCGCCACCTGGTCGACCAAGCACTCGAAGCCGATCATCACGTGACGGCAGTGGTACGCAATCCGCAACGCATGCCGATATCGCACCCCTGTCTCGAGGTGGTGACTGCCGACATCACCGATGCCGACGCACTGGTTCCGGCTGTGCGGGGCCGCGACGCCGCACTGTCCGCGCTGGCCGCAAGCACAAAGAACGGGAGAATCGCGACGACCGGCGTACGGGCGATCCTCGAAGCCATGGCCACAGCCGAAGTGCGACGATTCGTCGCCGTCAGCGCAGTCCCCGTCGGCCCCGCGCCGGACGGCGAGACGTTCATGACGCGCGCGGTGCTCACGCCGATAATCAGCCGCGTATTCCGCGACGTCTACACCGACCTCGCCCAGATGGAATCCGATATCCGCCACAGTTCAACGGAATGGACAATTGTACGGCCACCACGCCTGCTCGATACGCCCGCCACCGGCGACTACCGTGTGAGCATCGGCTCGAGCGTTCCGGGCGGACACCACATCGGCCGAGCTGACCTCGCACACGCAATGCTGTCCGGCCTCGGCAATCTCGACACTATTCGACAGATCATCGGGGTCGCCGACTGACCGGTCGGCTGCTCAACCGCGCCGCCCGGGAGACCACGTCGCTGCCCCGATGCACGACCGGGACGTACGATTCGCCGATATTACAACTGCGCTTTTCGGCTACGCGCCGAATCCACCGTCGATATCCAGGCTGGCGCCGGTGATATAGGCGGCGTCGGGTCCGGCAAGATACGACACGAAGGCGCCGACTTCGGCCGAGGTGCCGAATCGGTCCGTGGCCATGACTCCGAGCAGGTTCGACGCATTGGGTCCGTCGGCGGGGTTGGCGTCGGTGTCCACCGGGCCCGGCTGGACGTTGTTGATGGTGATTCTGCGCGGCGCCAATTCGCGCGCGAGCCCGCGGGTGAGACTCGCCAGCGCTCCCTTGGTCGCGGCATAGATCGACTGGCCGGGGAACGGTGTGCGGTCGGCGTTGATACTGCCGATGTTGATGATTCGCCCGCCGTCGCCCATATGGACCAGCGATTCGCGGATGGCGACGATCGCCGAGCGGACGTTGATCGTCAGCATCGCGTCGATCTCGTCCATCTTCAGATCGGTGATCGGGCCGAAAGCGCCGATACCGGCGTTGTTGACGAGGATGTCCAGACCGCCGAACCGATCGACGGTCTGCGCGACAGCGGCCTCGATATCTTGTTCGTGCAGGCTGTCGGCATGGATCGGCTGCGCGGTACCGCCCACGGCCACGGCGGCGGCTGCCACGGCTTCCGCTTGTTCACCGGAATTCGCGTAGGTGAACGCCACATTCGCACCGTCGGCCGCCAATCGGGCCACGATGCCGGCGCCGACACCCCTGGACCCTCCGGTTACCAGCGCGGTCTTGCCTTCGAGCGGTCCTGCGGTCATGTTCCCGTCCTTCGATCACGTTATGGAGTGACTACTCAATAATTGGCACGCCGGATTCGATTGTCAAATTTGAGGGATCACTCAATAATCGGTAGAGTTGGCGCATGCCCAGGCCACGCAAGTTCGATGAGCAGGCCGTGCTCATCGCCGCGAGAGCCCGCTTCTGGCGCGACGGCTACGCGGCGACCTCGATCCAGGACCTCACGGAGGCAACTGGATTGGGGACACAGAGCCTGTACGGGGCATTCGGCAACAAGCACGAGCTGTTCCTGCGGGTCCTGGACGAATACGGCGCCCGGCAGGCCGCCGGACTGGAGGCCGCGATCACCGCCGACCCCAGCCCGTGGCACGGACTATTGGCGGCCGTCACCTTCGAAGACGGCGGACGCTTGGACCTACCACCCCAAGGCTGCCTGATGGCCAACAGCGCGGCAGCCCTGAGCGCTCAGGACGAACAGGTCCGAGACCGCTCGCGCCAGGCCTACTCTCATACGCTCGCACTGTTCACCCACCAAGTCGTGCAAGCCCAGGAAGCCGGCGAGATCGACGCGAGCATCGATCCGGAGGCAACCGCGCGGACGTTGTTCACCGTCATGCAAGGGATCGAATTCCTGCACAAGGCAGGGATCGGCGAAGAGGAACTGCGACTCGCCAAAACCGCCGCGGTCGAGATGATCGAACGCTCCGTCGGGCACTGACGCACCGCGTGCCCACACCTGAATCGACGCTGTAAACCGCCATGAACACGGACTATTGCCGAGCGCTGACCGCCCGTCTAAAATCTGACCATGCGGCCAGAAAATAGTACGTCCGGCCATGATCGTCGCCCCTCGCTCATCGAGGAGGTCCGGCGGCGACAGATTCTCGAAAGCGCCGTCACCGTGTTCGCCGAAGTCGGGTACGCGAAAGCCTCACTCGCCCGGATCGCCGAACGGGCCGGTATCAGCAAGGGCGTCATCTCCTATCACTTCGCCGGCAAGGACGAACTGATGGAGCGGCTCGTCGAACATGTCTACGCGGAGATCACCGAATTCGTCGTGCCCCGCGTCACCGCGGAAGAAACGGTGCTGCGGCGGATCGGCGAACGGATCCGGGCCGTCGCCGACTATGTGCGCACCAACCCCGCCGAACTGCGCGCATTGACCGAGGTGCTCCACAACCTCCTCGACGAGAACGGACGCCCGGTCTACGGCGACCGGTTCAACGAATCCATCTATCAGGGTTTGGAAGCCGAGTTCCGGACCGGCCAGGCCTCCGGAGAACTACGCCCGTTCGACACCCGCGTCATGGCCGTCACGGTGCAGGCGGGGATCGACGCGATGATCGCCTACTGGCACTCCTACCCCGAGCACGATCTCGCGGCACATGCCGGCGAACTGGCAGATCTCATCACGCACGCAATCACCGCGAGCCCGACCACATCCGAGGTGCAGCCATGACAACCGACCAGGCGACGGCACGCGGTCCCGCACCGCTGGGCAGGACCGAACGGATCCCGGGACCGGATCTCGCCCGCGGATTCATGCTGCTCCTTATCGTGCTGGCCAATACGGCCTACTACCTGTACGGCGGGCAGCGTTCGGCGTCCGGGGCACATCCGGTGGACGGCTCAGTACTCGATACCGTGGTGCAGGGCATCCTCATCACCACCGTCGATCTACGCGTCTACCCGATGTTCGCGTTCCTGTTCGGTTACGGCCTGGTGATGATCGCCCGGCGGCAAGAACAGCGCGGGCTGTCCGATAAACAGGTCCGGTCGGTGATTCAGCGCCGGAACCTCTGGCTCGTCGTATTCGGCGCGGTGCACGCCCTACTGCTGTGGGGCGGCGACATACTCGGCGCCTACGGCCTCACCGGCCTCGTCCTGGTGTGGCTGTTCCTGCGCCGCTCCGATCGCACACTGCTGGTCTGGGCCGGGATCGGCACCGCGATCGCGCTCCTGGTGGCAGCACTGTCCACGCTCGGGGCGGTGGCCGTTCTGGCAGGCGAGGACACCGGCAACCAGTTCGACCCGGGTTTCGCGGACGCGGCATATGCCAGCATTACGGCGGACACCTTCTGGGACTCGGTCGTCGCGCGGATGACGATGTGGCCGGTCCAGGTCACTTTCGTCCAGGGTTTGTTCAGTATGGTTGTGCCCGTATCGATCCTGCTCGGGTTCTGGGCCGCGCGGCATCGGGTACTGGAGCGGCCGCAGGAACACCGACGGCTGCTGTGGGTAACTGCGATCGGCGGTATCACGATCGGCTGGAGTTTCGGGATCGTCCACGCGCTCGCCCACGCCGGGGTGATCAGCGGCGTGGAGCCGGCGATGGCCGCATTGATGGCACCGCAGATGGCGACAGGCCTGGCATGCGGTCTCGGCTACGTAGCAGTGTTCGGGCTGATCGGCGGTCGACTGGCCGGTCGCCGGCCAGGGCCGATCACGTACGCCGTCACGGCGGTGGGTAAACGTTCGATGAGCTGCTATCTGGCTCAGTCGGTGCTGTGCGCGCCACTACTCGCGGCGTGGGGCCTCGGCCTCGGCGCCGTGCTCGGTAGTGCGGGCATGGCCGCGTTCGCCGTCGGGGTGTGGCTCGTCACGGTCGTCTACGCTGTGCTCCTCGAACGGCGAGCAACTCCGGGACCGGCCGAAACCCTGTTACGCCGACTGGTATACGGCCGAGCGGAGATTTCACACAACCCGTCCGTCTCCGCCACCGACAGCGCCTGACCGGGTAGGCGGTGCGATCGCACCGAGTATTCGCACCACCTTCCGATGACCCGATTCGACCCATGCGCGACCCCAGCGCCGCCGCGCCCGGATCGGACGCGGCGAACCCGGCCACGGCAATGACCGCGTAGACCCGGACCCGCCGGCCCGGATTCGCGCCGTCACCACCGAACGGGTCGAGTCGCCCACGACGTCCGGGACGGTCGTGCACGGACCCTCGACAACCCCAGGGGAAACCCCGCGTTCACCGCACCGCGCGCAACCCCGCGAATGTCTCCATCAGCACATGGCTGAGGTTGACGACCACAAGGCCGGCGCCCGCATCGAATGCGGCGCGAGCCCGCGGCGCATCGGAGACGATCTCGAGCCGAGTCCGTCCGTGTTCCGCCGCGGCGCGGTGCACATCCGCCACCGCGGCCACGACAACCGGATCGGCCGGACCGGCTACCTCCAGCGAAACCGCGAGATCGGCCGGACCGGCCATCACAGCGTCGATTCCCGGGGTGGCGACGATATCGCGCGCATTGCGGCAGCCCACGGCCGATTCGACCATGGCGACGACCAGTGTTTCCCGCGCGTCGGCGGCGAGATGATCGGCAGCGGCCCGTGTCCCGTATCGGCCCGCACGCCCATAGGTCGCGAAACCCCGGTCGCCCACCGGTGGATACCGGGCGGCATGCACCGCTGCCGCGGCGCCCCCGGCATCATCCACATGGGGCACGACAACCCCGCCGGCACCGTGGTCCAGTACCCGTTGGATCAGCGCGGGCTCGTTCTGGCCGACCCGCACCAGCACGTCCATACCGTGCACCTGCGCGGCGGCGATATGCTGTCGCAGCGGGATCAGATCCGCGGGGCCGTGTTCGCAATCGATCAGGACATAGTCGAATCCGGCCACACCGACCATCTCGACGAGTTCCTCGGCGGGCATTCGGACCAGTGCCCCGAGCAGCTGTTCCCCTTCGGCCAGCCGCTGTTTCATCCCGGCCATCAGCGCGCCACCATCCCGGCGGACAGATCGATATCGGCGGCGCACAGGCCGGGCATCGCCAGCATCGCCAGCACCGCCCGGGCCACCTCGTCCTCGGTGACCATTCGCCCGAGCGCCGCCCTGGAGACGAAAGCCTGCTCGGCATCTTCGTAGCTGGTTCCGGTACGTTCGGCCTCCAGGCGGAAGTTCCGGTGCATCCGCGCACTGTCGACCGGTCCGGGCGACAGCGAATTCACGTTCACCCCGAGCGGCCCGACCTCGGCGGCCAGCGTGGTGGTGAGCCCGATAACCGCCATCTTCGACGCACAGTACGGGGTCCGGCGCGCCAACGGCCGCTTCCCGGACACCGAGGCGAGATTGATGACATCACCGCGGCCGGCCGCGACCATCGCGGGCAGAAAGGCTCGGCACAGCAGGTAGACGCCCCGCACGTTGACCGCGAAAACATCGTCCCATTCGGCGGGTTCGATCTCGGTGAGCGGGGCGACAGGGCCGGGTATCCCCGCATTGTTGACCAGGATCGACACCGATTCATTCACGAGTTCCCCGGACAGCGCGGCAACAGAATCGGGCGAGGCGACATCACACACCGCCGGGCGCATCGACTCGGGTCGCCACGCGGCGACTCGGTCGAGCTTGTCCCGGTCCCGTCCGACGACGATCACCCGGGCGCCCGCATCGGCCAGCGCCACCGCGATCGCGGCGCCCAGTCCGCTGCCGCCACCGGTCACCAGCGCCGTACGCCCCCTGACCGGGTCGACGACCTCTGCGCGCCCCGCGCCCTGTTCACGCTGCAATCCGGGGTCGGAAGGCATCCCATTTCGTGCGGCCGGGTCGTTCACCGGCCCGGTCTCCGCTCGCGTACCGTTCATCACCGGCTCATTCCAAACACCCGAATCGGTCACCGGCCCGCTCCCCACGACGATTCACTCGACCGGAGGCCCCGGGGACCGGTTTCGGTCACCGATCCGCTCCGGATGGAGGGTTCTTTCACGAGCCCGCTCCCGCATAGGTATCCGCGGCCCACGGCAACGGCGCGCCCGCGTACTTGGCGGCGCGCACATCACCCGAGCGTGCGTGTCCCTCGAACAGTTCCACCCGGGCGGCGCGCCCGCACACCTCGCCGAGCTGTGCGCTCGATGCCTGGTCCACGACCTCGGAGTAGGTGACCGTCTTGAGGTATTTACCGACCCACAACCCACCGGTGTAGCGCGCCGACCCGCGAGTCGGGAGTACATGGTTGGTGCCGATCACCTTGTCGCCGTAGGACACACAGGTGCCTTCACCGAGGAACAGACCGCCGTAGTTGGTCATCTTCTGCAGCGCTTCACGCGGTTCGCGGGTCAGAACCTCGACGTGTTCGCTCGCGTAGGTGTCGGCGAGCGCGTAGGCCTCCTCGAGGGTTTCGACGACGAGGACCTCACCGTGATCGCGCCAGGCGGGCGCCGCGAAATCGGCGGTCGGCATATCCGGTAGCAGCGCCTCGATATGCTCGATGACCTTGCGCCCCAGCGTTTCCGAGGTGGTGATCAGCACCGCCGGCGAATCCGGGCCGTGTTCGGCCTGGGACAGCAGATCGACCGCGACGACGAACGGGTCCGCCGCATCGTCGGCGATGACGAGGATTTCGGTGGGGCCGGCGAACAGATCGATCCCGACCTCACCGAAGAGCTGCCTTTTGGCCTCGGCGACATAGGCATTACCCGGCCCCGCGAGCAGATCGACCCGGTCGATGGTCTCGGTACCGCGGGCCAGCGCACCGATCGCTTGCACCCCGCCCAGCAGATAGATCTCATCGGCACCGGCCAGATGCATGGCCGCGACCGTCGCGGCCGGGATCTCGCCCCGGATCGGCGGGGTGCAGGCCGCGACGCTCGGCACACCGGCGACCTTGGCGGTCACGATGGTCATATGCGCCGATGCGGTGAGGGGGTAGCGCCCGCCCGGGACGTAGGCGCCCACCCGGCCGATCGGAATATGCTTCTGCCCGAGGTGCACACCCGGAAGCGTTTCGACCTCGAAGTCGGTGAGCGAATCCCGCTGATGCTGTGCGAACGTGCGTACCTGCCGCTGAACGAACTCGATATCCTCGACGACCTGCGCGGGCAGGGTGTCGAGGATCTCGTCGATCCGGGCCGGCGAAAGCCGGAACGATTCGGGGCTCCAGGTATCGAACTGTTCCGAGTATTTGCGCACCGCGCCGTCCCCGCCGACCCGGATGTCCTCGAGGATCGCGGAAACGCGTTCGCTCACATCGGTGCGGTCCCGGCGGACCGCCTCGGCCGGGATCGGTTTCTTCAGAACTAGGGGCATGACGACTCCTGTCGGGTGATTCGGTCTGGGGCGACGGCCTGCAGCCAATGGCTCATGAGGTCGGAAATTCGGTGCGGCACTTCCCAGGTGCACAGGTGTCCGGCATCGGCGATCGTTTCGAGGCGGGAACCCTCGATCGCGTCGGCGACGGCCCGGTGGAACTCGCGGGGGCACAGTGCGTCTTCGTCCGCGGAGATGATCAACGCGGGACAGTCGACGGCGGCCAGCGACGGGACCGAGTCGATACGTTCGGCCTGGGCCCGCAGCTGATTCTGGAAGCGGTCGGGTCCGATACGGCGGGCCATGGCCACCACCTGCTCGATCCGCTCGGCGGTACGGTACCGCTCGGCGAACATGGTGGGAGCGATGGTGTCGCGGACAACGGTCTCGAACTCGCCGCGCAGGGTGCGGAACGCCATATCGTGCCAGCCCCGGTACTGCGCGGCGACCGGCGCGTGCGGGTTGGTCGAGATCGCACAGAACCCCAGCACGCGTTCCGGGGCGCGGCGCAGCACTTCAAAGCCGACGATCGCGCCGAGACTGAGTCCGGCCAGCACGAAGGGACCGTCGGTGGAAGCGAGCACCTGTTCGGCCATTCCCGCGATCGACGGCGCATCGATCGCGGCGTGCACCGTCCGGATATCGGGCCGCGGTGTCAGTTCCGCCCACAGCTGCGCATCGCACAGCATTCCGGGGACGAGGACGAGGGGTAGTTCGTCGCCCATCTCACCGCTTCCGGCGCGGGACCAGCGCGTAGGGCGCGAGGTATCCGTTGTGGTCGAGGGCGTCACCGGCGTCGGCGGCCGCTTTCACCACTTCGTCGTCCCAAGTGAGCCGGACCCGGCCGTCGCCGCTGTTGACGACGAGCATGAGCGCGGTCTCGCCGCCCACATTCCGGATCGCCCGGTAGGCGCCGGCGGGAACCGACAGCATGTCCCAGGGACCCAGACGCACCGTGCGGGCGTCGGCGCCGCGATTGACGGTCACCGCCCATTCACCGTCCTTGACCATCAGGACCTGGCGTTCCGCATGCCGGTGCGATGAGACCCCGGCGCCGGGGTCGGCGCGGAGCCAGGCGATGTTGTGCCCGTGCGGGTTGTGGATCCGCGGGACCTGGGTGACGTCTTCGGTCATGCCGTACCCGATCACCAGCCCGAGTTCGACACCGCCGCCGGACAGCGCGGAATCCAGCAGGGCACGGCGCGACCACTGGATATTTTCCTGGGTCGCGATACGTTCGGCCATCTGTTCTGCGGTGAACGGGCGCAGCGCGGCGATCTGTTCAGCGCTGATCGGTTCGACCAGTTCGATACCGTCGGGTAGTTCGTCCCCGGCCACGGTGTCGATGAGTTTGTTGTCCGCGGTCAGGTGCAGACCGTGCCCCTTGGCTTCCTCGAGGACTGCCGGGCCCCAGATGATTCCGCCGGTGTCGTCCATGCCCAGTGCCGTGAACAGGAATCCGTCGTCGGGTCCGATATTGGTGAATCCGCGGAAGATCCAGGTGGGAATCGAGGCGATTTCCCCTTCGCGCAGAACCAGTTCACCCTGTTCACCGTGGGCACCCCAGCGCAGCAGGTACTCACCGCGGAAGCAGAGGAATACTTCTGCCGTGAAGTGCAGATGCAGATTGTTGGTGACCCCGTTGGGCATGGCCGCGGCGCCGATCTGGAAACCGTGCGGCTCCTGCAGGTTGACCACCTGGCCGGAGCTCTGGGTGACGCCGCGGCCGATCATCGAGTAGTTCTCTTTGCGGTCGGATCCGGGGGTCCGGCAGTCGATGAACGCCTGGTTGCAGGACACGAAATCGCTGCGCCGGATGGTGTACCGGTCGAGGTCCGCGGCGGTGACGGTGATTTCGGGAGACATCTGTCCTCTTTTCACGGTGGTTTTTCGCACGGTGGGCGCTCGGCACGCGCGGGGCGGCGGCGCATCCACGGGAAATCGGGCACGACACAGAGCATTTATACGTATGCATCGTGCAGGAACGGTGGCGCCATGTCAACGGATGCCGCGCCGGATCCATGCCTGGACGCCGTTTTCACGTGCCCGACCGGGCAGTTCACTACCTCGGACCAGCGGACGGCCACGAAGCGCCGGACCCGGCCGAGTACGCAGCGCGATGGACTAAGATTCGTATTCACACCACCGGAGCAGTTCCGGCGCGGCCGCCACCCGGCGACCACGTAGCCGATCAGGGGGTTCCATGCCGATCACGAGTCGCGACGTCGCCCGCCTGGCGGGCGTATCGCAGCCGACCGTCTCGCGCGCCCTGCGCGGCGACCCCCGGGTCGCCGCGGAAACCCGCGCCCGGGTCCAGGAAGCCGTCGAAGCCCTGGGCTATGTGCCCAGCGAGGCCGGGCGCAGCCTGGTGACCCGGCGAACCAAGCGGATCGGCATCGTCGTCAGCGATCTCACCAACCCTTTCTATCCGCATCTACTCGGCCCGTTGCACGACGAACTGGAAAAGCATTCGTACCGGATGATGGTGTTCACCGAGCGGTCGGACAACCAGGTACCCCTGGAACAGCTCGTGGACGGATCGATCGACGGCGCGGTACTGCTGACCAGCAATCTCGACTCGCGGTTACCGGCCGAACTCCAGCGCCGCCGCCTCCCCTTCGTTTTCCTCAACCGCGAGAGTTCCCCGCATACCGCCGATGCCGCGGTGGTGGACAACGAACTGGGCGGGCGGCTGGCCGCCGCCCATCTCACCGATATCGGCCACCGGCGCATCGCCGGTATCTTCGGCCCCGACACCACCAGCACCGGCCGCGACCGGGAGCTGGGATTCCGGGCAGCGCTCGCCGAATCGGGTATCGCCCTGCCCGGAGCGTTCACCCACCGGGGTCCGTTCGAGTTCGACACCGGCTATCACGCAATGCTGGAACTTCTCGGCACCGACCCGCGCCCGACCGCGGTGTTCTGCGGTAATGATGTGGTGGCGATCGGAGCACTCAACGCCGCCCTGTCCAGAGGCGTCGACATTCCCGGAGAATTGAGCCTGGTCGGCTTCGACAACATTCCGATGGCCGAATGGGAAGCATTCCGCCTGACCACGATCGGCCACGACCTCGACGCGATGGCGGCGGCGGCCGCCCGCCTGCTCGTCGAACGCCTGGAGAACACGAGCGGCGAGGATCGCCCGCAGCGCGTCGTCATGGCCCCGCAGCTGGTCGAACGCGCCACGGTCGCCCCGCCACCGGCCTGACCGGTCGCGGATCACCACCACCGCGTGCATACGTAAATTCTGACCGGCCGGCACGTTCGGCCCCGACACCTGCCTGCACGACCGTTCGGAACCTCATCTGCGCACGTACGAGCGATAAGGGCACGGTTACCGCCAGGTTTCCACCGTCGTCGATCCGCACTGAACCCTTGTCTTTACCGAATACATACGCATACACTCACCGGACACTGTGAGAGCCGCGTTACATCTCGCCGCCTCGCCTCCCTCCTCCCCGTCCTGTGGGGATCACTATCGAAGGAGTTCAGAGTGAAGCCGAGCAGCCCATACGGGGCCGAGTCACTCGCCCAGCCGGGGCGCCCGACCTCCTGCCCGCTCCGGCACCGGATGCGGCGATGACCGCCACGAAAGCCGCGAACAGCGGCCCCGCCGTCCGGCGCGGGCATTCCGCATGGCGCCGGATCGGTGTTCCGTATGCCCACCTCGCGCCGGCACTGATCGCCATCGTCCTCACCACGATCTACCCGCTCGGCATCGCGCTGGTGAACAGCTTCCGCCACTGGCGGGTGAACGAAACCCGCGAACCCCAGCAGTTCGTCGGCTTCGACCAGTACACGAAGGCGCTCACCGATGACACGTTCCACAATGCGGTCTGGGTGACAGTGCTGTTCACGGTGCTGTCCGTGGTGCTGTCGGTCGGCCTGGGCCTGGGGATCGCGCTGGTGCTCAACAAAGCGACCTGGCTCAACGGCCTGACCAAGGCCTTGCTCATCCTCCCGTTCGCCATCGCCCCCGCGCTGAAGGGCTACTCCTGGCGATTCATGTTCAACCCCGACTACGGCGTCTACGACACGATGCTCGATACGCTGCTGCCGTTCACCCGCGATATCAACTGGCTGGGCGAACCGTTCTGGGCCCTCGTCGTGGTGACCCTCAGCGAGATCTGGGGCTGGGCGCCACTCATCGCGCTGATGTTCCTGGGCGGGCTCGGCGCCATCTCACCGGAGATCCGCGACGCGGCCCGCGTCGACGGCGCCAACCCCTGGCAGGAGTTCTGGCGGATCAGTTTCCCACTGCTGCGGCCGTTGATCTTGATCGTTGTGTTCCTCAAGGCCGTCTGGTCGGTGAAGATGTTCGACCAGGTCGTCACCACCACCGGCGGCGGTCCGGGCCGGGCCACCGAGACCCTGAACTTCTTCGCCTACGAACAGGGCTTCACCTTCCTCGATATCGGCTACGCCTCCGCTGTCTCGTGGATCCTCGTCATCGTGCTGGGCGTACTCGCCACCGGATACCTGATCCTCATGGGTCGCCAGGAGCAGAAATGACCGACACACTCGAAACCGCCACCGAGCCCGCCGTCCGGGCGCGGCGCACCAACCGGCGTACTGTCTCGCCGCTGGCCCGCGCGGGCGCGGCACTCCGGCTGCTGGGCACCCTCGCGATCCTGTTCTTCGTGATGTTCCCGATCCTGTGGCTCACCCTCACCGCCTTCAAGCCGGATCGCGAAGTGTTCTCCACCTCGGTGGTGTTCACTCCCTCCCTGGACAACTTCCGGGCGATCATCGGCGGCCAGAACGATCTCATCGGCCCGATGTGGAACAGCATCATCGTCGCCGTGGTCACCACGGTGATCGCGGTGCCGCTGTCGATGCTGGCCGCTTACGGGTTCTCCCGGTACAAATTCCCGGGCGCGAAACCGATCCTGCTCGGCATCGTGGCCACCCAGTTCATCCCCGGTGTCGCGATCGCGCTGCCGTTCCTCACCATGTACCGCGATCTGGGATTGCTCGACACCCATCTCGCGCTGATCGTCACCAACCTCGCGATCGTGGTGCCCTACAACACCTGGCTGCTGAAGGGTTTCGTCGACAGCCTGCCGCTCGAGATCGAGGAGGCCGGCCGCCTCGACGGCTGCGGCCAGCTGACCCTGCTGTGGCGAGTGATCACCCCGCTGGCCGCGCCCGGAATCTTCGTGGCGGTCGTGTTCTCCTTCCTGCTCGCCTGGAACGAATTCCTCTTCCCGACCTTCCTGGCCCGCAGCAACGCGATCACGCTGCCGGTTTCCCTGATGACGCTGGACCAGCCCGACGGTGTGCTGTGGGGGCAGATGGCCGCCGCCGGCCTGCTGGTGATGGTGCCGATGATCGTCCTGGCGACGCTGGTGCGTAAGCACTTCGCGCAGGGCATGACCCTAGGAGCAGTCAAGTGAGGGCCCTGTCCCGACGACCGGACCGTACGACCCGCAGGCGCGGCATCCTCGCCCTGGTTTTCGCCACCGTCGTGGCCGTCCTGGCCGGCGGCTGCACCGGCGCGCCCGAGACGAGGAGCCTCACCGACCAGGTGGCCGACGCGCCGGTCGGTCCGGACGGGCTGCTCGACGGTAAACCCTACGACGGCACCACCATTCGCTTCCTCACCTGCTGTGCGACCGTTCCGCAGTTCGCCGCCCTGGACCAGCGAACCGCGGATTTCACCGAACGCACCGGTATCCGGGTCGAATGGTCGAACATCCCGTATGCGGCGTTCCTGCAGAAGATCGTGGCCGAAAGCGCCATCGGCGGCGGTACCTACGACGCGCTGATCTGGCCGGACGCCTGGGGCCCGTCGTTGAAGATCGGGGTGCAGCCGCTGGACGAGGTGATGGCCGCCCACGGTGTGACCATGGACGATTTCTCCGGCCCGTTCCGGGAAGCCGCGTCCGCCGGGGCGGAGAACTCGACCTACGGTATGCCCATTCGCGGGTTCTCCTACAACCTGTTCTATCGCAAGGACATCTACGCGAAGCTCGGGCTGGAACCGCCCACCACCTGGGCGGAGTACTACCGCCAGCTCGAGATCATCAAGAACGGCACGCCCGAGCATCCCGTGGCGGGCCAGTTCGGCCGGCGCAACGGCCAGAACCTGAACACCTGGCTGTCCATGCTGTGGAGCAACGGGGGCGAACTCCTCGACGAGAACGGGGCGCCCGCGTTCGACACCCCGGCGGGTATCGAGGCCACAGAACAATATCTGCAGACCATCCGCGCCGGTTACACCCCGCCGGAATCCTCGAACTGGGGTGAGCTCGAATCCACCCAGGCATTCCTGAACGGTGACGCCGCCACCGTGTTCACCTGGTCGTGGCATCTCGAAGATTTCGTCAACCCGACGAAGGCAGCCCCCGAACTGGCCGAGAACGTGGGCGTCGCGCCGATGCCCGCCTTCCCCGGTCACGACGAGCAGAGCTACGCCTACACCTGGCTGGCCGGGGTGCTCAACACCTCCCACCACCAGGGCGCGGCCTGGGAGTACGTCAAATGGATGACGAACGCCGACACCGAACGCAGGATCGCGCTCGACAAATCCGATCCGGCAACGAGTACCGGCATCACCATGCACGACTCGAACATGCTCGACCCGGAGGTCAATGCGGTCAACAACGATCTGCCCGAACTCCAGTACGAGGCATTGCAATCCGGCCGCGCCATTCCCATGAGCCTCGATTGGCCCCGAATCATGGATGTCCTCGCCGTCGCGATCAGCAATATGGCCAATGGCGCCGATGTGCGGGCCCAGCTCACCGATGCGGCGCACCGGATCGCCGAACTCGACTGAGTGTCCGGCACTCGTATCTTCAGAAAGCCGAGAACATGACATTGAAAGACAGCGCATACCTGCCCTACGCCGATCCGGAAGAGTTCATCGTCGAATGGACCGACCGCATCTGGGTGCAGCGTGGCGTGGGGCTGATCCGCGAGAACTACGCCCCGGACGCCATCGTGCACGGCGCGTACGGGACCGGAGTCGGCGTCGATCCGGTGATCGCCTCGACCCTGGCCAAGATCAGCGCCTTCCCCGATCGCGTGGGCCAGGCCGAGGATGTGGTGTGGGAAGCCCGCGGCGACGATGCCTTCCTGAGTTCGCATCGCATCTTCAGCAGCGGTACCAATTCCAAGCACACGATCTACGGCCCGCCGACGCACCGCCGGTTCTCGCACCGGTCCATCGCGAACTGCCTCTACCGCAACGGTGTGATGATCGAGGAATGGGTGATCCGCGACGAACTCGCGGTGGTCCAGGATCTCGGACTCGATCCGTTCGAGGTGGCACGGGCACTGGCGTTCCGCGGCTGGACCGGCTCGGCCACGCGTACACAAGCCGTCGATCCGCTGACCGCCGGCGATACCGGCCCCCGTCCGGACAGCCACGGTGACGAATGCTCCTTCGTCCTCGACATGTTCGACACCGTGCTCGGACAGTCGATGTTCCAGCGGATCGAGGATTACATCGCCCGCGATATCACCTGCCACACGGTCGGCAACCGCACCCTCACCCGTCCACGCAACTATCAGGAATCGTGGATGGACGTGCTCGCGCCCTTCCCGGACGCCCGGATCGAGGTCCGCGATATCGTGGCCAACGATTCGGCGGCGCACGGCGGTCTCCGGATAGGTGTCGTCTGGTGGCTCACCGGTACGTATTCGGGGCTCCCCGTATTCGGGCCGGCCACCGGCTCTCGGGTGGAAATCCTCGGATCCTCGCAGTTCCTGCTGCGCAACGGACGCATCGTCGAGGAGTGGCGGGTATACGACCAGCTCGCGGTGCTGGCTCAGATCGCTCGCGCGCGCGGCGACGAACCCGCCGAGACGGCGGCCGAATCTTCTCCGGAAAGGCAGTGACATGGCAGAAGTCCGTTACGAACAGGCGACCCGCCGCTACGCCGGGGCCGATACCGCCGCGGTCGACGGTCTCGATCTCGATATCGCCGACGGCGAATTCCTGGTCCTCGTAGGGCCGTCGGGTTCCGGTAAGACCACCGCACTGCGGATGCTGGCCGGTCTCGAAGATGTCGACGAAGGGTCGATCTCCATCGGCACCCGCGATGTCACCTTCGTACCGCCCAAGGACCGCGATATCGCCATGGTGTTCCAGTCCTACGCGCTCTACCCGCATATGTCGGTCGGCGACAATATGGGTTTCGCGTTGAAACTCAAAGGTGTGCCGAAGGAGACGGTCCGGCAGAAGGTCGCCGATGCGGCGAAGATGCTCGATCTCACCCAATTCCTCGACCGCAAGCCGAAAGCGCTCTCGGGCGGGCAGCGGCAGCGGGTGGCCATGGGCCGCGCGATCGTCCGCGATCCGGCCGTGTTCCTGATGGACGAGCCGCTGTCGAACCTCGACGCCAAACTGCGCGTGGAAACACGCGCCAATATCGCCTCGTTACAGCAGCGGCTGGCCACCACCACGGTCTACGTCACCCACGACCAGGTGGAGGCCATGACGATGGGCCATCGCGTCGCGGTGCTGAAAGACGGTGTGCTGCAACAGGCGGCGACGCCGCGCGAACTCTACGATCGTCCGGCCAATGCGTTCGTCGCGGGGTTCATCGGGTCTCCCGGGATGAATCTCACGACGCTCAATATCGGCGACGGCGGTGTCGAACTGGGTGAGTGCACGGTACCGGTGGCGCGGGCGGCAACCTCCGATCTGCGCGAAATCGTCTGCGGTATCCGGCCGGAGACGCTGCGGCTGGTCGGCGAGGCCGACGAGGGCTTCGCGCTCACCGTCGAACTCGTCGAGGAACTGGGCGCGGATGCGTATGTCTACGGCACCGTACTGAGTCCGTCGGGGGCCCATCGCGTCAATGTCCGTGTCGACGGCCGCACTCCGCCGCGGATCGGGCAGACGGTACGAGTCGGTGTCCGCAACCATGCCGAGGTTCATCTGTTCCACCCGGGAACCGGCGCTCGCCTGGCAGCCTGACCTTCTGATTTTCGATGTGCCGGCCGGGACATGACCCGGCCGGCGCATTGTGCTGTCCACGGGTCCGGAACGGCTTCCCTTCCCGGCACGCCCTCGGCAGATATTGTCGAGATCAGATGACGAACCGCCCTTCCCTGACTCTGAATACGTATGTACTCTCATCCTCATGCCACTCGATCCCATCGCATATCAGCCCTACGCCGATCCCGACGACTTCATCCGCGAGGTCACCGACCACATCTGGATCGAGCGCGCGATCGGTCATATCAACGACAACTACGAGCCCGACTCGATCGTGCACGGCGTCTACGGCACCTCCACCACCGCCGCCGAGGTGATCGAGGGCACGCTCATGCGCATCTCCACCACCCCGAACCGGGTGGGCCAAGCCGAGGACATCGTCTGGGAAGCCCGCGGTGACGACGCGTTCCTCAGCTCGCACCTGGTGCTCGGCACCGACCGGGAAAACCTCGAGTACCGCAGCCGCAATATCGCCAACTGCCTGTACCGGCGCGGCCGGATGGTCGAGGAATGGGTCGTCCGCGACGCCCTGTCGGTGGCCCGCCAGCTCGGCCAGGACCCCGACGAACTCGCCCGCCGCCAAGCCTTCCGCGGATACAGCGGCTCCATGGCCGCGCCCGCCCCCGCCGATGTGATCACCGAAGGCGGCAGCGGCCCCCGCCCCGACCAATTCCGGCCCGAGGTCGAAATGGTGCTCGAATTCATCGACTCGGTCTGGAACAAACGCGAACTCGAACGGGTCGAACATTTCTGGATCCGCGATCTGTGGCTCAACACCATCGACGATCGCACCATCGCCCGCCCCGAGGGCTACCGCCGCGCACTGCTGCGCATGCTGCGGCCGTTCCCGGGTGGCACCTTCGATATTCGCGATATCGCGGCCAACGACGCACCGCGCTACGGCGGCCTGCGGATCGCGGTCACCTGGAAGTTCACCGGAAAGTACAACGGCATCGCCGATTACGGCCCGCTCACCGGTTCACCGGTCGAGATCCTGGGCATCTCCCAGTTCCTGGTGCAGTCGGGAAAAATCGTCAAAGAAACCCGGATCTACGACGATATCGCCACCCGCTCGCAGATCTACGCCCACCGCGGGGACGAACCCTACGTGAGCCAGAACATCTACTGAGTGGCCACCGGGTCACCGTCACGCCGCGGCGTGACGGTGACCCGGTTCCGCAGCAGCATCTGCTGCGCCATCCGCGCCAGCTCTCGTGTCGCCGGGGACAGCACTCCCGATTCCCGCTGCACCAAGGCGATGGTGTCGTAGAGCGGCGGATCGAAACTCGCCACCCGCACTTCGGGCGGGCAGGCCGAACTCGTCGCCACCGCACGGGAGACGATCGTGTCGCCTATCCCCCGGCGCACCAATCCGAGTGCCGATTCCACCTGCTCCACCTCGATGAGAGGTTCGAGTTTATGACCCGCGATCTGGGCTCGTTCGGCCAGCTGACGCCGCGTGGGTTCCTTCCAGCCGTAGTGCGCGTCGTAGAGGATCGTGGTGGATTGCGCGAATCGTTCGATAGTGACCGGCAGCGCCACCCGTTCCGGGTCAGTGGAGGCGTAGAGCACCTCGTCACGTACCAGCGGAGTCACCCGCAGCCCTTCGGCGTCGACGGGCAGAACCACGAGACCGGCTTCGAGCCGCCCCCCGGAAACTTCCGCGGCGACCTCCACCGAATTCATTCCCACCAGCCGGATCCGCACCTCCGGAAAACGGCGGTGGAATTCTTCGGCCAGATCGGACAGCAGATAGTACGACGCGTTGCGGAGCACGCCGAATGTGGCGACTCCACCGGTCAGCGACCGCACCGATTTCAGAGCTTTGACACCGCCGTCGGCCGAGGCCAGCGACTGTTCGGCATGCGGAAGCAGCGCTACCCCGGCGGCGGTCAGCACCAGTTTCCGCCCACCCCGGACGAACAAGGTCGTGCCGTACTCGTCTTCGAGCGTCCGGACCAGTTCGGAGACCGAGGCCTGCGCGATACCCAGCGATTTCGCCGCGGCGGTGAATGTACCTGCGCGGGCGGTGGCCAGAAATGCGCGCAGCTGCCGAAGAGTCACAGGGTGATCCTATGCGAATGACAGAACCTACCCGGGTATTCCATCATCTTACCCGACCCCGCTGCCACTCCACTTCCGGACCGCGCACCACCCCGACTACGCCGCACACCCGAGACCGACAAGGCCGCCCCCGATGAACCCGCTGCTCTCCCGACAGAAGTCCACCCCGGTGGAGATCTCACCCTGGCAGTCCTACACCGTCGCCGATCTGCGCCGACTCATGGACGAACGAGAACTCACCAGTGAGCAGATCACCCGGGCCTATCTGGACAGAATCCAGCGCTACGACAGCGCCGGCCCTCGCCCACTGAACGCGATCGTCGATATCGACCCCGCAGCGATCGATCATGCTCGCGCCCGTGATCACGAACGCCGGTCGGGCCGTCTCCGCGGACCCCTGCACGGTATTCCGTTCGTCGTCAAAACGAATATCTGCGCGGCCGGTGTCCCGACCACCGCGGGTAATCACGGCCTCGCCGGCTACCGCCCCTCGATCGACGCGCCCGTCGTCCGGGAACTCCGCGCGGCGGGCGGTATCGTCCTGGCCACGGCGAATATGTCGGAGTTCGCGTGGCACGGCACGTTCACCACCAGCTCGATCCGCGGCACCACCGCCAATATCTTCGATACCGCGTGCAGCGCCGGCGGGTCGAGCGGGGGCAGTTCGGTCGCCGTGGCCGCGGGTTTCGCGCCGATCGCCCTCGGTACCGATTCCTGCGGGTCCGTGGTGGGCCCGGCAGTGCACGCGGGGCTGGTCGGGTTCCGGCCGTCGAGTGCCGCGGTGAGTCGGGACGGGGTGGTACCGCTGTCCCCGGCGCAGGACGTCGTCGGGCCGATCGGCCGGACCGTCCGCGATATCGCGGAATTCGCCGATCTCATGACAGGCGGTCGGCACTCCTGGTTCACGACAGCGCAGGCCACCGATCCAGCGAACCTCACTTTCACCTACCTGACCTGGCCCTTCGATACCGCCGACGGCTGCGCGGAGGATTCGGCGCAACTGCGGGCACTCGCCGACGCGACCGTTGCGGCGCTTGTTCGCGATTTCCGGATCCACCGCACCGAACTGCCCGAACTCGACGCGGACTTCGCCCGCGACATCCTCACCGACAGCGGGTGGACGGATGCACGCACGTCGATCGATCTGTTTCTCGCCCGGACTCCGGCGCGGCACGAGCCGGGCGTGGACACCCGCCCGACCTTCGCCGACCTGGTGTCCACAACAGCGCTCGACCGTGCCACGGTCGAGCGCTGGCTCGCAGCGGACCCGCTCCCGAACGCCGCCCACGACGCCGCGTCGGCCAGACAACGAGCCGGCAGCCGCGCTCTGACAGACCTGCTCACCCGCCGCGGTATCGATGTGCTGGTGTACCCCACCGCAGCCGATATCGCACGCCCGGACCGGGCCGGGACAGCAGCAGCCGGGATCAGCTCGAATACCGGGGCGCCGTCGGTGCAGGTTCCGATCGGCACCGTGAACGGAATGCCCGTGGGACTCACGGTGACCGCGGCCCCCGGCCGGGACAGCCGGGCACTGGCAGTGGCCGCGGCAGTAGAAGCCGTCGTGGCCGAACCGGTCCGGGCACCGGGAATCGGCCACACGCGCTCATAGCGGGGCCCGGCCGCAGCCGTCCGATAGCACTAAGCCTCGCAGCCGGAAGCCGCACCGCCCGCAGCCGATCGGAATCCATAGGGTTTTCCTTTGATACGGTCAGGTTTTCTGTGGGTTGTCCATTGCCGTAGACCGCCATACCGTCATTTTCATGAAGTTCACCCCCGCTCGCCTCGCCGAACTCGAAGGCTCGTTCCAGATCCTCAAACGTCCCGCCCTCGACCGCCCCGCCGCCCAGCGGGATCCCGCGGTGATCGCGAAGGTATCGGAAATGCTGTCCACGATCGAAAAGGGCGGCTTCGACGCGGTGCTGTCCTATGCCCGCGCGCTCGACGGATTCCAGTCCACCCAGGTCGAGCTCGGTTCCGCCGAACTGGCGCGGTCCGGGGACGCCCTCACACCGGAACTACGCGCCGCACTCGAGCTCGGCCACGACCGGACCAGCGCATTCGCGCGCGAAACCCGCTCGCATCTGGTCGATTTCGAAACTCAGCTCGCTCCCGGCCTGACCACCGGCGTGCGCTATGTACCGATTTCCCGGGTAGGCGCCTACGTTCCCGCCGGACGCTTCCCGCTACTCGCCGGTGCGTTCATGACCGTCGGCGTGGCGAAGGTCGCGGGGGTACCGACCGTCCTCGCCTGCACTCCACCACGCCGCGACGGCACCGCCGACCCCGCCGTCCTCTACTCCTGCTACCTCTCCGGCGCCGACCGGGTGTACGTCCTCGGCGGCGTCCAGGCCCTGGCAGCCATGGCCTTCGGCCTGCTCGGTGAGCCGTCGGTGGATATGCTGGTCGGCGCCGGTAACGCCTATGTGGCCGAGGCCAAGCGGCAACTCTTCGGCAAGGTCGCGATCGACCTGCTCGCCGGGCCCTCGGAGGTCGCGGTGATCGCCGACGACACCGCCGATCCCGTCACCGTCGCCGCCGATCTCCTGGGACAGGCCGAACACGGCACCGAGTCCCCCGCGGCCCTGGTCACCACCTCGCGCCAGTTGGGCGAAGCGGTTGTCGCCGAGGCCGACCGGCAGCTCGAAACGCTGAAGACCCGCGATATCGCCGGCCCCGCCTGGCGCGATTACGGCTCGGTGACCTGGGCGAAAGACCCCGCGACCGCGGCGGCGCTGATGGACGATCTCGCACCCGAACATCTGGAAATCCAGACGGCCGACGACGACTACTATCACAACGCCTTGCGCAATTACGGTTCGATCTTCCTGGGCCGCTGGAGCACGGTCGCCTATTCCGACAAGGGCATGGCAGGCACGAATCATGTGCTGCCGACTGCGGGCGGCGCCAAACACAGTGCGGGCCTTTCGGTCTCCCGTTTCCTCAAACCGCTGACATACCAGCGGGTGGAACGGTCCGCCACACCCGAGGCCGCAGGTGCGGTCGAGACGATCTCGCAGTACGAGGGTATGGCCGCCCATGAAGCGACCGCGACCCTCCGGCTCGACGCCTACCGCAACAGCGACGCCTGACGACGCCCCTACCGGCGGAAGCACCGCACTGACCACGGCGAGCCCCACACCACAGGCGGGGTTAGCCGTGGCCGGCACGAGAACTGGCACCGCGACTGCCGATCCGCCGCCGGGCGCACCGCCGCAGACCGGGTCACGGCCTACCGCGGATCGCTGCCAGGACCGTATCCACCGACTGTTCGGCGAGCTCGTCCGGCAGCGGCAGATGCCGGAAAAGCGCGCGGAAATAGATGGGGGCGGCCACCGCGTCCAGCACGAATCCGATATCGATCTCCGGGTCGATCTCGCCGCGATCGATCGCCGCTTGCAGCGCGCGGGCCGTGGTGTCCCGCCGGGGCCCGAACACCCTGGACCACAGCTGTTCGCGTAGTTCCGGATCGGCGGAGAGATCGGCCACCAGTGCGGGCAGAACCCGCCCCAGCGAGGTATCGCGCACAGCCCCGACGAGTTCCCGCATGGATGCGATGAGATCCGCCCGCAGATCGCCGGTATCGGCTGTCGGATCGAGCCCGAGCAGATCGGCGACGATATCGACCACCAGGTGACGTTTGGACGGCCATCGCCGATAGATCGCCGGGCGATGGATACCCGATTCGGTAGCGACGCGGCCGATAGTCATTCCCGCATATCCCTCGGCGTCGAGTACGGCGCGCGCCGCCGCCAGCACGGCCGTATCGATTCGGTCGTCCCGGGTACGGCCCGCCATCAGAACACCGGCCGCGGCACGAGAACCACCTGCCAGCCGTCCGGGTCCGGAAACGCGATCGCCCCGTTCGCCGCCCAATACGGATTCTCGGTCGCGACCGGTTCGACCCCGAACTCCCCCAGCCGCTCCACCGTTTCGTACATGCGGGCTTCGGAGGAGAAATACAGCACGAGCAGATTGTCGTTGCTCGGCGCGTCGCCCGGACTGCCGTCGGCGTGGCTGGTGAATTCGAGGTGGTAATCCGCGCCCGGAAGCCCGAGCATCACACCGTCGTAACCGGCGTGGTTCTCGAACCGGTACAACTCGTTCAAGCCGAGCCCGTCCACATAGAACCGGGTCACCTCCTCGAGGCGATCGGTCGGACGGGCGAATCTGACCTGGGTCACTCCCAGGGCATCGGGCCAGGCATTGACAGTCACTCCATTACAGTACAGTACGTACTGTAATTATTCGAGTGCCCAGTCGCAGCCGATTCGGCCACGCGCCCCGAGCAACAGGAGACAAGAGATACCGACCAGCCGGGGCTACGTCCCCATCGTCACCGACCCGGCAGCGGCGGCTGCCGATATCCCCTTGGCCGTACTGTCGGCGATCACCCACGCCAAGGACCGCAGTATTGATGCGATACTGAAAACACTCGCCGACGCCCTGCACGAACTCGAAGACGAGGAAGATTTTCACGTCTTCGCCGAACTCACCGAACTCGGCCTCGGCGCGACCCGAGCCGCGAAAACCTGGAGCAAACTGATGAGCGTGGATCTGTCGTTCTACCGTTCACGTACGTCCCAGCGCCTGCGCGCCGAAGGACGTGCCGAAGGACGCGCCGAGGGCCGGGTCGAAGGACGCACCGAGGGCCTGTTCGAAGGACGCGTCGAAGGCCGGGTCGAGGGCCGCGTCGAAGAGGTGATCGATAAAACCCTGCGGCTACTGGAAGCACGCGGAATCGATATCCCCGATTCGGCCCGGGAGCATATGCAGACTTGTACGGACCTGGACGTGCTCGACCGCTGGTTCGACCGAGCCATCTCCGCCGCCGATATCCACGAGGTGCTCGCCGAGTAGCCGCGCGACGGTTACCCGCACGCACCAACGACCGGCAAGCAATCCTTCGCGTGCACAACGCTGCCGAGCCGAATGGAGCGACCCGACCGATGAAGATCTTCGTTACCGGCGCCACCGGGGCGCTCGGCTCCCACACCGTGCCGGCTCTGATTCGTGCCGGACATACGGTCACCGCGCTGGCCCGCAATCCAGCGAAAGCGGCAGCTCTACGCGCGCAAGGAGCCGAGCCGGTCACCGTGTCGCTATTCGACCGTGACGGGTTGGCCGAAGTATTCATCGGCCACGACGCGGTGGCCAATCTCGCCACCGCGCTGCCGCCCTCGTCGAAGTTCCTCGACAGTCGAGCGTGGACGGAGAACGCGCGAGTACGCACGGAAGGGTCGGCAGCAGTAGCGGCAGCGGCCGGCGCAGCGGGTGTCGACCGGCTGCTCCAGGAGTCGGTCTGCATGATCTACCGCGACAGGGCGGACCGGTGGATCGACGAGCAGTGGGCCACCGATGACTTTCCGTTGGCGCGCACCAACCATGCCGCGGAAGCGAACACGCAACGGTTCATGGATGCGGGCGGAACCGGCGTCGTTCTGCGGTTCGGGCTGTTCTACGGTCCCGAATCCGTCCACAGCCGCGAATTCCTGACGATGGCCCGCCGGGGTATCGCCCCGATGTTCGGGCGAGGTGACAGCTTCGTATCCTCCATCCACCTCGCCGACGCGGGCGAGGCCGTCGCGGCTGCCCTCGAAGTCCCGGCCGGTGTCTACAACGTGGTCGACGATCATCCGATCACCAAGTATCGGTACGCCGACGCGATCGCTCATGCCGCCGGCCGCACCCACTACGTCCGCGCACCCGGCCGCCTCGCGGCACTCCTGGGCGCCCGCACCACCTCCTTGGCCCGATCGCTGCGCGTCAGCAACGCGAAATTCCGGGAAGCAACCCGATGGTCCCCCTCCTTCCCGAGTGCCACCGACGGCTGGGCAGCCTTCGCAACCCTCCCCGGTGATCAGTCCACCCGACGCCAGTCGCGATAGCCCACACCCCGTCGATCGACCCACCGATCGGCTTTACCTGTGGCCGGCAGTCGAGTTGGACTGTGGTAACCATGGCAGGTACGTGCCCCGGCACATGACTGGGGCGATGAGCAGGGGGAGCTATGACCGCGATAGCCGGATTCGGTGCAGTGTCACTCGATAGCCGGGATCCGCACCGGTTAGGGCAGTTCTATCGAGTGCTGTTGGATTTCGAAGTCCGGTACGAATCCGACGAACTGGTCGTTCTCCGGGGCCAAGGGGTGATGCTGACGATCGAACTCGTGGAAAACCACCGACCGCCCGACTGGCCCGGCGACGAGGTCCCCAAGCAAATGCATCTCGATCTCTTCGTCGATGATCTGGATACGGCGGAACGAGCAGCGATCGAGTGTGGCGCAGTCAAGGCCGGCTATCAGCCTGCACCCGACCGCTGGCGGGTGCTGATCGATCCGTCGGGGCACCCCTTCTGCCTCACAGTCCCACCCGGTACGGCGGATTGAGCCTACCGGTAGCGATTCTCATTCCGACCTCTTCAGTTCATAGGGTGAACACTGAGGATCAACTCCACGTGCCGGGGCGCCGCGGCGGGACCTCGAGTTCGGCGACGACGCCGTAGTGGTCACTCGCTTGAACGCCGTCCACGCCCGCAACACCGAAGCGTTCGGCGGACCGAGCTTGGAGGGTCGGGCCGAAACTTGCGCCACGGACCATCACGTAGTCGATCCGCCGCCCTGGCGCCGAGAACATGTCGCCCGCAGCCACGAGCGGGTTTTGTGGAGTGAAGGTGTGTCCCGGATCGCCGGGATGAACCGCCTCCCAGACATCGTGATAGCAGACGCTCATACCCGACAACGACTGGCGACCGGTCAGGAAACGGATGCCGGCGGAGTCCGGGGCCGCATCGAAATCTCCCAGCAAGATGACGTGCTCATCCGGGGAAGGAATCTCACTTCGGATGAATCGTGCCGCCTCGACCGCTTGGAGTTCGCGCTCATGTTCATGGTCGAAGGGAAAGACCGGCTTGTGGTGGGCGATGAACACCGGGCCCAGCGGTGCGGGTGCGAGAACTTCGGCGAGCACCACCGCCGACCACGGGGCAGCTGCGGCCCGGTCGGTTACGCCCAACCCGTGTTCGCGGATCTCGCCGAACGGCCAACGGCCGGCCAGGACCAATCCGATGCCGTCCGGAGTGGTGTGTGAATGCCAGGCGGTATGCCATCCGGGACCGAGGAGATCGTGCAATGCCTCGTCGCGATCGGGGCCGGCATCCACTTCCTGGAGAGCAATGATGTCCGGGCGCGCTTGTTCGATCTGAGCGGCAACTGCTCGCCGCCGAGCGGGCCAGTCGGCGAGCAGAGGCGTGAGGACATTGAACGTTGCGACGCGGATCTGCTGCACAGAGGTTGGACTGGTCACCTCGACATGATCGCAGGTGGGCATCTGACCGCCGACTCCGAGCGCGCGCATATGAACACAGCTGCCCGCCGAAAATGTTGTGGGCCAACACTTCATTCGTTGGCCCACACCTCGGTTCCGGCACCCGCGTTCGAACGGTCCTGGCTGACCTAGAACGCAGGAACACTCGGAGTCCCGCCCGGCGGCTATCCGGTGCGGCGCGTTCGGGTGCTCAGCAGCAGTAACGCGGCCGGTAATGCGATAGCTCCGGCAAGCGCGACCATCAGTAGCGCACCCGTCGCCGGGGCGAGGTGGTCGAGCATGGTCCAGTGCACCAGAAAGTGCGGAACCGACCAGGTCAGATACATGACCAGGGCAGTTCGAACCGCCCACCGGCCGCCGTGCACCGTTGCCGCGCCGAGGACCACGGCGCTGGCGAGCGTCATGGCGCCGTAATCACGCATCAGATGCTCGTTGTAGGCCATACCCATGCCGACCACGGCGAATGCGAAGAAACGGACGGGAAAGAACAGGGCCCAGATACCGACGACTATTTGGACGGCGGCGAGGAACCCGATGCCTGCGCGAATCCCGGCCCACATCACCGGTCTCCTGCACGAGCCGGGCGACTTCCAAGGAATTCGTCGAACGTGATGCGCCCGACCGCGCGGTCCGGGGTGAGATGGTTGCCCGCACGGTAGTCGCGAAATACCTTGCCCGGCAACCGAACCGGACATACCAGGCGTCGACGCCCGACCATCCGGTGGTAGGTGCGGGCCAGTTCGGCCAGGTCACGCACTTGCGGCCCACCCAGATCCGGTACCCGGTTCACGGCCTGGCCGGCGACGATCGTGACGAGCCGGTCCGCCACCTCGGTCACGTCGATCGGCTGCACGCACATCCCGGCCGGCACGATCGTGACCGGCGATAAGCGCTGCGCATCGCAGATCGCCGTGACCAGGTCGTGGAACTGTGTGGTGCGCAGAATCGTCCACGGCAGGCCCGACTCCTCGACCAGGTGTTCGCAGGCGAGCTTGACGCGGTAGTAGCCGAACTCGACGTTTTCGATTCCGACGATGGAGACATACACGAGGTGCGGGGCGCCGGCCGCCCGCGCGGCCTCGATCAGATTGCCGGTGGCGGCCACGTCGCCTTTACCGTTGGTCGTCGCCAAATGCACGATCGTGTCGACACCGGCGACCGCATCGGCCGGCCCGCCGCGCGTGCGCAGATCGCCGATCACCCACTCCTGCGCTGCCGGTTCCCGGGTCTTCCGGGTGAGCACCCGCACCCGGTGCCCGGCATCGAGCAGCCGTGGTACCAGCGCGCGCCCCAGCCGCCCGGTGCCCCCGGTGACCAGTACTGTCTTCGATTCCGCCATAACTCCTCCGTGGTCGGCGAGATTTCTTCTCGACATACACCACTAGGAACCGGGCAGCCCTTCGGAATGTGACAGCCCGTCCAGCTGCCGGCCGGCGAACCGAAGCTTGTCCGGGTTGACGATGATCCGGATATCCGTGAGCCGGCCGTCCACGATCTCCGGTACGAATACCCCGATCAGTGTCGCGGAGAACCGGGCAATACCGGCCGGTGCGCCGTTCACCTCATGAATGGACACGGTCAGACCGGCACCGAAGCGGACGGTGATCGATGCCAGGTATCGGGCGACCTTCGCCGCACCGCGAACCGGGCGCCGCGCCACTCCCGGGGCGCCGTTACCGTCCGCGACGGATATCGCATCCTCGGCCAGCATCAGCTCCAAGGCGGCCAGGTCGCCGCCTTGCGCCGCGTCGAGGAACCGCTCGACCAGCTCCCGGTGTGCACGCATATCCCCGGCGCCGGAGCGTTGCCCGGTGCCGGTGAGCCGGTTGCGCGCCCGATGATGCAATTGACGGCAGTTCGAGTCCGACAGCTCGAGCACCGCGGCCACCTCACTGTGGCTGTACCCGAACGCTTCGCGAAGCACGAATACCGCGCGCTCGGCCGGGGTGAGCCGCTCGGCGAGCAGCAGGAACCCCAGCGACACGGTGTCGCGCTGCTCGGCGGTCTCCAGCGGATCGAGTACACCGTCACCGGTCAGCACCGGTTCCGGCAGCCAGGGACCGATATAGGTCTCCCGCCGATACCTGGCCGATCCCAGTAGGTTCAGGCAGAGATTCGTCGCAACCTTCACGAGCCACGCATCCGGCTTCGCGACCGTGCCCGGCTCGACGCGCTGCCAACGCAGGAAGGTGTCCTGCACGATATCTTCCGCGTCCGCGGCAGACCCGAGCATCCGGTACGCCAACCCGAACAACCGCCCGCGTTGCCGCTCGAAGTCGTCGACAGTCCCCTGCGTCACCACCTCAGTCTTGCGCACCGCGCATCCAGCGAAGGACCGAGGTCTCGGCCCGCCGAGTCACCGCAAGCTACGGTCCGTGGCCTCCCGGCGATAATCGCCGAGCCCGGGAGGCCGTCATATCGACGACCACACCGCCGCTGTTCTGCGCCGGATCACCGTAGCTGCGCCCGAGGCCTCGGGCGATCACACCGCGCGGTCCGGCCTCCCGGACGGTTTTCGCGGCGTAGAGGCGTCATTTCCGGCCGAAGGCGAGTGCGACATTGTGTCCCCCGAACCCGAACGAATTGTTGATCGCGTAGTCGATTCGACCGCGGCGGGGCGCGCCGGCGACGATATCGAGGTCGATCGCGGGGTCCTGATGATCCAGGTTCAGGGTCGGTGGGATGACCTCGTCGCGAAGGGTGAGAACTGTCAGTACCGATTCCAGTGCGCCGGCGGCTCCGATCGAATGGCCCAGCGCCGATTTCGGCGCGTACACCGCGGGATGGGTGCCGATGGCCTGGTTGATCGCGGACGCTTCGGCGGTATCGCCGATCGGGGTCGCGGTGGCGTGCGCGTTGACATGGGTGATGTCTTGTTCGGTCAGGCCCGCGGTCTGTATCGCACGGGTGATCGCGCGCGCCGCGCCGGCGCCCTGGGGGTCGGGCGCGACGAGATGGAAACCGTCGGAGGTGATTCCGGCACCGAGCAAGCGGGCGAGGACGGTGGCGCCGCGGGCTCGGGCGTGTTCCTCGGTTTCGAGGATCAGCAGGGCGCCCGCTTCGCCGAAGACGAAACCGTCGCGGTCGGCGTCGAAGGGGCGCGAGGCCCCTTGCGGGTCGTCGTTGCGGGTACTCATCGCCCGCATCATCGTGAACGCCGCGATCGGCACGGGATCGATATAGCCTTCGACACCTCCGGCGACCACCATATCGGCGTCGCCCATCGCGATCATCTGCCAGGCCCGTGCGATCGCTTCGGAACCGGACGAGCACGCCGATACCGGGGTCACCACGCCGGCGCGGGCCTGGAGTTCGAGGCCGACCACGGCTGCCGGGCCGTTGGGCATCATCATCTGGACCGCCAGTGGCGAAACCCGCCGGTACCCGCCACTTTCGAGAGTGTCACGCGATTCCACGACGGCATCACCGCCGCCCTGACCGGTGCCGATCGCCACCGCGAGCCGCTCCCGGTCGACCTCCGGGCTACCCGCGTTGCGCCAGATTTCCCGCCCGAGCACCGTGGCCAGGCGTTCCACATAGGCCAGACGCCGCAATTCCACCCGGGTCAGATGCGTTTCCGGCCGGACCTTCAACGGCCCGCCGATCCGCACGGGGAGGTCGTATTCCCGGACCCAGCTCTCCTCCAGGCGCCCGATGCCGGAGGCCCCTTCCAGTAGGCCGGTCCAGGTCGCATCGATATCTCCGGCGAGAGAGGTCGAGGCCGCCACCGCTGTGACGACGATATCGGGGAACCTCCCGTCGACCGCGAACGGATTACGAACCCGCACCATGCGCCTCCCTGCTCAGCCGGTAATCGGCTATCGACCCTCTGGTTGTCCCCTCGACTACGTGAGCATTCCATCGAAACCCCTGGAGCGGACGAGAATCTCCAGATGCGCTGTGGGTTTCCGGGCTACTGCCAGGTTGCGGAATCGGGGTCGATGCCGTGCGCGCGGGCGGCGGCGTCGACGATGCGGCGGAACCAGGTGGCGAGGCCGGCGCGGATCCCGTCGTAGTGGGCGGCGAAGCCCGGATCGTCTTCGTACATGCGGCCCAGGCAGACCTGCATCTGCCTGCTGAGGGGAAAGTACGCGGAACCGAACACTTCGCGGTGCCGCTCGACGAGCCGATTCGCTTCCGGACTGCCGGGGTCGATACCCGCGTCCATCGCGTCGGCGAGCGCGCGGTCGAGGGCGGTGACGCTGTCGGCGACGGCCTGCCATTGTTCCGGATTCCGGGCCGCCGAGCGTTCGGCGTATTGCTGCCATTGCGCGGTATCGCCGTAGCGTTCCCGGGCTCGGGCCGGCCAGTCCGGGTTCCATCGGGGCCCGAAGACCTCGGCCTGCTGGTCGGCGGTGAGCAGTGGGCCGCGTTCGTGGGCTTCGATCATCCGGTCGAGGCCGGCGCCGAGCCGCTGGAGGCGGTCGATACGTTCGGCGACCTGGGCTCGCTGGGCGCGCAACGCTTCGGCCACATCGGCGTCCGGGTCGTCCATGATGCGCTGGATCCGGTCCAAACCGAGACCGAGTTCTCGGTAGACGACGATGCGGTGCAGGCGTTCGAGGTCGTGCGCCGTGTACAGCCGGTACCCGGCGGCCGTACGCAGCGAGGGCCGCGCCAGGCCGATCTCATCCCAGTGGTGCAGTGCGCGAACCGTCACACCCAGTCGTGTCGCGGCCTGACCGACGGTCAGACCGTCGGCGTGGGCGGTGTCGGTCATGCTTTCCGTTCTCAGAATCCCGTCGCACACCCGGACAGCACGACATACAGATAGGGCCCATGGACGGCCACCACCACCACGGCGAAAACGAGAAACTGAATGCCCAGCGTCGATGCCGGGAGCACTGCCGAACGGGCTCGGGTGGGCGATACCAGGTGGCCGATCCGGTCGGGCCCCGCGGCATGGAGCAGTAGATCCGCCAGAGGTGGACCCGGAGCTGCGGTGGGGTGGCTTCCGGGCGTACCGAGTTTGAGCAGTGCGCTCGCCAATGCCGGTGTGCCCGCGTGATCGCGGGCCGCGTTGTCCGCCGCGATCTCGAGATAGTGCGGGATCGCGTCGGCGATGGCCGATACCAACGGCACCCAGCGCAACGGCCAGGTCAGCGTACCGAGCAGCGTCAGGATCACATGGTGGTGCTGGCGCAGGTGGGCGCTTTCGTGCTCGAGGACCGCCGCGAGCTCATCGGACTCCAGCGAGGCATACAGTCCGTCGGAGACGACGATCCCGCCGTACCGGCGCGGCAGGGAGAACGCCACCGGCCGTGGATCGTCGATCACCAGGACGCGATGCCCGCCGATGCACGCCGTGCGGGCTCGGTCCGCGAGCGCCCGCGCGGCCGACCGGGTGGCGCGGTGGCGGCGCAGCCACCGCGGTATCCCCAGCCCCAGCAGGGCGACCGACGCGAACGCCGGTAGCAGCAGAAGCATCACGACGGGTATCGCCGTGTCCACGGTGGTCGGGGCAAACGGGCTGGCGGCATCCAGGCACTGCCGGCACGCTTCGGCGAACGGCGCGGGAAGCACACTCGGACCGGTGACCAGCCACGCCGCCATCAGGCTCAGTGACGCGACGGCGAGGACCCACAGCAGCAGACTGCCGGTGAGGACGAGTACGGCTGTCCGGGGTACCCGCGTGAGCGCCGGTGCGGCGGCACGGACAAGCCCGGGCCCGCCCACCGAGGACGCGGCCAGTCCGAGCGCCAGAACGGCCGGGACGATCAGTGCGTTCATCCGCTGTGCCCGCTCCGGTCGAGGTAGTCGCGGAGCAGCCGCAGGTCACGCTGATCGATATCGTCGATGAAATGCAGGATCGACGCCATCGGGTCGTTGCTGGTGGACAGCGCCTGTTTCATGAGCTGGGCGGCGTGTTTCTCCCGGGTGTGGCGCGGCGCGTAGCGCACGGACCGGCCTTCCCGTTCGGGGGTGACGAGTTGTTTGCGTTCGAGGTTGGTCAGCACGGTGGCGATGGTGGTGTAGGCGAGGTCACCGCCGAGCCGGGTGATCACCTGCCGGATCGTGGCGGCTCCGTGATCCCACAGCACGTCCATCACCTGTTGTTCGAGGGCCCCCAGCCGCACCGGCTCGGACTGCTGATCGCGCTTCTTCCCGGACACCATGACCTCCCTACCGTACTGCAGGCACCGGGCATACGACCTGGCCCTGGAGTCGCCGCACGACGGCGACCGCGAACAGCACGAGCGCGGTCGCGGCCAGAACCGGCTGGGCGGGCGCGAACCAGGTGAGGGCCCCGGTGTAGCCGAGGGCGAGTAGCGCGATCTTGTTGCAGACCGGGCAGCCGACCGCGAACCAGGCCAGCACCGCGGCGAATCCGCCGAGCCGGGCGCTGCGCCGGTCCGAACCGTCACCGGCTGCCGCCGGTTCGTCGGACCGGGAAGTCGCTGCGGCGCCCGGGCGAACGTAGGTGGCGAACAAGATCCCGGTGAGAGCGGACGTGACAATCCACACCGGGTAGTTCCACGGCTCGGGCGGTATCTCCCGCCCGAAGACCGGGTTCGGAATCAGGACGGTGACGAGACCGACCACCACACCGACCACCACAGCCGCCGTCGCGGCCAGGCCCAGCTGCCGAGGACTCCACGCAACCAACGCCTGCGCCGCGAGACCCAGCGACGCTTTCCGGCGACTCACCCACTGTTCGATCCGACGCACAGTTTTACTATGCCGGATAGTCGACTATCTTGCATAGTCGACTATCCGAGATAGTCGAGACGCCCACCACCCGACCACCCGATGCCGGTGTAGCGCGCCGGGCGGCAGCACCCTCCGACCAGTAAGGAGCACGACGATTTCCTCGCAGGACACTCCCACTCGCTCGCTTCCATGGAAGGCCATTGCGCTCGGCGCGATAGCCGTCGCACTGCTGTCCATCGGCGCCGCGATCAGCATGAGTACCGGCAACGATCGATCCCCGGCCGCGTCGCCGGCCACCGAAGGAAACAGCGCCCTGCTGGACCTGGCGCGCCGCGACGACAACGACCCGTTCGCCATCGGCGCCGTCGACGCCCCGGTCGTCGTCATCGAGTACGCCGATTTCACGTGCCCCTACTGCAGTGCCTTCGCGGTCAACACCCTCCCGGCGCTCCTCGAGGAGTACGTCGAGGCCGGTCACGTTCGTATCGAATGGCGCGATACCCCCATCCTCACCGAGCACTCCGTCGAAACGGCGATCGCCGGACGAGCAGCGGCGGAACAGGACCTGTTCTGGGAGTTCTCACGAGAGCTGTTCGCGCACACCTATTCCGGTCCCAAGGACTATCAGCGCGAAACCCTGATCGACATCGCAGGCAAGGTCGCGGGTCTCGATACCGCGGCGTTCACCGCCGCATTGGACGATCCCGCACTGGCGGCAGCCGTGGACCAGGAGGCCGACGATTCCCGGAATCTCGGGGTATCGGGGACGCCCACCTTCGTCGTGGGCGACCAGATACTCCAAGGCGCGCAGCCCGTCGACGCTTTCCGGCAGGTCATCGACGCACAGCTCGAGGAAGTGGACTGATGGATATCGGCTACGCCGGCGCCTTCCTCGGCGGCATACTCAGCCTCTTGTCACCGTGTTCGGTCATGCTGCTGCCCGCGTTCTTCGCCTACGCGTTCTCCGACCCCGCCACGCTCGTCGCGCGCACCGGGGTCTTCTACCTCGGACTGATCACCACCCTCGTACCGCTGGGCGTCTTCGCCGGTACCGTCGGGGCGTTTCTCAACGAGAACCGCGGTGTGCTGCTCACCCTCGTCGCCGGCGTGGTGATCCTGTTCGGTGTCATCCAGCTGGCCGGGATCCCGATTCCGGGTTTGTCCCGCACTTCCCGGCCGGGCAGCGACGCCGGCCGCGCCTGGACCGTCTACATTCTCGGCACGGCATACGGGGTCGCGGGCGTCTGCACCGGCCCCATTCTCGGCTCCGTCCTGATGATCGCCGCGGTCGGCGCGAGCCCCGCCTACGGGGCCATCCTGCTCGCGGTCTACGCGGCCGGAATGGCTCTACCGCTGCTGGTGCTCGCCCTGATGTGGAAGCGATGGTCGACCGGACTCCGCGCCGCGCTCACCCCACGGGAACTCACGGTCGGCCGCTGGACGAACAGCTGGCACGCGATCATCTCCGGCCTGCTGTCCACCGCCCTCGGCGTTCTCCTGCTGTTCGTGGCCCGCGACCCGGAAGCCGGCGGCATCCTGTCCATCGCCGACCAGTACCGGATCGAGACGGGTGTGGCCGAACTCGGCGGGCAGGTGTCGAACATCTTCGTGCTGGTACTGTGCCTGGTCATCGGGGCAGCGGCGTGGTGGTTCCGGCGTCGCGCACACCGCAGAAAGAACCTACCTTCTTGACAGTTACTGTCACATAGGTAGAGACTTCCGTTAGACAGTTCCATCAGTGGACTGACCAACAGGAGGTGCGCGGTGTCCTTGCGGGAGCGTCAGCGGCGGCAGGTTCGCGCGGAAATCCAGAGCGCGGCATTCACGTTGTTCGCGCGCTCCGGATTCGATGCGGTGACCACAGAACAGATCGCCGCGGCCGCAGGGGTATCCCCCAGCACGTACTTCCGGCATGTGCGCAGCAAAGAGGACCTCCTCCTCGACCCCGTGCGGGAAGGCGGCGCGGGAATCGCGGCCCTGCTCGAAGGCCGGCCGGCGGAAGAGCCCGCCGATATCGCACTCGCACAATCCATCCTCGCCCGTTCCGGCGCCCTCGCCACAGACGAACTCGAACAGTGGCGGGCAGCATTCGCTACCGCACCACACCTGCTCGACCGGGTCGCCCTGGTCCCGGCAGACCATCGAAAGCGACTGGTGGAGTTGGCAGCCCGGCGCATGGGCACCGATCCGGTGACCGACAGCAGCCCCGGCCTGCTGGTGCACCTCATGCTCGCGGCCGCCGAGTTCGGGTACCTGCAGTGGTTGCGCAGCACCAGAAATCACTCGGCATCCCTACCCGTCTGCGTCGAGGCGGCAGTCGCCGCGGTCCTCGACGACCGATGGCGGAAACGTCGCTGACGCCCATCGCCCACGATTCGAAGCAGAGAAGGCTCCCATGAAGCAGGACACCGTTATTCCGGATTCGGTCGACGTCGTGATCGTCGGCTCGGGAGCGGCGGGTATGACCGCGGCGATCACCGCGGCCCGGCACGGCCTGTCCACGGTGGTGGTGGAGAAAGCGAGCCGATGGGGCGGTTCCACCGCCCGCTCCGGCGGCGGCGTCTGGATTCCCGGCAATCCGGTACTCCGCCGCGAGGCGCCCGCCGACGATATCGACGCGGCCCGCGCCTACCTCACCGCCATCATCGGCGACGGGGTCGCACCGGAGATGATCGACACCTATATCGACCGCGGTGCGGAGGCATTCGAGTTCCTCGCCCGGCACGCACCGCTGGCAATGCGCTGGGTGCCCGGATACAGCGACTACTACCCCGAAGCCCCGGGCGGGCGGTCGCACGGCCGATCGGTCGAACCGGAACCCTTCGACGCCCGCACACTCGGTGCCGAACTCGCCACCATGGAACCCGACTACTCCAAGGCCCCGCGTAATTTCGTGCTGACCCAGGCCGATTTCCGGCAGATCCATCTCGGGCTGCGCAATCCACGGGCCCCGTTCCGCGTGTTCCGGATCGGGGCACGCTGGGCCGCGGGCCGCCTACGCGGGCGGCATCTACTCGCGCGCGGTCAGGCCTTGAGCGCCATGCTGCGCGTCGGCATGCGCGATGCCGGTGTGCCGCTACTGCTGGACACCGCGCTGGTGGAACTCCGGACGACCGGCGAACGGGTCACCGGTGTCGTGATCCGCCGCGAGGGCATCGACCACGCAATTACCGCACGACACGGAGTGATCCTGGCCTGCGGCGGTTTCGAGAAAAACGACACCATGCGTAAGCAGTACCAGCGTGAACCGATCGGCACCGAATGGACCGTCGGCGCGGCAGCCAACACCGGCGACGGTATCCGCGCGAGCCAGGCCATCGGCGCGGCCACCGCATTCATGGACGACGCCTGGTGGGGCCCCTCGATCCCGCTCCCCCGCATGCCCTGGTTCTGCCTGGCCGAGCGAAACCTGCCCGGCAGTCTGATAGTCAACGACCGTGGTGTGCGGTTCATGAACGAATCACTGCCCTATGTCGAGGCCACCCATCGCATGTACGGCGGGGAATACGGGCAGGGCGACGGCCCCGGCACCAACATCCCGGCCTGGCTGATCTTCGACCAGCGCTACCGCAACCGTTATCTCTTCGCCGGCCTGCCACCCCGGCAACCGCTGCCTCGGCGCTGGTTCGACACCGGCGTACTCTCCCGCGCAGATGCGGTCAGCGAACTCGCGGACAAGATCGGGGTGCCGGCGGATCATCTCGCCGCCACGGTCGCCCGGTTCAATACCTTCGCCCATTCCGGTACCGACGAGGATTTCGGCCGCGGCACCGGAGCCTACGACCGCTACTACGGAGACCCACGCCAACGCCCGAACCCGAACCTGGGCGCCTTGGAAACCGGGCCCTTCTACGCCGCGCGACTCGTCCCCGGCGACCTCGGCACCAAAGGCGGTCTGGTAACCGATATCGACGCCCGTGTTCAACGGGCCGACGGCACCGTCATCCCCGGCCTCTACGCAGCCGGCAACACCAGCGCCCCCGTCATGGGCCACACCTATGCCGGCCCAGGAGCCACCATCGGCCCGGCCATCGTTTTCGGTTATCTGGCCGCGCTCCACGCCACCGGCCGGCACCTCCGGAACGCAACCTGTTCGACCACCCCGTGAGGGCCCGGCTTGCACTGTCACGGGCTCACCGTTGCTGGATGCGATCCAGGCAGTCCCTCCACTGCGTTGCGTCATATCCGCCGCACTCGGCGCCACCGAAACGCACTGACCGACCGATCGCGTCTTTACCTCGGCGGTAATTGCCGCCCGGCACAGCCCGACCTACCGTCACACCATGTCCGCCTACGGCTTTGCCCATCTACGTAACCGCAGACCGCACCCCGACATAATCGAATATCTGGAGCGCATCCAGGCCACGCTGGACCCTTTCGGTGGCCGATTCGTCATCCACGGCCCTCCGGCCGAAATCCTGGAAGGTGACTGGCCGGGAAGCATGGTACTGATCGAGTTCCCGGATATGAATCAAGCCCGCGACTGGTACCACTCGCCCGCATACCAGGAGATACTGGCCCTGCGCGCCGATCACATCGACGGCGACCTCCTGCTGATCGAGGGGGTCGGCCGCGATTACGATCCACGCGAACGCGCCGGGAAATTGCGCGCCGGAACACCGGAGGGCTGATCCTTTCGCCGCCTCAGGGGCGCGAACCGAAAGCTAACCTTGGCAACCATGTGCAGATTCGTGGCCGGATCCACGGTGCAGCGGCGCGAAGTGCTGCACGGCCAGGTGTGGATGACGATGCCGGTGCAAGTCGTCGCGGACGACGAGGTGCTTGCTGTCTGGATCGACGACGGCACTCCCTTCACGTTTGTGCCACATCCGTTCGGTCCGCATCCGTGGTCGGGAAACGACCGGTGGACCGGCAGCAGTGTGCTGCAGCTGTATCGCCCCGGCGACGCCTATTCGGTGTGGGCGTTCTTCCGCCGTGGCCGGTTCGATCACTGGTACATCAATTTCGAAATGCCTTACCGCCGGGGCGACGGCTACTTCGATACCGACGATCACGGGCTCGATATCGTCGCCCGGGACGGTACGTGGCAGTGGAAGGACCGCGAGGATGTCGCGGAACAGGTTGCCTGTGGTCGCCTCACACCCGGCCAGGCCGATGCGGTGTGGCGGGAAGCCGAACGCGTCGCGTCTGCCCTGGACAACGGGAACTGCTGGTGGATTCCGCGTTGGCGGAACTGGAAACCCGCACACCGCGAATGACGTCGCTCAGGCGGGCCGGGGTGCGTACATGATGACGGCGACTCCGATGAGGCAGATCGTGGCGCCGGCGACGTCCCACCGGTCGGGGCGGAAACCGTCGAGCGCCATACCCCACAGCAGTGATCCGGCAACGAACACACCACCGTAGGCGGCGAGGATGCGGCCGAAGTGGGCGTCGGGCTGGAGGGTGGCAACGAAACCGTAGAGGCCGAGTGCGATGACACCGGCCCCGATCCAGGCCCAGCCGCGGTGTTCGCGCACACCCTGCCAAACCAGCCACGCCCCGCCGATTTCCGCGACGGCAGCCAGGGCGAACAACAGGATGGAACGCAGCACGGTCATGAGCGGAGCCTAGCCATCGGGGCGGCAGGGCCGGGACACGACTTTCCGGTCCCCTCAGGCCCTCGTGGGTGCCGGGCCCGGCTCGTGCACGCCTATTCGGCCCATCCGCGGAGTATCGTGCGGAGTTCGTCTTTCGGGATATCGGGCCACGGCTCGGGGTTACGGGAGAGGCGCGTGTCGTACCAGTCGACCCAGTGTTCCAGACGGTTCGGGTCTTCGGATATGAAGCGGGGCACGGTCTCTGTGGTCATCGTTATTCCGCGCCAGTCTTCCATCGTGCGGTACATGTCGAGTGCTGCTCCACTGTCGGCCGAAGAGACCGACGGCGGCATCCGGTCGAGCCACATATCGGTGGCCTCGGCGCGGGTTGTGTCATCGATGTGTGCCTGTTTCAGTCTGCCTGGCCTGGTTTCGGGCGATCACCCGAGCTCGGCCGTGTTCGGGATGGGCTCGCCGTGTCGGCGCAGGATGGGGATCCGCACTGTGGGGCAGAGACGCACCCGAATTCGGGCCGGGAGGCTCTTGGGAGGGTTCAGACCTCGCCCTCGAGGGTGAGCACGACCAGCGGCATGGGGCGGTCGATCTTGGACTGGAAGTCCGCCAGCAGGGGGTTGTCGGCCAGTACCCAGGCCGCGAACTCGTCGTAGTCCACGCCTTCGAGCACCTTGCCGGTCGCCTGGTAGGTCTTGGCCCGGAGTTCGATGGTGACCTGGGGGTTCGCCTTGATGTTGTACCACCAGGCCGGGTACTTGTCTTCGATGAACGAGCTCACGTACATGGTGTCGCCCCGGTACAACGGCCCCAGCGGAGTCGTGTGCCGCTTGCCGCTCTTGGCTCCCGTGGTGGTGAGCAGGATGAGGTCACCGCCCGCGTAAGCGCCACCCACTTTGCCCGAGTTCTCCCGGAACTCCTTGATCACGTCATCGTTCCAGTTGGCGATGCTGCCCTCCTGGTCCCAGGACTGGTTCCACGGCGCGTTCGGATCGTTGTAGTCGGTGATATCGGCCTGATCAGGCTGACCCGCGGTCGCTTCGGTTTCGCTCATGATCCGAGTGTGCCTCGAATTCAAGTCAGTTTCCGTCCTCAATCGGTCGCAGCGCCGGACAAAGGCGTCTCCTTCGAATACGTCCGGCGTTACGACGAGTATCGCCAGGAAGGCCGACAGCACTCCGATCTCCGCCTGATACTCCCGCCGACGCGGTCTGGCCCGCCGGTATCGGCCGGTGTGCTCGGCGACACCTTTTCCGACAATACCCCCGGGGGTATCGTTCGATATCGAACATAAATACCCCCAGGGGTATATCGAGGAGGAGAAGATGGTCAGTTCAGCCGTCCGTCCACCGGGACGGGACGCCACGCACACGGGCATACACGGTGGCGTGCTCGGCAGGTTCGGAGCACTGATGGCGGGACATGTGCGCATCGTGTTCGGCGTGTGGCTGCTCGTATCGGTCGTGCTGGGCGCCGCCGCTCCGAGCGTGTTCACCGCATTGGCCGGAGCCGGCTGGCAGGCCGACGGCTCGGAGTCGGTGCAGGTGCGCGAGCTGGCCCAGCAGCATTTCGGCGGAAACTCCTCGGCTGCGGTGCAGGTCGTGGTCCATTCCGAGGACCGGCCGGTGGAAAGCCCGCCGGTCCAGGCGGTACTCGGCGAGATCACCGCGGTCTTCGCTGGTGACGACCGATTCGGAGCGGTGGTGCCGCCGCAGCCGGGCCGATCGATCAGCCCGGACGGGCATACCGGCATCCTCATCGCGGGCGCGAACGCTTCCACCGATGAGATGGTCCGGGCCGTCGACGAACACAAGGACGCGCTGACCGCCCTGTCGGACGACGGCGTGCAGGTGTACCCCACGGGCGCTTCGGCATTGTGGAGCGATTTCAACGAGGCCAATCACTCGGCGATGATCAAGGCCGAAATGTTCTCGTGGCCGGTCACTTTGGCGATCATGGTGCTGGCCTTCGGGTCATTGGTCGCCGCGGGGCTGCCGCTGCTGCTGACCATGGTCGGCCTGGTGGCTTCGGCCGGTGGCCTGGTACTACTGAACGAGGTCACGCCCATCTCGGTGTGGGCGATGAATTTCGCGATGATGTTTGCGCTGGCCCTGGGGATCGACTACGCCCTGTTCCTGGTCGCGCGTTTCCGTGACGCACTCCGTGGGGCCACGGATGCGCGGGCCGCGGTCGCCGAGACCATGGACACCGCGGGCAAAGCGGTACTGTTGTCCGGGCTCACCGTCCTGGTCAGCCTGTCGGCGGTGCTGATCGTGCCGGCACCGGCGGTGCGGACCATGGCGGTCGGCATCATGTTCGCCGTGGTCTTCGTACTGGCGGCCACGATGACGCTGCTCCCGGCGGCCCTTGGCGCCTTGGGCGGCCGGGTCGACGCCGGCTCCCTGCCCTATGCCAAACGTCAACAGCACCGTTCACCGCGGTTCGCCGCCTGGGGCCGGATCCTGCACGCTCATCCGTGGCCGTTCGCGGTCGGTGCGGCCGCGGTGCTCGTCGCGCTGGCGGTACCGGTGCTCGGGCTGAAGGTCGCCATGCCCTCGATCGGGGTCGTCCCGTCCGACGCACCTGTCCGGCAAGGCTATGAACTCGTCCAGGCTCGAATGGGTGACGGGGCGCCGGGCATGCTGCAGATCGTCGCCCCGGCCGCGGACGCCGAGCAGGTCGCCCGGGTCGCGCAGAGCGTGGCGGGAGTCGCCATGGTCACTCCGCCACAGACCGCCGGAGACGGTAGTGACTCGGTGCTGATGCAGGCCGTACCCGAGGTCGACCCGTCCGATCCGCGTATGGGCGATATCCTGTCCGGTCTGCGCGGGGCATTACCGGACGTAGCCCTGGTCGGTGGCGCGCCCGCGGAGAATCTCGACCTGCAGCAGGCGCTGAACGATTACTTCCCGGTTGTTGTCGGGGTGATCCTGGTGCTCGGCTTCGCGCTGCTGCTGGTAGCGCTGCGGGCACCGCTGATCGCCGCCCTCGGCACCCTGGTCAGCCTGTTGTCGACCGCCGCGACGTTCGGGGTGGCGAAACTGATCTTCCAGGACGGCCACGGTGCCGGTCTGCTCGGTTTCACCCCGCAGGGATTCCTCGACGGCTGGGGGCCGGTGTTCTTCTTCGCCATGATCTTCGCCATCGCGATGGATTACACCGTGTTCCTGCTGGCCACCGCCAAGGAACAGTACGAGCGATCCGGCGATCCGGCGACGGCGCAGATCGACGGGCTGGCGAATTCAGGGCGGGTGATCTTCGCCGCGGCGGCGGTGATGGTGGCCGTATTCTTCACTTTCGCGCTCGCCGAACGGCTGCCCCCCAAGGAAATGGGCATCATTCTCGGTGTCGCGGTGCTGCTCGACGCGGTGCTGGTGCGCCTGGTGCTACTGCCGGCGCTGCTCCGGTTGACCGGGCACGCGGCCTGGTGGTCTCCGGCGTGGCTGCGCAGGGCATTACCGGCGATCAGCTTCGCACACCGGTGATGCGTCACAGCACCTACCCGATAGATACCCCCAGGGGTATTGTGAGTGGTGAGTTCCAGGAAAGGACAATGCGATGGTCGGCAACGAAGAGACGATTGCCCAGGTGCTCAACCGGCTGCGCCGGGCACACGGGCAGCTCGCCGGGGTGATCTCGATGATCGAACAGGGTCGTGACTGCAAGGATGTCGTCACGCAGCTCGCGGCGGTCTCGCGGGCGCTGGACCGCGCCGGGTTCAAGATCATCGCTACCGGCTTGCGCGAATGTATGACCGAGGACGGAGAGAACGGCTCCGAGCCGATGACCGAGGCCGAACTGGAGAAGCTCTTTCTCGCCCTCGCCTGAACGGTGCGCCGCCGCCCACCCCTCGCCCGGAAAACGAACAGAAAGGACATACCGTGAACATCGCACTGTCGACGACCCTGCACACCGGCTTCGACGAGGCCGTCGAAAGGACCCGCACCGCACTGTCCGAACAGGGCTTCGGGGTGCTGACCGAGATCGATATGCAGGCCACCCTGAAGGCCAAACTCGGCGAGGAGATGGAGGAGTACCTGATCCTCGGCGCCTGCAACCCGCCGCTGGCGCATCGAGCCGTCGGCGTGGACCGGCGGATCGGTCTGCTGTTGCCGTGCAACGTGGTGGTCCGCCGCGACCCCACCGCCGCCGATACCGTCATCGTCGAGGCGATGAATCCCGACATCATGGTCGAGGTCACCGCCGAACCCGCGCTGAATCCCGTCGCCGCCGAGGCGGCGACGAAACTCCGTGCCGCTATCGACTCCCTCGGCGCGAACTGACGTCTCGCATTACGCGGGCGTCCGGTCCGGGGCGACGATGGTGCCGTAGTCGAGCCCACCGTGACTGTAGGTGGGCACGACGGGCCATTGGCGTTTCCACGGCGCGCATTCCGAGGACGGGATGATCTGCAGCCAGCGTGGGTCGCGAGGCGAGGGTGAGGCCAGGGTTTTCAGGGTGCCGTCGAAGCCTTCGAACTGGATCACGAACATCCGGTTGACGATCGAGATCATCGGTTCAGATTGAGCGAATAGCCTTGGAAGGCGAATCGTGCGGGGTACGGCGCCGCGGCGATATCGAAACTCTGCACGGCCCGCACCTGTCCTTGGGTGAGGAAGCTGGCGCGGTAGCGGGTGGCGGCCTCGCGGATTGCGGCGAGGCGTTCGCCGCGGGGCCAGATATCGTGCACGCCGTCGAATTCGGGAATCTGGCGCATCCGATCGGTCCCGCGGTTCTCGGTTCCGGTGGTCATTGTTCATCTCCTGGGGTGTCGGTGGGGGTGAGTGCGCCGCGTTCGTATTCCGCCCGCGAGGAACGGTCCGAGCCCAATGCCGCGACTTGATCCGGGACCATTCGCCGGAAGACCACCGTCCGCAGCGCGTCGGGCAGAATCCCCACGGCGCGGACCAGCGGGCCCACATAGCGTGGGATGGTCACCTCGAACCGGGGGCGGGCGATGACACCGGCCACCGCCCGGGCGACATCATGGGGAGTGAGCATCGCGACCGGCCCCGACGAGGTGCCGGCCGCAAGCTCGGTATCGACCACGGTCGGCATCACCACCGACAGTTCGACGCCGCTGCCGCGGAGCTCGGTGCGGACCGCACTCAGGTAGCCGTACACACCGTGTTTGGTCGCCGCGTAGGTCGCCTCACCGGCGGGGGCGAGTTTGGAAGCCGCGGAGGCGACGGTGACGATATGCCCGCGGCCGCGGGCGCGCATCCGGGGCGCGGCCAGGCGGACGCCGCGGATCACACCGTGCAGGTTGACCTCGAGCTGTCGCTGGGTTGCCCGTTCGGGTTCCTCGTCGAACCGGCCGGCCCACATCACGCCTGCGTTGTTGACCAGCACGTCGATCCGCTGCCAGCGCTGTTCGACCGCGTCGAGGAATCGGGTGAAGGATGCTTGGTCCCCGACATCCACTGCGAATCCCGCGGCTTCACCGGGCAATCGGCCGGCAGCGGTCGCGGCGTGCTGTCCGTCCAGGTCACCGATCGCTACGCGCGCGCCCGCCGCGGCGAGCTCGGCGGCGATGGCCAGGCCGATCCCGCGGGCGGCGCCGGTCACCGCGATCACTCGGCCCCTCAGCTCATTCGTCGAGCGCACGGATAGCTCCTTTCCGGTTATTTGACATGTATTCGTGTCAGATGAAGTGTGCGGTACGGCGTGGTTGCAGGCAAGGAAAATCGCGCGCCGAGCCGGAGATCCGAGCTAACGCTTCAGGCCTTCCAGGGCAGCGAGAAACAGCGTGGTACACACCTCGACAAGTACTTCGGGTGATTGCCGCGTACCCGTCATCATCCAATCCACGAGCAGATTGTTGACGGCACCCGAGAGCGCGATCGCGGTGAGCCGCGACCGTTCGTCGGCCGAGTCGACGCCGTGATCCGCCGACCATACGGAGGCGATCAGGTCGGCGAAGGCGCGGAGTACCCCGTGACGTAATTCCTCGATTTCGGGCGATACGCCGACGACCTCGATGAGCACGATCCGGGCGCGGCGCGGGTCCGCGGTGAGGTAACCGACGAACGCGGCCAGCCCGTCGTGCGCGGCGGTGCCGATATCGCCGTCCGCCGCGTCGATCGCGACCTGTGTGGAGAGCCGAAGCTCGGCGACGATTTCGCCGTACACACCGGCCAGGACGGCATGGCGGTCGCGGAAGGATTCGTAGAAATATCGTTCGGTCAGACCGGCGGCGACGCAGATCTGCTTGACCGAGGTCGCCGCGAAACCGGTGGTACCGAACAGTTCCAGTGCCGACCCGAGGATCGCCGCCCGCCGGGCCCGGGTGCGCTCGGCGGCGTCCATACCGGAATAGCGGCGGCCCGCACCCGGGTCTCGTGCGGCGGCCATCGTCGTTCCTTCCGGTTCGCGGTGTGGTCGTGCCATACTGGCCGACATCATCTGACAAGTGTACATGTCAGATAAAGCCGTCGACCCCAGGGACACGTCGTGACCAGTGAAACCACACCCGCCGCTCCCCCACCACGGATTTCGGAGCCTGTGCTGAACCTCCACGATGATGCCGGTCTCGGCACGCGGGTGACGTATGTCCTGGCCCGCCTGATCGCCAAGCAGGGCTATCGGGTCTGGCCGCTGAACGATCCCGGTATCCGCGCGCTCGCGTTGCTCGACACCGCGATCGGCCGGCTGCCGCGACTGCCCGGCGTCGCATGCTCGGTCACCGAACTGGGCTCGGTACCCGTCGAGGAGTACCGGCCCGCGACCACCGCACAGGACGGCTCGGCCGGCGCGACCGTGCTGTACCTGCACGGCGGCGGCTTCACCTTCTGCGGCGCCGGTACGCACCGCCGGGTGGCGAGCAGAATGGCACAAGCTCTGGCCGTCCCCGTGTACTCCGTGCTCTACCGGCAGCTCCCCCATGGCGGGGTGGGGTCCGCGGTACACGACGCCTACACCGCCTATCGAGCCCTGCTCGAGCGCTGCCCGGATCCCGGCAAAGTAGTCCTCGCGGGTGATTCGTCGGGCGGTTTCCTCGCCGCCAAAACCTGCGAACTCGCCGCGGCCGACGGACTGCCCGCGCCCGCCGCCTTGATCGGCTACTCCCCGCACGTGGACCTCGACGCCGATCGGCGCGACCACGAAACCATCGGGCACGACGCCCTCATGCCCGTTTCGGCCTACCGGCGGGCGAAACGGAAATGGGCGCGCGGCCCGGTGGCCCCGCGCGGCGCGCGCTCGATGCTGGAGGTCGATCCCGCAGTGTTCCCCCCGGCCTTCCTCACCGCGGCACGGCGGGAGATGTTCGAAGCCGATATCCGGGATTTCACCCGGCTCCTCGCCGGCGCCGGACGCATCGTCGAAACGCATATCTGGCGTGGTCAGGTACACGCCTTCCCCGTTCTCGACGCGTTACTGCCCGAAGGCCGTGAGGCGATGCGGTTGACCGGGGTGTTCCTGCGCAACAAAGTATTCGGGGCCACTTCCTGACAAACTCCTCGCCGGCCACGGTTCGGTGGCACTGCACAACCCGTCGGACGGTCGCGCCGCCGGCCCCTCGGCCCAGGTGATCATCGCGGACACGTTCGCGCCGCGGCATCGGCGCGGCCGACCGGATACGCCAGATCAAGGATCGACCGCGACTCACGTATCCGCGGCTGACCGTTCCTCGACCGCCCGCACAAGTGCCGACGCGAGCAGTGCGACAGCCCGTTCGTCGTCCTGGGCCAATTGCCGAAGGAGATTCAGCGCGAGAGTTCCCGGCATCTCGGCGAGCGCCTGGGTGAGCCGCGTCCGGACCGCGGGATCGGCCGGGTGCGCGGCGAATTCGGCGGCCAGCGCGGTCATGATCCGGTCGGCCCATACCGCGTCCGCGGCCAACCTGCCCAGAAGTTCGGCCGCCTCGACATCGTTCGGACCCTCGACGACTGTGCGAATGAGCTGCGGCACGGCCGTGGTCACTCCCCGCGCACCGAGCGCGAGAGCCGCATACCGGCGGACCGCCGGGTCTTGATCCGTGAGCGCCTCGGTCAGCACCGCGGTGGCCTCGGGCAGCTCGGCGAGCGCGTGGATCGCACGCCGGCGGATATCGGCGTCGTCCGAGCGCAGACCCGACGCGAGACCATCCACCGCATCCCCCTCGGCCCGGGCGAGGGCCCAGCGCAGCGAACCGGCGACGTTCGGATCGGATTCGGCGAGGACGGCGGCAGCCAGGAGTTCGGCGGGCGGCGGCACATCCTCGGGCGGAGCCAGGATCGCCTGCTGGCGCCGCGCGGCATACGGCGAGCCGAGTCCGTGCAGGAGTTCGACGATACGCAGGACATCCTGCCAGCCGGCGGGGCCGGCGGCATCGACGGTGCGCAGCCGGTCGAGGAGCTCCTGCTCCCGGTTCAGTCGTTCGCCGGTCTTCCGGATCAGGTCGCCGACCAGCGCGGACGGGGTGAAACCGGGATCGTCTAGGGCCCGCCCGATCTCACGCAGCGACAATCCCAGCGACCGTAGGCCCTCCACATGGAAGATCCGCCGGATGTCCTCGGGCGAGTATTCGCGGTAGCCGCCCACGGTGCGGCCGGTGGGGCGCACGAGCCCAAGGGAGTCGTAATGCCGGAGCATCCGGGTGCTCACCCCCGAGCGTCGTGCGACCTCACCGATCAGCATGCGGCCTCCTCACCGTCCGGTCCGAGCGCCACCACCCGCCGGGCAGCGTCGACGGCGAGGTCGAAACCGGCGTCCGGATCGCGCAGGAGGCGCCGTGTGGCGTTCGCATGTGCCCGCACCGCCGGATCTCGCGCGACCGCCGCGGCGTCGAGTACGGGTTCGGCCGGCTCACCGAGCGCGACGAAGGCCCGGCTGAGACTGAGCTGGACTTCTCGGTCGCCGCGGCCCAATTGTGTGGCCAGTTCCCCGGCCAGCGCGTCCTTCTCCTCCTCCGGCGCCAGTACGACGGCGGCGCGCCAGGCACTCCGCGCGACCTCGTCGTCGGGGTCACGCAGCAGGGAGCGCGTGAGCGCGGGCCAGACGGCGCGGTCACCAATCTTCGACAACGTATGCAGGGCCTGACTGCGCGCCTGTGCGCAATCGGAAGTGAGCTCTGCGCGGAGTTTCGGAAGCGTGATCTGCGCCGGAAGCCGGGTCAGCGCCCAGGTGAGCATGTCACGGACGAAGAAGTCCGGTTCGGTCGCGCACCGCTGCACCAGCGCGTCGACGAGTTCCGGCGCGGGATGTGTGCCGGCGGCCAGCGCCGCCCGCAGCCGCGTCGACGCGTCCGGGGCGGCCAACGCGCCGAGCACTCGTATGTATCGAGAGTTCCTGTGTGTCGTATTGATGGGTACCACCTCCGACAACCAGTCAAGACCTTGTCACAGTGCGAAGGTCAAGTACAGGAACACTCGAGGCGGCAGGCGGTGCGCCGTCACCGCGGACGTCCGCGGCGCCGCGGACGGCAGGTGCATGCGCTCGCGCCGAGCACTACGCACTCGGCGCGAGCGCATCGTGTTTTACGTGAACAAGGACTGAGAGCGGTCGAGCGATGGCACCCCGGCGGCCACCGCGGTCCCCGCTCCCCCAGAAGCAACTATCCGGCAAGGGACAGCTGCCGTCGGCGTGACACCGGACTCGTATATCAGCTGATGCCGATATCGAGCCCGAACATGACGGCGAGCCACCTGAGGAACAGGTCGATACCCACACCGACATCGAGGCCGAAGGAACCCATCGCTCCCACCTCCTTCCAGCGGATCGATCTCGGGCATATTTCCCGACCCATCTCCTATATCGCCCGCCGGTACCCGGATGTGTCGGCCGGAACAGCGCCCGGCAGAAAACGCCGCCCGGTGTCGGCGTCTCGCTGCATCCGGGACGGTCGGCCCTCAGTGATCCGTCAACAGGCCGTCGATCAGGGCACGCAGGCCCTGTTCGTAGATATCGGCTTCGGTGAGTTCGGCCCAGCGGTCGGCCACGGTGGCCAAACGAGGCCATTCGGAGTGGTCCAGTGAGCCGAATATCTTGTCGCGCATCGTCGGCCGGTCATCGGCCGCACGGCGCCGCGATGCGGCGGCACGGACCAGGATCTCCCCCGCGGTGTAGTACCAGATCGTCCGGTACGCGTATACGGCGTCCTCGGTGGACAGACCGCAGGTGACAGCCCCGTCGATGATCTGCTCCGGGTACCACAGAGCAGCCGGAGACAGTAGGTCATCGGCGGTCAGCACCTCGACCGCCCACGGAACCTGCACCAGGGTGTCGTGCATGGCCCGCGCCGCGAGCACCATTCGCTCCCGCGGGTTTCCGGGCAGCTCCGGACGCCGGATGCCCGCGGCAACCTCGTCCAACAGAAGTAGCAGCAACTCTTCTTTGTTCCGGACATGGTGATAGACCGCCATCGGCGTGACGCCCAACCGGGCCGCTAGCCGCCGCATGGTCAGCGCGTCCGCGCCGTCTTTGTCGATCAGCTCGCCGGCTGCCGTCAGGATCTGGGCCCGTGACAAGCGTGGTGGGCGTCCGGTGCGAGTGGTCACCCAGCCATCTTGGCACGACCCCTCGACAAGCGGGGCGCGGCTCCGCTAGTTTTTATACACGTATAAAAACGAGCGTCCCCGGCGCACGGCGAGGACGAGATGGAGAAAAAGATGCCACCCATACCGATCGACCTTTTCCAGCGCGGCGTCCGCGTTCTGCGCGACGGCACGATGTTCGATGAACCCCGCCGGATGATCGGCGATATCGACGGCTGGACGCTGACCGCCTTCCACCTGGAAACCACCGCCGACGCCCACGGAGACCACTGGGAGGTCCACCCGTCGGGTGACGAATTGGTGGCCGTGCTCGCCGGCGGGATACGCATGTACTTCCACCCGGAAAGTACCGGCGCCGAGGAGGACCGCTCGCCCTGGCGGCCGGTCAAGCGTGCATCGTGCCCCGCGATCGGCTGCATCGGATCGAACTCGACGGCCCCACCGATCTCCTGTCACTGTCCCCACGGCGTGGATCACGGCTGGAAGAACGCGCCCGATGAGGACATCCGCTGCCCGATGTGCCGAAATCCGAAGGAGCGAAGAAATGTATCTGGTTACCGGGGCCACGGGAAACGTCGGCGCGCATATCGTGACGAGCTTGCTCACGATGGGCACCGCGGTCCGCGCCACCAGCAGGAATCCGGCCACAGCCGCGCTGCCGGCAGGAACCGATATCGTGCCCGCCACCACCGGCGCGGAGACCTTCGCGGGCGTGCGGGCGATATTCCTGAACCCCGCCGCGGTGCACGATCGCGCGGAAGAGTTCCTCCACCAGGCGGCCTCCGCGGGCGTGCGCCGAATCGTAGTGCTCTCATCGTCATCGGTCCTCGACGACCATCCCGCGAACTACACCGGCATCCTCCACCGCGATCTCGAACAGCACGTCGCGGCCACCGGACTGGAATGGACGTTCCTGCGGGCAGGCATGTTCGCGGCGAACACCCGGCAGTGGGCGACCACCATCCGCAGCGAAGGCGTCGTGCGGGCCGCCCACGGACATGTCCCGATCGCTCCGCTGCACGAGCGGGATCTCGCGGCGGCCGCCGTCCGCGCCCTGACCTCCGACGACCTACTCGCCACTGCTCCCGTACTGACCGGTCCGGAACTGCGCACTCCGGCCGAGCAGGCGCACCTGATCGGCCGGGCGATCGGTTCGGACATCCGATTCGAGGAGGTCGATCCCGCTACGGGCCGGGAACTCATGATCGCCCAGGGGCTACCGCCGCGGATAGCGGAATCATTGCTCCGGTATTACGAACACGCGCTGGCAGAGCCCATTCACCCCACCCCCGTCCCTACCGATTACGACGACGAGGCACCGCGTGGTTATCGACACTGGATCGACGACCACGCCGCCGACTTCCGGCCCCCTCAGGCTTCGACACTTCCACCGAGGCCTGAGGGCGCCACCACTCGGTGATGTGGGGCCCCCACCGCATCACCGAGTACGGCTGTCACGCGCAGCGGGGAGTAATGCCGCAGCCGCCGCGACGACCACCATGACCGCCGCAATCGCCACGAAGGCGTGGTTGTAGCCGGCGAGGGTGCCCGGTGTGGCCACCGTGATCAGCACGGCCAGACCGAGGGCGGCCCCGATCTGTTTGGACGTGTTCATCAACCCGGCCGCCGCACCGGCATCCCCCTGGGCGACGCCCGACATCACCGCAGCCGTGACAGGAGTGTTCAGCAGTCCGGCACCGACGCTGAAAACGACTGCCGGGCCCAGTATCCCGACGATATAGGCGCTGTCCGGAGTCAGCTGCGCCTGCCACACGAACCCGGCAGCGGCCATGAGAGCGCCCAGCGCGATCAGCGCCCGCCCCTCGACACGACGCATCAGCCACGGTGTGACCCACACGCCGATCACGATCGCGACCACGGTATGCGGCAGGAACGCGAGACCGGTCTGCAGCGGACCGTAGCCGAGTCCCGCCTGCATCGACAGGGTGAGGAGGAACCACATCGGATTCAAACAGGCACCTGCCAGGAGCAGTAGTACGTTGCCCGCGACCACTGACCGGATCCGCCATAGCCGCACCGGAATCAGCGGCGATACCGCGTATCCGGCCTCCACCAGAAGGAACGCCATCGACAACAGCGCACCCACACCGATCCCGGCCACTGCCGGGGCCGCGGCCCAGCCGTGGGTGGCGGCTTCGCCGATGCCGTACGCGAGGGCTACGAGCCCGCCGGTGACCAGCACCGCCCCCGCGATATCCAGCCGGGGCGGCGCCACGGGGCGGTCCACGGCGATCACCCGCCCCGCGACGATGATCGCGGCCAGCGCGATCGGCACATTGATCAGTAAGGTCGATCGCCACGTCCCCCATTCGGTCAGTACGCCACCGAGCAGATTGCCTGCGGTACCGCCCGCCAGACCGAGTGCGGTCCACACTGCCAGCGTCCGGGTCCGGGCCCGCCCTTCCGCGAAGGTCGCGGTCAGAATCGCCAGTGTTACCGGCGCCGTTACCGCCGCGCCCAGGCCTTGCACCGCGCGCGCACCGATGAGCCACGCCCCCGAATCCGCCAGCCCACCCGCCAGGCTCGCCGCAGCGAACGCGCCGAGACCGGCCAGCAGCATGCGCCGGCGCCCGAACAGATCGGCCAGCCGTCCACCCAGTAGCAGCAGACCCGCGAATACCAGTGCATACGCGTTGACGACCCAGCCCAGCGCGACGTCACTCAACCCGAGCGAGGTGCGGATCGACGGCAGTGCCACGTTCACCACCGAGATATCGAGCACCACCATGAACTGCGCCGCGCACACAACGGTCAGCACCGCGGCTCCCCGCACCGAATCGGGGATACCGGGTACCGCACGATCCTGGCCGACCCGCATACCTACCTCCATTATGATACATATGTACCGTATACGAATGTATCAACTTCTGGAGAGCAGGAGAACCCGGTGCCCAGAACCGCCGACCACACCGCCCGCCGCGCGCAGATCGCCGACGCGCTCGTCCGGGTCGCCGCCCGCGACGGCCTGCACGCGGCCACCATGCGCTCGGTCGCCACCGAAGCCGGGGTCTCACTTCGCCTGGTGCAGTACTACTTCCACACCAAATCCGGACTCCTGACCGGCGCCCTGCACCACCTGGAACAACAATCCCATCGCCGCTGGGCCGAACGACTCGCCGGCCTGCCGGACCCGGTCCCGCCGCGCGCGTTCGTCGAAGCCTTCCTCACCGAGGCCCTGCCGACCGACGAACCCAGCCGCGCCTTCCACCTGGTCGGCACCTCCTACGCCATGCTCGCCCTCACCGACCCGGAGCTGGCCACCCCCGATTTCGCCGCCGGAATCGGCCGCCTCCAGCAACAACTCACCGACGCTCTCATCCGCGCCGCCGACCACGGCGAGCTCGTCCCCGGCCTCGACCCCCGACAGGAAGCCGCCCGGCTGGTCGCCTTGGCCAACGGCCTCGGCACCGGCCTACTCGCCGGCCAGCACACCACCGCCGCCGCCACCGAACTCGTGCGCTACCACCTCGACCAGCTCTTCCCCACCACCTGACCCGGCATCGCCGTACTCCGTGACGGTCACCTCCGGAACCGATCGTGCTTATCGGCGAATTCCAGGAACCGGGGGATCACCACCTCCTGGTTCGCCCACAGCAGGTCGTGGCCGATTTTCGGATAGATCTCCACATCGACCGACGGGATCTGCTTCCGGGCGCGAGCCGCCCCGATGTCAGGATCGTTGACCACCGTTTCGGCGCCGAACAGCACCAGCACCGGGACGGCGATGGCCGCCAGTTCCGCGTCGGTGAGCAACCGATCCCACGGCATCCCGGTCCGGAACTTCAAGCTCGCCATCACCATCGCGAATTCCTCGTCGGTGTACTCCACCCGAGGCGTGAGCCAGGCGTTGAGCTTGCGCATACGTTCGGGAGTCGGGCGCATACCGGCGAGGAGAAACTTGACCAACAGACTCCACTTCGGCCTGGCGAAGGTTGCGCCGCCGGGCTCGAACATGGTGAGACTCGACAAGCGATCGGAGTAGTGGACGCCGACCATGGCGGACAGCCACGCGCCGAGAGAATTTCCGGCCAGGTGAACTCGGTCCTCGCCGAGTCCGTCGAGTGTCTCGACCACCCACTTCGCCACATCGGCACCGTCCCGCACAGGTGCGGTCTGCACACAGCGGCCCGGCCAGCCGATGATATCCGGCGTGTACACCACCCGGTCCCGGGCGAAGTCCTCGATGAACCGGTGCCACACCAAGCCGTTGCCCATGATGCCGGGAAGCAGAAATACCGGTTCCCCTTCGCCGGTTCCGGATTTGCGCACACGCGTCGTCCCGAACGACGTTTCGATGTCGAGGACCGTCGAGGGAACCGGCCACCGCTGCGCCAAGGCGTCGTAGACGCGCAGGTATTCGACCTTCGCTTCGTCGCTGGTGAATCGTCCGATCTTCGGCATGGTTATCCCCTATCGATCTACGAACAACTATTGCTGCTCGTAGCATACATACTACAAATGGAAGCATGTCGACGCTAGTTCGACGAACCAGTCCGACCGGACATGCACGTTGCGACCGACGAATAGCAGCCTCGAATCGAGCAACAAGAGTGGGTCGCACTGTGTCGGGGCGGGCAGCCGAAGCAGTGAAGGGTTGACGGAGGTTCCGGACGGGTAAGAATCCGTTGTCTACCGCTTCTCACTCTGGGGGATACGTGCCCGAGACCGCACGATGTTCGGAAACCGCCACCGCCGCACCGACATTCGTTTTCGTGCACGGCCTGACCTGCAACAGCTTCTATTGGACACCCGTGGTCCGCGAACTGGCCCTGCTCGGCCACCGGAGTCTGGCGGTCGACCTCCCCGGCCACGGCTTGGACGCACCGTTTCCGCTGTCGTATCAGGCGCCGCAGGACCTCGCCGCATTCACCGCCGCGGATTCACCATTGGCCGGAATAACGGTGGAGGACAATGTTGCCCATGTGGTCGACGTGGTGCAGCAGGTGCAGCGGCACGGCCCGGTGGTCCTGATCGGGCACAGCCTCGGCGGGGTCACGATCGGTATGGTCGCCAACAAGATCCCCGAGGCGATCCACCGGCTGGTCTACCTCTCCGCGTTCTGCCCTTCCACGCCGGAAGCCCCCAGCGCCATGGCCTTGGCGCAGACTCCCGAAGCAGCCGAGGATATCCCGGCCGCGAACCCGGACCATTCGCTGTTCCTCGGGTTGGAGGCGGTTCCGCCGGGCATCATCAGGTTCAACTTGCGGTCGGCCGATATCGAAGCGCTCGAAGATTTCCGGATGCTCAACATGCCCGAGGCCACCCTGGAGCAGACCCTGGCCATTCTGAATTTCGGTATGCAGCACGAGGACGGCGCCCGCACCCAGTTCGCCGATACCCGCGTCCAGCCCGAGACCTGGGGCCGCGTACCCCGCAGCTACATCCGTCTCGCCCAGGACAACGTCCTCTCCCCCGCCCTGGTCACGAAGATGATCGCCGACGCCGACCGCCTCACGCCCGGCAATCCGTTCGACGTGCATACCTTGGACGCCGGCCACGCCGGTGTCGTCCTCCGGGCCCGTGAACTGGCTGCCCTCCTCGACCGCCTCGCCTGAACCCAGCTCGCGCTCAGCGCCGATACCACTCCAGCGCCCCGGAAAGGAGCCGGTCACGCTGCGGTGAGGGGACGGTTGCGAAGTCACCCGGGGTTTCCGCTTGCCGGGCCCCGAGGGTGTATCACGTCGACACCGCTTACCTGCTCCGTCCTGGAACACCGGGATCTGCTCTGGCTCAGGCCAGCAGGGCCCGCGTCTGGGGAGTGCTGGGCTCGGCGAGTACGGCAGCGGTATCACCGGCTTCCACCACCCGGCCGCCGGCGAGGACGAATATCCGGTGACAGTGTCCGGCCACCACCGACATATCGTGGCTGATCACGAGAACACTGATCCCGCGGTCGGCGCGGGTACGGTCGATCACCCCCATGATCGCGGCGGCTGTATCGGCGTCGAGGGCGGAGGTGATCTCGTCGCAGATCAGTACCTCGGGCGCGGCGGCCAGCGCCCGGGCGATCGCCACCCGTTGCCGCTGGCCGCCCGACAGCTCGTCCGGGTAGCGGTGCAGCGTCGCGGGGTCCAGTTCCACCTGCTGCAGCAGTGCTGCCGCGCGGCCGGCCACCTCGCGCGACCGCGTTCCGCTCAGCCGCAATGGACGGGACAGCGTCTGTAACACAGTGTGTTTCGGGTTCAGTGTGGACAGTGGGTTCTGGGGTATGAGCTGGATACGCCGGCGGTCACGGCGGGAACGGCGGGCGGCTCCGACCCCCAATCGGCGGCCGTTCACCTCGAGGCGCCCCGACGCCTGGGGATGAAGGCCCGCGAGTACCCGCGCCATTGTTGTCTTTCCGGCCCCCGATGGTCCGACCACCGCGACCGATTCGCCTGCGCCGACGGTGAGGTCGACCGATTCCAGCAGGAGGCGGCTGCCCGCGCGCGCGGCTATGGCCTCAGCACGCAGCGCGACCTCATCCACGACCGGGCCTGGGACCGCGGTTGCCGGCAGCCGGCTGAGCAACGCCGCCCGGGGCTCGCCCAGACAGATCACCTCGTCGGCGAGCCGATGCAGGGTCGCGGTGTCGTGGCCGGATACCAGTACGGCGACCTTCTCCTCGGCGGCCAGCGATCGCAGCAGGGCCGCGATATCGTTGCGCAGTTGTTCGTGCAGTCCGGCGAGCGGTTCGTCGACGACGAGCACGGCGACTCCGCGGACGAGCGCCGAGGCGAGCGCCACCCGGCGCTGTTCGCCGCCGGACAGTTCCCCGGGCCGGCTGCGCAGCATATGTTGCGGCAACCCGACCCGTTCGAGCGCCGCGGCTGGTTCGGCGGGAGCAGACCGCCCCGCTGCCTCGGCGAGGAGTGCACGGATACGCATGGCCGGGTTCAGCGCGGCGCCCGGATCCTGGCCGACATAGGCCAGGTGCTCACGACGGAAGGTTTGCAACGCCGCACGGTCAAGGGCGAAGATGTCCTGTCCGCTGATATGAACCGAACCACTCACCCGTATGGTGCCCGCGGCCAGATGACCGAGCACAGCCCGCATCAGGGTCGTTTTCCCGGCGCCGGACGGTCCGGTGATCGCCGTGATCGTGCCCGGCTCCACCCGGAACGACGTGGGCACCAGTAGTTCGGCGCCGGTACGTGCACGGATCGAGAGTTCCTCGACCACAACACCCGTGGTCATACGCTGCGCCTCCCCCGCCCGAAGGCCGCTACGGCACTGTTCACGCTCACCGCGAGTAATCCGATGGCCAGGCTCGGGGCCAAGACGGCGGCCGGATTGAGCAGGATTCCGGAGGCGTTCTCGCGGACCATGACCGCCCAGTTCGCATCGCCGAGCGTGGTCGGCAACTGCAGAAACGCGGCAGTGCTCACCAGATACATCGCCTCCACGAAACGCAGACCCAGCTGGGTGAGCAGTGTTTCGCGCAGGTTCGGCAGCAATTCCCGGACCACGAGATACGCCGGGCCCTCCCCGCGGCCCCGAGCCGCCTCGATGAAACCGGAGGCCGCCACCCCGGTGGCCGCGGCCGCGAAAACACGCGCGGTATACGGCGTTCCGGCGACAACGCAGATGATCACGAGACCTACCGCACCGGATTCCGGCCAGGAAAGCATGAACAGCAGCATCGCGAGCACCGGCGGTAGGAGCATGCCCAGGTCCGCGGCCCGTTCGATCCACGCACCCACCCGCGGATACAGTGCGGCGACAGAACCGAGCACCGCCGCGCATCCGGTCACCAGCAGCGCGATGATCACGGCGACCAGCAACAGTCCCCATCCGCCGTGCAGTAGCTGGCTGAATACGTCGTGGCCGAGCCGGTCACCGCCCAGCCACGCCTCCCCGCTCGGTTCCGCGAAGGTTATCCCGACCGGATGGTCGACGGCGCGGGGCGCGAGCATCGGCCCGAGTATCGCGACGACCAGCACCACGACGGCGGTCAGCGCGGGCAACCCGAGCCGCAGGTATGCGGTGGCGGGCCGGAGCCGGCGAGCGGTGATCGGCAGGGTCACGGGCGGCCTCGGTTCGACCAGGCCCGCACGGCATCGGCCACGAGCAGAACGCCCATGATCGTCGTCCCGGTGACGGCAACGACGGCCGCGACCAGCGCGGTATCGCGATCCGACACGGAACCGGCGACCACGGCGCCCATACCCGGATAGTTGAAGATCGTCTCCACGACCAGCGCCCCGCCGAACAGGGTGCCGACGGAGGTGGCGAACGACATCGCGATGGTCGGCCACGCGAACGGCAGGATATGACGCAGCAGCACCGTCCTCTCCGGAAGACCGTTCAAGACCGCGCTTTCCACATGCGGCGCGGCGGCGGCATCGGTCACCGCGCCTCGGACGACCCGGAGGTTCCAGCCCACTTGCGGTATCGCCAGGGCCAGCACCGGCAGGATCAGCATTTCGACACCGGCCGGGTAGCCGGACCGGTCCGTGAAGGTCACCGCAGGCAACCAGCCCAGCCATAGGGAGAAGACGAGAACGAGCAAGGTCGCGATGACGAATTCGGGGACCGCGATCACGAAGGCCGAACCGGGCTGCAATACCCGCGCGGAGCGTCCGGCGGGCCGGGCAGCCCACCACAGTCCCAGCAACAGCGCGACCGTCACCGTGACAAGCAGGGCGAGGGAAGCCAGCAGCAGTGTTTGCGGGAACTTGTCCGCCAGCAGCTCGTTCACCGGCTGCCCGCGCGCGGTGGTCCCGAAATCACCCGTGATCGCGCCACTGAACCACTCCCAGAAGCGGGCCGGTAGCGGCCGGTCCAGGCCGAGTTCGTGCTCCTTGGCCGCGACCCGTTCCGCGCTCGCATCCCGCCCCAGCACGGCCCGGGCCGCGTTACCGGGCAGCAGGTCGACGACCACGAACACCACTGCGAGCAGGGCGATCAGCAGTCCGATGCGACGCGCCACCGTCACGGCGAATACGGTCAACGCGATAACCACGCCCGCTCGAGCTGCACGCGACCGTATCCGCCCAGTGTCGGCAGGCCGTGCAAGGACCGGGCAGCGATATCGATCCCGTCGGCCATCCCCCACACGAGGTATCCGCCGTGATCGTGCTGGATCCGCTGGATCTTCCGGCAGGCGGCGCTGTACTCCGCGCCGGGCGGTGCGGCGAGGGCCTCGGTGTAGGCCTTGTCGAACGCGGCGTCGCGGAAGCCGGTCTCGTTCCATTTCGTCCGCGAATACATGACCTTGCTGGCGAAGAAGACCACCGAATCGTTGGTGCCCCAGTTCACCGTGTACAACGGCGCCGTCAGCCAGGTCTCGTCGTAGAAGGCATTCGACTCCTGGACGACGACCTCGATCTTCAGCCCGATCTCGGCGGCCTGACTCGCGAAAACCTTCGCCGATTCGACCTCGCCCACCGCTTCCTGTTTCGTCAGCAGGCGATACGTCTTCGCGGTATCGAATTTCGCGTCGGCGAGCAGGGCCCGGGCGCGGTCGAGGTCGCGTTCGCGCTGCGGGATCGACGTATCGTATTCGGGGTCGGCGGTGCCGAGGATATCGTTGGCCACGTTGCCGTACCCCGACAGCACCTGCGCCACCATCGCTTCGCGATCCACCGCGAGCCGCAACGCCTCCCGCACCCGGGGGTCGGCGAACGGTCCGTCGGAGGTGCGCATCGCGATCGCCACCGCGACATCGTCCGGACGACGGATGACCTCCAGATCGTCCCGAGTTTCCGCCGTCCGCCCGGCCACCGCGCCCACACTGGAGGCGAGATCGATCTGGCCCGCCATGATCGCGTTGGCCATCGATTCGGGGCTTTCGAACAGCGTGACCTCGATGGCGTCCAGCAACGGGGCTTCCCGATACCAGTTCTCGTTGCGCACCAGGCGTGCGTTGCCGTTGTCGTAAGACTCCAGCCGGAACGGTCCGGTGCCCACGGCCGCGGTGAAATCGGTGGTCCCCGCGGGTACCACGAACGTCATCATCCGCAGCAGCAGTGGTAACTGGCTGTTCGGTGCCGCACAGGTCAATACCACCGCGTTCGCACCGGCGGGCTGGATAGCGTCGCGGGACGGTACGGGTACCTTGGTTTCGCCCGCGATCTCCCGTAGCCGGCGCAGCGACCAGACGACATCGTCGGAGGTCACGGGGCGGCCGTCGTGGAACCGCGCCCCCTCCGCGATCGTGAAGGTCCATCTCCGCTGCTGCGCATCGGCTTCCCATGCCGACGCCAGCCGCGGAGCCACATTGGGATCCGCGCCGGGAACGGTCAGCGCATCGTAGACGAGCGAGGCGATCAGGAAATCACTCTCGTTGCTCAATGTCTGATGCGGGTCACGCTCGATCTTCGACGATTTACCGATCGCACCGACCCGCAGCGTTCCCCCTCGCTGTGGCGGGCCGTCGGTCCCCTCGGAAGGTGACGAACCGTCACCGCACCCGGCAACCAGCACCACCGCACCCAGACCCAGGCCGACCTTGAAGATACGACGCCTATTCAGTTCCACAGCTCGACCTCATCCAGCCCGATACAAGGTTAGCCTGCGCTAACCCGGAATGAGATTACCGCAACCACCGCCCGCGCAGCAGTGCTTCCAGCAACCGATACCGCGGCGGCGGTCGCGGGATCGAGGTCGAGTCCGACCTTGCTGCTGGGTGCGCTGCCCGTACGGTCCGGGTGACCCCGTGACCCATCACCGACGGCCCGCCTCGGATCCGGGCCCGGATTCGGATTCGGGCCTGCAGTCCGGTGGACTATGAGAGACGGACGTCCGCGGTGGCGAGGCCGAAGATCTTGCGGCCCGCGGATTTCGCGACGATGACGACGACGGCGCTCCTGGTCGCGGGGTCGACCGATTTGATTCGGCCGGTGAACTCGAGACTGCCCGTAGAACCGGATTGGACGACCGTGTAGTTCGACAGCCGTACCTTGTACCTGATGATCGCACCTGGGTCGCCGAGCCACTCGGTGACGAATCCTGCCCCCAGCCCCATCGTGAGCATGCCGTGGGCGATCACATCCGGCAGGCCCGCGAGCGCGGCGATGTCGTCGTGCCAATGAATCGGGTTCGCGTCACCCGATACCCCTGCGTAATTCACCAGATCTCCCCGCGTCAGCCGCACGGTTCGCGGGGCGAGTTCGTCACCGGCCGCGACGTCCTCGAACCGGAGTGTGGTGCGCGGAGCACGTGTGCGAGAAACCGTGGAAAGTCGCAGTCCGCCGTCCGGAACCGGATGCCCGTCCACCCCGTCAAGCGTCGCCGATGTGGACGGCGACCTCTCGAGACCGTGCATGAGCACGCGCTCGATCGCGGCGCCGATACCCACGTCCACCTCTTCTCCGGCGACGCCGACCACCGTCGTATGCATGATGTGCACGACGTCGCCGGATTGATCGGTGAAGGTATTGGTAACGGTGAGCAGGTCTTTGCCCGCTATGGTGCGCACCGAGGAGAGTTCGACATCGCCGGTCAACCGGTCGCCGGTGAGCAACGGCTTATGCAATTCGAAGACCTGATCGGTCTGGACGAATACGTCGTAGCCGGTGATGATCTCCTGGAAAAGCCTGCGGTTGGCGAGCATCGCGGCGATCGAGACGAAGGTGGTCGGCGCGACCAGTTCACTGTGCCCGAGCGCCCACGCCGCATCCTCGCTCCAATGCGCCGGATGGTGATCCTGGACGGCCCGTGCGTATTCGCGAATCTTCTCCCGCCCCACCTCGTAGTAGTCGGGTACGCGATAGCGGTACCCCACGAGACCAGCGGTATCCAACGCTGTTTCCACCAAGGCTCTCCTCGTTCCAGGATTCCTCCGGCGCTCGTCGCCGACCGCCGTAGAACCACATGCATAGCGATCAACCCTCGCACACGATATGTCCTGCGGGCAGAAGACGCTGATCACGCCTCGTTTCTGTACTGATGTTGCGGTTCCGATCCGGTTCGTCCGGATCATGTCACCGATATTGCGTGGGTCGCGTTCCTTTCCGCCGCGGAGTCCGGCCGCTTCGACCGGCCGTAACCACCGACGGCACGGCGCCCCTCCGAAGATCGACCACTGGCGACTCACTTTTGTGCGCGGGCCGCGGCACTGGCTCAGAGCCGACACTCAAGGGTATGCTGGCATACCATGAAGCGGACGACCATCAAACTTCCAGATGACCTGGACGGCCGAATACGCCACGAAGCGGCTCGGCGGGATATGACGGTTTCCGACTGGACACGGGAAGCACTAGCAGCACACCTGCCGAACGCTGGAGCAAGAAGGTTCGGCGCGGCCGGCGCCGGCCGTAGTGGACGGTCGGATATCTCCGAGCGAGTAGAGGAGATCTTACGCGGGGAGTGGGACCGATAGCCCGGCTCATGGTCGACGCAGGTCCACTGTATGCCTACGTCGATGCGGACGACGCACATCACCGCAGCTGCCTGGAGTTGCTCCAGAACCATCGCGGACCATTGGTCGTCCCCACGCTGGTGATCACCGAGGCGGCCTACCTCATCGGTACCCGCCTCGGTTCTGAAGCGGAGGTGCGCTTTCTCGGCGATTTCGCCGAGGGCCTGTTCGAGGTGGAACCGGTACACCCCAAGGACTGGTTGCGCATCGCCGAGCTTGTCGCCCGATACCGCGACTGGCCGCTGGGGACGGCTGACGCCTCAGTAGTTGCCGCGGCCGAGCGACTGGGTATCGAGCATATTGCCACGGTCGATCGGCGACACTTCGGCGCGGTCCGGCCGCGTCATACGGCGGCCTTCCAGTTGCTTCCGTGATATCTACCTGGGTCGGGTATCCGCAATGTCAGGCGGCGTGTCGCTCTCTCGCGGAACGTCGACCGCCACAAAAATCGGACTCGTCGGTCATCGCTGTCGAACTCCGATAGCCATGCAATCCCACCCAGATCCACCGGAGTCGAGGAACCGGTGCGGGAAAGCGCAGCTTCGGCGGCGAACAATCGAGTGATCATGGCGGCTGTTTCGCGCAAAGCAGCAATCCTGTCCGCTTCGAGCATAACTAGCACAGGTCGCACTCCCGTGCAGCGCCACCATGGCCGGGCCTCGGCCTCCGTCGGTGTCCGACTACTGGGACCGACGCTCACGCAGGACACCGCGATCCCGACCACGGACTCTCGGACTCGCCACCGCAACGTCCATGGCCGGGGCGCACAGGAGCTATTCAGGCCACCACAGGGCGACCGTGAGGCCCGCCAGGCCCAGGACCAACTGGGCCAGCGCCAGATCAACCATCCCCTGGTCTCTCCCACGGCCGGTCGGCACCGATCCAGCGGTGACCACGTGGGTACGACCGCATCGGGGTGATCAGCACCGCAAGGTCCGTGACGAACTGCCGCACCGCATCCGCATGCTCGAAACCGGGAACCACCACAGCCTCGGCGGCGTAGTCCTCCACGTGCCGGGCCACAGCCAGCGCGGTCACGAACGGGCCCGCTCCGGTGAAAACAGTGAATACGAGCCGATACCCCTGCCGCGCCGCCAGCTCGCTCAAATCGACGGCCGGTATCGGCACATCGCGCCGGATCAGAGCTATCGCGGCGGGAAGTTCAGCAATCGCCACGCGGACCTCCCGGCTCGGCACACCAGCACCGAAGGGCGTACGCGATACGTTCCAACCGTTCGATCGGCGGTAGCATCGCCGCGGGACCGTCCGGAACGCCGGCCACTCCCGGCGTACGGGCGGCGAGTCGATCCGGTGCTGCCGCGTCTGATGGAAGAAGTCCCCGTAATCCTTTGACAGGCATGGTCAATCCTCTGCTTCCGGAATAGTCTTGGCATGCACCCGGCGCAGGGTCCGACAGTGCATCAGCAGCCGAACTGTGAATGTCGGACCACCAGCTCGCGGCGCGCCGGGCGTTGAACCGGTGTCCCCCAGCACTTCTGAGGCTGGCCTGCGCCGGGTGCGTCCTCAGTAGATCTCTGCCGCAACGACTTCGACAGAGCTACCGTGGAGTTTCCATGGCCGACAGCATGGTTTTTCTCCATGGACGCATCCATATTCCATCGATCCGATTAGCGAAGGTAAGAAGCGATGCCCCCTGGATCCACCCTTCCGCGGCGCGCTCTGGGCCGCCAGCTGCGAAAACTTCGTGAACGCAACGGGTTCACCGCAACGGCGGCCTCCCGAATCGCCGAGACGAGTCCCCAGACCTATGGCCGACTCGAAGACGGCCGCATCACCAAGGTCACCGATATGCTGCTGAACACGCTCGCGAACGCCTACAAGGCCACCGATACCGAGCGACGGCTCCTACTCGCGCTGGCGCAGGAGATCCGCACATCGTCCACCAACGGGGGCGGTTGGTGGCGCGCCTACGCGGAT
>NZ_BDCG01000028.1 GCF_001613385.1 Nocardia flavorosea NBRC 108225 | reverse complement strand
TCTGGCGTTTTGTGGACTTTCTGCGGGGTCGAGGCTCGGCTGTTCGGGAAGGTTTCTTGTTGCTGGTGGTCTTGATGTGCACGTCGTAGCGTGGCGCCGGCCGTTGGTTGGTGCCCGGCGGGTCGACCCGGCCCGGGGCGAAAGGGTTTCGGCGCTTCGGCCGGACATGCCGCGCTCCGGCGGAGGTGCCGAAACCCTCGACGGACGCGGGCGGGTGTAAGCCGTTGCGGGGCTGACGGTTTCTCCCAGGGCCGTCGGATATCGACGGTGAGTTCACGAGCAAGGCGCATTTGGGTACGGTGGGAAGCAGCCAAGTCCATCGGTCTGCGGTGGCGGGGTCGCGGAGTTCGGGGACATTCCAGCCGAGGGTTTGTTTGAGCATGCAGAAGGTGTGCTCGATATCGAACCGACGCAGAAACGCTTGCCACAACAGCCCACCAGCTCAGAGGTTAAAACTCGAGCTAGTGGAGTAGTCAGTCGAGTGGGTGGGCTCGGCGTCGGTAGTACGATCGCGATGACGAGGTCAGCGGATGGAGGCGGGAGTGCGAGCACGGGGTAGGAGGGCCGCGGCACTGCTTGGTGGTCTTCTGGTAAACGTGCCTGACGTCGCGATCGACGACAGTAATGAGCACTAGGGTTCCCGTTGTGACCGAGCGCAACATCTCCATCGACAGACCGAGCGGCGTCCTGTACGGCACGCTGACGTATCCGGACATCGCGACAGCCGGGGCCGCCCTGTTGCTCGCCGGCTCCGGCCCTACCGACCGCGACGGCAACAGCACGCTGGGCAACGTCGAGCCCGCGACGCAGAAACTTCTCGCTGCCGGCCTTGCCGAGCGGGGTATCGCCACCTTGCGCGTCGACAAGCGCGGGATCGGCGAGAGCGCGGCCGCAGCGCCCGATGAACAGGACTTGCGGTTTTCCACCTACGCTGATGATGCGAAGGACTGGGCCGCGCGGCTCGAGGACGAAACCGGCGTGTCCGGCGTCTGGCTGATCGGCCACAGCGAGGGCGCGCTGATCGCGGAAGTCGCGGCAGAGGACAACCCGGACATCTGCGGCCTGGTGCTGATGGCCGGCGCGGGACGTCGCGCTGGGGACATCTTGCGCGAACAACTGGCGGCAATGCTGCCGCCGGAACTGAAGGACGAAGCCTTCTCCGCGGTCGCGGAAATGGAACATGGGCGTCTGGTGGCGAACCCCTCCAAGGAACTTCTGGGCCTGCTCCGGCCCAGCGTGCAGCCCTACATGATTTCCTGGCTCGCGCTCGATCCTGGCGCGATCCTCGCCAGACTCCCGCTGCCTACTTTGATCCTGCTGGGCGAGACGGACATACAGGTTTCCATCGCGGACGCGGAGGCCCTGTCAGCCGCGAAACCGGAGGCAACGCTCATGCTGCTGCCCGGCGTCAACCACGTGTTCAAGCAGGCGCCCGCCGATCCTACGGCCAATGCCGCCACCTATTCCGACCCCGACCTGCCGCTGGCCCCCGGGGTCTCGGCCGCTGTCGCGGACTTTATCCTCGCGAATACGAAGTCCTGATACTGCAACGACGCTCGGGAAGTCCGTGCCGTGCCGTGATGGAAACCGGGCTCACCGGCACCGACTGGGTTCCGGCTCTCGACGCCGGCGGGCAGTTGCGTGACGGTGCCTGGGTCGCCGAGATCACCGGCCTTGTCGATCTGTCGCACTGGCCACCGGGCATGCGGTTGATCGTGCGGCGCGAGCGCCCGCACCCCGGCGCCCAGTTGCGGTTCACCGACCACGACGGGCACCGGCTCACCGCCTTCGTCACCAACACTCGCGGCGGGCATCTGGCGGAGCTGGAGTTGCGGCACCGCCGCCGGGCGCGTTGCGAAGACCGTATTCGCGGCGCCAAGGACACCGGCAGCCGGAACCTGCCGTTCCGGGGCTTCAACGCCAACCGCATCTGGCTCGCCCTGGTCTGTCTGGCCCTGGATCTCACGGCCTGGATGCAAACCCTGGCACTGGCCGATCGCTCGGCACGCCGGTGGCAGCCGAAAACGCTACGGCTACGGCTGTTCTCGATCCCCGCCCGCATCATCCGCCACGCCCGCCGCACCCGTCTCCGCCTCTCGTCGCATCACCCGTGGACCGGGTTCGCTCTGACCGTTTCCGGGCGCCTTGCAGTTCCCTGACCAGTATCAACCGCCCCTCCGGATCAAGAAAGGACGACTGTCCCGGGCCCGTGGAACCCGGCAGCCAACCCGCTGCTCGGGGCAGTTGACGCTGCCCCGAACAGCGAAACAACACCCAAACCCCCAACCAGACCCATCAGCACAAATCACGAAAGATCGAGGTTAGTGCGGGCGGTGGTGCGGATCGTGTGTGCCATCGCTTCCAGATCGGGTTTGGTGACCCCGTCCAATCTGAGGTGGCCCCACTCCTGTTCGAGTCGGTTCAAGTGGGTGCCATAGGTACGTCGCGTGCCGGCTTCGAGCGTCGCGCGAACGGCCGGGACAATCTCAGCGAACGTCGGCACAGATGCGGCGGGAGTCACCAGGTCTGCAGGCGACAGGCCCATTTGAGTGAGCAGCAGGCGCGCGGCGGCAACCGTGTCGCTCGCAGCGGCACCTGTATTCGGAACAACCATGGGTCACCGGTCCAGCAGGGAGGGTTGGGCGGCCAGGACCCTGCCCGCAGTGGATGGCGGATAAATCAGGAGTTGATCGCGACTGCGGCGTCCGGCAAGCAGGACGCGCTGGCCGATGAGAAGGCCGACTCGGCGTCGTTGCCTGAAAGGGATCCGGAAATAGCGGTCAGCGGTGACCTGGACCGAACCGTCGGCGGTCTTGCCGACGACCAGGAGATCATCCATGGGCTGTATCTTCAGGCGCGTTCCCGGCAGCCAGTCGAGTGCGGTCAGCACGTATCGGTCCAAGACTCTGCCGGCCTCGCCGACCGTTGATATGCCGTACAGGACGTCGGCGTGGGAAGTCGGCGCTGGTCCCGGCTCCTTCGGCAGTGGGCCGCGAATCAGCTGTTCCAGTGGGGCCTGCGGGGGAATCAGCGGCGGGATCACCGTCGACCCCGATCGTGCCCCGTGGACGGCCCGGCAGGGTGGGGGATGGTCGATCCTGGCAGATCTGCCAAGAGTTGTTGCAGGTGGATGCGCATTTCCCAGGTAACCTCCGTGTGTTCGAGTGCGCTCGAACACACGGCACGCAAATGCGTCAAATCTGACGTGAATCTGTGCGCGAGGGGGGACTTGAACCCCCACGTCCGTGGACACCAGAACCTAAATCTGGCGCGTCTGCCAATTCCGCCACTCGCGCGTGATGGTACGACCGTCCAAACTCTACCGGGCCGGAGCGTGATCGCGAAGACGTGGGCCGGGGTTTCGTACTGACCGGTAACCCCACCTGCGATTATAACGATTGGATAACTGCCAATATGAGGGGTGCTCATGTTTCGCCGCGGTAAGGATGCAGCCTCACCTGCGGGTTCAAACATGAGGGAGGATCATGTTTCGCGGAATTCTGGTACGTCTGTGCATGAATACCGATGGGTAAGCGGCGCGCGGGGTGGCAAACGTGAGGGTTCCCTCATGATTTTGTGGAATCCTCGCTCATATCAGGCCGTCGAGCGTGGGATTCCCGCGCGCGGCCGGGGAGCCGGGGAAGTCTCCGCAGACCTGTCGCCACGAGAGAAAGTCGAAGCGTCTTGACGATTAACGAGAGCACCGCGTCCGGTTCCGGATATCGGGTGAACGCGACCGCGGGCCGGACTGTCTCCGAGACGAATCGCACGCCGCTGCTGGACCAGCTGCGCGCAGGCACCCCCTACGCCCTGGCCTTCGGCGGGCAAGGGGCCAGCTGGCTGGGGGAACTGTCCGAAATCGCCCGCGACGCGGCGCTGGAGCCGGACCTGACCGCGCTGGTGAACGAGGCCGCCGCGCTGCTCGAGCCCGTGGCCGATCAATTGCTCACGGTGCGTCCCGTCGGATTCGACCCGGTGGCCTGGATGCTGGAGGACGACCTCGCCGACGACGAGACCGAGACCTCGGACGCCCCCTCGGAGCGGGTGCTGCGATCGGCGGCAGTTTCCATGCCGGGCGTGCTGCTTACCCAGCTCGCCGCGCTACGCGCCCTGCGGTTACAGGGACTGGACCCGGCGGAATTCGCACCCGTCTCCATCGTGGGCCATTCGCAGGGGCTGCTGGCCGCGACCGCGGTCAAGACCTGCGGCCAGCGGGACGCGGAAGTGCTTGCCATCGGTCAGCTCGTCGGTGCGGCGGCCGGACTGGTCGCGCGCCGGCGCGGGCTGATGCCGGTGGGGGAGCGCTCCTCGATGGTCGCGGTATCCAATATCGACCCCGACGAGCTGCGGGCCGTTCTGGACGAGGTGTTCGAAGGCGCCGACCCGCTGTCCGCGGCGGTGCTGTCGATCCGTAACGGGCGGCGCCGGGTCGTGCTTTCGGGCACTCCGGAAGCGCTGCAGCGAGTGCGGCAGCGGTGCGAGCAGCTGAACGCCGAACAGGACCGCGAGCGCGCCGCGAAACAGCGCGGTGGCGCGGTATTCGCGCCGGTGTTCGAGGACCTGGAAGTGGATGTGGCGTTCCACCATCCGGCGCTGGGCGAGACCGTCGACCTGGTCTCCGGCTGGGCCGCGCAGTGCGGGCTCGATACCGAACTGGCCGGGCGGATGGCGAGCGACATCCTGGTCGAACCGGTCGACTGGGTAGCGACCGTGGACGAGATGGTGGACGCGGGTGCGGAGTGGATCCTGGATCTCGGTCCCGGCGATCTGCTGTCGCGGGTCAGCGGTAGCGCGCTGAAGGGCAGCGGCGTCGGCATGATCGCGGTGGCGACCCGCGCGGGGCAGCGCAACCTGCTCACCCCCGGCGCCACACCGGAGGTGGCGCGGCCGTGGACCGCCTTCGCGCCGAAGCCGGTGCGACTGCCGAACGGCCGGATCGTGGTGGAGACAGCGTTCACCCGGCTCACCGGACGTTCGCCGATCCTGCTGGCCGGTATGACGCCGACCACGGTGGACGCGAAAATCGTCGCGGCGGCCGCCAATGCCGGCCACTGGGCCGAATTGGCCGGTGGTGGTCAGGTGACCGAGCAGATCTTCGCCGACCGTGTCGACGAACTGAAGGAACTGCTGCACCCGGGCCGGCAGGTGCAGTTCAACTCGCTGTTCCTGGACCCGTACCTGTGGAAACTGCAGCTGGGCGGTAAACGGCTGGTTCAGAAGGCACGCGCGGCGGGCGCTCCGTTCGACGGTGTGATCGTCACCGCCGGTATCCCGGAGCTCGAGGAAGCCGTCGCGCTGATCGAAGAACTGACCGAGGTCGGTATCAGCCACGTCGCGTTCAAACCGGGCACCGTCGCGCAGATCCGCGCGGTGCTGCGGATCGCGGGCGAGGTGCCCGGCTACCCGGTGATCATGCATATCGAGGGTGGTAAGGCCGGTGGGCACCACTCCTGGGAGGATCTCGACGACCTCCTGCTCGAAACCTACGCCGAGCTGCGCACCCACGAGAATGTCGTGGTCTGCGTCGGCGGCGGTATCGGGACCCCGGAGCGGGCCACCGAGTACCTGACCGGTGCCTGGTCGGCGGCACACGGCTATCCGGCGATGCCGCTGGACGGTGTGCTGGTGGGCACCGCGGCCATGGCGACCCTCGAGGCGACGACCGCGCCCGAGGTGAAGCAGCTGCTGGTGGACACCCCCGGTACCCCGGATTGGGTCGGGGCCGGCACCGCCAGTGGCGGTATGGCTTCGGGGCGCAGCCAGCTCGGCGCCGATATCCACGAGATCGACAATGCCGCCTCGCGGACCGGCCGGTTGCTCGACGAGGTCGCCGGTGACGCGGAGGCCGTGGCGCAGCGGCGTGCGGAGATCATCGCTGCCCTCGACGCGACCGCGAAACCGTACTTCGGTGATGTGGCGGCCATGACCTACCTCGCCTGGCTCGAGCGGTACGTGGAGCTCGCGGTGGGACAGGTTTGCCGCGCGGATTTCGATTGCGGTAGCGATCTCGGGGACGCGATCACCGCCTCCACTCGTTCGGTGTGGCTGGATATCAGCTGGCGCGACCGGTTCGCGGAGATGCTGCGGCGGGCCGAGGCCCGGCTCGCACCGGCCGATCGCGGTGAGATCGACTCCCTGTTCCGCGACGAGGATCTGGAGAACCCGGCCGCCGCGCTCGCGCGGCTGGCGCAGCAGTATCCGGCGTCCGGGCAGACCCGGCTGCACCCGGCCGATGTGCCGTTCTTCATCGCCCTGTGCAAGACGCCCGGTAAGCCGGTGAACTTCGTCCCCGTGGTGGACCAGGACGTGCGGCGCTGGTGGCGTTCGGATTCGCTGTGGCAGGCCCATGATCGGCGGTACTCGGCCGATCAGGTGTGCGTTATCCCCGGCACCGTCGCGGTTGCCGGAATCACCCGGGTCGACGAGCCGGTCGGCGAACTGCTGGACCGGTTCGAACAGGACGCCGCCTACGCACTGGTCCGGGACGGGGTCGTCCCGGCGGCCGTCGACGCGCGCCGGGTCGCCGGGGTGACCGGCGGGCCCATCGATGTGGTGCTCGCGGCACCCGATATGAACTGGTCGGGCCGGGCGACGGTGAACCCGGTGCACCGGCTGGGCGACCTGCACGAGTGGACCGTGGACGAGAAGGGGGCGGTGCATCCGCCGACCGGTGCCACGCTCGTGGAGACCGAGGGCCCCGAAGCCGAACATTCGTATGTGGAACTGTCCGTTCCGCTCGCCGCCGGGCACAGTGTCCGGATCCGGATCACCGTGCCGGTATCGGTGTACAACGGCGGGGCGCCGCTGGTGTCCGAAACTGACGCCGACGCCGCCATGTCGGCCCTGCTGGCGGTCGCCGCCGGGCAGACGTTGCCCGAAGTGAAGGGCAGGATCGCGCACGTCAATCTGGCTTGGACGCCGGACCTTGTCGCCGATCACGCCGGGGTCACCGGGGCCGGGCTACCGGCGAACCTGAGCACCCTCGGCCGCACCGTGCCCGATGTTCTGGTGGGCGCGTGCTGGCCGGCGGTATTCGCAGTACTGGGCGCGGCCCGTACCGAATCCGACGCCAGCGTGATCGAAGGCATGCTGGACCTGGTGCATCTGGACCATCAGGTCGAACTGCTGCGCGAACTCCCCGACGTCACCAGCATTCTCGTGGTGCGCGCCGAATCCGGGACCGTTGTCGACACCGACCTCGGCCGCGTGGTCGAGGTGAATGTCACCGTCGGCGAAATGCGGGACCAGGGCCTGGATGTGGTGCCGCTGGCCCGGCTCGCCGAACGGTTCGCCATTCGCGGCCGGAGCGGCGCCGGCGAGCTGACCGACCCGCCCCGGGCCGCGGGCACCGTGAGCGCCGACGCCGGTGAGACCCCGCGGCGCCGCCGCCGGGACGTGACCATGGTCGCGCCGCGCAGTATGGCCGCGTTCGCGGCGGTCTCCGGCGATCACAACCCGATTCACACCAGCGACGCGGCCGCGAAACTGGCCGGTCTGGGCAGTCCGATCGTGCACGGTATGTGGCTGTCGGCCGCCGCCCAGCACGCGGTGTCGGCGGTGGATCCGCAGGCCTCGGTCCCGGCGCGCTCGCTCACCGCGTGGACCACCCGGTTCCTCGGGATGGTGCGACCGGGCGCCGAGATCGACGTGCGGGTCGAGCGGGTCGCCGTCGACGCCGGTGCCGAGATCATCGAGGTGTCCTGCCGCGCCGCCGGAGATCTGGTGATGACCGCGACCGGACGCACCGCCGCGCCCAAGACCGTGTACGCGTTCCCCGGCCAGGGCATCCAGCGCAAGGGAATGGGCCTGGACGCCCGGACCCGGTCCAAGGCCGCCAAGGCGATATGGGATCGTGCGGACAAGCACACCCGGGAAGCCCTGGGCTTCTCCATCCTGGCGGTGGTACGCGACAACCCGACCTACCTGAAGGCGCGTGGCGTCGAGCACCGTCACCCCGACGGTGTGCTGCACCTGACCCAGTTCACCCAGGTCGCGATGGCCACTCTCGGTGTCGCACAGGTCGCGGAGCTGCGGGAAGCCGGTGCGTTCGTGGAGGGTTCGCTGCTGGCCGGGCATTCGGTCGGTGAGTACAACGCGCTCGCCGCGGTCGCGGGAGTGCTGCCGCTGGAGGCGGTACTCGAAGTCGTGTTCCAGCGCGGTTCGGCCATGCACGAGCTGGTGCCGCGGGATGCGCAGGGGCGCAGCGACTACCGGATGGCGGCTATCCGGCCCTCGCAGATCGGGCTGCCCGACGACGAGGTGATCGATTTCGTCGCCGGTGTCGGGGCGGCGGCCGGGGAATTCCTCGAGGTGGTGAACCTGAACCTGCGCGGTTCGCAGTACGCCATCGCGGGCACCGTGGCCGGTCTCGATGCGCTGGAAGCCGAGATCGAGCGGCGTCGCGAGGAATTCGGCGGTAAACGCGCGTTCATTCTGGTGCCCGGTATCGATGTGCCGTTCCATTCGACCGTGCTGCGCAAGGGCGTCCCGGAATTCCGCGGCAAACTCGAACAGCTGCTTCCGGCCGAACTGCATCCGGAGGTCCTGGTCGGGCGGTATATCCCGAACCTGGTGCCGCGGCCGTTCTCGCTGGAACGCGAGTTCATTGCCGAGATCGCCGATCTGGTGCCGTCGGAGCCACTGGCCGCGGTGCTCGCAGACTTCGACTCCTGGTCGCAGCGGCCCAGCGAACTGTGCCGCGTGGTGCTGATCGAACTGCTGGCCTGGCAGTTCGCCAGCCCGGTGCGGTGGATCGAAACCCAGGACCTGCTGTTCGGCGAACTCGGTGTGGAGCGGTTCGTGGAGGTCGGCCTGGGGGCCACCCCGACGGTGGCCAACCTGGCGAGCCAGACGCTGAAACTGCCCGATTTCACCACCGCCACCGTGGAAGTCCTCAATATCGAGCGTGAGGCGTCGGTCGTGTACTCGACCGATACCGATCCGGCGCCCGTGGAGGAGCCGGCCGAGGAGGTCGCCGAGGCGCCCGCCGCGGCTGCTGCCCCGGCCGCCGCGCCCGCCGCCCCCGCCCCGGCGGCCACCGGCGGACCGCGGCCGGACGATATCGCCTTCACCGCGGCGGATGCGACCAGGGTGCTGATCGCGCTGTGGACCAAACTCCGCCTCGACCAGATCGGGCCCGTCGACACCATCGAGGGGTTGTGCGACGGTGTGTCTTCGCGTCGTAATCAGCTGCTGGTCGATCTGGGCTCCGAGCTGTCGCTCGGTGCGATCGACGGCGCCGCCGACGCCGATATGGGTGCGCTCTCCGCCACCGTCGAACGGCTCGCCCGCACCTACAAGCCGTTCGGCTCGGTGCTCAGCGATGCCATCAACGATCACCTCCGCAAGGTGTTCGGGCCGTCCGGTAAACGTCCGGCCGCGATCGCCGAACGGGTGAAGAAGGTCTGGGAGCTCGGTGACGGGTGGGCCAGCCATATCACCGCCGAGGTTTCGCTGGGCACCCGCGAAGGCGCCAGCGTGCGCGGCGGTGACCTGGGCGGTCTCGTTTCCGGGGCGCTCACCGACGGTGCGTCCGTGGACGCCGCCGTCGACGCCGCGGTCCAAGCCGTCGCGGCCCGCCGCGGGGTCTCGGTCGCGCTGCCCGCGGCCGGTGGATCCGCCGGCGGCACCGTGGACGCCGCCGCGCTCGGCGAGTTCACCGAACAGATCACCGGTAAGGACGGTGTGCTGGCCTCGGCCGCCCGTCTGGTGCTGGAACAGCTCGGCCTGAACGAGCAGGTCTCCGCGGCGGAAACCGCCGAAGACGGCCTGGTCGATCTGGTATCGGCGGAACTGGGATCGGACTGGCCGCGACTGGTCGCCCCGGCATTCGACGCCCGCAAGGCGGTGCTCATCGACGACCGGTGGGCCACGGCCCGTGAGGACCTGGCCCGGATGTGGCTGGGGGACGACGCGGAAACCGCGCAGCAGCCGGTGGCCGGATTCCGCGGTGCCGGTGAAGCCGTTGCCGCGCAGGCCGACTGGTGGCGGCAGCGGGCCGTGCACGAGGCCCGTTCGGTACTGGCCGGCCACTACGAGCAGATCGCCACCGCGGCCCGGGACGAGGCGGGCGCAGGCGAATGGACCGGCGAGATCGCCGTGGTCACCGGTGCCAGCAAGGGGTCCATCGCCGCCGCGGCGGCCGGTCGGCTGCTCGGCGGCGGCGCGACCGTGATCGTGACGACCTCCCGCCTCGACGACCACCGGCTCGGCTTCTACCGCGACCTCTACCGCGCGAACGCGCGCCAGGGCGCGGCCCTGTGGGTGGTCCCGGCGAATATGGCCTCCTACACCGATATCGACGCACTGATCGACTGGGTCGGCACCGAGCAGGTCGACAATGCCGGTGGTGCGAAGGTCAAGACCAAGGACGCGTTCACCCCGACCCTGCTGCTGCCGTTCGCGGCCCCGCGGGTGGCCGGTGACCTCTCCGATGCCGGCGCACGCGCCGAAATGGAGATGCGGGTCCTGCTGTGGTCGGTCGAGCGGTTGATCGGTGGGCTGTCCAAGCTGGGCGCCGATCACGATGTCGACGCGAAACTGCATGTGGTGCTGCCCGGTTCGCCCAACCGCGGCCTGTTCGGTGGCGACGGTGCCTACGGTGAGGCCAAGGCCGCACTCGATGCCGTGGTCGCGAAATGGTGGGCCGAGAAGACGTGGGCTGCCCGGGTCACCCTGGTGCACGCGCTGATCGGCTGGGTCCGCGGTACCGGGCTGATGGGTCATAACGACCCCATGGTCGAGGCCGTGGAAAAGGCCGGTGTGCGGACCTGGTCGACGGGCGAGATCGCCGACGAACTGCTGAAATGGGCTACCGCCGAGTCGCGTTCGGTAACCGGATCGGGTCCGCAGGAGATCGACCTCACCGGCGGGCTGGCCGAGGCGCAGCTCGATCTGCCCGAACTGGCGCGTCAGGCGCAGGAGGCTGCGGATGCGGAGGCGGCCGAGGTGATCGAGGAATCGGACGCCCTGCGGATCCCCGCCCTGCCCGCACCGCCGACCCTGACCTCCGCGCTTCCGGTTCCCGGATGGGGCCCGGTGACCACCGATCTCGCCGATATGGTCGTGATCGTCGGTGCCGGCGAACTCGGGCCCTACGGTTCCGCGCGCACCCGCTTCGAGATGGAGGTCTCCGACGAACTGTCGGCGGCCGGCGTCCTGGAGCTGGCCTGGACCACCGGCATGGTGGTCTGGGAGAACGAGCCGAAACCGGGCTGGTACGACACCGGATCCGGCGACTACGTACCGGAAGCCGAACTGGCCGAGCGCTATCACGATGCGGTGGTCGAACGCTGCGGGATCCGGCGGTACGCCGACGACGCCGCCATGGTCGACAACAGCAGCCCGCTGATGACCTCGGTGTTCCTCGATCAGGATCTGTCGTTCACCGTCGGCAGCGAAGCCGAGGCACGGGCATTCCACGCGGCCGCGCCGGAGCATACGGTGATCACCCCGGTCGCCGATTCCGGTGACTGGACGGTGACCCGTAAGGCGGGCACCGAGATCCGGGTGCCGCGGCGCGCGAAACTTTCGCGGACCGTCGGCGGCCAGATTCCGACCGGCTGGGATCCCACGGTGTGGGGGATCTCCGCCGATATGGCGTCCTCGATCGACCGGGTGGCGCTGTGGAATATCGCCTGCACCGTCGACGCGTTCGTCGGGTCCGGCTTCGATCCGTCCGAACTGATGAGCTGGGTGCATCCCAGCCTGGTGGCCAACACCCAGGGCACCGGCATGGGCGGTATGTCCTCGATGCGCTCGCTCTACGTCGACAATCTGCTCGGTGAACCGCGGCCGAACGATATCCTGCAGGAAGCCCTGCCGAACGTGGCGCTGGCGCATGTGGTGCAGTCCTACGTGGGCAGCTACGGAGCCATGGTGCATCCCGTCGCCGCTTGCGCCACGGCGGCAGTATCGGTCGAAGAGGGCGTCGACAAGATCAAGCTCGGTAAGGCCGAGGTGGTCGTGGCCGGTGGCTTCGACGATCTGGGTATCGAGGGCATCGTCGGGTTCGGCGATATGTCGGCGACCGCGGATTCGGCGGCCATGAGCGCCAAGGGAATCAGCGACCGCTACTTCTCCCGGGCCAACGACCGCCGCCGTGGCGGGTTCGTGGAATCGCAGGGCGGTGGCACCGTACTGCTGGCCCGCGGCGATGTGGCGCTCGAAATGGGTCTGCCGGTGCTCGGTGTGGTGGCCTACGCGCAGTCCTTCGCCGACGGCGTGCACACCTCCATCCCGGCGCCCGGACTCGGCGCGCTCGGTGCCGGCCGGGGCGGGCGGGAATCCCGTTTCGCCGCGGAACTGCGCAAACTCGGTGTCGGACCGGACGATATCGCGGTGATCTCCAAGCACGACACCTCCACCGCGGCCAACGATCCCAACGAATCCGAACTGCACGAGCGGCTGGCCGCGGCGATCGGCCGCTCCGACGGCGCCCCGCTGTTCGTGGTCTCGCAGAAGAGCCTCACCGGGCACGCCAAGGGCGGTGCGGCCGCCTTCCAGCTCATCGGCCTGTGCCAGGTGCTGGAAAACGGTGTGGTGCCACCCAACCGCAGCCTCGACTGTGTGGACGACAAGATGCGCGAATACTCGCATCTGGTGTGGTTGCGCGAGGCGCTGCGGTTCGGTGACCGGTTCCCGCTCAAGGCCGGCCTGGTGACCTCGCTCGGCTTCGGGCATGTCTCCGGCCTGCTCGCGGTGGTGCATCCGGAGGCGTTCGTTCAGGCGATCGAACCGGCCCGGCGCGACGAGTATCAGCGCCGGGCACAGGAACGGCAGCTGGCCGGCCGTCAGCGCATCGTCGAGGCGATGTGCGGCGGGGCCGCGCTCTACGAGCGGCCGGCCGACCGGCGGTTCGGCGGCGACGGCACCCCGGCGGCGCAGGTCCGCGGCCTCGAGGCCGAGATGCTGCTGTCCGAGACCGCTCGACTCGGTGACGGGATCTACCAGGTCGACGGCGCAGGTTGCGAGACCGGTCGGTTCATCGGCGGCGCTACCGATGCCGCCGCGGCCGGTACGCCGTAGGCTGCGCCACTGTGACGATCCTCGGAATCGGCTTGGACTTGGTGACCATCTCCGAGTTCACCGAACAACTGGAACGGGCCGGAACCACCATGCTCCGGGAAAGTTTCACCGCCGGTGAGCGGCGTTACTGCCAGAGCAAGGCCACCGACCCGGCCCGTAGTTACGCGGCGCGGTGGGCGGCGAAGGAGGCGGTGCTCAAAGCCTGGGCCTCCTCCCGCTTCGCCCGCCGCCCGCAGATCGGGGACAACCCGTACCCGCTGATCGAGGTGGTGAACGACGCCTGGGGCCGGCCGAGCATCAAACTGCACGGTCTGGCCGCGGAATTCCTGCCGCGGGTCCGGGTGCACCTGTCGCTCACCCACGACGGTGATACCGCGGCCGCCATGGTGGTGCTGGAGGATCCGGGCGAGCTGGCCGACCTGATCGAGGGACGCGCACCGGAGAGCTGAGCAGGAAACACCGAAAGGCCCGGAGTCCCGCTCCGGGCCTTTCGGTATGTGCTGATCCCGGTATTACGGGCGCGGATGCCCCAATGCACAATCAGGCGTATGGCACGGACTCTGCCCGACGGCGAATCGCTCCTGGTGCGTACGGATTTCACCGACGATGCGGCGTGGGCCGAAACCCTCGCGGCGGTCGTCGCCGCCTACGACGAAGACACGATGACAGAACTGACACCCGTCGACGACGTGGCCCTCGACGGGCTGAGCCCCGCCGAGCTGGCGGATCTGGCCGGTGACCGGACCTATGTGTTTCTCGCCGGCACGACCACGATGACCGACCCCGAACATCCGTTGCTCGCAGTCGATACCGGAACGGACGGCGAGCCGGTGTTCCGGATCGCTCCGGTGGCGGTGGCCGAGGTCGAGGTCAACTTCCTGCTCGCCGACATGGACTTCGAGGACTACGCAGACAGCGTCGACGACGACGGTGTTTTCCGCGGCTTCGATCGGTGAACGCGGCCTTCGGGAGGTTCAGCCCTGGCTGGCGGTGCGGGATTCCTTTTCCGCGACCAGGAGATAGGCGACCATCAAACGTTTGAGTTCGGCGACCGCGTCGGCGTGGCTCTGCTCGTCTTGCACCGAGAAATTCAGCATCGAATACACCACGTGCACCAGGACCTCGGCCATCATGGTGCGCCGGCCGCGGGGTGTGCGCGGGGTGAGCGGGCGCAGCATCTGCGAGACGACCTCGGCGAATTCCTTTTCGTGGATCGCGCCGGTGGCCCGCGTGGACGGGGTGGACTGCATGGCCAGCCACACCTCGCGGCGAGACGGATCGGTCATCCACAGGCTCGCCAGGTGGTCGACGAACTGGTTCATATGCCGCAACCAGTCCAGCGACGGGATCTCGCCGTGGAAATCGGCCAGCTCCTGCGATACCGCGACCAGGTCCTGCCGGTTCAATTCGCAGACGATGACGTATTTGTTGGCGAAGAACTGGTAGAGGGTGCCGATCGGGACTTCCGCGCGCGCGGCGACCTCTTCACAGGTGAACGATTCGAATCCCACCTCGACCAGAAGTTCCCGGGACGCCTGCAGCAGCGCGTCGAACTTCCGCTTACTGCGCTCCTGGGTCGGACGCCGCCGCGGCATGAGTTCCTGCGGATCGTCCTGCAGTTCCAATTCCAGCGCAGGGTCCGGACGCCGTTTCACTGTGGCCTCCGTACGTACGTTCACATGTCCCAGGCTAGCGGTAGGCCGAAGGTGGTGGTGGGAGAGTACGGAATGTGACGGTGAGTCTGTCATGTCTCACCACCCGGACACTGCCGATCCGGGGCCCGTAACACGCCTCGCGGGCGCCGGATCGGCGGGGAGACCCGGTTCAGTTACGGGTCTTGCGGCGGAAGAGGACCAGGGCTGTGCCGTAGCACACCACGGCGATGGCACCCCACCAGACGACCGCGAGGACTGCGCTGTTGCCGATCGGGGTCCCGACCAGTAGGCCACGCAGGGTTTCGATGACCGGTGTCACCGGCTGATGTTCGGCGAAACCGCGCAGCCAGTCCGGCATGGTCTCCGGCGGAACGAAGGCGCTGCTGACGTACGGGATGAACATCGCGAAGATGGTGAATCCGTTGGCGGCCTCCGGACTGCTGGCGAACAAGCCGAAGCACGCCGACATCCACGAGAGCGCCACCACCACCAAGGCCAGGAGCGCCGCGGCGGCGAGCCAGCGCAGCGGATCGGCAGTCGGCCGGAAACCGATGGCCAGCGCGACGATTACCACCACCGCGGTGGCCAAGATATTGCGCAGCAGGCTTTCGGTGATGTGTCCGGTGAGGAATGAGGAGCGGCTGATCGCCATGGTGCGGAAGCGGTCGACGATACCTTCGGCGATATCGACCGAGACACTGATCGCCGTGGTAGAGGCGCCGAAACAGGCGCACATCAGCACGATCCCGGGCACCACGTAATCGACGAAGGTGCCGCCGACGTCCATGGCCCCGCCGAAGACGTAGACGAACATGAGCAGGATCATGATCGGCAGCGCAAGGGTGCTGATGAGCGCGTCGGGACTGCGCACCGTATGACGGAGATTGCGGGCTGTCATGGTCGCCGCGTCCTGTGCGGCGTGGGTGAGGGTGGTCACGTGTGTGGCTTTCTGTGAGTGGGTGCGCGCGGGTTGCTATGCGGCCGGTACGGCTTCGGCGGGACGGCTGGTCAGTGCGAAGAAGACGTCGTCGAGATCGGGGGTGTGCACGCTGAGCCGTTCGACGGTGATATCGAGTGCGGCGAACTCGTCGAGCAGATGTTTGAGATGGGCGACCTGCCCGTCGGACGGGACCTGCAGGGTGAGTTCGTCCGGATCGGTTTCCGGGAAACCGGTGGCGCGGGCCGCGGCGGCCAGGTTCGCGCGGTCGGCGAAGCGGAAGAGGATATGGCCACCGGGGGTGAGTTGTTTGAGTTCGGCCGGGGTTCCGTCCGCGACGATGCGGCCGTCGTACAGGACCGCGATCCGGTCGGCCAGTTGATCGGCTTCTTCCAGATACTGGGTGGTGAGGAAAACCGTCACGCCGTCGTCGACCAGTTCCCGGATGACTTGCCAGAGTTCGCGGCGGCTACGTGGGTCCAGCCCTGTGGTGGGTTCGTCGAGGAAAACCACTTCCGGTCGCCCCATCAGGCTCATGGCGAGGTCGAGGCGGCGACGCATACCGCCGGAGTAGGTGCTTGCGGGCCGTCCGGCGGCCGCGACGAGATCGAAGCGTTCCACGAGCTCGGTGCTGCGCCGGCGGACTTCCGACCGGCCGAGATGTAGTAACCGGCCGACCATGTGCAGGTTCTCGGTACCCGTGAGGACTTTGTCCAGAGCGGCGTATTGGCCGGTGACCCCGATGGCGGCCCGGACTCGATCCGGTTCGTGCGCTACGTCGTACCCGGCGACCCGGGCTGTTCCGTCGTCCGGGCTGGTCAGGGTCGCCAGGATGCGCACCATCGTGGTTTTCCCGGCGCCGTTGGGGCCCAGGAGGGAGAACACCGACCCGGGTGCGATATCGAGGTCGATACCGGCGAGGACCCGGTGGTCGCCGAAAGATTTGCCGAGGCCGGTGAGGGAAATGGCAGGTGGGGCGGTCATTGGGGCTCCCTTCGTAAACTGTATGCCAGATAAACTGTATATGGCATATATTCTGATTAGAGAGTACACAGTTTGAAGCAGGGCGCAAGGAGACCGGGGAACGCGGTGGTATAGGAAGGGAGGGCGTCAGAGGGCCGGCCGCTGTCCGGCCGGACTGCCGACCACCGCGAACCCGGTCGCGGAAACCGACGGAAGGAATCCAGATCGATGCCGAGCGCAGCGGACAACGGACCAGCCACGGCCGCCCCCGAAGGGACAGCGGCCACGGCGGACGCCGAACGGCCGCTCCCGAAATCGATCGAGCTCATGTGGGGTCTGGCGCCGGCCGGAACCCGAGGGCCCCGTCGCGGGCTGAGCCTGGAACAGATCGTGGACGCCGCGATCGAACTCGCCGACGAGGAGGGGTTCGCCGCGCTGTCGATGAACAAGGTCGCCGAGCGCCTCGGTTTCACCGCGATGTCGCTGTATCGCTATGTCGACAGCAAGTCCACCCTGGTGGAGATCGCGCTGGACCGGGTGCTGGGAACGCCGCCGGAAACCCCGCCGGGCACCCCATGGCGGGCAGTGCTGCACGAGTGGGCGTGGGCGGAGTACCGCTTGATCGCCAAGCATGCGGGCTGGCTCAGTGTGCGAATGACCGCACCTCCGCTGGGGCCCAACAACATGGCTTGGCTGGAGGCAGGCCTGTCCGCACTCGGACAGACCCGCGTGCCGGAACCCATCAAAATGCAGCTGGTGGTGAACCTGACACTGTTCGTGATCGGACGGGCCCGCCTTGTCACCGAAATCGACCCCGCCAACCCGGAATCCGAGGGCGATTGGGACATCCTCGAACGCGTGATCGACCCCGAACGCTTCCCTGCCGTCACGGCGGCGATGCGCGCCCAGGCATTCGAGCAGGAGGATGGAAGCTGGGAGGACCTGTTCTTCGAACGGAGTCTGGGGTTGCTGCTCGACGGCTACGAGCGCTTGATCGAGTCCTACGACTGATTGCCGGGGAGCAAGTTACCGCCGGATCGCGCTCGTCTGTGTACCGAGTAAGCGCGATCTGGCCCGGGGGTGCGCACCGGGTTCCGCGGCGCCCCCGGGCCGGCGGACTACGGCGGGCCTCGATCCACACGCCACGGTCGTCGCAAGGTCGGTGCTGCCCGCGGTGAGTCTCCGGCTCCGTGACGGATCGGTGGTGGCGCCCTGTGCATCCGCCGGGGAGGCGCCCGCGGATGCCGGACTGTCTCCGCGACTACACCGAAAGGTCGCGGCGGAGTTTGGCGACGTGGCCCGTGGCGCGCACGTTGTACTGGGCCACTTCGATTCTGCCTTCGGCATCGACGAGGAAGGTCGACCGGATGACGCCGGTCACCTTTTTGCCGTACATGGTTTTCTCGCCGAACGCGCCCCATTCGGTGAGGACCGTGCGTTCGGGATCGGACAGCAGCGGGAAGTTGAGCTGTTCGGCATCCCGGAACTTGGCCAGTTTGGCCGGCTTGTCGGGGGAGATCCCGATCACCGCCAGGCCCGCGTCGTTCAGTTCACCGAGATTGTCCCGGAAATCACAGGCCTGCTTGGTGCAGCCGGGGGTGCTCGCAGCGGGGTAGAAGTACACCACGACTTTGCGGCCGCGGTAATCGGCCAGCGATACCTCGTTGCCGTCCGCGTCGGGAAGAGTGAAATCGGGTGCCGGATCGCCCGGGGAGAGTCGATGGTTTTCGGTCACACTCGCACCGTAACCGAACGCTATGACTCCCGGAGGCGGACTCGGTGGGCGTCGCGCGGTCATCGTGGACGGAACCGCCGGTAGTCGGGCGTGCGGTGGCGTGGCCGACAGCGACCTGCCGCGCCGGGGTCGAGCGAGCAGCGGCCGCGGTGACCCCGGATACACTCGTGCGCGAACCCTGGCGCGCCGCGGTGACGAACCGCGACCCAGGGGTGATCATCGGCCGCCGGTGGACGCGGCAGACCAGGTACAGGAGGCGTGAAGGTGGCAAAGGAAACCGAGCGGATCGAGCAGGAGATCGAGGCCGCGCGGGAGCGGTTGGCCGGCACCCTGGACGAGATCGCGGTGCGGGCCGATCCGCAGCGGATCGCCGAGGGCACCAAACAGCTGGCGCTGGCCAAGGTGAAAGAACCCAAGGTGAAGTACAGCCTGATCGGTGCGGGTGTCCTGCTCGCGGGTGCGGTGCTGTTCAAGATCCTGCGCTGAATACCGCAGACGACAACGCCCGGTGACGGAAAACTCCGTCACCGGGCGTTTGTGCGCAGTGGGATCGAATCAGACGGTGGGGCAAGCGAACCCGTCGCCGTCCGGATCCAGGTGCGGGCCGAACCCGGGCTCACCGCGGAAGATCGGCGCCCGACCCGCGGCGCGCGCTTCGTCACAGTTCTTGAAGGCGCCACCGGCGGAACCGGTCTGTGTCAGCTGCGCCGAACCGGTGGCACCGAGCAGAGCGTCCACCGTCGAGGAGCCCGTGCCCGCCAGGGGAGGGAGGGCCTGTGCGGAACCGGCGCCCACAACGGGAGCGGCCAGGAGAGTCAGCCCCGCGGCGGCGGCGCTGACATAGAGCTGGCGTACGTTCATGAATTCCTCTATGTCTGCTGGGGGGTGGATCTTGCGTCCGAACGGAGAACGCGCGGCTACCACTGTTGTGAGGCCCGCCTCGATTGTCAACTCGTATGGCCTGGATAAGACAAGGAGAAATCGCGGCCGGCGCTGGGTACTCCCCGGTTGCCGCGACGAGGTGTGCCGCGGTCGCGAAGCCCGCCCGAACAGCGGCGGAATTCGCCGGAGACCACACATTGTGATAGGGATGCATGCTATGTCCGAGGCTCGCTCTTCGCTGCTGTCAATCGATCCCCACAGGGCCCGGCGGATAAGTCGATAGGTCGGAGAGAGCAGTTGTTGCGAATCAAAGACCGTGACGCAGCCGAGCCATCTCCGGCAGCGCAGCCCGGTACCCCCGCCCGTTCGGCCGATTACCGGCTCGACCTCGATGGTCTCCGCGGCATCGCGATCGCCCTGGTAGTCGCCTTCCACGTCTGGTACGGCAAGGTTTCCGGCGGCGTCGATATCTTCCTGGTCCTGTCCGGGTTCTTCTTCACCGGAATGTTGCTGCGGCGGGTGGAACGTACCGGCGTGGTCGATGCGCGGCAGGTCGCGACGCGTACGGCACGGCGGCTGCTACCCGCCCTCATGGTCGTGCTCGCCGTGGTGGCCGTGGCCACCGTTGCCACCAAGCCGTACTCGACCTGGGGCGATATGTCGGGGCAGACGATGGCCTCGGCCCTCTACTACCAGAATTGGTATCTGGCGCAGGCTGCGGAGAGTTATCTGGCCGCGGACCCCTCGGTGAGCCCGCTGCAGCATCTGTGGTCGATGGCCGTCCAGGGACAGTTCTATCTGGCCATCGTCGTGCTGCTGGGGCTGGTCGCTTGGGTGTGCCGGCGCCTGGGCTCGGCGGGCGCAGTGCGGCCCGCGATCGTGGCACTGTCGATTCTGCTGGGTGCCGCCTCGTTCGTCTACGCCACCGTCTGGATGACGGTTTCGCAGGAGTGGACCTATTACGACAGCGCCGCCCGCGCCTGGGAGTTGCTGGTCGGTGCCCTGCTGGCCGCCGCGCTACCGTGGCTGCGGCTCGGGGCCGGCCGGATCGGGCGGTCCCTGGCGACCCTGCTCGCGGTCGGCGGTCTCGTCGCCGTGCTGGTCTGTGGTCTGCTGTTCGACGGCGCCCGCCAGTTCCCGGGGCCGGCCGCACTGTTCCCGGTCGGTGCCGCAGTCGCGTTGATCATTGCCGGGATCCGCACGGAGAGTGGACAGCAACCGTTCGTCAACCGGTTGCTCGCGACCCGGCCGATGGTCGAACTCGGTGCCATCGCGTATTCCCTGTATCTGTGGCACTGGCCACTGCTCATCTACTACCTGGTGCAGACCGGGAAACCACATGCGGGACTCGACGGCGGACTACTGGTCATCGGAGCCTCGCTGATTCTCGCCGTGGTCACCAACAAGTTCATCGAAGAACCGCTACGGGTGCGTTCGGGCGCAACTGTGACGACCCCTGTATGGCGGCGTCGTGTCCCCGGTGTCGCGGTGAGCCTGGTCGGGGTGCTGCTCCTGGGCGCCTGCGTTTCCTGGCAGGTGGTGGTCGCGCGGACACCCTCCCAGCCGGTCGAGGCGCTGCCGGTGAACGAATATCCGGGCGCCGAGGCACTGTTCGCCGGTGCCGAGGTGCCGGTGGCAAAGCTGCGGCCCTCGATTCTGGAGGCCTCCAACGACCTGCCGGCACCCACCCGCGACGGCTGTATCTCCGACTGGTTCAACAAAGAAGTGACGACCTGCACCTACGGGGATCCCCACGGTTCGCGCACCATCGCCATGGTCGGTAATTCCCATGCCGAGCACTGGATGCCCGCCATGGACGCGCTGGCCAAGGTCCACGACATCAGGGTGGTCGTGTACCTGAAGATGGGCTGTTCGCTCAATATCCGCGACGACGCCCAATATCGGGGTCTCGATATTTCCGATTGCCGCGATTGGTCCCGCGCGGTGATCGACATACTGGCTGCCGAGCCGCCGGACTGGGTCTTCACCACTGCGACGGCCCCGATCTGGCCCAGCGGAGGCGACGCGGTGCCCGCGGAGTACCTCGATGTGTGGGCGGCGCTGGCCGAACGGAACCTGAACGTGCTCGCCATCCGTGACACACCCTGGCTGCGCAGCCCGACCGGTGTGCGCTACAGCGCCGTGGACTGCCTGGCCGCGGGTGGGGACTCCGCGACCTGCGGTATGCCGCGTACGGCGGCGCTGGCGCCGGTGAATCCGGCGCTGATCCACGCGGCGGCGTTCCCGAATATGCGCTTGCTGGATCTCACCGATTCGGTCTGCGGGCCGGAGATCTGCCGGGTGGTCGAAGGCAATGTGCTGGTGTACCACGACGAACACCACCTCAGCGCCAGCTATGCGCGCACCCTCGCCCCGGAACTGGAACGGCAGATAGGTATCGCCACCGGCTGGTGGTGACGTGCGTTCAACGGCCGGCGTGGCGCGTCGGCCGGGCACACGAGATACGCCGCCCGGCCGGGTGCGAGGTCCATACACCGACCGGTGGTGAGCGACAGGCAAGCGCCCGATAGACACCTCACCACGGGGTGATCGGGGGCTTTATCCACAGGAGCTTCTCGTCACGGTGGGGTCGTCGCGCGGCCGGGTGATCGGGATTACGCTCGGCCCAGACGGCTTTCTCGTCCAGGAGTCCTGCCACCGACCGCCACGTCTCCGCGGTGCTGGGCGGATTGACCCCCGCCGCGCGCGCCAGCTTGCGCCGCACCTGGTCCGGCAGTTCGAGTAGCTCGGAACCGGTGATCGCCCGGTCCCACAGATATCCGGCCAGCTGCCGCGCTTTGGCGGCCCGGCCGGCCTCCGCGGCCGGAGAATGCGCGTAATCGGCCATACACAAGTGTAAGTGGGCCCCGGGCAGCACCGCGCGGGCCCGCGTTGGACAGCACTGCGGGGCCGCGTTGGACAGCACTGCGCGGTGCCGCGCTTTCACACGACACCGCGCACCCACGCCATTGTGGGATTCCCCCTGGCCACGCTCGCGGACAGTGGTACGCGCCGTTGCGCCCACGATGTGCCCACACCGATGACCAAGCTGTAGTTGTGTCCCTCGCGACCGCCCGTCGTCACCAGGGCGGTGCCGAGTTCGGTAAGGCCCTCGCCGAACCCTCGACGCAACCGAACGGTGGTGCCGGGTTCAGCGAGGCCCTGCAAGGTTTTGGCCCGTCCCTGCTGTCGGTGCTCGATGCCATGCGGCGCAGCCGCGAGTGTCGAGTGCGGACAGCAGAGACCTCGGGGGCCGAGACCCGCGGCGCCGGAGGCGGCGCCATGGACTCAGTACGCGCTGTTGACGTTGTCCATCGAGCCGTACTTGTGGGCGGCGTAGTTGCAGGCCGCCACGATGTTCGACACCGGGTTCCAGACGTCGAACGGGGTGCCGGGTACGTGATACGCGGCGAAGGTGGGGTCGATCACCTGGAGTAGGCCCTTGGAGGGGATGCCCGCGATGGCGTTCGAGTCCCAGAGGTTGATGGCGCCCGGGTTGCCCGAGGATTCGCGCAGGATGTTGCGCTGGATGCCCTCGTAGCTGCCCGGGATGCCGTTCGCGTGCATGATGTCGAGGGCCTGGCGGATCCAGCCGTCGAGGTTGTTGGGGTAGACCGGCGCAGGAGCCGGTGCCGGTGCCGGAGCGGGGGCGGGTGCCGGTTCCGGCGCGGGAGCCGGGGCCGGGGCGAGTGCTGCCGGGGCCGGGGCGGCGGCAGCAGGTTCCACCTGCGGTGCGGGGGCCGCCGCTGCGGCCTCGGTGACGGCCGGCTTCTGCTCGGCGACCATTGCGACCTTGGTGGGTGCGCTGTTGTCTGCCATGGAAACCGCCGAGGACGCGGTGACGGCGACGACACCGGCGGTGGCGAGCACGAAGCCCATCGCTTCGCGTTTGGTGCGACGGCGCAGGCTGGAGAAACGGTGGTTGTACATGAGCGGATTCGGTTCCTTGATCGGTCTCGGGATCCGGCCCGGTTCGGGCAGCACGGATCTTCGGCGGCGACCGGTGGGTCGCGACCGGAAAACATGACTGTGCTGTTGTCGGGTTTTGTTGTGTGACACCGAACACAGGCCGGTTCGGGTCCGGAAGGCGCATCCGCGGTGCCGGGTGGTTTCCCGGGCCGCCGCGCCGGCGGAGCTCCACCTGCCGGTGGAGTAGAGTGGTTCGGGTTCGGCCGTCGCCATACCGTGTCGGTATTCATCTACGGCGCTGTGCCGGGCTGGTCCGGCCGGTTGTTTCCAACCCGGCGTTCACAATCTCGCGGAGCAGTCGAACCTCAGGTCGTTTCCGACCGGATCTCAGAATGGTCACGGCAGGTGAACAGCAGGTGAACAGAACCTGAGAAAAAAACGAGACCGATCTTGAACGGTGAAATGAACGTGTTCCAGTATCGCCGCGACCTGGGGAAATGTCTTTAAACGTCATGTGGCGCACGACACAAAACTTTTGCCGGTACACCCAGGATTCAGTTCCTCGTGACGGTTCCGTAATGGGAAAACCGGCGGATCCGCCGGCGCCGGACCGGCATCACAGCAGGTGACGGCAATTCCTCGCCCGGACCGCCGCCGGGGGTGGTAATCGCCGCGTACGCAATGGTGTGATGGGGTCCGGCAGGCCCCGCGCCCGCGCCGGGGTCCGGAATGGATATCGGAAAGAGAGCCCGCGATGGACTCGACGACGAGTTACCCGCAGTTGTTCAGCCCACTCCAGCTGGGCGGCACCACGCTGCGGAACAGGGTGGTCATGGGATCGATGCATACCGGCCTGGAGGACCGGGCCTGGGATGTGCACCGCCTCGCCGCCTACTTCGCCGAACGGGCACGCGGCGGGGTCGGGCTGATCATCACCGGCGGCTACGCTCCGAACCGCACCGGATGGCTGCTGCCGTTCGGTGCGAAGCTGACCAGCCGCACCGAGGCCTATCGGCACCGCACCGTCACCCGCGCCGTGCACGACGCCGGCGCGAAGATCGCTCTGCAGATCCTGCACGCGGGCCGCTACGCCTATGTACCGGGCAGCGTCTCCGCCTCCTCGATCAAGGCGCCGATCAACCCGTTTCGCCCCCGCGCGTTGTCGGACCGCGGGGTCCGGCGCACCATCGACGACTATGTGCGCTGCGCCGAACTGGCTCGATTCGCCGGCTACGACGGGGTCGAAATCATGGGCGGTGAAGGCTATTTCATCAACCAGTTCCTCGCGCCGCGGACCAATCACCGCACCGATCGCTGGGGTGGGTCTGCGGTGAACCGGCGCCGGCTGGCCGTGGAGATCGTGCGGCGGACCCGTGCCGCTGTCGGCCCGGATTTCCTGATCATCTTCCGGTTGTCGATGGCCGACCTCGTCGAGAACGGCCAGAGTTTCACCGAAATCGTCGAGCTGGCACAGGAACTCGAGGCGGCGGGTGTCAGTGTGCTCAACACCGATATCGGCTGGCACGAGGCGCGTGTGCCGACCATCGTCACCTCGGTGCCGCGCGCGGCCTTCGTCGAATTCACCGCCAAGATCACCGCGGCGGTGGGTATCCCGGTGTGCGCATCGAACCGGATCAACATGCCCGAAGTCGCCGAGGAGATCCTGACCCGCGGGGATGCCCAGCTGATCTCCATGGCCCGGCCGCTGCTGGCCGATCCGGAATGGGCTAACAAGGCGGCCGCGGGCCGGGGCGACGAGATCAATACCTGTATCGCCTGTAATCAGGCGTGCCTCGATCACGCTTTCCAGCGCAAGACGGTGTCCTGTCTGCTCAACCCGCGGGCCGGTCACGAAACCGAACTGGTGCTGGCGCCCACCCGGCGCGCTAAACATATCGCGGTGGTGGGGGCCGGGCCGGCGGGCCTGTCGGCCGCGGTGAACCTGGCCGAGCGCGGGCACCGGGTCGAACTGTTCGAAGCGCTGGACCGCATCGGGGGGCAGTTCGATATTGCCCGGCGTATCCCCGGCAAGGAAGAGTTCGACGAATCCATTCGCTATTTCACCCGCAGGCTGGAGGTGACCGGGGTGCGCGTGCACCTGAACACGAAGGTCACCGCCGCCACATTGCGTGCCGGCGGATACGACGAGGTGGTGCTGGCCACAGGGGTACGGCCGCGGCTACCCGATATCCCTGGGATCGACCATCCGATGGTCCTGTCCTACGCGGAACTGGTTCGCGAGCAGAAACCGGTCGGTGCGCGGGTCGCCGTGATCGGCGCGGGCGGAATCGGATTCGATGTGAGCGAATACCTCACCGTGGAAGGCCATCCCACGCTGAAACCGGACGAATGGAAACAGGAATGGGGGGTGGACGCCGACGACGAGCAGGCGCGCGGTCAATTACGCGCCGCACGGCCGGGTCCGGCGGCCCGTGAGGTCGTCCTGCTGCAGCGCAAGGACACACCGTTCGGCAAGGGACTGGGTAGGACGACGGGCTGGGTGCATCGGGCGGCGCTGAAAGCCAAAGGGGTGCAGCAGATCGGCGGCGTCAACTACGAGCGGATCGACGACGACGGGGTGCATATAAGCTTCGGTCCGCAGCGAGCACGGGCCCGGGTGATCCGGGTCGACAACGTGATCGTCTGCGCAGGCCAGGAATCGGTGCGTGACCTCGAATCCGAACTGACCGCCGCCGGGATCACCCTGCATGTGATCGGCGGCGCGCAGCTGGCCGCAGAACTGGACGCCAAACGCGCCATCGACCAGGGGACGAGATTGGCCGCCGTGCTCTAGGCGTATCCCGTAGGTCGCCGCCGAACCGGATCGCGAAATCACCTTTTCCCGAAAGGGGCTGCACGGTAAGGTCTCGTCCTTGTGTCCGGACGAGGTGGGGGGAGAGTGCTTGCTGCCGTGGCAGATCTCCCGGGATATGTGCTCGTCTACTGGCGTCTGCTCGTGGCCGGGTTCCGGCGGCAGTGGCACTACAAGCTGGCGATGTTCGCCGGCCTGTTCACCAACTCCGTCTTCGGATTCGTTCGCGCTTCGGTGATGGTCGCGGCCGTCGGCGCTACGGGCGGGTTCGCCGGATACGACGCCGGGAGCATCGGCGCCTACGTCTGGATCTCTCAAGGGCTGCTCGGCGCCTTACAGTTCTTGTCCGCGGAACACGAACTCGGCGAGCGTATCCGTTCCGGGGATATCGTCGTCGATTTCCTGCGGCCCGTCGATGTCCAGCTGAGCAATCTCGCCGCCGACCTCGGACGAGGGATCTGCGCCCTGATCCCGCGCCTGCTGCCGAGCCTGCTCATCGGCTCGCTCACCTTCGGCCTGGTGCTGCCCGGTACGCCGGTGTCCTATCTACTCGGCGCGCTCAGCCTCCTGCTGGGGATCGCGATTTCCTGTCTGGCCCTGTTCGCCCTCACCACAGCGGGGTTCTGGGTGGTGGAAACCCGCGGTATCCGAACCCTCTATCAGACCTGCGGACCTTTTCTCGCGGGCCTCTTCGTTCCGGTGCACGTCTTCCCGGACTGGTTGAAGACATTCGCCCACGCGACGCCGTTCCCGTCGATGCTGCAGGTACCGGTGGATGTGCTGTCCGGACGTGTAGCCGGCGGGGCCGCGGTGCAAGTGGTCGGAACACAGGTCTTCTGGCTGCTGGTAGTGGGCGCCCTGGGACGCGTACTACTGGCGGCAGGCAGGCAGAAGATGGAGGTGCAGGGTGGTTGAGACCGCACTGCCCGCCGAGCCGCGGCGGCCCGATCCCGTCGGATCCCGCTGGGCGCCGTACGCCGCGGTGCTGAATTCCCGGATCCGGGCGCAGCGTTCGTACCGGCTGTCGTTCGCCGGCGAGATCCTGGCCGCGACGCTGCTGGGTCTCGTGGAATTCGCCGAGGTATGGCTGATCTTCCGGCAGGCAAAAGTACTGGGTGGCCTGGATATGGATGCCGCGCTCCTACTGTTCGGCCTGAGCAATCTCGCGTTCGCCTCGGCCCAGCTCGTCTGCGGTCACCTGGACAAGCTGCCCGCGCTGATCCGGCTCGGGATGCTCGATATCTACCATCTGCGCCCGCAACCGGTGCTGCTACAGCTGATCACCAGCGATTTCTCGCTGCGCCGGCTCGCGCGGGGCGGTGTCGCCCTGGTAGTCCTGGCAGCCGGGTTGGTGCGCAACGATATCGAATGGTCCGTGGGCACGGTGGTGCTGCTTCTGCTGACCGTCATCAGCGGCGCACTCCTCTTCGCGGGCCTGTTCGTGGTGGCCGCGGGCTGCCAGTTCTTCCTGATCGACGGCGCGGAGCTGACCAACAGCTTCACCTACGGCGGATCCTTCGCGGCGACCCAGCCCGCCTCGGTGTTTCCCACTCCACTGCGGATCCTGTTCTGCGTCGCGATACCGGTCGCGTTCACCGCCTACTTCCCGACGCTGGCCGTACTGGGGCTACCGGGTCCGGCCGGGCTACCGTCCTGGCTCGCCTGGTGTGTACCGCTGGCGGCGGGCTGGGCATGGCTGCTGGCGGCGGTGATGTGGCGACTGGGTACCCGGCACTATCAGAGCGGCGGTGGATGAGATGGGAGATCGGTGATGGCCGGGCCGGATTCGATCATCGAAGTCGACGAGTTGACGCGGGAGTTCGTCCGGTACCGGCGCGACGGCACCTGGCGGCGGCCCAGGCGTGAGGTCGTCACAGCGGTGGACGCTATGACCTTCCGGATCGAACGGGGCGCGGCGGTCGGCTATATCGGCGCCAACGGGGCCGGCAAATCAACCACCATCAAGATGCTCGCAGGCATTCTCGTGCCTACTTCCGGCACGGTGCGTACCTGCGGGCTGGAACCGATCCGGCGACGCCGGGAACTGGCCGGCCGGATCGGTGTGGTGTTCGGGCAGCGCTCGCAACTGTGGTGGGACCTGCCGCTGCGCGAATCGTTCACGATCCTGGCCGCCATCCACCGCCTGGATCCCATGGCCGGCCGGGCTCGTACCGCGGAACTGGTCGAGCAACTGGAAATGGGGGACACCCTCGATACTCCCGTCCGGCAGTTGTCGCTGGGGCAGCGGATGCGCGCCGAGGTCGCGGCGGCGCTGCTGCATTCCCCGGAACTGATCGTTCTCGACGAGCCCACCATCGGCTTGGATGTCCTGTCCAAACAGCGGCTGCGCGAATTCCTGCGGGCCGAACGGTTGGAGCGTGGCACCACACTGTTGCTCACCACACACGATATGGGGGATATCGAGCGGCTCTGCGATCGCGTACTGGTGGTGGACCACGGCCGGCTCGCCTACGACGGGTCGCTGCCCGGTCTGGGCGCGATGGTAGGTGCACAGCGGGTCCTGACCGTCGACCTCACGATGCCGGCGCCGCCGCTGCGCGATCTGCCCGAGGTGCAGTTACTCGGCTGCGAAGCCGACGGAATGCGGCAGCGACTCGCCTTCGACGCCGACACCACCACCGCCGCCGAGCTACTGGCGGAGGTCTCGGCCCGGGCCGAGGTCCGTGATCTGTCCATCGAAGAACCCGATATCGAGGACATCGTGCGACGGCTGTACGAAAACGCTCGCTGAAAACAGCCGAGGTGCCGGTCCCGGGGGACCGGCACCTCGACGCTGCGGTGTATGAATGGACGGCTCCGCGGGGCAGGCTTCGCTGCCGATCCGCGCCCGGGCTCTCACATCTCCGCGTTACCGGCCTTCCATTCCGGCCACGGGATGTTCCAGTCACCCAGACCGTCGACCCCGGACAGGGTGCCGCCCACCGTGTTCTTCACGATCGCGAGATCGCCGCGTTTGGCGTTGTTGAACACCCATTGGGCATCGGCCGGGCTCAGATTCAGACAACCGTGACTGGTGTTCGTATTGCCCTGGGCGCCGAGCGACCACGGCGCCGAATGGAAGAAGATTCCGCTGTAGGACATCCGGGTTGCCCACTCCACATCGGTGCGGTAGCCGTCGGGCGAGTTCACCGCGACCCCGTACGTGGAGGAATCCATCACCATTTCCGCGTGCTTATCGGCGATGATGTAGATGCCGTTGTCGGTAGGCGTATCGGCCTTGCCCATGGATGTCGGCATCGTGCGGATGACCTGGCCGTTTCGCTCCACCGTCACCATCTTGGTGTTGTCGTCGGCGGTGAAGATCACCGCGTCACCCACCACGAAGTGCGAGTGGATATCGTTCTGGCCGTACAGGCCGTTGCCGAGATCCTTGCCGTAGACGTTCACATCGATGTTCACCCGCGTGCCTGGAGCCCAGAAATGTTCGGGCCGCCATCGGACCTCGCGGTTGTTCACCCAGTAGAATGCGCCCTCCACCGGCGGCTCGGTCGTGATGGTGATGGCGTCCTGCGCGGCCTTGCGGTCGGGGATGTTCTCGTCGAACTGGATCGCCACCGGCTGGCCGACCCCGACGACCTCGCCCTCACCGGGGGTGAGGTACGGCTTGGTGACATTGCCGGGTGCCGTGGTGGTGAAACTCATACCGGCGGTGGCTTCGCCGCCGAGGCCGATGGACCTGGCCTGCAGACGGTAGGTCTTGCTGTAGCCGAGGGCTTCGGTGGTCGCCCAGCTGCGGCCGTCTTCCGAAAGCTTTCCGGCCACCGGCTGGTTCTCCGGATTCAGCAGAGTCACATCTGTGAACAGGCCGTCGCTGATCTCGAACTTCATCGGAGTCGCCGGAGAAACGCCGATATCACCGTCCTTGACGGGGGCGACCAGCTTGGGCTTGATGAGTTCGGTGATGGGGTTGCGGTCGATGGCTACCGTGCCCTCCGACGCCTCCGACGAGGAACACCCGGTCAAGACCATCGCCAGTAAGGCGACCAGGACCATCGGCCCGAAAACCCAACCGATCGGCCTGCGCCGACCACCTATACGCATATCAACCCCGTTTCAAGTCCCGGCGCACCCGCTACGCGCCGATGGCTTCGGATCCGACCGATTACTGCTCACCTCGACCCACCGCATCGGCGGGATCGGTCGAGACCACGTCCAACATTCTGCCAGTCGTGCCGAAGTGATCCCAACCGTCGAGCATCGCTTCCGGCTCCGGTGGCCCACCTACACATAGGGTTCGGCCTGCCGTTTGTTACGGCGTCGTCCGGCTCACACCCGGCCGGCTCGGTATCGATTTCACTTCTGCGGCCCGGGCCTGTTAATGTCTGTCCCGCACCGCACGACGGGGCACGCGCCATTAGCTCAATTGGCAGAGCAGCTGACTCTTAATCAGCGGGTTCGGGGTTCGAGTCCCTGATGGCGCACCACCACCATAATTCCCGAACCCCGAGTTCGACACTTCCCAAAATTCTGGCAAAGTCCCAGCTCCCGCTGTATGCGCCGAATGCCGGCCGGCTCCCGTCGATCTTCCCTGCAACCGGCCTTGCGCCCTCGTTCCGGTGCCCCGGGCGTACCCCACGCGATCAGCCAAATCCACCACCGCCTCACCGCTGTTCGCCGACGACAAACGTGTGTACCGATACAACGCCGGTGTGCAATCCGCCACAAGGACACCGCGCCGGGCGTAACTGAACTGCATCACCTTCGATCCCGGAAGGTGGCCCGGCGCCCGCTACTCGGCGCCCGGCCCGGTTCACCGGTATCCATTACTGTGCTCAGCATGAGTGAGCCGGGTCCGGTAGCGGAGCGTGACCATGCCGGTCCCCGGCCCGGATGTCCGGCAGGGGCAGCATGAGCACCGTGGAGGCCACGGCCGGGCGTACACGGGTGGCCGCCTGGGGGCTTTGGGACTGGGGATCGGCCGCTTTCAACGCCGTGATCGCCACCTTCGTGTTCGCCGTCTACCTCACCGACAGCGTGGGCGATGATCTGCCCGGCGATATCTCCGCCAGCGCATGGCTGGGCTGGGCCCTGGGGATCGCCGGTTTTCTGGTCGCGCTGACCGCGCCCGTCATCGGGCAGCGATTCGACGCGACCGCGAATCGCAAACGTTCACTGGCGATCATGACCGCGGTCGTGGTCGGCCTCATGGCGTCCATGTTCGTCGTTCGTGACGATTATCACTACCTGTGGCTGGGCTTGGTGCTGCTGGCGCTCGGCCATGTTTTCTTCGAGCTTTCGACCGTGCCCTACAACGCCATGCTGCGTCAGGTGTCCACGCCGGACACCGTCGGCCGGGTTTCCGGTTTCGGCTGGGCGATGGGTTACTTCGGTGGAATCGTCCTGCTGCTGATCTGCTACTTCGGATTCATCGCCGGCGACGGCGACGAACGTGGCCTCCTGGGTATCGGTACCGGCGACGGGCTGAACGTCCGGCTGGTGGTGGTCTTGGCGGCGGTCTGGTTCGCGGTGTTCGCGCTGCCGGTGTTCTTCGCGGTCCCGGAGGTGCCCCGCACCGGCGCCGACCCGGGTGCCGCTACGGCGGGGTTCTTCGGCTCGTACCGGGTGCTGTGGCGCGATCTGCGCGAACTCTGGGTTCTGGATCGCCGGGTGATCTGGTTCCTGCTCGCCAGCGCGGTCTTCCGGGACGGGCTGGCCGGCGTCTTCGCCTTCGGGGCGGTGCTGGCGGTGCAGGTGTACGAGATCAGCGATTCCGATGTCCTGCTGTTCGGTATCGGAGCCAACGTCGTCGCCGCCCTGGGGGCGATCGTGGCCGGCCGGTTCGACGACTCGGTGGGACCGAAACGGGTGATCGTGGTATCGCTGGCCGGCACGGTGGTCTGCGGTACCGCGCTGTTGCTCGTATCCGGGCCCGTGATGTTCTGGATCTTCGGCTTGGCCCTGACCCTGTTCGTCGGTCCTGCGCAGGCCTCCGCGCGTTCATTCCTGACCCGGCTGACACCGCCGGGGCGGGAAGGTCAGCTGTTCGGGCTCTACACCACCACGGGGAGGGCTGCCTCGTTCCTGTCGCCCACGCTGTTCGGTCTGTTCGTCTGGGCGTTCGACGCGGAACGGGCGGGTATCGCCGGGTTGCTGGTGGTTCTCGGCGCCGGGCTGATCGCGGTGTTGCTGGTTGCTGCGCCCGAGCGTGAGCAGAAAGCCGCGTCCGCCGTGACCGGGTAGGGCCCTCCCGGTCAGGGTTTCCAGACGCCCATACCGAGAGCGATGAGCCGGACCTGCGCGATCGTGCGTTCGATGATCGGCTGCTGCTCGCGCGGCGGGGCGGATACGTAGTCGGCGATACCGTCGGTGACGGTCGCGACCAACAGGTCGGCCGCCACCTCCAGATCGTCCGGAGACCAGGAGTCCAGCGCCGGTACCCGGGACAGATCGGCCACGAGTTCCCGCACGATCAGTTGCAGTTCGAGTGCGATCGCCGTTCGCAGGGGCGCGCTGCCGCCGCGCTGCTCGCGGATCAGGAAACCGAACAGTTCCCGTTTCGCGGCGACTTCGCCGAAGACGAAGCGCACGGTTTCCGACAGCCGCGCATCCGGTGTCCGGCGCAGCTGTCGCAGAGCCAGCCGCAAGGCCTGCACGCCTTCGTCGACGAGGGTGGCGCCGAGGTCTTCGAGTGAGGCGAAGTGCCGGTAGAAGGCGGTCGGCACGATACCGGCGGAACGGGCGATCTCGCGCAGGCTCAACGCACCGAAACCGCGCTCGGCGGCGAGCGCGAGGGTGCCGTCGAGTAGGGCCTGCCGGGTGCGCTCCTTGCGCTCGACACGGCTCGCTCCCTGATCGGTCATTTCAGTGAGCATACAGCCGTTCACCATTCGATCATCTCCATCTTGTCGCCCGCGTCACACCTTTTCCCGGTTGACAGTTCCGTCGGGGTATCCGGCACACTATTTGAGTGTACATTCGTGCACCGAAACTGATCGAAGTTTCGTGACGCGACCGACAGACAGGGACGGAGAACTCCGATGGCCCTCCTCGACCTGGTACAGACCCTGACCACCCCGCACCCGGTGGACCGGTACCTGGAACTGGTGCGCCCGATGCTCACCGTCCGAGATATGCGGGCCCGGATCGTCGGCGTCGACCGGTCGGTGCCGGGCACGCTGTCGCTGAGCCTGCGCCCGACGCGGCAATGGGACGGTCTGCTGTCCGGCCAGTTCGTGCAGCTGGGGGTGGTGATCGACGGCGTGCGGCATACCCGCTGCTATTCCCCGGTGAACTCCCAGCACGATCGGCGCCGCAGGCTCGACCTCACTCTCCGGGTGCATCCGCACGGCCTCGTATCGCGCCACCTGCACGAGCATGCCGAGCCGGGGATGGTCCTGGACCTCGCACCGGCCTCCGGGGTGTTCCATCTGCCGCCGCAGCGGCCGGACCGGGTGCTGTTGATCAGCGGTGGCAGTGGAATCACCCCCGTGCTGTCGATGATGCGCACGCTCGCCGACGAGGACTACTCGGGCGAGGTGATGTTCCTGCATTACGCGCGATCGCCGGAGCTGGTCCCGCACCGGTCCGAGCTCGCCGCGATCGCTGCCGCCCATCCGAACATCTCCGTGGAACTGCGGTACCCGGAGCGGGACGGCCGCGGGTTCGATCACGAAGAACTCGTCCGGGTGGCACCGTGGTTCGCCGAGGCGCAGACATTTCTGTGCGGCCCGCCGCCGCTGATGGAATCGGTGCGCGAAGTCTTCACCACCGAAGGGCTCAGTGAACGACTGCACACCGAGGAGTTCGTCGCGACGACGACCCCGGTGGATACCGCCGAAGTGCACGGGTCCACCACCTTCTCCGCCAGCGGGGTCACCGCCGAGAACGCGGGGACATCGCTGCTCGAGCAGGCCGAAGCGGCCGGGCTCAGCCCGGAGTACGGCTGCCGGATGGGGATCTGCTTCTCCTGCACCTCGGTGCGACGTAGCGGCTGCACCCGCAATCTGCGCACCGGTGACCTGGAAACCGACCCCGACCAGCCGATCCAACTCTGCGTCCAGGCCGCCGTCGGCGACGTGGACATCGAAATCTGATATCGCGTGCGCTCCGCACACACCGGAATCCGGTATCCGAACCGAAGGGGAGAACAGATGACCATCCTCACCGAGACCAAGGACGGACCACTGGTCCTCTCGCCCGATCAGGTCGAGAAAATCGGCCGGACGCTCGACGAACTGCGCGATCGTCTCGTCGCCGATCTGGGCGAGCGCGACCGCGAATACATCTACAACGTCATCAAGGCGCAGCGCGGTTTCGAGATCGCCGGGCGCGGGCTGATGTATCTGGGTTTCCTGCCGCCGTTCTGGCTGGCGGGCGTCGCCGCGCTGAGCGTGTCGAAGATCCTGGACAATATGGAGATCGGCCACAACGTGATGCACGGCCAGTTCGACTGGATGCGTGAGCCGAACCTGAATTCGCGGGTGTTCGAATGGGATACGGTCTGCCCGGCCGACCAGTGGAAGCATTCGCACAACTACATGCACCACACCTACACCAATATCCACGGGCGGGACCGGGATATCGGCTACGGGGTGCTGCGTATCGACGAGGATCAGGATTGGCACCCGTACTACCTGGGCAATCCGCTGTACGCGTTCCTGCTGATGGTGTTCTTCGAATGGGGCGTGATGTTGCACGACCTCGAAGCCGACAACATCGTCAAGGGCAAGCGCACCTGGGCGGAGCTCAAGCCGCTGCTCAAGGGGCAGTTGCGTAAGTCGGGGCGGCAGGTACTCAAGGACTATGTGGCGTTTCCGCTGCTGTCCGGGCCGCTGTTCCTATCCACCCTGGCCGGCAACGTGACCGCCAACCTGGTGCGCAACCTCTGGGCGTACTCGATCATCTTCTGCGGGCATTTCCCGTCGGGTGTGCAGAGCTTCACCGAAGCGGAGACTGCCGACGAGACCCGCGGCGAATGGTACGTCCGCCAGATGCTCGGCTCGGCCAATATCAGCGGCAGTCCGCTGTTCCACATCATGTCCGGCAACCTGTCGCACCAGATCGAACACCACTTGTTCCCCGATCTGCCGGCCAACCGGTATCCGGAGATCGCGCCGGAGGTGCGGGCCCTGTGTGAGAAGTTCGGCCTGCCCTACAACACCGGGCCGCTCGGGAAGCAGATCGGTTCGGTCTGGGCCAAGATCTTCCAGCTGGCCCTGCCGCCTCAGGTCCAGCAGTCCCGGTTCGCTCGCTTCCTGCCCGCTGTACTGCGGAAACGCGAAGAGCCCGGTGTTATCGTGATGCGTCAGCAGAGTCCAACCGGAGCGGGCGTGTGATGATCGGCAAATTCGAGGCCAACAAGGATCTGATCCAGGAACTCACCTCCTCGGGCGCGCGCCGGATCGGCAATATCGCGGGGATCATCACCGGTACCGTCGCCGAGGTGACCCGGGAGATCGGTGAATGGGTCACCGATGCGATCGAGATGAACGAGGCCGCCGCCGCGGCCCGCCGCGATTCGGCCCCCGAATCCGGCCGGGACTCCACCGGGCACGCGCAGGAATCCGGTGATCCGGCTACGTCCGGGACGAAACCCGAGGTGACGTCGCCGGCGGCCGATATCGTGGATGCCGACGTGGTGGACGCCGAGATCGCGGACCCCGACCGTCCCGGTAAGCATTTCTGAACAGGTCCGGTAGCCGCCCGGTGGGATAGTTCACACCGGGCGGCTACCCATGGGCTAACCTCTGGTCTCGTGCCCGCCTATGTGTCCTCCCCGGAGCTGACCTTCGGATTCCTCTTCGCCCTGGAGGATCCCGAACGGATTGCCGAGGTGGTGCGGGGCCTCATGGAACGGAAAACCGTATCGGTCTTCCGGCTTGCGTGGTTGTCCGACGACGCGGGCCCCCCGGAGCGCTACGTGGTGAACTGGGCCGCGATCCCGCAGATATCCATCACCACCGACGCACCTGATGCCGATGTTCTGCGCGCCGAGCGGGTGATGCTGGTCAACGCGTTCCTGGGGGAGGGCGGCGAGGTCCGGCTGTACTCGGTCGAAGGACGAACCCCGGAGTAATGCGGGCGCCCCCGGCAGCACCGGCGCACGAGAGACGGTGTCGCCGGTAGGTGCCGACGATGCGGGGTAACGAATGTCCTGCTGCGAGTGGTGCCTGTCGCACTCCGGACGAAACCCGCTGGGCTTCCCGAGACTGTTGGTGAATGGCCGTTACCGAACTGTAGCCTTGTCCCGGGGTTCGAACGTAGGCAATGGGCAAGGAGTTGGACGCTGTGGAGAACGTATTACGGCTGCTGATCGTGCTAGGGGGCACGCTGGCCGTGACGATCGCAATCGGCTGGGCCATCGACCGCGGGTTACGGTACTGGTCGGCCCGCCATCCGAAGACCCCCATTCCCGGCCTGCTGCGCCGGGTGCAACTGCCGCTGCAGCTGTTCCTCGGATTCGCCGCGCTGCGGATGACCTACCCCTTGGCCGACCTGAACCTGCGGCAGGACACCGTGATCCTCAGTGTGCTCGCCACGATGGTCACCATGTCGGCGGTATGGCTGGTGGTGCGCATCGCCGACGCCGTCGCCGACGGCCTGCTCAACACCTATTCGCGCCGCGCGCGTGATCCCCGCCGGGTGCGCCAGCTGAACACCCAGTTCACCCTGATCCGGCGGATTTCCAGCACGGTGCTGGCCATCGCGACCGCCGCGATCGCCATGCTGGTGTTGTTTCCCGGGCTGCGCGTTCTGGGCACCTCGTTGCTGGCTTCGGCCGGCATCATCGGCATCATCGCCGGTGTGGCGGCCCAGTCCACACTGAGCAATCTGATGGCGGGGCTGCAGATCGCCTTCGGAGATTCGGTGAAGATCGGCGATACGGTCGTGGTCGAGGGCGAGATGGGCACCGTCGAGGAGATCACGCTGTCCTTCCTGACCGTGCGGATCTGGGACGACCGCCGGCTCACCATGCCGGTCTCGTATTTCAACAGCAAACCGTACGAGAACTGGTCGAAGGGCGGTAACGAGATGACGGGTACGGTTTTCCTGCATCTGGACCACAGCACGCCGGTGGCCGAACTGAGAGCGCATCTCTACGAATATCTGAGCGATCACCCGGATTGGGACGGTCGCAGCTGGAACCTGCTGGTCACCGACAGTACGCCGACCGGTATCGAGGTCCGTGCGTCGATGACGGCGCGCGATCCCGACGCCGTATGGTCGCTGCGCTGCGCGGTGCGCGAGGAATTGATCGGCTGGCTCAACGAGAACTACCCCGGTGCCCTGCCCCGCCTGGCGGCACTGGACGGGCTCGACGCGCCTGCCCGGTAGCGAGCGCATCCGGCGGGCACTTCGCCGATTCCTTCACGGGTTGATCTCGATGACGTGTCTTTGTTTCGCGTTCATCCCGAAATGGTGTGTTGTACCTCACAATTGAGGTACGGCCGCGCTGAATCCGGTCGGCCGGGCCAGCACTCTCGAAGGAGCCCGATCGCTATGACTGCTCCCGCCGGTTATCCGGTCCGAATTCGCGGTGACCTGGATCCCGCGCTCTCGCGCTGGATGTGGATCGTCAAATGGATCCTCGCCATACCGCACTACATTGTCCTGTTCTTCCTGCATATCGGATATGCCGTGGTCACGGTCATCGCGTTCTTCGCGATCCTGATCACCGGCCGGTATCCGCGGGCGTTGTTCGATTACAGCGTCGGTGTGATCCGCTGGTCTTGGCGAGTGAGCTTCTACGCCTGGACCCCGGCCGGAACGGACAAGTACCCGCCGTTCGCGCTGTCGGCCGACGAGAACTATCCCGCGGATCTGGACGTCGACTATCCGCCGACCCTGCATCGCGGTCTGGTGCTGGTGAAGTGGTGGCTGCTGGCCATCCCGCACTACCTGATCATCGGCGCGATGACGGGAGCGGCCTGGATGGTGACCGACGACCCGGACGTGATGGGCAGTGCGGCCGGACTTCCGCTGATCGGTGTGCTGACCTTGGTGGCGCTCGTCGGTCTGCTCTTCGTCGCCCGATACTCCCAGGGGCTGTTCGATTTCGTGATGGGTGTCAATCGGTGGATGTTGCGGGTGCAGATCTACACGTCACTCCTGCGTGACGAGTATCCGCCGTTCCGGTTGGATCAGGGTGCTCGTGAGCAGGCGCCGCCGGCGGTCGATACGACCAAACCCGCGGCCTGACCCGAGGTCACCGGAAAAGAAAAAGCCCGAGGGCCAGGGGCCCTCGGGCTTTCAGGGTGAGTGACGGGACTCGAACCCGCGACAGCCAGGATCACAACCTGGTGCTCTACCAACTGAACTACACTCACCATCGCCGGTTTTGCACCGGCGGCCTAGATACTAGCGCGTTCACCCCGCTGTTAGCCAATCGGTTTCCGGTGTGGCGCTGACCTGGGCCTATATCGACTCTTCGGCCGCGGCCGCGATCTCCTCCGCCGACCGGGCGCTGACCTCGGCGGCAATGGCGGTGATCTCCGCCGTCGACGGTCCGGGTGCGGGGACGAATACCGTGCGCCGGTAGTACTCGAGCTCACGGAGCGATTCCCGGATATCGGCCAGGGCGCGATGAGTCAGGCCTTTCTCCGGCTGGCCGAAGTAGATCCGCGGATACCAGCGCCGGCACAGTTCTTTGATGGAACTCACATCGATCATCCGATAGTGCAGGTGCTGGTCGAGCAGCGGCATATCCCGGGCCAGGAAGCCGCGGTCGGTGGCGATGGAATTACCGGCGAGCGGGACCACGCCCGCGGTGGGCGCGTACTGCTTGATGTAGTCGAGTACCTGTTGTTCGGCCTCGGCGAGGGTCACGCCGGATTTGCGGACCTCCTCGGTGAGACCGGAGCGGGCGTGCATATCGGCAACCACCTGCGGCATGGCGGCCAGCGCCGCATCATCGGCGTGGATCACGATATCCACACCGTCACCGAGGACGTTCAGTTCGCTGTCGGTTACGAGGGCGGCTACCTCGATGAGCTTGTCGTTGACCAGATCGAGACCGGTCATCTCACAATCCATCCACACCACTAATTTGTCGGACACTCGTCCCACCCTAATCAGCCCGGCTGACCAAGCGGTGCAATCGCGGTGGTCACGATCTGTGAACGACTTCCGGCGGGTGGGTTCGTCACCCGCCGAGCTTCTTGTAGAAAGCGCCCGCGACGGGAGCCGTGAGCGCTCGTGGACCGTAGTTCCCGGCGGTGCTCATACCTTTGCCGATCAACCCCGGGACCACCCGGGTTTTGTTGCGGGCGAGCCCGTCGATCGAAATCCGTGCGGTGTACTCGGAGGAAACCCAGAGGAAATCCGGGACCATCCGGTCGACGAGCGACGCGTCGGCAGGGTCGGGGGTTTCGGTACGGACCGGGCCGGGGGCCAGGAGTGTGACGTGCACCCCGGTACCTTTCAGCTCGCCGCGCAGGGATTCGGTGAAAGTGTTCGCGAAGGCCTTGCTCGCCGCGTACGTGGCGTTGTTCGGTATGGGCATATTACCGGCGGCCGAACCGCTGACCAGGATGCCGCCCGCGCGCCGGGCCAGCATGGCGGGCAGTACCGCCAGCGTCAGGTCCTGTACCGCGACCGCGTTCAGTTCGAGCTGGGCGCGCTCGTAATCCGGATCCAGCCCGGTGATCGGCCCGAAGGTCGCGATACCGGCGTTGTTGCACAGAATCGAGATATCGCGCCCGGACAATTCCTCGCTCAGCGGCGCGCGCTGCGCCCGGTCGGCCAGATCGACGGCGCGGACCTCCGCGGTGATGCCGTGCGTGCGGGTCAGTCGATCGGCGAGTTCGTCGAGCAGTTCGCCCCGGCGTGCCACGAGGATGAGCGAATAGCCACGGCCGGCGAGTTCGGCCGCCAGCGCGGTCCCGATCCCGGACGAGGCTCCGGTCACGACGGCGCGGCTGTCGGCGGTAGGCGAAGGCAAACCCATTCGCACACCCTAGGCCAGAATATGCGGGGTGGGCTTTTGCGGGTTGTCGCTACCGAGTCCAGGAGACAGCGTGATTCTGCATTCTCGGGCTCCTTCATTGCCGGACCGCCGACACGGCGTCACCAAGAATTCATCGGCTGAACTGTCAAGTGCTGTTGAGTTCTGGTCGATCGGCTGGCTCATCGTCGGCGTAAGTGATCGAATGTTCTGCATGGCAGTTACGAGGCGCAGTAGGACGGGCCGGCCATCCGGAGGGCAGGTGCCGTGACCACCGGTCCCACAGTGCGCCGGTCCCCGCGGTATCGGGCGCCGGAGCCCGGAACCCGGCAGATGGGGTACCGCGCCGCGGGCCACAGCCCTCGGCTCCGGGTGTCTTTGACCACCGGCGACGATCTACTTGCACGGATACCCGACAGCGATGTCGCCACCTTCCGCGCCGATGCCCACCGGCGTCTGACGGCGGCGGAATTCGCGCGGGTCGACGCTGTGTACACCCAAGGTCTCGAAGCAACCTGCCGATGGTTCACTGCGCGCAGCGGCCGGCCCTGCCACCACGACCTGGACCGCCGGACCGACCCGATCTGGTTCGGCCGAAACGAGGTGGCCTGGGCCGAAAGGATGCGGACCGTACTGCGGCCGCGCCCCGCGGCGCGGCGGTTCCCGCCCGCCCGTGTGGTGGGGCGCACCGACGAATGGCTGGACATTCTCGGGCTCTATCGATTTCTGGGCGGTTTCGTCGCAGGCAGCCCCGGGCGGGGGTACACCGTGGTGCGGTTGCGCGGCGCCCAGGCGGCCTTCCTGCTGCACGGTATGCGCCTGGAGTTGCCACCCGACCTCAACTACTCGGTGGGGACCGGGATGAGCACCGGGCGTCTCGACACCACGACCGTCGAATGGATCCGGGAGCGGACCGCCGATCCGGTCGATGCCGCGGCCCTCGCAACGATGCTCTTCACCGGCGCGACCACGGTGGAACTGGGGTGTGTACCACGTGTGGCCTCGACAGGCGACGCACTCGTCTTCACCGGTCCGATCGGTTACTCCCGGGCCGCCGATGTGTATGTATGGGTGATCCCGCCCGCGGCTCGTGCCCTGTTGCAGCAGGCATACGACCTTCGCGAAACCCACGCCGGCGGTGGTTCGAAATTGTTCGCCGGCGCCGTCGGCGCGGCCGGCGGGCGGCTCCGCGAGACCGCCGCGCGATGTGGGATCGCCCTACCGGAATCGCACCATTGGCACCGGAGCTGGATTCGCCAGACGGGACTGCTCCGTGGACAGGACCAGCCGGAGTATGTGCGCAATACCGATCTGCTGTTCGGGCTCCGTCTCGTTTCTCGGCCCGGTCCCCTGCGTGGCGAGTAGCTCCGGCCGGTATCGCGTATCCGCCGCGGCCTCGCGGAAAGGCTCATCGCCGAGAGATTGCCGTAGCGGGAACAGCACCATGACCGCAGGCACCGCGTCTGCGGGCCGGATATACGCGGAAGACCTGGCGCTGCGGTCGATCTGACGTGTTTGTACGGCGCCCAGATGGGTACACCCACTCCGACTGGCCCGAACAGCTCAGTCGGGTGGGTGGAGCGCCCCCGGCAGGAATCGAACCTGCGACCTAGGGATTAGAAGGCCCTTGCTCTATCCAACTGAGCTACGGAGGCAGTGTTTCCACCATGGCGGACAACGGCCGCGCTGTCCAGCCGAAAAGTGTAGCGATCGATTCGATCGTCTGTTTTGGCGTGCCCGAAAAAGGCCCCGCCGGGCCCGTCGAGGCCTGCCGAACTACTCTCGAAGCTATGTCGTCAGTCCAGGCCCCCGCCGTCGAACCCGCCGCCGAGGCCGGGCGGCCGGGTGGATGGGCGGCCGTGACGGGCGCGCTGACGGTGGTCGCCGGGACACTGGCGGCATTGGTCGCGATCCTGGTGGCGAGCGCCTCGGCGGCGCAGGCGCTCAGTCTGCTGGGGATCCCCGATCCCGGCCCGCTCACCACCTATGGCCTGCCCGCGGTACGGGCCCTCGCCGATCTGTTCGCGGCGCTCACCGTCGGCGCCCTGCTCTTCGCTGCCTTCCTCGTTCCGCCGCAGCGCAGTGGGCTGCTCGATACCGGCGGCTACCGCGCGGTACGACGAGCCTCCGGCCTGGCGTTCGCCTGGGCGGTCTGCGCGGCGCTGCTGGTGCCGCTGACGGTCTCCGACAGCACCGGCCGGCCGGTCACCGAGGTGCTGGCACCACAGGAGCTGTGGGGCGTGATCGACCAGATCGAACTGGCCGGCACATGGCGGGTCACCGCCGTCGGTGCGGTGCTACTGGCCATTGCGTGCCGGCTGGCGCTGCGCTGGGGGTGGACGCCGGTTCTGTTCGCCGGATCGGTCGCCGTGATGATGCCGCTGGCGCTCACCGGTCATTCCTCGTCGGGCGGGGCGCACGATGTGGCCACCAACAGTCTGATCCTGCATTTGATCGCCGCGGCGGTCTGGGTCGGCGGTCTGGTCGCGCTGCTCGTGCACGCCCTGCGCGACGGCACCCACACCGGCGTCGCCGCCCGCCGGTTCTCGCCGCTGGCGGCGGTTTCCTTTGTGGTGCTCGCGGTGAGCGGGGTTGTGAACTCCTGGGTCCGGATCCCGATGGACGAACTGTTCACCAGCACCTATGGACGCTTGGTCCTCGCGAAGGCCGCCGCCCTCGTCGTGCTCGGCGTGATCGGGTACTTCCAGCGGCGCTCGGCGCTGCCGGCACTGGCCGCCGAGCCGGGCAACCGGCTCGCGCTGGTCCGGTTCGCGGGTGTCGAAACGCTGATCTTCGCGGCGACCATGGGCCTCGCGGCCGGATTGGGACGGACGCCGCCACCGCCGCCGACCAGCGTTCCCACCCCGATAGAAGTGGAACTCGGGTATGAGCTGGCCGGCCCGCCGACCGTCTCCCGGTTGCTGTTCGATTGGCGGTTCGACCTGATCTTCGGCACGCTCGCCATCGTCCTGGCTGTGCTGTACCTGCTGGGTGTCCGGCGGTTGCGGGCGCGCGGCGACAGCTGGCCGGTGGGCCGGACCCTGGCCTGGGTGCTGGGATGCGCCGTGCTGCTGTTCACGACCTCGTCCGGGGTCGGCCGCTATGCGCCCGCAATGTTCAGCGTGCATATGGGCGCGCATATGGCGCTGTCCATGCTGGTTCCCATCCTGCTCGCACTCGGCGGAGCGGTGACCCTCGCATTACGCGCGCTGCCACCGGCCGGGCGGGACGGAGCGCCGGGCCCCCGGGAGTGGATTCTGGCGGCCGTACACAACCCGGTCTCGCGATTCCTCACCCATCCCATCGTGGCCTCGGTGGTGTTCGTGGCCGGTTTCTACGCCCTGTACCTGGGCGGGATATTCGATTCCTTCGTCGATTCGCATGCCGCCCACGTGCTGATGAACCTGCATTTCCTGGTCAGCGGCTACCTCTTCTACTGGGTGGTGATCGGTATCGACCCGAAACCGCGCCGGGTGGAACCGCTCACCAAACTCGCCATGGTGTTCGGATCGCTGCCCTTCCACGCGTTCTTCGGCGTGGTGCTGATGGGAATGAGCACCGTGCTGGGCGGCTGGTTCTACCGCAGCCTCGGTCTGGACTGGCATTCGGACTTGCTGGGTGATCAACGCACCGGCGGAAGTCTGGCCTGGGCCAGCGGCGAAGTACCGTTGGTGGTGGTGATGCTGGCGCTGCTGATCCAGTGGTCGCGCAGCGATGCCCGGCTGGCGCGGCGCACCGACCGTGCCGCGGAACGTGACGACGATGCCGAACTGGCTGCGCACAACGCCATGTTCGCCGAATTGGCCAAGCGAGATCGGGCAATGAAGTAGATGACCGAGCAGAAAACCCAGCTGACACCCTTGCAACCGTTTCGCCGCATCTATCGGTCCGATGTTCGCGCGGCCCGGCGGCGGCTGGGCAGGCATATCCGTAAGACCCCGGTATTCCACACCGTCGTTCCGGGGCCGGGCGGGCCCGTCCCGGTGACCTTGAAACTGGAGTATCTGCAGCACGGCGGCACGTTCAAGGTGCGCGGGAGCTACAACGCGCTGCTGTCGGAGCGGGTGTGCCCGGACGATGTCGTGATCGCCTCCGGGGGGAACGCGGGGATCGCGGCGGCCCTGGCCGCGGCCGGTATGGGTAAATCCTGCACGGTGGTGGTGCCCGAATCGGCGCCGCATACCAAGGTCGCGGCGATGTGGTCGCACGGTGCTGAGGTGCGCTGGCACGGAACCACCTATGCCGAGGCCTACCAGCATGCGCGCGAGCTCACCGCCGAACGCGGTGCGCTCCAGTTGCACGCCTACGACCTGCCCGCGGTAGTGGCCGGCGCCGGGGTGATCGGGCTGGAAATCGAGGAACAGGTACGCGGCCGCCCACCGGTTCTGGTCGCCGTCGGCGGCGGTGGCCTGGTCGGCGGGATCGCGGCGGCGGCCGGTCGGCGCCGGGAGATCGTCGGGGTGGAACCGGAAGGTATCCCGACGATGCATTCGGCCCTGGCCGCGGGCACACCGGTCGACGTCGAGATCTCCAGCGTCACCGCCGACGCGCTGGGGGCCACGCGGCTCGGGGAGATCTCGTTCGATATCGTCCGCCGTTACGGGGTCCGCTCGGTGCTGGTCACCGACGACGCGATCTCCGAGGCCCGCGACTACCTGTGGCGCGAGTTCCGGATCGTGGTGGAACTGTCCGGTGCGGTGGCTTTGGCGGCGATTCTCAGCGGTGCCTACGTTCCGCCGGAAGGGCAACGCCCGGTGATCGTGCTGTGCGGTGCGAATACCGAACTTCCGGTGCTCTGAGCTGCCCGGATGGGTAGCGGCTGCGTCGGCCCTTCCGCCCGCAGGCGGTCGAGATCCACGCCGGCCGATGCCCGCTGCCGACGCCCGGTGGGCCGGCCGAACGCCCGGTGCCGCCGGGAGAGTGTGAAAGATTCGAATTCCACAAGGTCGTCGATGTCGGGAGGTTGTCCACAGATCCGCATCCCGTCCGCCGCTGTGGTCCGGGCGCGGGCACGATGAGTTGGTCCCCGGGATCGCGGGGGCGGGGTTGCCCGGGGTGCCGGGCTCGACGAAGGGGTGGACGCATGTACGAAACTCTCGCGACAGTGGTGGGTACGGTGGTGACCGAGCCGATCAAACGCGATCTCGCGGGCGGCGAGCAGATGCTGAGCTTCCGATTGGCCAGTACCGCACGCCGGTTCGACCGAGAATCGGGTGAATGGGTGGACAACGGGATGTTGTTCCTGACGGTGAGCTGCTGGCGGCGCCTGGTGGCAGGCGTCGACGCTTCCATCCGGCGCGGCGACCCGGTAATCGTGCAGGGGCAATTGCGCTCGAACGAATACCGCACTCGCGACGGCGCCGAGCGCCGGGACCTGGAGATGCGGGCCCATACGGTAGGGCCCGACCTCACTCGCTGCACCGCCCAGGTGGTGCGCCGGCGCACCGGGTATGCGATGGTGACCGGGAATAATCCGGCCGATCCGGACGCTGGGACGGCCGGAGACGGGGTGGCGGGGGAGCAGGACCATCCACTCGGGGGAAAGTCGGCATCCGGCGACCGGCCGGTGAACGCCGACGTGTGAAACCGCATCGATGTGTGACGGATAGGGTGATCGCCATGGCTGAGTTCATCTACCAAATGAAGAAGGTTCGTAAGGCGCACGGCGACAAGGTCGTGCTCGACGATGTCACCTTGAACTTCCTTCCCGGCGCCAAGATCGGCGTCGTCGGTCCCAACGGCGCCGGTAAATCCAGCGTGCTGAAGATCATGGCCGGATTGGATCAGCCGAACAACGGCGAAGCCTTTCTCGCGCCGGGTGCAAGTGTGGGGATCCTGCAGCAGGAGCCGCCGCTGAACGAGGAGAAGACGGTCCGCGGCAATGTCGAGGAGGGCCTCGGCGAGATCAAGGTCAAACTCGACCGGTTCAACGAGATCGCCGAACTCATGGCCACCGATTACTCCGACGAGCTCATGGACGAGATGGGCAAACTCCAGGAGGACCTCGACCACGCCGACGCCTGGGATCTGGACTCGCAGCTCGAGCAGGCGATGGATGCCCTGCGCTGCCCGCCGCCGGAAGAGCCGGTCACCAACCTCTCCGGCGGTGAGCGCCGCCGCGTGGCGCTGTGCAAACTGCTGCTCAGCAAGCCTGATCTACTGCTGCTGGACGAGCCGACCAACCATCTCGACGCCGAGAGCGTGCTGTGGCTGGAACAGTTCCTGGCGCAATACCCGGGTGCCGTGCTGGCCGTCACCCACGACCGGTACTTCCTGGACAATGTCGCCGGCTGGATCCTGGAGCTCGATCGGGGCCGGGCCATCGGGTACGAGGGCAACTACTCCACCTACCTGGAGAAGAAGGCCGAACGCCTCGCCGTGCAGGGGAAGAAGGACCAGAAGCTGCAGAAGCGGCTGAAGGACGAACTCGCCTGGGTGCGCTCCGGTGCCAAGGCCCGCCAGGCCAAGAACAAGGCGCGGCTGGGTCGCTACGAGGAGATGGCCGCCGAGGCCGAGAAGATGAAGAAGCTGGATTTCGAGGAGATCCAGATTCCGGCCGGCCCGCGACTGGGCAGCGTCGTGGTCGAGGTCGAGCATCTGGACAAGGGGTTCGGCGATCGCCAGCTGATCAAGGATCTCTCGTTCACGCTGCCGCGCAACGGTATCGTCGGCGTGATCGGGCCGAACGGCGTGGGTAAGACCACCCTGTTCAAGACCATCGTCGGCCTCGAAGAACCGGATAGCGGCACCGTGAAGGTCGGTGAGACCGTCCAGCTGAGCTATGTCGATCAGACCCGGGCCGGAATCGATCCGAAGAAGACGGTCTGGCAAGTGGTTTCGGAAGGGCTCGACTATATCGAGGTCGGTCAGCAGGAGATGCCGTCGCGTGCCTATGTGAGCGCCTTCGGGTTCAAGGGCCCCGATCAGCAGAAGCCTGCCGGTGTGCTCTCCGGTGGTGAACGCAACCGCCTGAACCTGGCGCTCACCCTGAAACAGGGCGGCAACCTGATTCTGCTCGACGAGCCCACCAACGACCTTGACGTGGAAACCCTCGGATCGCTGGAGAACGCGCTGGAACAGTTCCCCGGCTGCGCGGTGGTCATCTCTCACGACCGGTGGTTCCTGGACCGTACCTGCACGCATATCCTCGCCTGGGAGGGTGACGCCGACAACGAGGCCAAATGGTTCTGGTTCGAAGGCAACTTCGAAGCCTACGAGGCCAACAAGATCGAACGCCTCGGCCCGGAAGCCGCACGGCCGCATCGAGTGACACATCGCAAACTGACCCGCGGGTAACGCCGTAGATCTTTTCCCGTGACCCGGTTGCGGGACTACCCTCGGGGCGGCATCGGTATGTCTTCCGAAAAATCCGCGTCCAAGGGAGTGGGAAATGACGGTCTCGTCCGAATTGTCCAGCGAGGCTTGGGTTGCCGAACTGCCGGACAACCTCCGTGCCGGCCTCCACGCTCTGCAGGAGGGATATTTCCGGCATGTGGGCACCGACGAGGCGGACTGTGAGATCTCCAGTGCCGAGCTCACCTTCCGGGCGCACCTCGCACTGGCCCTGACCCGGCAGCCGGGTCAGGGTTCGGTGCGGGTCCACCACCCCGATGACGGGTCAGGGCTGGGCGCCGCGGTGCAGATCGTGACCGACGATATGCCGATGCTCGTCGATTCGGTGACGGCCCTGCTTGCCCGGCTGGGCGGTACGGTGCGCGAAGTCATCCATCCCATCGTCACGGCGGAACGGGATGCCGCCGGCCGGCTCCGGGCGGCGTGGCCGCATGACGCCGATGCCGAGCGCACCGGTTCGCCGACCGGTCGCGAATCCTGGATCCACCTGCAATTGCATCCCGCGACCAGCGCCGAGCTACTCGACGAGATCGCCGCCGCCGTACCCGGGGTGATCGGCGATGTCCGGCAGGTGAGCAACGATACCGACGCGATCCACGCCGTGCTCCACCGTCTCGCGGCCGGACTGGACCGGGCCGGTGACACCGTCGTCACGGCAGATACCGATATCGCCCCCTCCGACTGTGCCGGGTTGCTGCGGTGGATGGCCGCCGGTAATTTCACCGTGCTCGGCTATGCGCGTTACCGCACCGAAGCCGGCGAGCCGGTGCCGGTGCTCGTTCCGGATTCCGCACTCGGGGTACTGCATCCGGGTACCGGGATCGGTTTCCAGGTGCCGGTCGTCACCGGTGCACCGCGACTTTTGCGGATGACCCAGGGCCTCGTCCCGGTCACGATGCAGCGGGCGGTCTACCCGTTCTTCATCGGGGTGGCCGACGTGAACGACGCGGGTGAGATCCGCGGCGAGCATCTGTTCATCGGCGTTTTCACCGTGACGGCGCTGCACGAGAACGTCCTCGATATCCCCGTGGTGGGCACCCGGGTGCGCTCGGCTATCTCCGGCAGCGGTTTCGATCTCGATTCGTTCTCCGGTCAGGCGATGCTCGAGGTCATGCAGGGCTTCCCGCGTACGGAGCTGTTCGCCTGCGATGCGGCCACGCTGCGCCGGATCGCGGCCGCGGTACTCAATGTAGGGCTGCGCCGGCAGGTGCGGTTGTTCCTGCGGGTCGATCCGTACGGCCGCTTCGTCGCGGCGATGGTGTACCTGCCCCGGGACCGCTACACCACCGCGGTCCGGCTGGAGATGCAGGACATCCTGGTTCGAGAACTCGGCGGTGCCTCCATCGACTACTCGGCCCGGGTGAGCGAAAGCGAGCTCGCGAGTGTGTATTTCACGATCCGGCTGCCCGCTGCCGATGCCACCGAACCGGTGCGGGTGTCCTCGGCGGAGGAGATCTCCGAGTCCGAGCGGCTGCGCATCCAGAACCTGCTCGGTGAGGCGAGCCGCACCTGGGACGATCATCTCAACGACGAGGTGAGTGCCTCGACGGTTTTGGACCCGCAGGCCGTGCGCCGCTACTGCGAAGCGTTCCCGGACGCCTACAAACAAGATTTCAGCGCCCGGCGGGCCCTGGCCGATATCGACCGCCTCGAGCGTTTACGCACGGGCAATATCGACCAGCACCTGTACCGTGTCGCAGACGCACCCGCCGGCTCCTGGCGGTTCACGCTCTATATCGGCGGTGCCGGGATCTCGCTGAGCCAGGTGCTGCCGGTGCTCCAGAGCCTCGGGGTGGAAGTGCTCGACGAACGGCCGTACCGGATCCGGCGGGAAGCCGACGGTATCGGTACCGCGGGTGAGCGGTGGATCTACGATTTCGGTTTGGTGGCGAGCCCTGAGCTGTTGCGCGCCGCCCTCGATCAAGACCTCGACGCCGAACTGCTCGAGGTCGCACCGGGGACGCGGGCCAGTGCGGCCGGAGTAGGCGACCGGTTCACCGAGGCGTTCGACGCCATCTGGTACGGCCGGGCCGAGGCCGACGGACTCAACGAACTCGTCCTGCGCGCCGGACTGACCTGGCGTGAGGTCGCCGTTCTGCGGACTTACGCGAAGTACCTGCAGCAGGCCGGATTCCCCTACAGTCAGGTCAATATCGCCCGGGTCCTGCACACCTATCCGGACACCGCGCGGCTGTTCGCGCGATTGTTCGCTGCCCGGTTCGACCCGGACCGGTATTCGAGTGAGGAGGCCGACCAGCTCGAACAGCAGGTGCGCGAGCGGATCGACCAGGTCGTCAGCCTGGACGCGGACCGTATCCTGCGGGCCATGCTGGGGCTGATCCGGGCGACCCTGCGCACCAACTACTACGTCACCGACGCCGACGGTGCGGCCCGGGATTTCATCTCGGTGAAGGTCGAACCCCAGGAGATCGCCGAACTTCCGCAGCCGCGGCCGAAGTACGAGATTTTCGTGTATTCGCCGCGGGTGGAGGGTGTGCATCTGCGGTTCGGTGCGGTGGCGCGTGGTGGTTTGCGGTGGTCGGATCGTTTGGAGGATTTCCGGACCGAGATTTTGGGTTTGGTGAAGGCGCAGGCGGTGAAGAATGCGGTGATCGTGCCGGTGGGTGCGAAGGGTGGTTTCGTGGTGAAGCGGCCGCCGGCTGCCACCGGAGACGCCGCGGCCGACCGGCAGGCCCGGATGGCGGAAGGTGTCGAATGCTATCGGACCTTCATCTCCGGTCTCCTGGATATCACCGATAACGTCGATCTGGCCGGGGGGCAGGTATTGCCGCCGGATCGGGTGGTGCGCCGGGACGGTGACGATACGTATCTGGTGGTTGCGGCGGATAAGGGTACGGCGGCGTTTTCCGATATTGCGAACGAGGTGGCGGGGCGTTATGGGTTCTGGTTGGGGGATGCGTTCGCGTCGGGTGGTTCCGCGGGGTATGACCACAAGGCGATGGGGATTACGGCGCGGGGTGCGTGGGAGAGTGTGAAGCGGCATTTCGCGGAGTTGGGGGTGGATACGCAGTCGCAGGATTTCACGGTGGTGGGTGTGGGGGATATGAGCGGGGATGTGTTCGGTAACGGGATGTTGTTGTCGGAACATATTCGGCTGGTCGCGGCGTTCGATCATCGGCATATTTTCCTGGATCCGGATCCGGATGCTGCGTCGTCGTTTGTGGAGCGGCGGCGGTTGTTCGGGTTGGCTCGGTCGAGTTGGGCTGATTATGATCGGTCGTTGATCAGTGCGGGTGGCGGAATCTACGACCGCACGGTGAAATCGGTTCCGATATCTCCGCAGGCCCGGACCGCGCTCGGACTGCCGGAGAACACCGCTTCGCTCGCGCCACCGGAATTGATCCGCGCGATTCTGCAAGCGCCGGTGGATCTGCTGTGGAACGGCGGTATCGGCACCTATATCAAAGCGAGCACCGAAACCAACGCCGATGCGGGCGATAAATCCAACGATGCGGTTCGCGTCGACGGGAATCAGTTGCGGGTGAAGGTCGTCGGCGAGGGTGGCAACCTGGGTGTCACGGCGCTGGGGCGGATCGAATTCTGCCGCAACGGTGGGAAGATGAACACCGATGCGCTGGACAATTCCGCCGGAGTCGATTGCTCCGACCACGAGGTGAACATCAAGGTCCTGCTCGACGGCGTGGTCTCGGCGGGGGAACTGGATATCGCCGACCGCAATCCGCTGCTGGCGGAGATGACCGACGAAGTCGCGAAGATGGTATTGCAGGACAACGTTTCCCAGAACTATTTGATGGGAATTTCACGCGCCGAATCGGTGCAAATGCTGAATGTGCATCGGCGGTTGATCGAGGAATTGGAGAACAGCCGGGGACTGGACCGGCAACTCGAGGCTTTGCCCACCGATGCCGTGCTGAAACGCCGGCTCGAGGAAGGGACCGGCCTCGCCTCGCCCGAACTCGCCAACCTGCTGGCCCACGTGAAACTGGCGTTGAAGGCCGACCTGCTCGCCGGTGACCTGCCCGATAGTGCATTCTTCGGCGCCCGGCTCCCCGATTATTTCCCGACCCCGCTGCGCGATCGGTTCGGGGCGGCGATCAAGAAACATCGCCTGCGCCGGGAAATCGTCACCACCATGATCGCCAACGAGGTGGTGGACCATGGTGGGCTCACCTACACCTTCCGGCTCGGTGAGGAGATCGGTGCCACCGCCACCGATACGGTGCGCGCCTTCGCGGCCGTCACCGAAATCTTCGGCCTGCACGAGATCTGGGCCCGGATCCGCGTCGCCGACACCTCGGTCGGGGTACGCGACCAGCTCGAATTGGAAACCAAACGAACCCTGGACCGGGCCTCGCGGTGGCTGCTCACCAACCGTCCCCAGCCGATCGCCGTGGGCGCGGAGATCAACCGGTACCGGGTGGGCATCCGCGAACTGGCGCCCAAAGTGCCCGGCTGGTTGCGCGGGCACCATGTCACGACACTGACCGATCACGCCGCCGACCTGGTCGCGCACGGTGCGCCGCTGGATCTGGCCACCGAGGTCTTCGGGCTGCTGCACCTGTTCCCGCTGCTCGATATCGTCGATATCGCCGATATCACCGACCGCTCCGGCGACGAGGTGGGCTCGCTGTACTACGCGCTGAACGAGCATCTCAAGATCGACTGGCTGCTCGAGGCGGTGAGCCATCTGGAACGCGGCGATCGCTGGCATGCACTGGCCCGGCTCAGCCTGCGCGACGATATGTACGGTTCGCTGCGCTCGCTCACCCTCGACGTGCTCTCCGGCGGCGACCCGGAGGAGAGCGCGGACGAGAAGATTGCATACTGGGAGTCCAAGAATCAGTCCCGGCTCGGTCGCGCCCGCGCGGCGTTGGCGGAATTGTTCGAGTCCGGAACCCACGATCTCGCCACACTGTCGGTTGCGGCGCGGCAGGTGCGCAGCATGGTGAGTGGGGTGGGTGCCCAATCGGAGGTACCACGGTGACGAATGCTTCTGGCAACTGTGCAGGTGCCGAGGTGGCCACGGCCGCCCCGGCGCCGCGCTTCCACACCGCCGTCCATGTGCGCTGGTCGGATATGGATGTGTTCCAGCACGTCAACCACGCCCGGATGGTGACACTGCTCGAGGAAGCGCGGATCCCGTGGCTGTTCGAGGCCGATCGACCCACAGTGGCGCTGCGCAACGGCTGTGTCCTGGCGGATCTGCACGTCAAGTACCGCGGCCAGTTGCGGCATGAGGACACTCCGCTCGATATCGCCATGTGGATCGAGGAGTTGCGCGCCGTCGACTTCACCGTCGCCTACGAGGTGCGTGCCGCGGGTGCCGCCCCCGGTTCCCCGGCCGCCGTCACCGCCACCACCCAGCTGGCGGCGTTCGATATCGAAACCCAGCGGCTACGCCGGCTCACCGAAGCCGAACGGACCTACCTGGCGCAATGGATGGAAGTATGAGCACTGCCACGTCCACAGCGCCGATCCGCTCGTGATATCCGACCAGCGAGTCCTTTCTGTACCGGACCCGGCAGAGCGCGAGAACCTGGCCACGTTCCTCACCCGGGCCCAGCGACTGGATCCGGCGGCGGTGGTGCGGTTGCGCCGGCGTGGAGAAGGCCTGGTGACCGCCTGGGTCGCCACCGGCTTCGAAGCGCTGGCCACCCGTACGATCGGCGCCGAGCTCCTGGTCGATGATGCGACGGTCGGCGCCGAAACGGTGCTGGCCGCCTTGAACTCGCCCGGCCCGATCGATCTCGGTTACTCCCTGGATTCGGCCTGGCGTGGCGCCCTGCCGCCCACCACGGGATTCGGTCATATCGACGATCTGCCGGCCCGGACCCTGGTGGAGCTGGCCGAACGCGGCGTCGAGCTGGCGAAGGAACACGGATCGAACCACGGCCCGCCGGCCTCGCTGCTCGATCAGGCGGTGATCACCGTCTCGGCCGACGAGGACGAGGTACAGATACCGATGCGGGTGGTGTTCGCGCTCACCTCGATGGACTTCATCCCGCACTCCGGAGACCGTGCCGAGGCGAACCGGATCCCGCCCGGGGAGTCGGTCCGCGTCCGAGCGACCAGAACATGGCTCCGCCTCGACGCCCGCTACGGCTCGATCGCCCGGCGCAGGACCGGGGGCTTTTCGCTGACGCCCCGATAAGGGGCTTCACCCGCGCAGCGCTCGGCAACTGTGCCGGCGCGCTTCCACCTCCGCGCTCGTCGGTTTTCCTCGGCGCCGACTTCCATGAGGCGCGTTCGAATCGGGTCGGCCGCGTGCCGATCACGAGGAGGAGCCCGGAGAGCGCTGGAGTGGGGGCGCCGAACCTGCGCGGCGGTGTGCCGGAACTATGCGGCGCCCTCGCCGAGATACTGCAACCAGACGGGATCGAGTTCGTTGACGGTGGACAGCAGCCGCCAGTGCGGGCCCTTCGGGGAGACCAGCGGGGATCGCAGGGTCCAGCCCAGTTCGCTGAGTAGTTTGTCGGCTTTGCGGTGGTTGCAGGGGGCGCAGCTGGCGACGCAGTTCTCCCAGCTGTGTTCGCCGCCGCGGCTGCGGGGGATGACGTGGTCGATGGTTTCGGCCTTACCGCCGCAGTAGCCGCATCGGTAGTGATCGCGCTGCATGAGGGCGGCGCGGGTCATGGGGACCCGGGCGCGGTAGGGGACCCGCACGTAGGTGCGCAGGCGGATGACCGAGGGGATGGTGACAGTGGCCCCGGCGGAGTGGAGGACCGGGCCGGTGGGGTCGTGATGGACCGCGTCGGCCTTATCGCAGACCAGCAGCACGATCGCGCGGCGAGCAGGTAGCGCGGTCAGCGGTTCGTAGGTGGCGTTGAGCAGCAGGACGCGGCGTTTGAGCCAGCTGATGTGCTGGGTGGGATGGAGTACGGCGGCGGATTCGCCGCGAGAACGAGCGGAATCGGTATCGGCGGCGGTCTCGGCAGTGTGCCGGTTGACCGCGTGATCGGACAGCAGTTGCAGCGGAGGAGCCCCCGACCCACGAGCGTGGACGTCGGCGGGCTTCAGTTGTCGGTGGCGTATCGCCTCCGGTGATCGGGCGCCGGTCCGTTGCTTCATGTCGACCCCAAATTCTGCGTTTCAAGATCATGTGGTATCTCGCCGGGAGACAAGATTCAGTTGACCATGGAAAGCCCCGGAGTGCACGGTTATTTTGCACAATGGCCGGTTAACTGTCGCTGAAGCGACGTCCGAGGTCAACCGAGTCGAAGACGCCGACGGAGACCGGCCGCATCGGGTGGCCGGATACTCCCTCGACGGTACGGGTATATCGCCGAATCTGCGAACCTGTGGTGACGCGGGCACAATGGACGGCGCATCCAGCGAAACGAGAGGGTTCATGACTTCGGGTATTCCGGCTGCCGGCGATCCGGCCGGCGAACAGGCCACGATCTCCTTCTACGACGCCGTCGGCGGGGAGGAGACCTTCCACCGGTTGGTGGCAACGTTCTACCGCGAGGTCGCCGCCGACGAGATCCTGCGGCCGATGTACCCGGAACAGGACCTCGGCCCGGCCGAGCGCAGGCTGCGGATGTTCCTCGAACAGTACTGGGGCGGCCCTCGCACCTACTCCGACGAACGCGGCCACCCGCGGCTGCGTATGCGGCATATGCCGTTCGAGATCGGGCCTGTCCAGCGCGATGCCTGGCTGCGCTGTATGCGGATCGCGGTCGCCGAGATCGAGCCGGAGATCCTCGACGACGCCCACCGCCGCCAGCTGCTGGACTATCTGGAAATGGCCGCGAATTCTCTGATGAACTCCGCTTGGTAGTCATGGGGCCGGGGACCTCGCAGAGCGGGGTGTAGCGCAGCCACAGTGCAATGGACGGCCTGCCGGGTGTTACCTCGGCCGGCCGAATGAGACGCCCCCGCACGGGGCCACCGGCACCCGGCAGACGATCTGCTCACCGACGGATCACTGCGCCGCGCGATCGACCGGAGCCACGTCCGGCGCCGCTCGCCGATCGGAATCTCGACTTCTCGGTCGGCCCGGCCGGTAGGGCGATCACAGTGATGTCGATCGACCCGCAGTTATCCGGGCGATCACAGTGCCGTCCACGTCGGAGGTCACAAGCTCGCGTGTTCGGCACCTCAGTAAGGGCGACCTGCCTGGGGCACCGCCGTCCGGACAGGGGGACAGGCCGGACGTGCCGGCGATCCCGGCCGCGGCAGCGTCGCCAACGCTCTCTGCGCAACCTTCGTGGACCGGCAACAGTCCGGGACTTGCGTTCCCGGCGCCGCACTTCCCCGAGGTGGTGGGGCCGACATACCACCGGTGCACCGTCTACTACAGAGGATCGTCTACCTTTATTGTGTGAGCATTCTCGAGACAGTGGCGATTTTCGCCGGTATCCCACTGGGGATCTACCTCATAATCGCTGGTTTGTCGTATCTCGGTAAGCCGCTGCCCGGCGAGAAGCCGGTCCACTTCGATATGAGCAAGAAGTGGACCTCCGCGCCGGTGCTGTGGAGTGCTACCGATGAGGTCACCGGGCACGGTCATTCCTACGATGCCGGTGAATCGTCGCATGGTTCGCATGTGGCGTTCGACGCCCTCGAATCCCCCAAGGAAGCGCTGATCGGAGGCCGGGCAAGTGGCAAGTACTAAGTGGCCTGCGGTGGTCGAGTCCGAACTGCCGCGCGGGTACGTGATCACCAGCAGCGGGCGGGTCTCCGGTGTGCACGAGGCCGGTGACGTGTTCAAGGAAGCACCGTTCGACAACGACGAGCGGCTGGCCATGGACAATGTGCTCACCGAGGCGACCCGTGCCACCAAGGTCCGGTTCAACGTCTATATCGGTGACCTCGGCCCCGATGCGGGTGCCGCGGTGGACGCACTGTTCCCCACCACTCCCGAGGCGGCACGGTCGGTGCTCATCGCTGTCTCCCCGAACGACCATGCCGTGGAGGTTCGCTCCGGCCGGGACGTGGCCGAGCGCGCCAACGACCGGGTATGCCAGCTCGGCGTCACCGCCGCCCTGAGCTCGCTTCGGCAGGGCGAACTGATCGACGGCCTCGTTTCGGCGGTCCGCGTCATGGCGGCTGCCATCGGTCGCTGACCTTCCGGGAGCGCTCGCCAGGCGACTACGACGGCGCGTCCACCAGCCGGTGGACGCGCCGTCCGCTGTTTCCGGTCAGGAAATATCGAAGGCGCGGGCGCGCAGCGAGCGTTCGATTCCTGCCTTACCTTCGAGCACCAGCCGTCGCAGGGCGGGCGGATGATCGGCCGCCAGGAATTCGTCGGCGCGGGCCACCGCTTCCTCGCTGATCGCCCAGGCCGGGTACAGCCCGATCACCACGGTCTGAGCGACCTCACTGGACCGGCGCTCCCACACCGCGGGGATCTCCGCGAAGTACCGTTCCACGAACGGCTGCAGCAAGGTGTCCTGCCCTGCGGGGGCGAAACCGTTGACGATGGAGCGCGCGGTGATATTGGGCACCGAATCGTCTTCCATCACTGTTGCCCAGGCCGAGGCTTTCACCTCGGCGATCGGGCGGGCCGTGGCGGCGGTGGCTGCCTGCCGGCGACCGGCGGCGGTCTCATCGTTGCGCAGCTCGGCGTCGATGGCCGGGGTGGTGTCCGCGCTGTCGGTGTCGATTTCGCCGGCCGCCGCGAGCGCGGTGAGCAGGCGCCAGCGCAGGTCGGTATCGACGGTGAGTCCGGGCAGACCCACTCCGGCCGGGTCGCTGTCGAGCAGTTCGCGCAGCACCTCGGTATGCCAGGCAGCCAGTTTCGCGCCGGTGAGGGCGTTGACGAACGCCAGCTGGTGGTCGGAGCCGCCCTCGGCCTCCCGGGCCAGTTCCAGCAGCCGATTCGCGTAGTCCTGCCAGCCGGTGGTGTCGGCCCATTCCGGGTCGGCGTAGCTGCGCAGGGCGGTATTGGCCTGCATGAGCAGCCGCTGCACCACGCCGATCTCGGATTCCGCGCCGATACCGCGCTGCACCAGCGCCACGAAATCACGGGCACGGAACTCGGCCTGCCGGGTCATCTCCCAGGCCGCCGACCAGGCCAGGGTGCGGGGCAGCGGTTCGGCGATATCGGCGATGTGGTTGACCAGGACATCGAGGGAATCGGGATCCAGGCGTACCGAGCAATAGGTGAGGTCGTCGTCGTTGATCAGCACGAATTTGCCGCGTGGTACGCCGACGAGTTCGGGGACTTCGGTGCGTTCGGCGTCGGCGAGGTCGAGTTCGACCCGTTTCGTGCGGACCAGTTTGCCCTCTTGATCGTCGTAGACGCCGATGGCCAGCCGGTGGACGCGTTGCTCGCCGGCTCCGGGGGCGGCCCCCTCCTGGATCACGGTGAACGAGGTGAACTTGCCGTCGGCGCCGACCTCGAAATCGGGCCGCAGAATATTGAGGCCGGTGGTCTTGAGCCACTGGGCGCCCCAGTCGGACAGATCGCGTCCCGATGATTTCTCCAGGGCCGCCAGCAGATCGTCGAAGGTCGCGTTGCCGTAGGCGTGGTCGGCGAAATAGGCACGCAGCCCGGCCAGGAACGGCTCCAGCCCGACGTAGGCCACCAGCTGTTTCAGCACGCTCGCGCCCTTGGCGTAGGTGATGCCGTCGAAATTGACTTCGACGGCCGCCAGATCGGGAATATCGGCGGCGATCGGGTGCGTGGAGGGCAGCTGATCCTGCCGGTAGGCCCACGATTTCTCGACATTCGCGAAGGTGGTCCAGGCGCTCGTGTACTCGGTGGCCTCGGCCTGGCACAGCACGGACGCGAAAGTCGCGAACGATTCGTTCAACCACAGGTCGTCCCACCACTTCATGGTGACCAGATCGCCGAACCACATATGCGCCATCTCGTGCAGTACGGTTTCGGCGCGGCGCTCATAGGAGGCCCGGGTGACCTTGGACCGGAAGACGTAGTCCTCGAGGAAGGTCACCGCCCCGGCGTTCTCCATCGCCCCGGCATTGAACTCCGGGACGAACAGCTGATCGTATTTGCCGAACGCGTAGGGGATACCGAAGTTCTTGTGGTAGAAGCCGAAGCCCTGTTTGGTCTCGCTGAACAGCCGGTCGGCGTCCATGAATTCGGCGAGTGAGGCGCGGCAGTAGATACCGAGCGGGATACTGCCGTGGTCGTCGGTGTAGGTATCGGTCCATTCCGCGTAAGGTCCGGCGATCAGCGCGACCAGATAGGTGCTCATGAGCGGTGTCGTCGCGAACCGGTGCCGACCGCCCTCGACGCTGCCGGCGCCGTTGGAGATGACTTTCCAGTCGGCGGGCGCGGTGACCTCGATATCGAAGGTGGCTTTGAGGTCGGGCTGGTCGAAGCAGGCGAACATCCGCTTGGCATCCGCGGTTTCGAACTGGGAGTACAGGTAGACGGCGTCGTCGGCGGGATCGACGAACCGGTGCAGGCCCTCGCCGGTATGCGAGTACTCGCAGTCGGCCTCCACCACGAGTTCGTTGCGTTCGGCCAGGTCGGGCAGGGTGATACCGGTGGATTCGTCGTAGTCGGCGATATCGAGGGGGTTGCCGTTGAGTACCGCCGACCGGATACCGCGGGCGACGATATCGATGAAGGTGCGCGAACCCGGTTTCGCGGTGAAGGTGACCGTACTGCGCGAGAAGAACGTCTGTTCGCCCGGCTCACCCGCGCTGGTTCCATTCGGGACGGGCGAGGGCCCTGCGTGGTCACGCTTCGCTACCGCCTCCGGGCCTGACTCGCCCGTCCCGCCGGTCAGGTCGAGGTTGATGCGGTAGTTCTCGACCGAGACGACGCCGGCGCGTTCGATCGCCTGTTCGCGGGTGAGGTTCGGTGCGGACATCGGGCTCCTTCGGGACACGGTGGTACAGGCACGAGCGTTGTCCACAATGCCACGTGAGTAAGGTTTGTCTGCGCCGTAGTGAAGTGTTTGCACCGCAGGCAAGTGATCGCGGGTGGAGTAGGTCGACCGAGGAACGGAGCCGCAACGTGAAGCATGTGCACGCCGGAAAGGTGCGCGACCTGTACACCGACGGTGAGACGCTGCTGCTGGTTGCCTCGGACCGGGTCTCGGTCTACGACGTTTCGCTGCCCACGCCGATCCCGGACAAGGGCGCGCTGCTGACGCAACTGTCGAACTGGTGGTTCGAATTCTTCGCCGATATCCCCAACCATGTGCTGTCCACCACCGATGTGCCCGCGGAATTCGCCGGCCGGGCGGTGCGGGTGAAGCCGTTGAAGATGGTGCTGGTGGAATGCGTGGCGCGTGGATACCTGGTGGGGTCGGGGTGGAAGGAGTACCAGCGCAGTGGTTCGGTGTGCGGGGTGGCGCTACCGGCCGGACTGCGCGAAGGTGACCGGCTGCCCGAGCCGATCTTCACACCGACCACGAAGGTGTCCGATACCGGTCACGACGAACCGATGACTTTCGACCAGGTGGTCGGCCAGGAGGGGCGCGATATCGCCGAGCAGCTGCGCGACCGCACCCTCGACCTGTACGCACGGGGCGCGGCGCACGCCGCCGAACGGGGCGTGATCATCGCCGATACCAAGGTCGAGTTCGGCTGGGACGGTGATGTTCTCACGCTGGGTGACGAACTGCTGACTTCCGACTCTTCCCGGTTCTGGCCGGCCGCCGAATGGGAGCCCGGCCGCCCGCAACCTTCGTTCGATAAACAATTCGTCCGGGATTGGGCCACCTCCACCGGCTGGGACAAGGAACCGCCCGGACCGGAGATTCCAGCCGATATCGTCGCCGCCACCCGGGAAAAATACGTCCAGGCCTTCGAGCTGATCACCGGCCGCACCTGGTGATGTGCTGCCGCGAATGTTGCTGCTGAAGCGGGGGCTGCCGCGGCGGTACAGTGGTGCGGTCACGTGAGTGATGTTGAGTAGTGGAGGCCGCCCTGTGAAGACGGCCCCCACCAGGTGGGTTACCTAGCCTGCCAGACTCGGCGGACCAAGATGAGCGCCCCGGCGATCACGGCAGATCCGGTCACGATGATGCCGTAATCGACCGGGGCCTTGCGCTTTTTCGGCTGAGCTCATGGGCGTGAGCGAGGGTCCTGCGTGGTTACGCTCCGCTACCGCCTTCGGGCCTGACTCGCTCACACCGTGCTTCGCCATTCCCCACCACCTCCTCTCCGGGCGCGGTGTCCGGACCGAAGAAGCCCACCGCCCCTCGAGTGGAGGTGCAATCAACCTACCGCACTACGTAATTCGGCCGGAAATCCGGAACCAGCAGGCCAGTGCGTGGGGAATCGACCCGCCAACGCCGGGCCTGTACAAGCCCTGCCGACGTGGTCAGAGCGGGGCCGAGGTATCCGCCAGCCGGTCGGGGTCGACCGGGTCGCCGGAGAGGATGAGCTCCTTGATGCGGTCGCCCACATCCCAGACGTTCACGTTCATTCCGGCCAGTACCCGCTGCCGGTCGTCGAGCCAGAACGCCACGAATTCGCGGCCGCCGAGATCGCCGCGGACAACCACCCGCTCGTAGTCGCCGGGGGCGGCGAAACCGGTGTACTCCATACCGAGGTCGTACTGGTCGGTGAAGAAATAGGGCAGCCGGTCGTAGGGGGCGGCTTTCCGAGCATCGTCCGGGCAGCCGCCGCGGGCTGATTCAAGGCGTTCGCCCAGTGCTCCACCCGGACCCGGCGGCCGAGTACCGGATGCTCCTGTTCCGCGATATCGCCGATCGCGACGATATTCGGATCGCTGCTGGTGAGTCCCGCGTCGACGAGAACGCCGGTGCCGGTGAGCAGGCCGGCGGCTTCCGCGAGTTCGATACGAGGCCGCGCGCCCACTGCGACGAGGACAGCGTCCGCCTCGAAGGTCGTACCGTCCGCCAACTGCACGCCTCGCGCCCGCCCGTCGGAAACAATGATCTGCTCGACGCGCGCATCGAACCGGAACTCGACGCCGTGTTCCCGGTGCAGATCGGCGAATACCTCGCCCATCTCCGGGCCGAGCGAGCCCAGCAGCGGTGTGGAGGTCCCTTCGATCACGGTCACCGCCACCCCGGCCGCCCGCGCCGCCGCGGTGACTTCCAGCCCGATCCAGCCCGCCCCGACGACCACCAGCCGGCGCGCAGTGCCGAACAGTTCGATCAGTGCGTCGGATTCTTCGACGGTGCGCAGGGTGTATACGCCCGGTGCATCGGCGCCCGGGACGGGCAGCGACCGGGATGCGGCACCGGTGGCCAGCGCCAATTTGTCGTAAAGCAGGGGCGAACCGTCCGGTAGCGCGACCGTGCGTGCTGCCCGGTCGACTGCCGTGACCTCGGTGCCCAGCAGGAGTTCGACATTGTGGTCCCGGTACCAGGCGGCGTCGGCCACGGTGAACTCGTCGAGAGTTTTCTTCCCGGCCAGGTACTCCTTCGACAGCGGCGGACGTTCGTAGGGTAGCCGCTCCTCCGCGCCGATGAGGGTGATGTGGCCGTCGAAATCGTTGCCGCGCAACTCCTGTGCCAGTTTCGCCCCGGCCAGGCCGGCGCCGACGATCACGAAACGCTGTGCAGATGTCATGGACGGACTCCCTTGTCGTGAGTTGTTCCAGCGACGATCCGAACCTCTGGGGCCAGCCTACTGAGGCCGCCCGGAATCTTCGGCCGGATCGGGAACGAAAACGGCCCGGCGGCGGTTGCTCGGTGAGAGGCCGGGCCTGCGGCGCAGTGCCCGTCGACGACCGAAGGAGAGGAACCGTCCGTGACCGATACGGCCGATAACAAGGACCTTGCCGAATTCTGGTTCGACCCACTGTGCCCGTGGTGCTGGATCACCTCCCGCTGGATCCTCGAGGTCGCGAAGGTGCGCGATATCGAGACCCGTTTCCATGTGATGAGCCTGGCGGTGCTCAACGAGGGACGTGATCTGCCGCCGGAATACGAGGAACTGATGGCGAGTGGATGGGGCCCGGTGCGGGTCGCGATCGCCGCCGCCCAGCAGCACGGTGACGAGGTTCTGCCGGCGCTGTACACAGCTATGGGCACCCGGTTCCACGATCGCCGGTCGGAGTTCGAGAAGGAGGGCGATCTCCGGGGCACCTTCGCGGCGATTCTCGCCGAGGCGCTCGCCGAGGCCGGGTTGCCTGCGGAACTGTCGGCCGCCGCGGACAGCGGTGACTACGACGAGGCGTTGCGGGCCAGCCATCACGCCGGGATGGACAAGGTCGGACCCGATGTCGGTACGCCGACCATCCACGTCAACGGGGTCGCGTTCTTCGGTCCGGTACTGTCGCGGATCCCGCGGGGCGAAGAGGCGGGCAAACTCTGGGACGCAGTGGTCACGCTGGCGTCCTACCCGCACTTTTTCGAGCTCAAGCGCACCCGCGACGAGGAACCGCAGTTCGACTGAGGATCATGGTGACCGATTCCCGCCGCCCAGCCGGAATCGGTCACCGGCCCCGGATCAGCGGGGGATTTTCGACATCGTCACCGGCTGCCCACCGGGAGTGCCCGGCGGCTGCGGTGGTGGCTGGTCGAGCGGCCGCGACCCCGGCCCGGGCCGCCAGAACAACCGGCCGTGGCTGCTGCGGTCGCGTAACGCCCACATCCGCCAGGTGAGCACGGGATGGGAGGCCATCGCGTTCACCATCCAGACGAAGAAGCCGCGCTCCTGGGCCGCGCGGTCGGCCATTTCGTCGAAACCCACCGAGGTGTTGAGGTATTTGCCGGCAGCCAAGGTGCCCATCGCCGGGGCCGCGCCCTGCGGCCGGTGGCAGTAGCCGTGGTTGTCGGCCGTGTACTCCTGGGACCGGATGAGCGAATTACCCAGGATCGGCAGGAAAGGGACTCCGAACATCCCCAGCTGCCGCCAATAGGACGCGTGCCCGGCCGCGATATGACCGACCTCGTGACCGATGATGAACGCCAGCGCGTCCGGCTCGCGGGCGGCGCCGCTGACCTCGAACAGGTCGCTGTAGACCACCACATAACGGCGGAATCCGTGGCCGGAGGCGAACGCGTTGATCTGCCCGTTCCCGAGTACCACGTACGCATCCGGCGCCGCTGCCATCCCGAACCGGGCCGCGGCCTCCTGCACCATCCGGTATCCCTCGGGAAACTGGGTCGGCGACATCTTCACGCCGTTGACCCGCTGCCGCGAATAGTTGAGCCCGCGACCCAGCCAGATCAGCACGGGCGCCCCCACCAGGATCAGGATGTACTCGTTGACGGCGCCGAGGACGAGCAGCAGAAAAGCCAGCAGATACGCAACTCCCGTGATCAGCACCACGACGGTCAGCAGTGGGATCTCCCAGCTGTGCCGGGCGGGCATACCGAACGGCGAGAGTCCACGCGGCTCGTGCGCCGGACCGGGCGGTGGGGGATAACCGGCCGGTAGGGCCGCCGGGGGGGCCGGACGGTCGGTGAGCCACGGGTAGGGCCCGGGCTCCGGCGGATTCGCGCCCCAGTGGGCGCCGGACCCGGACGGTTGCTGTGGGTCGTGCGGCTGCATACCCCGACTCTAAGCGGACCTCCGCATTCGTTCGGCCGGGTGCGGAAGGTCACGCCGGGTTCGCGCGATGCGGCCCGCCCGCCGTCATCGCCGGTTTCCGGGCCTGACACAATCGCGGCATGCGCGTATACCTGGGTGCCGATCACGCTGGTTTCGAACTGAAGAACGTCGTCAAAGACCACCTCGAGAAGGCCGGTCACGAGGTCGTCGATTGCGGCGCTCTCGTCTACGACGCTCTCGACGACTACCCCGCCTTCTGCATCGAGGCGGCCCGTCGCACCGTCGTCGACCCGGGCAGTCTCGGACTGGTCTTCGGTGGTAGCGGAAACGGTGAGCAGATCGCCGCGAACAAGGTGCCCGGCGCGCGGTGCGCGCTGGCCTGGAGTGTCGAAACCGCCCGGCTGGCCCGCGAACACAACAACGCCCAGCTGATCGGTATCGGTGGCCGGATGCATTCGCAGCAGGAGGCCCTGGAGATCGTGGACGCCTTCGTGCGCACCCCCTGGTCGGAGGAGGAACGGCACCAGCGTCGTATCGATATCCTCGCCGCCTATGAGAAGACCGGCGAAGCGCCCGCTCTGCCCGCTTCCTGACGCGAGTGCCGGAGGGACATACCCTGCACCGGCTCGCCCGCCGGCATGAACGGCGCCTGGCCGGTGCGGTGGTGCGGGTATCGAGCCCGCAGGGGAAATTCGCCGCGGGTGCCGCCCGGGTGGACGGGCGTACTCTGCTGCGGTCGCAGGCGTGGGGCAAACATCTGCTGCACGAATACGAAGGTGAACTGTTCGTCCACGTCCACCTCGGGCTGTACGGGACCTTCACCGAATCCGGTCTGCCGATGCCGGCGCCGGTGGGGCAGGTGCGGATGCGGATGTCCGGGCCGGGCCGCGACGGATCCGGGTTCGGCACCGATCTGCGCGGGCCGACGGCCTGCGAGATCCTGACACCGCCGGAAGTGACGGCGCTCGTCGACCGGCTCGGACCCGACCCGCTGCGTCCCGACGCCGACCCGGACCGGGCCTGGGCGCGGATCAGCCGCTCCCGGCGCAGTATCGGCTCCCTGCTCATGGACCAGGGCGTGATCGCCGGCGTCGGTAATGTCTACCGTGCGGAAGTGCTGTTCAGGCACGGTATTTCCCCGTCGCGTCCCGGGATCGGGATCACGCGGGACGAATGGTCGGCGTTATGGGCGGATGTGGTCGACCTGATGCGGGTCGGGGTGCGCCGCGGGAAGATGCACGTGGTTCGCCCCGAACACGATCACGGCGCGCCGTCCTACGCTGCCGACCGGCCCCGAACCTATGTCTACCGGCGGGCCGGCGAGCCGTGCCGCTGCTGTGCCGCGCCGGTGCGGCACAGCGTCCTGGAGGGCCGGAACCTGTTCTGGTGCGCTGGTTGCCAGCCCGGCTGAGCCTGCCTGCCCGGGCGGCGACGGCGGTATCGACTCAACCGGCGACGGCGGTATCGACCGCGTTGTCTGCGGGTTCGGCGCCGACGTAGCGGCGTCCGCCCGCCGTTTTCGCCGAGTACATGGCGAGATCCGCGCGGCGCAGCAGTTCGGCCAGTTCGGCGCGGTCCTCGGGCGGCGAATACGTGGTGCCGACGCTGGCCGATACCGGTACCGGCCCCGCCGCGGTCCATACCGAATCATTGAGCGCGAGCACGATATCCGCGGCCAGTTCGGCGACGTGATCCTTGTCGAGACCGGCTGCCAGTACGAATTCGTCGCCGCCGTAACGGCAGACCACGGTTCCCGGTGGCGCCACCTCGCGCAGGCGTTGCGCGAGTTCGACCAGTACCTCGTCGCCGACAGCGTGGCCGTAGTTGTCGTTGATCTGTTTGAATCGGTCCAGATCCACCACCAGCAGCCCGACCCCGCGTTGCGGGTGATCGGCCATCTGCCGGACCCGGTTGCGCAGCAGGGTGCGGTTGGCCAGGCCGGTGAGCGCGTCATGGGTGGCTTCGTGTTCGAGCCGCTGCTGGAGGGCGGCGAATTCTCGCACCCGCTGGGTGGCTTCGTCGGAGAAGTTCTTCTTCTGCCGCGCCAGTGCCAGCTCCTGTAGTGCCTGGGCGTAACTGTCGATGGCCTGACTGGCCACCAGCGGCCACTGTGTGGCCACCAGGGAGCCGCGTGGTCCGGCGGGGAAGCCCAGCAGGGTGCGGGTGACCAGGGCGAGCATCCGCACCTGGTGCAGCGGCTCCGCACACAGCCGCGCTCCGAGCCGGCGGGCGGCGCGAATCGGGAACGGATCGGACACCGTGAGCTCGAGTAGCTGCTCGAGGATATCGACGAGAACAGGTTCGATCTCTGCCGCGGTGATATCGGCATCGGGCTGGGCACCGGCCGCCAGAGCCCATTCGCGGGCGGTGGAATGGATGGGGGGCCGGCTCTCAGCAGGCATCGCGATCACCGCAGGCGGAGGTAATCGCGCCGCGAATGCGCGGCTTCGGTGCCGGGGTCACCCGGCTCTGTAGTACTGCTGTGCGGATGGTCCACCTTGTCGGGTGCACGCTACCGCCCCCTTTCCAGATACCCCGTCCGGCAAGAATATCGTAGCAAGATGGTGGGGTCCGGAGACCTGCGTTCTAGAACAAGTTCTCGAACCCCGGAACAACAGCAATCTCTGGCGTATCGTTCAGAATCCGCCGGTGTTACACACTTTCGCGAAATTCTCTCCCGGGAACCGGGGAAGGGGGGGCGGCCATCGTGCCCGGATGGCCGCTCGTGCCGGTTCCGGCTCCGTCGGCTCACAGGGGCGGCAGGGCGGCCGCGGGCGGCGCGCCGGGGCGTGGGAGGGGGCTGATTGGCGAAAAGAAAGTGGTATTCGGTACAGTCGCTCATGCACGCGGCATCGCGGTGATCTCACCGCTGTCGAATGCATGCGGGTGTAGTTCAATGGTAGAACCTCAGCCTTCCAAGCTGATGGTGCGGGTTCGATTCCCGTCACCCGCTCTCTCCGAGACCGGAAACCACCCCTTCGGGGGTACTACGGGGTGTGGCGCAGCTTGGTAGCGCACCCGCTTTGGGAGCGGGTGGTCGCAGGTTCAAATCCTGTCACCCCGACATTTGCCGCCCGTCTCCGGTACCTCGGCTAACGCGCCCGGGACGGTTGCTTGCCGTTGGGTGCCCCGTTCCGCTGCCCAGGGTAGGCGCGTGGCGGCTGCGGAGTCTCCGCCGGTAGTTCGGCGCGGCGACCGAAGGCCTGGTCGATCAGTTCCGATGCGGCGCGCGTGACGATGAGGCGCGCGATGGCGAGATCGGTTTCCAATTTGGTGCGGTCTTTGATACTCCGCTCGGACTGCTCGTAGCTCTTTCCGGCGAGGATATGGAAGATCTCGGCGGCATAGCGGTCGGCGATACGGTCGCAATCGGCGCGGAGGCGCTCGATGAGCTGGAAGGTCACGTTCGGGGGCAGGCCGGCATCGCCGAGGCGGGTGGCCAGATCGCTGCACCGCGGGTTGGTGACCCGGTAGACGTCGAACGGGTCGTCGCTGGCGGCGAGAGCCTGTTGTACGTACTCGGGGAGTTCGTAGGCCGGTTCCTCGCGTTCCGGCTGGGGCGGACGGTCCGGTGACTGGTGGGCTGCAGCGCTGGGGTTCTGGTCGGTGACCCCCAGGACATCGGCAAGGCCGTCACCGCGGTCCCAGGCGGACAGCAGTTCCCGGATACCGTTGAGTTTCATACCGCGGCCCAGCAACCGGCTGATGGTCTGCAGCCGGTTGAGGTGGTCGGACCCGTAGTAGCCGATGCGGCCCCGGACATCGGGTGAGGGCAGCAGCCCGCGCTCGTGGTACACGCGGACACTGCGCACGGTGGTCTCGGCGGCCCGCGCCAGCTCGTCGATCGTGTACTCGGATTCGCCAGGCATACCTATAGGAAACCACAATCAGGTCCGTAGTAGAACGGGACGTAATAAGACGCACCGCTATCCAGCGGTTTAAAGTGGTGTTAAGGGTGTCAACGTCCCGTTAAATGACGGTAAGCGGTCTTGCTTAGCGGACAAAGAGTGCTCTACGCTACGTGATGTAGCTGACAACAGCTGGTTTCCGGGGACTGTCGAGCAGCCCTGATGATCCGCCCGACCAACGGGACACGTATGGTTTCGCCCGGCGTGCCCTCGGCAGTTCCGGAGACGGTTATGACTATCTCGTCCACTTGCTCACTCGGCGTGGTCTCACCTCGCTCATCCAACTCTGTGTCGGCTCCGGTTGTGCCGGTGGCCGACCCGGGGAGGTCCACGCAACGGCCGCCGTGTGCGGCGCTGCCGGACAGTTGGGACCTCGACTCGGGAAGTCCGGAGGCCTGGCGCGAAGCGATACGTATTTGCTATGGATGTCCGCTCTTCGAGCAGTGCAGCAGTCTCGCACAGTCACTCATCGAGCGGGGCGATGCTCCACGAGCCATGATCTGGGCGGGCGTCGCCTACGACAACTCGGGCAATGTCATCGAGGATCTGGAACGTCATCGCGCGGTGCCGGTCGACCACAAACGGCCGATGCGAATCATTCGCAACGGCCCGCGGCCCACTCACAATCAGCCTGCGGCGCCCGCACCGAAGCGGCATATCGTGCTCGGTCGCCCGCTTCGGCCGACCGAAACCATCGGTGCTTGACTATATTGCGGAGAAATCGGCTCCCTAGCACTGGTGGTTGCAGATGACAGTTGTGGCGTTGGAGATCGGTCCGACCCGGTTCGCGGCGATCGAGATCGCCGACGAGGTCGGCCCGGAACAGTTGAGGCAGATACCGATTCCGGAGAGGCAGGCCTGGGAGCGCGTCCGGGATCTCGTGCTGGAGGTCGCGGCGGGTAGGGAACTCGCCGCGATCGGTATCGCCTCGGCCGGACCCATCGATATGTCCTCGGGTGTTGTTGCTCCCGCGCACGTTCGGGACTGGCAAGCCGGATTCTCGCTGGTCGACTCCGTGCAGGAGCTTTTTCCGGGTGCGCAGGTGGCGATGACACTCGACGGTGTCTGTCTTTCGCTGGCTGAGCGGCATTTCGGAGGGGCGCGGGAAGTCATGGACTCTCTGTCGATCTACATCTCCGAGACGATCATCGGCGGGGCGATGGTCGGCGGGTTCGTGGTGGTCGGACGCACGGGCAACGCCGGCCAAGTTGGACACGTGCTGGTGCCGGGTTATGACGATCCGTGTACCTGTGGGGGACGTGGTTGTCTCGAAGCCGTTGCCGGTGGCATCGCGATGGTCCGCTGGGCGAATGAAAAGGGTTGGCCGGGCGCTTCGGTCGACGCCTTGGTGGCGGCCGCGCAGTCGGGCGAGCCGGTTGCGGTGGGCGCGCTGGAGCGAGCGGGTACAGCGTTGGGCAGGGCGATCGCTTCGGTGGCCGCGCTTCTGGATATCGACCGGGTGGTGGTCGGCGGGGTGGTCGCAGCGAAGGGCTCGGCGTTGTGGAAGCCTTTGCAGAACGCTGTGGCGATGCATGCGCGTCTTCCGTCGTTGTCCGGGTTGCGGGTCGTTCCTTCGGAGCTAGGCGATCTCGGCCTCCTGGCCGGCGCCGGTGTTCTTGCACTGAGTACGCGGCAGCAACAACAGGGTTGACATCCGGTACTGGGGCGTGGATGCCCCCGGTCTCGTGGATGTAGCCGACGTTCGGACGGTCTGGCTGCTGTTCGTTCCTCACGACGATTGGTAGTTCCCCCATCGGTGCTGAGGTGCCGTACGTGGATTGTCCGTGCTTGGCGGCTATCGGCAGATGGTGGGCAAACCGATTGTGTTACCCGTGGTTCCATGATATTGCTGAACGCTCCCGTGTGTTCGCTTCCGGCGGCGCCCAAGGTTTGCTGAGAGTGCATCTCGGAATTTTGACGGCGCTGTTGAACGTGCCGCTGAACAACGGTACATTGTCTCGTGCGGACGTTGTCTCATTTGAGGCAGGCTCGCGATGAGGCTGGACGCACGCGATGAGAGGGCGCGCAGTGATCCCCTGGGTAACGGTCGAAACATTGGCGCCGGAAGGTTTTTCCGTTGCCTCGGTGGGGGGAACTGCGCGCGAATTCGCCGATTGGCGACGGGTGCTGCAGCGGCAGCTCGCGCGGACTCCCGCGCTGTATGACGGGTTGACCACTCGGGACATCAGCGAAGTGCTGCGCACCTCGGTGGAACAGGCCATCGAGGTGGACCGGACCTTCGCTACCAAAGCAGGGCCGCACCGGCTGATCGCCCGGCCGGTCTTTGGGCCTGCCGGTGACGTACACGCGGTCCAATGGTGGGCTGGTCCGGCTACCGGACCGGCGGTGCCCCCGCCTGTGGCGGTGGGAGCGACCTGGGAACTGGACAGTCAAACTCTGGTGCAGCCGCCTGGTATCGCGGCACTGTCCGGAATGGCGCCCGAGGAGTACGCGCCGCGGATGTCGATCGCCGAGTTCTTCCACCGGGTTACCGGATTCGACCGGCACGCGGAAGTGCTCGATCTGCTCTATCGACCCGAATCGGGAGGGAGGCTTCAGTTTGAGGTCTCGATCCTGCGTCCTGCCCGGCGTGCCACCCGGTGGCGGATTACGATGCGGGCTCGGGACAATGAACGCGGCCGCGGTGCTTGCTGGTTGATCGAGGACATTACCTCCGACGAGGATCCGGCGGTATGGCCCACGCTGGAGAGCGTCGGGTTGCGGGAGGCGCATCGGCGCGCCGGCAATCACCTGGCCGTTGTCCAATTGGCCCACGCCAGCATCTCACACTGGCTGACTGATCCGGCTCCGTGGATGCGCTGGGATTACCTCTTCCGGCCGGTGGATGTCTTCCATCCGAGTGATCGGCTACGGCTGGTGGAGCAGCGCACTCTGGTGGAGGCTGGCGATAGTGCCGAAACGACCATCCGAACACTCAACTACAACGGCGGTTATACGCCGACCTCATTACTACTCTATCCGTACCCGGGGTTCTCGAACAGCGAACTGGCGATAGCGCATGTGACTCGGGCAGGGGAAGAGATCCCGGTTGCGGAGAACGGCGATGCCGGTGACCACCGACCTATCGGCTACGACGACCAATTGCGTCACTGGCTGGCTGTACACCCTCAGCACAGCTCGGTCAACTGACCGCGGGCTGGTCCCCAGTATTGGGAAGTCCGGCGCGGCTCGGGCCGTGCTGGGCTCCCTACCATTTCGAGAGTGAGGAATGGGGCTGCCGGAAGCGCCGATTCGGGCGAAGCGCTGCTTCGCCGTATGGCCGCGCGGCGCCGTCGCGACAACATGGTCGTCGTGGTGCTGGCTGTGCTTGCCGTCCTCGGCGGCGGGCATGCCGTCTTCGATTTCTTCGCCCCGGACCCGAAACCGCCCGGTGACGAGGCCATGATCGCGGTAGCCGGGCATGCCAGGCTCGCCGGAGCGTTCGCGGAGGACTTTGTTCACACCTATTTGGGTGCCTCGTCCGGTGACCAGGACGCACTTGCCCGCTTCGTGGACGACACTCGTCAGATCTCGCTGCCCAAAACCGGGCAGCAGGTGGGCGAACCACTCGTGGTCTATCAGTCGCGTACCTTTGTCAGCGGCACGGTGGAGGTGTGGTCGGTGACCGTTTCGGTCAGAGTGGGCAGGGAAGGAAGCCGTCAGTACTACCGGGTGCCGGTCTCGGTGTCGGAGGGCAGCCTACGAGCACTCACCCTGCCTGCAGCGGTGGCACCCCCAGCGGTCGGTGCCGACCTGGCGCAGGCGTATTCGGCTCCTTGCGGTGAAGAGACCGCCCTGACCCAGGTCGCCAGCGGATTTCTGAATGCATACCTGACCGGTCAAGGAGACGTCGCCCGCTACGTGGCCGTGAACTCCGGTATCACAGCATTGCGACCTGCCCTGTTTTCCGAGGTCACCGTTTCGGTGACCGCCGAGGATAACCATTGCGGTACCGAAGGCGCGAGCGCACGTGTACTCGCCACCGTGACACCGAAGGCGACCACCGGAAACGCGCCGACCCTGTCCTATCCGCTCACGATGGTGCGCGGTGAAGGCCAGTGGCAGGTGCAAGCGATCGATGCGCTGCCCGCGCTGCGGGAGCCACTGACGGTCGTTGTGCGCCAAGGGGAGGACCCGGGCGCAGCGGACGGCGCCGCGGGCACCACCCCGACTCCGACCACCGCCGCGCAGATTCCGCCGGCCACCCAGAACTGACAGTGGAGGCGACTCACCATGAGCAATCTCAGCAATATCCTGTACGGAATATTGGTCTTCGTCCGGTGGGCGGGACTGATCCTGATCACCATCGTATCGATGGGCGTCCTGATTTCCGAGGCGGCGAAATCCAAACTGTCTCCGGCGAAGATCCTCGGAGTGGCAGGATCGGCGATCCTGGCCGCGGTGCTCTTCTGGATGCTTCCCACGCTGGTGAACTATGCGCGCAGCGATGCGAACACTATCGTGCCCGATCATCCGGTTGGTAGTTATCGATGACGCAAACCCAGGTCGTGAAGGTTTTCACGCCGATCAAGCGTGTCCCCATGGTGATCGGCAAAGCCCAGAACGGCCAGAAACTGCCGTTCGGCCCGTACACGCTGCCTCAGGTGGCGGGTGTTGCCGTTGCGTTGTTGATCACCTCGTTCTCGGCAATGACCCTACCGGCCAACCCGGCGATAACCTTCCTAGTCGGTCTTGCGTTCACAATGGTGATCGGGTTCGGGCTCGGTCTGATCCCGTACACCGGCGTCCGGTTGAGTTCGCGGATACTGTGGATCGGGCGGTTGCTACTCGATCCGAAACCGGTTTCGGCATCGGGCATACCGGTGACTCCCGAATCGGGTCGGCTCACCTCATTCATCGAGGAGACCGTGGTGATCATCCTGCCCGAAAGTGCTGCACCCCGTCGGAGTGCTGAGAAGGCCGAGTCCGCCGTGACACCCTTCCGTCAGCTGTTCGAGCGACACCGAGCCGAGGGTCCGGCCGGGCCGCAGTCCTCGTCGACGCCGGGAAGTACTGTCGTCCCCGCCTCGGAACCTTTGGTCGCCGTATCCGCGAACTGGCGCTCAATGGCTGCCGGCACCGGAGTGAAGGTCAAGAGCATCAGAGAGCAGGCGACGAACGGAGTCGGAGGCTAGATGGGGTTCAACCGAGACCTACAACCCACCGCTGCTATTCGCGGCCATTTGCAGTTCACCCATTCGGGCCTGGTCACAGCCACGTATTTCATCAATCCTCTGGGCTACGGGCTGCGGAAGGCCGGAGATAAGCTCGACGTGAAGTTGGCGCATCATGCGCTGATCAACAATCTGCCCAATGGCTCATTGCTACTGGGTATTCAAGCACGTCAGAACACCATCGACGTACTGAGCAAAATGGTCGAAGGCGTCGATCTGGACCGATGCGAGGACTACGCGGACGAGGTGGTCGCTTCCTTCGAGCGTGTACGCGCCATCAATCCCCTGACCAGGATATTTTTGCTGTCGATACCGGTGGGCACATCTGCGGTCGGCGGAATATCCGCACTGTCGCGGATGTGGCGGGGAAGCACCACTACGATCGATGCCACTGCTGTTTCGCGAGCTGATCTTGACAAGTATGAGGAAGAAGCAAACGAGATCCTGTCCAGGATCGGCTACGACTTCGACCCGACTCCGGTGCCGGCGGCAATGTTTCAGTGGCTCTGGGACCACTACCTGGCCCGCGGAGCGGTCAACGACCCGGTCGCTCCTACTCAAATCGGTGCGCTCGATGATGCGACCGCCGCGGTATTCCGTTCAGCAGCCTTGGACGAGGGGGCCCGCGGCGACAGTAATCGCCGACTGCGGACCTCGTTTGTACCGGTGATAAAGATCGTGCAACCGGATTCCGGCTATCGACCCTCTTATCAGGCAATGCTCACTCCGCGTTCGTTCCCATACGGCGGGATGGCGTTTCCGGGAGGCAGCGAGTTCCTGGCCGTGTTGGAAGGACTCGGTGACGTCACTGTCGACTGGGGAATGCGGGTGTCCTCCAAACCGGCCGAGACCGTTCTGAAGAACAATGAGGTGAACCTACGTCGGCTGGGGGAGCAGATGGACCAGCGTGACCAAGAAGTCTCCTTCGCGCAGAACACTTTGATGTCGAAGGCCCAGATGCTGGGCGAGTATAACCAACACTTCGAAGTGAACGGCGGTGAGTCGGAGGTTTCCTTCACCACTGTCATCGCTGTCGGCGGAGCCACTCAGGACGCGACCATGGACGCGGTGAACACATTGCGCCGTCGCTACAAACGGTTCCAGGTAGAGGTGACCGCACCGGTCGGTGCCCAGGTGGACCTGTGGTCGATGCTGGTGCCGGGTAGCCCACCCCGGCGTGCGTTCGACGATTTCGCTCATATCGTTCCCTCGGACATGTGGGCCGGTTTCGTACCGTTCACCACCAACCAGATCGGTGACGACAGTGGACCCGTGATCGGAGTCAACCTCCTCTCGGGCAACTTCGAACCGATCCATTTCGGGATTATGGAAGCGGCGTTCCATGATCTGTCCGCATCGTTCGCGGTGACCGGAGAACTGGGCTCCGGTAAATCCTATTTTCTGAAACTGATCGCCGTGCTGGTGCATGATATGGGCGGTCAGTTTCTCGCGATCGACCGCAGCCAGGTCGGCGAATGGGAGCATTTCGCTTCCACGATCGACGATGCGGTGATAATCGACCTCGCGAATCCGTCAGTATCACTCGACCCCTTGAGACTGTTCGATCCTCGAGTGGCAGGTGAACGCGCGCTGGATTCGATACTGCCGTTGCTGGATCTCTCACCCACCTCGGGCTCGGGAGCCGCGATCAGCGGCCTGCTCTCGCCGAAGGGGATGGAGCAGCATCGGATCCGCAGTCTGCTCGACCTGTACAACGTCGTTTGCCGTTTGCGGGATGAACCGGGAGAACTGGAAGAATACGCGGACCTGGCGGCACGACTCGGGACGGTGGTCGAGCGTGTACCGGTGCTGTTCGACCCGAATTTGCGGCCGGTGAGTCTGGACGCGGCCGCGACGGTCGTGCGCAGCCACAAGCTGGCTTTGCCGAGCGCGGAGGAGCTCACCACTCCCCACCTTTACAACCGCCTGCCGCTCACCAAACGTCTGGGCACCGCTTTGTACGAACTCGTGGGGGTAACCGCCCGTGAGGCCTTCTTGTCGGACAACGGCCGATTCGGTCTGCTCGTCGGTGACGAGGCACACCATTTCACACAAACCCAAGTCGGTGCCTCGGTCACTTCGGATTTCAGCCGGGACGGCCGTAAGCACCTGGCCGCCATCGGCTTGGCCTCGCACGACCCGGCCACCGACTTCCAAGGGGCGGCGCATAATCTTATTCCCAACCGGTTCGTTTTCCGGCAGCGGGACGAAACCCTGGCCCGCAATAGTCTCGAGTGGCTCGGAGTGGATTTGGAGGAAGCTCCGTTCTTGCTGTCGATACTTCGGGAAGAGACCTCTCCGCCGGTGGGCGCGGGCCGACAGGTGCCGGAGGAACGGCGTGGCGAGATGTTCATGCGAGACGCACTGAACCGGATCGGTCGTGGAAAGGTACTGGGCCCGGCCCGGCCCGATCGAGGTGCCGCCATAAACAGCACGCCGAGTGCGGGCGGCCACGCCGAGCGGGAATCGGAGGTACTACTGTGAGAATCTGTCGCTCGCGAGCAAAGGCACGATTCCTCGATAGCGCTACTCGGTTCCGCTACCCGGTCGGGTTGTAGGGTCGGCGGTGTGCGGCTATGCCTTCGAAGAAGCTCTTGGTGGTTCTTATTTCCTTGTTCGGCTGTGGGGGGTGCGGCCTGTTGTCGCCGTTGGTCATGGTCGGTCAGAACGAATCGCACGGCGGGCAGTTTTTTCGGGATCAATGCGATATCGCACTGGGCCCCGACCCGTCCGTCAGTGTTACCGAGACACCCTTGCCCACCACAGCACCCGATCCTTCGCATTTCGTGCTGCCGAGTACCAACCCATTCGCATCGATGACAATCGATCCGGATGACCCGTACGTCACCGAGCGCGACCTTATTTGCGGGACCGCCATGAAGTCCGCTCCACTGCAGTCACCGAGCGCGGTGTCGATACAGGCCGTCGGGCCGGCGGTCGTATGCGCCCGGCAACTTGCACAACAGTACGAAGAGTCCGGCTCAGGTGATCCGATCGCAATGGCACGTGATTTGATCTACGCCGCCTCGGCGGCTTCCCTTGTCGGGGAGTGCACGATAACTACTGCCCCGACGAGCGTGGACATGCCTTCCGGCGGTTGTGGTGACCCGAAAGGCCCCAGGCGGGCGGTCGTGCTGCCGACTGCTGTGGAGCAGCAGGGATATTGTGGCGTCGCGGTGTCCCGGTCCGCGGTCAGTGCCGGGGATCTGGTCTTCTGGGGTTTCGGTAAGAAGGGCGCCACACGTGTCGCTGTCGCAGTCGGTGTCGATGAGGTGGTGACCGCAAATCCCGAGGGTGGGCCCTTTTTCCGGCAGAAGATCCCACAGACCGGGGACGTCCGTGTCAAACGGGTGTTGGGTGGTGAGCCGTGACGAGCCCCGAAGCGGGTCCACTATCGCCGGAGGCCGAGCACGAAGACGACGTGGCTGTATCCGGTGCGGTCGGTACTGAGGAAGTCCTGTGGGAAACTCCGTGGTCGTCCGACGACCGTAAACCGCGAGGGACCAACGGCAATCTTGGGGCGGCGCCGGGTTTTCCGGCGGCCAACCCATCGCTGCAGAACGGCGTCAACCCCGGTACAACTGTGCCCGGGTCGACCGCGTCGGCACCTGCCGCCCGAGTTCCGGGCAGTGCTGTCTCTCCGCCATTTACCCAAATGGCCTCCGGTGCACCACCGTCGCCACCGCCGGGGTCGGCGGCGGTGGCGACGCCGCCCGTCTCGGGTCCGCCGGCGCAACAACAGGCACCACAGGGAGAAGAACAGAAGTCGGATCGCGAACCTGCCGACCCGCCGGTTGATCCGGAACTGCTGGCCGAAGTGGCGCCCATGGCGTTGATGGCCGGGATGAGCCTGTTGCCGATTCTCGGTTCGGCTCTGTCGGGGTTGCTCGGCGGCGGTTCCGGGGGCGGCTCGGGCGGTGGGACGCCGGTCCCCGAAGGTCAATTGACACCCGAGGCTCAGCGGGCACTCGAAGCGCTGGACCTGCTGGCCGAAGTCTATGGTGATGGTCCGACGGACAACCCCGAGGTGCAACGGCTGCGGGAAGAGGTCGGCGCTTCGAATGGCTCCGGCGAAACCGCGCGAATGGTCAAGGCAAAGCGGCTGTTCCAGAGGAACGCAGCGACGGCGTTCAACAACCTGGACAATCAGCTGGCCAACTATATCAAGCGGTTGGCGGGTACGAACACGGTCGACAAGAAGGCAGTGACGTCGTTGATCCGTGAGGTCAATGTGGCCCTTGCCGAACTCGGTCCCCAGGCTTATACCAAGGAGGGCCAGCAGCAGGTTCGTGAGATCCTCACGAGGGCTCTGCGAAAGGCACAGAACGTAGTATCGGGCGGGCAGACCAACGCCGACGAAACCGCCACGGCGATCGACAAGCTGACCAACCAATACCTCTACAACATCGCGGGCAAGGAGGTGCCCAGCGGATATATGACTTCCATGGGTGCCGGTGGTTCTGCCAAGGCACGCAAGGCAGTCGAGGTTGCGCTGGCACAGGTCGGTGATCCGTATGTCTGGGGCGCGGAAGGCCCGAACAGCTTCGATTGCTCGGGGCTCATGCAGTACGCGGCGAACGCGGCCGGTGTGGATATTCCGCGAGTGTCGCAGGACCAGTGGCGGGGACTACCGAAGGTGGCACCGAACGATCTCCAACCCGGAGACCTCATCTTTCCGTCGAGCAGTTTCAATGGCGGCTCACCCGGGCACGTAATGATGTACATCGGCAACGGTCAGGTAGTGCACGCCCCCAGCGCAGGGAAAAACGTCGAGGTCAAGGCTCTTCCGTCCAGCTTCCAAGCGACTCGCTGGGCGTGAGGCCGCCTTGGATAC
>NZ_BDCG01000027.1 GCF_001613385.1 Nocardia flavorosea NBRC 108225 | reverse complement strand
GGTCGGAGGCGCCGCCCATAGTGGTCTGGACTACCAGGCTTCGCCGGGTGGTCGCGGGCTGCGAGTGGGGGATTCGCCGCATGATGGTGTGGAGATCCCCCTCCTCGTCGCGCAGTGTGCCCCATAGATAGAGCGCCTCGGGCGGCATACCGAACAGTGGTTCGTCGGAATCCATCGAGGCTGCATCGGGTTCGAACGGTGAGACAAGGGCGTGGCCACCGAAGTTCCCGCGCGGTGGAAAAACCTTGTTCTTCCCGGTCGAGGCGGACGAAGTCACCATATTCTCTCCTAAACATAGAACACTGGACGGTTTCGGCGGTTCGGCATCGGTCGTCGAACCGGCTGAAGTGGTCGGCAGTCGCGTTATTCACTCGTCGAGGCCGAATTCTGCGGGTCGGACCACGGGGTCGCTATGGGCGCGGTGTACTCGCGATTCGGCCGGAATTCGACGTCGGACCTTGTTCTTCGACAGGGAAATCTGTACTGGCCGACACCGCCGACCACTCGTCCAATTCGCTGAGGATCGAGGTGCTCTTTGCGCGAAGCGCCTTGGCCGCATCGCTGCCCAGCGGTAAACGCAGCGGCGGTTTCGGGGAGTCGATCAGCGTGACAATCACCGCCGCAGCGCGTTCCGGATCGCCGGGCTGCGATCCGCTCTGCGAGCGCAGCCGCTTTCGGATCCACTCGGTCGAGGGCGCGTATTCCGGAATTTCGTTCTCGGACATGACGAGACCGGGGCCTGCCCAATTCGTCCGGAAACCGCCCGGCTCGACGATGGTCACGCGTACCCCGAGCGGTTCGAGTTCCAGCCGTAATGCCTCACTCATACCCTCGAGCGCGAACTTCGACGCATCGTATAACCCCATGGCCGGCGCACCGCTGAAACCGGCGATCGACGATACGTTGACGATATGCGCGGCCGAGGAGGCGCGCAGGAACGGAAGCGCCGCGCGCGTCAGTTTCCATGGACCCCAGAAATTGGTTTCGAGCTGATGACGCGCCTCGTCCTCCGTTGTCTCCTCGACAGCCCCGATCAGCCCGTAACCTGCACAATTGACGAGGATATCCAGGCCGCCGAGCTGCTCGATCGCCTGCTGTACCGCTGCTGTGACGTTATCGGCACTGTCGGTGAGATCGATTTGCACAGGGATGACCCCGGAGCCCAACTCCGCGAGCCGGTCTCGGTCGGCGGTCTTGCGCACTGTTCCGATAACCTGCTCGCCGTCGGCAGCGAGCTTCTCGAGTAATGCGCGTCCCAATCCGGAGGATACCCCTGAGATCAGCCAGCGGCGGGTGCGATCGGTCATCGGCTCCTCCTGATACAGCTACACGATCGCCAGCAACTGCTCGCCGCGAACGATAACCGTGTGTGATCGATGGTTCGCTACGCGAAATCGTCGCGCAGATGATGTGCCGCTTCGTCGGCAGCGGGCACCTCGCAGAACCTGAGAAAGGCGAGCAGCTCCAGCTCAATATGAGATTAATCATTTATCTATTCTGCTGTCAATGCAGGGAGCCTTACTCCGCCGCTCGGCGTGACGGATCGCCTCGGTCGCATCGGCCGAGGTGGCCGCCGGATATTCCAGCTCGGCAGGGGAGGGTCGCAGACGTCGCAGAGTAGACGTCGTCTCCTTCCTCGGTGAGCGGCACCGCCTCGGCGCGGCACCGGTCACCAGGGCGACCCTGCCCTGCGCTCGCTCATGGCTATTTCTTCGATGCGTTGTGATTCAGTCTTCGGGCAACGGGGCCGGCACTGTCGACGTGGCCGGATCCCACGGCGCGAAGGCGGGCGGGCGCTTCTCCAGGTAGGAGGTGACACCTTCCTTGAAGTCGTGGTGGTTTCGCAGCGTGTCGTACCACCAGCGGATCGCCATGGTGCGCGCTTCCTCGTGCGTGGTCTCCAATGCCTCGTAGACCTGCTGCTTGATCACGCCCATCGCCACCGGAGAGCTGTTGGCGGCCAGTCCGCGCGCGTATTCGAGAGTGCGGGGCATCAGCTCCTCGGGCTCGTAGACCCGGTCGACCAGACCGAGGTCGAGCGCTTCCTGCCCCATCACGATGCGCGAGGAGAACAGCAGATCCAGGGCCCGGGACGTGCCGATCTCGCGAGGCAGGGTGAAGGCCAGACCGTGCTCGGCCATGATTCCGCGCTGCGAGAAAGCGCAGGTCACCTTCGCTTTGGACGACAGGAAGCGGATATCGCAGTTCATCGCGGCGATGAGGCCGATACCGGCGCACGCACCGTTGATGGCCGCGATGATCGGCTTACGGATGGAGCGCGGGGTGGTGATCGGAGCCCGTTTGTGCGGCTCTGTGGTCAGGGTGGGGTCGGCGACCTGGTCCGCGAGCGCCGAGGTATCCATTCCCGGGCAGAAACTGCGGCCGGCGCCGGTGACCACGATTACCCGGACCGCGGGATCGTCAGCGCATTCGCGCAGTAGCCGGTAGTACTCCAGCTCCATGGGAACCGACCACGAGTTGTTGCGGTCTGGCCGGTTGAAGCTCAGGATCGCGACGCCGTCGGTGTCCTCGCGGAGCACGATCGGGGCCTGGGGGGTGGAATCGCTCATGGTTGCCTCCTGGCGTTTTCGGCACGGTCGCGCGCGACGCACCGAAGGGGAATCATTGCGGGCGGGGTTCTCTGGGCAGGCCGAGTACCGACTCGGCGAGGATGTTGCGCTGTACCTGCGAGGTGCCGGCATAGATGGTGCCGGAGATCGCCGCCATCCAGGTCTCGGTCCAGGAGGCCGACGAATTCGGCGCGCCGGGATCGTCCGCCCGATAGTGCCGGATCGGTGAGCGGCCGGTCGGCGCGAGCGCGTCTGCCCCGAGCAGGCCGACCGCGAGGTCCGTGGTCTCGCGGTGATGTTCGCTCCAGTAGAGCTTCGAGATGGAGGCGTCACGGCCGGGGACCTCGCCTTTGAGCCAGCCGGTGAGGGTCCGCAGCCCGAGATAACGCATGATCTCCACCCGGGTGTAGGCGCGCACCAGCTGGTCACGGACCAGTTGGTCTTCGGCGAGACCACGTTCGCGGGCCAGATCGATCAGCCGGTCGACTTCGGCACGGAAGAAGATCGGGTTGGTGGCGACCTCGTCGCCCCGCTCGAGGCCCAGCAGTGCCATGGCGGCCTGCCAGCCCTGCTCGGGGCCGATCACGACGTTCGCCGCCGCCGTGCGGGCGCCGTCGAAGAACACCTCGTTGAAATTGCTGCCGCCCGTCATCATGGTGATCGGCCGGATCGTGATACCGGGCTGGTCCATCGGGACCAGCAGCATGGTGATGCCGCGGTGCCGGGTCGCGTCGGGATCGGTCCGCACGAGCAGGAAGATCCAGTTCGCGGTGCGTGCGTCCGAGGTCCAGATCTTCTGCCCGTCGATGATCCATTCGCCGTCGACGAGATGTGCCCGGGTGCGCAGGCCGGCCAGATCGGATCCGGCGCCCGGTTCGGAAAAGCCCTGGCACCACGTATCGTCCCCGTGCACGATCCGTGGCAGGAAATGTTGCTTCTGCTCCTCGGTGCCGAAGCGCAGCAGCAGGTTGCCGATCATCTTGATCGAGAAATTGTCGTTGAGCCCGTAGGGCGGGACACCGGCCTTCGCGAATTCCTCGGCCAGAACGACCTGGCCGAGCTTGCTCAACCCGGCCCCGCCGTACTCGGTCGGCCAGCTGGGCGCGATGTATCCCGTCTCGGCGAGCCGTCCACGCCACCAGGCCGTGAATTTGCGGGCTTCGTCGCTGTCGAGCGTTCCCAGACCGGCCCAACCGTCGGGGAGCTCCCGGGCGAGGAACTCGCGGACTTCCGCGCGCAGGGTCTCGGCCTCGGGAGGGTAGTCGATATTCATCGCCGCTCCACCTCGAATCGGGGCGCCCGCTTCTCGACGAATGCGCGGAATCCCTCGCGGCCGTCCGCGCTGTCGTGCAGATCGGTGGCCACGGCCCGTTCCCGGACGATACCGTCGGCGACGGTGCAGGTAGCTGTCTCGCGCAGCAGCGTTTTGGTCATCTGCGGGACCAGGGCCGCGCCGGCGACGAGCTCCTCGGCGAGTGCCCGTGCGTCGGAGAGCACCGATTCCGGTGAGTCGCTGAGATGGTTCGCCAGTCCGAGTTCGTACGCGCGGGCTCCGGTGAGGGTCCGGCCGAGCATGATCATCTCCGTGGCGATCCCGCGCGGGAGGAGCCGGGGCAGGCGCTGGGTACCCCCCGCGCCCGGCAGCACACCGAGTTTCGCCTCCGGCAGCGCGAGTTTCCCGGCGGCGTACACCACCCGCAGGTCGCAGGCCAGCGCGAGCTCGAGGCCGCCGCCCATCGCCGCGCCGTCGATCGCGGCGACGAAGGGCAGCGGGCTCGCTTCGATCAGCTCGAGCGCGTCGGTGAACGTGTGAATGAATTGCTCGAACTTGTCGCGGTGATCGAATCCGGCGATCTCGTCGATATCGGCGCCGGCCGAGAACGTGCGCCCGGCACCGTGTACGACGACTGCTCGGACGCGGCGGTCGCCCTCCAGTTCGCAGACCGCCGAGGCGAGCGCGGTGCAGGTCGCGGTGCCGATCGGGTTGAGCCGCGCGGCCCCGTCGAGGATCAGGGTCGCTACGCTGCCGTCACGCACGACCGTGACGCTGGTCGCCGCGGTCATGCCATCGTGAGGCCGCCGCTGACGGACAGCGTCTGGCCGGTGATATAGGTGGCGCCCTCGCTCGCGAAGAACACGACGGCCGGTGCGACATCGTCGGGCTGCCCGATTCGCTTCATCGGTACGGCGCGGCGCGTGGCCTCGAACATCTTCTCGCTGTAGTCGGCAACCTGCTGGAGTAGCGCGGTGTCGGTCGGGCCGGGGCAGACGGTGTTGACGGTGATGCCCTTGGTGGCCACCTCGCGGGCCAGCGCCTTGCCGAAGGCGATGACCGCGCCCTTCGTGCCCGAATAGACGACCTCGCCGGAGGACCCGACCCGGCCGGCGTCGGAGGAAATGTTGACGATACGCCCGGATTTGCGCTCGATCATCCCGTCGAGAACGGCGCGAGTCACGGTGACGGTGCCCAGATAGTTGACCGAGACGATCTTCTTCCAGGTGTCCTCGGTGGACTGGACGAAGGGCTCGATCTTGTCGATGCCCGCGTTGTTCACCAGGACGTCGATCGGGCCGAGGTCCGATTCCACCGTCGCGACCGCGGCCGCGACAGCGGAGCTGTCGGTGATATCCACACCGACCCCGATGCTGCGCGTGGGCAGCGACGCCGCCAGTTCGGCCGCGGCCGCGGCATCCAGATCACCGGCCGCGATCGAATATCCCGCCTCGGCCAGGTGGCGGGCGATGGCGCCGCCGATCCCGCCGCACGCCCCGGTCACGAGCGCGACTTTGGTGGTTCCCATATCAGTTCTCCTCCGGCGCCGGTTCGGTCACGAACTGCGGCGCTCGCTTCTCGCGGTGCGAGGCCAGGCCTTCGCGTACCTCGGGGCCGCCGAATCCGATGAACTCCATACCGAGGGAGGCCTCGAACGCGGGGATCGCCGAGCGGTACCAATGGTTGAGGCTGTGCTTGGTCCACTGGATCGCGGTGGGTGCGCCCTGGGCCAGCCGGGTCGCGATGTCCTCGGCTTTGGCGATCACCTCGTCGTCGTCCACGCAGAGCGAGACCAGGCCGATGCGCTCGGCCTCCTCGCCGTCGAGCGGATCGCAGGTGAGCAGGTAGTACTTGGCCTTGGCCATGCCCATCATCAGCGGCCAGCAGATGGCGGCGTGATCGCCCGCGGCGACGCCGAGCCGGGTGTGTCCGTCGATGATCTTGGCCTTCTTGCCGGCCACCGAAACATCAGCCAGCATGCCGACCACCAGGCCCGCGCCGACGGCGGGGCCGCGAATGCCGGAAACGACCGGCTTGTCGAACGCGACGAGGTTCAGCACGAGGTCACGCGCCTCGCGCATGGTCTGCAGGCGGGTTTCGTAGTCGTTGGTCATCTGCTCGATATGGTCGAAATTGCCACCCGAGGAGAAGGCCTTCCCGGCGCCGTAGACCAGGACCGAACGTACCTCCGGGTCCTGCCCGAGGACAGGCCAGACATCGGCGAGATCGCGGTGCATCTGCGGGCTCACCGAGTTGAGTGCGGGGCCCTCCAGGATGAGGTGCATCACCCCGTGCTTGCCCAGCTCGAGCCTCAGGCTGGGGAAATCGGCGTATCGCTCGCCCATGGAAACTTCCTTCGATAGACCGGATGGCTGGTGCTCTACTGTCGCGGCCGACCGCCCGAGCACCCTGTTGTTCTCTCACCTCGAGAGTCTTTATAGTTCGATCAGGTAGATAATAGTAATACTGTGGTGGTGTCCGCACCCGTTTGCGGAGCCTTCGGTGAGAGGAAGTTATTCGTGACCGGTCACAACATCGACGACGCGAACGGACCGGTGGTCTTCACCGATCTCGAGCAGATCCGGGACTCGGTGGGCAAACACCTGGGGCACAGTGCGTGGTTGACGATCGAACAGTCGCGGATCGACCAGTTCGCCGACGCCACCGGGGATCTGCAGTGGATTCACGTCGACGCTAAGCGCGCCGCCGAGGGCCCGTTCGGGACCACGATCGCGCACGGCTGGCTCACCGCCTCCCTGCTGCCCGTTCTGACCGGTCAGATCTACCGGGTGCAGGCGAAGATGGCGATCAACTACGGCGTCAACAAACTGCGTTTCGTTTCGCCGGTGAAGGTGGGCGCACAGGTCCGCGCCGGATCGACGCTCGTCGACGTCACCGAGCACGGTCCGGCCGTGCAGCTCACCGTGCAGACCGAGATCGAGATCGCGGGTGGCGAGAAGCCGGCGCTGGTCGTCGAATCGCTCGGCCGCTACTACCTGTGACCACCAGCTCATGAGGAGAGATATGTCCGACGTGGTGATCGTCGAAGCCGCCCGCTCCGCGGTGGGTAAGAAACGTGGCGGTCTCGCCCATTACCCGGCACCCGACCTGTTCAGCGATATTCTCGCGGCGACAGTGGAACGGGCCGGGATCGATTCGGCGGTCGTCGGCCAGGTGGCCGGTGGCTGTGTGAGCCAGGTCGGCCAGCAGTCCGGCAACGTGACCCGCAGCGCCTGGCTGGCCGCGGGCCTGGACGAGCGGACCGCGGCGTTCACCGTGCACACCCAGTGCGGCTCTTCGCAGCAGGCGTTCACGCTGGCCTACGGGCTCGTCGCCGGCGGTGTCACCGATGTCGCGGTCGCCGGTGGGGTGGAGTCGATGAACCAGGTGTCGATGACCGCGTCCGTGCTGCCGGAACTGGGTCGTTCCAAGACCGAGCGTTACGAACAGCACTACGAGATCACCACCCAGTTCGAGGCCGCCGAGCGAATCGCCGAGAAATGGGACCTGTCCCGGTCCCAGCTGGAACAGTTCGCCGTGACCTCGCAGGAACGGGCCGCGCGCGCGATCGCCGAGCAGCGGTTCGCGGGGCAGATCGTCCCTGTGTCGGCACCGGTGGTAGACGAGACCGGTGCGGTGACCGGAACGCGGACCATCTCGGTGGACGAGGGCCCACGGCCGACCACCGCGGAAACCCTCGCCGGACTGCGACTCAATCTGCCGGACCGGCCCGGTGCCCGGCACACGGCCGGGACGTCGTCGCAGATCTCCGACGGAGCGTCCGCGCTGCTGCTCATGACCGGGTCACGCGCCGAAGAGTTGGGCGTGCGTCCCCGGGCCCGGGTGGTCGATACCCTGCTGGTCGGCAACGACCCGGTGATGATGCTGACGGGGCCGATCCCCGCCACCCAGGCGCTACTGGAACGCACCGGATTCACCCTTGAGGATATGGACGTCATCGAGATCAACGAGGCGTTCGCGTCGGTGGTACTGGCCTGGGCGCATGAGACCAAAGCCGATATGAGCCGCGTGAACATCAACGGCGGAGCCATCGCGCTCGGCCATCCGCTCGGGGCCACCGGGGGCGTACTGCTGACCAAGGCGCTGAACGAGCTGGAACGCACCGGCGGGCGCTATGCGCTGGTCACGATGTGCGTGGGCGGCGGAATGGGCACCGGCACGATCATCGAGCGACTGTAGATCGCTCACCCACCGACTGGAGGACCGTCACAGTGGATTTGTCACTCACCCCGGAACTCGCGGACTTCCAGCAGGAGGTGCGCACCTGGTTCGACGAGCATGTCGTCGGCGAGTTCGCCCGGCACCGCGGCGTCGGCGTCTCATGGGACGCCGAAGCGTTCGACGTGCGGCTGGCCTGGGATCGGGAACTCGCCGCCGGCGGCTGGTTGTGCATGGGCTGGCCCGAGGAATACGGCGGACGTAATGCCTCCGTCGACGAGCAGCTCATCTACCAGCTCGAATACGCGCGCGCCGATCCGCCCTTCCGGGCCACCACGCAGGGGCAGGACCTCTTCGGTCCGACCTTGCTCGCGTTCGGCACCCCGGAACAGAAGACCCGCTTCCTGCCGCCGATCACCCGGGTGGAGGAGCTGTGGGGCCAGGGGTTCAGCGAACCGGGCAACGGCTCCGATCTCGCCGGATTGCGCACCCGGGCCCGGCTCGACGGTGACCGATGGGTCATCGATGGCCAGAAGGTCTGGACGTCGCACGGCGGATCCGCCGATTGGCTCTACGTGCTGTGCCGGACCGATCCGGACGCCCCGCGCCACCGCGGTATCTCCATGCTTCTCGTCCCCGCCGACCAGCCGGGTGTCGAGATCAGGCCGATCCGCAACATGCTGGGTGGCGACGACTTCTGCGAGGTGTTCTTCAACGGGGCCGTCACGTCCGCCGACCTCGTCGTCGGTGCGGTGAATCAGGGTTGGGGCGTGGCTATGGGCGCCCTCGGCACCGAGCGCGGCACCACACTGCTCGGCGACCATCTGCGGATTCAGCACGAAGTCGACGCGATGATCGAAGCGGCCCGCTCGCACAGTCGCACCCCCAGCGGTGCGCTGCGCCGCGACCTCGTCCGGGCTTGGACCGAGGCCCGCATCATGGAATGGAACGGGCGGCGGCTGATGACGGCCATCAAGGGCCGCGGTATCGACGCCACGGTGCAGGCGTCCTTGAGCAAGGTCTTCGCGAGCAACTCCCACATCCGCATGGGGGAGACCGCCGTGCGTGCGCTCGACGTCGCCGCCGAACTCGTCGGTGACGAGTATGAGCTCAACCGGTTGCAGCAGGTGTTCCTGGGCAGCCGCTCGGAGTCGATCTTCGGCGGCACCACGCAGATTCAGCTGAACGTGCTCGCCGAGCGCACTCTCGGCCTGCCCCGGGAGCCGCGCCCGGCCTGAGTGCGGTCGGCGCCGGAGACGGTAGCGAAGCGTAACCACGTAGGCGCGAGCGCTCAGGCTGATCGGGCACAGCCTGAGCGCGGTCAGCGCTGGAGGCGGTAGCGGAGCGTAACCACGTAGGCGCCGGCGCTCAGGCCCATCCCGCACGGCCTGAGCGCGGTCAGTGCGCCGGAGGAGGCAGCTTGCGCCACCACGCAGCGCGAGCGCTCGAGGCTGATCCCACACCGCCTGAGCGTGTCAGCGCCAGAGGTGGTAGCGGAGCGTCACCACGCAGGCGCCCACGCTCAGGCAAATCCAACACAGCCTGAGCCGGGCACGGACCCGATACCGTCAGATCACTCCGGCTGCGGCCAGGTCGGCGATCTTTTCGGCGTCGTAGCCGAGAAGATCGCATAGCACCGCGTCTCGGTCGGCGCCCAGCGCGGGCGGTGCCGTGTAGTCCGCGACCGGGGTGCCCGACATCCTGATCGGATACCGCAGTCCGGGAATCGGCCCCTCCTGCGGATGCTGCATGGTGATCTGCAGCTCGCGGGAGCGGACGTGCGGGTCGGCCAGTGCCCCGGCGATATCGTTGACCGGCCCCACCGGGACATCGACGGCCTCGAGTTCGGTGAGCCAGTGCGCGGCGGGTTTGCTCCGGAAGATCTTCTCCAGGATCTCCAGCAGTTCGAGCCGGTGGCCGATGCGTGCGGCGATCGAATCGAAACGGGGATCCCGGGCGAGCTCCGGTTGCCTGAGGGCGCCGCAGGCGCGGGCGAACTGGTCGTTGGAGGAGGCCACCAGGAAGATCATCCGGTCGTCTGCGCAGGTGAACGCCTGGGACGGGATTCCGCCGAAGCCACCGTTGCCGCGGCGTTCCGGCACCGTTCCCGATACCAGGTAGTTCTCCGCGTAGTGCGACAGGCTCGCGATACCGCAGTCGAGCAGTGAGACGTCGAGATGCTGTCCCTCCCCGGTGCGGTCGCGGTAGCGCAGGCCGGCCAGGATCGCCGAGGTCGTGTAGAGGCCGGTGAGGATGTCCACCAGCGACAGCCCGGATTTCATCGGCCCGGCGCCGGGTTGCCCCTCGGGTATCCCGGATACGCTCATCATTCCGCTGACCGCCTGGAAGATGCCGTCGTAGCCGGGCCGCGCGCGGTAGGGGCCGTCCTGGCCGAAGCCGGTCACCGAACACATCACCACATGCGGGAACTCGGTGTGGACGTCGTCCCAGCCCAGGCCGTACTTGTCGAGTACACCGGGCCGGAAATATTCCACCACGACATCGGAACACGACATCAGCTCGCGCACGATCTCCTGCCCGCGGGCGGTCTTGAAATCCACCGTCACCGACCGCTTGTTGCGATTGCAGCTGAGGAAGAAGGCCGCCATCCCGCTCTCGGCGCGGTCGCCGAGGAAAGGCGGGCCGTATTCCCGCGCGTCGTCGCCGCGGCCCGGTTGCTCGACCTTGATCACGTCGGCACCGAGGTCGGCCAACTGCTGCGTCGCGAACGGTGCGGCGAGGATCCTGCTGAGATCCAACACCCTGACTCCCTCGAGTGCCTTCGGTGCCATGGTTCGTTACCTCTTTCCGATTCGGCCGGCCGGTCGGGCGGTCCCCGTGTCGTACTCGTGGTTGCACGTCGCCGGGCGGGTGTGACAACTCGAGCAACAGTCGGTATAAATAGTTTTATCTTTCTACTGTTCGGCTCGTCAACGCCACCGGCTACGGGGCGTGGGGAACCGAATTCTGCACCTACTCGCACGAGGAGTGTGAACATGACAGACGAGCCCGTACTCGTCTCCGCGGACGGACCCGTCAGGGTGATCACGCTCAACCGTCCGGACGCGCGCAACGCGTTCAGTTCGGATATGCACTTGGCGCTGCTGGCGGCGCTGCGTGAAGTCTGTGCCGATCCCGGCGCACGCGCGATCGTGCTGACCGGAGCCGGTCGCGCTTTCAGCGCGGGCGGCGATATCGAGGACTTCGCGGTCCTGGCAGATGATCTCGCTCTGCGCCGGTCCCGGTTGCGCGAGGGCCGGCAGATCTTCGAGGACCTGCTCAACGTCCACCTGCCCGTCGTGGCGGCGGTGAACGGCCCCGCCGTGGGATTGGGCTGCACGCTGGCATCTGCCTGCGATATCGTGCACATCTCCGACTCGACCTACTTGGCCGATCCGCATGTGCAGGTCGCCCTGGTGGCCGGTGACGGCGGAGCGGTGGCGATGCCGCTGAGCATCGGCCTGCTGCGGGCGAAGCGCTATCTGCTCACCGGCGAACGCATCCCCGCGGCCGTGGCCGTGGAATTGGGTCTGGCAACCTACGCCGACCCCGCCGACCAGGTGTTCGACAAGGCGATGGCCAGCGCCCGCCAGCTCGCGGAGTTGCCCGCGCAGGCGGTGCAGGACACCAAGATGGTCCTCAACCAGCACCTGCGCCAGGCCTCGGTGTCGATGCTCGGTTACGGCTTGGCCGCCGAAAGCCAGTCCCACGACACCTCCGAGTACCGAGCGGTGCCGGAGAAGTTCGCCGCTCGGAAGGGGTGAGTCGCGGTGGAATTCGCACTCAACGACGAACAGACCACACTGCAGGACGTAGTGCGGGAGTTCCTGACCGAACGCGCCGCCGAGGACGCCGTCCGCGAGCGGATGGCCGAGCCCGCCGGCTTCGACCGTCAGCTGTGGAAGCAGATGGGTACGGAGATCGGTCTCCAGGGCATCGCTGTTCCGGAGGAATACGGCGGCGCCGGGTTCACCTTCGTCGAGCTCGGCATCGTGCTCGAGGAACTCGGCCGGGCGCTGACGGTGTCTCCATTCCTGGCTTCCGGTGTGATGGCCCCGCAACTGCTGATGGCACTCGGAGACGAGGCTGCCTGCGCGCGGTGGTTGCCCGGGATCGCCAACGGGGACCTGGTGGCCACCGTGGCGCTGGCCGAGGAGGCGGGCTCGTGGCAACCGGACGCGGTGGCCCTGGCCGCCCGATCCTCGGGTGACGGCTGGCGACTCGACGGCCACAAGTCTTATGTCGTCGACGGCGCGGGTGCCGATCTGATACTGGTTGTGGCGCGGGCGGGCGAAGAGCTCGGTGTTTTCGCGGTCGACGCGGCCGCGTCGGGGCTCGAGCGGACGCCGCTGCCCACGATGGATCAAACCCGCAAACTGGCCCGCCTGACCTTCGCCGATACGCCCGCCGAGCGGCTGGCGTCCGCCGATGCGGAGGGTGCGGTCGCCCGGATGCTCGACCTGACCTCCATCGCGTTGGCCGCCGACTCCCTCGGGGGCACCGGACGAGTACTCGATATGGCCGTGGATTATGCGAAGGTGCGCGAGCAGTTCGGCCGTCCCATCGGCTCGTTCCAAGCGATCAAACATATGTGTGCCTCGATGCTGGTCGAACTGGAGTCATCGCGGTCCGCTGTCTACTACGCGCTCTGGGCCGCCGCCACCGGGCATGTCGATGTGCCCGTGGTGGCACCGATGGTCAAGGCGCACTGTGTCGACGCGTACCTGCAGGCCGCCGGGGACAATATTCAGATCCACGGTGGTATCGGGTTCACCTGGGAACATCCGGCGCATCTCTATCTGAAGCGCGCGAAGAGCTCCCAGGCTCTGCTCGGCGGTTCCGACTTCCATCGTCAGTTACTCGCCGACCGCCTCGGCATCTGAGGGGGACGGGCGTGGCCCGGTCGCGGATATCCGCGACCGGGCCACGCCCGTTTTGTGCTGGATACGCATTACGCCGGTCGTTCGGTGACCACGCCCGAGTCGATCAGCGTGCCGACCCGCTCAGCGGACAGGCCCCAGTCGAGCAGCACCTCCCGTGAATGGGCGCCCGGCACAGCGGGCGGTCGGGTGATGGCCGCCGGTGTACCGCCCAGGCGGGGTGCCGGCGCCGGCTGCACCACACCGAATTCCTCGACGAAGGTGCCCCTGGCCGCATTGTGCGGATGCTGCCTTGCCTCGGCGAAGTTGAGTACCGGGGTGACGCACGCGTCGGTCCCGTCGAACAGGCCGGTCCAGTGCTCCCGTGGTTTCGTGCGGAAGATTCCGGCGAGCAGTTCCTTCAATTCGGCCCAGTTGGCCGGATCCTCGCGATCGGGCAGTTCGTCGAGCGTCAAGCCCAGCAGCTCGATCATGGTCGCGTAGAACTGTGGTTCGATTGGCGCGACCGCGAGGTACTTGCCGTCCGCGGTCTCGTAGACGGCGTAGTAGGGAGCGGCGCCATCACAGAAATTGGTGCCGGGCCGATCCATGTTCCAGCGGCCCTGGGCCGTCATCGAATAGATCAGCGTCGTCAGTGACGCGACGCCGTCCACCATGGCCGCGTCGACGACCTGGCCGGAACCGGAACGCTGAGCCTCGTGCAGTGCGCTGACGATTCCGAAGGCCATCATCAGTCCGCCGCCACCGAAATCGGCGATGAATCCGGGGGGTGACGGGGGAGGGGAATCGGCGGAGCTCTGCAGGAGCGTCAGGGCGCCGGTGAGCCCGAGATAGTTGAGGTCGTGTCCGGCCATCCGGCTGAAGGGGCCGTCCTGACCCCAGCCTGTCATCCGGGCGTAGACGAGCCGGGCGTTGCGGCTGTGGCAGACGTCCGGGCCGAACCCGAGCCGTTCGGCGACACCGGGCCGAAAACCTTCGATGAGGATATCCGCGGTGTCGACCAGATCCAGCAGCGTCGCCAGGCCCTCGGCCTTCTTCATATCGACCGCCAGCGAGCGGCGGCCGCGGGCCAGCGCGTAGAGCTCCGGCTGCCCGGACACCGGTCCCGGGCGGTCCACCCGCACCACATCGGCTCCCATATCGGCGAGGAGCATCGCGGCGTAGGGGCCGGGACCGAGGCCGGCGATCTCGATCACCTTGACTCCCTGTAGCGGGCCGCGCGGCGCAGGGGACCCGCTGCGATCAGCAGCTGTCACGGCGACCCACCAAGGTATAAGATAGATAAATCATTAAGTTATTATCGCAAGGAGGTTACCTGGCGGGCAAGGACTACGCCCGGAAACCCACGGAGCCTGCGTATTTGGTCGGTGGGAATACTCGGGCGCACACTGATCGCGCACGGCCCCGCTGGCCGGCGAGGGTATGCGGACCTGCTATAGGGTACAGTTGAGTAACTAGATGATCGTGCGACGGAGCGCAATCGACCTGCGAGAGAAACCGAGAGGAAGGCCGTGGTCCAGCTCGATACGGTATCCGCCGAGAGGCTCCAGCCGCCCCGCCTGCCGAAGACCGCGGAACTGATCGCCGACCAGTTGCGCCGGCAGATCGTCCGCGGCGACCTCGCGGAGGGTGCTGCCCTGCCGTCGGAGGCCGAACTCCTCGAACGGTTCAACGTTTCCCGTCCGACACTGCGTGAAGCCTTCCGCGTGCTCGAATCCGAATCTCTCATCACTGTTCGCCGCGGTGCCCATGGCGGCGCTCGTGTCCAGGTGCCGAATATCGATGTGGCCGCGCGGTATGCCGGCTTCGTACTCGAGTTCCGCGGCACCACGCTGGCGGATGTGTACGAGGCGCGGATCCTGATCGAACCGCCCATCATCGGCCTGCTCGCTGCCCGCCGGACCGACGCCGATGTCGAGCGGTTGCGTGCGGCGCTCGACGAACACGAAGCGGCGGCCGATTCCCCTTTGCGCGCGATCAGGACGCACACCGCGTTTCATGCCCTGCTGGTCGAGCTCACCGGGAACCAGACGCTGCGGGTGCTGACCGGTATGGTCCAGCACATCATCGACCGGGCGAATATCGATTGGGTGGAGTCGAAAGTCGCCACACCGGAGGAAACCGGTATGAGCCTGGGGCTCAAGGCACACCATCGGGTCGTCGATCTCATCGAGGCGGGCGTGGAGACCGGTGCCGAGGAGGTCTGGCGCAAGCATCTGACCGAGGCACGCGACTATCTGCTGCGGCCGGATGTCACCACAGTGCTCGATCTGATGGGCTGATTCGCCGACGTTCGTCTTCTTTCGGGAATTCAGGGCGGGTAGGCGCGCGCTGCGCCGAAATCGAGTTGCTCACCGCTGAACCGATCAACGCTCGCTGCCTGCTCGGCGGGTCATGACGGCCGCGGGCGACCCCGCGCGATCGTCCCATCGCAACGTACGGGTTTCGGTGACCCATCATGCCGGGAGAATCTTGGTGAAGCTTCGGTCCGTCCGTGTGCGATCCGATGCCACCGGCGTCATGGCGTTCCGATGTCTCGCGCAGTTCGGGAACTTCTTTGAGGACTTTGGCCCGAGTGAGCTCGGGCGTCCGGTTTCGTAGCATTCGGGTGGATGCCGGGCACCGATGCGGCGCCGCTGCCCAAGTAAAGAGATATCTCATTTACTTGTTGGCCGCGGATTTGATGTTGAAATCGCGCATAAGTGCAGGTGGGCTGGTCAAGCGCCAGCGCTGAGCCGCCGGAAGTATATAACTAATTAAGCGTCTTGGTGTGCGGTGGGGCAAGTTCGGGAAAGAACGGTGTTCCCGTCATTGCGAGCCATGTCTCGTCCTACGGTCTGGTCTACATCTCTTGCTGATGTTCGACCTACGAAGGAAGACGACGTGGACGCAACCAGGTCCAGTCCGCTAGTAGCGGGTGCGGACGATCCGAACCGGCGGTTTCTCCAGCCGGACATCGAAACGATGCCGCGCGAGCAATTGCGCGCGTTGCAGGAGCGGCGGGTGCTCGAGCTGGTGCCTGCCGCGTACGAGAACTCACCGTTCTACCGTGAGCTCTGGTCCGCCGCAGGTGTGAATCCCGCTCGGGTGCGTTCCCTCGACGACTTCTTCGAGTTGGTGCCGACTTTCACCAAGGACGACGTACGTGCCTACCGGGACCGGACCGGCGATCCGTTCGGCGGTTTGCTGCAGGTTCCGACGAGCCGGCTGACATCGATCATGACCACATCGGGTACGACCGGAATGCCGGAACTGGTACCCGAGATCTGGGAAACGGCGCCGCCGCTGCCGGCCTGCTCGGGCCGCGATCTGTGGGAGCTCGGGGTCCGGCCCGGAGATCGGGTCCTGGTGCCGCCGGGCGCGATGCGCGGTTTCTACGACACGTTCTATCAGCAGATGGGGCTCGTCCCGATCTACCTCGACGGCTGGATGGGCCAGGGTGCGGAGATCATTGCGGCCCTGCGCCGCTTCCGGCCGAGCTATCTGCAGTTGCTGATGCCCACGGTTCTCGAATTCGAGCGGCTCGAGGACGCCTACGATCTTCGCGAAGCGTTCTCGTCGCTCAAAGGCGCCGCGTTCGCGGGGCAGCCGCTCGGCGCTGCCCTGGCGGCAAAGGTTCGCGACGAGTGGGGTATCGAGTTGTTCACCTACAGCAGCGCCGGTGATACCGGAACCGCGTGGGAATGCCGGGAACACAACGGTTACCACCTGTGGGAGGACTTTGTCGTCGCCGAGACCCTGGAAACCGACAGCCTCCGAGCTGTTCCGGCGGGTACGGTCGGCGAGCTCGTCGCCACCGACCTGGACAACAATGCTGCCCCACTCATCCGGTACCGCAGCGGTGACCTCGTCCGGATCGATCAGGAGAGGTGCGGTTGCGGTCGTACCCATGCGCGGCAGTGGATCATCGGCCGGCTCGGCGACGAGACGATCGTGCAGGGCCGGCCGGTAGTGGTCGGCCAGGTATGGAAAGCGATCGAAACACAGAACGAGACCCATGACGGGATGTTCCAGATCATTCGTGAGTCGCGGGTGGTCGATCAGCTGCGGTTGCGCGTCGGGTACCAGCCGGCCGGCGGAGTGGACCTCGACGATCTGCGCCAGCGGCTGCGTAGCGCGGTCACCGCGGAGGTGGGCATCGAACCGGAGATAGAGCTGGTGCCGGTCGACGATCTGGTGGCGCGCAGTTCGAGTGTGGCCAAGTTCCCAAGAGTGGTGAAGGCATGAGCCGTGAATTGATGACGAAAGCCATGGCCGGGCGGGATCCGTCTTTGGTGGGTATCGGGTACTTCCCCCGCGCGGGCGGGAGTCTCGCATTCGAGATCGGCTGGCCGGAATACGAGCGCGATACCGCGTGGGCCCGGCGGCTACTGGACATCTGGGGCGTCGGTCCGGGGCAGCACGCAGTGCAGACCGTTCGCAACTCCGAAAGCCCATGGCTCGGCCCGGTGGTGCATGCAATGCGTGAAATCGGTGTCGTGTACAGCAACGCCGAACCCTATGCCTGGGACTCCCGGCGGGTCGCGGCGCTGCTGAGTCTGCTGCCCGTCGAAGCGATTCTCGGACTGCCCGGCGAGACGGCCGAGTCGCTGCTCGCCGATGAAGGTGCGGCAGCGAAATTGGCCGATATGCCGGTGATCTGGGCGCGGCGCGATGCGCTCGAACCGCTCCGCGGGGCCGGGCTGCGACCGGCGGAGATGGCAATGCTCGGTCCTGCGCTCGGACTGTCCTGCCCGGAAGGAACCGGGCTGCATCTCGACCCCGAGGAATGGCAGGTGAACGCCGTCTCGGGGCGGCCCACCCTGACGGTCGTCGGGGACCGGAGGTATCGGGGTCGCGATATCGAGTTGGACGTCGACGGGGTGATCGACCGAGCGCCGTGTGCCTGCGGCTTGCCGGGAGATCGGATTCGTACCCGGTGACACCGGATCGGGCTGCGCCGGCGGGCCCGTGGTCGTGCCGAACGGAATATGGTGCGCCACTTGCTCACCGGCAAGGTCTGCGCGCCGCGAAGGAAGGGTGAGCAGTGGAGAACAACTTCGAGCCAGTGCTCGATCGTCCACTCGGGAGGACGTTGTGACGGGCGCGGGTCATGTTGCCGTCGTGACCGGCGCAGCGGGCGGTCTGGGGCTCGGTCTGGCAGCCGGTCTGTCCGATCGCGGCGCACGGGTGGTTATCGCAGATATCGACACAGAGGCCCTGGGCGAGGCCGAGTCCCAGCTCCGGGCCGCCGGTGCGGAGGTGCTGGCCGTGCCCACAGATGTCACGAAATCCGATTCGGTGGCCGCGCTGGCCGATCGTGCGTTCGAACGGTTCGGTCGCGTGGACGTGGTCTGCCTGAACGCCGGCGTTTCGGTGCGCGGGCGTTCCTGGGAACTGACGGTCGAAGACTGGCGCTGGGTGTACGACGTGAACGTGTTCGGTGTGGTGCACGGGGTACGAAGCTTTGTTCCCCGGCTGCTCGAACAGGGAGCGGGCCACGTTCTGATCACCGCGTCGAACAGTTCGGTGACGACACTGCCGTCGGTGGCGGCCTATATCTCCAGCAAACATGCCGTGCTCTCGCTGGCCGAGACTCTCCGGCAGGATCTGCTGGCCGCCGGTTCGCAGGTGGGGGTATCGGCGGTGCTACCCGGGGCGATTCGGTCGAGGATGGCCGATGCTTTCCGGCGCCGGCCGGCCGAGTACGGAGCGTACCGAGTCGATCCGGAGGTGGTGGACCGGAGCAAGGCGTTCTTGGCGCAGCACGGGATGGATCCGCGGGTGATGGCGGACGGGATCCTGCAGCAGGCGCTCGACGATCACGTGTTCTGCATTTTCACCGACTCCGGTGACAGCGCGATGCTCGAAGCCCGGACCGAAGCGCTCAGCGCCGGCCGTCTTGCCAGTGTCGACATGCTAGTGAACAAGGAGGTCAAGTGAGCAACGAAATCACTGTGGAAGATGCCGAGGCCCGGGCGCGTGCGGCCGGCGTACAGATACTGGACTTCGATCCCGAATGCGACCCGGCGTTCCGCGATGACCCGCTGGGGACGATGCTCGCGGCCCGGCGTGCCGGAGACATCTTCTACAGCACGGCTGCCCGTGGATTCTGGGTGGTGACGAGTTATCCGCTGTGCAGGGAAATCGGCACCGATACCGACAACTTCTCCAACCGGGAGACCTTCACCTTCTACCGGAAGCCGTCACCCGGCATACACATTCCCCCCAATCTCGATCCGCCCGAGCATACGAAGATCCGCAGAATGCTCGCGCCGCTGTTGTCGCCGAGTGCGGTGAAGAAGCTGGAACCGGCGGCGCGGGAATCGGTGCGACGGCTGGCCGATGAGGTGGTGGCGCGAGGCCACTGCGACTTCATGGCCGATGTGGCGCTGCGGGTCCCGGCCGATGTGTTCCTCGAACATATGGGTCTGCCCGTGGAGCACACCGACGACATCGTCGCCACGCGGTTGCTGGCCGGAGAGCTGAACGCGAGCAACGATCCGGACGGTTCGCGCCTCGCGGCGGCGACAACGAAGATCAACCAAATGTTCGTGGAGGTGATCGCCGAGCGCCGCCGGCGCCCTGCCGACGATATTCCGAGCTACCTACTGGCTCAGGAAATCGATGGCAAGCCGTTGACCGATAAAGAGATCTTGACGATGTGCTACACCCTGCTCGGCACGTCGCTGGGGACAACGGCATCGACGATGGCGATGCTGGTCGCGCATCTGGCGCATGAGCCCGGTCTGCGCCGGTCGATCACCACGGACCCGGACATGGTCGGTGGCCTGATCGAGGAAGCGCTGCGCTACTTCCCGTCCATCCCGCTCCTCCCGCGTACCGTGCGCGCGGATATCGATTTCCACGGACTGCCCTGGAAAGAGGGGGATCGCTTGGTGCTGCTGTTGCCCACGGCGAATACCGACCCCGGTGTTTTCGATGAGGCGAGCACCTTCGACGCCGACCGGCGGCCGAACCGGCACATCGGATTCGGGCTGGGTCCGCACACCTGCGCGGGATCGCATCTGGCCCGGATGGAACTGCGCGCGCTGGTAGAGGAATGGCACGCCAAGGTGCCGGACTACCGGGTCGGTGACCTGTCGGAGGTCAAGCACGAGTTGTCGGTGGCGATTCGCATGACGACACTGCCCTTCGTAGTGGGCAGCTCCGTGAACTGACTCGTCCATGCCGGCTTTCGGGCCGGCCTTTCATTGCTCACTCATCGAGGAGTCTTTCTGCTATGCCCCATCTTCGATTGTCATTCGATCTACGGCGACCGTCGTTCGCCTCCGCGACCTCGGCGCAGCTCGCCGAGACGGTCCTCGATATCTGTTCCTGGGCCGATCGGCTCGGTTTCGATCTCACCTATTTCGGCGAGCACCACGGCGCGGCGGACGGGTATCTGCCGTCGCCGCTCGTGGCGTCGGGGGTCGCGGCCGGCCGGACGTCGAGGATGAAGTTCCGCCCGATCCTGTTGACGCCCTTCTACCATCCGATCCGGCTGGCCGAAGACCTCGCGATCGCCGACCTGATGAGTGGCGGGCGGATGAGCCCGGTATTCGCCGCGGGGTATGTCCACTCCGAATTCGAGATGTACGGCGTCGGCCGCAGCGAGCGCCGGGCCCGGGTGATCGAGGCCGTCGAGGTGTGCCGTAAGGCGTGGACGGGCGAACCGTTCGAATTCCGCGGGGAGACAGTGCGGGTCACGCCGAGACCGGCGCAGCGACCGGGGCCGCCGATCATCATGGCCGGGGCGGCCGAGGCCCCGGCGCGGCGCGCGGCGCATCTCGGTGACGGTTTCGATCCGGCCGAGCCCCAGTTCTGGGACTGGTATCGGGACGAGTGCCTCAAACTGGGTAACGATCCGGGACCGTGGGTGCCCCGTGGCCCGACATTCCTGCACGTGACTCACGATCCCGATGCCGCCTGGGCCGAGGTCGGGCCGAATCTCATGCACGCCGGTAACACCTATGCGAAGTGGATCGCCGAATCCGGCCACGGCACGAGTAACTGGTACCCCCCGATCAATTCTGTGGACGAGCTTCGCGCCGGGGGCGCCTACCAGCTGGTGACCCCGGAACAATGTATAGCCATCGCCGACGAACTCGGCGCCGACGGCCACCTCATCTTCCGGCCACTCTTCGGCGGGACCGATCCGGAGCGGGCCTGGGCGAGCCTGCGTCTGTTCGAGTCCGAGGTACTGCCCCATATCGAGGTCACCGAAGCCTGACAAGGCTATGGGGGTATGAGTAGGTGAGGCCTGCTCCTTCGGCGCGGGGACTGCAGCGATCTGTCGCGGCAGTCCCCGCGCTCTGCGTTCTCCGGCCGCTGCCGATGGGATCGAGTGCGCCGGGCGCGTGGCGCAATCGTTGTTGATTCACCGCCCTGACCAGCTCGCGCTGCCCCGGGCGGGTAGCGGGCCGGCCAATTGCTAATCGCTGCTGGATCGCGGGGCACGCGATGAGCCGACGATCACCGGCGGCCGCGTGCTGCGCTGGAACAGGAGCTGATCGTGCCCCGGGCTCGTGCGATGGCCGCCTCAGCACATGGGCGGTGCCTGCTCCGTCGATGGTGCAAGTTTCTCGGTCGCGTCTCCAGCCACCCAGGGCACCTCCGAAGAATCCGGCCCGACCTACGGACCGTGACGGAGCTCTCGTGAACACAACTTGGAGCCGTAGATTCGTCCTATAGTACAATTAGTTAGATAATGCAGGCTGGCTTATGCCCGCGCGGCTCAGTGTGGGAAGGACGCACTCGTGGATTTTGGGATGACCGATGAGCAGGAGATGCTCCGGAAAACGGCCCGGGATTTCGTGACCAAGGTATGCCCGCCGGAGACGGCGAAGCAGTGGGACGAGGAGCAGGTGCTTCCGGCCGAACTGTTGAACGGCTTCGCCGACCTCGGCTGGTTCTCGCTCCCGTTCTCGGAGCAGGACGGAGGCGAGGGCGGGGGGCCGCTCGAGCTCGCCCTGATCGCGGAGGAACTGGGGCGGGCGAGTTTCGATGTGTCCATGTGCTTCATCGGGGTGCTGATTCCCGCCATGACCGTGAACCGGTGGGCGAATCCGGAGCAGAAGCGCTGGGTGCGGGAACAGATCATGACGGGTAAACACCGTCTCGCGGTGGCGATGTCGGAACCGGAGGCCGGATCCGACGCCGCATCGCTGCGCACAAGTGCCACCGACGCCGGCGACCACTACGTGGTGAACGGTCAGAAGATGTGGTGCACGGGCGGGAGTCAGCCCAACACCACGATCGCCATGTACGTGCGGACCGGCGCGCGCGAGCCCAAGCACAAGGGTTTGAGCCTGTTGCTGGTCGACCCGAACGCCGACGGCGTGGAGATCCGGCGCACCCCGACGCTGGCCCGCCACATTCTGGGTACCACCGAGATCACGCTCGAGAATGTGAAGGTGCCCAAGACGGCTCTGGTGGGCCCGGAGGGGGAGGCATGGAAGGTCATGCTCTCGAACCTCGAGCTCGAGCGGGTCCTGCTCAGTGGGGGCTACGTCGGTGCCGCACAGGCGACGCTCGACGAGATGCTCGAATACTCGAAGGTCCGGCATGCGTTCGGACGCCCGATCGGCGAGTTCCAGGCGCTGGCGCACGCGATGGCGGATCTGCAGGTGGAGATCGATTCGGCCCGGTTGCTGACGCGGCGGGCCGCGTGGATGCTGTCGCAGGGGATGTCCTGCTCGCGTGAAGGTGCGATGGCCAAGCTCAAGGGCTCGGAAACCTATGCCAATGCTGCCCGGCTCGGTATGCAGGTGCTGGCCGGGCACGGGTTCTCCACGGAGAGTGTCATGAGTTTCCGCTACCGCGAATCCATCGTGACCACCATTTCCGGGGGGACCAGCCAGATTCAGCGCAACGGTATCGCCCGCAGTATGGGTTTGCGTACCTACTGATCCGCCGGCTCCGAGGATGCCCGGCCGGTTGTCGCCGCACTGCGCGCGGCGGCAGGGCCGGATTCATCCGATGCAAGCCGATATCTTGTGAATAGGTATATCATTAAGATAGAGTCTCTCATGTTGAGGCTGACCGGCATCACCCGATGCCGACGCGACCGACTGTGCGAAGGGATCTCACGATGGCACTGATCGAGAACTCGGTGGGGGAGCTTCCCTACAAGTTGCTGGACTTCGACCAGCATTCCGTCGAAGCAGATGACTGCTTCACCCGGTTCATGCCCAAGGGCAAGCTGGACACCGCGGTCCGGCCGATTCTCTCGGCGGATGGCAGCCGGAAGATCCTGCTGGCCAACGATCGGATCGTCACCGCGCTCGACCATGATCTGGACCAGGCGAACGTGCCGGGCTCGCTGGTCGAAATGCTGAAAGCACGCTCGTCCGGCGACGCGACCGATGCCGAGCGGTTCTACGAGCCGATCCAGAAGGAGTACCGGAACAAGGAAGACCGGCTCGTCCAGCTGACGGAGCAGCAGATCGAGCGGTCGATCATGTACCCGGGCGGCTGGGGACTGTTCGTGTGGGCGTATCTGAAGGGCGAGGCGCTCTTCGACAATCTCATCTCCTTCAACCGGTGGATCGATGAGGACTGGGGCTTCAACACCCAGGACAGGATCTACGCACCGGCTCTGCTGTCGCTGGACAACCTGGATCGGGCCTGCGAGGAGCTCGATCGGGTGCTCGCGGCCGGCGCCAAGTTCATCATGCTTCCGCCGGGACCGGTGAACGGCCGTTCGCCGGGCGATCCCTACTTCGACCCGTTCTGGGCCCGGGTCAACGAGGCGCGCGCGGTGATCTCCTTCCACATCACCGAATATCACTACCAGGAAAATGTTGCCCCCCATTGGGGTTGGGATGCGGTTGCGCCGTTCCAGTTCTCGGCCTGGCAGTGGCAGAACACCTACGGGGAGCGTCCGATCACGGACACGTTGTCGGCACTGATCTTCGACAATCTGTTCGGCCGTTTCCCGAATATCAAGGTGCTGGTCAGCGAGTACGGCGCGGAGTGGGCTCCGCATTTCATCCGGCATATGGACAAGAGCCGCGGGATGGCGCGCGCCGGCCGGTGGCTGGGCGGCCAGCTGACGGAACGGCCGAGTGCAATCTTCAAGCGCCATGTGCGGGTCGTGCCCTATCCCGAGGACGACACGGTGGACCTTGCCGATCGGCTGGGCGGAGTTGATGCCCTGGTCATGGGGTCGGACTGGCCGCACGCCGAAGGGCTGCGCGAGCCCGCCGACTTCTACGCGAAGGTCGAGGGGCTCGGTGAGGAAAAACGCAAGTGGTTCCTCCGCGACAACGGGCTCGAGCTCCTCGGCGCAAAGTAACGATCATGGTTCATCCGCAACCGGCCGGCCGGTGAAAGGGCGCGAACACCAGATGACAGGCAACGAAGCCGTCCCGTCGAGTCGAGAGATCGTCCCGGCCGAAGATGTCGGCATCGACCCCCACCGGCTCGACGTGCTGCTACGCCGGATACGACTCGAGGTGGAGCACGGCGCGCTCCCGTCGGCTCAGGTCGCCGTAGCCCGGGCCGGTCGGCTGGTTGCGAACGAGACGTGGGGTGCCGGGGCGCCCCGGTATCTCCTGCAGTCGGCCGGCCGGACCATCGTGGCGAGTGCCATCTGGAAGCTCGTCGGTGACGGCAAGCTCGACGTCTCCGAGCGGGTCGCGGATATCATTCCCGAATTCGGTACCAACGGAAAAGAAGTCGTCACTCTCGCGCATATGCTCACGCATACCGCGGGCCTCGCGTTCGCTCCGCTGGGCTATCCGAAGATGACCGACCGGGCGGCGCGCCTGGCCGCATTCGCCAAATGGCGGCTCGACAGCCCGCCCGGGGAAGTCCTGCAGTACCACTTGACCTCCAGCGCGTGGATCATCGCCGAGGTGGTCGAACGACGCACCGGACTGTCCCTTGCCGACTACCTGCGCCGGGAGATCGCCGAGCCCCTCGGCCTCGGCTTCGCCCTCGGGCTGACGGAGGAGGAGCAGATCGCGACCGTCGCCCCGATGGTGTGCATCGACGGTGACGGCTCCGACGTAGACCCGTGGGGGCCCTGGTTCTTCCGGGACCGCCGGGTGGTGGCGGCGGGCGAACCGGCGCATTCCGTATGTGCCGGCGCCGCCGATGTCGCGCTGCACTACCAGGCGCTGCTCCACTCACCGCTGTGGTCTCGTGCGGTGATCGAGGAGGCGACCCGGCCGCGGGTGACCGCGGTCCCGGCGGGCGACAAACTCTACGGCGGCGGGACGAAACCGGCCTCGGTCGGACTCTTCGTGAATGTCCGGGGTGACAATCCCGACGGGTGGATGCCGGCGACGGGCTCACCGGCCACCTTCGGGCACTCCGGGTCCGCGTATCAGATCGGATTCTGCGATCCGGTCAGCGGGATCTCGTTCTGTGTGCTGAGCAACGGCTATCCGCAGACCGGCTACGACCTCACGCCCCGGGGTTCGGCAATGTTGACCAACTGGTCGAATCTCGCGGCCGATCTGACCTGACGCATCACCGATCCAACCCTGCCCGAGGGCGCGCGGTCGAGTACGCCGGCGCCGACCGAGAGGAGTGGCCGCGAGGCCATGAACGCCGTGGACAAGTTCGAGTTCATTCGCTACGAAACGCTGGACGAGGGCCGGCTCGCCCGGATCACGCTGAACCGGCCGAAGGCACGCAATGCGCAGAACCGTGGCCTGCTGGTGGAATTGGACGAGGCGTTCGGTCTCGCCGAGGCCGACGACACCGTGCGCGTGGTAATCCTCGCGGGCGCGGGCACGGCCTTCTCCGCGGGCCACGATATGGGATCGGCGGTGCACCGGCAGGAGTCCGAACCGGGGCCGCATGCACACCCGTCGACCCGTGTCCACGGCGGCACCCGCGCGGGTGCGGTAGAACAGCAGATGTTGCAGGAATGGCAGCATTTCTTCGCCAACACGCGCAACTGGCGCAACTTGCGCAAGATCACCATCGCACAGGTCCAGGGCAATGTGCTCGCCGCCGGGCTGATGCTGATGTGGGCGTGCGATCTCATCGTCGCCGCCGAGGATGCCGTGTTCGCCGATGTCGTCGGGACCCGGCTGGGGATGTGCGGGGTGGAGTACTTCGCCCATCCCTGGGAGTTCGGTCCCCGCAAGGCGAAGGAACTGCTGCTCACCGGGGACGCGCTGGACGCCGAGGACGCGTATCGCCTGGGGATGGTCAGCAAGGTTTTCCCGCCCGACGAGCTCGGGGACCGGACCGTGGAATTCGCTCGCCGGATCGCCCAGCGTCCCACGATGACGGCGCTGCTGATCAAGGATTCGGTCAACCAGACGATGGACACGATGGGATTCAGCACCGCGTTGCAGAGCAATTTCTATCTTCATCAGCTGAATCACGCGCACTGGCGCGATGTGAACGGGGACGGTTACCCGGCGGCGAAACCGGGTGTGGACATTGCCGACTGGCGGACCGCGGGACCCCCACGGCTGGCGCGGCGCGATATTCCCTGAACGTGGTGCGCTCGGGCGCCCACTCATCTCATTTTTCCGAATTACGCTGATGAAACGAGGTAGATATGACGGGGACGCGACTTGCCGGACGGGCCGTGCTGGTCACCGGCGCCGGACAGGGGATCGGCCGCGGTATTGCCCTGGCGCTGGCGAAAGAGGGAGCGCAGGTCGCCCTCGCGGGACGGACCGAGAAGAAGTGCGCTGCCGTCGTCGCCGAGATCGAAGCCGTGGGCGGTACCGCGATATCGCTGGCCTGCGATGTGGCGCAGCGATCCGAGGTGGATCGGGCGGTCGAGGCCACGGTCGAACGTTTCGGGGGCTTGTACGGTCTGGTGAACAATGCCGTCGCCTCCGCTCAGCAGCCGATCGAGGAGATCACCGACGCGGACGTCGAACTCTCCTGGCGCTCGGGGGCGATGGGGACGCTGTATGCGATGCAGGCCGCGCTACCGCATCTGCGGGCCGGTGGTGGGGGGTCGATCGTCAATTTCGGTTCGAGCACCGCGGTGAAGGGCAATGGCACTTTCGGCGCCTACGCTATGGCGAAGGAAGCGATCCGCGGGCTTTCCCGGGTCGCCGCCCGCGAGTGGGGACGCTACAACATCCGGGTCAATGTGGTTGTGCCCGTGGCGATGTCACCTGCCTCCGAGGAATTCAGCCGGGACCATCCGGATCGATTCGCGGCGATGCAGAATTCGCTCGCGCTGCGGCGGGTCGGCGACTGTGAAACCGATCTCGGTCGCGGGGTCCTCGCGCTGATGTCGGACGATCTGTCGTACCTGACGGGCGATACGCTGATGCTGACCGGCGGGATGTGACGGACGGTCGGTAGCCGCCGGCAGCGGGTTTGCCGGCGGTGAGCCGAGCGGTGTTGTCACTGTGCACAAGCGGGCCGGTCCCGGTGCGTGTCTCTCGAGGAGACGCACCGGGACCGGCCCGATTCGGTTCAGTGGTGTGCTGCCTCGGGTTCGACGAAGTCGGCTCCCCGGATCAGTCGGACCGGGGTGAACACGAGCACCTCTTCGTCCCGCTGATTCCGCACACTGACATGGGCGGTGACCACGCCGCGGCCGGGCTTGCTGGACGCCCGTGATTCGGTGGTGCGAACCAGGGCATGCAGGGTGTCGCCGACATAGACCGGGCGCTTGACCGTCAGTTCCATGTGCATGAAGGCCAAGCCCGTTCCGTTGAGGACATTGGTCTGCAGGATCAGGCCCTCGGCGAGGCAGTAGATCATCGCGCCGGGGATCAGCCGGCCGGTGTAACCGCCGGCGGAGGCGTGCGAGTTGTCATAGAACAACGGCTCGTTGAACCCGCCCCAGGTGATGAACTGGATGAGGTCCGCCTCGGTGACCGTCCGGCGGGCGGTGCGGAAAATCGAGCCGGGGGTCATTTCCTCCCAGGTCTTACCGCGCACCAGCGGGTCGACCTCGGCGCTGGACAGTTGTTGTTCGATCACGGTCATGGGTCTCCGATTCTGGTTGATGTTTCGATGGTGGGTCAGCCGGGGAGGGGCGCCTCGCGGCGCAACACCACGCCTTGGGCGTTGAAGAAGAAGCCACCGGGCGTGAGCATGGCCGAGGCCGCGCCGTCGACCTGCCGGCTTCCGGCGTCGCCACGTAGTTGGACGACGGCCTCCCGGAGGTGTCCCGCGCCCTGTGAGCCGCCCTCGGACAGACTGCCGCCATGCGGATTCACCGGTACCCGTCCGCGCAGCAGGATCCGGTCCTCTCCGGTGTCCCAGTTGTCCCGCAGGAAGTCACCGGCCTCACCGTCCGCGCAGAACCCGTAGGACTCGAAGGCGCGCAGGGTGATGATCGAGAAGCCGTCGTAGGGGAGGAAGACGTCGACGTCGTCGATCCACAGATCACTGCGGGCACGCAATGCCGCGGCGGTCATCTGCTGACCGGTATCGCGCAGATCTGCGGTGAGATGTTCCTGGGGGTGTGCGGTCATTCCCATGGCGAGCGCATGCACCAGCACCGGGACCGTGGGCAGATCCGCTGCCAGATCCGCCGCCGTGATCACGAAGGCGTCCGCACCGTCGATCGGCACGTCCATGTCGTAGAGGCAGAGGGGTTCCCGGATCATCCGGGCGCCGAAGTAATCTTCGCGGCTCATCGGGGTCCGCATGACCGCGCCGGGATTGTCGGCGGCGTTGCGGCGGCCGTTGAGCGGGATCAACGAGAGATCCTCCCGGGTGCGGCCGAACTCGGTGAGATACCGCGAAGCCCACGCCGCGTAACCGGTCGACCCGAACATTCCCCACGGCTCGCTGTCGGTGTGCCCGTCACCGGTGGACGCGCGGCCGTCGGGCAACCCGAATGCCGCGCGCTCGCGGAACGGGCCGGCCCCCAGCCGATACATCGAGTGGTAGACGACCACCGCCCGGCAGGTCCCGGCGGCCACCGCGTGTACGGCACTCATCAGGGCGTTGACGATCGGCGGCTTCGCGGACGCCCAGAACGTGATATTCGGCAACCCCAGGGCCGAAACCACCGTAGCCGTATCGACTCCGCCCGTCATGACGCCGCTGCCGACGATGCCGTCGATGGCTTCGCGGGGCAATCCGGAATCGCGGATCGCCTCGACGACGGCATCGGTGACCATCGACAATTCGGTGGTGCCCCGGTCGCGTGCATAGGGCGAGCGGCCGATGCCGCTGATCGCCACGGTGTCCTTCAGCGCGGTCATCCTGCCACCGCCCGGAAAGCCGGCCACGGCGCGCCGTCGCGTTCGATCCAGGTCAGCTCCACCGGCTGACCGACCCGCTGCTGTTGCGGCGGGGTCTCGGCCAGGGTGGTCGCGATCCGCAGTCCGGGTTGTTCGGCGAGTTCCACCGCGGCCAGCGGCCACGGTGGTGAGTAGGGAACTCCTGGTGGGCCCTGATGGAGCAGCGTGAGCACGTGAACATGCCCGCGCCCGCTCACTTCCCGCGGTGCGCAGGCGGTGGACCAGCACGCGGGGCAGCGCGACCGCAGTGGTGTATGCCAGGCTCCGCATTCGTCGCAGTGCCCGGCGACCAGCCGGCGCTCGAGCAGGGCCGCGTAATAGGGGACGTTCACCTGGTCGAGCCGGATACCCGGATACGCCTCGAACACTGCGTCGAGTTCTGTCCGGTGTTGTTGCGAAGTAGAGGTTTCCACGTTCAGACACCCATCCGTTCGAGTAGTCGATGGTGCGCCGCGGTAGGGCCACCGAGAAGGTTCTGTGCCGCACGGGCGCGGCGGAAGTACAGATGCGCGGGGTGCTCCCAGGTGAAGCCAATACCGCCGTGCACCTGAATGGTCTCCGCGGCGATGTGCTCGAATGCCTCGGAGGCGGTGATATAAGCAGCGACCGCCGCAGACATGGAATCGGGCCGGTTCTCGGCGACTGCCGTGCACGCCGCCTCGGTGGCCGCGTCGGCCAGTTCCGCCCGCACCAGCATATCGGCGAGTTTGTGCTTGATCGCCTGGAACGATCCGATGGGCCGGCCGAACTGGACGCGTTCCTTCGCGTACGCCACGGAGATATCCAGACAGCGTCGCATACCCCCCGCCTGTTCCGCGGCGAGCGCGAGCGCGGTGAGATCTACCGCGCGCCGCAGGCCCTCGGCGGCACCGCCGGCCGCGCCGACGAGTACCGCGGGAGTGTCTGCGAGGTCCACCTCGCCGAGTGGCCGGGTGCCGTCGAGAGTCTCCAGGGTGCGGACCGCCAGGCCGTCGGCGCCGCGCTCGACGGCGAACAGACTCGGTCCTGCGGGCGTTCGCGCGGCCACCAGGAGAAGATCGGCCGTCCCGGCATGCGGTACGAACGACTTGGTTCCGCTGATCCGCCAGCCTCCTTCCCCGTCGGAGACCGCGGCGGTCTCGCAGGCCTCGGCATCCCAGTTGCCCGCCTCCTCGGCAACGGCGAGGGTCGCGATGGTGGTGCCGGCTCCGATCCCGGGCAGGTAACGGGCGCAGGCCGATTCGTCACCCGAGGCCAGCAGCGACTGTGCGGCCGATACCACCGAGGAGACGAACGGCGAGCACAGCAGCGCCGCGCCCATTTCCTCCAGGACCACGCGCAGCTCCGGGAAACCGAAACCGTCGCCGCCGAACTTCTCGGGGAGGGCGAGTTGCATGAGTCCGAGCTGCTCGGCCATCTGCGACCACACCTGCGGGTCGTAGCCGAGCCGGTCCGGGTCGTCGGCGATCTTGCGGACCGCTTCCTCGTCGGAGTGCTCGGTCAGGAACTCACGCACCATGACACGCAGGTCCGCCAGCTCCTCGGCTCCCGCCGTATTGGTTCCGACCGGTTCGCTCGCTCGATCGACGGTCATCGGGCGCCCTCCTTCGGCATGCCGAGTACGCGCTCGGCCAGGATGTTCTTCATGATCTCCTCGGTACCGCCGAGGATCCGCAGGGCCGGCGCGCTGAGTAGCAGGTCCGCCCAGGCGAAGGTGCCCCAGGCGCCGGTATCGGCGAGGATCCGCGGCCCGAGGGCATCGGCGGCGAACCGGGAGGCGCGGATCAGGTTCTGGGTCAGCGCCAGTTTCGAGATCGAGCCTTCCGGGCCCGGCGCACTACCCGCCCGCAGCCTGCGGGCGGCGCGTTCGTTGAGCGATTTGGCCGCATGCACGCTCGCGAGCAGGGATGCGAGGTCACGGCGCAGCGCGGCGTCGTCCTCCCGGGAAACGGCTCGCAGCAGTGCGGTGAGGCGGTCGGCGGTCAGCGCCGCGGCCGCCGGGCCGCCGGTCTCCCCGCCGACGGTCGCCCGCTCGTTCATCAGGGTGGTCAGCGCCACCTTCCAGCCTTCGTCGACAGCACCGAGCCGTTGCGTATCGGGAATCCGGACATCGGTCAGGAAGACCTCGTTGAACTCGGCGCCGCCGGTCATCTGACGCAGCGGGCGTACCTCCACCCCCGGTGTGTCCAGGTCCAGCAGGAAAGCGGTGATACCGCGATGTTTGGGCGCGTCGGGATCCGTCCGGCACAACAGCTCGCCGAACTGGGCATGCTGGGCCACGGAGGTCCAGACCTTCTGTCCGTTGATCACCCAGTGGTCGCCGTCGCGCACCGCCCGTGTCGTGACGCCCGCCAGGTCGGAACCGGCGGCCGGTTCACTGAACAGCTGGCACGCGATGACCTCACCGGAGTACATCTGCCGCAGGTACCGCTCGCGCTGTTGCGGTGTGCCATGCGTGAGGATGGTGGGCCCGATCATGCCCAGCCCGATCACATCCAGTACGCCGGTGTCGGGAACGTCGTACTCGGCCTCGACGGCATCGTAGGCGAGAGCGTGAACCTGACCGAGGTCTCGGCCGCCGAACTCGGCCGGCCCGGTGATCCAGCCGAAGCCGTTCTCGAAACGGGTACGTTGCCAGGCGCGGGCCGCGTCGACCGCGGCCGCCTCCTCCTCGGCCGGGAGCGTGCTGAAATAGCCGACGCGGTCACTGCCCTGCCCCCAGTGGAACTCCTCGGTGCTGCGCCGCCGCGCATGGGCGTCGAGGAATTCGTGCGCCTCGCGGGTGAAGTCGGCAAGGTCGGTCGCCACGGCGATCCTCCGTCTCTGTGGGATCGGTTCGAGATGAAATGCGAATGCTCGTCCGTCCGGGATATCACCGGATGACGGCCTGACGCACGCTGCGCGACCGGCTGCTTCGCAGACCGGTAGCGCAGCGTGGGGGATGGGTGCGGTGAGCGTTACACACGAATGACGTCCCCGCCGGGATATCCGCCGCCACCGAAGCGCTCATCCAGCGCCGAATAGTCCTTGTCCTCGCCGTTGCGGGGAATCTCGTCGACGAAAACAACGGATTTGGGCTTCTTGTACGAAGCAATGCGTTGTTTGCAGTGGGTGATCAGCTCGTCCTCGGTGACCGTGGCGCCCGGTTCCAGGACGACGACGGCCAGCACGGACTGGACGAAGCGTTCATCCGGTGTGCCGATCAGGGCGGCCTCACGCACGGCGGGGTGGGCCTCGAGGCACACCTCGACCTCTTTGGGGAAGATGTTCTCGGCGGCGGATTTGATCATCCGGGTGCTGGTGCCGACGAACTCGATGGTGCCGTCGGCTTCGCGGCGGCCCAAATCCGTTGTGCGCCACCAGCCGTCGCGCATACGCCGGGCGTTGGTCTCGGGCCGGTTCCAGTACCCGGCGTGCACGATCTCGCCGCCGATGGCGATCTCACCGACCTCGCCGACGCCGAGTTCGTTCCAGTCGTCGTCGAGGATCCGGACCCGCGAGAACGGACCGGGCCGGCCGGAGTTGCCCGTACCGTGTCCGCCGTGGCCGTTGAAGATCGCCAGCCCGGTGACCTCGGTCTGCCCGAAGCCGCCGGGGAACAGCCCCCAGAGTGCTTGCTCGGAACCGACGAGCCCCTCGCCCCAGAGTTGGCCGTAGACGCCGGCCTTCAGGCTCGTCAGATCGTGCCGGGCCGGATCGTACTTCTCCTTCATCTGGATGATCGTCGGTGGCATCAGGAAGGCGGCGGTGACCTTCTCCTTCGTCACGATATCGAGCAGTTCGTCCGCGTCGGCGCGGCGGACGAACACATTCGTCGCGCCCTGGACGAATGCCGCCATCGCCTCCCACTGGAAGTTGCCGATGTGGAACAGCGGTCCGGAGTTGAGGAATACCGAGTTGCTCGTGGTGGAGTTGAGATACGACGACTCGATGCCCATACAGACGAGATTGTGCTGGGTGATCATCGAGCCGTTGGGGTGCCCGTCGATCGCGGCGGTGTAGATGACCAGCAACGGCAGGTCGGCGTCGACGGGGCCCCAGATATCCGTTGCCGGCTGTGCCGCGAGAACCGTATCGACGTTGTCCGCGCCGGGCAGGTCGTGTTGCCACCAGACCGCGCCGCCATCGGAGATCTCCCGGGCCGCTCGGACGACCTCGCCGATCTCCTCGTCCTGCCAGATCACCACGGTTGGTGTGAAATCGTCGATGACGAAAGCCATCTCGTGGGCCGACATCCGCCAGTTCACCGGGCACACCATGGCGCCGAGCTTCGCGCAGGCGCCCAGCAGTTCGAACACCCGTGCCGAGGTCTGGCCCAGCCAGAGGACGCGGTGACCGTTCGCCACGCCCTGCGCGGCGAGGGCGTGTGCCAGACGGTTGACGCGGTCGTCGAATTCCGGCCAGGTGAGTCGGAGGTCGCCGTCGACGACCGCCGTCTTGTCCGGGTAGCTGCGACGGTGTTCGCGGATGACATCACCGATGGTGACGCGCTGCATGGGACCTCCTGGATTCACGTGCTCGCTGCAATGCTTGGGATCAATCAGTTCTATAATTATGCGACATCTTAGGCCAGTAAACCAGGTGGCGGATAGGTGCGCCGTTCGGGTTCGCCCGCGGTGGTGTCCTCGTGCCTCCGGTAGCTACCGGTCCTTGTCGAGCAGTTGCTGTGCCAGCAGTACCTTGCGCACCTTGCCCGACGGGGTCAGCGGAAATGTGTCGACGATGTGCCAGGCCCGCGGGACCTTGAACCCGGCGAGGCGTTCCCGGGCGAATTCTTCGAGGGCCGCGGGATCCGGTGCCGTGGCGACGGGGCGGATGAACGCGACCGGCACCTGGCCCCATTTCTCATCCGGCGCGGCGACGACGGCAGCTTCGGCAACCGCCGGGTGCTGGATGAGGGCCGCCTCCACCTCGGCGGGATAGATGTTCTCCCCACCGCGGATGATCAGCTCGCGCAGCCGGCCGCGGAGCCGGACGATGCCGTCGGCGTCCATCTCGGCGAGGTCGCCGGTGTGCAACCAGCCCTCTTCGTCCACCGCGGCCGAACGTTGGGTCTCGTCCTCGTGCCAGTACCTGCTCATGGTGAGCCTGCCGCGCAGGCACAGTTCGCCCGTTTCGCCCGGTCCGAGCGACTGCCCCGTACCGATATCGGCGATCCGGATCTCGCGGTGCGGGTTGACTCTGCCGATCGTCGCGGCCTTGACCCACGCGGGATCTCCCGCATTCGTCTGCAGTGACGAGGGGGCCTCGGACTGCCCGTAGCCGTTGAGTATCTCGACGCCGAATGCCCGCTCGACCCGGCTGATCAACTCGGGAGCCGAGTCGGAGCCGCCGAGCATCATCCACTTCAGCCGGGGCAGATCGGGTGAATCACCGCAGGCCTCGAGCATCGAGATGAACATCGTGGGTACGCCGCCGAAGTAGGTGACCTCCGCGCGCCGGAGCAGGGCCAGGGTGCCCGCAGGATCGAAACTCGGCAGCACCACGAACGCCGAACCGCGCAGCAGTGCGGCGGAACTGGTGCACACCGACCCGCCCACGTGATGGAAGGGCAGGGGGGAGCAGACGATCTCGTCCTCGTCGAGGCCCATGGCCAGATGTGACAGCGGTCCGACGTTGGCGCCGATGAGGTGGGTGAGCACCGCGCCCTTCGGTGCGCCGGTCGTCCCCGAGGTGTACTGGATCCGCAGTACGGCCTCCGGCGGCACATCGGGTAGTGCCGACGGTGTGATCCGGTCCCCGCGGGTGACCGCCTCTATCGGTAGTACGGCCGGAGGTGGGGTGATCGTCAGTGCCTCGGCGGACTCGAGCAGATTGTGGCCGCGCCACGGGGGCCCGGCCAGGACGACCCGTGCGCCGGCGTCGGTGACGATATGGGCGGCTTCGGCCCGGGTCAGCGCCGGGTTCATCGGCACCAGCGCCATGCCTGCCGCCGCGGCGCCGTATTCGGCCAATATCCAGTCGACAGAGTTGGCGGCCCACAACGCCACTCTGTCTCCCGGGTCGGCCAGCTGCTGGAGCCGGGCAGCGGTCGATTCGACTCGGTCGAGCATGGTGGCGAAGTCCAGGCGGTGCACCTTGCCGTCCTGTTCCCAGAGCAGGGCGGTGGCGTTTCCGCGGCGGCGGGCGGTTTCGGCGAACCGGGCTCCGACGGAGGTTTCGACGAGCGCCGGGCCTGTTCCCGCCCGGCCGTCGCGACTGTGAGACGAGACACTATTCACGGTTAATAGTTAACTATATTTCGAGAGATACGCCTAGTGTCGCGGTCGGATCGGGTGGAGTCGAGTCGAATTTGCCTTATTTCGGTAACTAGTATCACTTTATGAGCTGTGCTGTGGCGGTGCCCGCTTCCCGAGTCCGCACGGTCGGTCGTCTCGCAGTCGGTGTGGCATCGCTGGTGGTCGTGGTCGTGGTCGTGCCGAGCTACCTGACCGGGACACTGGCGGTCTCGATGGGCCCGGAGCTCGGCTTCACGCCCGCCGTCCTCGGAGTGCTGACGGCCCTGCGGTTCGTCGTCGCGGCGGCGGTCTCGGCGGTCGCGGGCCGTTGCGTCGAGAGGTTCGGCGCCACCGGCGGTATCCGCGTCGCGGTACTGACGGTCGCCGTTACCTCGATCGCTATCGGGGTGTTCGTGCGGGACCCGATCGTGTTCGCCGCGCTGTTCTGCCTCAACGGCGTCGCACTGGCGACAGTGCAGCCCGCCGTGGACCTGTGGGTGACACGGGCCGTCCCCGGCCGGCGGCAGGGGCTGGCATTCGGAGCCAAACAGGCCGCGGTGCCGACCGGCGCCCTCATCGCCGGTCTCACGGTGCCGGTGGCTGCCGCGGGCGCGGGCTGGCGGGTGGTCTGGATCGCCGCCGGGATGGCCGCAGTGCTGGTGGCGGCCTTTGTGCCATGGCGGGACGGGCCGAGAAATCCGGCTCCCGCGGGCTCGGCCGACGAGAGCCGGAACCGCGGTTCGGTCGCCGCGCTGGCGGTGCTGGCGGTGTCCTTCGGATTCGGAAGTGCCGCCATCGTCAATCTGACAACCTTCCTGGTCGTCTCGACGGTGCGGACCGGATTCGACGAGGGAACGGCCGGAATGGTTTTCGCGGTATCGAGTGCCGCCGGTATCGCCGCTCGGCTCGCCCTGGGCTACTGGGCCGACCGGATCAGGGGAGACCTGCTCACTGTGCTGGCCGGGGTGCAGCTGGCAGGTGCCGCGGCCTTTCTGCTGCTCGGCCTGGCGTCCGGGCCCGTCTACATTGCCGCAGCGCCGGTCGCTTTCGCCGTCGGGCTCGGGTGGCCCGGTCTGCTGCTGCTCGTCGTGGTGCGGGAGAACCGGCAGGCGCCGGGAGCGGCCACCGGATTCGTCAACACCGGCTCCTATCTCGGGTCGATCGCCGGCCCGGCAATCTTCGGTCTGCTCGCGACACGGATCGGATACTCCGCGGGCTGGCTGTTCACCGCCTGCTGTCTGATCGCTGCGGCCGCGACGGCGCTCGCCGGGCGCACGATGCTGCGGCGGCGGGCCGCGTAGCCGTCCGAGGGTTATCGCTCCGGGCCGTCGGTGGGTGCGAGAAATGCCACCGTGACATCGGCGAGCACGGCCGGTCTGCCGTCGGGCGCGGCGACCTCCCCGCGGGCCACCCCGGATGTCCGTCCACTGCGTATGCGGCGGCCGCGGATCTGCACCGGTTCGGGACCAGGGCCGGCGGCGCGCAGATAGTGGCAGTTCAGCGACAACACCTCCGGCGTGCGCACACCGTCATCGACGGCCGCTACGGCGGCAAGTTCCGCGAGCAGTGCGCCGAGTCCACCGTGCAGGGTTGCCGACCGGTTGTGGAACGGGGTGGGGTCGGCGAGCTCGAACGACGTACCGTCGAGGTCCCGGCGGAACCCGGCGAGGCCGAGCGCGCGGCCGAACGCGGTGCGTGTGGGATCGGCCGGGCAGGTGCCCGGCCCGCTGGATACGGGCGGCGCCGGGTCGAGGCCGGGCGGCGTGCCGGCGGGCGCTTCGCGTGGCCCACGGACTGCCCACCAGCTCGTGGCTCGCGCGAATTCGGTGTCCGAATCGTCCAGCACGCTCGCTGTCGCCAGTACGTAGTCGCCCCGCCGCGCGGTAGGGGCGGCCACGGCCCGGATCTGCCCGGCCGGGTGCGGGTGTCCGGTGACCTGCACACCGAGCATCGCCGTCGACAATGCGCGGTCGGGCTCCAGCGTGCCCACCGCCAATCCGGTGGCGGCATCACACAGCAGCGCGGCCAGTCCCGCGACCCCCGCTCCCGTCCAGTGCGGGCCGAGTTCCAGTGCGGTCTCGACCCGGCCGTCCGCTGTAGGCGCGGAGCGGATACCGAGCCGGGTCAATGCCGGGACCGGCGGCAGGGCGGTCCACCATTGTGTGATCACGTGATCAACCGCCCATGCCCAGGCCGCCGTCGACCGTGAGTACGGAACCGGTGCAATACCCGGCGTCGTTTCCTAGCAGGAAATCGACGGCAGCTGCCAGCTCGTCCGGGTTGCCCCGCCGGCCGACGGGGATCATTCCGAGAATGGCCTGCTGCGTTTTCTCCGGCATCGAGGCGGTCATATCGGTTTCGAACACTCCCGGCACCACGGTGTTCACCGTGATGCCGTGGCGGGCGGTCTCCCGGGCGAGCGACCGCGTCAGCCCGTGCAGTCCGGATTTCGCGGCGCCGTAGGCGGCCTCGCTGGGACTGCCCATGACGGCGGTGACCGAGCTGACGTTGACGATCCGCCCGTACCGCGCGGTGCGCATCAGCGGAATCGCGGTGCGGGACAAATGGAATGCCGCCGAGAGGTTCACCGCCACCACGCGCTCCCATTCGGAGATGCTCGTGTCCGACGAGCGGGATTCGAGCAGCAGGCCCGCGTTGTTCACCAGGTGATCGATGCGGCCGTACTCGGCGTGGACGTCTTCGACGAGCCGGACGCACGTCTCGGGATCGCCGATATCGGCCTGCACTGTCGTGACACCCTCCAGCTCTTCCCGCACGCGCTGCGCGGCGGCGGCATCGCCACGGTAGACGGCGACGACGCGGATCCCGCGGGCCGCGAGCCGCCTGCTGACGGCGGCACCGATGCCTCGGGTGCCTCCGGTCACCAGGGCGACGCGGGAGGTGTCGTGGTGTGGCTCGTCAGCCATCGATCGTTCCTTTCGCGGGTTGGGGTATGGGGGAGGCGGAAGCCGGGGTGACCGACCCCGTGACGGTGCGAGCATCGGGGATGAGGTCCTGGATCCGCGCCGATGCGGCTACCGCGATGATGCCGACGATCGATCCGGCGATCATCCAGAGAGCGGGTGCGACCGGCTGTCCGGACCAGAGCACCAGTTGCGCGGCGATGTACGGGGTGAACCCACCGCCGACGATGAGTCCGAGATTGTGCCCGATCGCCGTGCCCGTGTATCGCACCCGAGTCGGGAAGATACTGGTGTACAGCGAGAACCCGGCCACTGTCTGGATCCCGTTGAGCACCATGATGACAAGGTAGGCCCCGCCGATCGTGAGGGTATCCGAGGTGGACTGCATGAGCAGGAACATCGGCAGGGCCAGGACAGCCATGGTGGCGGTGGCACAGATGCATACCGCACGCCGGCCGAAACGGTCGGTCAATATGCCACCGAGCGGCATTCCGATGACGCACGACACTGCGATGACGATCGCCGAGAGGGTCGAGGCCATGGCGGTGGAGAAGCCGTGGACGTCACGCAGGAATCCGGCGACGTAGGTCAGTCCGACGTATCCGGTGGTGTTCAGCGCGAACGCGAGCACCGTGACGACAACAAGCGCGGCCTTGTGATCCTTCAGCACCTCCCGGACCGGTCGGCGTCCCTCTGTGGTCTGCCGGTCCACCCGTTCGAACTCGGGACTTTCCTCGAGGCCCACCCGCACCAGCAGGCAGATCACCGTGAGCGGCAGGCAGAGCAGAAATGGGATACGCCAGCCCCAGGCCTCCATCGCGTCCTGCCCGACGAAGTACGCGGTGGCTCCGACGACACCGGTGGCCAGTGCGAATCCGAAACTCGAGCCGGCCGGGGTCAGCGAGGACATCAGCCCGCGCCGGCGCGGCGTCGCGGATTCGGCGACGAGCGTGAGCGCTCCCACCAGCTCACCGCCTGCGGAGAATCCCTGGAGCAGCCGGAGCAGCACCAGGAGGATGGGGGCGAGGATCCCGATGGAGGCGTAGGTGGGGAGCAGGCCGATCACCACGGAGGCGAATCCCATGAGGAGCACCGTCGCGGTGAGTGCGGTCCGGCGGCCGGCCCGGTCGCCGATCCAGCCGAAGGCGATCCCGCCGAGTGGCCGCACCAGGTAGGCCGACGCGAAAACCAGCAGCGCACCCAGGGTGGCAACTGCCGGATTTCCCGCCGGAAAGAACGACGGCGCGAAGATAGCGGCGAGGAAGGCATAGACGCTGAAGTCGTAGTACTCGACGAGCGTGCCGAGCATTCCGGCAAGGGACGCGCGCCGGGCCTGCCGGCGTGGTGGTGAGGGGGGCGCGCTCACGGGGGGTCCGGGGGAGTTTCGAACGGCATGGGGTACCTCCGACGCTGGAAGTTGGACCGAGAACCGCGGAACGCGCCACGCGGCGCATCCGCCGCGGGAAGTCTCGTGTGATGCGTCCCACTCTTGGGCGCAATGAGTAAACTGTATAAGCGGCTTGCTGGGCGGTCAATGGCGGAAAGCCGGGACGGCTGCGGTGATAGCAGATAAATTATCTATCGGTTAAGGTTTCTTCTGTTGAGAGATTCGCCGCACATCGGCCGAATCCGCTGAGAAGGGACGGGCGAGACAGTGCCGGACGAGGTTCTCACCGAACGCACGGGCAATATCCTGATCATCACCTTGAACCGGCCCGATGTCCGCAACGCGGTGAACGAGGCTGCCGCGCACGCGGTGGCCGCCGCGGTCGACCGGCTCGACGAGGATCCCTCGCTGGTCCTCGGCATCATCACCGGGGCCGGCGGGACATTCTGTGCCGGAATGGATCTGAAGGCTTTCCTGAACGGTGAGATCCCACGAATCGAAGGGCGCGGGCTGGCCGGTATCGCGATCACCCCGCCGCGGAAGCCGATGATCGCGGCCGTCGAGGGGCATGCCGTCGCGGGCGGCTGCGAGATCGCCTTGGCCTGCGACCTGATCGTCTCGGCACGGGACGCGCGATTCGGGCTGCCCGAGGTCAAGCGGTCTCTGGTTGCGGCCGGCGGTGGACTGCTGCGGTTGCCCGAGCGCATCCCCGCCGGCATCGCGATGGAGTATGCCCTCACCGGCCGATCCTTCGGGGCCGAAGATGCCGCCCGGTGGGGGCTGGTGAATCGGCTGACCGAACCCGGTGGTGCGCTCGCCGCGGCGCGCGAACTCGCGGCGGAGATTGCCGCCAACGGCCCGCTGGCCGTTGAGGCCAGCAAAGCAGTACTCGTCGCGGCACGGAACTGGTCCGGCGCCGAACGCTGGGAGCGGCAACGGGAAATCGCCGACCCGGTGCTGTTCTCGGCGGACGCGAAGGAAGGCGCTCGAGCCTTCGCGGAAAAGCGGTCGCCGGTGTGGCAGGGCCGGTGAAACCCGATCGATCAGGAGGATTACATGGCAACGACCGATGATGTAGTGGTCTACAGCGAGTCCGCTGGGGTGGCGACCATAATGCTCAACCGGCCGTCCGCCCGTAACGCGATCAATTCGGAGCTGGCGGCCGCCCTCACCGCCTGCCTGAGCCGGGCGCAGGCCACGGAGTCGGTTCGCGCTATTTTGCTGACCGCCGCGGGCCCGGCCTTCTGCGCCGGTCTCGATCTCAAGGAGTTCACCCGGACGGGACGTCCACCGGTAGGTGCGACGGCCGTGATCACCGGCATCGCGGAGTCGGCCAAGCCCACGATCGGGGCGATCGACGGTCCGGTCGCGACCGGCGGCCTCGAACTCGTGCTGGGCCTGAATCTGCTCATCGCCTCCGACCGGGCACGATTCGCCGACACCCATGCGAAGGTGGGGATCCTGCCGGGCGGTGGGATGAGTGTGCGGCTACCGCGGGCGGTGGGATGGCGGCTCGCCCTCGATATGTCGCTGACCGGGCGGGTGCTCGACGCCGACGAGGCGTTGCGCAATGGGCTGGTGTCCCGAGTCGTCCCGCATGAGGATCTGCCGGCGGTGGCCCGCGGGATCGCCGAGACCATTGCCGCGCACGACCCGTATGTGGTGCGGGAATTGCTTGCGCTGTACCGGTACAGCGCGGAGCACACCCTGCCGGAGGCGCTGACCCATGAATTCGCCGAACGGGAGGCACGCCGCGCCGCGCGGGGTCAGCTGGTACCCCGGTCGGAAATCGGAACATCGCGCTGAGACGCACCGCGGCCACCGGCTCGTCAAGGGAGTAATGAACAGATGCCCGATCACACCTCGGCGACGGATCCCTGGTGGTACATCCCGGAAGAACTGCGGATCCGCTACGACCTCCGGTGCCGGAACATTCCGAATGCCTTGCGGCAGACCGCTGCGTCCTACCCGGACGGGACGGCGCTAGTCGGTGAGGACGGTCGCCGCACCTTCGCCGAACTCGACGATGAGATGCTGCTCGCCGTGCGCGCTGTGCAGGCGCTGGGTGTGCGCCCGGGTGACCGGGTCGCGATCTGGGCTCCCAACTGCGGCCGCTGGATTCTCGCGGCCCTCGGCGCCCTGGGTGCCGGTGCGGTCCTCGTACCGATGAACACCCGCTTCAAGGGCGAAGAGGCGGCCTACATCCTCCGCAAGAGCGGCGCCCGGCTGCTGTTCGTCGCCGACGATTTCCTCGGCAACGACTACCTCGAGATGCTGCGCCGCGCGGACCCGGACAGCGCGGTGCTGCGCCCCCGGGCGACGGTGCTGCTCACCGGAACCGCAGGCGACGGCCGGATCGGCTGGGGCGAATTCCTCGCCGGTGGCGCGGCATTGCCGGTCGAGCAGGCGGTGGCGGCCATCGACGCGATCGGGCCGGATTCGGTGTCCGACATCATGTTCACCTCGGGGACCACGGGTCACCCGAAAGGTGTCGTGCTCACGCACGGGCAGTCGCTGCGGTCCCATGGCTACTACTCGAAGCTGATGGGATTCCGCCGCGCGGACCGCTACCTGATCATCCCGCCGTTCTTCCACTGCTTCGGATACAAGGCCGGGTGGATGGCGTGCCTGGTACACGGGGTCACCATCCTGCCGCAGGCCACCCTCGACGTCGACGAAGTGATGCGGCGTATCGAACAGGAACGTGTGTCGATCCTGTACGGGCCGCCGACGGTGTTCCAGGCCATCTTGGACTCGCCGCGGCGGCCGGAATTCGATCTCTCCTCCATCCGTAACGTCATGGCTTCCTCGACGGTCGTGGCGCCGGAGCTCGCGTCCCGGATCCGGGACGAGCTGCGGCCCGAGGGGATATGGAGCGGCTACGGGCTGACCGAGGCATCCGCGCTGGTGACGACATCGGTCCCGTCCGACAGCCTCGACCACATCGTGCACACGGTCGGCCGACCGGCCTGGGAGGTCGAGGTTCGGCTCGTGGACGGCGACGGGGCCGACGTCGCGCCCGGTGAGCCCGGGGAACTCTGGGTGCGTGGATACAACGTCACCTCCGGCTACTGGGAGGACCCGGAACGCACGAGCGAGGCGATCGACTCCGACGGCTGGTTGCATACGGGTGATGTCGCCGTACGCGACCAGGACGGCTACTTCCGGATCACCGATCGGATCAAGGACATGATTCTCGTCGGCGGGTTCAATGTGTACCCGGCGGAGGTGGAACGCATTCTGGGGCACCATCCGGACGTGGAGTCGATCGCCGTGGTGGGTGCGCCGGACGCGCGGCTGGGCGAAGTTCCGGTCGCCTATGTGGTGGTCCGGGACGGGGCGACGTTGACCGAGCAGGAGTTCCTGTCCTGGTCGGCCGAGCGTATCGCCAACTTCAAACGCCCGCGCCGGATGATCGCCCTCGATGCGCTCCCACGCAACTCCAGCATGAAGGTCCTCAAGAACGTGCTGCGGGATCGGGCCGCCGCGCTCGACTGAGGCAGGCCCCCGGGCTCCGGGCCCGGGGGCTCAGCGTCCCGGGGAGATCAGCCGGCGACCTCTGCTGCGGCGCGTTCCGCGAGGACCCGGCGCAGGATTTTACCGTTCGGGTTACGGGGCATATCCGCGATGAACTCCCAGGCGACCGGCACCTTGAATCCGGCCAGCCGGGCCCGGGTGTAGGCCCGCAGCGTCTCCGGGTCGGGTTCGGCATCGTCGGCGACGATATACGCCTTGATCGTTTCGCCGAGCCGCCGATCCGGCACACCGACGACAATCGCCTCGCGCACCTGTGGGTGCGTGAGCAGGACTTGTTCGACCTCGAGCGGGTAAACGTTCTCGCCGCCCCGGATGATCTTGTCGCCGCGGCGTCCGACGAGATACAGGTATCCGTCATCGTCGATCCGGCCGAGATCGCCGGTGCGTTGCCAGCCCTGGGTGTCGACGAGGAACGAGTGTGGACACTTGGCCCACACCTCGCCGACGCCCTCCTCGTCCGGTTCGTGGATCCGCAGCTCCACCCCCGGCGCCGCGCGGCCCACCGACTTCAGCAGCTCCGGCCGGGCGCCGGCGGCCAGCCGGTGATCCTCGGGGGTGAGCACGGCGACCGGTGAACCCTCGGTCTGACCGAAAAGATTGACGAACTCCGCGTCGGGCATCACGAGCTGGATCCGTCGCATCGTTTCCGGATGGATCGGGGCGCCGCCGTAGCCGAGCACCCGCAGACTGCTCGACGCCAGGGCGTCCGCCGACAGCAGCATCTCGAAAACCGGGGGAATGGTGACCGCGTGGGTGGGCCGCGCGGCATCGAGCGCCTTCCACGCCTCCACCGAGAACGCCGGGAACACCGCCAGCGATACCCCGTTACCGAGTGCCACCGCGATATTGCCGAGGCCGCCGACATGGTGGAACAGCGAGGTCGTGACGACGCGATCTCCCGGTCGGAGACCGAGGAGGTAACCGTTGACGTCGGCCCGCCGCCCGAGCGCGAAGTCGGCGACCCCGACGCGTTTGGGAAGCCCGGTCGTCCCCGAAGTATGCATCGCCAGCACGACCCGGTCCGGGTCGGTATTCGGCTCCAGCCGGCCGTTCCCGGCGAGCTCTCCGTCGATCACGATGACGCGCTTGCCGGTTTCCGCGCCGAGGCGGGTGGCGAGTTCGGCGTAATCGGGTTCGGTGACCAGCAGATCACCGGTCAGCCGGTTCAAGCAGGCAAGCAGTTCGGGCTCGGTCATCCGGGGCGCCAGCGGAGCCAGCGGGCGGTTGGTAATGGCGCCTGCGACCAGTAGGGCGATCGAGTTCGGGCGGGTGGTCAGCAGGGCCGGCACCAGGTCGCCGGGTGTGGGCGACTCCCGCAGCAGCAGTTCCGCGCCGCCGCTGATCATGGTGCTGAACCTGGCTCGCGACCAGGTGCGGGGACCATCCGGGGTCGCCTCGACCAGTGCGGTCCGCTCCGGATCCTGCCGGAGGTGGCCCAGCACGCGCTGCGTCCAGGTCTGGAGTGGGGAAGGCTGGTAATCCTCGTACATGAATTCTCCGGATTCGGCGACAGGATGGCGAAAATGCCTGCGGGGCTTGATCAGACGGGCCGGGGCTCTTTCGGCAGGCCCAGTACGGATTCGGCCAGGATGTTGCGCTGAATTTCCGAGGTACCGGCGTAGATGGTGCCGGATATCGCGATCATCCAGGTGCCGACCCAGGACCCCGATGAGTTCGGGGCATCGGGATCGTCCGCGCGGTAGTGCCGGATCGGCCGGCGGCCCGTGGGCGCCAGTGCTTCGGCGCCGAGCAGATCCACCGCGAGATCGGTTGTCTTGCGGTGATGCTCGCTCCAGTACAGTTTCGAAATCGACGCGTCGCGACCCGGAGTCTTGCCGGCGAGCCAACCGGTCAGGGTTTGCATACCCAGATAGCGCATGATCTGGGCGCGGGTATAGGCGCGGGCGAGATCGTCGCGGACGGCACCGTCGCGGGCGTGGCCGCGTTCCTTCGCCAGGGCGATGAGCCGATCGACCTCGGCCTGGAAGTAGATCGGGTTGGTGGCTGCCTCGTCGCCGCGCTCGAGCCCGAGCAGGGCCATCGCCGCCGTCCAACCCTCGCCGGGGCCGATCACCACGTTCTCCCGGGCCGTGCGGGCACCGTCGAAGTAGACCTCGTTGAAGTTGTCACCCCCGCTGAGCATGGAGATCGGCCGGACCGTGATACCGGGCTGGTCCATCGGCACCAGCAGCATGGTGATACCCCGGTGCCGGGAAGCGTCCGGATCGCTGCGCACCAGGACGAAAATCCAGTTCGCGGTGCGCGCATCCGAGGTCCAGATCTTCTGCCCGTCGATGACCCAGGTGTCGTCCTCCAGCCGCGCGCGGGTCCGCAGACCCGCCAGGTCGGAGCCGGCGCCGGGTTCGGAAAAGCCCTGGCACCACCGGTCCTCGCCGCTCACGATCCGCGGCAGGAAGCGCCGCTGCTGCTCCTCGGTGCCATAGCGCAGTAGCAGATTGCCGATCATCTTGATCGAGAACACGTCGTTCTTGCCGTTCAGCGGCACACCCGCGGCGGCGAACTCTTCGGCCAGCACCACCTGCTGCAGCCGACTGAGGCCGGCTCCGCCGTACTCGCGGGGCCAGCTGGGCGTGAGGTATCCGGATTCGGCGAGCCGGGTACGCCACCACGCGGTGAACGCACGCGCCTCCTCTTCGTCCAGGTGGCCGAGTCCGCGCCATCCTTCGGGGAGTTCGCGCTCCAGGAAGGCGCGTACCTCTGTGCGGAAATCGGCTACGTCCGGTGGATAGTCGATGTTCATGCCGGACCGGCCCCGCCGGGATGTGTCGTGGACAATTACGGCCCCTTTCGGCGTGATAGAGCTGCGCCGAAGCGCCAACGTCTAGTATAGATGTATCATATAACTATTTGCCGTCGGTGTTCGGCGATTCGTTGATTCGAACCGGGCTACTCCGCGCGGCCCGGACGACGTGGAGCGGGTGCTACATGACGAAGACGGATGGATCTGCGACGAGTGAGCGGGCGGATTCTCTGCGCCCGCTCTCCCCGCGCGGCGTGAAACAGCTGGCCGAGTTCGACGGCAACGCGGTCCGGCCACGGGACGCGGCGACCGTTGTGCTGCTGCGAGATTCACCGCGAGGTGTCGAGACACTCTTCCTTCGGCGCCAGTCCACCATGGCCTTCGCCGCCGGGATGCACGTCTTTCCCGGCGGCGGTGTGCAGGGCTCGGATACCGAGCCGGGCATCCCGTGGGTAGGCCCGTCCGCGCAGGAATGGGCGGACATCCTGGGCTGCCCGGCCGAGCTCGCCGGTGCCCTGGTCGTCGCGGCGGTCCGGGAGACTTTCGAAGAGACCGGTGTCTTGTTCGCCGGCCCGGACGGCGGCACCGTCGTCGCGGATACATCGACGGCGGACCTCCGGGAGGCCCGCGCCGATCTGGAGGCGAAACGCCTGTCGCTGCGGGAATTCCTCCTGGCGCGCGGACTCGTGCTGCGGGCCGATCTGCTGTATGCCTGGGCGCACTGGATCACCCCCGCGCAGGAGCCACGCCGTTTCGATACCCGCTTCTTCGTCGCGGCGCTGCCGGACGGCCAGCGGGTGGGCGCGGTGCCCCGCGAGGCGGATCGCACGCTCTGGCTACCGGTCCGGGCCGCGGCCGATGCGGCCCGCGCCGGTGAGCTCGAGATGATGGCCCCGACCAGTCATACCTGCCGGAGCCTCGACGGTCTCGCCGAGGTCGCCGAACTGGCGGCAGCGGCGGTCCGGCCGCTGGTGACGATCGAGCCGAAAGTCGTCGAGATCGCCGGCCGGTATTACCTGGACTACCCACCGCCGAACGAGTTCTGATCGGGCCCGGAAACCGCGCGCCCGGGGAGCGGTGCCGACCGTACTCGGTGGGTCCGGCGCCGACCCTGCATCGGACGCCGCCGCCCGCCCAACGAGTTCTGATCCGGGCCCGCGCGGAAACCGAGTGGGCCGGGGAGGCGGTGATCGCGGTGGATCACCGGGACCCAGGTACCGCCCGGGAACCGCGTGGGAAGAGGCGGTGCCGGCCACGCTAGGTGACTCCGGCGCCGAGCGGCTAGCGGATGCAGGAGGCGTCTGGTCTGCGGGCATTGCCGACCAGGACTGTAGGCTGTGCGGGCTCATCCGGTGAATGGTGTGGGAGGTGGGGGAGACGGCAACCCGCAGGAGCAGCGCGCAGGTGCGGGAGGCCGCGTTGGTCGCGGCCGGCGCGGTATTCGCCGAGCGAGGCTTCGCCGGTGCCCGGACCCGGGAGATCGCGCAGCGCGCCGGTCTGACCGAGAAGACGCTGTTCCGGCACTTCCCCTCGAAGGTGGATCTGTTCCACGCCGCGGTATTCGAGCCGTTTCGCAAGGTCGCCGAGGCGTTCCTCGCCGAGTTCGAACGCCGCGCGCAACTGAACCTCGACGGCGAGACGCTCGCCTACGACTATGTGTCGGGTCTGTACCGCTTTCTCCGGGACAACCGCGCGAACATCCTGACTCTGCTCGCGGCATACGCGCACGATCCGGAGGTCTTCGGCGTGCGCCGGCCGGGCTCGCTGGGGCAGATGCTGGACGAACTGATGGCGGCCGTGGAGCAGGGAGTCGCCGAACGCGGGCGCAGTGCGGTGCGGCCCCGGTCGGTGGTACGGCTGACCTTCGGGATGGTGTTGTCCGCCGCCGTCACGAACCCGCTGCTCTTGGGCGAGGACGAGGACGACGAGCCCGAGGTGATCGGCGAGCTGGTCGAGTACGTCATCGCGGGTGTGCTACACCGTGAACCCCGGTGCGGAACGTAACTCCTGCGCCGGGGAACCGGTGACCGGCCCTCGTGATCTGCCGGTGCCGCGGTGGGCTGTCTCGTGGACGACTCCACCGCGTGACCCGCTGCGCCTGTCCGCCGGCGGGTGTCCGAACCGCGTGTGCGGGCGGGTCGGTCAGGGCGTGCGCCGGGACCCGCCGGCCGCCGCGATCATGAGATGACCTTCCGGATGGCGCTCTCCACGTCGCTCATCTGGTACAGGTAGGCCTGTTCCAGGGTGGGTGCGAACGGGACCGGCGTGTTGGCCGAGGCCACGCGTACGACCGGGGCGAGCAGTTGCCCACCGAGTTCCTCGGAAATCCGGGCCGAGACCTCGGCACCCACCCCGAACTGCCCGACCGCCTCGTGCACGACGACGGCCCGCCGGGTCTTGGTCACCGAGCTCAGCACGGTGTCGGTATCGAGGGGCGAGACGGTCCGCAGGTCCACCACCTCGACTCCGATCCCCTCCTCGGCCAGCGTTTCGGCCAGCGCGAGAGACTGCCCGACCGGCCTGCCGTAGGTGATCACGGAGACATCGGCGCCCTCGCGGGCGATATTCGCCTTCCGCAGCGGAATACGGGCCCCCGGCTCCGCGGCCGGTCCCTTCGCCCAGTACATCTGATTGTTCTCGACGAAGACGCACGGGTCGTCGTCGAAGATGCACGAAGTCAGCAGACCCTGCGCTTCCGCGGGGGACGACGGAACCACCACCGTGAGCCCCGGCACGTGGGCGAACCAGGCTTCGAGCATATCCGAGTGCTGCCCACCGAATCCGCCGCCGGCACCGGTCGCGGTGCGGATGGTGAGTGGCACGCCGGTCTGACCGCCGGACATGAAGCGAAGTTTGGCCGCGTGATTGACCAGCTGGTCCATGGCCACGGTCACGAAGTTCATCAGCATGATCTCCGCGACGGGGCGCAGACCCGCCACCGCGGCGCCGACCGCGGCACCGACGATGGCCTGTTCGGAGATCGGTGTGGTGCGCACCCGTGTCGTGCCGTATTTCGTGGACAGCCCGGTGGTGACCTTGAAGGTGCCACCGCCCTCGCGATCTCCGATGTCCTCGCCGAGCACGATCACGGAGTCGTCGAGCCCGAGGGCTTCGTCCAGGGCCCGGTTGCAGGCCTGCTGCATGGTGATCTGCGCGGTCACGCCGGCACCTCTTCTCGGTAGACGTCGCGCCGCAGTTCGTCGGCGCCGGGCGGGGGACTGTTCTGCGCGAACACGACGGCGGCCTCGATCGCCTCCTGTTCGGCGGTCTCCAGGGCCGTCAGTTCGGCCTCGGTGGCGAGTTTCTCGGTGAGCAGCCGGGCACGCAGCCGGGGAACAGGATCGGCCTGCTGCGCGGCGCCGAACTCGTCGGCGTCCATATAGGCTCCGCTGTCGCCGAAGTAGTGCCCCATGAAGCGGTAGGTCATCGCCTCGAGCAGCGTCGGACCGCCGCCCGACCGCGCTCGCTCGACCGCATCACGCGCGGCCGCGGCCATTTCCGCGGCATCGTTGCCGTCGACGGTTACTCCGGGGATGCCGTAGGACGCCGCCCGGGCGGCGATCCGGTCGACCGTGGTGCCGTCGGCATACCGCGTGGATTCGGCGTACCTGTTGTTCTGGCACAGGAACACCACCGGCAGTTTCCACAACGCCGCCATGTTGAGGGCCTCATGGAACGCGCCGATATTACTGGCGCCGTCGCCGAAGCAGGCGACGGTCACGCGGTCCTCACCGCGTACCTGCGCGGCCAGGCCCAGTCCTACGCCGATCGGCAGGCCGCTGCCGACCACACCGGTGGTGACCATGACGCCTGTCTCGGGGTGGGTCACGTGCATCGGGCCGCCCTTGCCCTTGCAGGTACCGTCCACCCGGCCGAACAGTTCGGCGAACAGCGGTTCGAGGGGAATACCTTTGGCGATCTGGTCGTGGATGCCGCGGTAGGTGGTCACGAGGTAGTCCTCGCGACGGAGCCGGCTCATCATCGCGGCCGCGACGATCTCCTGCCCGCGGGGCGAATAGTAGGCCACGGCCAGCTCACCCGAGGTGAGCAAGCCGCGGAGTCGCTCGTCGGCTCGATGGATGCGTACCGCGGTGCGGTAGATCTCCAGAAGGTCGGGTTGGTCATTCACCAGTGTCTGCTCCGATCGGAAGGTGCGATTGAGTGGAGGTCCCGCCGGCCGAGGAGCCGGCGGCGTGCCGGGCGGCAATCCAGCCGAAGGCGAACGACACGCCGATGCTCGCCCCCGCGCCCGGATAGTGCCTGCCCACGAGCGAGGCGGTGCCGTTACCGGTGGCGTACAGCCCCGCAACGGGTTCTCCGTCATCCCGCAGGACACGGGCGTGTTCGTCGGTGAGCACGCCGCCGGAGGTGCCCACGTCGCCGGGGTAGAGGGTGAACGCGTAGAAGGGGCCCTTTTCCACCGGTCCGAGACACGGGTTCGGGTGCACGGCCGGGTCGCCGTAGTACCGGTCGTAGGTGCGCTCTCCCTTGTGGAAGTCCGGATCTTCGCCCCGTACCGCGCCGGCGTTGAACCGGTCGGTGGTCGCGCGCAGCCGGGCCGGGTCTATCCCGCAGAGCCGGGCGAGTTCCTCGATACTGTCCGCACGCTTCACATAACCGCTGGTGAGCCATTCACGGGGCGTGATGCCACCGGGGGTGGTGCCCCACAGGTAGCGTGCGCGATTGCGGGAGTCGGTGATCCACCAACTCGGCACCGCGGTGAACCCGTCGGCATGCCGCTCGTACATTTTCCGTCCGACCTCCATATAGGAGGCCGCTTCGTTGCAATAGCGTTCACCGTTGCCGTCGACCATGAACGCGTACGGTTTCGAGCGCTCGTAGACGGCGAACACCGGGCGGCCGTTCGGCAGGATGGAGGAGGGAATCCACCAGGCCTCGTCCATGAGATCGACGGCGGCGCCGTGCTGGATGGCGGTCTCGATCACCTCGCCGGAGTCGCCGGGGTTGGCCGAGGTCCATGCGGCCGACGCGGGTTGCCGTCCGTACTTCTGCCGCATCGCTTCGTTGCGCGCGAAACCGCCTGCCGCCAAGAGGACCCCGCGTCGTGCCCGCACGCGCAGACGGCGGCCGTTCCGCTCGACCACGGCGCCGGTGACCTGTCCGTTCTCCGTGGTCAGATCGCTCATCGGGCTGTTCGTCCACACCGGGATATCGGCGTCGATCAGCGCCCTGAGCAGATATCCCTGCAGCGCCACCCCTGAGCCGCGCAGCCGGCGGCCCCGCAGCGTCGCGGCCGCGAACCGTCCCGCGATCGCCGCGACCGTGCGCAGGCTCTTCGCGGTGCGTGGCGCCACCGACAGCGCAGAGACATCCGCGGTGTAGGCCGGAATCGGCGGCATATCGTCGGTGATCCGCAGTCTGGACTCCCACGGGCCCAGCGTCGCGGTATCGAAGAGGTCGGTTTCCAGGGAACGTCCCCGGGCCTTGCCGCCGGGACGATCGTCGTAGTAGTCCGAGTATCCCTCGCAGTGCCGGAAGGGGACTCCGGCCCCGCGCAGGAACTCGACCATCGGTTCGACCGCGTCCAGGAACGCTTCCCTGCGCACCTTGCTCGTCGCCGGCCCCTCGTCGCCGACCACGGCATCGAAGTACCGCCGGGCGTCCTCGCGACTGTCGGGAACACCGGCGGCCCGGGACACCGGGTTATCCGGTAACCACAGCACACCACCGGACATCGCGGTGGATCCCCCGATTTGCGGGGTCTTCTCGACCACCAGCGCCTGGATACCGTTCGCCTGAGCCGTCAGCGCGGCGCACAGGCCCCCGCCCCCGCTACCCACCACCAGGAGGTCGGTGACGATATCCCAGTCGTCCGAATCGTTCCCGCTGCTCATGACACCACCGGCCGCGTACCGAGGTATTCGTGCAGGGTTCGATGAAAATTGGAGATCGCCTGTTCCTGCACGGGACTCGGCCGCGGACCGGCGAAGCCACGAGACTTCATGCCTTGCTGGACAGCCGACAGGTTCTCGAAATCTTGTTCCAGGATCTTTCCCCACTGGTCGTGGTCGCGCCAATCCGTGAAGAACTCCTTCTCGAGTTTCGGTTCGGCGCCCGGCGCATAGCGGACCAGGGACCAGATATCGAAGACGCACGAATCGGGATCGTTCCCGTTGGGCCGGGCGCGGTACCACAGTGCGCCGTCGGGGTAAGGCAGCACGATCAAATTCGGGAAGATATGCCAGTCCTGGCCGGCCCGGGCCAGGTTCTCCATGGACAGCTTCGGCCAGCCCGCGCCCTCGGCCTCCGCCGCCTCTGCCGCGAAGGCCATCATCGAGCCGAGTACCACCAGGGGATCGGAGCCGTCCTCGAGATCGGTCATGAGCCGCCGGGCGGCGTGCAGATCGCGCGGGGTCCAGATGGCCTTGAGCTGTTCTTCCATCAACTCGACGAACTTGATCACGCCCGGCCGGAGGTCCTCGGGGAAGGGGAGGCCGAGTCGCCGTGACGGGGCACCGAGCGGCCAATTCCCTTCGGCCCCGGCGAACATCGCGTGTTTGCCGTACGCGGCGCTCGTCGTCAGATCATCGTTGTTGCGCAGCAGCTGCGGATGGGTCGTCTGAACGTGATAGCCCTCGTTGAAGGCCTCCAGTGCCGTCTTCCAGTTGCACGGCAGGACGACCGTCTTGTACCAGCGATGGCGGAACTTCTCGAATTCGAAGGCGTCGAACACCTCCGGAACCGGATCGAGGTATTCGCGCAGCGGCTCCGCATCGGGATCCATATTGACGAAAACGAAACCACCCCAGGTATCGACCAGCGGCTGTTTGAGTCGCAGCGATTCACGGTCGGCGCGGCCGGCCCAGTCGCCTTCGTCGACGATCTCACGCACAGTGCCGTCAAGATTCCAGCGCCAGCCGTGGTAGCGGCAGTAGAGATGGTTCGCGGTTCCGCAGCCTTCGGTCAGGCGGCGTCCGCGATGCTGGCAGGCGTTGTAGTGGGCGCGGATGGAGCCGTCGTCGAGGCGGACGACGATGATCGACTCGTCGGCGATATCGAAGGTGAGATAGTCGCCCGGATCGGGAATCTCCTCCTGTCGGCAGGCGACCTGCCATACGCGTGGCCAGAGGCGTTCCTTCTCCAGTCGGACGTAGGCGGGATCGATATAGGAATCCTTGGGTACGAAGTCGTCCCGCACCGTTTCGGTACGGCCGGGCGCGGAACCAGAGTCAGCTCGGGTAAGAGTCACCGGCAGATCCTCTTCATTGAGGGAAATGTGATTTTGGAGACAGTGAACACTGTCTATGACCGGGCGGTGACCTGTCAATGAATCAGGAGGATTAGATTAAGGATTGCTCGGTTTCATGGATGAGGTGGCGATGACAGCGAAGACGACGAATGCAGAGGCCGCGGTCCAGGTCCCCCCGGGCTGCCGGTCTATGGCGGGCGCTCGGCCGGGCGCCGATGCCGACTCGGGAGCAACGATGTTCCGGGTCCCCCTGGCGCCTGCTACCGGGGCCGCCGTGTCTCGCGTCGATCCGCTGACCTTGGCGATCATCGCGGACACCGCTGTCGGGTCCGCGGTGATCAGCAGACAGCCCGGGCGCGCAACCGGAGTAATGGCCGAATTGTGCATCGACCATGTCGGCACACCGGCTGACGAGGCCACCGCGCTCGATATCGTGGCGGAGACCCTCGGGTCCGGGCCGGATACCGGTACCGGCCGGGCGACGGTGCGGGATGACACCGGGGTGGTCGTGGCCCATGTGGTGGGTGTGGTGGCCCTCGATCCCGCGGGCGGCCGGGTTCCGGAGCGCGCGGGATCGAGGTCCTTCGACCCGCCGGACATCCGGTTGGTTCCGCTCGATTCCGACTCCGTCCGGGTGGAGATCCGGCCCGATATGCTGAACGACCGCGGCACTGTGCACGGCGGTGTACTGCTGGGGCTGGCGCAGCGGGCCCAGGAGCTGTTCCAGCTGTACCGCCGGGTCGGTTGCCGGCCGCTGCGGATGAGCATCGACTATCTCCGCCCCGCACCGCCGGACAGGCATCTGGTGTTGCGTTCGTCGTTCGAACGGCGTGGGCGCCGCCTGTGGATCGTGCGCACCGAAATACTGGACCGGGGCGGCCGGACGGTGGCGATCGCCCACGGGACCGGCGTGGTGGCCGATCCTGCCGCGAAAGATTCTCTCGAATCGAGAGGATAGGCTCATGGTGACGGGTACTGTCGCATCCGTCACTGGTTCGAACCGGCTTCACGAGGAGGCTCCTGGGTGGTGGCGTCCGTGCGGAAAGGGCCGGCCGGCAATCTGCCCGCCCGCTTGGACGAGTTCGTCGGACGGCATCAGGAACTCGCCGATGTCCGCCAGGCGATGGAATCCTCCCGTCTGGTCACCCTCGTCGGGCCCGGCGGGGTGGGAAAAACCAGGCTGGCCGTGCAGGTGGCCGCGGATTTGCAGCGTGCTTTCTCCCACGGCGTGTGGTTCGTCGATATCGCGCCGCTGCAGGACCCCGAGTTGCTCGCACCCACCGTGGCATCGGTGCTGGACCTGACCAGCAGGTCCTCGCGCTGGGCGCCCGGCCTGCTCGGACAGCAACTGGCGGATCGAGCGATGCTGCTGGTGCTGGACAACTGCGAGCATCTGACCGAGGCCTGCGCCGAACTGGCGAAAACTCTGCTCGAGGCGGCCCCTTACCTGAAGATACTGGCGACCAGCCGGCAGCCGCTGGAAGTCCGGGGTGAGCATATTCGCGGTGTGCAGCCACTACGGGTACCCGTCGAAGGACAGGAGGCCGACCTCGGCGAACTCGGGCGCTGCGATGCGGTGCGTCTGTTCCTCGATCGTGCCGCGGCGGTGGAGCCCGGTTTCGTGCTCACCACGCACAACGCCGCGGCGGTCGCGGCGTTGTGCCGGCGTCTCGACGGGTTGCCGCTGGCGCTGGAACTGGCGGCCGCGCGGATCCGCCATCTGTCGCCGCAGCAGATACTGAGCCGTCTCGATGGGCGATTCCAGTTGTTGCGTACCGACAGCGCGCTCCCCGCGCCCCGGCAGCGCAGCCTGCATTCGTTGATCGCCTGGAGCTACGACCTGTGCACGCCCGCCGAACGCGAGCTGTGGACCCGGCTGACGGTCTTCTCCGGCACGTTCAGTGCCGCGGCGGCCGAGGCGATCTGCTCGGGGGCGATCCTCCCGCAGGAGGACATCTTCGACCTGCTGGCCCGGCTCGTCGATCGGTCGATCGTCACGACGGTGCGTCAGGCGTCGGAGGTGCGCTATCGCATGCTCGGCACCCTCCGGGCCTTCGGACAGGATCGTCTCGCCGCGAGCGGGGACGAGGTGCGCCTGCGGCAGCGGCACAGCGACTACTTCCGCGACCGCCTCACCGGGCGTTATCCGTACTGGTTCGGACCGGGACAGTACGAGACGATGGCGTGGGTGCGCGTCGAACGCGACAATCTCCGGTCGGCGATCGACTTCTGTCTCACCGAACCGATGGATGCCCGGTCCGCCGCTGCCATCGCCAGCGGCCTCGGTGGAGAGGCGCTGCTCACGGGCAGGTTCGGCGAGGGCAGGCACTGGATCGACCGTGTCGTCGCCCTCCTCGACGAGGACTGCCTCGAACGCGCGATCCTGCTGTGGATCGCCGGGCAGTGCGCCGGGCACCAGGGTGATGTCGCGGCGGCCGAGCGCCTCCTGCGCCGCGCGCAGCAGACGTCCGAGCGTATCGGCGCTCGCCACGAGCAGGCGATGGCGACCGTCTATCTCGGTGTGCTGCGAATGTCCGCCGGGGCCGTGGACGAGGCGGTCGAGCTCTTCGACTTCGCGCTGGATTCGCTGGTGCGCGACGACGACCCCTTGGCTCGCGCGCTGCTTCTCACGCGGAAGGGAAAGGCGGTCTATCAGCTCGGTGACAGGGCCACCGGGCGCCGGCTGTGTCGGGAGTCTCTCGCCTTGTGCGAGCGCCACGGCGAGTACTGGCATCGGGCCGAGGCCCTGTGGGAACTGGCCAATTTCTGCTGGCACGACGGTGAGACTGCCGAGGCGGCCGCGCTGGCTGCCGAAAGTTTGCGGCTGAACCGAGAATTCCGTAACCCCATGGGGATCGCCCGGTGTACGGAAATCCTGGCCTGGATCGCCGCGTCGCGGGCCGAGCACGTGCGGGCCGCGCGGTTGCTCGGCAGCACGGACGCGCTGTGGCGGACGACCGATGCGCTGATGGACCCACAGTCGGTGCACGACCATCAGCAGTGCTGGGACCGGGCGGTGAGCGCCATGGGGGATCGGGCGTTCCGTGCGGAGTTCGAGGCCGGAGTCCGGGCACCGGTCGCCGACACCATCGCCTTCGCGCTGGGCGAGGCCCCCGCGTCGAACGCACCGGCATCCGGCGAGGACGTGCGGCTGACACCGCGGGAGTGGGAGATCGCCGACCTGCTGGCCGGTGGCGCCAGTAACCGCGAGATCGCCTCGAAGCTGGTGATCTCACCACGGACGGTCGAAGGGCATGTGGTGAATATTCTCGGCAAGCTCGGTTTCTCGTCCCGGGTCCAGATCGCGGTGTGGATGGCCGAGCACGGCGCCGCCCGTCACCTCCTTTGAGGCCTCCCGTATATAGTGCAATAAATGTATTTTTAGGCCGAGGAGGATCAACCTATGACCCTGTTACAGGGACGCGTCGCCGTCGTCACGGGCGGTGCCCAGGGCCTGGGCTTGGCCATCGCGGAGACATTCGTCGAGCACGGTGCCAAGGTCATGCTCGCCGACCTCGACGGTGCGGCGGCCGAGCGTGCGGCCGAGCGGCTGGGCGGTGCAGCGCGTCGGTGCGATGTCACGGACGAAGCCGGAATGACCGCCCTGATCGACGACACGGTCGAGCAGTTCGGGTCGGTGGACATCATGGTCAACAATGCCGGGATCACCCGCGACAAGACGATGAAGAAGATGACCTCGGAGGATTTCCGCACGGTCCTCGACGTGCACGTCTACGGTGCCTGGCTGGGTACGCGAGCGGCCGGCGCGGTGATGCGCGAGCAGGGCAGCGGTTCGATCATCACGATGTCGTCGATTTCGGGCAAGGTCGGCAATTTCGGCCAGACGAATTACAGTGCCGCCAAGGCGGGGATGGTCGGCCTGACGAAGGCGGCGGCAAAGGAACTCGCCGGCGCGGGAGTGCGTGTCAATGCCATTCAGCCCGGGCTCATCCGGACCGCCATGACCGAGGCCATGCCGCAGCACGCCTGGGATTCGAAGCTGGCGGAGATCCCGATGAAGCGGGCCGGGGAGCCCGCCGAGGTGGCCTCGGTGGCCTTGTTCCTCGCCAGCGATCTGTCCAGTTACCTCACCGGCACGGTCCTCGAGGTGACGGGCGGCCGGTACATGTAACCGCACGCGGTGGGCTCGGGCTACGCAGGCGGTATAGCCGGTACGCCCTTGCCGAGCGGGCGCGGTGTCATCGCGCCCGCTCCGCGGGCATCCGTTGCCGGAAAGCCGATTCGACGAGGTCGGTGAGGTTCGAGGAGGGATCGGACCGGTCCCAGAAGCGCAATGCCGCACTGAGGCAGGACACCGCGATCGAGGCGATCACCGTGTGCCGGAGCGTGGAGGTCGCGGCGCCTTCTTCGACGGCGAGTTGCAATGCGACCTCGCGTTCCCAGCGCAATCGCATCCGCAGGCTACGGGCCTCGAGTGATCGGGTGGTCATGACCAGGCGGGTCAGGGTCTGCGTGCGTTCGTCCTGGAGTTCGGCGGCGAACTTCGCCATCGGTTCGGCCAGTGCGGCGACCTCGACCGAGCGATCCGGGCGAGCGGCCACACACGCGGCCATCCGCTGGGCAGAATCGTCCTCGTCGCCGAAGAGGATGTCCTCTTTGCTGGGAAAGTGCCGGAACACCGTGGCGCTCGACAGTCGCGCGGCGCGCGCGATCTGCTCGACGGTGGTGGCGTCGAACCCCTGCTCCTCGAACAAAATGAGTGCCGCCGCGGTGATGTCGTTGCGGGCGCGGATGCGGTTGCGTTCCCTGAGCGTGCTCACCTCTTGCCCGCCTCACTTTTGATAGAAATTCTCAAATTGAATGTCTCTAGCGCACCGCAGCTTATCAAGGACCGTCCCTTCCCGCGACAGACAGCGTTGCGTCCAGCCGGGTCGACGCGGTTCGGCCGTTCGCTTCAGGCCGGACCGATTGGTGCGGGGCCGATCGCGCCCTCGGTGCGCAGGCTGTCGATGCTCGCCTCGTCCAGGCCGAGATCGCGCAGGACGGTGCCGGTGTGCTCGCCGAGGGCGGGAATCGGGCCGAGGGCCGGATCGTATCCGCTGATCACCGGGGGTGCCAGCAGTGTGCGCACGGGGCCCGCGGGCGAGCCCACCTCGCGCCACCTGTCCCGGGCCGCGAGATGCGGATGGGCTACGACTTCGGTGGTCGTGTTGTACCGCGCGTTGCCGATTCCGGCGGCGTCGGCGGCTTTCTGGATGTGGGCCAGCGGATGGCGGGAGCACCAGTCGCCGATCACCTGATCCAGTTCGGTGCGATGGGCTACCCGTCCCGGGCCGTCCCGATATCGTTCGTCGGCGGCCAGGTCGTCCCGTTCCAGGAGCTCGGTGGCCAGCCGCTGCCACTCCCGGTCGTTGGTGGTGCCGAGCACGACGACCTGGCCGTCGCTGGTCGGGTAGGAGCCGTAGGGCGCGACGGAGGGCGAGCCCATCCCCACCGGTTCCTGATCCTCGCCGGTGTAGTTACTCCAGGTCAGGGCATAGCCCATCAACTCGGTCATGGTGTCGAAGAGGCTCACCCCGATCTTTGCGCCCTGCCCGGTACGGCCCCGGGCGTGGAGGGTGGCCAGGATCGAGATCGCGCCGTAGAGGCCGGTGCAGGCGTCCGCCATCGGCGGTCCGGGCTTGGCCGGTGCGCCGGGTAGTCCGGTGATCGAGCAGGCGCCGGATTCGGCCTGTGCGAGCAGATCGTAGGCGCGCTTGCCCGAGAGCGGGCCACCACTGCCGTAGCCGGAGATCTCACAGGTGACCAGCCGGGGATGCACTCGTTCGAGGGACTCGGCATCCAGCCCGAGCCGGGCCGTCGCGCCCGGGGCGAGGTTGGTCACGAAGGCGTCGGCCTCGGCGAGCAGCCGGTGCAGGATCTCGAGTCCCTGCGGGGACTTGAGGTTCAGCGTGACGGATTCTTTGCCGCGATTGAGCCAGACGAAGTGGGCCGCCATTCCGTGGACCACGTCGTCGTAGTCCCGGGCGAAGTCGCCGCCCGCCGGGTTCTCGATCTTGATCACCCGGGCGCCGAGATCGGCCAGCGTGCGGGTGCACAACGGTGCGGAGACCGCCTGCTCCATGCTGACCACGGTGATACCCGCCAGCGGTCCCGAACGGTCGGCGAGCTCGTGGTTCTGTGGGGCGGTTTCCCGGCCGTTCACTGGCCATCCGCCTGTGCGGGCGCGGGCCGGTAGCAGATCGCCAGCAGCGCCGCCCCTGCGATCAGGCCGCCGCCGGCGGAGATCGCGAAGCCGGTCAGGCCGGACAGCTGATCGGTGAGTCCCAGCAGGCCGTCGAGCGACCACTCGCCGGGCCCGGTGGTGGCGACCGCGACGCCGATGGCCGCGAGTATCAGGTTGTATTCCCACCCCGAGTTGACCGAGTAGAACCCGTTGGCCCGGTGCACGGTCCACGCGGCCACCAGCATCAGGCCGACGAATCCGGCGCCGGCCAGCGGGGTGAGCAGGCCGAGCGCCAGCATCAGGCCGGTCGCGACCTCGGCGCCGGCCGCGAGGACGGCATGCAACCGTCCCGGCCGCATACCGATGCTGTCGAACCACCGGGCGGTTCCCGGGATCCGCCCACCGGAGAAGAACTTCTGATAGCCGTGGGCGGCCATGGTCAATCCGGCGATCACCCGCAACAGCAGTGCGCCGGCATCGAGTGCGGTCATGGCTATATCTCTCCTTGTCCGGGGCAGGACTGCCCGCTGGCGCCGGGCGGTCCGGTGGGCGGCCGTCGGCAGACCGACTCGACGTCGACCTTCTCGCCAGTAGTTATCGTATTGCACCATATATGGACGCTGAGCCTCCGGATGGGCGGACGGAGCGCAGGCGGCCTGGATAAATAGCTAAACGATTGTTACGATAATCGGTATGACCACGCAAGTACCTGTCGCCGAGGGGCTCTTCACCTGGCCCTCCGACGAACCACGGTTGATCGCATCGGAACGGGACGGCGCCATCGTCTTTCCCGCGGAGCCCGGTGCGCCGGAACGGCTGCTCGGCAATCGCGGAACGTTGTGGAGCTTCACCACCCAACAATTCCGGCCCCCGTCGCCCCCCTACGACGGCGACGATACCGCTGAGACGTTCGTTCCGTACGCGATCGGCTATATCGAACTGCCGGGAGAACTGCTGGTCCAGGGCCGGCTCACCGAATCCGATCCGGCGAAACTGCGGATCGGTCAGCCCATGGAACTGGTGGTCGTTCCGTATACCGTCCGGGCGGACGGCACCGAGGTGCTCACCTATGCCTTCGCTCCCGCTGAGACCACTGGAGGTGGTACCGAATGACCGACGTTGCGGTAGTGGGAGTAGGCCTGCACCCGTTCGGCAGGCACGGCGACAAACAAGCTCTGCTGATGGGCGCCGAGGCGGCGCGCGCGGCCCTGGCCGACGCAGGCGCGCAGTGGTCGCAGGTGCAGACCGCCTATGTCGGCAGCCACGAAGTGTCCAACCCGGATGCGATCGTGGGCTGGCTGGGGCTGACCGGGATCCCGGTCCGCGGTGTGTTCAACGGCTGCGCGACGGGCGGTACATCACTGCAGATGGCCGCGGAGGCGATCCGGCACGGCGAGGCCGATGTGGCGATGGCGATCGGGATGGACAAGCATCCCCGCGGCGCGTTCGCCGCGGACCCCTCCGTGCTCGGGCTGCCCTCCTGGTATGGACAAACCGGAATGTTCCTGACCACTCACTTCTTCGGGACCAAGGCCACCCGGTACCTGCACGACCACGGCGTCTCCGCGGAGGCGCTCGCCAAGATCGCGGCGAAGAACCTGCGCAACGGCTCGATCACCCCGCACGCGTGGCGTCGCAAGCCGTTGACACCCGAGCAGATCCTGGCCGCACCTGTCGTGAACCATCCGCTGACCCAGTACATGTACTGCAGCCCCGACGAGGGCGCGGCGGCCGTGGTGCTGTGCCGGGCGGATCTGGCCTCGAAGTTCACCTCCACGCCGGTGTACCTCCGTTCTTCGGTGCTGCGTAGCCGGCGGGCGGGCGCATTCGACGTGAACAGCCCGTCGATGCCGTTGGACGGCGCGCCCAGCCCGACGGTCGACGCCTCCAAGGCCGCCTTCGAGGAGGCGGGCCTGGGTCCGGACGAGATCCGGGTCGCCCAGCTGCAGGACACCGATGCGGGATCGGAACTGATCCACATGGCCGAGAACGGTTTCTGCAAAGACGGCGAACAGGAGCAGTGGATCGCCGAGGGCGCCACCGAGATCACCGGCAAGCTTCCGGTGAACACGGACGGTGGGCTCATCGCCAACGGCGAGCCGATCGGCGCTTCCGGATTGCGGCAGGTCTACGAGATCGTGCTGCAACTGCAGGGCCGGGCGGGCGATCGGCAGGTTGCCGGCGACCCCAAGACCGGCTACACCCACCTGTACGGCTCGCCGGGAGCCTCCGCGGTCTCCATCTTCTCCCGGTGATCGACGAACCAACAGAATCGAGGATCGACGGTGCGTGACGCCGTAATCTGTGAGCCGCTGCGAACCCCGGTCGGCGGGTTCGGCGGTGCGTTGAAGGACGTGCCCGCCCACGAGCTGGCGGCGACGGTGATCCGGGCGATCATCGAACGGACCGGCATACCACCCGAGACCGTCGACGATGTGTTGCTCGGCAACTGTTACCCCTCCATGGAAGCGCCCGCGATCGGCCGGGTCGCGGCGCTGGATGCGGGACTTCCGGTGAGTGTCACCGGCTTGCAGATCGACCGCCGATGCGGGTCGGGCCTGCAGGCGGTGCTGTACGCGGCCGGGCAGGTGAGCTCGGGAGCCAGCGAGGTCGTGCTGGCCGGTGGTGCGGAGTCGATGAGTACCGCGCCGTTCTATTCGACCTCCATGCGCTGGGGTGCGAAGTCGGGGCCCGGCGTGCTGCTCAACGATTCGCTCGCGCGCGGGCGGGTGACCGCCGGGGGAGCGAATTACCCGGTTCCGGGCGGAATGCTGGAAACGGCCGAGAATCTGCGTCGCGAGTACGGCATTTCGCGGCTCGAGCAGGACGAGTTCGCCGTGCGCAGCCATCACAACGCCGCGGCGGCGCAGGCGGCGGGCCGATTCGCGGACGAGATCGTGCCCGTCACGGTGCGGGGCCGTAAGTCCGATACCGTCGTCGACAGCGATGAGCACATCCGCCCGGATTCGTCGGTCGAGACGCTGGCGCGGCTGCGGCCCGTCCTCGCCGCGAGCGACGCCGAAGCGACGGTGACCGCGGGTAATTCGTCAGGGCAGAACGACGGTGCGGCGATCTGCGTCGTCACCCATCCCGCGAAGGCCGCCGAACTGGGGTTGCGTCCGCTGGTGCGGCTGGTGTCGTGGGGCGTGGCCGGCGTGGCGCCCGCGACGATGGGGATCGGCCCGGTGCCGGCCGTGCAGCGTGCGCTCGCGGCGGCGGAGCTGGGACTCGAGAAGATCGATCTGGTCGAACTGAACGAGGCGTTCGCGGCGCAGGCGCTGGCCTGCACCCGGGAATGGGGTTTCGCCCCCGCCGATTACGATCGCCTCAACGTGAACGGCTCCGGGATCTCGCTCGGGCACCCGGTCGGTGCCACCGGTGGCCGGATTCTCGCCACGCTGGCGCGGGAGATGGTGCGCCGGGACGCGCGGTACGGCGTGGAGACGATGTGTATCGGCGGCGGGCAGGGCCTCGCCGCGGTCTTCGAGAAAGTGGCCTGAAGGCCGGCGACGGTCTCACCCGGCCGTCGCCGGCTCTGCCGGATCACGAATTCATCAGCTGCTGTTTCAGCTCGTGCTTGCGCATCTTTCCGGTGGGGGTGCGTGGCAACTGTCCTGGGAACCGGATATCGCGGGGCACTTTGAAACCCGCCAGTTTCGTCCGGGCGAAGGTGATGAGCTCGGCGGCGAGCTCGGGTCCCGCCGCTTCCGGGTGCTCCAGCTGCACGGCAGCGGTGACCCGTTCGCCCATCTCGGGATCGGGCAGCCCCACGACCCCGACGTCGGCGACCGCGGGGTGCATCAGCAAGACGTCCTCGATCTCCCGCGGATAGATATTGACCCCACCCGAAATGATGAGGTGGGTCCGGCGGTCGGTGAGGAACAGGTAGCCGTCGTCGTCCAGGAAGCCGGTGTCGCCCACGGATGCTCCGCCGCGGGCATCCCGGGTAGCCGCGGTCTTACCCGGGTCACCGTGGTAGGTGAACTCGCCGCTGTCGGCGAACCAGACCGTGCCGGTTTCGCCCGCGGGTAGTTCGTTGCCGTCGTCGTCGGTGATATAGGGCCGGCCGAGGATCGGTTTGCCGACCGACCCGGGCTTGCGGAGCCATTCCTCGGCGGTGATGATCGTGGCGCCCACACCTTCGGTACTGGAGTAGAACTCGAACAGGATCGGTCCCCACCAGTCGATCATCGCTCGCTTCACCTCGACCGGGCACGGGGCCGCGGCGTGGACGGCGTGGCGCAGGCTCGACAGCGTGTAGCGGGCGCGCACGTCGGCGGGCAGTTTCAACATCCGGACGAACATGGTGGGCACCCACTGACTGTGGGTTACCCGGTGGCGCTCGATCGCGGCGAGCGCGAGTTCGGGGTCGAAGAGTTCGAGGACCACCACGGTGCCTCCGCTGCGATGCACGCTCATGGTCCAGGCGAGCGGTGCAGCGTGATAGAGCGGTGCGGGGGAGAGATAGACGTCGCCGGGCACGAAGCCCAGCAGGTCGCGCAACCACCGTCCCGGAACATCGGGATGACTGCCCAGCGGGAGGCCGGACAGCGGCCGCCGGATACCTTTCGGCCGGCCCGTGGTGCCCGAGGAGTACAGCAGGAAATCTCCCTCGGATTCGTCCGGGATCGGGGTGCGTGGCCGCGACGAGAGTTGCCGTTCGTAGCTTTCCCAGCCCGCGCGGGGTGTGCCGAGCATCAGCCGGCCGCGTGGTGCGAGCTCGGGGTCGGCCAGTAGCGCGTCCGCGAGGGCGGCCAGCGCGTCGGAGGCGACCACCAGCTGGGCACCGCTGTCGCGCAGGATATAGGCGGCCTCGTCGTCGGTGAGATGGGCGTTGATACCGATGTAGTACAGCCCGGCTCGCTGGGCACCCCATGCCAGCTCGAAATACTCCGCGCGGTTGTCCGCGAGGATGGCCACGCAGCTTCCCGCGGTCAGTCCACGATCGCGGAACAGATGTGCGACCTGGTTCGATCGGGCATCCAGCTCCCCGTAGGTGACAACCTCGCCGCTCGGTTCCACGACGACCGCCGGCTGCGCAGGATCGACGCTGCCGAAGGGGGAGTGTGGCATATTTCCTCCTCGTCACATGCAGTGGACTAAATGATATAACTGTTAATTGGGATGCCGCAGGTGGATTCCGGAACTCCCGAGATCCGCCGGGGTCCCTGGAGGAGGAACGGATATGAGTGAGCCTGCGGCGCGGGTGGAATGGACGATGACCGGTGGGATCGCCGACGTACGGCTCAACCGTCCGGAGAAACTGAACGCTCTCGACGATGAGATGTTCACCGCACTCCTTCGTACAGCGGCCGAGTTGCGCGCGGCACCGGATCTGCGGGTTGTGGTGCTCTCCGGCCGGGGCCGCGGTTTCTGTGCGGGTCTGGACCTGAACGCCTTCCGCGCGCTGGCCGAGGGGCGCGACTTCCGGCCGGCCGATTCCGACGTCCGCGCCGCCGAACTTGGCGGCGACCCGGAACTCACCCGCGGGCAGCGGGCGGTACTCGGCTTCCCCAATCTTCCGGTGCCGGTGATCGCGGCGGTGCACGGTCCGGCGCTCGGCGGGGGACTGCAGCTCGCGCTCGCCGCGCATATCCGATTCGTGGCGCCTACCGCGATGCTCGGATTGCCGGAGATGGGATGGGGTGTCGTACCGGATATGGCGGGTACGCAACTGCTGCCGCGCCTGGTGGGCCCGGATGTCGCCGCCGAAATGATCCTGACCGCCCGCCGGGTCGACGGTACCGAAGCCGCGCGAATCGGCCTGGCCACCCGAGTGGTCGACGAACCACTCGCCGCCGCCATGGAGCTGGCGCGCACGGTGGCCGCGCGGAACCCCGACGCGGTCCGCGCACTGACCACGACCTTGGCGGCACCGTCGTTCGCCGAAGGGCTGGCCGCCGAGCGGGCGGCGCTGCGCACGGTGACCGGTGCCCCCAATCAGCGCGAGGCAGCCGCGGCCGCGCTGGAGAAGCGTGATCCGGTATTCGTCACGGGAGCCGGAAACGCGCGCAGCTGAGCGATCGCGGAGGAGGTCCTGGGGTTGCGGAACTCGGTAGGAAAGGGCCGGTCAACGGCTGCGGTTGAGCTCGGCGACGGCAGGCAGCCAGATTGCGGGGTCGTGATCATAGGGTGCGTAGAAGCTGAAACGTTGTACGAGGTCGCCGAACCTGTTCCGCACGGCCGCGCCGAGCCGGTCGGGTTCGGCCACCACGGCGAAGGTGTTCAGTACGTCGTCGTCGATGAGGTCGCCCATGCGCTGCCAGCGATCGTCGCCCCCGCTCTTGGAGAGAGTCGTCAATTCATGGCCGAGGTCTTCCCATCCGTGTGAGGCGAGAACGGACTGGTAGGCAGGTGTGCTGCCGTAGAAGGCGATCTGGCGGCGCACCGCCGCGACGGCGCGTGCCATGTCCTGTTCGGTCGCGCCGGTCGCCACCAATCCGGACAGGCTGACGGAGAATTCGGCCGGGTCTCGATCCGATTCCGACATTCCCTTCGCCAGCGTCGGTAGCGTCCGCTCGCGGAGGAACCGTTCGGTGGTGAACGGGTGCGGTAGCAGGCCGTCGCATACGGCGCCGGCTACTTCGGTCATCCGGTCGCCCAGGGCCGCGAGATAGACCTTCGGTGGACCCCACAGACTGGGCTCGGGAGCGAAGAACGGGGTCATGAGTGTGTGGGTGTAGAACTCACCGCGAAAGTCCAGTTCCGCGCCGGTCTGCCAGGCGGTCCAGATCGCCCGCAGGGCCTCGACGAATTCCCGCATACGCGGAGCCGGATTGCTCCACGGCATCCCGAAACGCCGTTCGATATGTGATCTGACCTGGCTGCCGAGCCCGAGAAGTAGCCGCCCGCCGCTGAGCAGTTGCAGATGATGCGCGGTATAGGCCAGCGACATCGGGTTACGGGCGAAAGCGACCGCGACCGCCGTGCCGAGCATCAGGTTGCCGGTGCTCTGTGCCGCGGGTACCAATGGCAGGAACGGGTCGCCGGACGATTCCGCGCTCCACACTGCGGCGTACCCGTCACGCTCCGCTCTGCGGCCCTCCTGTGCCAATCCGTCCAGGCTCGTCGTGCCCGGTGCGGGTTTCGCCAGTTTCATATCGACATACATGGTCGCCTTCCTCCGCGCCTCTGCTAGACAGTATAATGAGTTAACTAAAAGGAAAGGATGGCGGCCAGACTATGCGACGCACGATTCTGGAACCCGAACACGAGCAGTTCCGGCAGACCGCACGCACCTTCTTCGAGAAAGAGTGTGTTCCCTACGTCGACGAATGGGAGAAAGCGGGCCGTACGAGCCGCGAGGTCTGGCTCAAGGCCGGGGAATTGGGGTTGCTCTGCTGGGAGGCGCCCGAAGAATACGGTGGGGCGGGAATCAAGGACTTCCGGTTCAACTCCATCCTGAACGAGGAATACTGGCTCTCCGGTTCGGTGGGCGTGGGTTTCGGGGTGCAGAACGACATCCTGGCGCCGTACTTCATCGAGCTGACCACCGAGGAGCAGCGGAAGCGCTGGCTGCCGGGCATGGTCTCGGGTGAGCTGATCACGGCCATCGCGATGTCCGAACCCGGCGCGGGTTCCGATGTGCGCGGTATCCGCACCACGGCCCGCCGCGACGGCGACCATTACGTCATCAACGGATCGAAGACCTTCATCTCCAACGGGCTGCTCTGCGACCTCGTGGTGCTGGCATGCAAAACCGATCCCGCGGCCGGGCACAAGGGCATCAGCCTGATCGTCGTGGAGGCGGGCACCCCCGGTTTCACCAAGGGCCGCAAACTGGACAAGATCGGCCAGCATTCCGCGGATACGGCGGAGCTGCACTTCGAGGATGTCCGCGTTCCGGTGGAAAATCTCCTCGGTGAGGAGAACAAGGGCTTCTACCACCTGATGCGCAACCTGCCGACGGAGCGGCTCGGGATCGCTGTCCACGCGGTAGCCGGCGCGCAGCGCGCCTACAACCTGACCCTGCCCTACGCGCGCGAGCGTCAGGCCTTCGGTCAGCCGATCGGTACTTTCCAGGTGAATCGCCACTTCCTGGCCGAAATGCAGACCAAACTCGAAGTCATGTGGGCCTACCTGGACACGTGCATCGCGGCACTGAATGCCGGCGAACTGACCGCGCAGGAAGCGGCGGGCGCGAAATGGTGGGCCACCGAAACCCAGTGGGAGATCCTGGACCGGTGCCTGCAACTGCACGGCGGCTACGGCTACATGAACGAATACGAGATCGCCCGGCTGTGGCGGGACGCGCGGGTGCAGCGCGTGTACGGCGGAACCAACGAGATCATGAAGGATCTCATCGGCCGATCGATGGGGCTGTAGCGGTCTTGGCCGGCGACTCCTACTCCTCGGCGCTCCTGACCGGCGCGGAGACGACGGGCGAGCTCCTGGCGCTCAGCGCGGTCGAGGCCGGACTACGGCTCACCGGGGTGCGGACGGGTCCGGGCCGGGCGGAGTTCCGCGCGCCATTGGCGCCGGATTCGCTCGGCCCCGGCCGCCGGCTGCCGCCGACGCTGCTGGCGGTCGCGGCCGACGCGGCCGTCGCGAGCGCGGTGTTCGCCCATCCGGCCAGTTCGCCCACCGGCGTCACCGTGGAACTGCGGGTGGACCAGCTGGCGCCGGTGGCACCGGAGGCGCGCCACCTCGACGTGACCGCCGTCGCGCTGGGGGTGACGGACGGATTCGGGTCGGGTCGCGCCGAGTTCCGGGACGACCGGGGAGCCCTGATCGCTCATGCGGTGGGCATGATGGTCGGCGACTCCGACGGACGGGCCCCGCTCGGTCCCGGTAGCGACGCGCGCCCGCCGATGGACCCGGAGGCCGTCCGGATCCAGCCACTGGGGGACGGTTCGGCACGGGTGGACGTCTCCGAGGGCCTGCTCAACTCTCGGGGCATGCTGCACGGCGGACTGCTCATGGCGCTCGCCCAGCTCGCACAGGAGCATTGTCATGCCACCGCCGGCGCCACCCTGCGGCCACTGCGGCTCGGCGTCTCCTACCTGAGGCCGGCTCCCGGGGAGGGTTCTCTGCACTTCCGCTCCGAATACGTGCGCCGGGGCCGGCGACTGTGGACCCTGCGTACCGAAGTGCTGCGCAGCGACGGCACAATCGCCGCGATCGCGACCGGGACGGGAGCGATTTCCGGCGTCCCGGTGCGGGCCTGACCCGGTCCGGTCACCGCCCACGCGGACCACGTAGTGCATCCAGGTGTTTTCACGGGGTCGCGCCGGCGATCCTTCGGGCACGGTGGTGCTGTGACCGGGATCATGGTCTGCGAGAGGAATCAATGATGATGAACGACGTCTCTGCCCAGGAATCGTCCGTCCGGACCGACGAGCACTCGGCATCGGTGATCGCGATCGTGAACCTGATGCTCGACTGGGATCTCCTGGACCTGGAACTCTCCCTGGACGAGCTGGCGGAGTGGCTCGAGGTGTACCCGGCCGAGGCCCGGCGGGCATTGCAGGAGCTGGGGACGTTGCCCGGGGTGGACGTACTGGCACCGGAGGAGCCGCACGCGCTGGTCCGAGCGGCGGTGGATATCGACCGCTGTCCGCTCACCGCGGAACGTCCCGGCACATTGCGGCTGGTGTACAGCCGGGCGGAGGGAGTCGAGCGCGGCGCATTCGCCGACGCCCGGCCCTGCGGAGAGGCTGTCGCTGCGGGGTTGCGCCGCCGAGCATGAGGACAACGGTCTCGACGTGCACCGGTGTGCCGGGCACCGGAGCGTGCGGGGCCCACGCCGGAATGGCGGTTCAGCGAAATCGACCTCAAAATAGTTAAACTATTTTAGAGTATGTGGTGTTGATTGAACCGCGGTCAGGGTGCCGCCGATCGGTCGGTCGTGTGCGCGGGGTGTGATTCGCAGCGATCCCGACCTGTCGGTGCCCGGCCGTGCCGTGACATAGGAGGCACCGATGAGCGATTCGACCGGGCGTGTAGGGATGGTGGGCCCGAGTGGCGCGGGGGCGGGGAAGTGACGGCGAGCGGGGCGGGCGGTCACCTCGACGGTCACGGAACCCGGCTGCGGGGCCTGGGTGCGCTGGTTTCGGGGGCGGGGAGTTCAGGAGAGTTTCTCGGCACCGGGGCCGCGACGGCGGTGCTGTTCGCGGCTCAGGGTGCCGTAACCGGTGTGCTGGATGTATCACCCGAGCGCGCGGCCGCCACCTGCCACCTGATCGAGCGGCAGGGTGGTACCGGGATCGCGTTGACGGCCGATATCGCCGATCAGGAGTCGGTGCGGGCGGCGGTGGAGAAATTCGTTGCCGCAGCAGGGCGACTCGATGTAGTCGTCAACAACACCGGTGTCACCACCGGCGAATGGGACCAGGTGTTCGCGGTGAACGCGAAGGGCGCCATGCTCGTCAGCGAGGCGGCGCATCCGCACCTGGTACGCAGTCCGGCCGCGTCGGTCGTCAATGTTTCCTCGATCGCGGCGATCCGTGGGTTCGGAGCGGGAGCCTACGCGGCCAGTAAAGGCGCGGTACTCGCGCTGACCACCGATCATGCCTATCGCTGGGGGCCGGACGGGATCAGGGTCAACTGCCTGGTTCCGGGGCATCTGAACACTCCCATAGGCAGCCAGGGTGGCGCCGGGGCGCGGGAGACCCGCCGCCGGGCGAATCTGCTCGGCACCGAAGGCACCGCATGGGATCTCGCGTGGGCCGCACTGTTCCTCGCCGGTCCGGAATCGCGGTGGATCACCGGTGCGATATTGCCCGTCGATGCCGGTACCACCATGGCGACGGGGCTGGGAATGTTCGGCAGGCTCACTCAGCAGTGATCACGATAACCCCGAAGCCTTGACCCAGTGATCTAATTCATTTTACTATATCAAGGCCGATGTGATCGGCATCATAACCACGATGCTTTCGGCCTGTTGTTGCCGCCGGCCAGCCGTCGAGCCTCGGCGGCGGACGCACCGTGTTCGCCCGTGTTCGGGTCGGACGATGTACCGGCGCCGTTCGAGCCGCCGGCAGCGGATTCCGGCCCCTCGCCTGCCTGTGCGATGGGGTCACAGCCTGGTCGGGAATGAGGAGGAACTCGATCTTCTGCCGGTCTTTACCCGAAGTCCCGCCGGATCCGGCCCGCGTCCGTCACTGACACGGACGAGGTCTGTCCTCTCGCGGCAGCGGTCGAGCGGTGGCCCCGGCAATCCCGCATCGCCCGTTCGTGCGACGCGCAACAACGCCGGGGGCTCGATGCGTCACCTCGACCGGTGCCGCGTTCCAAGAAGGGAATCATTCCATGAAACGCATTCTCGGCAACGGAATGGATATCCGGAAAGTCAGATCGGTCCCATGGATAGTCACGGGCTTGGTCTTCGCCGAGTTGGTAGGCGCGTTCGAAAGCGGTATGGCACTGCAGTTGCTGTACTCCAACGATCCGTTCTTCGGTACCGATATCGCCCAGCTGAGCTGGATCATGACCGCCTACACGCTTATCGCGGCCGCCTCGGTGGGGGTGTGCGGCCGTCTCGGTGACCAGTTCGGCCGGAAACGAGTACTGATCGCGGTGCTCATCATCTCCACAATCGGCACGTTGGTCAGTGCGCTGGCGCCCTCTGTGGAGGTCGTCATCGTCGGCCGCGCTATCCAGGGCGTGTCCGCGTCCATCCTCCCACTGACCTTCGGTATCGCCAGAAGCGCACTGCCTTCCGCGCGGGTACCGCTGGCGATCACGCTGCTCGGTATCACCGCGTCGGGTGCGGGCGCCGGCGGCATCCTCATCGCCGGGGTCATCATCGACCACTTCACCTGGCACCTCATGTTCTATGTGTGTGCGGTGCTGTCGGTTGCCGCCGGTATCACAACGGTTTTCATGATCCCGAAAGATTCCACGGTGGTGAAAGCGGGCGGCAGGATCGATTACGTCGGCATGGTCCTGTTCAGTCTGGGAATCTGGCCACTCCTCTACGCCGTGACGAAGGCCGGCGATTGGGGGCTCGGCGCGCCCCGCACGTTGATCTTCGCCGCGGTCGGCGCCGTGATCCTGCTTCTCTGGGCACGATGGGAGCTGAATTTCGGCGATCCGATCGTCGACATCCGCCGCTTCCGCGACGCGAAATTCTCCCTGACGATGCTTGCCACGGCTATGTCGGGCGCGGTGCTGCTCGGCATGCTGGGGGTCTTCAACAAGGCCGTTATGCGCACCCCGGAATCCATCACATCGCCGGACGGATCGATCGTGGACTTGCCTGTGGGGCTCGGCTTCTCCGCTACCCAGGCCGCGATTCCGAGTGTTCTCGGTGCGGTGGTCGGTTTCACCCTGTCTCCCGTGACTGCTCGTCTCGCCCACAGTCTCGGTGCCACCCCGGTGGCGATGCTCGGCTTCGGTACGGGAATCGTCGGTTATTTCAGTGTGCTGTTCACCCATCAGTCACCGGTCGCCTTCGTCATCAACATGGTCGTACTGTCCGCAGGTGGCGTCGCGCTCACGATGGCCGCGCTGCCGATGATGATCATCGAATGTGTCCCGGAGGTCGACACCAGCGCCGCGACCGGGATGCAGCTGGTGACGCGCAGTACGTTCCAGGCCGTCGGCACCGCGCTGATCGGTGTCGTGCTCGCGATCGGAACCCTCGGCTTCGGATCGCAATCGTTCATGTCCCAGACGGGTTTGACCACCGCCGTCGTCGTCGGCATCGCCGGATCCGCGATCGGCCTGGTCATGGTTGTCGCCGCCGACCGCTGGCGACCGAACGGGTCCGGCGAAGCATCGATGCCGACGGAAACGACAGTGCCCGAGCAGGTTCCGGGTGAGACCGGCGTCGGCGAGCGGATCGACGACGGCGAGCCCCAGCCGAAGGGTGTGTAACAGTCCGGTGAAATGCTGCCCCCGCACACCGCTGCCCGAACCTTTTCAGATTCCGGGAAAACACATATCCGTTTCATCGACGACTGAAGGAAGTGATATCGAATGATCTCGCGAATCAAGATCCCCAAGCTGGGAATGTCCATGCAGGAGGGGACGATCGCCGAATGGCACGTCGCTGACGGTGACACGGTCGAGGCGGGCCAGGTGCTCTACACCATCGAGACCGACAAGGTTCAGAACGAAGTCACCTCTCCGCTCGGTGGAGTCATCACACTCATTGCGGTCGAGGGGCAAACCTATGCGGTGGGCGAAATTGTCGCCGAACTGAAGAATTGATGGCAGCAGCGCGGCCATGATGTGGTGACCGCGTAGAATCTGTGGGGAAACACAACTCGGCCCTACCGAATAGAGGATTCGGTAGGGCCGAGTTCGGTAAGAATTCAGTTGTTTCACAACGGCGTGAGGCGCCGCCTTTTCAACCGGCGGTGCGGCCGCCGTCGATGAGATAGCACTGTCCGATGATGTGGGTGGATTCGTCGGACGCGAGGAACAGCGCCAGGTTGGCAACCTCCTCGGGCGTTCCCAGTCGTCCTTCCGGAGCGCGGGATTCGAGTCGCCGAACAGTTTCGGCGGGGACATGGTCCAGGATCGGCGTGCGGATGGTGCCCGGCGCGACCGCATTGACCCGGATGCCCTTGTCCGCGTATTCGAAGCCGGCCTGCCGGGTCATCATCACCATGCCGCCCTTGGACACGATGTAACCGGAGGAGCCGGGCGTGGCGCGGAATCCGCCGGTCGAGGCGGTGTTGACCACCGACCCGCCGCCGCTTTCGAGCATCAGCCTGATTCCGGCCTGTAAGACCAGGAATGCGCCGCGGACATTGACCCGGTGTACCCGGTCGAACTCCTCGATCGGATACTCGTGCAGCAGAACTCCGGAGCCGCCGCCGATACCCGCGTTGTTGGCGAGGATATCGAGTCCACCGAAACGGCGGCGGGCTTCGGATTCGAGGCGGCGCACCTCCGATTCCTCGCCGACGTCGCATCGGAACGCGTGGATGGCATCCGTTCCGGCGGCGAGATCGTCCACTGCGTCCGTGACATCCGCCGCGATGACCTGGGCGCCCTCCGCGGCGAAACGGGTCGCGATCGCTCGTCCGATGCCCGAACCGGCGCCGGTGACGATGGCGGATTTTCCTTGTAGCCGGTCTCCCATGACCGTCTCCTTTGCTGACAGCCGGCGCATACAGGGGCGCCGGAACGTATATGTGTGCGGTTGCCGGTGAACGGCGCCGTGGTCAGAGCAGACTGCCGCCGGCGGCGGGTGCGGTCGACCCGTACTTCTCGTATGCCGACAGCACGTTCTTGCCGATGCGCCAGCGGTGGACTTCATCGGGACCGTCGACCAGATGTTGCATTCGCGCTTCCGCATACCAGGCGGCGAGCGGAGTATCCATGGTGTAGCCCAGCGAGCCGTGGATCTGCAGCGCGGTATCCACGACTTTGCTGAGCATATCGGCCACAAAATTCTTGGCGATCGAGTTCTCCTGGGCGATATCGAGTCCGTGCTCCATGCGATAGGCGATGTGCAGGACCATCAGCCGCGCGATATAGAGGTCGCGGGCGCAATCCGCGAGCATCCACTGCACCCCCTGACGGTCGCTCAGTGGCTTCCCGAAGGTCGTGCGGGACAGCGCTCGTTCCGCCGCCAAATCCAGGGCCTGCTGGGCGCGTGCGATGCTCCACATACCGTGGCGGATTCGTCCATAACCCAATCGGTGCTGCCCCGCCGCGAACCCACCGCCGAGTTCACCGATGATATTCGCCGCCGGCACCCGGACGTCGGTCAAGGTGATCTCGGCGTGGCCGGTCACGTATTCTTCGTTCCATTTCGGCTCGATCCGGTCGTGCAGTGTCGGTATGTCGCGCACGATCTCGAAACCCGGCGCGGGCAGTTCCACCAGGAACGTGGTGAACTGCCGGTGGCGGGGTGCTTCCGGGTCCGTTCTGGCCATCAAGAGCACCAGGTCCGACTTGCTCGCCCCGCTGGTGAACCACTTCTCGCCGTTGATGATCCAGTGGTCGCCGTCGCGCACGGCGGTCGTTCGCATACCTGTCGCGTCCGCGCCGGCGGCTTTCTCGGTCATCGCGAAGCAGATGCGTTTCTCGCCCTCGATGAGGGGACGGAGATACTCCTCCTTCTGTTCGTCGGTGCCGAGTTCGAGCAGTGTGAGCATCGTGGCGTCCTGCGGACCCATACAGTTCATCGCCCATGCCGCGAGGTGCGTCCGGCCGACCTCCAACTGGACAACGGCGTTGGCCAGATGTCCCAGGCCCATACCGCCCCATTCGACCGGGACGAATGGGCACCAGAGGCCGGCCGCGCGCGCTTTGGCTTGGAGTTCGCCGACGATCTCGGAGAACGGCCGGGTGCCGACTTGCACTTCGTAGGGGAGCACCTCGCGGTCGATGAAATCCGCGACCCGGGTGCGTAGTTCCCGAGTTTCGTCGGGCAGAGAGAAGTCGATCATCGTGTTCCGTTCCTGTCTGCTAGCTTGTCTGGCGGTACCGGCCGCCGTCGACGCGGATCAATTCCCCGGTGACGAACGCGGCGGCGTCACCGGCGAGCCAGGTAGCGGCGCCGATGAAATCCTCGGGCCGGCCGATTCGCTGCAACGGAGTGCCGTCGATCGCCTGTTCCATCACTCCGGGGGGCCAGTTGGCCGCGATATCGGTTGCGACCCCGCCGGGCAGGATCGCGTTGACGCGCACTGTGGGCCCGTAGGCTTCGGCGAGGCCGATGGTCAGCGCGTTGAGTCCGGCTTTCGCGCAGGCGTAGACGAGTTCGTCGGCGCCGGGGCGCAGCGAGCCGATGGTGCTCACATTGATGATGCTGCCGCCGCCGTTACGGGCCATATGGTCCCCGAAGAGAGCGCCGAGCCGGAAAGGCCCTTTGAGGTTGACCGAGCTGACCTTGTCGTAGTACTCCTCGCTGACTTCGGTGAGCGAGGGGTAACGAGGAGACATTCCGGCGTTGTTGACGAGGATGTCGCAGTGGCCGAATTCGGCGATCACGCGCTCCACCAGTGCGTCGCAATCCGCCCAGCGACCCACATGACAGGCCACGGCGGCGGTGGAAACTCCTGTAGCCGACCGGATTTCCTCGGCGGCTTGTTCGCAGGCTGCCGCCTTCCTGCTGGCGATCACGACCGCCGCTCCGGCCTCGGCGAACCCTTGTGCGATTGCCCGTCCGATTCCGCGGCTGCCGCCGGTGACGACGGCGACTTTTCCGGTCAGGTCGAAGATCCCGGCGCCCCGTAACCGATGTGATGCCGGGGGAGTGGTCTCATTCATCGAGCAGATCCCATCCTGAGGTCAATAGTGAAAATGCTTCCGCCAGCTGGTCGGCCGGGTCGGTGTCGCCGCCGTGGAAGACCCAGCGAGTCCAGGCTTCGGCGGCGACGGCGGAGAGCGCGGTGGCGATCACGCGGAGCTGCCACTCGTACTCGCCGGGATCCGTTCCGGACCGGCGCAACGCGAGGACTCCGGTGATGTCGTCGACCCCCGCCGTTCGTTCTCCGCTGGCACGCGAACGCAACGCCGGGCTCGCTGCAAGCAGCTGTCCGCGCCGCCGTATCCGGGCGCGGTGGCCGGCGGTTGTGGTGGCGGTTTCGAGGTAGGCGCTCCGAAGCGCGGTCACCGGCCCCTCCTCGGGCGGTCGCTGCGCGAGCGCAGCGAGCAGGCGCGCGTGTAGCGACCTTTCGTACTGCAGGACCAGATCGTCCTTGGACTGGAAGTAGCGGAAGAACGTACGCTGCGAAACGCCCGCGATCGCAGCGATGTTGTCGACGCTGACCGCGTCGTATCCGTTGTCGTCGAACAGTCGTAGGGCGACCTCTGTCAGATGTTTGCGGATCTCCTGTGTGCGTAGATCCCGCAGCCCGGTCGGTCCGGTGTTCACTGCCGGCGCCCGTGTGCGAACTGATGACCGTGATCGATGAGGCGATCAACCATGCCCGACCACACAGCTATGTCCGCGGCGGTGCCCTTCCGGGCGGCGCGCGCCACCCGCCCCTCGAGAATCGACGCCAGCTTGAACAGGGCCAGAGCCTGGTAGAAGGGCAGATACGTCAGATCCCGGCCCGACCGCTCGACGTATCGGCGCGCCATCGCGGCCCTGGTGGGAAGGCCGGCCCGCTCTTCGGCGATGCCCTCGCCGATATCCCAGGTCCCGATTGCCGGTTCCTCGCCGGGTTCGGTCCAGCGCGCCAACAGGTGCGCGATATCCATCAGCGGGTCACCGATCGTGCCGGTGTCCCAATCGACGACCGCCGCCAACCGCGTGGGGTCGTGCGGAGTGGCCATCACATTGAACGGGCTGTAATCGCCGTGCATCAGGCCGACCTCGTACTGCTGCGGCCGGTTGTCGTCCAGCCAGGAGGCGAGCGTGTCGTAGCCCGGAATATCGCGGGTCCGGTAGCTGTCGACCTGCCGGCTCCACCGGGCCACCTGCCGTTCCAGAAAACCCTCGGGCTTGCCCAGATCCTCGATACCGCGCGAGCGATAGTCGATCCTGCCGAGGTCGGCGACGGCGTCGACCATGGCGAATCCGAGTTCGGTGCGCGCCGCGGGCGCCGTATACGGCGGCGGCAGGACACCGACCGGGGTGAAACCGTCGACCGCGGCCATGATCACGAAGTCCACCCCGAAAGGGCCGTCTTCTGCGGTGCCCAGCAGCAGTGGCTGCGGATGCGGTACCGCGGTACCTTCCAGCGCGGTCAGGATGCGCCACTCTCGCGTCATATCCGACGCGCCCGGGGTGTTCGTCTCGGCCGGCGGGCGGCGGAGTACCCAGGTATTTCCGCCGCGGCGAAGCCAATAGAGGGCGTTGGCGATTCCGGTTCCGGCCCCCATCCGCTCAACTTCCAAGGCGGCACCGTGCCCGGGTAGCCGGTCGCCGATCCAATCGTCGAGCGCTGCGGGGTCTACCCCGTCCTCGTCTGCCCCCGAACTACTTGTGATTGCCACCGGCCCACCTTCCTCCGGGCCCATAGCAGGGCCCCGTAGCGCTGATTACAATGAATAATCTAACTAAATGTCAGCCTCTGTCAATGGGGCGGTAGCGGGCCAGGGCATTCGGGGTTCACCACCCGTGCCGGCTGAGCCCTCCGTGCCGCGGACAAACGAAAGCGGGCCATCACCCGAGGCGATGGCCCGCTTTCGGAGCGTCGTCGCGCTCCTGCAGACAGAGATCAGGAATTCGTCCGGATGCCCGGCCGAATCACCCAATCAGAGCCGGACTTTTCGGCCTTGCCACTGAAACCGGTGGCCACGTCCCGGAGTTCCGTGCTGCGGGTGGCGCCGGAGGACACCACGATCTGCCCGTGCTCGGAGCGCAGAATCCACTGGTCCCCGTCGACGTACACACCCTCGCCGCCGGGAAGCCCGAGGCCCAGAGCGGGTCCCAGCGTGACGAACGGAAGGCATTCGATGCCGGCCTGTTCCAACTCGCCCACGGCATCCGGACGGGCCCAGATGATCCGTGGTTTCGCGAAGAACTCACGGAGATCGGGATTCTGCGCCGCGACGGCGGCCACCGTTTCGGGCCAGAGGCCGAATATCACGGTGATCGGCAACCGGTTGAGGACCGAGGTGAATCGGGGCGCGTCCCATCCGTGTTGTTCGACAGGGATGAATACCGCGCCCACCTCGCGGAATGCCCGGATGAACGGGCCGGTCCAGGGCAACTCGTGGTTGGGAGTTGCGCAGAGGATGTGGTCGCCCGGGCCGATGCCCGCGCGGCGGATGATGTCGAGCGCCCACCGGAAATCGCGCTCCGCGTCGTCCCAGCTCACCTCGTATTCGAGAAGCTCGCCACCGATTTCGAGGCTGACGATGCCATAGATGGGTGCGGCAGCGATGCGGCCGGTTGCCTCGACCATCGACTGTCTGCTCATTTCTTCACCACTCTCGGAAATTTCGCCACGCTGGAGCTGAACGTGAGGATCTCGTCGGTCGTCATCAGGTCCACGTCCACGCCGACACCCAACTCGGATTCCAGCAGTGAAACGAGTCGGTGTGCGAGTTCGCCGAGATCACCGGTGCGTTCGGGGGCGTAGCCGGCCCGGAGGCGCAGCCGGTCCATACTCGGCGCGTAGCGGATTATCTGGAACATTCCGTCGCTCGTCTCGGGGAGGGTCTCGACGATCCGCCAGACATCGCCTACCACCACGGCCTTCCCGTCGATCATCGTTTCGTCGCCCATGCGTCCGGCGACCCACATGCGGGAGTGGTTGCGTCCCAGTGCCGAGGTTTGTTTGGTGCGGCGTACGAGATCCCCGGACCGGAACCGGATGTAGGGTGCGACCCGATTATCGATGTCGGTGGCCACCAGTTCGCCGATCTCGCGGTCGCCGACTTCGCGGTGGGTATCCGGGTCCACGATCTCGGGGTAGATCGTGTCTTCCCACAACGTATAACCCTCGCAATCGGTGCCCTCCCATGCCAGCCCGCAATCACCGGCGCTGGTGTAGGTCGCTATGTTCACTCCCCAGTCCTCGGTGACCTTCCGGCGCAGGACCGCGCCCATCGGCTGCCCGGCGAAGGAGATGTATTTCAGGGAGGACAGCATGTCCCGGATGTCATAGCGTGCCTCCAGCGACTCGATCTCCAGAATCTGGGGCATCACGAGCTGAACGAACGCGACTCGGTGGCGCTTGATTGCCTGGAGCAGGCGTTCACCGTTGCCCATCCAGGCGTCCATGTAGATCGGTACGAGACCCATCGCGCTGTAGAGCGTGTCCCAATAGTTCTTGAACGTGCCGGTCGGAATGACGACTCGATCGCCGGGGCGCAGGCCCCATTCCCATTGGTCGCGCAGGCATGCGGTGGGGATGGGGGGTATCCGGTCCCACCGTTCGGCCATGAGTTCGGGTTCGCCCGTCGTGCCGGAACTGGTCACGATCGAGGTCAGTTCCGACCGGTCGACGCACAGCAATCCGCCGAACGGATCGCCCGTCCGGTCCCGGTATGCCCGGATATCGTCCTTTGTCAGCAGCGGGATCCGGGTCGAGAAGTCGTGCAACGACGTGATGTCGTCCGGTGATACACCTGCGCTACCCCAGAATTCGCGATAGAAGGGGGAGTGCTCCCACGCGTAGTGCACGAGCTCCACCACTGCGTGTTCTTGGTTCTGCTCGATTTCCCGGCGCGACATGAGTTCGACGTCCGGCTCCAGAAACCGGCCGTAGGCCCGATCGTCCACCGCATCCTGCGCCTCTGGCGTGACATGTCTTGTCAACGTTCCTCCGTCTGTGGGTTGGCCGTCCCCCTGATAGGCCCCGCTCTCCCCAGAGCGTAAACATCGGCGGGCCGTAGTGTGTAATTATTGCACTATAAAGGTCGGTAACCGGCAACTGCGCAGCTCGCCCAGCGGGGCTTGCCTTCGCGGTTACCGGGAATGGAGTCGGTGCACGATCGGGTGGCAGTGCGACCCGATCGTGCACCAGCCCCGCTCATATCCGCGCCCTGGTCGACAGACCTTCGTTACGGAGCGCATGTCGTCTTCAGGCCGTTCGGGGCCGTCAGCTCGCCGTCTTCGGCGCGGAGCTCCCAGAAGCATTTGTTGAGACGGGGCCCGTCGCCGACGTAAGAGACGTTCGGGAGCAGGCCGTTCGCGGTGAAGTTGTCGATCTTCTTCAGTCCGGCCAGGATGTCCGCAGGCCCGAGGATGTCCTTCGCGCCCGCGTTCTTCACCGCCTCCTCGAGAACCAGGCCCGTCATCCAGGCCACGCTCGTACGCGGACCGAACTTGGCATCGTCGGGCCCGCGGTAATCGGTATCCATCGATGCGCGGTAGTTCTCGGTCTCCGGAATCTCGAGGAAGAACGGGAACGAGGCTGACGGCGCCAGCAAATGCGACATCAACACCTTGTGGTTCAGCACACCTTCGGGAAAGGACTCGTTGGTGTACACCCAGCGCGGGTCGAAACCCTGCTGGTCACAACCGGTCGCGATCCGCTCGGCGGGTACACCCGCCAGGACGACGGCTTCGGCGCCGGCATTCTTCGCCGCCAGGCATGCTGCCGTGAAATCCGGTTGACCCGGATCGATAGCCGCGTCGTACACCGTCTCGAGGCCGACGCCGGCGTTGATCTTCTCCTTGACCCGCGCGCCCTCGACCGCGGCAGGAACCTTCGACGTATAGAACGTCGCCATCCGCTTCACCCCCGCGTTCTTCGCAACCAGCGACTGCGAGTACAGCAACCCGGAGATTGTCGTTGCTACGGGAAAGAGCATTCCGCCCTTCTCCACAGCCGGGTCCGACGACTGGCCGCCGAGAACCGGAATCTCCTTCTGGTTCGCATAGTCCGCCCATGCCGCGACGAAGGACGACCACGAAATGAGAAGCGCGACCCTTTCCTGCTCGACCAGTCGCTTCGCCGCTGTCAAAGCTTTCGCGGGATCGGAACCGTCGTCCTCGACCACGATCTCGACGGGGTGTCCGCCGAGGCCGCCCTTGCCGTTCGTCGTCGCGGCCCATGCTTTGAAGCCCTCGACCGCATCCTCGTACGGGTCATCGTGGTTCGACAGCGTCGCGACGACACCGACCTTGATCGGCGTACCGGTCGCCGTCGATTCGGTCACCGGTTTGTCGGCAGCGCAGGCCGTGACTGCCGAGAACAGTGCACCCACCGTCACCAACACGAGAGCGACCCGCGCTCTCGTTTTTATGAATCCGACCATGGAACTCTCCTACTGACGGCAGGCCACAACGACCCGCACTCGTTACCGAAAGGTGCACTCGAGAATCCGACTCGACTCGATGAGCCACCTGGATAGATGATTTGTTTCAGTGGCTTGCGGCGGACAGATAGGTGTCGAACACCTGACTGCTCGACGCTTCCTGGGGTGTCCCACTGAACGCGATCTCACCTCGGTTCAGCACATACACATGCGACGCGATGGCGAGGACTCTGCTGACGTACTGCTCGACCAGGAGAAGGCTGGTGCCTTGTGCTGCGATCTGCTCGATGAATTCGAAGATCTGGTCGACGATGACCGGCGCCAGCCCCATGGAGACCTCGTCGATGAGCACCAGCTTCGGCGACTGGATATAGGCGCGAACGACGGCCAGCATCTGCTGTTGACCACCACTCAAACTGCCGGCGATCTGGGATCGCCGCTCTCCCAGGACCGGGAACGCTTCGACGGCCTTGTCGAAACTCTCCGATTCTTTGCCGCGGGGACCGGCCAGGAGGATGTTCTCCTTGACGGTCAGTGACGGAAATACGCCGTGACCTTCCGGGATATGACAGAGACCGCGCTTGGCACGTTGCGCTATCGCACGCTTGGTGACATCCTCACCGCCGAGCACGACGCGGCCGCTCGATGGCTGGAGCACGCCGGTGACCACGTTGAGGAGCGTGGTCTTTCCCGCTCCGTTGGGGCCGAGTAACGCGACGACGGAGCCGGGGCCGACACCGAGCGACACATCACGCAGAACGATCGCATCGTCGTAACCGGCTGTCACAGAGTCGACTCGAAGAACATTCTCAGTCATTTCTACGCTCTCGCTGTAGTAGTGATAGTCGACGGTGCAAGGGGAGTCTCCTCACCGAGATACGCGGCGCGAACCTCTGCGCTCGACGCGACCTCGGACGGTGTTCCCTCGAAGATCAACACGCCGAAGTCGAGAACATACAGGTAGCTGCAGATGTCCATGACCAGGCTCATATCGTGCTCGACCAGCAGTATTCCGATCCTTCGATCTCGGACTACTGTTCGGAGGATCTGCCCGAATGCCTCCGTTTCGCGGCGGTCGAGCCCCGAGGACGGCTCATCGAGGAGAAGAACGTCGAAGTCTCCCGCCAACGCTCGCGCGAGCTCGACCAGCCGACGTTGACCGACCGACAGCATTCCCGCCTGGTGATCTGCCAAATGAGTGATGCCGCAGAGCCGCATGGCATCGGCGGTCTCTTCGGCCAGTACGACCCGGTCGCGAGGTGAGCTTGCGAACTGGGTCAGGACGTTACTGCCGGCCATACCGGCCTCACGCCCGAGAGCGATGTTCTCGGCGACGGTCATACTGTCGAACAGTTGCATGCGCTGAAAGCTTCGGCCGAGACCCATCCGTGCTCGGACGGCGGGCGGCTTCGACGAGATGTCCTGCCCTTTCAAAAATACTCGGCCCTTTGTCGGCTCGAGCAGACCCGAACAAGCGTTGAACATCGTGGTCTTGCCTGCGCCGTTCGGGCCGATGAGTCCGGTGATACGTCCGAGCGGAGCGTCGAGTGAGACGTCGTCGACCGCGACGTGGCCACCGAACCTGATCTGCAGTCCTTTGACCTGTAATCCGCTTGCGGCAGACTCCGGGCCGTGGGGAACGGCAACCGGCGGGTCCGTGGGTGTGTCCGGTCCGATTTCCCGCTCCGCCGCGACAGTCTCCGGTTCCGATTCCACCGGCCGCCGTCCGCCGACACGGTCCAGGAAGTCGGTGACGCGTGGCGGCAATGAGGGTGTTTTCCCGCCCTGCAGCCCGTTGACGATGACCGCGATACCGAACAACATCGTCAGAAGTTCGCTTGTGGTCGCGCCTCCCGGCAACCACGTCGGCAGCAGAATCAGCATGAACGCGCCCATCACCGCGTACCACGGCATCCCGCCCAGCATCAGCAGGAGTAGGACGAGCAGGGTCAGCGAGTTGAAGGACGGGAAAGACGTGCTGCCCGTCGACCCGAACGTACCGACGAACAATGCGCCTGCGAGTGCCGCGACCGCCGCGGACAAGCAGAAGACGATCAGCTTCATCACTCGGACAGACGCGCCGTGGGTCTCCAACGCCACGGGGGCTTCCCCGAGTCCACGCAGCAACCGGCCGAGCCGGCTCCTATGGACAGCCACCAGTGCGACCGCACAGATCGCGGCGATCGACAAGACCAGATAGTAGTAGCCGCGGTCGGAGTCGAACCCGAGGAAACTCGGGCGTTCGACCCGCACACCGGCGGTGGTCGGGCCGAACATCAACGTACTGTTGTAGAACATCGTCTCGAGAATCAACCCGAATGCGAAGGTCGCCAACGCGAGGAAGACACCGCTGAGCCGCAATGCGGGGAGCGCGATGACGGCTCCGATCGGGATCGCGATGACGATGGCGGCGATCAAGGCGAGAAGCCACGGGAGCCCCCACTCGTTCTGGGCTTTGGCGAAGACCACACATCCGATCGCGGCAAAACCGATATGCGCCAAGGACACCTGGTTCGAGCTCTTCACCAGCAGCCCCAGCGACATGAACAGAATGACGTATGTCAACGCGACAGTGAACGACGACAGCCGATACCCGAACCAGAAGGGGCCCGCCGCCAAGAGGACGAGCAAGATCGCCGCGCCGATCAGCTGAACCCTGCCCGGAGCCCGCCACACTCGATGCGGCCGCTTCAGGGTGAGACGCCGATCCATGAGCTTGGCGCGCGGCGTGATGATCAAGACGATGAACAGCACGATGTACGGCAGGCTCTGGCTCAGTCCCGCGAGGTACTGGTTCTCGCTGCTGACGTAACGAGTGATCAGCGCGGAGGCGATTCCGATGACGAGCCCGCCGGCGTAGGTGAGTGGAATATTCGAGAATCGTCCGATGGCCGCAGCGCCGAATGCCTGCACAACGAGGAGGGTCAGGACCGCAGCATCGAGATTGACGCTCGGCGCGAGCAGTACGCCGGACAGGCATACGAAGATCGAGCCCATGATCCACGCGATGCGGCGGACTGTGTTCGGGGAGGTGCCCGTCATTGCGAGCAGAGTCGGATCGTCGACAACTCCGCGCATCGCGACCCCGAGGCGAGCGATCCGGAAGAAGATACTCAGTCCGGCCGTCGCGACCAACGCGATTCCGACGATGATCAACTGTGCGTAGCTGACCGCAACACTGCCGAGATTCACGATGCCGGAGGGCATGTAATCCGGGAAGGTCATCGGGTTCGATCCGAACCAGAGCCGCGCTACAGACTGTGCAACGAGGATCAAACCGACTGTGGCGGCGACTTGAAGGGCCACCGGGACCTCGGACAGGCTCCGCGACAGTCGCTCCATCCCGAGCCCCAGTACGACGCCCACGCCGAGCACACTGATGAGCAGGCTGAGAACCAGCGACAACTCGAGCTCGTTGTACAGGTAGTAGAAGACGTACACGGCGACGGTGGCGAGCGCACCGTGCCCGAAATTGAAGATGCCGGATGTCTTGTATGTCAAGACCAATCCGGTGCCGGCGAGACCATAGGCAGAACCCATGGCCAGCCCGGCTATGACAAATGGCAACAGCTCGGTCACTCTACTACTCCTCAGTGATTGCCATGGGCCGCGAAGACCGGCCGCGACAACAGTGCGACGTTACGAACTCCACTCGGACGGCCGAGGTGGTGACATCGGTGGACGAACCGGCAGAACGTCGACACCATATGTATATATGATTTAGCTAACAATATCCATGCCTCAGTGTGACGTGGCATACTCCGAGCATCCGTTCGTGACCCGGTCCGCATGGTTGCGCAGGCGATGGCGAAGCCCCTGGGTACGAGGTCTCATCGGTCGGATCTTGCCCGCCGGTGAGCATGTCCCGGTGGCACGGTTCGCGGAGCGTCTTCGGCGCAGAAGAGGAGCGCAGAAATGGTTAGATCATTCACGCGGAGAGTGCGTGTCGCGCTCACACTGGGAGTCTGCGGCGCTATGACCGCAAGTCTCGTCTCGTGTGGCGAGGACAGGCCGACGACACAGTCGACCGCGACCGGCACGCCCATCACGATCGGCGTGGTCGCCACGATGTCGAACAATCCGGGTCTGGCGCACGGAGCATCTGCCGAAGGGCTGAAGGCGTGGGCCGCGACAACGAATGGCCGCGGCGGATTGGACAATCATCCGATCGAGATCGTGGTCAAGGATGACGGCAACGACCCGGCCAAGTCGCTCACGGCGGTCAAAGATCTGGTCGAGAACGAGAAAGTCGACGCGATCGCCGCCTGGTCGACCCAGAGCGCGGCGTGGTCCGATTACGCCGCTCAGACGAACATCCCGTTCATCGGCGGGCAGGCGTCGGGTCCCATGTGGCAGGAGGGCGGCAACCTGTTCCCGGTCCAGACGACCGTGTACGGAACCTCCTACGCCCAGGGCATGGTCGCGCAATCGGCCGGTGCGCAACGGATGGGGATCTTCTACACCTCCGCTCTGTCTGTCGCCGTCGAGGCCGCAAGGCAGAAGAAGCCGATCTTCGCGGATCTCGGCCTGGAGTCGGTGTACGAAGCCGCGATCGATCCGAATCAGTCGGACTACACCGCTCCGTGCCTGGCCGCGAAGGACGCCGACGCCGAGGCCGTCGTGCTGTCCGGCGTGCCCGCCGAGCGCGTGACCCCGTCCTGTAAGCAGCAAGGATATGAACCGATCTGGGTCTATCCCGTCGAGGTGATCTCCGAGACCGTGCTGGAGACACCCGCGCTGTCGAACGCACTCGTCCCGCAGGCTTCGTTCCCGTACTTCCTGGACGTACCGGAGACCCAGGACTACCGCGCGTCGATGGATACCGACTACCGAGGACCCGAAGACGAGAAGTTCGGTCCACACACGGCGACATCGTGGATGGTGGGTCTCGTCCTGCGGGAAGCGATGAAGAACGTCGGCTCGAAAGACGTCGTCGCCGCCGGTGACCTCATGGCGGCGCTGACCGAGATCGACAACTACACCGCCGACGGACTCCTTCCCGGCCTGACGTACACAGATCCGACTGCACGCATCAATCGATGCTTCTGGGAGTACAAGATCGCCGACGGCGGACTGGTCGCACCGAATGGCCTGAACACCACCTGTGCCCCGGAACCGAAGCGGTAGTACAGCCATGGCCGGTCGACCGGTTCGGCCGGCTGGCCGCCCACACAGCGTATACAGTCCAATAAACTAACTATATATCCCACTGTGGTCCCGATCGACTCGGCAGCGCCGTAGTCGGCAGCTCGGTGTGCGCTCGGCGGAACGACTTCGGGCGGTACCGGCACAAGCTACCCCGGTTCACAGAGGATGAAGGAGCGAAGATGACAGGCACCAGATTGGCCGGAAAGACCGTACTCGTGACGGGGGTCGGACAGGGGATCGGCCGCGGTACCGCACTGGCCCTCGCCAAGGAGGGGGCTCAGGTTGTCCTCTGCGGCCGGACGAAGTCGAAATGCGACGCGGTAGTCGGCGAATTCGAGTCGTTCGGCGGCGTCGGACTGTCCTTGGCCTGCGATGTCGCGAATCGGGCCGATGTCGACCGTACTGTGGCTGCGGCAGTCGAACACTTCGGAGCCCTCGACGGCCTGGTCAACAACGCCGCGGGTTCGGTTCACCGTCTGCTCGCCGATACCACCGACGAGGATGTCGAC
>NZ_BDCG01000026.1 GCF_001613385.1 Nocardia flavorosea NBRC 108225 | reverse complement strand
AAGCGGTTGCAGGCGCGCCTGGATGTGTTCGAGGTGGAGGCAGGCTGATGGACGCCGAGGAGATCCGCGCGGAGGCTATCGAGTTGATAGAGCGGGCGGAATTCGAGGGCTGGAAGCGGGGAGAACCATGGCGGGCCGAACAGGCTGTTGACGCTCTCGCCGCGGCTGGGTTCCTGCCAGTCGCGCAGGAAGGCCGCTACATCGGTCGTGGCATGCGTCGGCGTACCCGGTTTGTGGGTGCCTGGCAGGAGCCGGCCGAGTAGATGTTCGGTTAATTGCCCGATTCCGTGGGACACGGAGAGGCCCAATTAACCGAACATCGCGCGGTTTCGTGGTTTGACGGGGTTCGGAGAATTGTTGTATGAGCAGCGAAATCAAGCAGGCCGTTCTTCCCCGCGAACTCCGGAACCTCACCGTCGGAATGATGGAAGAGGGTGAGTTCGGGCTGGCGAGCTTGGATGACCTTTCGTTCGACCACGACGGCCGGGTATGGCTGCATAGAGACGCTCCTGTGCTCACGGGTGACGACGAGCCCGGAAGCAGGGGGGTTGTGGTCGCCCGCACGAGCGTCGGTTACGCCGTCGTGCTGGGGTCGCGCCAGCGGGTCAACTACCACGAAGCTGGGTTCGGCCCTGTGGGTCGGGGGTGTGTTCCGGTGGTCGATGTGCAGGTTACTTCCAAGGACGGCCCGAAGGGCTACGTGCTGCCATGACTGATGCGACGGGGAAGTTCCGTACCACGGATTGGTCACCGGTCATCGTGTCCGCGGCGAAGGTGATGTATAAGCGGTTGCGGTTGGGGGATCCGGAGTTGCCGAAGTGGTCGAAACTCAGCCTGGATGCGACAGACCACTACTGTGTTGCGGCCCAGAACGCGATCGAGACATTCCATTACGAGGCGTCTAAGAACGTCGAAACGTGGGTGAGCTACTGATGCGGCTGGTGGTGTTGGAGTCGCCGTTCGCTGGCGATATCGAACGGAATCTGCGGTATGCGCGCGCCTGCGTGAGGCACTGCCTGCTGCGGAACGAGAGCCCGATAGCATCGCATCTGCTGTACACGCAGGATGGTGTGCTGCGCGATGAGGTGTTCGGGGAACGCGAACTCGGCTTGGCTGCGGGTTGGGCGTGGGCTGAGGTCGCGCACGCGGTGGTCGTGTACACCGATCTCGGTGTCAGCAATGGCATGCAGCGCGGTATCGACCGGGCCGCCGACCTCGGGGTGCCGATCGAGTATCGGATGCTGGGCGGCAAATGGGAGTCCGCGGCGTGATCCGTGACTTGTGGGCGATTGTGACGCGGCTGCCGTGGGTTTGGTCGCGTTACCCTGCGACGCCGTTGCCGTGGAAACGCTGCCATTGCGGCGCGCTCGCCGAACTCCATGACCTCGCGGACCAGTACTGGTGTTTCCCGTGCAAGTACGCGGGGCACGATTCTTGCGAATGCAGCCAGGAGGCAGCGTGAAATACAACGTGGGCGTTATACGTGAGCATGGCGCCCGGTATTGGCTGGCGTGGAAGCTCGTCCAGGTCGCGCATCGGGTGAAGGACACCACCTACTGGCAGGTGATCCGTATCCCTGGCAGGTCTGCGGTGCTGGTTGAGGCGGACACGTGGGGGTCGGGTGTGTCGGCGGCGTTCGGCGTGCACTGGGGTGATGATGATCCGGTTGAGGGTTGGCCTGTGCTGCGGGACTTCGACGGCCACGAGGCCGCCTTGGACTGGATGCATGGGGAATCGGCGTGACGTTCCGCCTGAAGTGGCGTGGTCAGCCTGAGCCCGGCGAGTTCGAGTCAGTTGATGCGGCGAAGGTGTACGCGCAGGAAAACAGTCACAAGAACTCCACGTTCGACGCCGACGAACTGACGTGGACACCCGAACGGCCTGGCCGTCGTGGCTTGTGGTGGGGGTCGGACGGATACAACAACTGGCTTATCTACGAGGACGAATCGTGAACCTGTTCAAACGGAAGCAGCCGGCGGGGCGGGTTATTGACTTTGAGGCAGCCGCCCGTCGCATCGAAGTCCTCAAATCAAACGATGCCGACCTGCACGACTGGTACGCCGCGCTACCGGCCGGTAGCTCGTCCGTGAACTGCCCGAAGTGCGGACACACACTGCCCCTTCAACGCAGGTATCGAGTGTTTTCCATGTCGCCGGGTACAGCGACCGTGGAGGCCCTGACCGTCGACTGTGTGTGCGGGTTCACGGTGTACGAGAAGACGAAGGACGCGGCCGATGGCTAGTAAGAAGAAGCTGAAGCAGCGGATCCGCTGGTTCGAGAAGGCATTCCAGCAGTTGGAGCGGGAACGTGATGATGCCCGGTTCGAGTGGAGCATGGCGGACGCGGAAGAAACCAAGGCACTCAACAGCCTGTGGGAACTGGAAGCCGCGACCAGGCGCCTGCTAGATGCTATGGGCGTGATCGACGGCGCTGTGTGGCCGACACTGACACCGCATATCGGGGAGTTACGGCGACTGCTGTACGGACCCGATCATCCGGAAGGGGACGACCCCGCTATGCATCCGGTCGGCTGGTATCGGATGATGCGTCCCGCCTGGGCTACCAGACATTTCGGGTTCCCGCCGGATCCAGTTGCAGGCGATAAGCACATCGCATCCGATGGTGGTGAGTGGACGTTCGAGTTGACTGGTGTCGGCGATTGGGAGTTGTCCCAGTACCCGCCCGACGAGTTGGACGCCCCGGTTGAGGCGCCGAACCTGCGGAAGGCCGCCGAGAAACCACGCGTGTTCGAGCGGGTGGAGTCGGTGGTGCCGGTCGGGAAGTTCGGTGAGCCCGGAACCATCCTCCACAACGAGGACGGTGCGGCGTGAGTAGCGGTCAGATCCCGCGCACCCCCGACTACTTCCCGTCGATGAAGTATCGGGCGAGGAAGCGGAAGAACCGGTTTTGGATCCCGCCATGGGTGAAGGGCCCAGACGGGTGGGCTGCATCCCTGGACGATTTCGGTATCTGCACCACTGCATGGGCGGCGTCGGCGGAACTCGGTATCGACCTCGACGAGGAGGCGGCGTGACCTTCCATGAGGTGAGCGAAGACGAAGTGTGGGCGGCTATGTGGTCGACTGCGGAACGGGCCAGGCCACTCGCCCAGGCGTTGCAGGCGATCCGCGCGGACCACCAAAACGACCACGGCTACTGCACCCGGTGTTGGGACGGTGACCCGTACGACCTGGGTGCGCACCCGTGGCCGTGCCCGACCATTCGCGCGCTCACAGACATCTACCCGGAGGAGCAGCAGTGAGTGAGGATCTGGGCGCTTGGCGGGTCCGCATGCAGGAGCACGGGAAGCAGGTTCGTGATCTGGCGGTTGAGATAGTCCGCGTCGGCGCGGAAGATGCTCGGCTCGATGAGTTGGCGCGCGCCTGCTACGAGTTCTACGACGCACACCAGCCGCCCGCGTGGCCGGACTGGAACGACGCTGAACCTGCCATGCGTGACCGGTATGTGAACAAGGCCGTGGATTTGCTCAAGTTGGAGGGCCTAGTCCAAGGGAAACGTCAGTGGCCCAGCGTATAACCGACTTGTGAAGCGTCTCCTCGTGACTGGATCACGGGATTTAACCGACCACGACCTTGTGCGTGACGCGCTGCGGAAAGCGTGGAAGCAGTTGCAGCCCGGCCCGATCGTGCTCGTGCACGGTGCCGCGCGCGGAGCCGACACGATCGCCCGCGATATCTGGGTGAGCGGCAAACTACTGGATGAACCCCACCCGGCCGATTGGGCTCACTGCCGGCCGGAATGCGCGCACCCGCCTCGGAAGCACGCGAACGGGCGCCCCTGGTGTCCTGCTGCGGGGAGCTACCGGAATCAGGAGATGGTCGACCTCGGCGCGGACTTGTGTGTCGGCTTCCCTCTTGGTGACGGCTGGTCCGGAACCAGGGATTGTATGCGTCGGGCGCGTGCTGCGGGGATCCCTGTGCGGGAGTTCGTGGCAGGCCGCGGGGAAACTGTACTTATCATGTGACAATCAGGCGAATAGGGTGCTGATATGACGATCAATCCTTTCCCGCCCCCTTCAGGGCCGAATGGCATGCCCATCGGAATGCGGCAGGAGACCATCAAAGCGGCGGATCTGTTGAGCGTCGCGCCCCGCGCCAGGTTGCAGCGGCCCGGCGGGATGATCGGCGATAAGCTGAGTTCCGACAACTTACTGATCACGGGCGCGTATCGCACACAGCGCGGCACTTGGATTGCTGTGGTGGACGATGACGGCGAAGCGGTCGAGTGTGAGTACGAACCGGACGACGAATTGACCATCGCTTACCTGCTGTACAACGAATAGTGGCCAGCGCCCCCGATTCACGACCCGACACGCACCCCCGCTAACCTCACTCACGACAACCATCAAGCGGTCGTCAGACGATTGCCCGAATCGTGGAACCGCCCCCAACCAGGCTCGACTTGGTTGGGGGCGGCTCTCATTTCTGCTCAAAACCTAGGCGGCACACCCGGCTTCCACCCGACACCCGCCAACAACAACCGCTCCGCCACCGACTTGAACCGCACCGGCGGACCATACGGCCACCACTCATCCGGCTCCACCAAACCAGGCGCCACCAACTCCAGGCCGTCGAAAAACCCTTCGATCACCTCACGTGACCGGAACCACCCCGACCCGACATGCAGCCGATACTGCCGCTCGCATTGGGTAGCCCACGCATGCAATGACTCGCCGTCACCAGGGTCATAGAAGTGGGTGAGAGCAACGTACGATCCGGGCGGCAGGGCGCCTATCCAGCCGCGCATAACCTCGCCGGGATCGAGATCACCCCCGAAATGCGGCAGAACGTCACACAGCAGGATTCCGACAGGCTGGTCCAGGTCGAGGTACGTGAGCACTTGCGGCTCATACAATAATCCGGGATTCGTGATATCGCCCCAAACGTAATGGGTTTGCGGGTTGGCCTCCATCAACGCTTTCCCGTGCGCGACACACACCGGATCATTATCGACATACACAACGGTGGGCCGCGCCGATTGCGCCTTAACTTCGAGGTGCAGGACCTCATGGGATTGAGGAACCCTCACGGGACTGGGCAGTCCGGCGCCGAGGTCAAGGAACTGTTTGATCCCGACCGTGCCTGCCAGGTATCGCAGGGCGCGCTGCTGGAATTCACGCGACCGGCGCGCTGCTGCGGTCTGGCCTGGTGCGGCGGCCTCTAACGCTTCCGCGGCGAGAATGTCGGGGCCGTAGTGGTCTTTCCCGCCGAGTAACCGGTTGCGTACGCGTGCGAGGGATGGCCGGGTGGGGTCTGCTCCGACAGGCTCGCGGGTGAAGGCTGCGGCGGCGACCCCGGTGTCAGTCTCGGTGTCGGTCATGGGACTACCGCCACCGACGCGTACGAGACCGCCATATCCCAGCGTGGGCAACCATGCCCTCGATGCTGATCCATCACATGGTGCGCATGCGCATACCCGCGGATCGGGTCCGTGAAAAGGCAATGCCCGGACGGGTACGGGTGCAAGGCGCGTAACCCGTCAGCGAGACGCGACAGGATCCGTAAGTCGTCGTCGATCCACTGTTTCCCGGACTGCCAGATCTGGAGTGTGGCAGCCATAGCCCGGTTCGTGGGGGTGCCGGTGGGGGTGGGTAGCTCTCGACGCATCGGGTTACCTCGCGTGGGTTCGGTTCGGTTTGAGGGGGTCGCCCGGCGCTCTGCGACGAGTGGTAGTAGTAGCTCGACAATTCATCGAGTCGACACATGCCACCGGGCGACCGACCTTGACGTTACGAGCCCGTGAACCGTTGATTGTTCTCTGTTTGTTCTCTCATTTGCTGCTACCGTTGACGGCATGATCGAGGATGAGGCGGTCGGCGCGAGGATCGCCCAGATACGCAAAACCCGCGGGCTGACACAACACCAGCTTGCGCAGAAAGCGCACGTCGGAAGAACCTACCTCGCCCGAGTCGAATCAGGCGACACGAGCGCATCCACCGTGTGGCTCGCCCAGGTCGCGCAAGCGTTGGGCGTCGACTCGGCCCGCCTGTCCGGCCCGCAAGAAGACCCCGACCAGCTACACCAGTTGGTGCCGACGATCCGGCGTGCCCTCGCATCAACCGACCTGGTAGACGACGACCTCGAACCCCTCCCCATCGACCAGCTACGCCAACAAGTGGTGCAGTTGGGGGAATGGCGGCGCGCCACCAAATACGACAAAATCGGCGCCACACTCCCCGATTTGGTTGACCAGCTACTCACCGCGGGCCGCGAGCACGGAGAAACCGCATACGCGCTGCTCGCCGACACGTACCGGGCGGGGAACACCCTCGCCCACAAACTCGGCTACTCCGACCTCTCCTTGACAGCGATGGACCGTATGGAGTGGGCTGCTGACCGGTCGGGGGATCCGCTACTGGTCGCGACCAGCCACTACCTGCGGGCGGCGGCATTGGCGCGGATCGGCGCCGGCAAGCAAGCGTTGAAACTGCTCGACAAAACGATGATCGACGTCGAGCCGTTGATTCAAGCCGATCGGGACGCTGCCGCAGTGTGGACGGCCCTGCATATGCGGGCGGGGACGATCGCGGCGACACTCGCCGACGCATCCACGTCCCAACAGCATTTGGCCGAGGCTGCGAAAGTCGCTGCCCAGGTCGGTGACCGGGTGGTGTACGAGACGCAGGTGGGGCCGACGAATGTGAAACTGCATCAGATTGCGGCCGAGGTGGATTTGATGCAGCCGGGTAAGGCGTTGAAAACTGCGGGCACGGTGGTGTTCTCGGACGGTATCGCCGCGGAACGGCAAACCTATTTCCATTTGGATGTTGCGCGCGCGCACCTGTTGAACCGGAAGCCGGATGAGGCGATCGAAGAGCTGTATACGTCGCGGGTGTTGGCGCCGCAGCATTTCCGGGCGTCGTCGACGGTGAAGAACACGATCCGGGCGGCAGCGTCCCAGCAGCGGCGCGCGCATGACGGGTTGCGGGCGCTCGCGAACTACGCGGGCATCGAGGACTGACCGTCGTGTATGTCCCGCAGGAGGAGGGACTGTATTGGGACGTGCAGGGCGACTTGTGGGCTCGTGACCCGGATGGTTGGCGGTGGCTCGGCCGACGGCTGCCGTTCACGGGCGCGGTGGTGCCGGCGGATCCTGGGCATGGCCCGCTACCGGATCGAGAGTTGGGGATGCTGGTGGAGTCCCCGGATGATGCGGTGCTGCCGTTGCGGCGGGTGCGGGTGGGCGACTATCCGCCGGATTGATTGTGGTGGGTGCCGCGTCCGTCGAATGTTCCGTCGACGCATTCGGGGCCGTGTTCAGGCCATTGCACGATGTCTTTGCAGATTGCGCAGGTGTGTGTGCGGTGTCCGCCGCACTGGCAGGGTTCCCATCCGGTGGTGCCGTTGTTCGGCCCGAACGGGTGTCCTTGGTGGCATCGGACGGGCGCGGGTTCAGCCATTCCGCCGGGTACGGGGTAGAGGCGGCCGGGTTCGACGACTCGACCGTCCACTACCCACGGAATCGAACGCATGTGCGAATCGTATCAGGGTATGAGAAAAGGCGCCCCACCTGGGACGCCTTCCTCACTGTGTCGTCTCGACCTACTGCAACGCGACCTGCACGCCACCCGAGAACGCCGAATCATGGAACTCGATCGCCGTCGGAACAGCATCCGCGGGAACATCGAACACGAGCACGGTATCGAACTTCAGGCCGGGGTTGATTTCACCGACACCCGCACCGGGGTCCTTCACATACGATTCCGCGATGGAGTCGTTGGTGAACTCACGGCCCTGCTCGTCGATCAGGGTTTGGTTCTGCCCGAAATAGTATTGGGCCTGGTCGCTGATGTTCGTCACTGTGACGTGCACGAGAACATACACGCCCTGCGCTTCACGATCGACCAGGCTATTCCAGCTCACCGCGGCCTCACCCTGCTCCACTTTGGTGACCTGGAATTCGAACTTCCCGTCACGCACCGCCGAACCCGCCGGCGCGATATCAGAGCCTTCGCTTGCGGCGCCACGGAACCCGGCCTCGGCCCCTTCCTGGAACGATTCGGCGGCTTTATCGGAGTTGGCGAGTATGGTCGCGCACCCACCGAACCCGCAGAGCAGGATGATGGCGGGGATGACGAACCATGGCCACACGCGTTTCTTCTTCGGCGGCTGCGACGGGTACGGCTGAGTCGGGTAGTTCACTTGTCCCCCTGCGGGTTGATGGCTGGTGTGGTTCGGCGCTGGCAGCGGCCGAGTGTGGAGTAGTAGACGGCGACCTGCGCGTCATGGTTTTCGCGGCCCGCAATGTGGGGCGGGTACAGGTCAGCTTGGAGGTAGGCGTGGAGTTCGAGAGCGGTGATCTTGTTCCGCACTTCCCACGCCTGCTGCCGGAGGGTCACTTCGTCGCTGGTGCGGTTCTCCATGTAGGCCCGGTCTGCCTCGTCCGCGAGCCGATAAAACTCGTTGATATTCGCTATAGCCTCGCGGGTGAGGATCATCTAAGAACGCTCACCATGTCCGGGCAGTACAGGTCCGCAGCAGTGCCGAGCGTCCACCCTTCCTGAAATCCTGCGGGCACACCATTGTTGGCGAGGTGGTCACGTGCCGCCTGCCGACCGAGCAGGTTCGGCTGGTCGCGGAGGATGCCGCACACGTCGTGCGCGAGCTGGACGGCATCAGGCCGGTCAGCGCCGGCGAGGGCGAGTCGGGCGTGCATGAGGGTGTCGGCGGGGACCAGTGCGGAACCTGAGCCTGCGGTGTTGCCGGTGGTGCCTGTGGATCCGGTGGTGAGTGCTTCTGCGGAGCCGGAGTCGACAGGGATTTCACCGGGGACACCGAATGACCCGGTGGCGGGGAGGTCTGCGTGGGCTTCGGTAACCCAACCTGCACCGGTAGCGGACAGTGTGAGGGCGGCGAGGATAGCGAAAGCGGTCTTCTTGTTCATCAGATCTGATGTTCCTAACGAGGTTTGGGGGGATTCGAATTACTTGGTGGTGACGGTGGCGTTTGCGGGCGCCAACAGCACCTGCACCATTTCGACGCCTGCAATGACAGCGGTCGGTCCACCAACCGCCAACGTGCCGAGGACACCACCGATGCTGGCGCCTGCTACTCCGGCGGTGAGGCATGCGACGGGCACGAACACGATCCCGACTCCGGTTGCGCCGGATACGAATCCGCCGGCGATGCATCCGACTGCGAATCCGATGGCGGTTCCGGTGAGTGCACCGCCTGTGGTGGCGACTCCAACTTTGGTGGACCAGGCTTGCATGGCGGCGTTGTTTTCTTCGGTTGACGCGATCCAAATCATCTGTTCACCGGGGGCTGTGACGACCGGTGTGGGTTCGGCGTGTGCGGGGAGGGTGCCGATACCGGTGATCCCGGCCGCAATAGCGATAGTTGCGGCGAGTTTGCGCATTCTCATGGTGGGACTGGATTCTTTCTACTGGAAGGGTCTGCACTGGTTTCGGGCAGGGTTGATTGCCGCGCCACCACGTGATTGGGTGGGGCACGGGGAGAACAAGGGGGAGAGATCGGGGCGAACCGGTTGCTTTACGGTTCAAGCCTCAGCGAGCAGTTTACCGGCCTGCTACCCGGTTGTGAAGGATTTAAACGTAGGATCTTCCGGCAAAATATCGTGCAGTCGCGCTTGATTCTTTCCAGCGGGTTAGGCGGCGGCTTGCCCGAGATTCGCCACCCAATCCGCAAGCGCCATGAAGTCGTCATCGCGGAGACCGACCGCAGGATGCACCTGGTGCAGCAGGGCGGGCGCGAAATGCTTGTAGTCGACGTACTCCCGGTCCGTCTTGTGGATATCGTCATCCAACCAAGCGAACGGGCGGCCGTCGGCGTGCTCGATCAACTGCGCGGTCTTCCAAAACGCACCCATCGGCCCGAAACCATAGGGCCGCACCCACTCCACGACAGGCAGCTCCGGGAGACCGATCCGCGGCCCGATCATCTCGTTCGCGTCGTGTTCCCAGGTTGTGGCCCACATGAGGTCGAACCGGTCGGCCAGGTTGAGGAGTTTCGGCCCATGCGACGGGTTCAGGATCACCCGCAACGGCTTCACACGATGCGCGGGTGTCCCTTCATGCCGCTCCAGCCACGCTTTCGGGGTGAGCCGGTGCGTTTCGTACCCGGCGGGCCGGCGGTGCGGTTTCGCGTCGAATGGGTTGAGTGGCCCATCAACGTCGATGTACAGCAGGGGCTTGCTCATGCCGCGGCCTCCATGTGTCCGATCTCGGTCTGTACCTGACGGGCGAGGATCTGGCTGGCGAGTGGCGCGAATGTGTCCGCAACCCAGGCCGCGGTGTCTTCGCTGTGCCCGAATATCCAGCAGACTCGTTCAAGGTCGTCGCGCACCCAGTGTTCAGCGGTCTCGCGCTCGATGTGGTCGCTCATTAGATGCTCCAGGTGGTGTGAAAGTGGTGCGCGCTGACTGTTGATCGCAGTCAGGCGGCAGGATGTTTCGCGGGATCGAAAGCTTCCGGGTGCTCCGCTTTCCAGCCCGGCCAGTCCCGCCCGTACTCGCAGATGTGATCCAGCAGCGCGACCAGTCCAGCGGCCGTCGGCGGGAAGTCGTCTTGCCGCGGGTCGTCGTAAAACGGCCACAGTCCATGCCGGTGCGTCATCCGCCGGTACTTCCAGCCGTGCGGGGTGAGCGCGAGGATGACGGTGTTCGTGCTGTCGTCGATGTCGAATGGTCGGGCGAGCATTCGACGCTGCCAGCCGTCGTTGTAGTAGCTGCGGCGGTAGTCGATGTATGAGCCGATGATGCGGGCCGCGTCCTCGGGTGGTTCGCGGTAGTCCCACAGGTTGGTGTGGTCGTCGGGGTCCGGGACGCACACCGCGACCTCGTACTGCTGGCGCGGGTGCGAACTGTGCACGCGGGGGATGCGCCACTGTTTCGCCCACGGATGCTCGGTGTCGGCGTCGAACTGTTTGCGGTTACTCATCTCGGTCCTGTTCTTTCGGGTGTTTCGCCTTGCGCTGATAGGTCTTCCCGGACGGCACCGGTTGCGCGGCGTTCGACTCGCCTAGTGCTTGCCGGCGCCGCCACGCGGTCAGGTCCGGGCGCTCAGGCTCCGGGGTGGTCATGACTTCGTCTCCCGCGCAGGCAACCCAACCCGCGCCCGGATGATGTCGAGCCCTTCCCGCGCGGTCACTGGTTGCGCGCCGAGCCTGATCGCTTGCGCACGTTTCGCGGCGGTCACGTCGTAATGCCACATCTCAGTGGCCGGGGAGCCCGGTTTCGCGTAGCTCGGTGCGGGCTGGAACCAGTCACGCCGCAAACCGAGCCGCGCGGCGAACGCATGCAGTTCGTCTTGGGTGTCGGCGAACAGGTGCGACCAGCGGCTGGTGTGCCGCCCGACGGTCGCGGAGATCGCCGCGTCGTCCACGTACACGGTCACAATTCACCCCAGCGGCGTTTGCGCTCCCGGTCGCGTTCCTGCTGCTCGGCGTACAACTCGTTCGCACGGGCCTCCACTACGTCGGCGAACTCCCACTTGTGTTCCTCGCACAGCGCATACCCGGACGTGATCGTCACGGCGGTGCGACTGCCACCGGGCGCACCGTGAACACAGAGCGCGCATTCGAGACCACCTGTGATGGTTGCTTGCAGTTCCATCGGTTCAGTCCTTCTCGGTGTCGTGGAGTTCCAGGAACACGTCAAGCGCGTCCCGCAACTTCTTCGCGGTGTCGACGTCACGGCGGCGGGTGAAATCGTCGGCCAGGCTGTGCGCACGGGTGATTGCCTCAGTTCGCGTCTTCCCCTCGCGCAGCTTCCGCGCATGGTCGCTATCCAGTGGCCCGAGGCTGGTGCTGTAACCCCATGTGCCGCTGATCCAGCGATCAAGCCAACGGGTGCCGTCGATCTCGGTGGTCTTGTTGATATTGAACTTCTCTTCGCGATCGTTGACGGTGACAACGACATCGCGTTTGCCGACCTTCTGGACTACGGCTTCGTAGATCATCGAGTCCCGGCGGTTGTGCACGTAGGCGACGGTGGCGCCGACGGTGAGCCATTCCAGGCCCGGTGGGGTGGTCATCGTGTCTCCTAGACGGTCTTGATCCAGATGCGGTCGTAGTCGGCGAGGTCGTACAGTTCGTCCCACCAGCCGTCGAACTCGTCGACATCCTCTGCGTAAGCAATTTCCTCGTCGACGATTTCCCGGACGCGCCCGAACTCGTCGTCGTCGCGGAACCAGCGGGACCGCTTGAACTGGGCTACGATCGCGTCCCGCTTCTCCTCGAAGCTGAGGTCGTCGTCATTCCAGACGCGGGAGACGTCGATGGTTTCGTCCCAGATCGGTTTGCCGGCTTTGCGGCGTTCGGCGGCGAGCTGGTGTGTGGCAACAATGTGGTCGACCGTGCGGGGCATGATCAGTCCTTGTCAGGGTAGGGAAGCGGGCGAAGGGTGACGGTCGCTTTTCGCTTCGCGTCGTACTTGCGGTACCAGCGATTGCCATCCCTGCCGTTGAACAGGGACTGCGGGGTGAAGCGCTCTCCATCGGAGGTGACCACCTGGCCGGTTGGGGTGATTCGTTCGATAGTGGTGTCCCAACTGCTGCGGCTGAACCCGATTGCGTGGGTTCGTTGTACGCGGGCGCCTACTGTCGCCCAGGCGGGTGTCGCGCTCATGCCGCTGCTCCCATTTGGTGGTTGGTTATGGCGTCCTCGGCGTCGGCTTTCGCGCGCTCCGGGGTGAAGGCGTGCCCGGACGAGATCGGCTCCGTGCAGTAGAAGACGACCCAATCCGTGTGCTCGCCCATCTCGTACACGGTGGCCTGATACAAGCCGACCGAGAGTGAATGATCGCCGTGCAGGTTGTCGGTCCAGTCGAGCGGGCGGATATCGGTCATGACGCTGCTCCTGCCTGCGTGAAGTCCCACAGGATCGCCGGGTGGAAGTCGGTCATGTAGTTGCCGGCGGGCTCCAAACCGCAGTGCGGTTCGTGGCCGTGGTACTGGTCTCCGCCGTAGCAGGTGCAGGTGTCGGTTTGGATGGTCATGTA
>NZ_BDCG01000025.1 GCF_001613385.1 Nocardia flavorosea NBRC 108225 | reverse complement strand
AAGCCACGATGACACCGAGCGGGCCGGGCAGGTGTCGGTAAAACATGCGGTTTCCTCTCGTGAGGTTGGGACTGTGTTGGCGGGTCGTGCAGGATTCGAACCTGCTGCCGCTAATCGCCATTCGCGGCACTCACCAGAGCGACCCGACGTGCTATTCGCCGGCAGGTGTGACGTGCTGGATTCCCGCGATCACTGCATTGTTCAACGTGGGCGGATCCGGTTCGAAGCTCGCGAAGTAGGCGTCTACCTGGGTGTCGTGGGTTTTCTGCCCGACGTTGTAGGGCGGTCGGATGCCGGCATCGAGGTAGGCGTCCATCTGTGCGGGGGTGACCTTCGCTTCTGCGGCGCGGGACAGGTCGCCGTAATACTTCTCGTCCTCGTATCGGCCGTAAAAGTAGGCTTCGTCGCAGCGTTCGGCGTACTCGTAGTAGCTGTTGATGTGGGCGATGGCTTCACGCGTCAGGATCGGCATCGGCGTGTCCTTTCGTGTCGTGTGGTGGCTGGTTCGCGCGGGGAACATCGTTGGTCCCCTCGCAGCAGCGTTGGTGCGGGAACCAGCCACCACCATTCAGTGGGTTCAGGCGCGGTTGCGGACCTCGGCGAGGAGCGCCCGGAGGTCACCCCACGTCACCCCCGGGCTGTCGAACCCGTGAATTGCTTTCCGGGTGGCGGTGACAACGAATTCGTTGTCTGGTTTGCCGGTGTAAGCCGCGACAACGTGTGCGAGCCGATTCGCCGCTGCGGCCCGGTCGTTGCTGGGGTGGGGGATACGTGTGCCGATCTTGTCGAGGACGGAGGTACGGAACGCGGTGCCGTGGTTGGGGTCGTCGGCGTCGACGAGCGAGACGGCGGGGCTGCCGTCCATTTCGCTGGTGAAGGTCTTGCGGACTTTCCAGGTGGTGCCGTCGGCGTGGACGAGGTCGCCGATGTTGTAGGTGGTCATATTGGTTTGCTCCTGGAGTACGTAGGGGCGGGTCAGATGCGGTGGAGGGCGGGCATGGTGGCCCGGTAGTCGGCGGGGCAGTGGACGCGGTACAGGGTGTCGCCGATGAGCAGGACGTCGCCGTGGATGACGCGTTCGGCGGGACCGTTGGCCTGGTCGCTGGTGTAGGTGAGGGAGGCGCGGCCGTGGGTGACGGTGACGGCCATTTGCCCGCGGTTCGACAGTTGTCCGCGTCCGAGCCCGTAGAACACGTTGGTGAGCCCGGTGCGGTAGCGGGTTCCGGGCGCCTGCACTGCGAGTCCGATGGTGAGGGTCGGGCGGTAGGCGGCGTGGAGGTAGCGGTTGCGGATGGCTTTGCCGGCGGTGACGAATTGGGCGCGGGTGACGCTGTAGCGGGTGTTTCGCATCGTCGTGCTCCTTGGTTCGGTTTCCGGTGCCAGCCGGTTTGCTGCGTTGACACCACAGTATAGGAACTACACCAAAGTGTAAACACCTTTGCGCAAACTCATGCTGGGGAAGTTTTGGCGGCCGAGGCGGTGGGTGTGGGAAACGGGCAGTTCGACGGGTAGGTGTCGCTGTCCGTCATCCCGGTGAGGTTTAAACCATGGCGTAAACGGCTCTCTAAGCGATCGAAACACCTTGGGGGTACACAGATGCCATGGAAGGGGGGAAAGTCCGCGAGAGAGCGTCCTACGGAAGCATTACGGGGCCCTCTGGTTCGAACGCTGAGCCGACCTTGCCCCGAATCAGGGTTGCCGGCGAGAAATCCGCAACGAACCCGCGCGAAATCCGCAGCCTCGCGCCCGCGGTCGTTTGGTCACCTCAGGAAGAACCACGGACCCCACGCTGAGAGCCGTAGGGACCTCGAAAAGAGCGGCAAAAGCAGCCCGGGGAATCTCCACGTCGAAAACCGGCAGTTCCCGAAGGGGTCACGGAAAAGATGCAGCAGCATGCATTTGCGGCGTCTTTCAGCCAGCCACCTATGGGACGTGAGATCCGTTCTCGACGAATCGGCGCGCAGCGTGTTCGTCTGTTTCGCAACCACGTTGCGTTAAGTAACGCGCGCCCGCGTTCAAGTCACTCCGCGCACGCGTATATGCGCACACGTTCACTCGCTCTCCCGCGCGCAGGGGTAGACCGCCGGGCGTGTCGCGGCCCTCGTGCCCACCCCCGGTTGCGCGTGCGGTTGCCGATCGGCGTTGCCGCGCAGGAGATTTGCGAAATTCGTGGTTTTACAAAGCAAATAGAATTGCTTTATGGGGCTTGAGAATCGTTCTCGATCGGGTGCACCGCTCGAAGACTACGAACCAATAATGCGGCGCGTTGAACACCACCTGTACATAGTCGAGATACTTGAGATTGGCGTGAAGGTGGGCATCACAAGCGACCCGCGCGGAAGGATTGCCCAACATCGACGAGACGCCGCGGCCTACCGTCGAGAAATAGGGCGAGTGTGGATTTCTATGCCCCATGCCGACGCCCGCGCGAACGAGGAAATACTTAAACGACTCGGAGATTCCGGACGTGAATACATGGACGTGGACTTCGAAACCGCGCTGACACGCGCTCGGCGCCTCAGCATGGCCCGCGCAACGGTGGCGCGACGCCGGCGCGAGGAGCTGGTTGAGTCCATGCCCGTCGAACTGCCTCGCCAGGTTCCTACGCCCCCCAGTGGAGAACGGCTGGTTCACGCGGATAGCTACAGGATCGACGAAGCGGCGCAGGAGCTACGTGTCATGGGGTTCGACACTGGCAAGCGTCGGCTCACAAAGTTGCTGCGCGAGTTCGGTTGGGTATACCGCGACCGGTGGGGTGACCTCAGGGCCGATCTCGAATCGGTGCGCTTGGGGATGGTAAGGGATGTGGAGGCCAACGAAGTTGAATCCGGTGGAGTGGAATTGACATCCTCCGGTCTGGATCAATTGATTTCGTTGTTTAGCGAGGAGATGGCCGCATGAGCGCGAATATGGAACTGTTGTGCACGATTCAGTCTGCGTCACTGGGGGTGAGCCGTGAATTACGACGCCTGGATGACGAATTGTTGGAGCGACGAGAGATTGTTCGTGAGCCGTTGAAGAATGCGATTCGTGCGGCGTTGGATGCTGGTGTGCCGCGGAAGGATATTGCGTCGGCTGCGGGGTTTTCGTGGATGCGCTGCTATCAGCTGATTGGCGGTCGGGCGAGCCGTAGCTAGTCGTCCTGGCGCAGAGCCCCGGATCCGTGTTGGGTTCGGGGCTCTCGTGCGCCTAGTCAACTGCTCAGCGTTTCGCGCTGTCACGCCGTGACAAACCGTGACATGTCACGTGACATGCACGCGCATGTATCTCGGTGTTTCCGCAGGTCAATTACCAATCCGATTGGTAATCCGATCACCAATCCCGAACGGTTTCGATCACCAATCCCGAACCCTTTCGGAAGGGTTTCGAAACCCTTCGCGAACCCTTCCGGAACCCTTCGGGACGCCGTTCGAACGCCGTTCCTGCCCGTTCCCCGCCGTCCTCCCGACACCCTCCGGACGGTCTCCGGAAAATTCCGGAGGGTGCACGGAGGTTCCGCGGAAAGTGTCGGAGCTTCCTACGTCTTCCGTCGGAAGCTCCCGGATCCTCCTCGCCGGCGCCCGTTCAGGGCTGTCTCGTTGACGCGCCGAAATTGGGCCTTGTTTACACCGCAGTGTTGTGACTAAACTCAAGTGCAACACCACCGGCTGGCACCGGTAAGAACCGAATCCCCGAGGAGCATCCGATGATCGACCCCGACATCTCGACCCTCACCCCGATCCCCATCTGCGGGCACATCAACACCTGCGACGTCATGTACTCGCCGGAAATCGGTTACGTCACCGTCTGCGACCAGGCGGGCCCGTTGACCGAAACCTGCTGCTGGTGCGGCAACCCGGCCGGGGACACCTGCCACGAACTGCACTACCGGCCCGGCGGCTGGGACTACATCGGTCGCGCCCCGCTGTGCGGGCCGTGCGTCAGCATCAACGACAACCTGTGGGCGTCCGCGTGACCGGGCTCGCCGACATGTTCGGCATCCAGCGCCACGAACTATGGTTCGTCCCGGTAGCGGTTCGTTGGCAGCACTGCGACGAATGCCCTTCTTCCGCCGTCGTATCAGTCGATGTCATCACAGCGGGGGAGTGCGGCACGCACTACTTCTGCCTCGACTGCGCCCCCGACCACATCCGGTACCTCGCCGAATGGGGCGACTGCGACGACCTCACCGTCTACGCCCCCCACTCCCTCAACAACCAGCTCGCCGCCTGAAAGGGGCCCGCCATGCGTCACAACGAGATCACCACCGCCGCCGTCCGGGACGCGCTCGGGCTGCCCGCCGACCCCCGCATGACCATCGACATCGACTGGGACGGAACCGACTTCCGCGGCACCTACTGTGTCCGCACCGGCGACCCCGCCGCCGTCCACGTCGACTTCTCCCTCATCGAGGTCGACCATGACGGCCCGTTCACCGTCGCCGGAGCTGACGCCTACTCGTGGGAGTACGCGGGGCAGGGCTTGTCTCGTCTGCTCGCTCATCCGGGATTGAACGACGACTACGGCGTGCACGTGACCGTGCTCGCGTGGGCGGCCTTGTACGCCCCGCATCGGGCGGCGGCCTGATGTCCCGCCTGTGCCCGGACTGTGCCGCCTGCTACGACGGCTGGCGGTTGTATGGGCTGATCGGGCCGATACCGCGGTGGCGTCAGGATTCCCCGAACGGGAAGAACGTGGAGCTCTACAAGGAGCGGTCGATCGAGATGTGGCGCAAGTACCGGGAAGAACGTAAAGCGCTCGCGGACTGGCAGTGCGAGTTCATTCGGGACTTGTGCGCCCGCGAGCATCAGGCGCCCGAACAGGCGGCGGCGTGATGTCGGCCCCGCGCGCTGTCACCGAATGGCGGAAGGCGTACGGCGAACTGCTGCTCATTGTCGTGTTGGCGGTGTGCTCGGTCGCGCTGCTGATCCTCGCCGCCGGCGCCGTCTCAAGCTAACCCCAATCAATCAAGGAGAACTTGTGAACCTCAAAGACGGATCGGTGTTCGATCCCGGTCTCGAAGCCGCCGCGGAAGCCATCTACGCCGAACTCGGCGACACGATCTACGGGGATGCGTTCGACCGTATCCCGTGGGATCGGTTGCCGTTCCTGACTCAGCAGCGGTTCTGCAAGGCGGCGTTGGCTGCCCGGAACGTGAGCGAGGTCGTGTGGTGAGCGACAACGTCAGTATCCGGTATGCGTTGCGGCTCCCGAATGGGGAACTCGCGCACGACGTCCGCCGCGAGTTCCTGTGCGGTTACCCGAAATCTGAGGTTCTGCCGAATGGCGCTATCGCTCTCCTGTGGGGCGAGGATGAAGCGCACCATGTGAGTCAGACTCGCGCCGCCCTTGCTGATGAGGTGAGTAAGTGGGGCCTGGACGAGTTGCTGAAGGAACAGTCGATGGTGGTGAAGGTGCGGACCACCGTCGAAATCCTCGACCCTGAACTCGCCGGCGACCCCGTCGTAGACCATGAGGTCGTCGAGGATGAGCCTCGGACTTGGCGGCGCGCCCAGGATATCCCGATGGGTGTTCGGTTCGTGCCAGCCGCAGGGAACCGTCACTACAAGCGGGTGTTGAACGGCGCGCGCACCGTCAACCTGGACCCGTTCACTGAAGGCCACCACTACGGGCATCAGTCGCTCAACGAGATGCACCCCGAAGGCTTCAGCGAGGTCCGGTCATGACCGCCCGAGTTGTTGACCTCGAATCTGTGCGTGCCGCAGTGCTCGATCTCGCGCGTGACCTGCGTTTCGAGGGGCAAGGTCGTTACGCGGAGATCGCTGTCCAGATCGCCCGACAGATACCCCGGGAGGACACCGAGTGACGGCGCCGCGACGATTCGCGATCCGGGTTTGGTACACGCCAGACCCGATGGGGGAGCCGTCCGAAGGCTGGCAGCGGGACGACATCCCCGACCTGATAGCAGCCCTGGAACTCGTCGAGTCCTTCCAAGCGGTCACCGATCACCTCGCAACCCGCGGCGTGCAGGACCCCGCGAAATGGGGTGTCGAACGCTATGAGCGCGACGCATTCGGCGGCTGGGACTGGTTCACCGTCGACCAACACGAGTTGAACGAAGTACGCGCGGTGATGGAATCCATCGCCGCCTAAAAGACCTCGACTGTTGACCGCAGCGACCCATGGAGCAGCGCGCTGAGCGGCAGCATTCGAGGGGGAGCGCGGCGCCCGAGATCGACCCAAAGTCTTTCGGGCGTCGCCCCCACCAAACACCAGCGAAGGAACGTAATGCGAATCAGCGACATCAAAATCAACTGCGAAGCCCAAACCGAAATCGACGGCAGCCCCGAATGGGTAGAGACCGAAGCCGACATCACCGTCAACGGCGGCTACAACCCCAACGTGGTGCTGGAGTTCTACGCGAACGACAAGTTCCAAGCCACCCGCATCCCGGCAGACGAGATCATCGCACTCGCCGAGCTGGTGAAAGCGCAGTTGCGGTGAGTCGACAGTCAGGCGATAGCGCCGCTGGCCCGAACCCGAACGGGTGCCGGTACTGCGGCGCTGATCGTGAACGGCATCTACAGCGTTGGGTGCCCGCAGTGAAATGGCATCTCTGGACCGAACCCACCAACGAGCAACGCAAGGCGAGACTGCTCGCCCGACGGGAGACCCGATGACTCGCCTCCTGCACGAGAACAGCGATAAACCGCATCGTTGCCCGACCTGTCACGCCGTAATGCCGTACCTGTATCGGCCGCTCCGCCGCTGGCTGTACGAGCACCAGTCGATAGACCACTGGTTCCCGCGGCGCTGCCGGAAATGCGGCGACGTGATCGCTGTACCAGCTTGGTTGGCCCGCATCGCCCGAATCACCGAAACCTACTGATAGGAGACCCGATGAACCACGTGTACGTGCTTGAATCCCGCCCGGACAGCGACGAGCACAGCAGCATCGACGGCGTGTTCACAACCCGCGAAGCAGCCCGAGTCTACGCCGAACGCATGGCAGGGCAGTCGCTCGAATGGCACACCGGCCAGCCCGGCAACGATCCAGACCACAGTCTCGCTCATGCCATCCGCGACGGTGTCTATCCCGACACGGGCGAGTTCTTTCGCTATGTCGACGGCTACTACATCACCCGCCGCACCCTCAACCCCACCTACTTGGAGGACTGATGACCTACAACATCCCCCGCATCCGCGGCGTCCACCGTCACGTTACCCGCAACCCCGAAACACTCGATCAAGGCTCGTGGATGACGTGCCTCGCCGGCCACACCGTTCGCCTCTACGGTGAGCACGGCCTGTTGAAGCACCCCGACCCGCGCGCGTCCGGTGTGCAGGCCGTCCACTTCCGGACCGGTGAACTGCGCGGTACGGAAGACCTCGCGGGCGAACTCCTCGGACTGCACCGAGAGGAAGCCGCTGGATTGTTCGCCTGCAACAACCAGGACGCTATCGCCTGGCTGGAAGACATCCTCGCCGCACACGACACCGCCGTATGGGATCGGTACGTCGCCGAACTGTCCGGCAATGACACGGGGCGGGTGATCCGATGAACGCCGAACAGATCCGGGCCCAGTACGTCGAGGTGCTGGCTCGCGCCGAGTTCGAGGAGAACCATCGAGCCGAGATCAAGACGCAGGCGTGGGAATGGGGCAACGTCGCGGAGGGGATGCGGGCCATGTACCGCCGGTCAGCCACTCGGGCCGTCGATGCTCTCGCCGCGGCCGGGCTGCTGCCGGTAGAGGCGGTGCGTCGGGACCGCGTAGACCTGACCACCGGCGACGAATATCTGGTGCAGCAGTACCGCACCGACTGGCGGGCGGTGGAGTCATGACCGAATCCCGTCTCCTCGGCTCCGACAACAAGCAGTGGCGCCGTCTCTCCGACGGCTCGACATGGCCCGTGATGGAGCATGATCCTGATCTCGATGCGGTGGAGTGGCGGTTGCGGTACGCGTCGGATCACCTCACTCGCGAAGACCTTCTGTACGCCGCATCCGTGATGTCCGCCTATCGGCATCTGGTGTATGAGGCGTCGCAGAAGAGGGTTGCCCTGGTTCGTCGTGAACTGAGCGAGCCGCTGTCATGACTCGTCACGCCACCTACCACGGCACCCTCACCAAATACGTGCAGCAAGGATGCCGCTGCCGGCGCTGCCTCGAAGCGTATGAAGCCGATCAGCAAACCCGGGTCGGCGGGCTCGACTCGCCCCTGTACGCGCGCATGGAACAAATCGCCGACTACTTGGACTGGGCACAGAAAGGCACCCCGGAGTACGAGCAGGCATTCAAGGACTACCAGGTCGCGTTGCATGCTCTCGCCGGGTTGAGGGCCGCTGAAGACGTAGCCCTTGAACAGCCTGAATGCTGGCGGCCGGTCACCCTCAAACCAGGCAAATCACCGAGTGCACGCGGGTATGCGCACGCTGTCCCTCGCGCGCACACATCCTCCGGGCACGCCGCCTAAAACCCTCATCAAACAAACCGGGAGATTCAACACGAATCTCCCGGTTTGCACTATAGAATAAATGAGCCACTACGGTGTAGAGTAGTGATCAATCGAGGCAAGAGCCTCACCTTCCCCTCGCCCCGTTTAGGAGCTATCTGTGACCGCACCCCGTGTCGACCCCAGCAATCCGCAAGCCGCGCACCCGGAGACCGCGGCGGTGTGTGCGCGCCCGGAATTCGATGAGTGGGCGCGGAAGCATCGGGGGTCGATCTGGGACTACGCGATCGATGGGGAAGGGGATAAGGCTGCTGCGTCTCGTCGGAAACACGCTGCCCGCCTGTGCATGTCCTGCCCGCTGCGGTCGAAGTGCCTGGACAGGCATACAGCGTTGGTGGCGGAGAACCTGCGGAAGATGCGCGCCGACCCCAACTACTCGTCCGGGGTGCGTGAAAAAGACGCGCTGATCCCGGGTGTGTGGGGTGGCCGCATCTTCCCTGACCGCCCGCACGCAGACCCGGTCGGACAGACGTCGTTCATTTCGAAAACCGACTGCTGGCCCAAAGCCGCATGAATCCAGGAGCTATACCCGTGAACCAGAACGAAGCGTCATGTGACGCGACAACCCGGATCGGAGGATTCGGCGGTGTCTGCATCGACGGCACCATCAAATGCGAACGATCCGGTGAACACGACCTCCACTTGAACCATTCGCACTGCCGCATGGGCCACTCGTGGGTCACCACCTTCACGCCCCGCGATCAGCTCGCCGAACTCATCGGCGACACCTACCAGGACGACTACGGGCTCCCAGCCGATGGGACATTCCAGGACTGCGCAGACGCCGCGCTCGCCGCTGGCTGGCGTCCACCCGCCCGCGTCATCGAGACGCCCGAAGCGCTCGACGCTCTGCCGTTCCTCTCGATTGTCCGAGAAATTGTCGGTCCCGCTCCGGTATCGGGATGCGACTACGGGGCCGTATGGGAACGCCGCACTTCCGGTTGGGAGTGCATTGCGGCAGGCATTCGTCACAACTGGGTTCGGTTTCCCGCGCGCGTCCTGTACGTGCCAGACGAGAATGGCGCCCCGTCGTGAGCGCATCCGATCGGCGGCTGACCTTTACGCAGACCCCGTTCAGTGAGCAGTACATCGAGAAGCTGTCGGGTGCTACGGGGATTTCGAAAGCGGAACTGTACAACACCGCCGTCCAAGCGCTGGCCGTTCTCGTCGGTGCGCACAAGCGGGGGACCGAGTACGTGATCCGGGACAACACAAGTGGTCGCACCATGCACGACCCTGCCCTGCCCGTCATTTTGGGAAACATCCTCACCGAACTCGGAGGCGACCAGTGACCGCGCCCACCATCGACGACCCCGCATCAGAACTGATGTACCAGACCGGGACAGAACTCGGGTCTATCGAAGTCACCGGGCCCAACGGGTTCTTCACCGTCATCGGGCGCGCATGGGAGACGAGCGACCGTGATGCGGCAATGACCGACCTCCGGATCTTGATCGCATCACTCGTGCGCGCCTACCCCGAAACGCTGCCATCGCAATAGCCGCACCACCCAAGTCATCCAACGAACCGCCACTAGAGGAGAGAACCGTCATGCATGAAACCGACGCCTACCGCGACGAACAGGGAAACATCCGCCAGCGCGCCGACGACGGGATCATCGTCGTCGCCGAAGTAGCGGACCGCGAATGCGTCGAAGCGCGGATCGTTCAACTCTTGCAGTCCGACCGCGACGATATGCGCGCCGCGGAACTGTGCGACCGCTACAGCGCTGCCCTGGCCCTGATCGACCTGGAAGCCGCGAACGGAGACCAGAAGTGACTGACCGCAAACTCACCGACCGCGACCTTCTCGAACTGATCTCCCTCCAGCAGAAAGACGAATGGGAAGGCGACCTTCAGTACACCGTCGAAAACTGGCCGTGGCGATTCGACGACCTCTCGTTGAACCTCGCCGCGATCGAGGGGCGCGCGAAACCCCTTGCCCGCGCGATCTCCTATCACAAAGACGAGATCGACGCCTGGTGGGACAAGCACGAGGACGACGCCGACGACCTCATCAACGAACACCGCGGGCGCCAGGAAGCCCGTATCGCATCCGAGGAGTCCGAATGACCGACCGCAACAACTACGACACCACGTTCGGCCGCAGCATCCTCGGCGGCTTGCAAGGCTTCCGACACATCTACGCGGGCACTGTCCCGCCGGCGGAAGTGCAGAAACGTCGCGCCCGGAACAAGGCCGCCCGCAAGAGTCGGAGGGCCAACCGTGGGTGAATGGCAGGACTTCAACCCGAGCGAGCAGGACGCGCTGCGTTCCGGTCTCGCGCTCCTTCGTGCGGGTCACCGTGGCGAAGTCGACTCCATCAATCTGATCCTCGCCGACTGCAACGTCTCCGAAACCGTGCAAGCTCTCACCGCGCTCGCACTGTCGTTCGCTGCCTATGCGGGGGTCGATATCGAGAGTTACACGGCGTACGCGTTCGCGGACATTAACGAGAAGGACGCCGCATGACCGCCGCCGAGTCGTGCGCCTACTGCTACGAGTCGATCCCCGCAGGCGACCACCTCGTAGACCACGTGGGCGAGGAATGGCCGATGCACAAGAAATGCGGCCGACTTGCTGGCTGCCCTGACGGGTTCGAATCCGGGCCCGTCGACTACTACCCGGAGTGCACCAATGATCCTCGCTGAACAGTGCGAAAACGTCCAAACCGGTAACCCAATCGCGGACACCATCATCATCCTCGGATTCCTCGCGTTCGGGGCCTGGCTGTTTTGGTTGATGTTCCGATGACCGCGACCATCCCGCCGCCGTTCGTGTACCTGGAACGCGCCACCCGGTTGATTCACGACCTGCCCGCCGGTACCGAGTTCGTGAACGCCGACATTTACGCGCGGATGCGTGTTGCGGGTTGGCCGAGCATGGGTGAACCCCGCCAGTTCGGTCCCATGCTCGTCCGGTTGAAGCGGGACGGGTGGATTGAGAAAGCCGGGGTTGATGTTTCGACATCCCGCTCACATCAAGGGATCGCCACTGTTTGGCGGCGCACCCGCAAAACCAAGGAGGAGAACGCATGAGTACCCCAGCCATCCAAGACCGACTCGCAAACGTGTGGGAATCGCACATGCACGACGGCAACGGCCCGCACGTCGTCAGCACCTTCCTCGCAGTATCGAAAGCCGCCAAAGAGTCCGGGCAGCCGCTCGCAGCATTCGAATTCCAGGATCGCGTGATCGGGACGGCGTTCAAACCGTTCGAGGACGAGGAGAGCGGTGGCCTGTTGTGGGCGTGTGCCTCGAATGCGGTGTCCGCGATGATGCGTGAACTCTCCGACTGGGTTGATGAGCGTAAGGCGGCGCGCGGTGAGTGACCGGGAACAGCTTCGGGTCATCGACCGGGCACTCTGGGTTGACCGCGGTGACGGCAACCTGGATGCGCTCACCACCGAACTGCCGATTTGGGCGGACGAGTGGGCGGAGACGATCGTGCAGGCCGTGAACGAGCGGCAGGCGTTGCCGTTGTCCCACCGTCAGTCCATGCAGGCGATCCGTGACCGTGACGAGGCGCAGTCTCGGGCCGCCGTGTTGGCGGAAGACCTTCAGGACGCCCGCGACCGCATCGCCGAACTGGAGGCAGCGCAGCGTTCCCCACTGGGCGGTGAAATCGTGCAACGGCCGGACGCTAAAAATCCCACGCCCGCACTGATTGAGGCCGCCTACATAGCGCAGGACGACCTTTCGAAACCCCCGGAGAGATGGGCGATCGAGGCCGCGGCCGAAGTGATTGCCGCCTATATCGACGCGCAGGACCACACCGAGGTTCATGTGCTTGGACACCCACGAGAGGCGCAATCATGATCGACCTGAACTTGATCGCCGAAGGAAAAAAGCTCCTGGAAGCCGCAACAGACGGGCCGTGGGAGGTCGTCGAGGAGATCGACGGAACGCGCGCCGGACGGAAAACGGTCATCAAAGCCGGTGACACCGGTTTCTGCAAGAGGATCGTGACCGTCGACCAGACCCGCATGCATCACGAGCCCGCCGAACCGAATATCGAACTGATCGCTTGGGCCGTGAACAACCTCTCCCTGCTGCTGGAGCAGTTGGAAGGCGCTCACATCACGCTCGGTCGGTTGCAGCAGGCCGTGCAGCAGGATTACGCCGCCATCGCAGCCAAGCAGCAGCGAGACGCGGCCCGGATCGCTGAACTCGAAGCGCAACTAGGCCATGCGTAACCGCCGGCCGCACTATCTGATCCCGGACACGGGTCGCACGAACAGCGGGTTCCTGGCTCGCTGTTCGTGCGGGGCGGAACGACGGCATTCGGAGCGTGCGAAGGCTCGGGCCCTGATTTACGCGCACATCATCACTGTGACGGAACGTCCCTGTCCGACACCGGGGAAGAAAGCGCACAACACACGCGAGCAAGCCGAGAACGCGATCACGAAATTCCTGCGCACCCCGCGTCCTGGTACCCGCCCCACCCGCGTCTACCTGTGCCCGTCCGGGAAGCACTGGCACACCACCAAAACCACCTCAACACTCAGCAAGAAAGCAGAAGCAGCATGAGCACCCAAACCAGCGAACGGGTCGAGAGCATCGAGCACCTGGACTTCACGCCCGAGTGCTGCGCCAGCATCCATCAGGGCGACCGCCCTCGGGCGTCTTACATCACCGACCAGCACGGTTGCGGTGGTGGCCCCCTCTGTATCGCCTGCATGAAGGTTGGGCGCCAGCGATTCAATGAGATTGTCGTCCTGGAGGGTGCGGTGAACTGTTTCGCCTGTAAGCAGTCATTCCGCGTGTTCGAGGACTGCGTTCAGGTGACCCCGTTATGACCGCCCTGTGCGAATCGGATCTGCACCTGTTTGGTCCGTTCGCTCCCGCCCCGCCCGCCGAATACGTCACCAACTGGCATGGATGCGCAACCCGGAACGCGTGCGCCGACTGCCTGCAAGCTATTGCCGACGCCTACCGACGACGCACGAAACCCATCCCGTGCGACGGCTGCGGGCACGAATACCCGACACTTCACGACTATTTGACCTGGAGCGAACTTTGACCGACTATCCCGAAGTGGTGGGCCTCGACCTTTCGCTTACCTCAACCGGTATCGCGGCCTGGGATGCGCGCGGTGACATCCGGACGCATCGGATCCGTTCCAAAGGCGCTAAAACCGACACGTGGAGGCAGCGCAGGGCTCGCATCAACCGACTCGCCGACCAGGTCACCGACAGCATCAGTTTCGATGCGTTCGTGTTGGTGGAGGCACCCGCCTACGGGTCGTCTACCGGGTCTGTGTGGGATCGGGCGGGCCTGTGGTGGCGGGTAGTGGACACCCTGCATGACATCGGATGCACTGTCCTCCCGATCGAACCGACCGTGCTGAAACGGTTCGCTACCGGGAAAGGCAACGCAGACAAAGACGCCGTTCTCGCTGCGGTCGTCCGCCGATACCTGGATATCGAGGTCACCGGAAACGATGTGGCCGACGCGGTCGCACTGCTCGACATCGGCATGCATCTAATCGGCCGGCCACTCGCCGAACTTCCCGCGCTGAACCGGTCTGTGCTCGAAAAGCTTTCGGTCCCGACTGTGGAGGCAGCGTGAACCTCACTGAACGGGATTTGGAGCCGATCGAACTCCGTCCCAGCCCGCCCGCCCGCAGTGTGCGCAAGTACCGGATCACGTACCGGGATAGTGCTGGAGACCTGTTCGAGGTGTACGCGGATGAGATCACCAGGCACGCGTACGAACGGCAGCTACGCGATTGTGGATATGCGGTTGCGGTGGAGGAACAGACCGTGCACACCAGTGTATGGCGTCGGGTTGCTTGACCCGGAATTGGTGGTTTGACACCCCTAATACGTTTGATCTATTCGAGGAGACCTGATGGAAGACGATCGACCAATCGCCATGTCGTGGATGGAATTGCGGCTCGCAGGATACGTGATTGGGCTCGCGGACTATTGCGCGTTGGTTTCCGAGGTAGACGACATACTGGAGAAAGTGAATCAATGAGCGCAACAACAGAAATCAGCCCCAACAAGAAACTCGCAAAGTCTATCGGGAACCTCTCGCTGAAAATACTCAGGGTCGACATCGTCCTCACGGCCATTTTCGCGTTGCTGAAATACACCGATAACCTCGACTGGTCGTGGACGCGGGTCGCTATGCCTATCTGGTTGTGGCCCGCGCAGGCCGTCGGGGTGGTTGTCGGGTTGTTTATCGCAGCAGGCATATGGGTTGGGGTCACTGAAGCAGTGAAGGCCGTGCGGAAATGACCTCCATCGAGGAGTTCATCGAGGCCCGGCTCGGCGAGGACGAGCGGATCGCCCGTGCGGCCTTTCTGGCAGGCACGCCGACTACTGCCCAGTGGTCCGCCGATGCGCCCGAGGTTCGATCGGCCGATTCCACGCTGGTCGTCAAGCACACGTGGCCGAAGGAGGCCGAGCACATCGCCCGCCACGACCCGGCGCGGGCGCTTCAGATGTGCCGTGCCCTGCGTTGCATGATCGCGAGCCTGAGGCTGGCGCACTACATCGACGACGACACACTCGACGAGACCCTATTCCACGATGATCTGCGGCCGTTGGCTCGGGTGTGGCGCGCGCATGAGGATTTCGATCCGGAGTGGGAGTGGGCAGCATGAGCGCGGATGCGATATCCCGCTTGTTGGCCGGCCTGGAGCGTGACGAGCGGCTCGCGCGGGCTGCGACGGACTTGCCGCGACCGGTTACGAAGTGGCCTGAGAAGCGGCCGCCGTGGGAGCCCGAACGGTGGCGGGTTGATGAATTCTGCGACTTGGTGACTGTGAATGGTGCTGCGGACCCGATTTGGGAGGGGGACAGCGGTGGAGGACCGCGGGATATCGGGGTCGCGGAACATATCGCCGCTCATGATCCTGCGCGTGTGCTTCGTTGGGTGTCGGTTGTGCGCCAGATGATCGCGACCCGGAATGGTCTCGCGGGCTTGGATCATGAGTGCGAGCAGTGCGACGGGTACCGGGTCGAAATCGGGCTGTACGACGCGATATTTGCTGACCTGGCAGACATCTACACCGAGGATACCGACGAGGAATGAGCGGCCGTTTCGTTCTCCTGCTGGACCATGAGCCGCCCGCGACCGCTTACGTCGACGACTTTGGTTGGACGTTCTGGTTCTGTCGAGCCTGCGGACAAGTGGATGATTTCGAGCAGTCGTTGTCTCGTGAACAGTTGAGCAAGTACACGCGCGGGCATCGGCTTTTCTGCGGCGAGAATTAGCGTCGAATTCGTGGTTTGACTCCCGCCATATTCTTGTTTTAAGGCAAGGAGGTGGGTAGTGGATCTATTCGAGAATAGTCGGCCGACAGAATGGCCGCACTCCGACGATGAAGGCCCTCCGCGAACTGTTCGTCTCCTTGCCGTCGACTTTGACGAGGAGTGAACATGGAGCCGATCGAGAACGCTCGAAGAATAGCGAAACTGCTGCACCTGCGGTCAGGGTTTGGGCAGCCCTCCACATTCGAGGTGCAGGGTGCACAGTTGAATGCGTTGATTGCCATTCACGACGCGATCCAGGGGTTCGCGGGCATACAGTCACCGGACTACAGCAGTGGGTTGATCCCCGACAGTGAACGGCAGGAAATCGCTGGGGCTGTCGAGTTCCTGACAGGTGCGGCTCGGGAAGGGGAGCCCGGTGGACCGGATTGCGATTAGTGGAGTGGGTGTTGCGGTGGGTGTGTGCTGGCCTGCTGTTTTGGGTGGCCTATTGGAATCGGCCGAAGATGAGTAAACCTGTTACGGCCGTCCGATTCTATTGCGTGACACACAACTGCTTGGTGTATGAAGGTCGGCCGTTGAATGCCGAGGAAATACAAGCCGTCCGGAACGCGCACGTAATTATGCACCGGCCGACGACACCCAACGATATTTTCCCGAACCAGGAGAAACCCAATGCTTGAGCCCATCAGTGACGTCCGGTATTCGGCTGGAACATTGATCGGACTTCCCGCCGCCGCAATCATTGTTCTGCTGTTCCTTGCTGTAGCTGGACTCGGCTACCTCGGGTACCAGCATGAGAAAGACCAGCGGTACGGCGATACAGGGCTCGCGATCGGGGTTGCCGTCGGCGGCCTCTTTGCGGCGCTGTGCACCGTCGGTGTGTTCGTGGCCGTGTGGTGGCCTTTCAACTGGGAATATCACCAGCATCGACCCGTGCGCGGTGAAGTAGCGCAGATCGAATCCCGGATGCTCGGCGACGGTGCGGGCGGCATGTCCGAAATGTTCGCAGTCCGGTTCACCGGTGAAGCCATCGACTACCGGTGCGATGACACCCGTTGCGCTGCCGTGAAACGCGGTGACGTGCTCGAACTGTCCTGCAAGAAGAAGTGGCAGTGGTCCGGCACCCACGGCCGCGAATGCTCGTTCGTCGACACCGTTCCCGCCGTCCAGTCCGGAGAGAAATAATGCTCGGAAGCCTCAAATCCGTGTTCGTTCTCGCGTGGAACACGGCGAGCACCTCGGCCCGTGTCCTTGCCGGGATCGTGTTCGCTATATCCGTGTTGAACTTCGCCACTACCCACTACCTCGATGGGTTCCTGCTGCTCACCATCGGTGTATTGAACGTTGCCTGCATTGCGTGGGCGGGGATGGTGAAAGCCCGCAACGAGGCGATCCGTGAACTGTCCGAGGAGAACACGAAGCTTCGGCGGGACGCGGTTTCGGCGGATCACTCGGTGACTATCAACGTGACCGACGTCGCCGAGGCCGCGAAGAGTGTCCAGCGGATCGCGAACCTCTCCAAGATGCAGCACCCCGGCCGATGAGCGGCGACGAGAAGTACACGGTCGGAGGGCTACTGCCTGCCGACCTCCCGCGAATGAAACCCGTCCGCGTCGGAATCGGCCACGACGGCATGTGCATCTACGAGTGGGTTGAAGACAACGGAGACGAGATTGACCGAGACTCCTGAGCTAGTCGCCGGCGCGCGCACTGCATTCAGCGATGCCGTGCACCTGTTGGTGGGTTTGCGTGCGGATTCGATTGAGCGTGACGATTTTATGCGTGAGCATGTGATCCTGGACAGCCTGTACCAGGAGTTGCAGGAGCTTCGGTTCGGGGAGAAGCAAGGCAGCGAGTCGGTTCGGCGGGCCACGCATGGTTCCGCAGCGCCAGGGAACGTTTCCGCGATCTCCCTGCTCGACGATATCGACCGCACTGTTCGCTCGTGGTGGCCGAACGTCGACAGTGCCGAACATCAGCCGACCGTTGCCCGCCTGTACACGCTGTGCGACTGGCCGTGGACGCCTGACGAGTTGGCGGACCTGAAACGCATGACCCGCACCGTCGAACAATGGGTAGAGCGCGCCAACAGCATGCTCGCACCCGACCAGCGGCACACCTACGAGCTACGTGCAGCCTGCCCGTCCTGCGGTGAAACGTATCTGTCGGTGGATGACGGGGCGGGGGAGATGGTGCGCAAATACGTGCTGCAAGCCAGCCAGTCCAGCGCCGAATGCTTGGCGTGCGGCATGAACTGGGCGCCTGAAAACTACCGAGCACTCGCGTACGACCTGGGCGCGCCCTTGCCCGAAGGAGTTTTGGAATGAACCCCTATTTCGAACCCGCTGCGAACACCCGCCAGCACGCAGCCCTGCTGTACGACCAGTACGAAGCATACGTGCAGGCCGGATTCGATGAAGAACAGGCAATGGATCTGGTGAAAACGATGCTCGTGACCGCGCTGGGACAGGCGCAGTGAGAACCAAACTCGCCGATTGGTGGTATTACGCGCACCGTATTGGGGTGCTCTGCCACTGCGAGGGAACCATGGTCTGGTGCGTGATCGACAACATCGCGCACGAATGGTTCAAAGTGCCACTCGGTGGTGGGCATTGGCTTTGCCGCCGCCACGACCGGGCCGTTGTCCGCACGTACATGAAGAAAGAACACGGTGCACGTGCACGCAACCTCAGGAGGCTCGGATGGGGACGCTGAAACCCGGTGACAAGGTGTGGATCCCGTTCGGCGCTGACCGTCTCGCGGGCGTCGTCCTCTACACGTCCGGAGACACGGTGGGTGTCGCGTTCACCATCGAGGATGAGAGCGGCGACCTGCACCCCGAATGCGTGTTCCGTACTCATGAAATCGAGAAAGCAGACCAGTGACCGAACTGCGGATCGTCCTGCCTGCCATCAGCAGCGACAAAGTATCTACCGACCTCCGACATTTGACCCGCGCAATCGCCAAGGTGACCGGTGAACAACTCGCCGGCGGGCTCGGCGGGCCAGACGGCTACGGGTTCGATTACGAGACCAGCGTGTTCTCCATGTTCCCGTTCTGGTGGGGCGACTGTTTGTGCGGCTGGCAGGAACTGTCGGCGGAATGGCTCGACGCCCACCCCCACTCGAACACCTGCTACCAATCCGAACTGGAGCGGCGCGGCGCATGGAACTACCGCGACAGCGAATACGACCCCAACCTGCCCGCGCATGACGAGGTCGACTGCTTCGAGATCGCCCGCGAATGGGGACTGCCCGAAACGGGTGCGATGATGCACTGCACCTGCGAGCGGGAACCTGCCTATCAGGCATGGGAGCGCGAGAACCCGCACATGAAGACATGCCCCGAGATGCGGCCCAACTTCCTGTACAAGCCAACCGGGGCCGAAGTGAACTTCTACAAGTACATCGGCCGCGGCATGGAAATCGACGGCGACCTGCCCGCCGACTTCCTCACCAGCTGCCTCGAATCGCTGGGGGAGAAGTGAGCGGCTTCCAGGTGCTCGCCACCGACCGATATGGGTTCGGGGCCGCCATCAGCGAACTCGTCAACGTCCACCCCGAAACCGCTTGTCAAGGACGGGCCTGCGTCATCCACGCACCCACCGACCACCACATGCGGGCTTGGACGCTGCTCTGGCGGGACGACCGCGGCATCTTCGAACGACTGTGCCCCGAACACGGCATCGGCCACCCAGACCCCGACCAGTACGCGTACTGGGAGGAAACCGGGCAACTCGCCAACACCATCCACGGTTGCTGCGGCTGCTGTGCACGAAAGGAACCCGAGCATGGACCTGCTCTCTGACGTCGAAACCTTCAACCGTGCGGCCGATGTCCTGCTGTTGAATGAGCCCGGTTGGCCGCCGCACCCCGATATCGATCTCGCGCTCGCACTGATCGACGAGGAAGCCGGCGAACTGTGTGACGCCCTCAACGCGCGGGACATGATCGAGGTAGCCGACGGAATCGCGGACCTGCTCTACGTAACCGCTGGTCTGATTCTGCGGATCGGCGGGCGTGCGCTTGTTGATCTGCCGAACCTCGTCAACATCACCCATCGTGCGCCCGGATGGGATGTGTACGACAGCGAATTCACGGACTACCCGGAGAAGATCGAGAGCGCGGTCGCGAACCTCAAATATGCAGTCGAACGGCGCGAACACCATCTCACCTGCAACTACGCCGAAATCCTGGTCCTGTCGGTTGCGGCACTCGGTTCGATCCTCGCGTTGCCGATGGAAGCAGTCTGGAGGTCAGTTCAGGCGTCCAACCTCAGCAAGATCGTGGGCGGGAAAGTGCTGCGAAACGACGCAAATAAGATCGTCAAACCGCCCACCTACATGCCACCAGACATCCCGAAAGTCCTCGCGCTGTACGGGTGGAGAGCGGCGTAATTCGTGGTTTGACCAGCGCGAGAGAATAGAAGCAAGGTCAAACCAGCACGGGGGTTGCTATTTCTAGCGAATCGTCGACGTATCACTACAAGGCAGGGTTTGGGAGGCAGTGGAGCGCAGAGTCGGCCTTCGGCCACGCGCTTTGCGGGCAGCCTGATTGCGACGTGCCAGCAGCGGACGCGTTCGCCTCGTCCGTCAGCTTGTGTACCTGGCACTGGCAGAAAGCTATCCGGGACTTCAACGTCGCTACCGAGACTTTGCGGGCGTTCGAGTTCGAGCGTGAGGAGAAGGTCCGCGAGGTAGTACCCGCGGACGCGGAGCGGTTGCGGTGGAGTTGTCCTGGATGCGGTGATCGCGACACGTTGTGGGTGGACAGTCTCGGTGAGACCACGCGGTGCGTGTCCTGTTCGTTCGAGCGTGATGAACGCGAGTACCGGCGGCGGCTTACGCAATCGCATCTGTTTCACGGGTTTGGGAAGAGCGTCGTCTACTACCTGCGGTTCGGCCCGTATCTGAAAATCGGATACACGGGCAACCTGGGCGTCCGCCTTTCGAATCTCGTGCACGATGAAGTGCCGGCGATCGAGTTCGGCGCGCGGAAGCTGGAGAAGAAGCGCCACGGACAGTTCCGGTCGGCGCGGCATACCAGGGAGTGGTTCCGGTTGACGCCCGGCTTGGTCGACCACATCGAGGACCTGCGAGCGAGTGAGGCGCCCGAACGGGCAGCAGCCTAGAATTGTGGGACAAATCACATTTTGCGATTGTTTTGCAGGTGGGGGCCGTTTTGGCGGGCGGTAAAAGCGGTAGATACTTGTCAAATCGGCAACAAAACTTGCAAAATCCTACCTACTTGTGAGACCCTGTCTTCGGATACTTGGGCCCAAATCCAGTCGGCGTTCCGGCTTGGTGGGCATCGGTTGCGGCATCCTCTGGGGTGCCGAAGTGGGGTCGGTCTCCCGATGGAATCGGGCACCCAACCTTCGCGAAACCCCCGGTGGGCCGCTGATGCAAGTCGCCGGGGGCATGATCTTCCCCGTGCCGGTGGGCCTTGTCGTGTAAAGACCAGCAGTTGCGGTTGAAGCGAGCGGGGAACGCCTTACCTGAGGCGTTGTATCGGGTCGCCCACCCCATGCTCTCGTAGCTTGGGGTCTTTTCTGAACCGCCCCGGCGTATTGCGGACTTGATCACCCCTTGCGTCGGGGCCGCATACTGGGCCGCGGGACTTGCGGGCTTCGGCCTCCCCCTGCGGACATTGGAATACCACCCGTTGTCTTTGGCGGCGGGTTTAGTAATTGCGGCAGACGGAGCCCACAAGGTTCTGGGATGCCGAGCAGTGGGGTAGAGCCCACCAGTCCGCTTCGGTGGGCGACTACATGGCAGACCGCCCGCAAGGGTGCCTGCCTCATAGCAGTGTGGCGCAGTTCGGTGAGCGCGCTTGGTTCATACCCAAGAGGACGTCGGTTCAAATCCGACCACTGCCACAACGATGCCCGCCAAGCCTCCCAACGGTGCTCACTTCGGCGGGCTTTTCACTTTCCGGAGGCGTCCCGTGGCGATGATGGTGCACCGGAACTGTTGGATGGGCTGCTGCCATCCACCTGAGCGCGGTACTGCCCGTCAGCGTGAGAAGCGTGAGACTGCCCGTTGGGAATCCGAGTACGTTGATCCGCCCGAGGTTGAGTGGCGTGCCTGCCCGAAGGGTGGCCCGGATTGCGGCTGCCGACACTATCTGCCAGGAGAACTCGAATAATGTCCAAGTTCGCTCGCGTGTGGGACCGGAACTTCGCTCTGCTGTACACGTTCGAGCCCGGTGAGGACTATTCGCGGTTGCCGGATCTCGGGCATCCTCTCGCACATGCTATCCGCAGCGCTGACCCTGACCAGCCTGTGTTCCTGACTGTCGATGACGATGAGTCGGGTGAGCGCTGGTCGGGTCGTCTGGAGAACTGGCGCTCGGTGGTAACAGAGAACCGTATCCGGGGTGTCGAGTTGTCGTGGCTGGAGGACAAGTCGATGCCGCTGCTGGTTTGGCCGACCCCGGAGGACTATGCGACCCCAGGGTTCGCGCCGACCATCGAGGGCGCTGACTGGTGGATCGAAGGGCGACGGTTCCAGGAAATCGTGCGCGAAACAGCCGATGACGGCGCTATCCGTGTGACGTTGCGTCCCGCGGCTTAAGCCAGGAACCGAATAACCCACTATCACCATGGAGGCCCCATGTCGGGCTATACATTCACTGTCGCCGGCGAGTCCGGCACCATCACCGCTGAGGAACTGGTCGCTGCGATCAAAGACGTCCTCGGTGACGAACTGCTGCTTGTTCCCTCGGGCGGTACTACAGGTCAGGTGCTCACGAAGACGTCGGGCGGGTATGCCTGGCAGACCCCTGCCTGATCTAGGAGCCCCGGATGAGCATTGATCTTGATTCTGTTCTGTTGCTCGGCAAGATCGGCATGATCGTTGTCGAAGCACTGATCGACATTCTCGCCTTGATCGGCTGAATCTTAACTGCGCATACATGCGTGGTGCGACCCTGCGGGGTATCGCAATGAAGGTAGTGGCGGTGCTGCCAGGAGAACACCTACCGCGAGAATGGCGAGAGCCCCAGGCGCTTGCCCCCTAGCAGGGGTAGAGGCGATGCCGCATGCTATGGCAGAGGCGGCGCACACTGGGGCTTTCGCCTGCATTCTAACAGATTTCGCCAGCGCTCTCGTGCCCCATTCACGTTTCCGGGGCCGCCGCAGGATCTCACGCCGCGGTTGTAGGTGATCTCGCTGGCGTTCGCCGCTGGCTGCCTTTGGCGCCGCGGCTGCCCGCCGGCCGGTTGTCGCTACCTGGGAGCCGGCGGGCTCAAACTTCGCAGCGTCGGGAGGCGCCATGTCTCGTCGTCTCACGGCCGCTGTATGCGTGACCGCTGGTGTCGTATGGCTCGGGCCGCTTGCGTTCGCCACGCCCGCTGTTGGTGCCCCGGACTGTCGTCCGGTCACGATCGGTGTCGGCGGGAACGGGCAAAGGTTGGTCGAGACGGCTGGGCTGCCGAATTTGATGAGCCGGCAGTTGGATCGTGAGGCCACGTTGGGGCGTCAGACGGTCTCGGTGGACTACAAGTCCTCGGTTTGGCCGACCGGACCGTACACGAGGGATGAATCGGTCGCCGACGGGAAAGCTATCCTCCGGGACACTATCGCCGACTACCGCGCCGCGTGCCCTGGTGGTCATGTGAAGGTGATTGGGCATTCTCTGGGTGCGGAGATCGCGGGGGATGAGGCCGCGCTGGCCGATGAGGTTGTCGTGTATGGGGATCCGCGGACTGCTGGCGGTATCTATGATGCTCTGCCCGGGTTCCTGCCGGGTGTGAGTTCGCCGGGGCGGCGCGAGAACCACCCGAACACCACGAGCGTCTGCCACGAATTCGACGCAGCCTGCGACTCGCCGAACCCGCTCGGTGACCCTGTTGGTTTCGTCCAGGGTGTTGTTGGTGCGCTGTCGGGCTGGCATTCGTACCGTCCCGGTGAAGCCGACGAATACCCCGCGGGTGAGGAAACCCTGGTGCAGGCGCCGACACCGATCCCGGTGCTTCCCGAGTCGACCCCGACCGGGCTGCCCACCGAATACCCGGCCGCGCCGATCCCGACATGGGAACCAGGCCCACTGCCGAACTTCTACGGCATGCCGCCGTACGAGCCGACCCCGCTGCATGAGTACGTGCCCGACGAGGTTGAGCAGTACTTGCCGGCCGAAGCCCTCGCCTATATCCCGCCCCCGTTGCCGGCGCTCGTGTTGCCGCCGCTGCCTGACCTTGGAATTCGCCTGCCCTGATGCTTGAAATAACTGTATATAGCCGCCCAGATTGTCAACCGTGTAAGGCGGTCGCCCGGAAGCTAGATCAGCTCGGCGCCACCTATCGGAAGATCGATGTGACCGAGGACCCTGCCGCGGGGGAGTACCTGCGCAGCCTCGGATACGCATCCACCCCGGTAACTGTGGTCGGCGAACACCACAAGCACGGGTATGCACCCGAATGGTTGAAATGGGCGGCCTCGCAGGTCGCCTGAACACTTACTTGGAGGCCCCGATGAGATTCCGTTTGAAAATGGGGCCTTTCGAACTCGAAATCCAGATGCCCGAACCAGTGCAGATATCGCCCACCGATTTGGTGACCGCACTGTGGTCCGCAATGTCGCAGGACATGATGCCGCACATGCTGTGCCCTGAAGAGGAAGCGGACGAACCGTGACCCGGGCGCGTTTGAAGGCGTGGCATTTGTGGCTAGTCGTGATCGGGGTCGTAGTCGTCGCGGACGCAATCGCCCCAGAAGGGCACACCCTGAGTGAGGGCGTCGATAGAGCCTTAGAACGCAGGCCGCTGCTCACACGCGTAGCTATCGAACTGGTCGCCCGCCACCTCACGAACGATCTGCCGCCCCACTGGGATCCGATCGCGGCACTCGCGCGAACAGTCAGTTAACGTCCTGCTGGTCCTGCAACGCCCGCTTGCTCGCATCGATTACGCCGATACGTGACAGGCCGGACAGGGCAGCGATCTGCGGCCACGTCCACAGCCGACCGGTCGCCGGATTGATCTCCAACTTCAGGCGCGCAATCGCCTGATCACGTTCTTTAGCGGCTTCCTTACCGCGCTTCACCACCGCAATCGACCTGCGCAACCTCGCCACAGTATCTGTGTCCCGAGCACTGTTCATACATTTGAGATTACACTTCGGTTCGCTGCTTACGCTACCGTATAGTGCAAACTCGGACACCTGTCCGAACCTGCACATTTCCAGCGACCACCCCAGCTCATGGTTCAGCCCAGGCGGCGAACCATCCCCCACCCCCTAACGTGCGTGCACAGGCCAGGCGCCGTCACGCTCTCGGAGGTCGCCGAAAATGGCACGAAACCGTCGACACATCCCCGTCGAGAAACTCGTCGAAACGCAAGAGAAACGCAACTACGCGCTCGAACTGCGGCTCTCCGGAATGACACAAGCCCAGATCGTTCGAGAAACCGGCTGGTCCAAACAGAACGTCTCCAAATACATCAAAGACGCGATCGCGGACATCACCCGCGAAAACGCCGAAGAATACCTCGAACTCGAACTCCAGCGGCTAGACGAGATGTGGGCCGCTATCTGGGGGCAGATCGTCGACCCAGACAGCGACGACGAATACAAGAGGCAAACCTGGAACATCGACCGGGCGCTGGCGATCATGGAACAGCGCGCCAAGCTCACAGGGTCGTACAAGGCCGCTGAACTGAAAGCGATCGCTGAGGCCAAGGGCGGGCTCGCGACCGAAACCGCGTCGATGATCGGGAACTTCTTCGGCCGGCTCGAAGAACTCGTAGCCGCAGAACAGGCCACAGTCGGCGAACAAGACGACGAACCCGACACCGACGAACCGGGCGAATCCGAGTGAGCGTCCTCGACGAACTGCCGCTATCCCGGAAACAGATCGTCAGCATCATCGAATCCCGGCGTCATCGAGTGTCCATCTGGGCCGGAGCTGTACGAAGCGGCAAGACGATCGCGAGCATTCTCGCGTTCTACGACGCGATCGTGCACGCCCCCGACACAGGGTTGATCGTTGTCGTCGGCCGAACATTGCAGACCATCGAACGCAACATCATCGAGCCGATGCAGGACGAGATGGTGTTCGGTGAGTGGGCGCACGAGGTGCATCACACGCGCGGGTCGAACACTGCGGTGATCCTCGGGCGGACCGTGCATTTGATCGGCGCCTCGGATGTTCGGGCGGAAGGGAAACTCCGTGGCCTGACAGCTTGCCTCGCACTCGTGGACGAAGCGACCTTGTTGCCGGAGAACTTCTGGACCCAGCTCCTCGCCCGCCTGTCCGTGCCCGGTGCCCGCTGTTTGGCGACGACGAACCCGGACAACCCGAACCACTATTTGAAGGTCAACTTCATCGACCGCGCCGGCGAGTCGGGAATGAATCTCGGGGCGTGGCATTTCACGCTCGACGACAACCCGAGCCTGGCGCCGGAGTATGTGGCGGCGATCAAAGCCGAGTTCACGGGTTTGTTCTATTTGCGGAACATCCTCGGGCGCTGGGTCGCTGCTGATGGCGCTATCTTCGACATGTTCGACCCGGACAAGCATGTTGTGCCCTGGTCGGAGTTGCCCGACATGCGGTGGATCCTCGGTGTAGGTGTCGACCACGGCACCACCAACCCGACTCACGCTGTGATGATCGGGCACGGTTCCGACGATGTCCTGTATTGCATGGATGAGTGGCGGTACAAGGCCAGCAACGCGGAAGCACGTAAAACGAACGTCCAGTTGTCGGCTGGCCTGCGGGAATGGCTCAATAAGGCACATCACCCCAGCGAGGACCCGGAGAACCCGGAAGGGTTCCGCGGGTATGTGATCGCCGACCAATCGGCTGCCGACTTCCGTGTCCAGTTGAAACAAGACGGACTGCCGACGCATCCCGCCAAAAAGGACGTGTTGTACGGGATCCGGACTATGACCGCGCTTGTCGCGTCCGGCCGCCTGAAGTTCTCCGATCGCTGCCCGGAGTTGATCAAAGAGATTCCGGGGTATGTGTGGGATACGAAGGCGACCGAGAAGGGTAAGGACGAGCCGATCAAGTTGAATGACCACGGCATCGATTCCGCCCGCTATCTCCTAACTACCGCTGAGCGGAAGTGGCGGCGGCAGATCAAGTTGAACGAGCTGCCGTTGTCGGTCGAGCCGGAGCCTGTTGAACCGCGGCTGGTTAAGCGTGTGATGTCATAATTCGTGGTTTGCCTGCGCCCATAGCATATGCGTGTAGGTAAATCAACAGGAGGCATTGTGTCCCTCGCTGACGAACTCGACAGCATCCGGCAGCGGAAACGTGGCCCAGTCGCATGCACTACTGGTGTGTGGCTTGCTGGGCTTGACGAGCGGGACCGGGCAGCGTTCGAACGGTATGTGGCGGAGGGCGGCCAGTTGCGGACCCTGCACCACACTGCCGTTCGGAACAACTGCGACGCCTCCGAAACCCAGTTCCGGGTGCACTGCAAGAAGCGTTGCACCTGCTACATCGGCCTGGAGGTTGCTGCGTGAGTCTCGCTGATGATCTCTTGAAGCAGCCGACCGCGGTCGAGGCCGAGCATCGGGCGCGCACCGAGTACGACGGTCAGACGGGTGGATATCTCCAGACTGGTCCGCTCGCCGAACCGCCGGCCTCGCATGTCGAGTTGCTGAAGCAATTCGGGTACGACCCGGACGAAGTGCAGATCGTAGGCGCGCCACGAATCAGCCGTTGGCAAACCTACGATGAGCGCTGGCTCTCGGCCTACCGGTTCCAGATCGCGCCGCGAACTGCTTCGGCCGCAGGGCTGGAAGAACTGATTGCCTCGATCCGGGACCGTGAACCCCATCGGCCGGCCGAGTCGGCTGGCGATGGCGTATTCGTGTACCAGGCCGGGGACATGCAATTTGGGAAGATCGACGGCTACTCCGTGGAAGGCTCGGTGAACCGCTACTTCCAGTCGGTAGATCGCGCGCTCGCGGAGTTGAAGGGGCGGCAGTCTCGGGACCGGATTGGCGCCGTGCATCTCGCGTTTGTCGGTGACTGCATCGAGAACGGTGGAGTCTCCCAGGGCGGGGCGCTTGCATGGCGGCAGTCGCTTACCGTGACCGAACAGGTTCGACTGTGGCGCAGAACTCTGCTGGAGACCGTCAAGGCGTTTGCTCCGCTCGCCGATGAGGTTGCGGTATCGGTGATCGGCGGCAACCATGATGACGCCACCCGCGTGCCTGTGCGGACTCGCGCAGACGACAACTGGGCCACCGAAGGCGCTATCGCGGTAGCCGATGCCCTCGCCGAGAACACCGCGGCCTACGGGCATGTGCGTGTCCAGGTGCCGCCGAAAGACCAGGGCTACATGACAGTCCGGGTCGGCGAAAGCGTGTTCACGCTGCTGCACGGACACCAGTTCCGGAAGGGCAAAGCTGACGCGTGGTGGGCTTCGCAGGCATACCATCAGGGCAATCCCGCTGGTGCCGACTTTCTTCTGCACGGGCACTATCACGAGACCGGTATCCAGCAGTCTGCTGCCCGGACGATCATCTGCTCTCCAACATTCGACGGCGGGAGCGCCTGGTACCGCGACAAGACCGGTGCCGAATCCCGGCAAGGCGCGTTGATCTACACAACGCGCGGACGAGAATTCGAGAATCTTTCCTTGGTTTAGGCGGAACATGAACCCGCCCAGGACCGTTGGATATTACGACAACAGAAAAGACCCCGGCGAGTGCGCTAACACTCCCGGGGCATGGCCGACTAGTAGGAGTCGACAATTTCCAAGGATACACCACGTGTCTGCACGGCCGTGGACTGCGAGAAGCCCCTTCGTGCCCGTGGATACTGCGGCACTCACTATGCAATAGCTCGCCGCACTGGCGAACTGGCCTTGCTCCCTAAAGTCGAACGCTCCGGTGAATGCACGGTGGAGGGCTGCGGACGGCCGAACCTCCGGCGCGGGTACTGCTCACCGCATTATCAGCGCTGGTATCGAGGAAAAGACCTAGCTCCCCGGGTTAGGGAGCGGCGTGGTGTTGCGTGCAAGGTTGAAGGCTGCGCGAAGGCGGTCAGCGCCCGTAGTCTCTGCGGGACACATTATGCGCGACTGCTGGCGACAGGCACTACGGACGATCCCGTATACGTCAAGGACCAGCCCTGCGCAATCGAGGGATGCAAGAACCTCGTTGGGGAAAAGGGAAGCCGCGGCTGGTGCCCATCTCACTATTGGGCGTTCAGGCAATTCGGTGACCCACTAAAATTCGCTACCTCAACTTGCGAGGATTGCGGCATGACCTGGCGGCGGGACCGGGGCCGCGCCCAAAATCTCTGTAAAGAATGCCGCGCGAAGCGCAGATGTTCGGTCGACGAGTGCGGAAACCCAGTCGAGAAGCTGGGGATGTGCTCCCGCCATCACTGGCGTTGGAAGCATTTCGGCGATCCACTGCGGGAGCCGCCGGTCCTGGACCGTGCAACGCCGTGCTCTGTCAGTGGCTGCGAGAACGTAATTGGGAGACTTGGCAGTCTGGGATACTGCGGCCGCCACGCGCACCGGCATTACCGCTACGGCGATGTTGCGGGCCCTCCGCCGCGCTGCATTCCATGCGCTATGTGTGCCACGACATTCAGCGCCACAACACCCGGCGCAACATACTGCAAGGACTGCAAACCGAAAGCCGCAGCGCTTGCATCCGCGCGCTGGAATGCTGAAAACCGGGACCGGTGGCGCGCATACGGTCAGGCGTACGAGGCGAAAAAGAAGAATGCCACGATCATTCCGTTCGGCCCTGAATCGGTAACCGCTCGGTGGGAGTATTTCGGTAACCGTTGCTGGGTTTGCCGTGGTGAAGCGACCGCGACCGACCACGTGAAGCCGCTGAACAAGGGCGGCCCGCATATGCCAGCGAATCTGCGCCCGATATGCCAACCCTGCAACTCTTCCAAATCTGACAAATGGCCGTACTTCGCCGATATGCGAAGGGCGTCGCCTAGTCGCCCATAACTTGTAGGAGGCCACCAGTGCCGATGCCCGATTATTCTGGCGAGTGGCCCCCAAAGCCTCATGACCTGGCTGCCGATATGTACGGGGAGTACACCGCGTGGTGGAGTGGGAATTCTGACGATCTGGCAGAGATCTACAGCCGGGCCGTCCCCTCCGCGCCTGTGCGCCCAAGTCAACTTTTAGGCGGGGTGCGGGGCGCACTCAGTCGATTCTGGTGGGGGCGTCCTGTTTTCAACGACACGAAGCGTCTTCACATCCCTGTAGCTGCCGATTTGGCGACCATGTCGGCGGATCTGCTGTTTGGGCAGCCTCCGACTTGGCTGTGCACCGAGGAGACGGCCACAGACGTAAAGGGTGCGCAGGATCGCGTGAACACCATCCTGGATGGCGCTGACACCCTCGCTACCCTTCTGGAAGCCGCTGAGGGGGCCGCCGCATTGGGCGGAACCTACTTGCGGCTCTGGTGGGACGAATCTGTCGCGAAAAAGGTCATGATCGGCGCGGTAGCCCCGGACGCTGCCGTGCCGCAATGGCGGTACGGGAAACTTGCGGGTGTCACGTTCTGGCGGATCATCGGGAAAGACAAGCTCGGCACGTGGCGGCATTTGGAGCATCATGAGCCAGGCCGGATTGAGCATGCCCTGTATTGCGGGGATGATGGCGCGATCGGCCGGCGGATGCCTCTGGACGCGATGGACGAAACCCTCTGGGCCGCGGAGCTGGTGGATGAGGAGTCGTCGATCCCGACCGGTATCGACGAGTTGACGGCCTGCTACATCCCGAACGTTCGCCCTACTCGCAGGTGGCGTAACACTCCAGGTTTGTCGCCGTTGGGACGCTCGGATTTTGAGGGTTTGGAGCCCTTGTTCGATGCGCTTGATGAAGCGTGGTCGTCCTGGATGCGTGACCTGGACCTGGGGAAGGCCCGGTTGTTCGTCGCGCAGGAAGCTCTGGAGGACAAGGGCCCCGGTATGGGGTCTTCGTTCGATCGTGAGCAAGAGATTTTCACTCCGGTTCCTGGTAATCAGATGCTGCCGGAGGACGGCCCGAACCAACTGGTGCAGGCGCAGCAGTTCAGTATTCGGGTTGAGGAGCATGCGAAGACCTGCCAGGACTTGCTGAAGCAGATCCTGCGGGGGGCGGGCTATTCGGCTGCGGATTTCGATGACGCTGATTCGGTGTCGATGACGGCTACCGAGGTGTCTGCGCGTAAGGACAAGTCGAATCAGACCCGGAACCGGAAACTGCTATATGTCCAGGCTGAACTCCGGCCATTCGGACTCGCGGCACTCCGTCTAGACTACAAGGTCTTCGGCGGTCCGGATTTCGGGTTGAAGGAAGCCCCAGAGCTGCACTTCCCGGTGCGTGTGGATCAGGATCCGGTCGCGTTGTCGACTGCCATCAGCAACCTGAAAATTGCGCAGGCGATCAGTACCGAAACCGCGGTGCGCATGTTCAACCCGAACTGGTCGAACGACGAGGTCGAAGAGGAAGTGGCGCGGATTCTCGATGAGGTCGCGCTGACGGTCCCGGACCCCGACGGCGGTGAGTTCGAGTCCGCCGAGGATGAACCGCGCAACGACTTCCAGGACGAGGTCGAGCCTGACGTTGAGGTTGCGGAGGCGGCCTGATGCCTCTTACTCCGTCCTTCGGTGATCGTCGTATCGGCCCGGTCACCCGCTTGTATCGGCGCTTGGAGCGTCGCCTGCTGGAGCGTCTTGCTATGGCGGTGGCGCCGGGTGTCGGGCATGCGGTGGTGTGGGCGATGCGGCTGCTGGCTCGGTTGCCGCGGTTTCGGCGCAATGTTGAGCGTGATGTTGCCGAGACTGATCGGGATATGGCGCCGGCAGTTCGTGCTGCGGTGTTGGGTGCGTGGCGCGACGGTGTTGCAGCGGCTCGACATGACATCCCTGGTGCTCCTCGCGCTGATGAGGGTCCGGTGGAGCGTCTGATTGATGAGGCGGTCGATACGGTGCGGCGTACGCATGCGCATGTTCCGACTGTCTTGGATGGCGCGTATCGGGCTGTCGTTGATGAGGCTGTGCGGGCGGAGCGTGACCGTGGGAACACTGATCGTGCCCGTGTCGTGCAGCGCGCGCTAGATGCGTTCGCGCGCCGCGGCATCACGGGGTTTGTGGATGCGCGTGGCCGGCGTTGGGATCTCGTCTCGTATGTGGAGATGGCGGTCCGGTCGGCGATTACTCGCGCTGAGGTGGATGCGTATTGTGCGCAGGTTGCCGCGGCAGGGCACGATCTGATCGTGGTGTCCGATGTGGCGGGTAGCTGCCCGCTGTGTTCGCCGTTTGAAGGTCAGGTGCTCTCAATCTCGGGGGCTACAGTCGGCGCGATTGCGAGAGAAGCGACCTCGGGCCGGACTGTCACTGTGACAGTGTGGGGTTCGGTTGCTGAGGCTCGTGCACGTGGCCTCTGGCACCCGAACTGTAGGCACGTAGCCAGCGTGTGGACTCCGGATGATCCGGCGCCGCCCCGTGCGGTGCGTGTCCCTGATTCTGTGCGCGCTGAGCGCCGCCGTGCTCGCGCGTTGGCGCGCCGTGAGCGCCGTAATGACCGCGTCCGGTATGTGGCGCAATCCGATTAAGCTTCCCGCTTTTCTATAGCGGGTTCTGACCCTCGAATTCTATTCGGGGGTTTCGTCATATCTGCACCCGAATAGGCCAGGTTGCCATTCGGGTGTTTCTACATGTCCAGGAGACATTCATGGCCGACGAAGCCGCAAACCAGGAAACCACAACTGAAAATGTATCCGTCGACGAAGCTGTCGACACCTCGGTCGAGAATTCGGAAGCCGGTGACGCTGTACAGGCCACCGAAACCGATAAACCGGCCGAAACTGAAGCCTCGAAAACTGAGGCGGACCCGGAAATCTCGCGCCTGAACAAGGAAGTGGATCGGCTCCGTAAAGAAGCCGCCGCGAACCGCGTAAAGGGCAACGAGAAAGCCGAGAAAGCGGCCCAGGAGGCTGCGAAGAAAGCCAGTGAAGAACTGGTTTCGAAGCTCGGCAAGGTTCTGGGGCTCGTCGAGGACGACGCTGAACCTGATCCCGCGGAGCTGCTGCGTGCAGCGCAGGAGCGGGAGACGCAGCTGGCAACCGAGCGTGACTCGGTCGCTGAAAAGCTGCGCAACTATGCACGGAAAGACGCCCTTTCTGCTGCCGCTAAGACGGCTGAGGGTGACCTTGATTCCATTCTCGATTCGGTCAAAATTTCGAAGGCCGTCGAGAAACTTGACACCGATTCCGACGATTTCGCTGCCCAGGTGGCCGAAATTGTGGCGGAGGCTGTCGAAGCTAATCCGAAGCTGAAAAAGGCGCCCGCCCAGGCGGCGGCTCCTCGAAGCGGCGGAGACCTCTCCGGCGGGAACGCGGCACCTAAGCCGTCGCCCGGTCGGGATTCTGTCGAAGAAATCCGGCGGCGTAAACGCGAACAGCGTGAACGCGACGGATTCTGATCTAGGAGCCTAAATTGGCTAACAATTTTCTGACCCCTGACGTTATTGCGCGTCAGACTCTCGCGAACCTGTACGAGAACCTGGTCATGCTGCCGCTGGTGCATCGGGATCATTCGCAGGAGTTCAATGCGAAGATCGGTGACACCGTCAACGTCCGCAAGCCTGCTGTGCTGACCGCGAACCTGTTTAACCGTGCAGACGGTATCCAGTTGCAGGACGCGGAAGAGGGCAGCGTCCCGGTGAAGCTGGACAAGATCGTTGAGGTGTCGCTGCCGATCCCGGATGAGCAGTACCTGCTTGAGCTGGAGTCGTTCGACACTCAGGTCTCCCAGCCTGCTGCTGAGGCAATCGCTCAGCACATCGACCGCGCGATCATCGCCCACGCCAAGACGGCGACCACCGCCGTTGCTGGCGTGACCCCGACCGGGTTCGAGTGGAACAAGCCCGAAGTCCTGATTGAGGCTGACCGGCTGCTGAACATCGCGAAGGTTCCGACTCAGCGGCGTCACGCCGTCGTTGGTCCGACCGCCCGCGCGAACTGGCTGAACTCGACTCTGATCAAGCAGGCCGACCAGAGTGGTTCTACCGATGCCCTCCGTCAGGGCTCGATCGGCCGGAATCTGTTCGGTTTCGACGCTTACATGACCCAGAACATCGTCCAGCCGGCTGCGGATCCCGCGAGCGGTCAGCCGACCACTGAGGTTGGTTTGGCGTTCCATGAGACGGCGTTCACGTTCACTTCGGCTGCTCTGCCGCGGCCGATGGACGGCACCGCGTATGCGATCGAGTCGTACAAGGGCATCAGCCTGCGTGTGACCCGCGCGTACGACCAGAACAAGATGCAGAACGTTGTCAGCTTCAGCGTTCTGTATGGCGTGTCGACCCTCGATGCGAACCGCAGTGTTCTGCTGCGTGGCGCGCTGGAAGCCTGATTTTGACCTGCGCCGCCTGCCAAATGGTGGGCGGCGCAGTCGATCGGCTGTCTGACTTGGAGAACGGTAGTGCCTTACTTCTATAAGTATTTGGGCGGTGACCAGGATTTGCTGGTTGAGTCCGAGGATCCGCGCCCTGACCTTTTGGAGTGGGCGTACTGGGTTGAGGTCGACGCGCCCGCTGAGGCGGAGCCGGAGCCTGTTGTCGAACCGGTCGTTGAGCCCGCCCAGGTGGCGGAGCCGGAACCTGCCGCAGATGCTGCATTTGAGCCTGAGCTGGTTGTCGAGCCGGAACCTGCGCCTGAGCCGAAGAAAGCTCCCGCGAAGAAGGCTGCTCCTCGCAAGGCGCCGGCCAAGAAGGTCGCTGGGAGCGAATAATGCTGGTGTATGCCGCCCCTGATGATTTGATGGACGGCTGGCTGGTCGACGTACCGGAAGAACCGGTTGCGTTGCGGGCGATCAAGTTCGCGTCGGCGCTGGTGCGTCGGGCCACATCCTGCGACCACTATGAGGTCGACCCTGCTGGTTCGCCGACTGAACCGGATGTGATCGAGGCGATGCGTGACGCTACGTGCGCGCATGCGGCGATGTGGATCGAGGCCGGTATCAATCCGGCCGCTGGTTCTGCTGGCCGAGAGATCGGCATCCAGTCACAGTCCGCGGATGGCGGCTCGGTCACCTATGGGGACAGTGTCTCGGCTGAAGAGGTCGAACGGTCGCTGAATTTCCTGTCCCCGGTCGCTCTCGGGATCCTCAAGTCTGCTGGGCTCGCGTCGACAAGGCCGGACACGTGGTGACGTATGCGCACCCGCAGTATCCGGGCGGGACGATGCTGACTGTCCTGCGGGATTCGCCTGATCGTGACTGGCAGGGCGATCCTGTCGGTGCTGGTGGGGCGCCGCATCAGATCGGGCCGTGTGATCTCAAGTGGGGGACTGACACCGAGGACAACGAGCGCGGGGAACTGCTCGTGCTCACGGCGCGGGTGACGGCGCCGCATGGTTCGGATGTCGTCTCGTCGGATCGGATCCAGTTGCCTGACGGTCGAATCTTTGTGATCGACGGGCAGGTTCGGGAGACTCCGAATCCGTTTACGGGCTGGTCTACCGGGGTGCGGTTCACGATCGCGAAGGACGGTTCCAGTGGAGTACGACGGAGCTGATTTCGACCTCGACCGGACGTTCATGCGGGAGTCTGCCGAACTGGAGAGGTTCGTTCACGAACTCGCTGAACAGGGCGCCGACAGGTGGGCTGCACGAAGCAAGTGGCGGACGGGCTACAACGCTACGAGCGTTCAAGCACTGTCCGGTCCAGGCGATGACGGCCGCATCGAAGGCGTCGTCTACGCACACGGGCATTACGCCCGCTTCCGTGAGCACGGCACCCGCTACAACAAGGCCGAACACGTCATGCGGGACTTCATCCGCGATATCGAAGGCTAGGAGGCGCCGTGTCTCTGCCTGATTATCCGGAGTACGACGAAGTCCTGAAGGCCCTGTTCGACGGTCTCGCCCCGGTGGTGACGTTCATCGACGATGACCTGCCGGCCGAGTACATCTATGTGCAGCGTGTCGGCGGCCGTGAAGATGGGGTGTTCGATAACCCTGTCGTCGATGTCGAGTACGTGGGTCCGACTCGTGCCGCTTCTAAGGCTTTGAAGAAGGCTGGTCAGGAGCGGGTTCGACACTGTGGGAACACTGCGCCCGGCGGGTTTCTGATTGATGTGGCTGAGGAAGTGACTGGCGCTATGCCGATGTCGCCTCAGCAGCGGGATATGCGTGAGTTTATCGCTACGAACCGCTTCTCTTATCGGCGCCCTCGCGCCTAACTCTTTTCTCTTCTGCACGCCACCCGCACCAATTTTCGGTTGCGGGTCTCTGGGCGTGCCTAAAGCAAGGACACAGCTTATGCCTGCTGTTACCTATGAACAGCTCGCGGACTGGAAGTCGAGCCTGGTGCTTCGCCCCAACAAGGGGTTTGTGCTGATCGGTGACCTGGACGCAACCATTCCCACCGCGTTCACTGATGGTGTCGCCGCGGAGTTCCAGGCGCTCACCGATTTCGAGTCGCTGGGTATGACCGCTAAGGATGCGCCCCCGTCGTGGACGCCCGAGGTCGAGACCAACGATATCGAGGCCTGGGGTGCTCTGGAGCCGCCCCGGACTGACATCATCTCCCGCAAGATGACCGTCTCGACGACTCTGATCGAGACCAAGCGTCGCACGCTGGAACTTTATGGTGGCCTGGACCTGTCTGCGATCGAAGCGGACGGCACCACGGGTGAACTCCAGTGGAACGACCCGACCTCGCCTGAGTCCCGTTATCACCGTCTGGTGTTCGGTCTCGTTGATGGTGCGGGTGCGGACACGATTTTCCATCTGCGGATCCTGCCCCGCGCGATTGTCACCAGTGTTGGTGAGCAGTCGTGGTCGCAGGAGGGTGGTCTGACCTACAACATCACGTGGTCCGCGAAGATCGACGAGGATCTCGGCTACAGCGTGAAGAACGTGTTCTGTGGTCCCGGTATCGCTGCACGCCTGGATGAGATGGGCTTCACCGCTACGGCTGCGGTTCCGATCGTGTCTTCGCATCTGCCGGCGGGCACGCTCGCTGCTGCGGGTGGCGAGTCTGTGGTGCTGTTGGGTAAGAACTTCACCGGTACTACGGGTGTGACTGTGGGTGGTACTGCTGCGGATGATTTCCAGGTCGTGAATGACACCACTCTGGCGATCAACAGCCCGGCGAAGACCGCGGGCGCTCACAACGTCGTGGTGACCAACGCGACCGGTGCTTCGGCGAACTACTCCGTCACCTACGCCTGATTCGTCAGGCCCCTGTTCGTCGCCCCGTGCGTGTTTCCTGGCCGCGCACGGGGCGACTCTCTCCCAAACTGCCAGGTCATTCTTTGCCGGGAGACCCCGAATGGCTTTTGAACCTATCTACATGTATGCGCCGGACGGCCGTAAAACTCTGGTCGGGTCCGCCGTCGAGCGTGAACAGCTCCGCGTGAAGGGCTACAGCGAGACCGCCCCGAAACTGCCGGCCGCTGAGGCGAAGTTGAGCCCGAGCGCGCAGGAGTTCATTCGGGAGGCGTCGAAGCCTGCCGCGGTGAAGCCGGAACCGAAACCGGAACCGGCCCCCAAGACCACTTCCAAGTAACAACTCTCTGCCAGGAGACTGCTATGGCTGCACGTGCCCCCCGTCCGAAGATCGAGCCGAAGGCTGAGTCGCGTTTCGCGCGGCTGCTGGCTGAGGCCAACGAGAAGACCGCCAAGGTTGAACCGTACGTGTTCGACGGTGTTGAGCCGCCGATCGAGGTACTTCCTCCCAGCACTGTGGAGGACGTCCTGGAGGTCGGGTTCATCATGGAAAACCTCGAAGACCTCGACGCGCCACGGATCCGCCGTATCTTCGGCTTGTTCTTCGGTGCCCGGTTCGACGAGGCGTGGGAGGTTCTGCGGGATAAGCCTGCCGAGCTGTTGATCCTGCTGCTGGAAGACATCACCAACCATTTCAACGGTTCGGGTGATGTTCCGGGGGGTTCGTAAACCTCGTATTCCTGATTGAGGAGTACGGGGAGGAAATCGAATACGACCTGCAAGAACACTTGCGGGTCGATCTCCTCGACTACTTTCGTGGCGTCCGTCCGTGGGGGCAACTGTTCCGGTTTTTGAAACGGTTGCCGCCGCATGGCTGGTATCAGTCGGCGATCGCGATGGATGAGGAGATCGGGTATGCGCGGGCGATGCAGGACAGGCCGGAGAAGGCTGGACCGATATCGCCGCTCGGGTACAGTCTCCCGGTTCTGCTGCAACTGCGGCAGATCGACCTGCTGAAAGAGTTGATGCGGGTCACTGCGTCCGTGTTCTCTGGCAAGCTGCCGCCGCCGATCCGACCGGAACCGCGCCCGCAAACCGCTGAAGAGCGGATCCGGGACGAGCTGGAAACCCTGAACGTGAAGAACGCGGTGGATCTGATTCTTGGGGTTGCATCGCAGGGTTAGGCTTCTCCTACACCCTCCGGTAACGCCTTGAGCGTGGTATCCGATCCTCGGGTGACATCCTTCACCCAGCAGGGGACACCATGACCGATCCGAACAGCGACGACCAGTACCTGCCGCGGCCTGGCGTCGAACTACCGCGAAGATCCATCGGCAATTGGCTCGTCTACGGCAGCGGTGGCCAGAAGACGAATGCCGAACGCTGGACGCCTGTCGTTCTCGTCGGGATCGGCGCAGTGATCGCCGCGATCCTCTGGGACAGCATCAGTCTGGGCGCCTTAGCTGTCCTTGCACTCCCGGTAACCGGGTTAGTGCTGCTCGTCCTCATTATTCGCGCTCTGATTCGGGTGGGGAACAAGCGGCCGCCGCCTGTGGTGGTGTCGCCCCCGACTACGCAGCTTCCGCCGGCGGGCTGGTACCCGGACGCGGAGGGCGTGATCCGCTGGTTTGACGGGCAGGCGTGGACCGAATTCCGGCGAGGCCCCGAATGAACCAGCCACCTACCGGACCTTACGGGCGTCGTCCACCGATACCGCCCGGATTCCCAGCCCCGCACCCGCGATGGTCGTTGAACTGGTTCGGTGCCCAGTGGTGGTTTACGCCGCTGATGCTGCTGTTCGGGTTCTTGTTGACATGCTGGGTGCTGTCGTCGATGGGTTTGAGCGGTGGCGCGATCACGCTGCTGCTGTTCCTGGCGTTGCCGTTCGTGCTGCTGTTCGCCGTGATTCTCGCCCTTGTGCGGAAGAGTGGCAGACCGCAAGCGCATGGTTGGCAGCTTCCTCCGCCTTCCATGACTTTGCCGCCGCCTGGTTGGTATCCGGACCAACAAGGGCAACTGCGTTGGTTTGATGGCGAGATGTGGACGGAGTACCGCAAGCCGCCTCAGGCGTAACGTGACGAAAGGGCCCGAACCTGTGTGGTCCGGGCCCTTTCGAGTGTTCAGCGTGGGCCGCGTGGTACCGAGATGGCGGTTTCGACGTAGTGGAGTTCGCCGTCCGGGTGGAGGGTTTGCGCCCAGGTGCCGTACATGGTGACGGCGGGCCCGTACAGGGCGTGTGTTGCTGCGCTGCGCAAGGCTTCGATATGTCCGAGACCCGCGACCCGCTTGCGCGGGAGGATGCGGGTGGTGCCGTCGAGGTAGACGCGGAGGCTCCCGATTTCCTCGAACATGGCGGTTCCGGGGATTGCCCAGAATCGGCCGACGCCTTCGGGTGGTTCGAGGTGGATGCCGAGCGCGGTATGGAAACTGTCGATGTGCTGCATGGATTCGGGCACGACAAAGCTCCTGAGGGTATGAGAAAGCCCCGCGCGACGAGCACGGCCCATTGCGCGGGGCCTAGAGGAGGGGCAACTGTTGCTCCCAAGGCAACGGTTGCCGGGGAACGGTGAGGTCTACTCCAGTCGGCGGAGCGGGACCACGTTCCCCGGCCCCTTCGGGAACCTGTGCACGGTCACAGACTGCGGCGGGACGATACGGACCTCATAGGTTCCGTTGTCCTCGCCCGGGTCCGCCAGCAGGCGCCCGGTCGAAACACTCGGCTTGTCGACGGTCGGGTCGGGGTGCCAGCGGTGTTCGTATACGTGGCCGTACTCGATCTCGACTTGGGAGGATATTTCTCGGCCGTCGCTGTAGTGGTTCCAGTCCTCGACGAGCGGCCCCAGCAGTTCGCTGGTTTGCTCGGCCAAGCCCCAGAGTGCTTCGATCTCGTAGTGGTCGTCTTCGCTGACGCCATTCCCTGAGAGGCTGTCCAACGTCCACTCGATGGTGTTGATGACCTCGCGTGCGAGGTACTTGAGCGCGTCGAGCGACGTGTAATTCGGATTATCCGCGTTCGTCACGCCGCCTCCTCGCCTGCGAAACGCGCAGTCCAGATCTCTTCCATCAGGTGTCGATCCGCTTCCGTGTAGGCGTTGGCGGGGCGAACCTGGCCGTTCCCGATATCGAGCGGGTACTTCTTCGGCTCGGTTCCGTACTTCAGGATGTAGGCATCCTTCACGGCCGAACCAAACGGCCGATTGAGCTGCTTGACGCGCTTCGCCGACTTTACCTTTTCGTGCAGGAAGGTCTGCACATAGAGCGGCATACTGGTGGCCTCGATCTCGGGAGTCTCCCCCAGGCCGTGAGCCAGCACAACACGGGCCTTGACGTCGAGATGCTTCGGATCGATGAGCCCATCAGCGAGGCGGATCAACTCCATGCGCCCCTTCGCCAGTTCGATCTGGGCGCGGGCGCGGGTATCGAGAACGTGAGCCTCGACAACCTCGGCCTGACGAGTGCGGATCGCGAAGTACGCCTGGGCCGCCGCGACCTCCGGCTTTCTCGGATCGCCGTTCATAGCCACGAGGTAGCAGGCGACCCGAGACAGCTCGTAGTTGCTGCGCGGCCGTCCACCTGACTTTTCCGAGGAGGGTCGGAAAAGGTTCGCCACGTCTTGCCCGCTTGCTTGCGCGGATGCTTTGGCGCGATCGAGAACTTCGGGGACTCGGTCCCACCGGTCGTAGCCGAGCAACGGCATGAGGTCACGCGCCGACCAGTATTCGGAGCCGTCCGGGCGGACGCGCCTGATCGCGTCGAACGGGGAGTTGTTTGCATCACCTCCGCCCTGTGCGTTGACGTGGACGGGGGAAAAGTTGGTACCCTGAGGCACGCCGAATCTCCATTCGGTTAAGTATGGCTTCCCGGACTTTGGCGGGTACGGAGGCCATAACGAGGTTTAGTCGAGTTTGCAACCAGTACTGGTTGCAAACTCGACTGTACACTACGGCTTGACGTCGATGCAACCAGTACTAGTTGCGTTTTTTCTGCTGGGACGTTTTCCCGGCAATTCGGTAGAGCAGGTTCCTGTGAACGCCTGCCGATACTGCGATCAACTCGCGAGGTAGGCCCGCGTCTAGTGCGGCCTGGACTGCGTTCCCTCTCGCCTCGGCGGCCTCTCTAACTATCCGGTTGGCCTCTTCTTTCGCGTCGCGCGACCGGTCGGATGTCGCCTTGACCTCCCTGAGCAAGCGCTCTGCCTCTTCCTTCGTCAGTGCCATGGTGTCGATCATCCCAGGAACCTGCTCGCAAGATGCTGCCCCATGGTCGATCCTTCCCGATGCTCCGATATTACACCGTAGCGTAAACGCTACACCACGGTGCAGTCAACCATTCACGTGTCAGACACGCAGCCCCCAAACGTGCGGGCGCGGTCCCCGAACACCCCAATGAGGGCATAAACGCAGCGTATAGCGCTGGAATACGGAGGCCGACTATGGCTAACTGGCCCGCCTTCCATGCCGGCAGCGCTCGAATTTCATTAAAACCGCAGCTAGCGACCGGTTTTAAGTCTCAAGTCCGCGCGCTCTTGCAGCCGATCAACGAATCAATCCGTGTCCAGGTCCGCCCCCAGTTGGCCCCCCGATTCCGCACCGAACTCCGGAACATGGTCCGCGCCGCCTCGCAGGGAGTGAACGCGAGGGTCGGCGTCACTGTTGACGCATCACGCGTCCGCTCCCAAGTTCGTGCAGCGACCGCGAACATGCCGAACGCTCGCCTCGGTGTCGACCTCGACCTGACACGCGCGATCTCCCAGATGCAGGCGTTCCGGACGCAGGTCGCAGCGCAGCCCCTCGCCCTGAATGTCAACGTGGACACCACGGCCGCCGTCGCACAGTTGATGGCGTTGCGGTCCCTCGCGTCTACCGTGACGAATCAGGTCAACGGGTTGAACGCGCGCTCTGTGCTCAGTCCCGCAACCCAACGTCGTCTGACCGGCGGTATTTTCACGCGCCCCGTGCGGGCGATCCGCATGCAGATCGAGATCGACCGGGCATCCGTTGCGCGCGCTGAGGCTGAGGTGGCTTCGGTCGCGGCTCGCCTTTCGCAGGCCCGAAACCAGCAGACGACTGCTACGGACCGGTTGGCGCTCGCAGAGCAGCGGCACGCCGAAGTGATGGCGCGATCGTCCGCGACCGACTCCCAGCGTCTCGCCGCCACACAGGCACTCACCCGCGCCCGGAACGCTCAGGCAGACGCACAGGGCCGCGTGCTGTCCCTGATGGACGACGAACACAACGCCCGCCGGCGCCTCGACGGCGCCCGCAACGACCGCAATGGGTTCTTTGGGCTCGCAGGCGTAGGCATGCGCGGGCTCGTCAGCGCCATCGGTTCCGCCGCCGCGAACATGTTCAACTTCAGCAACATCGTGAATGTCGCCCTCGTCGGACTCATAGCTCTTGCCGCAGTGTCACTGGTGCCGTTGATCGGTCAGCTCGCACAGGCCGCGGGCGTGCTCGGGCTGTTCCCGGCCGCCCTGGCCGGAGCCGTGTCCGTATTCGCCGCGGTGAAGATCGGCCTGTCTGGGGTTAATGACGCGTTCGAAGCAGCGAAGAAGGCATCCGATTCCGCAGGCTCCGATATGGAGGCTCGCGGTAAGGCTGTCGCTGCTGCGCAGAAGCAGGTCGCGTCCGCGGTTAAGGGTGTCGCGTCGGCTGAGCGTGGTGTTGTCACAGCGCAGAAGGCGTCCGAGCGTGCGCAGAAGGGCCTGAACAGGGCCCGTAAGGACGCGAAAGACGAGATCGACGACCTCAACCGGGCATTGGGTCGGACCGTGCTCACAGAGCAGGCTGCCGCGATCGCTGTAGCGGAAGCGCATCGGGAGATGTTGCAGACGTTCAGCGACCCGGAATCGGACGCGATCGACCGCGCTCGTGCAGTCAACTCGTATAACCAGGCGTTGGCGGACCAGTCGGACCTTCTCATTGACAACCAGCGGCTCGCCGACAAGGTAGCGGACGCGAACACGAAGGGTGTCGAAGGCAGCGACCAGGTTGTTGCTGCGAAGGAAGCTGTAGCGGACGCTGCGCAGGGCGAGATTGATGCTCAGGAACGTCTCGCGGACGCCCACGCCACGCTTGCTGAAGCGCAGGTCGCGGTCACTGAAGCCATGAATGAGGGCAGCACTGCTGCTAAGGCTTTCGACGAGGCGATGGCGAAGCTGTCGCCGAACGCTCAGGATTTCGTGCGGAAGCTCCTTGATGTCAAAGACGCATACAAGGGCCTGAAAAACGAACTGCAAGACGCTCTGTTCGATCGTCTCGGGCAGTCGGTGTCAGATCTCGCCTACGCCTACCTGCCGACACTGAAAACCGGTTTGGGTGGGATCGCTACGCAGATCAATGAGGGTTTGCGGCGGGCCTTGGCCGATCTGAACACTGAGGCCACCCGCGGCAAGCTGTCCGTGATCTTCGATAACACCACTAAGTCTGTCGGTCCGCTGATCGACGGCATCAACGATGTCCTCCAGGGCTTCTTGTCTCTGTCTCAGGTCGGATCCGAGTTCCTGCCCGGCCTGTCGGGTGGGTTCGCTGATTTCGCACAGAAGTTCCGGGAGTGGGCCGAGTCGCCGGAGGGGCAGCAGAAGTTCCGTGACTTCTTGCGGGAGTCGCTGGACGCGTTCGGGAAGATCTGGGGCATCGGCACCCGTCTTATCGACCTGGTCCGCAATATCTTCCGCGGCAGCGATGAGACCGGTGAGGGCTGGCTCGACTCGATCACGCAAACCCTGGACCGCTGGAACGACTTCCTCTCCTCGGAGGAGGGGCAGCAGAAGATCAAGGACTTCTTCAAAGACGTCCGCGACACCGTCAACTCGATCACGACCCTGCTGACGAAGGCTGTCGAACTGGCCGACTGGCTCAACGGGGCGATGGAAGGGAACCCGTTCGCGAAGGTCGTTGGAGGGTTCACCGAAGACACCAATGAAGACGGCTCCCAGAAGACTGGTTGGGACCGGGCTAAAGACATCGGTGGCGGGCTGCTGGCGCCGTCCCCTCCCGTCTTCCTCGGCAAGCTCGGGTTCAACGAGGCCAAGGAGCTTTGGACTAGTTTCACCGACGAATGGCTTCCGCAACAGTCCGCGAAGGTCGGCACATGGGGCGCCAAGACTTGGGTTGATTTCAAGAACAAGGCCGCCAATGGGTTCAAGAGTGTCCTGACTTCGGCGACCGAGTTCGGCGGTGTCCTCGGCGACGAGACGCTGCCGAGCATCAAGACGAAGATCAGCACGTTCATCGGCGAAATGGGCACCAGCCTCACTGACGGTGAGGGTTTCTGGGGCCTGTTCAGCACGAACCTCGGTCAGATCACCGATGGGATCCTCGGCACTGAAGGCCCGCTTGAGAAGCTTAAAAACGGGTTCAACAGCTTGGGCCCGTTCTTCGACGCCGCGGTCTCGAATTTCGGTTCGATTCTCGGGAAGCTGCCGTCGCAGTTCCATGGGCCGATCAATGCCGTCGTGGATGTGCTGAACGGGTTCGGCGATATCTGGAACAAGGTCGCTGACAAGCTCGGGCTCCCGAAATGGGAACCGCTCGGGCACGTCGGGGCTGTCGGGCAGATGGGCAAGGAGAACCCGACCGCAACCCCGATCGGTGCCCGTTGGATGGGTGGCCCTGGTGGTCCGGTGCGTGGTCCTGGTGGCCCGAAGGAAGACAAAGCCGGACTGTACCGGTTGTCGGCCGGCGAGCATGTGTGGACTGCGGATGAGGTTGCTGCGGCTGGCGGCCATGACGCCATGTACCGCATGCGTAAAGGCGTGCTCGGTACGGGCGGGAAGCAGTCGAAGGCTGACGGCCCTCTGCCGGGTTATGCGGACGGCGGCATTGTCGCCACGTCGGATCCGTTGCAGCCGATTCAGCAGCATTTGTGGGATCTGGTGTCGTCTGCGATTCCGGGTGCGATCCTCACTTCGGGGCAACGCTTCGTGGATGTCGGCTCGGGCTACGACCTGCACATGCAGGGCAAGGCTATCGACCTTGCGGGGCCGATGGATGAGATTGCCCGCTGGATCTATGACACGTATCCGCAGTCCGCGGAGTTGATTCACTGGCCGCTCAACGGGTGGTCGAACCTCGATGAAGGCAAGCCGTTCGATTTTGGTTCGGCGACGAACGAAGCGCACAGGGACCACGTCCACTGGGCTGCGAACGACTTCCTCACCCAGCTCTCCGACGAGGAGAAGGCCGGCCTGTTCGACCGGGTGAAGAACGCTCTCGGGTCCGCGATGGGTGCCGGCCGTGGTTTCGCGCTCGACAACCTCGTCCGCAAGCCGCTGAACGCTTTGGTGGATCGTGTCCCTGACTTCCCCGGTATGGGTGAGTTCGGGCAGATCCCGAAGGCGTTCGCGCGGAAGATGGCCGACGCTGTCACCTCGTTCATCTCGTCCAAGCTGGGCGGGTCCGGTGGTGGTCTCGTCGATTACGAGGCCACCGGGAATGTTGAACGCTGGCGTGACCTCGCGAAAGAGGCCATGCGGCGTACGGGGTTCAACGCGGATGACGAGAACCAAGTCAACGCGATGATGGCGCAGATCAAGTCCGAATCCGGCGGTAACCCGTCGATTCTTCAGCAGGTACAGGACGTCAACAGTGGTGGTAACGAAGCCCAGGGATTGCTTCAGGTGATCCCCGGAACCTTCGCCGCCTACCGTGACCCCAGCCTGCCGAACGACCGCACCGACCCGATGGCGAACATGGTCGCCGCACTCAACTACTACCGGGACACCTACGGCTCAGACCTCACCACCGAGTGGGGACACGGCCACGGATACGCCAACGGTGGCTGGGTGAACGGTCCTGGTGGTCCGCTCGCAGACAAGATCCGGGCGTTGCTGTCCAACGGTGAATTCGTCGTGAATGCTGCCGCGGCCGGCCAGTGGGGTCCGCTGTTGGAGGCCATCAACGGTGGCGCAAAGCCGCAGGCGAAAACGCTGGAGCAGCGGGGTCCGGCACCGTTCGACCCGAACCAGCCGCCCAACGGTGGCGCCGAACCCCCGGACACCAACATTTGGGGTGGCCCGCCGGTTGCGGGTGTGGACACGGTCGGTTCGCTGAAGAAGAAGACCATGGATCGGTTCTTCGGCGAGTCTGGGGCGTTCGCGACCGGGTTCAACTCGCTTGTCGACTCCACCTTGGGGCCGTTGGGGCTGCCGGATCCGCGGGATTTGATCCCGTCCGAAGTCACTGCGTACGCGAAAACGTTCGACGAATGGAACAAGGCGAAAGCCCAAGCACCAGGCGTCGACTCGCAAGCGTTGCTCAACCAGTCCGGGTATTACCAGGCTGGACAGCATGCGGTCGGGGCCGCGAACCAAGTGGTCCAGTCGAATCCGTCCGGGTCGCAGATCAGCAGCGTCGATAACTCGATGACAGTCAATCTGACCGTCAAGAACGATGCTGACGCGTTCCGGAAACTGAACCAGATGGCGGACCTGCGGGCAATCCCATACACCGGTTAAAAGGGGAGAACTCTGTTGATGCGGGAAGGTCCCCGCGTCGAAATCTTCAAAGATGGCAAACACATGGTCATCAGCGGCTCAGGAGCCTCGAAAAAGCTGTATCTGGCAACAGATCCACGCGGCCTATTCGAGGCGCCCGTAGTCACGCGCCGACGTTCATCGGCGTTCCAGAAGGGTTCGACGTACCAAGGGAAATCATACGACCAACGTGACATCACGTTCGGTGTCCACCTTAAGGGCGAAACCCCCGAGGAATGGCAGTCACTCCACAACGAGTGGCATTCCATGTGGGATTACGAAAACGACCCGTGGGATTTGGACTCGACACTCACGAAACTGTCGATCACCACGCCGACCGCAGGGACACGTTCTCTGTGGTTGGCGCTGAGTGACACGGTGCCGTCCGAATACGAGCATGCGCCGCATCTAACCCGGTCATCGCTCGAAAAAATGGCGGTCGTCGCCGACCAGCCACTCTATTTCGAAGACGCCTACGAGAACACCCCGGTCGACTATTTCGAAACCTCGTCGGCTGGGACCTCGGAAGGCTGGGTGACCATATCTAACCCGTGCGACCAACCAATGTGGCTGCAATGGGTCGTTACTCGCGGCGTTTGGACACTCCCGGACTATTCGTGGGTCGGGAAGAAACACCAGCGAATACCAGGCGGAGAACACGCCAACCGGAAGATCACTCTGCCTGGTCTCGGTGATGTTGAGGGTGGGGCGCGGGTCACCCTGTACCGAGACAAGTTGCAGGTACGCGACTTATTCGGCACGAACCTTGCTGGCCGGATGAATGGAATAGCGTTCCTTCATCGCGTGCCCCCGAAGACCCCCGAAACCAACTTGCCCGTGAAAGTCGAGGCCGCGCCGGCGGGTGGTGGCCGGGTTGAAGTTTATTGCCAGCGTCGATGGTCTCATCCGTGGCTGAATGGTTGAGCGGTTCCGCTCGTTTGGAGTTGATTTCGAATGACGGACCTCTCAACCCTCAGTTTGCAGGAGCAATGCGAAGCAATCTGGGAAGCCACTAACGCGGCGGAGGAAGCAGACCGCAGGGCACGCCTCGAACCGCCTTTGATGAGGCTCTGGGATGGCGATTTTCGTTTACAGGGGATCCTGAACTCGGAATACTCTGCCAGCTTCACATGGCTCGATAACGAGGTCGGCCCCGGCCAGGTGGAAATTCCGCTCGATGACCCGTTGGCAAAGTGGATATACCAGGTAGCGCCACGCATACAGCGCGGCGAGAAACTGCACGTCTACATCACTGTAGACAAAGACGGCGCCCGGTGGTCTGGAAGACTTCACGATCAGGTTCTTGAAAAAAGAGAAGACGGCACCTGGGTATTGGTGGTCCGCTTTCTCCACGATCTGGGCGTCCTGGACTACTACCTGGCATGGGCCTCGCCGTTCTTGCCCGCCTTCGTACAATTCCCGCGCGTATTCTTCATCGCGGGTCCGTCGATTTGGGCATTGAAAACGGCCCTTTTTCTGAACGTTATGCGTGAGCAAATTAGCTTGTGGGGTTTGCCGGATGACCCGATGGACCAGAATTCGTCGGCGCCCGGAATGGGCAACTGGTCCGTTGTTGTAAAACCGACGACATTCGCTGAGGACATGGCTGCGGGCACGATCTGGTCTGTCCCGAACTCCCGGTTTAAACGCTGGGTCGATATGGCGAAGGACATCCTGGAAGACGCGCAACTGTCTATCCAGGTCCGCCGCTACATCGCCGATGATGACGAGCAGCCGATCGAAGGCCAAACCCTGCGTAACGGCGCGCTGGTCGTGGACATCGTCGACAAGTCCGGGTACTTCACGGACACGTCGAACGGCGGTAACCCGTTCACTGGGCTGGAACGCACGTTCGCGCAGTGGGCTGAGGACTTCCTTGATGTGATCGAGGAAGACGTTGTGTCGCCGGAAACCCCGGCGTCGTACAACGTTCCTGGCCTGCGGTTGACGGACAAGACGTGCCCGTACGTCATCTATCTTGAGGGCGAAGAGACGGGTATCGAATCGTCCAAGTTCACGTTCACGCCGAGCACCGCGAAACAAATTGTGGCCGGTGGACACAGTTTCCCATTCGTGAATGAGCTTATCTCGGCTGCCATCCAGACTGCGGGCGATTTGCTCGCAGCGGCAATCGTGGTACCGCCCATTGGTGGCGCGGTGGACGCCGTCGCCCAAATCTTCTACTGGGACACCATCGCCGCCTGGGCCAACTTGGAATCCGCCGGCCGCGCAACAAATGGTGGGTGGGCGAGCCCATTCGAAGTGCTAGCGTCCGGCTCCGACCGGGCGTACACGCTGGAAATGCTGCTGTCGATGCGGAAAGCCCTGCACGACACGAGATCGTGGTTCAGCCACGAAATCAACATCCGGGATGGGGCGCCGTGGTTCGTCGGTGATCAGGGGCGCGGGCATTTCTTCATCGGTGACCGTATCGGCGCCCAGGTGATCGGCTCCACAGTCGTCGGGAACGGCCCGACGGTGCTGTACGTCGATGACCACACCATCTATGTCGACCGCGTCCGTGAACTCACGCTTGCTTGGGATCGGGAGTCTCCGCCTGAGTGGCTGCCCGTCATCGGCGAGAAGGAAAAGAACAAAGACCGCGGGCAGCGTGCGTTGGCGATGATCGCTGACCTCGGATCGCTCGTGCAGCAGTTGGCTGTGCAGGGCAAATAGTCCAGGAGTTTTGATGTCGAAGAAGTCTTCGCGTCCCGTCGAAGTGGATACCTCGCCCTGGTTGAAACCGGGCGAGTTTCCCACCTTGGAGAACACCAACCCAAATTGTCCAGAGGAGGCTCTGCTCCATACCTTCGCCGGGTTGCCCGGCATGAAGGGGGCCCCGCTTCCGTTTCCGATCGAGTACCTGAAAGAGGTCTCGCGTCGGCAGTGGGATTGTGGCGTGCGGCCGATGGACTCGGTGATCCCGCCGGAACGGAAGATCAAGTACCAGCAGCCGAAGAACACTGACCCGCACTGGCTCACCAGTCCGGGCGTGTGGGTGCCGGCGGATGCTCCCGACCGCTCGAAGTTCGATATCAAAGAGTTCGTGGCGTCGCTGCCGCAGGATACGAAGCGGCAGTTGGCGGAAGCGCTCGGGTTCGACACGAACGCGCCGTTGCCGGAGGACGGGCAGATCGTTGCTGGGGTGACGGGGGAGGGCAAACAGCTCAAGACCGGGCCAGTGTCACGTGACGGTGCGTACGTGACCAATTATCCCGTCAAAGATCCGGGCTGGAATCCAGCTTTACACACAGTTGACGAGGTTCTGGAGTACCTGGCGGCCGTCGACGACGCCGAGCGGGAACGGGTCCTGATGGTTGAGCGTCACCTGTCGAAGCGGCCCCGGAAGACAATTTTGGATCGATTCCCCGAAGTGGGTGTGTAGCCCCACTCCGGGGATCGATTGCTACGCGATGTGCCGCCAGGTTCGCCCGTAACGTGCATCGGCGATGCATGACTTGCCGACACCGTACTTCACTGCAAGTGCGGCGTCGCTCGCCGAGCTTGATCGTATGTCGCGGACGGCCTCATCGGTGAGTACCGATTGCGGGTTTCGCTCGCCGTAGGTCTGCCGCATCTTGGAGACCATGTCGTCGACGTTGTCCCGGTTGCTGCCGATGCTCAGGTGCTTGGGGTTGACGCACAGCGGATTATCGCACGAGTGCAGGACCTGCATTCCGGGTGGCACGGGCTGGCCGTTGTGGATCTCCCATGACACGCGGTGCGCGTCGTATTGGCGACCGTTGACGGTGAATTTCCCGTATCCGATGCCTGTACGCTTTTTGGTGCCGCCTCGCGCTCCGCGCCAGATCCAGCATTCGTCAGGGCTGAGATCGGGGTCTACGCGCCACATCAGGCGCTCTCGAAGCGATGCCCCGCGGGGGACTTTGGTGTTCAGTGGTCGGGCGGCGTCGGGGTGCCCGTATTTCTTCCACCGGTCGTAGTGGCCTGAGCAGTATCCTCGGGTACCCCGCGGTCGTATGCATGCGGGAACAGAGCATGTAACATCAGTCATCGTCGAACTCCTCCAAAGTTCGGCCATGCCCCCGGTCTGTTGGCGCAGACGCGGGGGTCTTTCTATTGAGCTTCCAATTCTAACATATTGGCGGAAGCCGAAAGTCGGTGAAAATGGCTTGGTCCGGGGATCCCCTGTGGCTTGCGGATGTTCTCCGCGCCGAGGGTCTGAAAGTAATTGAGCATGACGGCTGGAAATTTCGCGGTCATGGAGATTTCGGAAATGTGATTGGCGTCCTTTGTCATCACACGGCAGGGGGCGGCGAGAACGACTGGCGCATCGTGCAGAACGGCCGCTCCGACTTGCCTGGCCCTCTCGCCCAGCTAGTCCTGGAACGCGACGGTACGTACCGCGTGATTGCTGCTGGGGTCTGCTGGCATGCGGGTCGAGGTAGCTGGAATGGCTGGCCGACGAACAACGCGAACTACAGCGTTATCGGCATCGAGGCCGTGAATAGCGGCACCGGTTCGCAGCCATGGCCGGCGGTGCAGTTGGACGCCTATAAGCGCGGTTGCGCTGCGATCCTGCGCCGCATTGGCCGTGGTTCGGGTGATTGTGTCGCACATCGCGAGTACTCGTCCGAAGGAAAAATAGACCCGTGGGGCATCGACATGAATGCCTTCCGCCGGGATGTTCAGACAATCATTGATCGTAAGGGAGATGCCCCTATGAGTGCTGCTGAAGTTAAGCAGATCCAGGATTTTGTTAAGGGCTTTGTCGGCCCGATCGGTTCTGATGTGAAGGATATCCGGGAGCAGTTGTGCGGTCTCGGTCAGCGTGACGCGGGCGGGTATAAGGGGTGGCCGCAGTTGAATGGCGCGACCCTGGTTGACGCCGTGGCCGAGGTTCTGAAGCGGCTGGACGCCCTTGAGGCGAAGGACTGCCCGGTCATCAACATCCCGGGATTCCCGGACAAGGCCGCCTGACCTCTTTCTATTCCATTCCTCTATTTTCGAAGTGGGTACCTCCATGTCTTTTGACGCTATCCGTGACCTGACTGCTGAGGCTCGTGGCCGTATTTATGCCACGCTGGGTTCGGTTCAGGTTCTCCTGGTAACTCTTGGTCTGCTCAATGATTCTGATGCTGCTCTGTGGGGTGGCGCTGTTGCTGCTCTGGTCGGTTTCGGTGTGGCCGGCGCGAATTCGATGAGTACTTGGCGTACGTGGCTGTATGGCGTTCTTGGTGCTGCTCAGCCGCTCCTGGTCGCGTACAGCGTGTTCAGTGATGCTCAGGCGTCGGCTGTGGCTGCTGTCGTGTCGGCTGCGCTGGGCCTTGGTGTGGCCGCGTACAAGACTCCTGTGATCTGACCCGCTATGTGGGAGGTCGTCATTCCGGCGGCTGCGGGGGTTGTGGGCGTGGTCGTGGGGTTTGTTGCCCCGCGGTCGCGTTCGCTGGAGTCGCAGCGCGCGGATTTTGAGGCTGTGTTGGCTCCGACGCGGGATGAGTTGAGGGACATTCGCGGTCGGGTGCATGAGCTTGAGCTTCAGCATCGTGCGGATACGTTGCAGCATATTCAGGATGTGCGTCGTATCGACGTGCTGGTTGATTATGTGAAGGATTTGTTGGCGTTTATTCGTACGCATGTTCCTGCTCCTCCTCCGCCGCCTATTCCGGATGAGATTTTGAACGAGATTTGATGAGGGTTGGGGGTGATCTTCTGTGACTGCCCCTAATGCTCCTATTCCTGAGGGTTCGCAGGTTCCGGGTACTTTTGCGGCGTTGCAGGATATGACGGCTGAGGATACTCAGGCGTCGTTGACGCAGGGTGCGCGCGTGTCTTATGGGACTGCGCATTCGAATATGGGTGCGCAGTTCCGGGATCCGATTGTAATTATTGAGGGCGCGGCGGATCAGGCTGTAACTGATTCTCAGGCTGCTCTCAATGCTGCCGTTTCGGCTGAAGCTACAGCGGCAGCAGCACTCGAAGCTGTCTCTTATTGGGAGACAGAGTTTGTGGTGGCGTCTGCTGCCGTGGTTCTGGGTGTGAATGAGTTGTTGATCGGCCCGTGTCAGAACGTTCCGGGCGGGCTCGAACGCGTCATCACGGATATGCACATCGCATTTCTGTCGCAGCCGAACGGGTTGACGTTCGAGTTGAAGAAGTGGGATCCGGACGGCACCGTGTCTTCGGTGCTCGGCACATATTCGATGGACGCGGGAACAAACCGACAGAGCTGGGCAATCAATTACAACGTCATCCATCGTGAGCGCCTTTTCATCAATGTGACGAGCGTTACGGGGACTGTGGCGCCGCAGGTGTTGCAGATACTAGTTTTTGGGGCATTCGTTGAAGCTGATTGAAACACTTCTGTCCGGTTCCTCGGTTGAGAACGTGGTTGTCTATGACTATCAAGAGGCGGCTTGGAAACTGATTTTCGACGTGGACGACCTCAGTGGCCTTTTTGATATGACCGCGTCGGTGGATGCGATCCCTGTCATCGACGCGGCCGTGGCCCGCCTGGCGGAACGTAGCGACGATATCCGGAGGGTGATCACTTCGGAGGAGAAGCTGGGGGTCCGCGGCTATAGGACTCGACTGCTGTCTATTCGACGGGACCTTGTGAACTATCCGGATGCTCGGATTTCTGGCGTGATCGAGGTCGAATGAGTTTTCTGATGCGCCGGAACCTGCCCCTTGCGTGGGCGGGCTGGTTTGATGATTTCACGTCGTATACGACGGGCTCGATTCAGCTTCCTTGGAGGCATCTCGGGGACGGTACGACAGCGGACATCACGGAGGATGACACGCTGCATATCCCGTCGAATGTGGCGACTGTCACTGGCGGCGGCGAGTCGTATGCGTATCAACCGTTTACCCCGAACTGGGGTGTCGAGCTGGAGGTGTACTTCCCCGTTGAAGGCTTGGTGGTTCAGAGTTTCGCTATATATTTTACCGACTCTTGGACCACGATCGGTGGGGCATTCCAGAATTGTGTCGGTGTCCGGTTGATGAATGCACCATTGGTGTATAGCGGTCACGTATTTCAGCTTGTGCATTTCTATAGCATGATGTCGGCGGACGACAATCTTAGCTACTGGAGTGCTCCGGCTTCGTTCTTCGGGCAATGGCATACTGTGCAGATTTGGTGCGAGGACGATAAGTGGATCCGTATTTGGATGAATGGTACCTATGTGGGTTCGCAGATGATCCGTCCAGCGTTCCGGTTGGGGCCGGGTCGGCGTTGCCTTCGTTTTGTTAATGCGGCCTTGTGTGATACGTGGATCCGGAAGTTGTACCACTATGATCGTCCGCCGTCGATTCCGCCGAAGACTGTGTGGCAGCAGGATTTCTACGACGATTTCAATGGTCGGAGCGGTAACCAGAATGGCGTGAATGGCTGGGTCCAGTACGGGGCGGATGCTGCCGTAGTTGCGGATTCCTGGTCCACCACTGCTACGACGGAAGGGAACTGGCAGGGGCTGCTGCGGGATACCGGTAACCTGTCGGGGCGTCAGCGTATCGAGGCGACTGTTGGCGGGAATATCGGACCGAACAATGGTGCCGCGAGCGCGTTGATTCTTGCCACGAACACGGCCGCAGACCAGGGGCTTGCCGCGAATATTTTCGGCAACAAATTGTGGGTGTCTAACTGGTCGGGGAACATCGCGACAGCTTCGTTCACGATGATGCAGGATCTCCCGGAGAGCTTCGGTTTGACTGTGAAGTCCGGTGACCGGGTGGCGTTCTCGATATATAACGGTATCGGCTGGATCGAAATCAATGATGTCCCGCAGCTATGTGTTGGCTGGATGCATGGTGTGGTTCCTGCGGCGAACAATTATGCAGGGCTTCGGGTCGGTCGCGGTAGCTCCGGCAATTCCCATTCTTGGAACGATGTCAGGATCTTCTCGGGTCTCGGCTGATTCTCTCTAATTCTGCAAGGCGAGGCGAATATGTCCCTTGGTAATGACCCCATCCCGGAGACGATCGTCCTGGTTTATGGGCAAGACTTCATTCACGAAATCGGCCCGCCCTTGGGGGTCGAGTTCCCGCCAACTACCACTGTCGAACTGATCATTTACGACCAGGCCGGCAGTGTGGTTGCGACGTGGGACGCGACGGTCGACGAGGACATTGCCCGCTGGGAAGTAGATAAAGCGGTCGCGGACACGATCAACATTCCAGCCAGATTCCGTGTGTACGTCCACTATTCGGACGGCTCGGACTACTGCTGGTACGCGGGCCCAGTCGCCCGCCAGGGCTGATCTTTATCGCTTTCTTTCTCGGTTCTTTCTCACTTTCTTTATCACTCGGTGGTGAACATGGCTATCAAAATCGCTGCAACGCGTATCGCTCAGGCAGACGACTACGCGGCCCGTGTCGTATCCCTGTCCCTGCACACCGGTAGCCCCGGATCCGGGCCGACACCCGCGAACGAGGTGACGGGCGGGTCTCCCGCGTATGCCCGCAAGACTGCATCGTGGGATGGCGCGACCGACAACGGCACCGTGGCGACTGCGGTCGGTGACGAAGTCGAATTCGATGTGCCGATGGGCACGGAGGTAACCCACGTCGGCTACCTCGACAGTGAGGGCGACCTCGTCGACTGGGTTGATTCGGCCGATATCACGTTCGAGTCCGCTGCGGGCAAGCTGCGGGTCACGCCCCGGTACACGCAAACATAGGGGGTTGGGGTGGGCACCACTACAGCATCACTGCCCGGGGCTACACGGTGGCGCGCCCCACTCCCCGGAGGCACCGAAGCTCAGGCATTGTTGCCGCGGGCGTCCCGAACGGTTCTCCCGAAGGGCGTCATCCCCTACATCCCGCCCCGGATTTTCGTCGACACCGACTCTGAGGGCACAGCATCCGCTTCGGTTCTCGGGTACACCCACATCTACTCCGACGCCACCAGTACCGGTGACGCGAGCGTGGGGTTGGCTGCGGTCCGCTACTTGACGGTCGACGCCGACGGTGAGGGCACCGCCACTGCTGAAGTGACGGATGCTAAAGGCCTCACGGTCACGACCGACAGTGAGGGCACAGCATCAGCGGATGTCGCGGCCCTGTTGCCGGTGGATGCGTCGGCTGAGGGCACTGCGGCGGTCGAGTTCGGTATTGACGCGTCGGCAGACTCGGAGGGCTCGACTTCTGCGTCGGCGACGATGGTCGGGCTGCTGTCTCCGGTCGCGACATCGGAGGGTACGGCGTCGGTGGAGATTCAGACGTTCGCGCCGTCCGGGATGTTCAGGTCCGGGTCTGGGTCGTCATTCGGTACGTCACCGGCCCAGATCACTGGGTGGGCGCCCGATACAGATAACTATCCGGGGTCGTCGTTGTCCGGCAGTGATCTGGTGGTGCAGTCCGCTGGTGAGGGAGTGGTCCTGAGCGCGTCCATCAGGTTCACGGCCTCCCTTGGTGGTAGGACGATTATTTTGAGGATTCTTCTGGATGGTGTGGAGGTCGCGTCCAGTGGGGCCGTGACCGTGTCCAGTGGTTCCGGGACGATTGTTAATGCGTCGGTTTCTGGCGTGACTGTGGAGGCGGGGTCGCTGGTTCGTGTGACGGCCCAGGCAAGTCAGTCCGGGATGATCAGTTCGGCCAATGATTCTGCTAGTTATGTCCGGGTGACGAAACCTTAGAAGTGTGGAGTCCTCCGCGGGTGCTGCCCCTGAGCCTTGGTTCAGGGGCAGCTTTTCGTGTGTCTGGGGTGGTTGTCTGGGAGTGTGGGGATTTGACGTTCTCCCACGGTTCCCCCACGGTTTGAGTTCGATAACGTGGGTTCACGATGGTTCACGCTTGTTCACTCAATCGGGCAAACCGGCAGGTAGACATGATTCAGCATGAACGACAATGATTCACCGTTACCCGCGACCCGAGAACAGCGGGTTCGGGGTTCGAGTCCCTGATGGCGCACCATAAACACCAGGTCAACGCCACTCCGCCACCACGCGGTAACGGCCAGGACTCGACGCATCCCACGGTTATCCCACAGTTTCCCCGTCGGACTCGCCCATATCCAGAACCTCCACCTCCTCCGTCACGGCCGGTATCTCCGAGAACCTATCCAAGGCCGGAGTGGAGTCCGCCACAAGCAAGGCGCGCTGGATGTAACTGAGTTGGGTCACCTTCGAGCCCGGAGTGTGCCCCAACTGAGCCCCAGCCCGCTCATGCCCGTACTCGTCAGCTATGACAGTCGCCACAGTCTTCCGGAACGTCTTCGGCTCCACCCACGCGAACTTCGAACCCCGCGCCTCACGCCACGACCGCCGAAAATTCGCAGGCCACCGCCAAGTGCCAGCCCGAGACGGAAACACCGGCGACTCATCACCCGGCTCCCACTCATAAGCGCCCATCTCCGCGAGCACCGCCACCCCGAACTTCGGCAAGATCACCGTCCGCTTACCGTCCTCACCGGTCTTCGTATGCGGAACCCGGTTCAGCTTCCCGTTCCTGTCCGGCTTCACCGTCCCGAACACATCCACCAGCCACGGGTCACCCGGACTGGCAGGGAGATGAATATCACACTTCCGGAAGCCTAGAACCTCCCCAGGACGGGCACCCGTCGCCAACATCAGATCACCGATCCGAACCACATCCGGGTCACGCGCAGGACCATGCGTATACGCCTCCGTGCCCTCGATCGCCTCACCCCGCAACCACGCACGCAACTGCGCCCGCAACTCCGACAGTTGCCCTTGCTCCAGAGCCCGCGGATTCTTCCGCTCCCGGCGAATCGCCTTCAAACTCCGCACCGGATGATCCCCCGGCTTGATGGCCCCATGCCGGACCGCGAGATCCATCATCCCGGACACGATGATCCGATGAAACCGCGCCTTCTGCTTCGCACCCGTCGCCAGGATCGCCTTCTCATGCCGGTCATAGCGGGGCGTGTTCAACTCCCACACCGATATGTTCGCGAACGCCGTCTTGATCTTCAACGCATCCGGCTTCACCCTGCGGTCCGGGCTGCCGTCCTTCCGGTACCGCATCTCCGTCGGCTCGATCTCCTCCCGATACCGCTCCACCGACGCATCATCCATGCCCTCATCCAACTCGCACTCAGCCAGCCACAGGTCCGCCAACACCGGGATCTTCGTATCCCGTGTGATGGTCTCGCTGCCGCCGGCCGCGTACTCGTTCAACTCGGTGACGTACTTCTTCAAGGCGGTCTTCGCGGCGCCCTTGCTTTTCCCGGATCGTTCCTTCGGCAGGATCTCGCCGTCGGTGGGGCGGCGCCATCGTGCGCGCGCCCGGTATCCAGTGATCTTGCCGCCCTTGCGTATGGCGGTGTAGCTGATGTCGCCCAACTCTCCGAGGGCGAGTTCTTGCTTCGGCATGAGGTCAGGCTGCTGTCTGGAGGCTGTTCAGGTAGTCGTTGACGGCGGCGCGGTTGTATAGGACTTTGCCGCCGCCGAGGCGAACGAACTTGGGGCCCTTGCGTTGCGTCGCCCAGTTCGCGAGGGTGCCTTGGCTGACGCGCAGGTATCCGGCAACCTCTCGGCGGGTCATCCAATCTTCGGCGGTGTCGATCATCGCTGCCTCAGCTTTCGTGTAGTGTAGTAACTACACGATAGCGTAATCATGCGCGGCGTGGCAGGTGTGTAACACAGCCCATATAGCTACCGATTCGCAATCAGATCCCCCGCGGACTATCAGCCACCCGCCGGGCCTCTGTTCCCTCTTGCTCGAACCCGAAAAGTTCGGTCACCCGACACTTTTCACCCCTCTCAACCTGCGGCAACATAATTGCAGGATTTAGAGGATTGTTATAAAAAGTATTCATGCCAAGCGGTACGCTCTGAGCAACTCGGTACCCGTCGGCAAACACTCCGCCGACGGGTACCGGTCTACACCAAACAGTCGGGGACTGAAGCGCGACACGACATTACGGCCGGGTGGTAGGGCCGGGAATGCCGGAAAACCTGAATACATGCCACCGGGGGCCGGGGGCACGACCATAGACACAATTAGGAACACCATGCCCCACTCCTATCACCGGTTCCACGCCAGCCGGATCCCCGCTTCGGTCGACTTGTCCCGCGTCGGTGTCATCACCCGAACCACCAGCGAACCCTGGACGCACTCAACCGACGACCTCGGCGACATCTGGCGGGAAATCGGCCGCGTCACCGTCTCCGGCGGCGTTATCGAACTGTGGCCCTACATCGGCATAGACGCCCGCGACCTCGAAGTACTGCGCGGCGCAGGATTCGAAGCGTCCTACCGGAAGCCCTCACATGAGACGGGGTGGACGTTGCGCACAGACGGCGACCGCGGGGACTATTGGGAGTACGCAATGTGCATCGAGTCCAGCGCCGACGACTTGAGGAAGCGCACGGAATGGCAGCAACAGCCCGTGCAGGGCGATACGGCAGCGTAAGCCGCCGCATAGAAGACAGATTAGGTGTCGTGGCCGGTCCCGGTGGGGGAGCGGCCACGTTTCCGCTATTTCCCGTTGGTGCGACGACGCGCAACCCGGGGCGGCTCCTCTACAGGTATCCGCCGGCGCCGCAGATCACCGGACTTAGGGGCGGGCTTGGCAAGGGTGGGGTCGCGTTCCTCGTCGGGGATCAACCGCTCTTTCAAGATCTCGATGAGTGTGTCGTTCGGCAGTGCCGCGAGCTGGAGGACTTGCGAACTGCCCTTGTAGTCGAAGTCCGAGGGTTCGGCCAGTTCCGCCGCGATCAGCACCTCCTGGTAGGGGATGTTGAACTCGCGGGCGATGGTGAGGGCGGTGCCGGCGCGGACGGTGCCGCCTTCTTTCCATTTGGTGCTGACGGAGGCGCTGGCGCCGATTCTCTGTGTGAATTGGTGGAGGGTGAGGTGGTGTATGTGGCAGAGGGAGTTGACGTAGTCGATCCAGCTGTAGGAGGCCGGGGGGCTGCTGTCGTTGTCGGTGTCGCTCACTGCGCGGCCTTCCGGTAGGGGTATAGAGGGTTGACTTCACGATAGTAGATCAACCACTTGTTAGTTCCAACAGTTTGACTCGTACCGGCCGTCACATTTACGCATCCGATACGGACAAAACGCGCAGGTCACGGCGCATCTGAGACATTCACATTTCAACCCGTACATCCGTACTGGCACCGTCGCGTTGACGTAACCTGCGTCCGTGTTTACACTAGGGTGTAGAACAGCCACTACACCGAAAGGTAAACACCCCTCATGTCTCGACCCGTCCTCAAACTCCGCCCCGAACCATTCACCCAGCTCATGCACCGTCGAGGCATCACCTCCAAAACCGGCATGGCCCAACACCTCGGCGTCAACCGCGCCACCCTGAGCCGAATCCTCAACGGCCACGCCGACCCCGGACACCGATTCGTCGCAGGCTTCCAACGCGCCTTCCCCGGCGAACTGTTGAACGTCTACTTCACCACCAGCTAGGCGAGCCCCCTAAACGAAAATGCCCGCCCCCAACTGGCATTGGAGACGGGCCAGACACCCACGCACCAAACCGAACCGAAAGGCCGTGGCATGTCCACCACCAACAATACGGCACCCCCCAAACCATCCAGGCTCCGCGCCCTCGCCGACAACGCAATCGCCGCCCTGTTCTGCATCGCGACCGGCGTGTTCTTCGGCGCCATCGCCTACCTCCTCGACTGGTCAAGCACCCTCTGGAGCAACTGATGACCACCCCAAACAGGCTCCGGCTCGTCGAGCCCCACACACCAGACACCCGCGCATGGCTCGAAGCACCCATCACCGTCTACCCGGACCTCGTCCAGGGCTCGGACGAATGGTTGGCAGCACGCCGCGGACTCGTCACCGCCTCGGTTATCGGCGACCTCGTCACCGCGAAAACGCTGAAACCCGCCAACAACGACACATCCCGCGGACTCACCGCCCTGCTCGTCGCCGAACGCATCACGGGCTGGACCGACCCGACGTTCATGAGCGACGACATGTTCCGTGGCATCGAAGACGAACCCCGCGCCCGAGACATCTACAGCCAGCACTACGCCCCCGTCCACGAAACCGGTTTCATGGTCCGCGAACTGGAAGGTGTCCGGATCGGCTACTCACCGGACGGGCTCGTCGACGGCGACGGATTGATCGAGATCAAGTCCCGGAAGTCGAAAATCCACCTCGCGCACATCCTGGCCGGACAGCCCCCGGCCGAGGTCATGCCGCAGTTGCAGTGCGGGCTGCTCGTGTCGGGTCGTCAGTGGCTGGACTACATCTCATATTGCGGCGGGATGCCGATGTGGACGAAGCGGGTGTACCCGGACCCGCGCTGGTTCGAAGCGATCATCGCGGCTTTGCAGGCGTTCGAAGACAACGCCGCAGAGATGACGCGCCTGTACATGGAGCGCGTCGAGGGACTTCCCGTGACCGAGCGGGTCATCGAGCACGGGTTGGTGTTCTAGCCATGGTCTTCGAGGTCGGCCACGTGCTGCGGCCAGCTCTGGAGCGCTTCGTCGAAAAGACCGAACCGGGCGAAAACGGATGCGTCGTGTGGACTGCGGGCACCGCGAGCCAGTCGGGGTACGGGTACTTCTTTGCCGGGCGAACATCCCTCGACCAGACGGGCCGCGTCTATGCGCACCGCTGGTCCTATGAGCACTACGTCGGGCCCATCCCAGAGGGCATTGGAGATCGACCACCTGTGCCGCAACCGGCTGTGCGTCAACCCCAGGCACCTCGAAGCGGTCACCCGAGACGAGAACTACCGGCGCTCCCTCGGCAACCATCGCAAGAGTCAGTGCCCGGCGGGCCATCCCTACTCCGGAGCCAACCTGTACGTGGCTCCATCAGGCAAACGCTTCTGCCGCGCCTGTCAACGACAGGCAGGCATCAAGCATCGAAAAGCACGCTCCCGAAAGGCAATTTGATGGACATCTCCGAAGCCGCCGCACCCAAGAGCGACCAGATCAACGCAGATGATCTGATGTCCGGGCCGCGGGTCGTCACCATCGTCGAAACCCGCCGCGGCAACGCTGAACAGCCGGTCGAGATCGTGACCGCCGAATTCGGGCCCAAACGCCCGTATCGGCCTGGGAAAAGCATGATCCGCGTGCTCATCAACGCCTGGGGTGCCGAGTCGAGTACCTACGCGGGCCGCCGGTTGAAGATCTACCGCGACCCCGAGATCAAGTTCGGGCCGGAAAAGGTCGGTGGGATCCGCATCTCCCACATGTCGCACATCGACAAACGGCTCACCCTCGCCCTGACTGTGACACGTGGGAAGCGGGCGCCGTACGTCGTCGAGCCGTTGCCTGCCGGACTGCCGATGATCACCGACGACCAGGCGCATGAGATCGCAGCAGAGATCGAGACCGCCGCCGACCGCGCGGAACTCGATGCGATCACCGCCCAGTTGAAGACATTCGATCTCGGGCAGCACCGGAACCGGCTCGTGCAGCTTTGGAAAGAACGCGCCAACACCCTCAGCAACGAGGTCAAGGCCCCCACAGAGAGCGACATCCCGCCCGCCGATGAGGGCATTTTCCCGCCGGATCCGCAGGGATAGGCAATGGCTCGCATCGACAACGGCGCCTGGTTGGCCTATCCGAACGTCGGGGACCAGCCAGGCGCCGGCGGGGACGCGTTCGAGGTCCGTTACTTCGGGAACGACGACCTCTCCGAACTTCGTGCCCTCCGCTATTCCAATGACAATCCCGGATTCCGTGCCCTCTACATGGCGCCAGGTGAATCCATTCTCGAAGCCGAGGAAAACAGTGACTAGCTGGGTTGATATGCCGCTCTGCGCGGTCGACACCGAGACGACCTCCGCAGACCCGAACACCGCGCGTCTCGTCACGGCATGCGTCGCCGCAATCAACGGATCCGAGGTCGACTCCCGCACCTGGGTAGCGAATCCCGGGATCGAAATACCTGCTGAGGCGACCGACGTGCATGGCATCACGAACGAGTACGTCCGCGAACACGGACGGCCGCACGATGAAGTGGTCGCGGAGGTTGTGGAAGCCCTGTACGTCGCGTGGGAGTCCGGTCGCGCCGTCGTCGCTTATAACGCGAGCTTCGATTTCACGGTCATCGCGAACCATTCGCCGGGGTTCGAGGTCCGGGGTCTGATCGTGGACCCGTTCACCATCGACCGCGAATTCGACGCATACCGGAAAGGTAAGCGGACCCTCGCGGATGTTTGCGAACACTATGGGGTGCGCCTCGATGGCGCCCACTCGGCCGACGGTGACGCCCTCGCCGCGGCTCGCCTGGCGTGGAAGATGCCGCGCGTCTATCACGTCCTCGCTCTCGCGTCTGCCGACAGTCTCATGGAATCCCAAGCCAACTGGTACCGGGAACGCCAGTACTCCTACATCGACTACCTCCGCCGCAACAACCGGCCCTTCGACGACGTCTCCGTCGAGTGGCCCGTGCGCACCCAGAAAGCGACTGCGGCATGAGCGGCACCACTGCCGGCAACAGCCGCTACTGGCTCGCCCGTGGATACCGGCCCGCCGAACCGAGCCGAACCAAACTCCGCGACCTCATCAACCAAGGCGTCGTCCCGAACCGTCTCGCCAACGGGCTCGGAGTGCACTCCACCACCCTCAACCGGATCTGGCAGGGCCGCGCCAGCTTTGTGCACCCAAACCTAGCCGCAGCCATAAACCGGATCGACCCGGAGACCGCCATAGACCAGTACTCCCGCGGCACACCCTATGTGGACGCGATCATCCTAGACCGCATCATCTCCGGTGCAGACGTCACAGTCGCCGCCGTAGACAAACCCGCATACGCGCGAGCCCTGTACACGGAACACGGCTGGAACCGCAACCAGATCGCCCGAAAGCTCGGCATCTCCTGGACCCGCATCAACCATCACCTGGGGGTAGCCGCGTGAACGTGTACACGCAGATCCCAGTGCAAGATCCGTACCTTCGCTGCAAGAGCAGTTCTATCCGGCGAGCCCGCGGAATTTCCGGGTACACCGATATCACGCCATTGCAGCAGCATTTGCGATGGCTTTCCGGTCTCGGATTCACCGATCAGGCGCTCGCCGCCGAAGCGGGAATCTCCCAGATGGCGATCCGGCACATCCGCATCGGGCACCGCAACCAGAACATCGTCTACACCAGTCGCGCAGTACGCATCCGGACGCTTACCCATGTCCCCACCGCGAATCAGGCATCGTTCCGGGTGCCTGCTCTCGGCGCCGGGCGACGGTTGCGCGCACTGCGAGCGTTGGGGCATTCCAATCGGGATATCGCGCCACTGCTCGGCGTCGGCCCCAACGCGGTATCGAATATCTGCAATAAGCATCGCATCGCCGGCGCCACCTGGCTGCGGGTAGCCGACCTCTACCGCGACCTGTCGCATGTGCCTGGCTCGTCAGATGAAGCGGCGTACCTCGCGCGACTCAATGGGGACGCGCCCCCTATGGCGTGGGACGGAATCGACATCGACCATCCCGACAGTAGCCCCGATTTCGGTGACCCCGACGCCGCGCACGGGGTGGACTGGGTGCGGATTGAACGCGTCGTCGATGGTGTCGATTCTGGGCCGCTCAACCGGGCAGAGAAGGGCGCCGCGTACCGGCTCGCAGCCCGGCGCGGATACACAGCCGCCCGTGTCGCGGAACTACTCCAGGTGTCCGCTGAAGCCGCCGACATCGGGTTGAGGCGTGCCCGAAATAAAACCCTGCGGGAGGCGGCATGACCATCACGTCAGGCACCCGCAGAACGAAACGCTACCGGTACCGGAAAGCCAACAACATCCAGGTATACACCGACACCGCCCCAATCCAAGAACACATCCGGTCACTCACCACCATCGGAATCAACTATCCGATGATCGCCGCCAGCGCAGGATGCACCAAACAATGCATCCGCTACATCGACATCGGCGCCATCGAACGCGTCCGCGTCGAACTCGCCGCCGCCATCCGAGCCACCACCCACCACCCCCACCCGAAACAAAACAGGGTCCTCGGCATCGGCGCCGCACGCCGCCTCCGCGCACTCAACGCCATCGGATGGTCCACCACACTGCTCGCCGACCGGCTCGGAATCGACGTAAGCGGACTCAACCTGTGCGCCCGCCGCAAACACGTCACCTACCAGCGGTGGGCCGAAATCCGCGACCTGTACAACGCCCTGTCCGGAACCCCCGGCCCCAGCCGGAAAAGCATCCAAGTCGCCCGCGCAGCGGGACACGTCCCCCCGCTCGCATGGGACGGCATCGATATCGACGACCCGCGTGCACAACCCGACTGGATAGCGGCCGGCATCAAAGTCCAGGACCGGCCCGTGTGCGTCAACAACCATCCCCGCACCCCAGCAAACACCGTCACCGGGCGGCGCGGACACCGGGCCTGCGCCGAATGCATGCGCGGCCAACGCGAACGAGCAGCCGCCCGCCGCCAACAAACCGCCGCCTAAACCTCCTCGAAGGAACCCGAACACTCATGGCCGTATCACGCCGCCTCCGATTCGAAATCTTCCGCCGCGACGCGCACACTTGCCGCTATTGCGGTGCAACGGCGCCCGACGTGAAGCTCACCATCGACCACGTAACCCCGGTTGCTCTCGGTGGCACCGACGAGCCCGGGAACCTGTTCACTGCCTGCGCTGACTGCAATGGCGGCAAAACCTCCATCGCACCCGATGCTGCCCGCGTCGCCGAAGTGTCAGCCGACGCCATCCGCTGGTCCGACGCGCTCAAACAGGCCGCCGCGGAACGGGAAGCCGAGTACGCCGACAATCGCGCCACGGAGGACAGGTTCCGGGCCATATGGGAGGAATGGACTGCGGGTGGCCGTCCACTTGAACTCCCTAGCGGCTTCGGATTGTCGGTCCGTCAGTTTCTCGCCGCTGGCCTGACGTTCTCCGATTTGGAGGCGCTCGTTGACGTCGCCATGAACACGAGAACCGTCCGCGGCGCCGAACGAGTCTGGAAATACTTCTGCGGCTGCTGCTGGAAGCGCATCGAGCAGGCACAGGTGCGGGCCCGGGAGATCGCGGGCGGTCAGGTGAGCGAGTTCCATGTGCGCGGGCGACATGCCGAGCCAGAGGGAGTGACCCGTCAGATTGCCAGCGGCAACGAGTGGAGCCGTGAACAAGTTCTCGACATCCTTCAACTGGCTTCGAAACTCGGTGGGATCAAAGTTGACGACGCGTCGATTACTCAATGGCACGCGGCGGCCAACGGCGGACGCTGGATGGACAGCGATGAAATGCCCGCCGTCGAATTGGTGCGATACATCATCGAACGTCGATGCGCGGACGACAGCGGCGAGAAGGTGCCGCTGTCGCCGGAGGCCATCACTGAAATGTTTGCAAACCATCGGGTGCTGGCCGGACTGGAATCGAAATTCAACCACTACGCAACGAACGATCTTCCGGTCACGCATGACGTCATTGACCTGATCCTACGGGTAATCCTGTGGGAAGTACTTCCGGCCGACTATTCCCATGACAACCAGCTCGCAACGAACTTGACAACCGCCATCCGTGAAGCGGGTCTCACTTTTGCGGGCGCTTTCCACTTCACGTACACGTTCCTGCGCGGCCAGCTCGACGCCTACACCCCCGAGCTGCTACCCGAGTTCGCGCGCCACTACCTCGAATACATCGAGCAGACCCCGGCAGGGAGTGCCTAATGCCTCGCGAATATGCCCGTTTCCAGTTGTCCATGTGGGAAGACGACGACTTCCTCAACCTCACTCCACCCGCACAGCACCTCTACTTCGTCCTCGCCACCGACCCCGAAATGTCCTACTGCGGTCGCGTCGACTGGCGCCCCACCCGGTTGCGTGTCCGCGCCGCCGGCTGGACCCCCGAACGCATCGAATCAGCCGCGGCGGAACTCGAAGAAGCCCGGTTCGTGCTGTTCGACCCCGACACCGAAGAGGCGTTGGTTCGGGCACTAATCCGCAGCGACGAACTCCTGCGGAACCCGAAGATGGGGATCTCCGTTGTCCGCGCCTACGGGGCCGTAGCCTCCCGCACCCTGCGTGCCGCCGTCGTGACCGAGGTGAAGCGAGCCCACGCCGAGCACCCCGAGTACTCGTCGTTCTCGTCCCCGATCTCAGGTGAGCACCTGGCCCGGTTGATGACCCGCCCGGACCTGGAAGAGCACGGCTACACCAACCGGATTACCAACCACATTGGTAATCACATTGGTAATCGGATTGGTAATGCCGAACCGGTCGAGAACACCAATCGGATTGGTAATGCGATTGGCAATCCGATTGGTAATGCGGATCGGTCCGTTTCCTACCTGCATACGGCAGACCGCATACAGCAGACCTACATACCTCATACCGCTCGCGCGGCAGACCCCGGCGAGCCGGACGCGCCACCCCCAGCGCAAACCAGTCGGCAGCGCAGGCGCGAACCCGCCCCCATCCCCGAGGAGTGGGCGCCAACCGACACACATCGACACAAAGCCGGGCGCATGGGCGTCGACCTCGAACACGAAGCCGATCAGTTCCGTAACCACGCCCTCGCCAACGGACGCCTCCAAGTCGACTGGAACGCCGCATTCCATACCTGGCTCGGCAAAGCGCGTCCACGGCCCGCAACCCACGCCACCCCTGGCCCCCCGGCAACCGCAGGCGACAGGAAACGCGCCGACCTCAACGCCACATTCGACGAACTCAACCGTCAAGTCGCCCACCAGCGGCCACTGATGCAAGTCATCGACGCCGAACCCGCACAGCCCGCCATCGACTTCACCGACTGGAGCGCCACCGCATGAACGCGACACCAGACCCCTACTACCTCGACGCCGCCAAAGCCGTCTTCCAAAACCTCCAAGACTTCGATCTGTGGTTCCCGAAGATCAGCGTCCCCACCGCCGCAGCCTGGGCCAACCACTTCCAGAAGACCGGGTTGTGTGTCGAGGACTTGGTTGCCGGCGTCGAACACGCCCGAGACCACCACAGTCGCATCAACACCACCCGGTCCGAGCAGCGTGGCGAGAAAGCCGAGCAGTTCCGGCCGACGCCGGATGACATCATCCGTCACGCCCACGCCTTCCGTCGGGACGTCCTCGCTCAGTTGCCGAAAGACCGGGTCGACGAAATGGAGCTGGCGAACCACGTGTTCCAGGACATGGGTTACACGCCGCGGGAAGCACACGCGTTCTCCCGTGAGGTCGCTTTGGCGGTCGCGCTCGGACGTACACCCCGCGGCCAACTGGAGCCCGAACGGCTCGACGAATTCAAAGCCCTGTTCGCCGCCAAGAAGCAAGCCGCCCTCGGGTTCCGGGACCGCCGGCGAGAACTTGCCCAAGCCCTCCGTGTCGCCGACCTGTACTCGGTGGAGCGTGCGTCATGAACCGGGTTGACACGGTCGCGATCCTGGAACTGGTTCGCGACTACGACCAGCGCGAGATCACCCCCGACCTCATCACCGAATGGCACGAGCAGATCGGGCATTTGCCGAAACCTGCTGCGGTCGAAGCTGTTCACCTCCACTACAAGATCAACCCCAGTCGCATCGACACCCAGCACGTCATCGACATTGCTGGCGAAATCGCTGAACGGAAACCGTCGCAGCGGCCCATGCGCAGGGCACGTATGGGCGCCTACCACGTCAACGGTGCGTTCAGCGACCAGTGTCCGCGCTGCGGCGCCCAACCGGGCGAAACCTGCACCAACCCCGAAACCGGACACGAAACACACGCACCCTGCATGGTGCGTCTCGTCGGAAAGAAGACCGCGGCATGAACGGCCACATCGACGCCGCGAAAACCACGCCAGGCGACCGCGCGACCCTCCGAAACTTCGCCCGGACACTCCCCGGCGGTCAACTCCGGGAAGCGCTCCTGCATATCGCAGACCTCCTCGACGAAGGCGAAAGCGTGTTCGTGTGGAGTATCGAGGGGGAGAAATGACAATTGCGTATACTGTACACAGTAACGGTATTTTAATACCAGACGCAGTTTCCGGCGACGGATCCTGTAGTTGCGTGGTGGCCGAGCTCGCTCAGGATGCGCCCGTAATGCTGCCCAGTTTCAACGCTGACGGTCGAACGGATCGAATCCGACTGTCTATACCCGAAATCCGTCTTGAATCCCTCTACCATCCCGCGATTGCTAGGAGTGCGCTGTGAGTCTGACCCTGACCGATTTGTTCTGCGGCGCCGGCGGTTCATCGACGGGCGCGGTCCAGATTCCCGGCATCGAAGTGCGGGTGGCTTCGAACCATTGGAAGCTGGCAGTGGAAACCCACAACACGAACCACGCCGACGCAGACCACATCTGCGCGGACCTGTCGCAGATCGACCCCCGCTACTTCCCGACCACTGACATCCTGTGGGCGTCACCCGAGTGCACCAACCATTCTCGGGCGAAGGGCACGAAGAAGCTTCAGCCGGCGACCCTGTTTGATGAGCCGCTGCCGGATGAGGCTGCGGAGCGGTCGCGGGCAACGATGTGGGATGTGCCAAGGTTCGCTGAGGCGCACGGGTATCGGGCAGTGATTGTCGAGAACGTGGCTGACGCGATCGACTGGGCGCCTGAGTGGTCGCCGGAGAAGGGGACGTTGTTCCGGTCGTGGCTGTCGACGATGGACGGGATGGGTTACGACCATGAGGTTGTGTTCCTGAACTCGATGCACGCCCAGTTGTTCGGGGCGGGTGCGCCGCAGTCTCGGGACCGCATGTATGTGGTGTTTTGGCGGAAGGGTGATCGTCGCCCGGATCTTCGGCGGGTGACTCGTCCGGCGGCGGTTTGCCTGGAGTGTGGCCCGGTGCAGGCGATGCAGGTGTTCAAGCCGGGGTCGTCTCCGGTGGCGCGGTATCGGGCACAGTATGTGTTCCGGTGCCCGAATGTGAAGTGCCAGAACCGGGTGGTTGAGCCTGCGGTGCGTCCTGCGTCGGACATTATCGACTGGTCGATGCTGGGGACTCGGATTGGGGATCGGGCGAAACCGTTGGCGGCGAAGACGCTGGCGCGGATTCAGTCGGGGATCGAGAAGTATTGGTCGAACGATGCTCTTGCGGTCCCGGTTGAGGGGCGTGAGGGGAAGCAGGCTCGTCCGGTGGATGGGCCGTTGCGGACTATGTCGACCCGGAATGAGACGGGGTTGGCGTTTATGGCGGAGTTGCGTGGTGGTGGGTCGAAGCATCGTTTGGTGTCTGAGCCGTTGTGCACGGTGACGGCGGGTGGTGGGCATCATGGGTTGGTGACTCCGGCGGGTGGTACGTGGCGGGAGCGGGCGACGAGCACTGCTGAACCGATCCCGACGCGTACTACTCGGGAGACCGACGGTGTGGCGATGGGCCCGTCTTTGGATATCGCTGATGTCCGGTTCCGGATGTTGGAGCCGCGGGAGATCATTGCGGCGATGGATTTCCCGCGCGATTATGTGGTGTTGGGGAATCGGCGGGAGCAGGTGCGGATGGCGGGTAATGCTGTGACTCCGCCGGCTGCGCGGGATCTGGTCGGGGTTGTCGCTGAGGCGCTGGGGGTAACGGTGAGCGGTCCGGAGTCGGTCGCGGCCTGATTGGTTCGGTGTCTGCCCCCGGTTTGTGGTTTGACCGGGGGTGCAGGCTGTTCGTGGGGGTTATTCGATTTGGAGCAGAGAGTGACAACAGGTCGCGCAATTGGTGGACATCATTCGGCGCGGTCGGGGTCGAACGTGTGGCTGACCCCTCCGGGCATCATTGGGGCGTTGGGTGTGTTCGATCTCGATCCGTGCGCAGCTGATCCGCGGCCGTGGGATACGGCGCGTCGGCATATCGCGCCGCCCGAGGATGGGTTGTCGGCCGAATGGGTGGGTCGAGTGTTTCTGAACCCGCCGTACACGGGTCTTCCAGTGTGGTTGGGAAAGCTCGCGGACCATGGGCAGGGGACGGCGTTGGTGTTCGCGCGCACTGAGACCCGGTGGTTCGTTGATCTGGTATGGCGGCGGGCTACCGCGGTGTTGTTTCTGCATGGCAGGCTGCATTTCCATTTGCCGGATGGCGCTCGCGCGCAGGGCAATGCTGGCGCGCCGTCCGTGCTTGTCGCGTATGGCGAGCGTGACGCTGAATTGCTCGCTGGATGCGGGTTGGATGGCACGTTTCTACGAGTCTGCGGCAAAGGGTCGGAAGGGGCAGCGTGACCGGGATCTGGTTCTGTAGCGACCTGCACGTGGGCGGACACAAGCTTGTTGCTGGCCTGCGCGGTTTCGGTGAGAACACTGACGCGCATGATGCCGAGTTGGCGCGCCGTTGGGATGCGGTGGTGCGTCCGGATGATCAAGTCTGGGTGCTCGGGGATGTGATCGGCCGGCGGGGGCATGAGGAGGCCGGGCTCGCATGGATTGCGGCCCGGCCCGGTGTGAAGCATTTGATCGCCGGGAACCATGATGATGTGCATCCGTTGCATTCGGGCGCGTACAAGGCTCTCCCGCAGTGGTTGACGGTGTTCGCGACGGTGCAGCAGTCCGCGGTCAGGAAGTTCGCGGGGCAGCGTGTCCTGCTCAGCCATTTCCCGTACGCGGGTGAGGGCGGCGATCACACCGAGGTCATCCGGTATCCCGAATGGCGTTTCCCGGACGTCGGGCGTTGGCTGCTGCACGGGCACACGCACTCCTCGGTGAAGCAGCGTGGCCGTGAACTGCATGTGGGCGTGGACGCGCACGGTTTGGCGCCGGTGCCGTTGAAGTGGGTCGAAGAACGAATCACGGCGGGAGCGGACGAATGAGCGAGCGGACGGTAGCGACTTACGGCGAGTGGGACGAGTACGCGAATAATGTGGTCGACCCTTGCGCGCGTGCGGTCGGTGTGTTGGCGGATGAGATCCGGGGAAGGGTCGGCGGCAACAAGCACGTCCCGATCTGGCTGTCGGAGGAAGTCGAGACACTGACTGGCTGCGGTGACGGCTGCTGTTCCGATGAGTCGTGGTCGTACCTGGTCATTGAGGCCGGTGAGTCGCGTGCGCGGTTCATCGACGACGAGAACGAGTACCGGTATTGGTTGGATGGGCCGCTCCGGTGGGCCGAGTTGGAGGCTGTGGAGCGTGCGCGGGCCGAGCAGCGGCGTGCGAACGATGCCGCGTTCAATGCTGTCGTGATCACGCCGATCCTGGACGTGTTGCAGCAGGTCGAAGCCGACGGGTACGCCAATGACGGCGAGTGGCATGACCGGGTGATGGATGCGCTCGGGGTCGGCGGTGCCCGGTACAGGCAGGGGTAGGTGAGTGGATGAGTAGACAAACGAAAACAGCCACCCTTTCGGGTGGCTGTTTCAGGGCCGGTGGTAGGTGACCCGAGCGTTCTCGGCGCGGAATGTGCGCGGTCCCCGGCGCTTGTCCCGGCGGGACATGGGGCCGCGAGCGTTGGCTTCTTGTGCCATCCGGAGTTCGTGTTCCCGGGTGTTCCGCATTACCTGGGTGATGATCGGGTGGAAAGCGGTCTCCCAAACGATGTCCTCGATGGTGGGCTCTGCGTCGAATTCGGCGAAGAATGCATCAATCTCGTCCATCTTGCTCTCACTCTCTGTAGTTTTCGTGCCTGCTGATGCTCCAAACGATACATGCTCCAAACGATACATGCAAGTGGTTTGTTGTCCCGATTGGAACATGTAGCATTTGGAGCATGACCTGGACTCCAGAGCAAGCCGAAGCAGAGCTAAACGCCTGGCGCGTCACCTACGAACGACGCGACGAGCTGGTCCGCGCAGCCGATGCGGCCGGCGTACCCATCAACCGAATCCACACCCTCATGGGACTCGGCCGCAACACCGTCTACCGCATCCTCGGCAGACTCTGACGCAAACCAGCTCAGCTGCCCGCGGCCCGTGCTTCCTCGAACCAAGCCCCGTACGGGTCCTGCGCGCGTCCGCTGATGCGTTCCCGGCAGTCGGGGCAGAGCATGCGCCCCTCGCCGGCGGGCTGTTCGTAGCATTTCTGGCATAACGGGGGCTGGTCGCTCATAAAACGTATTCTAGTCGATGCTGGTGAATGTTTAACGCGCGCCCATTTCCCATTTCGCGCCCATTTTGGTGGTTTGACTCGGGCGGGAAAATTGATTCATGACCGAAACCGGCGCTATTCAGGTGGATCGTTCGGGTTTCCATGCCGCTCTTGAAGCGTTGATGATGGATGACCCGCACCCGAAAGGTTATATTTCTAATTCTCCTGCTGCCCGTCTTGATCGTGCTTTGTGGGCGTATGAGTGGGCGCGCAGTGAGTTTCCGGTGACTAAGCGTCCTGATGGTCGTTGGTCGCAGCAGTTGCCTCCGATCGGTGTTGCGCGGAGTGCGGTGTTGGAGAAGGAAGCCCGCGATGAGTGAATACCGGGCGGACGTTCGCCAGTTGACGCGCGGTACATGCAGTTTCCATTGCGGACACGGGCACACGTTGTGGCGTGTGTTCTTATTCCGGCATTCGGGCAACGATCTGGTGGAGTTGATCCAGTACTCAGATACCGATGAGTGGCGTTGGGCTATGCGGATGGCGGTTAAGCAGGTGCGGGAGGCGAACCGGGATGTCTGACCTTGCAGTACGGCCGCGTTGGTGGCGCCTCGACCCACAGTCCCGTGTCGAACTCCAATGGGGCGACGCGACAGGCCGCGACCTCGACGACTTCACCGCGATGCCTCCCAGGATCATCTACCGGCCTCAGCAGTGCATAAGTCTGCGACCGTACAGGGACGTGCACTATTTCGGGAACACCACGCGGATTTGGGGCGCCTGGGAGGTGTTCGACCTGCCCCAAGACAGGAGCGGGGACGGATCGCTCTGTGGGCGGACGGTCTTGGTGGATGGTGAGGCGCCGCGGGTTGAGGTGTTCGCGTTGCAGCCGTCGACGGTTGGGGATTGGTTCTTGGTCGACGATGATTCTGCGGCCTGAATTCGTGGTTTGACTCGCGCGAGAGAATTAGTTGTATCGCCGGTATTCAGGAGTCCGGCATTCCCGAAAGCGACACAAGCTTATGTCTGCGACATTGACAATCATCGGCGGACTGACCGCGCCAGTAGAAATCCGATTCACTCCGGCCGGTAAAGCGGTAGCCAACTTCACGGTGGCGAGTACCCCACGCTACTTGGACAAGAACACCAACGAATGGAAGAACGGCGAAACCCTCTTCCAACGCTGCAACATTTGGGGCGAACCCGCTGAAGCACTCGCGGAATCCAACCTGGACAAGGGCACGCGTGTGATCGTGACTGGCCGGCTGAAGTCCCGCAGTTTCGAAACCCGTGAGGGGGAGAAGCGGACCGTGCAGGAGTTGGAGGTCGACGAGTTCGGGGTGTCGACGAAGTACGCGACCGTCAAGGTGACGAAAGTCAGTAAGGGTGGCGGTGGTTCGCGTGCCGCAGAGGATCCGTGGGGTAGTAGCCCGCAGGGTGGTTCGTTCACCAGCAGCGCGCCCGACGATGAGCCGCCGTTCTGACCGCCGCTGACATCAAACCACCCATTTACCAGGAGAAACCAAAATGAAGCACGCCATCCTTCCCCGTGAACACATGAACCTGACCGTCCGAACCATGCAGGTCGGCGAGTCCGGGTTCGCTCCCATGTCCGCGCTGGGTTACGACGAGGGCGGTCGGGCATGGCTGGCCGGCAGCGCGCGCGTTGGCGGCGAGTCCGCTTTCAGCCCAGTTGAGCCGCTGATCGGAGTGAATCGCGACGAGTCCGGGCTTGTTGTTGTGGTGTTGCCGTCGCAGAAGTTCGATTACGTGAAGATCGACTACCTGGACCAGGATAGCGAGCTTATCGAGGTCGCTGAGGTGCATGTTGCCGGAAAGTCGGGAGTGTTGTTGGCGCCCCGCGACGTACTGAAGTCTGCGATCCGTTGAACTCGACTATCTGGCCGTTGTTGACGTGGGCGGGCGTGATCGGTGTGCTGGCCGTTCTCGGGTTGGTGACCCCTGCGCCGTGGCGGGACTTGTTTTGGCTGTTGGCGAAGTCGATGTCGGCCGTGTTGGTGTTGGCGTTGACGGTGGCCGGGCTGCTGCTGGTGGTGACGTTGTGAGGGACGACCAGACGTTGCGTGACGGTGCCGCGGAGTTCGTGCAGCAGGCGGTCGCGGCGGAGAAGGCGCGTGTCGAGCACATCCGCCGGCAGTTGCTCCAAACCGATTCGTGTGCATCCTGCGGCGTCGTGGTGGGGGATCAGGTTCGGCATGTCGAGTGGCATGAGGAGCAGCAGAAGTGGAGGCGTGCCGTGTTCAAGACGTTCGAGCAGTTCGCAAAACCGAGGAGAACAGAGTGAGCGGCATCGAGCTTTGGACGGTCAAGCACATCATCAACAACGTCGAGACCGGTGACGGCTGGAGTTGGAGTGATGAGGCCGCCCGCCTGTGGGAGCTGGAACCCGAGCGGATGAAGGCGTTGAAGGCTGATCTTCGCGAACACGGGATCCGGGCGCCGATCGAGGTCGCGCGCACCGTGGATGGTCGTTTGCGGATGTGGGATGGGCATCATCGGGTGATCGTCGCGGCCGAGTTGAGGTTGCCGACGATTCCCGTGCACTTGAATCAGGAGAAGAACATGGACGGTCTGCCCGAATTTTATCGGCGCGCAAGCATGTTCGGTGGCGGGCAGTTGCCGCCCGAGACTGGCGCCGGTGCGGATCCGATTAACCCGAATTATTACTGCTTCCCGAACGGCGCGGAAGCAATCGATATTACGCAGTGGTTGTCGGCGTGCGGGTCTCAGGCCGCGCAGTATGTGATCCGGGCGACTCGGATCGACGGCAAGGTCAAGGGTGATCCGATCGAGGATTTGACCAAAGCGATTTGGTTCCTGGAGCGGGAAGTGTCGCGGTTGAAGAGTCTTGAGGCTGCGGCGTGACTGAAACGAACTATGCGGTCGCGCCGGGCGAGTTCCTGGCGGAGTGGATGGAAGAGAACCACGTCGACCAGATGGCGGACTTGTTAGAGGCCAGCCCTGGCCTGGTGTACGAGTTGCTGGACGGGTACGCGGCGGTGACCTTCTCGCGGGCGGAACGGTTAGAGGGTGTGACGGGTATCCCAGTTCGCGCGTGGCTCAGGTTCGAGGAGCAGTATCGGGCTGATCTCGCGCGGCTGGCCGGGCAGGAGACGGTGGCGTGAAGGTTTACTTGGTGCATGAATACCTCGGGTACGGCGAGGAACCGGTGCGGCACGTGTTCGACAACCTGGAGACGGCTGAGGAGTATTCGCGGCTGATCAACCACGGCTCTACCGACGAGGTAGGCGAGTGGGATGTGCTGTCTGGTCTGCCTGAGCGTTGGGAGGTGTGGACGGCGCGCGGCTCGTTCTGGCTGGACGAGCTGGAGGTTGAGCCGTCGTTCTCGTCGTCGTCGGAGATTGTGTGGGAGGAGCCGGCGGATGTGTTGCAGTCGCGGGTGCATCGTCGCCGTGAACGTCGGGATCCGTACACGCTCTCGGAGTTGATGGAGATGCGGCGTACGTTCCAGTATCTTCCAGCATTCGATGCCGTACGTGAGGTGGGCCCGTCTGAGGTGCCGAATCATTGCGCGGTGGTCGTGTGGGGTGTCGGCCGTGACCGGGTTGAGGCTGCGTGCCGGGAGAAACTGGCAGAACTGAGAGCTGAGGCCGCGGCGTGAACGTCCTGTTGTCGGCTGAGGTGGATCGACTTACTGGGATCATCGCGTCCACTCTTTCGGGGTTCGCGGACATCCTGCTCGGTATCCCGCCGTTCGAGAGTGATCGGGAGTTGGCCGGCGAGATGGCGGCCGACATGGTGATGGGCTGGTCTGCGTGGGCGGTGATGGCTGACATGTCGCAGCCGATCGGAACAGAAACAAACGAGAGTGTGGAGACAGACTGATGAACCCTGATTGTGTGTTCTGCAAGATCAACCGAGGCGAAGCGCCGGCCACGATCGTCGACGAGTGGTCCGACGCCCTCGCTATCGTCCCGCTCGGCCCAGTAGTCGACGGCCACGTCCTGGTGATCCCGAAGCTGCATGTCGCCGACTTCACCGAGGACCCGAAGGTCACGGCCGCGACCATGCGCCGGGCCGCCCAATATGCTGCTGGCCGGCATGATTCGGCGAACGTGATTACGAGCATGGGGCGGGCTGCGACACAGAGCGTGTTTCACCTGCATGTGCATGTTGTTCCGCGTGCCGAAGATGACGAGTTGATGGTGCCGTGGGGGACCGTGTTTGGGGATGATCCGCAGGCGCCGCATTGGTGTCGGGTGGCTAA
>NZ_BDCG01000024.1 GCF_001613385.1 Nocardia flavorosea NBRC 108225 | reverse complement strand
AAGCCTTGCAGCCCACGGCCGCGTACCCCGCGGCGGGCGGGCGGGCCGCGCCGGTAGGCAACTCGGTTACCTCGGCCGGGTGCGGGGGCTTCTCCCCCGCATACCAGTCTTCGATCGCGACGATTCCGGGTTCCAGTACCTCCAGGTCACGGAAGAATCGGGACACCCCACGGTAGTCCCGCGCTTCCATTTCGATACCGCTCGCCCGGTACGCCTGCACCGTCCCCTCGACCATCGCCGGATCGAAGTCGGTGGTCAGATGGGTCATCACCAGATACGAACCCGAGGGCAGCGGCGCGAGCAGTGAATCGACGATGTCGTAGATCCGGTCGCCCGGAACGAAATGACACAGCGCGATGAGGCTCAATGCCACCGGTTCGGTGAAGTCCAGGGTTTCGCGCACCGTCGGATCGGACAGGATGCGTTCCGGGTCGGTGAGGTCGGCGTGGACGTACCGGGTTACGCCGTCGGGTGTCCCGATCAGCAGCGCGCGGGCATGGGCCAGAACGATCGGATCGTTGTCCACGTAGACGACCCGGGCGTCGGAGGCCGTTTCCTGAGCTACCTGGTGCAGGTTCGGTTCGGTGGGAATGCCGGTGCCGATATCGAGGAATTGGCGGACACCCTGCTCGCTGAGATGGCGTACCGCACGCACCATGAACGCCCTGTTGTCCCGGGCTACGCCGCGAACCGAGGGAATGGCCTGCTCGATTCGCTCCGCGGCCGCCCTGTCGGCGGGGTAGTTGTCCTTGCCGCCGAGGAAGTAATCGTATATGCGGGCGCTGTGGGCACGATTCTGCTGAAGATCCACCGAACCTTTGTGTGCTGCCACGATCTACTCCTCATTCCAGCGATGATGTCTGCTACGTCGAGTAAACCATTGCGGTTGCAATCACACTCCCGCTCGTAGCCGCAGACTTTGCTACCTCGTTTGCCTGCCGGATCGGCGGTGATCCGCGGACGCACCCGGCACCTGCCGATCGTTGATGACGGCTACGTTGATTTTAGCGACGTTCTGTCGTAATCTTTACGACAGAACGTCGCATAAAGCCTGGGATTGTGGCGCCCCAGGCACCACAACCCCTTACGTCGCCGAAGTGAATGGAGCGGGAATGACGAACACACCTACCGATCGCGCCGAAATCATCGAACTGATGAGCCGCTATGCCGACATAGCAGACCTGAAGGAGTTCACCGACTTACCCCGCCTCGTCTTCACCGACCCGCTCACACTGGATTTCGAGTCCGTCGCCGGCATCCCGCCGATGACCACACCACTCGGCGACTACCTCCAGATCCTCCGCGCCTCCTTCGCCCCCTACACGGCGACTCACCATGCCATCACCGGTCACGTCGTCGATATCGATGGCGACAACGCGTCGATCCATGCCCACGTCCGGGCCGAACATTGGGTCCCGCAGGACATTGCCGGTGACGGACCCAACTGCTGGCTGGTGGTCGGCTTCTACGACAACGAGGCGGTTCGCACGGCGGACGGCTGGCGTCTCAGCCGCGTGAAACTCACCTCGGCCCACCAGGAGAATGTCCATCTATCGGCCGCCGGCCTGGCCGCCGAACAGGCACCGTAACAGCAGAATGGGCCTCGGAGAACGCAGCCGGCCGTATCCGAGTCGTTGCGGATAAGCAATGAAAACTGCTGTACAGAAAGGATTATCGGATGCCGCGCATCCAGGGCGCCAGTATCGAGGAGCACCACGAAAAGGTGTGGACCGACCTCGCCGAGGCGATGCGGCAGCTCCTGCTCGAACGCGACTACGACTCGATCACCATGGGCCATATCGCGGCCCACGCCGGACTCGCGCGCAACACCCTGTACAACTACGCGCGCGATAAGAGCGGACTGGTCCGGGCGCTGGCTCAGCGGGCGAGCCGGCCCGCGCTCGAACGGGTGGCCGCGATCGCCGCGCGCTCCGCGGACTCCGCCGCGGACCGGATGCACGAGATCATCGAGGCGATCCTGGATGCATCCACCGGCCAGGCCATGCAGTTGATGTTCCGGCCGGGCTCCGCCCCCTTGGTCGCCGAAGTACCGAAGGGGGCGGACAACCCGTTTCTCGCGATCGTGGCCGAGGTGGAAAACGTGGTCCGAGACGGGATCGCGCGCGGGGAGTTCCGCGATATCGGCGATGTGCCACTCGTGGTGGAGCTACTGTCCGGCGCCATGCGTTCGGGCGCCGAACGCGTCGGCCGAGACCCGGCTGCCTTCGCCGCGACGGTCGCCGCGGCGCGCGAGATCGTGCTCGCGACACTGGTCCCCCGCCCCGACCTGCCACGTGAATCGAAGCAGCCTCGCGTCAGTGCCCGATCCGCTGCAACTCGACGACGGGAATGACCCGGTCGGTCTTGCGCTGATACTCGCCGAACTGAGGCTGCACGGCGACCTGTTTGGCGTAGACCTCGTCGCGCTCGGCCCTGGGGAGCACACGAGCGGCGACCGAGAACTTCTCTGCGCCGTACTCGACGGTGGTGTTCGGGTTGGCCACCAGGTTGTGAAACCAGGCCGGGTGCTTCGGACTGCCACCCAGGCTGGCGAAGACGAAGATCCGGTCACCCTCGACGTATGGGACCAGCGGCGCGATACGTTCGACGCCCGATTTCGCGCCTTTGTGATGCACCAGAATCAGCGGGGAGCCTTCGAAGAAACCGCCGACGGTGCCGCCCTTCTCCCGGAACTCGGTGATGACCTGACTGTTCATCTCGATGACGTCATTCGCATCCATGGCACGACCATATGCGGTAAAGGTTGAATTGTTCGATAGCAGAATTGACCAAGAACATATCCGTTTGTCGCACTACCATCGACCGGTGTGGACATTCTTGCCGACATACTGGCGGTTGGCGGCGTCCGTGGCACCGCCGGTGCACGCATCGAGGCGGGCGGCACCTGGGGGATCTCCTGGGACGCGCGCTGCAACGCGGTGTTCTATGCCGTCGCCTCGGGCACCGCATGGCTGTGCCTGCCCGGCCGGGAAGCGCAGCAGCTCATGCCCGGCGATGTGGTGCTGTTGCCGGGCGGGACAGAGCACGCATTGAGCAGTGCTCCCGGCGTGCCGCTGACCCCGTGCGGCGGGTGCGGCGGCGACGCGGCGATGGAGAACGGCAGTGTGTTGCGCCTGGGCGCCGGTGAGGTGCAGACGCATATCCTCGGCGCGAGTTACGCATACGACCGCACGGTGTCGACGCAGGTGATGACGTCGTTGCCGCAGGTGCTGCATATCAGGGCCGACCACGGCGGCAACTGCCTCGACGACACCGTCCGGCTGCTGTCGCGGGAGTTGGCCTACCCGCAGATCGCGACCGCATTCGTACTCAACCGTTTGGTCGACATCCTGTTGGTGCAGTTGCTGCGGGTCTGGCTGGCGAAACGTCCGGACGAGGCGCGCGGATCCTGGCTCGGCATGCTGGCCGACCCGGTGGTCAGCGATGCGCTCGCCAGGATTCATCAGGAGCCGGCCCGGGGGTGGACCGTCGACTCACTCGCCGCGGAACTGACGGTCTCTCGCAGCACACTGACGCGGCGGTTCCGCGCCGTGACCGGTGCCGCGCCGGCCGACTACCTCACGCGATGGCGGATGGATCTGGCCGCGATCCGGTTGCGGGACACCGACGACACTCTCGATACCATCGCCCGCTCGATCGGCTACACGTCGGTCTACGCATTCAGTCGAGCGTTTCGACGGGCACGCTTACAGGCTCCGGGGCAGTTCCGTAGCGCGGCGCGGGCGACCGAACGCGTCCCGGCACCCCCTTATGGTGCCGCGCTCATTGAGCCTGGTTTACGGACGTAGGCGAGGCGGGCATTCTGTCGATCATGTCTCGACAGTTTCAGGTTGTCATCGATTGCCATGATCCGGATCGGATGGCCGCCTTCTGGTCTGCGGCCCTGGGCTACCGGGTCGACCCGGTTCCCGACGGCTACGACAATTGGATGGAATACCAGATCGGTCAGGGGTACGCGGAGAACGAAAGGGTCCGATTCGCCGCGGTACACAACCCGCAAGGGCCGGAGCGGCTGTGTTTCCTCGGGGTGCCGGAATCCAAAACCGTCAAGAACCGCCTGCACCTCGACATTCAGGCGACGCTTCCGGATGACTCGCCGGCGCGCAACATCGAGCGGGTCGACACGTTGGTAGCGGAACTGCGCCGCCTCGGCGGTACTGCGCAGCGGACCGGCCGGGAGCGCGGTCAGTATTTCGTGACCATGACCGATGTCGAGGGCAACGAATTCTGCGTGCATTGATCCGTGGCCCGAAAGCGCCTCCACTCCACTCCCTTTCCCGGCGGCCGCAGTGTTGTGGGAAGAAGGCCGCCGACCGGCCGGTTACATGCTGTATGCCGAAACCCTTCACCGAAGCCGAGCGCCAAGAATTCCTCGCGGGCCGCCACATTGCGGTGCTGTCGGTCGCAGCGACCGATGGGCGCCCGCCTGCCTCGGTCCCGATCTGGTACGACTACGTCCCGGGCGGTGATATCAGGATCAACACCGGCGCGAACCGGCGCAAGGCCAGGCTCATCCAGGAAGCCGGTGCGGTGACCTTGGTCGTCCAGCGCGAAGAGCTGCCGTATCAGTACATCATCATCGAGGGCACCGTCGTCGATACCGAGACCCCGTCCCCCCGGGGAGCGCGAGAAGCCATCGCCGTCCGCTATCTCGGCCCCGAAGCCGGACGCGCGTTCGCCGAGCAGATGGACGGCACCCAATCCGTCCTGTTCACCATCCGCCCCGACCGCTGGATCAGCCAGGACTACTCCGGCGACTTCTAGCCAGTACTGTCGGCACTGCGCCAGAGCTGTCGGCCGGGTCAGGCTGCACTGGGCCGGTCGGCGGCGACCGGGATCCGGTCCACGTTTTCCGTTCCGGCCGAGAACCTCCAACAACGGCGGACACAGGGTCGCCGGCTGTTCCACACTGTGGCAATGAGGCCCGGCAACTCGTGCCCGCGATCAGAGTCCTGGATCCGTTCGATGTACCGGCGGGGGCTTCCACCCGCCGGTCGTGGCGGCCGCCATCGGCTGATACATCCGCAGGACCAGGAAGAACGGGTGCGGCGGGCAGGGCAGCCAGGTGCTCTCGTCCGCGGGCGGCGCAGAACTCACCGTGATCAACGCCGGCCCCTCGGAGGGGCTCAGGCGTTCGGGGCCGGTGCCACTGCCGACCGCGTACCTGCCCTCCGGCGCGTCGTAGAGCCGGCCGGTATCGGCCTCGTAGAGAGTGATGCTCCAGAAGGCCTCGGCGGGCGGCGGGCCGGCGAGATCGATGCGGTAGGCGCGATCGCCCGCTCCGGTGAGTGGTTCGCCGGTGGCATCGACATAGGTGTTGTACGAACAGTTTTCCTCGACGACGTTCGCCGCGAGACCGACGAAGTTCATGACGGCACGCGCCAGGAAGTTGTCGCCGTGAGCACCCTTGTCCAGGACTTGCGTCCAGCCGGTGCCGACCGGTTCGCCGAGAAGTGAGCGTGACTCCGCCAGCAGCGCCAGCGCGTCGGCGAAACCCGCTCGCATACCCTGGCGGCTCGGTTCGTCCAGTTCGCCGGGGACTCGGTCGGCTGCACAGATGCCGAGCGCGCGGAACTGCTTGATATGCGCCGCGTCACCGGTGGGAGTGCCGTTGATCCGCAGTGAGATGTCCAGGGCGCGGAGGAAGGCTTCGGGTGAGGTTTCCACCCGAGCCTGATCCAGGACGGGCCATGATCTGCGGAGGTCGCCGTCGTGATGGATGTGGACGGCGTCCTGGAGCCGGTGGACATTCGGCAAGTCGCCGGGTCCGAACACCTGGATACGCAGCAGGATCCACATGAGCGGGGTGGCTACGCGGAACACGGTGTAGCCCGAGGGCACCGGGCCTGTCCAGTCGGTGGTGGCGATCAGGAAACGGCTGTGGCCCGGGTGGGTGCGGGCGCTGATGTTGCTTGCGTTGCTGTAGGCGTCGAGGAAGTTCAGGGTGTAGTAGCGGTGGCCGAAGCCGGGGAGTTCGAGCAGCGCGGGCCCGTGGGTGAGATCGAGCCAGGCGTTCGAATACAGGGTGTCGACGTTGGGTACGCGGAAGGCCCGATAGTTCGGACCGGCCGGCTCCCGGCTGTGGGAGAACTCGTTCAAACTCCACAGGTCGTCGCCGCCGGGTGCGCATTGCGCGCACATGCTTGCGTACTGATAGACGCTCGGCAACCCGTAGACCACCGCCTGGAGAGTCAGCGTGCGCGCCAGCACCTCCCGGCCGCCCACCCCGGCCGGGGTGATATCCGGCCGTGGGGAAGCGGTCAGCTGGTCTGCCGCTGCCGGCTCATAGGTCCGGACACCGCCTATCACGGAGGGTGACAGGTCGTTCTCGTCGCGGCCGCTGGGCATCCGCTTCACACTCCTCGCTGTTCGATCACCACCGCGCACCGTATGGCCCCGGAACGTGATTGACACCACTCTGCCATATCTGCTGAACTGATGTCAGTTCGACTCCAGAAAGTGAGATTGCGGTGGCGAGATTCAGACGAAGGCTGGCGGTGATCCTCGGCGCCGCGCTCGTCGCGGCCGGATGCGGTGGCGGCGGCACGACCTCTTCGGTCGAGGGCAGCTGGGCCGATGTCGTGGACGCGGCGCGAGAGGAAGGATCGGTACTGCTGTATTCGAGCCAGAACCCGGCGATCCTGGAAAGCCTGAAGACGGCCTGGAACGCGAAATATCCCGATATCACATTGGAATTCGTCCGCGGCACGGATGCCGATCTGATCCCGCGCATCGAAACCGAGAAACGGACCGGTCGCGGCACCGCGGACGTCCACGTCGTCACCGATGCCTCGTGGATCGCCGACGCCGCCGAATCCGGCAGCTACTCGCAGGCGTTGCGCGGACCCAACCGTGAACGACCGGAATACCGACCCGACCGCAGCATCAAGAACGACAGGTTCTTCCTGGATGTCGCCGCCACATTCAGTATGGGATGGAATACCGATGCGGCCCCCGGCGGGTTCGCCGATCCCCGCGACATGCTGGATCCGAAGTACACCGGCAAAATCGGCGTCGCCAACCCGGCCGGTATCGCCTCCTACATCGACCTCTACGACTACTACCGGGAGAGCTTCGGTGCCGATTACGTCGACCGGCTCGCGGCACTGAAACCGCGAATCTATCCCAGCGCCTTGGGAGTTGCGCAGGCACTGACCTCCGGCGAGGTCGTCGCCTCGCCCACGGTACAGCCGCTGGTCCAGGAGAAGGCCAAGGGCGCGCCGGTGGATTGGGCATTACCGGAGCCTTCTTGGGGTGTTCCGTTCTACGGACACATCACCGCGACTGCTCCGCATCCGAACGCAGCTCAGGTTCTCGCCGATTTCATGGTCGGTCCGGAAGCGCAGGCCGCACAGGCCATCGGCGTGGCCACCGCACTCCCCGGCATCCCCGGCGCCACCGCGGACGCACACGATGTTCGTATACCCGACCCCGCGAAGCTGACTCCGGATTACGTGGACCGCTCCTCGACGGAATGGCAGCGACTGTTCCAGGGCTGACTGGTCCGAATTCCCCTGGCCGGTTCAGCCGGACTCGCCGATCGCCCACCCGGCGGCCGCGCCACTGCACAGCACCAGCAGACAGAGAGCTCCGGACAATGCCACGAGCAGTGCCAGCAAAAGTTCTCGCAGACCGGTCGACGAGCTCGAATACACCATTTCGCGCTCGTCCTCGGCCAGTGAGTGGCCGGCAGTCGCCGGTCGAGACGAACCGCTCAGCATGATCACCAGGGTCGGTGCGACGGCAGCGAGGAACAGGACCGCAATGAAACCCTGGTCCAACTCTGCCATCACCCGGAAGGCCGCCAATTCGCAGATCAGCAGCGAACATCCGGTCCGCCGCCACGCCAAAGCGGTGCGTTCCAGTTGCAGCCCGCCATCGGTGAGCACGACCGTCGGCTGCTGCCCGCGCGGGCGGAGCGCCTTCACAACAGGACCGCCGCCAGCACCAGACCACCGGCAATGGCATATCCGCACGCAAGCTCCGCTCGACCCGGGCCCAGCTCAGCCACGCGGTCACCGGCAGCACAATCGAGCAGACGATCAGCAGAGCCGAGGCCAGCACACCGAGGACGGAACGGCCGCCGATCCCGAAGACCTGCAGCGCCGCCCCGGCCGCCATGAAGGCCACCGAGGTGCGTATCCAGGCAAGGTAGGTGCGTTCATTCGCCAAGCTGAACCTGGCATCCGGTTCGGCGCCGCGACCGTACACCCACGTGGGAAATCGGCGGCGAACCTGGTTCTCCGTCTTCGCCACCACGGCGTCTCCTTTCACCCGGCCGAGCACGACCGCAGGTTCGGCCTCCTACTCCCCACAGAAGTTTAATTGAAGTCAGTTCATTATCGATGGGTGCCCCATGACCAGTCGGAAACAACGCCTCGATCCCGAGGACATCGCACGCCGATCCGCGAAGCTGCACATCTGGGGTTTCCCCTACGTCTTCGCGCAGCGCCTGCGACTTCGCTTCACACTGCCGCTCACCCCGGACGCCCCGCGACCGGATACTTCTGCGGGCGCGGCACTGAACCGCCTGGGTCATCAGCGGCGGCTCTCGGACCCGACACTCACCAGCGGAGTCGCCCCCAACGTGGACACGCTGTACTCGCTGGCCTTCCTGGACCTCGCCGCCGGCACCTTCCGGCTCCGGCTTCCCGATTTCGGGGACCGGTATTACAGCATCCAGATCGGTGAGGCCGATTCCTCCACCGCGGCGACGCTCGGGCAACGCACGCACGGCCCCCGGATACCGGAGATCGTCGTTCACCACAGGCGTTCAGCGGCGGCCCCGGCCGATGCCGCCACGACGATCGCGTGCCGATCGCGATTCGTCATGGTGGCGATCCGAATACTCGCCGACCCCGGTCGCGCCGACGATCTCCGAGCAGTCCACGATCTACAGGATCGCATCGAACTCAGCGGGCCCGGCACGCCGGCGGACACACCACCGGAGCCCCTCCTAGAACGCGAACGGCAGGCCGAAACCCGGGACACCGCGGCATTTCTGGATTCGCTGAGCTCGGTACTCGCCGATACAGAGCCGGCCGAAGTACCCGAATGGGTCCGCGAAGCATTCGGCGACATACATGCCGCCCTGGGCGAACCGGAACTCCGCCGGTCCGCCGATCACGGTCTCGCTGAGGGACTCCGGGCGATCGAACAGCGCGTCACCGAACTCGGCCGCACGGTGAACGGATGGTCGATCAACGATCGCGGCACCGACTTCGGTGGCGACCACCTACTACGCGCCGCGGTGGCCTACTCCCAGATCTACATCAACCCCGCCGAAGAAGCGCTCTACCCGGTATGCGAGCGAGACGACCGGGGAATGCCACTGACCGGAACCCGCTGCTACACCGTCCGATTCGAACACGGGAACCGGCCGCCGGTGGACCAGTTCTGGTCGCTGACCGTCTACCACGCGAAAGGCCTGCTCTACGACAACGCGATCGACCGCTACGCGATCACCGATCGCACACCCGGACTACACACCGGCACCGACGGCTCCCTCACCATCCACCTGCAAACACAGCGGCCCACTCAGCCCGGCGCCAACTGGCTACCGTGCCCCCCAGGCCGTTTCCGGCTCATGCTGCGTCTGTACGGTCCGCGAAATCCGAGGTGGAATCCCCCACCGATCCGAACCACCGGCTGCGCGAAAGACAGGACAGGAGCTACTCGTCGATGACCTGGGTGCCGCCGGCAACGCGATCATGCCAGCCCTGCTTCGTCGGGCTGGAGCTGATCGTGAAGGCAATGGCGAGCGCCGCCACGAACCACAGCAACCCACCGATCCACGGGATCAGGTTCAGCAGCATGTAGACATTACGGACCGCCGAATCCTTGAGGCTGGGTTTCGGAGCACCATCCGACCCGTTGACGTGCAACCCGAGCAGCTTCTTGCCGGGCGTCGAGCCCGAGGAGACCTCGAAGGCGATGAAGTACAGCCAGCCGAAGGCTGCACCCGGGAGAACGGACACCCAGTCGGGCAGGTCCGCGACCACACCGAGCAGCCAGAAGAAGACGGCGCCGATGATGCCGGCGATGATCCAATCGATGAATCGGGCGCCCGCACGTTTACCGAGTCCGCCCGGTTTGATCCCCGACGTCTGGCCGTACGTGGGGTCTGCCTGGCCATACATGGGGTCGAAACCACCTGTGGTCATTACGCCTCCTGGCGAACGCTGCGGCCGGTTTGCCTGTCAGGTGCTGCACAGTGCATGTCGACTCTCAAGGATGACATACACGTAGGTGCAGCAGGTGTGACCGAAACCGATTCGTGTCCGGGTCGAGTCACAGGTTCAACCTGGCGGAGAGGCGAGGCAGACGGGCAATCCCGGGAGTCCGACCTCATCGCGCTCTACATCGATGCCCTGCGCGGCGGGCGGGCCCGGTTGCCCGAATCCGCCTGGCCCGCCTACCGGCAGCAGACGCTCTACCCCTACTTCGCCTGGATGATCACCATCGGCCGCGGCGCGCTGATGCCGGTATTCCAGCCGGCCGATATCCGCCGCGCGATCGTGCACCGCGCCTCCCAGGCGATCATGGACCTGGATGCACTGCAGGCGGTCGGGAGTGAACGCGTAAGGGATCGTCATCTGCCGTGCGCGGTCAGCGCACGGCAGATCGGAACGACCCCGAACCGAGCACGGCGCTCGGCGATGAACGCGCAAACTACCGCTGGCGCGGGTCGTTCGCCCGCGCGAAGAAAGACGTTGCCGCAGACACCATTTCGATTGCCTGCTCGAATTCGGCGATCTTGCGTTTCTGCTCACGGATCGTGCGCGCCGCCTCCGTCGTCGTCCCCTCTGCATCGCCGCGGTCGACCTCGGCCTGGCGGACCCACTTGCGCAGGGTTTCGGTGGTCATCCCCAGCCTCGCGAAGACCGCCTTCATCGCGGCCCACTCGCTGTCGTAGTCGTCACGGTGATCGACGACCAGCCGGACAGCCTTGGCCTTGGTCGCTTCGTTCGCAGGCATGATCTGCCCATCCTTCCCAAGAAAGAAGGTGGGCACCAAACCCGGGGCGGTTCAGGGATTCTTCGCCCACCGCGCGCGGGTCACCGCGAACCTGACCACAATGCTGCTCAGCGGAGCACTGTCGACCTCGTTCCTGCTGTTCACGTTCTATCTCCAGGACTATCTGGGAATGGGGCCGCTGGGAGCCGGACTCACCATGCTCCCGCTGGCCGTCTCGCTGATCGTGTTCTCCATGCTCGTGCCCCGGCTACTGGGCAGCTGGGGAGCCCGGGTCTGCGTGCTGGCGGGACTCGGTTTCACCGCGGGCGCAATGGCCATCATCGGGGTCGTCGCTGCCGTGAATGCGGGAGCGCCGTGGCTGATTCCGGCGATGCTGCTCATCGCGGCCGGGATGGGTTTCGGGATCGTGGGCCTGCAATACATCGCGGTCAGCGGTGTGACCGACGACGACGCCGGAATTGCCTCGGGCGTGCAGCGGGCCGCCGACCAGCTCGGAGGCGCGACCGGTGTGGCGGTCTGCGTCGGAATCGGTTTCGCTCCCGCTCTGCACACCGGCGACCCGTTCCTGATCACCACGCTGCTGGCCGGTGCCGGACTGCTCGCCGGTGTCCTGGTGCTCCGGCGCACGCCCGAACCATACGTCGCGGACGTACACGGGTAAGCGGAGGTGTCCGCCCGCGCCCGAAGTCCTGCGCGGGCGGCTCGCAAGCATACCGGTGGGCGGCCCCCGGATCCGTGGCTCGGGCTCGGGCTCGGGCTCGGGCTCGGGCTCGGGCTCGGGCTCGGGCTCGGGCTCGGGCTCGGGCTCGGGCTCGGGCTCGGGCTCGGGCTCGGGCTCGGGCTCGGGCTCGGGAGAGTATCGGCGAGATGGTCGCCCGGCCCGTACTCGGGACCTTCCCGCGCGGCCCCGGGCGCGGAGTCGTCCATCGTGTGTGCATGTTTCGCGGCCTCCCGTAAGACAGCGGCCGGGGTAGAGTCGGCCCGGACCACAACCGCGGAGGTTCGATGCTCGAGGTAACGCATCTGGTGCGCCGGTTCGGCGACAAAACGGCCGTCGACGATGTGACGTTCGAGGTGGAACCGGGCGCGCTCACCGGGTTCGTCGGCGGCAACGGCGCGGGTAAAACCACGACGATGCGGATGATCATGGGTGTACTGGCCGTCCATGGCGGCGAGGTGCGCTGGAACGGGCGTCCGGTGACGGTCGCCGATCGGCGTTCGTTCGGATATATGCCGGAAGAGCGAGGCCTGTATCCGAAGCAGCCGGTGCGGGATCAGCTGGTGTATCTCGCTCGGTTGCGGGGGCTTTCGGCGGCCGAAGGCCGGCGGCGGACCACGGAACTACTGGAGCGGTTCGGGCTGGGAGATCGGGCGAAGGACAAGCTGGAATCGCTGTCGCTCGGCAATCAGCAGCGGGTGCAGATCGCGGCGGCCGTGGTGACGCAGCCGGCGGCGCTGGTACTGGACGAACCGTTCTCCGGGCTGGATCCGGTCGCGGTCGATTCGATGGCAGACCTGCTGGCCGAATACGCCGCGCAGGGTGTGCCGGTGCTGTTCTCCTCGCACCAGCTGGATCTGGTGGAACGGCTGTGCGATCGGCTGGTGATCCTCGCGAACGGCCGGGTCGTGGCGCAGGGCTCGGCGGCGCAGTTGCGCGAAGCCGGTGCGCTGCGGTACCGGCTTCGGGCCGGCTCGGAAACCGGCTGGCTGAGCGAGTTCGCGGGGGTCAGCGTGGTCGAGCGCAACGGGTCGGGGGTGTTGCTCGAGCTGACCGGCGCAACCACCGACCAGGTCCTCACCGAAGCGCTTGCCCGCGGGTCGGTACAGGAATTCGCCGAGGTGCGGCCGTCGGTCGCGGAGATCTTCCGAGAGGTGACGGCATGAGCGGGTCGGGCCCGGAGGCGGCAGCGTGGCGGATCGTCACTGAGCGTGAAGTCATGGTCAAGCTCCGCGACCGCAATTTCTTGATCTCGACGGTCATCACGATCGTGGTGATCGTCGCCTCGCTGGCCATCAGCGGATTCATGAGCGGACGCACCGAAACAGTCGATATCGCGGTCACCGGGCCGGACGGCGGCCAGGTCGTGCAGACGGCCGGCCGTCTCGCCGAACTCGCCGACAGCAACGTTGCCTTCACCAGCACACCGGTGGCCGACCTCGCCGCCGTCGAACAGCAAGTCCGGGACGGGGAGGTCGACGCCGGCCTCGTCGCCGGACCCGAGGGGTGGCGGCTCATCGGCAAGGAGTCGGTGAACGACGACGTCAACACCTACGTGACCACCGCCGCACAGCAACTCGCGCTACAACGCAACGCCGAAGCAGCGGGCACCTCGCTGGAAGAACTCGGCCGGGGCGGCCAGGTCACCGGCGACGTGCTCGACGAGTCCGCCGTCGATCCGGGTTTCGCGCAAATCATGACGTTCGTGTTCGCGTTCCTGTTCTACGTCGCCTCACTGCTGTTCGGCATGTCCATCGCGCAGAGCGTCGTCGAGGAGAAGCAGAACCGTATCGTCGAGATCCTGGCCAGCGCGATCCCCCTGCGGCAGTTGCTGATCGGGAAGATCGTCGGCAACACCCTGATGGCCTTCGGGCAGCTCGTCCTGTTCGCGGGCGCGGGCCTGGCCGGGTTGGCGGTGATGGGAAATACCGACTACGTCACCCAGATCGCGGGTGCGGCCGGCTGGTTCATCGTCTTCTTCATCGTCGGCTTCCTCGCCCTGGCCAGCCTGTGGGCCGTGGCCGGTTCGCTGGCGACCCGCAACGAGGACCTGCAATCGACCTCCACGCCGCTGAGCATGCTGATCATGATCGTGCTGTTCCTCGGCATATTCGCCTCCGGCACTGCACAAACCGTCACCTCCTACGTCCCGATCGTCTCCATCGTCACCATGCCCGCCCGCCTCGCCGAAGGCACGGCCGCCTGGTGGGAGCCGCTCGTCTCCCTCGCCATCATGGCGGCCACCGCCTACGGAATCGTGGTCGTCGCGGAACGCATCTATCGCCGCTCACTGATGCAGACACAAGGACGCCTGACCTACCGCCAAGCACTGAGCGTCGAGGACTGACCAGCGAAGCCGACTGTTCGGCAGCCGGTACGGGTCAGAGGGGAATGATGCGGACCGTCGGACCGCACAGTGTGGACATATCGTCGGCATCGCTGGTCAGCACGACCACTGGAGTGGGCTGACGTAACGCCATTTCCGCGACTACGGCGTCGATGGCGTACTTGTGGCCGTGGAGTCCAGTGTCGAGCAGTAATGCCGAGGCGGCCCTTGCCGCTGCCTCGTCGACGGGTTCGATCCGAATACCGGACAGCAGCCAGTTCAGGCGTGCCCGGTTCGTTTTCCGGTGCGTCGCCTCGATGATGGTCAGCGCGCTCACGACGACCTCCATGCCACGCGCCCGCGCTTCCGCGACCAGTGCGACGACCGGAGCGGAATCGTCCACCAGCCGGGACAATCCCTGACAGTCGAGAACCGCAGTACCTCCCTGTGCAGGGGCCGGACGCCGGGATGCGGGTAGGGTCAGCTTGCCGTGGGCCATTGCCCCGGCTCGGCCAGCGCACGGTCGAACGCTTCCTTTGCGCGCTGCCGTTCGTCGGGCGGCAGCGGGCCACTGCGCTGCTCGTAGTCGGCGAGGTATTCGTCGAGGATCAGGCCGCGCAATTCGCGCTCGACCGCCGAGGCGACGAACGAGGAGAATTCCCGTTTGCCCACGCGGCGCCGGACGGCCTCGGCGGTTCCCTCGGACAGCGACAGGCTGATCCGCGTCGCGGGCCCTTCGCCGATACCGTACTCCTGTTCGCTCATGTCACCGATATTATCAAACCGATTAGGAAATAGAGCGCACCGAAAAAGGGCCCTTCCGCAATCGCGGAAGGACCCTTTTCAGCGCTGTATCAGCGAACCGCTCAGGCGGTTTCGGTGATCGGCCGGTCGACCCAGCTCATCAGGTCGCGCAGCTTCTTACCGGTGACCTCGATCGGGTGCTCGGCGTTGGCCTTGCGCAGGCCCTCGAGTTCCTTGTTGCCGCCCTCGACATTGGCGACCAGGCGCTTGACGAAGGTGCCGTCCTGAATGTCCTTCAGGATGTCCTGCATCCGCTGCTTGGTACCGGCGTCGATGACCCGCGGGCCCGACAGGTAGCCACCGAATTCGGCGGTGTCGGAGACCGAGTAGTTCATGCGGGCGATGCCACCCTCGTACATGAGGTCGACGATCAGCTTCAGCTCGTGCAGCACCTCGAAGTAGGCCATCTCCGGGGCGTAACCGGCCTCGACCATGACCTCGAAACCGGTCTTGACCAGTTCCTCGGTGCCACCGCACAGCACGGCCTGCTCACCGAAGAGGTCGGTTTCGGTCTCTTCCTTGAACGTGGTCTTGATGACCCCGGCGCGGGTGCCGCCGATGCCCTTGGCGTACGACAGCGCCAGGGCCTGGCCCTCGCCCTTCGGGTCCTGCTCGATGGCGATCAGGGCGGGCACACCCTTGCCGTCGACGAACTGGCGGCGCACCAGGTGGCCGGGGCCCTTGGGGGCCACCATGCCGATGGTGATCTCGGCGGCCGGCTTGATCAGGCCGAAGTGGATGTTGAGGCCGTGGCCGAAGAACAGCGCGTCGCCGTCCTTCAGGTTGGGCTCGATGTCATTGGTGAAGATCGACGCCTGGGCGGTGTCGGGGGCCAGCAGCATGATGACGTCGGCCCACTCCGAAACCTCGGCGGGGGTGCCGACGGTCAGCCCGGCCTCTTCGGCCTTGGCCCGCGACTTCGAGCCCTCCTTCAGACCGATACGGACCTCGACGCCGGAATCGCGCAGGCTCAGCGAATGCGCATGCCCCTGGCTGCCGTAACCGATCACCGCGACCTTACGGCCCTGGATGATCGACAGGTCGGCATCGTCGTCGTAGAACATCTCGACTGCCACTTGGTGGTATCCCTTCTGACTATTTCGAACCCGCGAAACGCGGGAAACGGTAAACGAGGCGTGAAAGACGGCCGGGCGCGGGGTGCGCCCGGCCGAGGTTCAGCGGGTGGCGGTGATGGATTTGGGTCCGCGGCCCACGGCCACCACCCCGGATTGCACGATCTCGCGGATGCCGTACGGCTCGAGCATCCGCAGCAGGGCGTCGAGCTTGGAGCGGGTACCGGTCGCTTCGACGGTGAGGGCGTCGGGCGAAACGTCGATCACCTTGGCGCGGAACAGGTTCACCGATTCGATGACCTGGGTGCGCACGCTGGCGTCGGCGCGGACTTTCACCAGGATCAGTTCGCGGGCCACCGAGGTGTCCGGGTCCTGCTCCACGATCTTGATGACGTTCACCAGCTTGTTGAGCTGTTTGGTGACCTGTTCCAGCGGCAGATCGTCCACGGTGACCACAATGGTCATCCGGGAGATGTCCTTGACCTCGGTCGCGCCCACCGCCAGGGATTCGATATTGAATCCACGGCGGGAGAACAGGCTGGCCACGCGGGCCAGCACACCGGGCTTGTCCTCGACCAGGACGCTGAGGGTGTGGGTTGTGCTCACTGGAGGTTCCCCTCGGTCTCGTTCTGCTCCCGGGTCATGGCCTCGTGGATGACCGCCGGTTCGGCGACCTGCTCGTCCTCGTCGAACAGCGGGCGGATCCCGCGGGCGGCCATGATCTCGTCGTTACTGGTACCGGCGGCGACCATCGGCCATACCTGGGCGTCCTTGCCGACGATGAAATCGATCACCACGGGGCGGTCGTCGATCGACTGCGCCTCGCGGATCGCGGCCTCCACGTCCTCTTCCTTCTCCACCCGGATACCGTGGCAGCCCAGCGCCTCGGCGAGTTTCACGAAATCCGGGATACGCAGGCCGTGGGTCTTGAGATCGGTGTTGGAGTAGCGCTGGTCGTAGAACAGCGTCTGCCACTGCCGGACCATGCCCAGGTTGCCGTTGTTGATCAGCGCGACCTTGATCGGCACACCCTCCACCGCGCAGGTGGCGAGTTCCTGGTTGGTCATCTGGAAGCAGCCGTCACCGTCGATCGCCCACACCTCACGGTCGGGCATACCCATCTTGGCGCCCATGGCCGCGGGCACGGCGTAACCCATGGTTCCGGCGCCGCCGGAGTTCAGCCAGGTGCGCGGCTTCTCGTACTTGACGAACTGGGCAGCCCACATCTGGTGCTGTCCGACACCCGCGCAGTAGATGGCCTCCGGACCGGCGAGGCGGCCCAGGGTTTCGATGACGTACTCGGGCGAGAGCGCACCGTCGGACGGTGCGGTCCAGCCCAGCGGATAGGACTCCCGAACGCCGTCGAGGTAGGTCCACCAGGCGTTCAGGTCCAGTTCGATTCCGGCCGGATCGGCGCGCAGGGTTTCGATCAGTTCGGTGAGCACCTCGCGGCAATCGCCCACGATCGGGACATCGGCGTGACGGTTCTTGCCGATCTCGGCGGGGTCGATATCGGCGTGGATGACCTTGGCGTCGGGGGCGAAGGAATCCAGCTGACCGGTGACGCGGTCGTCGAACCGGGCGCCGAGAGTGATCAGCAGATCGGATTTCTGCAACGCCGCCACCGCGGCCACGGTGCCGTGCATACCCGGCATACCGAGGTTCAGCTTGTGACTGTCGGGGAACGCACCACGCGCCATCAGGGTGGTGACCACCGGGATACCGGTGAGTTCGGCCAGCTCCAGCAGTTCGGCCGACGCCTCGGATTTGATCACGCCGCCGCCCACATACAGGACAGGGGCGGTGGCCTCGGCGATCAACCGGGCCGCCTCACGCACCTGCTTACCGTGCGGTTTGGTGACCGGGCGGTATCCGGGCAGGCGCATCTCCGGCGGCCAGCTGAAGGTGGTCTGCTCCTGCAGCACGTCCTTCGGGATATCGACCAGCACCACGCCGGGACGCCCGCTGGAGGCCAGATAGAAGGCCTCGGCGAGCATGCGCGGAATATCGATACCTTCCTTGATCAGGAAGTTGTGCTTGGTGATCGGCATGGTGATGCCGGAGATATCGGCTTCCTGGAAAGCGTCGGTGCCGATCAGGCTGCGCGCCACCTGGCCGGTGATCGCGACCATCGGCACGGAGTCCATCTGGGCGTCGGCGATAGGGGTCACCAGGTTGGTCGCGCCCGGACCGGATGTGGCCATACACACACCGACCTTGCCGGTGGCCTGGGCGTAACCGGTGGCCGCGTGGCCGGCGCCCTGCTCGTGCCGTACGAGCACATGACGCACCTTGGTGGAATCGAAGAGGGGATCGTAAACGGGCAGCACCGCGCCGCCGGGAATACCGAATACGGTGTCGACGCCGAGCTCCTCGAGGGAGCGGACGACGGACTGCGCGCCGGTGACCCGCTCGGGCGGGACCTGGCGGCGGTTCGCCGGGGTGGTCGGAGCACCGGCCGAGGCCGGCGGGTTCGAAGGCGCGGGCTTGCGGGCCGCGGGCCCGGGCCGGGTAGTTGGTGCGCTCACCGTCTTGGTTCCTTACTGCTTGTCGTTCACTTGTCCCGACATAAAAAATCCCCCGACAGCCGGTGGCTGTTCGAGGGTGGCGCGTCGCAGTGCGAGCTGACGTATGCGGATCGTCTGGCTCAGCGCTGGACGCGCCGGCCGATTACGAGCAACTCGATTCGATTCACGCGCATGACGGTATGTGTGCGTGTGGTGCAGAGTCAAACAGCTGACCGCTGTCTTCTCATTATGTGAGAAGGTAGCGGGTGCTCACGCCCGTCCACCATGATGCGAGGATGGTGGTGTGTCATCACCGCATCAGTCCGTGCCACCACCGGAATCGTCCCATATCCCCGCCGCCGCGGAGGTAACGGGTGGGGATACGGCACCGCCGGGACCGACCCGTGTGATCCGCATGACACGTCTGTCGTTCCTCGGGGTCGTCATCCTGGCGATGTGCGTGTTCTTCCCGATCGTCGGCTGGCCGGCCGCACTGTTCTGGCTGGCGCTGTTCCCGATCGCCGCCATCGTCTGGATTCTGCGCACCCAGACCACGGTGTCCCCGAACGGGCTGGATCTGCGCTCGGTGTTCTCCTCCCGGCATATCGGCTGGGAACAACTGAAGGGACTCAGCATCCCCAAACGCGGCTACGTGCGCGCACACCTCGCCGACGACACCGAGGTGCCGCTCCCGGCCGTGAGCTACGACCGCCTGCGCGATCTGGTGGACGCTTCCGGCGGGCGGATCCCCGATCCCTTCGCACTCCGAGACGCCGACCCGGCAGACGAGTCCGGCACGGAGTCCGCCGGCGACGAGGCAGGCGATACCGACACCGGCTCACGCAGCACCGGCACCGGCGACAACTCTTCCGGCGCGAACGACGCCGAGGACTCGCCTGCCAAGGGCTAGCACCGCTCTCCCGCTGCGGACTCGCACGGCGCCGGCGGCTCCCCGGCCATGGTTCACACCGGGCCCCGGCCGATACCGGCCCGGAGTCCGCTTCCGGCCGGGAGTAGCCTGAGAAAACGCCGATCGCACCTCCAGCAGCGGTCATCCGCGGCCGGGCGATACGGCGTCGTCGCATTGTCCAGCCCCGCGACCAGACCGAGGACACCCATGCCAGCGCTTCGTTCCCGCACCACCACTGTCGGCCGTAATGCCGCCGGGGCCCGCTCCCTGTGGCGGGCCACCGGTATGACCGATTCCGATTTCGGTAAGCCGATCGTCGCCATCGCCAACTCCTACACCCAGTTCGTGCCCGGGCACGTACACCTCAAAAATGTCGGCGAAATCGTGGCGGAGGCGATCCGGGAAGCCGGCGGGGTACCGCGCGAATTCCACACCATCGCCGTCGACGACGGGATCGCGATGGGGCACGGCGGCATGCTCTATTCGCTGCCCAGCCGCGAAATCATCGCCGACTCCGTGGAATACATGGTGAACGCGCACACCGCCGACGCGCTGGTGTGCATCTCCAACTGCGACAAGATCACCCCGGGCATGCTGAACGCGGCCATGCGGCTGAACGTCCCCACCGTATTCGTTTCCGGTGGGCCGATGGAGGCCGGTAAGGCCGTGGTCGTCGGCGGGGTCGCACAGGCGCCCACCGACCTGATCACCGCCATCTCCGCCAGCGCGAACAGCGAGGTGACCGAGGACGGGCTCACCGAGGTCGAGCGCAGCGCCTGCCCGACCTGTGGTTCCTGCTCCGGCATGTTCACCGCGAACTCGATGAACTGCCTCACCGAGGCGCTGGGTCTGGCCCTGCCCGGCAACGGCTCCACGCTGGCCACCCATGCCGCGCGGCGGGCCCTGTTCGAGCGGGCGGGCCGGGTCGTGATCGATATCGCCAACCGCTGGTACCGCGACGACGACGCATCGGTGCTGCCGCGCAGTGTGGCGAACGAGAAGGCCTTCCGCAATGCGATGGCGCTGGATGTGGCGATGGGCGGATCCACCAACACCGTCCTGCACATCCTGGCCGCCGCGCAGGAGGGTGAAATCGATTTCGACCTGCAGGCCATCGAGGAGATCAGCCGGCGGGTGCCGACCCTGTCCAAGGTTGCGCCGAACTCCGACTATCACATGGAGGATGTGCACCGCGCCGGTGGAATCCCGGCGATCCTCGGCGAATTGCATCGCGGCGGGTTGCTCGAAACCGAGGTGAGCACCGTGCACACCCCGACCGTCGACGAATGGCTCGACACCTGGGATATCCGTTCGGGTAAAGCCTCCGAGGAAGCCTTGGAGCTGTTCCACGCGGCACCCGGCGGTGTGCGCACCACCGAGCCGTTCTCCACCGACAACCGCTGGTCCTCGCTGGACACCGACGCTGCCGGTGGCTGTATCCGCGATATCGAACACGCCTACACCGCCGAAGGCGGGCTGGTCGTACTGCGCGGCAATATCGCCGTGGACGGCGCGGTCCTCAAGACTGCCGGTATCGACGAGGAACTGTTCACCTTCGAAGGCCCGGCCGTGGTGGTCGAATCCCAGGAGGAAGCCGTTTCGGCGATCCTCGGGAAGAAGATCCAGCCCGGCGATGTGGTCGTCGTGCGCTACGAAGGCCCGGCCGGTGGGCCCGGTATGCAGGAGATGCTGCACCCCACCGCCTTCCTCAAGGGCGCGGGTCTCGGCAAGGTGTGCGCACTGATCACCGACGGCCGGTTCTCCGGTGGCACCTCGGGCCTCTCGATCGGGCATATCTCTCCCGAAGCGGCCAGTGGCGGCACCATCGGCCTGGTGGAGAACGGCGACCGCATCCGTATCGACGTCACCACCCGCACCCTCGAGGTATTGATCGACGATGCGGTGCTGGCCGAACGCCGCGCCAAAATGGAGGCCCGGGAACGCCCGTGGCAGCCGGTGGACCGGCAACGACCGGTCACCACGGCATTGCGTGCCTACGCGGCCCTGGCAACCTCCGCCGACAAGGGCGCGGTCCGGCACGTGCCCTGAGTCTCCCCGGTCGCGAACGGCGGCCCGTAGCGATACAACGGCGTCCCGCTCCAGGTGAGCGGGACGCCGTTGACGTTCGAACGTTGCGGCCGGGCGACCACCGCTGTGCAGGCCGGGAGCAGTTCATCGTCGAATCGCTCCATCGTGCCCCGGGGATCGGGGGCTACGCCCGCCTCAGTCGCCACCGGACGGCAGATGCTCGGCTGCCCAGCGCCGCCCCGGCTCGGGATCGACATCGAAACGCTCGGCGTAGCGTTCGTGGATCTCGCGCCACGGTTCGTGCGCCTGCTCGTCGGAGAGGTGAGTGCCGGCGAGATGAGGTTCGAGCCGCGAGAGATAGGTCTCCCAGCCGGTGGCAGTCTGCGCGACCGGCAGATCGTCGATGACATGCGTGAAGATCAACCGGCAGCCGCCTTCCGCTGCGGTCAGTTCGAAGCTCTGCGGCTGACCGGCCATTACCCACGCCAGCCGATTCGGCGGGTCGACCTCGGTCACCTCGAGAATCGGGCCGCCGAGATCGATGATCTCCCCCTTCGCCGGAGTCCAGTCGGCCGCACCGGGAAAGAAAGAGGCCAGCTCCGCCGGAACGCTGACTGCCTGCCATACACGTTCGATCGGATACGCGAGCAAAAGCTCGAAACGCAATGCCGGTCGCCCGTCGATCGTCTCCAGGGTTCCGTAAGCCGTGCTGTCGGTCATGGGGCGTCCTTCCGTATCCGTGACGGGGCCGTGCGCGATATCTCGCATCCGGTGCGGGGTTTCCGGCCGTGGGTGTGACGGCCGTTCGACCGCGTTCGCGGCCTCGGCGCGGCGATCTACGCCCATGGCAGCCCGGGCCCGCTTACGGAGCGACAATAGGCAAGCATTTACTTGCCTATGAGGACCCTTCGTGTGCATGGCCGCGCCGCCGGCGCGCCTGTAGCGCATCACGGCCGGCCGCGGCGCGCTACTCGAAGGGGCCGATACCGGTGAGCGGGTTACCGTCCTGGAGGTACCAGTAGGTGAAGAGGGCGGCGGCGAACGCGAGGACCAGGACCACAACCGAGCCCGCGCCGGGGCGGGTGGCCCAACTGCGACCGCGGTCCAGCGCCCACCGGCCGGGGCCGGTGAAGATGACGGCAATCGCGGCGCCGGCGAGAACGGTGTCCAATTCGACCGCCCCCGGCCCTTGGCTGTACTGGAAATCCGGGTGCATACCCTGTTTGAACATCCAGGCGTTCAGGCTCACCGCAAGCACCGCACCGGCGGCCAGCGGAGTGGCCAGACCCAGGATCAGCAGGATGCCGCCGCCCACCTCACCGGCGGTGACCAGTGCCGCGGCGATGGACGGATGGTCCCAACCGCCCTGTTCCATCATCTCTTCGGTGCCGTCCAACCCCGGCCCGTCGAACCAGCCCGCCAGTTTCTGCAGGCCGTGGTAGAGAAAAGTACCGCCCACCATGAGACGCAGCAGGAAAAGGCCCAGATCGAGGGTGCCGCGGCGACCGTCCCCGTTCCGGCGGCGTAACCCCCCGTTGGGCTGGGTGCCCGCGGGAGGGATACTCGCGTAGGAATAGGTCCTGGCGTCGCCGCCGGCCGGCCCGCCGGGGCCGGGGGTATCGGTCGGTTTCTCGCCCGGATCAACAGAAGCCATCGCCGGAATCTCCTTGGTCATGGCCACCTTGGGGAACTGGCCGGTAGGGAAATCGTATGGGCTGCCCACCCCGCCCGCCGTCGTCGACACCGCACGCTGTTCGGCGGTGGACGGGTTACCGGGCCGCGCGGATTCGGACGGCGCGGAGCCGTTTCTCGGCTTGGCACTCACCCTTCAACAGTAGGCCGATCCAGCGCCGCGGGCGTTCTGAATCCACGGCGTGTCCGCGCCACTGCGGACGTTGTCCGTGTCCGTCTGCGTACCGCCTACGGACACGTATACCTCCCGGCGGCGCGCGGTCTCGGCGCTCGAGGGGCGCCGCCGGGGACGACCGCCGCCGAAGACTGCGAGCACAGCGGCGGTGACGAACTCGCCGAATTCCTGCGCACCCACCGCATCACCCACGCCGGGTGGCCGGGTGGTCACGAACCGGGTCGGGCCGCCGGCGACGCGGCCGGCTCCGCGGGCAGTGGCGGCCATCGCCCTGACCGCCCGCCGCTGTCCACTCCGGGCGGGGGCGTGGGGGCGCGACCGGAGGGATTTCCACTACGTTGGGGGGTTATGAGGTCGGTTGGCGCGCGGCGCGTGACGGTGGGGCTGGTATGCGGGGCGTTGTTGCTCAGCGGGTGCGCGCGTTTCGACGATTCCGCGTCCAGCCCGTTCACCGAGGAACCGACCCTGGACGCGGCGGAGCTCGAACCTCCGAAGCAGCGGGGCCCCGAATCCTCGACCACCCGGCCGAGCGGTCCGTGTATCGACCCCGATCCGGCCGTGGTGGTCAGCTGCCTGGACACCACCGGCGGGCTGGTCGAACTCGGCGGGTACGCGCTGGTGACCGAACGCCGCACCGGACGCATCCTGAAGGTGGCACCGGAGCAGCCGCCGGTCGAGGTCGCCCGGGTCGACGTGGATCCCGCGGGCGACGGCGGATTGAGCGATATCGCGATCTCCCCCACCTACCACGAAGACGGGCTGCTCTACGCCTACGTCACCACCGCGAGCGATAACCGGGTGGTCCGCATCGCCGAGGGCGGCGGCCCGCCGAAACCGGTTCTGACGGGAATCCCGAAGGGCACCACCGGGAATCGGGGCGCTATCGAATGGTCGGCACCGGATCGGATGCTGGTGCTCACCGGTAATGCCGGCGATCCGGCGGCCGCGGCCGATCCGGCGAGTACGGCGGGCAAACTGCTGCGGGTGAAGAACCCCACCTCGAACGGGAACGCACCCACCGAGGTCGCGCTCTCGGGGATCGGCTCGGCCGGGGATATCTGCCTCGGCGGCGACCAGGTCTGGGTCACCGACCGCACCCCCGCCCTGGACCGCCTGCAGCGCATCGGCCCCGACGGTATCGCCACCACTGCGTGGACGTGGCCGGACCGTCCCGGAGTCGCCGGCTGCGCGGTCACCCCCGACGGCATCGCGATCGCCCTGACCGACGCGAAAGCCCTCGCCATGGCGACCCCGGACCCCACCACCTACGCGGTGACCGCACCTCCGAGCGTTTTCTTTGCCAACAAGTACGGCCGGTTGCTGGGCGCCGGCCCCGCCATGGACGGCACGATCTGGGTCTCCACCGCGAACAAATCCGAAGGTGGTCAGCCCACCCCCAACGACGACCGCGTCGTCCGTATCCCGCCGCCCACTGCCGGTGGTGGTGGCGGCCCGGACTGACCACCCCCGGCTCCTCGAAGGGTTTCGGCCCCTCCCGCTACTGTTCCGCCCTCGACACGCGCTGCTCTGCCCGCTTGCGGGCGGTAGCGAGGACGGTTGAAACCAGCCCGTGACGCCGCCAGGCGGTACGGAGTGAATGATCCGCACGCACGAGCGGTGCTTCGGTTGCCGACAGCTCGAAGGGCCGGCCCGTGGGGCGCACTTCGTATCCCGCCGCCGCCGGCGCAGGTGGCAGACGTCGGTCAGCCGGCCAGTCGGCAAGCAGGTTCGCCGGTCCGGTTTTCGGATTTGAGTTTCACCGGCACGATCCCGCCTGGTGTGTGTGCCATCAGGGTCAGCGTGGTGTCGAGTAGGCCGGGGAAAATCTGGTCGACTTCGGTGGTCCGTAGGTGCACGAAGCAGCGTGTGCCTTCCTTGCGTGTACGGGTCAGCCCCGCCGAACGCAGCACTTTCAGGTGGTAGCTCAGGGTCGACGGCGCCACGGGGACGTCGAGTTGACCCCATGCGACTTCGTCGCCGTTGCTGAGCAGCCGAATCAGCCCCAGGCGCACCGGATCCGCCAGGGCGTGCATGACTTCGGCGAGTTCGACCTCCGCGAGATCACGGTAATCCGGGGGCGTTGTGCGTACCACACCAGTGATGCTACCTTCACCGTCATTCGATGATCGACGAATAACGAACATAGGTGGTTATGAGCACATCACCCGCACGATCGCTACCGGCGTGGCTGCTACTACTCTTCGTCGCCATGCTCGCGCTCGGGACCGACGAGTTCGTGATCTCGGGCATCCTGCCCGCGGTCGCGGATGACCTCGATGTCACCGCTGGACAGGCGGGCTATCTGGTCACCGCATTCGCGCTTGCCTTCTGTCTGGGTTCACCGGTCCTGGCAGTCGTCACCGACCGAGTCGACAAGAAGCGCATCCTGATCTGTTCGTTGGTGATCTTCGCGCTGGCCAACGCTTTCATGGTCTTCATCGATATCTTCTGGCTCGCGCTGGTGCTGCGCGTCGCCGCGGGGCTCGCCGCCGCGGCAGCCTCGCCTACCGCTATGGCTATCGCCGGTGGTGCGGCGCCGGACGGCCAACAGGGCCGTTACCTCGCTGTGGCGACCTCCGGGCTGACCGTGGCCTTGTTCACCGGGGTTCCCGCCGGAGCGTTGATCGGTGACCTGTACTCCTGGCGCGCCACCTTCGGCCTCATCGCGGTTGTCGCCGCATTCGCCGCAGCGGCCGTCGGCATTTTCGCTCCGTCGGTCGCCGGTGGGGGCCATATCGGACTGGCCGCGCGGCTGACCCGGTGACCAACCCCCACATCATGGCGCTGGTCGGTGCGATGTTCCTCTGCGGCACCGGAGGCCTGATGTTCTACAACTACCTCGGAGCAGTGTTCGAGACCGAACTCGACGGCACCTCGGGCCAGGTCACCGCCGCACTGCTCCTCGTCGGAGTCGTCGGAGTCGCCGCCGTGTTCTTCGGCGGCGCACTCACCGACAAGACGGATCCACGCACCGCCCGGGCGGTTATCGTCGGCGGACACGCCATCGCGCTGCTGGCACTCGCGGTCCTGCTCACCGCCACCACCGGCGTCACCCCCGCACTGTTCGTCGCGATCGGGATCTGGTCGATCTTCGCCTGGGCGCTCAGCCCCGCCATTCAAGCCGGGATCATGGCAATAGATCCCCAGCGAGCCATGCTCGCCCTCGCCCTCGGAATCAGCGGGCTCTACGGTGGCAGCGCCCTCGGCGCGGCTATCGGCGGCTACCTCCTCGACAACCACTCCGCGTCCACGATCCCCTTTGCCGGCGCGGCAGTCGTGGCGCTCGCATGGCTACTCACCCTGCCGACCCACCAACAGACAGGCACCACCACCGGCCCCGATATGGCCCTGCACCGCTGAATACGCCGGCTGCGGAGCCCCACGCCGACGGCCAGAACCTCGATGACAATCGACGGTCGAGTGCCGGCACGCCGATTGGCCGGTTCAGGACGGTGCCCCGGGGTTTATCGATGAATCCGGCCTCACCTCGCGGCTGCGGGCGGCAGTGCGGGCGCGGTTCTATCCGGTCACGCCCCGCAGGCCGCGAGGACGAGTTCGCGGACGCGGGCGGCATCGGCCTGGCCGCGGGTGGCCTTCATGACATCGCCGACGATCTTGCCGGCGGCCTGGATCTTGCCGGAGCGGATCTTGTCGGCGATATCCGGGTTGGCGGCCAGCGCCTTGTCCACTTCGGCCTGCAGGGCGCTGTCGTCGCTGACCATGCCGAGGCCTTTGCTCTCGACGATCGCGCCTGGGTCGCCCTCGCCGTCGAGCACCAGATCGACGACCTGCTTGGCGACCTTGTTGTTCACCGTTTTCGCCTCGACCAGGGCGATCACCTCGGCGACCTGGGCCGGGGTGATCGGCAGGTCTTCGAGGGAGTCGCCGCGCTCGTTGGCCTTCTCGGTGAGGTAGGCGACCCACCAGGAGCGGGCCTCTTTGGCGGGAGCGCCGGCATCGACGGTGGCGATGATGAGGTCCAGGGCACCGGCGTTCACCAGGTCACGCATGACCTCGTCGGAGACACCCCAGTCCGACTGGATACGCGCGCGCCGCAGCCACGGATATTCGGGGATGGTGCCGCGCAACTCGTCCACCCAGGCCGTGTCGGGGGCGACCGGTTCCAGGTCGGGCTCGGGGAAGTACCGGTAATCCTCGGCGGTTTCCTTGCGCCGGCCCGGGGAGGTGGAGCCGTCCGCTTCGTGGAAGTGGCGGGTCTCCTGGATGATCTCGCCGCCGGTCGCGAGAATCGCGGCCTGACGGCGCATCTCGAACCGCACCGCGACCTCGACGCTCTTGAGCGAGTTGACGTTCTTGGTCTCGGTGCGGGTGCCGAATACGACCGCGCCGACCGGCATGAGGGAGACATTGGCGTCGCAGCGCAGCGAACCGTGTTCCATCCGGACATCGGAAACGTTCAGCGACTTCAGAAGATCGCGCAGCGCGGTCACATACGCGCGCGCCACCTCCGGTGCCCGGTCACCGGCGCCGGTGATGGGTTTGGTGACGATCTCGATCAGCGGGACACCGGCGCGGTTGTAGTCGAGCAGCGAATGACTGGCACCGTGGATCCGGCCGGTGGCGCCGCCGACGTGCACCGATTTACCGGTGTCCTCCTCCATATGAGCACGTTCGATCGCGACCCGGAAGGTGGTGCCGTCGTCCAGCGGGACATCGAGGTAGCCCTCAGTGGCGATGGGCTCGTCGTACTGGCTGATCTGGTAGTTCTTCGGCTGGTCCGGGTAGAAGTAGTTCTTGCGCGCGAACCGGCCCCACGGAGTGATGGAACAGTTCAGGGCCAGGCCGATACGCACGGCCGACTCCACCGCCTGCTGATTGACCACCGGCAGCGAACCGGGCAGGCCGAGGCATACCGGGCAGACCTGGGTATTGGGGTCGGCGCCGAACGTGGTGGGGCAACCGCAGAACATCTTGGTCGCGGTGGACAGCTCGACATGGACCTCCATGCCCAGCACCGGCTCGTACCGGGTCACGACGTCGGCGTAATCCATGAGTTCGACGGTGGGTGCGCTCATGGAGCACAGTCTATGCGCGCAGGTATGAAGGCCCGGCGGTCACCTCAACCGGCCGGTATCCGCTCGCCGAGCCAGCCGGTGACGGTATCGAGAACCGCCGGGTCGATGGTGGTCTCGATGGATTCGTATTCGCTGGGCAGGCCGGTGTAGGCGGGCTGCATGAGATGGTTCAGCCCGTCGAAGACCGGGACGTCCGCGTCGGGATTGCCCGCCAGCAAGGTCCGCATGGTCTCCACATTCGGGTCCGCGGTCACCTGGGCGTCCTTCGACCCGTAGAACGCCAGCACCGGCATCCGCAGCGCCGACAGGGCCGGTGCCGGATCGTAGGACACCAGCGCAGCCATATACGGCGTGTTCGCAGCGGTGAGCGATTCACTGGCAGCACGCAACTCGGCCGGCAGCGCACGGTTGTAGGTTTCGGAGAGCCGGGCTGCCTTGGTGAGCTGACCGGCGCGCAACGCAGCGGTCCAATCGGTCAGGAAAGCGCGATGGGCGTCGACCTGCTCCGGGGTCGCACCGGCGGCGCCGAATGCCCGGGTGCCCTGGTCGAGGACGATATCGGTACCCGTGATCGCCGGCGCGGCCATGAGCATCACGAACGCGATCCCGTTCGAAGGCCGTGCGGCGACCAGCGGGGCGAGGTATCCGCCCTCACTGTGTCCGAGCAGGCCGATACCGTCCGGATCGATCTCGGGGCGGCCGCGCAGATAGCCGAGGCCGGCTTCGATATCGGCGGACAGATCGTCGTAATCGGCCTGGTTCAGGTTGCCGCCGGTCCCGCCGACACCGCGGTCGTCGGTGCGCAACACCGCATAACCCGCGCGGGTGAGCGTATCGGCAAGCAGCAGGAACGGGCGGTGACCGGCGAGTTCCTCGTTACGGTCCTGCGGGCCGCTACCGGTGATCAGGACGACGGCGGGCACCGGCGCGGCGGTATCGGGCCGGGTCAGTGTGCCCGCCACGGTGATACCGCCGCTCTGGTACGAAACCTCCTCGGAGAGGTAAGGATACGGGGGATGCGGCTCCTGCGGACGCGCCGGTGGTGGCACCGGCGCACGGTTCAACGTGAGTCCGAAAGTCTGCCCGGCCTGGCGGAAATCGCCGACGATCGCGCCGGCGGATTCGTCGAGCCGACCGGCGAATCGGGGGTCGCCGGGGACATCCGGAACCCCGAACCGCACCTCGCCAGGGTCGGCCACGACATCGTTCAGGGGGTGCTGCGTCATCTGCTGGGCGGGGATATCGATGACTCCGCTGTGGCGGCCGGTGAATTCCACTCCTACCACCACCGGAGCACCGGGCACCTCGATGGCGCCGTGCCACTGCCCGGCCACGCGCTCATCGGCCGGACCGTCCCCACAGCCGACCAGCATCGAGACGAGCAACCACACAACCACTACCGGCAACGCTCCCCTGCCATGGCGCATGGGCTCGACTGTATCGCCGCGGTGCTTGTTCGACGGCGCTTCGGCAGCGCGGGTCGGGGCCGGCAGTCCCGATGGCCCGGCGGCCGGGGTCGGCGTCGGCGTCGGCGTCGGCGTCGGCGTCGGACGTGCGTCTAGCCGAAGAAGGCCTGCGCTTCCTCGTAGCGGTCGGCGGGGACGCGCTTGAGTTGTTTGGTCGCTTCGTGCAATGGGACCAGCCCGATCTCGGTGCCGCGCAGGGCTACCATCTGCCCGAAGTGCCCGGCGTGCACCGCTTCGGCGGCGTGCAGGCCGAAGCGGGTGGCCAGAACCCGGTCGTACGGGGAGGGGCTGCCGCCGCGCTGCACGTGGCCGAGCACCGTGGTGCGGACCTCTTTGCCGATCCGCCGCTCGATCTCCATCCCGAGCTGCTGGGCAACTCCGGTGAACCGTTCGTGCCCGAATTCGTCCACCCCGCCCTCGCGCAGGGTGAACCCGGAATCGGGGGCCGGATGCGAACCCTCGGCCACGACACAGATGAAATGTTTGTCCCCGCGCTGGAAGCGGCGTTTGATCAGCGCGCAGACCTCGGTGACATCGAACGGCTGCTCGGGTACCAGGGTCAGGTGGGCGCCCGCCGCCATGCCGGAATGCATCGCGATCCAGCCGGCGTGCCGGCCCATCACCTCGATGAGCATCACGCGCTGATGGGATTCCGCGGTGGTGTGCAGGCGGTCGATGGCCTCCGTGGCGATGGACAGCGCGGTGTCGTGGCCGAAGGTGACATCGGTGCAATCGATATCGTTGTCGATCGTTTTCGGGACGCCGACCACCGGAACACCTTCCTCGGACAGCCAACTGGCGGCCGTGAGGGTGCCTTCCCCGCCGATCGGGATGAGCGCTTCGATGCCGTTGTCGTCGAGGGTCTGCCGGATCCGGCTCAGGCCGGCCAGCAGTACGTCCGGGTTGGTGCGGGCGGTACCGAGCATGGTGCCGCCCTTGGCGAGCAGGCGGTCGGTGCGGTCATCGTTCTGGATGCGGATCTTGCGGTCTTCGAGCAGCCCCCGCCAGCCGTCCTCGAAGCCCACCACGGCGTCGCCGTAGCGGCCATTCGCCGTGCGGACGACGGCACGGATCACCGCGTTCAGTCCCGGACAGTCCCCACCGCCGGTCAGGATTCCGATGCGCATGGCGCCCATCTTGCCCGCTTCCGGCCCGCCGCGCCGCCTCGGGCCCGTGAATGTCGGGTAACGCCCGCGCCGGCCGCTGTCAGGCCGGACAGGAACCGCCGGTGAATTCGCCCAGATGCTGCGAGATGAGACCCGCCATCTCGTCGAGCAGGTTCATCCCGTCGGAGAACGTACCCGAATCCGGTTGCGCGGCAAGCGCGACCGCGATCGTGCCACCGGTGACCGGGACCAGGCCGAACTGGCGCACCAGATAGGCGCCGTCGGGGTCGGGGCCCCAGCCGCCCTTGAAATCGGCCTCGGCGAAGACCGAGCCCAGCCCCCACTGCTGGTTCGCGCTCACCGAACCCATCAGTTCGATCACCGTATCGGCGCCGGGCAGGCACGGCAGCCTGGACGCGAACCGCACCTGATCGGCCAGCGACCACTCGGACTGGCCGAACGCCGAATACCCCGACCGGACGGCTTTCTCCTGGACCACGGTCGTATCGTCGCCGCCCTCGCGCAGGACGGCCTGCACCGCGTCCGCGGCGGCGCGCGGAGCGCCGAGATTCGACCACAGGCTGTCGGCAGCGGAGTTGTCGGAGGCGGTGATGGCGGCCGAGGTGGCATACGTCTGCCCGCCCGGGTTCTTGCGCTCGGCGGCGACAACCAGCGGAACCTTCATCGTGGACCAGGCCGGGCCGGTGGTCCATTTCCCCATCCCGACGAGACGCTCTCCACCCACGGGCATGATCGCCAGCCCCAGTTCACCCTTCTGCGAACGCTCCAACTCGACGAAGTCGGCGGCCAGCGTGCCGGGGACAGTGATCAGTACCTCGGCGCCGGGCATATCGGCCGCGGCCGCCTGGGTGACCGAAGTCGACGGCGCCGGAGGTTCGGTGGTCTCGGATCCGCAGGCGGCGACAACCGCCGCGGTGAGCAGGCAACCGAGCAGGGCGAGCGGGCGCCGGGCCGGAAAGAGTTCCCGTTTCTTCTCGGTCGACACAACTCTGCCCATGACTATTGCGATCTCCCACGTCTCGTACCCGGTCGAAGCACCGTACTTCATCGGCGACCATAGCCCGGCCCGGATCGGCCCGCGAACTGTGCGCGGCACCGGGCCGGGGCCGGTCAGTACAGGTACACGACCGCGTTGTTGCCGCCACGGCAGGTGACCAGGCCGTCCGCGGCAACACATTCGAGGGTGTAGGCCTGCCCGGTCACCGGACTCGTCGCCTCGATGGAAACGGGTTCCCCCTCGGCGGACACCACCGTGGGATCCAGATAGGCCTGCCGTACTGCCTCGGCGAACTCGCAACTGGTCACCGCGGTCCCGGCCGCCGCCGAACCGTAGGCACCCCCACCCGATGCCGAGGTACAGGGCTGCGCATCGGCCGGCACAGCGGCACGCGTGGTGGTGGTCGTGGTGGAGGTGCTGGCCGGCGCGGTGGAGGTGGCCGGCGCACTGCTGCGCGTGCTGGTGAGGGCGGCACCGGTGGGCTCGGCGGCGCTCGGCGTTTCCTCCTCGCCGCCGGATCCGAGGAAGGTGAACCCGAGAATCGCGATCAGCACGACGAGCACGAACACCCCGGCCCCGGCCAGGATCGGCATCGTGCGGGACCGCTGCCCCTCCCGGTCGGACGCAGGGGGCCGGGCCGCGTTCGCCATGTAGCTGTCGCGGTAACCGGCTTCGTAGGCGGCGGCATAGGGGTCCGGCTGCGGGGCTCCCGAAGCAGCACCGGAACCGTACGAGTCGGGCTGCAGGTCGCCGGGTCCGGAGCCGGCACCGCCGTAACCGAACAGGCCGCCGGGGCCCGGCGAGACCGGCCCGCCGGGCTGCCGATCCTCGGAGGGGGCCCCACGCTCGGCGGTCCACCAGTCCCCGGTGGCCGGATCGGCCGCACCGCCCGGCCCGTGTGGACCTTCGGCCCGCGGATAGGCACCTTCCTCCGGCCCGTACGCACGACCCGCCGGGAACTGGTCGTCATCGTCCACCCGCCGGGGGGCGTCCCCCGGGTGGTAGCCGAAATCACCTGGCTGTGCGGCACGGCCGGTCCCGCCGTGGGCATCCACCGGATACTCGCCCGAGCCATGGCCGCCCTCATCCGGCCGGAAAGCTTGTGCGCTCTGTCCGTATGCGCCCTCGGCGGGCGGATAACCCCGCTCATCCGGCCCGTAGGCGCCGGGCGGGACATGGGTGTAGTCGTCCACCCGGCGGGTGTCGTCGTCCGGGCGGTACCGGAAGTCGCCCGACTGTGCAGACCGGTCGGTTCCGCCGTGGGCGTTCACCGGGTATTCGCCCGATCGGGGGCCGCCTTCATCCGGCTGGAGGGGTTGTTCGCCCGGCCCATGAGGGCGACCCTCGAGGGGGTATTCGCTCGATCGGTAGCCGTTCTCGAATGACTGGGGCCGGATGCCGTAGGCACGCAGGTCCGAACGGTAGGCATCATCCGGTTCGTGGGCAGGCTCGCCCGGCCGGAATTCCGGATCGGCCGAGCCGGGGGGAAGCCGATAGGCGCGGGTGGCGTCGGCGCCGGTGGGGTCCGGGGCGGTTTGCGGCGGCTCGAAAACGCGGGTCGTATCGTCGGTGCCGGGTGCGGTGGGCCCCAGGCCCTGGCCGTAGATGCGGGTCGCCTGGTCGGGCGGGTAGAAGTCGGCGACCGGCATACCACCGGTTGCGGGGGCCGAATCCGGATCGGCGGCCGGATGCAACTGCTCGTTCTGGTACAGGTGGGCGTCGGGGAACGGGCGGATACCGGGACCCGGGACTTCGGGCTCGGCCTGGTCGTCGGAGGTGAGCGGAGTGAACTCGAATTCGGTCGGGCGCACCGAGGTGGGGTCGCCGGGGATGATCGCGGGCAGGACCGTGGTCTGATCCGGGGTGCCGTCTTCGTCGCGATTCGGAATCCGGACCACCAGAGTGGGTATACCGCCGGTCGGCGGAGAGCTCTCCGCGGAAGGCACCGGTGTTGCGGGGAATTCGCCGGTTCCCGGTGCAGATGCCGCGTGCGACTGCGGCGGACGTGCCGGGGAGTTCAGCGCGGTACGGGCTGCGACAGCGAGTTCTCCTGCCGTAGCGAAACGCTCGTGCGGATCCTTGGCCATACCACATGCGATCACATCGTCGAATGCAGCCGGTAACCCGGTTCGCTGAAGACTTGCCCGGGGCGGCGGTTCGGCGAGATGCGCACGGATCAGCATGCCGATACTCGGAGCCTCGAACGGTTGCGCGCCGGTGAGACATTCGTGCAGGACACATGCCAGCGAATAGATATCGGCGCGCGCGGTGACCGGTACGCGTTCGAACCGTTCGGGCGCCATGTAGGTGTAGGAGCCGACCGCGACCCCCGCCTGCGTCACAGCGGAATCACCCGCGTGGTGGGCGATCCCGAAATCGGCAAGATAGGCGAAATCGGTGTCGGTGACCAGAATGTTCGCCGGTTTCACATCGCGGTGCACCAGACCGTCGACGTGCGCGGCATCCAGGGCGGCGGCGATCTGCTCGATCACGGTGACCGCGCGCTGCGGGCTCAGCGGACCACCGGCCTGCAGTACGGATCGCAGATCGGTGCCGGCGACCAGCCGCATATCGATGAACAGCCGGCCCTCGATCACACCCCAATCGTGGATGGGGATGATATGCGGTTCGGCGAGCCGGGCCGCGGCCTGCGATTCGCGACGGAACCGGGTCTGGTATTCCGGGTCGCCGACCAGATCGCCGGAGAGCAGTTTGAGCGCGACCACCCGTTCCTTGACGGTGTCGTAGGCCTCGTAGACCTCTCCCATTCCGCCGCTACCCAGCAGGGAACGCAGCTCATAAGGACCGAACCGCCCGCCGACTTCGGAACCTGGCGCCTGCACCCGTCCATCCTCTCCACGTCGCGGGCGCCGTATCGACCCGGTCGCGTAATCGCGCCGGGCTGCCCGTCAAACCTTGGATTGTCCCGGGGAAACCACACCGTGGTCAAACGCGTAGACGATGGCGGCGGCACGGTCGCGCAGTCCCAGCTTGCCGAAGATATGACCCACATGGGATTTCACGGTGACCTCCGAGATTCCGAGCGCGTGGGCTATCTCGCTGTTGGCCTTGCCCCGGCCGATCAGCGCCAGGACCTCGTATTCGCGGCTGGTCAGCTCACCACCGGCGGGTGGTCCGGCCGGCGGGACCGCGGAGGTGCGGTAGGCCGACAGCACGCGGCCGGTGACGGCCGGATCGAGCCAGGCCCCGCCCGCGGCGACGGTGCGGACGGCTCGAATCAGATCCTCGGCGGGGGAATCCTTCAGCAGGAACCCGGCGGCGCCGGCGCGCAAAGCCCCGGACAGCAGCTGATCGTCGTCGAAGGTGGTGAGCACGAGCACCGGAGGTTCGCCGGCGCGGGCTCGCAGCAGCCGGGTGGCCTCGATACCGCCCACCCGTTTCATCCGCAGATCCATGAGCACGATATCCGGAGTGTGCGCCGCGACCGCGGCGAGCACCTCGTCGCCGTCGGCGCATTCGCTGATCCGGAACCCGTCGCGGCGGCGCAGGATCCGGCGTAACCCGCCGCGCACGAGTTCCTGGTCGTCGACGATCAAGACCTCGAGGGCTTCCGGATCGCTATCGACCCTGGTCATTTTTCCTCCCGTTAATCGGTGACCGGCACCGGCCGGAGCCGTATCGGTACACACGGCCGCCCTGTCATACGTCGCCCCGGCTGTCTCACCGATCGGCCCGGCCGGACGACCTGCCACCGAGTTCTCCGCCCGGCCGGCCTCGGAATGGCGCTCAAGAGGCGCCTGCCCCGGTCCCGGGCCACGGGCAACATCTCGTCACTGCCGGTTTTCGCGCGGTTCGTGAATCCCCGGGCACTTGCACGGCGGAGTGACCGGCCCGGTCCGTCACGCACGCACCGGCCGGTCCGCCGCACGCCGCCTACGTCCCGGCGTCCGTTCTCGCGCGCTGTCCCGGCCCGAGGCGGGAGTTCGGTGGTCATCCGGGCAGTCCCGGTCTACGGACTTGGGGGACGCCGATCGATTTCATCAGCGCGCAGTGTTCTTCGCGGGTATCGGGTGCGGACTCGTCGACCTGCCCGGGGCGGTCGTGCAGCGGGAATTCGGCCCGCACGATCCAGGAACCGGCCTCCGGGCCGACGAGGATCCGGCCGCCGAGTCCTTCGGCCCGCTGCCGCATCCCCGCGACACCGGTGCCGTGCCCGATACGTGCCCCCGGCGAAAGCGGATTGCGCACCCGCACGACCGCCGACCGCGCGCCGACTTCCAGTGCGAATTCGACGGCCGCGCCGGATGCGTGTTTGGCGATATTGGCCAGAGATTCCTGGCAGATGCGGTACAGCGCGAGACCGACCGCCGCGGAGATCCGGTCCAGATCGCCGGTGAAACGGCGGCGCACCGTCAGGCCGGCGTTGGCGAAGTCGTCGATCAGGGCGGAGATATCGTCGACGCCCGGTTCCGGGCCCGCCGTGGTCCGCCCGGAATCCAGCAGGCCCACCGTGCGCCGGATATCGGCCATGGCCTGCCGGCCCAGCCGTTCGGCGTCGGCGAGCGCATCCACCGCCTCCTCCACATCGCTGTCGGTGCTGAGCGCATGCCGGGCGGCGGTGACGTGCAGCAGGGTCACGGTGAGCGAATGTGCTATCACATCGTGTACTTCGCGGGCGATGCGGTTGCGTTCGGCGGCCGCCGCCTGCGCGGCCCGCACATTCTGGTTCTCCCGTTCCTGATACAGGTACAGCCGCTGGTACTGCAGCATCACGCCGACCAGCCAGCCGAGCAGGATACCGAGCGCGTACATCGGGACACCGGTACGCAGATTATCGTTTCCCCACAGCGCCTGGCTCATCACGGCGAAGGCGACCAGTTCTACGGTCGCCAGGAGCGCCAGCGGGATACTCACCCGCTTCGGCGCGATCGCCGCGATCTCGGCGGCCACCACCATCAGCACGAACGGCGCGAAATCGGATTCGACCGGCTGGGCGAAGAACAGTGCCGCCGCGACCATCGTCGCCATGCCCAGTACCAGCGGCCGCGGCACGATCCCGAACAGCACATAGGCCGGCACCGACAGGAACAGCAGCACCACCGCAAGCAACGGCAGCACCGTCGGGAAGTATTCGTGCCGCTGCAGGCAGGCGACGAGACCGAGGACGAGCAGCGCCAGATCGGCGGACAGCACCACCTTCGGCGGGTAGTCGAACGGCAGGTCCCCGAGCGGGTGCCAGCCCAGCCGCAGCCGCCCGTTCGTGAACCGGCGCCAGACCAGGCCGGCCCGAACGGTCACCGCGGCGACGCCCCCGCCCGGACGCCCCGGGTGATCACCCGCCGCGGAACCGGGTGTGAGGTGGCTCTCAGGCACCTCTCCAGGGTAATCAGCCCCGGCCGTGCGATACATCCGCCCTGAGGCCGGGGCTCGTCTCCACCCCCGGTAGGAGATCGATTCTCGCCCGCCGCACGACGCAGTGCGGGCAGCGGATCCATAGCGTGGAACACGCCGGCGCCGGACCGGACGGCGCACCCCAGGCCCCGACCGAAAGGGCACGGATCATGTCCTGGACAGAACAGCACCTGCGCACCGAGATCCTGCGCACCGTTCTCGACCGCGCGGCCGCCGACCCCGCCCGCGCCGACCTGTTCGACGATATCCCCCACCTCGACCGGTTGTTCGGCGGACCGCAGGGAGTACTTGCGGCCCTGCGCTATCGGTGGAACATTCATCTGGACGCCAAGCTGGAACTGGGTGCCGCCCAGGGCCGGACCGTGGACGAGGTACACCTCGAGCTGGCGGCCGAACAGCCGGTGCTGCGTGCGGTACTGGATGCCCGGACGGCGTCGCGGGTGCCGGTCGCGTGAACCGGCCCCGGCCCTACATCTGTGGAAGACGGGGTGGCGATGACGCAGCCGGCCATGCTGGAACTGACCGACGTCGTGAAGGAGTACCGTGTCGGCGATCAGCCGGTGCGGGCGCTCGACGGGATCGGGCTGCGCCTGGAAGCGGGCGAGTTCACCTCCGTCATCGGTCCGTCCGGGTCCGGGAAGAGCACACTGCTGCATATGCTCGGCGCGCTGGATCGCCCCGATGCCGGGTCGATCCGGTTCCAAGGCGCCGAAATCGGGATGTTGAGCGAGGAACAGCAGTCGGAATTCCGGCGTCATCGAGTGGGGTTCATCTTCCAGTTCTTCAATCTGCTGCCCACCTTGTCGGCGTGGGAAAACGTCGCGGTACCGAAACTGCTGGACGGCAAGGCTCTGCGTAAGGCGAAACCCCGGGCCCTGGAACTGCTCGACCGGGTCGGGCTCGGTGCACGCGCCGAGCACCGTCCCGCCGAACTGTCCGGCGGGCAGATGCAGCGGGTCGCGGTGGCGCGGGCGCTGATCATGGACCCGCCGCTCATCCTGGCCGACGAACCCACCGGCAACCTCGACTCGAAAACCGGCGCCTCGATCCTCGGATTACTGGCCGAGGTCGCCGGATCGGGTAATTCGGTGGTGATGGTGACCCACGACCGGGGCGCAGTGGACTACTGCGACCGGGTGGTCACCCTCGGCGACGGACGCATCGGGTCGGACGAACGCACCACTACTACCCACGCCGTGGCCGGTCGCAGCACCGAGTTCAGTGAGGCATCGGCTGGTCGACCGGCGCCGAATCCGACGTAGCGGGCGGCGCCACCGGTCGCACGCTGCCCGCTGGGAGGTTTCGCGGCAGCCGGGAGCGCCGCGGGCCTCACAGCGGTGCGTCCGCCCACCAGCTGTAGAGGTCCTGACGAGCAGTCGGGCCCCATTTGCGAACGAACAGCAGGGAGTTGCTGCGCGGTGAATCTCCTCCGGAACCGAAGGAGACCAGCATGTTCACAGTGAAGGGGCCGCGTGCGCCGGAATCCTCCCAGACATGGGCGATATACGGTTCGCCGGATTTGGTACCCGCCGACGTATCGTGCGCGGGCAGGCCGGCAACCACCTCCCGGGCGGCTTCGGCGTCCCGATAGGTGATGATCGTGTAGTCCATCCGGTCGGGCTGCAGCTGGACCTGCCGGCAATCCCAGATCGCCTCCCAGGGGCGGGCTTCGAGTACATCGTCGAAAACCGGCACATCCGGGAGCAGTGGGATCTGATCGCCGGGACCGAACCTGCTGCATCGAGCGTTCTGATAACCGAGCCCGTCGAGTCCGGACCCCTGCGGAAGCAGGGACGGAAACAGGCGGCGGGTGCGGTCACCGGGCTCACCGCCGGGCGAATCGCCGGGACCGGCCGTACTGCTCGGTTCCCGTTCCAGGGTGGAGGTCTGCGGCGCGGCCGGGGCACTGCCCGAGCCCGAATCGCCGGTGTCCAGGAACACCACCACGACCACCGCGATCAAGGCGAGCACGATGAGCGGTACGAGAATCGCCACGGCGATCCACGGTGCCCGGCTACGCCGCACCGGCGGTGCGGTATTGCCGGGCGGGGTGTAACCCGGCGGCGGCGGGGAGAAACCGGGTGGACCGGGCGGGTAGCCGCCGCGGTGCACGGTCGCCGTGGCGCCGGTGGCTTCCACCGATCCACCCGCGTAACCGGCCGGTGCGCCCGCGGGCTCGGGCCACATCGCCGGTACCACAGGTAGCCCGCCGGTATGTTCGACTCCCGCGGGGGCCTGCGGGTTTTTGCCCGTGTGCTCGACGCTCGAAGGCACCGCGCCGAACCCGCCCGTCTGCTCCACCGCCGGACCCGGCGCACCGGCCGGCGGTGCGGGTCGCGTGATCGCGACAGTGGGTTGCACACCGGCATGGTCGGCCTGCCCCGACGGGACGTCGGTGTGCGCCGCCCCGCCCGCCTGCTCCACAGCCTGTCCTCGTGGCGCGCCCGTCGACGGTGAACCCGCCGACTGCGGGGGCACAACCGGCGGTGCGCCGGCCGCGTATCGACCGTCGGCCGGATATCCCGCCGGCCCGGGCGCGCCCGGCGCAACAGGTGGCGCGGGGGCATATCCCGCTGCCGGCGCGAACCCGGAACCCGGCCCGGTCGTTTCCGGCGCCGGCGCCGGCGCCGGCGGCTGCGGGGACGGCGGGGCGGCCAGCGCACGTTCCGCGGCCGCAGCGAATTCCGCGCACGTCCGGTAGCGGTGCGCCGGATGTTTGGCCATCGCCTTGGCCAGCACCGGATCCAGCCCCGGCGGCAGGCCACGCCGTTTGACCGCCAGCGGCGGCGCCGCCAGCTGCAGATTCGCGTGGATGATATCGGCGGGATTCGGGGAATCGAACGGTGCCATTCCGGTGAGCAGCCAGTACAGCGTGCAGGCCAGCGAATACTGGTCCGACCGGCCGTCCATATCGCCGCCGGTCATCTGCTCCGGCGAGGCGAACGCGAGGGTCGCGGTGAACATTCCCGTCTGTGTCAACCGGACCGTTTCCGCACGCAACCGCGCCAGACCGAAATCGGTCAGGAAAACCCGCTCACCTTGCCCGGTATTGGCGCGGGCGAGCAGAATATTGGACGGTTTCACATCCCGGTGCAGAACGCCCCTTCCGTGCGCGTAATCGAGCGCGTCGGCAACACCCGCGATGATCTGCACCGCCTTGTCCGGCGGCAACGACAGAGAATTCACTGTGCCCGCGTCGGCGCCGTCGATGTACTGCATGCACATCCACAGGTGCTCACCCTCCATCCCACGGTCGTACACCGTGACGATGCTCGGATGATCCAGGGCGGCAGCCAGATCCGCTTCCCGCTCGAAACGTGTGCGGATCGCGGCGTCGGCGAACAGTTCCGGTTTGAGCAGTTTGAGGGCGGTCAGTTTCCCGAGCCGGGGATGCCGGGCCAGATACACGGCACCCATTCCGCCTTCACCGAGTTGCCGCTCGATAGTGAAACCGGCGAACACGTCACCGCTGTTGAGCAACACGACCCCCTTCGGGTGACTGACAGACTCGTGAGCCTACCGGGCACACGCCGCCGGTTCCGCCGGGAAATCGGTAATCCGCGCAGTCCATGGAAACCTGAATATCCGATCAGCCGGGGGTGACCAGACCCGATTCATAAGCCAGCACCACCGCCTGCGCGCGATCCCGCAGATCCAATTTGGTGAAGACCTTCGACACATGGGTTTTCACCGTCTGCTCGGCGATGAACAAGGCCTCGGCGATTTCGGTATTGGACATCCCGCGGGCAACCAACTCCAGAATCTCGCGTTCCCGCGGTGTGAGCGCCGCAAGTGCCGGCGACGGGGTACGGCGCGCGGAGCGCCGCATCGTCACCTCGGCGATCAACCGCCGGGTGACAGTCGGTGCGAGCAGCGCCTCCCCGGCCGCGACCACCCGCACCGCGCGCACCAATTCCTCGGCCGGGGCATCTTTGAGCAGAAACCCGCTGGCGCCGAGACCGAGCGCCTCGTAGACGTAGTCGTCGATATCGAAAGTCGTCAACATGAGCACCCGCACCGGCGGATCGAACCCCGCGGACAGGATGGAACGCGCCGCATCCAGGCCGTTCATCTCCGGCATCCGGACATCCATCAGCACCACATCGGGCCGTAACCGCGCCGCCTCGGCGACCGCCACTTTCCCATCGGGCGCGTCACCGATAACACTGATATCGGGTTGCGCGGCCAGTAGTGCCCCGAACCCCTGCCGGACCATGGCCTGGTCGTCGGCGATCAACACGGTTATTGCCACGCGCTCAGCTTAAATGCTGTATCCGTGGCGCCGCCTCCGACGGCGCGAGGTTCGGGGCCCCATGGGTCTCGTTCTTCACTCCGCCGCTGTATCCATGGCGCCGCCTCCGACGGCGCGGCGTTCGGGGCCCGTCTCGTTCTTCACTCCGCCGCTCCTCCGCTTCACTCCCCCGCTCTGTCGCTCCAGAACGAGACGGGCCCCGAACCATTGATGTGGGCCCCGACGAGGTCTGGAAAAATGGGGTCGTGGGCCAGCCACGGGGCCAGGGGGCCAGGGGGCCAGGGGGCCAGGAAAAAGCTCCGGTAGCCGGAGCGGAGTAGCTTTCCGGTTCGGCCGCTGCCCCGACGGTCCGGTTATGAGACAGGCCGCGAGTCTTCTGCCGAACCGCATTCACGAAAGTCGGCACGCACGCGCTGCAAGGATCGTCGACGGCCATTCGGTGGTCGTTGATGCCCGGCCGGGTCCGGGCGGCATCGGCGCGGGGGTGGGGATCCGGGAGCCGTTGCAAGCCCAGGGTTCCCGGGACGTCCGGACCGTTGTGCCCTGACGTTACGACTGTTTCGGATCAGGCGGGCATGCCGGGTCGGGTGACGGCCGGCGAAGACAGGTCCATCGCGACGGTGCGGGGCAGCAATGCACTGACCCGGAATCCGCCGTCGGCCGTCGGTTCCGCCGTCAACCGGCCGCCGACCGCCAGGGCCCGCGCCTGCATTCCCGGAATTCCGTGCCCGCCGGTCCCGGAAGCCGCCGGACCGGTGCCCGGGCCGTTGACCACGGTGAGCGTGACCGTATCGGCACAGTCGATTCCGATCCGGACCGGGGCGCCGGGTGCATGCCGGCCGGCATTGGCCAGCGATTCCTGCACGATCCGGTACAGCGCGGAACCTACGGTGTCGGGGATCGCCGAGAGCGTGCCCTCGACCGACCAGGTGAGATCCACCCCGGCCCGAGTGGCGGAATGGAACAGCGCTTCGAGATCGGCAGCGGTGGGTTGCGGTGTGTTTTCGGCGAGCTGGCCGTCGCTGCGCAACACTCCGAGCAGGCTGCGTATCTCGTTGAGCGCTTCCCGGGCGGTGGCGCCGATCGATTCGAATTCGGAGCGCGCCGCATCGTTCACACCGCTCACCCGGTACGGGGCCGTCTGCGCCTGTACGACCACCAGCGACATATGGTGGGCGACCACATCGTGCAGATCGCGAGCTATCCGCGCTTTCTCTTCCAGGATGGTGCGCCGCGCGCGTTCGAGTTCGCTGAGTTCGGTCTGCCGGTTCAGCTCGGACCGCGAACGGATCAGCGACCGCAGCAGTACCGCGACGAACACGGTCGCGGCCAGGGAAACCGGCCACGCCCACGGGTCGGCGCCGACTCCTTCTTCCGAGAGCGCCGCGCCCAGCAGTAGCGATGTCGCCGCCCACACCACTGCCACCAGCGGCGGCGGCGACCGCAACGCCACCCCGAAGACCAGGAAATAGAGCGCGAGGATATGCACTACCTGGAACGGCAGCGCCTCACCGGGCTCGTTCGGTACGGCCAGGGCGATGAGCAGCGCCGAACCGGCGGATACGGCCCAGCCCAGCGGCGCGTTCCGCCGGATCAGCAACACGGGCAGGGCGGCGAACGCCGCGACGAGCGGGGCGATCGACCACGGCACGTCATGGGTCAGGTGCAGGGTCGGCCAGGCGACCGAGAACAACACCAGCACCACGAAAACCGTTCCGGCATCCACCCACCACCGGGGACCGAGGCGAGCGAGCCGGCCCCGGAGAGGCGGTGACTTCGCTGCCGGTTGCGCGGCGCTGAACTCCATCATGGCATCGACAGTACGAACCGCCGGCCGGATCCACCTCATACCGTGGGGTGAATTCGGGCCCGTACACCCGGGGTACACCGCACCTCGCTCTCACCGTCCGGGGCGGGCACGAAACCGCTCCTGAGCGGGACGGCCGCGACCGTCATCGATTCATACCGTCACGACCATGGTTGTCTCGAACACTGCCGCGCGCCGCCGGACGCCGTTCCGCCGGCCCGCCGCGTTCGCCGTCGCGGGAATCGCCGCGGCCGCATCATTGCTTGCGGTACCCACGGCCGATGCCGCCGGACCGACGGCCGACACCACCCCGGCCGCGTCCGCTGTCCGCGCACTGACCGGCACCGCGACCGCGCCGCGGCTGCCCGACGATTTCGGCGCCGTCACCGGATACCGCCCGACGGTCGTCGACGGCATCCTGGTCGCCCCGCAGGGTTCGTGCTCCTCACCGATACCGCTGCCCGCGGAGTTCGACACCGCGTGCAAGGCACACGACCTCGGTTACGACCTGCTGCGCTACGCCCAGCACAGCGGTCACCCCCTCGGCGGATGGGCCCGCCGCGACCTCGATCGCGCCCTCGCCGATCGAATGCTGTCGGCGTGCCGGCACCGCCAGGATCCGATGGCCCGCACCAGCTGCACCACCCTGGCCGGGATCGCGGCGGCGGCGGTCGACCTCAATTCGCGGCGTCAGGGTTACGGAGCGCCGGTGGTCGAACATTTCTCGTTCGCCGAGACGGCCACGACCTGGCTGCCGCGGGTGATGGCGCTGATACTCGCCGCGTTCGCCACATTCCTGACCTGGCGTACCTGCGCGGGAGGCCGGTTCGGCCGCCCGGCGCTGCGCGACCCGTTCGAGCTCGCGGGGTCGCGTAATGGCGTGGGCGGCAGCCATCCCGGCGGCCCGGCCTCGCTCGGACCGCCGGCCGAACCGGCCGGCACCCCTTCGCGGAGCTCGCTGGGTTCGCGGGGGTTGCGCCTATCGCCGGCCATTCGCGCCACGTTCCCGGTGATCCCGTTCCGGCAGGAGTACGCATGAAACACATCACCCCGGCCGCAGCCCGGCCGCTCTGGCCGTCCGCGCCTCTTCTCCTACGGCCGTTCGATCGAACCGGTACCGCAGTAGCGGCTCGATCGGTCCGCTCGGCGATATCCGGTGCGACCACGCCCGGCGATCTTCGCCGCGGTTTCCCGGTCGGCATGACCCTCGCGGTGGCCCTGGGCACGATACTGTCGCTGGCGCCGGGCCTGCTCCCCCGCACTGCCGCCGCCCAGGCCGTCCTCACCTCCGTGCTGGTCGTCGCACTGCTGGGTATCGCACGACTCACGGGGTTCCGGTTCTCCCGCCGCCGGCGCAACACCCCGGGTCGGCACTTGCCCCGCCGGAAACTCCGCTCCCGCATCGGGGGCGCGTCCGGCACGCTGCTCACCGGCGGCCCGTTCCCGGCAACGGCTGCGCACCCGGACCACGGACGCATCGCCCCGGTGCCCGGCTTGCCGAACAGTTCCGGTCCGGGCACAGCCGGGATACGCCGGGCACTCGTCGCCTCCGGCGCCGCCGAAACCCACCCCGGTCCCGGTGTCGCCTGCCTGGACCGTTCGATCGCCGGCGCCGAGCGGACCTCAGAACTCTCCGGCGAGCAGCCAGTCGCCCCATCGTGCCGCGGCCCCAACGGCCGACCGCCCGCGGCACCCATGACCGGCGGCGCGATCGGAGCGCTGGGCGATCTCACGTCCGATGGAGCATCGGTCCGCCCCGCCGGCGGACTCGGCAATCGCGCTACCGACCGCCCCTCGGGCACGCTCGCCAACCCGCGCATATTCACCCGTCGCCCCTGGGGCGTACGCACCGGGCGCCTACGCCGCACGGTCTCGAACCGATTCGCCGGCGTACCTACCGGGCGGCATCTGGTGCTCGCGACCACCGCCGTCGGTGTGGTGGCCTCGATACTGCATGCGGCGTCGTGGCAGAACACCCTGCGCGACGCCATGGGTGTCGCGCGCATCGGACCGGAGTACTGGTCCTTCTGGGCTGCCGGGTCACTGGTGCTCACCATCGTCCTGGTGGCCGGGGTTTCCACGGCCGGCCGGTTGCTACGGCGGATCGGATGGTCGCGAGGGGTGGCGACGACGGTGGTCGCAACGCTGCCCGTGGCCTTCTTCGGAATTCCTGGGATCGCGGCGGCGAGTGGCGGCAGCGCGGATTCCGGCCTCGTACAACCGGGGGCGATGACTCGGTCCGGGAGCGCCGAGTCCCTCGTGAGCTGGGACTCGCTCGGTCGCGAAGGACAGCGGTTCGTGACCAACGGCCCGGCCGGGGCCGTCCGAGTGTATGTGGGATTGAAGTCGGCGCCGGATCTGGCGTCGCGGGCCGAACTGGCGGTCCGGGAGCTGGACCGGGCCGGCGGTTTCGACCGTGCGGATCTGGTGATCGCCGTACCCACGGGTTCGGGATGGGTGGACGCGCGGGCTCTGCGCGGGTTCGGGGAACGGTTCGGTGCGGATTTCGCGGTGACGGCCTTGCAGTACTCACAACTGCCCAGCTGGGCGACGTTCGTACTGGGCCGGGATTCGGCCACGGCATCCGCCCGCGCGCTCTTCACCGCCATCGAAGACCATGCAGCGACCTTGCCGAACCCACCGCGACTACACCTGTACGGGCAGAGTCTGGGCGCGCTCGGAGGTAGCGCGGTGTTCGCCGGAGCAGCCGAGCAGAACCGCCGGGTGTGTTCGGTGCTGTGGGCGGGTATGCCGGGCGGCGGCGGCCGGGAACCCGGGGCGCGGACGGCGGTCCTGGCCAATAGCTCCGACCCGGTAGTGCACTGGTCACCCGATCTGCTGTGGCGTCCGCCGGACCTCACCGGCGTTCGCCGGGATGCGCCGGCCCCTGGTTGGCTGCCGGTGGCGAGTTTCGTCCAAACCACCGCCGACCTGCTGGGATCCTTGTCCGCACCCCCCGGTCACGGTCACCGCTACGACGTGGACCAGGGCACCGCGCTACCCGGCTGCGAGTAGCCCCGGACCCTGGTGCGCGCAGGTTTGCCCGCCGGATGCGGGCGCGCCACCGTGCCCGCACCGGCCGGTACCGCCTACGGTGCCGTTCGGAAACGCACAGGCTCTGCCCTTAAGGTGTCCCACCATGGCTTCACCCAGTGACGATCACCGGCGCCGGAAACGGCGCCGGTTGCGGCGGATATCGCCACCCGCGCTCGCCGGCGCGGCTGTGCTCGGTCTGGCACTCACGGCGGTAACCGCTCCCGCTTCCGATGCCGTCGGTTTCGACGGTTCGATCGCGGGCCCCACCGGACTCGCGGTGGTAGGGCTGACTTCGGGTGATCCGGGTAAGGCTGCCACGGCGGCCATACCGCGCGACTTCGCAACCTATTCCGGCTACGAGCCGATCCTGCGGCAGGGTGTGCTCGTGGCACCCGACGGCGACTGTTCGTCACCGGTCGAATTGCCGCCGGAATTCGATACCGCCTGTATGGCCCACGACCTGGGCTACGATCTGCTCCGCTACGCCGACAGCGTCGGCGCCCCGCTCGGCCCGTGGGCGCGGCAGGAACTGGACCGCGCCCTGGGCGTGCGCCTGCATCAGGCCTGCGACGCCCATGCCGAGCCGATGGTGCGGACCCGCTGCGAAACTCTCGCCTCGGTCGCGGCGACCGCGGTGGAGCTGAATTCGCGCCGCCAGCACTATGGGGTGCCGGTGGCGGAAACCTTCACCCAGGCGGCGACCCAGGCCGCCACCGAACATCCGACTCAGCCGTGGCTGCTGCGGCTGGTCGCGCTCGGGCTGACAGCCGTTGCCGGGCTGGTCTTGGGCGTGCGGCGGCTGCACCGGCGGATCCGCCGCCCGGCGGTTGTCGGTATCGGCGATCATCGCGGCCTACCGACGCGGCCCGGCCATATCGTGGCATCGGCCCGCACCGCCCGGCGCCGCCCCCGTTGGGCGCTGCCCGGCCTGATCCGGCTGCCGGTGGCCCCTGTCGCGCTGCCGCAGCTTCCGCGGATCCCGGTATCCGGGAAGTCACCGGCCCGGCAGGGCCGGGCCGCCGGTTGACCCCGCCTATAACACGTTCTAGTTTGGGGGCGTGCTTGTTGTGGACGATGTGGTCGAAGTGGACGCCCCCACCGACGTGGTGTGGTCGGTCCTCACCGATTTCGACCGGTACAGCGACTGGAATCCCTTCATCGGTCGCTGCCGCGCGGACCTGACCGTCGGTGCGCCGATCGATATGCGAGTCCAGCAGCTGATGCCGCTGCCGATTCCCATGCGCGAATGGGTCCACACCGTCACCCCGGGCCGGGAATTCGGTTACTCGATGAAACCGATCCCGCTCGGCGCGCTGCGCAGCAACCGCACCCACACCCTGACGCCCCTCGCCGGCAACCGCACCCGCTACGAATCGCATTTCGAACTCGCCGGATGGCTCGCCCCCCTGGTCGGCCTGCTGTTCGGGCGCGGCTTCCGGCGCGGCTTCCCCGGTATGACCACCGCGGTGGAACACGAAGCCGAACGCCGGCACACGGCCCCGTAATCCTGCGTCGCTCGAGCCACCCCGCCGACGCCGCCTGAGTCACCTCACACGGTCTGAACCGCGCCGCAGCCCCCACGCCGCACAGAAGGGTAGGGCCGCGATTCGAAGCTGCCGAGCCACGGTCCCGCCAACCGTCCCTTGAGTGGTGTGCCAGCACTGCCAGGCAGTCGCGCGAGCCGGTTTCGATCCGCCCGTCACCACCCGGCGCCGGGGCCCGCGGCGGCTTTACCCAGAAATGTTCGCCGCCCTCGCCCCGGGCTCGGCGCCGACACCCCAGACGCGGGCGTTCCCCTGGCGGCGGCGCCGCCGAGCCACCTGTCGGTCCATCGAGGGCTGGCAGATACCCGCGGGCGGTGACCCGTGAAGGATCACCGCCCGCGACCACGATCTGTGCTTCTCGAGCTCAGGCGATCGGGCCGCGCGCCGCCTCATAGGCCGCGCCCACTCGGTACAACCGGTCGTCGGCCAGTGCGGGCGCCATGATCTGCAGACCCACCGGCATCCCGTCGTCGCGGCTGAGGCCCGACGGCACCGACATCGCCGGATGCCCCGCCAGGTTGGTGGGCAGCGTGCACAGGTCCGACAGGTACATCGCCAGCGGATCGTCGACCTTTTCGCCGAGCTTCCACGGGGTGAACGGGCTGGTCGGCGAGATCAGCACATCCACCTGTTCGTAGGCCTGCTCGAAATCGCGCGCGATCAGGGTCCGCACCTTGAGCGCCTGACCGTAGTAGGCGTCGTAGTAGCCGGCCGACAACGCGTAGGTACCGATCATGATGCGCCGCTTCACCTCGGGCCCGAACCCGGCGGCCCGGGTGGCGGCCATGACCTGTTCGGCGCTGTGCTTACCGTCGTCGTCGACGCGCAGGCCGTACCGCATGGCATCGAAGCGGGCCAGGTTGGAGGAGACCTCGCTGGGCAGGATCAGGTAGTAGGACGCCAGTGCGTACTCGAAATGCGGGCAGGACACCTCCACCACTTCCGCGCCGAGATCCTTCAGCACACCCACCGCGGCATCGAAGGAGGCCAGTACGCCCTGCTGGTAGCTGTCGGAATGCAGTTCCCTGACCACCCCGATCTTCACCCCGCGCAGATCCCCGCCCGCGCCCCGGCGCGCGGCCTCGACCACCGCCGGTACCGGCACGTTACGAGAGGTCGAATCGCGCGGATCGTGTCCGGCGATCACCTCGTGCAGCAGCGCAGTGTCCAGCACGGTCCGGCCGCAGGGCCCGCCCTGATCCAGCGACGACGCACAGGCGACCAGCCCGTACCGCGACACCGTGCCGTAGGTGGGCTTGGTGCCGACGGTCGCAGTGACCGCGGCGGGCTGCCGGATCGATCCTCCGGTATCGGTGCCGATCGCCAGCGGCGCCTGATACGAGGCCAGCGCCGCCGCCGAACCACCACCCGAGCCGCCCGGGATTCGCCCGGTGTCCCACGGATTCCTGGTCGGCCCGTACGCGGAGTTCTCGGTGGACGAACCCATCGCGAATTCGTCCATATTGGTTTTCCCGAGAATCGGGATACCGGCGGCACGCAGCCGAGAGGTCAGCGTCGCGTCATAGGGCGCCACCCAGCCTTCGAGCATCTTCGACGCGCAGGTGGTGGGCATATCGGTCGTGGTGAAAACGTCCTTGAGTGCCAGCGGCACCCCGGCCAGCGGTGAGGCCGGCGCCTTCCCGTCGGCGAGCGCCGTATCGACCTCGGCCGCGGCCGCCAGCGCCTGCTCACCGGCGATATGCAGGAAGGCGTGGTATTCGCCGTCGACCTCGGCGATCCGGTCCAGATGGGCCCGGGTCACCTCCACCGACGATACTTCCCGGTCGTGGATCTTGGCGGCGAGCTCGGCCGCCTCGAGCCGAGTCAGGTCGCTCATGCTCTGTTGATTACGCATGGACGAGGGCCCCGCGTGGTTACGCTGCGCTGCCTCTTCCGGGCCTGACTCGCTCATTCGCCCTCTCCCAGGATCTGCGGAACAAGGAACCGCTGGTCTTCACTGGCCGGTGCACCGGACAGGGCCTGCTCGGGGCTGAGCCCGGGACGGACCTCGTCGGGGCGGGTCACGTTCGTCACCGGATCAGGTGAGGGCGTGGCCGGAACGTCGGCGGCGGCCACCTCGGAGATGGTCGCCACATGGCTGAGGATCGAATCCAGCTGTCCGGCGAACTGATCGAGTTCGGCCTCGGACAGGGCGAGCCTGGACAGCCGGGCGAGGTGTGCGACCTCGTCGCGGGAGATGGCGGTCACCGCGAACCCCTTTCGGCGTGTAGTTCGGATACGGATCACGAGCAACGAACAGCCTAATGGTGCCGCCGCGCGGGGTCGGGCGCGAGGCCACAGGAGTACCTCGGGCCACCCGATGCACACCCTTCGCTATCGTTGCGCGGCGGTCAGCGCGCACAATTCGAGTCGATAACCGCCCGAAATGGGTGTAAGGATGGGCAGACCGGGTATTCGTTCAGAGCCTCGGCCGCAGAAGGAAAGGGAAACGCACGTGTCATATCTGCTCCGCGTGCAACTTCCGGATCGTCCGGGAAGCCTCGGGTCATTGGCGGTGGCGCTCGGCACCGTCGGCGCCGATATCCTCTCGCTGGATGTAGTCGAACGTGGCGCCGGGTTCGCCGTCGACGATCTGGTGGTCGAGATCGCCCCCAATGCCCTTCCCGATACGCTCATCACCGCCGCGGAATCGCTCGGCGACGTGCGCGTCGATTCGATCCGGCCCTATTCCGGTGTGCTCGACACCCACCGCGAACTCGAACTCATCGACAATGTGGCCAATGCCCGCGACGACCGCTTACAGGTTCTGGTCGACGGCATTCCGCGGGTACTGCGGGTCGGCTGGAGCACGGTGCTCGATATCGGTCCGCAGGGCGCTTACCGGCTGGTCGGCAGCCAGAGCGCGCCACAGACGCAGGCGGCCTCGGTGCCGTGGATGCCGTTGCAGAAACCGCTCGCCCTCGACGCCGACGCGGAGTGGGTGCCCGAGATCTGGCGCGATATGGATACCAAGATGGCTGCCGCGCCGCTGGGGCCGTCCAGTAAGGCGCTACTGCTCGGCCGTCCCGGTGGACCCGATTTCCGGCCGTCGGAGGTGGCGCGCCTCGGCTATCTCGCCGGAATCGTCGCCACCGTTCTGGGCTGAGGGGCCCGCCCGTAGCTACTTTCCGGGATCGACGATCTGCCACCGATCCGGTTTACCGGGCGGGTAGGCGACGGTGAGCGTATCGCCGATGGCCGGCCAGTAGGCCGCATCCCAGACCAGTCGGCCGTACACCACTTTTCCGGGTTCGGAAGGGCCGGAAAGGTTTCCGGTGAGGGTGACGAACTGCTCGCCCATCGCCTCGGGCCGGGGGCTCACCCCGGTGAGATACAGCGATCCGATCTCGGCGTCCTGCGGCATCGCGGTACCCCGCCGCCCCCGGAACACCAGGACCAGCATCCCGACCAACGCGGCCACCATGACCGCCAGCATCGCCAGTTCGAACACACCCCCATGGTAGGCGTACCGTGCCTCCCCTTCGCCCATGTACGCCGACACGCCACAGCGGCACAGGCGGCATGAGCCTCGGCGAAACGCCCGCACCCCGCCGATGTGGTCCGGTAGGAGCCCGCAGACAAGACCCTGGCCGGACTCCCGCGGCCCGGGGCACCCGGCGCCCGTAGGTCTTTCGTGAGGTCCGGCTCGAGCGAGTTTCCCTGCGTCGTCCGCACAGCTCCGGCTCTGTGGACGACCTGGCGCATCGCTGCTCGCGTAGTCCGGGGCCGCTCGACCCGTATCGCCGTCGACCGGCGGGGCCGCCCCGCCCGCTCGGAGTCGGACCTGACTCACGCAGTCACGCCGCGATACGGCACCTGCCCGCCGGCCCCGGGACGGCGGAATGTTCCCGCCGTACCCCGTGCACCGTAGAAAGGCCGGTCGGCCCCACCGGAAAGCTCCTGTTTGTGTGACACCACCGTCATCGGCGCATCAGCCCGCCATCACGGGGTATTCGGAGAGTACCGATGTGGAAGGAAACGATCGCCATGCCGGACTCATCGATTCGAGCAGGTGCCATGGGAAGCCGAGTAGTAAGCATTGTCGTCCTCGTCTGGTTCGTGGCGGGGCTGGTCGCCGCCGGGCAGCGCGGCTATTTCAACGAACCGCCCGCCGAGTGCTCCCACGTCGCGACCCTGGCGGTGACAGTCCTCGCCGGACCGCTGAACTACATGGGAATGAACCCGAAGATGGGGTGCACGATCCCGCAACCGAGCAGTTAGCGGGCCCGCGGCCCCCGGCCCTCAGGACATTGCGAGGGTGCTCGTACCGGCGTCGGACCGGCGGACGGTCCAGGTACCGGTCCGGGTCCGCGCCGAACGGCCGTTACCGCGGTCGACGAGGGCGCGGTCGCCGGTGGTGTACACCAATTGGGCACCGCGGGTGTTGGTTTCGGGGTTCTGGAACAGCTGGATCAGCCGGTCGGCCTCTTCGACGGTCAGCCGTGCGCCGATATCGTCGACCACGAGCACCTTTCCGGCGTCCAATGCGTCGAGTAGAACCGGAAGCAGTCGCAGCAGCGCCACGGTCGCCGAGGATTCCTCGGCCAGGGTGAACACCGGGTCCACACCGATGTGCACCAGCCGCAACCCGACACCGCGCCGCGCGACCATCCGCGTGTACAGCGCGTCGCGGGCATTGCGCATATTGGTCAATTCGCGGGCCAGTTGCGCCGCGGTGAGACCACTGTCCGATTCCAGTTGCGCCGCGTACGCCGCCGAGCCCGCCGCACGATCGGTCTGCTCGCCCAGGGCCGCGATATCGGCGTCGAGATCGCGCAGGTAGTCGGCGTACCCTGGATCGTTCTGCGCGATGAGCAGGTCGGTGATACCGAGATCGGCGGTCTGCAGCAGGGTGAGCAGGCGGGCAGCGTTCTCGGTGGACCGCGACAGATGCGCGCCCACCCGCAGCTCGACCGAATCGATAGCGCCGGTGCCGCGCGACACCTCGAACCTCGTCTCGAACCAACGGTAGGCCGGCACCAGCGCCTCGGCGTACATCTGCCCGGCCAGGCTCAACAGCAGCGCGTTCGGGCGCACCAGCGGTATCAGGGCGGTGATCCCGAACCGCGCGGCCTCGAACATGGGCCCGACCCGCACCGTCTCGCCTTCACGTTCGAACACGATCCGCTTCCGCGACCGCGGATGGCTGTAGAGCCATTCGGCGGCCACATCCGCGGCGTCCAGCCGGAATCCGTAGGTGTAGGGCGTCTCCTCGGCGATGAACACCGCCTCGAACTCGGAGGGCTGCCCGGTGTGACCGAGATGCGGTGCCCGCTCCGGGCCGGCGTAGGGATCCCAGCCCGTAACCGAACGCAACACCGCCTCGCGCATATGTCCCAGCGCGTCCACGAGGTTGGATTTACCCGCTGCGGGCCCGCCGTGTACCGCGGTCACGGGCACGGCCACCGAAGCACTGCCGCGGGTCAACCGCAATTCCTGTAGGTCGGCCAGCGATTTGTGGTTGGACACCCGAAAACTGCGCAGCATCCCGCCATCCTGCCGTGCCCGGCCACCGGACCGCAGCACCGGGATCGCGCCCGTGTCGCACCGGATTCCCGCTCCTACGGTTACGGCACCGCCGTTGTCCGGCGCACAGCCCCGACTGTGGACACTCCAGCGGTTCGATGAGCCGCACGGATGATCCCGGAGGTTCGGCCGTGGCCGACGGCGAGTCGGCTCGGGCGTAGGACAGCGAGCTCCCCGCCGTAGGAGCGGGGTGGCCGAACTCCGATCTCGGGACCGCAGAGGTCCGGCGGGTACTACGTTCCGACCTCCACGTCATGGACGCCCCGGGCCGGCAGTTTCGACTACCCGCTACCGCTGCCCCTCGGCCACGAAGGGGCCGGGACCGTCCAGAAGACACCTCCAGGTGACCGGACGCTATTTCTCCGGCATATCCGCCGCAGCGGATTCACCGGCCGGGCGCACCGCGTCCGGACCGGATTCGAGCAGCGTACGGAAGCCGTCCTCGTCGAGGATCGGGACACCGAGTTCTTCGGCCTTGGCGGCCTTGGAGCCGGGGGAATCACCGATAACCACGAAAGCCGTTTTCTTCGACACCGATCCGGCCGCCTTACCGCCGCGCTGCAGGATCGCCTCCTTCGCGCCGTCGCGGGAAAAACCCTGCAACGATCCGGTGACCACGATGGACAGGCCCTCGAGGTTGCGTGGGATCGATTCGTCGCGTTCGTCGGCCATCCGGACTCCGGCGGCGCGCCATTTGTCGACGATGGCGCGATGCCAATCGACGGTGAACCATTCCGCGACCGCGGTGGCGATGGTGGGACCGACGCCCTCGGCCCCCGACAACTCTTCCAGGGACGCCTGCTCGATTCGTTCCAAGCTGCCGAATTCGGCGGCCAGGGCACGTGCCGCCGTCGGTCCGACATGACGGATGGACAAACCGACCAACACCCGCCACAGCGGTACATCCTTGGCGGCGGCGAGATTGTCGAGCAGGCGGCGGCCATTGGCCGAGAGGCTGCCGTTCTTGTTGATGAACAGCGACACGTTCTGCAGCCGCTCGGTATCGAGATCGAACAGGTCGCCCTCGTCGGTGATCGCACCGGAATTCAACAGCGCGACCGCCGCCTCGTAGCCGAGCGCTTCGATATCGAAGGCACCGCGACCTGCCACATGGAACACCCGTTCCCGCAGCTGGGCGGGACAGGTGCGCTGGTTCGGGCAGCGAATATCGGCGTCGCCCTCTTTCTCGTAGGCCAGTTCGGTACCGCATTCGGGGCAGTGGGCCGGCATCACGAATTCGCGTTCCTCGCCGGTGCGGGCATCCACGACCGGGCCCAGCACTTCCGGGATCACATCGCCGGCCTTGCGAATCGTGACGGTATCGCCGATCAGCACACCCTTGCGCACCACCTCGGCGGCATTGTGCAGTGTTGCCATCGCGACCGTGGACCCGGCGATCACCACCGGTTCCATCACGGCGAACGGCGTGACCCGGCCGGTACGCCCGACGTTCACCGCGATATTGCGCAGCTTCGTGGTGGCTTCTTCGGGCGGATACTTGTAGGCGATGGCCCAGCGCGGCGCCCGGGAGGTGGAACCGAGCCGGCGCTGCAGCAGCAGCTCGTCGACCTTCACCACCAGACCGTCGATCTCGTGCTCGATATCGTGACGATGTTCGGCCCAGTAGGCAATCCGCGCGAGCACGGCATCGACCCCGGCGACCAGCTCGGTATGCGACGACACCGGCAACCCCCAGGCCGCGAGCGCCCGGTAGGCCTCGTGCTGGGACCGCGGGGTGAACCCGACGGTGCGCCCGAGTCCGTGGCAGATCATCCGCAACCGCCGCCGCGAGGTGACCGACGGATCCTTCTGCCGCAGCGAACCGGCGGCGGTATTCCGCGGATTCGCGTACGGCGGTTTGCCGTCGGCCACGATCGCGGCATTGAGCGATTCGAAATCCTCGAGCCGGAAGTACACCTCACCGCGTACTTCCAGCAGTTCCGGTACGGGGAATTCCGCGGTGGCCGTCAATGCGCCGGGGATGTCTTCGATGGTGCGCGCGTTGAGCGTGACGTCCTCACCGGTACGCCCGTCGCCGCGGGTGGCGCCGCGCACCAGCTTGCCGTCGCGGTAGACCAGATTCAGCGCCACCCCGTCGATCTTGACCTCGCACAGATAGTGCAGATCGGGGCCGGTTTCCTCCTCGACCCGCGCGGCCCACGCCCGCATCTCGGCCTCGGAGAAGGCGTTGTCCAGGGAGAGCATCCGCTCGAGATGATCCACCGGGGTGAAATCGGTGGCGAATCCGCCGCCCACCAACTGCGTGGGCGAATCCGGAGTCCGCAGATCGGGATACTGCTCCTCCAGGGCCAGCAACTGCTGGAACAGCTGGTCGAATTCGCCGTCGGAGATGATCGGCGCGTCCCGGACGTAGTAGCGGAACTGATGTTCGCGCACCGTATCGGCGAGTTCCTGCCAACGCGCGCGCTCCTCCCCGGCGGCCGGCGCGGGCGCGGCCTCGCCGGTGGAGGTATCCCGTTCGGTGGGGGTTCCGATCTCGCTCACATCTCGCAGATTAGTCCAGCCCGCCGACACTTCGGCTCACCGTAATGGCACGTCGCCGCCACGGGCCGGGCGAATCGACCCGCCCAGGGTACGGTCCGCGGTGAACTCGCCGGAACCCGGTCCGCCGAGGTCGCGCGACGGCCGTAGGCGGCAGAACCCACAACTCGTCACGGGCTCCCCACGCACCCGCAACCTGCGGCTCACGCGACTACTGCGGTACGAGTGACTCCGGGTCCTGTTCGAAGGCTTTCGCGGTGTCCGAGGTGAGCCGCAGTGCCTCGCGGGCCCAGCTCTGCGAGGCTCCGGCGAGCCCGCAGGCCGGGCTCACCGACACCTGCCGGGCCAGGGTCGCGCGGGGAAATCCGAGGCGATCCATCAGGCGGGCGCCCGGCTCGGCGATATCCTGCCAGCTCACCGGGGTCGCGGGGGCGCTGGTCGGCACCAGCCCGAGTACCAGGCGTTTACCCGCGTCCAGCGCCTGTCCGACCGCATCCAGACCAGCGGTCCCGGACAGCGTCGCGAGATCGAATCCCAGCGCGTCGGCCGCGGATCGGCGCAGGAAATCCAGCGGCGGGCGGTTCGCGCAGGTGTGTACCAGCGCCGGCACCCGCTGTGCGGTCAGCACCGCATCGAGGATCGCCAGTGCTTCCGGTTCGGGCAGGGCGCGGACCGTGTTCAACACGCTGGCCCCGCGCAGGGAACCGTTCAGCACGTCGGCCACCAGCGGTTCGTCCAGTTGCAGAACGACGTCGGTTTCGAGCCGGGTCGCGATCTCGGCGATATGCGCGGCCAATCCTTCGGCGAGCGAATCCGCCAGATCCCGCACGGCACCGCGGTCGGTGAGTACCCGGTGGCCGCCCGGCAGTTCCACCTGTGCCGCCAGCGTCAGCGGACCGGCCGCCTGTACCTTCACCGGTCGTCCCGACCCGCGCAGCCCAGCGTTCTCCCAGGCCTCCTGGAGCGCGTCCAGATCGGTGCGCAATAGGTCGTGTGCCCGCCGCGAAACCCCACCCGGACGCGCGGCCAGCCGATAGCCACGCGGGGTGGTGTCGAACCGCATATCCACCAGCAGGGCCGAAATCCGCCCGACCGTATCCGCGCCCACGCCCCGTACGGGCAGTTCCACCAGATGCGGTAGCGCCGGCAGCTCGCCGACGATCACCGCGGCGGCCTCGTGCGGGTCGGTCCCCGACCAGGAACCGACCCCTGTCGCCACTCCCGCCGGGAATTCGGCCTGGTTCATCGGGACGCGCCGGCAGGCGCCGTGCGCGCGGTGGCGGCGATGGTGCCGCTACCGAGCACTACATCACCGGCGGCGTCCGGCCGGTAGAGCACCGCGGCCTGACCACGCGCCACCCCGCTGAGCGGTTCGTGCAACCGCACCCGCAGCCCGTCGCCCACCGCTTCCGCAGTGGCGGCGGCGGTACCACCGTGTGCCCGGACCTGCACCACACAGTCGACGGGTCCGGCGGGCGCTGTGCCGTCGGTCCAGACAGCCCGCTCGGCGTCGATGGACCACACCTGCAGATCCTCGGCCGAGCCCACGTGCACGGTGCCGGAGTCCGGGTCGATCTCGGTGACATAGCGCGGTTTGCCGTCCGGTCCGGGCCCGGGCAGCCCGAGCCCCTTCCGCTGACCGATGGTGAATCCGTGCACCCCGTCGTGGCGGCCGAGTTCGGCACCGCCGGAGTCGACGATCGCGCCCGGCCGGATCCCGATCTTCGCGCCGAGGAAGGCGCGGGTGTCGCCGGAGGGGATGAAGCAGATGTCGTGGCTGTCGGGTTTGTCCGCCACCGCGAGCCCGCGGTCGGCGGCCTCCGCGCGGATCTGTGGTTTCGGGGTGTCACCCACCGGGAACATGGCCCGTTTCAGCTGTTCGGCGGTCAGCACCGCCAGGACGTAGGACTGGTCCTTGTCCGCGTCCACGGCACGGCGCAGTACACCGCCGGCCAGTCGCGCATAGTGCCCGGTGACCACCGCATCGAAGCCGAGGGCCACCGCCCGGTCGGCAAGCGCGGAGAACTTGATCTTCTCGTTGCAGCGCAAGCACGGGTTCGGCGTTTCACCCGCGGCATAGGCGGCGACGAAATCGTCGATCACGTCTTCTTTGAAGCGGTCGGCGAAATCCCAGACGTAGAAAGGGATTCCGAGCACATCGGCGGCCCGGCGGGCGTCACCGGCGTCTTCCTTGGAGCAGCAGCCCCGGGAGCCGGTTCGCAGGGTGCCCGGCGCGCTCGACAGCGCCAGATGGACCCCGACCACCTCGTGTCCGGCATCGACAGCCCGTGCCGCCGCCACCGCCGAATCGACTCCACCACTCATCGCGGCGAGTACGCGCATACGCTACGCACCTCCTCTCGCACCGGCCAGGCCGGCGGCTCTGGCTCGTTCCACCACTTGCGGTAATACTTCCAGCAGGGCCTCGACATCGGCCCGCTGTGAGGTGTGCCCGAGCGAGAACCGCAGCGATCCGCGCGCTTCCCGGGGCTCGACCCCCATCGCGATCAGGACATGGCTCGGCGAGGCGACCCCCGCCGTGCACGCCGAACCGGTGGAGCATTCCACTCCGGCGGCGTCCAGCAGCATCAGCAGCGAATCACCTTCACACCCGGGGAAGGTGAAATGGGCGTTACCCGGCAGCCGGCGGTCGTCGTGCGGGCCGTTGAGCACGGCGTCCGGAGCGATCCGGCGCACCCCGGCGATGAGCTGGTCGCGCAGCGCGGTCAGTTCCGCTGCCCGGCCGGGCATTTCCGCCACGGTCTGCCGCAACGCCGCGGCCAGTCCGGCCACGGCGGCCACATCGGAGGTACCCGAACGCAGGTCGCGCTCGTGCCCGCCACCGTGCAGCAGCGGAACACAGCCCACCTGCCGCCCGAGCAGCAGTACACCCACTCCGTGCGGTCCGCCGAGCTTGTGGCCGGCAAAACTCGCCGCCGCCAGCCCGCTCGCCCCGAAATCGATGGGTAGTTGAGCGGCGGCCTGCACCGCGTCGCTGTGCATCGGCACATCCGCCGCGCGCGCGATAGCGGCCAGTTCCTCGATCGGCTGGATGGCCCCGACCTCGTTGTTCGCCCACATCACCGTGATCAGCGCCACTTCACCGGGATTGTCGGCGAGTTCGGCGCGCAGGGTTTCGGGCGCGACGATGCCGTCGGAATCGACCGGCAGCCAGGTGACCCGAGCACCCTCGTGCCGTTCCAGCCATTCCACCGTGTCGAGCACCGCATGATGCTCGGTGGCACCGGCCAGGATCCGGGTACATCGGGGATCGGCATCGCGGCGAGCCCAGAAAAGACCCTTGACCGCGAGATTATCGCTTTCGGTACCGCCTGAGGTGAGGATGACCTCGGACGGCCGGGCCCCCAGGTCGGCGGCGATGGATTCGCGGGCCTCCTCCAGCCGCCGGCGGGCCGCCCGGCCCGATCCGTGCAGCGAGGACGCGTTCCCGGCCGACCCGAAGACAGCATTCATCGCCTCGATGGCGGCGGGCAGCATCGGTGTGGTCGCCGCATGATCGAGATAAACCGTCGTGGGCACACCGTTGACCGCACCCGGAAAAGCCGACTTCATGACCGGTAAAGCCTATCCCACCGTTGACCTGCATATCTTCCGGGCATCCTCGGCGTACTGCCCGGATCCCCTCACACGGCGAACATCCGGCCGGCCGCCGATATTCCCCGCGCCGGTCCGGGAAATCGACCGGCCGCCGGGATGGCAGCCGATCGCCGATCCGTGGCCGGGGCATTCGCCCGGCCCCCGCTGTCAGGGCCGCTCGGCGCCGTCTTCGGGGGTGGCGTCGCCCGCGGCCCGGTTCTCGGTCGTGGCGTTGGAGAACACCGGCTGATTCGCGACAGCCGAGGACGTATAGGCCTCGGGTTCCGCAGGGACGTGACTGAACAGATTGTTCTCGTGCATATCGATACTCCGGTCGTAGAAGGTTTCGCAGTCGATGCGCGGTGCGCGGTGGTCGCGGTGGCGACTCCTCCCGCCTCACCAGCGGGCCACCCGGCCCTGTCGCCTGCCCGCGGGACGGCGATCGTCCGCCGTGCACCGGGGCGCCCGATCGGGCGTAGTGGGCAGCGCCCGGATCCCGAACGGATCCGGTGCTGTGATGGATACTCCTGACTCGGCCCGAGCGGACCGGATTGCGCGTCATCCGACGGTCCGGACCCGCGCTGGAAAGGTCGCGGGGCCAGGGCCCTCTCCACCTTACTCTCCGTGACCCCGGGAAGTCGCCTTTCGCAGCCGCAGCGCGGTGCGCAGGCCGCGCGCCGGGGTGTGTTCTCCGATGCCGCCTGTGGCGTCGAATCGGCGTTCGGACGCGGTTTCCGGCGCATCGTCGGAGGTCGCGGTGAGCAGACTGTCCGGTAGCGCGAGCTTGTGGATGGTCCGCAGACTGAGCATCGTCTGACGGGGCAGCGATCCGGTCGTATACGGCAGATCGTATTTCTCGCACAGCGCCCGGACCCGCGCCGCGAGCTGGGGATACCGGTTACTGGGCAGGTCGGGGAACAGGTGATGTTCGATCTGGTGGGACAGATGCCCGCTGAGGAAGGCCAGTACCGGGCCGGCGTCGAAATTCGCGGTGCCGAGCATCTGCCGGAGGTACCAGTGCGCCCGGGTCTCCTCGGCCAGCACTTCGGGCTCGAATTTCTCCGCGCCGTCGGGGAAATGACCGCAGGCGATCACCGTGTAGGCCCACAGATTGCGAAGCAGGTTCGCCGTCGCGTTCGCGGCGAGCGTCCGGCGCCAACGGCGGCCGCTCAACGCCGGGAAGACCACATAGTCCTTGCCCACCTGCCGGGCGATCTTCGCCGCCAGCGCCCGCGCCGAGCCCGCCCCACCGGCTCGGCCACGACCGAATGTGCGTTCGAGATACCAGCCCTGCGAGGCGATCCCCCATTCGAAGGTGACCGCCAGCAGCAGATTGCGCAGCGGTTGCAGCAGATGACCGGGTTGCCACCGCTCGTCGCGCGTCACCCGCATGACACCGAAGCCGATATCGTCGTCCAACCCCAGCACATTGGTGAAGACGTGATGCCGGTAGTTGTGCGAATGCCGCCACTGCGCCGAGAGCCCGGCCATATCCCACTCCCAGGAGGTGGAGTGGATCTCCGGGTCATTCATCCAATCCCACTGGCCGTGGCTCACATTGTGGCCGATCTCCATGTTCTCGATGATCTTGGCCAGCGCCAGCCCACCGGTTCCGGCGAACCAGCCGCCGCGCCGCCGGCTGAATCCGATCGTCGCCCGCGCGGCCGCGTCCAGGGCGCGCTGGAAGGCAATGGTGCGCCGGATGTAACCGGCATCACGAGCACCTAGCCCGTCCTCGACATCACGCCTGATCTCGTCGAGTTCGCGCCCGAGTGACTCGATTTCGGTGCCGCTCAGGTGCGCATACACCGCCACCTGGCTGATCGCCATAGTTCTCTGCCCCACATTCCTGGGTAGTTGCCCGGATCCGGAGCCGGAACCGTCTGAAAGTACCGATGACAGTGGTCAGCCGGTGCCGCCTGCTGAAGCCGCCGCGCCGGGGCTACCCCGAGGGGATCCCGGGAAACACCCCGGACACTCTCGATTGCGGCGCCACCGATATCGAGAGCAGCAGGTTCGGCCTGTTCATGTCCACCGTAGCCGCATTCGTCCACGCCGGTCCACAACACCGGTAACGGGGCGTCGCGCCGGTTCCGGGATGCCGTGTACGTCGCCACTCGCCGGCAGAAACGGCTGGTAAGCAGCCCGAGGCGAGAGACGGAGCCGAGTGGAAGCTTCCCGTTCTGCGAACCTATTGAATGTGCCGTTGCTTAGCGGTACGGTAAAGAACGTATCGATGAGGCGCTCCAGCAGCGCTACCGCCCCGAAGGCCCCACGGGGCGCGACAAAGGAGGACTCTCCGATGAACCGAACCCCCGAACAGCGCACCCGCCGCATTGCCGCCCGGATCGCCGCGATCGCGGTCCTCGCCCTCGCGCCACTGACCGTTGCCACCGGCAACGCCCTCGCCGATCCCGCCGCGGCGACGGCGATCAGCGATTCCGACGACTCCAGCGGTTTCGGCAACGACGACAGCCACGGCTTCGGCAACGATTCGAACGATTACGGCACCGGCTGGGACGACGACGGCTTCGGCTGGGACGACAACGGCCAGTACGGCTATCGCGATCACAATCAGCACAACTACGACGGCTGGGACGACCAGTTCAACAGCGGGCACACCGATCGCGAAGGCCGGGACTCGTATGCGGGCTACAACGGTAACCGCGGTAGCGACTACGACGCCCCGGCCGATTGGGACAACCACGACAACCACAGCGGCGGCGCCCAGACCTGGAATGTGCCCAACCCCTACATTCCGCCCGCTCCCCCGGCCTTGCTGCCGACCCCGCCGGTGCACCTCCCGGCGTTGCCACATCTTCCGCTTCCCCTGGTAGGACTCCCGGGACTGCCCGGCACCGGCAGCGCCTTCTGATACCGCGATCTATGTTGCCGTTATACAGCGGTCCATTTACAAGCGATCCATCAGAAATGGCAGTTCGGCCGGGTCCATAACAGGACCCGGCCGTAAACCACCCCTTCGATCAGACAGGCGCCCGCACCGCCGCCCTCGTCAACTGTCGGCCGGCCGCGGCGAGCACCGCATGCGCCGCATCCGAGAGCTCCTCCGCCCGGACCGCCCGTTCACACCGACGCGCAAGATCGATCCTGTCGTCCCCCGCCGGCTCGACCGGGGCGAGCACGACCTCGGCCGTCAGCCCCCGCGCCCGCAGGACCCGGACCACCGAGCCGATCAGCGTATCGTCGCCGACGAAACCCGCCACCGTCGACCTGTTGCCGTGCGGATCCAGATACCGCAACCGCACCGGCTGCACCGGAGTCCCGGTATCCACCGCAGCCTGGAAAATCGCAGGGCGCAGTTTCCCGTAGGCCCGGCCGCACCAGGTGGTGCCCTCGGGGAAGAAGCCGATCCGTTCGCCGGCGGCGAGTCGCTGCCCGACCTGCTGCACCACCTCCGGCAACCGGCGTAGCCGCTCCCTTTCGATCGGCACGACCCGCATGATCCGGGCCAGCCGTCCGAGCAACGGCCAATCGATCAGATCCGCGCGCGCCACGAATGCCAGCGGCTGTACCGAGGCGAGGACGATGATATCCGCCCAGCCGATATGCCCGCAGGCCACCAGGACTCCGGTACCCGGCGGCGCGAACTGCGATCTGCCCTGCACAGGCCGCCGATCCACCACCCGCAGCCGGATCCCGCAGCTGCGTAACAGCATTCCCGCAAAGCGCCGCTGCACGCCGGAGCGGCGCGACGGCGGCGTGACGATATGTGCGAACGGGTAGGCGGCCAGAACCGACAGCGCACCGGCGGCCCGGACACCGGCACGCAGCACCCCGACCTGCGCGCTGTGCTGTACGCATCCCGCCACACACGGACTGGAGGGCATCCAAGAATGGTGCGGCGCAGCTACCCCGACGTGTTCTTCCTGCGTCCGAAGTGGCATCGGGTCACCGCCCGCCGTCGAAATTCGCCGCCGCGCCGCGTAAACGGTCCAGGTAGCGGGTGTTGATGGTCTCCAGCCCCAGCAGCACCACGAAATCGGCGACCGCGAAATCCGGATCGTGCGCCGGTTCCCCGCAGATCTCCGCGCCGAGCCGCAGATACCCGTTGAGCAGCGGCGGCAGTTTCGGGCGCGCGGGCGCGGGCAGATCGTCGAGCGCTATCCCGTCCACGACGACCGGGCGATAGGGCCGCACGCGTTTCTCCGGTGCACATGCATGTTTGGCGAGCAGTAGATCCCGCACCCCGCGCACATTGACCCCGGCCGGTTCGGCCGGGCGGTTACGCATGGGCACCGAGGCGCAGCCCATCACCCAGTCGTAACCGGTGAGCTGGATGTAGTGCAGGATCCCCGCCCACATGAGGGTGAGCACCGACCCGTTGCGATGGTCGGGCACCACACAGGCCCGGCCCATCTCCACGATCCGCTTTCCGGCCGGATCCAGCCGGGTCAGGTCGAATTCGGTCGCGGTGTAGTAGCCGCCGGCCGCCGCGACCCTGTCCGGGGGCAACATCCGGTAGCAGCCGACGAATTCGCCGGTGAGCTCGTCGCGTACCAGCATGTGGTCGCAATGGTCGTCGAAGCGGTCGGCGTCCAGGCCCGTTCCGTTGTCGGGGATCCGGAAACCGGGTTCATCGGCGAAAACGTTGTACCGCAGTCGCTGCGCCGCGATGCGATGGTCGGTATCGGAGGAGACGATCAGTGCGTATCGGGACCGGTGATCCTCGCTGCCGGCCGGTCGAGCCGGCGCTGTCAGCACGGACGTAATAGCCATACGACCTAGGAGGCCAGTTCGACACTGCGCCCGGGCATCCGTGAAGTGTCGTCGGCATGCCGGTTCGGTTAACGAGATACAGCTCACACCGGCCGTTTACCAGCAGCTTCCCGCGAGTTCGTCCACTGGGCGGCCCGTGGCCGCATCACGCCGGGAACCGAACGGCCACCTACCTCGTTGATGAATACGCCAATTCGGACGAACGACCCAGCCGGAGTCCGCTCAGCACGCCTCCGCACCAGCACATCGGCGATGGAAGTGGACGATTCGACCGCTCCCGGCTCCGGCGTTACGCGACGAATCGTTCCGGTTCCCGGGCACCGGCACGCCACTGCTCGTCGACCTCGTCGAATCCGGGCCGTCCGGTTCCGATGAACGCCACCAGCCACGACAACACCGCGGCGAAACGGTTGCGGAAGCCGACGAGGTAGAACAGATGTACCGCCAGCCAGATGAACCAGGCGAGGGTGCCGCGGAAACTGATCCGCTCGTTCAGCTTGGTGACCGCACTGAACCGGCTGATCACCGCCATACTGCCCTTGTCCCAGTACACGAACGGCGTACCGGGGTGCTTATCACGGCTGACGATATCGGCGGCGTGGCGGCCTTCCTGCATCGCGACCGGTGATTGTCCCGGATAGCCGTTGAGCGAGGTCATATCACCGATGGCATAGATATCGGCATAACCGCCGACGGTGAGGTCGGGGTTGATGAGCAGCCGCCCGGCCCGGTCGGTTTCACACCCGGTGGCTTCGGCCAGCATTTTCGCAAACCCGCCTGCCTGCACACCGGCCGACCAGACGATGGTTTCCGCGTCGATCTGCCGAAGCTGTCCGTCTTTGTCCTTGACGGTGACCTGCCCGGCCTCGATATCGGTGACGAAGGTGCCCAGCAGCACCTCCACACCGCTGCGGGTCAGCGATTTCTTCGCATACTCCGAGAGCCCGCCACCGAACGGCGGCAGGACTGCGCCGGCCCCTTCGACGAGGGTTACCGAAACCTCCTGGTGGAAGTGCCGCTTCGCCAGCTCTTTCAGCTGTCCCGCGACCTCGACGCCGGTGGCACCGGCCCCGACCACCACGAACGACAACAGCCGGCGACGGGTCTCCTCGTCGGCGTCGGCCGCCTCACGGAAAACACGTTCGATCTGCGCGCGCAGCAGCTTGGCGTCGTCGATGGTTTTCAGCGAGTAGGTCTTGTCGGCGAAATCGTCACGTCCGAAGTACGACTGGCTGGCGCCCGTGGCGGCGATCATCGACCCGTAACGGATACGCCGGGCGCCCTCGGGGGTCTCGTAGGTGAGGATCGCGGCATCGGGCTCGATATCGGTGACGTGGCCCAGCCGGACATCCGCCTCCTTGTGCCGGCGCAAGATGTTCGCAATGGGGGGTGCGATCTCCTCGGACGCCAACACCCCGGTGGCGACCTGGTACAGCAGCGGCTGGAACAGATGTTCCGGCGTGCTCGAGATAAGGACGTAATCGACGCCCGCCTTCGCCAACTGCTTGGCGGCGGCGAGCCCACCGAACCCCGATCCGATGATCACGACATCCGCGTACTCGACGCCGGCGCCGATTTCCGTGACGTTCTGCATGACAGCCTCCTTCACTCATTACTAACCGTCATCCAGAACGCAGATATTTCAGGGTTCAGGGCGCATAATTGAGATGACTCTTATCTGATCTCGTCATGAATGGGGTAGAGATGGAACTTCGCCAGCTCACGTACTTCGTCGCGGTGTGCGAGGAGCTCAGTTTCAGCCGGGCCGCGGCCCGCTGTTTCATCTCGCAATCGGCGATCAGTCATCAGATCGCCCGGCTCGAACACGACCTCGGCGTCCAGCTCTTCGAACGCTCGACCCGATCGGTCGTCCCCACCGACGCGAGCACAAGGCTACTACCGCTGGCGAAGCAGATGCTAGGTCTGGAATCCGCGATCCGGGCCTCCATCCGCACCACCGGCCCCAGAATACGGCTGACGGCGAATATGTCCTTCGCCACACGATCGCTGACCGCTATCGCCGGAGCCCGCGAAGCGCACCCCGGTGCCGAGATCGAATTCGTCATCAAACCCTTCCGCCAGCGGGTCGCGGCCGTGGCCGACGGCGATTGCGATCTCGCCCTGATCCGCGGCAGCGTCCAGCAGGCGGGCCTCATCGTCGAACAGTTGTGGGTCGAAGACCTCACTCTCGCCGCCGCCCCCGCCCACCCGCTCGCCGGGCGCACCGATGTCACCCTGTCCGAACTGAGCGCCTACCCGCTGCTACTCCCCCCGGAATCCGAGCAGGTCCTCATCCACAATGTCATCCGCGCCGCCTTCGCCGACCTCCCCGTCGGCCCCACCTACGGCCCGCCCATTCCCCCCGACCACACCGCCACCATGGAGTTGATCAACCACCCCGACGCCTGGACCGCCCTCTACGCGAACAGCTCCACCGAAGGTATCGCCACCCTCTCCCTCGCCGACCAGCGCCTGCGTATTCCGGTCTCCGCGGTACTACGCGCCGACACCCGCCGCACCCCCATACTCGCGACACTGCTGGACGGATTGCACGGGGCGTAGCGGCACGCACCCCAGCCGCGAACTGTATCCCACGCAAACAACGGCTCCGACGGGCCACAACACGGAGTCGGACGCCCTGCGATATGCGCTGTCCCGTTGCGACCGCCGGTTTCGTCCGACACGGCCCGGCACAGTCACGGGTGCGCAGATCCGGTAGCACATACCTTCCCGGCACGAGTTCCCCTACGTTCCGGTCGATCATCGCCACCGGGCCACTCCGGAGGCACTGCCCGCACCTCCCTCGGAGCCGAGACAGGGACCGCGCCGCAACACGCTCGCACCATGGGCGATGAACACGCCCGACACGATCACGCCGGGCAACCGACCGGCCCGGTGCCGTGGTGCGCCGGGCCGGTCGTGCTCCTGCGGCCGGGCAGTGACCGCCGGGAGCGGTGGCACCACCGGTTCACGGCGGCGGTGTCACCGGGAAACCCGAGCGGCGAGGGACCAGATCTCGGGTTGTCTCGTTACCGCCCTGCGACGGTGGATACCCTGTTGCCGGGCTATCGACGGTCGGTGCGCAGCACCACCCCTTCGGGTGCCGGCCGGATCTCTCCGTTCTTCAGGATGATCACGCCCGGGCTGCCCGGCGGCAGCTGATAGCCCGGCAGATCCCGACCGAGGTTCTCCCGCAAGATCACCCGGTCGATATCGGGCCGCTCCTGGCCGTTGACGATGATCTTCTTCTCACCGGGCCCGGGATGCGCGCTCGCGACTCCGGCACCCGCCACGGCCGCGCCGACGACGCCTATTCCACACACCACAGCGGCGAAAACTCTGCTCGCCGGTTTCAGCTTTCTCACGGAACTCCTTGTCACGTCGTATTTTTCGCCGGCCCGATGACCGGCTTTCCGATGTCTGCGACGTTAGTTCGCTTCCCTGTGGCCCAGCTGCGAACCGAGCTGGGAATGAGCTGGGGAGCGCGGCCTTTACCGGCCCCTCGTACGGAGTGGATCCCACGCTCGACCGCAACAGAAGTCACCGTCGCAGGGGCGACCCACCTCGCTGCCGTAGACGGCGAAATCACGCAGCGGCGTGAGGATGCGTTCGGCGGTGGCCGGAGCCAGCAGGGGCGCCGACCCGATATTCATCCGGCCCCAGGCCGGGGGTACCTGTTCGATGTCGTATCGGACCACACCGTCGATGAACAGTGTCCACAGGCAATGGTCCGGAAACGGATTGATCCGCAACACCCACCAAAGCCCGTCGACCTCGGCGGCCAGCGGGAACCTCCGGTGGCCCGTACCGCGCCACTGCGGCCGGGCCTGCGATTCGTATTGCGTCATCACCCCAGTATCCGCCGCCACCGTGCTCGACCACGGCCGCCGGCCGACAGGCGACGGCCACGCTCGCTCCGGCCCTACCGGCCGGCACCGGCCGCGGGCTCCCGCACCCGCTCAGCACGGCGGGATCCGCCTCATCCACCGCGCACCCGGCGGTCGCCTCAGACGGTTCCGCCGACAGAACCGTGACGATCGCGCCGTTGCCCCTCGAGCAGTTCCGTCACGCCTTCCTCGGTCAGCGGCCGGTGGAAATACCAGCCCTGCGCGGTATCACAGTGCAGGGCCCGCAACTGTTCGGCCTGGAACCGGGTTTCGACACATTCCGCGGTGGCGGTGAAACCGAGCGCGTGCGTCAGGCCCACGATCGATTCCAGCACCACGAAATCGGTGGCACCGGCGCTGTCGCGGATCCGCTGGACGAAGGGGCCCGCCAGTTTCACCACCTGGAGTGGTAGCTGGCCCAGGTACGCCAGGTTGGAGTAGCCGGTGCCGAAATCGTCCAGTGCGATACGTACCCCCGCGTCCGCCAAGGCACGCAGGGCGGCCAGCGGTCCACCGTCGTCGGCCATGAACGCCCGCTCGGTCAGCTCCAGTTGCAGCCGATGCGGCGGGATCCCGGTCTCGGTGAGGGTTTTCTCCACTCGGGTCAGCCAGGACGGGTCGGCCACCTCCACCGCGGAGACGTTCACACTGATGATCGGCGCCCCCTCGGGGTCGAGGTCGTACCAGCGCCGGGCGGCGCGGCACGCCTGCATGAGCACATAGGCGCCCAGGGCCATGATATGGCCGTCGTCCTCGGCCAGGTCGATGAATTCGACGGGTGAGAGCACTCCGAGGTCGGGATGGCGCCACCGCACCAGCGCCTCCACGGCGTCGATCCGGTCGCCGGACAGGGGCACGATCGGCTGGTAGTCGAGGAAGAACTCCCCGGCGGCCAGGGCCTCGGGTATGGCGGCGGACAGTTCGGCCCGGGCGTGTTCGCGGCGGCCGCGGGCGGGGTCGAACACCGCGTAGCAGCCGCGGCCGGCCGATTTGGCCCAGTACATAGAGGTATCGGCGGCTTGCAGGAATTCATCCGCATCGGCCCGGTCCGAGCGTTCCTCCATCACTCCGACACTGGCGCCCACCCGTAGGCGCTGACCGTTGATCTCGAAGGGGTCGGCGAAGGCCGCCAGCACGGACTCGGCCAGCGCCGCCACCTCACCGGGGTGGCGGGGGTCGGGCACCAGGATCACGAACTCGTCGCCACCCATCCGCGCGACCAGCTGCCCGGGCTCGGTAACACATTTCCGCAGCCGGTCCGCGGCGGCGACCAGCAGCTCGTCGCCGACCGCGTGACCATAGGTGTCGTTGACGGTTTTGAAATGGTCCAGGTCCACGTAACACAGGCCGACACCCGAATCCGGTGCGGTGAACGCTTCGGCGAGCGCGTCGAACAGATAGGACCGGTTGGCCAGACCCGTCAGCTGGTCGTGGTGGGCCCGGTAGCGCAGGCTCGCCTGCAGTGCTCGCTGCTCGGAGATGTCTTCCACCAGCACCAGGGTGTACTGCGGGTTCCCGCGCTCGTCCCGGATGAGGGAGACGTTCAGGTTGGTCCACACCGCGTGCCCGTCCCGATGCGGGTATGCCTTCTCCAGCCGGACACTGTCGCAGCCGCCGGCCATCAGCATCCCGTACAGCTCCCACATTCCCGATTCGTCTTCGGGGTGCGCGAGATCGGTCACCAGCATGCCGCACATCTCGTCGGGGCGATAACCGAGCATCTCCGCGAACGCCGCATTGACTTCGATGATCCGGCCCGTCATATCCGACAGCCCAGTACCGACACCTGCCTGTGCGAACACGCCGCGCATGCGCGCCTCGCTGGCCCGCAACTGTTCTTCGGCGGCGCGCCGGGCCGCGATTTCGGCGGCGCGGACGCTCTCCTGTTCGGCGAGCAGCCAGGCGCGGAAGGCGCGCAGATATCCGTTGGCGAAGGCCCCCAGCGTTGCGACCACGCCTGATGCCGGGACACCGAGGGCGGCGAGATGGGTGCCGAGAACATCGATACTGCGGCCCAATACCTCATCGCCTACGAGATGGGCGCGGGCGAGTTCGGCACCGGCTTCGGCCGCACGCCCCGGGTCCGGCTGTGGTGTGGCGGCGGCGCAGATCTCGGCCGTCAGCCGGGTCAGCAAACCGGCGGTTTCGGCGGCACTCATCGGCACGATGTGATCGCGCGCACCCTCCCGCAGCACTGTCATCCATCGGCCGGCCAGGTCGGCATACGAGCCCTGGGGTAACGCACCGGGCCCGGCATCCCAACCCATGGGTTCCGATGCTAGCCGCAAGCGGCCCCGGATGTGGAACGTACCCACTTCCCACCGGGATCGGTTACCATGACGGCCACCCGGGTCGCCAGGCTTCGCCGACGCCGAAAACGTTGGCGCGAAAGGACATACCGACCGATGACCAGACCCAGTTGGGCCCCCGAAGGTATCGACCTGGATCGCCCCAGCGCATCCCGCGTCTACGACTATTTCGTCGGCGGTATGCACAATTTCGAGATCGACCGGCAGCTCGCCCAGCAGATCGAGACCTTCACCCCGAACGTCGCCGAAACCATGCGCGCGAACCGAGACCTGTTGCGCCGCTGCGTCCGGTTCCTCACCGATCAGGGAATCGAACAGTTCCTCGATATCGGCTCCGGTATCCCGACGGTCGGCAACGTGCACGAGGTCGCGCAGGCGGCCGATCCCTCGGCACGGGTCGTCTACGTCGATATCGATCCGGTGGCCGTCGCGCACAGCGCGGCCATCCTGGCCGACAACCCGAACGCGGCCGTGGTCCAGGCCGATGCGGGCCGGCCCGAAACGATCCTCGCGGACCCGTCGGTCCAGCGCCTCATCGACTTCGACAAACCGGTCGCGGTGTTGCTGCTCGGCGTCCTGCATTTCGTCACCGACGATGCCGACCCCGCCGGCTGCGTCACCCGGCTCGGCGCCGCCGTCCCGGCGGGCAGTTATCTGGCGATCACCCATGCCACCGCCGACGGGCAGCCGGCCGAGGTTCTCGAGGCACAGAAGCTGTCCGGCCGGACCTCCACGGAGATCGTGCTCCGCACCCACGACGAGATCGCGGCCTATTTCACCGGCTGGACGATGCTCGACCCCGGGCTCGTCCACCTTCCGCTGTGGCGGCCCGAGCACCCCGACGATATCGGCGAGCATCCCGAACGGTCCGGGGCATACGGCGCGGTCGCCCGCAAGGACTGATCCGGAGACCTACACACCGGCGAGTGCAGCACTCGGTCGGTCGAAATCGCTGCGCAACCGGCCATTCGGGTGACGACCGCACGCTGGGCGCTGCCGGGCTCGAAGGCTGCGGTTCCGGACGGCCACCGCGTCCATGGGCTGCCTGCCGAGTCCCGGTGGGCGCCGTAGTGCTTCTGCCGGGCCGGGCTCCCGATTCTTCGCTGTTCACCGGGGCGATAACCGAGGCCGAGCGACTGCGGCGGCCCCGAGTCCACCTCGGGTCCTGAAACGTCATGGTCCGCACAGGGCGCCCGGGTCGTCGCCGGCGAACACAGTGTTCAGGAAGGCGTCGACATCGTCACCGGCGGCCGTGAGAACGCCGCGGTGGTCGGCGCCTTCGTAGGACCGGTAGTCCACGGACGATCCGTTCGCGCACAGCTTCTCGGTGATCTGCGTCGTGATCGGGGCCGCGACCAGGGCGTCGGTGGTGCCCTGCGCGACAAGTACCGGGACCGTCAGGTTCAGGTCCGCCGGCTCGTGGCCCGCGAAGTATGCGGTGAGCGCGGCGGTGTCGGCGCCGGGTGCGAACAGATCACCGGCCGGGACCTGTGCCGCGGCTGCCTTGATCTGGTCCATACAACCGGTGCGCGCCACATCGAGTAGCGGGCGCGCCGCATCGCTGATCATGGCCTCGGCCGAAAGCGCCGGGTCTGCGGCCTCGGCGCCGAGCAGCAGTACCGGCAGGAACGGTAGTGCCACACCGACCCCGGGGCCGCCGGCCGCCATATACGCGGCGGTGTCGCTGGTGCGGCTGCCCGGTGCGTAGGAGACAGCGCCCACGAGGTCGAGTTCCGGGGCGTATCCGGCGCCCTGGGCCGCGGTGAACAAGGCGGCGTGCCCGCCTTGACTATGCCCGGCCACAACCCATTTCGCGCCGATCCGGGAATCGAGTTCACGCGCGGCACGGACGATATCGGTGACGGTATGAGCTGCGCTGACGCCGTTCATATACGGGTGCCCACCGGGTGTTCCCAGACCTTCGTAATCCGTGGCGGCGACGGCGTATCCGCCGGCCACCCACCGGGCGACCACGGGATCGGTGACGGCCAGGTAATCCCGCGCCGGCCCGCCGACACTGTGCGCCGACGGTGCGCAGGCGTCACCGACGCCTGTCGTGCCGTGCGCCCAGCTGATCACCGGCCAGCCACCCTCGGGCGGTTCACCGGCCGGGACGGTTACCGTGCCGGAAACCAGAACTTCCTGCCCCGCAGCGGATTGCGACAGGTAGGTGATGCGTTCGGTCCGGGCATCCTCGGGCACCACCGAATCCGGGGATACCCGCACCGGTGTGGCGGTGATCAGCGCGCCCGGTGCGGCGCTGCCGGGCGCCTCGCCCGAATCGCCACATGCCGTGGCGACCAGGGCCGTGGCCGCGAGCACGATCGCCGCGCGCCGTTTCCCGGTGGCGCGGCGGGACAGAACTGTTCTCATATCACGCTTCCAACCATCCGCGGCAGCGCGATCCCACTCCATCGGAAACCGGTCGCCACGCGAACAAAACTGAAATTCATTCTAGAACGTAGCACGCTGCGTATACCGGCGGAGCAAATCGGCAGGTTCCACCCTGCGGGCCGGTTCGAAAGCCGCGAACCGACACCGCCCACCCGCCGAGACGGCCGGCCTCGGCTACCGCATCAGTCTTGGCGTTTCTTCAATATGAGTGCCACCTCGATGGCCTGCCCCGAGCCGAAACTCGGCGCCAGCGTCCCGACGGCTTCCCACCCGCTACGTCCCAGATCGTTGAGGTCGTGCTCCATCCGGTCGTAGTCGAAGCCCTTCATACCGAGCTTGTACCTCAGCACCTTGTGTTCCCATTGCACGGCCATACGGCGCCTCCCATCGGGTCGAGGTTCACCGGCGCGGATCCGCCCGGCGAGAACAGTCGAAACCATGCCGCTACGGCACGGTCAACACTGTCCCGCCGGGCCGGATATTCACCCTTACGACCGCAGCGGGCAGCAGCCGTCGCGACGCGCGGGCAGCCCAGCCGTCACCGGCCGGCTGTTCTTCCGCACCGCGAACCGGCAGACGGCTGCCACAGGGTTACGCGACGGCAGTCCCTTCGAGTTCCACCAGCTGGCCCGGGATCGCGAGCCGTATCACCCCGAGCATCGTGGTGGCCGGCGCGACCCCGGCCGCGCCCAACCTCGATGCCAGCACGCCGTAATGCCGGAAGAGCAGGTCGACGTCGGTGGTGTACACGTTGAGCCGCACGAGGTCGGCGACCGACATATCGGCCTCGCGGAGTACGGCCTCCAAGTTGTCGAAGCTCAGCGCCAGCTGCGCCGCCATATCACCGTCGTGCTGAGGTTTGCCGTCACGACTCATGGCGGTCTGGCCGGAACAGTAGAGCGTCCGGGTGTGCCCGGCGACGAGTTCGCCCTGGTTGAATCCCATCTCCGCCGCCCACATCACCGGGTTGACCGCCGTGCGTTGCACTGTCACTTCCGCTCCATTCGATTCATCGGTAGTCCTACGCCGACGAGTCTCGCGAGAAATCACGACATCCTCGGTCATGTATTCCGGGTAGATTTCCCGGTATGCGCGCCGACCGGTTGGTCTCGCTGGTGCTACTGCTGCGCCGGCACGGCCGGTTACCGGCCACGACGCTCGCCCGCGAGCTGGAGGTATCCACCCGGACGGTGCTGCGCGATATCGAAGCGCTGTCGGCGGCGGGCGTCCCGGTGTATGCCGAACGCGGCCGCCACGGCGGGTTCGCGCTGCTCCCCGGGTTCCGGACCGAGCTCACCGGATTGAACCGCGACGAGGCGCTCGCCCTGCTGGTCGCCGGAACGCAGCGCGGTACACAGGTTTTCGGGCTCGGTTCGGCGCTGGCATCGGCCATGCTGAAGGTGGTCGACGCGCTGCCCGAGAACTACCGGAACACCGCGAGTGAAGCGGCCCAGCGGTTGCTCATCGAACCGGCAACCGATCTGCTCGCGCGCCGGGTGACCGACGACGATGTACCCGACGCCGTGGTGGCCGAGGTCCGGCGCGCGGTGCTCGCGGGGCACAAGCTGCGGATCCACTACGCGGCGGTGGACCAGGCCCCGACATGGCGCACCGTGGATCCGATCGGGCTGGTCACGGTACGTGGCCACGGCTATCTGCTGGCCACCCGGTCCGGCGCGGATCGCACCTACCGGCTGTCGCGGCTGGTGGCCGCCGAAGAGCTGCACGAACCCGCACAGCGACCGGACCGGGTCGATCTGCACAACGCCTGGCAGGAACGGAGTATGCGGTTCCGGATGGGCGATAACCAGGTCACCGTGCTGGTAAGGGTGGATCCGGCCCGCCGTGACGAACTGGTGCGCACTGCCCTCGCCGTCCACGGCGAGGAAACCGATATCGACGGCGACGTGCGGCTGGAGGTGGCGTTCCAGGATTCCCGCCATGCCGAATGGGCGCTGTGGCAGCTCGCCACGGACGCCGAAGCTCTGGCCCCGGAGTGGCTGCGCATCCGCCTGCACGACCGCGCCGCTGCGATCGCCACCCGCTACGGGGGGCTCACTCGCTAGCGGGTCCGGCGGACCGCCCGCTCGTACCGGCGATCGGGAGCGCCGGGACGGCGGGCGTTCCCCCCCCCGTTCGGGGGTGGCCGACGGACGGTGACCTGTATCACTATCTCATCGGGTCGCGTGGCGGGACGGATTACGCCCACGGCCCTGAATACAGGCGTCCGCGGGGACGCCGGGAGAGGACCGGTGATGAGTACAGTCCAGAAGAGCTACGCCTCCGGCGCGTGGAATGCGCCGCTGCTCGGGGATACGATCGGCGAGAACTTCGATCGCACGGTGGCCACCTTCCCCGGCAACGATGCCCTGGTGGACGTTGCCGGCGGGCGGCGCTGGACCTATCGTGAGCTGGCAACCGAGATCGATGTACTGGCTTCGGGGCTGCTCGCGGCCGGGATCGGCAGCGGGGACCGGGTCGGGATCTGGGCGCCCAACTGCCCCGAATGGGTTTTCGTGCAGTACGCGACCGCGAAGATCGGCGCCGTTCTGGTCACGATCAATCCCGCCTATCGCGCGCACGAACTGGAGTACGTACTCCGGCAGGCCGGCATCCGGATGGTGATCGCCGCGCCTGCGTTCAAGACATCGGACTATACCGCCATGCTCGAGGAGGTCCGCTCGGGATGCCCCGCTCTGGAACGGGTCGTGCTGCTCGGCAGCGCAGACTGGTCGGACCTGGTCTCGGCGGGCCGCGGCGCCGACCCCGCCGCGCTCGCGGCCGCACAGAGCGGGTTATCGGCAGACGATCCGATCAATATTCAATATACCTCGGGCACAACGGGATTCCCGAAGGGCGCAACGCTCAGCCACCACAATATCCTCAACAACGGCTACTTCGTCGGCGAGATCTGCGGTTACACCCATCAGGACCGGGTCTGCATCCCGGTCCCCTTCTATCACTGCTTCGGGATGGTCATGGGCAACCTGGCCTGCACCAGCCATGGGGCGACGATGGTCGTCCCGGCACCGGCGTTCGATCCCGCGGCCACTCTCGCGGCAGTACAGGCGGAACGGTGCACATCGCTGTACGGGGTGCCGACCATGTTCATCGCCGAACTCGCCGAACCCGGATTCGACGACTACCGGTTGTCGACGCTGCGGACCGGGATCATGGCGGGATCGCCGTGTCCGGTGGAAGTGATGAAACAGGTCATCGAGCGGATGGGTATGAGCGAGGTGACCATCTGCTACGGCATGACCGAAACGTCACCGGTTTCCATCCAGACCAGGGCAGATGACAGTATCGACCAGCGCACGGCGACGGTGGGGCGGGTGGGGCCGCATCTGGAGATCAAAATCATCGACCCGGTGAGCGGCCGGACACTGCCACGCGGGGAGCCGGGTGAGGTGTGCACCCGGGGCTATTCGGTGATGCTCGGCTACTGGGAAGATCCGGAGAAAACCGCCGAGGCCGTCGACGCGGCCCGCTGGATGCATACCGGCGATCTCGGGATCATGGACGACGACGGCTATGTGGCCATCACCGGGCGGATCAAAGATATGGTGATCCGCGGCGGCGAGAATATCTACCCGCGCGAAATCGAGGAATTCCTCTACACCCATCCCGATATCCTCGACGCGCAGGTGATCGGTGTCCCCGACGCCAGGTACGGCGAGGAACTCATGGCCTGGGTCCGGATGCGGGCGGGCGCCGCCGCCCTCGATGCCGCGGCGTTGCGCGCGTTCTGCGACGGCCGGCTGGCACATTACAAGATCCCGCGCTACGTGCATGTGGTCGACGAGTTCCCGATGACCGTCACCGGGAAAGTACGCAAGGTGGAGATGCGCAAGCAGGCATCGGCCCTGCTCGAAGGTATGGGCGAAGCCAAATAACTGCGCCTGGTGAGCAAACGCCGGCGAGATGAGGGCTTCGCCGGGCCGGAATCCGGACGGCCCGGCGAGGTACGCCGAAGCGGTTCAGACCGGGGTACCGAAAGACTCCAGGATCGTATCGATCCGCGCACGGGCGGCGGCCGCCATCTCCGGATGCGTGGTTTCGTACAGCTTTCCGGACTCCACGGCGCCGAGGATGATCTCCGCCGCCCGGGGCGCCGGGATCATCTCCTTCGCCATTTCGGCGACCCCCGCCATCATGGGGGCCAGTTTGTCCATTACTTCAGGCGGCAACGCCTCCGCCTCCGGTGCCCGGTCTTCCGGTGGGGTGGCGAGCTCGGCGAGACCCCGGAACATCTGCGTGTCCACCGGGCCCGGGCACACCACTGTCACACCGACGTTCGGTGCGAGCAGGTCCAGTTCACCCCGCAACGATTCCGAGAGCGAGATGATCGCCGCCTTGCTCGCCGCGTACGGTGCACCGAACAGGCCGACCGCCAGCCCTGCCAACGAAGCCGTATTGACGATATGTCCCTGTCCGGCAGCGATCAGATGTGGCGTGAATACGTGGGTACCGTTCACGACTCCGCCGACATTCACGGCCCAGACCCGGTTCCAGTCGGCGGGCGTGACCTCCCAGCTCGGCCCACCCGTCCCCATCCCGGCGTTGTTGAAAACCAGATCGATACGCCCGAATTCGGTGAGTGTCCGATCGGCGAGCGCACGCACCTGCTCGATATCGGCGACATCGGTGGGCACGGCGACTGCCCGGTCGCCGAGTTCGGTGGCGATTTTCGTCAGCGCGCCGGAATCGATATCGGCCACGACCACCCGCAGCCCCCGCTCCACCAACGCGGCGGCGATTGCCGCACCGATACCGTTCGCGGCACCGGTGACAACAGCAACCTGCCCGGCTTCCAGTTTCATACGCCCTCCACTCGGATGCCCACCCCGCCGGCGGGCTCCCCACCATCCTCGCGAATTCGGACACCGACCACATCGGTCTCCGGACCTATGCTCGTATCGCCCCTGAGTACCATTGCGCGGCAGGCGACTCGCTTGCACGACGGTCCGGAACGGAAACCGATCGTCCCGGTATCGCGAACTCGGGGGGCAGACGGCACTGTCCACGAGCCGACCCGTCGACGCTCCCGCGTCACCCGGTCTCCTCGTCGCTGTGACACCGTCGCCCGGCGACGAGGAGACGATCCGGCCTCCCCCTCAGATGACGCCGAGGGCGAGCATGGCATCCGCGACCTGGATGAAACCGGCGATATTCGCCCCGACGGCATAGTTTCCGGGCGCACCGTATTCGTCGGCGGTCGCGAGGGTGCGATCGTGCACACCGCGCATTATCTCGGCGAGGCGCTGCTCGGTGTACTCGAACGACCACGAGTCCCGGGAGGCGTTCTGCTGCATTTCCAGGGCACTGGTCGCGACACCACCGGCATTGGCGGCCTTACCCGGTGCGAACCCGACCTTCGCCTCGCCGAACACCCGCACCGCCTCCGGGGTGCAGGGCATGTTCGCTCCCTCGGCGACGACCGTGCAACCGTTGCGCACCAGCACGGCCGCGTCCCGGCCGTTGAGCTCGTTCTGGGTGGCGCAGGGCAGCGCGATATCGCACGGCACATTCCAGACCGACCCGTCTTCGACGAACCGTGCCGAGCCGCCCCGTTCGTCGGCATAGCAGGAGATCCGGCCCCGGCGCTGCTCCTTGACCTCCTTGAGCAGCTCCAGGTCTATCCCGGCCTCGTCGACGATATAGCCGCTCGAATCGGAGCAGGCGATCACCGTACCGCCGAGTTGCTGCACCTTCTCGATCGCGTAGAGGGCCACGTTCCCGGAACCGGACACGATCACTTTCTTGCCGTCGAAGCCTTCACCCCGGGTCCGCAGCAGTTCGTCGACGAAGAACACCACGCCGTAACCGGTGGCTTCGGTACGGACCTGCGACCCGCCCCACGCCAATCCCTTACCGGTGAGCACACCCGATTCGAAGCGGTTGGTGATGCGTTTGTACTGCCCGAACAGGTAGCCGATCTCGCGCCCGCCGACACCGATATCACCGGCCGGGACATCGGTGTGCTCGCCGATATGCCGGTAGAGCTCGGTCATGAAGGCCTGGCAGAAGCGCATCACCTCGGCATCGGAGCGGCCCTTCGGGTCGAAATCGGAGCCGCCCTTGCCGCCGCCGATCGGCATTCCGGTCAGCGAGTTCTTGAAGGTCTGCTCGAACCCGAGAAATTTCACTATCCCGACGTTCACGGTCGGGTGGAAGCGCAGCCCACCCTTGTAGGGACCGAGCGCGGAATTGAACTCCACCCGGAATCCACGGTTGATCTGCACCTGGCCGGAATCGTCGACCCAGGCCACCCGGAAGATGATCTGCCGTTCGGGCTCACACAGGCGCCGGATCACGGCCGCATCGGTGTAGGCGGGATGTTTGGCGACCACCGGGGCGAGACTGTCCAGCACTTCGTGCACGGCCTGGTGGAACTCGGTCTCCCCCGCATTGCGGAGCAGTACCTCGTCGTAGATCTCCTGTAGCTCCTCGTGCAGAACGGGCATGGATCCGGTACCTCCTCATCGTCGGCGACCTTGCGCTGATCGACCACCGGGCCGCGTTCGAGCATTCGCATCCGGCCACGAGCTCACCGCCGCAAGGTCACCGTTGTGAGACTAACTGCCGGCCGAATTGCCCCTGTCACCTGCCTGCTCGCGATGTGATTCAGATCTGTTCAGCGTTATTTTCGCCACACCCGCGCGGTGTTGCGACAGGCGGTTTCCGCCACACGTATCCGGCATTCCGGTCGCCGATCGTGGCGTTCAGTGGGTCGAGAAACGCGCGTGCTCCCCCACGGACCGTGCAGTGATCGACCGGCGGCGCGGACGGCGGCATCGATATCCGCCGTGATGATGAAGAACGCTCCGGCGCCGGCCGCGGGCTGCACGGTCGTTCCGTAGGGCTTCCGGATACGCGGCACGAAACGGCAAACGCCCGGCCGGAGGAACCGGCCGGGCGTGCTCACGCCGTGGCGTGGGACAGCCGCGCGGGCACTCAGCCCTTGTGCTTCTTGACCTCTTCGGTCAGCTGCGGGGCGACGTTGAACAGGTCGCCGACGATGCCGTAGTCGGCGATCTCGAAGATCGGCGCCTCTTCGTCCTTGTTGACCGCGATGATGGTCTTCGAGGTCTGCATACCGGCCCGGTGCTGGATCGCGCCGGAGATGCCCAGGGCGACGTACAGCTGCGGGGACACCGTCTTACCGGTCTGGCCGACCTGGAACTGGCCCGGGTAGTAGCCCGAGTCGACCGCGGCACGCGAGGCGCCGACGGCCGCGCCGAGCGAATCGGCCAGGGTTTCGACCACGGAGAAGTTGTCGGCGGAACCGACACCGCGGCCACCGGAGACGACGATATTCGCCTCGGTGAGCTCGGGCCGGTCACCGGCGACGACGGGCTCGCGGCTGGTGACCTTGACGACGCCCTCTTCCTGCGCGGGGACCTCGACGGTGACCTTCTCGCCGGCCCCGGCCGAGGCCTTCGCCTCGATCGAACCCGGGCGTACGGAGATCACGGGCACATCGCCGGTGGCCTTGGCATCGACGGTGAAGGCGCCACCGAAGATGCTGTGCACGGCCGAGCCGTCGGCCTTGACGTCGATGACGTCGACCAGCAGGCCGGAGCCGATACGGGCGGCCAGGCGGCCGGAGACCTCTTTGCCCTCGGCGCTCGCGGCGACCAGGACGGCCGCCGGGGAGGCGGATTCGACCAGGCCGGCCAGCACATCGACCTTCGGGGTGATGAGGTAGTTCTCGACATCGTCGGATTCGGCGACGTAGATCTTGGCGGCGCCGGCCGCGGCCAGCGCATCGGACAGTTTGTCGGCGGTGCCGGGCACACCGAGCACCACGGCCGACGGCTCACCGAGAGTCGCGGCGGCGCTCAGCAGTTCGGTGGTCACCTTCTTGACCGCACCGTCGGCGTGCTCGACGAGCACAAGTACTTCTGCCATTTGTCTCTTCTCCTAGAAGTTGCTGCGGGTGCGGGGGACTCAGATGATCTTCTGGCCGACCAGGTACTGGGCGATCTTGGTGCCGCCGTCGCCCTCGTCGCTGATCTTCTCGCCCGCGGTGCGCGGCGGCTTCGGGGTGGACGCGGTCACCGCGGTGCCCGCATTGGCCACACCCACGGTCGACGGGTCGATGCCCAGGTCTTCCAGGGTGAAGGTCTGCACTTCCTTCTTCTTGGCGGCCATGATGCCCTTGAAGGAGGGGAAGCGCGGTTCGTTGATCTTCTCGGTGACGCTGACGATGGCCGGCAGGGTCGCCTCCAGCTTGAACACGCCTTCGTCGGTCTCCCGCTCGCCGGTGATCTTCTCGCCGTCGACGGTGAGCTTGCGCAGATGGGTGAGCTGCGGGATGCCCAGGTACTCGGCGATAACGGCCGGGACGGCACCCGAGCGGCCGTCGGTGGCCTCGTTACCGGCGATGACCAGTTCGACGCCTTCGACCTGGCCCAGCGCACCGGCCAGCACCCACGCGGTCTGGACGGTATCGGAGCCGTGGATGGCGGGGTCGTTGATATGGATCGCCTTGTCGGCGCCCATGGACAGGGCCTTGCGGATGGCCTCGGTGGCACGATCGGGACCGGCGGCCAGCACGGTGACCTCACCGCCTTGCGCCTCCTTGATCAGGAGGGCTTCTTCGACAGCGCGCTCGTTGATCTCGTCGAGCACCGCGTCGGCGGCTTCACGGTCGAGGGTGAAGTCACCGTCGGTCAGCTTGCGCTCGGACCAGGTATCGGGCACCTGCTTGATGAGTACGACGATATTCGGCATCGGTCTTCGTCGACCTCCTGTTCTGGTTACCTGTATTGGCGGTCGCACGATCTCCAGTGGCCGTACGTCCATGTGAGTAGCTCAGGCCGAGACATTACCCTACGTTAAGTTACTCATGGGTAACTTACAAGCGCGGCCCCCCGGAGGGCCTCCCTGGAGACCCGTGTACCGGGCAGTACCAGTAACCTCGTCGCAATGAGCGAGGCTGTGATTCCCGCCGCACCGGCTACCCCTGATGTACTGGAGCCGCTGCCGTTGACCGGTGAGCGGACGGTCCCGGGTATCGCGGAGGAGAACTACTGGTTCCGCCGGCACGAGATCGTCTACGACCGGCTGCTGTCGCGGTGCGCGGACAAGGTCGTACTCGAAGCGGGGTCGGGTGAAGGCTACGGCGCGAATATGATCGCCGAGATCGCGACCGCGGTGATCGGACTCGACTACGACCGCGGCGCCGCCGCACATGTACGCGCGCGGTACCCACGGGTGCGGATGATCCGCGGCAACCTGGCCGCCCTCCCACTACCGGACAACACAGTCGACACCGTGGTGAATTTCCAAGTCATCGAACATCTTTGGGACCAAGTGCAGTTCTTGCGCGAATGCCTGCGTGTCCTGCGCCCCGGCGGCGAACTGCTCATCAGCACCCCCAACCGGATCACCTTCTCCCCCGGACGTGACACTCCGCTCAATCCCTTCCACACGCGCGAACTGAACGCCGCCGAATTGACCGAACTGCTCGAGGAAGCCGGTTTCCGGGTGGAGCTCATGACGGGTGTGCACCACGGCCCGAGCCTGCGAGCACTGGACGAAAAACACGGCGGCTCCTTCATCGACGCACAGATAGAGCGGGCGCTGGCCGGTGAGCCCTGGCCGGCCGAACTCACCGCCGATGTCGCGGCCATCACCGTCGACGATTTCGCGCTGACCTCTGCCGATATCGACGCCAGCCTCGACCTGGTCGCCCGAGCGGTGAAACCGTGAGCGCCAACAACTCCGGCGACGCGGTACCCGGGCAGTTCACGCTGGTCCTGCACTCGCACCTGCCCTGGCTGGCCCATCACGGCCGCTGGCCGGTCGGCGAGGAATGGCTCTACCAGTCGTGGGCGTCCTCGTATCTGCCGGTCGTCGAGGTACTTCGTACCCTCGCCGCCGAGGGTCGCTCACATCTGCTGACGCTGGGGATAACCCCTGTTCTCGCAGCACAACTCGACGATCCACATTCGCTGGCGGGTATGCATCACTGGCTCGGGAACTGGCAGTTGCGGGCCGACGAGGCCGCCATGGCCGGCAACAAGGCACTCGGCCGGCACGAGCACCGGCTCGCGGCTGCCGCGCTGACCGAGTTCGAACAGAACTGGCGGCACGGTGCGGCACCGGTCTGGCGGCAGTTGCTCGACGCCGACGCCATCGAATTGCTCGGCGGTCCGCTGGCGCACCCGTTCCAGCCGTTACTCGACGAACGGCTGCGCGATTTCCAATTGCGTGAAGGGCTCGCCGACGCACGCCTGCGCTGGGGCCACACCCCCTCGGGGATGTGGGCACCGGAATGTGGGTTCACACCGGGCATGGAGGACGGCTACGCGGCCGCCGGTGTGACGCATTTCATGGTCGATGGACCCGCTCTGCGCGGGGACACCTCGCTCGGCCGGCCGGTCCGGGACTCTCCTGTCGTCGCGTTCGGGCGCGATCTCACGGTCAGCTACCGGGTGTGGTCGCCGAAATCGGGATACCCCGGCAACGGCGCCTACCGGGACTTCCATCACTACGACCACGCCACCGGACTCAAACCTGCCCGGGTTACCGGAAAGACCGTTGCCGGACCGGACAAGGCACCCTACGACCCCGAACTCGCCGCCGCCCAGATCGAGCGGGATGTCACGGATTTCGTCGCGACCGTACGCGAGCGGCTCATCACCGAATCCGAGCGGATCGGGCGCCCCGCGCTGGTGGTCGCCGCCTTCGATACCGAACTGTACGGGCACTGGTGGCATGAAGGCCCACAGTGGCTGGCCCGGGTGCTGCGCGCGCTACCGGAGGCCGGTGTCACCGTCGGAACCCTCGCGGATGCCCGCGAACGCGGATTCGTCGGCGCGCCCGTTCCACTCACCGATTCGTCGTGGGGGTCGGGTAAGGACTGGCGGGTCTGGGCCGGCGACCAGGTCCGTGATCTGGTCGAGCTGAACGACGAAATCGTCCGGCTCGCCCTCGACACCACCGCGAAGATGCGGGCCACCGCGCCCATCGGCCGCGACCCGGTGGCCGATCAACTCCTGCGCGAAGCCATCCTCGCCGTATCCAGCGACTGGGCCTTCATGGTCAGCAAAGATTCCGCCGCCGGATACGCCCGGGACCGGGCCCACCAGCATGCGCACGCCGTCCGCGAGATCGCGGGCGCCGTCGGCGCGGGTCAGTACGCACGAGCCCGGGAATTGGCGGCCGGATGGGCCGTCGCCGACGGCCTGTTCCCGGCCCTGGACGCGCGTAGGCTACGCGTCAATCCAGCAGAAGGACCGCGATGAAGATCTTGATGGTGTCGTGGGAATACCCACCCGTGGTCGTCGGGGGACTGGGCAGGCATGTCCACCACCTCGCGACCTCGCTCGCGGCGGCCGGACACGAAGTAGTGGTGCTCGCGCGACGCCCTACCGGCACCAGCCCCGCCACCCATCCCACCCATTCGTTCGTCGCCGAGGGCGTGCTGGTGGTGGCGGTCGCGGAAGACCCGCCGATCTTCGATTTCGGCGAGGATATGCTCGCCTGGACCCTGGCCATGGGACACGCCATGGTGCGCGCCGGGGTCGCACTGGACAAACCGGGTATCGGCGAGGGCTGGACCCCCGATGTGGTGCACGCACACGACTGGCTGGTGGCACATCCGGCGATCGCGCTGGCCGAGTACTACGACGTCCCGCTCGTCTCCACGATCCACGCCACCGAGGCCGGGCGGCACAGCGGCTGGGTCGCGGGGCGGGTGAACCGGCAGGTGCATTCGGTCGAATGGTGGCTGGCCAACGAATCGGACGCCCTCATCACCTGCTCGGCGTCCATGCAGGACGAAGTGGAGCGGCTCTACCGGCCCGAGCGGGTGCCCGTGCACGTGATCCGCAACGGAATCGATGTGGGAGCCTGGTCGTTTCGGGCCCGCCCGCCACGCAGCGGGCCGCCGCGCCTGCTGTACGTGGGCCGGCTCGAGTACGAGAAAGGGATCCAGGACGCGATCGCCGCGCTCCCCCGGATCCGCCGTGCCCACCCCGGTACGACGCTGACCATCGCCGGGGTCGGCACCCAGTTCGAATGGCTGCGGGAACGCGCCCGCGTGCATCGCGTGGCACGCGCGGTGCACTTCACCGGACAACTCGACCACTCCGAACTACTGGGCTGGCTGCACGGCGCCGACGCCATTGTGCTGCCCAGCCGCTACGAGCCCTTCGGGATCGTCGCACTGGAAGCGGCAGCCACCGGAACACCGCTGGTCACCTCGACCGCGGGCGGACTCGGCGAGGCCGTGATCGACGGCGTGACCGGCGCGTCGTTCGAACCCGCGGACGTCAACGGCCTGGTGGAGGCGGCCATCGCGGTTCTCGACGACCCGGCCGCCGCGCAGCAACGCGCGCGGGCCGCCCGCGACCGGCTCACCGAAGATTTCGCCTGGGAAGTGGTGGCCGCGGAAACCGCCGGGGTGTACTCCAGCGCGAAACGCCGGGTTCGTACGCCCCTCGGCCGACCGGAGATCGACCGCCGTCCACTCCCCGAACGGGACCCCGGCCAGCCGTTGTGAACCGCGGCCGGTAGTGGTCCCCGCGCTTGCGACCGGCGGGCTGCTGTTCACCGGAGCCACCGCCGCCGCTCTCCCGCAGATCGGTGTAGACGCCGGCACGTCGGCCGAAACCGCGGCCGAAATCGACCGCTCCGGCGTGGAAGGCAGTGTGGACGGTGACGCCGGTGCCGGAGCCACGGTGGGCCCGTGGCACCTGAACACCGGGGGCGACGGCTCCGCGTCGCTCGGAGTCGGCTGAGACGGGTAACACCACCGGCGCGGTCCTGTACCGGTACAGAACGGTTCGGGACGTCGCGGTCGCGTAGCCGGGTCAGGCCTTTTCGCGGAAGGTGAAGATCTCGCCGATCCGGGTCGCGACCACGACCTCGCCTTCGGCGCCCACGGCCGTTCCGGTGGTGGTGCCCGACGCACCGGGCAGCACATCGGAGTCGACGGTGGCGCCGGTGGCGGTATCGAAGGTGATCAGGCTCAGTCCGTCGCCGATGGCGGCGGGAACGTAACCGGTACCGCCCGCTGTCTGAACGGGAGCGCCGCGCAGAGCCAGATCCTTACGCGCCCACACCCGTTCGTAGCTGGTGCCGGTATCGCGCAGCGCCATCAGATAGCCGTCGTCACCGGCCGGGATGATCAGGCCGTCGTCGGAGACCGAGATCCCGCGGCGCGGCTCCCAATCCAGATGCGCTTCCCATTTCGGTTTACCGTCGGCGGTATCGACGGCCAGCAGGCGCCGGCTGTTGTCACCGACGTAGAGCGTGGACCCGTCGGCGGAGAGGGCGGGATCGGTGGCGCTGCCCCCGGCCAGGATCTCCCTGCTCCACTCCTGAACGACCTTGCCGTCGGCGTAGCGCAACGCCACCAGGGCGGCATCGGGTTCGCCGGGTTTACGCACCGTGGCATAGATCCGCCCGGAATCGACCTCCATCGCGGCGATCGTGGCGACCGCGCAGTCCGGCCCACCGGTGGCACAATCTTCGAGCCCGTTCCCGGCAGGCGGCCAGTCGACATTGGGCGTCTTCAGGAAATCGGGCATCGGCAGCAGCTGCTGGGTGGGCACCATCCGCTTACCGGTCTGCCGTTCCAGTACATCGACCTGACCCGATTGCGTGATCACCAGCAGATGGCCGTCACCGGTGAACTGCATACCGGTCGGCACCCCGGCCACCGGCGTGCGCCAGCGCGGCTGGCCCAGCTGGTTCGCCGATTCCACCGCGCTGTCCAGCCCCACATACACATTGCTCGCGCCGTCGAGCAGGGTGGGCGAGTAGATGGCATGCGGACCCAGCGGATTACAGAAACGTTTACGCCCTGTAGGCATCTGGTACGAGTAGATGTCACAGTTGGCATCGGTCCGGGTGGTCAGGAAGATCTGCCCCTCCGAGCCCACCGTCACCGGCTGGGCAATGGGCCCACCGACCGGACGCGACCACTGCAGGTTCACCGCCCGAGACCCGGTTACCTGGGTATTTCCACTGTTACGGGCCTCGTGTCCCGCCACGGGCCAGCCCAGCCCCCGGCCGACCGTGATGTCGTCCACATCGGTACCGCAGGCGGTGAGCACACCCACCGCCGCGACAATCACCGCGAGCCAGGACCCGGTCCGTACGCCGCCGCCGATACGCACCTGCTGGTCTCCTCCGTCGTCCTGTCGCCCCGGCCATGTCTGAGATTAACGGAAGGGTATAGGCCGGGCCCGCGGAGCACGAAAGTAGGCTGTTCGGCGGTAGGGGCCACGCGATCCCCGGCACGAGCAGGTGGCGCCCGCGGGCGGCAGCTTGCGCAACCACGGAGGGCGGCGCCGCTCGGTGCCCAGAGATTCAGGAGAGACGTCGTGACGAGCATGTGGGGCGCACCGTTGCGCACGCGATGGCAGGGTTCCCGGCGCCGGGACCCCAGGCAGGCCCGTTTCCTCACCCGCGATTCGCTGCGCTGGGTCCTGGCCAACCGCGCCTACACGCCCTGGTATCTGGTGCGTTACTACCGTCTGCTCAAATTCCGGCTGGCCAACCCGCACGTGATCCTGCGTGGCATGGTCTTCCTCGGCAAACGGGTGGAAGTTCACGCCACTCCTGGGCTGGGCCGGCTCGAGATCGGGCGCTGGGTCCATATCGGCGACGGTAACGCCATCCGCTGCCACGAGGGTTCGCTGCGGATCGGCGACAAGGTGGTGTTCGGCAAGGACAACGTGGTCAACACCTACCTCGATATCGAGATCGGTGAATCGACGCTGGTCGCGGACTGGTGCTACATCACCGATTTCGACCACCGGATGGACGACATCACCATGCCGATCAAGGACCAGGGCATCGTGAAGAGCCCGGTGCGGATCGGACCCGATACCTGGATCGCCGCCAAGGTCACCGTGTTGCGCGAAACCCGGGTGGGGCGGGGCTGCGTACTGGGCGCGCATGCGGTCGTGAAGGGGGAGATACCGGATTTCAGCATCGCGGTCGGTGCGCCCGCCCGGGTGGTGAAGAACCGGAAATCGACCTGGGAGGCCGGTGCCGCCGAGCGGGCCGCTCGGGAGGCGGCGCTGGCCGATATCGAGCGGAAGAAGAACGGGGTCGCGCAGGACGCGTGACCGACCCGGCTCGGCGGCCGTGACGACCCATCGCCGGGAGGGTCACCCGCGACCGGTGGAAGGACCCGCTCGTCCGAACCTCGCCCCGTCGGCACCGGCCGACGGGAATCTGTCCGCCGAATCGCTCCTGTTCGCGGCGCAAGCCGCCTGGACAGTCCCGGCCCCGGCGGCGACGCGCCGGTGGCCTGCTAGGACGATTTCGGCGACTCCATCTTCTTCACGATTCGCTGCACGGTGAGCCAGGTCCGGGTCGTGATGTTCTTCCCGTAGTTCCGTTCCAGCCACACCATGAAATTCGGGGTGTTCGACCCGGAATTGTCGATGATCGAGAGAAAGGCCCGCGCCTGCTCGTCGTAGCCGACGACCTTCGTACGCGGGTCGGTATCGGCGGGCAGTTCGACGCGGGAGTGCGCGCTGTCCTTGAAGAACGTCACGGTGAGGTACGTTTCGCGGCCGTGGGTGTAACCGGCGAAAGGGTCACGGTCCAGTAGGGCGCGTAGCTCGGCATGGTCGCGGATGATCGTGCCGCCCGCGATCCCGAGCTCGGCGTTCAGGGCCTGCTGGATACGATCCTCGAGCTCCGCGCCGGGGGACTCCTCGGTGGCGAATACGATATTGCCGCTGGACAGCACCGACGCCACCGATCCGAAGCCGAGCCCGGTGAACACACCACGCAACTTCTCGTTGCTCATATTCGGATTGCTGGGCATGATGCCACGTAGCAACGCCGCGTACCTGGTCATGGGCCGACCGTACCCCGGCGTCCCGACATTCTCCGGGGCCTGTGCCGGTGTCCTGCCCACGAAACCACGGGCAGGGCAACTCGGGGCTGGGCGGCGACCGGAATCGGCACTACGTTCGCTGCTGATCGGTACGCTCCGGTCAGGAAGGAAGTAATCATGCGTCGTACTCTCCGGGCCGGCCTGCTGGCAGCGGCCCTGTTCACGATCCCGGTCGCCGGAGCGGCCACCGCCTCGGCCGTACCGCTCGTACCGCACGCACAACCCGCCGCGGCGCCGGAGGCGTCCGAAGACATCGGGCTCGTCTGCACCATGCAGTACCCGCCGTCGCCCCTCTGCTGGCTGTCTTCGCTGTCGGCCTCGATCTCGGGACCGTCCGCCGCGGGCTGATCCCCACCGCCGGGACGAACCCGGGGAGGGGTAGTTTTCACCTTCCCCGGGGCGTTTCGGCGGTCAGCGACCTGCCTTCCTCCCGTATGCCATAGCCCCTCCCGGGACGCAATTCGCGCCTCCCCGTTTCATATTGCGATCTCGTGGCTACTCCAACAGCCTGGGCGGATTTGCCTACGATGGCTGCATCGAACGATACGTCCAGCAGTTCACCCGGCCCGCTCCGAGCGCCGGTTCACACTGTGGCACCGGTTACCGATATGCCGGATATCGATTGCCGAACGCGGGAGGGGCGATGCCAGGAGAAGGTCCGGTACTGCACGGGCTGGAACCGATCACCGGCCAACTGATCGAACAGTTGGTCCAGCGACCGGAGGGCCGGAGCAGATTTCTGCCGGTGGTGGTCGCGGTGGGGCCACCCGGGAGCGGGAAAACCGTTCTGCTGCACTCGCTTGCCCAGCGCTGCGCGAAACTTCCACTCGCCCACGTGGATCTGGGCCGTGGTGAACGCACCCCACGGGAAGTCTTCGGCGAACTCGCCTTCGAACTCGGCCGCAAACGCGCTCAATTCGGCAGTATCACCTTTCCGCAGTTGTGGCTGTGTGTCGTGGCGGTGGGCAGCACGCTGCATATGCAGGCCGACAACCGGCGGTCCGCGCTGCAGAGTCTGCGTCAGGTCGTCTCCAGCGCCCAGCCGATGGAGGCGCGCAGTCAGAGCGTCGCCGATATCCTCGAGGCCGCCGGCCAGGTACCCGAAGGGATGTCGCCGTGGGTGGGCATGGCCGTGGAAACCCTGATGCAGAGCCTGAACCGGCTCAGTATCAGTCGTAAGATCAAGCGGGGACCGCGGCTCACCGGAGATCAGGTCGAACGCGACGATATGCTGATCGATCTCGCCAAATGGGCACATGGCGACGAAGAATCCCGCGCCGAGGCCGACGCCATCTTCGGGATGGCCTTCCTCCACGATCTGCGCCAGGCCTACAGTGGGATGCGCGGTACGGGGCGCACCCTCAATTCCGTACTGCTGCTGGACAATGCGCACACTCCCTCGGGCAGGCTCTTCCTGCAGACGCTGCGCGAGGCGCGGCGGCGCAACGGTGCCGAACCGGATCCGCTGGTGGTCGTCGCCACCAGCGCGCAGTGGCTGCCCGCCTGGAGCGAATGCTGGCACCGTCCCGGCATGCACCGCTTCAGCGATGTCACCGAACGCCGCGAACCCGAACACCGCACCGGCGGTATCGAATGGCCGGAACCACGCACCCCACCCGATATCCTCACCGACTGGGCGTCGGCAGATAATCCGGCGGCCTCCTGGTTTCCCTGGTACCTGGTGGATCTGAGCCGGTTGAGCACGCAAACAACCGGTGATCTCGCCGCCGACCAGCGGATGCGCTCGGTGCCCCGGGTCGCGGATTTCGTTCGTGCCCTCACCGGCGGGAACGCCGCCGCAACCACCGATGTCCTGGCCGCGCTGGGACAAACCGGGGAAGACGATGCACTCGCCTGCGCGCGGTCCGTACTCACCAGCGCCGTAGGTACCCACCACGATCCCCTGCAGGAGCCGGTCGACGCACCCGGCACCGTGCTGGAGCGGGCGCGCGACAGGTTGCTCGGCGATTTCGCGGCCGCCGAGAACCTCCGTGATCTGGTTACCGCCGCCGCGGGCCGCACAGTGGATGTGCTCTACCAGCGGGAGATTCTGGATTCCCCCCTGCCGGACGGGGAGGCGCTGCTCCAGGAACTGCGCAACCGGCTGTGGATCCGGACCACCGGTGGGCCGGAACCGGAGATGGTGCTCGATACCTGGCTACGCCGGATCCTGCTCTGCGAACTGGCAGACCGCGAACCGGACGATCCCCGGAACTGGGACGCCACCCATATGGCCTGCCGGGATGTCTACCGGCGAAAATTCGAGGAGGGCGAGGCGGCCGCCGAAATAGCGGCCATCTATCACGATCTCGCTCTCGGCGGACTGGGTGCCGCCATCGAATACCTGGAGCGGCCGTTCCTGCCCGGGCAGGCCGAGTTCGGTCACACCGCGGCCACTGCGTGGCTGTCCGATCTGGATCTGATCACCTCGGCACCCCGCCGCCCGGACGCCGACGAGAGTCCGTTCACACAGGTCGAAGCGATCGTCCGGAACAACGGTCTGGAGCCCGAACACGAGATGGCGTGGCTGATCGCCGCGCTGTGGGTTTCCAACGATCCACTGGGCGATCCGCAACGGACCCTCGATCGCACCATCGAGAACGAATTACGGCAGCTCGCCCGCGGTCTCGGCCGCGGGGCGCTGCTGCTCTATGAACGAGCGGAGAGGTATCGATGACCACCTTGATCCAGCCGCCGCCCCCCAGCTATCGGAAATGGTGGTGGGTTCCCGCCGCGCTGCTGGTGGTCGCCTTGGTCGTCGCCGCGGTGATCGTGCTGCCCCGTCTCTTCCGCGAGGACATCGCCTGCGAGGGCGGTGCTGTACGGGACGAAAGCGGCCAATGCGTCAGGATCAGCGACGGAAGCGTGAGCTTCGGTACCGAAATCGACGATCTCGTACAGCTCATCGGTGACGAGAACACGGACGTCGTAGAGGAGGGGGAGCAGTGGGTGAGCATAGTATTGCTGACGCCGATGATGGCCGGCGACAACGAAGACGGCTTCGTCACGATGGCAGGTATCCGGCACCGGCTGGCAGGCGCACATCTGGCCCAGCTCGCCGCGAACGAGACCAGCGCAACCCCCCGAATTCGGTTACTACTGGCAAATCCGAACAGTGATTTTTCCTCGTGGGAAGCTGTGGTCGAGGAGATACAGAACCGCCGCGCGGACGAGAGAATCGTCGCGGTCACCGGGATCTCTTTCAGTCTCGAGGGCGCGCTCAACACCATCGAACGGCTTACCGGTCCGCCCCCTGAGAAAAAGCCGATAGGGGTGATCGCCTCCACCCTCACGATCGATGACCTTCCGACGACGCGCGGGTTCCTGAAGGTTTCGCCACCCGCCGAGGAGCACGCGCGGGCCGCCGCGGATTACCTCGCCGACCGCGACGAACGGATCATGATCGTTCGCGACGACAACGAAATAGACCACTACGGCCGCACCCTCGCCGATGCCTTCGAAGCGCAATTCCCCGACGATTCGCGATTCGCGGGGCGACCACAGCCCTACAATGCCCAATTCGGCCACGTAGCGAACGCGTTTCGCACCATCATGCACAGTGTCTGCAATCAAAAGCCGAGTACCATCTATTTCGCGGGACGAGGTGCCGACGCCCTCGAATTCCTCAACGAACTCGCCCAGCGCGAATGCCGCGATTTGCCGATCCAGGTGATCACCGCAGATGATATGCCGTACCACCAGCTCTCGGAGAGCCTCGCCGGAAAGGCGCTCGAGGGGGCCAACATCACGGTGCGGTACACCGGACATGTACATCCCGATGCCTGGCACGAAAACCCCGACGGTTTCGACTTGTACGCGATCGACCAGTTCTCACCCGGATGCGTTGGTGAGATCTGCTACTCCCAGTTCTCCGATGGCGGTGTGCACGATTTCGCAGCCGTTATGGAATACGACGCCGTGAAAACGGCCGTCCAGGCGATCCGGAACGCGTCCGGGCCGCACCACACCCCTGTGGACTCGGACGCTGTCCTGCAGGCGATGTTACAACTCCACTCGGCCGTGGCGTTCGACGGCGCCAGCGGGAAACTCGACTTCGACGACAACGGACTTCCGATAGATAAACCTATTTTGATCCTGGAAGCGCAGAACGGTGCGCCGCCGGTCTATCTCGAATCACGGTAGCGGACCGGAGTAGCCGCCGAGGCGGGTGGCCGGTTCAGCACCCCGGCGGGGCCGCGCGCGTATCCGGTGGCACCGCCTCGGCCGCGCGGCGCGCGAGACGTTCGGTCAGCCGATCACGGGCCGCCGGCCATTCCTCGGCGAGGATCGAGTAGATCACCGTGTTGCGGCGGCTGCCGTCCCGCCGCAGGGCGTGCTGCCGCAGAATGCCCTCCTGCGTTGCGCCGAGGGCGGTGACGGCTTCGCGGGAACGCGTATTGCGATCGTCGATGGTGAATTCGGCCCGGTGGGCCGAGAGGATGCCGAAAATATGGTCGAGCAGTAGCAGTTTCGCTTCGGGGTTGATCACGGTGCCGCGGACTCGGCGCGAATACCAGGTGAAACCGATGGTCGCGCGGCCGTGCCGCTCATCCATGTTGTAGAGCGAGGTGGTGCCGACGATCCGGTTGTCGCGCAGGTCGACCGAGACGAGTACCTGGCGGCCCGAGGACAGGGCATGGGCCACGGTTTCGGCGGAGGGCGGCTGTGATTCGATGCCGTCGGGGAAGTAGCGCAGCGTGTCGGGGTCGTCGTACGCGGCGGCCAGTTCGTCTGCGTCGCCGGGTTCGAGGGGGCGAAGCAGCACATGGTCGCCGCGTAGCCGGGGTGGGTGCTGCCAGAACTCGCGTCGCATGGCACTCCTCGGGTCGGTTACCGCTTGTCTACACCGCCGACAGTGGTCGGCACCAGTGTGTTTCTGCTGGTAGGTGTGCGCACGCCACGGGCCGATCCAGTTCACTGCGCCGAGAACGATCCCACCGGCGAGAATATCGCCCCGACGCTCGATCCCGGTCCGGACAACGAGGCAAGTCGTGTCGGCCGACACGGGCTCGAACTGGAGGGAATCACCCGCACCGGCACAGAGCGCATGATCGGGAAGCTCGACTCACCGGGAAGCGCGGCACAGAAAGGCGGTGGCGGTGCGGTCGATCCGGGTAATCACCAGTGTGTAGGGCTGGGATCCGGTGGGCTTCAGCCGCCGCCGCAGTACATCCGGGTCGATATCCACCCCCCGGACCAGGATCTCGAGGGCACCGCAGTCGTGGCGGCGGAGTTCGGCGCGCAGCGTCTTCTCCCGGAACTCGAGCCGATCGATGATCCGGAACCCGCGTACGCCGGTGGGAAGCCGGTCACCGGTGAGGTAGGCGATCCGGGGGTCGAGCTGCCACAGGCCGTGGCGGGCCGCATAGTGCCGGACGAGCCCGGCGCGAACAACCGCACCGTCCGGGTCGATGATCCACTCCCCCGGCGCCCGCTCCGGGATCTCGTCGGGTTCGGCGTCGGTAAGGGTCGTCACCGTGCCCGCCTCCGTCAGCACCGTCGCCCGGCGGGTGACGCCCGGTTCACTCAGGCCCGCAGACCACAGACATGCTTCGCGGACCGCCCCGTCCAGCGAGACGATCTCGACCTCACCCGCCCAGTCGAGCCGATCGAAATCCAGCCCCGGCGCGCATTTCACGGCCATATCCCGGCCGGGATAGGCGGCCAGTAAGTCCGGCAGCGGTGGTTGGAGTGTGGCCGGGTCGAAGGTGCGTTTACCCCCCGCCCGGCGGGCCGGGTCCGCGATGACAACCGTGCCCGCGGTACACGGCACCAGCGCATCGGCCTGGACGAGGAGCGTGTTCGTCAGTGTTGCTCCCGGCCCGGCGAACGGCACCGCTCCCAGCGCGTCGGCAGGTGCCGTGCCGGTGCGGAACTGCTGCCCGACGCCGGCCCGCGCCGCCGGTCCGGGCCCCGATCGGGCATCATCCGGAGACACCGGGCGGGACAGGTTGTGCTGAGCCATGGCGAGCCTGACCTGGTCCAGATCGCTCCCGACAACCCGTGGGCAGACCCGCGCCAGCTCGACCAGTTCCGCACCGATCGAGCAGGTCACATCGTGCACATCACGACCCGCCAGCCGGGCGGCGCGATGCCGGGCCACCAGGGTCGGGGTGGCCTGCTGGAGCGCATCGTCGGTGAAGAACCAGTCCTGCGCCCCGGACAGCTTGGCCGCTGCCCGGCGGCGCAGGCGCACGGTTTCGATCAGCGCGGGCGCCCGGTCCCCGTGCGCGCGGCGCACCGCCGCGACATCGTGCAGTTGGGAGGCCGTCGTGAGCTCCAGCTCCGCGACCTCGGCCAGCGCGGCCGTGCCCGGCGGCGACGCCAGATAGGCGATATCGGCCGCACTGAAGCCGTACCCCATCTACTTACCGGCGGCCGGCTTCACCCCGGTGATCATGGCGTTGTAGAAGAACTGGCGCGGAACCACGCGGCGCATCACGTTCTCATCCACCCAGCTGAGCCCGAGCCATGCCCGGTACATCGCCATCCGGTAGCCGAAAGTGAGTTTCTCGTCCGGCACCGCGGCCTCGAAGGTGCGGACCGGCCAGCCCCACAGGGCGGCGGCGAACTCCTCGGTATGCGCGGCCACGTCCACGGCGCCGGCCGAACGGGCCATATCCTCGAGCTGGGTGGGGTCGAAGGTGTGCAGATCGACCACGGCCTCCAGGGCCGCGGCGCGCGACGATTCGTCCAGTTCCTCCTGGGGCCGGCGCCAATCCCGCAGGAACGGGAGCTTGGTGATCGCGGTGGTGGCCTTCCAGGTGATGTTGCCCAGATTACGGGCGTAGAAGTTGCCGACGGTGGTGGGTTCACCGGCGAAGACGAAGCGGCCACCCGGCTTCAGCACACGCAGGCATTCGCGTAGCGACTGCTCGACATCCGGGATGTGATGCAGCACCGCGTGCCCGACCACCAGATCGAAGGTGTCGTCGTCGTAGGGGATGGTTTCCGCGTCCGCGACCCGGCCGTCCACATCCAGACCCAAGTTCTCGGCATTACGCAGCGCGACCTTCACCATGCCGGGCGACAGGTCGGTCACCGAACCGGTCTTCGCGATCCCGGACTGCATCAGGTTCAGCAGGAAGAAACCGGTTCCACAGCCCAGTTCGAGGGCGCGCTCGTAGGGCAGATCCGCCTCGCCGACCGCGGCGTCGAACCGGCCGCGGGCGTATTCGATACAGCGTTCGTCATAGGAGATCGACCATTTGTCGTCGTAGGTCTCCGCTTCCCAGTCGTGATAGAGCACCTGGGCGAGCTTGGTGTCCTCGAATGCTGCTTCGACCTCCGCGGCGGTGGCGTGCGGATGTGGTGCGGGGTCGTCGGGGCGTACCGTCATGGTCGGAGAGCCTAATGGGTGCCGCTGGGCGCGGCCCATCCGCAGTCCGCGCACGGCCGGAGCGAAGGCGGAGGTATCGCCTGTCCCTTGCTTCGGGGTGGCTTGATACCACCGGGTGGGTCCGGGTGGTCCAAGCCTCGTTCAGGCGCCGGTGAACTCGGCGAACCCCGGCCCGTCCCGCAGGTAGGACTGTGTTCCCACGCGCTGATCGTCGGTATCGAACAGTTGGACCCATTCGGTGCGGGCCCGTTCGTGGCCGTGTGGTCCCGCCTCGAACACCGCTTTCGCGGCCGCCAGCGCACGGGCCGGTCCGGTGCTGAACTGCCGGGCCCAGGCGATCGCCGAATCGAGCACATCGTCGGGGGCAACCACTTGATCGACCAGCCCCAGCCGCGCGGCCTCGTCCGGTTCGACGAAACGCCCCGTGTAGACGAGGTCCTTGGCGGCGCCGGGACCGATCAGCAGCGAAAGCCGCCGGATACCGGCGAGCGGGATCATTCCGGTGCCGATCTGCGGAAGTCCGAGTTTGACGTTGTCGCCGATGATCCGCCGATCCGCACTCAGGGCCAGTTCCAGCCCGGCGCCGAGCGCATATCCGCTGATCGCCGCGACCGTCGGTTGCGGGATCCGGGCCAGGCAGCCCAGTGCCGTCTGCAGATCGGCGGCCATGGCGGTGGCCTGTTCGGCCGGTAGAGCGGCGAGTTCGGCCAGATCGTCGCCCGCGCAGAAAACCCGCTCGTCGCCGTACACCACCAGGGCCGCGATACCGGAATCCGCGCCGCAGGCAAGGGCTGCCGCGGCGATCTCCCGGATCAACTGGGTACCGAACAGGTTCAGCGGCGGCCGGGCGATCCGCAGCACCGCCACGCCGCGGCCGGAACCGCCCGCATGGTCGGGTTCGAGCCGGGACAGGGATACGAATTCGGCCATGAGCCGATACGCTACCGGGCGCCCGAACCCGCGCCGCCGGGCCCGGAACCACCCAGCAGCGAGGGATCGGTATCGCGCATCCCCTTGGACCCCTGAAGCCGGGACGCATCCGGTATGTCGGCGAAATACCGCATATTGTCGGGGAATTGCAGCAGCATCTTCCCGTCCACGGAACCGAATTCCGGCTGGATCGGTTCGATCGGGGGTTCGGCGCCGAGGATCTCCGCAGTGTCGGCGTAGGCGCCGAGTGAGGTCAGCTGCGACCAGGTCGGGGGCAGCAGCACCTGTTCACCGGCCTTCCAGGTGGCCAGTGCGGCGGCCGGGGTCGACCAGTGCACCCCGTCGGATTCCGAGGTCGCCCCGTCGGCCAGCTGGCCCGCGGGCAGCATCGCGACGAAGAAATGGGTGTCGTAGCGGCGGCGCTCCACGGTCGGGGTGATCCACCGCGCCCACGGCCGCAGCAGATCGGCGCGCAGGACGAGCTTCTGCTCGGCCAGGAACTCGGCCAGCGTCAGATCGCGCCTTTCGATCCGTTCCCGCTGCCGCCGGTATCCGGCGGTATCGGCGACCACAGTGTCCGCGGTGGGGCCGGCCAGCAGCACCCCGCACTCCTCGAAGGTTTCCCGTACCGCGGCGCAGACGAGTGCCTTTGCCCGCACCTCGGATACCCCGAACCGCTGCCCCCACCAGCTCGGCGCCGGCCCGGCCCAGTCGATATCGACCTCCGCGTCCACCGGATCCACCCGGCCACCGGGAAAGGCGGTCATCCCGGCCGCGAACTCCATCGCCCCGGCCCGTCGCTGCAGGAACACCTCCGGGCCTGCCGCACCGTCACGTACCAGCATCACCGTCGACGCGTCCTTGGCTTCGGGGACCTCACCGGAATCCGGCACAGTCGTCTCACTCACCCCTGCACAGTAACTCTTGCCCTCCGCCGCGCCCGATCGCCCATCACCCGTGCCGGGCCGGAGTGGCCGCGAGCGTGGGCACCGCTGAACTCGGCGCCGCCACCGGGCACATCCTGTCCACAGACGACTCCGGCCGGTTTCTCCGCATGCGATCAGGCAGCTTCCGTGGTTCGGGGCCCGCCTCGTTGTGGAGCGACAGAGCGGGACAGCGTTGCGACGGAGTGAAGAGCGAGACCAAGGGCCCCGGCCCGCGCCGCCGGAGGCGGCGCCATGGACACAGCTCAGCGGGAGCGGTGGCGGCCGAGGCGGCGGGCTCGGCGCGCGAAATAGCGGTCGTCGATCCGGTCCAGGGCAATGGATTGGCGGAACGCCTCGCTGAGATTCTCCGCGGTCAGCACCTCGTCCAGCAGGCCCTGGGTGACGATTTCGCCCTCGCTGAGCAGCATGCAATGGGTGAAACCGGGCGGGATCTCCTCGACGTGATGGGTGACCAGCACCAAGGCCGGCGAGTCGGGGTCGGCGGCGAGATCGCCGAGGCTTTCGACCAGCTCCTCGCGACCCCCCAGGTCCACACCGGCGGCCGGTTCGTCGAGCAGCAGCAGCTCCGGATCTGTCATGAGGGCACGCGCGATCAGGACCCGCTTGCGTTCGCCTTCCGAGAGCGTGCCGTAGGTGCGGTCCAGAAGATGTTCCGCGCCCAGGCTTTCCAGCATATCGATTGCGCGGTCGATATCGACATCGTCGTATTTCTCGCGCCACCGGCCGAGTACCGCGTACCCCGCGGAAACCACCAGATCGGCAACCCGCTCCTCGGCGGGGATCCGGGCCGCCAGCGCCGCAGAGGACAGGCCGATCCGCGGCCGCAGCTCGCTGATATCCGTCCGGCCCAGCCGTTCGGCCAGCACGTAGGCGGTCCCGGAGGAGGGATGATTTTCGGCGGCCGCTATCTGCAGCAGCGACGTCTTACCGGCCCCGTTGGGCCCCAATATCACCCAGCGTTCGTCGAGTTCGACCTGCCAGGTGACAGGCCCGACGAGCGTATGCCCGTTGCGGCGGATGGAAACGTCGGTGAAGTCGATGAGCAGATCTGGATCGGGGTGCGCCACAGCCTCCATCTTGTCTCGAGACGTACTCGGTCGCGGCACCGGGCACGCTACCGATGATCGAGTCGCGCCGGACGGGTAGCGATCACCGTGGTCGAACCGGGAGCCACCTCGGTGAAACCCGCGTCACGGACGGCGGTCGCCGCGCTACGCGCCACCGCGGTGCGCAGCATCTCCCATTCGTCGGGCTCGGCTTCACGGACCGCACAGGCGAATCCGCGCTGCGCCCAGGCCTGCGCCTGCTCCACGGGCAGTGCGCCGGCGAACAGCATGCTCGCATGCCCGACCTGCGCCGCAGCCTTACCGACCGTCATGCCCAGCGCGGCGTTCACCCAGAACACCGGCACATCCAGCGGAACCGGGCCCGGATCATCGGATTCCAGGTCGGTGCCACCGATCTGGAGCCGCCGGATCCGCGGATCCACCGATCCCACCGGCCCCGGCACCAACGCCCGCACCAGCGCCCCACCGCTTTCGACGGTTACCCCGGGCACCTCGTTCGCGGCCGCCCACTGCGCGCCCCGCGCCCGCCGGGCGACCTTCCGGATCCGCGATCGCTTCCACGCCAGATACGGCTGCTCCCATTCGCCCGCGGAACCCACCCGCGGGTCCAGGCATAACGCCACCGCCGCGCCGGCCGCCGCGGCGAGCAGATCGCTACGCGCCGGGGGATCGTTCTTGGGCAGATGCAACACCATCTGCATGGCCTGAACCTGGGCGGGATCATCCGGGTCGCCCGAACCCCCGTAACCCGCGGCGAGTTCCCCATGGCGCTCGGAAAACCCTGGGTCACCGAAAAAATCGGTATCCGGGTCCGGCGGCAGATCCCCCACCTCGTCCCAAACGCGTCCGTCCGCCACCACATCCCCGCCGCTATCCGGCAGCATCACACAAAGCCTCCAAGCACCCGACCAACACCGGTCGACAGCCTACCTACGCACCCGCGCCCCGCCCGCCGTGGACCTGTCCGCGCCACCGGCTCCGGTACGGGCAGGTGGCTCGTACGCCGATCCGGCACCGGGCTGCCCCGGCCGGTTACCGGCATTCTCCGGCCCGCAGCCGGCCGTCACCGTGGCCGTATCGGCCGATAGAACGCACCCTGCGGCGGCCCGAGTTGCCCGTGGACATCCGCAAAACCGTCGGCCGCGCACCCAGACCCGGCGCCACTATCCCAGCGGTACCCGCCGCAGCAGCCCGTCTTCCGCGTCCGCGGCCTCCACCTCGTCGCGGGTGACCCCGAGGATGAACAGCACCGCATCGAGGTAAGGGTGCGACAACGCCGTATCGGCGACCTCCCGCAGCGCCGGTTTGGCGTTGAACGCCACACCCAGACCTGCCGCGTTCAACATATCGATATCGTTGGCCCCGTCGCCGACGGCCACCGTCTGCTCCATCGGAACCCCGGATTCGGCCGCGAACGCCCGCAGCGCGGTCGCCTTGTAGGCGCGGTCCACGATCTGCCCGGCCACCCGGCCGGTGAGTTTGCCCCCGGCCACTTCCAGGACATTGGCCTGCACGAAATCGAGCTCGAGCTCGCGGGCCAGCGGGTCGATCACCTGCCGGAAACCACCGGAGACCACACCGCACCGGAAACCGAGCCGCTTGAGGGTACGGATGGTCGTGCGCGCGCCCGGGGTCAGCGCAATGGTCGCCGCGACCTCCGCAATCACCGACTCGTCCAGCCCCGCCAAGGTCGCGACCCGCTGCCGCAGTGATTCCGCGAAATCGATCTCGCCGCGCATCGCCGCCTCGGTGACGGCGCGCACCTGCTCCTCCACGCCCGCGTAGGCCGCCAGCATTTCGATGACCTCGCCCTGGATGAGCGTGGAGTCCACATCGAACACGATCAGCCGTTTGGCCCGCCGGGCCAGCCCGGCCCGTTCCACGGCGATATCGACGCGCTCGGTGACCGCGACCTCGGCCAGCGCCGTCCGCAATCGTGAATCGGTATCACCGGCCCGGTCCGGGGCGGTGACCATGAGCTCCATACCGGTGACCGGATAGTCGGCGATTCCGCGGATCAGATCGATGTTCACACCGAGCGCGGCCAGCTCCCGCGATACCGCGCTGAACGCCCGCGCCGTCACCGGTGCGCCCAGCACCACCACGGCATGCGTGGAGACGGGTGCCCGGGCGGCATCGGCATCGACATCCACATCGACCTGCATGCCGACGGTGTTCATCGCCTCTTCGAGCTCGTCCTGTAAAGCCTCGGGATCGGAGGGACAGCTGACCAGCACGCCCAAGGTGAGCCGGCCGCGGATCACCACCTGTTCGATATCGAGCAGACTCACCCGATGCCGCGACAGCGCGGTCAACAGCACCGAAGTGACCCCCGGACGGTCGGGCCCGGTGACGGTGACGAGAACGGTCGTCTCGGCCAAGAACCTGCTCACTCTCTGTATCATGGCGCCGCCTCCGGCGGCGCGGGGTTCGGGGCCCTTCGGGTCTCGTTCTTCACTCCGCCGCTCCTCCGTTCTGTCGCTCCAGAACGAAACAGGCCCCACACCACGGAGGTAGGCGAATCCGGGGGGCGCTGCGCTGCGCCGCTCGGAGGACTCGAAACCGGGCGAGGCCCTCCACAATCTAAGCGTTCGGTCGTCGGTCTCCTGCCGACGGCCCCTCCATTCCGGGACCGGAAACGCAGCGCGCCCGCCGACCTGGGCCGACGGGCGCATCTGTGCATTGCAGGAACGTGTCAGGATTTGACCAGCGTGTCCTCGGGGTGGTGCTTGGCTCCACCGTTGAGACCGACGTGCGCTTCCTTGCGCATCCGCTCGATCATATGCGGGTAGTGCAGTTCGAAGGCGGGACGTTCGGACCGGATCCGCGGCAGTTCGTAGAAGTTGTGCCGCGGTGGTGGGCAGCTGGTGGCCCATTCGAGAGAGTTGCCGTAACCCCACGGATCGTCCACCGTCACCACCTCGCCGTAGCGGTAGCTCTTGAAGACGTTCCACAGGAACGGCAGCATCGAGGCGCCGAGGATGAAGGCACCGATGGTGGAGATGGTGTTCAGCGTGGTGAACCCGTCACCGGCCTGGTAGTCGGCGTAGCGGCGCGGCATACCTTCCGCACCCAGCCAGTGCTGCACCAGGAAGGTGAGGTGGAAGCCGAAGAACGTGGTCCAGAAGTGCCACTTCGCGAGGCGTTCGTCCAGCATACGGCCGGTCATCTTCGGGAACCAGAAGTAGATACCGGCGTAGGTGGCGAACACGATGGTGCCGAAGAGCACGTAGTGGAAGTGCGCGACCACGAAGTAGGAGTCGGTCACGTGGAAGTCCAGCGGCGGGCTGGCCAGGATGACACCGGACAGACCACCGAACAGGAAGGTGACGAGGAAGCCCACCGAGAACAACATCGGTGATTCGAACGTCAATTGCCCCTTCCACATGGTGCCGATCCAGTTGAAGAACTTCACACCGGTCGGGACCGCGATCAGGAAGGTCATGAACGAGAAGTACGGCAGCAGCACCGCGCCGGTGGCGTACATGTGGTGCGCCCACACGGCGATGGACAAGGCCGCGATTCCGAGGGTCGCGTAGACCAGGGTGGTGTAGCCGAAGATCGGTTTACGGCTGAACACCGGGAAGATCTCGGACACGATACCGAAGAACGGCAGCGCGATGATGTACACCTCGGGGTGCCCGAAGAACCAGAACAGGTGCTGGTAGAGCAGGATGCCGCCGGTACCGGGGTCGTAGATGTGGCCGCCCAGGTGACGGTCGTAGGCCAGGCCCAGCAGAGCCGCGGTCAGCAGCGGGAACGCGAGCAGCACCAGGACGCTGGTGACGGCGATGTTCCAGGTGAAGATGGGCATCCGGAACATGGTCATACCCGGAGCGCGCAGGCAGACCACGGTCGTCAGCATGTTCACACCACCGAGGATGGTGCCCAGACCGGAAACGGCCAGGCCCATGATCCACAGGTCGGTGCCCACACCCGGCGAATGCAGGATATCGGTGAGCGGCACGTACGCCGTCCAGCCGAAGTCCGCGGCACCGCCCGGGGTGATGAAGCCCGCGGTCGCCATGCTGGCGCCGAAGGCATACAGCCAGTAGCTGAAGGCGTTCAGCCGCGGGAAGGCGACGTCGGGGGCGCCGATCTGCAGCGGCAGGATGATGTTGGCGAAACCGAACACGATCGCGGTCGCATAGAACAGCAGCATGATCGTGCCGTGCATGGTGAACAGCTGGTTGAACTGCTCGGGCGAAAGGAACTGCAGGCCCGGGCGAGCGAGCTCACCACGCATCATCAGCGCCATCAGGCCGCCGATGAGGAAGAACGCCATCGAGGTGGTCAAATACATGACACCCAGGACCTTCGGGTCCGTGGTTGTCACAGCCTTGTATATGAACGACCCCTTCGGCCCCAATCGTGCCGGAAATGGCCGAGTCGCTTCCACCCCCTGCGGGACTGGCTTGGGCTCTACGGCAGTCACTGATCCTCCTGAAGGTGCCTTTAGGGTCGCTCCGCAGGCTCCACTGTTTGCCCGCTGCCCCGTCGCGCGGGGCAGCCAACGGTTAGCTTGCGCTTCTCGAATCGTAAACCGTCCGCCGAGCGGCGGCCGAACGGGTCCTACTCTGTGTCGTACTACGGGCCCACCCAGTGTCGCACTGCCGGCCCGCCGGGTGCGGTGTCACCGGCCCGCCGGAGGCCGTCCAACCGGTGCTCCGAATGCCCGATAACCGGGCGCGGAGCTGCGTCACCACCGCTGCGCCCCATATTGTGCGACCGGTCGCAGACACCGCCCGCACCCGCACGACCTGCCCGTCCGCCTACGCGCGCTGTACCGGCGCCCGCCCCGGCGATCGGGAGCGGCGGTCGGCGGCAGACGCTGGCGCGCAGGAAATCCCGGTGGGCATGTACCCTTCCCGGCATGCCGGTGAGCCCTGCTGTCCGTACCCCAGCCGTGCGCAAACCCCGGAACTCCACCCGGGTGCGCCGCGCCCACCGGTTCGTGGGCGCCGCGCTCGCCTGTATCGCGGTGGCAGTGGCCGGATGTGCGAGCCAACCCGATAACTCGGCGTCGATCGTCCGCACCACCACCAAGATCGCCGGCGCGGGCGTGGTCGGGATCGAGCGGGACACCACACAGGCCTGTTCCTTGCCCACCCCCGCCGATCCGGCCGACGGCCCCACCCGCACCGTCCGGCACGCCTCGGGCGAATCGCGGGTTCCGGCCGACCCGCAGCGGATCGTGGTGCTCGGCACCTCCGCACTCGATGCGACCTGCGCCGTGGGCCTGTGGGAGCGAGTCGTCGGCGCCACCACCGTGCCCGGCCCCTCGCCGCAGCCGGGTTACCTGGGGTACGGGGTACTGGAGGTCCCCGGTGTCGGGCTCGCCACCGATCCCGACCCCGCGCTCATCGCCCAGCTGGCTCCCGATCTCATCATCGGCGAGGTACCGGCCGGCCGCGCCGACTACGCGGCCCTGAGCGATATCGCCCCTACGGTCCTGACCGGCACGGACAAGACCTGGGAGGAGCAGTTCAGCGCCTTCGCGGGTGCCATGGGCCGCGCCACGGCCGCACGGGAGGCGCTCGACGAGTACCGCACCGAGGCCGCCGATACCGGTAAATCCATCAACGCCGCGTTCACCGAGGCATCGCTGGTCCGGTTCACCGCCACCGGCAGCGAGATCATGGGCAGCGAAACCTTCGCGGCGCAGGTCCTCGCCGATACCGGCGCGCAACGGCCGACCGCACAGCGGGACGAATCGGAGCCGCTGGACGAATCCGATCCCGTCGCCGCCGAGGGCGATCTCATCTATGTCATGTTCGCCGGACCGGAGGGCCAGGAGCACGGCGAATCGGTGATGCGTTCACCGGAGTGGAAAGAACTCGGCGCAGCCACCGACGGGCGCACCTTCGTGGTCGACGACGCGCTATGGCACACCACGGGCCTGACCTCCGCGCGTGCGGTACTCACCGATATCCAGGACAGCCTCAACTCCTACGTGGTGGAGTGATCCCGGCGCCGGGTCCCCGGCATCCGACCGGCCTGGACCTTCGCCCCGTGTGCACGCAGTCGCCGTGGCGACCGGCCGGGTCGCACACAGCCGATTCCCAGCGCGAACCCAGGCGACCGCCAGTCGGCTTTTCCAGCGTCGGTGTCACCCATTCGAGAAGAGGTGCACAACGTGTGGAAACGTCCGTCCCGGCCGAACGCGGAAGAACACGAACACGATCTGGGGCTCGCCCACGATATGTCGGTGATGTTCTCCCGGCGGCGCGCCCTGTGGTTGCTGGGTGCGGTGGGAACCGCTTCGGTCGCGGCGGCCTGCTCCACCGGCGACGGCGGCACCGGTTCGGCCGCGAACCCCACCGCCGCGAACCCGGGAACCGTCGCCGTAGCGGCGCCGCAGGAAACGGCGGGCCCGTACCCCGGCGACGGTTCGAACGGCCCGAATGTTCTCATCGAATCCGGTGTGGTCCGCTCGGATATCACCAGCAGCTTCGGGCCCTGTACCGGCACGGCCGAGGGAGTACCGGCCACCATCCGGCTCACCCTGCAGGACCTGGCGAAGGACGGCGCCGCGGGCGCCGGGATGGCGCTCTACCTCTGACATTGCGACCGGGACGGCGAGTATTCGCTGTACGGCGAGGAGATCATCGACCAGAACTACCTGCGCGGGGTCCAGGTAGCCGATGAGAGCGGCCGGGTGAGCTTCACCTCGATCTTCCCGGCCTGCTATTCGGGCCGCTGGCCCCATATCCACTTCGAGGTCTACGACAGCCTCGACATCGCGGTCGGCGGCGAGAACGCCCGGCTCACCTCGCAGATCGCCCTACCGCAGGACGTGTGCGAGCAGGTTTTCGCTGCCGATTCCGGGTATGCGCGCAGCCGCGACAACCTGTCCCAGGTCACCCTGGACTCCGACAATGTGTTCGGCGACGGCTGGGACGCCGAACTCGCCACGGTCACCGGTTCTCCGGAAACCGGGCTGGATATCTCTCTCACCATCGGAGTGGCCGAGAAATCCACCAACCGGCAAGAAGGCGGTACGGGGCCGGTCGGCCCACCTCCGGGCGGTCGGCCGGGGCCACCCCCGAACGGGGCCCCGCCGAATACGCCCGGCGGCCTGGCCCCCGGCAACTGAACCGGCGGGTTTCCCGCCCGCGAAACCACTCGCCGAATACTCGTTCGCGACCTCCCCGAGACCATCCTGGAATGCCGAAAACGCAGGTAGGACCCCTTGATACCGGTACCGTCGAAGGATGGGCGCCGGTGGTGATCGCTCGCTCGGTTACCGGTTGAGTATCGGGATCGCCATCGGACTGGCGATCGGGATCCCGCTCGGCCTCGCGGTCCTCGGCAATCTCGCTCTCGGCGTCGGGCTCGGAATCGGTTTCGGTCTGGCGTTCGGCCTGGCCATGTCTGCGTCGCCGGAGGGCGACGACCGATCGGGCGGGCGGCACAACCCACCCGGCGACGACTGAAGTAGGCTCGGCGCCTGCGGTAGCCAGTGCGCCGAAGTCCCCGCTCCTCTAGCGCATTCGACGCGATAAACACAAGTTCTGGTGCCGCTCGGTGATTCGACCCCCAAGGGGTAGTGTTACGGCACGCGTAGGGTTGTCGTCGGATTCGTTGGGAAGGGTGTGGAAGCAGCATGAAGCTCATCGATCGGGTTTCGGCCATCAACTGGAATCGGGTACCCGATGAGAAAGACGCCGAGGTCTGGGATCGGCTCACCGGTAACTTCTGGCTTCCCGAGAAGGTCCCGGTATCCAACGACATCCCGTCCTGGGCGACCCTCACCGCGGACGAGAAGCAGCTCACCATGCGGGTGTTCACCGGGCTCACCCTGCTGGACACCATCCAGGGCACGGTCGGCGCGGTCAGCCTCATCCCCGATGCGCTGACCCCGCACGAAGAGGCGGTGCTCACCAATATCGCGTTCATGGAATCGGTGCACGCCAAGAGCTACAGCTCGATCTTCTCCACGCTGTGCTCCACCCGTGAGATCGACGATGCCTTCCGCTGGTCGGAAGAGAACCGCAACCTCCAGCGTAAGGCGGAGATCGTCCTCGACTACTACCGCGGCGACGATCCGCTCAAACGCAAGGTCGCCTCGACGCTGCTGGAAAGCTTCCTGTTCTACTCCGGCTTCTACCTGCCGATGCACTGGTCGTCGCGGGCCAAGCTGACCAATACCGCCGATATGATCCGCCTGATCATCCGGGACGAGGCGGTGCACGGCTACTACATCGGCTACAAGTACCAGCGCGGCCTCGAACAGGTCACCCAGGCCGAACGCGACGAGCTGAAGAACTACACCTTCGAGCTGCTGTTCGAGCTGTACGACAACGAGGTCGAATACACCCAGGACCTCTACGACGAGGTCGGCCTCACCGAGGACGTCAAGAAGTTCCTGCGCTACAACGCCAACAAGGCGCTGATGAATCTCGGCTACGAGGGCCTGTTCCCGAAGGACGAAACCGAGGTCAACCCGGCGATCCTGTCGGCGCTGTCCCCGAACGCCGATGAGAACCACGACTTCTTCTCCGGTTCGGGGTCCAGCTACGTGATCGGCAAGGCCGTCAACACCGAAGACGACGACTGGGATTTCTGATCCCGCGCGCACCGGCACGGGTACCCGAAGCACTCGGGCCCGTGCCGGTGACAACCGTGATATCGGTCTATGTGCGGTGACCGGCCGATTCTCCTGCTGCGGCGGAATCCTCGCCGGCGTCCGGGGTTTCGGGATGACGCCGGATCAGCAGTAGCGCCCCGGCCAGACCACCCCACACCACGACGATGGAAATGATCAGCATGATGATCGCTCCAGTGGACATCAGCTTTCGTCCTTTCCGGCCGGAGTAACGGCCTCGTGTGACGCGTTGCCCGATGCGGCCGTGTCCGGTGCGGGACCGGCGTTACGCCAGGGGATCAGGGCGAGCACGATGCCCACCGCGATGGCGCCGAGCGCCACACCCCAGCCGGCGATCATCAGAAAGCTGCCGGAGTAACCGCTGTAGTTCTCCGCGAACTCCGCGCGCAACGAATCGATCATCATCCAGCCGAGCACGACCGGTGTGACGACGCCCAGGGTGATCTTCCATATCCAGCCCAGGCGCACCACCGATATCGAGTCGACATGGGCCTGCAGCAGCGGCAGTTTCCGCAACCCCCAGGCCACCACCACGACCGCGACCAGAGCGGCGAGCGCCACGCCGTAGGCGTTGATGAAGCGGTCGACCGCGTCGAGCAAGAACAGGCCGCCGCGGGTCGGGAAGAGCGCGATGGAGACCGCCGCGGCAGCGCCGCCGACGATGAGCACGGTCGGCACGCGGTCCATACCGGTGCGGTCCTGTACCGCGGATACCAGCACCTGCACAATGCTTATCAGCGAGGTCAGGCCCGCGATCAGCAGGGAGCTGAAGAACAGGATGCCGAACCAGGCCGCCCCGGCGGTCAGTTCGGAGATGATGGCGGGGAACGCGACGAACGCCAGCCCGACACCATCGGTCACGACCTCGTCGATCGCGGTGCCGGCCTGGGTCGCCATGAACCCGAGAGCCGCGAAGACACCGATTCCGGCAAGGATCTCGAACGAGCTGTTGGCGAACCCGGTGACCAGCGCCGAGCCCGTCAGATCCGCCTTACGCCGCAGATACGAGGAGTAGGTGATCATGATGCCGAACCCGACGGACAGCGAGAAGAAGATCTGACCGTAGGCCGCCACCCAGACTTTCCCGTTGGTGATCGCGGACCAGTCCGGCGAGAAGAACGCGTCGAGCCCGCTGGCCGCGCCGGGCAGGAACAGGGCCCGCACCACGAGGATGCCGAAAAGCACCACCAGCAGCGGGATGAAAATCTTGCTGGCGGCTTCGATCCCGCGGCGCACCCCGAAGCCGAGCACGCCCAGGGTCACCAGCCAGACCACGATCAGCGGTATCGCCACCCCCGGGACGTAGGACGTCCCGAAGGACGGTTCGTCGGCTTGGTGCAGGAATTCGCCGAAGAAGGCGTCGGGATCGTCGCCCCACTGCTGGCCGACCGAGAACCCGACGTAGCGGGCCGCCCAGGCGATGATCACCGCGTAGTAGGTGGCAATCACGAAACAGATGGCCACCTGCCACCAGCCGAGCGCCGTCACCCGCCGGGACAGCCGGTGGAACGCCAGCGGTGGCGAGCCCCGGAACTTGTGGCCCATCGCGTAGTCGAATATCAGTACCGGAATACCGGCTGTGAGCAGTGCTATCAGGTACGGCACCAAGAAGGCGCCGCCGCCGTTCTCGTAGGCGACATAGGGGAATCGCCAGATATTGCCCAGTCCCACCGCCGAACCGATCGCGGCGAGCAGGAATCCGGCTCGTGTACCCCATTGTTCCCGGGGTCGGTCGACCTGCCCCATGGTTCCTCCGTTCCTCATCCGGACCACCACGCGCCGAGGTTCCGCGAGTGGTGCCGTCACCTGCCCCCGATACCGCGGGCCACGTAACGATAAGGCTCGAATACCCCGGACCCTGGTGTGCCGAACCCACGGCGAGGCGCACCACCTCCACCGGAAGCAATCGCAGTGGTCGGCGCGAACGTGCGGTCGCTATCGGATCATGCGGTATTTCTCGGCTACCGGTCGCCGAGGACCGAGGTTTCCCGGAGGCGGCGGCTGTCCCCCGCAACCGCTACGCTGCCGGAGCGGGCCGCATCGGACGGTTCGCTTCGTTCGGGGCACGGACCAGGTGTGCCGAGGTGGAGGAGCGCGCGATGGCAGGCGATAACGTCAAGATTCCCGGTTGGCTGAAACCGATGAACCGGGCGATGGTCGCCGTCAGCCGGGTGGGGATCGCATTGCCGATGGCGTTGCTCACCGTTGCGGGCCGGAAATCCGGCAAGCTCCGCACCACGCCGGTGACACCGTTCGAATACGAGGGCGCCGAGTACGTTCTCGGCGGTATTCCCGGCGCGGACTGGGTGAAGAACGTCCAGGCCGCCGAGACCGCGGAACTCGAGGTCGGGCGGCGGAAACGGACGGTGCGCCTGGTGGAGATCCCGGCGGCCGACAGCGAACCGGTGCTGCGGGAGTTCCCGCGACTCGTGCCCACCGGTGTCCCGGTCATGATCAAGTCGGGGGTGGTGACCAGCGACGACCCCGACGAGTTCGCCGCCCTGGCCGGCCGGTGCACGCTCTTCCGTATCGAGGACGCCTGACACCTCCGCGCGAACGCATCGACCGGCTCGCCGTAACTACTGCGCGATCCGGCAGGTTTCGTCGACCGGCCGCGTGATCGACCAATACTGCTCGAACCGGCAGGCGGCGATCTTCCATCCGCCGTCCTCGACCACGTATTCGTCGTCGTACTCGCCGGTCATCACCGTCTCGGTGTTCTCGATCAAGTTCACCTGGCGGAATTTCAGTGTCCACTTCCCGGAGGCACGCTCCGCGTCGAGGACGGTGATATCGGGGTGGGTCCCGTGATGCATATCGAGGATCACGTTCTTCCCGTCGACCTTCTGCAACGCGATCTTCTCGAATACCGCCGCCATCCCGTCGGCGTCGAAGGAGCCGAGCGCACCGTAGTCGACCGCGGCCCCCGCGGCGACGAAACACTCCCGGAAAGCCTTCGGGTCCTTCGCGTCGCACGCCCGCAGGTAACGATGTTTGAGGGCCTTGATCGCCTCGACCGCCTCCAGCCGCGCGACCCGCTGCATCAGATCGGTTTCTTCGGATTGCGGTAGCGGTGCAGGCGGCATACTGGCCCTCCTCGTACAAGGGTTCGGCCGACCGGAGTCGGCGATTCGGTCCGGGCGCAGTGTATCTCCGTACGCGGATCCCGACAGCCGGGTCTCTGCTCCGTCACACCGCCGCGTGGCGCCCCACGGTGACCGCCGGGTGGCGGGACGATCCCCGAAACCACCGGAGAAGGAGAACACGAGAATGCGTGGAGTCATGCTGTACGCCCCCGGCGATGTACGGGTCGAAGACCGTACCGACCCGGTGATCGCCGAACCCACTGATGCGATCATCCGGATCGCCGCCACCTGTATCTGCGGGTCGGATCTGTGGCCCTACCGCGGTGTCGAACAGGTCGACGGCCCCGCGCCGATGGGGCACGAGTACATCGGGGTGGTCGAGGAGGTCGGCCCGGATGTGCGCGACCTGTCGGTGGGCGATTTCGTGGTGGGGTCGTTCTTCGCCTCCGACAACACGTGCGAGATCTGCCGCGCCGGCTATCAGAGCCGCTGTGTACACAGCGTCCCCATCGGTTCGATCGGCACCCAGGCCGAACGCGCCCGGATCCCCCTCGCCGACGGCACCCTGGTGCCCGTGCCCGGGTCCCCCGGTCCCGCACAGTACCCGGCCCTGCTCGCGGCCTCCGATGTGCTCGGCACCGGCTGGTTCGCCGCGGTCGCCGCCGAGGCCGGGCCCGGGAAGACGGTGGTCGTCGTCGGTGACGGTGCCGTCGGGCTGCTCGCCGTCCTCGCCGCGAAACATCTCGGCGCCGATCGCATCATCGCCATGAGCCGCCACGCCGACCGCCAGGCGCTGGCCCGCAGGTTCGGCGCCACCGATATCGTCGAAGAGCGCGGTAGATCGGGCGTGGCGAAAATCAAGGAACTCACCGGCGGGCTCGGCGCGCATTCGACCATCGAGGCAGTCGGCACCCAGGAGTCGATGATGCAGGCCATCCGCGCGACCCGCCCCGGCGGGCACGTCGGCTACGTCGGCGTCGCGCACGATGTCCAACTCGACGGGATGCAGCTGTTCTTCTCCGGGGTGCACCTGCACGGCGGTCCGGCCCCGGTGCGCCGCTTCCTGCCCGACCTGATCGACCTCATCGTCCGCGGCGAAATCGACCCCGGTGAGGTTTTCGACCTCGCTCTCCCGCTGGAACAGGCCGCGGAGGGCTACCGCGCCATGGACGAACGCCGCGCCACCAAGGTCCTGCTGACCGTCTGACCCGGCGCGGGCAACAACCGGGGCCGACGGTCGGAGTGCGCGCGATACAGGCCGGGGCGAGCGAGGGAGACCCCCTCGGGGGTACCGGTGGCGGCGACACCGGTACCGGCCCTCGGTGAGCGCCGACCGGTGCAGATCCCGGTCGGCCCCCCAGGGCTGGAGTTCGTCGACCGGTGCCGGTTCGAATCACGACACGAGGCAACCCGATCGGGATACAGGTGTCGACCGATGCGCGAACGCCGCTACCGCGATGGGGCGAAGGCACCCGCGCGGCCTGCGAGGGTGGCGGCGTGCGCAGCGCGGTCCGGGAGAGCGGGATCGGTTGGGGCACGAAGTAATACGACGTGATGGTAGACGGGGGCGGTGGCGGCGATGAGGAGGGCGCGGTGGTCGGTGTGGGGTGGGAGTTCACCGCGGCGGAGGGCTCGTTCGACGACTATCTCGGATTGGGTGTAGCGATCTTCCCAGAGTTGTTGCAGGGCCCGGGCTGCCTCGTCCGAACGGAACGACACCGCGACCAGTGCCGCCGCGATCGAGGGTTGTTCGGTGAAGGATTCCTGGATTTCGGCGTTGAGCGCGGCGAGGTCGCCGCGTAGCGAACCGGTGTCGCGGGGGTGCCAGTCGATATCCGCGGCTGCGTCGAAGAGGTCGGCGATGAGGCCGCCGGTATCGCGCCAGCGGCGGTACACCGTGGTGCGGTGCACGCCGGCGCGGGCCGCGACCGTATCGACGGTGAGCGCGTCGTAGCCGTGTTCGGTGAGTTCCGCGCGCACGGCGTCGAGGACCTGCTCGCGGATGCGGGCGGTGCGGCCGCCGGGGCGGGGCCGGGGGCGGGGCGGGTCGTGTGGGTTCATCGTCGGTTTCCGGTTGCTCGAATGGGTGGTGGCGTGGCATCATCCTAATGCAACTGTTGTCGCACTAGTGAGGGTGCCGATGTTCTTCCGAAGTGTTTCCCCGGTCCTGCGGTCGTCGATGGCCGCGTCCTCGAATACTTCGGAGTTCCTGTATGCCCACTCAGATCACCGCACACGCGGTCAGCAAATCGTTCCACGGCCGGCTCGTTCTCGACGAGATCACATGCTCGCTCGGCGCGGGTGAACGCACCGGGATCGTCGGGGAGAACGGGTCCGGTAAATCCACCCTGCTGCGGCTGATCGCCGGGCGGGAAGCGCCCGACCGGGGCGAAATCATCGTCGATGCCGCGGGCGGTATCGGCTATCTCGCCCAGGACGAACAGCTACCGGCACGGCTGACGGTCCAGCAGATCATCGACCGGGCGTTGCGCGATCTGCGCCGGATCGAAACACGGATGCGTCACCTGGAGGCCGGGATGGCCGCGGGCGACGACTCCGGATTGACCGAATACGGCGATCTGACCACCATTTTCGAACTGCGTGGTGGTTACGACGCCGACGCCCGGGTGGAACGCGCCCTGCACGGACTCGGTTTGGGACTGGTTTCCCGGGAACGCACCGTCGCCGGGCTGTCCGGCGGCGAACAGGTCCGCCTGCGGCTGGCCGCACTGCTCGCAGCCGCACCCGAGGTGCTGCTGTTGGACGAGCCGACCAACCACCTCGACGACAATGCCCTGACCTGGCTGGAAGACCACCTGCGAACCCGGCGGGGAACAACGGTGGCGGTCTCGCACGACCGGGTCTTCCTGGAGCGGGTCACCACCACCTTGCTGGAGGTCGACGCCGACCGCCGGCGCGTGACCCGCTACGGCAACGGCTACCGAGGCTTCCTGACCGAGAAAACCGCGGCGCGGCAGCGCTGGACACAGGCGTACACGCAGTGGCAGTCCGATACCGAGCGGTTACGCGAAACCATCGCGACAACGGCGCGCCGCGTGGCGCCGGGCCGGGCGATGAAGGACAACAACAAGATGGCCTACGACCGGGCAGGCGGGCGGGTTCAGCAGTCGCTGGCCGGCCGGGTCCGCAATGCCGAGGAACGGCTACGCCGCCTCCTCGACGATCCCGTACCGCCACCCCCGGAACCATTGCGGTTCACAAACTCCCTCTGGACAGCCGGGGCGCAGGGTACCGCGCCGGGCACGCGACCTGCCGTCTCACCGGATCGGGCGGATCCCGGTGCGCTCGACGGCGCGCCGGGCCCTGGGCTCGAGCCTGCCCCGATCGATGTGTCCGGCAGAGGACAGGGTGACACATTCGAGCCGCGAAGCGAGGTCGGCAAGACAATGCACGTCGCCTCGGCCGAGAAGGCCCATGGCGGCGGGCACGAGAAGACCGCCAAGCCCGGCTATCCGAGGGAAGACGTGCCCGGCAGAGCCCAGAACTCGAGCAACAATGCCTACGGCAACGCATCCGACAGGGTGACGCGTATGGTCCCCGGCGGAGCATGTGGCGTGGTGCTCCACGCCACCGATATCAGCGTCGCGAACAGGCTGACGTCCACGAGTTTCGCGGTCGCGGCCGGTGAGCGTGTGCTGATCACCGGCCCGAACGGCGCGGGCAAGACCACGTTGCTCCGTGTGCTGGCAGGTGAACTCGAACCGGACAGCGGAACAATCACTCGCCGCGGCCGTATCGGTTATCTCGCACAGGAACCCCGCACCGGCGATCCCGGCCGCACTCTGCTGGCCGCCTTCGCGCACGGCCGCCGAGGCGTTGCCGACGAGCATGCCGAGCGACTGCTCGCGCTGGGACTTTTCTCCCGCGAACAGCTCACGACCCGGGTCGGTGAGCTGTCGACCGGCCAGCGCCAGCGGCTGGCGCTGGCCCGGCTGGTCACCGAGCCGACGGCAGCGCTACTGCTCGACGAACCCACCAACCACCTCTCCCCCGGTCTCGTCGAAGATCTGGAGACCGCCCTGTCCCACTACGCGGGCGCGCTCGTGATCGTCAGCCACGACCGGCGGCTGCGCAGCCGCTGGCAGGGTGCCCTCCTGACTCTGCGAGCCCCCTCTCATGCCGGTGTTCCCTGACCCGGATACCCGGCGGGACACCCCGATCCACTCGCGACCCGAAACGAAGGAGTCTCCGCATTGCCCGACACCCCCACATCTGTTCCCGCGGACCCCACCGTCCTGCACCCCATGCCCGGCCAACCGCGAGTGGTGCTGCTGAAACCTTTGGTCACCTCACCACTGCGCGTAGGCGGCTTACCTTGCTCGAGAACCCTTCAGTCGATCAGGTGTCACTCCGACCCCCGGGGCATACCTCCGCTCCGATGATGCTCCCGTGCTCGTTCCGCGATCGCGACGATTTCCCCGCGCAATGCGTCCGGGGCGAGCACCTCGACCTCGGACCCGAAACCCACCAGCATGGCGGCCGCTGCACGGATATTACGCACCTGCATGCTGTACACATCCGGGTCGCCGGCGGCGGGTCGCGGGTCGGCGAGCATGGTGACCGAGAGCGATCGCAACACCATCGGCAATCGCGGCCGGTGGATCCGCAACGTGATCTCGATGCCGGGGACGTTGCGGAAATCGTCGCGCATCCGCTCCCATACCTTGCGCAGATCCAGGTCCGGTGGCCGGTATGCAGGTACGCCCAGCCGGCGGACGGCACTGATCCGGGAGATCCGGTAGCTGCGCGGACGGCCGCGATGGGTGGCGACGAGATACCAGGTGGTGCCGACCTGGAGCAGGCCCCACGGGTCGACGGTCCGCTCCCCCGGCGCGGCGGCCTCCTTGCTCTGGTATCGGATACGGATCCGCTCGTCGTCCAGGACCGCGTCGTGGACCTCGGCCAGCGCGTCGAGAGTGTCGGGGTCGCGATGCCAGCCGCCGCCGTCGAGGACGATCCGATCCCGGACGTGATCGACCAGCCGGTGTTCGTGGTCGGGCAGTGCGGAGGCGAGCTTGCGCAGCGCGCTGCTGAACGAGTCGCCGAGTCCGAGCGCCTCCGCCGCGCCCAGCCCGCCGGCCACGAACAATGCCCGCGCTTCCGCGCTGGTGAGCTGTTCGACATCCGGATCGTAACCGGGTACCAGCGCGAATCCACCGCCGCGGCCGTGCTCGGCGTAGACCGGGATACCGGCGGTCGACAGCGCGTCCATATCGCGCAGCACGGTCCGTTTGGTGACTTCCAGCCGGCGGGCCAGCTCTGCGGAACTCATCCGCCCGTGCCGGCGCAGCAACTGGACGATCTGGAGGAGCCGGTCCGCACGCATCTGTCCAGGATTCCACCAAAAGGTGACATGAGATGTCACCGCTGGGGTCGCAGGCTGGTGTCATGACACAGATTCCCGATTTCCGAGCAGACCTCGCCGCGGCCCATCAGTGGGTCGCCGGACTCATGAACGCGGTCCGTCCCGAGCAATGGTCTGCCCCTACCCCCTGCGCCGATTTCGATGTCCGTGCTCTGCTGGAACATCTGTCCTGCCACCCGGCCAAGATCACGGCCACCGCCACCGGCGCGGACCCTCGGCCCCTGCCTGCGCGCGCCGATATCGACGAGAACGATCCCGGCGAGGACTACCTGAAGCGGGCAACTGCCGCTCTCGAACAATGGGCCGACGATTCCCTTCTCACCCGCACGCTCACCGCCCCCTGGGGCGAAGCTCCCGGCGGTCTCGCACTCGGCGGATATCTGATGGAAACCGTCGCCCACGGCTGGGATCTCGCGGTGGCCACCGATCAGGATCCGGAAGCCGACCCGGCTCTCGTCGCCAAAGCCCAGGCCGTCGCCGAACGCGCACTCACCGACGACTCCCGTGGCCCCGGCGCACCGTTCGGCCTGCGCGTCCAACCGCCCGCCCAGGGCGGTCCTACCGAACGCCTCGCGGCCTTCCTCGGCCGGTCTCGCCCCACGAACTAGCTGATCGTTCGCCGTGAGCGCCCCGCCGGGCACGGCGAACGGCCGGGCCCGGCCGGGTTGTCACACCGGCCGCGGCCAGTGCGGCGACGACGGTGCGCGACCTCGAGCCGCGGCCCGCCCTCGACCGCACCGCCCACCATCCCGCTACCGTGGATTCGGCAAGATCGGCATCGAGAAGGATGTGCACAGTGACAGTCGTCGATCCGGGCCCGGGTGGCCTCGATGAGGTTCTGGCCGATCTGCGGTGGAGATTCGTTCAGCGCGATGTATTCGTCCTGGCCCCCGGTCGTTGGCAGTTCCTGCCGGGCGAGCCGAGCGCGCTGATCGTCAGCGAGGGTCTGGTCCGGGTCGAGGGCCTGGAGGAACCGGAGGATCTCGCGCACGGGGATTTCCTGTTCGTCCCGCACGCCGGCCGTTTCGCGCTCAACGCCCTGTCGGACGCCAGGGTCCTGCGGATTCAGCTCGCGCCGGTCACCGCGGGCGGAGCCATGGCGGCACTGCCGCCCCGGGTGTTGCTGACAGAGTTCACCCGGCACGCCCCGCTGGCCGCGACGATGATGCAGCACCTCGTCGAGGAATGCCCCGACCCGCACGGTGTGCAAGGCGACCGGGTGTCCACTTTGATCGCATCGATGGCGATCGAATCCTGGCACGATCGCGGCTGCGCTCCGAAACGGTGGCTGCTGCGCGTGGACGAGCCGGGAATCGCGCAGGCGGTAGCCGCCATGCATGCCGAGCCCGGGAAGGATTGGACCGTGGAGGCACTCGCGCGGATCGCATTGGCGTCGAGGTCCGGTTTCGCGGCCCGGTTCCAGGAAGCAACGGGCCTCACACCGGGTCGCTACCTGACAAAACTGCGGATCGAGCGGGCGCAACGTTTCTTGGCCGAACAGGAGATCTCGGTGGGTGCCCTCGCCCGGCAGCTCGGTTACCGGTCCGAAACCGCGTTCGGGCGGGCATTCCGCCGGCACACGGGCCGCACACCGTCGCAGTGGCGGCGGGCAGCCCGGGTGCCGGCGGTGGAGACAGCTACCTCGGCGCCCGGCTGAGCGTGGTCCGGATCAGGACACCGCCGATCACCGCCGCTACCGCTGCCAGACCATAGGTCGCGGTGAGGCCGATACCGTCCACACCACGGCCGCCGACCGCGGAGCCGAGGATGATCGCGAGCTGGAAACCGCCCACTACCAGCCCGCTTCCGGCCTCTACCCGGTCGGGCAGCATACGGGTGATCCAGACCTGCACCAGATTCAGGATTCCGCCGAACGCGGCGCCCCACAGCACCGTCGCCACGTAGCCCAGCGGCGGGAAAGCAGCGGAGGCGATGAGCGCGATGAGCGACAGCCCGATGGCCGCCGGTACCGTCGGCAGCAGCACACTCAACTGCCGGTCGGCCAGTGCCCCGAGCGCGAAGTTACCGATGACACCGCCGATTCCGAATACCGCCAGCAATAGCGCGATCGTCGCCGGCCCGGCGTTCAGTAGCTCGGCGAATGCCGGACGCACATAGGTGAACCCGGCGACATGGCCGCCGATAGCGGCGACCACACCGACCAGGCCCAGCGTCACTCCCGGCGCGCGCAATGCGCCTCCCACCACCGACCAGCCGATTCCCGGCGTCGGTGCGATCGGCGGCAGAACCATACGGACGGCGACAGCGGTGATCAGCGTGAGCCCCGCCGCGACCCCGAAAGCGGTTCGCCAGCCGGCCACTGTACTCAGCAGCACGCCGAGCGGTACACCGGCCACCGTGGCGACAGTGGTTCCGGCATTCACGATCATCATCGCCTTGCCGAGGCGAGCCGCGGGCACCAGTTGCGAGGCGATCACCAGTGCCATGGACCAGTAGCCTCCGACGGCAACACCGAGGACGAGCCGGGCGATCAGCAGCAGCGCGATATTCGGTGCCACGGCGACCGCGATATCGGAGACCGCGGCGGCGACGGTGAGCGCCACCAGCAGCGTGCGCCGGTCGATCCCGGGGAACAACGAACTCAGCCCGAGGGCAGCCATGAGGGCGGTCAGCGCGGTGGCGCTCACCGACAGCCCGACGATTCCCTCGGCAACGTTCAGATCGCCGGCCAGCGTGGTCAGTACGCCCGGCGGTAGGAATTCGGCGGTCACCAAGGAGAAGCTGCCGAGGAACATGATGAACAGGGCGGGCCATGCCCGCCGGGTCGATTCCGGTGTCGCCGCGCCGGGCGGCAATGTGCTCGTTGTCATGCCCGATGCAACAAGCGAACAGCGCCGGGCACGCGACCGAAACGCCACGGCAACCGACTCGAACGCCACAGTTGCGCTGCGCTGGACACAGCACCGCGTCAGGCCGGCACCAGCCGCCACAGCGAGGTGATTTCCTGCCGCCGGGCTTCGTGGAGTGGGTCGGCGGCGTCGGCGGCCTTCGGGTGCTGCGGCGAGGTGTCGTGGCGGCCGGCGATACGCAGACCAGCCTCGGTGATGTGCGTGCGAAGTTCGTCGCGGGTTCGGAGACCGAGGCGTTCGGCGAGGTCGGACAGGATGAGCCAGCCCTCGCCGTCCGGAGTGAGGTGGTCCGGGAGTCCGCGCAGGAAGCGGCGGAGCATATCGGAGTCGTGGTCGTAGATACCGAGTTCGAGGGCCGACGTCGGCCGGGCCGGAAGCCAGGGCGGGTTGCATACGACCAGGTCGGCGCGGCCGCCGGGCCACAGGTCTGCCTCGACCACCTGCGCGGTGACGCCTAGGCGGTCCAGGTTTGCGCGGGCGCAGTTCACCGCACGCGGGTTGATATCGGTGGCGACCACCCGGGCGCCGCGGCGGGCGAGGACGGCCGCGAGCACGCCCGTGCCCGTGCCGAGGTCGAATACCAGCGGTCGCTCGCCCCCTGCCGGCAAAGCGGTCCGGGCGACGAGGTCGATGTATTCCCCGCGGACCGGCGAGAAGACGCCGTAATCCGGGTGGATGCGCGCCCCCAGCGCGGGTATGTCGACACCTCTCAGATGCCATTGGTAGGCGCTGAGCACACCGAGCAGTTCCGGTAGTGATACACAGAGCCGTTCGGTTCCACCGGCGGCCGGGCCGTCCGCAACAGTGCCGTAGGCGTGCTCGCAGGCCGGCCGAACATCCGGCGCGCGACGCAGCTCGAGAGAATACCCGGGTTCCAGCACCACCAGCACTCGTCCGAGCAGCTCGGCACGTATCGTCCGGATAGCGCGTTGACTCTCGAAGAGCGACGCCGGATCGCTGCCGGTCGCAACGGCACGCGAGCTTCGCTGCCGACGGCGTTCCAGGGCGCGGACGAGCTGACGGGCATTGTGGAAATCACCCCGCCACAACAGCCCTGTCCCTGCCTTGGCAAGACGGTGCGCGGCGTTCGCGGTCGTGCGATCGTCGATGACGACGATACGTGTGGGCGCGAGGGACGCGTTCTCGGAATGCCAGCGCGCCGACGATATCGTCCCGCTCTCGGTCCAGCTGATGGTGGTCATGTCGTACTCCAGGGGGAACGAAGGTGCCTCGGGTCGGCATCGCTTCGATGCAGGAGTACGGCCGGGACTACCCGCCGGTGGGCATGCAGACCGCGCAGAGCGCACCCCGCGTCGAAGCGCGGGGGCGGCGATCGCCCAGCACCATGCCCATGACCACGGTCGATTACCTCCGGTTGTGTACGCATATCTTCGCACGCACTTCGATCCCCGGCACGACCGCCTGCAGTCCCCTGAACCAGGACGCTGCGTGACATGCCGCGCCGGCAATTCGGTACTCGACAGTTGTTCGAGCACAGTAGTTCCGCCGTCGCGGCTGCTCGCTGAATCGGCCGCACCACGTCATCGAATATGCCGGGGAAGCTGCCCCGGCACAGACTAGAGAAGGATTGCTGTGTCCGGGCGCAGGGCGGTGTCGAGGAAGCGGCGGGCGGAGCGGGAGGCCGACGGCGGGGTGCCGGACAATGCATATCGGGCGGCAACGGCAAGTTCCTCGCAGCTCTGGTAGCGGTCCGCGGGGTCCTTGACCATCGCCCGGGCGATCACATCGTCGAAGGCGGCCGGAAGCGTAGGACGGATTGTGCTCGGCACCGGAACCGGTTCGTGCCGGTGCACGTGGATCAACTCCCGGTCGCTCCGGTTCGGGTAGGGAAATGAACCGGTGAGCAGTTGATACAGTGTGGCGCCGAACGAGTAGATATCGGAGCGATGATCGGGCAGCGAGCTCAGGAAGCGTTCCGGGGCAACATAATACGGCGAGTATTCACGGTGTCCGCCACCGGTGACGGTGGCTTCCTCGTCGAGGCTTCGGGCGATACCGAAATCGGCGACCAGCACCCGCTCGGTTCCGGCGTCCGCCGCAACCCGGTCACGATCTTCCGGTCGGGCAGCGAGGAGTCGGCGCAGCTCGTTGCCAAAACTATCGGGGCCGCTCACCACACGCAGCGAATATCGGCGGAGCGGGTTGCCGGTCCTCGGTGCGATGTGCACCCGAACCGGGGGCCGTCCTGGGCGGGAGCCGAGACTGCGGATACGTAGCCGGGGTCGATCACCCGGTGCATCTCGCACGGTAGCCGGACACCGCCCCGAAGGGGTATCGCGACGAGGATGCCGCGCTGCGCCGAATCAGAACGCTGCCCGCGGTCGGACCGAACACCGCCCCCGCCGCCGGTGCCACTGCCGTTCAACATCGCTGTTCCGGTCGCGGCGCCGAATACCGGTGCGCCCGAGCGTTTCAGCCGTCGACTTCGGGTTTGTCCCGGTCGTCCGGCGCATTGTCGCCGGAGTCGCCCTTCATCGCCAGACCGAAGGAAATTCCGATCGCGACACCGATTCCGGCACCGATGGCGAGATTACCCAGCGCGACCCCCACGGCCACGCCGATCGCCAACCCGATGGCCAGCCCGGCTCCCATACCGCCACTCAGGGGACCATTGCGCTTCGCGGGACCGACCATGCCCCGATGCTACGTCCCGGCCTCGCGGGCGCTGATCGAGGTGGGTCGCGACGCAGAACCGAAGCAGTGACGAGCCCCGTCGAATGCTCACCGAGCGGCCGAATCGGCGGTGAACCGCCGACGGTAGGCGGTGGGCGTGGTTCCGAATGCGGCCGTGAAGTTCTGCCGGAAGGTCACCGCGCTACCGAAACCGCAGGCCGCGGCGAGGCTTTCGATTCCCCAGTCGGTGGTTTCCAGCAGCGCTCGCGCTTCGTCGAGGCGGCGTTCCAGGATCCAGCGGGCCGGTGTGGTGCCGGTGGTCTGCTGGAAATGCCGGACGAAGCTGCGCCGGCTCATGCGCGCCTGTTCGGCCAGCATATCGACGCTGAGCGGCTGGTCCAGCCTGGCCAGGGCCCAGTCCAGCACCTCCCCCAGCGCGCTCCCGGTGGCAGGTCGCGCCAGGGGGCGTTCGATGTACTGTGCCTGCCCGCCTTCGCGGTGCGGCGCGACGACCAGAGACCGCGCCACCCTGGTCGCTGCGGCGGCGCCGAGATGTGTGCGAACCAGGTGCAGACAGGCGTCGAGCGCCGCCGCTGTGCCTGCGGAGGTGAGCACATCGCCGTGATCGATGTAGAGCACCGAGGTATCCACCCGGACCCCGGGGCGGCGCTCGGCCAGTAGCGACATCGCCGTCCAATGGGTGACGGCCGCGCGCCCGTCGAGCAGGCCCGCGTCGGCCAGTGGGAACGCACCCAGGCACAGACCGGCGATCGTCGCACCGCGCCCGTGCGCCGCGGCGAGCTGTTCGCGCAGTTCGGGGCCGGTCGGCGCGATCGGTAGCGACCAGGACGGGACGATCACGATATCGGCGTCGTCGACGATTTCCGGACCGGCGATATCACCGATCGGGTATCCCTCGGCCGTCCGGATCGACCCACCGTCCGACGACCACAGCCGGGTCTCCCAGTCGGTGGGGAGCCCGAGCCGGGTGACCTCACCGAACACCATCAGCGGCACGGACAGATGGAACATCGTGATCTCGTCGAAGGTGAAGACGGCGATTCGCATACGGGCTCCCATATTGGCCTGAACTCATCGAAAGTATGCATTCGTGCCACTCACATGTTCGCGCCGGGGGGCGAACAATCGAACAGGACGCCCTTCCGGCGTACGACCCCCGACCTTCCGAGGAGCAGAATCCCCATGTCGACCGCCCGCCGTGCACTAATCGTCGTCGATGTCCAGCAGGAATACTTCGCCGGACCGCTCGAGGTCCAGTACCCACCGCGCACCGAATCGCTCGCCAATATCGTCGTCGCGATGGACGCCGCCCGCGCCCACGACATTCCCGTGGTCATCGTGCAGCACCACAGCCCCAGCGGTTCACCGGTGTTCGTCGAGGGCACGCCGGGCTGGGCCCTGCACCCCGACATCGAGGAACGCACCGCCACCGCGAGCAAACATCTGCACAAGGAGTACAGCAGCGTCTTCGCCGGCACGGACCTCGTGGAGTGGCTGCGCGCCCACGAGATCGACACCGTCACGATCGTCGGTTATATGACCAACAACTGCGATCTCGGCACCGCCGTGGAAGCGGAGGGTCACGGCTTCGCCGCGGAGATCCTCTCGGACGCCACCGGCGCCGTCCACCTCGCCAACGAGGCCGGGCGGGTTTCGGCGGAAGTTCTGCACTCGACGCTGATGGTGCTGTTGCAGTCGAACTACGCGGCGGTCACCACGACGGCCGAATGGATCGAAACCCTGCCTTCCGGAGCGCCTTCGAGCAAGAGCAACCTCGTCGCTTCGGCAATAGCAGGCGGTTCGGCCGTCGCACCCGTACCCAGTTCCTGACGACCGCCGGTCGCCGCCCGCGACACCCACCGCACCCGTCGGGCTCCCCGAAGCCGCGAGCGGGACTTCGGCGGAGCCCGGCTTCTCAGGGCAGATCGTCACCGGCTCCGTGCCGATAGGGCTCGGCTCAGCCGCGCAGGCCGGGGGCCGGGCCGGCGCCCGGCCGAGCAGGGCCGAGCCCGCACCGTGACCGTGGTGCGCCCGGTCGGATCCGCACGAGATCGGGCCACTCGTGTGAGCCATGACAAGGACGGAGCATCACTGCTTCTCGACCCGAGTTGTCCATTCGGTCGAGCGTATCGGCGGTTGCCATTTCCGCAACGAATATCTTCCGACAGGCGCACCATCGGCCCTGGGACCACGAGGGAGTATTCAGATGACTATGACCCGCCGCCCACGAGTGTGGCCGGCCCGGCTGTCGAGATGGGCCGATGCGGCGTCGGCGAGCGAGTAGGACTTCTCGATCGGGATGTGCAGCTTGCCCCGGGAGATGAGACCCGCGGCCTCCTCGAGCGCTTCGAACAAGTTCCCGGCCTCGCCGGAGAATCGGACCCCGAAGTCCGCCGCCCCGAATTCGGCGATGGAGATCACCTTCCGCGGATCCCCGGTCAGGTCGACGAGGTCGGGGAGCACGCCCGAGCCGGCCAGATCGAGAGCGGCGTCGAACGGGCCGTGCTGTCGCACCCGTTCGACCCAGCCCGAGCCGTAGGTCGTGGCGATTGCCCCCAGGCTGCGCAGGTAGTCCTGGTTCGCGGCCCCGGCCGTGCCGACCACCGTGATCCCGCGTTCGCGGGCGATCTGCAGGACCGCCGATCCGACTCCCCCGGACGCACCGCTGACCAGCAGCGTCTGCCCTGGCCGCACACCGACCTCCCGGAGAACGCGCAGCGCGGTCTCCACGACCGAGGGATACCCCGCCGCCTCTTCGAACGACAACCCTTCGGGCATTCGGGCCCACGCCGAAAGCACAGCGAATTCCGCATACGTGTCGGCACCTTCGCCGAACACGTGGTCGCCCACCTCGACTCCTTCGACACCCGGCCCGACCTCATCCACCACGCCCGCGGCGTCCAGCCCGACCCCCGCAGGCAGCTCGGCCGGACGGGTCTGCCGGAACTGGCCTTCCCGTATCCGCCAGTCGATGGGATTCACGCCTGCCGCGCGCACGGCGATGCGTATCCGTCCTGGACCCGCATGGGGCTCCTCGGCATCGACGAGTTTCAGGACGTCCGGACCGCCGTACTCGGCGAAGCTCACTTTCTTCATACCGCCGACACTAACACTAACGGTTAGTGTTTTGTAACCGTTGCAGTTTTGCTCTTGATAGTGTCAGGGGATGACCGAGCCGCCCGGGCGTCGCGAGCGCAAGAAGGCCGCGACCCGCCAGAAGATCGCCGACACCGCCCTACAGCTCTTCCGAGAACGCGGATACGACGAGGTAGGCATCCGCGATATCGCCGCCGAGGCCGACGTCGCCGTCACCACACTGTTCTCCCATTTCGCCTCGAAAGAGGCCCTGGTGTTCGACCAGGACCGGGACTTCGAGCAGCGCCTCACCCGAGCAGTCACCGACCGCGCCCCCCACGAACCGCTCATCCCGGCACTTCGCCACCAAATCCGCGCCCTCGTACGACATTGCACAGCCGACGGCACCGCCCCGTTCTGGCTCATGATCGACGAGTCACCCGCCCTGCGGAAGTACGAGAGCTCGATGCGGCTACGCCATGCGGAATCGCTGGCCACAGCCATCGCCGCCGACCCCGACCTGGCCCAAACCCCCACGGCCGCCCGCACAATCGCCAGGTTCGTAATCGACGCCTTCTCCCTGGCCCGCGAAGCCCCCGACCCCGACGCCGCGGTGGACGAGATATTCCGGATGATCGAGGCAGCCTGGGAGGTAACGCACCATCCGTCACCGGTGCAAGGAGCCACCACTGCGCGCGAAACAAAGGCCGACCGAGCCGGCTCGAATCGCTGATTCCCACTCCGCCCGGCCCGCACCGCGAAGCTCGATCGAATCGGTATCGACCGGACTATCGCCGCAGCTATCGCCGACAGAGTCAGACCGCACCTCTTGCTGAGCGCGGTTGTCGTTGTATGGCGATCAATCGGCGACCTGGCTCCGCTAGGTGTGTCGCAGTAGGCCCGACCTCAATACACCGGATCTCCGCCCGCTCCGGGCGCCGTACCGCCCACTCACGCTATCGAGACCCTGGCACCGTCAATTCGAGAGAAGCTGCGACACTGTGCTCGTCGAATCCGATCGTGCCTGCGAGGACCGGCGAGTCGACGATCAGCTGACTTTCGTCGGATGAGAACGCCGGATTCAGCCCCCGAAGCGACAGGTAGCTGTTGAGCGCGCGGCGCTGGTCGTACAGCGCCAGCCCGGACAGCCCCTCGGTCAGTGTCCGCATGATCCGCGCCCCCTCGGCCGGCGGGAGCTGGAAATCGGGATGCTCCACGAGGAATGCCGCACGGGTGCCGTCGTCACCGGCCGGGCCTTGATAACCCGTCCAGCGGCCGGTGACGGCCTTGGCCGCCTCGGTCAGCACAGCCGCGACCTGGTATGACTCGGGCTCGTCGAAGGGAAGGCTGTCAAAGGGAAGTTCCGGGGCGGACAGTTCGGCGATCTCGTGCTCGACTCCGAAATCACGAACGGATGCCGCGAGGGTGGCCACCGATTCCGGGAACCCGGACCGATTCGCCCACGACCACAACCACGACCCCGGGCCGGGCGCCGCGGTCCCAAGGAAATGGAAATCGGTGCATTCGATGCTGCCGTGTTCGGTGTCGAACGTGAAAACCCTGGTCTGCAGGTTCACCTGCCACGAATGCTCACCCAGCACATCGGCCAGATGCAACTGGTGTTCGAGGGAGAGGAAGGCGGCGTCGTCCAAGAGGTTCACGAAGGCAGGTGTAGGGCGCACCTCGAGGAGCCTAGTTGTTGCGGGGTCATGAGGCCGGTGACGCTGGGGAAGCGTGAGCTGAAAGGCATCGCCACCGCATCTCGACCGAGTCACAGATTTGATGGATTCGACACCGGGAATCCGGTCTTCTCCCTTTAAGGTTGATACCGGCCTACCCACTTCAGGGAGATGGTTGACATGGCAAATTCGGTCATGGACGACTACGTCGGTCAGTTACGCGTAGCGCTACATCAGGTCCGCGATTGGCCCTACCCCGACCAGATAGATCACGAACTCTTCCGCGCATTCATGAAAACCCCGCACGACGTGGGCGGCGAACCCGACGCACCAGCTGTCTTCGAGGACAAAGAGGAAGAGGTCTGGGAGCTCAATACGTTCGTCACCTGCGAAGTACTCGGCTGGCGAGGTATCTGGACCTCAGAGGAACGCCGGCGGATCGGGAACGTCGATATCGGGCGGACACAATATCTCGGGTTTCCGTATTACGGCCGCTGGGTGCTCGCCATGGCCCGCTGTCTCATCGACAAACGGCATATCACACTGCGTGAACTGCTCGAACGCACCCAGGAGGTCCGGGAGCGGTACGCAGGCCGGCCCGGTCCGCTGGAAGCCGCGCCCCGTAGCACCGGGGACGGTGCCGGCGTGGCCCGCAACGTCCATCACCGGGACGCGGTCGGTCTCGGCGACCCCCAATGCTTTGCCGGGCAAGCGGGCACTCCCCGGTTCGCGGTCGGTGACCAGGTGTCGGTGCGTGAACTTCCGACGATCTTCTATACCCGCACCCAGGAGTACCTGCGCGGAAAACCGGGCACCGTCGTCAAAGTGTCGTACGAAAGCCCGATACCGGAGGACGAGGCGTTCGACCGCGAGGATCGGCGGCCCGAATGGTTCTACATCGTGCGATTCGACATGAAAGAGCTGTGGGACCCGTATCGGGGATGCGCCGGCGACACTTTGCAAGCGGAAATATCGGAACCCTGGCTTCAGCCGATCCCGTAGACCCCGTGACACCTCCAGGAAAGGAACACGATGAGCGGGATGTCGAACGAAGAGGACGAAGACGCAACTCCTCGGCACGCGGCGCCGATGGTCGAGGAGGTCACCGATTTCGAGGTGCTCGAAATCGCGCTACGCGAGCTGGCGATCGAGAAGGGATTGTTCACCGCCGAAGATCACCGCCGGTACACGGAATACTTCGAGCAGTTGGGACCGGCGCCGGGCGCCCGGTTCGTCGCCAAGGCGTGGTCGGACCCCGATTTCAAGCAGCTCGCGCTCGAAGATGCCATCACCGCCTGCCACGAAGTCGGCATCGACTGGCTGAAGCCGACCGGGTTCGGGACGCCCAGCGATTTCACCGCGCTACACATCCTCGAGGACACCCCGACGCTGCATCACGTGATCTGTTGCAGCCTGTGCTCCTGCTACCCCCGCCCACTGCTCGGAAATTCACCCGAGTGGTATCGGACGCCGAACTACCGCCGCCGGCTCGTCCGCTGGCCGCGTCAGGTTCTCGCCGAATTCGGGCTCTATCTCACCGAGGATGTCCGTATCCGAGTCGAGGATTCCAATTCCAAGCACCGGTTCATGGTGTTACCGGTGCGGCCGGACGGTACGCAGGGCTGGAACGAGGAGCAGCTCACGCAGATCGTGACACGTGACTGCCTGATCGGGGTCGCGCTGCCCAAGCCCGGAAGAACCGCGGATGTGGATCGCCCGGTGCATGCCGCGGTCCACCCGGCACAGAACTACTGACCGACCGGAGGACAACAGATGCCAGTGGATCAGGATGTCACGCGGATCCGTGTTCGGCTGCTGGAGCAGATGATCACCCGGGGACAGGTGTGGTCACGGATGGCCGACAAGTACGGTGTCGAGAACCCTTCTCCACCTTGGAAATCGAGCCTCGACGGCGTATGCGATGCGCTCGATCGGGAAGGAACCGCACTTCCGCTGCTCGCTCGGCGTGACGAGGAGGATCGTCTCACCGGGGAGGTGTACCCGGCGCTCCCCTTCCCGGAGAATCAGCTGGTCGCGCTGGCACATTCGTTGATCGCCCGGAAGGTCATCGACGAAGCCGAGCTGGCCGCCCATATCGCGGAGGTCCGGGCCCGACTGGAAGCGGACGGCACCACCCGGCCCGGCCCCTGAACCGGACAATCGGCCATCCCTCTCCCGTCGTACTCCGGCGCCACACCGATGTCGTACTGCAGTCCGGTGCGCGCGCCGGAAGCAGTTTCCTACCGTCGATCCATGCGTATACAGGCTGCCGCCTTTTCGATCTGTACCGCCGCGGTGTTGCTCACCGCCTGCAGCACGGCCGGGGACCACTCCACTGCACCTCCCGTATCCGCCGCTCGTGTGAACAGTGTGCAAGCGGACCTCGACTCAGCGGTCGGTTCAGGTGCTGTCGGTGCCATTGCCACACTCACCGAAGGGGACTCGGAAAGCGTGTCGACCTCAGGAGTCGCCGACATCAACGCCCGAACACCGATCCCTACCGACCGTCCGCAGCATGTCCGGGTCGGAAGCGTCACCAAAACATTCACCGCCGCAATCGTGTTGCAACTGGTGGCGGAGCAGAAAGTCGATCTCGACCGCCCGATCGACACCTACCTGCCCGACCTGTTCACCGGCACCGGCGTGAACGGGCAGGCCATCACCGTCCGGCAGATCCTCGGCCACCGAAGCGGACTGCCCGAACTGACCGGTTCTCCTGGAGAGAGCGAATACAGTGCCGCCCACGATGGCCGCACTTTCACCCCGGATCAGGTGATTGCGCTCGCGTTGCGCAATCCCGCACAGTTCGCCCCCGGCGCACGGTTCGAATACACCAACACCAACTACCTCGTCGCCGGCCGGCTGATCGAGGTGGTGACGGGCCACAGCTACGGCGATGAGCTACGTGACCGCATCATCGCGCCGCTGAACCTATCCGGCACCTATCTGCCGGCTGCCGGTGAAACCGGTCTACGCGAACCACACCCCATCGGATACCGGACCCTCGATGGCGTAATCACCGACGTCACCCGTATCGAACCGTCGCTGCCGTGGAGCGCGGGCGGGCTCGTCAGCACCGGTGCTGATCTGAACCGCTTCTACACCGCGCTGTCGGCCGGGCGGGTAGTGCCGCAACCCCAATTGCAGCAGATGCTGGACGGTGTGGATATGGGCACCGGTGACGGCATGTTCTACGGTCTCGGCCTCGGATACACCCGGCTACCGTGCGGGGCGCAATTCATCGGGCACAACGGTGGGATCTTCGGCTTCTCCGTGATCAGCGGCGCCACCTCGGCCGGGCGGGCTGTCACCCTCTCATACACCGGGACACCGGGCGATATCGACAGCCGCAGCCGGCTCACCCACGCCCTGTGCAACTGATGCGCAGTAGCAAGCGTTGCGACGACTGCCGTGGTGGGTCCGCCGACGGTTGGACAAGACCGGATCGCCGGGCCAGGCCGGTCGCGGCTGTAACTTGCCGAGGGGGCCGCAGCCGCCACATTTCCCGGCCCGCCGGACGCCACCGGTCAGGCGCGCAGGAGGACGATGCTGCGGCCCGCGGGTGAAGTGACGTCGCTGAATTGTGTGCGCTCGGTGATCGGGGCGGCCTTCCGGCGCCGGTCGAAAACCACCAGGACTCCGGTGGGGAGCTCCAGCCGGTCGAGGTAACTGTCGAGTTGGACCAACCCCTGCGCGAGCGGATCTGTCTGGTCATCATCCCGCCAGACTTTGAGCTCGAGCGCTTCGCGTTGAACGGCAGGGCGGCCGGCACTGTCGGTGTAGGGCTGGCGTACGAGAAGGTCTATCCGGCCGCGGCCCACACCGTACTCGCGGTCCACGTAACCACCCCCGTTGACGATTCGATGCAGGAACGCCATCAACACCATTTGTGGTGCGACCTCGTGGTATTTCTGGTCACCGGAGAGTATTTCGCCGTGCAGTTTCCAGAACGAGGCGAACTCGGTGAGCAGCAGGGAGAAATCCAGGCGTCCATCGGAAAGCCGGAAGCCGGCCGGTGCCGCAGTGATCACGCGTTCTATGCCTGAGCCCAGAACTCGGACAATGACCTCTTTGTAGATCGGATTGGCAATCCGCACAGGACTGTCCGGGGCGATCAGCCCGAGATCGGCGACATAGCCGAATGCGTCGTTGAAAGTGGAGTCGACAGTGGGGTTCACGCCTGCGATGAGCGGTTCGATCACACGCTGCACCCGGGCTTCGCTGAGTTTGTCGGCCAGCGAATCCAGATGGGTGGCGCGAGTCACGATCAAACGCTCCTTGGCCCGATCGATATGGTCCTCGGTGATCGTCGACTCGATGCCCATCTCCTCGATGACCTCGGCGGCCAGCGCATTGACCAGCCACGGCTGGCCCTGGGTGTAGAAGTACGCCAAATCCAAGGCCCGGTCGCTGAATCCCTGCCCGGTTTCCGCAGTGTGCTGGGCGTAAAGCGCGGTCACCTCAGCACGCGTGAAGTCCTCGATCCGGATCGATCTGACCTTGATGTTGAACGGACTCGAACTCCCCAGCCGAGTGGGGTCCCCACCAGCTGCGGCCTTGTAGTCCCGCACATCGCGCAACCCGCACAACACCACCGAGTACACAAATCTCTCACGGTCACCGGTATAGCCGTCTCGCAGCTGCCGCAGGGTATTGATCAGGCCCGCACCCGTAAGGGAATCGATCTCGTCGAAGAACAGCACCAGGGGACGCGGGCATCGGGCTACCCACGCGGTCAGCGCCTCGGTCAGGGCGGTACCGGGTGTGACTTCCGGCCAGGGGTCCGGCGGCAGCAGTTCGGACTTATCGGTGGCCGCCCGGGCGGCGGCGCGGATCCGGTTCAGAATTACTTGCTCAACGGCGCCGATATCGTCTCCGAACGCACTGGCCGCTTCGCAGGAGAGCCGCACCGCGAAGTAGCCGCCTTCGGCGGTGAGGGTGCCCGCAAGATCGCTCAGGCTCGTGGTCTTACCGGTCTGCCGAGGCGCGTGCACTACGAAGTAGTCGCCGTTGTCGATGTACCGGCGCGCATCGGGCAGGCGCTCGAGCGCGGGCAGCATATAGTGCCGCTTCGGCGAACACGGCCCGGTGGTATTGAACCTCTTACGCACAATCCTCCCCAACCTCGCCTCGGACGGCCCGGCACCGCCACCATCCGTAGCCTACCTGCTGGTCACCGCTGCGAGTGCTCAGCTTCTACCGTGGTCAGACGTCCTATCGCGCAACCGGTTCAGGGAATCCGGCAGGCGGTTCACTTCCCACCCGAGAAGTGGCCTCACGAGGGCACCAAGGCCCCGGGCAGCTCGGATACGGGCACCGAACACTTGTCTTCGCGGCCCGCATCCTGCCGGGAGGCTACGATCTGCGGCACCTCTCCGCGTTCCACCTCGAAGTCTTCGGTGAGCCTCCCCTGGGCGGGAAATCCGCACGCTGCGCAACCTGGTCGATCAGCTGATCGAGTAGACCTGCGGGCACGCCGGATCGAGTCGGCGAACTACTCGAGGATTTGGTGCACCGTTGTCGACGGCGCGGATGCGCCCTCGGGGTCTGAGTGTCGCCGCTTCCCCGCATACGGACGGAGAGGCCGGCGAAGCAACTGCGGCACCGGCTGCGCAATATGTCCCATGACGGCCTGCCCCGGATTCGTCGACGCTACGGCGGTTGTCCGGGATCGTAGGTGGCTGACCGGCCGATTTCCACGAGGCCGCATCGGTACCGCGAATGTATTGCATAGCGATCCACAGGTGCCCCTCATCCGCTCCCCGGTCGAACACTCCCACTATCCCGGGGGCTCGAGCTGGGCAACGACATCGGCCTCGCGCTCGAACCGCCGAACCAATTCGGGTTCGGTGGATACTTCCCGGTTCAACAGTTTCAGTGCCACGCTGCGCGGATGTTCAGCCCAGCAGAATGGGCGGCCTTTACCGCTCTGCTCGCCATACCCGCCGGGCTGCTGCCTATGCTGTACGGCTTCCGGTTCGATGATGGATCGATCGGTACCGACTGCGTACGAGTCGAATTGGACCACGACCATAGGCCGGAGGAACCCAACCCGATCCACGTGAAGGCAGCCCACCTGCGAACCGTTCTCGGGGCCGGCATGTTCGGCTTCGGATTCGTCTTTCCGGTGTTTGCCGATCAGCTCGACTCCAGCGCGCAGAACCGCCATATTCCCCAGTCGGTTCGATCCGCGGCCGAGCGGTTACCCGCCGTCGAGGACCTGATCGCGGCCGTCATCATCGACGCAACCGGGCGGCAGTGGTGGGCAGTGGCCCCCCGACACGTCCCGAACCTGGGGCCGATCCTCCTACACCTGCCCGCGACCGCACCGGAGAACTGGCGGATTCCCGAAAGCCTCGATGCTTCCCTATGGACCGCTGCGCTCGCGCTCGACGACACAACCATGCAGCACTGCTGCGTCTGTGCACTATGCACCCAGATGCCAGTTCGGCCCGTTGAGTGCGCGACCGGAACGCCACGGCGGGTGCTCGAATGCCCACGCCGGACTCCGGACCGTGAAGCCGGCGCACCCGACCTCACCAGGCGTCGGCGCGTTCCTCTTCCAACCGGTTCCACGCGGAATCCAGCCAAGTAGTGAAATGCCTGGTGAACTCGGCGGGGGTTGCGCAACACGAACACCACCGCGGCGAACACCACCGCGGCGAACACCACCGCGGCGAACACCACCGCGGTGAACACCGCCCGCTCATCGACGGGAGCGGTCCCGCCGCCCTGCGGTCTGTGTGCGAACTCGGGGAGCAGCGGTTTCACGATGTCCCACAACGCATCCGGAACCAGCCGTTGAGCAAGCCCTCACCTCGTGCCGCACAACGAATTACCCTCACTCTGATGCACTTCCTCAGACGTTGATATAGCCATGTCCACAAGGCCTGGCGGCGCGAACACGGAAACCTACTCGGCGATCCCGTCCAGGGCAGCGAGGTCGGCGGCGGAGAGCACGATAGCCGCGCCGGCGAGGTTTTCGCGGAGGTGTGCGACCGACGAAGTGCCGGGAATCAGCAGGATATTCGGTGAGCGCTGCAACAGCCAGGCCAGTGCGACCGCCATCGGAGTCGTATTCAGGCGAGCAGCGACGGTGGAAAGAGCCGACGATTGCAGTGGGCTGAAGCCGCCGAGCGGGAAGAACGGTACGTACGCGATGTTCTCGCGTGCGAGACGATCGATCAGCCGGTCGTCGTGGCGGTGCGCCAGGTTGTACATGTTCTGCACACAGACGATCGGCGCGATCTGCTGTGCCTCGGCCACCTGCTCGGCGGTCGCGTTGCTCACGCCCAAGTGCCGGATCACCCCCTGCCGCTGGAGATCGGCCAGCGTCTCGAACGATTCGGCGATCGAACCTGCCACCGGCCCCGCGGCATCGCCGAGACGGAGATTCACCAGGTCCAGAACGTCGAGCCCGAGGGTTTCCAGGTTTTCCTCGATCTGGCGGCGCAGCTCGTCGGGTTGCCTGGCCGGCGGCCAGCCGCCCTGCTCGTCCCGGTTCGCGCCGACTTTCGTCACGATGTGCACACCGTCCGAGTACGGGTGCAGGGCTTCGCGGATCAGCTGGTTGGTGACGAAGGGACCGTATGCGGCGCTGGTGTCGATATGGGTGATCCCCAGATCGACCGCTTCCCGCAGGACCGCCAAGGCGCCATCACGGTCTGCCGGTGGGCCCATCACGCCGGAACCCGCCAGTTGCATCGCCCCGTACCCGAACCTCGTGACTGTGAGGTCCCCCGAGGTCCAGGTGCCGCCGGGCGGTGTTGTCGGTACGACAGTCACTCGTATCAACCTTTCGTTTGGTGTCCGGGGCATTTCCGCCCCTGGCACAGTGTCGGGCAACGGAGTCCCGGAAAGGAAGAAGGCACCTCGAGGTTCGTAACGCACACCGCGGAGGGCAAATCGGTTGCACCCCGGTGACCGGTATCGGTACTGGTGGCTTTGTGGTGTACACCGATATTGCGCTGACCGAGGACATTCTGGATGTCGTCGCCGCTGAGTGGGGCTACCGTGGAGTCGGCGAACGGCTGCACGGCGGCGAGGAATCCGCGGCCTACCGTCTCGGCGAGGTCGTCGTACGTATCGGCTCGCCCGAGCGCGATTCCGCCGAGATCGAATGGTGCAACGGCATCGCCGCGGCGGCGGCGGGTTCGGTCCCCGAGGTCCTCGCACCGCTGCCCCGCGCCGATGGTTCCACGGTCACCGTGGTGGCCGGTCACCCGATCACGGTATGGCCGCCGGCCCGCGGACAGTGGGCCGACGGCGAGGACCCCACCCAGTTCGCCGAGGCAGCCGGCCTCCTTGCCCGGCTACATCGCGCCCTCGCCACCTACCGGCCACCGCCCCGGCCGGCGCGATCGTTTCTCGAAATCGGGCTCGATGGCACACCGTCGGCGCACCTGCCCGATCCCGATCTCGACCGCTGGCTCGCCGAGTTCACTCGCAGCACCCGCCATCAACCCCTGCACGGCGACTACTACGCGGGTAATCTCCTGTGCCACAACGGACATATCACCACCGTGCTCGACTGGGACGAAGCCCTGATAGGTCCTCCCGAACTCGAACTGGCCTCGGCTGCATTGGAATTCACGGATGAAATCCGCGGTGACCTTATCCGCGTCCGCGCCTTCGTCGCCGCATATCACGCCGCGGGCGGTACGGCAGGTGAACTCGACGACTTCGCGGTCAGACAGCTCATACGGCATCGGCTACGCAGAGAGGCCGCCTACTTCGATATCGCGGTAGCGCGCGGAATCGAACACGACGAGGACGACCACGAATACCATCGCGAACGATTGGCAGCGTTTCACCGCTTCAAACCCTGATCGGAACCACCTTCGACAACCCGGCACCGAGACGAAAAGGGGCTGTCGTCCTCGGTCGGACCGCGAGCGCTGCCGCCGGTAGGACCGGTCACGACGGCCGGACTACGGCGAAGGCTGCTACGGATTCGCCGCGAGTGCGGTAGCGATGATTTCCGCACTGTCGGCATGCAGGGTCTGAGCTGCGGTTTTACCGGTTTCCGCCAAGTAGGCGTCAACCAAGCGGTTACCGGCGGAGTATCCCGCTCCCGTCGGCAATCCGACCGGGGTCACGCCCACATGCTCGGCGATGGCGTCGCCGAGTACCCAGGCCGGGAAATTCTCCATGCCAGTGGTGTCCAGTCCGGAAACGACTTTCGCGAACACTGCATCGTCGTGCAAAGTTGGCACACCGAGGCGGGCGTAGCCGAGATCATCACCGTAGAGTTCGCGAGCGAATGCGTCGGCCAGCCCCTCGCCCACCACATGCTCACCGACGGTGACCTTCGTCGGATCCCACACCACACCACCGGTGCTGTAGCGCAGGTTGTGGTGGAGTTCGTGCACCGCGGTGCACTCCAGACGTGCCAGGTTCTCCGGGTAGGGCCACAGTGTGATCGTGATGTAGCCGGAGATACCGCCGAAACCGGTGAGGCCGAGACTCGGAACCATGAAATTGGTATCGCCCGGGTCGCCGAGCACCAGTAGCACGGTGATGTCCGGGGCCTCGAAACCGGGTGTCGCGGCGAGCAGTACCGCCGCCGCGTCGTCGACCGCCCGCTGCATGCGCGTCCACGCATCGGCCGCCGCGAGCGTTTCGAGGGCGTCGAGGCAACGCTGCTCGTCGCGGTCGAGCGGGAACCCGGCCGACTGCCGATGGAACGCCACCAGGTCGACCTCTCCCGGGTAGTACCGGTACATCCCGGTCGTCGGTTCGAGCATCGTCCGCAGCAGGTCTTCGCGGTCGGCCGCCGGTGCTTGCAGGACTTTCTTCATTGCCGAGTAGGAATCGAGAACAGTGATCGTCACCGAGCCGACGGTAAACCCTGACGTAGCGTGAGGCGCAAACCTGCTCAGAACGCGGCCAAGGCATAGGAGGTGCTGCGGCCGCCCGAGTTCGAGCGTTCCAGAACGCCGAGGTCTACCAACTCGTTGATATCTCGCAGCGCGGTGTCCGGTGAGCATTTGGTGATGATCGCCCATTTCCGTGTGGTGAGTTTTCCATCGAACCCCTCCAGCAGCCGGTGCAACATCGCGATCTGGCGGTCGTTCATCCGGGCCGGTTGCCGCAGACGCCAGAAACGGGACTTCCGGAGGACCTTGTCGACGGTCTCGTCCGAATGCTGGATGGCCCGGCGCATCGTCTCGAGGAACCAGATGAGCCATTCCGTTACATCGAGAGCGCCTTTCTGGGTGCGTTCCAGGATTCGGTAGTACGTCGCGCGGTCACGCTGGATCTGCGCGGAAAGACTGTAGAAGCGCCGAGAACTGTGGTCGGCGCGGGCCAGCCACAGATCGCCGAGGGCGCGGGCTATACGTCCGTTTCCATCGTCGAACGGGTGCACAGTGACGAACCACAGATGCGCCAAGCCTGCTTTGACCAGCGCAGATTCGTTCGCGCCGGCGTTCACCCATTCCAGGAATTCCCGCATTTCGGTGTCCAGCCGCGCGGCGGGAGGCGCTTCGAAATGCACACGCTCTCGACCGTAACCGCCGGATACCACCTGCATCGGATCGGCGGTGTTGGTGCGCCAGGCGCCGATGGTGAGCCGGGTTCTGCCGGAGTATCCGGTCGGGAAGAGTGCTGCGTGCCAGCCGAACAGCCGCTCCGCGGTGACCGGATGATCGTGGTGCGCGGTGGCGTCGAGGATCATTTCGACGACACCGTCCACATGCCGGTCGGCGGGGGCGAGCGCCCCGATATCCACGCCGAGGTGCCTAGCGAGCGAGGACCGGACGGAGGCCACCTCCAGCAGTTCGCCCTCGATCTCACTGGTTTTTACGACATCCTGGGTGAGCACGGACAGGCTCGCCTCGTCCTTGACGCCTTCGGCGGTCTCGGCGAGGCGTCCCAGCAGGCGCCCCTGCTGGTGAGCGACCTCGGCAAGCGGCCCTACCAGTCGCCCAGCGTCGTACCCGAACGCAGGCCAATCGGCATGCTGCCAGATGTACCTGCGGTATCCGGGTGCCATGCGGCGATAATACCCCGTATTCACCGCATATTTTGCGGTGAATACGGGGTTGCATCGAATCCAACCCCCTCGAGTCGCAGCGACACTGTATGCAAAACGTAGGGTTTT
>NZ_BDCG01000023.1 GCF_001613385.1 Nocardia flavorosea NBRC 108225 | reverse complement strand
CGCTGCCTGAACGCCGAGACAAACCCTGAGCGATCCCCATGCCGAATGAGGAGATCCCCGGACTCTGGCCTGGAAGCGGCAAGAACCGCAGGCGGCGTTGTCCCGGACCGCGCTACGCCAGGTGGTCGACCAAGAAGCAGGTGGACCGGCGCGCACTGCCACACAGACTGGATCCCTTGTGGTGGGTCCACCTGGCCGAACCAGGGATCATGTCAGCTGTAGGCGCAGGCCGCACTCTCGTTTGCACGCCAACGCCCCGGTGGAGGTATCGCCTCTGCGCGATCAGCCGAGGTCGAGGGTGCGTACCGGCCGACCGGGATCCGTCGCGGCGAGCCGGGCCAGCAGTTCCCTGGCCGACCCGGCCCCACGACCGCTGGCCGTCACGAACTTCGCCGCCAGCTGCTCGTCGTCGAGAGGCTTCTCCGGACTTCCGGAGCGGTCCGGTACCTCGGCGCTGTACCGGTCGCCGTTCACCGAGACGGTCACCCGCGCACCACGCCGGGACGGGAACCGTTCGTCGAACCCGCGATCCACCACCAGGCGGACACGGCGCGTCAGCGTGCGCAACTCCGCGTCGGGTTCGACGCCCGGGTCGAAGGGTTGCGCCGGGTCGTGGGTGAGCGCGGCGGATACCAGGTGCGCGATACTGAACCGCCGTTCGGCCAGGCTGACCGGTTCGGCGATACCCGCCACCGCGACCGCCGCGGAATAGGTCTCGACCAGGATCTCGTCCACCGCGGCCCCCCGGACCCGGTCCCGCAGCGACAGCGCCGCGTCGATCGGCGCGAATGCGTGACCGCAACACTGATACGGCTTGACGGTGATGCGCGCGACGGCCGGCTGCTCGTCCCACTCCGCGAGAGAAGACTGCCACTGTGTATCGGTGCCGGTTGCGACGGCCAGTCCGGCGGGGCCCTCCAGCACGTCGAGTGCCCCGGTCAGCCCGCCGACAGCGGCGGCCGCGGCGGCCACTCCGGCCTGGGCGGCGGCCCCGGCGTGCAGCGGTTTGCCCGCGGCGTCGCTGCGGAACGTCTGCTGGAGGCCACCACACATCGTCGCTGCCAGCGATATCGCGTTCGCGAAGGTAGGAATGTCCGCATCGTGCAGGTCGGCCACGGCGGCCGCCGCGCCGAGGGCTCCCGCGGTGCCGGTCGTATGCCAGTGCGCGTAATGGGCGGGGCCGAGGTCGGTCGCGACCCGGCATCCGATTTCGTAACCGACGGCGATCGCCCGCAACATCCGCCCGACACTCGTATCGAGCCGATCGGCAACCGCCAGCGCCGCGGCCACGGTCGGCGCACCGGGGTGATACAGCCCGGGCGCGTAGATATCGTCGAGTTCTTGGGTGTGGGCCGCGGCACCGTTCACCATCGCCGCCACCGACGGGGCCACTCGCTCGGTGCTGCCGATGACGCGGCTCGGCCCTGCCGCCGGTACGAGTCCCGCGAGCAACGCCCGGGCCGGCAGACCCGTGGAGCCGCCCAGTGCCACTCCGAGCCAGTCCACGAATACCCTTCGCGCCCAGCGTTGTACATCCGGTTCCGCCATCCGCGCCCGGTGCGCGACCGCCTGACCGGCCAGGGCCTCGACCACTCCGGTAGCCGCCATCACCGCTCCTCCGGATAGTACGAGGCCACCGCGTCGACCGCGACGACACCGTCGGCGCGGATCAAGACGGGGTTCAGCTCGGCCTCGGCCACGACCGGGTGCCGTAGCGCGAGCTGGGAGACCGCACTCACCGCGTGCGCCAATGCGTCCAGGTCGCCCCGCGGCAGGCCGCGGTAGCCGGCGACAGCGCGGAACGCGATGACCTCATCGATCATCGCGCGGGCCGTCGCGGGATCGACCGGTGCCGGCCGCACGGCGCTGTCGCGATACAGCTCGGTGAGCACACCGCCGGCAGCGACCAGAACCACCGGGCCGACATCGGGGTCGCGCCGGAAACCGATAAGGGCTTCGGCGACTCCGCTGGTCATCTGTTGCACGAGGACCCGGTCCACTGTCAGGCCCGGCCGGCGCTGCTCGGCCGTTTCACGGATCCGGGTGGCCGCTGCGGCGAGCCCGGGAGCGTCTTCGACACCGAGCACCACACCACCGAGTTCCGATTTGTGCGCCACTGTGGCGTCGAGCAGTTTCACCGCGACGGGGCCGGGGATGGGCAGCTCCGCGGGCAGGTCGTCGAGCCGGACCACCTCGCGCGGGGCGACCTCCACCCCCAACTCCTCGAGTAGAGCGTAGGAATCGTTCTCGTCCAACGGCATCGGCTCAACTCCCGCCGGCGGCACAGCGACCGGCGTGCGGACCGGCGCGTGCCGCGCGAAGGTGGCCGCGATGGCATCCGCGCACGACTCCGGGGTGCGAAATGCGCTGACTCCCTTGGCCCGCAGCATCGCGAGAGCGTCGGGCGCCGCGGGGACCACGAAGGCGGCCAGCGGTGTACCGCGGTCGGCGCATTCGATGATCGGCGCCACGCTGACCTCCGGGGTGAATCGCGCCGAACTTCCGGGGACGGCCACCACGGCATCGAATTCCGGTGCGTCGAGCAGTACTTCGAGGACGGCCTTGATCGTGGCGTACTTGGTTCCGGCGAGGGTGAGGTCGATGAGCGCACCGCCGTGGGTATGCACCCCGAGATCGGCCAGGCGCGCCGCGGTTTCGGCGGACGGCCCGGTGAGGATAGCGCCGCGGTCGGCCAGGGCGTCGACGATCATCGCGCCACCCCCGCCGGTCGTCGATACGACCCCAACCCGTGGGCGCGCCGGCGTATCGGCCACTGGAATCCGCCGGGCCAGGTGCTGGGATTCGAGCAGCGCCTCGAATGTCCGCACGCGGGCGATGCCGAGGGAGGTGAGGAATGCTTCGGCCACCGTATCGTCGCCGGCCAGGGCACCGGTATGCGATACCGACAACCGGGCGCCGGCATCCGACCGCCCGAGTTTGTAGGCGACGACCGGTTTACCGCGTTCGGCGGCCAGCCGGGCGAAGTCGGCGAGATCTTCGGCGTGGGTGAGGTTTTCCAGGAACAATGCGAAGCCGGCGACCTGTGGGTCGTCGACGGCGCTGCGGCAGATCTCGCCCAGCGAGAGGTCCAGCTCGTTACCGGTCGAGACCATCGACGCGAAGCCGAGCCCCATCTCCGCACCCCGCGACAGCAGTGCGCCGAGGGCGCTGCCCGACTGCGAGGCCACGAAGATGTCACCGCTGGGCAGCGAGTCGTCGGCGAAGGCCGCGTTGCCGGTCAATGCCATCCGGCGCGGCAGGTTGGCGATACCGAGGCTGCTCGGTCCGAGCAGCCGCAACGAGGAACCGGCGACGATCTGCGCGAGTTCGGTGCGGCGCCGCCTGCCGTCGGCATCGGTGGGCAGGAATCCGTCGGCGATCACGGTCGCGACCGGCACTCCGAGTTCCGCGCATTCGCGGACCGCCGCTACGGCGGCATCGGCGCCGGTCAGGATCAGGACGTGGTCGGGGATGGTGGGCAGAGCGCTCAGGCTCGGCCAGGCCCGCTCGCCCAGCACCGTTTCGCGGGTGGGGTTCACCGGGTAGACCTCGCCGTCCCAGCCGTGTTCCCGGAGGTAACCGAGTGGTCGTGCGGTCGTCTTTCCCGGTGTGTTGGAGGCACCGACGATGGCAACAGTCCGCGGGTCGGTCAGCGCCCGATAGAAATCCGGTGCCATCCCGTCACCGCGCCCGCTGCGAGAACCGGCGGCCGAAGACGTCCTCGGCGATGCGGTTCTTCAGCACTTCCACCGAACCGCCCGCGATCATCCATCCGCGGGTGCGGCGGAAGCAGTATTCGACGAGTGTTTCCTCGCCGAATCCGGTCGCGCCCATCGCCTGGACCGCGACGTCCGCGGCGAAGAAGCCGGCCTGGTTCGCGGCCAGCTTCGCCATGGCGGTCTCCCCGGCGGTCGGCAGGCCGTCCCGGTCACCGTTGCGCGCGGCACGTTCCAGCAGCAGTTGCGCCGACTCCAGCTTTACCGCGGCGTCGGCGAACATCCACTGCAGCCCCTGGAACTCCGCCAGCGGCCGGCCGAATTGCTCCCGGGTCAGGACGTATTCCTTGGCTCGGTCGAAGGCGTAGCGGCCGACCGCGATCGACCGGGCGCTGTTCCCGAGCCGTTCCACGTTGAAGCCGCTGATCTGCTTCTTGAACCCGCCCTCCCCCAGCAGAACCTGGGCGTCCGGGATGAAGCAGTCCTCGAAGTACAGCGGGCACCAGTGCTCGCCGTTCATGTACCGCGACGGGGGTCCGACGGTCAGGCCGGGGGTGTCGCGGTCGATCAGCACGGAGCCGATACCGCCGACACCCGGTCCGAATCGCAGATACACCAGGTAGACATCCGCGTCGGCACTGTGGGTGGAGAAGACTTTGGTGCCGTTCACCACCCAGCCGTCACCGCGGCGGGTCGCGCTGGTGGTCATCTCGGTGGCGGCCGAACCCGCCTCCGGTTCGCTCATGCCCAGTGCGATCAGCAGATCACCCGAGAGGAGACCCGGCAGGTATTTCGCCCGCTGGTCCGCGGAGGCGTACTGGGCGAACGTGCGGATCGGACCGAAGTTGCCGGCTTGCACGATGTCGCCGCTGCGCGGGCAACCGCTCGCGACAGCCTGGATGGCGGTGACCGCGGCGAGCAGCCCGGCGCCCTGACCACCCAGTTCTTCGGGAATGCTCAGACCGAGCAAACCTTGTTTGGCGAGCAGGCGCGCAGTATCACGCTCGTAGTCCGGTGAATGCGCACGGGACAATGCGTCCGGGGCGAGCTGGTCGGCCGCGAACGCCTCGGTGGCCGTACGGAATTCGGCGAGCACCTCCGGGTCGTCGATCACTGGTTGTCCTCCTGGCTGGGTACGAGCGGGGGCTCGTGCAGTACGGCGATACGGCCGGCCGCATCGGGGTCGAGCAACGGATACTGTTCGAAGAGCGCCGGGTCGTGGCCCGGGACAATGTGGGCGGGCGAATCGGCCAGGAGGCGGATGGTGTCGAACCCGTCGAGCACACCTTCGACATCGACCATGGCCGGGAACGGATTCGCGTCGCGCAGGTTCTCCGCGAAGTGGATGGCGTCCCCGGCCAGCACCACCCGGCCGCGGCCGGTATCGACCGCGACAACCTGTGAACCCCGGGTGTGTCCGCCCACCAGGTCGACCTCGATGCCCGGGAGCACCTCGTGGTGGCCGTCGACCATGTCGACGCGGCCGGCGAACAGCAGGTGGACGAGTTCGGCCACATCGCCGGGCTCGTAGAAATGGCTCAGCCGGTGGTGCCGCATCGCCGAGCCGGTCACATAGGCCATCTCCGCGCTCTGCACCACGATGCGCGCGTCCGGAAAGTCACCGAGGTTTCCGGCATGGTCGAAGTGCAAGTGGGTCAGGACGACCGCGCGGACATCGCTGCGCCGGAACCCGAGCAGTTCGACGGCCGCGCCGGGCCCGAGGTCGAGTTCGCGACCGCGCCGCCGGCCCGACTCGGGACCGAATCCGGTATCGACGACCACGACATCGTCGCCGCGGGCGGCCACCCAGACGATGAAGTCGATATCGCTGTGACCGCACCGGTCCCCCGGCACCAGGAAGTTGTCCTGGGTGCGGCGCTCGCCGCGGCCCATCCGGACGCCCCAGAGCCGCCAGGGCGCGGCGACCGGCTCAGGCATCGCCTTCGACCAGTTTGATCATGACCGGGTAGTAGTTCGCGCCGTACCCGGCGTCGTGGGTGCGCTGCAACAGGTCCATCGTCTGAAGGCCGGCGGAGGCCGGGATATCCGACTCCTCGGCGAGTTTCAGCGCGAGCGCGAGATCCTTGATCGCGTAGTCGACGGGAAACGCTCGTTCGGGGAATTCGTCGACCAGCATGGTGGCCGATGCCGTGCGGCGCAGCGCGAAGCTGTCGGCGGAACCGAGCTTCAGCGTGGAGAACAATGTGTCCGGGGTGACGCCGGCCGCCCGGCCGATCGCCAGCGCCTCGGCCAGCGCGTTCATATTGAGGAACAGCACCATGTTGTTCAGGATCTTCAGAACCTGACCGTTGCCGGTGCTTCCCGCGTGCACGATATCGCTGCCCATACACGACAGCAGCGGCTCGATCTCACGGAAGGTCTCGGCGTCCGCGCCGACCGTGATCAACAGCGTGCCCTCTTCCGCGGCCTGGCGCAGCCGGGCGACGGGCGCGTCAACCAGCGTGGTCCCGGATTCGGCGAGGCGGGTTGCCAGCGTGCGGGTACCCGCGACATCGCTGGTACTCATATCCACGATGATCCGGGGCGGCTGCGCGGCCGAGACGAGTTCGGCACATACGGATTCGACCTGCACGATCGACGGCAACGACAGGAAAACGATATCGGCGGCCCCGGCGACCTCACCGGTGCTGTCCGCTGCCCGCGCGCCCAGTTCCGTGGCGGCCGCCACCGCGGTGGCCACGGGGTCGTAGACGACCACCGGATGGTCACTGCGGCGGATCAGATTCGCGCACATCCGCGAACCCATGACGCCCAGCCCGATGAAACCTAGTGTCGCCGCCTCTGGGCCCGACTCGCTCATGAGATATCCATAATGACGCTCTTGACCTGGGTGTAATGCTGCACCGCCTCGGTCCCTTTCTCTCGTCCCAGCCCGCTGTTCTTGTAACCGCCGAACGGCACCTCGACGCCGGCGCCGATATACCGGTTCACTTGAACCTGACCGGCCTCCAGCCGTTCGGCGACCCGGTGTGCGGTCGCCACGTCGCGGGTGAAGACTCCGGCGGACAGTCCGTACTCGGTGTCGTTGGCGATCGCGATGGCCTCCTCGAGCGTGCCGAATTCGAGGACTGACTGGACCGGCCCGAAAACCTCTTCACGCGCGATTCGCATATCGTTGGTGACGCCCTGGACGAGCGTCGGGTTGATGAACCGTCCGCCGGCCGCCGGCTGGTCACCGCCGGTCACCACTCGGGCGCCGTCCGTCCGCGCCGAATCGATGAAGGAAACGACCCGCTCGAGCTGCCGGTCGGAGATCAGCGGACCGACGTCGGGGTCGTCGAGGCCGTGGCCCACCGACAGTCCCGCCATCCGGGCGGCGAGCAGTTCGACGAACTCCGGCAGCACGGTGCGGTCGACCAGCAGTCGCGTGGTGGCGAAGCAGGATTGACCGGAATTGCGGACCACTGCCTGAGCGCCCGCCCTGGCGGCAGCCGCCAGATCCGCGTCGGCACAGATTATTGTGGGCGATTTACCACCCAGTTCGAGGTTGACACCGATGATCCGGCGGGCGGCCACCTCCCCCACCGCGCGCCCACCGGCAACCGATCCGGTGAACGTGATGTGGCGGATCAGTTCGTGCTCCGTGAGCGCCTTCCCGGTGGGGTCCGCGGCGCCCAGGACCAGATTGCAGAGTCCGGCCGGAAGCCCGGACTCCACCAGCAGCCGGGCAAAATACACCGAGGTCAGCGGAGTCAGCTCCGACGGTTTGACCACCACGGCATTACCCGCCGCCAGGCAGGGCGCGACGCCACGGGTCAACTGGGTGAGCGGCGCATTCCACGGGGTGATGTGGGCTACCACTCCCAGCGGTTCGCGGCGGGTGAACGCGAAAGTGCCCGCGGCCTGCGGCAGCGTCTCGCCGTGGATCTTGTCGGCGAGCCCGGCGTAGTACTCGAAATAACGGGCACTGCCGGCGATATCGGCCTGCGCCTGAATCAGGGGCTTGCCCGAATCGATACTTTCGAGCCGGGCCAGTAGGTCGGCGTCCCGGCGGATGGCGGCGGCGACGACGGCCAGCAGCCGGCCCCGCTCGGCGGGCGATACCGCGCGCCATCGCCGGTAGGCCTCGTGCGCGTCGCGCACCGCGGCGTCGACGACCTCGGCGGAACTGGTCTCGAAACCGGCGATGACCGCACCGGTGGCCGGGTCGTCGACATCCATCCAGCCGCCACGACCCAGCCCCGTGAACTCACCGCCGATATAGGCGGTGAGTACGTCGGTGAGACGTGCTTGCCCCAGAATTTCGGATACTTCCCGCCGGAAAGTCGTCGTCATTTCAGGCTCCTTCCGGGTTTCCGACCCGCGGTCGTTCGCCCGATGCGCTGACTGTCAGCACTGCCTCGGCGAGAACTCGCCCGTCCCGGGTCAGTACCGAGGCACGGGAAAAGTTCAGCCGACGACCCCGTTTGGTGCAGACCCCCTCGACGAGAACTTCGGGCTCACCGGGGGCGACCGATAGATACTGCACCGTCATGGTGACCGTGGTGAATCGGCTTCCGAGGTTGTAGTCGTGGCCCGCCGCGACCGCTCCGCCACCGACGGCGTCGAGCGCTGTCGCCAGCACACCACCGTGGAAAATACCGTCGTGCGCCGAGAGTCGCGGCTGATACTTCAGCCGGGCCCGCACCGTCCCCGGCTCCCAGTCGGTGATGTCCAGACCGATATCGGTGTTGAACGGCACATGCCGGCTCCAGTGCTCCCGGAACCAGGCATCGCGAGCGCTCATCTCTTCAGGGGTCAACGGCATGGGGGCTCCTCTGCACGTCTCTCGCGCGTCACGCCACGACGCTGACCATCGCGCCGGCGCGCGCGATCAACTGTTCGGCTTCGGAAACCATCCTGGTGACCAGTTGATGCACGGTCGGGATATCGTTGATCAGTCCGACGACCAGGCCCGCGGTCCAGATGCCGGCCTCGACATCGCCGGTCTCGTACACGGTGCGGCCGCGCGCCCCGGCGACCAGCTCCCGCACATCCTCGAACTGGCCGCCTTCGTCCAGGATCCGGACAACCTCTTGGCTGACGCTGTTCTTCGCGACCCGGGCGGTATTGCGCAGCGTGCGCAGGATGAGGTCGGTCTCCAGTTCGGTCGCGTCGACCATGGCCTGCTTGACGTTCTCGTGGATGGGCGCCTCGGCGGTGCACATGAACCTGGTGCCCATATTGACACCTTCGGCACCGAGCATGAGCGCCGCCGCGAGCCCGCGCCCGTCGCCGATACCGCCGGACGCGATGATCGGAATTTCCAGGGCGTCCCGGGCAGCCGGGATCAGCACGAGATTGGTGACGTCGTCCTCACCGGGATGCCCGGCGCATTCGAAACCGTCCACACTGACCGCGGCGACACCCACCTGCTGAGCCTTCACCGCGTGCCGCACGCTGGTGCATTTGTGGATGACCTTGACCCCGGCTTCGTTGAAGAGATCCATGAAGGGCTCCGGGTTGGAACCGGCCGTCTCCACGACCTTGATCCCGCAGTCCACAATGGTTTCCGCGTACTCGCGGTGCGGCATCGGGCGGATCGACGGCAGCACAGTGAGATTCACGCCGAAAGGCTTGTCCGTCATATCGCGGCACCGGGCGATCTCGGTACGGAGATCGGCCGGAGTCGGCTGGGTCAGGGCGGTGATCATGCCCAGTGCACCGGCTTCGGCGATCGGCGCGACGAGCTCCGCGCGCCCCACCCATTGCATACCGCCCTGCACGATGGGATGGTCCACGCCGAATATTTCTGTAATACGGTTCGAGATCACGCGTCTCGCCTCTCTTGAATTTCCGACACCGAGTTGTCTGCTGTGTTCACCGGTGGTAGGCCCGGCCCCGGGGCGCCGCGCCGTAGAGGCGCGGTACGGCGGCCACCAGCTCTTCCGGTGTGAGCGCCCGGCCGCTGCTGCTGGCGTATTCGCCCTCGATCGCCCAACCGGTCAGGCGCTGGAACTTATCGCCGTCGACGCGCACCACCTGGCCGGTGAGCCAGGCCGATTCGTCCGAAGCCAGGTACGCGACAACACCCGAGGTGTTCGCGGGGTCGCGCGGATCGAAACCGTCCGCGCGCACGTCGGCCTCGACCGAGCTGATTCCTTCGGTCATCCGGGTGGCGGCGATGGGTGACACCACGTTGGCCGTTACCCCGTAGCGAGCCATTTCGAGTGCGGTGATCGTCGTCAGCGAGACGATCCCGGCCTTGGCGGCGCCATAGTTTCCCTGACCGACATTGCCGAACAGGCCGGTTCCGGAGGTGGTGTTGACGATGCGGCCGCTGACCGGCTCACCGGCCTTGCTCGCCTCGCGCCAGTATGCGCAGGCGTGCCGGGTGAGAACGAACGTGCCCTTGAGATGGACATCGATGACCGCGTCGAACTCTTCCTCCGACATCGAGAACAGCATGCGGTCGCGCACGATTCCGGCATTGTTCACCACGATGTCGAGCCGGCCGAACTGCTCGACCGTCGAGTTCACCATGCCCTCGACACCTGCCCAGTCCGTCACCGAGGTGCCGTTCGCCGTGGCGGTGCCGCCGGCTTCGGTGATCTCGCGCACGACGTCGTCGGCCGGGCTTTCTCGGCCGGGCTCACCGTGCAACCCGGCACCGATGTCGTTGACGACGACGGTGGCACCGGCGGCCGCCAGCGCGAGGCAATGGGCGCGGCCCAGACCGCGCCCCCCACCGGTCACGATCGCGACCTTTCCTTCGAGCATGCCCATTGGTCGAGTTCTCCTCACCGAGTCGAATCAGTTGGTGGACGGTCGCCGTCCCGCTGCCGGGCAGCCGGACGAAGGCTGCCAGCGGGGCCTTCGTAGGAGAACCATCCCGCAGGCCGAACCTACAACCGAAGCCCACAAATAGCCATAATATCTATCTATTTAATGGCCACGCAACCGGCCTGCACAAACGAAGGAAGGGCACGATCGTGAAGTTCGATATAGCGCGGAGCGCGGGACCCTGGGCGCAGACCGCAACCATCGCCCGCGCCGCCGCGGACGCGGGCATCTCGGGAATGGTGTTCACCGAGACGACACAGACGCCTTGGATGTCGGTCGCGGCCGCCGCCGGGGCGGCACCCGAACTCGACCTCGCGACGGGTATCGCCGTCGCCTTCCCCACCAGCCCGATGGTCACCGCCCTCACCGCGTGGGAACTCGCCGGCAATACCGGCGGCCGGTTCCGGCTGGGCCTCGGCACCCAGGTCCGCGCGCATATCGAACGCCGGTACTCGGCCGAGTTCGACCACCCGGGCCCACGGCTACGCGACTATGTGACGGCAGTGCGAGACTGCTTCGCCGCCTTCGCCGGCGACCGGCCGCTCGACCACGCGGGACCGTTCTACCGGATGAACCTGCTGCCACCCGCACGCACACCCGAGCCGCACGGTCATCACATACCCATAGACATTTCGGCGGTCGGCCCGTGGATGTGCCGGATGGCCGGCGAGGTGGCCGACGGTGTCCATGTCCATCCGCTGCATTCGGCGCACTACCTGCACGAGCGACTGCTGCCCGCGGTCGGCGAGGGATGCGAACTGGCGCAGCGGGCGGTGGATTCGATCGACTTCATCATCCCGGTGTTCATCGTGGCCGGGGACACCGCGGCGGAACGCGCCCCGCTGCGCCGCGCCGCCCTCGACCAGATCGCCTTCTACGGGACCACCCGCGCCTTCGCGTTCCAGTTCGACGACCTCGGGTTCACCGGACTGTCGGCCGCTCTGCACGAACGCCTGAAGCGCGGAGATACCGACGGCATGCGCGACCTCGTGACCGAGGACGTGCTGGATCACTTCGCCGTGGTCGGCCGCTGGGACGAAATCGCCGACCGGCTCACCGACCGATACGGCGGCATCGCCGCCCGCATCGTCTGCCCCCTCGCCGAGGACTCGATGCAGTCGGACCCGGACGCGCTGGGCCGCTGGGGCGAGGTCGCACGGTCGCTGCCCCACTGACCGCCGAGGACCGGCGCAGTACATGCCGGCATCCGACAGTCGGCAGCAGGGAATTTGAGCGAAAACGCAAACAGTTAACTAATCAACCCGTTAATGTCGTTCGCACGGCTACCGATCGTAGCCCTCGCAAGCGCACGACCGCCGGCAACGAACACCGTCGCGGTGGGCACCGAAGTCGGCGTCGCTCGTACAGAGAACAAACGGGAGTTGTAAGCCATGAGCACTGGCCAGCCGGAGGCACGGCGCAATCGCATGAGTACAGCCGACGCGAACCAGGCCAATGATTCCCAGCCGGGCCAAGGGCTGGCCCAGGCAATCGACGCGGTCATGACCAGATACGCGGATCGTCCGGCACTCGCCCGCCGCGCCACCGAACTCGTCGAGGATTCCGCGACCGGCCGCCGGTCCCGCCATCTACTGCCGGAGTTCACCACCCTCACCTATCTCGAACTGTGGTCTCGAGCCCGAGCGATCGCGACGGCATGGTCCGAACAGGGAGTGAAACCCGGCGATCGCGTCGTCGCGATCGGATTCGCCAGCGTGGACTACGTGACGGTCCACCTCGCGGTTGCCGCCCTGGGCGGGGTCTTCGTGCCCCTGCAGGCGGGGGCGCCGGTCGAGCCGTTGCGCGCCATCGTGGCCGAAACCGAACCCCGAGTGATTGCGGCGAGCACAGAACACCTCGCGAAAGCCGCCGCGCTGGTGCCGGCGGCCGGCACCAGGGCATCGGTCGTTCTCTTCGACGACGACCCCGATGTCGACGACGACCGCGAATCGATCGAAGCAACGAGCCGGGAGTTCGGCGATATCCCGCTCGAATCGCTGCGGGAGATCGAATCCTTCGGGCGGACCTTACCCACCGCACCGCTGTACGTGCCCGACGCCGGCGCGGACCCGCTGACTCTGCTGATCTACACCTCGGGCAGTACCGGCGCTCCCAAAGGGGCCATGTACCTCGAAAACATGCTCCTGAAGTACTGGACCGGCAAGGTTCCCCAGATCAGTCAAGGCAAGGCGCCGGTCATTCTCAGCTATATGCCGATGGGCCATATGTTCGGCCTCGCGACCCTCTGGCGTACCTTCCAGCGTGGCGGAACCAGCCATTTCACCGCCCACTCGAATCTGTCGACGCTCTTCGAGGACATCGCACTGGCAAAGCCCACCGAGTTCTACGCGGTCCCCCGCATCCTGGACCAGATCTACCAGATCTATCAGAGCGAACTCGCCAACCGCCGCGGCGAATTCAGCGATCCGGAGCATCTGGACGCGGCCGCGAAAACCCACGTCCGCGAAACCGTTCTCGGCGGGCGGATCCAGGAAGCGAGCGTCGGCAGCGCACCGATCTCCGCGGAGATGAAGGAGTTCGTGCACTCCTGCCTCGGAGTGCCCTTGCGCGACGCCTACGGTATGACGGAGACCGGGAACGTACTGCGGGACGGCAAGATATCGAGTCCACCGGTAATCGCCTACAAGCTCGCCGACACACCGGAACTCGGCTATCACCGCACCGACAAGCCGTATCCGCGGGGTGAACTGCTGGTCAAAACCGAGAACATCATTGCCGGCTACTATCGGCGTCCGGAGCTCACCGAGTCGATGTTCGATGCGGACGGCTTCTACCGGACCGGCGACATCATGGCCGAAGTCGGCGAAGGCGAGCTGGTCTATGTCGACCGCCGCAACAATGTGCAAAAGCTTTCCCAGGGCGAGTTCGTCACCATCTCCCAGCTCGAGGAAACCTATACCGACGACCCGGCGATCCGGCAGATCTACGTATACGGCAACAGCGCCCAGGCGTACCTGCTGGCGGTGATCGTGCCGACCGAGGAAGTGGCGCGCACCAGCGGCAGCGCCGAGGCGCTGCGGTCCCGGTTGAGCGAGGCGCTGCAGTCGAGCGCGAAACGCGCGGAGCTGGAATCCTACGAGATCCCACGTGATTTCCTGATCGAGGAAGAGCCCTTCAGCACCGCGAACGGGCTACTGTCCGAGGTCGGGAAGCTGTTGCGGCCACGCCTGCGCGAACGGTACGGCGAACGGCTCGAAGAGCTCTACGCCACCCTCGCCCGCGGTGAAGCCGACGAGCTACAGGCACTGCGAACCGGCGGTCCCGATCAGCCGGTATACGAGACGGTCGGCCGCGCCGCGCAGGCACTGCTCGGCTGCCCGGGCGCCGATCTGCGCCCGGATGCGCATTTCACCGACCTGGGCGGGGACTCGCTGTCCGCACTGACGTTCTCGAATCTGCTGGCGGATATCTTCGAGATCGATGTGCCGGTTTCCGTGGTGATCAGTCCAGCGGTCACGCTGGAAACACTCAGCGACTACATACGTGCCAAGCGCACCGAAACCGACACCCGTCCGACCTTTGCCTCCGTGCACGGGGCCGGAGCGACCGAGATCCGGGCCGGCGACCTGACATTGGATCGCTTCATCGATACGGCGACCCTCGACGCGGCCGCACGCCTGCCCGCCGCTGCGAGCGGCGCGCCCGAGACCGTCCTGCTTACGGGTGCGACCGGCTACCTCGGCCGGTTCCTGTGCATCGATTGGCTCGAAATTCTCGCCGCACGCGGTGGAAAGCTCATCTGTCTCGTGCGCGCGACCGACGAAGCGGCGGCCCGTCGGCGGCTCGAGGAGACCTTCGACACCGGCGACGAGTACCTGCTCCGGCATTACCGGGAACTCGCCGCGAACCACCTCGAAGTACTCGCGGGCGACCTCGGCGAATACCGGCTGGGGCTCGGCGAAGATACGTGGCGACGGCTGGTGGACGAGGTCGACGCCATCGTCCACCCCGGCGCACTGGTCAATCACATGCTTCCCTACGACCAGCTCTTCGGCCCCAATGTCATCGGTACCGCCGAACTGATCCGCCTGGCAATCACCGGCCGGATCAAGCCGTTCACGAACCTGTCCACCATCGCTGTCTCGCACGATATCGAGCCGGCGCGGTTCGACGAGGTCGCCGATATCCGGGTCGTGAGCCCGGTCCGCCGTTGCCACGACGGTTACGCCAACGGGTACGGGAACAGCAAATGGGCCGGCGAGGTCCTGCTGCGTGAGGCATACGAACGTTTCGGCCTCCCGGTGACGGTCTTCCGATCCGATATGATCCTCACCCACAGCCGGTACACCGGACAGCTCAATGTGCCCGATATGTTCACCCGGCTCATGCTCAGCATCGTCGCCACCGGCCTCGCGCCCCGATCCTTCTACAGCGGCGCGGTGGACGGCGCCCGGCCACGTGCGCACTACGACGGTCTGCCCGCAGATTTCAGTTCAGCGGCGGTCACCACCCTCGGCGGCAACACTGCGGGGTATCACACCTACCACCTGATCAACCCCCACGACGACGGCATCTCCCTGGACACCTTCGTCGACTGGCTCATCGAGGCCGGCCACGGTATCCAGCGTCTCGACTACGGCGACTGGCTGAAACGGGTCGAGGCCGTCATGCGCAACCTCCCCGAGAAACAACGGCAGCGCTCCCTGCTGCCCTTGCTGAAGGCCTACGAGCGCCCGTTGCCGCCGGCGAACGGTGCCGCAGTGAACGCCCCGCGGCTTCAGGACGCCGTGGCGGCGACGCCGGTAGCCGGCCACACCGAGATCCCGCACCTCACCCGGGAGCTGATTCTCAAATACGTCGCCGATCTCCGCGCGCTCGGCCTCCTGTGACCACCTGCGCGACAAACCGGCCGAAAGGAAGTAACTCATGCGTGGCGTAGTCCTGCACGCCCCAGGCGATGTTCGCGTCGAACACCGTAACGACCCGGCGATCATCGACCCGACCGATGCGATCATCCGGATCTCCGCAACTTGCGTATGCGGCTCGGATCTCTGGGACTACCGCGGTATCCACCCGGTCAAAGATCCCATGCCGATCGGCCACGAGTACTGCGGGATCGTCGAGGAGGTCGGCGCCGAGGTCACCACCATTCGGCCCGGCCAGTTCGTGATCGGCAGTTTTACCGCCTCCGACAACACATGTCCCCACTGCCTGGCCGGCTACCAGAGCTCCTGCGAGCACCGGCAATACGTCGGCGCCGGCGGGGCCCAGGCCGAGGCGCTGCGGGTACCACTCGCGGACGGCACCCTCGTCGCCACACCCGGCCTGCCCGACGACGAACTCTTACCCAGCCTGCTCACCGCCTCCGATGTGCTGGGCACCGGATGGTTCGCCGCCGTCGCCGCCGGAGTCCGCCCGGGCTCGACGGCAGTGGTCGTCGGGGACGGTGCGGTCGGCCTGCTCGGCGTGCTCTCCGCCCGGCAGCTGGGCGCCGAACGGATCATCGTGATGAGCCGGCACGAGTCGCGCCAGAAACTCGCGCGTGTCTTCGGCGCCACCGATATCGTCACCGAACGCGGCGACGACGGCGTCGCCCAGATCAAGGAACTCACCGCCGGCCTCGGTGCCGACGCGGTCCTGGAATGCGTCGGCACCGGTGAATCTTTCGAGCAGGCACTGCGTTCGGCACGCCCCGGCGGTGGTGTCGGGATCGTCGGGCTACCGCACGGCGTCACCGTCAGCGGGCGGGACCTGTTCCTCTCCCACGTCCGGGTGGCGGGCGGTCCGGCGCCCGTCCGCCGATTCCTGCCCGAGCTGATCGAACTCATCTGGGAAGGCCGAATCGACCCGGGTCAGGTCTTCGACCTGGCGCTGCCGCTGGACCGGGCGGCGGACGGATACGCGGCCATGGATTCCCGCCGAGCCGTCAAGGCGCTCCTTCGGCCCTGACTCCGCTCATCGCGCAGCCTGCACATCACCGGCTGTCGGCCAGTGCGCCCACGAAAGAGTACGCCATGACCCCACATACCTCCGGTCCGCCAGCGGTGAGCACCAAGGTCAGCAGAAGAGCCGGTACCGCGGGGTTTCTCGGCACGCTGATCGAGTACTTCGAGTTCATCAGCTATGGCCATCTCACGATCGTCATCGCTCCGCAGTTCTTCCCCAGTGACAACGAAGCCACCTCGGTGCTGTCGGGCCTGCTGGTGTTCGCGTCGGGCTACCTCGTACGCCCGCTGGGCGGAATCTATTTCGGCTGGCTCGGCGACCGCCACGGACGCCGCGCCGCGCTGGTCGCCACCGTGGTACTGATGGGTGGTGCGTCGGTCGTCCTGGGGCTTCTGCCCACCTATTCGGCGGTCGGGGCCCTCGCGCCGATTCTGCTGGTGATCACCCGCCTGATCCAGGGTTTCTCCGCCGGCGGAGAGATGATCGGCTCGGCGACCTATGTCACCGAATCGGCACCGGAAGCCAAGCGCGGCCTCTACAGCTCGCTCACTCCGCTCGGATCGACCTGCGGTATCGGCCTGGCCGGGCTCACCGCGGGAGTGATCGCCTTGTCATTGACCCCGGAGCAGATGAGCGAATGGGGTTGGCGGATCCCGTTCCTGCTGTGCCTGCCCCTGACGCTGCTGGCCCTCTGGGTCCGGGTGGGACTCGAGGACTCCCCCGAATTCCGCCAGATGGTGGAACAATCGGAGATCACCAAGGTTCCGGTGCTGACCGCCCTGCGCGCATACCCGGCGAACGTCGCCCGTGTCGCGAGCTTCGCGTTGGTGGTGAACGTGGTCGGCGCGGTGGGCACCACCTATATGACGGTCCACCTGATCGCCGACCTGCACATGCCGCGAGCGCAGGTATTCCTCTTGATGGGCGGCATGGCGGTGTTCAACGCGCTGGCGATGCTGATCGCGGGACGGCTCATCGACCGGCTGGGCGCACTGCGGGTACTGGGTATCGGCCTGATCTGTTCACTCGCCGTCGCGCTGCCGATCTTCTGGCTCATCGATGCGACACCTACCCTGCTCGTCGTCGCGCCACTCATGGCGATCTGGCAGTTCGCCGCCGGTACCCAGACACCGCCGATGCTCGGCTTGGCGACCGCTCTCTTCCCGCGGCGGATCCGCTACTCGGGCGCTGCGCTCGGGTTCAACATCGGCGTCATCTTCGGCGCCGGGCTGACCCCTTCCGTCTCGCAGTACCTGATGAACTGGTCCGGAAACAGTTTCGCGCCCGCTTATCTCGTGATAATCGTGTCGCTTGCCGGGCTCGTCGTACTCTTCCTGTCCCGGCGCGCCCTCGGCAACACTCTCGCCGGGCGCAGAGCCCGGACCGCCGATCGCGAAGCAGTCGGCGAGCCACGCGCCGAGCCGGCCGATCCTGTGCGAGCAGGTATCGAAATGGCCGGCGACCCCGCCCCCTGCCGACCCGCCGGAGAAGCGACGGGAACCGGCAGCTGACCTGAATGAAATGAGGGGTACCGGTCGGCGATCCATGGATCGCCGACCGGTACGGCATTTCCGCGATGGATACAGACCCGCCGCGACGGTGCCGGAGTGCGACTATGCGCGGTAGTCGCGCAACAGCCCCTTGCTGATGATGGTTTTCTGGATTTCGCTGGTGCCTTCGCCGATCAGGAGGAACGGCGCCTCCCGCATCAACCGCTCGATCTCGGCGTCCTTCGAATAACCGAAACCGCCGTGGATCCGGAACGATTCCTGGGTGACCTCGGCGCAGTATTCGCTGGCGAGCAGTTTCGCCATACCCGCCGCGACATCGTTGCGAGTGCCGGAATCCTTCAGCCGGGCGGCGTTGACCATCATGAGATGGGCCGCCTCCACCTTCGTCGCCATCTCGGCGAGTTTGAAGGCAATCGCCTGATGTTCGGCGATGGGCTTGCCGAAGGTCGACCGCTGCTGGGCGTAGGCCGCCGCCAGTTCGAACGCCCGGATCCCCACGCCGCAGGCACGGGCCGCAACATTGACCCGGCCCACCTCGACACCGTCCATCATGTGGGCGAAACCCGCGCCGGGCGCCCCGCCGAGGATCGCGTCGGCACCGATGCGGAAGCCGTCGAAATGCGCCTCGGTGGTATCCACTCCCTTGTAGCCCATTTTGTCGATCTTGCCGGGAATCGTCAGCCCGGGGAGCACCTCCCCGTAGCCGACGGGCTTCTCGACCAGGAACGTGGTCAGATTGCGGTGTGGTTTCGCCTCACCCAGATCGGTTCTCACCAGCACGGCCGTCAGGTTCGACGTGGACCCGTTGGTGAGCCACATCTTGTTTCCGTCGATGACGTAGTCGTCGCCCGACCGGGTCGCACGGGTGCGGACGGCCGCGACGTCCGACCCTAGATCGGGTTCGGACATCGAGAACGACCCGCGGATCTCGCCGGTCGCCATCCGCGGAAGGTAGTGCGCCCGCTGTTCGGGGGTCCCGTGCCGGGCGATCATATGGGCGACGATGAAATGGGTGTTGATCACGCCGGATACGCTCATCCAGCCGCGCGCGATCTCCTCGACCACCAGGGCGTAGGTGAGCAGCGACTCCCCGAGACCGCCGTACTCCTCCGGAATCGTGATTCCGAACAGACCGATCTCCTTCATCCGCTCGACGATATCGGCGGGGTAGGTATCGGTGTGTTCGAGTTGCTGTGCGTGGGGGATGATCTCGCGGTCCACGAAAGAGCGGACGGTGGCGAGCATCTCGGCCTGGACCTCGGTGAGGCCCGCGGTGCGGGCGAGGGTCATGCGGTGAACCTTTCGAAAGTGGCGGGGCGGCTCATCTCAGCGCGGCCCTCCGCCGGTCTGCTGTTGGGCCTTGGCCTGCTTCACCAGCTGGGAGCCGATGATCAGGCGCTGGATCTCGCTGGTGCCTTCGTAGAGACGCAGCAGGCGCACATCCCGGTACAGCCGTTCCACCGGGACATCGCGCATATAGCCGGTGCCGCCGTGAATCTGCACGGCCAGATCGGCGGCCCGCCCCACCATCTCCGTGCAGTACAACTTCACCGCCGACGGACCGACCCGCCGGTCCTCGCCGGACACATATCGCGCGGCGACGTCCCGAACCATCGCCCGCCCCGCCTGCACCCCGGTGTACTGATCGGCGATCATCGCCTGGACCAATTGGAAATCGCCGATCGCCGTGCCGCCCTGGGTCGCGGTCGCGGCGTAGTTCACCGACTCGTCGAGTGCCCGTTGCGCAGCCCCGACAGCAAGCGCGGCGATATGCACCCGGCCCCGGGTCAGCGACACCATGGCCGCCTTGTATCCGACGTCCTCACTGCCGCCGACGACCGCCGAACCGGGCACCCGGACATCGTCGAAGTGCACATCCGCGGTCAACGCGCCCTCTTGGCCCATCTTCCGGTCCTTGGCGCCTACCTGGACACCCGGTGTATCCGCTGGCACCAGGAACACCGCGATCCCCGGCCCGTCCGAGTCCGCGGGCCGGGTCCGGGCGAACACCACGAACAGGTTCGCAGACGGCGCGTTGGTGATGAACCGCTTCTCGCCGTTGATCACCCAGTCGTCGCCCTCTCGAACGGCAGTGGTCCGCAGTCCGGCCGGGTTGGATCCCGCGCCCGGTTCGGTGAGCGCGAACGAGGCGACCACCTCGCCGGAGGCGATGGCTTCGAGCCAGCGCTGCTTCTGCTCGTCGGTGCCGTAATTCACCAGCACCTGACCGGCGATACCGTTGTTGGTACCGAACATCGAACGAAACGCCAGCGTCGTGTACCCGAACTCCATCGCGAGTTCCACATCATGGGTGAGGTCGAGACCGAGCCCGCCCCATTGCTGCGGAATCGCATAGCCGAACAACCCCATCGCCGCCGCGTGACGGCGGATATCGTCCGGGATGGCGTCGGTGTCCGCGATCTCCTGTTCGCGCGGTACCACGGTGTCGCGCACGAACGCCCGGGTCTGCGCCAGGATATCGGCGAAATCCTCCGCGGAGACCTCCGGGTCCGTTTCCGCGCCGGAGTTGCTGTCCTCGGCGGTCATCGTTCACTCCTGTTTCTGTCGAATGTGCGGATCGGCGGGAGTTGCCGAACCACTCACGTCTGCCGGGCGCGACCGCGTGTCACTCTGGCGGCCCGCCGAGATATCCGTGTGCGATCAGGTCGTCGATATCGGCCTGCGCCGACCCGAGCAATTCCCGCACCACCGCGGCGCCGTCGGCGCCCAGCAGTGGCGCGGCGCCGGCCCCGAAGTGGCCACCGTCGAACCGTGCCGGCAGACCCGCCGCCAGGTACGTGCCGATTCGAGGCTGGTCCAGTTCGGAGAACAGCGGGTTGGTATCGAGCTCTCCGCCGGTCACCAGCTCCTCGAAACTGCGGTAGCGCTCGAACAGTACCGAGCTGGTTCGCAACGTCTCCTCGACTTCGGCTGCGGTGTGTTCGGCGAACCAGGAGGCGAAAAGGGCGTTGAGTACCTCGCGATGGCGGTAGCGATCGCCGTCGGTCGAGAAGTCGGCGCCCAATGCCTGTTCCAGCGCTTCGATCACCGCTGTCCGTTCGGTGACCCGGACCAGGTCACGCATATGCCGGGGGGTGAGCGCCACGATCATGAAACGCACGCCGTCTGCGGTGACGAAATCGTTGCCGTACGTGCCGTACACCGCGTTACCGGACGGTTCCCGGCCGGCACCGTTGATCTGGACCTCGGTGAGATATCCCAGATACCCGGAAATCGCCAACGCCACATCCGAGAGCGGCAGGTGGATTTCGGCGCCCTGTCCGGCCTGCTCGCGTCGTCGCACCGCCGATACGAGGGCCAGCGCGGCGTACAGACCCGCCGCGACGTCCCAGGCGGGCAGCACATGATTGACCGGAGCGTTATGGTCGGCCGGGCCGGTGATCAGCGGAAATCCGGTGGCCGCGTTCACCGTGTAGTCTACGGCCGCACCGCCGTCCGGGGTGCCGGTGAGCTGCAGGGTGATGACATCCGGGCGTAGTGCGCTCAGCGCCGCATGGCTCAGCCAGTCGCGGCCACCGGCGTTGGTCACCAGCACGCCGCCCCCCGGCGCGGTGATCAGGCGCTGCACCAGGCGCTGCCCCTCCTGACTGCGCATATCGCAGGTCACCGACCGTTTTCCGCGGTTGAGTCCGGTCCAGTAGATACTTTCCCCGGAAGCGGTGAGCGGCCAGCGATTCTTGTCTCCCGCGCCACCGATCGGATCGATTCGAATGACTTCGGCACCCAACTGGGAGAGCGTGAGGCCGCACAGCGGGGAGGCGACGAAACTCGATACCTCGACGATCCGTACGCCGGTGAGGGGCAGCGACGTCATGCCATCAACCCCGTGAATCGCCAGTCCAATACCGGTCGATCCGGTGCCGTCGCATCGTGCGCGTACACAATCGAGCGCAATCGCAGCGCGGTCCCCCGCTCGAGCTCTTCGGCGCCTTCGATGCGCAGTTCGCTGGTGAGAGTGTCCCCTTCGCGCACCGGGCCGGTGTGCTCACACGATTCCCAGTCCAGCACCGTGACCAGGTTCGGCAGCGCCCGGGTCGCCTGGCTCAGCGCGAGTCCGATGGTGTGCCCGCCGTAGACCAGGCGCCCGGCCTCGCCGGCGCGCTCGTCGTGATGGACGGCGGCGATGTTGAGGGTCAGCCGGGCCAGTTCCGGTGCACTCGATACGACATCGCCGCTGCTGCGGAACACCGTGCCCACCGGCGCGGATTCGCCGTGCGGTCCGGGTACCCGCTGCCGGAACACGTCGAGATTCCAGTCCCCGGCCGCATCGGGCCGCAGGAGATCGCCTGCACCGACCGTCGCCAGGTCATCGGCTCGGCGCGTTCTGTCCGCGGCGGCCTCGGCACTCAGTGGGAGCATCGCGCAGCGATGGAAATCCAGGACGGTGCGGCCCTGCTGGTCGGTGGAGGTGATCCGCAGTGCGGCCAGCCCGGTCGGCGCGCGCCCCGGTTTGTGCGAGTTCTCGCGCAGCCCCACCACTTCGGTTCTGGTGTACAACGTATCGCCCAGGACAGGGAAACGATGGAACTGCAATCCCCGGTAGAACAGGTTGGCCTTGACGTGATGGGTCGCCGAGGTCGACTGGCCGATCGCGATATCCCATACGAGCGCCGGATGCGCCACCGGCGCGGCCGAACCGGTTACGGCCTCGGACAGCCCGGTATCGAGCGGCAGGCGGAGACGGTCGCCGATAATCGCCTGGTGGGCCGCCGCCAGCCCGCTGGTCAGCGTGACAGCAGGGGCCGAATCGAAGACGGCACCGTGTTCCAGGTCATCGAAATACGGACCGCCCACGTACTTCCCGTTCGCCGATTGATCCATTGCCACGCGTGGACTACCTCAATCCGTCTCGATACGCACACCCGGCCCACCGGTCCGCCGCGTGCGTCTACAGCACGGACCCGGTTCGATGGAATCGATACTCGCAGCAGCTGCAGGTATATGTCAAGATAATTGCACTAATTGTCCGTACATATGTGATGGAACAGTCGCATGTTTGCAGGCTCGCGGTGCGGCACATGGGCCTCAGCATTCGATTGGCGTTCTTACACAACCGAATCGGCGTGGCAGACACAACTACCCAGCGCATTACCCTCGGCGCCGGACGCTACGGAGCGGACCCGAGAAGAACCCGACGCAGATCAGATTCCCTCACCGCGTGGGCGGCAGACTGCGCAGGGCGAAGCCCTCAGCGGTCGCGCCCGGTACCGGCGAGGAATCCGGACGCCCCGCGGCCGGTGCGCCTCTTCACCCTACGACGACCCAACTCCTCTACCGGGATCCGAGGTGCGCCGGTCCATCTGCAAGGCAAACCGCAGCTGACGTACACCTCGGTCTCGACCTTCCCGCCCACCAGCTCTCGAATCACTGCGGTAGCCGTGGCGGAATATCCGCACTGCGGGCAGTTCTCGAAATAGTCCAGCACCTCATGGACCGACGATCGGGCCACCACCGCACGACCTTCCCGGCCATCGCGATCCCCGCGCTGTTCATTCCCTGCACCAGCCGCCCCGGACGTCTGCACGCCCGAATCCCATGGTGAAACGAAGACCATCTCCGACTCCTTCCGCCGCTGTTCCGGTATCACCGGTGATGTCGGCGAGCGCAACCGCCGCCTCCGGCCGAACGATCATCCGCGATATATCTAATACATTACACTGTAACGAAAATATGACCCGACGGGAAGCGATACCGATGGAACAGCCTCACAGCGCAGTCGATATCCCCCACCCACCAGGGCGGCCGACCCGGCCCCGACACCACCAGGGCGACCGGCGGAAACTGCACATCCGGCCGAGGAGACAGGCCGCCGAGCTGACCGGCGGCCACCGGCGATCAGCTCATATAGATGGCGCTCCCTCGGGAGCCAGGATGGTCACAATAGGTGCATTAGTTATGCTATATCAGCATGGTCGCCAACAGGCCACGGAAGTCGAAGGAGATAGTTGCGTGACCGGGACGTATCAACACCGGAAGAGGAGTGCAGGCGCCGACCCGCTCTCACACCGTCGAACCCGGCTCGGCCGAAACTCGTGACGAAGACGCGGATCGCCGGTATGCACGCCACCCGCACCGATATCGAGGCCGGGGCCGTGCTACCGACCTCGCTCGAACTACTGCGGGCGGTGCGGGGGCATTCGGTCGACGCGGCGGGAGGTCCACTCGCCCGGCTGGTCTCGAGTTATGCACTGCGCCTCGCAGAGCTGCATGCCACGGATATCAGCAAGATGGCGTACACGGACATACGCCCATCCTGTGACAACATCCTCGACCGCCTCGAGACGCTGCTGACGGCCGCGCTGCCGCACCTGCCCGCCGAGGACATACGTGCGATCGGACGCACGATCGAGCGGATCGCCCGCGCCTCGGTCGAGCTACATCGAGCGCTGCGACACCTCGGGGGCGCCGACGACCGGGTACGCCTGATGTGCAGGCAGACAGCGGCACTCGCCGACCATTACACAGACCTGACCCGGCCGGCAGCACTTCGCCAGCCGTGGTTGCCACGCGCGTAGCGCGCACGGAGCGGCGCCGGCCCGTTCATACCGACTCGAGAAACTCGTTGACCCGTTCCACGAACACCGAATTGTCGTCCCCCACCACCATATGACCGGCGCCCGCGACCTCGGTGACCTTCGCATGCGGGATGAGATCGCACAATTCTGCTATCCCCTTGCTGCTGACGATATCGGAATCCGAGCCCCGGACCAGCAGTGTCGGAACCTCGACCCGTGCCGCGGCCGCCGCGGTGCGAATGTGATTGTCCCGGCGGTTGTCCAGATTGGCCCCGAGTCGGTGAAAAGCCGGATCCCAGTGCCAATACAGTCGCCCGTCCGCCCCTTGGCGAACGTTCTTGCGCAGCCCCTCCGGATTGCGGGGGCGTTTCCTGTTCGGCTGATACCGCGCCACCGCGTCGGCGACCTCTTCGAGATCGGCGAAACCGTCGGGCGCCCCGCGCATGAATTCACTGATGCGCGCTATCCCTTCCGGTTCCACGCTTGGAGTGATATCGACAAGTACCAGGCCGCGAGCCGATGCCGGATTCTCGCCCTCAGTGACCAGGCTGGTCATACCGCCCATCGATGCCCCGAACAACACCGGCCGAATCGGGTCGCCTGTCTCGTGTTCCAGTTGGCCGAGGACGAGTCGAAGGTCGCCGACCAACGCATCTATCGTGTAATCACCATCCGCCGCCCAATCACTTCCACCGTGTCCACGCGCGTCGAGGGTGTAGACATCCCAGCCACCCGCCGAGATCTTCGCGGCCGCGCGCCGCCAGGAATGGCGGGTCTGTCCACCTCCGTGCAACATCACCGCGGTGCCACGCGCCGGGCCACGCCCGGGAAAACGGTCCGCCGCAATCCATCCGGCACCACCACGGAACTTCACTGATTCCGGCACAACTGCCCCCTGTTGCTCATCCACGTCGATACTCCTCCGCTCGTCTCGCTCGTCGAGGCGGTTCACCGCCCAGCGCCCTGCCCGGAACGCCGTCCCGACACATGGAGGCGCACGACATCGATGGGTCGAGTCCGCGGACCAGGGTGTTCGACTCACCCGCGCACAACTACAGTAGAATTATCACACTATATGCCGGTGTATGACACGAGTTGCTGGTGGACACGACGGAGAGGCCGAACATGACGGATGTCATCGTGGAAGATCGAGACGACGGCGTACGAGTTGTGCGTTTCAACCGGCCGGAACGGCTCAATGCACTGACCCCGGAGATGGTCTCCACGATCACCCGGCACCTGAACGACGCCGTTTCCCACCGGGCCGTGCTGCTCACCGGCAACGGACGAGGCTTCTGCGCCGGAGTCGATATCGCCGGCGCGGACGAGCGCCAACGTGGCCGGAGCAACGCCGACGGAATGGCGATGCAAGAACGGTTCGGGCGGATGATTCTCGCTGTTGCGCAGGCACCGTGCCCGGTGGTCAGCGCCGTGAACGGTCCCGCAGCAGGGGCCGGGCTCGCGTTGAGCTTGGCAGGTGATATCCGGCTCGCGGGCCGCTCGGCACGCTTTCTCATCGGCGCACCGAGAATCGGTCTGTCCGCCGGCGAGTGCGGGATCAGCTATTTCCTGCCCCGGCTGATCGGCGCGGGCCGAGCGGCGGAGTGGATGCTCACCAACCGCACGGTGTCGGCAGCCGAGGCCCTAGAACTCGGCCTGGTCACCACCGTCGTCGACGACGACGAATCCGGCGCGGTCACCGAGGATACGCTCGCCAGAATCGTTGCACTGAGCCCGTTCGGCCAGAAGATGACCAAGCAGGTTTATCGTCGCAATATCGATGCACCGTCCCTCGACGCAGCACTGGATGTGGAGAACCGCACCCAGATCCTGGCCAACAGCACCGTGGATGCGGCCGAAGCGCGAGCCGCCTTCCTGGAGAAACGGCCGCCGGTCTACATCGGCAAGTGACCGATGCGACGGATCGTGAGCCATATCAGCATTCAGCAGTCTCGTAATATAACTTAATGGTATACCTATTTTGGTTGGCTTGATTCAGGAGGTCCCATGCAGCGGGTCACCATCGGCGGCACGGCATACCCGATCGAGCACCGTGTTCCACCACCATCACCTGCCCTCCCGGTGGCTCCGCAGCCGTCCCACCCTGCCGCGTAGCCCCGATCAACTGTCGTACCGAAGGGAGACACACACAATGACCGAGACCAAGATCTGGGCGAACTCCGGTGACTCGCATTTCCTGGAGCCCGAAGACCTGTGGCAGAAGAACCTGCCCGCCCGGCTGGCCGAGCTGGTTCCTCGCACGGATAAAGACCCCGACGGGGAATGGGAGACCGTGCATATCGACGGGATGTCGTTCCGCCGCAAACTGCCGACCGGCAGGGCCAAGGAATTCCTGGAGGCCACCCATCGCGCCCCCGGCGCGCGGGATATGTCTCTCCGTATGAAAGATCTCGACAAAGAGGGCGTCTGGGCGGAACTCGTATTTCCCTCGCTGGGTATGTGGAGCTCTTCCTTCCGCACCCCCGAGGTCCTCCGTGAGGCCCTACGTGTCAGCAACGACTGGGCGTACGAGGAAATCGAGAAGCATTCCCCCAGGCTGGTGACGGCCGGCCAGGTATCCACTCTCGATATCGGCGACGCCGTCGCCGAACTCGAACGTATCGCCGAGATGGGCTACCGCGCGGTCTTCCTCCCCGTGCAGCCCCATCCGCAGCAGAAGGACTACAACCAGGACGTCTGGGAACCGTTCTGGACCGCAGCCGAACGCGCCGGCATGGTCCTGGCCTTCCATATCGGCACCGATCCCGTCGACCTCTCCTCCGGCTCAGGCCACGGCGAAGTGAAGTTCCGTGGCCCCGGGGGCGCCGTACTCAACTACACCGAAACCACCTACGGAGGACAGCGGGCCGTCACCAAACTCGTGGCCAGCGGCGCACTGGACCGCCACCCCGACCTCAAGGTACTGATCTCCGAAGGCGGCGCCACCTGGGTCCCCTTCATCGCCGACCGGATCGAGGAGGGCTACCGCCAGCACGAGATGGCGGTGCGACCCAAACTGAAACGCTCTCCGCGAGAAATCATCTACTCCCAGGTCTACGCTTCCTTCCAGCACGACCAGTCGGCAGTGGCGGCAGCAAGTTATATGGGCTACGACAATGTCATGTGGGGTAGCGATTACCCCCATATGGAAGGCACATTCGGTCACACCCAGGAAACCCTGCACCAGCTCTTCGACAATGCCGACCCGGCGGTGCGGGAACGCGTGACCATCGGCGCTTTCCGTGAGCTGTTCCCGACCGTCCCGCCGGTCCCGACGGCCGCCTGACGACAGGACCGAGCAGATGTCCGACGACAACGTGATGTACGACTCGCCGCTGGAGCTCATGCAGGAAGCGATCTCCTCGGGTAGCTGCGATGTGCAGTCGGTGATCCCGATCCCGGAGGGCGGTTTCCGGTGTGCCTGCTCGTGCTCGGGGTGGGAGATCGTCGTCGACGACCGCACCGAAGGTCTGCGGCGGGCGAGGCAACATACCGATGAAACGGCGACCCGCTGACGACGCGTCGCCATTCAGCGGACGGGGCCGCAATGGCCCCGTCCCCTACCCATTGACGGAGATGTCGATGCATTCCGACGACGTTCCCGGGGTCAGCGTGGACGACGAACTCGCTGCCTTGTCGGAGTTCGCCCTGCTGCGCGAGAACGCCCGATCCATCGGGCTGACCGGTGACCTTCCACCGGTCAGCCGGGTGTCGGTCACGACCGCCGACGGGAAGGTCAGCGCGCTCCGCTGGGGTGCGGGCACACCGCGTCTGGTGTTCCTGCACGGCGGCGGGCAGAACGCCCACACCTGGGATTCCGCGATCCTGGCCACCGGGCTGCCCGCCGTCGCCGTGGATCTGCCGGGCCACGGCCACTCGAGCTGGCGGGCCGACCGTGACTACATGCCGTGGTCCAACGCCCGCACCCTCACGCCCGTGCTCGAACAGCTGGCCCCGGACGCCGACCTGGTGGTGGGAATGTCGCTGGGCGGACTCACCGCCCTGCGGCTCACCGCCGTGGCGCCACATCTGGCACGCCGGTTGATGATGATCGACGTGACCCCTTCGGTCACCCGGAGACAGTCCGCCATGTCCGACGTGAATCGTGGTACCACCGTGCTCGTCGGCGGGCAACGGGTGTTCCCCGACTTCGGGTCGATGTTCGAACACACCGTCCGGAGCGCGCCCGGTCGTGACCGCGAACATCTGCGTCGCGGCGTGCTGCACAATGCGCGCCGCTTACCGGACGGATCATGGACATGGCGCTACGACGAACTGTCCGGCGCCGATTTCGAGCCGCTCTGGGCGGATGTCGACACCCTCTCGATACCGACAACCCTGGTCGTCGGCGGCGCGTCGAGATTCGTCGGAGACGACGATATCGCGCAGTTTCGCCGACGCTTGCCGGCCATCGATATCCGCGTCGTCGAACGGGCGGGCCACTCCGTCCAGAGCGACGCGCCGGAGTTCCTGGCGCAGATCATTCTCGATGCGCTGACCGGGTGAGCAGGCTCTGTCGGCCCACCCCGCAACGTATTCCGCACCTTCGCACCGCAAACCTCACGGGCCGACCGGTCTCGCCCCGACAGCACGAAGAAAGGACGGTCGTCCATGCCGCAGGCGCACGAGGCTCCGGACCCGGTACTACCCAACTGGTGGCAGAGCAGGACCACTCCGGTTCCACCCGCCGGCTACGCGGAGATGATCGAAGCAGCCCGCGAACTGCAGGACCGGATCGCCGCGGCGGTCCCCGACGAGCGCGCCACCGCGGAGGCGGCACGCGGGATGCGGCGCGTAGCCGATCTCCTCGCCGGCTTCGAGCGTGACGAATGGTCGCGGATCAGTGGGTTCGCGGCCGATCTACCGGGCCGGGGATCGACTCTGCTGCCGGTGGTCCGCGATATCGCAGAAGACGACAAGAGCATCCGCGGCCGGGTTCGTTTCGGCACTGCCCACCTCGGCGGAAACGGTGCCGCGCACGGTGGGACGATCCCGCTGGTCTTCGACGATCTACTCGGCCGCCTGTGCGTATCGGGCGGCCGGCCCGTGGCCCGGACGGCCTACCTGCACGTCGATTTCCGCAGCATCACACCCGTCGAGAAAGAGCTCGACATCGAGGCATGGTTCGTCTCCGAGGAAGGCCGCAAACGGGTACTGCGTGGCACGATCCGGGACGGCGACACACTATGCGCCGAGGCCGAGGGCTTGTTCGTGCAGTTGCGGCCAGGACAGCTCTGACTTCCCGGCTCACGCCGGCGCAAGCAGCAGCGGCGTGATGGCGGCGGTGTTCCCGGCCGGACCCCCGCATGCTCATGTATGGGCCAGGTCACCGAGGGCCGAAGGCGCGGCCGGAGCCCATATGGCCGCTGCGGTTGCAGGATTCGACACACCGGAGCCTTCGACGCCGCGCAAACCCTTTCGGCGGCGGCGCGGCGGGCGGCAGACCGCCGCTGGCACACGTTGCCGTGCGGACCACCGCACCGCAGTCCGAATGAGCGTGCTCTGGTACTCATTTCCGGCCGGTCGTACCGGAGCCTCGCACAATGAGCCCCTCCGCGACCTCGTGCACGTGGCCGGTGGGGATCCCGGCCGCCCGCGATGCGGCGGACTCGGCGTCGAGAGCCTCGTCGGCCGGCAGGTTGAGCGCGCGGTCGTAGGCCGTGCGAATCGCCGCCACCACGTGCTCACCTCGCTCGGCGATCGCGGTGGCGAGCTCGGCCGCCCGGGGCAGCAACTGGTCGTGCGCGATCACCTCCGTCACCAACCCGTCGCGGAGCGCACGCTCGGCCGGCACGTACTCGCCGGTGAGGCTGATCTGCCGGGCCCGACGCACCCCGACGGCCTGCGCCAGGTAGACGGTCAGCCCGCCTCCCGGCACTACTCCTACGTCGGCATGGGAATCGGCGAACCAGGCACGTTCCGAGGCGATCAGGAAGTCGCACGCCAGCGCGAGCTCCAGACCACCGGCCACCGCGGGACCGTTGACCGCGCCGACGACCGGCTTACCGACCATGCGCATCGCCTGAGCGAAGTTCGTCCCGTCGTCTTCGTGGCCCAGGGATCCACTGCCGAGTTCCCGCAGGTCCATTCCGGCACAGAAAGCCGGATCGGCGCCGGTGAGAACCGCTACGCGGGCCTCCGGCGCGGCGTCGAACTCGGCCAGCGCCGCGACCAGTTCCGCTTGGAGCCGTGCGTTGATCGCGTTGCGCCGGCCCGGACGGTTGAGGGTGATCATCCACACTCCGCGGTCGCGCTGGATCTCAAGCGTGCGCTCCGGGTCGCCGCCGGTCATGTGTCCGCTTGCAGTTGTTCGCGGATACCGGCGAGTATCTCGTGGTCGGTCTCGCCCACGAGATACAGATGCAGGCGGGTGAACAGGCCCCGGTAGCGGCGCAAAACCTCGTCCGCGACCTTGTCCGGTTCGGCGACCACCGCAAACGTGCCGAGCATTTCGTCGTCGATGAGTCCGCCCATCTCCTGCCAGCGTCCGGCCTTGGTCATCGCGTTGAGCTCGGACTGGAGATCGCCCCACCCGTGGAGTTCCAGAACAGGACGGTAGGCCCGGGTCGCGGCGTAGAAGGCGATCTGTCCACGCACGCCCGCGGCGGACGCGGCCATCTGCTCCTCGGTACCGCCGGTGACCACGAACGGGAGGCCGCTGATCTCGAAGCCCTCGAGGCCGCGGCCCACCTTCGCACGACCTTCGCGCAGACTCGGAACGACCACCTCGCGCAGATAACGCTCGGTGGCGAAACCGTGACACAGGAAACCGTCGGCCACCTCGCCGGCGAGCCCGGTCATCTTTGCGCCGACACCCGCCAGCAACACCGGAGGCGGACCGAACGGGTTCGGGCCGGGATCGAAGAACGGCGTCATCAACGTATGTGAGTAGTAGTCACCCGCGAAGTCGAGCTTTTCGCCCTCGTGCCACGAGCGCCAGATGGCCCGCAGGGCCAGCACGAACTCGCGCATCTGTCCGATCGGCTGCACCCATGGCATCGAGAACCGGCGCGTGATGTGCGCCTCGACCTGCGACCCGAGGCCGAGCAGCAGACGCCCTTTGCTGACCGTTTGAAGGTCGTTGGCCGTCACGGCAAGTGTCATCGGCGACCGCGCCAGCGCGATCGCCACGCCGGTACCCAGCTGGACCTGCGATGTGGACTGCGCCGCCAGCGCAATGGAGACGAACGGATCGTGGCGGGTCTCGCCGAGCCAGATCGCGTCGTACCCGGCCTCCTCAGCGGATACGGCGGACGCTGAACCGAGTGACTGCTCCGCGGTGACGTCAACCCTCATGCGCCCGCCCCGCTCGCAACGGCGGCGACCCGGAGGCCGCCCGCACCAGCGGCGCAGTCCGCCGTGCCGGTCAGCACGACGGTGCCGTCCTGGTTGGTGGTCGTGAGGTCGAAGCCGACCCGGCCGGCGGCGACCTCGGTCACGGTGACAACGGCGGTCAGTGTGTCGCCCGGCCATACCTGGGCGGTGAACCGGACCCCGATACGCGTGATATGTCCCTCGCCCACCCAGTCGGTGAGCGCGCGGGCGGTCATGCCCATGGTGAGCATGCCGTGCGCGAAAACCCCTGGATAGCCGGCGATCTCGCGAGCGAACGGCTCATCGGTGTGCAAGGGGTTGTAGTCGCCGGACGCGCCGGCGTACTGCACCAGGCGGGTCCGGGTGAGGTTCTCGACCACTACGACCGAATGCGTAGCGCCCACCTCGAGTTCGGCAAGCGCGGTCATCGGGGCACCTCCGCGGCCGGCTCGCGGCGTACGCCGACCGACGTCGCGGTGACGATCAGGGTGCCGGAATCGTCGATATAGTCCACGATCTGCTCGGAGAAGTGCAGCGTGCCGGAGCGGCCGGATTTCTGCCAGGTCCGGCCTTCGCGCTCCGTGGTGTGCAGCACCATGCCGACGCGAACCGGCTGGTGGAACTCGTAGTGCTGCTCGGCATGCAGACCGTCGACCCCCGACGGTATGAAGCCCGGGTCGTCCGCGGAGCCGTGCCAGGTGCGACCGGGCGCGGGCCGCAGGACGTATTCGGGGTCGAACTGCACGGCCGCCTGGACGAATGTGGGCGGGACCGGGAGATCGGCCGACGTATCGGCGCCGCGTTCGGTGTCTCGGTGACCTACGGCGCGTCGAAACATCAGGACGTGCCCCGCCTCGACAGGGAATCGTTCGACCGTCATCGGTACCTCTTCCAGATGATCATGACACCTCCATTGCCGCTCGAACCAATATAGATAAATAATTGCTCTAACTCTCGAAAATGGCGCGATTTGCGATATTCGCACCGCCCCCTCTCGCGCGCGGCGTGACAGACCGGCCCGCGCTCGACGGCCGGCAGAGTTGTCGCATATGCGGCCCTAGCGGCCCACCCCCGAGCCACTCGACGAACTCGGCGATCGGCGACACCTCCGGCAAGGCGCTGACCGCGCGGACCGAAACCCGGCTGATCGTGGCGTGGGCTCGAGGCAGCGGGCACCGGGTCCCCGTCCAGCCGCCACTCCACGAAACTCTCCGGGTCACCCGTGCGACACGGCAGCACCATCGGGGGTACTCGCGCTCGATACAGGCGAGCCGAGTTCAGCGGTTCACGCCGCCGGTCACCGGCCGGCACTGCGCGGGCCGTCGCGGCGAAAGGATTCGGTGGCCTGATCGATATCGCCCGCATATACCGCCAGGACCTGTGTGCGGTTCTCCAGCATGACCGCGTCCCGCAGGCTGCTTGCCGTAGCCGTGGTTCGCAGCATCTCCTTCGTCAGCCTGACTCCGAACGCGGGGTTGCCCGCCACCGCGCGAGCGAGCGCGCACGCTTCGGCCAGCACATCGGCAGGCTCGGCGAGGCGATTGACGAATCCCCATTCCAGGGCCTCCGCGGCATCGAAGCGACGCCCGGTGAGCAGCAACTCCGTTGCACGGGCCCGGCCCACCGACTGCGGAAGCAGCCAGCTGAGCCCCATCTCACCACCCGAGATACCAATGCGGACGTTGGCCACCGCGAAGTGCGCGCGAGTGGATGCCACCCGCAGATCGCACGCGGCGGCCAGCGCGAGTCCACCGCCGGCCGCCGGTCCGTTGACAGCGGCAACCACCGGTACCGGCAGCTCGTGCAACCGGACCGCCATATCGGCCAGGCGCTGCTGACCTCGATAGAGGTCGGCAGAGGTCTGCCGTTCGAGATCCGCGGTGACCGTCAGATCGGCGCCCGCACAGAACCCGCGCCCGGCGCCCGTGAGCACCACAGCCCGCACCCCCGGCTCTGCCTCGACACCGTCCAGTGCGGCGTGCATGGCAGCCACGAAGGAATCCTCGATCGCATTGAGCCGATCGGGACGATTCAGGGTGATACCGAGTAGAGCGTCATCGATACGCTCGACGAAGACAGAATCGTTCACAAGACCTCCTCGGGCCGGCGTGCCGGCACTACCGTTGCGGTGATTCAGCGTCGGAGCAGAGGATGCAGGCCACGGACCACCCGGCCGGACAGCACCTGGATCCGCTCGGCGGAATCGCTGAGCTCCTTGCCCAGCGTGTTCAGCGACTCGTTGCGCCGGCCCTCATGCGGACCGGCCCCACAGCAACACAACCCTACCCGCCCAACAGTGATTTAGTTAATACATTTAGTTAATAGGTGATACGTTGCGAGCGCACTCGTTTCAGCTCCGGAGGCCAGATATGACCGACTACACGACCATCCGGCTCGACCACGATGATGCAGGCGTGGCCACCTTGACCTTCGACCGGCCGGAGCACTTCAACGGCGTCACTGTCACGATGGCTGCCGAGATGACCGACGCCCTCGACCGCGTAGCAGGCGATCGGGAGGTGCGGGTACTGGTGCTCACCGGCGCCGGCCGATCGTTCTGTCCCGGTGCGGATGTGCACGGATCCAACGCCCAGGGCGGGCCGGCACCGGCGGATGTATCACCGGTGGCAGCGGATATCTCGCTTCCGATCCGGCTCTACGAGCTGCCGGTGCCCACCATTGCCGCGGTCAACGGGGCGTGCGCCGGTGCCGGCTTCGGGTTCGCCTGCGCATGCGATCTGCGGGTGGCGGCGCGCTCGGCGGTGTTCCGCTCATCGTTCCTGACGATCGGCGTGGCCGGCGATATGGGGTTGCCGTGGCTGCTGCCCAGGCTCATCGGCGAGTCCGCCGCCAAACGCCTCTCGCTGCTCGACGACAAGCTCAGCGCAGGCCAAGCCCTCGAGCTCGGTCTGCTCACCTCGGTACACGACGATGCCGACTTCCCGGCCGCGGTGGCCACGGTGGCCGCCCACCTCGCGGGCCGGGCACCGCTCGCAGCACGCGCGCTCAAACAGCATTACCTGACCGCAGCACGGGTCGACTTCCGCTCCTTCATCGACCTGGAGTTCCAGCGGCTCCACCATCTGTTCGCCACGGACGATGCGCGCGAAGGCTTCGCGGCATTCAGTGAACGGCGGATACCACGCTTCACGGGACGCTGAGATCGCCCGGCCCCGGACGACAGAGGCACGTTCATTCCACTGCCGGGTCGACCTCGATCACTTCTCGGCAAGGGTGCGCACGGTCGCCTGGTAGAGGTCGTTGACGTGGTGTTCGATCTCGGTGTCCTCGGTCAACCGCACCTCCGGCCCGACGGTGGCGCGCACCCCCATCCCGGCCAGGATCCGGAGGAGCCGGGAATTGCCCATCTCGCCCGCGCCCGGCGGACGGCGGCCGGTCCTGGCCTCCAACGCAAGGTCCGGCCCCGGAGCACGACCCGGCCCGTCGGCGAGCTGGACGGTGAAGATACGCGATGCCGGAACACGTAACACGTCGGAATCGGCTGCGCCGCTTCGGGCGTGATGCCACAGGTCGAACACCAGTCCCCCGTTGGGCCGCCCGGCGGCCTCGACCAGCGACCACGCGGTGCCCACATCCCCTACCGTCGTGAACGGTACGAATTCCAGGGCAACTCGCAGACCGTGTTCGGCCGCGTCATCACACAGCCGGGCGAACGCGGCCGCATCGCGATCCAGGTCGAGTCCGTCGCCGGTGTCGTGGACCGCCGTGATCGTGGTGCCGCCGAGCGCACTGCACACCTCGAACATCTCATGGCGGTCCGCGTCGATGGCTGTCGCGGCGGTGCCGAGTGCGCTGCCCACCCACTCGCGACAGCCGTCGCAGTCGGTCAGCACAAGGCCGTTGTCCTGCAGAAGCATTCGCATCCCGGCCAGATCGAGACCGTCCTTGCGACGAGCGTGCCGCCATACGTTCGGCCAGCAGCTGACCGCCTCGAAGCCGGCCGCGGCCGCGAGGGCGACGAACCGCCGGAACGGGACCGTGGCGAGACATCCGTTCATCAGTGCCAAACGTTCCACCAGCCCGCCCCGCGCCACGCCCGTCATTCGCCGAGCACCTCGCCGGTGTGCCGGCCGAGGTCGGGAGTCCGAGTCGCCGGCTTCGCCGGGGTACCGGAGAGACGCGGGGCAGGCGCGGGCACGGTGATCGCGCCCTGCTCGGCGGTGGTCACCTCGGTCAGGCATGCCCGGGACCGGACATGGGGATCATCGCGTATATCGCGAGCGTTCTGGACCAGGGAGACGGGCAGCCGCCGTTCCACCAGCTCCGCTACCACCACGGTGTGGTGCTGTTTGCTCGTCCATTTCCGCAGCGACGCCTCCACGTCACCCACCGGGGCCCCGGCCTCGTCGCGGGTTTCGTGCCCGGCCAAGGCCGCCAGGTCGGCGAGATGTCTGGGCGTCGACGCGCCGATGGCCACCCAGCGGCCGTCCTCGGTCGGGAAAACGTTGCGCACCACCGAGTCCCGCAATCTGCTGCCGAGACGGGCGGGAGGTTCTCCCGAGCCCTCGTAGGCGGTATGGACGGGTGCCACCGCTTGCAGCAGGCTGTCGATCGGATTGACATCGATGAGCTGACCGCCGCCGCCGTGCGCCAACCGGTGATAACAGGCGGCGAGCACCCCGAACGCCCCGGTCAATGCTGTCACCGCGTCGCCCGTGGGAACGCTCGGCAGAATCGGGGGCCCGTCCTGTTCGCCGGTGACATGGGTGAGCCCACTGAACGCCTCGGCGATGGTGCCGTTGCCGGGCCTGTCGGCGTAGGGCCCGTCCTGCCCGTAGCCGGTCACGGACACATAGATGAGACCGGGATTGAGCGCCCGGAGTGTCGAATAGTCGAGACCACGCTTGCGCAGGGTCGCGAGCGGCATATTCACCACCAGCACATCGGTATCGACCACCAGCCGGCGCAGCGCGGCACAGCCTGCCTCACTGCGCAGGTCGAGCTCCACGGAGCGCTTCCCGCGAGCCAGCAGCGGCCACATCCGGCCAGGGTGATGGCGGTAGGAGTCGCCACCAGGTGGTTCGATCTTCACGACATCGGCGCCGTGATCCGCGAGCAGCGTCGCGAGATACGGCGCCGCGTACAGAGTGGCCGTGTCGATGACCCGCAGGCCGGCCAGTGCCCCGCTCATGAGCCGGACTCGACCGAAGCCGAGGGGTTCGCCGATCCGGCGGCGAGCACGCCGGAAGGAGGGGCGCCGAACAACAGCACAGAGGTATCCGGAGGTGGCGGCATCGCCGCCCAGATATCGCGCGCCGCGTCGTCCGGGCTCAGCGCCTCCCCCGCCTCGAACGCTGCCCCGAGATGGACGGCCATGGGGTAAACAGCGGGGTCGAGTTCGGCTTCCCGCCGCGTGGTATCACTGTCGACCATGCCGGGGCGGACCGCAACAACCCAGGGGCCGGTCCCCCGGGTGGCGCGCTCACGGCGCACGACCCGGACCCAGTGCTCCACCCCGGCCTTCGCGGCGCCGTAGACGCTGTGACCCTCGATCGGCATCCGGGCCGCCGCCGAGGACATCAGCAGGATTCCGGACTCGTATCCCGGCCCCACCGCACGCAGAAACCAGTCCGCCAATACCAGTGGGGCGGCGGCATTTCCGATCACATCGCGGTAATAGAGATCCTCGTCCATCTCGCCCGCATACCCCGTCGATCCATCGAACAGCGCGTTGTGCACGAAAATGGCGCGTTTGCCGGTGAAACCGTTCAGCACCTCGTCGAATGATGCGCGCAGCGCGGACCAACTGGACGGATCGCCGAGGTCGAAGCGAATGTTCTCGAGGTCGGGATGCGGTGATCGTGACGCGTTGATGATCCGGGCCCGCGGGTACGGGCACGTCCGCGCCAGGCCGGCTCCCAGCCCTCGGGTCGCTCCGGTGATCCAGACAACTGTGTCGGTCATGAACTGCTCCTTTATCGATCTCGGTATCACGTTCCATACGGAACTCCGGCCGCCGGAATCGCAGGACGAAGTCATCCGCTACCCGTGAACATCCGGTCCGCGAATGACCGGTCGAAGAGGACGATTCGCCCATTTTATAGCACAATTAGATGTATCTTTTAACTATGGAGATCAACGAGATCGCGACGGCGGCAGCCCGCCTGCGCGAGACGGTCAGCGGGGATGGCGCCGATCTCAGGCTCGTCCGAATCGACACCCGTCGCCGTCAGGTGGAATTGCAACTCGACCTGGAATCCGCAGAATGCGCCGAGTGTGTTCTCCCGCCGGACGCTTTGCAGCGGATGGCCGAATCGGCGCTGAAACGAAGCCATCCCGGCGACTACGCCGTCCTCGTCGCCGACCCCCGGGTAGGGGATGGAAACCAGGCGAGCGAAGTCCCCTCCGCCATCCCGAAAGGGAGTGTCGAAGCCACCGATACAAGGGCTGCGCTTCGCGTCGTCGACCCCTGTGCGGTCGCCGTAGCCGACGATGCCGATCCCGGCCCGGACCTGGACAACCTGGCGGGTAAACGGATCGGATTCCGGGTAGACGTGCTGTGGCGCTCGTGGGACTGGATCGTCGACGAATGGGCGGCCGCCCTTCGCGCGCTCGGCGCGGAACCCGTGATCTGGCGGCGAGCCCAGGGCCTGGACCGCGCGGCCGGCCACGACCAGGAAGCCTCCTACGCCGAATTCCTGGCCTCGGTGGACGCGGTGGTATCCGGGCTGGCGAACTGCGGCTCGTGCACGTCGTGGACCGTCAAGGATGCCGTCACCGCACTACGTACCGGGCTGCCGACCGTCGCTGTCGCGACCGCACAGTTCCGTCCGCTCGCCCGGACGCTGGCCGCACAATACGGCCGATCAGGTCTGCGCGTGCACGAACTGCCGTATCCCCTCGATATCAGACCCGAGCGGGAAGTACGCGAGATCGGCCGGGAACACTACCGGGATCTCGCCGCACAGTTCGCGGCAACCAGCGCGGCGGTGAGCTGAGATGACCACCCAGACCGTGCGGCAGTCCGCGCTCGAAGCCCTTACCGAAGTGCCCGCCGGCACAGCCGAGTTCAGCCGGTACGCCCGCACGGCCGGCTGGTCCGACGGGCTGCCGCTGATCCCCCCGACGCCGGAGCGAGTCCACGAATTCCTCGCCGCAGTCGACGGCGACCCGGACGAGGTCGTGGCCGAACTTCCGCCGTCGGGTGCGCCGTGCACACTCGCCGGACTGGCCGCGAATGCGGTGATGGCCGGAGCGCCACCCGCTTCGCTCCCCTTGCTCCGCTCGGCCTTGGCGGCGATGGCCGAGCCCGCTTTCGACCTCCATGCCCTGAACGCGACCACCGGGTCGGTGGTTCCGGCTGTTGTGGTCAACGGAAAGGTCCGCCACGAGCTGGAAATCCCGTTCGGCCCGGGGTGCCTGGGCGGTGCGGACGGTGGAGCGCCGTCGATCGGCCGCGCCCTACGCCTGACGATGCGCAATATCGCAGGCCAGCGTGTCGGCGTGACGTCCCAGAGTGTCTACGGCACACCCGGTCGTGTGGCCGGAATCGTCTTCGGTGAGTGGGAGGAACGATCTCCTTGGGCACCTCTCGCCGAGCGGCGCGGAGTACCCGGCGACGCGGTGACCGTCTACGGCGCGATGGGGACGGTCAACATCTGCGATATCGCGGCATCGACCGGATCCGAGCTACTGGAGATCATCGGCAAGTCGATGGCCTACCCGGGCGCGAACGGGTTCCTCACCTCGACAGTGTTTTCCGAGGTTATGGTCGCAGTGAACCCGGTGTGGGCCGATATCATCGGCCGGGAGTTTCCCGACATAACCGACGTCGCAGCGCGGTTGTGGAACCATGCCGCCCTCCCGCTGGATCAGTTCCCCAGCACCCACCGCGGCCCGATCGAAGCCCTCGGTCGAGTGGACCACCAGGGACTCGTGCACCTTGCCGACAGCCCGGACGACGTCATCGTCCTGACGGCCGGCGGACTCGGCGGTCTTCATGCGGCCGTCCTGCACAGCTGGGGTGCTACCCGGTCCCAGACACGCGCCGTCCGGTGAACGGGCCCGGCACCAAGCGAAAGATGTGATAGGAGAAGGGCATATGGGACGAGTCGAGGGAAAGGTTGCGCTCATCACCGGCGCGGCGCGCGGCCAAGGACGAGCCGAGGCCATCCGGCTCGCCGAGGAGGGAGCCGACGTCATCATCTGCGATATCTGCGACTCCCCCACCGCGCTCGACTATCCGCCGGCCACCTCCGACGAGCTCGCGGAGACGGTCGACCGTGTCGAAAAGCTCGGTCGCCGGGCCGTCTCGGCGACAGTGGACGTTCGCGACCTGGAGACGCTGGATGCGCTCGTCCGGCGCGGCGCGGCGGAGCTCGGCCGGCTCGATATCGTGGTCGCCAACGCCGGTATCGTCTCCTGGGGCCGCTTCTGGGAAATATCGGTGGAGCGGTGGCAGGCGATGATCGATATCAACCTCACCGGTGTCTTCAACACCTTGCGTGTCGCCGCGCCGATCATGATCGACGCGGACAACGGCGGATCGATCATCTGCACGAGTTCGACCGCCGGTATCAAATCGCTGCCCGGCCAGGCCCATTACAGCGCCGCGAAACATGGCGTCGTCGGGCTGGCCAAAGCCGCCGCGATCGAGCTCGCGCCGTACCGGATCCGCGTCAATACTGTGCATCCCTGGGGAGTCGATACGCCGATGGGCCGGATGGGATCCGAGGGGGCCAAGGTTTTCGAGGACAACCCGTCGTATCAGAGCGCGATGGGGCAGTACTGGTTCGATCCCCCGATCTCACAGCCGGAAGACATTGCCGATGCCGTCCTGTTTCTCGCGTCGGACGAGTCGAGAACCGTAACCGGAACGCAGCTCACCGTCGATCACGGCGCGACCAAGATCTGAAAGGCGGCTGGTTCGCTGAGTGCCGGGTCAGCGAACCAACCGACCGAATTCCCGCCGACGGTACGGGGAGCTGCCAGGGCTGTACGCCGCGGTGGGGCGCAGCGCATACAGGCGACCACCCGCCGTGGTTGCTTTCTCGCGGACGACGACGAAACACCGTACGTCCCAAGACAGGTGTGGGTGATCGACGGTGGCCGAGTCCGCCGTCCAACAGACTCTGGAGAGCTCTAACCCTGACCTTGCGACGGCGGAAGGCTGGACTCCGCGCCTGCATGCAGGCCCTGCCATGAGCTCCACCCCATCGGGATACTGCCCCTTCCGACGATGTTGCGCGGCCACTTGGCGTCGGGCTGCGCCATGGGCCGCTCCGGCACCTCGAGGCCGTAGAAGAGGCGGTGCCGCCGATCGACGAAGTACCAACGGCCCGAACGCCGCTCGTAGCGATCCTCGTACGCGATCGCCTGCCGGATCCAGCGGTTCTCGTCGCCCAGTTCGGCAATACAGGACACGGTGCCGGCCGCGTGATCGGCGTCGCGCAGGTTGATGACATGTCCGGCTATCAGCAGGATATTCACGGGTGTAAGACGCAGATGCCCGGTGAACAGGGAACGCAGAGCCGCAGGCCCGCGCTCTCCGTGTGCACCGAGAGCATCGTCGACGAACAACTCCACGAGCGCGTCCAGATCGCCCGCCGATATGGCGAGTGCGTACCGCGAAGCGAGCTGCCGTATCTCATCGTGGGCAACGAGGCGTTCGACGGGCGACACCCCGGCGAGATCGCCGGTTCGAGCGGCGCCGAAATGGGGCGCATACGATTCGGAGGCCGACATATCACTTGCTCCTCATGTCATTACGCAACAGACACCCGTGCCGACGACCCCCAGTTCAGAGAAGTAGCTGTTCACGCAGATATTCCGCGAGATCGGTGTCATCGCGCCGCCGCAGCACATATTCCCGGACAAAGCCGCCCGCGGTGTGCGGCACCCGTCCGGTGAATCGTCCGGCCTCCTCGGTACACAGGGCCACGACAACACGAGACACCTGGACCGGCGACAGATCCAGGCCATCCGGGATGCCTGATTCGAGAAGGAAGCCCTCCGACATCCGCGTGAGCGCCCCCGGGGACACGGCATTAACCGTGATTCCCGCGCCGGCCTCCTTCGAGGCCGACATGGTGATTCCCCATACCGCGGACTTCGCGGCGGCATAGGCCGCACCCGCGGCGATATCGGTGGCCAGCGAGGCCTCGGAGGTCGTATTGATGATCCGGCCGAACCCTGCTCGCCTCATATGCGGGAGGGCCGCTGCGATGGCACCGACCGTGCCGACGGTATGCACAGCAAGCAAACGCTCGAGTTCATCCTGCGTAATCGAATCCAAGGCACTGCCGGCTCCGATGATGCCGGCGTTGTTCACCAGGATATCGATGCGACCGAACTCGGCGACAGTGTGTTCCACCGCCCCGGTAGCACCGGCGAAGCTTGCGATATCGGACGTTTCGGCCACTGCTTTGCCGCCATCGGCACGGATGGCGGCAGCAACCCGTTCGGCCACGGCGAAATCGGGCGCGTCACCATTGATATCGACACCGAAGTCATTGACGACAACAGTGGCACCCGCACGCGCCAGCTCCCGCGCATGCGCCTCCCCGAGACCTCGACCGGCGCCGGTGACGAGTGCCACCCGGCCGCCCAGATCAGCCGCGACCACAGGAACCTCCCACACCAGTTTCGAGTATACGTTAGATAATTGATCTATTAAAGAATAGGGTGGGCCCAATGAGAACTCAACCCGGATTCGAGAACTTATGTGGGCGGCCAGAGCGGGTGCTGGATGCGGACTGTGCCCGGATCGCGTCTAGATGACGCACATCGTCGTTTGTGGCAGGTAGCCAGCGTGAGTGGTGCGCCACAGTCCAACTGCTCGTCAGGCCCACTTGTGTTCGGCCGCACTGACCCACCGGTGAGGTCGCCAAACGATGAGAGCCTCGAGTGTCGGAGGCTAGGAATCGTACGGATCACGAGCGCTTCTCCCCGAATCTGCGGTGACCAATGCCGGGGTCGCGGCGGTCGATCCACGCTCGATAGGCGCAGGCGAGGAGCCGGGTCGAGCACCCGTGTGACGGTCCGTGTCTGATGGGGTAGGACTTGGTCGGGGCAGGCGCGTGTAGTTGACTCCGACGATTGCCAAAGATTAGCTGCCGCGAAAATCCGTCGGCGTTTCGGTGCGACGACACGCCGGAAGAACATGATCGGCAGCTGCGCGGCCGCGCCGGTCGCGGAAGCGTTTGACGCTCGGACCCCACCCCGGCGGTGGACCGCTGACGCACTGGACGATCCACTGTATCGGAGCAACGCACCACCGGCCGCCCACCAAAATCTCACACTTTCCTTACGCCACGACCATGCCCATCAACGATGACGGCAGGCATCGGTGCTGGTAGAGCATTCGCTTTCTGAACACCGACTCCTTCCCGCGTGTGACCGTTTTTGTGACCGTTTTGAGCGTGACGAGCCGGTATCCACACTGATCTCCAGTGATAACAGAGTCCCCTCACCTGGTGTTCCAGATGAGGGGACTCGTTTCGAAAAGTGCTGTCAAAAGCTACTTTTCAATCACTGAACATCACTCACTTGCACTTGGCCTTCGCCTCGCGGCGGCGGCGGTGCAGGATCGGCTCGGTGTAGCCGTTGGGCTGCGTGGTGCCCTCCAGGATCAGTTCCTTCGCGGCCTGGAAGGCGACGCTCCCGGCAAAATCCGGGGCCATCGGCCGGTAGCCCGGGTCACCTGCGTTCTGGCGGTCCACCACCGGTGCCATCCGCTCCAGGCTGGCGATCACCTGGTCGGTGGTGACCACGCCGTGCCGCAGCCAGTTGGCCATCAGCTGGCTGGAGATACGCAGCGTGGCGCGATCCTCCATGAGCGCGATATCGGAGATATCGGGGACCTTGGAGCAGCCCACGCCCTGATCGATCCAGCGCACGACATAACCGAGGATCGACTGCGAGTTGTTGTCCAGTTCCTGCTGCTTGTCGGCGTCGCTCCAATTCGTATCGGCCGCCAGCGGGATCTCCAGGATCTCGTCGACACTCGCGCGGGCACCGCCCCTGGCGATCTCGGCCTGCCGCTTGAACACGTCCACGAGGTGGTAGTGGGTGGCGTGCAGGGTGGCAGCCGTCGGCGAGGGCACCCAGGCGGTGGTCGCGCCCGCCTTCGGATGGCCGATCTTCTGTTCGAGCATCCCGGCCATCAGGTCGGGCATGGCCCACATACCCTTGCCGATCTGCGCCTTGCCGGGCAGTCCCGCGGCGAGGCCGGTATCGACGTTCCAGTCCTCGTAGGCCAGGATCCAGCGCTGGGTCTTCATCTCGGCCTTGCGGATCATCGGGCCCGCCAGCATCGAGGTATGGATCTCGTCGCCGGTGCGGTCCAGGAAGCCGGTATTGATGAACACCACCCGGTCGGCGGCGGCATCGATACATGCCTTCAGGTTCACCGTGGTGCGGCGTTCCTCGTCCATGATCCCGACCTTGAGGGTGTTGCGCGGCAGGCCCAGCACATCCTCGACAGCGGCGAACAGGTCGTTGGTGAATGCGACCTCGTCCGGGCCGTGCATCTTCGGCTTGACGATGTACACCGAGCCGGTGCGGCTGTTGGACAGCGCCACATCCGCGCGCAGCGAATGCTTGGCGATGAGGGAGGTGAGGATGCCGTCCATGATGCCCTCGGGCACTTCGTTACCCTCGGCGTCCAGGATGGCGTCGCTGGTCATCAGATGCCCGACGTTGCGGACGAACAGCAGCGAGCGGCCGTGCAACGCCAGCTCGGAACCGTCGAGCCCGGTGTAGATCCGGTCCGGGTTCATAGTGCGGGTGAAGGTCTTGCCGTTCTTGCTGACCTCTTCGGCGAGATCGCCCTTCATCAGGCCCAGCCAGTTGCGGTAGCACAGCGTCTTGTCGTCGGCGTCGACCGCGGCGACCGAATCCTCGAAGTCCATGATCGTGGTGACCGCGGATTCGATGACGACATCCTTGACACCGGCGGTGTCGGTGCTGCCGATGGGCGATTCGGGATCGATCTGGATCTCGATATGCAGGCCGTTGTGCTTCAGCAGGATCGCGGTGGGCGCGGCCGGGTCACCGATATAGCCGACGAGCTGGCCGGCATCGGCCAGGCCGATCGTGGTGCCGTCCTCCAGCCCGACCTCGAGTTCCCCGTCGACGATCGTGTACGAGGTGGACCCGATATGCGAACCGGTGATCAGGGTGACGGCGTCGTCGAGGAAATTACGCGCCCATTCGATGACCTTGTCGCCACGCACCTTGTTGTAGCCGGTGCCCTTTTCCGCGCCGCCGGTCTCCGGGATGGCGTCGGTGCCGTAGAGCGCGTCGTAGAGCGAACCCCAGCGCGCATTGGCGGCATTGATGGCAAAGCGGGCATTGCTGACCGGGACGACCAGCTGCGGGCCGGCGGTGCTGCTGATCTCGTCGTCGACGCCGGTGGTGCCGATCGTGAAATCCGCGGGTTCGGGGCGCAGGTAGCCGATCTCGGTCAGGAACTGCTTATAAGCTGAGCGATCGTAGTTCGCGCCCGGGTGCTCGCTGTGCCAGGCGTCGAGTTTGCCCTGGATTTCGTCGCGTTCGGCCAGCAGGGCCCGGTTACGCGGAGCGAATTCATTGATGATCCGCTCGGCGCCGGCCCAGAACGCGGCGGAATCGACGCCGGTGCCTGGCAACGCCTCGTTCTCGACGAAGTCGTGGAGAACGGTGGCAACCTCGAGCCCGCCGACCTTTTTCCGCTCTGTCATCTACTTGCCTCACTTCCGCGAATACCGGGTGGAAAGTCGATGGATATGTTACCGACCGGTAGTGCTGCTTCGGCCGCCGGGTGAGAGGGCGGGCGGGTGCCGCTGTCCGCTCCGGACTCTACTCCGTTGCCGACAGGCACCCGGGACTCTGTCGCGGCACCCGCGACAGCGGCTCCGGACGAACCCCGCCCACAGCAAGGGGCTCACCGGGTACCGCGCCCTGCGGTAACCACCGCGGTCTCGGTATCGGACGGCGGGGTGCCCCCGGGCGCCGCCGCCCGACCGCCCCTACCCCGGGCACTTGTGTCGTAGAGCGCACCTTCGAGCCGCGCGATACCGGAGAACATCCAGGCGGCGCCGGCCGATCGGGGCCCGGCCACATGCGACCCGGCCGGCACGGACGGTGACCGAATGCCGGTGCGGTATGCCCCGCACCCGATCGGAGTAGCCGGTGCCGGCCGGTTCCTACCGCCACCGCCCCGGGCCGGCATCGACCGAGGCACCCGCCCAAGGACGGCCGGCAGCGCAGTCCCGGAGAAAATAGGCCGACAACCGCTACTGCCCTGTGCCACCATGTATTCCACCCGGCCACCACAGGGGCGGCCGACGATTCTCAGAAGGGAGGAGTGATCTTGTATCCCATCGCACCGGCGAACAGCGCCCGGTCACGGCAGCGCACCGTATCGCAGTGCCCGCCGATGCCGGCACCGCCGGCGGACGCCGAACAGTCGCGGCAGGCGAAACCCGCCGGCGATCGCGTGATCGACCGACTCCTCCCGCAGCGTCGCTGACGCGTTCGCATTCTCTCCCCTGTTGAAGTCCGGGTCGTCCCCGGCCGTCGAAACCTGGTGATTCCTATGCCGATTCCTGCTGTCGCCGGACCGGTGACTCTCACGCCGGACAATTGGATACACAGCCGAGTGCTGGTGCTCAACGCCAGTTACGAGGCACTGGACCAGGTCACCGCCGACCGGGCAGTGGTGCTGCTGGTCGGCGGGATCGCCGAATCGGTCGTGGTGCGCCGGCCGCATTTCCCGATCCGGTCCCGGCACACCGAGATCCTGCTGCCCGAGACCATCCGGCTGGTGCGCTACCGGTACCTCGCTCACATCACCGTCCGGTCGCCGGGCAGCCGGGCTACCCATGCCGCGGTGCTGCGCCGCGACGGCAACCGGTGCGGGTACTGCGGCGACTGGGCACCGACCGTCGACCACATCCGGCCACGCAGCCGGGGCGGACCCAACACCTGGGAGAACCTGATCGCCTGCTGTGTGCCCTGCAACACCGGCAAGGCCGACCGTACCCCCGAAGAGGCGGGCATGCGGCTGCTCTGGGAGCCGCGGGCGCCCCAACCGCTGGCCCGTGAACAGCGGCAGGTGTGGAAGCACCTGGCCGCGACACCCTGAACCGATCCGCGAAAGGAGGGGATCGATATGACCGTCGAAGTGCTGGCAGATCTGCTGCCCATATCCGACAGCCACGGCTGGCATCGCGCCGCCTGCCGTGGCGACCCGAACCACGAAGCGTGGTTTCCGTATCCATCGCAGGACTTCGAGTACGCGCGTGCTGTCTGCGGCCGGTGCCCGATCCGGCCGGACTGCCGCGGCTTCGCCGAACGGACGGGCCAGTCCGGGGTGTGGGGCGGGCACGAATTCGACCGGGGAAAGATGATCCGCGAGTAACCGGCACAACCCGGTACGACGCCGGAGGCGGTGCTGTCCGCGCCGCCCCGGCGTCGTGGGCAGCGCTGTCCGTAGCGCCACGATCGGTTGTGCTCCTTAGACTGACTGCCTGTGGGTACCCATCGCAGCACCGGCTCTTCCCGGGAAATCAGCAAGGGGCCGGTGATCACCGCGCTGGTGGTCGTGGCCCTGCTTGCGGTCATTGTCGGCTGGTGGCAATTACGGCCGGATTCGGCGGGCGGGACGACCGCCGGCGGCACGTGTGCGGAAGGTCCGGCCATCCTGGATGTCACCGTCGACCCGGAGATCGCCGATCCGGTGCGCACCATCGCGGCCCGCTACAACGAGGCCCGGCCGGTGGTCCTCGACCATTGTGCCGAGGTAGTGGTCACCGAGCGGCCGGCCACCGATATGGTCGCCGCCTTCACCTCCGACGCCACCTGGAATCCCGTGCTCGGACCCCGTCCCGCTCTGTGGATTCCGGTATCGACCAGGCAGGTCGAATCGATGCGGGTGCCCGGTCTGATCGAGGGCACACCGCGCTCCATCGCATCCAGCCCGATCGTGCTGGCCGTCCCCGAAGTGCTTCGTCACGCGCTCGCCGCCACTCAGACCTCGTGGGCGGATCTGCCCCGGCTGCAACAGGGTTCGCTGGAAGCCATCGGCCTGCCGGGCTGGAACGGCTTGCAGTTGGCGCTGCCGCCGGGCGACACCACCCTGGCGGCGGCCGCCGCGGTCGCCGGCGCCATCTCCGGAACCGAGCCGCTCACCGAGGAGGCGGCGACCGGCGGGCAGGCCGTTTCCGCTGTCTCCGCGCTGGCGGCCGCCGCGCCGGAGGTGACGGACACCTCGGCGGCGATCACGGCACTGTCGGCGGACGCCCCGGCGGAGGCCGCGGTCCACGCGGTGCCGGTGACTCAGCGGTTGCTCGCCGCGAACCCCGGCGCCACCTACTATCTCCCGGCCGGCGCGGCACCCGTGGCCGACTATCCGGCCGCCGTGATGTCCGGGCCGTGGGTGGACAAGGCCGAGAATCTCATCGCCGGCCTGTTCGCCGAGTACCTGCGCAAACCGGAACAGCAACGTGATCTGATCGCGGCCGGTTTCGCCGCCCCACCGGCCACCCCGGTCCCTGCCCCGCCGCGGGTCGCGCTGGACCGGCTCCGCGCCGTTCTCGACAACCCGGTCCTCGGCGTGCACGCGACCGCCCTCGTGGATGTTTCGGCATCGATGACCACCACCGACGGCGAGCAGAGCCGGCTGACCAATGCCGTCGGCGCCCTGGCCTCGACCGTCAACGTGATGCCCCCCGAATTCGGCCTGGGGATATGGACCTTCGGTGCGAATACCGGCGGCAGCCCGTACGACGTGGTCGTCGGCACCGCCGCGCTCACCGACGAGCACCGCGGGACGCTCATGGGTTCACTGGGCGATATCGAGGCGGCGGCAGCAGATACCGACGACTGCCTCCCGGCGCTGCTGGCCGCCTATCGCAACGCGATCGAGAACTATGCCGCCGACCGCACCAATTCGATCCTGCTGGTCACCGATGGCCCGGAGGACAGTTCGGAGATCACCGGTGAGGACCTCCTCACCCGCATCGATGAGGCGGGCAACTCCGCCACCCCTGTCCGTATCGACGTCATCGTCGTCGGCGGTGCGGGCTCCGATTCGCTGCGCATGCTCACCGAGCGCACCGGCGGCAGTTACACCGTGCTGCCGAGCAGTAACGATCTCGCCTTCGGCACCGCGATGGTCGAGGCGCTCACCACCCCCTGAACAGCGCTCATCCGGGCTGCCCGCCGCGGGCGTCCTGCCAGCGATAACGGGTGCGCGGGCGACCGGCCCGGCCGTAGTCGGAGCGCCGGTCCACCACACCGTCCTCGGCGAGCCGCTCGAGATACCGCCACGCGGTGATCCGGGAAACACCGACCGATATCGCGACATCGGCAGCGGTGAGCCCGTCCGGCGCCGCGCGAACCGTGCGGGTGACCTCGTCGAGCGTGCCGGGCGCGACCCCCTTCGGTGTGCCCTGGTTCCGTGCCGGGGTGCGCAGCACTGCCAGGGCACGGTCGATATCGGCCTGGGTCGCGGCGGACTCGCCGGTGGGCAGCGCCGTCCGGTATTCGCGGTAGCGTTCCAGCTTGTCCCGAAAAGCCGCAAAGGTGAACGGTTTCAGCAGATAGAGGACCACGCCGTGGGCGACGGCGGCATGCACCAGAGCCAGGTCGCGGGCCGAGGTGATCGCAATGACGTCCGGCCGCGGCCGCTGCCCCACCAGAGTCGCCGCGACCTCGAGCCCGGTCATATCGGGCAGGCCGATATCCAGCAGCACCAGATCGACCGGTGCCTCCGTGGCCGCCGCGGCAGCCACCGACCGCAGCGCATCCCGGCCGGTCCGCGCGACCCCGACGGCCCGGAAACCGGCGATCCGATCGAGATAGGCCTGATGCGCTTCGGCGATGAGTGGCTCGTCCTCGACGATCAGCACGCTGATCATGCCCCCGCCTTCCGTGGAATGCTCACCGTGATCGCGCTTTCCGGCACGGTCGCGGTCGTGACGGCGCCACCGTGCCGGACCACCAGCCCATGAACCAGGGCCAAGCCCAGTCCGTGATGCCGGCTCTTGGTGGAATAGCCCCGTTCGGCGGCCCGCAGGAAACTTTCCGGGGGCAGGCCGGGGCCGCTGTCGGCCACCCGCACCAGCAGCGTGCTCGCATCCGCGCGCACGGTCACCTCCACCCACGCGTCGGCGTCGCCGGCCGCGGCGTCGATCGCGTTGTCGATCAGATTACCCACCAGCGTCACCGCTTCCCGGCTGGACAGCGGGGCCACCGAATCGAGACCGGTCTCGGCGGTGACGGTGAGTTCGATATCGCGTTCGGCGGCCTCGTTCACCTTGCCGAGCAACAGCGCCGCCAGCACCGGATCACCCACCTCGGCCAGAAGCCGATCGATGAGTGCCTGGGACAGCTCGAGTTCGGCGGTGGCGAATTCCACTGCCTCCCGGTAACGGCCGAGCTCCACCATGGTGACCACGGTGTGCAGCCGGTTGGCCGATTCGTGCGCCTGTGCCCGCAGCGATTCCGCAAAACCGCGCACCGTATCGAGCTCGCCGAGAACCGTGCGCAGCTCGGTGTGATCACGGATGGTGGTCACCGTGCCGTTCGCGCGCCGGCCCAGATCGACGATGTCCTGATTGACCAGCAGGACCCGGTCGGCGGTCACATGCGTTTCGTCCCGGACCGTCCGGGCCGGCCCGCGCAGCGAAACCGGCAGGTCGGACCTGGTTACCGGCCCGGGCGGCAGATCCAGCAGTCTGCGGGCCTCGTCGTTGACGACCTCCGCCTGCGCACCGGCCGGCCCGAACACCAGCAACCCCTCGTGCATCGCGTGCAGGATCGCATCGTGGTGCTCGTACATGGCCCACAGCTGCGCGGGCGCCAGTCCCCGGGTCTGCCTGTGCAGCCTGCGGTTCAGCAAAAGCGATCCGGTGGCCGCCACGAACAATCCCAGGGCTGCCACACCGAGGACGATCGGCAGCTGTTCGGCGAATCGGTCACCGATCGCGGCCCGGGTGACGCCCGCGGAGACCAGTGCGACCACCTGTCCGTCGTCGCGGACCGGTGTCACCGCGCGGATGGAAGGCCCCAGACTTCCCGTATAGGTCTCGCTGAACGTGGCACCGGCCAGTGCCCGATCGATGTTGCCGGTGAAGGGCCGGCCGATCCGCGCCGGGTCGGTATGGGTGAAGCGGGTCCGGTCGGGAGCCATCACCACGATGAAATCCACCCCGGTGGCCTTGCGGATACGTTCGGTCACCGGTTGCAGCAGCGCGGTCGGATCCGGGGACCCCACCGCCGCGGCGGTGGACGGCGCGGCGGCGACGGTCACGGCGATATCGGTGACCTCCCGGGTGGCGGTGCGGTCGCTGTCGCGGCGCGCGTCGAGCACCGCGTAACCCGACCAGAGTCCGGTGACCAGCACCAACAGCACCAATTGCAGGGCGAACACCTGTCGGGCGAGCGACCACCGGCCGGAACGCACCAATACCTCCACATGAACGAAATGCACTAAACAGTGACGGAAGTCACGCGCTGGTCCACCATTCTCCATGGGTCGCGGTGGCCGAGTCCACCGCACCCACTCACTACAACCGGGAGGAGATCAGGTCATGGACGACCGGACTCGCACGCGACGCGATCGCACCCACTGGCTCTATCTGGCGGTTATCGTCGCCGTGGTGGCCGGCATACTGATCGGCTGGCTCGCGCCGGGCACCGGCCGGGCACTGGTACCACTGGGCACCATGTTCGTCGACCTGATCAAGATGATGATCGCGCCGGTGATCTTCTGCACGATCGTGCTCGGCATCGGTTCGGTACGCGCGGCCGCAACGGTCGGCAAGGTGGGCGGTATGGCCATCGCGTACTTCCTGGTGATGTCGACCGTGGCCCTGGGTGCCGGACTGCTGGTCGGCAATCTGCTCGATCCGGGGACCGGACTGGATATCACGGGCTCGGCCGGGCAGGGCACGCAATACGCCGAACAGGCACATGCCGCTGGTGGCACAGTGGAATTCCTGCACGGCATCATTCCCACCACCCTGGTTTCGTCGCTCACCGCGGGGAGCGTGCTCCAAGCTCTTTTCGTCGCATTGCTCGTAGGTTTCGCGGTACAGGCGATGGGCTCGTCCGGCGAGCCGATCCTGCGCGCGGTCACACTGATCCAGAAGCTCGTCTTCCGGATTCTGGTGATGATCCTCTGGCTCGCCCCGATCGGCGCGTTCGGAGCGATCGCCAACGTGGTCGGCAGGACCGGACTCGACGCGGTCGTCCAATTGGGGACCCTGATGATCGCGTTCTACCTGACCTGCCTGCTGTTCGTCTTCGGTGTGCTCGGGGTGCTCGTCCGGCTGATCGCCCGCGTCTCGATCTTCAAACTGTGCCGCTACCTGGCGCGGGAGTATCTGCTCATCGTGGCCACCTCGTCCTCGGAATCGGCACTGCCACGCCTGATCGCGAAGATGGAGCATCTGGGAGTGGAACGCACCACCGTCGGTGTCGTCGTGCCGACCGGCTACTCGTTCAACCTGGACGGCACCGCCATCTACCTGACCATGGCGTCGATCTTCATCGCCGATGCGATGGGGCAGCCACTCGGCCTCAGTGAGCAGTTGGGCCTGCTGCTGTTCATGATCGTGGCATCCAAGGGTGCTGCCGGGGTCACCGGCGCCGGTCTGGCCACCCTTGCGGGCGGCCTGCAGAGCCACCGGCCGGAACTCCTCGACGGTGTCGGGTTGATCGTCGGTATCGACCGGTTCATGTCCGAGGCGCGGGCGCTCACCAATTTCTCCGGTAATGCGGTGGCCACGGTGCTCGTGGGTACCTGGACCGGAACCATCGAGCCTGCCCGGGTCCGTGACGTCCTGGATCGCAAACTGCCGTTCGACGAGCAGACGCTGGTGGACGAACACGGCGACGAACCGGCTCCGCCGACGGGGACCGAACCGAAGGCCCTCGTCCCGTCCTGATACCGGGAGCGCGCCGCCCCGGCACCGGAGCGCGCCGCCCCGGCACCGGAGCGGGCCGGGCGGCACGCCTCGCCGCCCCGGCGCAGTCGGTTTCCGGCACCGATCGCGCTCACTGGACCCGGCCGTATCGTGAACCCCGCGCCCCTACCCGGGACGCGGGGTTCGTCGGCTCATCGGTCGGTGTAGGCATCCAGCGGCGGGCACGTGCAGACCAGATTGCGGTCGCCGAACGCGCCGTCGATCCGGCGCACCGCAGGCCACACCTTGGCGCGGGTATGCGCGAGCCCGTGCGGATACACCGCGACCTCCCGGCTGTAGGGGTGATCCCAGTCGGCGACCAGGCAGGCTGCCGTATGAGGGGCGTTGCGCAGCGGGCTGTCCTCCACCGGCCACTCCCCCGCGGCGACCCGGTCGATCTCGCCGCGGATGGCGATCATCGCGTCGGCGAACTCGTCGAGTTCGGCGAGATCCTCGCTCTCGGTCGGCTCCACCATGAGGGTGCCTGCCACCGGGAAGCTCATGGTGGGGGCGTGGAAACCGTAGTCGGCCAGCCGTTTGGCGACATCGTCGACAGTGACGCCGGTGCGTTTGGTGATCTCGCGCAGATCCAGGATGCATTCGTGCGCGACCATATCGCCGGCACCGGTGTAGAGCACTGGATAGAACTCACCCAGCCGGCGTGCCAGGTAGTTCGCCGAGGCGATCGCGGTGAGGGTGGCGCGGCGTAGACCGTCGGCGCCCATCATCCGGATATATGCCCAGGTGATCGGCAGAATCGACGCCGACCCGTAGTTCGCTGCCGAGACAGCGTGCGAATCGGTGACCAGTGGATCCCCGGGCAGGTAGGGCGCCAGATGCGAGCGCACCGCGACCGGGCCGACACCGGGACCGCCGCCGCCGTGCGGAATGCAGAACGTCTTGTGCAGATTGAGATGGCTGACATCACCGCCGAACCGTCCCGGCCGGGCCAGTCCGACCAGCGCGTTCAGGTTCGCACCGTCGACGTAGACTTGTCCGCCGGCGTCGTGGACCAGCGCGCACAGCTCGGCGATCTCGTGCTCGTATACGCCGTGCGTGGACGGGTAGGTGATCATGATGCAGGCCAGCCGGTCGGCATGGTCGGCGATCTTGCCGCGGAGATCGTCGAGGTCGACGTCACCGTTGGCCCGGCATTTCACCACCTCCACGCGCAGACCTGCCATGGCCGCCGAAGCGGCGTTGGTGCCGTGGGCGCTGGACGGAATGAGGCAGGTATCGCGGCCGGTATCACCGCGGTCGAGGTGGTAGCGCCGGATGGCCAGCAAGCCCGCGTACTCGCCCTGGCTACCGGCGTTCGGCTGCAGGCTCACCGAGTCGTATCCGGTGATCTCGGCCAGCCAGCGCTCCAGATCGTCGATCACGCGCCGAAGGCCGGGTGCATCGGTGGCCGGCGCGTAGGGGTGCAGCCGGGCGAAGCCGGGCCAGGTGATCGGCTCCATCTCCGCGGTCGCATTGAGTTTCATGGTGCAGGAGCCGAGCGGAATCATGCTGCGGTCCAGCGCGATGTCCTTGTCCGACAGCGCCCGCAGGTACCGCACCATGGCTGTTTCGGTGTGATACCGCTGGAACACCGGGTGAGTGAGGAACTCCGAGGTGCGGTCGGCGATATCCGCGCAGGCGGGTTCGGCGGGCGCGACGCCGAACGCGTCCAGGACCGCGGCGATATGGTCGCCGGTCGTCGCCTCGTCACAGGCGACGGCGACGTGGTCGTCGTCCACCAGGCGCAGGTTTATCCCGCGCGCCGCGGCCTTGGCGACCACACTTTCGGCGTGCCCGGGCACCCGGGCCAGGACGGTGTCGAAATACCTGTCGTGCACGAGTGCCTGCCCCAGCGCGGCCGCGAGCTGCTCGGCATGCCCGTGTACCCGCCGCGCGATGGCCCGCAACCCGTTGGCGCCGTGGTAGCAGGCATACATGCCGGCGACGATCGCCAGCAGCACCTGCGCGGTGCAGATGTTGGAGGTGGCCTTCTCCCGGCGAATATGCTGCTCCCGGGTCTGCAGCGCCAGCCGGTAGGCAAGGGTGCCGTCGGCGTCCTTGGACACCCCGACCAGGCGGCCGGGCAGCTGCCGTGCCTGGGCGGTGCGCACCGCGAGATAACCGGCATGCGGGCCGCCGAAGCCCATCGGCACACCGAACCGTTGCGTGGTCCCGAAACAGATATCGGCGCCTTGCTCCCCGGGCGGGGTGATCAGCGTAAGGGCGAGTAGATCCGCGCCGGCGGCGACCAGCGCGCCACGCTCATGGGCCTGCGCGATGACGCCGGTCCAGTCCACCACACGCCCGGACGCCCCCGGCACCTGCACCAGCACACCGAAGAACTCGCCGCCGGGCAGCCCGTCGCCGGCCAGATCGGCCTCGACGATCTCGATGCCGAGCGGTTCGGCGCGGGTCGTCAGCACGGTGCGGGTCTGCGGGAACAGATCGCTGTCGACCACCAGACGGGTACCGCGACCGCGGCCTGCCCGGTGCATCAACGTCATCGCCTCGGCGGCCGCGGTGGCCTCGTCCAGCATCGACGCGTTCGCCACATCCATACCGGTCAGATCGGTGACCATGGTCTGGAAATTGAGCAGCGCTTCGAGCCGGCCCTGACTGATCTCGGGCTGGTAAGGCGTGTAGGCGGTGTACCAGGCCGGATTCTCCAGCAGGTTGCGTACCAGCACGGGCGGGGTCAGGGTGTCGTAATAGCCGAGCCCGATCATCGAGGTGGCGACCTTATCGGTGGCCGCGAGCGCGGCCAGTTCGGCCAGCACCTCGTGCTCGCTCGCGGCCGGCGGCAGGCCCGCGAGCGGGTCGGTACCTGCCGCGGGTGGGTAGGTGTCGAGGATTCCGGCGGGCAGCGCGGCGGCGACGAGATCCTCGGCGGAGGCGATACCGATCTCGGCGAGGATATGCGCGAACCCGGCGCCGTCGGGTCCGATATGCCGGTCTGCGAAGCTCTGGGTCACCACGACTCCCTGGTAGGACGGCCGGCCGTACGGCCGACACAGGGCCCTCCCCCTCTGTCGCGGCGCCTGAGAGCTTCGGCGGCCGGGCCAGGGGGCCGGATCGCCTTTCACCTTGGGCGGGTGGCCCGCAGCCACCACTTTCCAGAGGCGCCGGTTCCCGTACGGTCCTGGTGCCTGAGAGATTGACGGGGAGGTGCTGCTCCTTCGGCGCCCGGACCCTCAGCGGACCCGGGGCTCTCCCGTACGGCTACGGCGCCTCGATATCTTAGCCCGGCGGCCGAACCGAGCGGCAACGCACCCGGAAGGTGTCCCGGTGCCGTACCGCTGCCCGCCGGCACCGCAGCCGCGGAACTGCTACCCGGTTTTGCGGGTCATGCGCGCTTTGCGCCGGTAGGACAATTCGTCTTCGGGCCGCTCCGTGGCCTCCGCCGCGCGTTCCGCGGGAAAAGCCGCGATCGCTCCGGTGAGCTCGCGCATCGCACTGTTGACCGCGATGCCGAATACGCCTTGGCCGCCCTGCAGTAAATCGACGACCTCTTCCGGTGAGGTGCACTCGTAGACCGAGGTGCCGTCGGAGAACAGCGTGATATTCGCCAGATCCTGTACCCCGCGGCTGCGCAGATGATCGACCGCGATACGGATGTTCTGCAGCGAAATACCGGCATCGAGCAGACGTTTCACGATTTTCAGGACCAGGATGTCCTTGAAGGAATACAGCCGCTGACTACCCGATCCGGCCGCGCTGCGAATGGAGGGTTTGACCAGCCCGGTCCGCGCCCAGTAGTCCAATTGCCGGTAGGTGATACCGGCGACCTGGCACGCCGTGGGAACCCGGTATCCGACCAGGTCGTCGGGGACCGAATCGTCGGGGAACAAACCGGGTTGTATTTCGTAGCGCCGAGGCGGGCCGACTTCCGACCGCATATCCCGCATATGCTCTGCCACTGAACTACTCCCTTGCTCCGCCGATCTGTGCCCATACCCGACGGCCCGGCGTCGAATACGAGGCTACTCTTCCCATTCTCTCGGCCGCAGAGGTGCCGATCCAAACACGACGCGCGGTAACAGTCTCGACCTGTAGTTGAGGTCTAGAAAATAATCGGGAAACTCAACTGTCGGTCGCTTTGAAATCGTCCGGGGATACCGACTCGAGGAACTCCTTGAACTTTTCGACTTCGTCCTCGCGTTCGTCGGGCATCACCAGACCGGCTTCCTCGAGCACGGATTCCGCCGCATAGATCGGGCAGCCGACGCGCAACGCGATGGCCACCGAATCGGAGGGGCGCGCCGATATCCGCACCTCGTTCTCGAACACCAGATCCGCGTAGAAGGTTCCTTCTTTGAGATCCACGATATGAACCTCTTCGAGAGTGTGCCCCAGATCGGCGATCAAAATCTTGATCAGATCGTGGGTGAGCGGCCGGACCGGGGTGACCCCCTCCTGCTCGAGCACGATCGCCGTGGCCTCCGCCTGCCCTATCCAGATGGGCAGATACCGCTCGCCGCCGGCCTCCCGCAGCAGCAGGACGGGCTGGTTCTGTGGCTGCTCGACCCGGATGCCGATCACGCGCATTTCGCTCATCGCACTGCCTCCCATACTCCCCGGCCGCCCGCCCTCGCCGATGCAGGGCTCGCCGTACCACGAGTCTAGGCGAATTCCGGGCGCCGCCGCGATGGCACACGGACACCGGAATCGGTGTGTTGCCACCGGCGTCGGCGCCGGCGATCTCGCCGCAGGTCAGGCCTATACCGTCGTGGTGGCGATATAGGCACGGGCGATTCAGCCGCCCAGTGAATTGCGCACCGAGGCCTTCACGAGGCTCGCATGCAAGGTGAGCGACAGTGCGGCGAGTTCCCGCACGGTCTCCTCGGCGCGGGCGCGGGCGCCCGCATCGCGACTTTTCGCGATCGGTGCGGCGATCTGCGCGACCAGCGCGGCCTCCCGGTCCGCAGCGAGTTTGAACGCCCGCAGATGCCGGGCCTCCAAACCGAATTCGGCCATCGCCTTGGCCGTAGTGGCCAAGGTCACCGCATCGGCGTCGAAGAAACCGGCGGGGCCGGGAGTGATGAGATTCGCCCGGATCAGATCGGTGAGAAATTTCTCATCGATACCGGCCTGTTCGAGCAGATCCTCGCGCGTCACCCGGATCTCGTGATCGAATTCGAGCTCGTCGGCGGTGATCCGGCCGGGCTGAACCGCCAACCGGCGCGGCGGCCGCGGTGTCGTCGCGCCCTCGTCCGCCATATCCTGCCCCGCATCCGGACGGACGGTGCGCGCCCGCGCACGGGCCTCACGGACCCCGAGGGTCGCGGCCCCGCTGTCGATTGCCTCGAGTTGTTCCTTGATCACCTTCAGCGGCAGGTACTGATCACGCTGGGCGGTCAGCACGAACCGGAGCCGCTCGCAATCGGCCACCGAGAATCGGCGGTAACCCGAGGGGGTGCGTTCCGGGCGTATCAACCCCTCCGCTTCCAGGAAACGGATCTTGGAGATGGTGATATCCGGAAACTCGGGCCGCAGCAGATCGAGCACGGAGCCGATCGACATCCCTCCGTGCGCCCACTGCTGCGCCGCGCCTGTCATGACTTCGAGTCTTTCATGCCGAAGCGCCGATCACCCGGATCGGCGCACCGATCATCACTTGTTCACAAACTACCGGCCCCGGCGGCCGAACCGGCCTCCTGCGTCCGCGGACCGGTGAGGAACACCAGCCGGAACTTCCCGATCTGCACCTCGTCACCGTTCTGCAGTTCCGAGGAGTCCACCGGCTCCCGGTTGACGTAGGTGCCGTTCAGGCTGCCCACATCCACGACCTGGAAGGAATCCTCATCTTGCCGGAACTCGGCGTGACGGCGGCTGACGGTGACATCGTCGAGGAAGATATCGCTGTCGGGATGGCGGCCGGCCGAGGTGGTCGGCTGATCCAGCAGGAACCGCGAACCCGCGTTCGGGCCACGTTTGACCACCAGCAGCGCCGCGCCGACCGGAAGACCTTCGACACCCTGCACCGGCTGTTCGCCGGTCGGCTCGCCGGAGCGCGATGCGTCGACCTCGTTCAGGAAATCCGCGCGGAAGACCGACGTCGTCTCGGCCGCGGTCTCCCCGTAACCCGGGTCTTTGTTCTCGCTCACCGTTTCTCTCCTCCTCGAACCTCATAAACCATGCAGGCAGATGCCGCGGTGCGACGTGGCTCGGCGGCCCCGACTCCGGGCGGCACATCCGTTGGCATTGACCGTACCCTGCCGGGCCGTGCCCGTGCAGGTAGAACCGGGAAGGCTGGATCAGCCCCCGATAACTCCTTGATAACCTGCGGCATCGAGCAGTTCACCGAGCCTCGAGTCCAGTGCCGAAGCACTGTCCACCTCGAGTTCGAACAACCACCCGCCACCGTAGGGATCGGTGTTCAGCGTTTCCGGCTTCGCCTCCAGTTCCTGGTTCACCGCAACAACTTTCGCGCTCAGGGGAGCGTAGATGTCGGAAACGCTCTTGGTCGATTCGACCTCGCCGATACCGTCCCCGGCGGCAACGGCGGCACCGGTTTCGGGCAACTGAACGAACACGACGTCACCGAGTTGCGACTGCGCGTAATCGGTGATTCCCACCCGGACCCGGGTGGGCTCGATCCGACGCACCCATTCGTGTTCGGTGGTGTAGCGCAGGTCCTCCGGAGCCCCGTTCACGTGGTGTCCTTTCCTCGTGTCGTCGTGCACGATGCAGCAACTCTATGCGAGCCCGCCGGGGTTCGCCGCGCCGGTATCCCGACCCGGGCCGCCGCCGGGGCGGTCCGCGGTCCGGGGCACCCGTCGCGCGACGGCGATCGCGCGGCCGAGATACAACAGGCCGGTCCAGACATAGACCGCAGTACCCCAGATGAGCAGTGCCCCACCGAAGGCGCGCCCGAAGCCGTCGCCTACCCAGTCCATCTCTCCGGCCAGCATCCAGGGCAAAGCCGACATGAGCGCGAACGTGGCGGCCTTCCCCAGATAGATGACCTCGGGCGGGTCGAGGTCGCGGCGGCGGTACACCGGGAGCGTGAGTGTGAGCACCAGATCGCGGCCGATGAGCAGTGCTGCCACCCACCAGGGGATGAGACCGCGGGCGACGAATGCGGCGAGGGTGGTCACCAGGTAGAGCCGGTCGACGAACGGGTCCAGCAGGGCCCCCAGCCGCGACGACTGGTCGAGCAACCGGGCGAGTTTGCCGTCCAGGAAATCCGTCAGCCCGCTGAGGATCAGCAGGGTGAACGCCCAGCCGTCGGCCCGCTCCACCAGCAGCAACCAGAGGAAGACCGGAACACCGATCAACCGCAGCAGGCTCAGCACATTGGGGACGGTGAGCAGCCGATCCGACAGCACCGCCGCGAGGGCACCGCCGGATCGCCGGCCCGCGGCCGTGGTCTCGGATCCGCCGGTTCCCGAATCACTCGTCACATGCCAGTGCTTACCGCACGACCTCCACAGAGGCCAGCACGACCCCCGCGCGGGTCGCGGAGACGTAACGAGCGTCGAACACTCGGTACCCCCGGTATGAGTGAGAGAAAGATCATGTCGGGCCGGCGCGGTTCGTTCCGGATCGGCCTTCCGGTCTCACTGCCGCGCGTGAACGGCATGTCGGATGCGGCATTCGGGTGATGCTTCCGGCCACATCCAGGTTCTCGCCCGGACGCGGCGCCGGGGCTGCCGGACCGGCGGTGACCTACACCGAGCCCGGCCGAGCTGTGCTCACCGGACCGCGGCACGCCCGGCGGCGGCTCTGGACAACACCGCAGAGGCTCACCGTGACGGGGCCACGACCTGACCGAGCAGCACGGCGAGTGCGCACCGGGATCGAGACCGAGCAGCCCGCACCTGCCGGAACCACTCGATTCTGCGCCGGCACGAGCACGAACGGGTACGGCGTACCGAAACCTCGCTGTGATCCCGGCGCGGACCACGATCACCGTGGGTACGGTTACCCGGTGTCGAACAGTCGGATCCCCTTGCGCTCGTATATCCCCGCCGAGGACATGCTGGCCCGTGGCCGCGCGGTCCGCGACCGGGTGTCGCTTACCGCACGGGATCGCGCGATCCGCACCGAGGGCCGGCCGTCGATCGTCGAATTCGTCGAGGCGACCAACAAGGGCCGGCTCGAACATCTGGTCCCGTTACGGATCGGCCGGATGCTGGCGTCGCCGTTCGCGTTCTACCGGGGCGCGGCCGGTCTGATGGCCCTCGACCTGGCGGGTAGTCCGGATACCGGGTTCCACGCCCAACTCTGCGGTGACGCACATGCGGGCAACTTCGGCCTGTACGGCACCTCGCGGGGCGAAATCGTCATGGATATCAACGATTTCGACGAAACCGTACCGGGACCATGGGAATGGGACCTGGAACGGCTGGCAGCGAGTCTGGTCCTGGCCGGGCGGGTCGGCGGCGCAAACGAGGACGAATGCCGTACCGCCGCTGCCGATGCCGCGCGCAGTTACCGGCGCACCGCCGCGGCGCTGGCGCAGCGGCCGTTCCTGACCTCATGGTCGGCCCTGGCCGACGAATCGATTCTGGATCGCGTCGAAGCCGACGATCTGCTGGACAACTTCAAGAAGGCCGCCAAGAAGGCGCGTAAGAACACCAGCGAGAGAGTCGTCCGCAAATGGACACATATCGACGATCACGAAACGGGTATCGAAAGTCATCGTTTCGTCAGCGATCCGCCGATCCTGACCACCGTGGCACAGGAGGTGGAGGACGCGGCCATCGATGCACTGGAACGTTACGGGTCGAGTCTGCGCGAATCCCGGCAGGGACTGCTGGGGCGGTTCGCCGTCGCCGATATCGCGTTCCGGATCGTCGGCACCGGTAGCGTCGGTATGCACAGCTATGTCGCTCTGTTGCACGGCAATTCGGGTGAAGTACTGGTATTGCAGCTCAAACAGGCCGCGCCTTCGGCCTTGGCATCGGTACTCGGGATCGCCGCACCGAAACACGAAGGCAAGCGAATTGTCCAGGGTGCCAGGCTGGTTCAGACGGAAACCGATATCCTTCTCGGCTGGACCACCATGGCGATTCCACAGCCCGGCGGCGGCAACCGGGAACTGCCGTTCATCGTCCGCCAGTTCCGCAATCTCAAGGGCGGAATAGCGCCGGAAGAACTCGAACCGCACGATCTCGACGATTACGGCCGGCTCGCCGGTGCCCTGCTGGCGCGCGCCCACGCCCGTTCCCTCGATCCCCGGTTGATCCACGGCTACCTCGGCGAAAACGCCGACTTCGACGGAGCCGTGGCCGATTTCGCGGTGCGCTACGCCGATCGCACGGAAGCCGATCACGACGGACTCGCCGCCGCCGTTCGGGCGGGGAAACTTCCGGCGGAGGAGCCGGACCGGTAGTTTCGAGAAGTGCGCCGCGCTCGGCGCCGCAGGAGTCCCGGTTCGGACGCGAAGGGCGGTCACCATGCTCGTGCAGGTTCAGGACGGCACCGACAGTTTTGCCGAGCGGTCCCTCATCGATTGGCTCAGCGGCTGGGGCACGGTCGACAGTCCACACGGAGTGGCGATCCTCAACTGCGATCTGCGGTACGACAACGAGATCCACCACTTCGATGCCGTGGTGTGGACACCCACGAGCTGCGTTGTCATCGATGTGGCGGGCCTGCGCAGCGATCAGGGTGGCACTCTGCACGTTCCGCTCACCGGCAGGTCGACGCTCAACGGGGTTCGCGCGGACTTGGAGGCCGCCGACGACCGCTCGCTGCTGGAACGGTCCCGCGAACACACTTTCGCAATGCAGAACTGGCTGGCCGCGCGCGGGCTCGGGCAGCGCATGGTGCACGGTGTCGCGTTGATCGTGCCGTTCCAGCCTGTCCCGGTGCAGATCGATCAGAAAGTGCAAGACCCGAGTTTCGATGTGATCGTCGGCAACGATCCCGAACGACTGCGGCACTATTTCGGTGTCCTCGCCGAACGCGAATCGCACCGCTGGACCGCCAACGACGTGGCCGCCGCATTCCGCGGTCTGGGAATCCTGGCGTACCTCCCCGCACCCCAGCTACTGATCGACGAGGGTTTCCTCGGCCCGATCGATGTCACGCGGTGGCACGGCAGTCCCGCCCAGGCGGAGGCGGAGCAGTACGCCGAGGATCTGGCCGAGATGGAACGGCTCGCGGGCGCACGCCGGTTCCGCGCACCCTGGTACAGCCCGTGGCTGCTGTATCCCAGAGAGACCGGCGATATCGATTTCGGCCGGGCCGTTATGCGCGCGCTCTACGCGCTCGGAATCTTCGTCGCGGTGGCATGGGTCCTGTGGTTCGTGATCACGGCCTTCGTGACCTACGGGCCCGGCTGAGCCGCAGGAAATCGGTGAGCCGGCAGACCACAGCGGACGTATCGGCACGACCGGACCGAGCCGCCCGTACATCGCTGCGCCGAGCCGTCGCCGCACGACGGATTACCCCGTGGCCGCCCGCGATGGATATGGTCGGCTGGTGAGCACCACATCCGGCGCGCCGAACCCGTGTCCCGCGGATCGGCCTACCGGAGACGATCACCGCCCGGCCCCGACTCGCCCGGGGCCACCGGCGCACCTGCCCCCCGCCCACCGGGATCGAGCGCCGGGCCCGCACCTGGTTACCGCCTCGATACCGCAGGCCGCCGGCCCTCTCGGCACCGGAGTCGTCGCGGCGACCGCAGCGACGGTGGCGGCGGCGTTACCCTGGTCGTTCCCGCCAGGCGGCGGGCCCACCACCTTCGATCTGGCGATCGGGTCGCGTGTGGACCCACGGCTGGATCCGCGGCCCTGGGTGGCCGAGGTCCTCGCGCTGGCGACCAACACGGGAGTCGTACTCGCGCTGCTCTGCGGTAGCGCGCTGTGGTTCACCTGGCAACGCCGGTGGTGGGAGGCGGCAACCGTCGTCCTGGCGCCGGAGCTCGCGGTGGCGGTCAACACCTGGGCGCTGAAACCCTGGTGGGGGCGGCCGCTGCACGACTATCTCGCGTATCCGAGCGGCCATACCGTGCATCTCGTCTCGGTGATCACAGCATTGGTCCTGTTGCTGCGCTCCGCGCGGGCCCGGGCGGTGATCGTCGCGCTCGCCACGGCCGTCTGGTGTGCGGGCGGGGCCGGCATGATCGCGCTCGACTACCACCACGCCACCGATATCATCGGCGGGGCAGCCGCAGGGATCTCGCTGACCATCGCCCTCTACTGGGTCTCGGTGTGCCTCCGCCGCACTTTCGGGCCGCGCCCGCGCTGACCCCTATGTCGCGGCACCGCACCATCCGGTTCATCCCTGACCGCGGCGCCCAGCGCGACACCCGCGACCGTACACACCCATGACCTGCTGGGTTCAGCTGTCATACCCGGGGTACCCGCCTTCGTCTCGTACCCGGCGGCGCCGAGCTTCGCCGCTGGGTTTCCGCCGGGCGACGGGGCCACCGCTATGCGTGACCCACTGGACTGCCGGGCACGGACAACGGGATCCGGGCCCGCCGTAGTGGTCGAACCGTATGCACCGATCGGCGCAATGGCCGGCGTACATATCGGAGACGGGCCCGGCTGCCCGCACGGTCGGCGCCCCGCTATTGCCGTTCGTAGACGCTGGCGTCGTCCAGCATGGCAGCGTTCAGCATCGATTCGGGGACACCGAGTGCTTCCACCAGGGTGAGGGCCTCCGGGCGGAGGCGGTCGACCAGTTCGTTCACACCGCGCCGGATGGCCTTCGCCCGTTCGACCGAGATGAAACGGTGCATGATGAACCAGGCGGAGTTCTCCTCCAGCACGGAGTACACGTAGAGATCGCAGACGGTTTCGGCCAGCGCGCGAGCCTGCTCGTCCTCGATATCGGCGATCCCCTCGATGAACGCCTCGAGTACCAGCCGATCGATATGGGCGGACCCGGCCGCGAGGATATGGTCCTGCGCATTGTTGAATGCCTCGAAGGGCCCGGTTTCCTCGGCCCGGGCGCGCAGCCGGTGGGCGGCGGTACGGGTGAGGTAGTCCTCGCGGTCGGCGAACAACTGCAGCTGAGTGGCGCGTTTACCGAGATCGCCCTCATCGACGGTTTCACCGCTGCGGTCGCGCAGGGTCTGGATCAGCTGGCGCACGCCGGAACGTTTGCGCACCACATCACCGGCCATGGTCGCGGCGAAGCGGACCCAGCCGAGGGCGTCGAGGTCGCGCACCTCGTCGGCGTAAGCGGTGAGGATCTCCTTGGCGACCAGCTGGGTGAGCACCACATTGTCACCCTCGAAGGTGGTGAACACATCGGTATCGGCCTTCAGTGTGACCAGGCGGTTCTCGGTGAGATAGCCGGCACCGCCGCAGGCCTCCCGGCATTCCTGGATGGCGCGGGTCGCATGCCGCGTCTGCGCCACCTTCAGCCCCGCGGCCCGCTTCTCGAGGGCACGCTGCGAATGCGGGTCGATATCCTGACCGGTCTGCACCAGATGCATCCGGCGGACCAGATCGTTCTGCGCGAAGGCCAGCGCGTACGAGCGGGCCAGCAATGGGAGCAGGCGGCGCTGATGCATCCGGTAGTCCAGCAGCAGAGTTTCGCCGCCGTCGTCGGGATTGCCGAACTGACGGCGTTTCAGTGCATAGCGCAGCGCGATACTCAAGGCCACCCGGGCCCCGGCGGCCGCGGCGCCACCCACACTGACCCGGCCGCGCACCAGGGTGCCGAGAGTGGTGAAGAAACGGCGGCTGGGATTGTCGATATCGGAACTGTAGGTGCCGTCCGGGGCGACCTCGCCGTAGCGGTTGAGCAGATTCTCCCGCGGTATCCGCACCTGGTCGAAGACGATCCGGCCGTTGTCCACGCCCGCCAGGCCACCTTTGCGGCCGCAGTCGGAGGTGGTGACACCGGGCAGGTCGTTGCCTTGTTCGTCCCGGATCGGGACCAGCAGGCAGTGCACCCCGTGTTCACCCGCCGGTGTCCGCAACTGCGCGAACACCGCTGCCATCCGTGCGTGTTCGGCGGCGCCGCCGATATAGTCCTTGCGCGCCGAGGGGGTCGGGGTGTGGATCACGAACTCTTCGGTGGCCGGGTCGTAGGTGGCGGTGGTTTCCAGATTCGCGACGTCGCTGCCGTGCCCGGATTCGGTCATCGCGAAACAGCCGAGCAGGTCCAGCGTGATCAGGCGCCGGATGTACTCGGTGTGCCGTTCGGTGCCCAGGTTCTCCACGGCGCCTCCGAACAGACCCCACTGCACCCCGGATTTCACCCACAGTGAGAGATCCGCGTAGGCGAGCATCTCCAATCCGACCACGGCGGCGCCGGGCTCGCTCGTGCCGCCGTGCTCACGCCGGAACCCGCGATCGGCGAGGCCGAGTTTCGCTATCTCGCGCATCTGTTCCAGTACCCGGGCGCGGGCGGCGGGGAGGTCCAGATCGGGGTCACCGGCGAACCGCCCGTCCGCGAGCTGGGTGCGGGCTTCTTCCCGGACTTCGCTCCACGGTCCGTCCAGTGCCTGCCGTAACTGTTGTGCTGTCGCAGTGCTGCCGGTGCTCATGCCTTCGACCCTAACGGCCGTGGTGGGGCGAAGCCCGGCGACAAACCGCACACGGTCGCGGTGTCGACGGGCGTACATGGTCGCGGTGTGCGCGGGTATGCCCGCAGGACCGGGCGAGGCCGGCCGGAGTCCGTACCGCGGCCGGAGCTATGCGCCGGGCGTATCGGCGCGGAGTACGTAACGCGGCCCCGGCGGCGGCCGACGCACAGATGAGACCGCGCCGAGCTGGGCAAACGCGTCCCTTTTTCCATTTGAAACCGCAAATAAACCGGCACGTAACAAAGATCACATTCATCCGACCTATTTTCCGGTGGAAAAGAGCCCCCTTCGGCCACTACCTTCGCGGCTATGGCTGCGCAAGGATTCCTGGAAGGAGCGACCTCTCCACCACAGATCTCTCCGGACCCGTCGGGGTATGCCGAGCATCGGCGTACTCCCCTGCGTTTGCCTGTGATCACCGGTGCCATCAAGAAGCTGGTCGCCGACCGCCCCGCCACCGCCGATACGATCGTCTCCGCACCCGCTCCGCTGCAGCCGATCGATCTCACCGACGACGCCACGGTGGCCGAAGTCATGGATCTGGCCATTCGGATGGGCGAAGTGGTGCTGGCCTCCGGCTCCGCCGTTACCGATACCGAGACCACGGTGCGCTTCATCGTCGCCACCTATGGCCTGTCGGAGTGCGATGTCGAGGTCACCTACAACGCCATCCGCATCTCGGTGCATCGCGGCCGGCGGCTGCCGCCGGTCAGTTCCATGCGGGTGGTGCAGTACCGCTCGCTGGACTTCACCCGGCTCGCGGCGGTGGACCGGCTCACCCGCCGGATCCGTCGCGAGATCGTGCCGCCGCATGAGGCACGCGCGGCCCTGGACGCCATCACCTCGGCACCGCACCCGTACAAGCGGTGGACGGCAACCTTCGGCTGGTCGCTGATGGCCGCGGCAATCTCGCTGCTCCTCGGCGGCGGCGTTCTCGTCGTCGCACTGAGCTTCATCACCACCGCCCTGATCGACCGGACCAACCGCACACTCAATCGGTACGGGCTGCCGTTCTTCTTCCAGCATCTGGTGGGCGGTGCCATTGCGGCAACACCGGCGGTGGTACTCGCCGCCGTGGCCGAACCGCTGGGTATCTCGGTGAGTCCGACGCTGATCATCGCGGCCGGGATCACGGTGCTGCTGAGTGGGCTGAGCCTGGTGGGCTCGGTACAGGACGCGATCACCGGGGCCCCGATCACCGCGGGCGCGCGGATGCTCGAACTGCTGATGATGACGGGTGGAATCATCGCCGGTATCGCGATCACTCTGCGAATCGGCGAGGCGTTCGACGCGACGGTGCCCCTGGATCTCGGCCCCAGCCACGCGCTGACCAATCTGCCGGTACAGGTCCTGGCCGGAGCCACCGCGGCACTGGCCTTCTGCCTCGCCTGCTACGCGGAGAAACGGGCACTCGCCGCGGCCGCCGGCGGCGGCGCCATGGGCACCATCTGCTATCTGCTGGTGATGGCGGCCGGATTCGGTCCGGTGTTCGCCGCAGGTGCGGCGGCCGTGGTGATCGGTATGGTCGGTGGTCTGCTCGCCCGGCGGGCGCTGACGCCGCCGCTGGTCGTAGCGCTCGCCGGTATCACCCCGCTGCTGCCCGGCCTGAGCATCTACCGCGGGCTGTACGGCATGCTCAACGACGAGATCACCCGCGGCGCGGACCAGCTGCTGGCCGCGTTCGGTATCGGCTGCGCGCTGGCCGGTGGGGTGACCCTCGGCGAATGGTTCGACCGGACCGTGCGCCGCCCGCCGATCCTGCGCAAGTTCGGCGCCCTGCGGCGCCCGGTGGTCACGCGCAAACGGCTGCCGTCGGTGCATCTGGCCAAACGCCTGTACTCGGTGAACCTCGGCAAGCGGCGGGCCACCGCGTCGGGTCGCGCGCACGGTCCGGTACTGGGCGCCGCACCCGCCGCAGTGATGGCTTCACCGGATATGCCGGTGGGATTCCCGGCCGCTGGACAATTACCGCAGGCACCCCGCCCGGTCGCACCGCAGGCGCCGCGGGTCACCGCTCCGCAACCGCCGGTGCCGTCCGGGCGTGGGCGGGCCACGGTCTCCGGAGTGGATCACCACGTCTGGACCCGCGACCTGGATCCGGCGCCGTTGAGTTCGGCCGTATCGGCGCAGCCGCCGGCCGGGCCCGATACCGCGGGCACGGCCGCGGCGCCGGAGATGCGTGAGATGCCGGTGCTGCCCGCCGATCTGCTGGCCCTGCCCACCGCGGCACTGGGCATGGCCGAGGATATGCTGCCCACCGCGGCGATACCGTTCTCGCCGCCCGAGCCCGTCGGCGTCGGCGCCGCGGCCGAGCCGGTGGGTGTGGGTGCCGGCGAATCAGGCCCGGTCCCGACCGAGCCGCTACCGGCGTCCCGGCGTTCCGACGCCGGCTGACGGACATCCCCACAGGTGGTGTGCGCCCGGTATCGTCGGGTTGCCGGCTGTCGGTGGCGTGGTGACCTGCCACGCCACCGGCGGCCGCGTGATGGTGCGGCGATCGGCCGCCCTGTTCGCAGGAAGGGTTTGATGTATGCCGGAGACCACCGAAACCGCCGACCCGGCCGCCCCCTTCTCCACGCGCATCCGGGAGGCCACCGCGCGCGAACACGAGGAAGCGGAGAATTCGACCTTCATCACCGAGATGCTCGCCGGAGTACTCGGCATCGAGTCCTACTGCCGCTACACCGCGCAGCTCTGGTTCATCTACCAGGCGCTGGAGGAGCACACCGACGCCCTCGCCGCCGACCCGGTGGCGGGCCCGTTCATCAAACCGGAACTCGCGCGTACGGCGGAGCTGGAACGCGATCTGGCGCATCTGGCCGGGCCGGGCTGGCGCGCACAGCTGAACCCGCTACCCGCCACCGCCACCTACGCCGCGCGGATCGAGGAATGCGCCCGCACCTGGCCGGGTGGCTATATCGCGCACCACTACACGCGGTATCTGGGCGACCTGTCCGGCGGGCAGGTGATCCGCGGGCATGCCGAAAAGCTCTGGGATCTGCCGCATCGCGGGGATGGCGTGCGCTTCTACGTTTTCGACGGCATCGGTAATCCGGCGGCGTTCAAACGGGAATACCGCGCCCTGCTCGACCGTATCGGCGCCGACGAACTCGAACAGCGCCGCATTCTGGACGAGGGTAAGCAGGCCTTCGTGTTGAATCGCGCGGTGTTCACCGAACTGGCCGGCGAATTCGCAGCCGGGCGACCCGGCTGAACCCCGGCCGGGCATGCCGCGGGTCTGATAAGTTTCCCGCCGGTAACTACCGTGAGCGAAGGGTGAACCGTGTCCGAAACCTCCCCCGGTGACCGGGTATCCGGCGAATATCCCGTGATCGTCGTCGGCGCCGGACTGGCCGGTCTCGTCGCCACCTACGAACTGACCAGGGCCGGGCATCGCGTTCTCGTCGTCGACCAGGAGAACCGCAACAACCTGGGCGGGCAGGCCTTCTGGTCGCTCGGCGGGCTGTTCTTCGTCGACAGCCCCGAACAGCGGCGGCTCGGTATCCACGACTCCTACGAACTCGCACTGCAGGACTGGCTGGGTTCGGCCGGTTTCGACCGGGACGAGGAGGACCACTGGGCCCGGCAGTGGGCGCAGGCCTACGTGCAGTTCGCGGCCACCGAGAAACGCGACTACCTCTACGACCTCGGTCTGCGGGTCACGCCGCTGGTCGGCTGGGCCGAACGTGGCGGAGCCCTCGCCGACGGACACGGCAATTCGGTGCCGCGGTTCCATATCTCCTGGGGTACGGGTCCCGGAGTTCTCGAGGTCTTCCTGAACCCCGTCCTGGAAGCGGAACGCAACGGGCTGGTGCGGTTCGCGTTCCGGCATCAGGTCGACGACCTGCTCGTCGAGGACGGTGCGGTCGCCGGGGTCCGCGGCAGTGTGCTGGAACCCACGGAGTTGCCCCGTGGCGTCGCCACCTCGCGCACGGTGGTGGACGATTTCGAATTCCGGGCCGGCGCGGTCGTGGTCACCACCGGCGGTATCGGTCACAATCACGACCTGATCCGGCGCAACTGGCCGGTCGACCGGCTGGGCCCCGCGCCCCGGACCATGATCTCCGGGGTGCCCGCGCATGTGGACGGCCGGATGCTCGGTATCGCCGAATCCGCCGGCGCCGCCCTGGTGAACCGGGACCGAATGTGGCACTACACCGAGGGCATCAACAACTGGGACCCGATCTGGCCCGACCATGCGATCCGTATCATCCCCGGCCCGTCGTCGCTGTGGTTCGACGCGAACGGTAAACGGCTGCCGGCGCCGTGTTTCCCCGGTTTCGATACCAACACCACGATGAAGGCCATTCTGTCGACCGGTCACGACTATTCGTGGTTCGTGCTGACCCAGGCGATCATCGAGAAGGAGTTCGCGCTCTCGGGATCGGAGCAGAACCCCGATATCACCAGCAAAGACCGGCTCACCACCGTTCGCAGCAGGTTCACCAAGGGCGCGCCTGCCCCCGTGGAGGCATTCAAGGAACACGGCGCCGATTTCGTGGTCGCCGGTACTCTCCGCGAACTGGTGGACGGTATGAACGCGATCGCCCGCGGCCCGCAGCTCGACTTTGCGGATATGGAACGCCAGATCGTCGCACGCGACCGCGAGATCACCAACAAGTTCACCAAGGACGCCCAGGTGGCCGCGATCCACAACGCGCGAACCTATTTCGGCGACAAAACCGCGCGCGTCGCGAAACCGCACCGGATCCTGGACCCGGCGGCGGGGCCACTCATCGCGGTCCGGCTCAATGTCCTCACCCGCAAAACCCTCGGCGGTCTCCAGACCGATCTGGACTCCCGGGTGATGCGTTCCGACGGCACTCCCTTCCCCGGGCTGTACGCCGCGGGTGAGGTCGCCGGATTCGGCGGCGGCGGCGTGCACGGTTACAACGCGCTCGAAGGGACCTTCCTCGGCGGATGCATCTTCTCCGGCCGGGCCGCGGGACGCGCACTGGCGCGGTCCCTGACACCGCCCTGACCCCGTCCGGTCACCTCGACGGCTCCGGCCTCATTCACGGGAGAGCAACCGGCCCGCTTCGGCCGCCAGCGCACTCAGCTGCCGGGCCTGCAGACCGGTGTCAACGGCCGGGCGGCCGGAACCGATCCGGGTGGCAAGCGACAACGCCGCCACCGCCACTCCCCGGCGCCGGACGGGTACCGCTACGCAGCCGATTCCGGTGACCGCTTCCTCGTGGTCCACCGCGACCCCCTGGCGGCTGCGGATCCGGGCCAATTCCCGGTGCAGTTCCAGCCGGTCACCGATCGTGCGTGCGGTGAGCCGGGGAAGCTGTTCGCGCAGCGATGTTTCCACGACACCGGGATCCAGGCCCGCCAGCAGCGCTTTACCGAGTGCAGTGCTGTGCGCCGGGAGCCTGCCGCCGACCCGGGTGGGGACCGTGGCGCTGTTGCGGCCACCGGTTTTGTCCAGATACACCACGTCGCGGCCGTCCAGCACGCCGAGATGACCCACCGACGCGGTTCGCTGACACAGTTCGTGCAGCAGCGGACCGATCACTGCCCGCAGTTCGTTGTGCCCGGCGGCCAGTCCACCCAGTTCCAGGGTGCGCAGGCCCAAGCGGTAGCCGCCGGGCGAATGCGCGAGCCAGCGCAACCGGATCATCTGGTCCAGGATGCGATGCACCGTGGACCGGGGCAGACCGGTGCGCTCCACCAGATCTTGCAGTGTGAGCACCGGTGTGGCGGGCGCGAATGCGTCCAGGATCGATGTCATCCGCTCGATCATCGATACCGGTGGAGCCGGCCGGACCGGCTGTTGCCCGCCCTGCCACGACCCGCCCGGTTCCGGGTCGGCCAGTACCTCGACCGTCAAGACTTACCTCCATCGTGCAGCCGGGCCAGCTTATGCGTAGCGAACCGGACGCTATCGACGATGCCCCGTTCCAGCGGTGTGCAAACCCTCACAACATCATTCCGGCATGAAAGGCGCATTGAACACGCTGCACAGCCACCGGCCGTCGACCAGTTCCATCACGGTGGACACCGAAGGTTCCCGTGATGTCTCGGCGGCGCCGGGTTCGGCATCAAGGGTGGTCAGTTGCACCTGGACCTCGGCGCGGGTGCCGCCGGCGCTCATCGTCGCCGTGCATGTGGCCTCCTGGACCCGGGACCGTTCCGGGTCGGCGGAGATGAGGACCCGGGCCATCGGCAGGACGGTTTCGGCCTGGCTTTTCCATTGTCCGGTGGCCCCGGCCTGCACTTGTTGTTCCCAGCCCGCCGGGTCCGCGTAGTCGTATGTGCCGACCAGCGTCGTATACGCACAGGCGGCCTGTTCGGCGGCGGCTTCCGCATCCGCGGGCGGTGCCGGTGGGCCGGCGGAGTCCGCGGTGCCGGTGCGCGATATCCCGGTGAGCCAGGCGGCTGTACCGAATATCGCCGGCGCGAGCGCGGCGGCGAGCGCCGTCGCTATCCGCCGGCGGCCGCGACTCGGCCGGCCGGGAGGCGGCGCGGACTGCGCGATCGGTGGCACGGGCGGGGTGGCCGGCATGGTGACCGCAGGTTCGGTGAGTGCCCGGCGGGCGGCCAGCGCCAGTTCCCCGCAGCTCGGGAACCGCTCGTACGGATTCTTCGCCATGGCCTTGGCGATCACCCCGTCGAATCCGCGGGGCACTCGCGGGTCTGCCGCCGACGGCCGCGGCACCGGGGCATTGAGGTGGGCGTTGATCAATGCGCCGGTGGTGGCCGCCGGATACGGTAACCGGCCGGTCAGCAGGTAGTACAGCGTGCAGCCCAGCGAGTACACATCCGCGCGGCGGTCGATATCGGGTCGCATCTCGAAGTATTCGGGCGCGGCGTAGTGAAAACTCGCGTACAGCTCCCCGGTGCGGGTGAGCCCGTCGGAACGGTCGACTGCTTTGGCGATACCGAAATCGGAGAGGTACACCCGCTGGTGCTCGCCCCAGGCCAGCAGGATGTTCGCGGGTTTCACGTCGCGGTGCAGGACCCCGGCGGTATGCGCGTGGTCGAGGGCGCGCGCGGTTTCCTCGATGATCCGTACCGTGTGGTCGGGGCGGACGGGCCCGTCCCGCAGGACCGCCGCAACATCGGTGCCCTCGATGTACTGCATCGCCATCCAGAGGCGGTTCTGTTCTTCCCCGCGGGCGTACACGGCGACGATATTCGGGTGGGCGAACCGCGCCACGGTATCGGTCTCGCGCAGGAACCGGGCCCGGACCTCCTGCTCGTCCCCGGTCATCGGGTTCAGCAGTTTCAGGGCGACCGGACGCGGTAGGTCGCGGTCGCGGGCCAGATAGACCTGGCCCATACCGCCCGTTCCGAGCAGCCGTTCGATGCGGTAACCGGCGAATACCGCGCCTGGTTCGAGTGCGCCGTTCACGCCGGCCGCAGACCGGGCCAGCCGTAGGACTGCGGCCCGGGGGCGGGCCCGGCTCGGCCGGTCGCGGGTTCCGCGGGCACTGTCGTCTCGCGGGCAGGCTGTCCGTGTTCGCGCCGGAAGGTCTCCATATCCATCCACCGGATCTGCTGGACCAGTTCCTCGAGCTGGTCGGCGGGCAGGAATCCGGCCTTGGAGTAGACCAGCATGCCCTCGCGGAAGGCCATGATCCACGGGTAGCGGTCGACCTGCCCCGCCGCTGCCAGCGCGGGTTCGGCCTCGGCCTCGACCGTGGCGTGCACGATATCGCGATGAGTTTCGGAGGAGGCCTCGTAGACCGGCGCGAACCGGGTGCACCAACCACACCAGGTCGCCCAGAAATCCACCAGCACAATGTGGTTGGTGGCCACGACCGTCTGGAAACTCTGCTGGGTCAGTGGCGTCGTCGGCATCTGTAGTCCTCCCGGCGGCCCGAGCCGACCGCCCCGCGTGCGTATCACCCCGTCCGGAAATCCTCCCACGGACGGGCACCGGCCGCCCAGCGAAAAATGGACGGCCGGACAGCCGTTGCCGGGAGCCTACGTGGCCCGAGCAGCGCGGGGACGGCCGGTGCGCGGGCACGGAAGAGTGCCCCGCCCGGCCGCGGCCCCCGACCCGAACGATAACGTGTTCTCATGAGCGACGACGAGGCCGGGAACGCACTCCCCAGCGCGGAGCATCACGAAGGCGGATTCCGGCCGATGTCGGAGCTGATGAATCAGGTCCGATCGGTGGACACCAGCCGCGGCGGACCCCACTACGGCGATTTCGTCGAACAGGTCCGGACGCTCATGGACCGCGCACGGCTGGCGGTACCGCCCGACGATCTGGTGCAGGAAGCGGCCGGCATCCTGGAGAAACTCAACGACCGGCTCGGCACCCACGTCCATGAGGAATGGGACGCACCCGGCTGGACTCGGTTCGATCTGCCGTCTCGCGGCAATGTGACTCTGCCGCCCTACCGGGTGGATCGCGCGAAACCGGACGGCGTCGAGGCCCGGATCACCTATCGCACTTTCCACCTGGGCGGGAACGCGGCGGCGCACGGCGGATACGTCTCGCTGGGCTTCGACGATCTGATGGGACTGGCCGGTTCGCTGTACTCCGGGTCGGTCACCCGGACCGCCTCGCTCACCGTCGACTACCGGGCGATCACACCGCTGAACAAAGAACTACAGCTGCGTGCCTGGGGCGAACGCCAGGAGGGCCGCAAGGTGTGGATCAAGGCCACCCTGCACGACGGAGACCTGCTCTGCGCCGAAGCCCACGGCTTGTTCATCGTGCTGAAACCCGGCCAGCCCTGAAACTCGAGCGCTCGAGAGGGCGACCGCCACACCTTCTCGGCCAGGTTTCCCCCGGAGACGCTCTCAGGCAGCGGCCTGAAGACGAGCACGTGCCATCTCGGGAGGAAGGCCGTGGCGCAGAGTTCGGTTCGACAAATCCCAGTACGACGCCGACTGCGACGGCCCCTACCGGAAGGCACAGGTCCGTGACCGAATATCTGGTGGCGGAGCGGTAACTTCCGCTGCCGACCGGTGCACGAAGCCGTACCGGACGCCGGGCAGTGAGCGCGGTACGGCTCCCACTGCCCGGGCACTCGGTCAATTACGGCTACCACCCGGATAGTGCTCGGCCAGGTAGGGGGCGAACGCTTCATCGACCTGATCGGCGGTGAGACCGAAATCGGCCAGTGAGTACTTGTGGGCGGGTCGTGCGGCGCCCGAGGTGGATTCGCTGTGCAGGCCGGCCATCTGCGTACGAGCCGCTTCGGTGAATTCGATCCCGAAGTGGTCGTAGATCCGCTCGACGGTGGCGATCGGATCGGTGACGAAATCCTCGTAGTACACATCGACGAACTGCGCGGCGGGATGTTTCGCGCGATCGGCGAGGAAGGTCCGGGCGCCGCGGGACCACAGCTCCAGTTGCGCCTCCCCCACCACCGGACCGCGGAACTTCTCCGACCAGCCATCCGTGGCCTGCTCGTTCAAGCTGCACACCGACGCCACGATGGTGCGCGGCTGCCGATGCATCTGGATGATCAGTGCGTCGGGGTATACGGCGAGCAGGGCGTCGAGCGCGAACAGGTGGCTCGGGTTCTTCAGCACCCACCGGCGATCCGGATCGTTGAGCCCGATCAGCTGCAGATTGCGGCGGTGGCGCTCATAGGCGGGGATCCAGTCCTGGTCGCGTAGCCATTCGGAGTAGCGCGGCAGGTAGGCGAGGCATTCGTAGGAGATCGACATCGCCGATTGCCGCAGCAGCTGCCAGCACTCCTCCACCTGGTCGGCCGAGATATGGTGCACACCCATGAATTCCGGATGCTCCACGTGGTGTTTCTCGTAGGCTGCCTGGAGCCGCTGGAATACCGGGTTCTGTTCCCACGTCTCCCGCGGCGGTCGCGGCTGCGGCATCTCGGTCAGCCACATCTCCAGGCCCTGATGGCCGGGATCGACGGTGAGCAGGCGGTGCACGGCGGTCGTGCCCGAACGCGGTAACCCGGTGACGAAGATCGGGCGCTCGACGGATACCTCGGCATGCTGCGGATACTGTTTCCAGCCGGCTTCGCTCAACGCCCGGGCGATGAGCGCGCCGCGCAGGAACGCCCGGTTGACCTTGTTGCCGAACGGGGTGAGTTCGGCATCGCGTTCGAACGATTCCAGCAGCACCGACAGTCCGGTGCGGTAGTCGTCGGCACCGAAATCGTCCAGGCCGATCACTTTGGTGGCGGAGGCGTGCAGATCGTCGATCGTACCGACGTCTTCCCTGCCGATCATTTCTGTTGTCTCCTCAGTGGTGGAATTCGCCGCAGTTCACGTCGAGACAGGTCCCGGTGATCGCCCGGGACATCTCGGAGGCGAAGAAGATAACGGCATCGGCGATTTCGTCGGGTTCGGGCAGCCGGCGCAGATCGATATCGGCGGCCGTCTCGGTGTAGACCTCTTCGGCCGTGACTCCGCGTTCCTTCGCCAGATAGCCGAAATACCATTTCAGAGTGTCGGCCCAGATCCAGCCCGGCGCCACCGAATTCACCCGGATGCCCCGGGGTCCCAGTTCGGTGGCCAGGCTCTGCGCCAGCGCCAGCAGCGTGGTCTTGGCCATCTTGTACGGGCCGTAGGGCCGCCGGGAGTGGCGCAGAACGGCCGAGTTGATCATCACCACCGACCCGTTGCGTTCGGCGAGCGCCGGCGCGAACAGGCGGGTCAGGCGTAGTGCGGCGAAAACGTTGGTTTCGAAACTGGCGCGCAGATCGTCGATCGCCACATCGGCGAGGTCGGCCATCGGCGGCATGGCGAACGCATTGTTCACCAGTGCGTCGACCCGCCCGAACTCCTCCTGGGTGGCGCGCACGAGTTCCTGCGCCGCCGCGTCGTCGGTGATATCGGTGGGCACCACCAGCGCGCGGCCGCCCAGATCCTCGATAACGGCACCGACCTCGAGTAACCGTTTCTCGGTACGCGAGGCGAGTACGACCTTCGCGCCGGCCTTCGCACTCTGCACCGCGATGGCTTGGCCGAGCCCGGGGCCGATTCCCGAAACGACCACCACTTTGTCCCGCAACAGCATCAGCCCAGCATCCTTTCCGCCACCGCGGCCTGCCGGGCGGCGATACGCGCCTTCCAGTCCTGCGGGGTGATCCGGGATTCCCGGTAGTAGGGCAGCCGGTCCGGCAGTTCGTCGAAGGACACCAGTTCCACCGTCGGCCCGTCCTCGGGTTTCAGTTCCCGGGACAGGCGTTGCCAGCGGAACTGCAGGTAGGCGCGGTCGTGGCCGGTGCGTTCGATCCAGTTCACCAGGCCGGGGTCGCGTTCGCTGATCACCAGCCGGATCATGCCGTCGGGGTCCGTTTTCGCCTGGTCGGCGTTGAGGCTGGTCTGGTGGTTGATGTAGTCCAGCGACAGGTACCACATGCTACCGAGCTGGAACCCCTGGTAGGGGGCGTCGGATTTCGGCACGGTCAGGATCATGACCTGGTCGTCGGTGAGTTCGTAGTGTCCGACCGAGGAGAACTGCGTGGACAGTCCGCCAGGGGTGCGCCGCGGTTCGGTCATGGTGTTGACCGGCAGGTTCAGATAGAACCACTCCGGGAAGGCGAGAAAGGTTTTCAGCCGGGAGACCAGCATTTTGCCGGCGATTTCGTACCGTTTGGCCATCAGATCGGTGGTGACCGCCGGTGGGGCGGTCCCGGTGGTGTCGACCCGGCGGATCCGGACGGTGCCGGCCTTCTCGTTCGCCCAGTCGCCGTAGACCTCGCGCACCGCGAGCATGGAGGAATCGGCGGCGAGTTGGATATGGTTGCGGCCGCCGGCGCCGGGTCCCAGCGTCAGTTCATAGGTGCCGTCGGCCGCGATATCGATGGAGCGGTCGTCGAAGGCCGTTTCCCCGCCGGGCACCTCGGTCGGCGAGTAGTTACCGTTGAGCACCTGGAAGCTCAGGTCGCGGGTGGTGCCGCGGGTTCCGGTGACCACGTATTCCGCGTCGGGATTCAGATTGGCGTGCCAATAGAGGGTGTCGGGGTTGTCCAGCGCCATCTTCGTATAGGGCCCGGTGGAGGTCACGAAGAACGGGAAGTCCCGCTCGAAGGCCCACGACATCTGGATGGCCGCCCGGATACTGGCGGCCAGGTAGTCGTAGCCCTCGGCCAGATCCTGCTCGGTGCGGATATGGGGGGCGCCTTTGATGATTTCCTCGGCGGTGGCGATCGCGTCCGCGAACGGCTGTGTGAGCACGATACTCCCAGTGTTCCATATATGTACCGCCCTGGTACATTCTGATATCGAAAAGATTAGAACCTGTTCTAGGAGCGGTCAATGGCAGCGAGCTCGGCGGAGGCACGCGAGGTGGGCCGGCGGTCCGCACCCACCCAGCGTGTGATCCAGGTGATCGACTACCTCACCACACGGCGGGGTCGCCGGGCCGGACTGTCGGAAATAGCGCGCGACCTGGGCCTGGCCAAACCCACCTGCTTGGGCATCCTCACCGAGCTCACCGCCGCCGGCTATCTCACCCGCGACCCGCGCACCCGCGACTACGGCCCGGGCCCCGCACTCATCGCCGCGGGCCGGGTCGCCCAGGACAGTTTCGCCATCGCCGGCCTCGCCCACCCGGAGCTGGAGCGCCTCAGTGCCGAATACGGCACCACCTGCACCGCATCCGCCGTGGTCGGCGAACGGATCAGTGTCCTGGACAGTGCGGGGCCCGCCATGGTGCGGGTCGGGGCGACCTACCGTTTCGCGCCACCGGTCGGCCTGATGTACGTGCTGTGGGATACCGACGCCGCCTTCGACGCCTGGCTGGCGACCCCGCCGACGGTTCCCCTGAACCAGGACGAGACCCGGCTGCGCCGCCTCGTCGCCGAATGCCGCAACCGCGGCTACCTGGTGGAGAGCATGACCGGCGCGGGCCGGCAGTTGTACTCCATGCTGGCCGGGGTCGGTGGTCACGAAATGCCCGATGAGCTGCGCACCGCCGTCGCGGAACTGGTGACCACGCTCGGCGAGCGCGTATATCTGGGCGCGGATCTGCGCCCGCGTAAGGAGCATCCGGTGAGCCTGCTGGCGGCGCCGACCTACGACGCCGGCGGCCGCCAGCAACTGGTGCTCACCATGTACGTGGGTACCTCGATCACCGGCGCCGAGATCGCCCGCCGCGGCAGCGCGCTGGTCGCCGCGGCCGATGCAGTCACCGCCGCGGCGGGCGGGCACCGGCCGCAACACCATTGACCATTCATAGAAACGTGTTCTAGTTTTTAACCGTGAGCCAGCACACGAAGTCGGCGGCGGGCACCTACGAGCTCTCGCATCAGGCCGCACTCGAGGCCGAATCGGTCCACATCCTGCGGGAGGTGGCCGCAACATTCGAACGTCCAGTTCTCCTGTTCTCCGGCGGCAAGGACTCGGTGGTGATGCTGCACCTGGCCACCAAAGCGTTCTGGCCGGCGCCGGTACCGTTCCCGATCCTGCATATCGATACCGGGCACAACTTCGACGAGGTGATCACCTATCGCGACCAGGTCGTCGCGAAGTACGGGTTACGCCTGCTCGTAGGCCGGGTCCAGGACGATATCGACGCCGGGCGGGTCACCGAGGACACCGGTCCCCGGGGCAGTCGCAACCGGCTGCAGACCACGACCCTGCTGCGCAGTGTGCGCGAGGGCCGGTTCGACGCCGTATTCGGCGGCGCCCGCCGCGACGAAGAGAAGGCCCGCGCCAAAGAACGGGTCTTCAGTTTCCGCGACGAGTACGGCCAGTGGGATCCGCGCCGGCAGCGCCCGGAACTGTGGAATCTCTACAACGGCAAACACCGCCCGGGCGAACACATCCGGGTCTTCCCGCTGTCCAACTGGACCGAGCTGGATATCTGGAGCTATATCGCGGCCGAAGGGATCGACCTGCCGCCGCTCTACTACGCCCATCGCCGGCCGGTGGTCCAGCGCGACGGGATGCTGCTGGCCCACACCCGGTTCCTGGCGCTGCTCGACGGTGAGGAACCGCAGGAAGCGCTGGTCCGGTTCCGCACCGTGGGCGATGCCACCTGCACCGGTTGCGTGGAATCCACCGCGGCTACACCGGCCGAGGTGGTTGCCGAGGTCGCCGCCGCCCGGGTCACCGAACGCGGCGCCACCCGCGCCGACGACCGGATCTCCGAGGCCGGTATGGAAGATCGCAAACGAGAGGGTTACTTCTGATGGGCTCCCTGCTGCGCCTGGCGACGGCGGGCAGTGTCGACGACGGGAAATCGACCCTCATCGGCCGGCTGCTGTTCGATTCCAAAACCCTGTTCACCGATCAGCTCGACGCGGTCGAACGCACCAGCCGCGATCGCGGCGAGGATCTTCCGAACCTGGCATTGCTCACCGACGGGTTACGCGCGGAACGGGAACAGGGCATCACCATCGATGTCGCACACCGCTATTTCGCTACCCCGCGCCGTAAATTCATCATCGCCGACACCCCGGGGCATGTGCAGTACACCCGTAACATGGTGACCGGCGCCTCGACCGCCGATCTGGCGCTGATCCTGGTGGATGCCCGACACGGCGTGGTGGAACAGACCCGCCGGCACGCCTTCCTGGCCTCGCTGCTCGGCGTACCCCATCTCGTGCTGTGCGTGAACAAGATGGATCTGGTGGACTGGTCGGCCCAGCGATTCGCCGAGATCCGCGAGGAATTCGCGGGTTTCGCGTCCCGGCTCAACATCGCCGATCTGACCTTCATCCCGATGTCGGCTCTGCACGGCGACAATATCGTGCACCGCAGCGCCACCATGGACTGGTACGAGGGCACGCCGCTGCTGCACCACCTCGAAGAGGTGCATATCGCCTCCGACCGAAATCTGATCGACGCCCGGTTGCCGGTGCAGTACGTGATCCGCAGCCACACACCGGATTTCCGCGGGTATGCGGGAACGGTCGCCAGCGGCGTCTGGTCTCCCGGCGACGAGATCACCGTTCTTCCGTCGGGGCTCTCCACCACGGTGACCGGAATCTGGGGGCCGGGCGGCGCCCCGCTCACCGAGGCGTTCCCGCCGCAGGCAGTGACTGTCACACTGGCCGATCAGCTCGATATCGGCCGCGGGGACATGCTGTGCCGCCCCGCCAACCGGCCGGAGACCAGCCGCGATCTGGACACGATGGTCTGCTGGTTCAGCGACGAGACCGAACTGCGGCCCGGCGCCTCGTATACGGTGCGGCACACCACTCGCAGCGTCGCGGCAGAGGTCCGCACCCTGGACTACCGGCTCGATGTGAATACCCTGCATCGCGACGAGAACGCCAACACCCTGGCACTCAACCAGATCGGCCGCGTCCAGTTGCGGACCCGGCAGGCGCTGCAGTTCGACCCGTATCGCCGTAATCGCACCACCGGCAGTTTCCTGCTGATCGACGACACCACCGGCGATACCGTCGGCGCCGGTATGATCACCGGGCCCAGCCTGCCCGCCTCCCGGGTGGTCTGGCATTCGAGCGCGGTCGGCCGCGCGGAACGCCCGACACGCGGTCGCACGATCTGGCTCACCGGACTGTCCGGCTCCGGGAAATCGTCGGTGGCGGTGGAACTCGAACGCCGCTTGGTGGCGGCGGGACAGCCGGCATTTCTGCTCGACGGCGACAACCTGCGGCACGGACTCAATTCCGATCTGGGCTTCTCGGCGGCGGACCGGACGGAGAACATCCGCCGGGTCGGTGAGGTCGCGCGGTTGTTCGCCGAGTCGGGGACGGTTGCCATCGTCTCGCTCATCAGTCCCTACCGAGCCGACCGCGAAAGGGCCCGAGCGGTGCACGACGCCGCCGGTATCCCGTTCCTCGAGGTCTTCGTGGACACCCCGCTGGATATCTGCGAGGCCCGCGATCCCAAAGGCTTGTACGCGAAGGCAAGGACCGGGGAAATCCGCGGGTTCACCGGCATCGACGATCCCTACGAGCCCCCCGCGTCCCCGGCACTGGTTCTGCGTCCGGAGGACGGCGACCCCGGCGCGATGGCCTCCGCGATCCTGGCATTGCCGGCCAGGAACGACGACGCCTGAGACGCACAGCCCGCCCAGCGCGAAGGCTTGCGGCACCACGCCGATCGCGGGTGACGGGAGTGCGCCCCGTGCGCTTCGCCGGCCCGCGATGCCCGCTCTCGGCATCACCACGGGTCTGTTAGGCGGCGCGGCGGCGCTGATATTCGACAGCTACAGCAAGCTCGGCAGTGTGTGGGCCCCAAGCATTGACCGGACCGTTCCGGTTGCCGCCACCGGCCTGCGCAGTTCTCGCCGCCATCGGCGCGCGCCAGGGCAGCAGCAGCTGAGTTCGCCGCCTCGACCTCCCGCAGCTTCGGCGACCGCGGGTAACGCAACCGCGGGTAACGCAACCGCGCGGGCACCTCGTTGCCCGCGCGGTCCGCTGTCTCGGCGACGCCGCGGTCCGGGCGTACACACACCGGCAGGCCTGCCGGATCGCCGGGCAGTGCCGTCGGCCGCGCCCGCCCCGGTCCATGAGCGTCCGGGCGGGTACCGGTGATACTGGATTCGGGCGAGCGGCGCGACCCCGGTTCGAAACCACGACCCCCGGCCATATTTGATACTCTGGCCGCAACTTGTATCGAAAGGGTGGTTATGCGGTCTACTCTGCTGTCCCGGCGTGACCTGGAGTTCCTGCTCTACGAATGGCTCGATGTCGAGAGCCTCACCCGGCGGCCCCGATATGCCGAACATTCGCGAGAGACCTTCGATGCCGTCCTCGACCTGAGCGAGCAGCTGGCCACCAAATATTTCGCCACCCACAACAAACTGAACGACACCCGCGAACCCACCTTCGACGGCGACAAGGTCACCCTCATCGCCGAGGTCGGACAGGCACTCGCCGCGTTCGCCGAGGCAGGGATGGTCGGCGCGACCATGGACGCCGAACTCGGTGGTGCGCAGCTTCCCGCCGCGGTCGCCCAGGCGGGTTTCGCCTGGTTCCACGCCGCCAACCCGGGTACCAGCGCCTACCCCTTGCTGACCATCGGCAACGCCAACCTGCTCGCCGCCCATGCCGACCCCGGCCTGGTGCGGCGGTTCGTACCACCGATGATCGAGGGACGGTTCTTCGGCACGATGTGCCTGTCGGAACCGCAGGCCGGGTCCTCGCTCGCCGATATCGTCACTCGTGCCGAGCCTCGTGACGACGGCGTTTACCGGTTGTTCGGCACCAAGATGTGGATCTCCGGCGGTGATCACGAACTCGGCGAGAATATCGTGCACCTGGTGCTGGCGAAGATCCCCGGTGGCCCGGCGGGCACCAAAGGGATCTCACTGTTCGTGGTACCGCGGTTCCTGGTGCACGAGGACGGCTCACTCGGGGAACGCAACGATGTGGCGCTGGCGGGGCTGAACCACAAAATGGGATTCCGTGGCACGGTCAACACGGTTCTCAACTTCGGCGAGGGCCGCTGGACACCGCAGGGCGCCGCGGGCGCCATCGGCTATCTGGTCGGCGAACCACACCAGGGCCTGAAATACATGTTCCACATGATGAACGAGGCGCGCAGCGGGGTCGGTCTGGTCGCGGCCGCACTCGGATACACCGGCTACCTCGAATCCCTCGAGTACGCCCGGACCCGCCCCCAGGGCCGCACCAAGGGCGCCGCCGATCCGGCCGCCCCCCAGCGCCCGATCATCGAGCACGCCGATGTGAAACGGATGCTGCTGGCACAGAAGAGTTACGCCGAAGGCGGGCTGGCCCTGGTGCTGTACTGCGCCCGTCTGATCGACGAACAGCACACGGCCGAATCCGACGAGGAGCGCCGCGCCCGCACGCTGCTGCTGGATATCCTCACCCCGATCGCCAAGAGCTGGCCCTCGCAGTGGTGCCTGACCGCCAACGATCTCGCCATCCAGGTTCTCGGCGGGTACGGCTACACCCGCGAATACAACGTCGAACAGCACTATCGCGATAACCGGCTCAACCCCATCCACGAGGGCACGCACGGTATTCAGGGCCTGGACCTGCTGGGCCGCAAAGTCACCCAGCAGGGTGGGGCGAGCCTGCGCAAACTGGACAGCCGGATCCGGGCCACCCTGGCGGCCGCACAGGAACTCGGCGACGAACCCGCCGAACTCGCCGACCGGCTGGAGAAATCCTGGTCCCGCCTGATCACGGTCACCGGCGGTCTGTTCGCCGCCGGTGATATCGAGATCGCACTTGCCAACAGTTCCGTCTATCTGGAGGCCTTCGGCCACCACGTGGTGGCGTGGATATGGCTGGACCAGATGCTCGCCGCCCACGGCCGCACCGGCGATTTCTACGACGGTAAACGGCACGCGGTCCGCTATTTCTTCCGCCACGAACTCCCCCGCACCGGGCCGCAGCTGGATCTACTGGCCGATCTGGACACCACCACTGTCGATATGGCCGAGAGCTGGTTCTGACAACACCGGGCGACAGGTGCCTGCGGGTGCCGATAGGTTCGGTGGGATGACCTGGATCGCACCCGATATCGACCGGATCGAAACCGCACGGACCGGTCCGGAACGACCGATGCTGCAGTCCTGGCTGGACTTCCACCGGCAGACCCTGCTGGCCGCATGCTCCGGCCTCGGTACCGCACAGCTGAAGCAGTGTGCGGTACCGCCTTCGGTGCTGTCGTTGCACGGTTTGGTGCGCCATATGTCCGAGGTGGAGCGCGGCTGGTTGCGGATCACCGCGGCCGGACAGCGGCTCGAGTACCTCTACTGCGCCGAAACGGATCCGAACGGCGATTTCGACAATATCGGCACGGCCGACCCCGCCGCCGATTTCGCCGTGTACCGGCGGGAGACAGAGCTGGCGGACGCCGCGGTGGCCGAGCTCCCGCTCGACCACCGCTGCCTGAATCCCGCCGGTACCGAGTACAGCCTGCGCTGGGTGTATCTGCATCTCATCGAGGAATACGCCCGGCACAACGGTCACGCGGATCTGCTGCGTGAGCAGATCGACGGCCGTACCGGAGACTGAGCCCGGCGACCCGGCTACGCCCGGCCCCTCGCCACCACGACGGACCGCACAGCCGGTTCACCCGCGATCGACCGTACCGGCTGCCCGGACCACTGCCGCCACCGCGGCCGCCGATGCGGAATCGGCTCGGGCGCAGGACCATTCGATCCGGCCTGCTCGCCGGTACTCCAGATAGGCAATCCTGCCCCCGGCGACGGGATGTCCGGACAGGCTCAGTACCTCGATCGGCCGGCCCGCCTGCCCGAGTGCCGAGACCACCGCGGAGACCTGGTCGCTCCCCTCATGGGTGCTCCGGTGTTGCCGGCCGCCGACCACGAGTCCTACGGTGATCACCGCAGCCTCCGCCGGGCCGGTCACCCGGAGATCCTTCAACTGGACCTCCGGCGGTTGCGGCGTGTCCAGATAGGTCGCGTCGAACAGCGCACACAACTCGGCCGCACTCACCTCCGTGCCGGAGCCGTCGGTATGCCGCTGTACCTGCCGCGCGAAATCGATCTGCAACCGCCGGGGCAGGTCCAGACCGTGTCCGGCCTCGAGCAGATAGGCGATTCCACCCTTTCCGGACTGCGAATTCACCCGGACCACCGCGTCGTAACCACGCCCGATATCGGCCGGATCGATCGGCAGGTACGGCACTCGCCATTCGATCTCGTGTTCGGGGCGAGCCGTGCGCGCGGCGCGCTCGCGATGCTCGGCGAACCCCTTCTTGATGGCGTCCTGGTGGGTGCCGGAGAAGGCCGTGTGCACCAGATCCCCCACATAGGGATGCCGCGGGTGGACCGGCAGCCGAGTGCAGTATTCGACGGTGCGCCGGATCTCGTCGATATCGGAGAAATCGATCATCGGGTCCACACCCTGGGCATGCAGATTCAGGGCGAGGGTGGCGATATCGACATTGCCGGTGCGTTCGCCGTTGCCGAATACGCAACCCTCCACCCGTTGCGCGCCGGCCAGCACCGCGAGTTCGGCGCAGGCCACCCCGGTGCCGCGGTCGTTGTGCGGATGCACCGACAGCACCACGCTGTCGCGGCGGGCCAGGTGACGGTGCATATATTCGATCTGGTCGGCATACACGTTGGGCGTCGCGATCTCCACCGTGGCCGGCAGATTCAGGGTGACCGGGCGCTGGGGGCTGGCCTGCCACAGGTCGGTGACGCTGTCACAGAGGTCCAGGACGTAGCCGGGTTCGGTCTGGTTGAACACCTCCGGGGAGAACTGGAAGCGCACCCGGGGCAGGTCACCGGCGAGTTCGAGAACATCGTGGGCACCGGCCAGGATCAATTCGCGGACCTCGCGAGAGTTCTTGCCCAGCACGGTATCCCGCCACACCGGGGCGGTCGCGGTGTACAGGTGGATCACCACCTCGTTGGCCAGCCCGCGGACCGATTCGACCGTGCGGGCGATCAGATCCCGCCGGGCGGGGGTGAACACCACCACGGTGACGTCCGGCGGCGCGATACCGGTATCGGCCAGTAGCCGCACGAAATCGAAATCGTCCTGGGAGGCCGACGGATAGCCGATCTCGATCTCCTTGTACCCCATGGCGACCAGGAGCGTGAAGAACCGGCGTTTGCGGTCGGGGTCCATCGGTTCGGCCAGCGCCTGGTTACCGTCGCGCAGATCCACCGGCACCCATAGCGGAGCCTGCCGGAGCCGGGCGCCCGGCCAGTGCCGCTCCTGTGCGGGAACCTGCACTCGATCGTGGATATCGCGGTACCGGTGCGACGGCATCTGTGAGCGACGCTGCCGGAACCAATCCGGCGCGGTCTCGGGGACGGCGCCGGCGGGGGTATCGATGGTGGGGTATGCCTGCGTGGTCATGGGAATCTCCCCGACCCTTTCTGTTCGTTCGGCCGCACGGAAACGGTGATCGGCCGACGACAAGACCCCACGGCGGGGTGGCCGATCGTTCAGGCCCCGCCGTGGCGGCCGAGGAGAAGCTGCTGCGACATATGGCAGACTGTACACAACTCCTCAGACAAGTAGCGAGGTTCGGATGGTTACCCAGGTGCGACGCCACCCCTTGGCCGAGCAAGCAGCCGATCTACTGCTCGCGCGCATCCGCGCCGGCGAATGGCCGCTCGGACATAAGCTGCCCGGCGAGACGACGCTGGCCGCTCAGCTCGGTGTGGGCCGTTCGACACTGCGCGAGGCCGTACGCATCCTCGCCGGCAAGGGCGTCCTCGCCAGCCGGCAGGGTGCGGGCGTCTTCGTGACGGCACTGGATATCCCCGAGGACTGGGATATCGTGCTGCGCCGGGCCACCATCGCGGCGGTTCTCGAAGCCCGGATCGCCATCGAGGCCGAGGCCGCCGCATTGGCCGCCGGGCGGCGTACTCCGGCCGATCTGCGGGCCATCCGGCGGGCGCTGTCGGTACGAGCCACCGAAGGCCGCACGATCGCCGACCTCGTCGATGCCGATACGGCGTTCCACCGCGCCGTGATCGTCGCCGCCCACAACGACATCCTGACCCAGCTCTTCGACACCTTTCTCCCCCGTTCCCGCGCCGCGATGATCGATATGCTGCAGCTGCGCCCGATGCCCGCGCCGGACGAGGATCACGCCGCCCACGAACGGCTCGCCGAGGCGATCGCCGCCCGCGATCCCGCGGCCGCGGCCACCCACAGCCGCGCCCATCTCCACACCATCAAGGAAGCCTTTGCGTAAGTACGCCCTCGGCGGTGATGGTGGCTATACCCGATCGACCGACCCCGCCGGCTCCGGCGTCGAGCAGCACCGGGCGACCACACCCGGCAGCGGAGGCCCGCCTTGCCCGTACCGGCCACACAGCATGAGCGAGGCGCCCCGAACGACCGGGGACACTCCCCACAGAATCCCGCCCCGAACCCGAAGGAAGAACAGTGAGCACACCCGTTCTGGAGCTGACCGAGGTCACCTTCCGGCGCGACGGCAATCCGATCATCGACGGTATTTCGCTGACCGTCCGCACAGGTGAACACTGGGCACTACTCGGCCCGAACGGCGCAGGTAAGAGCACCCTGCTCGGTTTCTGCGGCGCGCTCACCCACCCCACCGGCGGCACGGTGCGCATCCTCGGGGAGCAACTCGGACGGGTGGAGCTGCAGAAACTGCGACGCTCCATCGGACATGTGAATCCGCGCCACCCGCTGCGGTCGCCGCTTACGGTGCGGGAGGTCGTACTCACCGGACTCACCGGCACGATCGATATTCCGATGCGCTGGACACCGCGCCGAGCCGAAATCAGTGCTGCCACCGACGCGCTCGAGACGGTCGGTATGGCCACCAAGGCCGAACGGACCTGGCCCACACTCTCACAGGGCGAGCGGGGCCGCACCCTGATCGCCCGTGCACTGATCACCGCACCGCGGCTGTTACTGCTCGACGAGCCGACGACCGGCCTCGATGTGGCGGCGCGCGAACAGTTGCTGCACACCGTCGACACCCTGGACCGGACATTGCCCGACCTCGCCTCCGTCCTGGTGACCCACCATCTGGAGGAGCTTCCGACGAGCACCTCCCATGCACTGCTGATCGCCGGCGGTCGTACAGTCGCCGCGGGCACAGCGGACCAAACCATCACCACGGCAAACATTTCCGCGGCATTCGACCACCCCGTCCGCGTCGACCGCCAGGGCGGTCGCTGGTCCGCCCGATCCCCGCTGACCCTGCCGGTGGCCTGAGGCCTACACTCGGAGCCCGGAGCCGGCCGGAATCCCTCTTTAGATACACGAGGCATTGTGTGTATCGTAAGTGGGGTGACCACAGCCAGCCGCACCTCCCGGCCTCCCGGCCGGCCCGCCTCGGCCACCCGCGAAGAAGTCGTCGCCCTCGCCCGGCAGGCCTTCCTGGCAGGCGAACGTGTCGATGTCCAGGCGATCGCCGCCCAGCTCAAATTGAGCCGCGCGTCGATCTACCGCTGGTTCGGCTCCCGCGACGGCGTCCTGGGCGCGGTCCTGGCCGGGGAATTCGAATCACTCATCGAACGCGCGGACGCCCGCCGCAAGGATACGGGCGCCCGGCGCATCCTGACCGTGCTCGACCGGGTCAACCGCTGGATGGCCGGGAACGTTCCGTTCCGGCGGTATTTCGAGAACGAACCCCTGGCCGGGCTCCGCATCCTGACCTCCAGCGACGGCCCGGTCCAGCCGCGCGTCCTGACCGCGGTGGAACAACTCATCACCCGCGCCGAGGAACAGGACGGATACGTACCGCAGCTGGAACGCCCCCTGCTCGCTTACTCTCTGGTGCGACTGGGCGAGGCATTCCTGTACCACGACAACGTGACCGGCCTCCGCGGCGATGTCGACCGGCTGCACCAGGTGCAGGCCGCGCTGCTGGGCATCGATCTGCCACCGACATAGGCCGCGCAGGTCATGGACACCGGCAACGTCCGCACGGACGCCGCGGGGGTTGTGCTCGCCGCCGGCGCCGGACGCCGGTTCGGCGGACCGAAGGCCGAGGTGCGGTGGGACGGGGAACGGCTGGTGGACCGCGCAGTCGGACTGCTGCGCGACGGCGGTTGTGCGCGGGTGGTCGTGGTATCGGGTGCGGTGCCGTTGCGGGTCGAGGGCGCCACGGTGGTGCACAACCACGACTGGCACACCGGTATGGGTTCGTCGCTGGTGGCAGGGTTGCGCGCGGTCCACGAAGGCGCGGCGGTGGTGGTGCCGGTCGATATGCCCTGGCTGGGGTCCGGTGCCGTGCGCAGGCTTCTCGCCAGCGGGGCACGCCTCGCCGTGGCGACCTACGGCGACCACACCGGACATCCGGTGCTCCTCGGGGCCGAATACTTCCCGGCGATCGCGGCCACCGCGGTCGGCGAGATCGGCGCTCGTACCTTCCTGGCCGCCAATCGCGAACTGGTTCAGTATGTTCCGTGCGACGACACCGGCTCACCCGACGACGTCGACACCCCACGGGACCTGATCCGCTGATCCCCCGCCCGTGCCACCGCGACCGAAGCGTGGATCGGCCGCGCGGTGGCCGACAGCGACCGCGCCGAACCACCGTGCCGGTGCGCGACGATCTCCGCGCCGATGGCGACCGCCGTCTCCTCGGGGGTGCGGCCGCCCAGTTCGAGTCCGATCGGGGAATGCAGCCGGGCGAGTCCGGCCGCGGTGACACCGGCCTCGCGCAGCCGGACCCGGCGCTCGGCATCGGCCCGGCGCGATCCCATCGCGCCCACGTATGCGACCGGCAGCCGGAGTGCTTCGACCAGAACCGGGATATCGAACTTCGGGTCGTGGGTGAGCACGCACAGCACGGTCCGGGCATCCACCTCGGTGGTGCGCAGATAGCGGTCCGGCCATTCGGTGACCACGTCGTCGGCCTCCGGATAGCCGGCACGGTCGGCGAAAACCGGCCGGGCCTCGCAGAGGGTGACGTGGTACCCCAGCAGCCGCCCCACCCGGGCGAGCGCGCCGGCGAACACATTTGCGCCGAAAACGATCATCCGCGGCGGTGCGGCGAAAGATTCGACGAACAGCTCCCGGGCCGAGGTCGCACATCCGACCGTCCGTATTCCGCCGGCGCCCTGGGGCATCATGGCGCGGGCGAGGGCCACTGTCGTATCCGGCGGGTCGCCCGCTGATCCGAGTGCCGAATCCGCTGTGACGGCTACTGTCTCACCGGTGGCGAGGTCGCGGGCCAGCGCCGCGGACCCGGGCGCGTGCCACGCCGCGTCCAGCACCGCCCGCTCGGCGGCGGTGACGCGCTGGACGAAAACCTCGAGTTCACCGCCGCAGGTGAGGCCCACGGCGAACGCGTCGGAATCGCTGTAGCCGAAAGTCTGCCGGGCAGGCACTCCCGAGGCCAGCACCGCGAGGCACAGGTCGTAGACGGCGCCCTCTACGCATCCGCCGGACAGGCTTCCCCGGACGACTCCGGCGGCATCCACCGCCATACTCGCCCCGAGCGGCAGCGGTGCGCTGCCACGGATATCCACCACCGTCGCCAGGGCGTACTCGACTCCCTCGGTATGCCACCCGGCAAGCTGCGCGGCCAATTCGCGCATACGCCACCTCCTCACCGCAGCGGTAGCCGGAAACCGCGGACCACATGCGAGAATATCACTTTCTTAAATCGACATTGCAATTCTTGCCACCGGCATACCCTGTATTGACACTGCGCAGAGGCCGATGCTAAACAAGTGCTCAGCACCGGTGTGCCGAACCCCCGCAACGCCGGCCCCCGACCGGGCCGGGACGCACGAATCGGGTACCGCACAGCGGTTCCGGGCACCCACACGCCGGTACCCGGAAGATCCCGCGAACGGAGGAACGCACCGGATGGGTCCGAAAAGACTGTTCCGCAGCGCCACACCCCCTACCCCGACGCGACGGAGCCGAGCATGAGCACAACCGAGAAAACGACAGCCGTAGGGGCGCGCGTCCCCCGGATCGAGGATCTACGCCTGCTCACCGGCGCCGGCACCTTCGTCGACGACATCACTCGCCCGGGAATGGTCCACGCCAATTTCGTGCGCAGCCCGCTGCCCAGGGCCCGGATCACGGCGATCGACACCACCGAGGCCGCCGCCCTCGACGGCGTCGTAGCCGTCTACACGGCCACCGAACTGAACCCGCTGGTCACCGAGATCTCCTACGCTCTGGACACTCCGGGCTTCCCCGAGGTGCCCCGGCCACCACTGGCCGAGGGCGAGGTGCGATTCGTCGGCGACCCGGTGGTCATGGTGATTGCCGAAGACCGCTATATCGCCGAGGACGCCGCCGAACTCGTCGTCGTCGACTACGACTCACTCGAACCCGTGGTCGACTACGAAACCGCCGGTACCGCCACCGAACTCGTGCACGCCGAACACCCGGGCAACTCCGCGGGCGGTCTGGCCGGGAGGGCCCCCGCCGACCTCGCCCCGGTCTTCGACGCGGCCCCGCATGTGGTGCGCCAGACGGTGCACCAGCAGGCCTACGCTCCCGTCCCGCTGGAAACGCGCGGCATCGTCGCGGAATGGACCGCGCCCACCGGTGAGATGACCATCTGGACCTCCACCCAGTCGCCACACGAAGTACGCGGCTTCTGTTCCCGGCTGCTCGGTGTCGACGAGCACCGGGTCCGGGTGATCGTGCGCGACACCGGTGGCGGATTCGGCCAGAAAGTGGCCCCACAGCGGGAAGACACCTGCGTCATGCTGGCCGCCCGTACCCTGCGGTACGCCGTGAAATGGATCGAGGACCGGCAGGAGAACCTGATGGCCGCCGGGGCTGCCCGCCACGAACACGGCGAGGTCGCCATGGCCTTCGACGACGACGGCCGCATCCTGGCCGCCACCATCGAGCACGTGCAGAACGTGGGGGCCTATCCGATCCCCTCCCCGCTCACCTCCTCGATCGCGGTCGGCATGCTGTTCCCGGGCCCGTACCGGATACCGGAAGCCGGATTCAGCACCGCCTCCTACTATTCGAACACCGTGGGCCGGGTCGCCTACCGTGGCCCCTGGCAGTTCGAATCGGTATCCCGCGAGCTGCTGCTGGATACCGCCGCCCGCCGTCTCGGCCTGGACCCCGTGGAACTGCGGCGACGGAATATGCTCAGCCACAAGGAGATGCCGGTCGCCAACCCGAACGGTATGCCCTACTCCGACGCCTCACCGCTGGAAACCTTCGAACAGGCGCTGCAGATCCTCGATTACGACGCCTTCCGCGCCGAACAGGCCCGGGCCCGGACCGAAGGACGCTATCTCGGCGTCGGCACCTGCACCTATGTGGAACCCACCACCGGCAGTACGCCGTTCCTGAGCACCGAGGGCGCGACCATCCGGATCTCGGCCACCGGCAAGGTGAACGTCTATCTCTCGGGCGGATCGGCGGGTAACAGCCTGGAGACCACCGCGATCCAGCTCACCGCCGACGCGCTCGGCGTGGACATCGCCGATGTGCAGACCGTACAAGGCGATACCGCGGTGGCTCCGCAGGGCGGCGGTACCAACGGCAGCCGGTCCGCTTCCATGGCCGCCGGCGCCATCGCGCAGACGGCGGCGGTACTACGCGAACGAATCATCGCCATCGCGGCACATCAGCTCGGCGCCGCGGTCGCGGATGTCGAGTTCGCGCACGGCCGGGCGGGCGTCGCGGGGACCGAGAAATCGTTGTCGCTGGCCGAGATCGCGCAGATCGCCTACTTCCAGACCGAACTCCTCCCGGAGGGAGTCGTCCCCGGGCTCGAGGCCACCGGCCGCCACCGCGCCGATCAGATGATGATCTGGGCCAATGCCACCCACATCTGCACCTGTGAGGTCGATATCGACACCGGCGCAGTGAAACTGCTGCGTTTCGTCGTCAGCGAGGATGTCGGCCCGATGATCAACCCGAATGTGGTGGAAGGCCAGATCTACGGCGGCGCCGTGCAGGGTATCGGCGGCGCGCTCTACGAGCATCTGGCCTACGACGACGACGGAAACCCGGTCGCCACCACCTTCCTGGACTATCTGCTGCCCACCGCGGCCGAGGTCCCGGTGATCGAACTCGGCCATGTCGAGACCCCGAGTTCCGGTCCGGGCGGGTTCAAAGGTGTCGGCGAGGGCGGTGCGATCGGTTCGACCCCCGCGGTACTCAATGCCGTCGCCGACGCACTGGCACCGTTCGGCGTGCAGATCGACCGGCTCCCCCTCTCCCCGGCCCGGATCGTGGCCATGATCGACGAAGCCCGCGCGAACGGGAACACGGAGGTGACAGCATGAAACCCGCGGCCTTCGACTACCACGCCCCCGCCACCGCGAACGAGGCAGTGGCCCTGCTGGCGGATCTCGGCGACGAAGCCAAGATCATTGCCGGCGGGCAGAGCCTCGTACCGATGCTGGCATTGCGGCTCGCCGTTTTCGACCATCTCGTCGACCTGCGCCGCCTGGACGAACTCGGCGGTATCGAAGCCCGCGGTGATTCGGTATGGATAGGTGCCGGAACCACACACGCGGCGGTGGGCCGGTCCGCGGAGATCCGCCGCGATATACCGCTGCTGCACCGGGCGACCCCGCTGATCGGTCACTTCCAGATCCGCAATCGCGGCACCCTCGGTGGTGCGATCGCCCACGCCGACGCCGCCGGCGAGTATCCGGTGGCGGCGCTGACACTCGACGCGCGGATGCACACCCTGTCGCCGCGCGGCACCCGCGATATCGCGGCCGCGGACTACTTCACCGGAATGTGGAGCACCGCCATGGAACCCGACGAACTGCTCACCGGGGTCACCTTCCCGGTGTGGCGGGGGCGCACCGGTTTCGCGATCGAGGAATTCGCCCGCCGGGCCGGTGATTTCGCCATGGCCGGCGCGACGGTCGCGGTCCGGCTGGATGCGGACTCCCGAATCGAACAGGTCGCGCTGGGGCTGTTCGGCCTGGCACCGACCCCGCTGCGGGCCACCACCACCGAATCCGAGGTGCTCGGACGCCCCGCGGCCGATATCGATCCGGCGGAGGTCGGGCGGTCGGCCACCGCGGCACTGAACGCTGTCCCCGCCGATATCCACGGATCCGCCGAATTCCGGCGCCGGATCGGGGCGGTCATGGTCGCGCGGGCCTGGGCCCGCGCGGTAGAGGAGGCGAGCAATGACTGATACCGAGATCGCGGTGGTGGTCAATGGAGTCCGGCGCCGGGACCGGATCCCGCCCCGGCGCACGCTGGCCGACTACCTGCGCGAAACCTGCGGACTCACCGGCACCCACCTCGGCTGCGAGCACGGTGTCTGCGGTGCTTGTTCGGTCCTGCTCGACGGGGCGGCGGTGCGCGCCTGCCTGGTTTTCGCGGTACAGGCCGACGGTGCCGAGGTGACCACGATCGAAGGCCTGGCCGAACCGGACGGCCGGCTCTCGCCGGTACAGCAGGCCTTCCGCGATCACCACGGCCTGCAATGCGGGTTCTGCACACCGGGATTCGTGGTCTCCACCACCGCCTTCCTTGCGGAGAACCCCGACCCCGGCGACGACGAGATCCGCGAGGCACTGTCCGGGAACATCTGCCGATGCACCGGCTATCAGGGCATCATCCGGGCCGTCCGGGACGCCGCCACCACGATCGACGCCGAAACCCCCGCGTCACCGCAGGCCTGAACCGGCCCACCGAAGCCAAGGACCGCGTATGAAACTCGAGAACACTTTCCGGATCCCCGTTCCCGCCGACGAGGCCTGGCCCGTTCTGCTCGACCTCGAGCGGCTCGCGCCCTGCGTTCCGGGTGCCACCCTCACATCCCGGGACGGTGACGATTTCCACGGAAAGATCAAGGTGAAACTCGGGCCGGTGGGACTCACCTACAACGGTGTCATCAAAATTTTGTCCCAGGACGCGGACGCCGGAATCGCGGTCCTCGAGGGCGGCGGCCGCGAAACCCGCGGCAACGGCACCGCGAAAGCGGTGATCACCTGCCGTCTGGTCGAATCGGGCGGCGTCACCGATGTTTTCGTCGACACCGACCTGGCGATCACCGGTAAACCCGCCCAGTTCGGCCGGGGCGCCCTGGCCGATGTGGCGGGCACACTGATCGGCACCTTCGCCGACAACCTCGCCGCGGAGATCACCTCGTCGGCGGGCGGGGCCGCCGACGAGGGAGTCGAGGTGGCAAGCAACTCCACCCCCGCCGACGCCACCGGGCAGGTCGGCGCTGCGCCCACTCAGATCGTCGGCGCCGAGGCCACCGGACCCACGCGAGCCCCTCGCACCGGGCCCGCTGATGCCGGGTCGGCCTCCTCGCCCCGGCCGGCCGGGCCCACCCCTGTCGCCGCGCGACCCGGCGCCGAACCCATCGATTTGATGGCGGCCGCCGGCTTATCCGCCAACCGCCAACTCCTGCTCGCACTGGGTGCGGCAACATTGGTGATCCTGTTCCTGCTGTCCCGGAATCGCCGGGAGTGCCGCGGGTAGACGCGTTTCGCGCTACTCTCCGCACCGTCCACACCCGGCACCGTCACCGGGGCCACACCGGTCGGGCGGTACGGGCTCCCGTCGACCGTCGACTCGGCCAAGAGCCGGCACGGCGCCCTCCACCAGCGCACGCCTGCCCCTGCTGCATACCTTCGGCGAACTCCTCATCGGCCTCCCCGAACCCCGCCCGGCCGTTCTCCCGGAAGTGGAGTCACGTATCACTTCGCCGCGACCAGGAACCGCACAGGCCGGTCGTCGATGTGTACGTTTATCCATGGACAAACGTACACATCGAAGGGGCCGGTCATGGCACTGGTAATGCTCGGGCTGGCGATCGTCGCGGAAATCGTGGGGACCAGCCTGCTCAAGGCCACGGAAGGTTTCACCAAGCTCTGGCCGACCGTGGCGTCGCTGGCCGCGTACACCGTCGCCTTCGTTCTCCTGGCTCAGGCCATCGCACGCGGAATGCAGGTCGGATTCGCCTATGCGGTGTGGTCGGGGCTGGGCACGACCTTGATCGTCATCGTCGGCGCATTGTTCCTGGGCGAATCGCTCGGTCCCGCCAAAATTGCCGGGGTGGCACTGGTGGTCGCCGGCGTGGTCACCCTCAACCTGGCGGGCGCGCATTGACTCCCCGGGATCCGCACCGGCGCCGCCGCATTCTCGACGCCACCCGCGCTCTGATCCCCCGCCACGGAATCGCGGGAATCACCCACCGCCTGGTGGCGGCCGAAGCCGGAGTCCCGGTCGGCTCGACGACCTACTACTTCGCCGACCTGGCCGATCTCACCGAGGCAGCGCTGGCCGAAACTGCCGCGGCCACCCGCGACGCCCTGGCGGAATGGTCCGAGCAACTTGCCCGCGGCGCCGACCTCCCCGCAACCCTGTCCGCGCTCATCGCGGGTTATCTCGACCACCCCGAGCAGATGCTCACCGTGAACGACCTCTATCTCGCCGCGACCCGCCATCCCGAACTACGCCCGCTGGCCCGGGTCTGGTTCGACGGCCTGGTCGATATCCTCACCCCGCATATCGGCACCACCGCCGCCCGGGCGACCGCGATGTATCTCGACGGGGTACTGCTGCACGCCCTGTCCAGCGATTCCGCGGTCGACACGACCACACTCACCGCGCCCCTGACCGCCCTCGCGGCCCTCGGAGAAGAGCCGTCGGCCGGCTGAGCGGGACGCAGCGCATGCGGGGCGCCCGGAGACCACGGACACCGCACTCCGATCCACCACACGGCGATAGCACCGGCCGACCGTTCCCGAGGAGCGAGACGGCTGATCCCCGCCGGATCAGCGGAGCCCAGCCGAATCAGAGCCCGCCGACACGAAACCGGGCCGGGCACCTGCTCCAGCACAGTTTTCGCAAGGCGCGGCGTCCGGAGACTTCGTCCCGGCCTGCGTGAGTGTCCGCGGAGTCCGTTCCATGCGCCGGAACGGCGCGGCTTTTCGCCAGGTGCCCGGCTCGCGGAGATCAGGCCGAGCCGGCGGCAGCTCCGGCTCTGCGGGACCGGCCTGATGCTCCGGCGGCGGTCCGTAGCGGACCGACCGGTGAGCGAGTGGGACGGGCGGCGATGCGGCGCCGCCGATAGACCGGGTACGGCCCCGTGGAAGACGGGAGATGACCCGGCCGCGCGGACACGGCCGGGTCACCTCGCTGGATCAGCCTTCCAGAATCGCCTGCATCTCCTCGATCTCGGACTGCTGGGCGTCGATGATCTGCTGTGCCATGGTCCGGGCCTGCGGATCGCTCCCCTCGGCCAGTTCGGTCTGCGCCATCTGGACCGCGCCTTCGTGGTGGTCGATCATCATGGTCAGCCACATCCGGTCGAATTCCGCGCCCTGCGCCGCTTCGAGTTCGGCCATCTGCTCATCGGTCATCATGCCCGGCATACCGTCGTGATGGCCGCCGGAATGGCCGGTGCCCTCGGGTACCGAGGCACCCCACGCCTGCAGCCACCCCGTCATGGCGGTGATCTCGGGGTCCTGCGCCTGCTGGATGCGGGCAGCCAGGTCGATCACGCGGGGGTCGGTCGAATGCGTGGGCACCAGCGCCGCCATCTCCACAGCTTGCCGATGATGCGGGATCATCTCCTGTGCGAAACGGATATCGGCCTCGTTGTGCTCACCTTCCACCGGCGCAGTATCCGATGGGGTCGCGGCTCCTGATGTCGTCATCGCACCACTCGTCGCCGGTGTGCCCGATTCGCCGGTGTCGTCGCCGCAGGCGGTGAGCACCGCGGCCGAGGCGAGGAGGGCGATTGTAATGGCGGTCAGTGGCATTCTTTTCATGAGTTGGTTCTCCCTGGGTGTCGGTTGTCGTGACTGCGCAACAGCGCCGCGACCCGGATCACCGGGTCCGGCGGGCGTCGGTCACAGGCGCAACACACCCAGGGCGGCCAAACGTCGGGAGACGGGTGGTGGAGGGCGCGCCCAGACGAGCGGGACGGCCGGAATCACCGCGCCGGGGGTATATCCGGTCATGCCCCGGGCGACGACGAACAATGCCAGGACGATTCCGGCCAATGCGGTCAGCACGGCCAGGCACAGATGCAGTAGGTCGTGACCGGCACCGTGATCGCCGGGAGTGTCGTGCGCGGACTCCGGCGCGAGCACCACCGCCGTTGTACAGCAGTGCGCGGAATCGGACAGTGCACCGGCCGGCGCCGGCGGACCGGCTTCCGGTTCGACAGACCGGACCGGCTCGTGCTGTGCGGGAGCGGCCGCGGGCTCGCCGGCGGCGGGGAGATGATGCATGCTCGGCAGGGCCACTGCCAGGAAGAGCGGCAGCAACCACCGAACGAGTGTTCCCGCGGCGCCGGAGTGCACGAACCCGAATCTAGCAACCGCTCCGAACGCGGCCGGCACGGGCAGTACCGTGGCCTCGAACCGGTGGCCGGGACCGGTCAGCCGCCCATGATGGCATTCATGATCGTGCCCGCACTGGTGGCGACCGCGCCGCCCATCATGGCGCCGGCGATCTGCTTCGGTGCCGTGAGAGCGCCGCCGTTCCATTTCTCCCAGGCGAACTTACCGCCGCCGAACATGATGGCGGTGACGCCGGAGAGCAGAACGAACCAGGTCAGATACCTGGTCATCTGGGTGATCTTGTCCGACAATGGCGGCGCTTCGGGGGTGGGATTGCCGACTTGGGCGAGTGTCGTATAGCTGTCGTGCAATGCCGGAAGGCCGTCGTGCAGTGCGGTGAGGATCATGCTCATTCTGGTCGTGCCCCTCTCGGATGCCGGTGTATCCGGTGGCGGACGAATGCCGTTTCCGTAAAGCCGAACCCGATCGGTTATTGAAGCGCAATCGCGGCCTCCATGGGGAGAGACTCGCCGATTTCTTCTGGTCAGCGCCGAAAATCGCGGCGTGTCGCCGAGACGACACGCGGGGAGCACTTCGGGACAGCACCCGATCGGCATCCCATTCGCCCCGGTGCTCGCGCATGGTCACCGATGCGTTGCGGTTTCACGACAGCTGCGTCACAGGCTCCGCGCGGCGGCGGCCCTGCCACCCGGCGCCGGCCCGTCACCGGAGAACGGCGCCGCGTTCTCCGGCAGTAGCCCGCGGCCTCACGCAGTAGCCGCGAACCGCGAAGCCGGACGGTCGACGCTCCGGATCAGGAGGCCGGCGCGACGGATACCCCGAACAGCTCCATCAGTTCGGCGAACGTCCGCGCGGCGGCCACCTGCCGGTCGGGCAGTTCGATCCCGTACTTCTTCTCGACCAGCACGATGATCGACAGCACTGTGAGGGAATCCAGGCCCAGTTCGGCCGGGGTCGCCTGGGGCGCGATGGTGTCGAATTCCAGATCGCAATGGGTACGCAGGAATTCCGCGATGTAGTCGCGAATCGGCATATCGGGCACGGCGACCGGCCTTTCCCGGTGCCCGGAACCGGTCGACACGTGGGCAGTGGTCGCCCCGGTGGCCGACCGCGTGCAGGATCTCGCGCCCGGGCGACCATCGGATGACCGCTACGCAAACGGAATTCGTCCGCTGCCTGTCGGGATCCGGAAACCATGAACCGGACACCGCCTCACCAGGTGAGTACCGGTTTGATCACCGATCCGGCATGCTGCGCGGCCAGCGCCGCCTCGATGTCGGTGTGGGGGAAGCGGGTCACCAGCCGATCCACCGGCAGCTCTCCCCTGCGGTACAGGTCGAGCAGGTGCGGGATGAACGTGGCAGGGTCCGCATCGCCTTCCAGACACCCGCGAATCGTTTTACCCTGCAGCACCATATCGCGCACATCGATCGGCGGCACACCGGCACCGAGACCCACCGCGACCACCGTCGCCCCGGTGGTGAGGGCCGCGAACGCATCGGCCAGCACGGCGGGAATCCCGGTGGTGTCCAAGGCATGGGTGGACCCGCCGCCGGTGATCTCCCGGACCGTTTCCGCGGTACCCGCGCCGGCCGGATCCAGGACGATATCGGCGCCCAGTTCCGTGGCCAGATCGCGCCGCGCCGCCGAGGTTTCGACCACGACGGTCCGCACACCGGGAACGGTGCGGGCGGCGAGCAGTGCAGCCGAACCGACCGCTCCCCCACCGTAGATCGCCAGCCAGGCACCGGATCCCGGCCGCAGGGCGTTGAGTACCGCGCCCGCGCCGGTCTGGAATCCGCACCCGAAGGAGGCCACGACGGCCGGGTCGGCCGCCGGGTCGACGACGACGGTGTTGTCCACGGTGGCTATCGCGTACCCGGCGAAGCTCGACTGTCCGAAGAAGCCGTCCCGTACCGGGGCACCGCCGACGGTGACGCGCGGCGTTTTGTCGGCGCGACGTCCGAAATGGTTGAGCGCGGTGGAGTGCCGGCAGTAGGCGGGCCGGCCGGCGACGCAGTTCGGGCAGGCACCACAGTGCCGGAACGTGAGCACCACGTGGTCGCCGGGCACCACCGAGGTCACCGACGCACCCACCGCGGCCACGACTCCGGCGCCCTCGTGGCCCAGCAGCACCGGCCGATCGGGTTTGCCCAGCACCCGATTGACCAGGTCGGTATGGCAGATCCCCGAGGCCAGGATGCGCACGAGGATCTCGTCGTCACGGGGGCCGTCGAGATCGACCGTCTCCGCGGTGAACGATGCGGCCGGATCCCGGGACAGCAGCGCCGTGGTCCGCATCGCTATACCCGTTCCAGCAGGAAGTAGAAGTATTCACCGCCGGCCAGGACCAGTTCCGGGCGGCCGTTCATGATGCCCATCAGGGTGGTGTCGTCGAGCCATTTGAAATGGTCGAAAACCGCGCGGCCGTCGTAGACCATGGTGGCGGTCACCTCGCCGCGGAATTCGATATTCCACAGGGTGGCCTCGCCGCCGCCGAGTTCCACATTCGAGAACAGCGTGCCGTCCTCGGCCCGGCAGATCAGCGGTTTCGCGTCGTCGAGCGCATGGAAGGTTTTGCCGTACCAACCACTTTTGGGCAGTGCCCGGCACAGCGGATGGCCGGTCTGGAAGGCGTCGCCGCGCCATTCACCGAGAATGTCCTCGGCGCGCGCGGGCCGCAGCCGCCCCCAGAGATCGTCGAGTTCGGCGACCGATACGCCCTCGGTCTGCTCCCGCAACTGCTGCCAGCGTGGTGTGTCCGCGCTCATATCTGTCCCCTCGACCGGTTCGGCGAACCAGATGGTTCGGCAACGACCTTAGTTCCGAACCATCTGGTTCGGCAAGCTACGATTCCCGTATGCGTGCGGCAGGCCAGGCGACCCGGGAGCGGATCCTCGCGGCGGCCAAAGCGGAATTCGCCGAATACGGCACCGCCGGTGCGCGGATCAATCGGATTGCCGCGGCCGCGCAGGCCAGCAAGGATCGCCTCTACGCCTACTTCCCGGGTAAATCGGAACTCTACGCAGCGGTCACCGAACAATGGACCGCGCAGACCACCGCCGAAACCGCCCTGCGCGCCGACGATCTTCCCGGCTACGTGGGCCGGCTGTTCGACCATTTCCGCGCCCACCCCGAGAATGCGCGATTACAGGCGTGGGCGGAGCTGGAACCGGCCGACGAACGGATCGCACAGGTACTGCGCCGCACAGTCGACCCCAAACTGGCCGAGATCAGGCGCGGGCAGCGCGCCGGATCCGTCACCACCGATATCACAGCGCCGACCCTGTTGCGCATGCTCACCGAACTGGCTCGCAGTACCGCGGTGCACAGCGGCCAGGGGCCGGCCCACCGGGTCGCCGAGCAACGCGCCGCCGTGGTTCTGGCTGCGCGCCGGCTGGTCGAACCCGCTATCTGAGAGCGCCGCGACGTCAGGCCGGACCGGCCGGGGCGTCACCGTAGACCACAAGCCAGATCGAGCGGCCCAGCGTCCGCGCCAGTTCCGCATCGGATATGCCGGTGCGTACCGCGAACGCCGTGCTGATGGACCGCTCCACCATGGCCGCCAGTACCAGCGCCGTCGCGGCCGGGTCCAGTTCGGGCGCCACCCGGCCTGCGGCCCGGTCGGCCTCGAGGCGATGGCGTACCAACTCGACGAAACCGGCGACCCGGCCGCGCCAATAGGCGCCGACATCGCGGTCGTAGGAGGCGAGTTCACTCAAAGCGAGCAGCAGGTACCGGTGCCGGCGGAAGCCCGCGATCATGGCGCTCATCGCATTGCGCACACCCACCTCGCGGTCGGTGTGTTCGGCGCTCCACCAGCGCTCGGCGGCGGCGAACAGATCACTGGTCGCCAATTCCGCCATCCGGATGAGCAATCGGCTCTTGTCCGGGAAGTAGCGATAGAAGGTGGACCGCGCCACCTCGGCGGTCGCCGCAATCTTCTGTACCGCGATCTCGGTGTACGGCGTGCCGTCGGCGAGCAGATCCTCGACCGCGCGCAGGACCCGCTGCTCGAATTCGGCCCGGCGCTCGTCGTCCGATTTCCGGGCGGGCCGCCGGCCGCGGGTCAGCGAGGGCATCCGGGGACCGCCGTATCGCTCTGCCACGATCGTGGATATCCGCTCACCAGGTCCATGAGCCCATTGTGCCCGCCGGCCCGCGCGGGCCGCGTTCACCGGCCCGTCCGGGACCACTGCTGCCGATTCTGGGCGATATTTCCGGAAAACTGTGCGGGACAGTGCGGCCCAGATGGTTGACAACGCCGCCATCGCACCGCACCATAAATCGGACATAGTGTCCGAGACTCGATGACCGAGGCGGTTCGTATGGCTGACTTCCCCGCCACGGTCGAACAAGCCGATGTCGTGGTCGTAGGGGCCCGTTGCGCAGGTTCGGCCACCGCGGCGACGCTGGCCCGGGCCGGACACCGGGTCGTCGTCCTGGACAGCGCCCGATTTCCATCGGACACGCTGTCCACCCATCTGTTGTGGCCGGCCGCGGTATCCGAACTGTCCCGGCTGGGAGCGCTCGACGCGGTATCCGAACTCGGCGCTCCCCCACTCACCCATGCCTTCGCGGCAGGCTCCGGACATACCATCGTGACACCGTTTCCCGAGGTGGGCGGTATCGACTACACGCTCTGTGTCCGCCGGACCGGCCTCGATCACGCACTCGTCGCCACGGCCACCGATGCGGGGGCCGAGGTACGGCAGCGCTGCCGGGTCACCGAACTGGTCTGGGACGGTGCGCGGTGCATCGGCGTCCGCTACTCCGGACCCGAGGAACGCCCTGTCGAACTCCGTGCCGCACTGGTCGTCGGAGCGGACGGCCGGCGCAGTACCGTCGCGCGACTGGCGGGCGTGGAAACACCGTACGAGGCCGAAACCAGCGGTCGCGATTGCTATTTCGCGTACTGGCGCGACAACTCCACCGAATGGCGCTCGACCGCCGCGCAATGGCGGGTGGGAGCCGATCTCGGCACGGCGTTCCCCTGCGACGACGGCCTGCTGCTCTGTCTGGTCCAGCCGCCCGCCCCAACCGGCCGGCTCCGCCCCGGCGATGCCGAACGGCGCTATGCCGCGGCACTGGATCGGATCCCGCCGCTGCGTGAACGTCTGCGCGGATGCGAACAGGTCGGGCGGGTGCGGGCGGCCACCGGGATCGTTTCCTATTTCCGGCGCTCGAGCGGGCCCGGCTGGGCCTTACCCGGTGACTCCGGTCATTTCAAGGACCCGGTGACCGCCCAGGGTATTCGCGACGCCCTGCACTACGGCCGCCTGCTGGCCGAGGAGGTGGCCCCGGTGCTCGACGATCCCGTGCGTCTGGACCATACGGTCGCCGTGTGGGAACAACGCCGGCTACGCGAATGCCGGGAGATCTACCACTGGACCAACCGGCTCGCCCGCGGTACAGCGATGAGCCCGCTGGAAGTCGAACTCTATCGCGCCGCGACCACCGACCCGGAACTGGCGGCCGTCACCACCGGGATCTTCTCCCGCACCAGACGTCCCGCCGAGCTCTACACACCGGCACGGATGGCCCGGCTCACGGCCGGCGCGCTGTGGCGGCACCGTCGCGATCCCGGGCCGGTGTTCCGCGATATCGCGCACGAGGTCGCCGTCACCGCCCGCGAATTCCGCACGTCGTGCACCACCCTGCGCGGCGCCCCACCCGTCACCGGAGTCTCAACCGTTTGACCAGGAGAAGACCATGCCGGATCAGCTGCCGAAGAAGTCAGCATCGATCGACCGCCGCACCGCGCTACGCGGTGCATTCGCCGGCGCCGCGATACTCGCCGCCGGGCAGGCGACCGCCGCGGCGGGCCCGGCCCGGCACCGAACTCCCGGTCTACGCACCGGCGGTAAGGAGGTCGCGATTTTCGGTGGCGGGATGGCCGGTTTATCGGCCGCCCACGAACTCGCCGAACGCGGTTTCCGGGTGACCGTCTATGAACCGGCCTATCTGGGCGGAAAGGCGCGCAGCCTGGGAGTTCCCGGCACCGGTACCGGCGGACGCGCCGATCTGCCCGGTGAACACGGGTTCCGGTTCTTTCCGGGCTGCTATCAGAACATTCCCGACACCATGCGCCGGATCCCGTTCCCCGGCAACCCGGACGGTGTCCTGGACAACCTGATCCGCGTCGAGGGCACCGTGGCCGGTTTCCGCGACCGGCCACCGATCGTCGCGCCGGTGGAGATCGCCGGACTCGACCAGCTCACGCCGCAAAACCTGCAGAACAGCATCGTCAGCGCATTCGGCTTCATCCCGGAGCTGCCGCCGCACGAACTGGCCTTCTTCGGCAAGCAGATGCTCATGTGGTTCACCTCGAGTACCGAACGGCGGTTCGGGCAATGGGAATACCTGACCTGGGAGCAGATCATGCGGGCCGACGGTAAATCCGCGGCCTACCGGGCGTATCTGGTCAACGCACTCACCCGCATCACGGTGGCCGCCAAACCGCATCTGAGTTCGGCACGCACGATCGGCACCATCGGTGAAGCACTGGTACTCGCCGGGACGGGGCTGATCCCGCAGTTCTCCGGTGGTGTGGACCGAATCCTGAACCGCCCCACGAACGCGGCGTGGATCGACCCCTGGGTGGACTATCTACGGTCGCGCGGCGTGCAATTCGTCATGGGGCAGCGGGCGAGCCGGCTGTCCTGTGCGGGCGGCCGGATCGATTCGGTCACCGTCACCGACGCGCACGGCACGGCGACCTCCGTGGTCGCGGATCACTACATCTGCGCCATGCCGGTGGAGAAAACAGTGCCGCTGCTGAACGACCGGATCCTGGCGGCCGATCCGCACCTGGCCGGGATGCGGGAACTGCTCACCGATTGGATGGTCGGTATCCAGTTCTATCTGCGCCGTCCCACCGAGATCCCGGAGGGCCATATCGCCGCCCTGGGGTCACCGTGGGCGCTCACGGCGCTGCGCCAGGCACCGATGTGGGTCGGTGATTTCGCCGGGCAGTACGGCGACGGGTCGGTGCAGGAATGCTTCTCGGTCGATATCTCCGATTGGGATACCCCGGGAATCCTGCACGGGCGACCCGCCAAGCAGTGCACCGCCGCGGAAATCGCGGCAGAGGTCTGGGCCCAGCTGAAAGTGTGGCTGAACACCGGAACGGGCTGGCTACGCGACGAGGATATCCATTCCTGGCATCTGGATCCGGGAATCAGCTGGTCCGGCGGTACCACTCACAACGAGACACCCCTACTGGTCAATACCGTGGGATCCTACGATCATCGGCCGTACGCGCACTGCGCCATTCCGAATCTGTTCTTCGGCGGCGACCATGTACGCAGTCATATCGACCTGGCCACCATGGAGAGCGCCAACGAATCCGGCCGTAGCGCCGCCAACGCCATCATCGATGCCGCCGACGACCCCGCCCCGCACGCCCCCGTGTTTCCGCTGGTCGCGCTACCGGCATTCGAGGCCGCCAAGAAGCTCGACGCCGACCGCTTCCGCGCGGGACTACCGCACATATTGGATATTTGACGACCCCCGGCTCGGGGTATACATGGGAACGCAGCACCGCGGCAGCAGACTCTGGCTACGCCGGAAACCAGACCTCACCATGTGGTGGACGGAGCTCTCAGGCGCTGTCCCGGAGTCGTCGCCGGACAGGGACCCGCGGACCGTTCCCTGCGGGCCGGCGACGCCCCCACGCTACTGATGTTTCCCGGCGCCGCCGGAACCCGCACAACCGCAGTCCATACGCGGGGCTCCCGCGAGCGGTCGGCGAACTCGCCGGGTACTCGAACCGCGGCGTGTCTGCGTCGATTCGACCGAAAGCATTGTCCGTCGTATCCGGTTCTTCGAGAATGGGTTCCGGGCCGAAATCCGGCCACTGGGGACCGGCCGGTGTCACGACGCCGGCAGAACATGTGGGGAAATACCATGAGAATCAAGTACATCGCAGCGACCGCGCTGCTCTCGATCGGCGCTCTCGGTGCGGCCGCGGGTACCGCGCACGCCGATCCACGGGCCGCCGCCGAGGTGGCCGTGCGCGGCACCGAGCAGGGGGTCGGGTACGTCGCCGCACCGAACGAGGCGGGGACGGCAGTTGTCACAACGCTGGACACCGGCAGTTTCCGGCTCGCCGCGGGCGGTGCCGCGGTACTGCTGGCCGACGCGGCAGGGCACACGCTGACCACCTTGCCGCTCGGGGTCACCGCTGCGGGCACCACCGCGCCGCTGGCTGCCGCGGTCTCCGCGGACGGCCGGACCCTCACGCTCACACCGGAGGCCGCCACACCGGCGCGTGACCATCTCGCCCAGCTGGTCGCCGATCCGGGCACCGAAGCCCGCAAAATGCACAATGCCGGGATCGGTGCGCTGATCGGCGGCGGTATCGGCGCGGTACTCGGCTTCTTCCTCGGCGGTGTCGGTGCACTGATCACCATCCCGATCGGCGCGGGTATCGGCGCGCTGATCGGTTATTCCACTCCGTGATATCGGTTCTCGGCCGTGCACTGCCGGATGCGGCGGCGCACGGCCGAGGCCGCTTTCCAGCGCCGCGATGCCGATTCTGTTGGCGCCGAGCCGATATCATGCACGACGGCACCTGTGCTCCGCCGTTTTCCGGAGCCGTTTCTGTCGGACCCCCGCAGTAAAATCATGCAGGTAGGACACAGTCGGAGAGTGAGTCGCGATCGGCCGACCGGTCACGGCGGACAGTCTCCGGCGCAACGGAACCGGGGGTTCTGTGATGAGTGAATTCGGACAACAACGACTGCTGCCGCCGCGTCAGCACGGCACCTCGTGGCGGGAATCGGAGTATCGGACGATCGTGTCGGAACTCCGTGCCGGCAAGGAACTGACCGCGATTGCCGACGTTCTCGGGCGCACACCGTCCGCCGTACGGGCGGCACTACGCAATGTCATCCCCCCGCAGGAAAGGGTCCGCGCCGCCGATCGCGCCGGCTGGATCCGGGATCGGCTCGCCGCCGAACCGGGCTGGGACTGGTGGGCGACGGTGGTCGACAACCACCGCCACGGCCCGTCCGCGCTGTGGCTCACCGAACACGAGCATCTCACCCGGCAGGCGTGGCGCGAGCGCACGCCGATGCCGGTGCTCGCGCAGCGGCTCGGCACCGCGGAGATCGAGGTGGCCGGATTCCTGCGCGCGCTGGGGCTGGCCGAGAGCCTGGCCGAGGTGGCCGACCGGCTCGGCGCCACCCCGGGCCAGGCGTTGGCCAAACGGGTGAACGCGGCCCGGGACCAGGATCTGTCCGGTGGCTGGGTCCTGGTCGTCGACGGTGCGGCCGGTACCGTACGGCATCGCAGTGCGCCGATTCGGCGGCATGTTTCGGTGCACGAGAGCCGGGCCGCCGCCGAGGACGGTCGCGATCGGGTGCTGTACCGGCACCGCCGCAACGCCGGCGACAGTTCCGCGCCGGTGTGGTGGACCATCGCCCACCGCGGCGTCGGCGATACAGCCGGCCGGACCTACTGCGGGGTGTACAACCCCCTGGCGGCCCCCAGCGGTATCCGTGCGGATGCCCTCGAGGTCGGCGATCGCCTCCGTATCGCCGGATCGGACGGTCAACCGGTCGACGCGATCGTCGAATCACTGACCCGGCGCGATGACGTGGTACTCGCCGATCTCGGTCCCGTGGGCGAATCCCGGGTCCACCAGGTGATCGAGTTCGAGGCGGGCGAACGGGTGGAGGTTCTCGGCCGGGAGGCCTAGGCGCCGCGCCGCCGGGCCGCTACCGGCCGGATCCGGAGCGGCCCGGCATGAGGGCACCGCCACCCACGATCGCTACCGTCATCACCAGCACCGCCACGAAAACCAGGTGCACCCCTTCGGCCAGGGCTTCGGGTGCGGGGACGGCCGCATCACCGATCCGGGAGTTGACCAGCGCACCGAACACAGCCACCCCGACCGCGCTGCCGATGGATCTGGCGAACATATTCGCCGAGGTCACCACGCCGCGTTCGTGCCAGGAGGTGGCCGTCTGCGCGGCGATCAGGGTGGGGCCGGCCACCAGGCCCATCCCGAGGCCGATGAGGAAACAGGTGGCTGCGACCTGCCCGATCGACGATCCGATGTCGATGAACAACGTCGCGGAAGCGCCGATCGTGGCGAGTATCCCGCCGAGAACGGCGGTGAACCGGAAACCGATCCGCAGGTACACCCGGCCGGATTGGGATGCCGAGATCGGCCATCCGAGGGTGAGCGCGCCCACGGTCAGGCCGCCGACGAGTGCGCCGGCGCCGAGCACGCCCTGGGTGAAGGTCGGGACGTAGGAGGTGAGGCCGAGCAGCAGCGCCCCGACCAGCAGTGAGATCGCCGAACTGGCCAGCACCACCCGCCGGGTGAAAAGCCACAGCGGCAGAATCGGATTCGCGGCCCGGCGTTCCACGAAAACGAACGCCACCAGCGCGGCCGCGCCGCCGGCGAAGATCCCGATACCGGCCGGCGAATCCCACGCCCAGGACCGGCCGCCTTCGAGCAGGCCGAGGATTATCGCTCCCGCCCCGGAGGTCAGCAGTATCGCGCCGGGATAGTCGAGAGCAGTCCGCTGCCGGGGTACGGTCTCGGTGAAATGGCGGGACAGCATCCAGGCCGCCCAGGCCGACAGCGGAATATTGATCAGAAATATCCATCGCCAGCCGAGGTGATCGGCGAAAACCCCGCCCAGCAGGGGGCCGGCCACCGAGGAGAAGGCCCAGACTCCGGCGATATATCCCTGCGCCTTCGCACGTTCGGCAAGTGTGTAGATATCCCCGGCGATGGTCATGGTCATCGGCTGGATGGCGCCCGCGCCGATGCCCTGGATACCCCGGAATACGATGAGCCACATCATATTCCCGGCAAGGCCACAGAGCAGTGAGCCGAGGGCGAATACCGCGATGCCGAAGAGGATCACCGGTTTGCGGCCCACCAGATCGGCGACCTTGCCGTAGATGGGCACGGTGACCGCCTGGGCCAGCAAATAGATCGAGAACAGCCACGGGAACTGGGCGAAACCGCCGAGGCTTGCGGTGATGGAGAGGACCGCGGTCGCGATAATCGTCGAATCGAGCGCGATCAGACCCGTGGCCAGCATCAGTGAGCCCAGTATCGCGCCACGGTCGGAACGAAGCCCTACGCCGGCCTTTGCGGTATCCGCCACCACCGGCGCACCCCTTTCCTCGGACAACAGACCGGCCAACACCGCCGTGCAGTCACGCTATTCCCGCACCGGGCCTCTCGAGCGTCCGGATTTCCACATAGTGGGTGGACGTTTGACCACCACACCGGCCGCAACCGGCTTGTGCCGATCCGCAACAGTCGTCAGTGGGCGCTGTGAGGGCACACAGAGCCCCTGTGCCGCAATGTAACCCACGGCTAGCATCCGCGGAATGACGAATTCGGCAACTGTCCCGGGCAGTCCTGTCCGCCACCGGATGCTGTGCTGCGTGCTCGCCGCCGCCGTGCTCGGCGCCGGCGCCTGCGGGGCGGCGGAGGTCACGGATCCGGCCGCAGTGTGGGATCCGTGCGATCTGCCGGACGGGCTCCTCACCGAGGCCGGGTTCCCGGCCGGATCGCAGCGGCGGGACGTCGCCGCGGAGCCGGGCTGGGCCGGGTGCGGCTGGAGCAGCGGTGAGGCCGTGGTGCGGGTGCTGTTCACCACTGCCGGCTCTCCGGAGAGCGTGGGCGGCGCCGAGGCCCTCCGCACGGAGATCACCGTGGCGGACCGGACCGGGCAGCGAGTGCAGCCTCGGTCCACCGGTACCGCGGCGACCTGCACGGTTGCCCTGCCCACCGAGGACGGCGGACTGATCCGGGTCCGGCTGGACAGTGCCGGTCCCGGAACCGGCGCGGACGTCTGCGGCCGCGCGGAGCGGGTGGCAAGCGTCCTTGCGCCCGCCCTACCGGCCTGATCAGCGGGTTTCGACCATAGCGCGTACCACTGTGACCGCTCACAATGCGATGGGCGCGCCCCTTTACCGTCGTCCAGTCCAGTTCGCAAAGCGGTACCCGGTACGACATCCGGTCGTTACTGTGTAGCCGCAGTCTCACCGTCCGGGGGGTAGAAGGAGTCAGCATGACCGTCGACACGACCAGAACCAAGCTGACGCTATCGGGACAGCCCATGTCTGCCCCGCTGCAGGATGTCCGCAAACTGTCCCGCCGGATGGTGGGTCATTTCGTGGAGAACGTGGTGCCGTGCGGGACTCTGCCCGGTGATGCGATCAACGGCGATGTCACCATCATCACCCGCACCTGCCTGGAACTGGCCGTCAGCATGCTCGACGGCAAGGACATCCCGGAGAAGACCCGGAGACTGGAGAACGCCGCCGCCGGCTGGGCGCGGGAAGGGGTGCCGATCGACACCATCCACCACGCCGTCCACGAGGGGTTCCGGCTCGGGCTGGACCTGGTGGTGTCGCACGCGACGGTGACCGACTATTCCGCTCTGGTCGACGGCGCCAAACTCGTCGTCGAAATGCTCGACAAGATGACGGTCTGTATCTCGATGGCCTACGTCCGGGAACTGCGCTCGGTGGTCAACGAACACCATACGGCGGTGCATACGCTCACCTCGGCGCTGCTGGGCGGGCACAGTACCTCGACCATGGCTCGCGAATGTGGTATCGAGATCGCCCCCGCGTATATCGTGCTGGCCGTGGCCATCCCGGCCCATCCCGACGAATCCGTTCCCGCGCTCGACGGGAAAGTGGTGGCCCGCCGCAAACTGCGCCGGGTGCAGGCGGAACTGGCGACCCGCTGCACCGACGCGGCGTTGTCGCTGCTGAGCGTGGACGGTGGCACCGTACTACTACCGGCCGAAACTCTCGGCGCCGACGAGCTCGACGAATTGATACCGCAACTGGCGCGCGCGGCGCAGGTGCCGATCAGTGCCGCCATGGTGGAAACGCCCACCGCGGATATCCCCGCGGCCGCCGATCAGGCCCATGAGCTGCTGGATATGGTGCAGCGGCTCGAATGCGTCCCTGGGCTGTACCGGTTCGACGATATGGCACTGGAATACCAGCTCACCCGCCCGGGACCGGGCCGGGAATATCTCGGTTCGCTGCTCGAGCCGCTCGATGACCACCCGGAGTTGCTGGAAACGCTGCAGCGCCATATCTCCAACAATCTCAACCGTCAGCGCACGGCCCGGCTCATGCATATTCACACCAACACGATCGATTACCGGCTCAAACGGGTGGCGCAGCTGACCGGTTTCGACCCGACGCAGCCGTCGGGCCTGTGGTACCTGCGTTCCGCGCTCGTCGCGCGCAGCTATCGGGCGAGGTGAGCACATCAGGCCGAGGCCTGGCCGTTACGGACCTGCGCCACATAGGCACGAGACACCGCCGCAGTCAGCGTATCGAGCACATCCACCACAAACGATCCGTCCACCCCGCCGGGCGCCGCGCCCGAACGTCGCAACAATGGCGAATCACGTAATCCCAGCCCACTTTTCACACCCTCGTGCAGGGCATGCTGGATCACTTCGAGCGGAACCTCCTCGCGGGCCCAGCGCGCGGCCGCTACCTCGAGGCGGGCCAGCACCTGCCGTCCCGAGGGATCGGAATCGTCGAGCAGCGCCAGCGCCAGCCCCAATCCCACCCGGAAGGCCGTCCCGAAATCCGCCACCGGCCGCGACTGCCGCGGCGCGCCCGTGCTGCGCACGGACCAGATCCGCAGCAGTTCGGTGAGTTCCGGCACTTCGAAGATTTCGGCGGAGTCCTCCGGTTCGGGGTCGTACTGTCCACTCGTGCACATCCGTGCTCCCTCCGCCAGCGACCGACTACCGATATGGACAAACGTATAGTTATTCATGGTTCTGTGAACGACCCAACGCCCAGACTTCGGTCCACCTCGGAATTCAGCCGGCCAAAGATAGTGAAACGTCCCATCAACAGATATCCGGGCATCGTGGTATCGCCCACCCCGGTCCGGTGCCGGAGGCCGCCCTCCCGGCGCCGCGCGCCGCGGCGCCCTCCCCGGTTATGGTGCGGCAGTGGATACCGGTGATCTGATAGACCGCAGCAGTTCCATCGCGGAACGGCTCACGACGACCCAGGTGGCCCCGCCGTCCTGGTTGGTACTGGCGACCGCGGTGGTAGCCCTGATTCTCGTCGGTTACGGACCGCTATGGCGGGTGACCCGCAATGTCGTCACCATTGCGCACGAGGGCGGGCACGCATTGGTCGCACTACTGAGCGGCCGGCGGCTCAACGCGATCACCCTGCATTCCGATACCTCCGGGCTCACCGTTTCCAGCGGAAAACCCTATGGATTCGGCATGATTTTGACCGCGCTCGCCGGTTATCCGGCGCCACCGCTGGTCGGGCTGGGTTTCGCCGCCCTGCTCGGCGCCGGGCGGATCACGCTGATGCTGTGGATCGCCATCGCCGCCCTGGCCATCATACTGGTGATGATCCGGAACGTGTACGGCGTGGTATCCGTAGTGACCACGGGGGCCTTGGTTTTCGGCGTGTCCTGGTTCGGTTCCGATGCGCTGCAAGCGGGTTTCGCCTACCTGGCGACCTGGCTACTGCTACTCGCCGGCAGCCGTCCGGTACTGGAGTTGCAGCGCACCCGGTCCCGGATGCGCGACGGCACCACCGATGCCGACCAGCTGGCACGGCTCACCCGGCTGCCCGGCCTGCTGTGGGTCGGAGTGTTCCTGGCCGTCGCCCTCGGCGCGCTGGTGGCCGGCGCCGGACTCCTCCTGTCGGCCACGGCCGGGATCTGCCTGCCGCTCCCGGGCGGCGCGGACTGCCGGGCCGGCTGACCGTGGTCCGCGCTATCCGGTGCTCTCGGCCTCGGCGAGTTCCTTCTTCCACACCCGGAACCCCTCCTCGGTGCGGCCGCGCCGCCAATACCCGGAGATCGACGCGAACTCGGCGGAGACACCCCGCTCCCGGCGAACATAGCGACGCAGGTTGTGCATCACCGCCTGCGCCTCGCCGTGGATGAACACCTGCGGCTGCCCCGGCAGCCACGGTGCGCTGCGTACCGCGGCGATCAACGGCGCGTTGTCCCCGGCGCGGTCGTCGCCGACCTCGTGTGCCGCGCCGCCACGATGCACCCAGGTGATATCGACCAGCGCCTTGGACGGTAGCGCGATCTCGTCGGACGCATCGGCGACCTCGACGAAAACCTTCGCTGGGGCGCCCTCGGGCAAGGCTTCCACCGCGGCGGAGATCGCGGGCAGCGCGGCCTCGTCACCGGCCAGCAGATGCCAGTCGGCGTCCGCACGCGGCGCGTAGGCTCCGGACGGACCGAAGAAGGTGATCTGCTCACCGGGCCGGACAGCCGCCGCCCACGGTCCGGCGATCCCCTCGTCACCGTGTACCACGAAATCGATGGCGATCTCGCGGGCCGCGGTGTCCACCGAGCGGACGGTGTAGGTGCGCATCACCTCGCCGTCGGGCCGATCGAACAGCAGCTTCACATAGGCGTCGGTGAATTCGTTCGCGGTGAAATCGTCGAATCCGGGATCGCCCAGATGTACGCGGACGAGATGCGGGCTGAGCTGCTCGGTCCGGGCCACGGTCATGGTCGTGCGTTTCCTGGCCATCCGGCCTCCTCACTAATTAGGTATACCTAAGCAACGTACCAGCACCGCCGGAACCACTGTGTAGCATCCGTCTCGTCCGGACCGAAATATGAGGCAATGAAGCCTTTTTGGGCTAATCTCTCAGCAACATCCGGACAGAGGCACCACCATGACCGCGGCTACCGTCATCCGACCGCTGGCTCCCAGCGAGCAGATCTTCGCGTTCAGCGAGGTTTTCGTCGGATACTGCGCGCGCGTATCCGGCCGAGTGGACACCTCCGCCCTGGCCGCCGCGTACGAGGCGCTGGTCACCGCCCACCCCATGCTCGGCGCCCAGCTCGTCCCCGGTGAACCGTCCGGGCATACGCTGGTCACCTCCGGTCCGCCCGAGATCGTGCTCACCGTGGCGGACGGCGATCCCGAACTACTGCTCACCGGGGCCGGGCCCGACCAGCGGCGCGCCCTCGGCTCGGTGCACGTCGTGCGCTCGGCAACCGGCGCGAGCGTCACCCTGCTCGTCCACCACAGTATCGCCGACGCGACACATGCGCTGCACCTCTACGAACGACTGTGGCAGTGCTACTCGACCGCCGTCACCGGCCGGGTCCCGGAACTCCCGCCCGCCCGGCAGCCGCAGCCGGTCGAAGATCTGCTCGCTGCCCGCGGGATCACCCGGCGCCCCGTCCCCGGCCGGGCGGGGCCACCCCGCAGCGCCCCCCCGCTCCCCCCGCCCGACGCGCTCGCCGTGAACGACCATGATTACCCGCCGCTGGTCACCACCCGGTGCCGGCTGAGCCGGGAGCACACCGGCGCGCTGGTGTCCTACGGGCACCGCACCGGGGTGACCGTGCACAGCCTGGTGGCCGCAGCCCTGCTACTCACCGAAGCCGAGGCCCGCCGGCTTCCGGTGACCGGCCTGCAGTGTTCGTATTCGGTGGATCTGCGGCGCCGGGTCCGGCCTGCGATCGGGCCGGCCGAGGGCACCAACGTGCTCGGTTTCGCGGGTTACCGCCCCGCGCCCGGCGCGGTGCAGACGCTCACCTCGCTCGCGCACGGGGTCTTCGGCGCATTACGCGAGGGTCTCGCCACCGGCTACGTCCAGCAGACTCCGTTGCAACTGCCCGACACCCTGGCGGCGCCGCCGGCGAATCCGTCCGACACGGTGATGACCACGAATTGGGGCCGATTACCCGGACTGTCCGGGCCCGCGGTCCGGATCGACGATTTCCGTACCACCATGATTGCCAAGCCCGATCCCACCGGCCGCCGCCCCCCGCAACCCGGCGGCGGAACCAGTATCGTCACCACCTACGACAGCCGGCTCAGTATCGAGATCCACCACCCGCCGGAATTCACCGCAGTCCAGCGTTCACGCATCGAACACCTGCGCACATTGCTCACCCGGCTCTGAGCCGGGACTCCGCTGTCGCGGTGGCGCGATCAGACACCTTGGAGCGAAGCCAGCTCCAGCACGGTGATATCCGACGGGGCCGCGACCCGGACCGGCGGCCCCCAGGCCCCTGCGCCGCGGGTGACGTACAGCGCCGTCGCACCGTACAGTTCCAACCCTGCCACGGTGGGGTTGGCCAATCGTGCGATCAGGTTACCCGGCCACAATTGCCCGCCGTGGGTATGGCCGGACAATTGCAGATCCACACCGTAACGCACCGAATCGTGCACCACGACCGGCTGGTGGGCGAGCAACACGCAGGCGCGCTCGCTGTCCCGGCCGTCCAGTGCCGCCGCGAAATCGGGGCCGCGGCCGATGATGCTGCCCGCGGGATCGTCGACCCCGGCGAGATCGAACTCGGGCAGGCTCACCCGCTCGTTGAGCAGGACCCGCATACCGAGTTCCCCGACTCGGTCCAGCCAGGCGTCGGCATCGGAGTAGTACTCGTGGTTGCCCGGGACGAAGTAGGTGCCGAAACGGGCGCTGAGCCCGGCCAGCGGTTCGGTTTCCGCGCGCAGATCCGCGACGCTGCCGTCGGCTAGGTCGCCCACCAAAGCGATGAGGTCGGGGCGGGTGTCGTTCACCGTACGGACGACCCGTTCGCAGAAGCCCCGGCCGAGCGCGGGGCCCAGGTGCAGATCGCTGACCAGTGCGATCCGCAGGCCGTGTGCCTGGGCGGGAAGTTTGGCCAGCGGTACGGTGACCCGTCGTACCATCGGCCCGTCGAGCACGCCGTAGGTGCCGGTGCCCACCACCGCACCGGCCGTGAGAACCGTCGCGCCGGCCGCCAGCCGGGAGATGAGCATCCGCCGCGACAGCGGCGGACGCGCCGGCGCCGGCGGAAGTGGGGGAACGTCCGGCGGCGGCGCGGCCATCGGCGCCGGCCGGGGCGGCTCCCCGCCGTCTCCGAGCGCAGCACCCACGGGTTCCGGTGCCTGCGCCGGACGTGCGGGGGCGGCCGCCGGCCGAGGCGCGGCGGTTCCGGCGTCGCGGGTCTCCAGTCCACGCAACAGCAGCGGACGGATGATCTCTCCCGCCAGCACACCGATCAGCAGGTAGATGAACAACGCAGCCCAGAGGAAACCCGGCCACGTAGCGAGCCGCCAGAAATCCCAGGTGGCGCCCGCGAACACCGCACCGAACGCAGTACCCATCGACACCACGCCGAGGCCGAGCACCCCGGCGCCGATCGGCCGCCACATCGAACCTGCTCGCGTGGTGTCGCGGACCAACCGTCGCCACAGGTACCAGTGCGCCCCGGCGAGTACCACCACCGCGGCCAGCCCTGCGAGCACGGAAACTACTACCACGGAGGATGCCTCTCCCTGACCGATTGCCTCTGCGGATGCTGAATCTACCCGTGCCGGATCGACGGCCCGTGGCCCCCGTTCCTCTTATCCGCCCCCGTGGCGTCGGCGCGTACCGGCCCTGCGCCGCGGCAACCACTGATTACCCCATGTCAGCGCAAATATTTTCGGGACCGGCATCTTTTCGGCATTCCTCCGCGCCGCGGCGCGGAGATCATCTCCGCCGCGGCCCGGTCACGCCGAGCCGCTGATTCCCAGCCCGCCCATCCCCGGCGGCGGAAGCTCGCCGTTGTGCCCGCCCGCCAGTAGCCATTTCAAGATCTTCCCGGTCTCCCCGCGCGGCAGAGCCGGCAGGAAGGTGACATCCCGGGGCACCGAAAACCGGCTGAGGCGGTGCCGGATATAGGTGCGCACCATATCCGGATCCAACCCGGACCCTTCGTGTTTCACCACGAAAGCGGCCAGTCGCTGACCGAATTCCGGATCCGGGACACCCACTACCGCGACCTCGCTCACCTGTGGCAGATGCGCGAGGGCCTCTTCCACCGGACGCGGGAAAACGTTCTCTCCGCCGGAGATGATCATCTCGTCGTCGCGGCCGGCGATGAACAACCGCCCGTTGACATCGAAATATCCGATATCGCCGGTATCGAGCATGCCGTGTGCCTCGTCCGGCGGCGCCGCGTTGACATAACCGTCGAACAGCATGTGGTTACCCACGAAGATATGCCCGGTGGCGCCGATCGGCACCGGCTGGTGGTCCGGGCCCAGTACCGCGACCCGGGTACCGAGTGGCGGCCGGCCGGCGGTGGTGGGTGCGAAACGCAGATCCGCCGGGGTCGCGATGGTCGCCCAGGACACTTCGGTCGATCCGTAGACGTTGTAGAGGATATCGCCGTAGGCGTCCATGAAGCGCAGGACTGTGGCTCCGGCCAGCGGTGCCCCGCAACTGATCACATGCCGCAGGCTCGAGGTGTCGTACCGGGCGCGCACCGCGGGCGGGAGGTCGAGAATACGGTTGACCATGGTCGGCACCACGATCATGGTGGTGATCCCGTGTTCGGCGACCAGGCGCAGGCAGTCCTCGGCATCGAAACGTTCCGGCAGGATCACCGTGGATCGCAGGGCGGTGCTGAGCTGCAGACCGGCCAGGCCCCAGGTATGAAAGAGCGGGGCCGGAATGAGCATTGCCGATTCCATTTCGAGCGGAATCCGGGACAGCAGCGCGGCGATGGTGGCGAACCCTTTGGGGTGCGGGCGTCGCGCCCCCTTCGGAACGCCGCTCGTTCCGGAGGTGAGAACGATCAGCCGCCCGGGATGAGCCGGTATGCGAAAGTCCCGCTCGCCCAGTTCGATCAGATCGTCGACGGTGTAGCGGTCCGGGAACGGTGGCAGCAGATCGGTGGTGAACCGGGGCAGGTCCTCGTGCAGATACTGCACCAGTTCCTCCAGGTCACCATCGACGAACAAGGCCGAGAGCCGGTGCCGCTGAACGATCTGTTCGATGGTGCGCGCGGCGAGGCCGGCGTTGAGCAGGGCCACGTCCACGCCGAGTTTTCCGGCCGCAACCATGGTTTCGACCATGCCGGCATGATTGCGCGACAACAGGCCCACCGCATCGCCGGCACCGAGACCGGCTGCCGCCATGGCCCCGGCGAGCGCGGTGGTGCGTTCGTCCATCTCGGCAAAGGTCCGGGCGCCCCGGTCGTCGATCACGGCGAGCCGGTGTGGCGAGTAGGCGGCACCGGCGGCGTAACCACCGGCCAGGTTGAAGCCCCATTTGTTCAGTGACAGCAGTTGTTTCACCGCGACCTGGGCATTGGTACGCACCACACCGCTGACGGTGACCTGCCGCATCACCCCGAAGCTGCGCCGTACCGGCGACGCGTCCCCGTTCGCCACGATCGACGTGCGGGCGCCGCGCACGATATCGGCGATCCGGCGTAAACCCTTGACCGCCCACTCCTGGACGGCGGAATTCGACAGCCCCGTCACCTGCCGGTGCACCCGGCCGGGGGTGAAGAAGGTGACCGCGATCCGGCTGCGGTCGCCCTCCCCTGTCAACCGCAGTGCGGCGAAGCTGCCGATCTCCGGCGCGTGCAGTTCACAACTTTCGTACCACCGGCCGGTGACCACCCGTACCCGCAGCACGCGGATACCCGCATCGGGTGTACCGATGCGGAATTCGAAGACCGGTTGCGCTCCCGGAAGGTCGAGCCTGGAGCAAGCGCCGATCCCGGTGAACACGCGCGGATAGGTCTGCGGGTCCAGCAGCAGATCCCACACCGCGGCGCGTGCCGCGGGCAGATCCGCGACCACATCGATGACGTCGGTAACCAACTCGTACAACTTCTCGTCGGCCCGCAACGGACAACTGGGTCGGCGGGGAAACCCATCTGTAACGTCGCTCACAATAGCCGGGCGCCACCGTTATTACCAGCGAGTAGCACCCACTCCGGAAAGGCTCTGTGACAGGTCACGAAGCGAATTGCCGGATGTTCACCCCGGGTCCCGAAAGCCCGCCGACCTCGCGGTTGGAGGTTGCCCAAAGCTTACTCCGGCAACGGTGTGAGTGCTCCCAGCCCCGGCTCACTCCGGCCACACACCCACTGTGCGCGAATTACATTCGGCGCCGTAACAGTCAACGGAGACCCCGGAGGAAACCATGCCCGAGACCCGGCGCAGGGTGGTCCGCAACCACACCGACGAGATCCTCAACTACTTCGGCAAATGCAAATCGTGCGGCTATCCGGCGCGCGCGGAATCCTATCGCCGCATCTACGACACCGGCGAAATCGAAACCGTGGTCATCGCCCACTGCGGTCTGCCGTGCGGCTGGTCCGACCAGGTCCTGCCCACCACGATGACCGGCCCGGCGGCGCGCCTGGTCTGACAGCGGCGGCAACCACAGCCGCAGGGCGGCCGGGGCCGCCACCCGGCCGTGCGGCACGATAGGCCCATGGAACTGCGTATCTTCACCGAACCGCAGCAGGGCGCGGACTACACGACACTTCTGCGGGTGGCCAGGACCGCCGAGGACCTCGGCTTCGGAGGTTTCTTCCGCTCCGATCACTATCTGCACATGGGATCGGTGGACGGCCTGCCGGGCCCGACCGATGCGTGGATCACCCTGGCCGGCCTGGCCCGGGAGACCAACCGGATCCGGCTCGGCACCCTGGTCACCGCCGCCACATTCCGGCTGCCCGGCCCGCTCGCCATCCAGGTCGCGCAGGTGGACCAGATGTCGGGGGGTCGCGTGGAGCTGGGCCTGGGCACCGGCTGGTTCGCCGAGGAACACGAGGCATACGGTATTCCGTTCCCGGACAACAAATTCGACCGGTTCGAAGAACAGCTGGCGGTGATCACCGGCCTCTGGGAGACCGCGCTCGGCGAAACCTTCGACTTCACCGGGAAATACTACGAACTCCGTCGTTCACCGGCGCTGCCCAAACCGGTTCAGCAACCCGTCCCGGTAATCGTCGGCGGGCAGGGCCCGAAGCGGACACCCCGGCTGGCGGCGCGGTACGCGAGCGAGTTCAATATTCCGTTCCTTTCCGCCGAAGACAGCGCCGCCCAGTTCGAGCGGGTCCGCGCGGCGGTCACGGCGCAGGGCCGGGCCGCGGACAGCATGGTGTACTCCAACGCGCTCGTTGCCTGTGTCGGTACGAACGAGGCCGAGATCGCGCGCCGGGCCGCCGCGATCGGACGTGAGGTCGACGAATTGCGCACCAACGGGCTGACCGGGTCGCCCGCCGAGGTCGTCGACAAGATCGGCCGTTACCGCGAGATCGGCACCGAGCGGATCTATCTGCAGATCCTGGACCTCACCGATCTCGAACACCTGACGCTCATCGCCAACGAGGTCGCCGCGCAGTTGTGAGGTCACCGGCGGGGGCCGTCCGGTCCCCGCCGGCCCGGTCAGTAGGCGCCCGCGACCCCACCGAGCAGATGTTCGAGAGTTTCGTAGGCCGGAACATCGACCACATCGACGAGATCCGGGCTGACCTGCACATTGTGCTCGGTCACCACCTCGTCGAACCGGGCCGCGTCCCCCGTGCGGAATCCGTGTTCGGCGGCCAGCGCCTGCAGGTCGGGGTCGTTGTGCAGCAGCGCCCCGATCTCCTCCCCTTCCGGAGTGAGCGGAACGAGGGTGTGCCGTGACAGCACCGTCGGCGAGGGATACAACAGGACCATATCGTCGCGCAGGCGGCCCGCGACGGACGCGGCGACGTATTGCGCCTCATAGATCCACGTCATCGGGGTCGCCCCCATCCCCGCGGTGAGGTACTCCTCGAACGGTCCCGTACTCGAGCCCTCGGTGTACCCCTGGGCCAGGAACAGCCGCTGCAAGGTAGGCAGAACATGCTGCTCGGCAGCCGCACCGCGCACCACGGCGTGATCGTTGACCACATAGCCGGCCACCGCCAGGTACATGGCTGCCGAATTCGACGTCCGGATATCGGTCGTGCTGACCAGGATATTCTTCGCCACCGGGTAGGTGCGGTTTCCGGCCAGTTCGTCCCACTGCACACCGCGCTGCACCATATCGATATAGGCGGCGAAGTCGAGCGCGGGGACGGGTCCGTCGTATTTCACCGCCCCGGCTGCGTCGAGTAGTTCCACGATGGGCGCGAATGTAGCGATCGCCATCGGCGAATAGAACGGCGTGAACTGGGTCCGTACACCCACCTCGCGTTTCAGTTTCTCGGCCGCCGGCAGGCTGGACGGAAAAGCGAAGGCCTGTCCGGCGAGATCGAGCGAGGTGGCGATCTCCCGCGATCCCGCCGCCTTCACCCGGATGTCGAACCCGTGGGCGGCAAAGACCTCGGCGACCCGGGGATCGCCGAAGAACGCCATCTTCTCCGATCCGACGGTCCCGGTGACGGTCGCCGGCGGTGCCCCCGCGGCCGGCGCGGCCGCATGCGTCGCCTCGGACCCCGGTCGCGTCACCGCCCAGGCGGCGGCGCCCGCCGCCACCACACCGGCCCCGGCCAGCACGAACAGACCACGACGGCCGGTGGCCGGTGCGCGACTGTGATCGGCGGAAGCAGGCGCGCCGTCACCTGTCGTCACTTTCTCGGTCGGTGCCGTGGCGGTGTCCGGCGCGATCGCCGTATCGCCCTCCGGTTCTTGCGCCGGCTCCAGCTCGCGGCGTACCGCGCGTTCCACCAGAATGGGCACGAAATCGCGAACGGCGCTGTCGGAGAACCGATCGTGGGTCGTCCGCACCGCGACACCCACCTCCGCGGCCGAGCGGTCCGGTGAATAGGCGGCAGCCAGCCGGTTCTCCAGCTCGCGAATCGCCTTCAGCTCGCGCGCGGCCTTGTCGCCGGGGGCCTCACCCTTGGGTGCGGTATCGAGTGCCACGTCCATCTCCTCGGCGCCGGTCAGCGAAATCGAAACGACCCGCCGGGCCGATCCACAGCCGACAACCCTACCGCCACAAAGTATTCGAACACTCCCGCGAGCGGGCACGGCAGCCGATTCTCCGACCAGAATTCACCGCGCATTTCCCGGCCGCTGGGCGGCGGTTTCCTCGAGGACCGCCATGGCGGCATTGTGCCCGCCGATACCGCTCACACCACCACCGCGGACCGTTCCGGCCCCGCAGCGCAGGATATTACGGTGCGCGGTATCCACCCCCCAGCGCTGCGCCGGCGTCTCGCCGGGGCCGCTGCGATAGGGGAACGACAGATCGCCGTGGAAGATATGCCCGCCGGGCAGGCGCAGGCTTCGCTGCAGATCGAGCGGTGTCGCCGCATCCAGGCACGGCGCGCCGTGGGCGTCACGGGCCAGGCAGTCCTGCACCGGTTCGGCCAGGACCGTGTTCAACTGGGCCAGGGTGGCGGCGACGGCGGCCTCTTTCGCCGCCTGTGGATTATCGGCGAAAAGGCGCGCGGGGGTCTGTAACCCGAACAGAGTGAGCGTATGCCGGGTGCCCGGCGCGCCCGGGCCGGAGATACCGGGATCGGTGAGGGTATGGCAGTAGATCTCTGACGGCGGGGCCGCGGGCAGGCGCCCCGCAGCGGCCTCACGGTAGGCGCGGTCCAATTGTTCGTAGGACTCCGCAATATGGAAGGTCCCCGCAAATGCGTCCCGTGGGTCGGTCCCGGTATCGCGTAGACGCGGCAGCCGGTCCAGCACCATATTGATCTTCAGCTGGGCGCCTTCCGGTTCCGTATCCGCCGGTTCGCCGAGTAACCGCGCCGCCTCGGTGGGCGCCGCGTTCATCAGGACGTACCGGGCGTCCACGACCGATTCCGCACCATCGGTCACATAACGCACCTGCGCTTTCGCACCGTCGGTCTCCACGCCCACAACCTCGGCACCCGTCACCACCTCCGCCCCGGCCGAACGCGCACAGGCGAGGAGGGCATCGGTCAGCGCGCCCATCCCGCCCACCGGCACATCCCAGTCGCCGGTACCCCCGCCGATCACGTGATAGAGAAAGCACCGGTTCTGGGCCAGCGACGGATCGTGAGCGTGGGTGAACGTACCGATCAGCGCATCGGTGAACACCACACCGCGAACAAGATCGTCGGCGAAATACTCCTCGATCGTCTCTCCCAGCGGTCGTTCGAACAGTGCCGCCCACTGCCGCGCACCCACTCGCTGCCGGAGTTCGTCCCGGGTGGGCAGTGGTTCGGTCAGAGTCGGGAACACGGCGCGGGCGATCTCGCCGGTCATCGCCGAGAACCGCTCCCAGGCGGTGAATTCCCGGTCCGATCCGGTCACACGGGCGAAACTTTCCCGCGTCACCGCCGCCGAACCGTTGTCCACCAGCAGGCCGGTGTCCCCGACCGGGGTGTAGGACGATATCCGCCTCTTCCGGGTGCGGAATCGCACGCCCAGATCGTCCACGATCCGGTCCGGCAGCAGGCTGACCAGGTACGAGTAGCGCGATACCCGGATATCGATGCCCGCGAACAGCTGTGCGGAAACCGCCGCGCCCCCGGCGGCGCCCGCCTGTTCCAGCACGAGCACCGAATGCCCCGCCCCGCCCAGATAGGCAGCCGCGACGAGACCGTTGTGCCCACCACCTACGATCACCATGTCGTATCGAGCGCTCTTCACCATGGGTTGTCGATACCACACGCCGCCGCCGGCATGCCGCTCGCAATCCATGGCGACGGCGCGGCGCCGCCTTCGAGTCGATATGGATTGCCGCAGCGGCCGGCACGAGACCGAATGCTAGCCCAGCAGACCGCCCAGCAGCCCACCGCTCTGGCCCGCCTCCTGCCCACCGCCGGTGCCACCGAGGAGCCCGCCGGGCGGCAGTTCGGAAGGTTGCACGATGACGAATCCCCGGCCGGAGAACGAGAGCGTGATCCCCTCGCCGGTGCTGCGGCCGATGAGCCGGCCCAGCCCGAAGGAATCGTTGCGTTTGACGCCGGTCTGCAAGCTCGACGACCAGGCGATCGCCGCCTGCGGATCGGCGTAGGTCGGCTGGTCGACATTCAGCACGACCGGCGTGCCGTGGCTGGTGATGGCGATCCGGCCGCGACCGGAGAACACACAGTTGAACAATCCGGCATTGCTGGCGACGCCGGCCGCACCCTGCACCATCCGGATGTCGTAGCCCAGGGTCGGATCGAAGGCCAGCACATTCGACCCGTTGATGGTGAGCCCGTCGGTGCCGTCCAGATCGATGATGTGCACCTCGGCGGCGCCGTTGGCGACGAAGAGATCACCGCGGCCGGATACCTTCATCAGCGGCACTCCTTCACCGGTGAGCCGCTGCTGGATGGCGCGGCCGATACCGCCGGAGCCGAGCGCCTGAAAATGCAGGTCGCCCTGGTAGGCGACCATGGAGCCGGACCGGACCAGCGTTTCGCCGTTCACTCCGACCTTGATCATCTTGCCGCCCTGTTTCTGGATGCCCATACCAGAGACTTCGGCATGACGGGGGTCGAACAGCTCGCTGTGCATCGGCTGAGCTCCTTGCTGAGGAAGGTGTGCTGGATTGTGCTGTGACGCTGCGGGATAGGGGCCAGCAGGCGGATACGGCCGCTGTGGCGGATACGGCTGCTGCGGTGGGTAGGGCTGCTGCGGCGGGTATCCGGGCGGCGGCTGATGCCCCGAGGGACGAGGCGCCGGATTCGCCGGCGGATAAGGAGCCGCGGGCGGCGGATACCCCGGCGCGGACGGCATATGCGGCGCGGACGGCGGCGAATACTGTTGCGCCGCTACAGGGTTGGCGACCATGGTCGGATCGGTACGGGAAGCCGGTGGCTGTTCCGGCGGTGCGGGCGTCGGCGGTACGGGATCGTCGTCCACATTGACCCCGAAATCGGTGGCGATACCGGCCAGGCCGTTGTCGTAGCCCTGCCCCACCGCGCGCACCTTCCACGCACCGGACCGGCGATAGATCTCCACGCAGACCACCGCGGTTTCGGTGCTCAGCCCGGCGACCGGGAAGGTGAGCGTGCCCTGCGGGCCCGTGATCGTCGCCGTCAGCGATCCCACCGCCCCGAACGCCGGCGGTCCGCTACCGTCCAGGCTCGCGGTGACCACCACCTTGTCGATATCGGCCGGTAGCGCCGGCGTCTGCACATCGACCACATCCCCGGCGCCCCGTCCGTGCCGGTAGGTGACACCGGGGCCCACGGGTTGATTGAAGAAGACGAAGTCCCCATCCGATCGGACCTTGCCGTCACCGGCGAGCAGCAGCGCCGAGACGTCGACGGCCGCCGAACATGTCACTGTGACGGTCAACCGGTCGCCCGGTGCGGGCCGGTTCTCCCCCGGAGCGAGTGCGGTCACCTCTTATCACCTCGACTCGACACGTACCGGAACCGTCCGGTACGCCGAGTTCCCCGGCGCGAGGCCGGGCACTCGTTCGATTTCTGTTCCACACCGACGAGTCTGACCGATACCGCCCGCGGCGCGCCACCGCGGAACCGAGCCGCCGGGCCGCGGTCACCGCCACCTGGGGTGACCCGGAAAACAGCCAACCTGAGAACATTCACAGCAGCAGCACAGCCAACCGACAGATCCCGGCGGCATTCTGGTAGGAGACGAGCGGAACTCGGCCCCGGGAGGAACCCATGGTGGATATCGAGATCACCGGCACCACCGTCACTGTCCAGGTCCGCGGCGCGCATCGGGTGCTCTCGCTGTGCGACCGGATCACCTTCGATCTGGCGAATATCGTGGCGATCGCCCCCGCGGAAATCGATCTGCGCCCGCCGTGGGTACGCGCGCCCGGCACCTTCTTCCCCGGCGCGATCGCGGCCGGAACCTTCCGCGGCAAGGGCCGGAAGGAATTCTGGGACACGCTCTTCGGGGGTAAAGCGGTGCGTATCGATCTCCGCGGCACCGATTACACCCGGCTCGTCGTCGATGTCGAGGACCCGGCGACCGTGCTGCGGTCCCTGTACTCGGCCGCTGCCGCCTGACCGGCGGCCTCCGGTTCACCGATCGGCCTCCATCGCCGCGGAGGCCGATCGGCGAATCTCCGGTGTTATTCGTCCGCCGTATCCGGCTCCGGTTTCGGCTGCCGGGTGACGAACCGCAGGACCGGTTCCACCACACGGGCCGCAATCGGTCCGACGACCGCCATCAGCAGAACATAGGTCGTCGCCAGGGCCGCGAATTCGGCGGGTACGGCACCCGCCGCCACGGCCAGGCCCGCGATGACGATGGAGAACTCCCCACGAGCCACCAGTGCGGCACCGGCACGAGCGCGGCCCAGCCGCGAGGATCCGGCATGCGCGGCGGCCCACCAGCCGGTCGCAACCTTCGTCGCCGTGGTGACCACCGCCAGCAGCACCGCCCAGCCCAGCACCGGCGGGATGGTGCGGGGATCGGTGGTCAGACCGAACAGGACGAAGAACATGGCGGCGAACAGGTCACGTAACGGCTCGAGGATCTTCGTCGCATTGTGCGCGGTGGTATCGGAGATCGCGATACCCAGCAGGAAGGCTCCGACCGCGGCCGATACCTGCAGTGCGGAGGCCACCCCGGCCACCAGCAATGCCGAACCCAGCAGTTTCAGCAGAAATATCTCGCGGTCCTCGCTGGACACGATCGCCGAAACGTATCTGCCGTAGCGCAGCGCCACCACGAGGACAACCGTGACCGCCGCCAGCGCGATACCCAGGGATTGCAAACCCGCCACAAAACCCAGCCCCGCCAGGACAGCCGTCAGCACCGGGAGGTAGGCGGCCATCGCCAGATCCTCGAAAACCAGGATCGACAGGATCACCGGTGTTTCCCGGTTACCGAGCCGGCCCAGATCATTGAGGACCTTCGCGATGATTCCGGACGACGAGATATAGGTGACACCGGCCATGGCCAGGGCGCCGGCGGGTCCCAGACCCAGCAGCAGCGCCACGATCACGCCGGGGGTCGCATTCAGCAGCAGGTCGAGCAGACCGGCCATCCAGGAGCGGCGCATACCGGTGAACAATTCGGCCGCGCTGTATTCCAGGCCGAGGAGCAGCAACAGCAGCACCACGCCGATTTCACTGGCGAGATGGATGAACTCGCCGACTTCGTGGAGTTCGAAAAAACCTCCTTCCCCGAATACCAGTCCACCGATCAGATACAAGGGTATCGGGGACATGCCGATCCGGGCCGCGATGCGTCCGAGCACTCCGAGCCCGAAGAACACCGCCCCCAGCTGGATCATTGCCAGCGTGGTCGCATTCATCGCCGGAGGATCAGCCGTCTTTCAGGATGTCCGCGGCGCTGTCGAGCCCCTCGGAAGTCCCCACCACGATCAGCACATCGCCCCCGGTGAACACGAAATCGGGCCCCGGTGCCGGCATGGTCTGGCCTGCGCGCATCACGGCCACGATGGAGACCTTGGTGCGGGTACGCATCCGCGTCTCCCCCAGCGTCCGCCCGTCGTACGGCGAGTTCTCACCGACCGGCAACTGCCGGGTGTTCACCCCGTCCATATCGCGGTATTCGTTGCGCAGCTGACCCACCAGCTGCGGCGCCCCCAACAGATTGGCGAGAGTCCCGGCCTCGGCCTCGGTCATCGGAATCTGCGTGGTGGCATCGGGATCGCCGATCTTGGTGAAGATCAGGTCGATCGTCCCGTCCTTGTGGTCGACGACCCCGATCCGCCGGCGCACGGTGGTGAGTGGAAAATCCTTGCGTACGCCTATCCCAGGCAAGGGTGTCACTTCGACATTCACGATGTCACCTTAACTCGACTGTAGGTACGGTCCGATGGACCGTACTCCCTAGCCCTACCCGAACCGGGACGGTGGCGAAACCCGCAGGCCACAACCCCGGTGGACCGAAGTCACGCAGGCGCGGTATCAGCGGTCCGGCCGGCCTGTTCGGCCGCGATCACCACGTGCCGCATGAGCAGCGCGGTGGTCACCGGACCGACTCCGCCCGGCACCGGACTCAGCCCGGCCGCCGTGCCCCGGACCGACTCCGGGTCCACATCGCCGACGATCGAGCCGTCGGCCGATTCGTTGGTCCCCACATCGATCACCACCGCGCCGGGACGCAGATTGGCGCCGGTCACCAGCCCGATCCGGCCGGCGGCGGCGACCACGATATCGGCGGCGGCGGTCACCGCGGGGAGATCGGTGGTACGGGAATGGCACACGGTGACCGTGGCGTTTTCCGCCAGCAGTAGCTGGGCCAGCGGTTTGCCGACCACATTGGAGCGGCCGACGATGGCGACGTGGCGCCCTTCGAGCGCAATACCGTGATGTTTCAGCAATTCGACCACGGCCTCGGCGGTGGCCGGCGCAAAGCCGGCCGATCCGGCGGTGAGCAGGCCCAGCGACAGTGGGCTCACCCCGTCCACATCTTTGGTGGCGGCGATCGCCGGGGAGACGTCGTCGAGGCTCACCCCGGCCGGGAGCGGGGTCTGCAGCATGATCGCATCGGTGGCCGGGTCGGCGCTGCGCACGGACAGTTCGGTCCGCAACATATCGGCCGAGGCATCGGCACCCAGATCGACTGTGTCGCACTCGATACCGCGGTTGGCGGCCGATTTCCTCAACGAGTTGACGTACCAGGCGCTGGCCGGATCGTCGTTGGCGACGATCAACGCCAGGCGCGGTGCCCGGCCGATCTGCTCGGTGCGGGCCTGCGCCCGCGCGGTCGTCTCCGCGTTGAGAGCGGCAGCGAGATCTTTCCCGGTCAGCGATGCGGTATCCACGAGCATCCACCCTAGCGCCGTGGCGGCATGCGGTACGCGAGGGCGTCGTGCGACACGGCGTAGCGGCCGCGAGGATACCGCCGGATCAGCGGTAAGCCGGCGCTGCCGGGTTTGAGACATGTCACGAGTCGGACAGCCGCAAATCCGCGGTCGCGGCCCTGTTCGGCTCTATGGTGAGTTCCCACGTACCGCAAATCCGTCAGTTCCGACCCGATCCCTACGAGAACCAACTCCCCCGTGGAAAGGTGTCGCCGTAGTGCACAATCGCAGAGGTCTGCAATATCTGGTGGCCATCGCCGCAGCAGCAAGTATTTCTCTCACCGGTCTTTTCGGCGCGCCCGCTCATGCCGGCCCCGAAACGGACGCACTCTACAACTCCGCCCAGCGTCATTTCACCGAAGGCGACTCGGATGCCGGTCGCGCCGATCTGCGCGAACTCATCGGCCGCGACCCGGCCGATGCCGAGGCCCTGTCGCTGCAGGCGATCTGGTCTCATTACGCCGGTGATATCCCGGCCATGAACGACGCCATGGGGCGGCTGCGGGTCGTCGACCCGGAGATGGCCGCGGGCACCGACCGTGTCCTGCACGGGATCGGTGCGGGCATCGCCACCCTTCCCAATCCGCTGCCCGCCCTGGTCGGACCGAACACCGGCATCGTGGTGTTCGGTTTCGGTCTGCTGCCCGACGGCACGCCCCGGCCCGAACTCGCCGATCGGCTGCAGGCTGCCTGGTTGCAGGCCATCGCCTCGCCGTTCTCCCCCATCGTGGTGAGCGGGTACAACCCCAGCAACGGGATCACCGAAGCCGAGGCCATGCGTAACTGGCTGGTGGGACGCGGAATTCCGGCGAGCCGGATCCATGTGGAGGACCGGGCCGGCTCCACCGTGCAGAATGCGCTGTTCAGCGCGGAAATCCTGCACGGTCTCGGCGCCACCGGCGCGGTGGCGGTCACCTCGCCGAACCATATCCGGCGTGCGGTGGCCGATCTCTACGTCGCAGGAATTCCGGTGGTGGGTGCTACGACCTCGCTGAACCAGCTGGTCTCCCAATTGCCGCCGCCGAGCAAACAGGCGCAGTACAGCATCTATCTGGACGCGACCCGCACCTTCCAGCTCAGCACCAGTCGCTGATCACCCGGTGGCGACGGCCGCCCGGATCCGGGCGGCCGCCTCCTCCGGAACGATATCGGCGACGAAGGCCCCCATCGCGGCCTCGGACCCGGCCAGATACTTGATCTTGTCCGCTCCGCGGCGGATCGAGGTCAGCTGCAGATGCAGCCGGACGGTATCGCGGCCGGTGTGTACCGGCGCCTGATGCCACGCCGCGATATACGGCGTCGGATCCTCGTACAGCGCATCGATCCCGCGGAGCAGCCGCAGGTAGAGCGTGACCAGTTCGTCGCGCTCCGCGTCGTTCGCCGCCGCGAGATCGGGGATATGCCGATGCGGCAGCAGATGGACCTCGATCGGCCAGCGTGCCGCGAACGGAACGAACGCCGTCCACATCTCACCCGCCAGCACCACCCGGTCGCCGGCGCGTTCGTTCTCCAGGATGCGCTGGAACAGATCGGGTCCGAGCCGGCGCACCGATTCGAGCACCCGCATGGTCCGCGGCGTCACATACGGGTAGGCGTAGATCTGACCGTGCGGATGCGGCAGCGTGACACCGATCGCCTTTCCGCGGTTCTCGAAAACGAAAACCTGCTCGATGCCCGGCAGTTCCGACAGCACGGCGGTGCGGTCGGCCCAGGCCTCGATCACAGTGCGCGCCCGGCTCGGCGTGAGATTGCCGAAGGATCCTTCGTGTTCGGGGCTGAAACAAACCACCTCACAACGTCCGACCGCCACGCGTTCCCGGCCGAACCCGAGGTCGTTGATATCGGCGAGCCCGGCCGGTGCCGCGACCACGCCCGTACCGTCGCCGGGGAGTGCGGGCCCGAAGGACGGCGAACGGTTCTCGAAAACGGCCACATCGTAGAGATCCGGGACCTCCGACGGGTTGTCCGGTGTCTGCGGAGCCAAGGGGTCGCGGTCGGCCGGGGGCAGTACTACGCGGCCCTGCCGAGCGGCGGCGACCGAGATCCACTCGCCGTTCAGCACATCCTGGCGCATGGTGGCGGTCGGTGGCCGGGGTTCCAGCGGCCGGTTGTCGATCCGGCGTTCGGGACCGAGCCGCGTATCGGCATCGTCGTAGTAGATGAGGTCCCGGCCGTCGGCCAGGGTCGCACTGCGCTTCACGATACGGTTCGGCACGCCTTCACGATAACCAGCCGGGCAGGCCCCGGGCCCCCTCTCCGCGACCGGCGGGCCCCCGGCTGTCGTGTGGTGACGACACCCGGCGGGCTGTCCGCCCGCGCCGGATCCATGGGTTGCGGGGCCCGGATGCGGCAGTATGGGGCCGTGGACCAATCGGCGGTATCGGTGGATGTCGTGGCGTTGCGGTTCTGGGCCGCGGACGCCGCGGTCACGTTCGGCATCGCGGCCCGCGGCCACGAACCGTTCACGGGCCGGCTCGCGCTCCCGGGGGTGTTGCTGGGCCGGGGCGAACGCCTGGCCGATGCCGCGGCCCGGGCGGTGCACACCAAGCTCGGCGTCCCGCCCGCCGCCCTCGGGCCGGTCGGACAGCTGGTGACCTTCGACGAACCGAACCGGGATCCGCGCGGACCCACCCTGTCGATCGTCATGTGGGCGGTGACCGGACCGCACGAGGGGCCGGCACAGTGGGTGTCGTTCGACGAGCCACCGGACTTGGCCTTCGACCACAACAGCATCGTGGGTGCCGCGCGCGGTCTGCTCGCGGGCTTGCTGTGGAAAGATCTCCCACTCACCCGCGCACTGCTGGATGCACAATTCCCGGCCACCCGCGCCGTCGATCTCGCCGCCTCACTGATGGGCGCCCGGCCGGACGCGGCCAATCTCAACCGCACCCTGGCCGCGATCCCCGGGCTGGTGAGAACCGGGGAGCGGCGCCGCACCAGGGCTACCGGCCGCCCGGCCGCGGTCTGGGCGTTCCGCGACCCGCCACCGTGACGATCGCGCGCCGCGGCCCAGCAGAAGAGGCCGGTCGAACCGGTGCCCGTTCCGCATGCCGGCCCAGCAACATCCACGTGGCAGGGCAGCACGGTTGTGCCTTGAAGAGGAACCGCCCTCCGCTCCCCACGGTCCTGTCTCTCGTGGCGCGATTCAGCCCGGAGCCGAACGGCTGAGATCCTCCCACTCCTGACGCAACGTTCCCCGGTCGCGCTCCATCTCCTGGACCAGGTCGTAGGACCGGCTGCCGACGATGAGCGCGCGCGGCGGATCCGGCACGTCCACCAGCCGCATGATCGCGGCCGCGGCGGTGGCCGGATCCGGTCCGGCGTCGGACCCCCACATCGCGGCCATCTCCTCCCGGAGGGCCCCGTATTCCGGGAGCGGATCGGTCGCGGTGGTGCCGGCGGTGAACAGCCCGGTGTCGTAACCACCCATCTGCAGGCTGGTGACCTTGATTCCGAACGAGGCCACCTCCATCGCCAGCGCCTGGCCGAACGAGTCCAGCGCCGCTTTACCGGCTCCGTAGAACCCGACGGACGCCATCCCCCCACCGCTTCCCATCGAGCTCACCTGCAGGATCCGGCCGCCGCCCTGTGCCCGCAGCCGGGGCACCACCGCTTGCGAAACCCAGACGGCGCCGAAGAAATTCACGTCGAAATGGGCGCGGATCTGCTCCTCGGTGGCCTCTTCGACCATGCCGTACAACATCGCGCCCGCATTGTTGACCACGATATCGATGCGCCCGAACGCGGCGAAGGCCCGTTCGACCCCGGCGAATACGGCACTGCGATCGGAAACGTCCAGCGAGAACCGGACCAGTGCGCCGGGATGGGCGGCGCTCAGGTCGTCCAGCGGTTCGGTATTGCGGGCCACCGCGACAACCCGGTCGCCCGCAGCCAGTGCCGCTTCCGTGAAAGCCCGGCCCAGGCCGCGCGTAGCACCGGTGATGAACCAGGTTCGTGTGGTTATCACGATATTCACCCTTCTCATACGAGACGGACCGCCTCGGTTCGTGTCATCGAGTATGTCGCCGTGCAACAAGGAAGTCAAACGAACCGTTGCGTCTCGTTGGATTGCTACACTGTGCGCATGACCACCGACCGGACTCCTGACCGCTCACGGCGCAGCGAAAGGTCTCGGCAGGCCATCCTCGCCGCCACCCGGGAGCTGATCGCCGAATCGGGATACGCGAAGGTGTCCATCGAGGCGATCGCGGCCCGGGCCGGTGTCGGGAAACAAACGATCTACCGATGGTGGTCGTCGAAGGGCGCGGTGATCTTCGACTCCTTTCTGGCACTGAGCGAATCCGCCGACGGCGCCGGCATCGAACTACCGGATACCGGTGATCTCGCCGCCGACCTCAAACTCGTCCTGCGCGCCACCGCCGCCGAATTCGCCGACCCCGAATTCGAGCGCCCCATCAGGGCACTCAATTCCGCGCTCATCCACGATCCGGAACTCGCGGCGCGGTACCGCGAAACGCTGGCCCGCCCGGTCGACGAAGCCAAGAAGGCGCGGCTGCGCAGCGCTCAGAAATCAGGTCAGCTCGACCCGGCCGCCGATCTCGACCTCGTATCGGAAATGCTCTACGCGCCCCTTTTCCAGCGGTGGCTGCTGCGCACCGGGCCGCTCACCGACGAGTACGCCGATGCTCTGGTCGACAACACGCTGCGCGCTTTCCGCCCTTGACGCAGGCGCCGTCCGACCGCGGCACGGTTCATAATCCGGTGCGCCGGACCGATACACCCGACAGACTGTGCCCATGCCCGCTTTCGATATCGAGGCCGTCACCAGGGAGCTCCGCGCCGCGGGATGCGTTTTCGCCGAGGACGAGGCACGGCTGCTCGTGCACACCGCCCGATCCACCGCCGAACTGGCCGGACTCGTGGCGCGGCGGGTCGCCGGGAACCCGTTGGAGTACGTCCTGGGCTGGGCCGAATTCAAAGGGCTGCGGGTGGGTGTACGGGCCGGGGTCTTCGTCCCGCGGCGGCGTTCGGCGCTACTGGTGGACGAGGCGCTCGCCCTGGCCCGGGCCGCCCCGCCGCGCACGGTGGTGGATCTGTGCTGCGGTTCGGGCGCTCTGGGGCTGGCCCTGATCAGCGAACTCGCCGATCACCCCGACCCATTACCGGACCTGTACGCCGCCGATATCGACCCGGTGGCGGCCGACTGCGCCCGCCGCAACCTCGCGGGTGTCGGCGGGCGGGTCTTTCGGGGTGATCTGTTCGACGCGCTGCCCGCGCGGCTACGCGGGCGGGTCGATATCGTGCTGGCGAACACTCCGTACGTACCGTCGGAGTCCCTGGCACAGATGCCGCCCGAGGCCCGCGATCACGAACCGGCGTCCGCACTCGACGGCGGTCCGGACGGGCTGGCTCTCGCTCGTCGCGTCGCCGCGTCCGCGTCCTCCTGGCTGGCGCCCGGCGGCGGTCTACTGATAGAGATCGGTACCGCTCAGATCCCCGCCGCCACGGTATTGCTCACGGCCAACGGCTTCGCGGCGCGGATCGCCCGCTCCGCCGAACTCGGCGCGACCGTGGCGATCGGCCTGCCTGCGACCGCTACTTCCGGCCCTTGAACTCGTCCATCGAGTGATACACCCCGACGGTGTTCAGGAACAGATCCCGCAGTTTCAGCGGCAGGACACCGGAGAGGACCTTGTTGAGGCGGGAAGTCCACGGCATGATCACCACGGGGGTGCCTTTCTTCATCTCCGCCCACGCGGTCGCCACCACCTTGTGCTGGTCGAGGATCGGCGTGAACCAGAAACCCGTGGCGCCCTCGAACATGCCCGTATTGATATAGGTCGGGCAGAAGGTGGTGACCTTGACATGGTCGTGCCCGGCCTGGCCCAGTTCGATCCGCACCGAATCCGACCAGCCCAGCGCGGCCCATTTCGATGCGGCGTAGACGCTCATCCGCGGATTGTGCACCAGACCGGCCGAGGAAGCGATGGTGAGCACGCGTGCCTCGGCGGTTCCCACGACCATGGCCGGCAAGAATTCCAGGGTCACATACATCGGCGCCAGCGCGTTGATGGCCATGGTCCGCTCGATATCGTCGCGGTCCTTCGTCTCCCAGAAGTACGAATTCCCCCGCACGATTCCGGCATTGTTCACCAGGACGTCGATATCGCCCACATCCACCCGCACCGATTCGGCGGCGGCCGCAACGGCCTCACGATCGGAGATATCGACGGTACGGGTGTGGATCGCACCGGAGGCCGCGGTGAGTTCGGCCGCGGTCGCGCGCAGGGCGGTCTCGTCGACATCCCAGAGAACCACCGCGGCGGCGCCTTCGCGTACCGCCTGTTCGGCGAACAGTTTGCCCAGGCCCATGGCAGCACCGGTGATCAGCACCTTCTTGCCGGCCACCGTGTCGAGTTTCATCGATTCGGATCCTTTGTCATCGCAGCGAAATCAGGGGTTGCGGACCGTTTCCGGCCGTGCCTATTTCTGGCGCAGAGTTTTCATGACCCGGAAATACAGTGTCATGGTTTTCGCCCACATCGCCTCCGACATCCCCGGCAGTGGCGCGATCGGCAGCATGCGCTGGACCGCGATGGTCTGGGTGTCGACGTACTTCAGCAGGCCCTCGGGACCGTGCCGGCGGCCGGTACCGGAAATTCCCACACCGCCGGACGGTGCGTCCGCGCTCCCCCACGCCGCGATGAAACCCTCGTTCACATTGACCGAGCCGGCGTTGATCCGGGCCGCGAATTCACGTCCCCGGGCCGCACTACGCGACCACACGCTGGCATTGAGACCGTATGGGGTGTCGTTGGCCTGGGTGACCGCCTCGTCGTCACTGGCGACCTTGTACACCGAGACGACGGGGCCGAAGGTCTCTTCCCGGTACACCGTCATTTCGGCGGTGACACCGGTGAGCACGGTGGGTTCGTAGAAGTAGGGGCCGAGGTCGGGCCGGTGCACACCGCCGGCCAGTACGGTGGCCCCCTTGGCCACCGCGTCGTCGACATGAGCGCGGACGGTATCGAGCTGGCGCGGGAAGGTCAGCGAACCCATATCGGTGGTGTAGTCCAGCGGGGATCCCAACTTCAGTGCCTTTACCGCCGTCACGAATTCGCCGACGAACCGCTCGTAGACCGATTCGTGGACATAGATGCGTTCCATCGATTCGCACAACTGCCCGGCCGAGGCGAAACTCGCCCGGACAGCGGTTTTGGCGGCTGCCACCGGATCGGCGTCGGAGAGGACGAGCAGCGGATTCTTCCCGCCCAGTTCGAGTGAACAACCGATCAACCGCTCCCCCGCCTGGCGGCCGATGGTCCGGCCGGTGGCGCTGGAACCGGTGTAGTCGACATAGTCGGCGCGGTCGATCACTTCGCCGCCGATCACCGAGCCGCGGCCGAGCACGATCTGCCACAGCCCCTCGGGCAGGCCGGCCCGGACGGCCGCGTCGACCGCCCACAGCGCGGTGAGCGCGGTCTGGTTGTCCGGGCGGCCCACCACCGCGTTCCCGGCGACCAGAGCCGGCAGTGCATCCGAAACCGCCAGCGCCAGCGGATAGTTCCACGGCGAGATCACCGCGACCACCCCCTTGGGCCGCTGCCGCACCTGCACATCGGTGAGCACCGGCAGCACTCCGCGCGGATTGCGCCGGGCCAGCAGTTTGGCTGCGGTGGCGGCGTAGTACCGGGAATTCACCGCGACATCGCCGACCTCGTCGAAGGCGTGCACGCGGGACTTACCGGTTTCGGTCTGGACGATATCGAGGACGGTGTCCTGTTCGGCCAGCACGAGATCGTGGAAGCGGCGCAGGACCGCGGCACGCTCCCGGACCGGCACCTGCGCCCACTGCCGCTGGGCCGTGCGGGCCCGCTCGAAGGCGGCCTCGATATCGGCGACCGACGATTGCGGCAGTTCGGCGATCGGCTCGCCGGTGACCGGTGCGTGGACCGCGACGGCAGGCGCACCACCGGCCGCGGCCCGGGCGATCAGCCGTTCGACCAGGTCCGGAGTGAGGGCACCGGTGGCGGCGGGACGCTGGGCGGTCGTCATCGTCGGCATTCTCCTGGATCGAGGGAGTGCCGCGATCGGCGATCCGCGGCACGGTGATTATTTGAACAGTGGTGTTAATGTAATGCTCGTGCGGTGCGGAGTGTCAAGAGCCACGGTGCGGACAACAGCCCGGCACCTGCGCCGGCTGTGGGATCTCACAGCCGGACGGGCAGGTACCGCATGAATACCCCGGAACCGAGCCGTGACGGCCAGGCGGGTGTCACCGAATCGCCTCGCCGCCCCGCCGGCGCCCGCCCGGCGCGGCGAGGCCGGCCGCCGCAGACCCGGGCACAGGCCGAACAAGTACGCGCCCGGATCGTCGACGCCACCGGCGAGGTCTTCACCCGCGCCGGTTCCCGTGGCCTGAGCGTGGCGCGGATCATCGACCAGGCAGGTATCTCCCGGCCCACGTTCTACCGGTATTTCGCCAACGCCACCGAACCGCTGCATGTGCTGCTGGAGGTGTCGAACGCGGAACTGGTCGGCGGGATCGCGGCCGCGCTCGAGGCCACCGGTGAGGGCGTGGAACTCGGCATCCGGCTGATCGACGCCTACCTGGACTGGGCCCGCGGACACGGCGCGATGCTGCGGCCGCTGTTCGCCGAACTCCACGATCCGGCCTCACCGGTCTCGGCGTACCGCAATGCCGCGCTCGACGGGATCCGCGACAACGTTCGCGCCGAGTTCACGCAACTGGGTCGCTCGGTGCCGGCACCGCTGGATCTCGATGCCGCCCTGCACGTCTGCGAGTACGTGGTGTACCGGATCTCGGCCGCCTCCGAACCCGGGGGCGAACCCGATCCGGCCACCGTCGCCCAGGCCCGGCTCACCATGATCCGCGTCGTGCTGGCGACACTGGGCAATACCGCCGATTTCCGGTACGCCATGGGACTGCCCGGGTTGTTCCCTGCCGCGCCGGAGGATGTCGGCGGAGCCGCTGCCACCGGTCAGGAAAGTCGATCGGCCTGATCGAGGCTGAGTCCGCTGGCGCGCAGTACATGCCGGTCGATCGCGGCGCGGATGGCGTCCTCGGTTCCCAGGATGCGCACGTGCCGGCGAGCGCGAGTGATGGCGGTATACAGGAGTTCCCGCGTCAGCAGGCTCGATCCGGGCTCCGGCAGGACTATGGTCACCGCATCGTATTGACTGCCCTGGCTGCGGTGGATCGTCATCGCGAACACCGTGACCACGGCGGGGAATCGGGTCGGATGGATCAGCAGCGGTTCCTCGCCCCGCTGCAATGCCACCCGCAGTGAGCCGTCCGGGCGGCTCACGACCACACCGGTATCGCCGTTGTAGATCCGCGCCTCGTGATCATTGGCCGTCACCAGCAGCGGTTGTCCCGGATACCAGGGACCGGACCGGTGATCCGCACTCGCGCCCGCGGCGGCAGCCCATTCGGCCGCCGTCCGATCCCAATGCTCCACCCCGTACGGGCCCCGGCGATGAGCACACAGCAGGCGATGCGATTCGAACGCGGTCAGCGCTGCCGCCGCGTCCCCCGCCGCCGCCGCGGCGGTGACCCGCTGCGCGGTAGCGACGGTATCGGCCCGGACGGCGGCGATATCGTCGGGACCGAGCAGTTCGAGCGTATCCCCGCCGGACCCCAGCAGTTCCAGCGCTGCCTCGGTATCCCCGGCGCGGACGGCCACCGCCAGATCGGCGATCCGGCCGCCGAACCGGCGACCGCGGGTGAGCCGGACGATCCCGCCGCGCAACCGTTCACGCTCGGAGTCGGTGAGCACCTCGGCGGCTTCCGGCGTCCCGGCCTGTGCGGACACACCGGCGAATCCGCGGTCGGCGGCGAGAATCGTCTCGAAGGCCGGATCGGGCTCGCCCGGGAACGGCGCGGCCACCAAGTCCGCGAGCACCGCCCCCGCATCCACCGAGGCGAGCTGATCCGGGTCTCCGGCCAGCACCAGCCGGGTATCCGGGCGTAGCGCGGCGAGCAACCGGCTCATCATGGTCAGCGAAACCATGGAGGTCTCGTCCACCACGACCACGTCGTAGGGCAGGCGATTGTGTTCGTGATAGCGGAACCGGGTACTGCGACCGCGCTGCCAGCCCAGCAGGCGGTGCAATGTCGCCGCGGAGAGTTCCGGGAGGCCGAGGGGCCCGGCCTGATCGCGGACGGCCTCCTGCAATCGGGCCGCCGCCTTACCGGTGGGCGCGGCCAGCGCGATCCGCAGCGGCGCGCCCCCCGGTTCGGCGGCGCGGAGCGCGACGAGCAGCGCGAGGATCCGGGCGATGGTATGCGTTTTCCCGGTGCCGGGTCCGCCGGCGACAACGGTTGTCCACTGGGTGGCGGCCAGAGCCGCGGCGAGGCGCTGCCGGTCCGGGGTATCGCCCGCCGGGCCGAAGAGCAGATCGAGTTCACGGCACACCACGGCCGGGTCGGCGGCCGGATGGCCGGACGCCCGCGCGGTGAGCACCCGGCGGATGGTTTGCTCCTGCCGGTAGTACCGGTCCAAGTAGAGCAGCGGGCCGGCTCCCGGCCGGGCCGGTTCGGTGAGCCGCAACGGCCGTAGCGGACCGGCCGGACCGCCGCGGACGAGCGGGCTGTCACGCACCGCGTCGATCACCGATTGTTCGTCGGGCCAGGGCAATTCGGTGAGGTCGAGCTGATCGGGATGTTCGTCGTCGGTATCGACGCCGATATCCCGCATCCTGGTGAGGTCCAGGCAGACCGACCCCGACCGCACCGCGCGTACCGCCAGCGCCGCCGCGAACAACACCGGTTCGCGATCCTCCCCCGCGAGCCGGCCCAGGCGGGCGGCCACATGTACGTCCGCGGCCGACAGCACTCCGGCCTCGTTGAATTCCCGCAGTATTCCGCGCCCGCGCTGCGCCACCCGGATCGGAATCACGACCCACCTCCGGCGAGCAGCTCGGACAACTCGGTGATCAGGACGGGCGGCGGCGTCCAATCGAAGACTCCCGCACCGTCGGGGGTCTCCGGTCCGATCATGCCGCGGACGAACAGGTAGCGGATACCGCCGAGATGCTCCGCAGGGTCGTAGCCGGGCAGCCGCCAGCGCAGGTACCGGTGCAATGCCACCGAATACAGCAGCGCCTGCAGCGGATAGTGCGACCGGATCATCTCGGCGGCCATCCGGTCACAGGTGTAGTGCGCCACGGTGAGATCGCCGGTGCCCAGCCGGTTCGTCTTGTAGTCGACCACGACGAACCGGCCGTCGGGCGTGCGCAGCACGGCATCGATACTGCCGGTGAGGTATCCACGTAACGGGGTGTCGTCCAGGGCGCCGAGTTCGTCGGCGTAGGTTTGGAAGGGATCGCCGGGGCCCAGCCGGGTCCGCACCAGCGCCGCGATCCGGTGCAGCGTCGCCGATCCCGCGGCGGGTGTGTCCCCGCCCGCGAGGGGCAGTTCGAATTCGAGTTCGCACAATCGGTCCCGGTCGGGGATATCGGCGAGGGCGCCGAAACCGATCGGAGTGCGCAGTACGGCGAGCAGCGCCTCCGCCAGCAGGTCCGGATCGGCCTCCGACAGCATCTCGCCCACCGCTTCGCCGCAGCGGGCACGCACCTCGGCGGCCGGGTCGGCAGCATCGGTGCTCACCCGCTCCAGCACCGCATGCACCAGGGTGCCGAATTCCGCGCCGTAGGGCAGTGCATTCATGAGCGAGGCGGTACCCGGCTCGGGTTCGGCCGGCGGCACCGGGGCTTCCGGTTCGTCGTCCGGGCCCACGGCCTCCTCCGGTTCGGTGCCGGGCACTCTATTGTGCGCCGCGGCGGTGAGCGCCGAGTAGGAGGTCCGCCGCCACTGCTCGTCCAGCTTCCGGTCGAAGCGCGCCACCGCGAGTGCGCCCTCGGCAGCGCCGGCACGCCCGTGGAACACCGGCACCTCCGACCCCGGGTCCGCCGCCGTGACCGAGATGGTCTCCGCCGCGCCGGCGGCCCAGGCCCGGATCCGGTCCACCACCGCCGCGTCCTCGTCGACCGGAGCGCGTGGTTTCGGCTGCGCCGACTCCGGCGTCCGGCCGAACAGCAACCGGTGCAGCGGGGCGACCGCGGTCCCGAACGACGGCGCCCACCAGGCGACCACCTGGCAGCACGCCCGGGTCAGCGCCACATAGCACAGCCGCAGTTCCTCACCCGCCGATTCGCTGTCCGCGCGCTCCTTGCGGGCGTTGTAGCCCGGCGCATCCGGACCGCCGATATCGAGCACCCGTGCCCCGTCCTCGTGCATCAGCAGAGTCGCCGGTTTCGGATCGGCCGAACTGTCCCAGGCGAACGGCAGGTACACGATCGGGAATTCGAGCCCCTTGCTCGCGTGCACGGTGGCCAGTTGCACCGCGGCCAGATCACGGTCCAGCCGCCGGCTGCGCCCGGCCACCGAACCCGAACCGGGTTCACGGATACGGTCGGTGAGCCATCTGGTCAACGCGGTGAGCCCGAAACCCTCGCTCGCCGAGACCTCGTCGAGCAAGTGGGCCAGCTGGCGGATATCGGTCAGCCGGCGCTCACCGTGCTCGACGGCCAGCAACCGCGGCACCAGCCGGGTCGCGGCGGCGAGCTCCTCGAAAACGGCCGCAAAGCCCGCACGGGCGAACAGGCGGGCTGCATCGCGCAGTTCGGCACTGACCCGCCCCACCAGATCCGCGCCGCCGGTATCCATTTCGGTGCTGGTGTACCCGAACAGCGGAGTGAGGGCGGCCAGCCGCACCCGGTCCGCGCGATGCGGCTGTTCGAGCGCGGACAGTACCCACAGCCAATCGGTGGCGCTCGGAGTACCGAAAACACTGCTGCCACTCGTCAGTACGACAGGCACTCCCGCGCGTTCGAGCGCCTCCCGGACGACCTCCAACTGGGTGTGGGTGCGCACGAGCACCGCGATATCGCCGGGCCCCAGTGGGCGCCCCTCCTCCACCGGCCCCTCGCCGGTGGAGCCGTTGTGCGCAGCGAGCCGCCGGCCGGTCGCCTCGGTGAGAATCGTGCCCGACTCCAGCAGCGCGACGATATCGCCCGCCAGATCCGCGGCGACCCGGGCACGCTGCCGGTGAATATTCGGAAAGCCCGACATACCCCGAGGCCCGGCTCCGGTGCGCGGCAGACACCGCAGCCGCAACGCCGTGACCAGTTCGGCGGGGCCCCGCAATCGGGTCCAGGGCTGGGTCGCGCTGACCGTGGGCACCACGATGTCGTCGTGCCCGAGCGCGGCCCCGCCGAGCAGGTGATCGAGCGCCCGCAGCAGGCCGGCGTCGCTGCGGCGGTTGGTGGCGAGTTCGCGCCGGGCGGTCGCATATCCCACCGCGTCGAGATAGCTGAGCACTTCGGCGCCGCGGAACGCATAGATCGCCTGTTTGGGATCACCCACCAGCACCAGCGTGTTGTGACCGTGGAATGCGTGGTACAGGATCTCCCATTGCAGCGGGTCGGTGTCCTGGAACTCGTCCACCAGCACCACCGGATACCGGTCGCGAATGCGGCGGCACGCGCCGGGACCGCGTACCGGGTCGGCGAGGATATCGCGTAGCAGAACCAGCAGGTCATCGAAATCCCGGACGCTCGAAAGCCTTTTGCGTCGTTCGGTCTCCGCACGGACCGCCTCGGCGAAAGCAACCCGCTGCGCCGACACATCATCGGTGTCCGGCGCGAGAACCGCCTGCCGGTCCCGCACCGCGGCGAGCGCGAACCGGTGGGCCTGTTTGATCGTGAACGGCGCGGGCGTGCGCGCATAACGGCTCAGATACAGGTCGTCGATCACCGCGCGGGTGAGGTCGTCGGCCTCCTCCACCAGCCGCACACCGGGGTCGAGATCACCGGCGACACCGAGTTCGGCCAGCATGCGCCGGCAGAAACTGTGCGTGGTGGCGATCACCCCGGCATCGAAATCGGAGAGTGCAGTGCGCAACCGGGCCCGGCGGGCCGCCACCTCGCCGGGTTCGGCGGTCGCCAGATGCCGCACCAACTCATCGGCCGCTGTACGTGCGGCCACCGGATCGGCCAGCGCCGCGGCGACGGCCACGAACCGGTCACGCGTCCGTTCCCGCAGTTCCTGGGTGGCTGCGCGGCTGAAGGTCACCAGCAGTAGCCGTGATATCGGGATCGCCGCCTCGGCGACATAGCGGACCGCCAGGCCGACGATCGCATATGTTTTCCCGGTGCCCGCACTGGCCTCCAGCACAGTGGTGCCGCCCGGCAGCGCATCGCAGAGCGCGAAGGTGTCACCGGCCGCGGATGGCGTGGTGGCGGTGGCTGTCATAGGATCCGCCTGACGTATCCGCTGCGCGTAATTTTCATGGCGCCCCTTGCTGTTCGGCCCGCAACAGAGGCACCCAGAGGCGGCGGGCGATGGATCCGAACCGCGTACTTTCCACGGGCTCACCGTCGGGCGCCGCGGCGGCGGTGAGCCGGCTCAGATCCGGCGCCGGACCCCATACGTAGCGCACATTCCGGTCGGTGTGTTCGGCGAAATCACGTTTCTTGTCCCCGCCGCCGAATTCGCGATCGGCCGCGACCATGGCTTCCTCCGGCGGGAGGCGCCGGAACCGTGCCTCGGCGTAGGCGGCGGTGGTAGCGGTCGGGATCGGCAGGGGTTCGGCCAGGCCCGCATCGCGTAGTGCGACCAATGTCCGCAGCAGACCACTCGCCTCGTCCGCGGCGGGCGCAGTGAGTTCGGCGCGCCAGGCGGGCGTCGGGAACCGGCCACGCCCGGTCACCGCGGCCCGCCACGACCGCTCCTCGGTCGCCGCCAGCGCGAGCACCGAAACCCAGGCCGCCAACCGATGTTTCGGCGCGACCCTGGAGTACGTGCTACGCACCAGCAGATCACCGCGCACCTCGGCGACCGTGCCCGTCAGCCGCCGGCCGCCGCCGAGATCGACGGCGATATCGATATCGCGGGGCGGTTGCGCATAGTCCGGTGCGGCGGCACGGAACAGCGTATCGACCGTACGTTCCACCTGGTCGAGTACTGCACGTCCCAGTTCGGCCGGCGGCAAGGTGCCGCGCCGCCATTCCGCCGCCCGCAGCTCTGCGGGATCGGCTCCGGCCAGCCGCGCGGTCAGCATCCGCTCGCCGAGCGCCCAGGTGTCGAGGCCGCCGAATTCGATCGGCAGCCGATCGGTGATCTCCTCTTCCTGGTCGGGGATCCGCACACCCAGCCGCTGCCACAGGAATCCGCGCACCGGATGTTCCAGGAAGGCGATCAACTCGGCCAAACCGATCTCGGTGGTCTCCGCCGCGGGCAGGATCCGGGTGAAAGGGCCGGCGGCGGGTTCCACGGTACGCACCGTCGCCTGTGCGCCCGCATAGGCAGCGGTGTCGAAGGAGAACGGCGCCGCGGCGGCAAAATTGCGCCGGTCGTGTGGTTGCAGGGGGTGGCGGGTGAGGACCGTGGGCATACCCTCCGGTCCGATATGTGCTCGCACGGTATCGAGTAGCTCCGCAACGGGTACGGCGGGCGGACGGTAGGCACCCGTCACCGGGTCGGCACCGGTATGCAACACCACCAGGGTGTCGCGGGCGGCCATGATCGCATCCAGCAGCAACTGCCGATCCTCCGACCGCGGATCCCGTTCCCCCAGCAGGGGATCGCGCGCGGGAATATCGTCACCGTCGAGGCCGGGGCCACGCGGAAATACCTCGTCGTCCACGCCGAGCAACACCACCACCCGGTGCGGCACCGAGCGCATCGGGGTCATGGTGCAAACCGTCAGCTCGCCCGTGCGGAAATTAGCCCGGGTCGGGGCGGCGGCCAGGCGGCTCTGCAGCAGTTCGGTGATATCGGCGAGCCGCAGTACGGTATCCGCGGCGAAGGCCGTCGCGGCCGCCAGTTCCCGCCGCGCCTCGGTACGTACCCACTCCTGTGACGGGGCGACATCGGTGAGCAGGTCGAGGGCGCGACCCAGGATCGCCGACCATTCCGCGGCCGGTGCGGGCCCCTGGAGGTCGCGCAGGATCGAGGCGAGGCGATCGATGTATTCGGCGAACCGGCCCGCCAGGTCGATATCGTTGCTGTCCACATCATCGAGCGGGAGGACCCGGTCCAGCCAGTCCTGTGAACTCTCGTCGGCGGTGACACCCAGCAGGATCCGGTCCAGCGCGGCGTTGAGGGTGTTCTGTTCGAATTCGCCGAGGCCGAACGCATGCCGCTGCCGGCGGCCGATCCCCCACCGGGCGCCTGCCTCGACGGCCCACTCCCGCATCCGCTCGATATCGTCGTCGTCGAATGCGCATGCCCGGCGTACGGGTTCGCAGGCGGCCAGATCCAGGACCTCGGTGACGGTGACCCGCCCCCGCGCCAGCTCCAGCAGTTGCGCCACCACAGCCAGTAGCGGATTGGTCGCGCCACGCCCACGGTCGGCGAGACGTACCCGTAACCGGTGCCCGGGGTGCGCCACAACATCCGATGCCTCGATACCGGCCGGTGCGGGTTGACCGAACGACGCCCGCACCAGAGGGGCGAAGGATTCGACCTCCGGACACATGATCACGACATCGCGCGGTTCCAGGGTGGGGTCGGCGGCGAACAGTCCGAGCAGGCATTCCCGCAGAACCTCCACCTGCCGCACGGGACCGTGACAGGCGTGGATCTGCACGCTGCGGTCGCCGGTGTGCCGACCGGCGACAGGCGGCCAGTCGTCGTCACGGATATGTGCCTGGAGCGCCTCCAGCAGGGTCGCCGGCGGCTTCGGGCCGTATCGGTCGTCGACAGAACCGGCGGCGGCCACGGCCTTTTCGCCGACAGGCTGATCCGACGCACTCGCCTCGGCGGGCACGGGGCCCGGCACCGCCGGATGGTGGGTATCGGTGCCCGCAGGCGGCAACCGCAGTTGTAGTTCCCGGATATCGCGACTCAGCCCCGCCAGCAGTGGATGCCGCACCGAACGGGCCGAAACATCCTCCACCCGTGCGCTTTCCACAGAAAGCAGCGGGTCGGTGCCGGAGACCGATCCCGGCGCCCGGACCACCGCTGGACCCGCGCCGGGCGCTGAGCGCGAACGCGGCGCCGAGTTCGCCACCTCCGAGACCCCGGCGAACGGTGCGGCGGCCGCGACGATCCCGGAGTCGACCGGCCGGCCCGGAGCCCGGCGGCGCCGGTCCAGCGCGTTCCACAGAGCCGGACTCGGATGCGTCAGCCACAGATGTAGGTCGCGATGTTCGGCCAGGGCGGTGAGTACCGCCAGGTGTCCCGCGGGCAGCCTCGTCGCTCCGAAGAGCGATAGGCGATCGGGCAGGGTGACAGCGCGCGGTTCCGCCCGCAGGCGTGCACACGCGGTGTGCAGCCGCTCCGCCGGGCCGGGGGCGCCGACGGCCGCGCGCAACCGGCGCCACAGGGCGGGTTGCCAGACCAGATCGTCCGGGAGCGGCCGCCCGGTACCGTCGGTATCGGCGCCGTCCGCCCATTCGGTGATCAGGTGGGGACGCTGGATCGCATACCCGTCGAACAGCGTGGCCAGCCGCGCCGCCGTGGCATACCGCCGCCCGAGCCGGTGCTCCGCGGCGGCCGGCCCGGAAGCGGGTGCGGCTTCGGCAGTACCGGCCGGTTCCAGCCCGAGATGGTGCGCCAGTACCACGCACCACGGTTCGTGCACCGCCTCGTCGATCACCCGCAGCAGCGTCCAGACCACCCGGTCGTGGGCCCATGGATCCGCCTGCGCGGCGACGCCGGTGACCTGGGCCAGCACCTCCTCCACCAGCACGGCCGGGGCCGGGAAGCGAATATTGGCCGCGATCCCGTCGCCGGTACCGGGCGCCGCCCCCAGCACACCCGAGAGTTGTTGCGCCAGCCAGCGCTCCACACCTTTGGCGGGTACCGCGACCACTTCCGTGGCGAACGGATCCGGTAGCGGATCGGCGAGGACCGCCGCGAGCGCGCCGGCGAGCGCATCCGCGCGTTCGGCACGGTGGATGTGCAGCGCCATCTCCGCCCTTCCGCTCGGTCCGATCGCCGGTATCCGCCCGCATCTGCACAGCTCGGGCAGCTCTCTCGTCCACCCGTTTATACGCCCCGCCACCGACAGCGCCGGGTCACCCCCCACGACGGCGTAGGACAACCCCCGGACAGGTGGTCATCACCCGAATGTCCCTAGCGCTGAACGCTTCTACCCGATATTCAGTCGTTCCGCACAGTGATTTAGCGCACATGAGTCACCGACACGCGGCCGGATGGCCGGGATCCGGCGGAGGCGCTGTGTCACAGTGCAACCCCGGGAGGAACGGGTTACCGCACGAAAGGCTGGTTCGCGTCGATGAAAGCGCTGGTTGTTCCCCTGATACCGAGAGACGGATTCACCGTCCGCCGCTCCGGGGACCGGTGGGAGCTGGTCAACTCCCGGCATTACGGGCGGACCGTCGTTCTGCATTCGTGGCCCCGTGATCAGCACACCGAGGCATTCGAGCACTGCTACCGCCTCAACGGCCGCCCGGTGGCCGATCTGAAGGCAACGGCCCGGGTCCACTAGCGGATCACGGAAAACGTGCGCGCCGAGCGCCGATGTGACAAGGTGTTCCCTCGTGCGTTACCCCCTGCTCACCGGTGCTGCGCCCCGTATGGCCGCACCCGCCACAGTCCTGGCCGCCGCCGCGATCATGTTCGCCGGTGTGCCCGCGGGCCCGCCCGCGGCCGATGCCGTTCCGCTCGCGCACACCCAGGGTTGCGCGCACGGTTTCGACTGCGATCTCGCCGGCCGTATCGAAACCGTCAACTCGTATCTCGAATCGCGACCGGGTGTCACCGGTTATGTGATCCGCGATCGGGACACCGGCGCGGTCTACGCCAGCCCGCACGCCGAAGATATGGTGTGGACCGCGTCGACGATCAAACTTGCCATCGCGCAGGATCTGCTCAACCGGGCCCGTGTCGGCGCCATCACCCTGCCGCCGGAGGATCGGGGGCTCATCGAGCAGATGATGTCGACCTCCAATGACCAGGCCACCGATATCCTCTGGAACAAGTACGCGGGCCTGGACCGGATGGCTTTCAACAATGCCTTCCGCGCCAACGGGATGACCAGCCTGGCGCCGCAGCCCTCGCCCAATCCCGGGCCGCACTGGGCATTCCAGAAGACCACCGCGGCCGATCTCGACCGGCTCATGTCCAATGTGCTGGACCGGATGCATCCCGACGACCGCGCCTACCTGCTGGACCTCATGCGCCGCGTCGATTCCAATCAGCACTGGGGTGTCTGGGGCGCCGGCTCCGCAATGCGGCCAGGCCTGAAGAACGGCTGGTCCGAGGAGCAGGGCGGCTGGGTGGTGAACTCGGTCGGTTTCGCCGGGCCGGGTGAGCGCTACACCCTGGCCATCATGACGGCGATGAACGGTGAAGGCGGCTACCAGGTCGGCGCCGAAACCGATACCACGGTCGCCGAATACTTGCTGTCCGGCCGCTGAACCATCGGCCCGAACCGTATCCGGGAGCGCCCGGCACCGGTCCCTGACGAAAACGGGGAGCCGGCGCCGGGCGCCCCCGGTGTCTCAGGTGAGACGCCGCAACCGCATCGGGGCGTCGTCGCGCGGGAACGGGATCGTGGTGAAACCCCAGGGCATGCGATAGTTCTCCGGGAAGCTCCACGCGTAGTCGCGGACCAGGGCGGAGATGATCGTCTTCACCTCGAACGTGCCGAAATGCATACCGATGCACTTATGCGAACCCGCACCGAACGGCATCCAGGCGAGCCGATGGGATTTGTCCTCCCGGCGCTCGTCGGAGAACCGCAGCGGATCGAAAACCTCTGGATCGGTCCACAATTCGGTGAGCAGATGGTTGACCTGATAGCCGAGGTCGACGGGGGTTCCGGCGGGAATGTAGTGCCCGCAGATCTCGGTATCGCGGACCGCGCGCCGCACCATTCCGGGCACCGGAGGCATCAGCCGCAGGCTTTCCTTCACCACCAGGTCCAGAGTGCGCAGGCTGTCCAGATCGGCGATGGCCGGCGAATCGTTCGTCAGATCCAGCGCCAGGACCTCGTCGCGCACCTTCTGCTGCCACTGCGGGTGTTTGCCCAGGTAGTAGGCAACCGCGGTGGCGGTGGTGGTCGTGGTGTCGTGCGCGGCCATGATCAGGAAGATCATATGGTTCACCACATCGTCGTCGCTGAAGACCGAACCGTCCTCGGCGCGTGCGTGGCATAGACCGGAGAAGAAGTCCGGGGCATCGCTGCGCCGCTTCTGCGGCAGCATCCCGCGGAAGTACTCCTCGAGCACCTTGCGGCCGCGTAACCCGGCCCGCCATTTGCCGCCGGGCACATTGTGCCGGACCAGTGCCAGCCCGGCATGCGTACAGGCCACGAACGCGTCGGTCAGTTTCCTGCGCTCTTCGCCCACCTCGAGCGCCATGAACGTTTCGCCGGCGATATCCAGCGCCAGTTCTTTGATGGCGGGAAACAGCTGTACGGTCCGGCTCGCCCCCGCGCCCTCGGGCACCCAGCGGCCGATGGCCGACCGGACGGCCGGCGTCAGTTCGGCCAGATGCGCCTCCAGGCGCTCCCGGGTGAATGCCTGCTGCATGATGCGCCGGTGGAACATATGCTCGTCGAATTCGAGCAGTAGCAGACCGCGCCGGAAGAACGGGCCGATGAAATAGTCCCAGCCCTGCCCGAAATCGCGGCGTCGCCGGCCGACCACTTCGTCGAGCGCGTCCGGCCCCGCGGCGAACACCCGGTCCATACCCATCGAACTGTTGAGGGTGACCGGGCCGAACCGGCGGTACCGATCCAGCATCTCGGCCGGACCCCAGCGCATGTAATGGAAGGTGCGCCCCAGATAGGGTAGGCCCCCGTCGCCGCGTACCGCGACGGTATGGTGCCGGTCCGGCGGGCTGGCCAGGGTTCGCGGCCGCTCGGGGACCTGCAACAGCAGCCGGTCGAGTGCGCGGCGCCGCGGGATTTCGATGAGCGCCGAATTCTCGGTATCGGTGCGCGCCCGCGACGCTCGCGTGGCGGCACGGTCGACGGTGACCATGGTGGAACCTCCTGAGAGATAGCACCCATCCTATTCTCTTTGTTGCAACAGACCGGGCGATTTCGACCGAATCGGTACCTACTCGCCTACCTCGAGACCGTCACGCGATCGCTATCGTGGTGAGTTGCCACACCACCACGAGTGAACAACAGCGTCGGACTGTGTCCTCGACGGGTACTGCAACTACCGTGTGCGTTGTCGGACATGATCATCACGGGCAGCACCGGCCCACCGCTGGCGAGGAGCGACCATGAGCACGCAACCTGTTGGGAACGGCCGGCACCGCGTCGTGGTGATCGGATCCGGGTTCGGCGGACTGTTCGGGACCAAACACCTCGCGCGAGCCGACGTCGACGTCACCCTCATCTCCAAGAGCACGACCCACCTTTTCCAGCCCCTGCTCTACCAGGTGGCCACCGGAATCCTGTCCGTCGGCGAGATCGCGCCCGCGACCCGGCTGGTGCTCCGGAAACAGAAGAACGCCCAGGTCCTGTTGGGCGAGGTCACCGATATCGACCTGACAGAGCGCACCGTCACCTCGGTACTACTCGGCGAGTCGACCGTAACTCCCTACGACAGCCTCATCGTCGCGACCGGCGCACAGCAGTCGTATTTCGGCAACGACCAGTTCGCCACCTTCGCGCCCGGTATGAAGACCATCGACGACGCCCTCGAACTACGCGGCCGCATTCTGGGCTCCTTCGAACAGGCCGAGGTCGCGCGGACGCAGGAGGAGCGCGACAGGTTGCTCACCTTCGTGGTGGTGGGCGCCGGCCCCACCGGGGTCGAACTGGCGGGCCAGATCGCCGAACTGTCCGACCGCACCCTCGAGGGAACCTTCCACAACATCGACCCGCGTGACGCCCGGGTGATCCTGGTCGAAGGTGCGGGCGCAGTACTCGGCCCCATGGGGCCGAAACTGGGCGGCAAGGCGCAACGCCGGCTCGAATCCATGGGTGTGGAGATCCAGTTGAACGCCCTGGTGACCGATGTCGACGCGCACGGCGTGACAGTGAAGGACGAGGACGGCACCACCCGGCGGATCGAATCCGCCTGCAAGGTGTGGTCCGCGGGAGTGCAGGCCAGCCCGCTGGGCAAGATGCTGGCCGACCGTTCGGACGGTACCGAAGTGGACCGCGCGGGCCGGGTGGTGGTGGAACCCGATCTCACCATCAAGGGACACCCCAACGTCTTCGTGGTCGGCGACCTGATGTCGGTACCCGATGTCCCCGGACAGGCCCAGGGCGCGATCCAGGGGGCCACCTACGCCGCCAAGCAGATCAAGGCCGAGGTGGCGGGTAAGCAGACTCCGGCGGACCGGCGGCAGTTCAAATATTTCAACAAGGGCAGCATGGCGACCATCTCGCGGTTCAGCGCGGTCTGCCAGGTGGGGAAGCTGGAATTCGGCGGTTTCATCGCGTGGCTGGCCTGGCTGGCGCTGCACCTGTACTACCTCGTCGGCTACCGGAGCCGGATCATCACGATCATCCAATGGTTCGTGACCTTCCTCGGCCGTGGGCGCGGCCAGATGGCGGCCACCGAACAGTGGATCTTCGCGCGTCTCGCATTGGAGGCGGTGTACGGCAACAGCGAAGAGGGCGAGGAAATCGTGCGCGGGGCGGCGGGGCGGCGACCGCCCGGCTCCTCGCAGGCCAACCCCGCCGGCAACGGGGTCGCCGATCCGGCCGGGAAAACCGGGGGCGATCGTAAAGTCGGCTGACCGGCCGACATCCCAGGCGCAGACCCTCTCCGGAGCTAATATCGGGCAAACCGATAATTTCCGGAGAAAGGCGACCATGGGTAAGCACAGAGCTCCCGGTGTCACCCGGCGCGCTACCGGATCGGTGGTCGCGGCGGGCGCGGTTCCGCTCATCGCGACACTGATCGGCGCCGGTACAGCCAATGCCGAAACACTCCCCGCTCCACCCCCGATCCCGGCACTCCCCGCACTCCCGGCGGGCATCTTCCCACCGGCTTTCGAACCGGCCGCGGATACCGCAGCAACTCCCGGCACACCCGCACCCGGCACCGGGGCACCCGCTGCGGCGGTCACGAATCTTTCCACCACACCCGCCGGGGCGATGCCTGCCGCACCGGCAACACCCACCCTCCCCGCACCGATCGCGGACCTGTTCCCCACACCGGCAGCCCCGGGCCCGATCGACGCGCCGCCCGACCCGGCACCCGCAGCCCACGCCACATCTACCGCCCCGGCGCATACCCCGTCGGCGGCCTCCGCCGTCCCTGCACCGATCGCAGACCTGTTCACCGCACCGGCGACCTCCGTCTCCGTGGAAGCACCGGCCGGCCCCGCCCATTCCGTAACGCCCGCGGTACCTATCCCCGGTCCACTCGCCACGTCCGCCGACCCGGCGCCCGGCCCGCTCGCCACACTCGGCGCCTTGGTGCCGGGCCCGGCGGGGGCAGCACCCCTTATCCCGACACCGATCGCGGACCTGTTCACCGAACCGGCCCACCCCGCACCGGCGCCGACCGCTCAACCGCCGGCAGCACCCCCCGTACCGGACCCCGTCGCGGCGGTAACCACTACGGTCCAGGATGCTGTCCAGTCGGTGACCGAGGCAGTCAGCGCGGCGGTGGCGCCGCTGACTCGGCCTGTCCCCGCGATCGCACCGTCGGCCGCGTTCGCCGATCCGGGCGCGGCACTGCGGTCCGCACCTGCCTATCACACGCCCCAAGGTTCCCTCCTCGCGGCGCAGCCGGGCATCCCCGGGACGCCGGTCGACGCACCGCCGGGCACACTGCGGATCGGCAGCTTCGTGATCGCCGTCCCGTTCGACGCCGGCCCGGTCAACCAGGGTGCCGCGCAGGCCGAGGGCCAGGTGTCGAACTACCTCGATTCGATGGGTGTGGAGTCCACCCGGTCGGACCGGCTCGCCGCCCAGACCCTGGGTAACGCCGTCATCGGCGCGGCCATCGGCAACGCCGTCGCCGCGCCGGTCGCCATTCCGTTCGGAATGCTCGGCGCCGCCCTGGGTTTCGTGGCGGGTATCCCGTTCCTCCCGACCGGCCTCGTCGCCGGGCCCGTTCTCGGCGCCGCGGTCGGGTACGGCGTCGTCGCGGTGCCCGCCATGATCGCCGGAGCCGCACTCGGGGCGGCGTACGGCGTCACCGACGGTTTCACCACACCGCTGCTCGGCGCAACCCAGCCGTGAGTCCGGTATCCGGCCCGAGCCCGGCAGCCGGATACCGGACTGCACGGACTGCACGGACTGCACGGACTGCACGGACTGCACGGACTCGGGAATAGCCGCTTCCTCCTTGTGGATGCCCCGTGTCGGTGCCCACCCATCCATCGTCGACACCCCCATACAGCTCTCCATCAGCTTGTTTCGGTTCGGCCGGCAATGCCGCCATGGTCAGGCGCGCACTCGGTCGGCAGTCGACTGTGCGTCCTGCCGCCGGGTGCCGGCAATGGAGCGGGCTCCACGTCCGCACCTGGACCGACGGCACCGGGGCACCGCGCGAATCGATGCCGATCGTGGGCGCCGGCACCGGGCACGGCTTCCGCCCACGCCGGTATCTCGGGTCCGGGCCCCCCGCGGCCCGGACGCCGGTTCCCGCGTTGCCGTTCGCCGGGCACCGCGACGAGCCGGTACCGCACGGGTCGGGTCCGCGCACCCATCGGTCGTTCCGAACACCGGTGAGCAACCCGCCGAACCCCGCCCCGGCATCCCGGGCGCCGAGCCGCCACGGCCGGGACGGCGGTTCCGGTTGCTGTTCGCCTGACACCGCGTTGAAATCGAGACCGTCCGGTCGATGGCACAACCGGCGATGTGGTCACCGCATGCCGGTACCGCAAACCAGTCGTTATCGGTGTGCCGCCCGGTCCTCGCTATCGGTTCGATATCGTATTGCTCAGCCGCCTGAACAGGATGATCCCATCCGCGGGACGCTCCGGTCCGAATGTCTGGCAAACCGACAATTTCCCGGAGAAAGGCGACCATGGGTAAGCACAGAGCTACCGGTCCGGCTCGGCGGGCTGCGGGATCGGTGGTAGCGGCGGGCGCGGTTCCGCTCATCGCGACACTGATCGGCGCCGGTACGGCCAATGCCGAAGCACTCCCCGCTCCACCCGCGTCACCCCCGATTCCCGCGCTACCGGCGAATCCGCTCCAGCCGGCCGCCGCCCCCGACCCGGTCCGCGATCTCACCGTCGCCGTCCAGGACGCCACCCGGGTGGCCGTGCGGTCCGCTACCGATACGTTCGGGATGGCGGCGGCACCGTTCCTCCCGGCGCCACCGGCCCCGGCCCCCGCGGCGGTCGCCGAACCGGCGGCCCCCGCGCCGGCGACCCGGGCGCTCCCCCAGCATGCCTATCTCGCCCCACAGGGCGATTTGCACGCGCCGATGCCGGTGGCGCCGGTAGCGCCGATCGAGGCGCCGCCCGGCAAGCTCCGGATCGGCAACATCGTCATGGATGCGCCGCCGTTCGATGTCCGGGAGATCAATACCGGCGCCGCACAGGCGGAAGCGCAGGTGGCGACCTTCTACGATTCGGTGGGCGTGGAGCGCAGCCGGTCGGACCGGATGGCCGCGCAGACCGTGGGTTCCGCGGCCATCGGAGCATCGGTCGCCAATACGCTGGCCTCCCCGATCGCGACCACCTCCGCGATGGTCGGCGCGGTCGCCGGGCTGATCTCCGGCGTCCCGTTCCTGCCGATCGGTCTCGTCGTGGGCCCGGTGCTCGGCGCGGCCATCGGCTACGCGGTGATCGCGGCACCCGCGATGGCCGTCGGCGCGGCTGTCGGCGGCGCGATCGGAGCAGCCGAGGGGTACACCGCGGCACCGTACGGCGCGCCACCGCAGTGATCACCGGGTGTCCGGCGGGATACGCCGCCGGACACCCGCCTGCCTGCGGTCGAGCATCCTCTGCGAAACGACCCGGCGCGCATCAGCGGTACACGGGCGGGTCGAGGGGCGGCCACCCGGACCGTCGACCACAGACTCGGAAACCCGCTCGCGCCGTGGTCGACAGCGCCCCTGAGTGACAGCACCACGGCCGCACCGGCCGGCCATCTGGCCGCCGGCTCCGAACAACGCCCGCTGCCACTGGGTACGGACCTGCAATCGGTGCCGCCCGGGTTCGAGGCAATCCATCGAGCCACACCGCCGCCGACGGGCTCGAGTCGATATCGATCCCGCCCCGGATCGACAGCCTCGAATTCGTGACCGAGGATCGTTCGGGCCGGCGGTCATCCAGTCACAGCGCTATGGGCGCACGACCGGCCGGACCGGGACGCTCCACGATCCCGGTACCCCGCCGACACCGGACAGTCCCGGCCGTGTTTCGATCCTCCGGTGCGCGCCGATATCGTGATCTGCGGTTTGGGCCCGGCCGGGCGAGCGCTCGCCCACCGATGCCTGGTGCGCGGTATGTCGGTTATCGCAATCGACCCCAATCCACATCGGCGCTGGCAGGCGACCTACGCCGCATGGACCGACGAACTCCCGGCCTGGCTGGACGACACGACCGTCGCGGCGGCGGTCGCCCGGCCGTGTGCCTACGGCCGGCGCGCACATACGATCCCCCGGTCGTACTCGATTCTGGACACCGGCCGGCTCCAGCACCGCCTCGATCTCGCCGGAGCCACCGTGCTCACCGGACGGGCCACGATCCTCGACCGGCACACCGTCACCGTGGATTCCGGGCGGACCGTGCGGACCGACCGTGTAGTCGACGCGCGCGGCCTGCGGCGCCGGGCCGGCCGGGCCGAGCAGACGGCCTACGGACTCGTGCTCGACGATCCGGGACACGATGAACCGGCCCTGTTCATGGACTGGCGCGACGATAACGGTGCCGATCCCGGCTCGCCACGGTCGTTCCTGTACACGATCCCGGTGGGCGGTGGCCGGGTTCTGTTCGAGGAGACCTGCCTGGTGGGCGCACCGGCAATCGACCTCGGTGAACTCGCCCGGCGGTTGCGCTGCCGGTTGCGGGCTCGCGGTATCCCGGTGCGCGGCGACGAACCGGTCGAGCGGGTCCGTTTCCCGGTCGTGGGCGGCACCCCGGGGGCCGGCCGACTCGGTGCCGCCGGCGGATACCTGCATCCGGCCACCGGATACAGCGTGGGGGCGGCTCTGGCGGCGGCCGGAGATATCGCGGCCGGTCATACGGCCACGTCCAGTGCGGCCCGAGCCGTGTATCGGCTGCGCCGCGCCGGGCTGCGGGCATTGCTCGCACTGCCGCCCAGCGAACTTCCCGGATTCTTCGACGCGTTCTTCGAGCTCGATATCGGCCTGCAGTGCGCGTATCTGTCCGGTCACACCGATCTCGCCGGCACCGTCAGCGCGATGAACCGGCTGTTCGCTGCGGTGCCCGCCGGTACCCGCGTGCGGCTCGCCGCCGCGACACTCCATCTCCCGGCGCTCTCGCACGCGGGGTCCGGTTCGGTCATCATGGAGTGATGCGGTCAATCTGGAAAGGCTCGATCGCGTTCGGGCTGGTGAATGTCCCCGTGAAGGTCTACACCGCCACCGAGGACCACGACATCCGGTTCCACCAGGTCCACGCCAAGGACGGCGGCCGGATCAAATACGACCGTGTCTGCACCGTCTGCGGGCAATCGGTGAAATTCGCCGATATCGATAAACAGTACGAATCGCCGGAGGGCGAGAAGGTCGTGCTCACCGACGACGATTTCGCCAAATTGCCGGTGGCCGAAAAACACGAGATCCCGGTTCTGCAATTCGTCCCGTCGGACCAGATCGATCCGATTCTCTACGACAAGACGTACTATCTGGAGCCGGATTCGACCACGCCCAAGGCCTATGTCCTGCTGGCCGCCACACTCGAGCGTATCGATCGCACCGCCCTCGTCCATTTCACCCTCCGGCAGAAGACCCGGCTGGCCGCGATGCGGGTGCGAGACGGAATGCTGGTGCTACAGACGCTGCTGTGGCCGGACGAGGTGCGCTCGGTATCGTTCGAATCGCTGGAGGAGGCCAAGGCGCCCCGGCCGCAGGAAATCAAAATGGCCGAAACACTGGTCGAATCGATGTCCGACGATTTCGACCCTGATCAATTCACCGACGAATATCAGGTCGAACTGCAGCGACTGCTGGAGGAGGCGATCGCCAGCGGTGACGGAAAGGTTGCCGAACGCGCCGCGGAACCGGCCGAGGAATCCGATGCCGAAGTGGTCGATCTGGTGGCTGCGCTGCAACGCAGCCTGGAGGCCAGCGGTGCTCGCGGTGGCGAGAAGTCCGGTGGCCGCGGTGGCGGGAAATCCGGCGGAACGAAATCCACGGGTGAGAAGAGCTCCGGCAGCGCGAAAGCCCGCAAGACGACCCCACGCAAAACCGCTCAGAAGCGGACTCGCAAAGGCGCGTGACCTCTGGTCACAGGGCTTGGATGAACCAATCCAGGTACCCCTCGGAATCGATGCTGCTGCGGTGGTAATGGAATCCGAGCTGATGGGCCAGCGCGATGTCCGATGTGTTGTCCCTGTCGATACGCAGCACCGCTTCGTCCGCTAGGTCGTTACGAGCCAGATACCGGCAGGCCAGCACGATCGTCCGGCCGGGCACTCCGTTGTCGCGCCACGGCGCGTGGATTCCATAGCGGATATCGGCCTGGCGTTTCGCCAGGAATTCCGGCTCCAGCGTCACATCCAGAGTCCCTGCCAGCGCATTCGACGGCACGTCCACCACAGCAAATGTTTTCCGGGGCCCGTCGGCAGCCCACTCCGCCGCACACCGTTCGAATTCGGCCACCGTATTCGGTATGCCGGGCCCGGCCGTCCGGCGCACCGACTCCCGATCCTGGGCGGCCAGGTGCGCGGCGGCGTCGGCGACCTCGATCGGCCGTAGCCCGATCACCCCATCCGATATCAGCACGTGATCATGATCTGCATATTTGACGGCATTCGACAAGCCCCATGGACGGCGAGCCGCCGACAAGAATCGCAGGTCGCATCGGAAAGCCCGGCGAGCAACAATTCCGCGACACCCAATCGTGCAGACACGCCCGCAGTACAGGACCGGCACGGTTTGCCGGGTGGATACTCGGGTGCATGACCGATAACCCGGAGGATCCGCACCGGCTCGTATCCGCTGCCGTGGTGGTGGGTGTGGACGGCACCCCGGCCGCCCATTCGGCCATCCGCTGGGGCGCTACGGTGGCCGCCCGGCGAGGGCGGCGGCTCGTCCTGGCCTATGGGATGAACTCCACCCCGGCCAAGACCTGGCTGGTCGCCTATCAGCCGATGGTGGACGAAGCCGTACAGACCCTGCGCACACACGGCGAACAGGCATTGACCACCGGGGTGCAGGTCGTCCGCGAGGCCGCGCCGGATCTGGCGGCCGATACTCTGCTCTCCGAGCACAGCCCCGCCAAAATGCTGATCGAGCTGTCCAAATCCGCGCATATGGTGGTGCTGGGTTCACGTCGCGGCGGCGCCATCGCGCACCTGGGGTCGACGATTCTGGCGGTCGCGGCGCACGGGCACGGCACCATCGTCGCGGTCCGCGAGGACGCCGAGGACATCACGAGCGGCCCGGTGGTGGTCGGCGTCGACGGCAGCCCGGTCAGCGATACCGCCGTCGCCGCCGCCTTCGCCGAGGCCTCCGAACGCGGAGCCGAACTGGTCGCCGTCCACACCTGGAGCGACCTCACCTTCACCGAGTTCGCCAGTACCGGTTTCATCGAGATACCGGCCGAGGATCTGCAGACCGCGGAACAGGCGGTGCTCGCCGAGCGGCTGGCCGGATGGCAGCAGCGTTACCCGGAGGTCACCGTCCGGCGCGAGGTCTATCCCTCGACCCCGGCGTTGCATCTGCGCGAATGGTCCGAACGCGCTCAGTTGGTCGTGGTCGGCAGCCGCGGGCGGGGCGGATTCCGTGGGCTACTGCTCGGTTCGACCAGTCAGTCGCTGATCCAGCGGGCGGCCTGTCCGGTCATGATCACCCGGCCGGGCTGATCATGAAACCCGCTCGGTCCGCCGGACCGAGCGGCCGGTCAGTCAGGCACCCGGCCGGCCGAACACCCCGGTCAGCCGAGCAAACCGGACAACAACGCCCGGGTGCGCTGCGCTTCCGCGCCGCCGGCGAAGACCGAGGCAACGAACTCGGTGGCACCGGCGTCGAAGACCTCCCGTACCCGGGCCGCGACCTGCTCCTCGGTGCCGATGATCGCGAGATCCGCCGGTCCGGCCGCGCCCTCGCGGTCCATCATCGCCCGGTAGGACGGCAGTGTGCCGTAGGTGGCGAAGGTGCGGGCCGCCCGTTCCCGCGCCGCATCGGCATCGTCGGTCACCAGCACCGGAAGTGCGCACACGATACGGGCCGGGGCCCGGCCGGCGGCCGTGGCGGCCGCGGTGATGGCCGGGGCGATATGTTCCCGGATCGTGGCCGGACCGGTCATCCACAGCACGGTGCCGTCGGCGCGGCGGCCGGCCAGTTCCAGCATCCGGGTGCCCAGGGCGGCCAGCAGGACCGGGATCCGGCCCTCGTCCGGGATCCCGAGTTCCAGATTCCCCGTCAGCGTTTCACCGGTGTAGGACACCGGCTGCCGTTGCAGCAACGGGCCGAGAATCGACAGGTATTCGCGCATATGGCGGGCGGGCCGCTCGAATCCGTACCCGAACATGTTCTCGATGACGACGCGGTGGGACAACCCGATACCGAGGGTCAGGCGATCCGGGCCCACCGCCAGTGCGGTCGTGCGGACCTGCTGGGCGAGCGCGCCCGGATGCCGCGGATAGGTCGGCACCACGGCCGTCCCGAGCTCGATCTCCGGCACCCGGCTGCCGGCCACCGCCAGCGCGGTGAGCGCGTCGACGCCGAAGATATGCGACATCCAGGCCGAAACGAATCCTTCGTCGGCGGTCCGGTGCAGGTCCTCGGTGAGCGCGCGCAGGGCGTCGCTTCCGGATCGTTCACTGAGCAGTATGCCGATCCGCACGGCGGGCCTCCTGGACGGTTCGTCGGGACTGGACCTCGATGGTTGCGCCACCGACCCTAACCTGCGCCGGCCGACGCGCCCGGGACCTGCTCGACCCCGGAGCCGCGGCGGGGCATGCTGTGACCATGGACGAGTTTGCGAGCTGGCGGTCGAACGGGCAGCGTTTCACCCATCGCGGACACCAGATCTTCTGGCAGCCCGGCGGAACCGGTTCGGCGGGAACCCTGTTGTGCCTGCACGGGTTCCCGACGGCATCCTGGGACTGGCACCTGATCTGGCCGGATCTGTGCGAACGGTTCGCCCGCGTCCTGGCCCCCGATCTGATCGGTTTCGGCTGGTCTGCCAAACCGCAGCACTACGAGTACACGATCGCCGATCAGGCCGATCTGTGCGAGCAGCTGCTGCGCGAACAAGGCATCGACCGTTGCCATATCCTCGCGCACGACTACGGCGATACCGTCGCCCAGGAACTTCTGGCCCGTGACGCCGAACGCCGGGCCGCCGGCGATACGTCGCTGATCATCGAATCGGTCTGCCTGCTCAATGGTGGGCTCTTCCCGGAGGCCCACCGGCCCCGGCCCATCCAGCGGCTCCTGGCCGGCCCGCTCGGGCCGCTGATCGGCCGGTTCGGCACCGAAGGCACCTTCGCGCACAGCCTTTCCGCGGTGTTCGGGCCCGGCAGCAGGCCCGATGCCGACGAAATGCATCGTTTCTGGCTGCTGTGGTGCAGTAAGCACGGGAAACGCAACGGCCACAAGCTGATGGGGTACATGGCCGAACGGCGGACGCACCGGCAGCGCTGGGTGGGCGCCCTCGTCCGGCCGCAGGTTCCGGTCCGGTTGATCGACGGTTTACGCGATCCGGTGTCCGGGGAGCGGATGGTGCGCCGCTATCGCCACCTCGTCGACGAACCCGATGTGGTGGAACTGCCCGCTGTCGGCCACTACCCGCAATTGGAAGCTCCGCAGGAGACGCTGCGCGCATTTCAGGAGTTCCACACGACCCGGGTCGGATAAGCGCGCAGTTCGGCCGACGACAACCGGCCGCCGGATCGTCTCCGGCGGCCCGCCGAGCAGATTCGGCTCGCCGCCGCGGCAGAACCTCTTCCCTCGGCCGACACCGCCGCCGGTTCCGGTGCGCCGTAAGGGTATCGCTACGATTGTCGGGACAAAATGCCCACTTTCGGAGGAATGCATGGCGCGCAAGGTCATCGTTGAGCTGGTCGACGACTACGACGGAACTTCACCGGCGGAAGAGACCGTCACCCTGGCTCTGGACGGTGTCACCTACGAGATCGATCTCTCGGCACACAACGCCGGGAAACTGCGCGACGTCGTCGGGGGGTGGGCTGCGCACGCGCGCCGGGTCGGCGGCCGGGTCACGAAGAGTAGACGTCCGGCCCAGGCCGCGACCGATACCCGCCAGACCCAGGCCATCCGCGAATGGGCCCGCGCGAACGGTATGGATGTCTCGAACCGTGGCCGTATCTCGGCCGAGGTCCTCGAGGCGTACAAGAAAGCACACAAGTAGCAAAAAGGGATTCCGGTGGCCCACTGCGGCCGACCGGAACCGGTCATAGGCGACCCGGCCCGGGCGCGTGACACATCACAAAAAGGTAACAGAACAGCCTCCGGTAGCGACACAGAATCCGGTACGGCGATGCCGTGGCAGGGCCACGCGTTGTTCGGCACCGGTCGGGAAGCGTGCGGACGGCGAGAGCCGGTCGTACGCACGATGTGCTCACACCGGACGAAAGGCCCTGTTCCCTCATGCGATTGTCACCGGCGATCCCCGCCCTCCGCAGCCGCCGCAGATTCTGGCTGGCCACCGCCACGCTCGCCGTGATGATCCAGGCAATTTCACTGGTCAGCGGTGGTACACCCGCCGCGCGGGCCGCCTTCGATCCCGCGGGGAGGGATTTCTGGGTCGACTCCGCCATGGGACCTATCAAGTCCCGGGTGTTCCGCGCCGCCGACGGCAATACCTCGCGGGTGGTGTACGCGCTCGACGGCATGCGGGCCCGCGAGGACCTCAGCGGCTGGGAGATCGATACCGATATCGCCCGGGAATTCACCCGATGGAATATCAACGTGGTGATGCCGGTCGGCGGACAGTCCAGCTTCTACACCGATTGGAACGCTCCCAGTACCTTCCTCGGCGTACCGCCGGGAACCGGGTCGGGGAACGGATCGGCGTCGGGGTCGGCATCGGGCTCCGGCGGGCTGCAGGCCCTGGCGGATGGTCCGGGGAAGTCCTACACATATAAGTGGGAGAGTTTCCTGACTCGTGATCTTCCGGCGGCTCTGCGCGACCGGCTGGGTTTCGCCACCCACCGCAACGGCGTCTTCGGTCTGTCGATGGGCGGTAGCGCCGCACTCACCCTCGCCGCGCACTACCCCGCTCAATTCAGCTTCGCCGGTTCCTATTCCGGTTACCTGAACATCTCCGCGCCCGGTATGCGCGAAGCGATCCGGGTCGCGATGATCGACGCCGGCGGGTACAACGTGGATTCGATGGCGGCCCCGTGGGATCCGAAATGGCTGCGTATCGACCCGTTCGTCGCCGCGCCCAGCCTGGTGGCGAACAACACCCGACTGTGGGTCTCGGCCGCCGGCGGCCTGCCCACCGCCACCGACGGCCCCAGTATCGGCACCGTCAACGGAATGGGCCTGGAAGCATTGGCGCTGGTGAACACGCGGGCTTTCCAGGTGCGGATGGCGACGCTGGGCGCGCAGAACGTGCACTACGACTTCCCTGCCCACGGTATCCATGCCTGGAACAACTGGGCCGATCAAGCGCTGCGGATGCTGCCGGATCTCTCGGCGAATATCGGGTGACGGCCGTGGCGGCGCACCCGCGTCGCAGCCGAGTGCAAGGCAGGCGCTCAGCACTATCTGTATCGACTCGGTAAGGTTCGGGTTCATGGCTCATGAGGATGTAATCGATACCGTCGGCAGCGGTTTCGTCGCCGGTGAACTGCCGGTGGGATTGCGTTACCGCGCCCGCGACCACTATGTGGTCGGACGCGAGAAGATCCGCGAGTTCGCCCGCGCTGTCCAGGACCACCATCCCGTGCACTGGTCCGAGGGCGCCGGTATCGATTACGGATATGCCGGCCTGATCGCGCCGCCGACGCTGTTCTCCGTACCCGGATATCTGGCGCAGACAGAAATGTTCGAATCGGTGATGACCGGCTACGACCTGAGCCAAGTCATGCAGACCGATCAGGTGATCCGCTATCACCGGCCGATCCGTCCCGGCGACGCTCTGTCCTTCGAGGTCTGCCTGCAATCGGTGCGTCACGCGTTCGGGGGCGACCTCATATCGTTCGAAACCGTGGTCACCGATCAGCACGGCGTACTGGTCCTGGTTTCCCGGACCGACGTGGTCGGGCGCAGTGGCACAGGGCCCGACCTCGACGAACTGGGTGCCGGTGTCCTCATGCACGGTTTCCGGCCCGGTGCCGATCGCAGTACCGCCCGCCCGCGCGGAGGTTCGGCCGTCCGACCGCCGGCCTCGCAGCCCGCCCTGCCCGCCGCCGAACCGCCGGCCGGCCCGTACGTCCGGGATTTCGATACCGTCCGGATCGGCGACGAACTGCCCGCCCGGACGGTGCGGTTCACCATCGGGGATCTGGTGAACTACGCCGGAGTTTCCGGAGATCCCAACCCGATTCATTGGAGCGCGGAGGTCGCCGATCGCGTGGATCTCGAGGCCCCGGTTGCGCACGGCATGTTGACGATCGGTACCGCCGCGGGCTTCGTCACCTCCTGGCTCGGCGATCCGGGCGCTCTCCGGGAATACGCGGTGCGGCTGACCAGTCCGGTCTTCGTTACGCGGGAGGGCGCCGAGATCGAGTTCGGCGGCCGGGTGAAGGCGACCGATCCGGCAGCGCGGACCGCGACGATCGCGCTCACCGCCCGGCACCAGGGCCGCCGGGTGTTCGGCCGCGCTACCGCGGTGGTTCAGTTGCGCTGACCGGCGAGTCGTGACGGTCGCCACACTCCGCCCGTTCGACCCCGGCCTCGCTTGACCTCAACCTCTCTCGAGGTTCGAGGCTGTTGTCATGAGCGAAACAGCATACGAACGCCCTTCGGTCGAGGACAGCACGGTCGACCACACCGCCGATATCGCTGCGATCCAGCAGTTGGTCACCGATGTCGAAACCGGCTACAACACCAACGACGCAGAGCTGATGGTCAGCGGATTCACCGCCGACGCCGCTGCGGGCAACGCGGTGGGCACGATCATCGCCGGCTACGACACCCTCCTGGATTCCGCCCGGCGCGGGCTGGCAGGTTTCCTGGCCGACGAATACGTGCGTTATGCGGTGACCGATATCGTTTTCCTGCGCCCGGATATCGCGATCGCACACAAGACGGCCCGCGCGGTCACCGAGCACGGCGAACTCATCGACCGCGATCCCGCGATGGTCGCGCTGTACGTCCTGGTCCGGGAGGACGGGCGCTGGTGGGTCGCGGCGCGGCAGAACACCCCGGTGCCGGCGCCCGCCTGACCGCACCCCTCGGGGATGGGCTCTGGGCCGCGGAGGTAATACCGGGGTATTATCCTGGTTGTCCGTGGATCACGGGCAATACGAATGGTGGGCCGGAGCATACGACCTGCTCCACCGCAGCGGAATCGAGCCCTGGGAAGTATTGGAGGTGCTGTATTCGCCACGGCGGTGGCCCCGGGTGGCGACGAGCCGCGAGGGACTACCCACCGCGACCGTCTGGGGTCGTACCGACGACGGCCGCGCCCTGATCGTGCTGCTGCGGTGGCTGCGCGCCGATACTCGCTGGCAAATCCTGCTGGCGAGCCCGATGCGGCCCCACCAGCTCGCCGAATACACCGCATGGGAGGCGACCCGAGATGATCGATAACGAACCCGACCCCGGCTACCCCCGGACTCCCGAGGCGGCCGAGGACTTCCTGAATACGCTCACCTACGACGACACCGCGACTCTGCCGCCGCTACCGCCGGCCACCGACCGGATCGAACACGGTATGGTCGCCACTTCGTTCAAATGGACACCGGAGATGCGCGACCGGGTCCGGCGCAAGGCGGCCGAACACGGGGTGACACCGTCCATCCTGATCCGCCAGTACATCGAGATGGGTCTGCTTTCCGAACAGTCCGAGCGGATGATCCCGCTGGCCGACGCGGTCCGGGCGCTGACCAGCCTGCCGCATTCGGCCTGACCCCGGCCCGCGGTGACCCGGGCCGGGGGGCAGCTCGCGAGCACTGCCCGCTCGACCGGCGCCGGACTCCGCGGTGCACTCAGGGGTACGCGCGGAACCGATACCGGCGCCGATTCCCGCGAGCAGGGCGGATATGAGCGCCGTAGGCCGCACCCGGCGGTGCCGGAGCCCGGCCCGATCGGCGCAAACGGCAACCCGACGACCAGCCCGATCTGCCCCGCCGACGCCGACGAGCGCGAACGGTGCCGCCCCGACGCACCGGCCGCGGCTCCGAGCGCCGCCGCGCCGATAGTCCGGCCGGCCGGCCGGCCGGTCGGATCAAGTGCATTCCGTCCCGATCGAGTCCAGGAACGCGCCCGCCCCCGAGCGTATGCCCCGGCTCGGCGCCGGTCCGGGGGCTACGCGCCGGGGAACCAGTCAGGGCGCGGGCGGCGCACCGGTATTCGTGCAGAAAGGATGGCACGATCCCGGTGTGGGGGTCACTCGTGCGGGTTCGTCACCGAAATCCGCCGAACTCACCATCATCATCACCACCAGGGCTACACCGACGACGAACCCGAAGACCAACAACGTGGGCCAAAGCCAGGTCCGCAGCGGCTTCTCCCGGACGATCGGCACTCTCGGCTCCATCGGGTCGGCAGGGTTCACCGGACTCACCGGATCGCCGGGCGCCACCGGATCCGCCTGTTCGCCCGACGGCACCGGGAAGACCGGAGACCTCGGGTCTGCCCGATCCACCGGATCGGCCGGGTTCACCGGGCCGACCGGCTGTACGGGATCGCGGCCGGCGCCACCGTATTCGTTCATGCCACCACCTCCAGGGGCTCTCCGGCACGGGGTACCCGAATATCGGCACTGTCCACGTACCACACCGCCCGCCGTGGTTGAACCGGCGCCGAGCGGGTAGGCCGCCCGCGACGCCGCGCCATCCACAGAACCAGGAGGACTCATGCCGCTGCAGGTGGGCGATTACGTACTGCAACGTCTCCGCGAATGGGATGTCGAGCAGGTCTTCGGATATCCGGGTGACGGGATCAACGGTCTCGTGGCCGCCTTCGGCCGGGCCGACAACCGGCCCCGCTTCGTGCAGGCGCGTCACGAGGAGATGTCGGCATTCCAGGCGACCGGTTTCGCCAAGTTCAGCGGGAAGGTCGGAGTATGCACCGCTACCTCGGGTCCCGGCGCCATCCACCTCCTCAACGGCCTCTACGACGCCAAACTCGATCATGTTCCGGTGGTGGCGATCGTCGGCCAGACGGCACGCAGCGCGATGGGCGGTAGCTACCAGCAGGAAGTCGATCTGCAATCGCTGTTCAAAGATGTCGCCTCGGACTATCTCGTCGAGGTCAATGTCGCGAGCCAGCTGCCGAACGCGCTGGACCGCGCCTTCCGTACCGCAATGGCCCGGCGCGCGCCGACGGTGCTGATTCTGCCCGCGGACCTGCAGGAAGAACCGTACGAACCGCCGGAGCACGCGTTCAAGCAGGTACCGTCGAGCCCGCCCAGCAGCCAGCACACCACCCTCATTCCGCCGGCGGCGGAGCTCGAACGGGCGGCCGAAGTCCTCGACCGGGGATCACGGGTCGCGATGCTCATCGGCCAGGGGGCGCGTACCGCCGCCGCAGAGGTACTCGAGGTCGCCGAACTCACCGGCGCAGGGATCGCCAAGGCGTTGCTGGGCAAGGATGTGCTGTCCGACGAACTGCCGTTCGTCACCGGCTCCATCGGACTGCTCGGCACCCGGCCCAGCTACGAACTGATGCGCGACTGCGACACCCTGCTCATCGTGGGTTCCAATTTCCCCTACAGCCAGTTCCTGCCGGATTTCGATCAGGCCCGTGCCGTGCAGATCGATATCGACGGCGCGCTCATCGGAATGCGTTATCCCACCGAGGTGAACCTGGTGGGCGATGCGAAAGCCACCCTCCGGCACCTGATCCCCTTGCTCGAACGCACGACGGACCGCTCGTGGCGGGACACCGTCGAGAAGAATGTCGCGCGCTGGTGGGAGACGATCGCACAGCAGGCGGCGGTCGAGGCGAAACCCATCAACCCGATGCGAGTGGTCACCGAACTATCCGAGCGAATTCCCGAGAACGCCATCGTCACCGCCGATTCCGGATCCTCCACCAACTGGTACGCCCGCTGTCTGCGCTTCCGCGGCGAGATGCGTGGTTCGCTGTCGGGCACGCTGGCCACCATGGGTCCCGGTGTGCCGTATGCGATCGGCGCGAAATTCGCCCATCCCGACCGGCCGGTGATTGCCCTGGTCGGCGACGGCGCCATGCAGATGAACGGGCTCGGGGAACTCATGACCATCGCGCGCTACCAGCACCTCTGGGAAGACCGCCGGCTCATCGTCTGCGTTTTCCACAACAACGATCTGAACCAGGTCACCTGGGAGCTACGCGCCATGGGCGGTGCACCGAAATTCGAGGAATCCCAGAACCTTCCCGATGTGCCCTACGCCGATCTGGCGCACGAGATGGGCCTGGAGGGGATCGCCATCGACCATCCGGACGATATCGGGGAGATGTGGGACCGGGCGCTGGCCACCCCTGGTCCCACGGTGCTCGATGTCCGCTGCGACCCGGATGTTCCGCCGATTCCGCCGCACGCTTCCTACGAACAGATCAAGGATCTGGGCAAATCCCTGCTGCGCGGCGACCCGGACGCCTTCCATCTCATGGTGCAGGGCGCCAAAACCAAAGCTCAGGAGCTACGGATCTGAGCCGCGCGACGTTCCTGGCCTGCTCCTCACCGGCGACGCCCCGGAGACGACGGCGCACCGCCGGTTCACGGATCCTCCTGATCGCGTTGCCGATCGACCCAGTTGCGGCGTTCCCGGTCGCGGTAGCCGTAGGTGGCCTTGCGGACGGTGAGGTCGTCCTCCAATCCCGACCCGACCGCGCCGGCCACGGTACCCAGCGCGCTCGCCATCGCGGCAATCGTGAGGTAGTCCCGCACGCCGACCGGGCCACCGAGCACGGTCTCCAAGTAGGACGGCGGGATGACGAGAGCTACTGCCGCACAGGTGAAAAGAAAGAGTACCGCGTAGAAGACCACCGCCCCCAGGGCCACCGTGACCGCAGTTCCGGTATTGCGGAGCCGGATATCGCCGACTCGGATCGGGTCCCGGAAAGTCTGCCGTTCCCACAGACTGTGGCCCACCACGATCCACACCGCGAGCGCCGTGATCGCCACGAAAACCACTCCGGTGAGCCGGAACCCGCCCAGCGCGGTCGCCAGCTGCCAGATACTCGAATAGAGCACTCCGAACGCGGTACCGGCCAAAGATCCGGCCAGTGCCGAGGATAGTCCGAGGAACAACCGCCAGGGCCGGTTCGCACGCACCATACCGGCGAGCAGACCGGCGAAACGAGCCGGACCGCCCCGCTCCACGAGAACTGTGCCGGCACCGTCGTCGACGATCCGGACGACCCGGAAGGGCGCCCGGGCCGCGGCCTCACGCCCGGGGTGCACGGCCGTTTCGGCTCCGGTGCGTAAGGCCCTGACGATTCCGGCCGCCAGTTCCCGCAGCCGGTAGCGCAAGCGCACGCCGCCGAGCGCCGGAAGCGGAATCAGGGCGACCCGGTGCCGCAGGTCCAGTGACGCCAGCACGAGGCGGCCGTCGCTGCGCATCGGCAGGTCGGTCAGGCACAGGGCGAGATCCCAGGAGGTGTCGCGGACATGGCGCCCGGCCTTGTCGATGACGTATTCGAGATCCGGATACATCGCTTCGAACGGGTCGTCGAGAACCTCCACGCGCCAGTCGGTTCGGTCGTCTTCCCGGGCCAGCGCCGCCGGCAGGGAGTGCGCCAGATCGCGGGCGAGGCGTGCGGGCAGATCCGGATCCGCGACCACGCCGATGACCACAGTGCCCGGATCCGAAGTTTCTGTCACCACATCCTCCTGCTCACACATGATCGACGGCCGGGATGGGCCGTTCCTCGAGTGACGCGCTTCCCGATCGGGGCGCACCCAAACACCGGTCACACAACGGCACACCGCACGGACGGCCGGATCACGCGGACCGGTTTCGATCGCGGCACGGCGGCAATCCGGTGCTCGACCGGTACTGCATCGATACGGCGGTCCTCGTTCGCCACGGAAGGAGCACAGCAATGGGGTTCCAGGAACAGCAGCAAGAGGTGCCCGGTGTCCAGTCGCGGATGACACCGATCCCGGATTGCGGCGAACAGAGTTACCGGGGCAGCGGGAAGCTGACCGGTAAAACGGCCGTGATCACCGGCGGCGACAGTGGGATCGGGCGGGCCGTGGCCATCGCCTTCGCCCGCGAGGGCGCCGATGTCCTGATCTCCTACCTCGACGAGCACGACGACGCCGCCGAGGTGGGCGCGCTGATCGAGGAGGCGGGCCGCCGAGCGGTGCTGTTACCCGGCGACCTGTCCGATCCGGCGCACTGCCGGGCGGTGATCGACCGCGCGGTGGAAGCATTCGGCCGGGTCGACATCCTGGTCAGCAATGCGGCCTACCAGATGACGCACAACACCGTCGAAGAGATCAGCGACGAGGAGTTCGACTACACGTTCAAAGTGAACATCCACGCCTACTTCCACCTGGTGAAAGCCGTCCTGCCGCATATGCCCGCCGGCGGGTCGATCATCGGTAGTTCCTCGGTGAACTCCGATACCCCCTCCCCCACGCTGGCGCCCTACGCCGCCACCAAGGCCGCGATCGCCAACTTCTCCGCCAGCCTGGCGCAGCTGCTCGGCGACAAGGGAATCCGGGTCAACAGTGTCGCGCCCGGGCCGATCTGGACCCCGTTGATCCCGTCGACCATGCCGACCGAAAAGGTCAGTGCGTTCGGCGACGACACACCGCTCGGGCGCGCCGGGCGCCCCGCCGAACTGGCGCCCGTCTACGTGATGCTCGCCTCCGATGACGGGAGCTACGTTTCCGGCGCGCGGATCGCCGTGACCGGCGGCCGGCCGATTCTGTAGAGCGGGCGGCCGATTCTGCCGCGACGCAGCCACGCCACACCACGGATCGGAACGGCGCGCCACTCGGGGCGGTCATTGTTTCGCCGGGAACGGTCCGGGTACGCGGACCCGCAGACCCGCAGACCCGCAGACCCGCAGACCCGCAGACCCGCACGTCGGGCAAGACGGCGACGGCGACAGAAGGAGAGGGAATGGCCGATGTGCATGCGCACCGATTGACCGGGCTCCGAGCGGCCGCCGCATTGGTGGACCTCGGATTTCCCGCGATCAGTGCCGGCGTGATCGCGCGCCGCCGGCGCGTGCTGGGAGTGCTGGAACGGATCCAGGCCGACGAACGCGCGGCCCGGCGGTGGGAGAAGTTGCGTGCGGAGTTCGGCCGGGGACCGGTGGAACTGGTCGTGCCAGGGCGCCGGGTGATCGTGATACTCGATCCGGACGACGTCGGCCGGGTGCTGGCGGGGGCACCTGCCCCGTTCGATCCGGCGAACCGGGAGAAACGGGCCGCGCTGCGGCAGTTCCAGCCGCACGGTGTACTCGTATCGCAGGGACAGATCCGCGAACGGCGGCGAGCCGTGAACGAGGCGGCACTCGATACCGGCGTACCGCTGCACCAGCTGGCCGAGCCGTTCGCGGCGAAAGTGGCCGGCGAGGCCCATGAACTGCTCGGACAGGCCGGCCGGCGCGGCGTCGTGGACGCAGCGGATTTCACGGCCGCGTGGTGGCGGCTGGTGCGCCGGGTGGTGCTGGGAGAACGGGCTCGCACCGATGAGGCGATCACCGATGAGCTGTGGCGGCTGCGCGCGGCGGCGAACTGGTCGTTCGTGGCGCCACCGTTGCGGAAACGGCGAGATCGATTCCTGGCCCGGCTCTACGACTACGTCGAGAGCGCCGAGCCCGGCAGCCTGGCCGGCGCATTGGCCGATACCCCCGCGGGCGGGGCGATCGATCCGGTGGGCCAGATGCCGCAGTGGCTGTTCGCCTTCGACGCGGCGGGAATCGCCCTGTCGCGGGCGCTGGCCCTGCTCACCGAGCATCCCGACCAGTACGCCCGGGCCCGGGCCGATGCCGAGGAGCCGGGACGTGCGCGGCTGCGGCCCTACCTGCGCGCCTGTGTCCTGGAATCGATCCGGTTGTGGCCCACCACCCCGGTGATCCTGCGCGATACCACCGAGTGGACCTGGTGGCGCACGGGTTCCGAACAGTTCGCGCTCGAGCCCGGTGCGGCGCTGTTGATCCTGGCCCCGGCGTTCCATCGCGACCGGCAGCTGCTGCCGTTCGCCGACAGCTTCGCACCCGAGATATGGCTCGACGGGCGCGCGGAACAGTATCCGCAACTGGTGCCCTTCAGCGCGGGGACAGCCGAATGCCCCGGCCGGAACCTGGTGCTTTTCCTCACCAGCTCGCTGCTCGCCCATCTGCTGTACGGATCCGAATTGCGGTTGCGCTCGCACGATCTCGCACCGGGCGCTCCTCTTCCGGCCACCCTCGACAATTTCGGGCTGGAGTTCGGGATCGAACCGGCGGGGCTACGGAGCGTGGCGCCACCGCGTTGATACTGTTTCGGCACGTCGTTCAGTCGTGGTCCGGATCGATCGGGTCCAGCGCGGTGGTGGCCGGGCCTTCCAGGACATTGCCGTCGATATCGAACCGCGACCCGTGGCACGGGCAGTCCCAGCTGGTTTCGGCATCGTTGAACGCGACCAGACAGCCTAGGTGGGTGCAGACCGCGGATACGGCGTGCAACCGGCCGTCGTGGTCCCGGTAGACCGCGCTGCGCCGGCCGGAGCGGCGCATCACCGCACCGCGGCCCGGGGCGAGGTCGGCGGCGGAATCGACGAAGGTACTCGGGGCGAGACGGTCGCCGATCAGATGGCGGCCCACCGCGAGACCGGATTTCAGCAGCGTGCCGGTTTCGACGCGGGGATGCAGGCGGCGGGGATCGTAGATTCCGGCCCACGGCAGTGATTCACCGGCCAGTTCGGCCGCGAGTAGCCGGCCGCCCATTATTCCGTGTGTCATACCCCAGCCGCCGAATCCGGTGCTCACATAGACGTGCCGGGTTCCGGGATGGAAGCGGCCGATATAGGGAAGGTCGTCGGTAGTGGTGTTGTCCTGTGCGCCCCAGTGGTAGTCCAAGGAGTCCACCGGGAAATGTGTCCGCGCCCAGCCGGCCAGCCGGTCGACGGCGTCCGCGGTCGATCCCACGCCGGGCCGCAGATGTTCGCCGGTGACGATGAGCAGCCTGCGGCCGTCACCGTAGGGGGCGGTGCGGACGGAACGCGTGTTCTCCTCGGGCGTGATGTACATACCGTGCGGGTCGGCGCCGGTGGCCAGTGGACCGGCGACCGCCAGTTCCCGCCGGGGCTGCAACCGCGTGAAAAGCAGTGCCCGGTCGAATATCGGGTAGTGCGTCGCGACCACTACGTCCCGAGCGCGCACTGTGGCACCGTGTTCGGTGGTCAGCCGGCAGGGATCGCCTTCGTCCAGCCCGGCCACCCGGGTCCGTTCGTAGACCGCTCCCCCGGACCGGATCAGATTCTCGGCGAGGGCGAGCAGGTATCGCCGCGGATGGAACTGGACCTGATCGTCCACCCGGATCGCGGCGGCCACCGGAAACGGCAGCCCCGTCTCGGTGACCAGCGACGCCGGCAGCCCGGCCGCTGCCGCCGCCGCGACCTCCGCCCGGATGGTCGCGACTTCGTCCGCGGAGGTGACATAGGTGTAGGACGGTGCCCGTTCGAGTTCGCAATCGATACCCAGATCGGCGGCCGTACGCACCAGATGTTCCACGGCATCCTGCTGGGAGCGAGCGTACAAACGCGCGGTATCCGCGTCGAACGACGACCGCAGCAAGTCGTACACCAATGTGTGCTGCGCGCTGACTTTCGCGGTGGTGTAGCCGGTTGTTCCGCTGACGATACGGTCCGCCTCCAGGACAGTGACCGACCGGCCGGTGCCCGCGATCTCCCAGGCGCAGCACAACCCGGCGATACCACCGCCGATCACGGCGACGTCGGTGTCGAGATCCTCGGTGACGCGCGGATACGTCGTCGGCCCGGTCGAATGCATCCAGTACGACTCGGCCATTCCGGTTGGTGCGTTCATGGGGCGCGGATACCCGGGACCCGGGCGTCGACACTTCGCACGGAACAGGTCCGGTGGGGCCGGTTTCAGCCCACATAGCGCCGGGCCGGTGAACGCGCCTGGGATTCCTCCAGCAATACGAGACCGGCCTCGACCTCGGCCGGCACCACCTCACGTTCGCGTATCACCCACGGCAGTCCGCGCAGTGCCGCCAGCACGGCTCGGGCCGTGGCGGCGTCGGCCGGTGCGGAGCGCAGTACGGCGGCCGTCCGGCGGGCCGCGCTGCGCACCGGGCGGCGTAACCACAGCGTCCACAGGGTGTTCCGGATACCGAGACCACGGCGGCCGGTCGAATCCCGCAGCACCGAGGGGGCGTGGTGGATCACCATCTCTTCGATCCAGCACATCCACCAGCCGTGTGCTGCCAGGTCGAGGGCCAGCAGTTCCTCCTCACCGCCGAACCACAGCCGCCGGGAGAACCCGCCGACCTCGCGAAACGCGCTCACCCGGAATGCGGACAGGGCGGCCATCACGCCGAGCAACGCCGGCCCCGGCAGCCACTCGGGGCCGGGGACCGGTGAATCGCGCAACTCCGGCGTGATCGGGTCCTCCCGCAGGCCGGGGGCGACCAGGCAGCGCCCGGTCACCGAACCGAGGCCCGGATACCGGTCGAGCAGATCGGCGGCGCGGGTGAGGGCCCCCGGCTGCCACTGGGTGTCGTCGTCGCAGAACGCGACATACGGGGTGCGCACTCGCTCCACGGCGAGGTTGCGGGCGAGCGCGCCCAGGTTCTCGTATGCCCGGATCACCTCCACCGACGGGAACGCCGCGGCTACCGCGTCGGCTGTCCCGTCGGTGGACGCATTGTCCACCAGAATGATCGGCGCCGCGTCGGGAAGGGTGGTCATCTCGCCGAGTGTTTCGAGCAGTTGGTCCCGGCGGTCGCGGGTCATGATCACCACCGTGATGCGGTCCGTGCCCATCCGATCATTTCCTTTCCTCGGCGAGTTCCAGCGTTCCGGCACCCCGCTCGACCGCCGGCGGCAGCCTGCGCCGCTGCGCCAGCGCCCATGGCAGCCGGCGCAGAACCCCGGCCACCACCGGCGCGGTGCGCGGGTCCCGGACGGCCCGGCCGAGCAGGCCGGCCGTTTCCGCCGCGCACCGCCGCAGCGGACGACGCATCCACGTGATCAACGCGTTGTTGCGCTGTTCGGCACGCCTGCGCCACGCCGGCGCCGGCCGCTGCGCCGAAGGGTGATGGTGGGCGCGGATATCGGCGACATAGCAGAGCTGCCAACCGGCGGCGGCCAGGTCGAGCGCCAGCAACTTTTCCTCGGCGCCGAAATGCAGCAGCGGGCTGAACCCACCGACGCGCAGATATGCCTGCTTGCGCACGATCGCCGCGCAGGCCAGAAACCCGAGAATCGACGGTCCCGGCAGGTCGGCGGCATGTCCCAGCGGGCTGGTGGCCATCAGTTCGTTGACGGGATCATCCCGGTCGGTGGCACCGACAAGGGTGCGGCCCGCAACGAGACCGAGCCTGGGGCAGGCGTCGAACAGCTGTTCCGCGCGGGTCAATGCGTCACCGGCCCACCACGAGTCGTCGTCGCTGAACGCGACATACGGTGTGCGAGCCTTCTCGACGCCGAGATTGCGGGCCGCCGCACCGAGATTGCACGGCAGGCGGATCACCGTCACGCCGGGAAATGTTGCGGCCACGGCAGCGGTGTCGTCGTCGGACGCATTGTCCAGCACCACGATCTCCGGACGTGGCCGGAGCGCACGCAGCTCGGTCAAGGTGCGCGCCAGTTCGGGGGCGCGGTTGCGGGTCGCGATCACCACCGTGGTGCGCGCACGCCCGCCGGCGACACGACCTGATTCGCCGGCCGCGGTCATTGCCGTGTCACCGGCCGCGGTGCCGATCCCTCCGGCGGCAACAGGTCCAGTCCCGTTGCCGAGCCGGATCTCTGATTTATGGCCGATCGCGGAACCGAGTTCGTCGCTGCCCGTGCGTTCGGTGCCGGTACCCACCTCACTGACCACGCCTTCACATGCTGCTACTTCTTGTCCCCGGCCGATAGCGGCCACTGTTCCGTCGCCTTCCGCAGCTGTGCCGCTGTCGCGCTTGGACTTCTCCGCCTCGACGCCATCGAATGGCTCTGCCTCGGCGGCATGTCCCCTGCCTTCGGAACCAGCCGCGGTCCCGGCCGCGCGGCCGACGGCGAAATCCGGGCTTTCCGCAACAGCAACTTCCGATCCGTCACCGGCAGCGGTCTCCGGACCTCCATCGGCCGTTACCGGCGCAGGGTTTTTTCGGCCCGCCCCTGCGCCGGTGCCGACCACAGTTCCGGCAGCGCTGCCGGTGGTGAGCCGCGGTGGGTGGCCGGTCGCGGCGTGCGTCGTGTTGCCGGCCGGGTTCATGCGGAACGGCTCGGCAGTAGTTCGTCGAGCAGAGCGGACGCCAGGGAATCGGCGGCCGGGAACTCGTTGCGGCGGGCGTGTTCGCGGCCCGCGGCCGATAGGCACCATTGCCACCAGTGGTCGACCACCTCGGTGTCGAGGGCTTGTTCGGCGGGTATCAGCGCGGGCCAGCCCAGGGCAGCCGCCTGCGCGGTCACCTTTCCGCCGCCGGCTACCGGGTCCACTGTCAGAACAGGGACACCGGCCCGCAAGGCGAACACGAGACCGTGGAGCCGGGTGGTGACCACCGCGTCGAGGCGCGCAAAAACCGAGGCGAGCTGGTCGGGGGTGCGGCATCGGCGCCAATCGTCGCCGGCGAGCCGGGTGTCCAGCGGTAAACGAGCGCAGTCCAGACCGCCCAGCCAGCGCTCCAATGCCTCGTGCACCGATCGGTGCCGCCGCGCCGATCCGTATTCCGCCTGTCCGGGGGCGAAGACCACGCCGATCACCGGAACGATGCCGGTGCTCGCCGATACCGACATATCCGGCCGCGCAGTAGCCGGATCGTCGCGCGCCAGCACGCGATGGAATCCGGTGACCGCCGCGTCGGCCGGGTCGAGTACCGAGACACCGACGGCGATGCGGCGGCAGCTCGCATATCGTTCGTGCAGGGTGCGGACCTGTTCGCCGTGCGCCGGGCCGCAGACGAAGACGAGATGCGAGTAGCGGCCGGAGTCGGCGTCGTCGAGGTGGAGTGCCTCGGGCCGGAATCCGGGACTCCATGCTGTCTCGTACGGAATCCCGGCCCCGGCGAGGGTTTCGCCGACACGGCGCATGCTCAGTACATCCCCCGCCGTCGCTTCCCCGTGCACAAAGCTGGACCATCCGGTCACCAGAACGCGCATGGTGCGCACTTACCCGGTTCGCCCCGCACCAATCGTCCGCACCGGTCGCCGGTGCAACACAGTGATCCGGTGCCTGCCGCACGCACCGCCACACGTGTTCTTCCGCGAGCGGCGAGCGCATCGGGTCGAGTGTTGTCGGTCTCGGGGGCAGTGCTCGCTCGGTCGTGGGCCACCGGCCGGGCACGCGCACCCGATCCGTCAGCGAGTGTGCGCTCTGGTCACACCTGACCAGGCCCGCGGGACCGGGGCAGCCCACAGGCACCGGTGGCAGAACGCCGCAGCAACAGTCCGGCACCGGACCGATCACCGGGGTGGCGGTTGCAGGTGCACAACCTTCGTCCGGGTCATCTCGTCGAGTAGTTCGGGGCCGTAGCCGTAGCCGCTCCCGCTGGCGCCGCGGGGATGAGCGGCGCCGCCGGGCGTGCCACCGAACACCGCGTTGATCTTCACCGTGCCGACCGGCAGCCGCCGCCACGCGGTCTGGGCGTTGGCCATCGAGGAGGTGAGAACGGTCGCCGCGAGCCCGTAGTCGTCTCGTGCGGCTTCGGCGAGCCCCTGGTCGAATGTCGGGACGACCCGTACGGGTGCGACCGGGCCGAAGGTTTCCTCGCGCATGACCCGCATCGCAGGGGTGCAGCCGGTCAGAACTGTCGCCGGGTAATGGGCACCGGGTCCGTCCGGCACGGTCCCGCCCGTCGACGCCCGGGCGCCGTCGGCCACCGCTTCACGCACCTGAGCGTGTACCTGCTCGCGATGGCGGCGATCGACCAGTGGGGCCGGGGTCCAGGAGCGGGCGGCGCCGGTCAACGCTGCCAGGAAGGGTTCGGCGATCGCCTCGTGGACGAATATCCGTTCCACGGCGACACAGATCTGCCCGGAGTTGGCGAAGGCGCCGAGCGCGGCCTGTTCCGCGGCCCATTCCGGATCCACATCGGCGTCGACGACGAACGCATCGTTACCACCGTTCTCCAGGAGCACATGCGCGCCGGTCGCGGCCGCGCTCCGGGCGATCGACCGGCCCGCGGCGGTACTGCCGACATGCGCGATGAGATCGATATCGTGATGTGCGGCCAGGGCCGCGCCGACGGCGCCGTCGCCCTGCACGGTCTGCAGCACCGCGTCCGGCAGCACGTCCGCGAGGAGCTCACCCAGCAGGGCGCCGGTGTGGGGGGCGCGTTCGCTCGGCTTGTACAGCACCGTGTTGCCGGTGACCAAGGCGGCGCCGAGCAGACCGCAGGACACCGCGACGGGATCGTTCCACGGTGTCAGCGCCACGACCACGCCGCGCGGTTCCCACACCATCAGATCGGTGGCGCCGATATCGCCCTGCAGGCTGCGGCCCCGGTGCACCGGACCGAGTTCGGCGTATTGCTCCAAGGTCGCCGCACCGGCGGCGATACCTTCCGCGCCCTCGGCCCGCGGGCGACCGGTTTCGGATTCGGCGAGCGCGGCGATCTCGTCGGCGCGTGCCCGGAGCCGGCCGGCACCCGTACGTAACGCCGCGGCACGCTCGGCCGCCGGGGTGCACGCCCACTGCGATTGCGCGCGCCGGGCAACGGCGATCCGCTGGTCCACCTCCGCAATATCGGTCACCGGGATCGTGCCGACGGCGCCGCCCGTGGCCGGATCGATGATCTCGATCGTGTCGGTTACCGGGTACCCGATGGGTTCTGTGACAGTGCTCGGTCCGCTCATGCCTCCCGGCTTTGCCGGTAGCGGACGGTTCAAACACCGGTGTCCGGCCGCGCGGAACACGATCCGTATCTGCCGCTGGACAGCGGAAGGTTTGAACCGGTGAGAACCGGCAAGAGCTACCGACATGATCGAGACGAGGCAGCTCAGGGTTCTGCTCTGGCATGTCCACGGCTCGTGGACCACATCGTTCGTCCGAGGCGGGCACCGATATCTGCTCCCGGTGGTGGAGGGCGGCGGACCGTGGGGCCGGGGCCGGTGCGGCCGCGACTGGCCGGCCGCCGAAGAGATCCCCGCGGACGCGCTGCGAATGGCCGAACCCGACGTGGTCGTGCTGCAGCGGCCGGAGGAAATCGACCTCACCGAACGCTGGCTGGGCCGTCGGCCGGGTATCGATATCCCGGCTGTCTATGTCGAGCACAACGCTCCCCGCGACGGTGCGGCCACCAGCCGGCATCCGCTGGCCGAACGCACCGATATCCCACTCGTGCACGTCACCCATTTCAACGAGCTGATGTGGGACAGCGGGCGCGCGCCGACCCGCGTGGTGCCGCACGGCATCGTGGACCCCGGGGCGCTCTACACCGGGGAGTTACCGCACGGGGTCGCGCTGATCAACGAGGCACGGCGCCGCACCCGGGTCACCGGCAGCGATCTGCTGGCCGATTTCGCCCGGGCCGGGCCCGTCGATCTGTACGGGATCGGCGCCGGCGAGTTCGCCCCGCCGGGGCGCACGCTGCATCCGGTGCGCGGTATCGGCGATTTCGCCCACCCCGGGCTGCATGCCGCGATGGCGCGGCGACGGGTCTACCTGCACACCGCGCGGTGGACCTCCCTGGGTCTGTCCCTACTCGAAGCGATGCACCTGGGTATGCCGGTGGTCGCCCTCGCGACCACCGAGGCGGTCGCCGCGGTACCGCCGGAGGCCGGTGCGATCTCCACCGATATCGCGGCCCTCACCGCGAAGTTCCACGGATTCCTGCATGAACCCGATCTGGCGGTCCTGGCCGGTAAGTCGGGCCGGCAGTTCGCCGTGGAGCACTACGGGCTCGGCGCCTTTCTGCGCCGGTGGGATGTCCTGCTCGCCGAAGTCACCTAGCCGAACACCCCGAGGCCTCGAGCCGGGTCGGAAAGGGCGTACCGATGAAGATCGCGATGGTATCCGAACACGCCAGCCCCCTCGCCGCATTGGGCGGTGTCGACGCCGGCGGGCAGAACGTCCATGTCGCCGAACTGGCCGCGGGCCTTTCCCGGCGAGGGTACGACGTCACCGTCTACACCCGGCACGAACAGCCCGACGAGCCGCGCACCGTGACGACCGAACAGGGATACCGGGTGACCCGCGTCCCGGCGGGCCCGCGGCAGCCGCTGCCCAAGGACGAACTCCTCCCGCACATGGACGAATTCGGCGCGTTTCTGCGCGCTGAATGGCAGCACCGGCCCCCCGATGTGGCGCATGCGCATTTCTGGATGTCCGGGCTCGCCACCCTCGCCGCCAGCCGGCCTCTCGGTATCCCGATGCTGCAGACATTCCACGCGCTCGGGGTGGTCAAGCGCCGCTACCAGGGCTCCAAGGACACCAGTCCGGCCGGGCGGGTGGAACTCGAACGGCGTATCGCCGAACAGGCCGACCGGGTGATCGCGACCTGCACCGACGAGGTGTTCGAACTGGCCCGCCTGGGCCTGCCGCGAACCCGGACCTCGGTGATTCCCTGTGGTGTCGACCTCGAACGGTTCACACCGGACGGTCCGCGCGCGCCCCGGTCGGGGCGGTATCGCATGGTCAGCGTGGGCCGGCTGGTGCCGCGGAAGGGTTTCGATATCGCGATCACCGCGCTCACCGGGCTGCACGATACCGAGCTGCTTCTCGTCGGCGGACCGGACGACGGCAATCTCGCCGACGATCCGGAGGCGGTCCGGCTGCTGGCCTTGGCGCAGGAGCTCGGTGTCCGCGACCGGGTCCGGCTGCTCGGTCAGGTGCCGCGGGAGGATATGGCCCCGTTGCTGCGCTCGGCGGATGTGGCCGTCTGCACCCCGTGGTACGAACCGTTCGGCATCACCCCGCTCGAGGCCATGGCCTGCGGGGTGCCTGTGGTGGCGGCGGCGGTCGGCGGCCTGACCGACACAGTGGTCGACGGTGTCACCGGCACGCTGGTCACCCCCCAGGCCCCCGACGAGCTGGCCGACGCGGTGCGCGAACTCCTGGATTCGCCGGCGACCAGGCAGCGGTTCGGCCGCGCCGGGCGTGATCGTGTCCGGACGCGCTATTCCTGGGATCGGATCACCGTGGAGACCCTGCGCGCCTACCACCGGGTGGCTGCCGCCACCGCTGCCGCCGGAACAGACCGGGAACAGGCCCAATGACAGGCCGCACGCACCCGTGACGAGTCAGGGCAGACGACAGGGCCGCGCGCATCGATCGGCGGCCCGGCTGCCCGGGTAGGAGTAGATATGGCCCGAAGCCGTCAACGCGCGGTGGTGACCGGCGGTGCCGGTTTCGTCGGTTCGCATCTGTGCCGGCATCTTCTCGATACCGGCACGGCCGTACTCGCGCTCGACAATTTCGCGACGTCGGCGCCGGACAATATCGCCGCCCTGCTGGACCGGCCGGGTTTCGAATTCGTCCGCCACGATGTGACCGAGCCGTTTCCCGAGATCGGTTGCGCGGATATCGTCTTCCATCTCGCTTCCGCCGCTTCCCCGCCGGATTACCTGCGTCTGCCCCTCGAAACACTGCGGGCGGGATCACTGGGCACGGCGAATGCGCTCGAGCTCGCGGAACGTCACCGTGCCCGGTTCGTGCTGGCCTCCACGAGTGAGGTGTACGGCGATCCGGGTGTCCACCCACAGCCCGAGAGCTATTGGGGTCATGTGAATCCCGTGGGCCCCCGCAGCGTCTACGACGAAGCCAAGCGGTACGCCGAGGCACTGACCATGGCCTACCGCCGCGAGCGCGGAGCGAACACAGCGATCGCCCGGATCTTCAACACCTACGGGCCCAGGATGCGGGCCGACGACGGCCGCATGGTGCCCACCTTCATCGCCCAGGCGTTGTCGGGGGCACCGCTGACCGTCGCCGGCACCGGCGAGCAGACGCGGTCGCTCTGTTATGTCGAGGACACGGTGCGCGGGCTGCACGCGCTCGCGAACTCCGGGCACCCCGGCCCGGTGAACATCGGCAACCCGCACGAATTGTCCGTGCGGGCGCTTGCCGAGGAGGTCCGCGCCGCGATCGGGAGCCGATCCGCACTGGAGTACATCGACGGTCCGGTCGACGATCCGCAACGCCGGTGCCCGGATATCACCCTGGCGCGACGTGAGCTGGATTGGCAGCCGCGGATCGACCGTACCGAGGGTCTGCGCCGCACGATCGACTGGTTCGCCGGGCGCACCCTACCGCCCGCGCACACGCTCAGCCCGGTGGCCGGTAGTCCGCCGCATTGAACTTCCGGTGCCTGCGCGGCCCCGCGGACCGGCATATTCGCCGCGCTGAGCGCTCCGCGCAGTCGCCGCTGAGTAACGAAGCAAGGCGTCCCGGTTTGGCGCTCACCACGCCGGGTAGCGCCTAGAACGAATCGGCGGGCCGAGCCCGCGTTCCGAGTGGAAGGGCAGCCGGTGCGCATACTAGGTGTGAACGCAGTGTTCCACGATCCCGCGGCCGCGGTGGTCGTGGACGGCGAAATCGTCGCCGCCGCGGAAGAGGAACGGTTCAGCCGTCGTAAGCACGGTAAGCGGCCCGTGCCGTTCTCGGCGTGGGAGATGCCCGAACAGGCCGCAGCCTGGTGCCTGGAGCGGGCCGGTCTCCGGCCCGACCAGCTCGATGCGGTCGGCTATTCCTACGACCCGGGTCTGGTCGATCATTCGCTGGGCGGTCTCGACGCGTCGAGTGAGGAGACCCGCACCGACTACGCGCGCCGGGCGCCCGCTTTCCTGCGAACGGCACTGCCCGGACTGGACCCGTCGATCGTGCGTTTCGTCCGCCACCATGTCGCGCATGCGGCCTCGGCCGCACTCGCCGCTCCGTTCGGCGATTCGGCCGTCCTGGTGGCCGACGGCCGCGGTGAGAGCCAGTCGTATCTGGCCGGGGAGTACCGGGACGGCAAATTCGTCGAACTCGCCGCCCAGCGGCTGCCGCATTCGCTGGGGCTGCTGTACGAGGACCTCACCGAACATCTGGGTTTCGCCCGCTCCAGCGACGAGTACAAGGTGATGGCCTTGGCGTCCTACGGTACGCCGCGGTTCCTCGATCGCTTCCGGGAACTGATCTACACCACCGCCGACGGCGGTTTCCGAACCGAACCGGTGCGCTGGGACGATTTCGCGCCCGCCGTCACCCGCGGGGAACTCGGCCGCGACCACGCCGATCTGACGGCGAGTGTGCAGCAACGGCTCGAGGAAGTACTGCTGGAGCTCACCTCGTGGCTGCACCGGCAGACCGGTCAGCCGAATCTGACGCTGGCGGGCGGTATCGCACTCAACTGTGTGGCGAATACCCGGCTGCACGCCGAAGGACCCTACGACCGGATCTGGGTACAGCCCGCGGCGGGCGATGCGGGTACCGCACTCGGCGCGGCACTCCAGCTGGCCGCCGAATTCGGGGAGCGTGGTGCCCCGATGCGCGGGGCCGATCTCGGTCGCGAATGGTCCGACGGGGAGCTCGAATCCGTACTGCGCACAGCACGGGTCCGCTACACGCGACCCGCGGATATCGCGGACGAGGTGGCAGAGGCGCTCGCGGCGGATCAGGTGGTGGCCTGGTTCCAGGGCCGGGCCGAATTCGGTCCGCGCGCGCTCGGGCACCGGTCCCTGCTGGCGCATCCCGGCCGGGCGGCCAACCTGGAACGCCTCAACGATGTGAAGGGACGCGAGCAGTTCCGGCCCGTCGCGCCGATGGTGCTCGCCGATCGGGCGGCCGACATCTTCCATCGCGGCCCCTTGCCCAGCCCGTACATGTTGTTCGTCCACGATGTGGATCCGGCTTGGCGCGACCGGATTCCGGCCGTGACCCATGTGGACCACACGGCGCGAGTCCAGACTGTCGATTCCGCGGACAGCCCGCTGACGGCGCGGATGCTCACGGAGTTCGAGCGCCGCACCGGGCTGCCCATCGTGGTCAACACCAGCCTCAACACCGCCGGCCGGCCGATGGTCGATTCGCCGCGCGATGCCCTCGAATGTTTCGGTTCCGCGCCCATCGACCTACTCGCTCTCGGCCCGTTCCTGGTGCGTCGCCGATGAAGGGGCCGCAGCTCGACTACAGCATCGTCATCCCGACCATGGGCCGGGACAGCCTCCGGCTGCTACTGGAAGCGCTCGCCACCGCCACCGGCCCCGCGCCGCGGGAGATCATCGTGGTGGACGACCGCCGCGACGGTACGGAACTCATACTGACGCAAGGGTGTCCGCCTGCGCAGGTGATCCGTTCCGGTGGCCGGGGTCCGGCCGCCGCGCGCAATGCGGGATGGCGGCACGCCACGGGAACCTGGATCGCTTTCCTGGACGACGATGTATTCGTCGCCCCCGATTGGCCGGCACGGCTGGCCGGTGATCTGCTCGGACTCGACGAGACGACCGGGGCGTCCACCGCACGGATCGAGGTCCCGCTGCCGCCCGATCGCCGGCCGACCGACGACGAGCGCGGTACCGCGGGGCTGGCGAGCGCGCGCTGGATCACCGCGGATATGGCCTACCGCCGCTCCGTGCTCGACGTGGTGGGTGGTTTCGACGAGCGGTTCCCCCGCGCCTACCGCGAGGACGCCGACCTCGCCCTCCGGGTCTGTCTGGCCGGTTACGCCATTGCGGACGGCGAGCGGGTCACCGTCCACCCGGCGCGGAACTCGGGGCCACTGGCCAGTCTCCGCGCGCAACGCGGAAACGCCGACAATGCGCTGATGCGACGCAAATTCGGCGCCCACTGGCGCCGGCGCATCGGCGAAGGCTCCGGCCTGCTCCCCCGGCATGCCCTCACCACGGCGCTGGGCGCGGCGAGCGTGGGGGCGGGCCTCGCCGGACGAACCCGCCCCGCACTGGGATTCGCCGCTGTCTGGACCGCACTCACCGCCCAGTTCGCGATCCGCCGAATCCTGCCCGGACCCCGCACGCCCGGCGAGATCACCCGGATGACGGTGACCAGTGCGCTCATCCCCCCGGCCGCATGCTGGCATCGGCTGCGCGGTGAACTGCGGCACCGCCACGCCACGCATCCCGCACCCCATGCGCTGCTGTTCGACCGCGACGACACATTGATCGTCGATATTCCTTATCTCGCCGACCCGACCGGTGTGCAACCGGTCCCGGGCGCCGCGGACGCACTCGGGATGTTGCGCGCGGCCGGCATCCAGCTCGGCGTCGTCAGCAACCAGTCCGGTGTCGCCAAAGGGCTGATCACCCCCGGGCAACTGGCAGCGGTGAATCGGCGGGTCGAGGAACTACTCGGCCCGTTCGCGACCTGGCAGGTCTGTGTGCACGGCGAGGACGACGGTTGTGCCTGCCGTAAACCGGCGCCCGCCATGGTGCGCCGCGCCGCGGCCGATCTCGGTGTCGAGGTGGGCCGGTGCGTGCTCATCGGCGATACGGGCGCCGATATCGCCGCCGCGTTATCGGCCGGGGCACGGGCCATTCTGGTCCCCACCGCACGCACACGTCCCGAAGAGGTGCAGCAGGCGCGGGCCGAGGCGCTGGTCGCACCCGATCTCACCGAAGCGGTCCGATTGGCCTTGGCGGGTGCCTCATGACACGGCCGAGGCGGAACCGCACCGGAACGCCTGGATCGACGTGGGGAGGTGTGTTGTGACGGGCCGAGTGTTGGTGGCGCGCATGGACAACGTCGGCGATGTCCTGCTGGCCGGGCCGTGTGTCCGCGCGGTCGCCGCGGGCGCCGGCCACGTCACCCTGCTCGCCGGACCCCGCGGCCGTGCCGGAGCGGAGCTACTACCCGGTGTCGACCGAATCCTCACCTGGTGCGCACCGTGGATCGACCCGGAGCCGGCGCCGGTCTCGCCGGCCGATACCAGCGCCTTCGTCGACCGGCTGCGCGCCCTCGAACTGGATCGCGCACTGATCCTCACGTCGTTCCACCAGTCGCCGCTCCCGCTCGCACTGCTGCTCCGAATGGCGGGGATCCCGTGGGTCGGCGCGATCTCCGAAGACTATCCGGGTTCGCTGCTGGATCTGCGGCACCGGGTCGAGGGCGATCCGCCCGAGGCCGAGCGCGCACTGTCCCTTGCGACGGCGGCCGGGTTCCGGTTGCCGCCCGGCGACGACGGGAAACTCGCCGTGCGCCGACCGCTGCCGGATACCCACGCGCTCACCGGCCGGCCGGGCTATGTGGTGGTGCATCCCGCCGCGTCGGTACCGGCCCGGCAACCGTCGGCATTGCGGTCGGCGGCGACGGTGACCGCCCTCGTCCGGGCCGGTCACCGGGTGGTCGTGACCGGGGGCCCCGGCGACCGCCCGCTCACCGCCGCGGTCGCGGGCAACCATGCCGTCGATCTCGGCGGACGGACCGGCCTGCCCGAACTCGCCGCCGTGCTCCAGGACGCGACCGTAGTGGTGGCACCGAATACCGGACCCGCCCATCTGGCCGCGGCCGTCGGTACGCCGGTGGTCTCGCTGTTCGCGCCGGTCGTACCCGCCGCACGGTGGGCGCCCTACGGCGTTCCGGTGATCGTCCTCGGCGATCAGGCGGCACCGTGCCGCGACAGCCGGGTCCGGAACTGCCCGATCGCGGGGCATCCGTGCCTGGAATCCATCACCCCGGATCAGGTGGTACAGGCGGCGGAAGAACTCAGCGCGGACCGGGGTGGGGGTCTGCAGACAGGAGGTGTGTCGTGATCGAGGAACATTTCGCGGCGCTGTGCACAGCGCTGCAGCGCACCAGTTCCTTCGCTCCGAAGATCAGCGGATGGGGGCGTGAGCTGGCGGCCGTGCTCGACAACGGCGGCCGGTTGCTCGCCTGCGGTAACGGCGGTAGCGCGGCGGAAGCCCAGCATCTGACCGGGGAACTGGTCGGCCGGTTCCACCACGAACGGCAACCGCTGTCGGCGATCGCCCTGCACGCCGATACCTCGGCGGGTACCGCGATCGTGAACGACTACGGCGGGCACGAACTGTTCGCCCGTCAGGTCCGCGCGCACGGCCGGCCAGGTGATGTCCTGGTCCTGTTGTCCACCAGCGGTACCAGCCAGAATGTGGTGGCCGCCGCGAAAACCGCCCAGGAACTGGGTGTCGGTACCTGGGCGATGACCGGTCCGATGCCGAATCCGCTGGCGGCGCTGTGCGACGACGCCATCGCGGTGGAGGCGGCAACCACCGCCACGGTGCAGGAAGTGCATCTTGCGCTGGTGCACGCCTTGTGCGCGGCGCTCGACGAGGCATTGGGAATTCCGGCGTGAAACCGCTGGTCGTCCTCGGCGATACCCTGCTCGACGTCGATATCGAGGGCGCCGCCGACCGGCTGTGCCCCGAGGCGCCGGTCCCCGTGGTGGATGTGGAACGCCGCTGGTTGCGCCCCGGTGGCGCCGGGCTGGCCGCGCTGCTGGCCGCCCGGTCCGTGGCCGAGGTCGCGCTGATCACGGCCCTCACCGAGGACGACGGCGGTCGCAGTCTGCTGCGGCTGCTCGGTGAAGAGGTCGACGTCGTGCCCATGGTGTTGCGCGGGGAAACAGTACGGAAGACGAGGGTTCGGGCGGGCGGCCAGTCGCTGGTGCGGCTGGACACCGGAGACGGTACCGCCGATGCCGGGCCGGTGAGTTCGGCGGTGGTGCGGATGCTGCGGTCGGCCGGGGCGATCCTGGTCGCCGATTACGGCCGCGGGGTGGCCGCGCATCCGCGGATCCGGCGCCTGCTCACCGAACTCGCCCGGGCCGTGCCGGTGGTGTGGGATCCGCATCCGCGCGGACCGGCGCCGACAGCGGGCGTATCGCTGGTCTCACCGAATCTGAACGAGGCCCGGCAGTTCGCGCCCGGATACGCCGAACCCGACGAATTGGCGAAGGTCCTGCGCGACGAATGGTCCGCCGATTCGGTTGCGGTGACGCTCGGTTCGTCCGGGGCGGTCCTGGCCAACGGTAAACGGCTGGCGACGGTTCCCGTTCCCGCGTCGATCCGCAGCGCGGACCGTATCGCTCCCGATACCTGCGGTGCCGGCGACCGATTCGCTTCCGCGGCGACGGCGGCGCTGCTGGACGGGTCGACGGTGGCCGAGGCGGTGACCCATGCCGTGGATACGGCCGCCAGATTCGTCGCCACCGGTGCCGCCACCACCCTGTCGACCTGCGACAGTCCCGCGGCGACCGCCACCGGGGAAACCGATGCCGCCGGTTCGGCATTCGAGCTGGCGGCGGCGGTCCGGGACAGGGGTGGGCGGTTGGTCGCCACCGGCGGCTGTTTCGATCTGCTGCATCCCGGCCATGTGAGCCTGCTGCGCCAGGCGCGGGCCATGGGCGATGCCTTGATCGTCTGCCTGAACTCCGATGATTCGGTGCGCCGGTTGAAAGGCCCCAGCCGGCCGATCGTCGCCGCCCGCGACCGCGCCCGGCTGCTGCTCGAACTGTCCTCGGTCGATGCCGTCGCGGTATTCGACGAATCCGCGCCGAGCGCGCTGCTGGATCGGCTGCGACCCGATATCTGGGTCAAGGGCGGCGACTACGCCGAGGCGGAACTGCCCGAAGCCGAGGTGGTGCGCCGGCACGGCGGCGACATAGCGCTGATCCCCACAGTCCGCGGTTATTCGACGACTCAGTTGGTCAGCCGGTCCCGCGGCTGACCCGACCACGAAGGAGCGCGATGCGAACACTCGGCAATATCCTGGTCACCGGCGGCGCGTCCGGACTCGGCGCGGCAGTGACGGCGGCGGTCCTCGAACGCGGGGGCCGTCCCCTCGTGATCGACCGCGAACAACCGGAGACCACCGTCGATTTCGTGCGGGCCGATCTCGCCGATACCGCGGCCGCGGAGAACGCGGTACAGGAACTGTCCGAACGCGTGGACGGCCGGATCGACGGCGTGTTCACCGCCGCGGGCACCGATGCCTGCGGGCGGTTGGACGACGTGCCGGCCAAGGATTGGGAGCGGGTGGTCCAGGTGAACCTGCTGGGTACGGTCGCCGTGGTACGGGCCGCCCTGCCGGCCCTGCGGGCCCACCGGGGCACCGTGGTGACCTGTGCGTCCACGCTGGGAATCAAGGCGGTCGGCGACGCCACCGCGTACTGCGCCTCGAAATTCGGCGTGGTCGGCTTCACCCGGGCGCTGGCCGCCGAAACCGCCGGTGACGTCGGCGTGACCTTGCTGATCCCCGGCGGTATGCATACGGCCTTCTTCGACGGGCGCGCCGAACAGTACAAACCGCCGCCGGACGCGAAACTCAACCAGCCCGCCGATGTCGCGCAATCCGTCCTGTTCGCGCTGAGCCAGCCGCCGGGCTGCGAGGTCCGCGAACTGGTCGTCTGCACCTCGGAAGAGGGGTCGTGGCCCTGAGCGGATCGATACTCGTACTGCGGGCACTCGGCCTCGGCGATCTGCTGACCGCGGTGCCCGCCTTACGTGCGCTGCGCGCCGCCTACCCGGACGATCGCCTGGTACTCGCCGCGCCCGAACCGCTGCGTGGGCTGGTGGCGTCGATCGAGGCGGTCGACGAACTGCTGCCGACCCCCGGGTTGGGAGCGCTACGGTGGCCGGGTGCAGCCCCCCGGCTGGCGGTCAACCTGCACGGCAGAGGTCCGGAGAGTATCCGCGATCTCCTGTCGGCCGACCCGGAATCGCTGCTGACCCATCGTCATCCGGCCTATCCGGGGTCGGCCGGCCCGGACTGGCCCACGAGGCTGCACGAGGTGGATCGCTGGTGCCGGCTGCTGGAGTACCGCGGGATCGCGACCGATCGTGACGCGCTGTGGTTACCTGCTCCACCGGTGCCGGCGCCGGTATCGCGGGCAGTGGTGGTCCATCCCGGTGCCGCCTATCCCGCACGCCGCTGGCCGCCCGAGCGATTCGCGCGGGTGGCGCGGACCTTGAGCGCCGGCGGCCGGCCCGTGGTGATCACCGGGTCGCGCGCGGAGGTTCCGCTCGCGAATACCGTTGCCGCGCAGGCAGGCCTACCGCCCTCGGCGGTGTACGCGGGTCGTACCGATCTGCTGGAACTGGCCGCACTGGTGGCCGAGGCCCAGCTGGTGATCTGCGGCGATACCGGCGTGGGCCATCTGGCCACCGCCTACGGGACGCCCTCGGTGCTGCTGTTCGGCCCCACCCCGCCCCATACCTGGGGCCCGCCGGTCACCGCACGGCACCATATCGCGTTGTGGGCGGGCAGAACCGGTGATCCGCATGCCGACCGCCCGGATTCCGGCCTTCTCATGGTGCGACCGGAACGGGTGCTCACCGCCGCGGCCGAAGTCCTCGGAAAGGGGGCACACCATGGGTAGTCGCGTCGGTGTCGTCGGCGCCGGATACGTAGGACTCACCAGCGCCGCGTGTCTTGCCCATCTCGGGCACCACGTGATCTGTGTGGACAACGACGAGGCCAAGGTCGAACGGCTGCGGGCGGGTTCGGTATCGATCGTCGAGCCCGGGCTGGCCGAACTCGTGCGCGAGGGCCTGGCCGAGGAGCGGCTCGCCTTCAGCACCGATCCGTGCGCGCTGACCGAGGCCGAAGTAGTGCTGCTGTGCCTGCCGACGCCCATGGGTGACGGCGGCGAGGCCGATCTGGAAGTGCTCGACCGTGCCCTGGACACCTTGGCCACCGTCCTGCGCCCGGACTGCACGCTGGTCACCAAATCCACCGTTCCGGTCGGAACGGCGGCCCGTCTCACCGAAGCACCCGGTCTCGCCGGCCGGGCCGTGGTGAGCAACCCCGAATTCCTCCGGGAAGGCCACGCGGTGCACGATTTCCTGCACCCGGATCGTATCCTCGTCGGCGCCGGCCACGGGGATACCGAGGCCGCCGACCGGGTCGCGGGACTGTACGCGGGCACCGGCGCCAGGGTCGTCCGATCCGATACGGCCAGTGCGGAACTCGCGAAATACGCGAGCAACGCCTTCCTCGCGGTGAAGCTCTCCTTCGTCAACACGATGGCCGATCTGTGCGAACGGGTCGGCGCCGATATCACCCGGGTCACCGACACCATGGGCATGGACGGCCGCATCGGCCCCGATTTCCTCGCCCCCGGCCCGGGCTGGGGCGGCTCCTGCCTACCCAAGGACACCCACGCGCTCCTGCGTGCCGCCGAGGCCGAGGGCGTGGATTTCGCGCTCGTCCGCGATGCGGTGAGAGCCAACGAGCGCCAGCAGGCGATGGTGGTGCGCAAAATCCGCTATGCGGTCACCGGCGCGGTGGACGGCACTCTCACCGGCACCCGAATCGGTGTGCTCGGCCTCGCATTCAAAGCCGGAACCGGCGATCTCCGCGACTCCCCCGCTGTGGCGGTCGCGCAGCAGCTGTGCCGCCACGGGGTCACCGTCGTCGCCCACGATCCGTGCGTACCCGCCGGGACACCGGGGCTGGATCCGGTGCACGTGGTCGACGACCCCTATCTGGTGGCGAAGGACGCCTCCGCACTCGTGGTTCTCACCGAATGGCCAGAGTTCCTGACCCTGAACTGGCAGCGACTGGAGGCCGTGGCCGCCCAGCCGATCATCGTCGACACCCGTAACCTGCTCGGCGGAACCACGCTCGGCCACACCGGTTTCCGAGTAATCGGCATCGGCACCGGCGAGCCGGGCACACACGCCTGAGAGTCCGCTTTCCCGAGACGCCGGCACCCGGCGCGCACCGTAAACCGGACACCCGCGCGCCGGCCCAGAACGACTCTCGGCCCCACACCGTGATCGTGCGGGCATGCACGCGCCTACCGGCGTACGAGGACCTGATCTCTCGGCCCGCTTCCGCATCGGCGACGCCGTCGCGGCCGCCGCGGTCTCGCCGTCTGTCGACTCGCAGGCGTCTGTCGAATGGCCGGCGGGCAGAGCAGGTGCGAACACGTTCGGCATGCCGACCGGCGAACAGACCGGTCACGTACCACTCCCCGGCCCGGGTCACCGGACGTGCAGGCCCGTGCCGGCACCCTGTCCGGGCGCCGGCCAACTGTTCATACGCATACTCTCGGTCCGCCGGGAACCCTGCCGCCCTGTGCGGCGGCTGCGATCGACCGGTGGCGCCCCTTCGCCTTTCTCGCTGCATGCGCACAGGACCCGGCCGGGGCGTGGTCTCGCGGCGGCCGGGCCCTGCCCTTCGTCTGAGACGCCGCGCTTCAGGCGGGTATCGCCGTAGTGTCCCGCTCCCAGATGCGGTGGCCCGCGAGCACCGTGGCGAAGGATTCCACGAAACCGTCGGACACCGCGTCGCCGGACTGGAGTACACCGTCGACCGGAGTGTCCGGTTCGGCGGGGACTGCGATACCGCCGGCCCGCAGGACTTCGGCGCCCGCACCGAGCACTGCCACCGGTTTGAAGTGCTTGTACGCCTCGGTCACGAAATGCACCGCGGGACCCGCGGCGGCGAGAGTGCGGGCGGCGGTGTCACCGCCCGCCACGACCACCGCGTCGTAGAGCACCGACGCCATGGTCGCCAGGGTTTTGTCCACGGTCAGGCCCCCCTCCGTGGCACCGCGGAGTTCGCCGCCGTGTTCGGCCAGCACCTCGGTCTCGGCGCCGCGTTCGCGCAGCGCCGTACGCAACCGTTCGACGCCTGCCACATCGACTCCGTCGGCGGCGAGAACGGCGATCTTGCGCGTCGCGATGGTGGCCGGGGGATCCTTCACCTGTGACAACGCCGGCGACAACGGCACATCCTCCACCGGGCCGGCCTCGGGGGTGGGCAGGCCGAGCCGGCCGGCGACCCGGCTCGCCATATCCGGGTCGATCCGGACCAGCTGCTCGAGCGCATGCGAGCGGATCTCCACACGTTTACATTTGCCGAGTTCGAAGGCGAACGCGGAGACGATGTGCTCGGCCTCCGTCGGCGTCATACTGCGCCAGAACATGCGGGGCTGCCGGTAGTACTCCTTGAAGCTGTCGCTGCGGATCCGCAGCGTATCGCCTTCCTCTCGCCGGGTGTAGTGACGGAACACCTCTTCGTCGGCGAGTGCCGGGCAGCCGCCGCCGAGGGTGTTCTTGGTGTAGAACGCCTGGCCGTGCGGGATATCGTGGCGGCCGAAGCCGTCCTGCTGATGGGTGCGGACATCGGCCAGCGGCCGGTTCACCGGGAGATGCGCGAAATTCGGCCCGCCGAGGCGGATGAGCTGGGTGTCCAGATAGGAGAAGTTCCGTAGCTGCAGCAGCGGATCATTCGTGAAATCGATACCGGGTACGACATTGGCCGTATGGAAGGCGACCTGTTCGGTTTCGGCGAAGAAATTGTCCGGGTTGCGATCCAGCACCATCTCACCGACCGGGCGCACCGGGACCTGTTCTTCCGGGATTATCTTGGTGGAATCGAGCAGGTCGAAATCGAAATCGAATTCCTGTTCCTCCGGTACCAGCTGCACGCCCAGTTCCCAGCGCGGGAAATCGCCGGCTTCGATACTGTCCCACAGATCGCGCCGGTTGTAGTCCGGGTCGCGCCCGGCGACCTGCTGGCATTCGTCCCATACCAGGGAGTGCACGCCCAGGGCGGGCTTCCAGTGGAATTTCACGAAGGTTCCGCGGCCTTCGGCGTTGACGAACCGGAATGTGTGGACGCCGAACCCCTGCATCATCCGGTAGCTACGCGGCAGGGCGCGGTCCGACATCAGCCACATGATCGCATGCAGGGTTTCGGGCTGTTCGGCCACGAAATCCCAGAGCGTATCGTGCGCCGACTGCGCCTGCGGGATCTCGTTGTGCGGTTCGGGTTTCACCGCATGCACGAAATCCGGGAATTTTATTCCGTCCTGGATGAAGAACACCGGGAAGTTGTTTCCGACCAGATCGTAATTTCCCTGTTCGGTGTAGAACTTCGTGGCGAACCCGCGAACATCGCGCACGGTATCGGCCGAGCCGCGGGATCCGGCAACGGTGGAGAAACGGACGAACACCGGGGTCCGGGTACCGGGGTCGGTCAGGAACTTCGCGGCTGTGTATTCCGCCAGCGAATCGTCATAGGGCCGGAAGTAGCCGTAGGCACCCGCGCCGCGGGCGTGGACGACGCGTTCCGGAATGCGTTCGTGGTCGAAATGGGTGACCTTTTCGCGGGCATGGAAGTCTTCGAGCAGTGTGGGCCCGCGCGCACCGACGCTCAGCGCATCGTCGGTGTGATCCACCCGGACGCCCTGCTGTGTCGTGAGGTACCCACTCTCCCGGTCCTGCCGCAGCGGATCGAGCTGTTGTTGTTTGGGGTCGGTATCGCCCCGGCCTTCGCCGAGCGGGCGCTGCGCCGCCTCGGATGCGGCGGGTGTCGCAGATCCCTGATCCGATGTTCGGTCCACGAGTTGTCCTCCTCGATGGCGTGCGCGGCCGTGCCGTACCGGCCTGTGAGCATGGTCGTTTCCCGGTCGGCGGCTTCCCGGATCCGCGGGCGATAAACACCGAAGCATCGGGGGCTGTGTCGCCGGCCGCCGACGGGGTACCCGCCCTCCTATGACCACACCGGATCCCGGCCCCCGGGCCGCGGCCGATCGGGACGAACCCGATTTCGCCGAGGAGCACGCCGAACCCACCCACGCCGACGAACACCCCACCGGCGAACAGATCGAAACCGACGAATCCACTCCGAAGGGGCACAGCGGTATGGATTCATAACCGCTCTTCCGCCGCCCAGCGGAGCACCGCCGGGCCACGACACCGGTCGGCCGCCACCCCACGGGCAGCGCGGGGAATAATCACAGCCATGAACGCGCGGGACGAGCTGCCGGAATCCGAAGTCGAACTCGTGGAACGGGTGGTCGGCGCCGGCGACCCCCTGCAAGTGGGGCGGTTCCGGTACTATTTCGCGACCCGGACCTGGGAGTGGTCGGCGGAGGCCGCCCGGATCCACGGCCACCCTCCGGAGGCCCGCCCCACCACCGAGCTGCTGCTCTCCCATAAGCACCCCGACGATCGCGACCGGCTCGAGGCCATGATCCTGTCGGTCGAGGACGGGGGCCCGTTCTCCAGCCGCCACCGCATCATCGATACGGCGGGCGACGTCAAGGAGGTGCTCGTGGTCTCCGAGCCCATGCTGGACGAGGCCGGTGCAGCGATCGGTACCGAGGGCTTCTATATCGACCTGTCGGCCACTGCGGACGAATTTCGCCGCGAGGCCCTCGACGACACGCTGCCGCAGGTGCTGGACGCCCGGATGGTCATCGAGCAGGCCAAGGGCGCGCTCATGCTCGCCTACGGGATCAATGCCGACCAGGCCTTCCATGTGCTGCGCTGGCGGTCGCAGGAAACGAATATCAAGCTGCGCCGGGTCGCCGAGCGGATGGTCGCGGCACTTCCGGGTATCGCCGATGAGGAGGTCCGGCTGCGGACCCGCCTGGACCATGTACTGCTGACGCTGCACCACGATATCGGCGCAGGCGGCACCGACGGCGATGCGGCCGCGGCGCCTTCTCGTCAGCGCTGACCGGACCGGCCCGGCGCGCCCCCGGCCTGCCCTGTTTGCCCAGGACCGCATCGGGTAGCGCGCTCCCATGGCGACAAGCGCTTACCGTGACCGCCGTGAGGCCGGCCGGACACTCGCGACGCTACTCGGCCGTTTCCGCGATCCGGATACCGTCGTCCTGGGTCTGCCCCGGGGTGGTGTGCCGGTGGCCTATGAGGTGGCGCAGGCCCTGGAGGTGCCCCTCGATGTGCTGGTCGTCCGCAGGCTCGGCTCACCTGGTAACTCCGAGCTGGCGTTGGGTGCGATCGCCAGCGGCGGTGTTCTGGTCACCAATGGGGATGTCCTGGCCGCGGAACAGGTCGGCCCGGATGTCCTGGAACGGATAGCCCGTACAGAGGGCCGGGAGCTGCGCCGGCGGGAACAAGTCTACCGGGGGGAGCGGCCGCTGCTCGATGTCACAGGACGGACGGTGATCCTGGTGGACGACGGCCTGGCGACGGGCGCGACCATGGATGCGGCTGTCCGGACGGTCTACCGGATGGATCCGGCGCGGGTGGTCGTCGCGGTACCCGTCGCCCTCGAAGCCACCTGCGCCGGGCTGCGCGGACGGGTGGACGAGATGGTCTGCGCGCGTGTACCCGCGGGGTTCGCCGGGGTGAGCGCGGAGTACCAGGACTTCACCCAGAGCTCCGACGAGGAGATCCGCGATCTGCTCGACCGCGCTGCGCGGCTTCCGGCGGGCGAACAGCGGGCCGCCGCCACCGGCCCGGAGGTGGGCGTCCGGTCCGCCCTCACCCCGCTGCCGGACGGCGTCCCGTCCGAGGAGGTCTTGCTGGACCTGGTGGGTGATGCCCGGTACGTGCTGATCGGCGAGGCCACCCACGGCACGTCGGAGTTCTACGCCGCGCGGGCCCGGATGACGCGCACCCTCATCGAACACGCCGGTTTCGACGCCGTCGCCGTGGAGGCCGACTGGCCCGACGCCCACCGCGCAAACCGCTATATCCGCAGCCGCGGCGACGACGGCGACGCCGAGCAGGCACTGCGCGGTTTCCAGCGTTTCCCGATGTGGATGTGGCGTAATACCGTGGTCCGCGATTTCGTGGAATGGCTGCGCGAATACAACCGCCGCGATCCGGCGCGCACCGTCGACTTCTACGGACTCGACCTGTACAGCATGCGCCGCTCCGCGGCCGAGGTGATCGGCTACCTCGACCGCGTCGACCCGGCCGCCGCACAGCGCGCCCGCGACCGGTACGCCTGTTTCGACCAGCACACCGATGAACAGCACTACGGTTACGCCGCAGCGTTCGGCGCCGGCGAGGAGTGTGCGGACGCGGTGGTCGCCCAGTTGGCGGAACTGCAGCGGATGAGCATGCGGGATCTGCGCACCGACGGGCAGGGCGACCCCGACGAACAGTTCTACGCCGAACAGAACGCCCGCCTGGTCGCGGCGGCCGAACAGTACTACCGGGCGATGTTCGGTTCCCGCGTATCGTCGTGGAATCTACGCGACGAGCATATGTTCGCCACCCTCACGGCATTACGCGGACATCTGCGGCAGCGCATCGGCTCCGACGCGAAAATCGTGGTGTGGGCCCATAACTCGCACCTCGGCGACGCACGCGCTACGGAGCTCGGGTCGGCCGGGGAGTTGAATCTCGGCCAACTGGTCCGGCAGAACTGCCCCGGGGAATCCCGCATCCTGGGTTTCACCACCCACACCGGCACCGTGCTGGCCGCCGACGCATGGGACGGCCCGCCCCGGGTGAAGCGGGTACGGCCGTCGCTCCCGGGCAGCGTGGAAAATCTGTTGCACCGCACCGGGATCGAGCGGTTCCTGCTGCGTTTCGATCGCGAACCGGTCGCCGCGCTCGACGCGCCGCAGCTCGAACGTGCGATCGGGGTGGTCTACCGTCCGGACAACGAACGACGCAGCCACTACTTCCACGCCCGGCCGGCGGACCGGTTCGACGCCCTGCTGCATATCGACGAAACCACGGCCCTGACCCCCCTGGACCTCGTTGCACACCGGGGGCCGGACGAACCCGGGGACACCTACCCCCACGCTGTCTGAGCCGCAGGTCTGCGCTACACCACCCGTCCGGTCCGCGCGCTCGAGCTACACCAGGTCACGGGGGATCCGGCGATGCCAGTTCTGTGAGTACACCCGCTTCTGGGCCGTACGCGGGTCGGCGGCGGGATCGTCGAGTTCGTAGGCGTCGAGTTCGGCATCGAGGAGGAATTCCTCCGCGGTGCAGCGCAGTGTGGTGTGCGTGGTGACCTCGGTACGCCAGTCCGCGCGCTCGAGCCGGCGCACGGTCCGCGTCTCGCCCCAGACCGATTCCGGGTCGTTACCGCGGAAGCTGAACCATTCGGTGGTCGCCCGGCGCACGACGGTATCGGTGTCGTCGAGCCGGATCGCGCCCTGGTCGTTCTCGATCTCCAGGGTCGAAACCCCCGTCGCCAGGTCACGTTCGACCTTCCAATGATGCCGCCCGGGTTCCAGATGCGTCGACGGCGCCTCGGGCGCACCCTCGGGCGGGCCGAGCGCGGGCAACTTCCGGTCCTCGTCACGCGGCGGGCGATGCGGCAACATCAGCGCGCTCTCCCCGGTGGTGATCGTGAGCATCGCCGCTTCCGGTGACGGCCAGGCCAGCGGCCAATACGACGACGAGATCGACAACCGGATCCGGTGGCCGGGCGGGAAGGAGTGCGCCATCCCGTTCAACGGCACCCGCACCCGATAATCGCGGCCCGGTTGCAGCGCCTCCGGCGCCGCGCTGCCGTCCCGGTGGGTCAGGTTCAGCAGCCCATAGGTCACCCGGGTGGCCTCGCCGTTGGGTGCGACATCGGACAGCCGGGCCGCCACCATCGCATCGGGCCCGTCGGCCGACACCGTCAGATCCAGGGTGGGGATACCCAGCACTTCGAACGTCTCGTCCAGCGGTTCGGTTTCGAAGATCAGCGAGCCGCCGTCTTCCTCCCGCTGATCCGCGGGCAGATCCGGAGTGGCCGCATAGGACGCCCATTTCCCGGCGAACATACCGACACTCAACGGTGACTGCACATCCATCCGGCGGTGCTCGGCATGATCGGCGTCCTCGGTCAGTGCGTATCGGGTGAGCGTGAAGCGGCGCGGGGTCGTGTTCGGCGACGGCCAGACCGGTTCCCCCACCCAGCGGCCCGGCCGGTCGGCGTAGGACGGGAGCGGCGAAACACTGTCCTGCATCCACGCCCGCAACATCGGCTCGTCCATGACGCCGGTATCACGCCCCTTGAGCCAGTGATCCCACCAGCGCACCGCCTCCTGCAGGAACCCGATCGCCGGCCCCGGCACACCCAAATGCGGGTATTTGTGCCCCCACGGCCCGATCAGTCCGCGCCGGGGCACCTCGAGATGTTGCAGCAACCGGAAAATCGCGTTGGTGTATCCGTCGGCCCACCCACCGACGGCCAGCACCGGACAATGCACCGCGCGGTAGTCCTCGTTCACCGAGGCCCGTTTCCAGTAGTCGTCGCGATGCTGGTGTTCCAGCCAGCTCTCGATCCACAGGCCGCTGCCCGCCAGGCGTTCGTGCCACAGCTCGCGCCAGCGGTGCCCGACGATCGCGGGATCCGGCGGCAGGCTGTTGAATGCGAACATCACCGTCGCCTCGGACAGATTGTCCGAGAGCAGACAGCCGCCCATGTAATGCATATTGTCGACGTAGAGGTCTTCGGTCGCCGACGCGCTGATGATCGCCTTCAACGCCGGCGGCCGCCGCGCGGCCACCTGCAAGCTGTTGAAACCGCCCCAGGAGATTCCCATCATTCCGACATTTCCGTCGCACCACGGCTGCGCGGCCAGCCATTCGATCACCTCGCAGGCGTCCTCGTGTTCGACCGGCAGGTATTCGTCGGTCAGGACACCGTCGGAATCACCACTGCCGCGCAGGTCCACGCGCACACTGACATAGCCGTGCCCGGCCAGGTACGGATGGTTCAGGGCATCCCGGGCGCGGGTGAGATCCCGCTTCCGATAAGGGATGTACTCCAATACCGCGGGCATCGGTTCGCCGGTATCCGGCCGCCAGATACGGGCCGCGAGACGCGCGCCGTCGCGCATCGGGATGAATACGTTCTCGGTCTCGGTGACCCGGTAGGGAAAAGTATCGACGGTGCGCAACCTCAGTGGACCTCCTCGAATTCGAACGGCAGCGCCGCGATGGCATCGTGGTAGCGCTGCTCGAGCTGGTCGGCGCCGGGGGCACCGATATAGAGGGTGGCGAGTTTGTAGCGGTAGGCGTCCTGATTGGGCATTTCCGAGAGCTTCTCCCCGACCTCGACATCGATCTTCACCACGGTGCCCGGGAAACGGTTGCGCAATGCGGCGATCTTTTCCTCGTTCGGAACCCTGGTGACGAACCCGTCCTCGTAGCGCGGCACCAGGCACTGCGCGGCCACCGCGAACTCGCCCTTCCGATGCGGCATCCGTGGCGGGATGCCCAATGCCACATCGATGGCGACGAGATGATTGGAACTACCGTCCACCTTTGCGAACAGATCGCTGTGCGATTGTGAGATGCGGGTGTTGACCTCGATGAGCCACAGCTTCCCGGTTTCGCCGTCCCACATGAATTCGGAGTTGAAGCAGCCGTTGTCGAAGCCGGTATGGCGCAGATAGCGCTCGGTCACGTCGATCATCCGCTGCTGTACGTCCGGCGGCACCGTGCGCGCGGGATAGTCGAGATGGGTGAAACTGCGTTCCTCGGCATCCCGGCGCATATCGAACACCCCGTGCACGTGGTAATCACCGCGGAACATCGACCCCTCGGGCGCGGCCTGCGTCCCGGTGACGATCTCCTCGGCCAGGCAGGTGCGCCCACCGGCCATCCGGATGTCGCCGGACACCTCCACCCGCGCCAGCGCCTGGTCGAAGGGGTCGGCGATCCGGCCGATCTCCTCCCGGATCTGCTGTACCGCGGCGGCGAAGACATCCGCGTCCGGGACCTCGAAACCGAGCTGGGAGGAATGCGATTTGATCGGTTTCACCCAGAACGGGAACGGTATATCGATACTGTCGAGCGCGTTGTCGTCGAACGGGTCGAATGCACAGAATTTCGGAACACACTCGGGTACGACTTCGCGTTGCAGCACCCGGCTCCAGTATTTGTGCTCGTTCTTCAAGACGCTTTCCAGAGTCGGCGCGGGCAGCCCGAATTCATGCGCGAGAACAGGTACGATAACGCTGGTGGGGAAATCCCAATGCGCGATAATGGCATCCACCGGGCCGTCGAAGGCGCGTAGTTCCCGGCGAGCCCGATCCAGCAATTCGTCGAAATCCAATTCTTCGGCGGATATCAGCGATTCGTAATCGAGCAGTCCGTGTAGCGATATTCCATCGGGGATATCGACCGTTCCTATTTCCCCGCGCTGGGTCTCGGTGAGAGCCGGCACGAAAATATTCTACTTCACCCGCGCCGGATATCCCGGATGAACCGGGCCAAACGTCTGTCGCGGCCGCGCCGTGACAGTCTGCGGCAGGAACCGGGTGGGGCCCACCGTGCCGGTGCGGCCCCACCCGGACAACTCGCTGTGCTCGCGGTTCAGAAGATTGCCTGGCTGACCGCGCTCGGCCCGTCGAATGTCCGGTCCGGAAGCGCCTCGAGGGCGTGCAGGACCTCCGCGTCGGCTCCGTTGTTCTCCGCGGCGGCGACCAAGCCGTCACGGTTGCACGGATAGTCGATACCGGAGAGATACTTCTGGACCTGAACGGGGCTGATCTGGCTCATGGTGAACTCCCTTCTCGAAGGTTGGGGAACGCACAGTGCGACAACGGACCGGCCGGTGCGATGCTCGTCCCCACCGCTGTCGGCCGGCGACGGCCCACTGCCGCCGGCGAGCGGCCTACCCGGCTCCGAACCGGGCAAACCCGCATCCGAGCGAAGGCACCGAGATCGCATCGACCCGCCCGTAACCGGCCGTGTGGGCTAGGGTGGGACATGGTCGCGGATTCACCTTGAGACATCCAGGGTCGGCGTGACCGCGATGCGCGAACGCATCCTGAGCCGAGTCGGGTGCAGTATGAACTCCGATACCAACTCTTCGTCCTTCGCTTCGGCCCATGCCGCGTCGCCGTATACGCGCTCGCCCGAGCAGCAACTACTCTTCCGGATCCGGCGCCGCGGCGAGATCGTCGTCCTGTCGGCCCGGGGGCAAGCCGACGCGTATACGTTGCCGCTGTGGCGGCAGGAGGTAGGGAAGGCCGTCGAGATGGCGGCGGCCGGGCGCGGCGCACTGATCGTCGACACCACCAGACTCGAATTCCTGTCGCTGCGCACACTCGCGGCGCTGGCCGAGGACGCGCAACACTATCGCGGCGACGGCATCGAGATATGCCTGGTCACCCCGAACCCGCGCATCGCCCGCCTCGCGGGCGACGATCCGCGGATCCGCCACCTCCCGGTCTGCACGACGGTGGTCAGCGCACTGACCTCCCTGCAGCTTCGCCGGCAGAACGAACCCCGGCCCCCTCGACCGCAACCCTACCGGCCCCCGCAGATCACCCGCGAGGAACCGGACGCCGAGCACGACCGACTGCTCCGTGAGCTCGCGCAGCGCAATTGACCCGGATACCGGCCGTCGATCCGGCGACCGCTCGGCACCCGGGTGAACGGCATACCTGCACGCAGCCCGGTACCGCACGCCCGCCCGCCCGGCCGGGCTGGTCGAGCGGTGGATGTGGCGGCTCGGAGCCGAGGTATCACACTGTTCAGTGATGAAACTGCCCGAGCTTCCCGATCTACCGATCCGTCGTGTTCTCGATCGTCTTGTCGAGACGCTGACCGAACACGAGACGGCCGTCCTGGTCGCACCACCCGGAACCGGCAAAACCACGCTCGTCCCGCTGGCGCTGGCCGCGGGAGGCACCGGCCGGGTGCTCGTGGCCGAGCCCCGCCGGCTGGCCGCGCGGGCCGCGGCCGGGCGAATGGCCACGCTGCTGGGCGAGCAGGTGGGGGAAACCGTCGGCTACTCCGTCCGGGGAGATCGCCGGGTCGGGCGGCGGACCCGGATCGAGGTCGTGACCTCCGGCCTGCTGGTCCGGCGGTTGCAGGACGATCCCGAGATGGCGGGCGTCACTACCGTCGTTCTCGACGAATGTCACGAGCGCCATCTCGACGCGGACCTGCTGCTGGCATTGCTCCTGGACGCCCGGGCCGGATTGCGACCGGATCTGCGGGTGCTCGCCACTTCGGCGACCGTGGCCGCCGACCGTCTGGCAACGTTGCTCGGCGACCCCGTTCCGGCGCCGGTGGTACAGGTCGAGGGCCGCACTCATCCGGTGAGCACGACATACCTTCCGCCACTGCCGCGTGAGCGCAAGGAAGCACAGGTCGCCCGCGCTGCCCGGGCCGCGCTCGCCGGAACCGACGGTGACGTCCTGGTCTTTCTCCCGGGCGCAGCCGAGATCCGGCGGACGACGGCACTTCTGGCCGACCTCGACGACGTCGATATCGTTCCGCTGCACGGCCGGCTGTCGACAGCGCACCAGGACACCGCGTTGCGGCCCGGCCCACGACGGCGCGTGGTGCTGTCCACGGCGGTAGCAGAGTCCAGTCTGACCGTGCCCGGCGTCCGGGCCGTCGTGGACTCGGGGCTCGCCCGCGTACCGCGGATCGACCGATCTCGGGGATTGTCCGGCCTGGCGACGGTGCGGGTTTCGGCGGCGGTGGCCGGCCAGCGCGCGGGGCGGGCGGGCCGCGAGGCCCCGGGGCGGGTGTGGCGCTGCTGGCCGGAGTTCGAGCACGCCACACTGCCCGCCTACCCCGAGCCGGAGATCCGCACGGCCGACCTGACCCGGCTGGCCTTGGAGCTGGCATGCTGGGGCACCGCCGACGGGCACGGCCTCATCTGGTGGGATGCCCCGCCGGCCGGCGGACTTGCCGCCGGACGCGAAGTACTGCGAGTACTGGGTGCCGTGAACGAAGGCGGCGTGGTCACCGACCGCGGGCGGCGGATGGCACGTATCGGGTTGCATCCGCGGCTGGCACGCGCACTGCTCGACGGTGCGGCCGCGGTGGGGGCCCGCACGGCCGCCGAAGTGGTCACCGTCCTCGACGACGACACCCACGCGGCCGGGGTCGATCTGGCGGCCGGCCTGCGTGCGCTGCGGCGCGAGCAGCCGGCACGCTGGCGACGCGAGGTCGAGCGGCTGGCCCGGACGGTCGAGGGACCGGAGGGCGACGACGATCCCGCCTATGTCGTTGCACTGGCCCATCCCGAGCGGCTGGCCCGCCGCCGCGGCCCGGGTTCCGCGAGCTACCTCATGGCCGGCGGCACCGCCGTGACCCTGCCCGCCGGCGCCGGAACGGGCGCCCCGGAATGGCTGGCCGTCGGTGTCGCGACGCGTGACCCCGGCCGGTCCGAGGGAAATATCCGGCTCGCGGCGGTCGCCGATGAACAGCTCGCGCGCCGCGCGGCGGCGAACCTGATCACCACCGCCGACGAAATCGAGTGGGTCGACGGCGATGTGGTCGCGCGACGGATCGAACGCCTGGGCGCAATCATTTTGTCCGAACGACCGCTCCGCGACCCCGAGCGCCCCCTGCTCGCCGCAGCGGTGCGGCGCGGGCTCACCTCGACCGGGGTCGGCCTGCTGCCCTGGGACGCGGACGCCGTCGCCCTGCGGCAGCGCCTCGATTTCCTGCACCGCACCCTCGGGGCCCCGTGGCCACCGGTCGACGACGAATCGTTGCTCGCCACCGCCGACACGTGGCTGGGGCCCGAACTCGCCGCCGCCCGCCGGCGCGCCGACCTCGAACGCGTCGACACCGGACAGGCACTGCAGCGTCTCCTGCCCTGGCCGGACGCCGCCCGGATCGACGAGCTGGCACCGGACCGTATCGAGGTGCCCTCCGGCAGCCGCCTCCGCCTCGACTACGCGGCCGACCAACCGGTACTGGCCGTCAAAGTGCAGGAAGTTTTCGGCTGGAAAGAGACTCCGCGCCTGGCGCGGGGACGTATTCCGATCGTGCTGCACCTGCTCTCCCCCGCCCGGCGCCCGGTCGCGGTCACCGCGGATCTGGCTTCGTTCTGGCAGACCGGCTGGCCGCAGGTGCGCGCCGACCTCCGCGGCCGCTATCCCAAGCACGCCTGGCCGGAAGATCCCACCACCGTGCCCGCCCACCGGGGCACGGCCCGCAACGCAGGTCGCGAACGGCCGGCGGCACCACGCTGAGCCTTACTCCGTCGACCGGGCAGGCGGGGCCACGGCCCGAGTCCCGAGCCGAGTGCGGAAGCAGGGATCGCACCGCGACCTGCAGATGACCCCGAGCGAGTGCCGATGCCCTCGACATATTTGCGCAGAGGTTGCCGGTGCCGCAGACTCGATGCGGGCGATCGTCCTGTTCAGCTCGCACCGGGAGGTCACGGGTGACGGTTTACCGCACGCTCGCACTTGTCGCAGCCGTGTTGCTCGCCGTGGCGGGTTGCGGAGACGAACCGAACACCGGCGAAGGCGCCGCCCGGTCGCCGGCGATCCCCGCCCCGCCGCCGCACTTCTGGTCGGCGCCCGCGGACACCCCGCAGCAGCAGGCCGCTGTCGCCCGGGCAACCCGCCAGATCGACGTCTGCGCCCTGCTCCCCCGCGATACCCTCGTCGACCTCGACCTCGGCGAGATCCAGGACGTGACGATCGGCCTGGACTCGTGTCGCGCCGTCCTGGGCGATCCCGCCCCCGCCGAAGCCGCCACCCTCACCTGGCATTCGACCCTGCTGCCCCCGCTGGCTCCGAGACTCGGTATCGACAAACATCTCGGCGACGTGCACCTCCTGCTGGTCCCCGACCGCGCCCCCGGCGCACGCGCATGCGGCGCGACCGCCCGCTTCGCGTCGGGCGCAGCGTTCTACCTCGGACTCTCCATCCCGAACCGCGATTCGTGTGCGATCGCTGATGGTTTGCTGCCCGGTATGATCGATCGCTGGCGGCAGTCGCCGGTCCAGGGCACCTCCCCCGACACCGTCGACACCGTCCTGCTCGGTGCCGACCCGTGTGCGGTTCGCGCGAAACTGGACGGCACCGCCGATACCGACGAACGCCGCCTGACCCAATGCCTGTTCCGGTATCGCGACGAAACCGTCACCGTGGCTTACGACTACCGCGTCACCGACCAGGTGCGGGCCCGCGCCACCGAGGAGAAGATCGACGACCGCACCGTGTTCCGCACGACCTCCCTCTACGACAGCAGTATCCCGATCTACTCCGCGGTCGTCGGCCCCGAACTACCTGCCGGCAGCACGGCTTTCGTCCCCCGTGTACCGGCGGTCGAAGTCACCTCGGCCACCGACGACGTCGCTCGCCAGGTGATGTCGCAGGTTCTGACACTCTTCCCGCAGTGAAAGCACCGTCGGCGGCTCACTCGGGCAGCCGTCGTTCACATTCCTCGAACGGCGTACCCGAGTCGAAGCACTCGGCCAAGCCACTCTGCACATCGCCGGATGTAGGCGGTTCACCGCACAGAATCCCGCACCGTTGATATCCCGGCACCTCCGATCCCTCGGGATAGCGACAGCCGTCCTCGGCGCACGTGTACTCGCGAGTGTTGGGATCGAAAGGTATCGGCTCCGGTGAATAAGACCAGACGAACGCATCGTTCGCCTCCACCTGCGTGCAATAGGCAGCGCGGCCGTCCGCCACATGTGCGACCGCTCCGGGCTCCTCGCAATATTCGTTCAGTACCACGAGCTGCCCGGGCGGTGCACTGCCCGGAGCGGCCACCGCCGGCGCCCCCGCGGCCGCGAAGAGCGCGGCCGCGCGAGAACCGCACCGGCGAGGCCCCCGCCGACCGGCCGACTATCAGGCCGGCCCACCGTGTAGCCCCGGTGTCCCGCGGAAGCCGGGCCGTCGGACGCGGCGATCGCCGGCGGCTGCGGCGTGCGCCGGCTCATCGGCGACCCGACGCCCCTCGACCGTATCGGCCTCACGCCGGTCGAAGGCAATATCGCGGACACTGCGCACCGACAGCCGTCCGAGCGACGTCGCGGCGAAGAACAGGATCAGCGCGCCGAGCCCGTAGAAGAATGTCAGCCGCACAAGGGCCTGCTTCCAGTCGGATCCCGCGACCGGTTCACCGATATCGCCGAGACCCAACGGGCCTGCCAGCAGCGGGCCGATCACGAACCACGCACCGGCCGCCGTGGCCAGCCACGCACCCGTACTCGCTACGATCCGGTTCCGGCTCAGCAGCATGAGCAGCCCGCCGATTATCGCCACCACCCCCGGCAGCACCTGCAGCCAGCCGCGTGCGGCCGACCATGCCCACGGCTCGTCGGGAGTGTAGGCGAAACTGAAATACGGCCCGATGAACGGGATCAGCGCACCCCAGATACCCAGCAACAAGACAGCCAGACCGCCCAGGGCACCGCGGCTACGCGGGATATGCAGACGCCCTCCGCGCCCGCCGGCAACTTTTTCGTCGACGTCTCGCATGACGCCTCCAATCATCGACAGCAATGCCGACCACGCAATACCCGGATCGAGCAGATCTACGCAGGTCTCGGCGCCGGAATCGCCTGCCGAACGTGCGCCCGCCCCGGTGCCGCGCCGCCGTTCGAGGGCGTGGCGCTGCCGACTGCACCAGAAAGTCCGTTTTCCGGTCGCATTCCGACCCGTCGCGACTGCGGATGCAGCGGCATAACCGAGGAGACCATTCCGACGCGGTTCGCCCGCGAATGTTTCGCCGGTACCGGAAAACGAGGTATCAGCCGCGGTTGTGGCGCCTCTCGTAGCTTGCGCGTTCCTCAGCCGCGCGGCGATGCCGGTCCGGGTCGGCCAGTACCGGATCGAGCCCGTGCTTGACCAGCATATGACGCCGATGGACATACACCAGGGCGACCGCGAAGAAGGCCAGGGGCAGGAACACCAGCGCGGCCATCGAAACGCCCATCCACCACGGGCCCGGCACCAGCGCGAACAGGCACAACAACGGAATCGGGGGCAACAGGAAGCGTTGCAGGTACCGCCGGGTGGCGCCCGGGCCGGTCTGGTCCCGAAGTACCCATTCCTGCATAGAGGACGGCAGCGGCCGGCCGAAAATGTAGCGGATGCGCTGGATCGGTGTGGGAGTCCGATCGGTCACAAGATCCTCCTGCCGGCGGTCCGAAAGCGGCGCCGAACTGCGGCGACTCACGGGCGCGTTCATGATTTGCCCTCCGGATACGCGTGCGCCGCCCGGCGGGCCGCCTCATTGACCCGGCCGAGCACTTCACGCAACTCCTCGAGGTCCCCCAGTCCAACACCCAGTCGTTCGACAACAGCGGGCGGAATCCGTTCGGCTTCGCGACGAAGCGAACGCCCGGCCTCCGTGAGGTCGACCACCAGAGTCCGCTCGTCCCCGGGGGCACGCCGCCGGGTGACGAGACCGGCGCCCTCCAAACGTTTGAGCAGCGGCGACAACGTGGGCGAATCGAGCTGGATCGCCTCCGCGATCGCCTTGACCGACATCGGCGCTTCCCCCCACAGCGCCAACATGACGAGATACTGCGGATGCGTCAATCCGAGCGGCTCCAGCAACGGTCGATACACAGCGAGCACCGAGCGATTGGCCACGGCAAGCGCGAAACACACCTGCCGCTCCAACCGCAACGGATCATCGCTCTCCGCAGTCATCACACCTCCACCGATCCGGTTTCCAACATAACCCGCGAATAATTAATGCACAAACTATTCGCGCGAGTTCTCGCTCACCGGGTGGTTCCATCACCGGCCCACGCCCGCACCCACTGGGAGCAACCGCCGGGAACACCTGTAACGAGACAGCCCGAGAAACCCCCGTCGCTTCCACACCTGGGGCGCCGGCACCTGCCACCCCCGAGCTTGCCACCCCGGCCGGCACCGCGGCAGCGGTAACGGACTTGACGGTGCCCGATCTCGTGGGCGTCAACGGCGCAGTCGCAGGCGACCGCCTGGAAGACCTCGGATTCACCAACGTGCACTACGCGTCTGCTACCCCGGGTAAGGATGTGGTTCTGCTACGCGCCAACTGGACAGTGGTGTCGATCGAGCCGGGGCCGGGAACGGTTGTCCCGTCGGACTCGGTCGTCGTGCTCACCATGACGAAGGACAACGCCTAGAATCGAACATACGTCCGATACGGTGGACTGTACGCTTCCGGTACCACTCTCCGGATAGATGGATGACAAATCCCTCCCGCGCTGGTCAGGAGGGATTTTCTATGGTGGAAGGCCACCGAATCGATGGTGCCGGTTTCCCGCGATCCGAACGGCTTCGGGCGCGCGTATCGGGACGAATGCCCGGCTTTCCGCATCTGTCGGTGTTGATCACGCCGGACCGTGAAGCTCGATCGCCGGTCACTCGACAAGGCCGTCGAGGGCCTGTGGCCGGGTATCCGGGACCTTCGTGCGGGCCCCGGGGGGAACGCCGCAGTACGAGACGGTGACGGTCGTCCGGTGTAGCCGATCAACACTCCTCTGACCTGCCGATTAGTAGTCGCAAACGACTCTGAGGTAGTCTCATCGAGCACCCCGGCGGGGTGCAACGGGCTGTGGCGCAGTTTGGTAGCGCACTTGACTGGGGGTCAAGTGGTCGCAGGTTCAAATCCTGTCAGCCCGACTGCGATGGAAACCGTGGCCACGGCCGGTGACGACGGTACGGTTCGGCTGTGCGCTCCTGGCGAGGATGCGCTCGAGTATTCCGCCGAGAGCGGTCCTCACCATGCCGTAGTGTTCGGTCAGCGTGAAAATCTCGTGTTCACAGGTGGTGCCGATGGCAGAGTGCATCGCTGGGATATGGACGAGGGTGAGGTCACGGCGATTCCGCCCGCCGGCGGTGACGCGATCGACGCGTTGGTAGCGAGTCCCGGCGGAGAAGTCCTCGCCATCGCCGACGATGCCGGCACAGTCCGGTTGCGGGACACCGCAACTCTCGATGTCGTCGGCATAATGCAGGCCGACGACATCGCCGTCCGAGCCGTGGCGCAACCTCGGCAGGGTTCGCGTCACGGTGCGTTGACAGCCAGGCCGAGGTGATGCGTACGCAGAACCGGCAATAGCCCGAAAGAGACATTCCGAGATCCACCGTGGGCAACGACTGTGCGGCCGAACTCCCCATCAGCGATGACTACGAGTTCGACCCGGAACATTCATCTACCGCTGGGCACGTGGTTAAGGCCCGCCGGCCCCGAACAAGCACCCAGAGCACGCCCCCGCGCCGGCCATCCCCAGAACACTCACTCCGCTGACCGCGTGCCGCCTATTCGGCAGGTTCGCTAAAGAGATCAGGCGACCCACGGGGTGAGTACCAGTTTTCCGCGTACTCGCCCGGATTCGCTCAGCCGGTGGCTTTCCCGCACTTCGTCCATGGTCAGTACGCGGTCGATGTGTACTGTTACCTGCCCTCGCGCGACCGATGTTCCGATTTCGGTGAGCAAGACCGTCGAAGGTTTGCCGGTCACCGACCGGGAGCGGGGATCACCGAGGGCATCGGAGTCCTGGACGGTGATGTAGCGGCCGCTGTCATCCAGTACTCGGAGTGATCGTTTGCCATACTCGCCGCCCACGAGGTCCAGCACTACATCGACCCGACCGACAGCCGTCGTGAAGTCGGTTTCGGTGTAGTCCACAACGTCGGCTGCGCCGAGTCCGCGCACGAAGTGATGGTTGCGCCGGCGTGCGGTACCGATGACTTTCGCACCGCGCCGGGCGGCGAACTGGACAGCGAAGTGCCCGACACCGCCGGACGCGGCGTGCACCAGGACGGTTTCGTTCGGTTTCGGATCTGCCGCATCCAACGCCTGCCATGCGGTGAGTGCCGCGGTAGGTATGGCGGCAGCCGTCACATGGTCCGACCCCGGCGGGTGGACTACGAGTGTGTCCGCCCGCGCTACGACGAATTCGCTGTACGTTCCGGTGCGGCTGTGCACCATGCCGAAGACGTTGTCGCCTCGGCGGATTCCGGTGACATCGGCACCGATCGCGACAACCGTCCCCGAGACATCGAAGCCGAGTGTGAACGGCGGATCACCGAGGAACCGCACCCGGCCCGCCCTGAGTTTGCAGTCGACCGGATTCACCGAGGCCGCACCGAGCCGGAGCAGAACCTCCCCACGACCCGGGACCGGCATCGCAGTCTGCACTGTGTCGAGTACATCCGGGTCACCGAACCTCTGCTGACTGACGGTCTTCATCACTGGTCGCCTGCCTTCTTCGGCTCCGCTCGGTCCAGGTACCTCTCGATCAGGTCTACGGCTTCCGCGTGACCGGTGTAGGCGCCGAGGGATTCTTCGAGATGGATCATCCGGGGGATCGCGGACAAGAGAAAGACGACCGCGGACGCCGGTACCTCATGGCCGGAGAGCCGATACTGACGCAGCACAGGTTCGAGTGTGGTCACCGACGCGCTGCGCAGCCGCTCGCCGCCGGCAGATCGCGGAAGCTATCGATGGTCGACGCCTGGCCATCAACTCGAGTAGCAACGCCGTCCCCGACTACCGAATCACCAACGCGCCGGCGCCGGGGTATCCATGGACAGCGGCCGCTGGTAGGACAGGTCGCTTTCATCGCGCGTGCCCACGAGATAACCCGCCTTCTTGAAAAAGTTCGACTGCAGCATCGACGCGTCGGCACCGAACATCGTCTCCACGGTGGAGCGCCGTACCGCGATCCGCCACCGGCCCTCCCGGCGTTCGAGCCGATCGAGATAGCGGCCGGTGATCACCTGGGCGCTGCGCCCGTCGAGCCCGAGCAGAACGACGATGACATAGCTCTCCGTATGGGCGGTATCGCCCTCGATCTCGCAGGTATGAGTCGTGATGTGATGGGTGTGCACGCGGGAGGTCGCCGCGTGTGTGCGGTTGGCCCATTCGGCGTAGTCCGGGCCGGGATTCACCGCGGCGCCGTGTTCGTCGATTCCGTCGTCATGATAGGCGGCCGTGACGAGATCGGGATCGTGACGATCACAGCCGCGCGCGTGGCCCGCAACACAATCCAGGATCGCCGCCCGGTCCATCAGGTATCCCACGTCTCGCCGCAGCGCTTCCACATCACTGTCGATGCCCATAACTCTCCTCGGTGACAAGTCGTACCCGCGGGTACCCGCGCACCCCGCAGAGGCCCCACCCCCTTGCTGTACGATCGTACAGCACAAGAGGTGAGAGGATATGTGTTCATCCGGAAGATCAGGGAGGCGGGACATGGCGGCATCGTCACGGCGCACCGGCACCGAGACGTCGAAGACCCGAAGCGTCCTTCTGGACTGCGTGGAACAGCTGATGCTCGAAGAGGGCTACGCGGCGGTGACATTCCGCGCCGTAGCAGCCAAAGCCGAGGTCACCCCGAGCCTGGTCCAGTACTACTTCCGCACGCTCGACGGCATCTTCCTCGCTGCGATCCGCCGCTACACCGAACGCAATATCAGACACCTCACCAAGGCCCTGGACGTACCCGCCGATCAGCTTCCACGTGCGCTCTGGGAATACAGCTGGGACGAAGCCACCAGCGCGCTGACCACAGAGTTCATGGCGCTGGGTAACCATCGTGAATCGGTACGAGCCGAGATCGCCGAAGCGACCGAGCAGGTACGGAAGGTCCAATTGGACGCCCTAGCAACGAGTTTCGAGGGACCGGATTTCCTCGATCAGCAACTCACCCCGGGCGCACTACTGCTACTCATCACCGGCATCCCGAAGTTCCTCAACCTCGAAGAGGGCATCGGCGTCCGCACCGCCCATCAGGAGCTCGTCGACACCTTCGAGAACTATCTGGATTCACACCGGGCCACCGGAGCGAAATCTGGAGCCCTGCCGTCCCGAGCACGCCGCAGACGCTCGACGCCGAGCACCGATCGGTAGGCACCAGCTACATCGCCGGATCCCCAGCGCACTCCAATCCTGGCCGCCGGCCGCCGATGGTAGTGACGGCGACGCGGTGGGTCGCCTCGCTCATGCGGCGACCGCAGGCATGCTGTCCCAGCCTCGCACGGTCGAGGTCCGCGACCGCCGTGCTCCGGACATATCGATCTCCCATGCGGGCCACCGCTTCAGCACCTCCTGGAGTGCCACACGACCCTCCAATCGGGCCAAGGGCGAGCCGACACAGAAGTGCGGCCCACGGCCGAAGGTGAGATGACCTCCCGGTTTGCGGTGGATATCGAAACGGTCGGGGTGGCCGAAGTGGCGCTCGTCGCGGTTGGCCGAGGCCAGCATCAGCAGCAGGGCGCTGCCCGCGGGTACGACTTGCCCCTGGAATGTGACGTCGTCGGTGGCGACATAGCGTGCCACATGCGGTCCCGGCGGCTCGTAGCGCAACAGTTCTTCGATGGCGTTCGGTATCAGCTGGTGGTCCTCGGCCAGTTCCGCGCGGTGCACTATACAACCGTACAGCACGGTGCTGTACGGTTGTATAGCATTCGTCGAGGGCTGTCCATCAGGTAGACCAGAGGAAACCGAGCTGCCGCGAGCACCCCAGGGAGCGTCGAGCCCGGAGCGGGTACCTGCGCGGGCATCACGGGCGCCTTGCGTCCGGAGGTGACAGGGCGTCACCGGCCATGCCGCCGGGCTCGACGGGCGCGGCAGCCCGGCCGCTCACTCATGCACGAACGAGAAACGATGTGGGCAGGCGAGTCCCGTCGACGTCAACCGCGAGATACCCGCACGCGCCCGGTGACGGTGTCCCGCGCCGGGCACCGACCGAATGCCGGCAGTCGGCACTTTTGAGCAAATCCATACGGACCACCGGCCGAATGCAGGGACAGATGCCCGAAGCCGAGACCGTCGCCGTTGTCACGGGAGCCGGCCGCGGCGGCGTGACGCGAGCCGGTGGACAGGGTGTGGCGGTCCGGCGGCGGTGTCGATCTGGACGGATTCCCTGCTCACCGACCGAGTTCGCACGATCATCGCGGCCGATCCCGAGAAGTTCGGGCATATCCTCGACTCCGCCGAGACACCCGAATTGACAGGACATGTCACCTGGGAGCTGCAACGACCCCGAACCGATGAATCCGAGCGGTAAGACTCTGATCGGCGCGGAACCGGCGAGCCGATACGGCATCCGGAACGAGGACGGCCGCCAACCACCCCTCCTACCGGGACCTTTTCGACGTTCACCCGCTCGAGCAGCAGGCCGACCTGATGCGATTAGCGGCTAACTCCTCGGCCTGGCACCCCTACCGAAGGTGATGTCGGCGCGCTCGGGATTCCATCGATTGCGGAACACCACCTCCTCCAGCGGCCGCCGCCGCACCGGTCCGTGCCGCCCGCGCGGCCGGCCGACCACGATATGGCCCGCCAGGAACCATTCGTCGGGTACACCGACCGATTCGCGCAGCACCTGTCCACCGTCATACGACGCCCAGCTCGTCATACAGGCCCCGAGCCCGTGCGCACGCGCCGCGAGGTAGAAGTTCTGCATGGCGGGATAGATCGACCCGCCCTGCAGGAATTCCGAGGAAAAGTCGTTTTTGAATGCCGTGAACAGCACGGAGGTGTAATTTCCGGCCCGGTCGTGTAGTTCGTAGGTGGCACGGTTGTTCCGCGCGGCCCGGCTCTGGTCGTCATCGGAAGGCCGGCTCATGCCGTAGATCGATTCGATCGAACGCAAGGCGACACGGGCCGCCTCCGCCACGGCGGCACGCTGCTCGGGCGCATCGAGAACAATGAAACGCCACAGTTGCGCGTTGGCGCCGTTCGGCGCCCACGTCGCCGCTTGCAAGCACCGCTCCAGCGTGGCTCCGTCGACCGGCTCGTCGGTGAACCGGCGAATGGATCGCGCCGTGGAAAGCACTTCCCAGACATCATGACTCGGTGAAGACATCTCATCGGTCTACTCGACGTCCACGGCGATGTCGAGTGCCACGCGTTCATCGCCGCCGCGGTGGACACCAGTGCCACTGATCTTTTCATCGAATCCGGCGATGCAACCAGGCATACTCCATTACGCTATACAGTCGTACAGCACCACTTTGGAGACCTCCATGAATCATCGACGAGAATCTCAGCGGCCACTACCGGCCCACACCATCGGCAAATAGCGACCGGGCGCGCCGCAGGAGGTGCGGTGATGCGAGTGGGATTCATCGGACCGGGCAGCCAGGGCGTACCGATGGCACGCCGCATCATCGATCAGGCCACCGCGCCGGCCGGGGATTCATACGAGTCACGGCGGCCGGACCGCGGCGCCGAAGTCACCCATCTTCGAGTCGACAGGGAGCCGAACAGATATGAACGTACCGAGCCGCGTCGCGGTGGTCACCGGCGCAGGATCAGGCCTGGGCCGTTCCGTCGCCGAGCATCTCGCGGCCGCCCATCATCGGATCGGCGTCTTGGACCTCGACGGCGAGGCGGCAGAAAAGGTCGCGGCGGATATCCGTTTCAACGGCGGGTCCGCGATCGGGATCCCGGTCGATGTCTCCGAGCACGACGAAGTCCGCGCAGCCTTCGATACCGTGCGCACCGAACTGGGGCCGGTCGAGATACTGGTGACCAGTGCCGGCATCTCCGGTTTCACACCGTTCGAGAAGATCTCGCTCGACGAATGGAACCGCTACCTGGCAGTCAACCTCACCGGGACCTTTCTGTGCCTGCAGGCGGGCCTGCCGGACATGGCCGAGCGCGGCTGGGGCCGCATCGTGACCATCTCGTCTGCCGCGGGGCAGGCCGGAGCGCTGCGCCAGGGGCATTATTCGGCCTCCAAGGGCGGTGTCATCGCGATGACGAAAACCGTGGCACTCGAATACGCCGCACGGGGGATCACCGTCAACACGGTGCCTCCGTTCACCGCCGACACGCCCATGTTGCAGGAGGCGCAACGCGCGAAACAGGTGCCCGGCCCCGAGATGATGGCGCGCTTCATACCCGCCGGCCGGGTCGGCACCGGTGACGAAATCGCCGCCGTCTGCGCGTTCCTGTGCTCGGAGGCCGCAAGTTACCTCACCGGTCAGGTCATCGCCGTCAACGGTGGAGCAGTGCTGTAACAGCCGCCGAACCCCGCAGTTTCCAGAGAAATTCCCCCGAGAGGGCACCATGAGCACCGACAACGCCCCGAACGACGAACGCAAGAAGAACACCTTCCACTTCGACCGGCACACGCCGCAATACCGGGAGCAGTTCGAAGAAGTCACCCGCCACCTGCAGCAACACTGCCCCGTGGCCTGGACCTCTACCTACGGCGGTCACTGGGTCGCCGCATCCGCCGACGCAGTATTCGAACTCGCCCGGTGCCCTTACGTGTCCAACGATCACGACATCCACAACGAACGCCGCGGATACAAGGGCATCTCGATTCCGACCATGATCGAGTCCAGCCCGGCACGCGGCGGCATGCTCGAGATGGACGATCCGGAGCATCGCATCTACCGCAGCGCGCTCAACCCCTACCTCTCCCCCGCCGCCATCGAACGGTGGGTGCCCTTCATCGACGAGATCGTGCGCGCCTGCCTGGACGAGAAGATCGAGCTGGGACAGATCGACTTCGTCGACGACCTGGCCAACATCGTGCCCGCCGTACTCACCCTCGCCCTGCTCGGCATACCGCTGAAGAACTGGGAAATCTACAACGAACCCGCACACGCCGGGGTCTACACACCCCCGGACTCCCCCGACGCCCCCCGGGGGGCCGAGTTGTACATGGCCATGGGGCTGAACATGCTGACCAACCTCAACGAGATCCGGGAACACCCGCGACCCGGAATCATCGACGCACTGGCCAGGATCCGCATCGACGGCGGCCCCCCATCCGATATGGAACTGCTCGGAATGCTGAACCTGCTCATCGGTGGCGGCTTCGACACCACCACCGCCTTGACCGCCCGCGCCCTGGACTGGCTCTCGGCACATCCCGACCAACGCACCCTGCTCGACCGCGAACGCGACGACCTGCTCGACTCGGCCACCGAAGAATTCCTGCGCTACTTCACCCCCGCACCAGGTGACGCCCGGACCATCGCCGAGGACTGTGATGTGGCGGGAACCCGATTCGAAGAAGGCGAACGGCTGTGGCTGTCGTGGGCGATGGCCAACCGCGACCCCGCAATCTTCGAGGAACCGGACGCGATCGTGCTGGATCGGCGCGGCAACCGCCACTTCAGCTTCGGCTTGGGCGCCCACCGCTGTATCGGCTCCAACTTCGCGCGCACCGTATTCAAAGCCATGCTCACAGCAGTACTCGACCGCATGCCCGATTTCCGCTGCGACCCCGAAGGCACCGTCGCCTACGACACCATCGGAGTCATCCAGGGCATGCGGCACCTGCCCGCCACATTCACACCCGGACAACCACTGGGCCCGGGACTCGCGCAGACCCTGGAGAAACTGCAACGGGCCTGCGACGAACAAGGACTGGCCCGGCCCGTCACCCAGCAAACCACCATCGCGCAGATCGACTGATTCAGCGAGACCAGCCGGCGCCCCGCGGTCGCACCGCAGGGCGCGAAAAGGAGTAGAACACCGTGAACAACAGATTCTCAGTGGAGGGGCGCGTCGCTGTCGTGACCGGCGGCGGCACCGGAATCGGCCGCGGCGCCGCGCTCGTCTTGGCCGAGCACGGCGCCGACGTCGTCTTGGCCGGACGGCGACCGGACCTCCTCGAATCCACCGCCGCAGAGGCGCGGGCACTGGGCCGGCGAGCGCTGGCCGCCCCGGCGGATGTCACCAATCCCGCGGCCTGCCGCGGACTGATCGACACCACGCTCGGAGAATTCGGCCGGATCGACATTCTGGTGAACTGCGCCGGCGGCGCCGAGACCAAATCGATCCTCAAATGGCCCGACGACGATTTCGAACGAACACTCGCGCTCAATTTCGGTGCGGTCTGGCATGTTTCCCGCGCCGCCGCCCCATCGATGATCGAGCAGGGCCGGGGCGCAATCGTCAACATATCTTCCGGCGCGAGTCTGCTGTCCATGCCGCAAGCCGCCCCCTACGGCGCGGCGAAAGCCGCGGTGAACAACCTCACCGGCTCCCTGGCCGCCGCCTGGACGCGAAAAGGGGTACGGGTCAACGCGATCGCGGTAGGCGCGGTACGCGCCGCCACGCTCACCGACGACGCCGCCCGCTACGGCCTCGACCCCGAAGCAGTCGCCATGTCCAACGCTTCCGGACGCCTCGGCGAACCCGACGAAATCGGCTACGGCGTCCTCTTCTTCGCCTCCGACGCATCGAGTTTCTGCTCCGGCCAGACCCTCTACATGCACGGCGGGCCAGGTCCGGCCGGCATCTGAGGCGGCTCGCGATCTGCGGACAACCCTGAACTGGGCGTGTACGCCGCCCCCGCAGCATCCACGATTTCGATCACTAGGGCCCCGCGCTACCAGGCCAACGTTTCAGCCTCATGAGCCCTTACCCCAGCGCACCCCGGTCCTCGCCCCGTCGGGCGGCGCGCCGGCGAGACTCGAATTCGCCGGCAACCGCGCCGAATCAATCGTTCTTGTCCGCGTATACCCCCGAAGCGATCCGAGATGGTCAATCTCGTCCTACCGTTGACGGGAGAACAATGCGGCGCCTCCGAGGCCGAGTTGGTGTGGGTCGTCACGGGGTATCTGCTGGTGTTCTCGGTCGGGATCCACCGGCGCCGTGCCCGGGCAGGACGCATCGCAGCCGAGGGACGCAGGCGCGGCAATCAGAAGACGGGCTCGACAAATCCCGCGGCGCTGCTGATCCGGGACACGACACTGCGAGTGGTGTTCGCCCTGATCGCACGGTTCGGCAGCCAAGCGTGGATGAACGACTACCGTATCGACCTCGAACAGGCCGAGACTTCCGGGCCGCCCTTGTCATGAGAGGTCCGCGGTCGCTCAGACCGAGCGTTGAAGTGGCCGTCATTCCGGGTGAGGGTTCCCGCAGAGTGCCGTGACGGCCGCGAGCGCCTGTCCGGGTTCGTGCCGCCGGGTCTGAACCCGTGGACGCGGCCGGGAATCGGCGGTGATCCGGGGGACTTCGTGAGCATTTCCGGTATCCGGAGGTTCGGCGATCCCGAGGATGCCGAGCCGTCGTTCCGGTCGGCCGGTCCGATGGCCGGGTTCACCTCGGTATGTTCCCACCCGCTTTACTACCGGCGCCTCGCATCGGACCGTGGGTCAGGGCGGTCGGCATGGCCGTCCAGGTGTTTCAACGCAGGATCTGCCGGGATGCCAACGTCCGGCAGTAGATGACGAACCCTGTTGTCAGCAGGAGCACCACGAGATCGAACATGGCCAGGCGTGGTCCGAGGATCTGCCAGCGGTCGCGAAACCCGAAGGTCAGGATGTCGAGGACTATTTGGCCCGCCAGTGCGGTAATCGCCACCGGCAGTACCCACCGGCTGCGCAGTAGCAGCAGGAGCGCCGCCACCAGCGCGCCCCAGATGGCGATGGTCCAAAAGACAGCTGGGAGGAGTGGATAGTCGGTGAAGTACCGGATCTGTTGACTGTCGTAGTTCTGCGATCGGAAGTAGTCGGCGTTTTCGCTGAGCGCCATGACGTAGTCGTAGACACCGCCCAGATTCAGTAGCAGGAATAGGGCGGCAACGATCCAGAGGTGCCAAGGTGCCGAGCGACGCGTGCCGGGTGCGGTCTCACGCATGGTCGGTCTTCCGTTCGGTCTCGGCGTTTCCCGAAAGACTGAGGATCTGCTGGAGCAGCTCGGAGGAGCCGTGCAGGTTCCGTAGCAGCACTTCGAGCTTCATCAGTGCCAACCCTTGTTCGGGATCTCCGAGTACCAACAGCTTGTCCCCGGGGACGATGCCGTGGTCGCGGCGCGCCTGGGCGGGGATCGCGATCTGTCCTCGCTCACTGACCGTCACCGCCCCGTAGAACCCGCGCCCGCCCGGTCCATACGAGGCTGCTTGCTCCTGGGTCATCGACCACACCCTTCCTATTGCATGAAATACATATAATACATGTTTTTGCGTGTAGACCCACCCAGATAACGAACGAGAAAGCACCGAGCGAGTCATGGCCCGAACCTCGCCGGCACCGGGTTCGAGGAGTGTTCCGCTTCCCCCGATACCGGGCACCTGAGGACGGGCCCCCGCACCCCGCCGACCGCCCGAGCACCGACCGCCGAACTCCGGACCACTACTTGAAACCGACGGACGCGAGAATCTCGAGTTCTTCGCCTCGTTGCACTCCGGCCCACCGAGGATCCGGTGCCGTTACTGGAACGCGTCGGCCTCGCCGAGGGCCGCACCATGTTCCTTGCCACTCGCGACATGGCCACCGCCGACCAACTCTGCGATCGGGTGGCGTTCGTCGTGGACGACACGATCGCCGCCCTGGCCTCCCCACCGAACGACCCGCTGGTGTCGATAGGCATACTCGGCGTGGTCTCACGCCGCATGTTCGACCGTCATATCGTCGCCTCCCAGGGAAAGCGCAGTAATGGCCTCCTACGGCCGCAACGACCTGCGCAACATCCGCCGTGACAGCGTGCTCGTGGGCGTTTCCCTCGACCCCCTCGGTTACGCACTGGCCAGGTGGTTCGTCCCGGCGCGCTCCCGCTACCTCGACCATCAGTACGATTTCGAACCTGACGCCCTACCACACCGTCATCGTCTCCGCTTTCGTCCTGATCGCTCCGTGCGCCGTACTCGGCTTCATCTGCGCCGTGCCCCCCATCGACGAGAAGGACCAGCGCACGCTCGCGTCACAGAGAGCGTGCGGTCGTCGATGCGCAGGCCCGGTCGCACCGTTTCGACAGCTTTTCGATGTCACGGGTGCAGCCACAAATACCAGCCCAGGCACAGCAGCCCTGCGGCGAGTGCGCCCAGGCCCACCGCTGCCGCGATCGCCGAGGCTCCACTGGTCCCGCCGACTCCGACGAGGAAGGTCAGTACCGTAACACCGAGGTCAGCAGCGGAAAGGTATATCGGTATCTGATCCGAAACTGTGGAAGCACTGGTCGCCTTCTTCGCTGGGAGTCGCGTATCCGACCGCATTTGCCAGCCGTTTGCGTCGTCAACACCTACTGTGCGCGCCGAACGGCCCCGGATGAGACGACCGACAACGGCCGCGCTCCTGCCCGCAGCCCCGCATCTGATCGCATCCATCGCGCTACTGGTCGCGGCAGCGGAAATCTGGCCGAGCACGAAAGACCTGTTCGCAATCGGAAGGATACTGGCGGCGCTGTGCCTGCTCATCACCGAACTGTTCCGCCGGTATCGACGTGCCCCGCCTTCGAGGTCTCGCAGGGACAGACCGCGAAGCTCCTCGGAGCACTGATCGGCCCCAGTTCCTCGGCGTCCCAGGCGGGATCGATCGCACGGATCCGATGGACCACTCGAGTACAGGGAGGACGCCTCAGAGCTTTTTCAGGCGCACAGGCAGCCCATCTCTGGGCACCGGAAGCGTGGTGTAGTCGAGCTGCCACGTGTAACTGGCGGGCACGGACCATTCGTGGGTCAGCAGTAGGTGGTGCATGATGGTCTTGACTTCCATCTGACCGAAGTACAAGCCGATGCATTTGTGCACGCCGCCGCCGAACGGCATCCAGGCGTATCGGTGTGTTTTG
>NZ_BDCG01000022.1 GCF_001613385.1 Nocardia flavorosea NBRC 108225 | reverse complement strand
CAGGTCACCGAGTTGGACCGGGCGAGCACGCATTCCGAGTATCGGACCGCTTCATCGACCTACCCAGAAATACCTTATTCTGCCGCTGATCGGACCGACATGACGATAAGTTATTGCTGAGACGGTTACTGCTGAGCTTCGCCCAGCCGAGATGCCACACCGTCTGATTCGGCAGTCATTTGGAGGGCGGGAGAGGCAAGCCCTCCAAGGAGGGCCTGGCTTGCACACTTGGCGAACTGATCGTCCAATACCCCGCCGGTGATCAAAAAGCGATAGTAGATCACGCCTCCGATCAAATCGAGGCAAACCTCGGTATCCAAGTCGTTGCGTAGTTCACCACGTTCTCGCGCACGGGTCAGTACCTGCGTGAGGGCCGAGCGGCGCTGTCGTAACCAGCCATCGCGGAAGCTGACAGCGAGTTCCTCGTGCCGAGCCATCTCGGAGACGATCTCAGGGATGAGTCGCGCCGGGCGAGAATCCGAGTAGAGGTGGACAGCTTCGCGTAAGAGTTCGTACAGATCATCTCCGAAGTCGCCTGTGTCGGGTATGCGAATCTCGCTGACCAGTTCTGCGATCGCATCGACGGCCAAGTGTTCCTTCGAACGCCAGAGTCGATACATGGTTGCCTTGCTGATACTCGCACGGGAAGCGACGGCGTCCGTCGTGAGTCCACGAAAGCCAACCTCCGCGACTATGTCGAGGGTGGCGTCGAGGGCTGCTCGGCGGGCTCGTTCCGTCCGAGCGTTGCCCGCGGATCGGGTTCTGGGTGACAGTTCTCTGGACACATAAAAAACTGTACGGTACAGTTCGACCTACTACTAGTACTGTACCGTACAGTTCACATCGCCTCAACGAAATGGAGGCATCATGAATGCCCTCTCAACTGGCCCCGCATATGGGGAGTGGCCATACGGGCCGCAACTGTCCGGAAGAAGAGTCATTGTCCTCGGGGCCGGCACCAGGCCATCGGCGGATGCGGATGCCCCAGTCGGCAACGGCCGGGCGATCTCGATCGGGGCCGCCCAGGCCGGAGCAACCGTTGCCTGCGTGGATGTCAGAGAAGAGGCAGCACGAGGAACAGCCCGGACAGTTGAGGGGTACGGCGGAACGGCTATTGCGTTGACGGCGGATCTGCGCTCCCCCGATGCACCCGCGAAAGTACTCGACCAAGCAGCCGAGACTCTGGGGGGCATCGACGGAATAGTCGTGAATGTCGGGATCGGTGCGGGATTCGGACTGGCGAGAACAAGCGTCGAACAGTGGGATGAGACGCTCGAAGTCAACCTCCGCGCGCATTTTCTCACCGCCAAAGCAGCACTCGGTATCCTGCCTCGCGGCGGCAGCCTGGTTTTCATATCGTCGACGGCTGCAGTAGCGGCGGGTTCGTTTTTCCCGGCATACGACGCTTCCAAGGCTGGACTCACCGGTTTGCTTCGTCAAGTTGCCTGGGAAGGATCACCTCTCGGGATCAGGGCCAACGCCGTCGCGCCCGGCGTCATCGACACCCCACTGGGGCGTTTCGCTTTCGATGCACACGGCACCGCCCCCAATGAGGTGCCGTTACCCCTCGGACGACCGGGAACGGCTGCCGAAGTTGCCGCCACGGTGATCTTTTTGCTGTCCACCCAGAGTTCGTACATAACGGGTGAAACCATCATGGTTGATGGCGGTTTGACATCTGTGCCATCGGCCTCGCCCATACAGACGTCATCGATTCCATGAGTTTCATTGTGGGCGTCGGTATGACGCCATTTCGCTACGACGTCGCATCAACAGTCAAGGGCCTGACCGCGGCAGCGATCACAGCAGCGTGCTCAGATGCAGGCGTGAGTCCAGGAGCTATCGACTCTGTGTTCTTCGCGAACAGTGGTCAAGGAGTCTTGGAGGGGCAACACGCGGTGCGAGGACAGGTCGCCTTGCGGGCCATGGGTATCCAGGGGGTGCCGGTGACAAATGTGGAGAATGCATGTGCCGGCGGTTCGACCGCCCTGACCTCTGCGATAGCGGCGGTCAGGGCAGGAATGGCCGATGTTGCGCTTGCCGTAGGCGTCGAGAAGATGTCCGATCCGGATCGCTCTCGCAGCTTCGAGATATTCGCAGGTGGCTGGGATGTGACTGCCGCTGAGGTCACGATGGCGCGGCTACGGACTCTCGGCACGAGTGTGAAAGTTCCGACCCAGTATCACGACCTCAATGGCAAAAGCCTTTTCATGGATGTTTACGCTGCGCTCATCAAGGACCACATGGCGCGGTTCGGTACCACAACCTACGATCTGGCGGTTGTCACGGAGAAGAATCGCACACACGCCGCAGGGAACCCGGGGGCTCAGTTCCGGAGCCCGATGACGGCCGCCGAGGTCCTTGCCTCGCGTATGGTCACCTGGCCACTGACTGTCCCCATGTGTGCTCCTCTGGCCGACGGCGCCGCTGCAGCCATCGTGTGCCGAGAAGAATCGCTGAACCGGTTCTCCCGCGGCCGCGCTGTACGTATCGCTGCCTCCGCACTCGGGACGGGGACGGATCGAAACGTAGATGACTTCACAAATCATCTCGTGTCCCGTACAGCACGCCGCGCCTATGATGAAGCGGGGATCGGCCCGCACGATATCGATGTCGCGGAAGTGCATGATGCGACGTCCTTTGCCGAAATCTGGCAGTGTGAGAATCTGGGACTGTGCGACTTCGGTATGGGTGCGGAGTTGGCACGTAGCGGCGACACCGCGATCGGGGGACGTATTCCGGTGAACCCTTCCGGCGGACTGGAGTGCAAAGGCCATCCCATAGCAGCGACCGGCTTAGGTCAAGTCCATGAGATCGTTACTCAGCTCAGAGGTGAGGCCGAAACTCGGCAGGTCGAGGGCGCGAGCCGCGGACTGGTCGAGAACGGCGGCGGTTTCATCGGATTCGAAGAAGCTGTTGCGTCCATTCTGATTTTGGAGCGCTGATGCGACCGATCGACTTTTTCGACCGAGGAGTAAGACTTTTCGGCAACGCTGTGTGCATGCGGGCAGCAGATGTCGTCCTTTCTTACGCGGAGATGGCCGAACTCACCCACCGGATTGCGGGGGCACTTCAAAACCGAGGAATCGGGCCCGGTGCTGCTGTCGCCGTCCTGAGCCCGAATGAACCGCTAGCGTTCGCCGCCGTGCTCGGAACCATGCGATCGGGCGCGGCGTGGGTTCCAGTCAATGCCCGGGGTACGGTATCCGAACACGCGCACCTCATACAACTTACGGGTTGCACGATGATCATCGCACACTACTCGCTGGCCGAACACGCCCGTAAGGTGGCCGACTGTGTGGACGGAATAGCAGTGGTCCAGTTCGGCGGCCCCGATCCGAGTCTGCCCGACCGGTGGCTGGCTCCGCGGGATACCCTCGTCGCCCCCCTTCCCGAGGACCCGGCCGCCACGGTGGCATTGCCAGGGACGGGGGGAACAACCGGTCGCCCCAAAGGTGTCGTCCTCACCGAGCGCAATTTCGAAACCATTGTGACCACGTTCAACGCTTGTCTTCCCTACCCAGCCGACCACCGTCCGGTCAATCTGGTCGCGGCTCCGATGACTCATGGTGCCGGTATGATGACTTTTCCGCTCCTGCCACTCGGCGCCGAGGTCGTGGTCAGCGCTCCTGACGCTGTCAGCATATTGGAGAACATAGAGCGTTACCGTGTAACTCAACTGTTCGTACCTCCGACACTGCTGTACATGCTGATCGATGAACAGCGGCAAAGACGTGCTGACGTCTCGTCGTTGCGTTACCTCGTCTATGGTGGCGCTCCAGCATCGGTGGAGCGGCTGCGAGAAGCTGTCTCCGTCTTCGGCCCGGTGGTTACACAACTCTATGGGCTCACGGAGGCACCGATCGTGTGCGCGCACCTCACACCCGAAGATCATGCACTCGCATTCGACTCACCTCAGTACGAACATCGGTTATTCAGTGCTGGACGACCGACTATCGCAACATCCGTGGAGATCATGGATGAAGCGGGAAAATTGCTCCCTGCCCACACCTCGGGAGAAATCGTAATCAAAGGATCGGTGGTCATGGCAGGTTATCACAACAACGCCACTGCTACCGAAGAGGCGATGCGATTCGGCTGGTATCACACAAACGACATCGGCTACCGGGACGAAGAAGGTTTCGTCTATATTATCGATCGAAAACGTGACATGATCATCAGTGGTGGGTTCAATGTATTCCCATCCGAAGTAGAGCAGGTTATTCATGCTCACCCGGGTGTCGCAGACTGTACTGTAATCGGTGTGCCGGACCCCAAATGGGGCGAGGCAGTAACGGCAATCATCGAGACGAAGCCGGGTGCGGCGATATCACCTGAAGAGATCCAGGAGCGATGCCGCCGGGAACTCGGATCGGTCAAGACTCCGAAGACAGTGGAATTTTGGACCGAACTACCTCGCAGTCCCGTCGGTAAGATCCTGAAGCGGGATATCCGTCAGCAATTCCAGCACGGCAAACAACACCGGGAAATCTGATCTCGCGCTGAAAAACCAAGGAGATAAAATGGACCTTTCAGGTCAACGTGTTGTTGTGCTCGGTGGAAGTTCCGGAATAGGTCACGCGATTGCGCGGGAAGCTCGAAAATCCGGTGCCGAGGTCACAATTGCCAGTCGTAACGAGCTTCGACTCGAGCGCGCAGCCTCGGATATCCCCGGAAGCCGCTTCCAGGTCTGCGATATGCGCGACGAGAGGCAGGTCGAACGACTCTTCGAGGAGTCCGACCCCATCGACCACGTGGTGGTGACGGCGGCCGAGGTCGGCGTGGGACCGGTATCTGGCCTACGCAAAGATGATGTGCAATGTAATTTCGACAGTCGAGTATGGGGGTCGTTCTTCGTCGCCAAACACGCGGCCTCCAGACTTCCCGAGCACGGGTCCATCACACTGATGTCCGGTATCGCGGCATGGCGTGGACTACCCGGCGAGGCGGTCGGCGCCGCATCAGTAGGAGCCGTCGAAGCCTTCGCTCGAGCTCTTGCGGTAGAACTTGCTCCACGTCGGGTGAACACGTTGTGCCCAGGTCTGGTCGATACTCCGCTGCTCGATCATGTTCTCGGAGACGAAAGAGAGGCAGTTGTCCGGCATTTCACGGAAAAGCTTCCAGCGGGACGAATCGGAACGCCGGATGAAATAGCGGATGCCGCACTTTTCCTGATGCGTAACCGGTACGTCACCGGTACAACTTTACACATCGACGGCGGTCATCTGCTCGTATAATCGACACGAGAAAGGTTGCAGAATTGCTCACAGATATTGAGTTCTTGGCCGATGACGGCACAGAGTTACGCGGCTGGCTATTCGAACCCGATCACTATTCCGGACCTCGCCCGACAATTATTATGGCGCACGGCATAACCGGGGTCAAAGAACTTCTCGAACATGTCGCCGAGGCGTTCTGCGCTGCGGGTTTCGCAGTTGTTCTATACGACCACCGCTGCTGGGGGTCGAGTGGAGGATTGCCACGACGCGATGTCGACCCTGTGGCCCAGGCACGTGATATGCGTGCGGCCATCACGTTCGCCGAGACCGTACCTCGAGTGGATGAGAAGCGAATTGGGCTCTGGGGCACCAGCTTCGCCGGCGCCCACGTGCTCCAGGTGGCAGCGGCGGACCAACGCGTGCGCTGCGTGGTTTCGCAGGTTCCGATGATTCGCGGTTACCAGAATTTCGCGACGCTATTGTCCACGGAGGATCTGGTCGCGCTTCAGCAGCAACTCATTGCCGAACAACGTGCACGATTCGATGGTGCGGAGCCTTTGAAGATCCCCGTTTCCAGCGCAGATCCAGATCAGCCGCACGCCCTACCCGGCGCGCGTACGCACTGGTACCTGAACCATAGCCCGAATACTGGCCGGTCGCCGGACTGGAGTAACGAAATCACCCTTCGTTCACTTGGCTGGGCACTCGACTACGACGTCGCAGCTTCGGTTCCACGCATCAGTCCGACACCCCTTCTGATGATAGTGGCCGAACACGATATGCTTACTCCCACAAACCTTGCGTTGGAGGCGTTTGAAAGTGCCCGGCAACCGAAACAGCTGGTGCTCATACCTGGCGACCACTACGCGCCATACCATGAGGAATTCGATCTGTGTTCCTCAGCCGCCGTCGACTTCTTCACGGAGCATTTGATCGAAACACAGCCGGCCTGACTCGTCGTGGTTTTGGTTCGACGCCACCACGCTTCCACGCCAGCGCACAGCGAAGAAACTACATCCGCCGCGTCCAGGAACCGCTCGCAACGTGATACTCCAGCCGCACTTGGTCATACCGATCGGCGTCAGTGAATCGTCTCGGTATGTCCGGAGAGCTGTTGTTCGATCCGGTCTACCTATTCACCGGTGACGACCTCAACGCTCCGCCACAGCCCCACGGCGTGATTTATCGGTCCAGCAGAGATCGTTCATTGTTTCGGCAAGGCGTTGATCCGGCAGCATGAGACCGACAGTCATACAATGATCGACTGCGCCGACCGACTACTGGATTCCGGCCGCTGCGAGGCCCGGTCAGCGCGATTGAGCTATACCGAGATTCTTCACACCTACGTATTCTTGGCGATCATCTATCACGTGCACGGGTCCGGATCACGGGCTCGATCACATTCGGCACCAGCGGTGTGGTCATCGCCATCGAGGTCGGGCACCTTGGGACCCGACGACGGAGGCGTCGATGACGAAAGCGAATCACCCCGACCACATCGGCGAATAGCGGTGGCGTTGCGAACGATATCAAAATACCAGCGATTAGCTACGCGTAAGTAGCTACCGCATGCTAAACTCACTCCCATCCCCGGACTTCCACAATGCAAGTCTCCGAACCGACGGTGTCACCGGATACAGTCCCCGCTGATTCGCTCCGGGCACACCATTCAAGTCCCAAAGGATGGCGTCGTGTCAAAACTCATAACAATTGCCGTTTTCGAAGGTGTGGAACCTTTGGATATCTTCGGCCCGATTCAAGTATTCACCACCGCCGATCGGTTGCTCGACACCGACAACGACGGGTACGAGATTGCGATAGTCGGCGCCCAGCAAGGGGCCGTTCACTGCGCCGGAGGATCAGTTGTGGTCACCGATAATTCCTGGGGCAGTCTCAGCAAGCCGATCGATACACTCGTTGTCACAGGCGGAATATCCCTGCGCACCGAGACGCCGACAGCGATCACCGATGACGACCTCATAGATTGGCTCGCCGACACTGCCGAGCACCTACCCCGCGTCGTTTCGGTCTGCACAGGGACTCACCTGCTCGCCGCTGCCGGGATACTCACCGGTCGCCGAGCTACGACCCATTGGACAACCGCCCCTCAACTCGCCGCGGAGTATCCCGAGATCACAGTCGATCCTGAGGGCATCTTCGTCCGCGACGGAAGTATCTGGACTTCTGCAGGAGGAACGGCGGCGATCGACCTCTGTCTTGCATTGGTGGCCGACGACTACGGCTCCGAGCTCGCCCGCAGAGTGGCACGTGCACTAGTGATGTCGATTCGCCGCTCCGAGATACAATCTCAGCGAAGCAAGTACCTGGAGCCTTCGAAAGCAACCGACGCGCGAATCCAGGACCTCCAGGAATGGATCCGTGGCAACCCTTCTGAAAATCTGTCCGTCCACGCCCTCGCCACACGGGTCGGTTTGAGCCCCCGGCACTTCACACGAGTCTTTCGCGAAAACTCTGGCGTATCACCTGCGCAATTCGTGGAAGACGTCCGCGTAGATGTGGCAGCCCAGCTATTGCTACATACCGCAACCGGCTTGCGATCGGTTGCCCGTTCGGCCGGGTTCGGCTCGATCGAAACCCTGCATCGGGTATTCAAGCGACACTTCGGCTTGGCGCCAGCCGCGTACCGGGAAGAATTCGCGCCCACGGAGCGCGCAATACCACGCAGCGGTCAACGCTGGGTCCGGCCCGCACTCATTTCGCAGTGAATGCCGGTTGCCGAAATAAGCTGATTGTCATATCGTCGGCGCCATGCCTTGCGCCGACGGCAGGCGTTGCGCAGGCATCCGACGGTGGCAGCCCCTAGGAACAGCGGCCAGAACACAGTGCTCAGATAGCAACTGAAGCACAGCCAAGCCCAGAGGTCGTACGCCTGGCCGGAAAATGGGTCGACCTTATCCCATGCGACGACAGACATCCCGATGATCACTGTGAGCGCCAGCGCACCTGCGATGCCGGCAATCCCGGCGATCACCTGCCCTGCAACATATGCTCGGGTCGGCACCCATTTTGGCGTGAATCTCTGAATATCCAGCACGAGAGCAAAGGAACATGCGGCTGCGGCCAGTTGCAGTGCCGACAGCACGAGAAGGTACCATGCGCCGGCCCCTGGGATGTCCTGCGCCGACCGCCAGGACGCAGGCGTCCCGAGCGAGTTTCCCGCAGCGAGCATGAGCCTCCAGACGATGGACGGAAGGGCCGCAGCGAACGCTCCCCACGCACACCAGACCACCCATTTCGGCATAGGAACAACCGTGGCTTTCAGAGTTACTTCGAGCAGCGGTTTTTGTAGTTGTCCGCTGGCACGTCCGGACTCATTCAACGCAAAATCCGATCTCGTGGACGATCCTGATTCCGGTCACCGTATCCGGAGATATGGACCATGGACGACAGGAGAGCTGGTGGTGACCGACTCTGACACAAACCTGTCCTTGTCTGCGGCACGCGAAGTCGAGAGACTTGCATCAGCGAGGTTCAACAATGCGACTCTCACCACCCGACACCCTGCCATGGACGCGAGGGACAACCATTACATTCAATGAAGGCAAGTGGACACTGTGGGATCAGCAGTATCAAGAAACGGCTCAATTGCGGTCGAGACCACCGAGGAAGGTCTACCGATCCGGCTCACCGTCGAATGCTACGAAATTTGTCGCCCTCCAGCGGAACTAGCGCGTGAGATTCTCCGGTTGTGTCAGCAGTCCGCCAACCGTGCCGGACTCGCGCACCGTGCGGAGCTGGAAGCCGCCGGACTCGGCCGCGAAGCTCTCGAGTGGACCGGCCTGCCGATGACGGCTGACATCGCACATCAGGAACTCGTCGAAGAATCACTATACGACTATGAACCCCGGAGTTGGCTGACACCGTCATGAGCACTGCAATGGATGCGTTGGAAGCGCTGGTATGGCAACAGCTACATACCGTTCGAGACCTCTCCGAACAGATCACGGCCATTCGCGTGCGAGAGGCGTCCGCCGATGGTGCCGTTATCGCCGAAGTCGATGGCAACGGCACTTTACAGGACCTGACCCTGTCGGAAGCGATACTGACAATGTCGACAAACGAATTCGAAAGCGCCGTTGTCACCACCGCCCGACGTGCAGCACATCTCGCTATCGCTCGGCGAGGCGCGTTGGTGACGACGTACCTGCACGCGTTGACCCACTCGGAGTCGAGCCTCGACGTCCCCGCTGATCGCCAGGGCCCAGCCGATCAGCGACCTACTGCCGTGATGCCCGACCAAGACAGGAAATGGCTATGAGATTCGATCCCGAGGGGACACTCCGGTGCGCGGCCGAACTCGACGCACTCGCCCATCGTCTCGAAGTCGATATGACTGCCAGACAAACAGTTCTCACTGTTCCGCCTGCAGGACGGGATGAGGTATCAGTTCGTGCCGCAACAACGCTGTGCCATGTTGCGACAGCCTACCGTGAAGCAGTTGACCTGGGAATCCAGGAAGTACGCGCAGTGGCTTCAGTTCTGCGTACCCACACGTCACAGTTGGTCGAGATGGACGACAGTAATGCAATCGTTCTTGAGTCAGCGCGTTAGTGCGGAACACTGATGGCCGAGCCTATCGAAACAGGTTTCACGGGCGTGATCTGGGCAGCCCGGTCCACGGAACAACTTTCACATGACCTCGGTGCCGGCCCCGGCGCTGCGCCGATGATCGAGGCCGGTATCGCTTGGGCCGAAATTGCCGCGAGCTTCGCCGCGGCCGCGTTCGAATACGAGGGGATAGTCGCCCGTCTTCGCGACCATTGGGACTCCACCGTAAGTGGTCCGCTGGTCGAAAGCTTCACCGTCCTCCGGGATTGGCTCGTCGACGCAGCAGAGAACGCGAGTACGAATTCAGTGTGTTGCGCTGCCCAGGCCACCGCACACGAAACTGCCCGGTCGGTGATGCCACACGGAGCGGATATCACAGCATTGGAATCCCTCAAAAATACCATGGAGATGGTGGATGCAGCGTTGGGAGCGGCGTTGTCTGCCGGAGCGGCGCAGATCGAGGCAGAACTGAGAACGACCGCATCCACCGCGGCACGCGTTATGCACAGTTACGAATCGGCGACCGCCCGTTTGGCCACACCGTGGCCTCAAAGCGCCCCACCCCGACTTGTCCCGACCAATATACTGAACGACGAGCCTGCCTCATCATCGGTAACAGCCGTCCAGAGCTCCCATACTATTCGCCCGATCCCGGCACCCGGTGTGGGCAGCCTGCGGGCATTGCAGGGGGTCTCTGAACACTCCGGCAAGGTGGTCAACCAACCATCGACGATCACCGGAGCGGCCACAGCATCGGCTACCCCAACCGAGCAAATGAGCACCGGGCCTGTACCTCTCAGTTCGGCGGCGACGGCAACCGGAACAAGCGAGCGCACGCACACCAGCCGGGTCATCGCGTCGGCTGGTGCTGTAGCGACGGAACTCGACACCGAAGCGGCGCCCCCGGTGCTCGGCGCCAGTGAACACAGCCCGCATACATCTACGGCATGATCTGCCGGCCATGGTGACCCTGACCGTCGATGCTATAGCCGTCCTGTCCGAGCTCTTAGGTATACAGACGCTTCCCCTTGTTCTCGATGTCGGCCCACGGCATGATTCAGTCGCGTCGTGGAGGGCAGCGCAGCAACAAACGACTGCGGCTTTGCGCGCGTCTGAACTCATCGATAGTTTTGGTGACGTAGCGCCCGGTCTGGCTGCGGCCCTGCACATCCTGGCGTTGCCCGACCGAGAGATAGCGGCACGGCAGTACACCGCGTCTGGCATACAGCGGGTGTGTGTGGCACGCAGGGGTGACCAGCACGCGTACGCCGCGAGGGCCGGCGATACCTTCGAAATTGCCACCTTTTGGTCTGGTTCTGATATTGCGGACCTCGTGCGACCGTTGCTCCATGCCCTGGGCTCACGACCGCCCGCTCGGGTATCGAGCTTCAGCCTGCCCACGGAGGACCTCGAGGACCATCTCGATCGCGCGGGGGGCGGATCGGGCGACTATACCCAGGCTCTCCGTAGGTCCGGACTCGACGAACGGACCGCAGTCGAGTTCGGCGTGGCGTTGGCCAGGTGTCTCGCCCGTGCGGAGATCGTGGGATATGCCTATGCCGACGGCGTCACATACCGCGCACCCGGGGCTGTTGTCGTCCATGACAGCGCGCAAGGACGTATTGTGGCCGGTCCTTCCTTATCGTCGGACGGACGGATGTGGTCGACTTTCACGGCAGGATCCGATCACCGGATCGTGCATTCCATAGCCGCCATGATCGAACTGCTACCCGGGCACGGCTGGGACAGCTAACAGAACGCTACTCGCTACGTCACCCACACAACCGCCAGAGGTGTGCCACACATCACTATGTTACACGACATGTATGTCGTGTAACATAGCCTCCATGCACACAACAACTTTGGTCTTCATTCCTTGCTTCTCCGGCGCACCCTGGGATCTCGATCAACTCGGACCACTGTCGGACTTTCCGATGCGCACGATGCGCCTCCCGGAAGGAATCGACAATATCGAGGCTTACGCCGATGCGGTCGCCGCCCACACCGCCGACCTCACCGACTACGCATTGGTCGGCGATTCCTTCGGGGCCAATATCGCACTGGCGGTAGCCACCCGCCGGCCCACCGGCCTCCGGGCCCTCGTACTTTCAGGGGGCTTCGCTGCCGACCCCATCTCATCCCCACTCTGGCGAGCCGGTATGCGGTTGATGGGAAAGGCCCGCGGCCCGCTCTATCGCCAGTTGGTCCTCCGTGCCCACGCACACCGATTGGCCTCACCCTTCGACGACGAAGGCGAAGTGGCGTGGTCCGAGGCCGACAGTCGACAACTGTTCCTGGACAACACTCCGGCTCATTCCTTCGGCACTCGTGTAGTCGCCGCCCTGACCGCCGACTACACACCGGCATTGGCCGCTATCCAGGTACCCACCCTCGTCCTGACCCCCGGCCATGATGTACTCATCGGTGAAAATGCAGCGACCGTGCTACGGGAAGGTATAGCCGACTCGACGGAGACAGTACTACCCCGCACCGGGCATATGTTCCGGTTCACCCACCCGCAGGCTTACGCACGTGCCGTCGACAACTTCTTGACAGAAAAACTCCCGGAGGTACACCGTGCGCCGCGCTGAGGAACTGCGCTACCTGATCCTGGCAGCTCAACGCGAAGGCAACCGGCTACTCGCCCAAGCCCTGCGCCCACTCGGCCTGACCCCGTCGCAGGCCGAGGTGGTGCGGGTCCTCCTCGAACGGCAACCACTGTCTCTCAACGGAATCGGCGAGTTGTTGATCTGCGAAAGCGGCACCAACCCGAGCCGGCTGATCGAACGCCTGGTCACCGCCGGAATAGTCCAACGACAACCTTCGGCCCACGACCGCCGTCATATCGAACTGACGTTGACTCCGACCGGCGCGGACCTGGCCGGCAAAGTCGGTGAGATCGAAGCCGAACTCTACCGAAACATAGATCGTGCCGCCGAGTTGTTCTCCACCGACGACATCACTGGGTTCCTATGGGCGTTCCTCGGCGATACCGCCGGGGCCCAGGCTCTTTCACTGCGCGCACAAATAAGCCGGCCGGACGGGACAGGCAATCACGGGGCGTGATCAGCCCGAGATGAATTCCGCTTGTTGAATCCTCCGGCATGTCCAGAGGCTTTGATGTACCCAGGCTTGTTGGAGTCGTGTCGTTGGACTTCAGGCCACGGGTTGGATGGTCGGTTGCATCATCCCGTGCTCGATCGGCGGTTCCATACTCGGAGTCGAGTGATGGAGTGGCCGGATATGGAACATATCCGGCCACTTCAAGATCGCACTGGTCAACCCGATCCGGGTGCTCCATCGTTTCCGGCTCAGTAGGTTGATTTGCATTCTCCCCAGAATGATTCGATGTGTATCGTAGGAGCTATCACCGACTCGGGCATCCAGAGCAGACCATAAGCCCACTGGACAGACAGTCTTCGGCGGCCCTCGTGGTTGTGACCGCGTGCTCGGCGCGGAGCGGGCCCGGCTGCTGACCAGTGCCGGCAAGAACACAACTCCTTCGACAGGATCGTGACCGAGGAGTCCGCCATCCCGACTCTGCGGAACCCGCGGGTACATCAGATGCGGTCGGAACTCGGGAAAGTGGATGTAGTCGCTGCTGCGCCGCTGGCGAGTACTGTGCCGGCGAGAGCTCGCGCGCCGTAGGCGAGTGCGCGTTCGTCGAGTGCGTGTTCGTCGAGTCCGAGTGGCGGTTGGTGCAGGCTGTACTTGTCGCCTTCACCGGACCATATGCCAACGTTGACGTAAGCGCCGCTTTTCTCTGTGTGATTCAGGAAATGTGCGAAATCATCACCACCCATGGACATCTGAATTGCTGTCGCAGCGCCCGGCCCGAGGGAGGCGATGGCCTTCATGAACAGTACAATAGATTCGGGGTCGTTGACGACCGTGGGCACCAACTCGTCATGGTGTAGTTGGGTTTTCAGTCCGGGGAACCGTTCTTTCAGCTCGGTGAGTCGTTGGTTGAGGAATTGCTCGACTTCCTGCTTATCGACGCCGGCGCGCCGGATTGTCCCGGTGAGAGTTCCGGCGCCATGGCTCGCATTGATGTCGTAACCGGCTTCGGCCTTGCCGAATACCGTGACGATTTTTCCGGATTCGAACCTTTCGGTGAGTGCGTCGTCCAGATCACGGGTGAACTCACCGATTGCATGGATCAGGTCCACTGACCCATCCGGGCGTCCCACGGGCCCACTCGGGTCCGCCGGGTCGGCATCAGGCTCATGATCCAGCGTGTATGTCAGCCCATCGAAACGTTGCTTCAATTCCTGCAGACGTTGCTGCAGAAGATTGTGAACAATCGGATATTTGATCACTGCGCGGCGAATCATTCCCTCAACCCGACCGGAATCGGGAATCGCATTCATTTTCTCGCCGGCCCGGAACTGCCCGAATGCCGCCTCGATCGTGCCGTCCGCACCGATGTGCCCGGTCAGCAAGATCTGCAGAGTGGCCGTAAACTCACTCATCGCGCGGATCAGATCCGCAGTCTCCTCCGGGTGTACTGTATGCCCACCCGGACCATTGAAGTCGACCGCGAGCTTGTCCGTGGAGGCGTCCACCGCGGAATACCCCGTCGGCTCACCACCGAAGTCGATGGTCAGCTTGTCCGCAGAGGCATTCATCGGGCCGACCACCACACCGAACTCGCCCACTGCCAGCCGTGGATCGCAATGCAACGCGAATGCCCTGACGATCCCGTCCAGCAGGCCGGCTTGCACCATTTCCTCGGCGCCTTCGGCTGCCTCTTCTGCGGGTTGAAAAACCAGCCGCACCCCGATTCCCACCTCTCCCAGCCTGTCCGGATTCGATGCCAGTGCCTGCCCGGCGGCCAGCACCATGGCCGTATGAGCGTCGTGACCGCACGCGTGTATGACCTTCTCTCGGCCACCGACGGGCATCTCCAGTGCATCCATATCCGCCCGTAGTGCGACGCGCTGTCCGTTGTCCGGGCCGAAATCACATACCACACCCCGCCCGTCGAGTACCAGTTCCGGGTTCAGCCCCGCCTCCCGTAGTACGTCGAACACGTATTGCGCGGTGTGGTATTCGTTACCGGCAGCTTCCGGATGATGGTGAATATGGCGACGCCAACCTCGTATCTGCTCGTCGTGCTCGGTCAGCCAATCCTGGACCTACTGGTCATCCAGAGGCGCTGAGACGTCCGGCAGACCAGCGAGTGGACCGACCCGGTCCGCCCACTCGTGCAGGCTCTCGCTGTCCTCCGGACCGGGCATCCGCTGCTGGTGCCCGAGGTCTTGGGGCACAGGACCGGGAATCACATCGGTCGTCTCGGCAGCCGATCCGATATTCGCATCAAGGCGGGAGTCCGGATCGACCGCACCCGTCACGGGGTCGAACGACTTCTCCTCTCTGCGCGCATGAGTTTCGCCACCGCCTGGCTGTCCCAGTCGCCGACAACGGAGGAGATGATCTGCCTCGACCGGGCCGGATCGTACGAGGTTCGCAACTCGGGCGGAGTCTTCAGCCAGTGCAGCTGCCCGGCCATGGTGAGTCCGGTGACCAGATGACCGGCATCAAAAATGTGCAGGAAAATACGGACGTCACCGTCCCGACCCACATTTTTCCGTAGCCATTCGGCATGCGTGGGCGGCGAGAATTTATCAGCGGAGGCGGCAACGATCATAATATTCGCCTTCTTGATCGACCGTACATCGAAACCCCACCCGAAAGGGTGCGAAACAGCGCGGGCATCGTCGATATACCCCCAGGGTCCGTTCTTGAACGATCGCCGGAAGTCCAGGCTCGTCGCGGCCCGGCGTTCCGGGTCGTCGTGCATTTTCTTATGGTCCTTACTGCGACCCGCACCGACGATGGCCTCGATATTATCTGGGTCCTCGACAAAAGCCTCATACTTCGGGCGGAATATTTCCACCAGCCTCTGATAGTCCGCCTGGTACATTTCGAGGTTCGTCGACGACATATTGCCGCCCCACTCCGGAAAAGATCCCATCGGGGCCTGCGGAACACCTGCCACCACTTTGGTCACCCGCTCCGGCATGATCGCGGTGGCCGCGAGTGCCGTGCCGGTCCCACCCGAGTAGGCGAGGACAGCAAACTTCTCGATCTCCAGAAAGTTCATGATGTCTTCGACGTCGTAGGCGTTATCGATCATCTGCCGTCCCGGGTTTCGATCCGAATCCCCAAACCCCGGCCGGTCGTAGGTGATCTGCAGGACGTCATCCTTACGAAGACTCGCCGCCCGATTCCCCGGGGTGCCGTGCAAATACAGGAGGGGCATGCCGTCGGCCGGGCCCTCGAGCCGAACAGCGAGTCGACGGCCGTCGCGGGTCGTTACGAAGAAATCCCGGTACTTCGCATCACCGGGATCCTCCTGGAGCAACGGTGGCGGTATCTCGGCGGCGGGCAGCCCGGCCACTTTCGCGTAGGCGCGCCGGCCCATCTCCCCGGCATCAGGTGCCAAGCGGTCCCCGTCAGCCTTCGTCCCGTCGGATCGGTGACCATCACCCGATCCAGCGCCACCTCGAATGTTCGGATCCCGGACAGGTATCCCGAATCGGCCCGGGCCCTGCTCCCGCACCGTACTCACCACATCGTCCCGAGTACGGACTCCCAGCTCACGGGCAATGACCTCGAGGTCGCGCTCCATCCGCTCCGGCCCCAAAGCCTCCGCAATGAGGTCGAACGGCAGCCCCGCACCGATCATCCGGACCAGCTTGCGCTGGCTCTCGGCAGGTGCCGTCCCCGGCACACGCTGTGCGGAATTGAATGCGTTCAGCCCGTCCTCCCCCGCCCCCGACGCGAACTCCACCGCCCCGTGAGGACTGTGCCGCTCAGTCGAGTTCGGAGTGAACAGGCTCGGCGGCGAATCAGGGTCGAGCCGACGCCGGGGAACTAAAGCGGGCGGTATTCCGCCGAACTCTGCCCGGCCGTCCGGCCCTAGAACTCGAACGTCCCTGTTCGGGGCCACGAGCCCGTTTCCCGGCTCCGGAACTCCGCCCAGGCTGCCGCTTCGCTGCATACCTCGTGAATCATCCCCATGTCCGTTGCCATCCGGAAAGAGCTCTTCTGGATTGTCAACAAGTGGTCGACGGCCGGCTCCGGCGGTTCCGTCAACGATCGTCCGCGGACCCGATACCGGATCTCCGTCTCGGTCTCCTGCGTCGCCTCGATCGACACCTGCCATATCGGCGGGAAGATCTGAACGCCCGGCACCGGCCGGCCCCTGCGGATCTCCTCGTCGTACTCCTGTCCGATCACCTCCGACGGCATGGTCCGGTGTTCGGTGATCACCCCTGTCTCCTTGTTCACCACGTAGTTCGGCAGGCCCCTCCTCATCTCGCTGTCGGCCACTTCGCTGGTCGGTACCGGTCGGCACACCCAACCGAACTCCGTCTCCAGAATGTTGCATGTCAGGTCCAAGCGGAGTCGGTAGCGCAGATACCGCGCCACTTCGCTGCTCGTTCGAAAGGGCGGGGTCGCCGGCAAGATCTACTCCCTCATCGGGCGGTACGAGAATGAACGTAAGAGATTTGGAGCGCTCCACATAGTTCGGAGGTGGAGTATCACTGGTCTCCCCCGATTGCGGATCCCACCACACCGGCCCCGTCGCATCGACCGGATAGACGACGAGAGTCTGGTGGCCACCGCCGGCCACCCAACGGATTCGCACCAGGGCGGCGGATCCTTGCCCCATCTCTTCGACGTGACGGTGGACTTCCCAGTATGCGTCGTCGGAGGAGCGCGCTATGGGCTCCTGCCACGCCGCGCCGAGCGAAACCTCAGGTCGGAGGCTCATATCCCCGCGAAAGTTTGCCTCGTAATCGCGCCAGGTAGGTACGGCTACGAGCGGGCTTCCGAGGAAGGAGGACAAGCCACTGAGCGTACAGTCGATGCAATTCTGCGTACGCCCGCGCGATCCGTGGGGCCCGTTGATCATTTGGCCGTAGGGATGGGATCGGGGATCGGCACCGACCGCGAACCGGAAACCCTCACGAAGCGCATCCTCCAGGTCGCTCTGATACTTCGGCTCCTCTAGCTCACGAAGCTCTCCTGGCCCATAGACACGAGAGGACTCCAGATCGGGGAATCGTTGGTGCGTATTGGCGTCACAAATCGACCTGCGGATTGCGCCCAGATCGTCCGCAGAGAGCGCCATCTCACCCCCGTGCCCCCACGGCACCAGGCCCAGATGCCGCCGCAGTTCACGTGCGATCCGATCGGGAGAGAGATCGACGGACCAAGGATTACCGACTGCTCGGCTCTCGCGGACCAGATCGACATGCAAGTTCGCATCGGCAGGGTCGGACACGATTTCCACGTCGACCAACAGATGGTGACCATCGAAAATCTCGATACCCGTATTGAAATAACGATCGACCACCATATCGAGCTCGGCAACAAAACCTTGGCGGTCATCCGAGGTGACATCGAGTGCGGATCCCAGATGGAGCCGGACCGTCAATGTGTACAGATATACACCGGATCCCAGGCGGTGGCGGGCGCTGTAATACGCCGGCCGACCTTCCGGATACAAGCTGGTGCCACCGGGAGTAACCTTGTTGCCCAACGGATAGTAGTAGCGGTGCTCGATCCGTAGGCGTCGTAGCCGAGCCAGCTCGGCATCCGACCGTTCCTCAGCGTAACCGTACTCGTAGACAGGCGAGGTGCTGGGCCGCTCCCGAATGGATTCCTCGCCGCGCGCCGCACCATCCGTCCAGTCCGCACCGCTGCCGGGCTCGTGCCGGAATGCTGTGAACCCCTCCACCAGGTTGCTCTTGAAATCCAGGCCGCTGGCGCCGCGACGCCCCCCACTACCGCGCCGGTCGTCCCAACTGGAATCCTCGATCAAGCCCTCCGCTGCAGCCTGGCTCGGAGGTCGGCCGGCCGCACCTGGCGGCTGGTGACGATGTTGTGTTGCCGGCTTCTTCCACCGTGCTACGCCATCGGTCACCGACGAATTTTCGACCCACGTGTTCATGCCCCAATCGGCCTCCTCGAGGCGTGCGCTCCCGGAGAAGACCTGCAACAAACTGGGCATATTCGACTTCAACACGTTGTGCACATTCATGCGCCGTATCTGTTCTTCGGTAAACCAGCCGCCCGCGACTGCTTCTCGGCCATCAACTCGAAGCTCGAACGCGCCAGGCGCATCGACGACCACCGTCTCATAGGTCCAGTCGTAAATCGGGTGCTCATAAATATGACTACCGACGATCTGAAGTCTGTCGAGCTCCTTTTGCGTTACACCGGCTTCTTCGAAGAGCTCTCTGGCGGCCGCATTCGCTGCTGTTTCCTTCGATCCTTTGGCTCCACCCGGGATCTGCCAATTCGCCTGAGAATATCCTTCGCTCATCTTCAACATCAAGTAACGAGGGACGCCCTGCTCATCTACGTGTCTCACCAGGGCTCCACCTGCACCGAAAAGCCCCCAAGGGCTACCTGGTCCTGCTACCGGTCCATCACCGGAGAATCCCGGGTCTTCCAGGATTCGAAGGGGAGCAGTCGATGATTGCGCCGAGAGTACAGTTTCGTGATTCACTTGGTTCCGGATTCGCCCGGCCGCCGGCGCCAATAGCTCTATGGCAGATTCGAATGATTCATGATTCCGTGGCAAACCATGTTCGTCCAACGCCTCCAATCTTTGGCCGTGTTGAGTCGACACCGGAACAATATAGTCCGCCCTGGAATCACTTTCTCGTTCTATCCTGTCCGAGATCGTGTCCATTGCCGTTCGAAGCTGACGTTTCATGCGGGCGTACATTTCCGGATTTCCCGGGAGGGAATCCGAGAGAATCATATCCGGAACTTCAATTACATGGCGATCCACCCAATTAATATCGTATCCAGCATCAAGGAAAACCCTCCGGACCGGGTCAGTAACCATCTCTTCCGAGGATGGCTCCGACCAGTCCGACCCAAACCATTCACCTTGCCTTAGTTGCCTACCGCTATAGCAGGGAATGATATACGCCCGATCCAGCGGGTAATGATATTGGTCAGAGTTCCCGAGAGGACGAAATACAGAGTCGGAAGACAGGTGGTCACCGTCCGGCGAGGTGGTCTTCACCTCCGAACGCAATGGCGTGTGCCGGATTATCTCCCCCAGTGGAAGCACAATCACAGCGCCCAGCGCACCCGGGATAAACCTTCCGGAGGCCGATTTCGTTTTGCTCGAATAATCGATATACCAGTTGTAGTTCTCGATCCCCATCCAACGGCCCGGCTTGATAAAGTGCACACCATCGGAATAAACGGCATTGGTGGTCGCCATTACGCCGGCGCTACGTCCAGAACGAAGCTCGCCGGTGAGCGCGATTTCGCGGATATTCGGCGTGAAATGACAGTACAACGTGGACGCCCGGTCCACATAGTCGTCCAATTGACCACCACGAAGGCGGCGCATCTCCTCTAATTTATCCGGAAAGTCGCTCGATACACCCAGTCGGCTGCCGAGATCGGCAGCAATGGATACGTAATTGGCAATTCTTTCGACGTCGGCCGAATCGAGAGAAACCCCGGCCATCGAAGCCTCCGAAAATTTCCCGACCAGCCATTTATTCAGATTCTTAAGGGCGTTAGAAATGTTCGCATTTGCAGGACGGGCGCGCTGGATTCTCTCGATGTCGCGAAAGAGATCGCTCGTACTAAGCTTCCCTTGCACCAACTCCGACAGCAGTGGAGTTATTTCATCGTCGGATATCTTCTCCCAGGGGTCGACAAATTTTCTCAGCTCTTCATAGCGTAGCCTTTCAAGGCTAGCCAAATAGTCGATGAGCCTTTCTCGATCCGTTTTGTTCGAGCCAGTGGGAATCCTATCCACGAACGTGTCGATCGGTCCGCTCCATAATGATTTCAGTTTATATGCTGCACGGTCCGCATCAGTTGATTCCATGAAAGACCGATTCTGAGTCAACTCGATCAACTGTTTCCGCGCGGATGCCTGTAGGGCTCGAACATAGCGGTTCCGGGCACCGGGAAGCAGTCCAACGATATTTCGCCCACCAGAGGAAAGAAGATTGGACAGCAATCGCATCTCCGAGACGCTGAGATGTTGCTTCTCGACCAAGAGGCTCAGCTGCGCGATTTTCTGGTCTTCTCGTCCACGTTCGGTGCCGAGAAAATCGCTGATCCGACGCTCCAGCACATCTTCGATTTGGGCCTGTATCTGAGATACGAATGGCGCCGTACTGTACACGCCCGATTCGTCGACTGCCTCCTCCAGTAAATTGCGCAAGTTTCGGATGCCGACGATACACCGGTCAACTCGCGCCCTGCGTTCCTGCACTACGTCAGCGAGCATCCGACGACCGTCCGCTGATAGTTCCAGCTGACCTTCCGGAACAATCAACGGCACCTCGGCCGTTCCCGATCCCGGCTCGACGGTGGCCGAGGCAGGGGGACCGGAGGACGTCGCACCATCCTGTCTCCGCTGCGAAGATCTCGGAGAGTTGAGGGCATTCGGTTCATCGCCGCCCACACCGGATGCAAACCCCACGGCACCGGGAGGGTTGTTGCGCTTCTGCCGCATCGACGGAAGCACAGCGATGCCCGTTTCAGTGTCCTCACCAAGGTCGTGCCGGAGCGGCCTTTCCGAAGTGTTCGCCGCGGGGTGCGGCGTGCCCTGATGACGAAGCTCGTCCGTCTCGACTCGACTAGCTACCGGATTTTCGTCACCGATGGCCGTGTCCAGGGAACGCATCCGCCGTTCGTACTCGAGGAAATCACGAAGAATCGAATACCTGGTTCGCGCGTTCGTTTGTTCCTCGGTCAGAGCGCTGCGCGGTTTTCCCCGCCCCTCTTTCACTTTCTGTTCCAGCGTCGCGAGTTCTTGCAGGAGTGGCGCCAGATCTGTCTGGGTTCCGGGGTCGATATTCAGCTTAGCGGCTGCGGCATCGCGTAGCGGGCGCAGGGCTTCCCGTTGTTCGCGGCGGTGGAGAAGTTCGTCCGGGTCGACGGCTGCCGCCGGTCGCGTATCCGGTACCGGCGGCGGAGAATCGTCCGGACGCGATATCTGCCGGGCATGTACTGGTACCGCCGCGGCTGCAACAGCGATCCCGTCGCGAACACCCCACGAACCACCGATCACTTCGATCGGCGCGCCGTCGAGATCGCGCGGGTCGTCCAGGAGCCGGGCCTCGAAGATCCGGGCTTCCAGGTCCACCGTTACCTGGATTCTGCGCTCCGGGATGGGTTCGGGGAACAGCATTTCGGTGGCCGAGTACACGGAGGCCTTGATCGAGTACAGGAGCGCAACCAAATGTATTCCGTTATGCTCCAGACGTTCGCCACCGATCTGCTCCATCCAGGCGATCTCACTGGGCACGAACAAGGCACCCAACTGCTGAGACGGCCCGTCGAAGGGGGTGTTCTTGCGGACACCGAGTCCGAGCGCGCGGATATCGTCCGCGGACGCCGCCAGTGCGGCGGTATAGCCGGTATTGCGTTCGCCGGGGCCTGGTACCGCGGTACCGATCACGCCTTCGGGCCAGAGCAGCGGGCCGTCCGTCGAATAGTTCGGCCGGACGGCCGCGTCGCCCCCGAGGGCGGCGAGCGCTCGGCGAGCGGCGACAGCGCCCGGATCGCTGTCGAACCGATCCCACAGCTCCGCCTTCGCGACACTTTCCGGAAGCCCTCTCACGAGCAGCGATTCGTGGAATGCCAGCCAGGTCGCGCGGCGACCCCCAGCCAGCACCTCCCCTGTGTCGTCGAGGGCCTGCGGCCGATCCGGTTCCGCCGGACGAGGGCTGGAGGCATGGTCGACGACCTCCACGATCAGCTTCCGGGCAGTATCTTCGCCGGATATCCTCGCGGCCACCCGAGCCCGGCTACCGCCGGCCTCCACCAGCTTCTCGACGATCCCGGCCGCCGCCTCGATCTGTTCGGAACTGCCCCAGTTCTCCGAGTGCAGCCAGGCGGTGAGCGCGCGGGCCGTATCAACGGCGCCGGCGGTTTGCCCGCCGGTATCGGTGACGATATCGAATCCCGGTCCGGCGGTGCGCCGGCCGGGATACACCTCCAGCGCGCCGGCGTCGGGCCCGGGGGTGAAGAGCCGGTCGATCCAGGACGGCGAACCGGGTGATGCCGCCATATCGAGTTCGTCGACTCGCACAAACCAGGATCTGCTGTCACCGATATCCGGGACGGTCGGCGACAGGCCGACCTGGGCCACCCGATGCTCCCAGTCGATCGACAGTACGTCGATCCCGAAGCCGGTTCGCAGCCTGCGCTCGGCGGAACGGATACCTGTCCACAACGACTCCGCGAATTCCCGCTGCCGACGTTGCCGGGGATCGAGATCGCCTGCGGGCCGGTGACCGAGGTCCTGGAGCACCAGCAACAGCTCCCGCTCGGCGGGCGAAGCCGGTGAGGTAGCCGGCGGATGCGCCGGGCGGCGCGTCGATGTCACGGCCAGTCCCAAATAGTACGACAGGTCGTTCACGAATATCCGGATGGAGTGCACCCGCTCACCGAGTCGGCGTAGCTCGTCCAGCAGATCGTCGGTCCGCGCCGGCACCGACGAATCCGGCGCTTTTGTGGGGAGAATCGCGTCGAGCTCTTCGGACAGCATTTTCCCGACCGGCCGAGCGTAATCCGACTGCGAGGATCTCGCTTCGTGCTCGGTCAGCCGGCCGAGCACCGGCAGCACCTCCGCCGTGCGTTCGTTCTGGGATATGAGATCCCAACCTCGCTGGTCCAGCTCGCGTAAACGCTTCTGGAGCTGAGCCACGGCCCGCAGTACCGTCGCGGGCACAATGTTCGAGGGGTTTATCTGCAGGTGCTCAGCCACCTTGGAACGGGCCGCAGCTTCTGGGTCCCCGTCGCTCGCCTCGTCGAGCGGCGGACGATGGTCCGAGTCCAGGCGGGGCACCTCGGCCGGACGCGGCCATTTCAGTTCCGGTCCCGCGACCGGGATATCGCGCTGCGCCGCGCCGTCGCCGGGTGCCGAGGTGTTGAGAGCATGCGGCTCATCGTCACTTACGCCGGAGGCATACCAGTTGGGATCGGGAGTTCTGTACTGCGACGGCCTCTGGATGCCCCCTTCGTCACCGTCGTGCCGCCGCCGCGACCCGTCCCATGCAACGCGATGAGGCTGCGGTCCCGGCGAGCGCGCGCCGGCCTCCTCACCGGCTGGCCGCAATACTTCGCCCACGGCACCGGCGCTCCCGTCCGGCGCACCGCTTCGCTGCTTTTGCAGGACGAGTCGATAGTTCCGGCCCAATCGTATGACCGCGTGCTCTCCCACAATTAGGTTCTCCCCACGGGGAATAGGTTTCTCGTCGACGAAGGTGCCATTGGTGGAGCCTTCGTCGCGGATCCACACGCGACCACTCTCATCCAGCCCGATAGTCGCATGTCGGCGAGAGATATCGGGGTACTGCGTCAGCCGGTCCGCCAGCGGGCTGTTCTCTCGTCCGATCACTAGGTCGCGGCCCGGTTGTATCGGCACGTCAGAGCCTGGACCGTAGGAAGAATGGAGCACCATAACGGAAGTCTCGGCAGCCGCAGCCTGCAAACGTCCGGCCGATTCGTCACGTCCCACCTCGGCGGGAAGCAGCCTGTCCGGCTTGAAATCCAACGATATTTCGCTATTCGCGCCGAGCCGGATGGTGTCGGTCTTCGCTATCACACGCCTCTCGCCGCGTGCCAATTTCGTCCCGTTGACGAAAGTGCCGTGACGGGAACCGTTGTCCTCGATCCACAATTCACCGTTACGGAACACACCCACCCGGGCATGATTGCGGGACACGTCCCCTAACAGCTCGAACAGTTTCGCACCGACCGCACTGCGGCCGATCAGCACATCCCCTCCGGTCGACACCTCGGCCTTCCCGGCCGGCACCGCGGCCTTCTCGGTCGACTCGTTGGGCTTCTTGGGCCGCAGCGATATGACCAGCTTGCCGGGGATACGTTCGGCATGAGGTGCGTCGATGCCGGTACTCCCGATGAGATACGCGGGCATGCCGGGGTGCTGGAACTTCGGATCGTGCAGAGCTCCGATGACCGGTCGCAGCACGCCGTCGGCACCGGTCCGGTGCGCGATGACCCATGCCGCCAGGTCCGTCCGATGGAGCCGGAGTTCCTGCCAGAGATCTGCCACCAGCGGACCGCCGACCAGCGGATCGACAACGACGACCTCATCGCCGACCGCAGCCATTTCGACCCGGTACGCGGCGCTGCCGCTGCCGAGCACCACGGTGTATACATCGGCACGCACCCCCGATTGGACAAGCCCCTCGTCGTTACGCACATAACCCTTCGACAGGTCATCGAGGATCTGGTCCACCGCGTCCCGGTATTCCGACGATTTCACGACGACCGGCACCAGCCGCCCGCCGATATCAGCCTCGAATGCTCGCCAGTCCAGCGGGCCGTCCGGTGCTCGGAATACGTCCTCGGCGCCGAGGGCCACGAGTACTCTGTTGCCCTTCGGCAGGGTTCGGGTCTCGGGTACGAGACCCCCGAATCGATCCGACAGCTCCGGGAGATACCTGGACATGTCACGGTCGAGGCCGATCCGCGCCATCATGCGCGACAGCGGATCCGGTTTGCCTTCGCGCACGCGAGCCGGGCGATAGGCTCCGTCGACCGCGGCGAGTCGCCTGCCAGCGTGCCGCTCCGAGGCGGTCCGCAGCTGATTCTTGTGCGTATAGGTGGTGTACATCGACACTGTCGGTGGCGGGGCCGCCGACGGCAGCACACCATCCGGATCGATCATGTACAGGGTGTGCAACCCCGCATCATCCGCGATCGCGTGCCCTACCGAGGCGGCGGCGCCGAAGGTGATCACCGCATACGGAACGACCGGACCGCTCTCCGCGGCAGCGCGACCGTTTCCGGAATCGGGGCGCTGGACAGCGAGATCGACCGTGATGTCGCGACGCAGCAACGCCCCACGCAATGCGGCGCCACCGGAATCGTCGAAGCCGGCTCCTCGTGCCCATGCCGCGACAGCGACACGGGCACCCGGCTGCATGCGTTGTATCTCCGTGTGAATCCGCTCAGCGGTGACACGTGCCTCGTAGTAGTCGACGGTGAAGTTCGGCGCCTGGGTCGGCGGTACCACATAGACCCGTCTGTCCGCGGTAGCCATATCGCCGTATACGAAGACAACCTCGCCGGTAACCGGGTCCAGATTCCGGAGATAAGGTGGCAGTCCACCGGAATCCCTGGTGAGGCTGTCGATCAAATCAGGCGTCCACGAGTATTCCCGGCTCTCCGCAACAGTGAAAGCGTCGCCGCTGCGGCTTTTTTCCTCGAGAATCCGCAGGCGAGCGTTCAGGGCGCGCAGCGCCGCCTGGGTACTGACCTCATCGGGAAGACCGGGCATCGTGGCCAGCAGTTCGGGACGGACGCGCAGCAGCGCACGCTGCAACCCGGTTAGTTCGAGACCGGAATCCTCAAGGCCGTCCTGCGCCGACCGTCCCCGTAGGTTATCCGGGATCGCATCGTCGGACAGGCCGCGCCACCATGCCAGGTTGTCCAGTGCCTGCTTCCGTCCCAAGGCGGCGAAGTATCGTGCGCCGAGGCTGTCGGAGACCGATGCGTCGACCGGCGGGAGCAGTCGCGTGGCCGCTTCCGCACCACCGGGATCGCCGTCGGCGCCGGACCCGCGTGCCAGCGCATACGCGGCGAGTCGCCGATCTTGCTCGTCCGGTGGATCGCTCACGCGGGCATCCGGTGGGCCGCGCCCCGTCTCCGGCGAATACCCGGCGATACCGGTGTTCGGGTAGTCCCGCCCGGCAATGGCCGCCGACTCCCCCGTTTCCGGCAGCGATATCTCCGGCCGCCCGTCCTTCCCGAAGGCGATTCCGTACCAGCCCACGACCTGCGGACCGATTCGCGCAGACCACACCGCGAATTCGACTCGGTTCTCGTCCCGCTCGGGGGAAGTGGCCTCGTCGATCACGTAGACCCGATCGCCCTCGCGATACAGCTGAACCGCATGCGCCCCGGCCACTCCGTGCCGCCGGAAACCCGCGAACTCCACGGCCGCGAGCATCGCCCCACCCTCGGGGACCGCGGCAGCCAGATCGGCCGGGTTCCGAAACTCTCGCTGACTCCAGTCGCCGCCCATAGCGCGCGCTGTTGCCGGGCCGGAGAACCCCGACGACGGCACCACGGCTCTGCTCAATTCCTCCGCTCGCCGGCGGAGTTCCTCGATCGTCGCGGGATCCCCGGACCCGTGCCGTTCCAGCCGAAACGCCAGCCGGTTCAGCAGACCGCTCCCGTTGCGCACGACGCAATCATTGGCCACGCCCTCGATCCGATGCGTGGGCATCCAGTGCGCAACACCGGATTGCGTTGCGGCAACCTCGATCAGATCCCGGTACCGGCCGAGAGCTGGATCCTCCCGGGCCCGGGATACGAGATCTCCGCCCATCCGGGTATCCCCGCCGGGCCCCGGGTCCGGTGACCCCGCGGCTTCGTGCCCGATCAGCACCACTTCCGGAAGCGCACCTCCCCGGGCCACCCGGGCATCCAGGATCTCCGCGACGGCACCGGCGAATTCCGCACTATCGACCGCAGGCAGTACCACGGTGGCGGCACGTCGGCCCGCCCTGGCGAGGTCGTCGATCGCCGCGGCGGTAACGCGATCACGGTCCGCGGGGGCGGCCGCGGTACCGAGATCCTCGCCGAGTGTGTGGAAGCGGACTTCGTCGGCAGCATCCAGATCACCGAAGATCATCGCGGAAGCGGCCGGGTCGAGCAGCTGCACTGCGGGATGCCCGGGGATCTGCGCCGCCCAGCGCTCGGCGGCGGCAAGCCGGTCGGCGTGTGCGTCGGCGGCCACCCGCGCCGCCGAGTCCGGGCCCTCCCGGTGGAGTCCGTTCCGCACACGCCGGAGCACAAGCCGGGAGGCTTCGTCGCGCGCCGGGGGCGGGAGTGCCGGGGTACGGGCGATCTCCTCCGGAATTATCTGGATAAGGGCTTGCTGCGTCCTGGAGTCGGTCAGCCGCCACAGCCGGGCCGTGTCGGCGAGAGTTCCGCCGTAACCCTGGATGGTCTGCCACCGCCGCACCGCGCGGACCCTCTGTGCCTCGGTTGTCCCGCGATCGTCCGGGAAAGTGGGCCGTGGTCGCGCGTCGGCGGAATCTACCCCGTCGCCGTGGGCCCGGATCCGTTCCTCGATCCGGCGCAGCCGGAACTCGGCCTCGTGATACTTCTTCGTGTACCGGCCCAGCAGTTCGATCCCGTGCGTCGGTTCGCCGGCGTCGGAAGGCCCCTCGGTGTGCCGGTCCAGTGCGGCGAGCGCATTGTCGTGGTCGGGGCCCACGAGCTGGGCGACAGTCACGGGCAGGGGCCCCATCTCTGCGGCCAGGTCGTCCAGGGCCTTCCGGGCGCTGTCCTGTGCGGCCAGCGCGTTGCGGTAGCCGCCGCGCAGGCCGGGCGGAACGTCGGTGCCGGGTATCCGCGGTTCGCCGATTCGCCTGCCGGCCCGGAGATCGGCCGGCAGGCCGGTATCACCCTCGTCCACCACCCCGGCAGTGTCCGGGATCGGTTCGGCCGGTGGCGCACCCGAGATCAGCACGATGCTGGCGTTGTCCTCACCACCGCTCAGCAGCGCACGGTGCCGTAGCCGCCACGCCATGTTCCGCAGGTCGGAATTCTGGCCCCCGTCCAGCACCACGGCGCGGTCCTCGACGTCCGGATCGGCGCTCCAGATGCCATCGGTGCTGACCGAGACGATATCGCCGGGCGCCAGCTCCCGCGACGCCACGAACCGGGCATTCACCGCATCGTCGGCGGCCGGTGGCCCGGCACCTACACCCAGGCTGTGCAGGATTCCGCCCTCGCTCTCGCGGAGAGCTTCGCGCTGCGTCATCCCCAGATCTGTCAGATAGGCCAGATCGGAGTGGTCCCGCGAGATCGCTGCCGAATCCCCCGTGGCGCGCAACAGATCTATTCGGGAGTCACCGACCCAGCCCGCGATCAGTTGATTCGGCGCACCATCGGTGCGGTGCTGGGTCAGTGCCGCCGCTACCGTGGTGTGGTCGGATGTCACGGTGGCCACTCGATCCTGCGCGGCAAGAATCGCGGCGCGCATCGCCTCCTCGGCCTCGACCCGGGTGAACACTCCCTGCTTCCGAAAGGCGAAGTGGGCCAGCTGCGCCCGGACCACCCGGGCCGCCTCTTCGGCAGCCCGGTGGGCACCCTCGTCCCGCCCGACACCGTCGGCCACCACAGCGATCCGGCTCTCCCCACCCGGGTAGGAGACGACCGCCGCTTCCATCCAGTCGTGGTTGTGCTCATTGACCGCGTTCGCACCGAGATCGCTGACGCCGTATACCTCGCCGAGATCCATGGTGCGATAGTCCACCGGGCCGCCGGAATCGGCTGTCGTCCGGTCGCCCGAAACCGGCCCCCAGCCCTCGTCCAGCTGAGCGAGAGTATGCAGAACGGGATCCGCAGCGAGTCGCCGCACGACCTCGTGGATCTGCCGGGTCGCTTCGTCAACGCCGCGCCGGCCCTCGGTCGTGGAATCCGGGCCCTCCTGCGCCACGGCATTCTTCGCGTCCCGCCACCCAGCCACCGCGACGCCGAGATCCAGTAGCTGCTGATGCTGCCGGGAGGTGAGCCCGCCCGGCCGGCCGGCGCCGAGTTCCTCGGCGAACGGCTCGATCCGCCGCTCGATCTCATACATCCGGGCCAGACTGGACCGCAGCGGCCCCCTCAGCCGGGCTTCCTCCGGTCCTGGGCGGCCCTCCTCCGGCCGGGGTTCGATTTCGTCGGCGTACGCGGCCTCGTCCTGCTCTTTCGCCTCGCGCAACCGGCCTGCTGCCGCTTTCACGTCCCGGCGGGCACGGTGGTAGGCGACCAGGTCGGCAAGGGCGGCCTGCGGATCGCGGGGTAGCGGCCCGGCCGGATCCGCGCCCAGCACCGCTGCGGCCGGCGGTGGCACGGCGCGGTCGTCCGCTACCCGGTTTCCTTCGGCGTCGTCCGGCCGGTGGAACCGTTCCGTGATGTCGGCGGCATACTTCCCGGCCCTTGCGTATTCCCGCGTAGCCGTCGTCAGACCGGCCGAGAGCGCCCCGCTCACCTCGCGGCTGCGTCGCGCCGTGGCGGTACGCATTTCCGGATCGTCGAGCGACCATGTCGGCGGATACTGGTGGCCGCTCGTGAAGTTCGCGTTCCTCGCGAGCCGCTGAGCGAACGCCTCCATCACCGTCTGCTCCGACCGCTTGCCGTCGATCATCGGACGCCAGTCGGCCAGCGCGTCGACCGCCGCGATCCCCTCGTCGACGGAACGGATACGCAGACCGGCTTCCTCCAGGGCCCGGCCCAGTATCCGGCTCGCCGGGTAGCGTTCCGACATCAGGTCTTCGACGGCCAGGGCCATCGCGGCCCGCAACCCCCCGGCCTCGGACAGAGTTTTCAGATCGGTGCCCGCCAGCGCCTGCACCAGCGGGTCCGGGTCGTTCTTACCGCGTTGTGCCTTGGTGACCTCGTCGAACGCGGTACCCAGGATCATGGCGTGGATACGCTCGGCCCGGGCCCGGTCGTAGCCGAGCGCATCAGCATGGGCGCGAGCCAGTTCCGCCGATTTCAGCTCGTCGTACCCGTCGGGATCATTGCTGTGCCGGCCGTTGCCGTACACGGCGTCGCTGTACATCTCGGCGACCACCGCGTCGAGGCATTCGAGCGGGGTCGCGCCGATATTGCGCAGGTGCCGCACCAGTGATTCCGCGTCGTGCAGCAGATCGAAACCGTTGTGATACGTCGCCGGAACACCGTATTCCGGTCGCTCGAGACTTCCGACGATCTGATTGGTCCGGCCGATCCGCGGATCCCCGTACAGGGTGTAGGCGATGTACAAACCGCCGGCAGCCAGGTGAACCGCGTCCGGCGCCGCGCTGTGCTCGCGTGCCTCGGCGGGCAGTACCCGCCATATCGCCTCGATCTCGTGCGCGAGCACCACCGGGGGCAGCGGCGGCCGGGAGGGATCGAGCAGGCGCTGCCGGATCTCCGCGGCGTCACTGCGGTCCTGGCTGCTGTCGCGGTCCTGCCACTGGGCATAGACATCCGGCAGGCCGGCGATATTCAGTCCACCGGGAGTGCGCCACGCCCGGCTCAGCGTATCCCGGTGCGCCGGCGAAGAATCCGTCGCGGCGACGATCGAATAGTCGCCGTTGCGCAGGAAGTTGCCGCTGTCCCCGGACTGCTCGGTCCACTGCGGGAGCGCGCGCAGCGCGGCGTAATCGGCGTCGAGCACCGAAAGCTCCACCGTGCGCCGCGCGGAAGGCACCTGCCCGAACACGGCGTCCATAGCAGCCCGCCCCAAGACAACCGCGCGGCCGGCGATCTCTCCGCCGAGCGCGGCGATAACACCCGCTTCCAGTTCGGTGGTCTCCGGTGCGGTAGCCGTTCGCATCTCCGGCCCGCTGTCCGCACCGGAATCCGTCGGATCAGCCGGGCCGGTCCCCTCCGGCGCTCTGCCGGGGCGCGCACCGGCAGAGGCGAGATCGGACACTTCGCCAGCACTACCCGACAGCGCGACTCCGGTGAGGCCGCCCCGCGCACCCGAGGCACGCGCAATGTCGATGATCTCGCCCACGGCGGCCGGCATATTCCCCGGATGACCGGCGAATGATCCGGCGAGCGCCGAGGCCGCGACAGAGGCGTCCCAACCGGCATTGCGCAACAACAGAATCTGGTGGTCGGCAAGCGTGCCGCGGCTGATCGCCGGATAGCTGGCCACCGCCCGGTCGGTGGACTGTGCGCGATCGGCCCCGGCGCTCTCGGAGAAGGTGAGCGACTGTGATGTTTCCGGGTCCGCGGGGTCCAGTAGGTCGAGCCGGGCCGCGCCGAGCCGGCCTGCCACATAGCTGCCGGGCTCGGTGCCGGATTCCAGCAGCGCCACCGCGAGGGTGAGCGAGGTCCCCGGACCGGCCGCAGCCTGTGCCGCAGCGAGCGCATCGGTCACCATCCGGGTGCGGTCCACGTCGCCGAGCGGTGCGCCGGGTTTGTGGGCCACCCGTGCCGATCGCACACTGCGATGCGCCGCCGTCACCGCTTCCGCCGGCGCGTCCTCTGCAAGCACCGCGAACCGGACCGGACGCCCGTCCAAGACCACCACATCCCCGGCCATGGCACCCAGGTCGATGTCGAGCCCCAGGCCGCGGTCGCTCACCCCGGCCACCGATCCCCGGTCCAACGTCTCGCGGCCCAGACGTACCCCGTTCGACTCCAGGGAATCGGCCCAGCCGAGCACATCGCTGATGACCTGGGAGATTTCGAGATCGGAGACCCGGGTCACCGTCGCATTGCGGGTATCGCGCAACGCGGTCGCGTACGCGGTGGCCAGGCCGGCCTGCCGGGCAGCCGTCTCCGACCACCGGCGCGAGCGCGAAGCACCGTCGCGGACCTGCTCGAGAACGACCTTGGTCTGCTGGAGCACGGCGGCGAGCTCGTGGTGATAGTGCGCATTCGCCGTCAGCGCACGCCAACCTCTTTCGGAGTCCGGCAGATCACGCAGCACCAATTCGAATTCCGGCGTCGTCAGCTTCTCCAGCACGGTATCGGACAGGCGCAGCTCCCTTCCCACGGTGACGAGCTCTCCCAGGGCAATTTGCAGGTTTGCTTCCAGCTGGGTGACGGCCGTCTCCAAGCGGGCAATGGCCACGGCCCGCGCCCGCTCAGCGGCGCGCTCCTGCTCGGACCGGACACTGTGGACCGGGTCGCGGGACTCTTCGTGCGCGGTATGCATCTGCCCGGTCAGCAGATCGTGCCGGGCGGCTGCGGCCCGGAGCTGGCTCAGTCGCTCCTCGGAAATCCCTGCCTCACCCAGCCTGGTGATCTCGGCCTCGGCACGGCCCGATACGAGCGGATCCACCCGGGCGCCCGGGATCCGTCCTGCAAAGGTAGCCAGGTCGCCCAGAGAGGACGACCAGTCCAGAACCGCCACGGCGTGCCGGCGCAGCAACTCCTGCTGCAGTGAACTGTCCGGACCGCGCGGGGATCCGAGTGTCCGCAACGCGGCGTCGAGTGCGTGATATCGCGGTACCAGCTCCCGCAGGCTTGTGCGGGCTTCCTGGATCCGCGCGGATTCTTCGGCCGATACGGCAGACCCCGGATCGGTGAGACCGGCGAGTACGCCCGGGAACCGGTCCGGATCGCGTAGCCCATCGAGCTGGTCGGGGGTGAGATCCGCGGCATCGGCCCGATCACCGAGTTCGCCCGCCACCCGGGTGTGTTCGGTGCGCAATGCCGCCATGGCGGACCGGGACCGTGCTTCGGTATCACCGGCTTGCAGGTCACGGAGGTGGCGTAGCGATTTCTCCGGGTCCTCGTCGTCGTTACCCGGGATCGAGACCGTGACCAGCGGATTGACCGGTGTTCCGTCGGCACGGAAAGCTGCGATCAGCAGTTCCCGTTTCTCGGCCAGGCCCGGCGGACGGTAATCGGGATCGAAGATCTCCGGTTTCTTCTTGGCGGGGTCGTATATCATGACCACGCCGTCGCGCTGGTAGATCGTGACGCCCCGGCCTTCCCGCCCGTACTCGTCCACCTCTGCGTAGCGGTACACACACACCACGGCGCCGCCTTCGCCGACCTCTTCGCTCTGTTCGATGATCCGGGCGCCGAGGGATGCCTTCCGGAATGCCGATTTGTCCTGGATCCGGCGGGCCGCGGCCAGGTCGAGCAGCCGTTCGCGCTCCGAGTCCGCGTGTTCGAACAGCGGGCGCGCCTGTTCTTGCGCCCGCTGCTGCGCCTCGGTTACCCGGTATCCCATCTTTTTCAGGCGATCGAGGCGGGCTTCCAGTCGCATCCGGTCCCTCTGGCCGAGCTCGATCCGCCGCTTCCCGGCATCGATCTTCCGCCCCAGCGCATCGACCCTGGCGGCGGTTTCCGCCCGCAGCCGGGCGTCGGTCTCCGCCAGGGCACGCAGCGCCTCCTGATCAACCGACTGTGGTACCGGTCTGCCGGTTTCCGGATCCGATACCGGGGGTGGGTTCTGCGCTCTGTCGCGCTGGTCCTGCAACTCGGTGAGCCGTGATTGCAGCTGCCGATTCAGCTCTGCCTGCTGCGACTCCCAGTCCTTGACCGACTTCTCGATCTTGCTGATGCGCCTGCTGACCGAATTACGCTCCGCCGAAACCTGTTTACGCACCCTGGCGGTGTATTTCAGTGTTTTCCGGGCGCGTTTACGCGCCGCGCCCTGGATGGCGTGACCGGCGTCGGCGAGCCGGCCGTGCTCCTCGTCGGCCCGCATCTTCAACCGCCACGATTCCTGGCGCGGGGTTGTGCCACGCAGAGTCTCGCTGCCCTGGAGCTCGGAACCCAGCGCTTGCCCGAGTTCGGTGGTACTCACACCTTTTCGCCCGGCACGCCCCATCGGCGTGATATCGGCGTCCGGGAACATTCCCGCGAGTTGCGATACCAGATGCGGGGCATTTTGCCCGGCTTCGTCGAAGTCGGGGGTCGCGATGTCCGAGTCCGCTCCCGGGCCAGGCGCCACCGGGTCGTCCGGTGCCGCATCTCCGGGAGGGGTATCCGCGCGGGGACCGGAGGTGGTCGGCGCGACACTCGGCCCAGACGAACCCGCCCGGGGTCCGGCAGCGGAGTCCGGGCCTGGGCCTCCGCCGGCCAGATCGGCACCGGCACCCGCGTTCCGATCCGTACCGGCAGCACCGGGAGCTGCGGGCGCCGGTGTATTCGTCCGCGCTTCGTGGGTCGTCCGGCCAGCGGTAATACCCTTATCGCTGCCGTCGGTCGCCGGAGCCGCCCCGGCCCTCGGATCGGTGGCTCCTGTCCGTTCGCCGGTACTGTCCGGCGAGCCGGTCGGCTCCGGACCACGAGCCGGCGACGACCGCACACCGGATCCGGCGGATCCGGTGATGGCGGAACCGTGCGGCCCCGCTCGCGGCGCGGCAGTCGACGGTCCGAGCGTGCCCGCAGCCGGGTTCGAGCGTGTCCCGCCGTCCGACGGTGCCGATGCTGTGGTGGAACCGGTGGCGCTCCCGGTGGCCGGGCTACCGCCCGCTGCTGTGGGTGCCGCACCGGAGGTCCCGGGCGGCGCGCCGCCGGTGACGGTATTGCCGATATCGGCCGCCCCGTCCGCGGCGAGCCCGGCCTGTCCGGCACCGAGCGGGGCGGACGCCGCGCCGCCCGGTGCGGTCGAGGCATCCGGCGGCAACCCGGCGCCGGGCCGTGCCGGGGCACCGTCGGCAGTGGTGTCCGGGTCGTCGTCCCTGGGGCTGCCGTCCCCTCTGTCGGGCGGCGCGGAATTCGGGCCGTCCGGCCGGGCCGTGTACTTCCCGCCGTCGCTACCGGTGGCGGACACGCGCGCTGCCGTGCCCCCGGGCTCGGTGCGGGCGCTCGCCTGCCCGGCCGGGCCACCGCCGGCTCCGGGCGCTGCCGGGGCAGCGCCGCCGGGGCGCGGTGCCGACGGTGTCCCGGATCCGCCGGGATCCGGCGGAGTCCCGGACAGAGTTCCGGTCCCGTCCCCACCGATCGGTGGTTCCTGGCGGCCGATCTGGAAGGGATTGCGCCGCGACCCCGGCGCACCGGAGTAGTCCGCGACACCCCGCCACCCGTTGAACACGCTGGGCGCGCTACTCGCCACGGCCGAGGTGAGTGCCAGCGGCGACCAGTCGTAGTGCCCGGTCATCATCCCGTACAGAATGGTGGCGACACCGGAACCCACCAGGTTCGCCCCGGTACCCGTAATCAGTCCGCGTGCTGCACCACCGAGTTTATCGGGACCCCACGGTAGTTTGTTCAATGCCTGATTCAGCCCATGCCCGGTAGCACCACCGGCGCCACCGGATACCGCGGCCACCGCGACATCACGGAGGAGTTCGTTCATCTTCCAGCTCTCCTGGTACCCCTGTGCCGTGAGTACGGTCTGGGTGGTACCGGCCTCGACCAGAGTCTGGAGAGCCTCGATGATCCCTTCCTGCACTACCTCATAGGCAGCCTTCGATATGACGTGCACCGCGGCCGCGGTGGCCCGCAGCCGCTGGAGCAGCCATTCGATCCCCCGCAGCAGCGTCCGGCCGATCATGTTGAATGCCAGCCGGGCGGACACGATGGCTTGCGCCTTGACCCCCAGGCCGGCCGGGCCGAGCGTCGTAGCCCACAACATTTCGGCCGCGAACCAGGACATGGCGAAGTGACCACTCAGCTTGGCCGCGACGGTTTGACCGGCGAAACCGTGGATCGATTCGGCCAGATCACCGAAACCTGCGCTGAGGCCCTCGGCGTACTCGCGGTGGACCTGCAGATCCTTACGGACCGCCTCGCCGCCCTGCCCCTCCGAATAATTGTTCTCGACCAGTTGAATCGCCCGATCGATTTTCGGCAGCGTCTCCTCGAGGAGAAATTGCTCTATCCCCTCGAAGCTCCTTTTCATCTCATTGGCGATGTCCTCGTTGCCGAGCGGCAGCTCCGTACCTGCCAACCATTGCAGGGTCCAGGCGAGTTCCGGCGGGTAAGTCGCAATAGCCACGGCAGGTCAGTACTTCGCTTCCCGCTCGCCGCGCCCGGTCCAGTGGAGCACCATCACCATCCGGAATCCGATATGCGCGACCGCACCGGCCGCCGGGCAACGGCGGTATCGAAATCATCGTGTGTCGCCGTACGATCGCCGTGCGGCCGTTCGGAAGATTCCGGTGCCGTTCCCGGACGCCCGGTCTCCGGGAAGACCGGCAGATCGGCGAAGAGATCCGAGAGCTCGGGGGCGTTCCGGCGTTCCGCGATCAATGCGCGAGTGATCTCCTCGGTCTTCACGGCCATCGCGGCGGACGCTGCGGTGGCCGCCTCGGTGACGGCCGCCGCGATATCGTCGTACCCCAGCTCCCCGATATTGTCGGCGAACCGGGTCTCAACCACGAGATTGTCGGCGTTCACGGTCACCGTCACGGTATTGCCCTGTGCGGATCCACTGGCGGTCAGCCGAGCTCGGCGCCGCCGGAACTCCTCGATCGCTTGCATCTGCCGGTGATAGCTCTCCATGGCCGCCGCCACAGCCTCCGAGTGCACCGGCATCGGTTCAGGCCACCCGCTCATCGTCTCCTAGATCCCCTGTCGTTCCCGGAAGCGCCGTTCGAAGCCCTTCACAAAAGTTGTCGGCGCCACCGAGGAGGACGACCGTTCCAGCACACCGTCATCGGCGATGTAGTAGATCGCCCGGCCGATCGCCAGTTCCCCGACCGGAACCGGCACATACACCATCCACCCGCAGCTGAACCTGTCGCAGACCAGCTGATCCAGCGGGTATCCCGAGATATCGATCCCTTCCCCCTGCACATGGCCGCGCACCCGGAACAGCGCTTCGTCCTGCGGCATCTCCGGCGGCAGTGAGGCCACGACACCGGCCAGCGACAGCTGGTACATCGCACCGTCGATATCGAAATGCTCGTCGTCGTCGAACAGCGCCGTCACGGTGTCCCGGGTGACCACACCGATATCCGCCGCCGTCACCAGATCCACCGCGGCCGCGCGCTCCCGGGGTCCCGCCGGCTGCGCCGCCAGGCCGGCGATGACTCCCGCTGTCGTATCCACGGTCCAGACACCGGGGACGGCGGAGACACACTGCCGCATCGAAGGGGATTCGCCCCGGAACCACCGGCCCCCCGTCCACCAGTAGACGAACGACATCAGCCCGGTCGACGCGCGCGGGCTCAGCACCGAATCGGTCACCCATTCCGGCGCTCCCGCGTATAGCTGTGGCATTTCGGCGCCGTCGTTGTACACGGCGTCCAGTTCCGGGGCCTCCCAGATGCCGCCCGACAGCACCGCGCGTCCGTTGGGCAGCGAATACAGGGTGGACCCGCCACGCCGCGAACTCTCGAACCAGCCCAGCGACGGCGAGACCCGCGGTCCCCAGTCGGACCGGGCCGCCACGAAACCCGCAGCGATACACGCCCACCGCGACCATAGTTGCGGAAAATCCGGGAGATCCTCGTACACCGCCGTGGGGCGTACCGAGGCCGCCGTATCCGCACGTGCCGCAACGGCCGCTTGCTGCGGTGTGCGCTGCTGGGGATTCCCTGGCGCGATATAGGCGGCCAGCCACACCGGCAGCCTGCCGCGCGGATACTCCGCCAGATCGGCTCGGTAGACCTCTGGGTCGAAGATCTGGTTCGGTGGGAACGGCTCCGCCCCGTAGTCGTAGCCGACCTCGAACTCACCGTCGGCGGTCAACCGCAGCAGCAACCGCCACCAGGGTTCCCCGTCTAGTTCGGCGACCAAGGCACGATGCTCCCGAACTCGAGTCGAGACCGCGTCCGGCGGATCGGCCCGCAGCGACCGTTCATCGTCGGTGTACACCACTTCGGCGATGTCCATGGTGGCGGTCACCGCGAACGCCGCCTCCACCTGTTTCCACCCGGGCGGCCCGAATGCCCCCAGATCTTCGGCGATCCGGCGCGCGGCACGACGGTCCGCCCGATCAGAATCATGTTCCTCGGCGGCGTCCTCCGTGCGCTGCGGAACCGGGAGGTCGCTGCCGTCCCGGGCTGGGTCACGGCTGTCGTCCTGGGCCGGGTCGAGCGCGAGACGGAAGCCGATATCGGGCGCGTCATCCGGAGTCGGCGCGGCACCGGACCCGCCGTCCACCGGCGAGTCCGGTTCGTCGCCGGGGTTCTTATCGCTCACCACCTGTTTCCATCTCCTTCCCAGTCCCGCCGGATAGGACCACCCCGTCGTCCGGGAAGTTCATCCGGCATTCACGGCCAGGAAATGCGCGAATCCTGTTCTCGTTCACTACCGGATTCACACCGACTTTCGGATAGTCTCCGCCGATAAATGTTCGACGTCGTCGAGCAGTGTTGCGGCACTGCTGATTCCGGTGTTGATCTCGTCCCAGGAATCCACCATCGTCCTGGCACTCTCTTCGTGTAGATCGCCCATCATCCGGAACCCGTCCGCCCCCTCGGAGAATCGGCGTCCGAAGCTGTCGTCACCACATGCCACGTCGAGGTCGCTCATTATCGCGCTCGTCCATTCGGCGATGCGCACGAAATCCGCGCGGATGTCCGCAGCGACCGAGGCGGCACTGTTGGTCCCATCTCCTAATCGGTCTGGATCTACGCGCATATCACTCATTCCTTCGCCTTCCGGAGGCCGCCGTCAACCGCCTGTAGAATCAGAAGCTGTTGTAGACCATCTTGTCCGCCGCACCGGCGTTACCGAAGGCCGCCTCGATGGCATCTCTGAGCTTTGCGAGCTTCAAGTGGGTGTCATCCATCGCGAGCTCCAACTCGTGCGCCTTCGCGGCGAAAGCCTCCGAACTGCTGTTGTCCTCCCATGCCACGTTTATCAGCTCGTTCTTCGCACTTATGAAATTATCGTGGTGAGTATTCAGCGCCTTATAGTATTCGTTCATCTCCTCAACCAACTGTGCGCCAATAGATCCTTGATAGTCCATGGTCATTAGTCAACTCCGTTTCGAATATTTCCTCAGAGCAGATTTGTCAGTGCAGCAACGTTCTCTTCGTCGACGTTTGCGAGCGTTTTATTGCCCTCGAAAACAGTGTCTTTGAGCGCGACGATCTTGTTGTTCAGGTCTTGCGCCTCACCAGTCCACTCGTCCGAAGCTCGCTGCCCTGCAGCGGCTGCCGCACCTTTCCATCCGCTACGAGCAGCGTCGAACGAGCTCTGCACTTGACCCACGACGGTAGAAATACCGTCGACGGCATCGACCAGCCGGTTGACGACATCGGCCGCGGCGCCTTCTTCCAGGCTTACTCTGTCGGACATTCCATTACTCCTGTCGTTGTCGCTTCGATCCAGTTCAGTCAGAGAGTGAGGGCCTTGTCCGGTGTTCCGCCCTGTAGCTCCTCGGAAATATGCCGGGCCGCACCGACCACCGGCAATGTGACGCCACTGATCTCGCCCACGACCTCGGCACCATTACTCTCGGACACCTCGGCCGGACGAGCACTGGCAGCACTCGACTCATCTGCCGGTCGCGCCAGGCCTGCGCCCAGCCCGCCCATCGGCATCATGCCCCCGGGCCCGCGCGCTGGGCTCGAGCCCGTCATCGGTGTCGCTCCGGGGCTGCCGGCGGTAGGCAGGGAACTGGGTACCCCGCCTGCGCTGAAGCCGCTACGAGGCCCCCAAGCTGCGAGATACTGCGGCTGGCTACCGATCCCCGTCGACGGCAATCCGGTCCCACCCGCACCAGATGGCCTGCCCACACCACCGTCGAGATCATCATTCTGCGTACTGCCCGACTCCGGCCCGGGCGGTTCCCGACCGGCAGCTCTTGCCGCTGAAACGGCCATCCCGGACAACGCCGGAACGAGTTGCGCCAGTTGTGACAGGATCTGCACAGGATCCATACCTTCAGCACCCGAAACCGGCAGTTTCTGGCCGGACTGCATCAACTGCGCACTTTCGATACCGAGTTCGGTGCGAGTCTTGCCGACGACGACCAAGGCCTCGGCCAGAGTTTCCGCCGTCATTGTCAGCAGGAACATCTGGCCGCCACCGGTAGCAAGAAAAGGTGCGGCCGCTGTCACCGAGGCCAAGTATTTCGCGATGATCGCCGCCATTGACGCGGCTCCGGTGAACACAGACCCCGCGGCCTTCACTGTATGCGCCGATGTTTGGGCGCTCTGCAAGGACACCGCAGCACTATCTCGCTGGACCTGCGTGGCAGTATCGGACGCGGCGTCGGCGCCCATCCCCTGCCATAAGGACATGGCGACCTGCAGGGCAGATGCCCCTACTTGTGCCACCGACTGGATTGTTCCGGAGATGTCCGAGAACACTTGGGCGGGATCGGATCCGGGATCCGCGGACAACCGTCCGGTGCCGAAGGCATCGGCCAGATCTGTGAGCGGCTTGACCAATAACGAAAGGTCCAAGGCCGGAAGCGGTGGCAACTCCGGTAATACCACTTCCGACGGCAACGCCGGGAGCGGACCGAGCCCGAGGTCGGCGAGCACTTCGGAAACCGGACGGGTGGATATGGAATCGGGAACATGCTGAGCCAGCAGACTCTGCACAGCATCGTCAATCGGTGTCATCACGCTGGCACACACCTATGGAAGTCAGTTCGGCAACGCTCGCCTCTTCCGCGCCCTCATAGTGCGCGGCTCCCTCATACGAGGCGAGGGCTGTGGCAGCATGCACGGCGGCAATTTCTGTCACCGACCGTAGGTTATTGACCTGAGCGAAGGCGAACGCCGCCAAGAAATCCTGCCCGATAACACCGAAAACCGGCACCGCAGCTGCGATGATTGCGGACTGATTCGTTGCTCCGGCGCCCGCCGCCGTCACCGCCATCTCGGCGGACACCTCACCGAAGCGGCGGACAGCATCGGTGACGACAGACAAATCATTCATCTAAGCCCCTGCTACCTGAGTAATCCGGCTCGTTCTGTATTCCGACGACCGATCCCCGTTGCCATTCGCGCCAATAGGGGAATTCATCACCGCAGAAAATGTTTCACAGTGAGACTCCGTCGACATCATGGATACATTCTTCGTCACCAGCCACGCCCCTGACAAGGACATGATCATGTCAGATTCGGGCGAACTCGATTCTCTCGCAACGTCTTCGGGGCGGCGCGGCTGCGTGCAGGATCACATCGGCCCACTATGGTGCAACCGGACGAAGGACGCCGCTTCAACTCACCTACGCTGGTCCCGGATCGCCTCGATCACGTGGATGATCTCCGTATTCACCTTCTCGATCAACTGTTTGGGGCCGGCCCCGATGGCGACAGGGGCGTCCTCCTGGTAGATCACATACCGGCCATCGTCGCGGATATCGCGCCAACCGAGCTCACGCACGAGCCGATCACGCGGACCGAATCGTGAACGCCCCTGCTCCACCTGGATCACGCCGATCCCGGTTGCCGGACTCCGCAAGAAAGCAGCAGCGGCATCACGTTCGTCTTCGTCGGCCGAATCCCATACCCGAGGCATGCCGGGCCGGTGATCCAGCCCGTCATCGGGTCCGCCGGGGAGCCGCAGAGTCGACGATCGCCGGCCGGCGGGCACGTCCGGCAGCTCTGCGACCAACACATCAGCGAGACGCAACGGATCACATTCGGCCACCGTGAATCCGGCACTGTGATCGACAGTTTCCCCTGGCAGCTGTTTCAACAGATAGCCGCGGTCCTCGAAACGCACTGCGAGCAAACGGATACTGCCTTCCGGATTCCGCGGATTCCGGCCGTCTGCACCACGCACGACAAGCCGGACATCCGGCCGCGCAACACGTTCCAAAACACCGGCGAACATTGGGTCACTGGATTCACGCAGCCTGTTCCAGGTTTCTCTGCGCTCATGCAGATAGTCGCCGTACCGGAGGGTGCGACTGGTGAACACGAACGGCCTCGGCAGGAAATCTTCACGTAGCTGTGCCCAGAGCATGACGAACTCCAGGTCGGTGAAACTCCAGACCCGACTCATTCTTCCACCACCGGCCGCACCGTTCTGGGCGCAGTGCCGAACGCTTCCTCCAGGTGCTCGGCGGAGTTCAGCGAGGCGGGGCGCTTATATTCTTCTTTCTCCCCACCTTGTCCAGCGCCTCGTCCCGCAGCCCCCGGCGATCCGGGCGCCATGGGTGTGCCCGCCGGGCCCATGCCGGAACCGGCCAGGCCGGCACGACCGGGCTGCAGGCCTGCAGAGGCAACAGTATTAGCCCTGGGAAACAGTTTGGAATGATCGAGCGGAGTCCGAGCCGGACTCGACCCTCCAGGGGCCGCGGCACCCGCCGACCCTCCGCCCCCCGGAGTTCCGGCCCCCGCAGGTTTGGCCGCGTTCGACAGTCCCGGGACAACGCTGGGCCCCGGGCCGACGAGATCACCCACCGGGGGCTGCTGCGCCGCCGCTGCCGCCTGCCCGAGTTGCTGCGCCAGCTGTGCGGCCTGCTGGCTCGCCTGTTGACTTGCTTGTCGGGCGGCCTGGTCGGCCGCTTGCTGGGAAGCCTCCTCGGCGGACTCCCGTGCCCCCAGCCCCTCCTGCGCCGGTGGCCGGCCCCAGTCGAGCACCGGAAGTCCCGGCTGCCCGCCCGAGCCTCCGGGCCCCGGCATCTCGCCGACCGCGCCCGGCGGGACAATCGGTGCACTCCCACCGAAACTCGGCCCGCCAGCATCGCCGCCGTTCCCGGTCGCCATGTTGTCGCGGGCAGCATGGTCGTCACCACCCTGTTCTGTTGATGTGTCGCGAGGATCGCCGAAGACAGTGCCCGGAACCAGCAGCTCTGGTATCGATTCGGCGGACTGTGGCAGTCCGGTCAGATAAGTTTTTTTCATATTCTCGCGGTAGGTCTGAAGCGACAGCGCAGAATCGCTGCTCGTCCCGGTCCCGCCCGTTACGGAGTACCTACCTGTTTCAGACCATCCAGCAAGATCGGAATCTTCGGGCGACTGCGGCATATGCACCGCAGTCGTCCGCAGCCATTCGGCCGTGTAATGGAGATTCTCTCCGATGAATCCGGTTCGCCGCACCAGTTCGCGTACGCCTGCGGCATACTCGCGAATCGCGGTAACCACCGCCTCTTTACCCTCACCTTCCCACCTGTCCACGGTGCTGGAGTCGAGATTCGTCATAAATGAACTGTATATATCTTCGAGCTTTCCGGATATCCACGACCACCGACCCGCAGAGTCGGACACCACATCCGGCACGTTTTTTCCCGCACCAATGATACTCTGACCGAAATCGTAGAGTTGCCTGTAAGTCATCGCATCAACTGCGATGTCTTCCGCCATAATACTACTCGGGACCAAACCACCTTCGTCACTACTCGCGATGGTATCCCGAAGTTCTTCCAAGGATTCTGGGAACTGTACCGATTCGGGAGACTCACCAACCTGGTCGAATTCGTATACGAATTGATTCAAGTGATCGGATGTATAAGGAACCGCACGAGTAAACTCTCGCGAGTACGATGCACCCGCAGTCGGCGGCGGACCCTGCAATTCGACTGCTTCCCGAGGCACCGAAATATTGTCGAATCCTGCCACGCTCCGGTCCTCCGCTTCTGCGTAGGTTCTCCCCGCAGCAATGAACAGATCCACCAAGTTCTCGAGAATTTCTATATGCTGCCCAAGGATCCGCGCAAGGCGCGCTCCGCTGTCATTGAATTTCAACGCCAGAGCAGCACCGGAACGAAGGTTGCTCAGCGACGGTATTTCCAATTCCTCGACTACCGCCCTGACCGCCCGAACACCGCCGATCACGTCAGATGCGAGCTCCGCGGCCTCCAACGCAATACCATCATCGAACTCGAGATGCCCTGTACGAGCGTTTTCCACAATTGCGTGCCAGTCATTGCCCGAATCGCTCTCGCCACTCAATCTCAAACCCGTCCACCATGATAAGTTACAATTTTCTGGATCTGGAACAAACTTACGTGTTGTGTTGCTCGATCGCCAGCGACCCGAAAACGGTAATGGCAGCGCACCGAGCCTATCCGGGATCACCGAAGAATCGGCGCGAAGGTCCAGAACTTCGAGGTAGACCCACCACCGCCCTTGCTCGTAATCGCAGTCCCGGTGCCACATCGCAGACCCCAGGCGGCAAACATGTCCGATATCGGCACAGACTCGGCTGAATCTGCGCCTGAACCGTCGACTTATCTGCAGAGCAGCGGTTTCGTAGTCGAGGTCGGCTGCCCCGTAGCGTGCCATAGGAGTACGGAAGGGTTGACTAGTGAACCGTCTGCCCCTCGCGGTTGCCTGCGATGTGTATACCCGGCCGGTCTCCGTTCACGGTCCGCCGTTCATCGACCTCGGCGCGGCCGAGCCAGTTCCGCAGACACGAAACGGAGATCCCCCAAGCTCTTGGCGACCTGTCCGACCGATCTGTCGCTGGTTCGGGCGAGCTCGATCGCGCTGCCAGAACTCCGGCGGGTGTGCTGCAGGCATCCAGACTCCTCTCGTAGGCGAGTATTTCGCCTCACCGTCGGTGTCCGGCAACCTCAGAGCCGCCGCCAGGAACTACAACCACCAGGCGCCACCGCAGACCAGCGCTTGATCCTCGCGATCAACATCGTCTACCGTTCGATGTGATCGAACACACCGAATCGGTAAATCTGCCGCACAGAGGGGTTCAAGTCCCCCCTCGCGAACAGCTCACAGCTCTACCCCCCGATTCGTGTCATTCGCGACACGAATCACTCGGGCACCGTCTCAGAACCGAATCCACCGCGAGGCTGATCACGCCGGCGGTACACGGTCCCGGTCCTGCGCGGCGGGCCTGTTCACGGTGTCGGTGATCAACGGTCGCTCCCACGTCGTCGCCGCGTAGTCACCTGGCGACTCGGCCGGGAGCCCGACCGGCACCGGTACCACGATCTCCATGCGGGATCGGTCGTCATCACCGCGGTCCCGGCCGGACGAAGCCGGTGGGCCGCGGACGAATATGCCTTGCCGGCCAGGAACCGATCCGGCCGCGACCGGGTACTACCCACGCCCAGCCGCGACACCCGGATCTCGCCGAGCACGGTCGTGACTGCGGACAGTCGGCCCACTGACCAGGCGTCACCACCAGCGCCGGCGGCCGCCGGCACTGATCGACGGCCAGGTGCAGTTTCGTGGTGACCCCGCCTCGCGACCGCCCGAGACCGTGATCGGCAGGCTCGTCGTAGTCGACGCCGCCCGCGGGCTCGACCTGCCGGTCCGGGACGCGGCGCGCACCGGCTGCGTGCTGGTGTGCTCGAGCGATGGTGGAATCCACGCCCACCGTCCACTCGCTCTCGCCTGCCGCATCGGCGTGCGCTTGACGCGGTCAGCATCGACTCCGACACCCCGTCACGCCGGCCAGCGCCGGAACAGCCCGCACACGGTCTGCCACGGCCCATATACCGACGGGATATCGCGCCATGGGCTGCCGGTGCGGATCCGCCACCGGATCCCGTCGATCAACCCGCGTTTCGACCACCGCGACGGCCTGCCCGATTTCATACCGGCAGGTTGTGCTCGGTCGTTCAACCACCTGCCGGAGACCTCGCGCTGTCACCAACTTCTCTACCCGCACAAGGGGTTCCGCGCTCGAACCGGCCAGGCTGGTGAAACGCGGCCCAGCAGGGTCGAGAAGATCGTGAAGTCGGCACACCGTATCGCCGTGCATTCGGCTGGGTTACGCGGTTCGCTGCTTCTCGGCGATCCGGTCGGGGTCCAAGAGGACGAGTACATCTCCGTCCAATTCCGAGGTGATGGCACTGGTGGGCGTGGTGGAGCGTATTTCCCGGATGGTCTTGTCGATGGATACGTCCCCGCGTAGATAACCGGTGTGCGCTCCCGAGACGTCGAGGTCGACGATGTAGCGAATACGGGTCTCACTCGCATTCGCGCTCGTCGACTCGGTACCGTTCAGGGTCATTCCTTTCTCGTTGACGTAGTCGGTGTAGGCGACGGTGCGGAGGGTGTTGCCGTCGACCTCCGGGTCCGGGGCTTCACTCACCACCGCGGTGCCGCCGCCGGCACCGGGATACTCCCCGGGCTCCGGCAGCGGTGCCGGCTCCGGGATATAGGTACGCAGTTCCGGCGCCCAGGCCGGTTCCGGGGTGATTCGATCGCCCTCGACGGGCCCGACGCTGGTCGTATTCTTCACATTCGCGATCACCAGCCGTGTATCCGTGCGGTCGGTGGTGCTGAGCTCGAAGAACGCGACGGCCTCCCCGGTCGGGTTCCAGCTGGGCATGCTCCGGGCGACGTATCCGTCGTTGTCGACGAACAGTGGAATACCGTTCTGTCCCGAAAGGTCGTCTTCGACGGAGACCAGCCATTCTTGGTTGGTGACATTGACCGGTTTCGCGTAGGCCTCGTACACGCTCCCTTGGATGTGTGCCGCCAAGAAGGCCGGCCGTACGATTCTCGACATCGGGGTCAGCGCGTCGAGACCTCGCATGCTGCCTACCGCCATCCACTTCTGGTTGGGCGAGAGGTCCATGTCTTCGTCGTAGTCGAGATTGGCGGTCAAACGGGTCACCTCGCCGGTGGCCAGGTCCACGGCAATGTTGTCGACGTTGCCCGCCTCGTAGTGTCCGCCGATCACCACCACACCTTTTCCGTCGGGCGTCCATTGCTTGCCTTCACCCGTTCCGTAGATCACCCGGGCATCGACGACTTCGTATCCCTTGTCCGTTCGGCTCAACCTGCCTACGACGGGAACGGCGGCGATGAAGCCATTCGGAGCCACCTGGATCTGGGTGAACAAGACGTGCCCACCATCTGGTGACACCCTCATCTCGCGGGTGGCGTCCACAACGCGCGCTCCGGCCGGAGGCGCATGAACCGGCACCAACTGTCTGTCGCTGCCGTTTATTTCGAGAACAACCCACTCGTTGTCCCCGGCTTCCAGCAGAACCTGTCCGGAGCCGTCTTGGAAGGTCGTCATCTTGCCGAGATCAGCGGTGATCTCTGGTGAAACGCCACAGGTGACGCACTGAACGTTCGAGCCGTCAGTACCGATTCGGTAGATTTCCCTGCGGCCTCCATCGGCCGGCCGCGCATGGAAATATATCGTCCGCCCGTCCTCGGCGTACCGCGGATTCATCGGATTTGTGATGCCTTGGGGCATCTCCGGAATGATGCGTTCGATGGCCGGCGCCGGGGTAGATCCTCCGCCCTCGGAACAACTCGAAACAGCGATCGCCATGATCGCAGCCGTGGCGATCTGTGCATACTTCGATGCGCTTCTCATCGAGAAACCGTCCTCTCAACCTTGGTGATACGGGCCATACGCAAGCGCATGCCTGCGTAACGTGGCCGGCTTGTCGACGAGCGTGCGCAGGACCTTCGTGCGTACTGCCGAAAACGACGGCGAGACCACAGCTTCAGGCGGACGGAAGTCCACGCCGGTCCTGGTTGCGCCGGTCACCTGCCGGTTCGACAGGGTCGCGTGGTCACTCGGTTCCGCCGACTGTGGGCCCGGTGTACGGGATGTGACGGCGGGAGACGTCGGCATCCGGGATCGCACATAACACCTATATCAGATGTATCGGAAACGATGTATTGGTTTTAAGATCACAACATGGACGGAAGGCAGCTGAACAGACTCGGTCGGCGACTGATCGCACTGGCCCGCCAGGCCAACACGATTCCCGGCGACCGGATCCCGTCGTCCGGGGAGGCCGCGGTCCTGGGTGAGGTCGTCGAAAGCCCGGGCTGTTCGATCCGGCAGCTCTGTGAGCGCACGGGATTCGTGCAGAGTCACGTTTCTGCCATCGTGGCCGAGCTCGTCGGACGAGGCCTGCTGCGCACCGAAGCCGATCCCGCCGACAGGCGCCGCACTCTCGTCCATCCGGCCACACCGCTCACCTGTGGTGTCGATCGGCGGCAAAGCCCCATCGACGAGACGCTGGCCACCGCACTCGGGGACTCGGGCAAGGCCGAGGAAGCTGCCGCACTCATCGACAGGCTCGCGGCATTACTGCTGACCGATCGAAAGTCGGCAGCGCCGACCCCGGTCACCGCGCCGGCGAAGGGCTCGTAGCGCCACCGTGACGTCACCATTCGCCGGGCCCGGCCCGACGGCAAAGGTGGGAGGTAGCACTACGCCGCGCGGTGGCCGGGTGACCTCACCAGGCCCTCAACGTTCGGAAATGCAAATCACTTCGAAAAGGTCGATATCGGGCAACTCGACGATGAGCGAGGTTCCGGTGTGCCGGGTGCTCAGATCTCGGCGGGATACCAGGGCCGTTGCGTGAGTCCCGGGGTTCGCGCCGCGAATTGCCAGGCGACCGCCTGTGAGGGGAATGTGCGGGCCGAAAGATCGGCGGCGCGCTCCCGTCTGATTCAGTATGTGCGCCACGTAGCCCTTGTGGTCGCGGCCGAGGATCAACTCCGCCTGCTCGGGAAGTTCGGCGCTCACCGCGATATCGGCCATCGGGTGAAGTACGCGAAGCAGATGATCTCTGACCTCGGTTTTGCCGAATTCGCGGTATGTGCGCCCGATGGTCCAGGTGATCATCGAGTGAGTGCCGGAGCCGAACCGCATCGTGGCAACAGCCGGCTCGCTGCCGGGGCGGTGCCCGTAGGCGAGTTCCGGTGGCCCCCATGGCGCCTGGGCGAGCAGCTGACCGGCCGCAGCGGCATCCCGCTTCCAGGCGTACCGGGTGTTCGTGCCGAAAACCGGCACGATCGAACCCTCGTACCGGAAATCGCCTGCCCGGTGTTGCTCATCCAGCGTGGCGTAGGTGGACCACACGTCCGAGCCGGACTGTACCGGTCCTGTTTGCCGCAGTGCCGGACTGGAGGCCATCTCGACCGAGCCATCCGCGGTAACTCCACTATGTCCGGTGGTGAGCAGATTGCCACCGCGCCGGACGAACTCGTCGAGTACTTCGGCGATCTCCGAGCCCACAGCGCCGGCACCGGGGAGAACCACCAGCCGATAGCGGTCGATGACTCCATCGTCGGCCAAGGCCGTGACATCGTCGATCGGCAGCACATCGAAAGGGAGATGCCGCTGTTGCAGGGCCAGGTAAACGCCACGGAACTCCTCGATCGAGTCCAGATAGCCGGCGGAGACACCGCGGGCACCGGGCCGGATCAGCACTATGGACGCCGCGGGGCGTAGTGCCGCATAGAGATCGTGATGTGCGCGGTGGAATCGTGTCACCTGTTGGGCCAGCGAGACGCCGGCCATCGGGAGCCGGCCAGGTGCCCCGAGAATGTAGGTGGACGGATTCGCACCGCGTGCGATCGCCTGAATCAAATACTGGGCGACGTGCTCCGGCTGCTCGGCACCCATCCGGTAGGTCGAGTCGATATGGGCTACCGCGTTCAGGATGATCGGTGTCGCGGGCCGGGCCGTGGTCTGTGCGCTCACGTTCTCCGCGGTCGCGTGGGGCCAGAAGTCCTTGCCCGGCATATGACGGAAGGCATTGTTGCCCTCCTGGTACACGATCGGGGCGCCTCTGCGCAAGATCATCGCTAGGTCGCGATCGCGGATTGCGGTGTGCTCGCTGTATTTTCTCGCCAGCACTGCCAGCGTTGTCTCCGTGTACCGGCGCCACAACGCATAGCCGGCGGAGCGGTGGTCGTCCGGGAAGGCGCTTCCGCCGCTTGCCTCGGCGAATCCCCGTAAGCAGGACGCACAGTGGCAGATGCCGTGCACGACTTCGCTGTAGTCGCGTTCGCTGAAGTTGAACCAGTTGAAGAAGAAGCCGTCGACCGGGTAGCGGTCGAGGATCTCGTCGAGTATGTCGAGCGCTCGCTGCTGGTAGTACTGCCCGGAAGGACATGTGCTGTACAGCCCGTTGTAGATCTGCGGTTGTCCGCCGCGCGTGCTGAACAGCCAGTCGGGATGGTCGGCGGCGGCGCGCGGTGAGACCTTGGAAAGGTCGAGGCGGGCGAGAACTCGTATCCCGCGCTGGTTCGCCGCTGCCACAGCGTCGCCCAGGAAATCGCCGGAGGGGCGCTGGGCGAGGTAGGGATTGCGTGTGTGGTAGGGCAGGTCGGTTGGATAGAACGCGGCGATCCCGCCGGCATTGACCAGCCAGGTATCGGCCCCGTGCCGCTCGATGACGTCGAGAGCAGGTTCGATATCCATGGTGGCGTCGATTTCCTGCAGGTTGGTCTGGAAGACCGTGAACGGTTTCTGCCATCGACTGTGCGTACCGTGTGCGGGGCTTGCTGACATGCGGGCGATCTCCTTCGAAACCTGCTGGACGGGTGCCGGTCCGGCCGGTCGCGCAGTGGAAGCACGGTCGTTGCGGTCCGGGACGCGGTGCCGTCGCGCTACAGTCAATCAGCGGCACCATATTTTGGCAATCGGATGCCGCTACCTATATACCCATTCACCTGCGCAAATACTCGACTTTTCATCGAAAAGTCGCGATTGCAGGGAAAGCAATGGCAACCGATTGACACACCACCGGTTGCGTGTGAGCGTGGTCGGAGCAGTCGGCGATCCCGGTAGACCGGATCCCGTTCCGCGATGAATTCGCGCAACTTGTCACGAGGATGGTGTCGGTCCGATGCACAGAAGCCCTGCCGAGGGGGCCGTTCTCGAGCACGCACGCTCGGATGTGGCAGCCGGAACCATCGCGCTGCTGAACTCTCTCGGTACGACACTGGAACTGTGGGACGGCGTGGTCTCGCGCCTGCGGGAGTCCTTCGATATCGTCCGGTTCGACCAGCGCGGACACGGGCGATCCGGCATGGGAGACGGTACAGCCTCGATCGATGCCCTCGTCGACGACTTCCTCGCTGTCCTGGATCGTTTCGATATCCGGCATGCACATATCGCCGGGGTGTCGATCGGCGGAATGATCGCGATCCGGGCCGCCCGCCGTGCACCGGACCGCATTTCCTCGCTCGCTGTCTTGTGCAGTGCAGCCGTGTACGAGCCGCGGGGATGGAACGAGCGAGCGCGATCGGTCCGGCAGGCCGGCCTGGAGCCGATCGTGCCGTTCGTCATGGACCGCTGGTTCGCGCCGGAATTCCGGCAGCGGTATCCCGGGGTGGTCGCGGAATATGCCGATATGCTGCGGTCGATCGATCCGGAAGCCTACGCGGTGGGCTGCGATATTCTTGCGACCGCCGATGTACGAGGTGATCTACCTAAGGTGTCGGTGCCGGCAGTTGTTGTCGGTGGTGGTGGAGATATCGCGACGCCGCCTGAACAACAGCGTGCCATCGCCCGAACGATTCCCGGTGCGGGTCTGGAAATTCTTTCCGGGGTGGGGCATCTGGCACCCGCCGCTGCTCCTGTCGACGTCGCGCGGATCATCGCGGCGAATGCCCTCGGAGCTCGGGCGGGATCAGGATGAGGGTGCGGTCGAACCGCGCTGGACGAATGCGGTCGCGAGTGGTGTTTCGTTTCCGCCCGGTTCCTCGTCGTCGATCTCGGCGATGAGCCGCCGGACGGCCTCTTCGCCCATGGTGCCCAGCGGGGTGCGGATGGTGGTGATGGGCGGTGTGGTGAAATCGGAGCCGAAGATATCGTCGAACCCGATGATGCTCAACCGCTCCGGCACGGCGATGTCTGCGGCTTTGCTCGCTTGAAGCAAGCCGATGGCCATCAAGTCGTTGTAGGTGACGACAGCGGTCACCCCGGAGGCGAGAACTCGCCGCAGGCTCTGCCTGCCGCCTTCGGTGGTCGGTGCACCGGGTCCTATCTCGACGATCGACATCGAGCGCCGCGGAGCTTCGTCGAGCAGTATGTCCCACCGCAGGCCGCTCATCCAGGAGTCGGCGGGACCGGACAGGAAAGCCAGCGCTCGATGCCCGAGAGCGGCGAGGTGGTCCAAGGCTGCGCAAATGCCCGGGAGAACATCGGGCACGATACCGGCAACACCGGGCACCGCTCGGTTCACCATGAGCAGTGGCCGTTGCTCGTCGAGTCGCTGGACCTGATCATCGCCGAGACGTGAAGCGACCAGGACGAGTCCGTCGACCACGGGGAGCAACCGGCCGGCCGTCTCCAGCTCGAGCGCGGCGGTCTCCTGTGATTCGGCGACCACCAGGGTGTACCCCTGCCGGGCGGTGACCCGCTCGGCACCCCGTACCAGGTCGAAGAAGACCGGGTTGGTGATATCGGACAGGATCAGTGCCAGCATCCGGGTACGACCGGTGGGTAATGCGCGAGCCAAGGGGTTGATCCGGTAGCCGAGCGTCTGGGCCGTATCCCGGATATGTTGCGCGGTCGTGGCATTGATGCGGCCCGGCTTGTGCAGAGCCCGGGACACTGTGGAGGGGCTGACGCCGGCTGCCCGGGCGATATCGTAGATCGTGACACCCGCACCGCGATTGTGGCCGGCCCGCCTTCGCGAAGTCACGTGCTCTCCTTGTCGGGTTCGTCCGGCGGTCCTGTCGTGCCGACGGTCGGTCGATTATGGCAATGGGTTGACCTGGTGGTGCGCCGGCATCGCCGGATCGGTCCTCCCGCAGCCGCCAGCAGGGCAACTGGGCGCAACAGATTGCGGTCTGCCGGGCCGGGTTGATTCGGTGGAACAGGCGTTTTCGGTGATGGCCGAATCGTGGACCGAGCCGTACGCGGTCGTCGTTCGGCACCGTGGAGTTGGGAGAGCATCTCGATGACGAAGATCGGGTTCGTGGGTTTGGGGATCATGGGTGGTCCGATGGCGGTGAATCTGGTGGAGGCCGGTTTCGAAGTCACCGGATACAACCGGAGCCGTGACAAGCTGGATCGTGTCGTCGCGGCAGGTGGAAAGGCCGCGGACTCCCTCGCCGGAGCAGTGCGTGATGCCGAGGTGGTCGTCACGATGTTGCCGGACTCACCCGATGTCCGCGAGGTGGTGCTCGGCGCCGGGGGTGTCCTCGCCCATGCGGCACCCGAAACGCTGCTGATCGACTGCAGCACCATCCGGCCCGACGTGTCGCGTGAGATCGCTGCCCGGATGCGGGCGGTGGACGCGCCCGTATCCGGCGGAGAACAAGGGGCGGTCGACGGAACCTTGTCGATCATGGCCGGCGGAGCAGACGCGGACTTCGCCACTGCGAAGCCGGTGCTGGATGCCATGGGCACCACCGTCGTGCACGTGGGCGCCGCGGGCGCGGGCCAGACCGTCAAAGCGGCGAATCAGTTGATCGTGGCCGGGACGATCGAACTGGTCGCGGAGGCGCTGGTCTTTCTGCGGGCCCACCAGGTCGACACCGAGGGAGCGATTCGGGTCCTGGCCGGGGGGCTGGCGGGCAATCGGATCCTCGACCGCAAAGCGCGGGCCATGGCCGAGCGCCGGTTCGACCCCGGCTTCCGGGTCGATCTGCACCACAAGGATCTCGGAATCGTCCAATCCGCGGCACGAGACGCCGGGGTGGCGATCCCACTCGGCGCCGTGATGGCGCAACTCATGGGAGCTCTCGTCGCCCAGGGATACGGTGGCCGGGATCACGGCGCGCTGATCGACCTCGTCACCAGGCTTTCCGGAGGCGAGCCGACACCCGATGCCTGTTGAACACGAGCGCCACGCCCACCATGTCCAGTGGGCGTGGCTGCCGGGCGTCGATCGGTCCGTGATCGTGCGCCGCCCCTGTACGACGAACCGGTGAGCAGGCGGTTCAGTGCCGATTCCGGTCGGCGGAACCGATGTCGGCAAGCCGCCGGCGCTCCTCACGGCGGCGGCGCTGCTCGACCGGGTCGGTGACCGGAGCCGCCAAGAACAGACGTTGCGTGTACGGATGGGTGGGATTGCCAGTGACGGTGGCGCCCGCGCCGGTTTCCACGATATCGCCACGGTAGAGCACGGTGACCCGGTGGCTGATATGGCGGATGACAGCGAGATCGTGGGAGATGAACAGGTAGGCCACCCCGGTGTTCCGCTGGATATCGACCAACAGGTCCAGTACCCGTGCCTGTGTCGACAGATCGAGTGCGGAGACAGGTTCGTCGCAGACGATGAGCTTCGGTTCCGGGGCCAGCGCCCGCGCGATTGCGATACGTTGCCGCTGACCACCGCTGAATTCACGTGGTAGTCGCGCGGCCGAATCGGCCGGTAGGCCGACCTGATCCAGCAATTCGGCGATGCGGGCACGGGCGGCGGCCGGTCCGGTGCCCTGGACGACCAGCGGCTCGCTGAGAATATCGCCGATCGTCAGCGAAGGGTTGAGGGAACCGTAGGGGTCCTGGAAGACCACCTGCAGATCGCGGGCCAGCGCGCGCCGGGCAGCGCCGCCGAGCGAGGTGATATCCGAGCCGTCGAACCGGATACTTCCGCCACTCGGGCGCACCAACCCGAGCACCGCCCGCCCGATGGTGGTCTTTCCGGATCCGGATTCGCCTACAAGGCCCAAGGTTTCGCCGGCGGCGACCGTCAACGACACCGCATGTAGCACCTCGACCGGGCGCGGGCGGAATCCGCGGCCCGGGAACTCGACACGCAGATCGGTTACTTCGAGCAGGGGGGTCATAACACTCACTCCGCAGCGATTGTGGTCGGGCCGGATACCTCGGCATATCGGCCGGAGGGCGGATCGGTGCGCGCCGTGCTGCCGTCCAGGATGGAATCGAGAAGCATGCGGGTGTACTCGTGCCGGGGTTCGGTGAACAGTGACGCGGTGTCTCCGCATTCGACGATAGTGCCGCGGCGCATCACCGCGACGCGGTCGCACAAGTCCGCCACGACGCCGAAGTTGTGGGTTACCAGAAGTACCGCCATGCCCAGTTGCTGCTGCAGGTCGCGGAGCAGGTCCAGGATTTCGGCCTGGACCGTGACATCGAGCGCGGTGGTCGGTTCGTCGGCGATGAGTATCCGGGGCCGGGAGGCGACCGCACCGGCTATGAGAACGCGCTGCGCCATCCCCCCGGAAATCTGGTGTGGGTAGGAGGCGAAGACCCGCCGGGGGTCCTGGATGCCGACTTGGCCGAGTAGCGCGATGACTCGTTGCCGAGCCGCCCGGCGGGACATGGGGGTGGCGGCGCGTACTCCCTCGGCGAGTTGCGAACCTATGGTGACCGACGGATCGAGGTTGGTCATCGGTTCCTGCGGTACATAGGCGATATCCCGGCCGCGCACGGTGCGGAGTTGCTTCTCGCCGCGTCCGAGTAGTTCGTACCCGTCGAGGGTGATGGAACCGGCGGTGACGACCGCTTCTGGGGGAAGGACACCGAGCACAGCGAATGCGGTCTGGGTCTTGCCGGACCCGGATTCTCCCACCAGCCCCAGGGTCTCACCCGCGTCGAGATGAAATGACACATCGCTGACCACTTCCCGGAGGTTCCCGGACGGTGAGGGGTAGGCGATGGTCAGACCCTGGACCGTCAGCAATGCGGGTGAATCGGGTGAATCGCTGCAGGGAAGAGCGCGTATGCGCGTCGCGCCGGGTGCTTTCGCAGGTTTGTGGCATGGCCCTTCGAGTGTGTCGCGCAGGGCATTGCCGAACAACACCAGAGAGGCTGTCATTATCCCGAGACCGAGGCTGGGCCAGACGAATTGGAGTGGCTCGACATACAGGTTGATGAACCCGTCGGCGATCATGGCACCGAAGCTCGGGACCGTACTGGAACCGACGCCGAGGAAGGCCAGCCCGGCCTGTACTCCGATGGCGGATCCGGCGAGGAAGGCGGTGGCGATGATGATCGGTCCGCGCACGACGAACAGTACGTGCCGGGCCAGGATGCGCCGGTCCGGGAGACCGGATACCCGCGCGGCATCGACGAACAGTTCGTTCTTGACACCCAGCACCTGATTACGGGTGATGCGGTAGACCGCGGGCGACAGCAGGACGCCGAATATTGCCATGGTGAACCTGAAGTCACCGTGGGTCACCGGCATGAGAACAATCAGCAGTAGAAGCCCGGGAAAGGTCATGATCAGGTTGAACACCCATTCGGTGACCACGCGGGTGCGGGTACCGAAGTAGCCACCGGCGAGTCCGGAACCGACGCCGATCACCAGTGCGATACCGGTACCGATGAGCGCCGACACCACGCTGGTGTTGATCGAATGCAGGAGGCGAGCGAAGATATCGCGCCCGTTCTGGTCGCCGCCGAGCGGGAATCCCGGCGTTCCGATATCGGCGTTGATGGCGTCCAGGGAAGCGAAGTTCGGATCGTGGCCGGCCAGGACGGGGGCTGCCAGGCCCAGTACCACCAGGACGAGGAGGAGGCCGGCGGTGGCGACGGCCTGGGGGTCGCGGAGCAGGCGGCGCAGCGTTGCGGTGCGAACATCCGGCTCATCGGTGGTGGCCGCGCCGGTAGGAGGAAGTGCCGCGTTCAATGAATTCTCGCCTTCGGGTTGAGCCAGCCGTTCACGAGGTCCACGGTCAGGTTGATGCCCACGACCAGCATCACGGCGAACAGCGTGATCCCCATGATGACCGGCACGTCGCCCTGGACGGCCGCGGTGAAGGCATAGGAACCGAACCCGGGCATCGCAAAAACGTTTTCGATGATGAGCGCTCCGCCGAGCATGGTGATGAACTCCAGCGAGAGCACTGTCAGCGCGGGCCCGGCGGCATTGCGCAGGGCATGGCGCAGCACCACCGACCGGGTGGAGATCCCGCGAGTTCGCAGCGTGCGGATGTAGTCCTTGCGCAGTTCGTCGATCATCGCGCCGCGTACCTGCGCACTGAGATTGGCTATCCCGTTCACTACCAATACGATCACGGGGATCGTGATGGTGGCGGCCCAGCGTGCCGGGTCCTCGCGGAAATGCGTGAAGCCGGTGGCGGGCAGTAGTTTCAGTTCGATGGCGAGGACGTAGACGAGGATGATCGCCAGCAGCAGGTTCGGCAGCAGCGTCCCGGTCAGTGACACGCCCTGCGCCATACGGTCGATGGCGCCGCTGCGGGTGGCCGCCAGGACGCCGAGGGCGGCGCTGACGACGGCGGTGATGATCAGTGCGACCACCACGATGGACAAGGTCACGCCGAGGCGGGTGGAGACGGCCGGCCCGACCGGTTCGCTGGTGAAGTAGGAGACGCCGAAATCACCACGGACCGCCCGGCTCAGCCAGTCCACATACTGGACGAGCACCGGGCGGTCCAATCCCATATCCGACTTGCGTTCCGCGATTGTCTCCGGAGTCGCCGCCGGGCCGACGATGCCGTGCACGATGCTGTCGAACGAACCGCTCAGCAGCACGTAGGTGATGAGGGTGACCAGCACGGCCAGTATCGAACCGATAGCCAGTCGCCGGAGCGCGTAGAGGACCAAGGCAGATCACGTCCCGAGATCGAACTGTCGTACGGTGCTCAGCCCGCGCGCGCCGAGCGATACGTATTCGATGCCCTTGCTGGTTACCCAGTTGATCGTGACGTGCAGCAACGGCGCATCCCAGGCGTAGCGCACGGTGAACGCGTTGATCTCCGCGGCGAGTTCGCCGGCGCGCACCGGGTCGAGTTCCCGGTTGAACCGGTCGATCAGCGCGGTGAGCTCGGGTTCGGTGGTGTGGAAAGGGTTACGGGCGTGCTCCGGGGTGAACCCTTGCAGTTCGCGCGGGAACGGGGCGGCGGCGTCGATGGCGAGTACCAGTGGAAACCGTTTGGATGCCACGGCGGCGGGTGCCTGCTGCTGGGGTATCGGCTCCCAGTTCACGGTGATGCCGATAGCCGCGAGTGATTGAGTGATGGTCGGTGCGAAAGTCTTGGCATGGGTTGTCTCCGGCATGGTCACTGCGAACCCGTCGGGGTAGCCGGCCTCGGCCAGCAGCCTTTTGGCACCTTCTACGTCGAAGGGGTACTCGTTCGCCAGCGCGGGATCGTATGCCGGTCCCTGCGGGCTGAACGTCTGGACCGTAGGTTTACCGGAACCGTGATTGAGTTGTTCGACGATCTTCGTACGGTCGAAGGCCATATTGATCGCGGCGCGCACGCGCTGATCGGCCAGGGCGGGAACGAGTTCGCCCTTGCGGTCGGCGATCACCACGCTGACCAGCGAGGCGCCCTCGACCGGCGTCACCTGGAAGCCACTGGCCTCGAGCCGGCTCAGATGTGTGACTTCGACGCTGCCTGCATTGAGTTCTCCCGCCTGCAACGCGTTGAGAGCAGCCGTACGGTCTGGTATCACGCGGATCTTCACTGTGGAAAATGGGTAGGCGTCGGCATTCCAGTAGTCGTCGCGCCGTTTCAATACGTACGTCGTGCCGTGTACGGTCTGTGCGGTATCGAGGGTGTAGGGCCCGGACCCGACCGGGTTCAGCGCGGTGCGAGATTCCGCCATGGTCGCCGGGTCACCGATAACACCCGGTCCCATCGCCAGGGCAGGCAGGAGACCGGCGTCGGGCCTGGTGAGTTCGAGGACGACTGTCCGGTCGTCCGGTGTGCGGACGGTCTCGACGATATCCAGCCAGTTCTGCATCGGGCCGGCGGTCGCCTTGGTGCGTTCCATGGTCGTCTTCACCGCGGCCGCGTTCACCGGGGCGCCGGAACTGAAAGTCATACCTGGGCGCAGAGTCAGCGTGACGGTGCGGGCGTCCTCGCTGACCTGCCAGCTCTCGGCCGCGTTGGGCTGTAGCTCACCGTCGTTGTCCAGATACAACAGGGTGTCGTAGATCCCCGACCACACATACGCTTGCTGGCCTTCCATCAGCTGGGCGGGATCGAGGGAGTTCGGTGCACCTTGGACGGCGAAGGCGAGCGTTGTCTCGCCCGAGGTCGCTGACGGTCCGGTGGCTTGGTCGTAACCGCAGGCGGCGACCGCGGACCAGATGACCGCGGCGATCAGTGCGGCCAGTATGCGCGGTCGGCGCGCGCGGGGCGATTGACAAGACATATACGAACTTCCTTGTTCTGTGATGTGTGTCAATTACGCGGGTCCACGGCCGGAACCCACAAGCGGTTGCCGCGGGTTGCCGCCGTCCTCGATGGCTGCGAATCCGGCAGTTGGGTGCGCAGTCACCCGGTTTCTACCTGCGCATTGCCAGAATCTGCACATATCTTCTCCATTTAAGGAAGTTACATTCTCGAACCGGTGGATGAGACCTGTGCGCGGGAGCCGGCGAGCTGCCTTCTGGTTGCCGGTGAGCGCATGCGGTGTTGCGGGGGGAAGGGCACTTCCTCTCCGCTTCCGGCCGGCAGGTGACAGCCGGGGTATCGACCCGCGATGACCCGCGGTTTCCCGGGCTCATGCCGAGGGCGGCGATACCACTGGACAAGTCTTGGCAACCGATTGACGCCCCTGAGGTCCTATGCGACGGTGACCCGACGTAGCCGACGATCACCACGAGGAAGTGGGCACTGATGAACGACGACCGTCGCCCCCGGGAGGTGCACAGTGTGCTCGCCACCGTCATGTACACGCCGGACGAGATCGAGCAGCTCCGGCAGGCGTTCGCACCGGCGGAGTTCGCCCACCTCCACCCCGGCGACGCGGCGGGTATCGCCGCGACACTCGAACATGCGGATGTTGCGGTCCTGGTAGGAGATATCGACAAACGGCATCTCGACGCTCCGCATCTGCGCTGGGTGCACTGCGACCATTCCGGTCTCACCAGATCCGCGGTGCCCGAACTGTTCGCCCGCAACCTCGTGGTCACCGGCTCAGCGGGCAGATCGGCGCCCGCACTCGCCCAGCATGGTTTCTACTTCGCGCTTGCACTCACCTTCGACGCCCGGCGACTGTTCGAACAACAGGCCGCGCATCGGTGGCAGAGCTTCCCGGGCGCCGAACAGCAACTGGCGCTCTACGGCAAGACGCTCGGGATCGTGGGCTTCGGCCATACCGCGAAAGAGATGGCACGCCTCGGCAAGGCATTCGGGATGAATGTCATCGTCTACCGGCGCAGCGCGGCGGAACCCGCGCCGGATGTGGACGTCATGCTGTCCGCCACCCGAGGCGACAGCCTGGATCGACTACTCGACGCAGCGGATGTCGTCATGCTCGCGGCGCAGCTCACGGACGCGACCCACCACATGTTCTCCACCGCGCAGTTCGCCCGGATGAAGACATCGGCTTTCCTCGTCAACATGGCACGCGGCCAGCTCATCGATCAGGAGGCATTGGTCGAAGCGTTGCACTCGGGGCAGATCGCCGGCGCGGGCCTGGATGTCACCGATCCCGAGCCGCTGCCGCCGGAATCCGCGCTGTGGGAGGCGCCGAATGTAGTCATCACTCCGCATTCGACACCGCGCTTACCGGATCGGACGCAACGCTCGATCGATATGATCGTCGAGAACCTCCGCCGTTACCGCGCGGGCGAACCGATGCTGAACGCGCTGACGGAGCGAGATGTCTACACTCCGCGGCGCTGAAACACAGGACGAACCCGCAGTGGTACACCTCCTCGATGCCTCCCGCACCGCCGGAGAGCCGCGCGGTCCGGGTGCCGGATCGGTGACCGGCATCCGAAGGCATCCGGTACGTCCGCATCTGGTCGTGCTGGCTCCGGCGGTGGCCGGAGTCGTCCGCGCCGCGGGCGGCTGGCTGTTCGACCGGGTGGCAGCGGGATGGGAAGTGGTGGTACTCGTCGCCGATCACACCGAATCGCGGCCGCTGGACATCCTCGGAGTCCGGGTCGTCGACCTGGCGGCCGGTCTGGCCGCGAAACGGCGCGGACTGGTTCCGCACGCGCTGGCACTCGATGCCGAGCTCTGGGCAGCAGACGCCCGGGTGCAGGAGGGACTGTCCTGGGTGCTCGCGCACGATCTGGCCGACGAAGTGCGGTGGTGGGGGCCCGGCTCGTCCGCGGATTTCGGCCGTTCCGCCTGCCCGGTGCTGCACCGTGCGAGCGTGGCCGCGCAGGCGTTCAAGGCGCAGGCGCTGGCCGCGGTCGAATTGCCGGGCGTGAACAGCCCGGTCGAGTCGTTCTACAGCTGCGTGCCCGGATCCGAACAGCGCGATCTCGTCCCGGTGCCGTGATCCTGCCCGGCCGATCGGCCACAAGCGTCCGGCGGTACTGCTCCGGCGGAAGCCCTTCGGCGTAGTCGACAGCCGGGGCTTCGGCGGTGGCCCGGCCGGGCAGGCCACCGCCGAACGCACGCCTCGGATCAAGCACGCGATCGCGGCGCCTGTGGCTTGGTGCTTCCGATCTGCCGCCAGCGGCGGCGCAGCATATGCGCGGCGGCCTTCGGCAGGCGATCGCGGGTGAACACGCCCTTTTTGTTGCCGTCGACGCGGTGGATACCGTTCGAGGTGCGGAAATCCGCGAAGTTCCAGACGTGCTCACCGACCATCGCTTCGATGCGGTCGAAGACGCGATGATGCATTTCCAGGAAGGCGGTCTGGTATTCCTCCGTCCAGGGAATGTCCCAGACCGAATGCAGACCCGGCATGGTGTCGGCGCCGTACTCGCTCATGATGATCGGTTTGCCGTGCGCGGCCGCCCAGGCGGTGAGTTCGGCCTCGAGATCGGCTTCGGCGGTGGCGAGGTCGCCGTTGGCCATGTACCAGCCGTGGTAACGGTTGAGACCGAGAACATCGAAGAGATCGGCGATCCGGTCGTTGCCGGGGGTGGCGAACATGAAGCTGGCGTAGGTCACCGGTCGCGTGGGGTCGAGTTCCCTGGTGAGCGCGACGAGCGGCGCGAAATACTCGCGGGCGCCCTCCTCGATCGACGACGGCTCGTTGGATACACACCACATCACCACGCTGGGGTGGTTCTTGTCGCGGGCGATGAGTTCCCGCAACGCCTGAGCATGCGCGTTTCTCGTCTCGTCGTTCATCGTCTCGGGCGAGAACGTGGGGCGTTTGTCGCCGCGGCCGATCCCGCCTTCGATGAAGAGGTTGAGCCCGACGGCCGCCGTTTCGTCGATGACGACGATTCCGTGCCGGTCGGCGAAATCCATCACCTCCTCCGCGTACGGGTAGTGCGAGGTCCGGAACGAATTCGCGCCGATCCAGTCCATCAGCTGGAAATCGTGGACGAGGTAGGCGTTGTCATGGCCCTTTCCGCGGACGGCCGTATCCTCGTGCTTGCCGAACCCGGTGAAGTAGAAGGGTTGTCCGTTGATCAGGAACTGGGTGCCGCGTACTTCGACGGTGCGTACGCCGACCGGCATCCGATACTGGTCGAGCACGGTGTCACCGTCGTGGATCTCGACCACGAGTTCATACAGATACGCCCGCCCCGGCTGCCACAGGGTGACTTGGGGAACACGTAGTGATCCGCGCTCCCCCGGGCCGGCGGCCACTTCGTCACCGGCGGCATCCCGCAGGGACACTCGGACGGATGCGGGGGCAGTCGTGGTGACGGTGTAGTCGATGACACCGGTGCGGCCGTCCACATCGGTGACCACGGCGATATCCGAAACCCGGACCGGCGGAACACTGTACAGCCATACCGAGCGGGCCAGCCCGGAATAATTGTAGAAGTCGTGCAGGTACTTCTGCTGACGGCGCCCGTCCGGCGTGACCGTGATGGTGCCCGGCGGAATCGTTGTATTCGTGAGCTCGTTGCTCACACCGATGGTGAGCCGGAACTCGTCACCCGCGGCAACTACGTCGGTGATATCGGCCTCGAAGGGGGTGTACCCGCCCGAATGCTCGGCGACCAGCCGGTCATCGGCGTAGACCTTCCCGGCATGAGTCGCAGCATCGACCCGGACGAGGATCCGCTCGCCGGCCCAGCCGCGCGGCACGCGGACGGTGCGCTGGTACCACACCCAGCCGACGTGGTCACGGATGGCGGGATCGACGAACAGGTCGTTGTAGCTTGCCGGGACAGCGGCTTCCAGCGTGCCGTCGAATGGACCCAGCCAGGGCTGGTCACCGGCCGCTGTACCGACGGCGAAACGCCAGAGCCCGTCCAGTGATACCAGCTCACGAGTAGCTGTGGCCGTGGGTTTGAGCATGGGAATTCTCCTCGGGGGTGTCGGGTCGTCGCGGTATCGGTGCGCTGGAACGGGCTACAGCACCACACCTGGGTTGAGGATGCCGTGCGGATCGAGAGCCGCCTTGATACGCCGGGTCACGTCCATGACTTCGGGGCCGACCTGGCCGGGCAGCCAGGCCTTCTTCAGCCGTCCCACTCCGTGTTCGCCGGTGATGGTGCCGCCCAAGGCGACGGCCAGGTCCATGATCTCGCCGAATGCCTCGTGAGCGCGCGCCGTTTCGTCGGCATCGTCCGGATCGTGCACGATGAGCGGATGGGTGTTGCCGTCGCCGGCATGGGCGATGACCGAGACGACAACCTTGCGGCGTTCGGCGATCTCGGCGATTCCGGTGATCAGCTCGCCCAGCCGCGGTAGTGGCACACCCACGTCCTCGAGCAGCAGCGGACCTTTTCGTTCCACCGCGGGGATGGCGAATCGACGGGCCGCGCAGAATGCTTCGCCCTCGTCCGGATCATCGGTGCGGAAGGCCTCGGTGGCTCCCGCGTTTTCGCAGGCGGTGAGCATCCGGTCGGCCTCGCGCCCGGCGTGATCGCCAGGCGCGTCGGAGCGGGCGATCAGGAGACCGGCCGCGTCACGGTCCAGTCCCATCCGCAGCTCGTCCTCGACGGCGTTGATCGCGACTGCGTCCATGAACTCCAGCATGGAGGGCCGTAGGGCGCCGGTGATGGCGAGAATGGCGGCGGTGGCGGCGGGCAGGGTCCGGAAGGTGGCCACGACCGTGGACTGCGGGGGTTGCGGGGGCAGCAGACGCAGCGTGAGCTCGGTGATGACCCCGAGCGTCCCTTCGCTGCCGACGAACAGTTTGGTCAGCGAGAGACCGGCGGAGTCCTTGAGTCGCGGACCGCCCAGCCGTACCACGGTGCCATCGGCCAAGACCACTTCCATGCCCAGTACGTAGTCGGTGGTCACACCGTATTTCACGCAGCACAGCCCACCGGCGTTGGTGGCGGCATTGCCACCGATGGAGCAGATCTCGAAGGACGACGGGTCCGGTGGATACCACAGGCCCCGGTCGGCGGCGGCCCGTTTCACTTCGGCGTTGAGCAGGCCGGGCTGCACCACGGCCGTGCGGGTCACGGTGTCGATCGTGATCGCACGCATACGTTCGGTGCTCAGTAGCAGCGCGCCGTTCTGCGCGGTGGCGCCACCGGAGAGCCCGGTCCCGGCGCCGCGCGGCACCACGGGAACGCGGTGCTCGCCGGCCCATCGCAGGGCCGTGGCCACGTGCGCCGTGTCGGTCGGCCGAACAAGGGCGAGGGCGGTTCCGGCGGCGGGATCGAGCGCCCGGTCCTGCCGGTAGCCGGCGAGGATATCCGGATCGTTCACGACCGCGCCCGCGGGCAGCCGGGTACGGAGGTCGTCGATGTTCACAACGCGTTTCCTTCACTGGCGGAGCCCTGCCGCCGATTCGAAGTGGTTCTTCCCAACGAAACAGCCCGGTGCGGGCGGCCGCAATCGGTTGCGGTCAGTTGCCTGCCCAGGCGCCCACCCCGCTACGCGGTTTCGGCCGGGATGACGAAATAAGGTTGATTCGCCAGGGATTCGTCGAGGCCGGGCACGATCCAGGCCGTTCGGGCGGTCCGGTCCCGTGCGAGGAGGAAGAACTGGATGGCATAGGGACTGTCGGTGTACTCCGCGGGGAGCGTGGCCGTGAATCCGGCCTCGTCCTCGCGTGTCATGGGCATTTCCAGGTAGTGCTCGGATTGATCGAGGTGCCGAGCGTGCACGGTCACCTCCACGCCCGCGGGTGCGTGCGCCCGCAGGGTCAGCCGCTCACCGGGTACGAAATTGTCCGGCGGAGTGCAGCGGATCTGCGTGACCGGTGCCGAGCGCTGGTCCGGCGGTACCAGGGCGAGGATCGGCCGGTTCGCTGCTTCCGCCGCCGCGAGTTCGTCGAGGAGGTCGGCGATATCCGCGTCGATTGCGGGCAGGCGGTCGGTCCAATGGCCGTGTTCTCCCGGCCGCCTGCCGAATGCCAGATCCGTGACGTATACCTCGCGGGTCAGCGCGATGAGCTCGGTCAGCGCGGCGCGGCCGTCGTGGTACCGGTCGATACCTTCCCGCAGATGCCGGGTGTCGCCGGTGAGCCGGAACAGCGCGTATCCCACACCGGCCCGTATCTTGCCGGCGAAGAACCTGCCGAGTAACGCCTGTGCCCGTACGTCCACTTCGATACGCCGGAACTCCGCCCCGTGGCGATCGGGGGTACTTTCCCGGGCCTCGCCGATCGCGGCTTCCGCAACGTCGGCGAAATGTTCCAGCCAGGACGCCACCTGGACCGGCGTATGCCGGCCGCTCGGCCGACCGTCGATCAGGCCCCGCGCGTAATCGTCTGCGCTCTCGAACAGCGCGGGATCGAGCGGGCTGATCGTGCCCCAGGTGCGTGGGGGAAGTAGATCCCACGCGTAGATCGACCGGCGCTCCTGTCCGGCGATGGGATGGTCGGTGAACACCTCAGGCCAGAAGAAGTTGTTGGATGCGCTGGCCGGGACGGCGATCGTCACCAGCGGCAGCACCTTTCCCGCCGCGCCCAGCGCGCGCTCGACGAGTTCAGCCGCGGTACCGAACCTATCCCCCAGGTAGCGGAGCCAGGACTCGCGGTCGGCGTCCGGATCGAACAGCAACCGGCCCCACAGGCGGTACTGGTAGGAGTACTTCCGCCAATCGGCGCGGCCGAGCGACAGCGCGGGATCGGCGTAGAGATCGCGGGGCATACCCGCACGCCCGGTGTCCTTGCGGCCGCGGAAGGTCAGTGGTTCGCACAATTCGGCGCCCACCGCACCGCCGAGTGAGCTCATCCGGCCGTAGCCGGCGAAGATCTGCGGGTCCGCCCACAGCAGGAACCGCTGGGAGCCCGGCCAGATCCGGAAGAGCAGGTCGAACTGTCGATCCCGGCGCAGGAAATCGGCATATCCGTAGCGGGTGAACCGTCGGGCGTTCTGGGTGACACCGCGTAAACCGTCACCGTCACCGCGCCGGATGAACTCCATCGGGCGTATCGCCGCCTGGTGATAGGGCAGCCCCTGGTGCTCAGCCCAGTATTTGGCCGAGATGACGACCCGGCCGCCGGTGCCGGCGGCAGTCGTGAGCAGTTCCCCGTCGACGCCCTTCGCGTGCAGATCGATCTCCAGCGGCCGGCCGGTATCGCGCACACCGCCCAGGACAGTGCGCCAGAACGTGCTGCGCTCCGTTTCGGCGACACCGCCCTCGTAGTGCACGCGCAATGTCAGCCCGGCGATCGCCGGGCATTCCCGCAACAGCAGGCGCAACGCCGCCGCGCTGTACTCGGCGATATCCCGGTCGGCCAGTCCCGTGATGCGGTAGCGCAGGTTCGGGCTTTCCCCGAGCTCCGGGCGAACGGCATGATTCCACAGGCCGAGCTGGAAATGAATCCCCCGGCGCGCGGCCTCGTCACCGGCGAACCGCAGGGCCGCGAGATTGGCCGCCCGGTTCGCGTCGGAAACGCCGGTGACACGGACGTTCTCCCAGCCCGGCACCTCGAGGAGAAATGGGTACGCGAAGCACAGGTAGTTGTCGCGCACGTCGGAGTCGTGGGAAAAGTTGTATTGCATTCCCAGGGCCAGGTGCAGCCGATTGATTCGCTGGGTGGCCAGTTCGTCGAGGTACTCGGTCCAGAAATCGTGGTCGCGCAGCCAGGGCAGGTCCAGCACATCGCTCGAAAACGAGCGCAGCACACTCCGTACGGGTACCGCGGGTGACCGCAGGGCACAACGTGCCGAACGGATCGCCTCGACGGGATCCTCGCCGTACCGAACCCGGTCGGCGAGCTCGGACAAGCCATACGCTGCGCCGCGCGCTTCGGCTGCGCGGACTACTACCTCGGCCGGTGCCGGACCGGATTCGATCAGGAAGGACTCGTCCGGCCCCAGCGCTCGGTCCACACGAACACGGATGACCGCGCCGGTGATCGAGGCGGTGGAATTCCCGATATCGGTACGGACGCCCCTGCGGTTCAAATCTCCGGTCAGCGTCGCCAGTGCCCAGGGCACCGGAGCTCCGAGTCCGGTGGGAACATCGATCGATACGGCGGCTGCGGAAGCGGGCATCGGTTTCCTTATGCGGTTGCCCGGCTCATACGTTCGCTTCCCGCCAGCGTGCGATTCGCGCCGGTAACTCCTGTGCATGCGAGGTCGTGGTGGGTCTGCTGCGACGATACGGACACGGTCCTGTCGAGTCCGGCGCCGGGCGCGGGAGGAGGTTCGATCCTGACTCGGGACGACCGGTGGCGGCAACCGATTGTCATGAGTTGCCACCACCGGCACCGCGAGCTGGAGCGGGCCGCCCCGGATATGCGATTCTCGGCCCGCACGGGACCTACTGCGTCACTCCTGCTGGGACGCGGGCTCCGCGCGGTGAGGACGGGCAATGACTGTGATCGTCGTGATGGGTGTAGCGGGCTCCGGGAAGACCACGGTCGGGACGATGCTGGCCGAGCGCCTCGGGGTGGAATACGGTGAGGCGGATACTTTCCACCCGCCGGCCAATATCGCGAAAATGGATGCCGGGATTCCACTGACCGACGCGGATCGAACGCCGTGGTTACGGACCGTCGCCGAGTGGACGTCCGCACACGATCCCGGCGGCGGTGTGGTGTCGTGCTCGGCGCTGAAACGGCGATATCGCGATGTCCTGCGGGCCGCGGCCGGAATCTGGTTCCTGCATCTGCACGGGGGCCGTGATGTCATCGCCGGGCGGATATCGGCGCGCGCCGGCCATTTCATGCCGGTGTCGCTGCTGGACTCGCAATTCGCCGACCTGGAACCGCTGTCCGCGGACGAGGAGGGAATGATGCTGGAGGTGGCCGAGGCTCCGCAGCGGATCGTCGATATCGCCGCACAAGCCTTCACCTCGTATCTCGGGGGTGCACGATGAAGCCGGCATGGCTCGATGTCTCCGCCGGTGTGGCCGGGGATATGTTGCTGGGCGCACTGGTCGATGCGGGGGTACCACCACAGGTGGTCCAGGCGGCAATCGATGCGGTCGTGCCGGGATCGGTGCGAATCGAATGTTCTGAGGTCGTTCGCTGCGGTATGCGCGCGTGCAAAGTGGATCCGGTCGTTCGCGTGGACGATCCACCGCATCGGCATTGGTCCGATATCCGGGCTCTGCTCACGACGGCAGCCTTACCGGAGGCAGTGCGCACGGACACGTTGCGAGTGTTCGGCCGTCTCGCGGAGGCGGAGGCCGGTATCCACGGCGTACCGGTCGACCGGGTGCATTTCCACGAAGTCGGCGCCCTCGATTCGATCGCCGATATCGTCGGTGCCTGTGCGGCGCTGCACTATCTCGGTATCGAGCGGGTGACCGCGGGGCCGCTTTCGCTGGGTTCGGGCAGCGTGGTGGCAGCGCACGGCACAATACCTGTGCCCGTACCCGCGGTGCTGGCGATGTCCAGCGGCCGACGGGTTCGCGCCGGCGGCGACGGGGAGTTGGCCACACCGACCGGGGTGGCCTGGGTGACCGCCTTGGCGGATGAGTCCGCGGCCCTGCCGTCGATGCGGCTGGAGCGGGTCGGAATCGGCGCGGGGACAAAAGATTTCCCCGACCGCCCGAACGTCGTCAGGGTCCTGGTCGGTGCGAGCGAGGCCACCGGAGCCATCGGTAGCGACGGGACCGGAGCCGCCGCCGAGAACGTCGTCTTGGAGGCCAATGTCGACGATCTCGATCCACGGGTCTGGCCGGCCGTCCTGCAGCGGCTCCTGTCCTCCGGAGCCGATGACGCCTGGCTGACGCCCATTCTCATGAAGAAGGGCCGGCCGGCCCACACAGTTCACGCCCTGGTCGCCGTCCAGCACGTGGAGCAGGTGTCGGCGGTATTGCTGACCGAGACCAGCACGATCGGCCTGCGTCGGCTCGTGGTCGGGAAAACCGCGCTCGCGCGGGCCTGGCGGCCGGTCGAGATCACGGGGGGCCGGGTGCGGATCAAGGTGGCGCTAGACCTGGACCGCATCATCCAGGCCACGCCCGAATTCGACGATGTCGCGGAGCTGGCGCGGGCGACCGGGCGGCCGGTGCGTGTCGTTCTGGACGAGGCGGTGGCGGCCGCGGTGTCGAAGGGACTGGCGACCGGGCAGCGGCTACCGGACGAATCCGTGCCGTAGCGTCACGGCTCGGATCACGCGGGTGCGGAGGCGATTTGGGCGGCGATATGCCCGGCGCCGTAACCATTGTCGATATTGACCACCGATACCCCGGGCGCGCAGGAATTGAGCATGGTCAGCAGTGGTGCGACGCCACCGAAGGCGGCCCCGTAGCCCACCGAGGTGGGTACGGCGATCACCGGCGCGCTGATCAGCCCGGCGACCACACTGGGTAGTGCGCCGTCCATACCGGCGGCCACGACCACGACCCGGGCCGAACGCAGCAGTTCGAGCCGGCCCAGGACCCGGTGCAGGCCGGCGACACCGATATCGGCGACCAGATCGCAGTGCCGGCCGAGATGCCGGGCGGTCATCCACGCCTCTTGCGCCACCGGGAGATCGGTGGTTCCGGCCGTGGCGACGACGACCCGTCCTCCGCTGGTGGCGGGTGGGTCCGGCGGCCAGGCCAGCATCCGGGCGGCCGGTTCGTAGCGTGCCTCGGGCAGCGCCCGCCGGATGGCTCGGGCTTGCTCGGGTTCGGCACGGGTGAACAGCACCACGCCCGGGTGTTCGCGTACTTCGGCGGCGATCGCCGCCAACTGCTCGGCGGTTTTACCCGGGCAGAAGATCGCTTCGGGGTAGCCGCGCCGGGCGGTGCGATCGTGATCCAGTTCGCTGAACACCGAGGGAATCGACCAGGGCACGGTCATCGGACAGACACCAGGGGAAGGGTGAACGCACCGGACTGAATTCCGGCCAGATCGACGGCAACGAACTGGAAACCGTTTGCACGCACCACATTGCGGACCAGGTCACGCAGCGGTGGTGTCACCGCCCGGCCGATCTCGTGGGGAGGCAGTTCGATCCGCGCCACCTCGCCGTGGTGCCGGATACGCAGATCGCGAAAACCCAGCTCCCGCAGTGCTTGCTCGGCTCTTTCCACCTGACCGAGCTTCTCCGGTGTCACTTCGGCGAAATGAGGGATCCGCGACGCCAGACAGGGCGCGGCGGGTTTGTCCGCATTCGGCAGTGCGAGTGCGTGTGCCAGCCGGCGGACGAGGGCTTTGCCTACTCCCGCGTCGGCCAGTGGTCGCAGGACGGAGAAATGGGCCGCGGCGCGGGCTCCCGGCCGGTCGGTCCGGCGGGCATCGTCGGCGTTTTCGCCATAGGCGATCGCGGCCAGCCCCTCACGCTGTACCAGATCGGCGGAAATGCGTTCGAACAACTCGTATTTGCAGTGGAAACAGCGATCGGGCCCGTTGGCTCGGTATTCGGGACGGTCACCCTCGTGGGTCGACAGCGTCACGGTACGGACACCGAGCCCGGCGCTCACCGCAAGGGCAGAGTCGAGCTCGGAGCGGGGAAGGCTCGGAGATACCCCGATGATCGCGCATACGCGGCCGGTTCCCAGAGACCGGGCGGCGAGTGCGAGCAGAACTGCGGAATCCACCCCGCCCGAGTAGGCCACACCGAGCGGATCCTGTCCGTGCACGAGTGCGGCGACCTGCTCAGCCGCGAGCGCGAGTTCACCCGTCAGGGATGCGGTGGCGGTCATTGCTGTACTCCTGTCGTCGCCCTCATTCAGCCGGGTGGCCGCACCGTGTGGCAAGCGGTTGCCCTGACTTGTTTCGAGGCAGCGTCGAGCCGCGGATCGGCCGCTGGAGCTGGGTTCACCGGGCCCCCTTGACCCGGAAGCGGATCACCAGACCCCCGGCCAGCACCAGCGACCCGCCGGTCAGGTACAGGAGGGTGTAATTATGGTCGGTCCCTACGGCCAACAGGAGTGGAGCGAGCAATGGCGCGGTGGATCGGGACACGGTGTTGGCGAGACCGGCGATGGCCATGAACCGCCCCGCCTCTCGGGGGTCGGGCAGAATATCGAGCGTGATGGCATGGTCGACCGCGGTGAAGACCCCCAGTCCGAAGCCGCACAGGCAGGCAGCCACCAGGAAGAGCGGCAAATCGTGGGCGAATGCGTACGTGGCCGAACCGCCGGCATAGACTGCTGCGCCCATCACGACGAATGGCCGGCGCCGCCCGAGCCGATCGGAGAGAGAACCGGCGCCGACCGATCCGGCCACGGCTGCGGCCACTCCGGCCACGCTGATCCATGCGACCGCGTGCGCTATCCCGGCCACCGACAGGCCGAGCCGGTGGGCGAGAAAAAAGGTCTGGAACGTGGTGTTGAGCGCCAATCCGCTGTGGAAGCAGAATTTTCCGAGCCATTCCCAGGAGAAGTCGGGATAGCGGCGCGGGTTGTAGCGGTATGTGCGGACGATCGTGCGCACCGACAGCGGTTCGTCGAACACCGCCGATCGCGTATCGGTTTCCGCGGCGAACAGCACCAGCGGTAGCAAGAGGGCGACTCCCAGCAGGCCGGGCACCACCGTCAGCAGGACACCGTGCTGTGCCAGCAACCCGGCTATCACAACTCCCAGAACCGGTGCGCCCTGCTGCGCGAACCCGAGGAAGCCTGCGACCGTGCCGCGCTGATGTGCGGGTAGTTTGTCGGCCTGGAGGGCGGTGATCGAACTCATCGCCGCGCTCCAGCCGAGCACGGTGAGTACCCAGCCCACCGCCAGGACCCCGATATTCGGGGCCAGACCCACGATGATCAGTGCCGACATCCCGACTGCCGCGCCGGTGACCAGGACCGGCCGGCGGCGGCCGAAGCGAGTGCGTACGCGATCGCTGATCACCCCCACCACCGGACCCGCCAGCAGAGATACGGCGCCGCCGAGTCCGGTCAGATAGCCGAGGTATTCGGTCCGGCCGGGCGCGAGCGTATCGACCCGCACCGCCAGTGAGTAGGCGAGCACGGTGATATAGGCCATGAAGGCTCCGCAGCTGCCGAGCATGAGCATGACCACATAGGCAGGCCCTATCCGCTGCTCGCCGGGCACGGCGGCGGGGAGCTGCGTGGGCTCAGTCGCGCGGCGCACGTCCGCTGTCCACAGCACAGTCTCGGCCGGGTGCCCGTTGCGTGCGTGGCGCGTCGCGCTGCGGTCGAAGCATCTCGGATCTCCCTCCCCCGCTGCAGGTTCGCGGGCACCGACCATTCAGCCCCGGTGCCGCCGCGCCCGGCAACCTGTTGCCGTAACTTGTCCGAACGCTATGGCAAACGGTTGCCAACCGAAGCGCCCGGGGCTATTCTCGCGGCCAGAATGAACGAAGTGCCACGCCCACCCACCATCTACGACGTTGCCGAGGCGGCGGGCGTGGCACCGTCGACGGTGTCGCGGGCGTTCTCGCGGCCCGGACGGGTGAGTGCACAGACCGCCACGCATATCTTCGCAGTGGCCGCCGAACTGGGCTATCGGGCGAACCCGCTGGCCCGCGCGCTGCAGAACGGCAAGACCTCCACGATCGCGCTGGTGGTCTCCGATGTGACGAACCCGGTGTTCTTCGCCATCATCCGCGGGGTCGAGGCGGCGGCTGCCGGGGCCGGGTACGCCATGCTGCTGGCCGACACCCAGGAATCGGAGACCTTGGAACGGACGCTGCTCGACCGGCTGATACACGGTGTCGACGGTGTGGTCCTGGCCAGTTCCCGTCTCTCCGACCGGACGATCAGAACGGTGGCGACCCAACGTCCGGTGGTGGTGCTCAACCGGATCGTGTCCGGAACCCGCTGTGTGGTGCCCGATACCGAATCGGGCGTCGGCGCGGCGTTACGTCATCTGGCCGGTCTCGGCCACCGTTCGGTGACCTATATGGCGGGCCCCGAGGCCTCCTGGGTGGACGGTATGCGCTGGCGTTCGGTGGTGGCCACCGCCGCGGAGACCGGACTCAAGGTCGGCCGTGCCGGCCCGTACCTGCCCACCATGGCGGCCGGGGTGGCAGCGGCGCAAGACATACGCCGCACGGCGCCGACCGCGGTCCTCGCCTACAACGACCTACTCGCCATCGGCCTGATCCGCGGACTGACGCAGGCAGGGGTGCGGGTGCCCGAGCAGATGAGCGTCATCGGATTCGACAACGTCTTCGGTTCCGACTTCTGCACTCCCCCGCTGACAACCGTAGCGTCGCCGCTGCGCGCCATGGGCACCGCGGCTTTCCGTGAACTGCACCAGGCGATCCGCGGTGAACCGATGAATTCGCATCCGGTTGTACCGCTGACCGCTCAGCTCGTCGTACGGGGATCGGCGGGGCCACGCAGACGGAAGAGCACCTCTCCGGCATCGGGGACCACCAGGGTGTCCGGATCCGCGCGCCAGGCATCGATATCGATACCCGCCGGATCCGAATAGTCCAGGCCCGCCGCTCGGACCCGATGTTCCGGTATGCCGGTGGCCAGGGTGACCGTGACCCGGCACTGTTCCCCGGCGATATCGTCGAATGTGCCGGCGCCACGCAGATGGGTGGAGTGCGCGAGCACTCCCCAATGAAGATGCCGGAAACGGTCCCACTGCCGGACGAAGTAATCGCGTGTGTGGTAGCCGATTTCCTCGATCTCGGGATGCATCTCGGAGATGGTCGTGATGTGCGGTGCGTACACGACCACCTGGCCCCCGTCGGCAGTAACCGGCTCGACCTTGTAGAACCCCTTGGCCGCGGTCCACATATCGTCGTACTTGGCGGGGATGAGCGACAGCACTCGACGAACGGGCGCGTCCAGATATCTGATATGAACCCGCGCGGAGACGGCGGCGGCGGCCGCCCACGCCGATACGGGATCGCCGAAAGCGGCGCTGTGCAGCGCTTCGCTACCCGACCGGACCACCAGGCACAAGGCGTGCCTTTCGCCCGGCACCAGGGATGCCGCCTCGTTGATGAGCGCGCGCACCGGAGTTGTCCCGGTGGTGCCGATGATGTCGCGGCTGGTGATCAGCGCGCCGAGCCAATGCGACACATCGATCACCTCGGGGCCCGAGAGACCAGGGAAGAGGTACTTGTTCCCGCCGGAGAAGCCGACCACCTCGTGCGGGAACACCGGTCCCACGATGATCGTGACGTCGTGTTCGACCACGGCACGATTGACTCGTACGTCGACACCGGTGCGCAGTAGTCCGCCGGAGAGTTCGGCGATACGCTCGGCGGGGATATGGCCGGCTGTGAAAAAGGTTGCCGACTCCCACCATTCGTGGTTCCGCACGGTCATGCCCGGATAGCGTTCGGCAAGTGCACCGGCCGGGTATCCCAGCCGGCTCGCGAGTCGCTCCTCGCTCATGGCCGCGTGCGTGCCCAATGCGATGACGACCGTGATCCGGGTGGCGCGGCCGTGTAGTTCGCTGTGCAGGGCCGAGATCAGCAGTGGCAGCGGACAGCTGCGGGTGGCGTCGGGCACGACCAGGCATACGCTGCGCCCGTCGAGGTCGAGCGTCGCCAGTTGCCCGGCCACGAAGGCGCGCAACTGCTCCGCGCCGAGCGTCTCGTCCGGTCCACCGATGGTTGCGGCACAGCGTTCGGGCACGGGCGCTCTCCTCCGGGGTTCGTCCTCGAACCATGGCGCCGAGCGCGGGGGTACGGCAACCGGCGATGACAACTGGAGGCAACCGATTGCCCGCGAATCGGGCGAGCGCACAGCATAGCGTGCATGCTTTCTGTTTCCGCGGTGCACGCGGCGCCCCATCCCGACCGGCTGTTCCCGGCCGACCCAGGGGCGCGCGCCGTGGCGCAGCGGCTTCATCGCGCAGTGCGCAACGAGCGGATCGTCTCTCCGCACGGGCACGTCGACGCGCGCCTGCTCGCCGATGACGAACCCTTTTCCGATCCGGCCGGCCTGCTGATCACACCGGATCACTATGTGACGCGACTGCTGCACGCGAACAGGATTCCGCTGGACCGGCTCGGCGTCGGCCGCGGCGAACTGTCCGAGCCGCAGGCGCGCGCGGTCTGGCGCAGCGTATGCGCGAACTGGGAAGTTTTCCGGGGCACGCCGGTGCGGTACTGGTTCGACGTGGAGCTCGCCGAGATCTTCGGAATCACCGAACGCCCCAGCGCGCATAACGCCGATGCTCTCTACGACCGGATCGCCGACCGGCTACGGCAGCCCGATTACCGGCCGCGGCGGCTGTACGAGCGGTTCGGTATCGACGTGCTGGCCACCACGGACGACCCCTGTGACGATCTGAGCGCGCATGCCAGACTCGCCGCCGACCCGGCATGGACCGGCCGGGTCGTTCCCACCTTCCGCCCGGACCGTTACCTCGAACCGGCGTCGCCGGGATGGGACCGGTCCGTCGATCGCCTTGCTGCGGTATCGGATGTCGACACCGGCGACTACGACGGGTACATCGAGGCGCTGGAAAAACGCCGGGGGTACTTCACCGCGCACGGTGCCACCGCGACCGATCACAGCCACGAGGACGTGAACACGCATCCGCTCGGCGCGGCCGAGGCACGTCGTATCTATCGCGCCGCACGCGCGGGTTCGGTGACGGCGGCCGAGGCCGTGGCGTTCCGCCGCCATATGCTCTTCGAGATGGCCCGGATGTCCACCGAGGACGGACTGGTGATGATGTTGCATCCCGCTGTCCGCCGCAACCACCACGGCCCCACCGCCGCCACCTTCGGACCCGATACCGGGCACGACCTTCCCCTGCGCGTGGAATTCACCGATGGCCTGCGCCCACTGCTGGAGAACTTCGGCACGCATCCGAATCTCAACCTGGTCCTGTTCACTCTCGACGAAACCACGTATTCACGGGATATCGCGCCGCTGGCCGGTTTCTATCCGACGGTGTTCGCCGGCGCGCCGTGGTGGTTTCTCGACGCGCCCGACGCCATCCACCGATTCCACGGTGCGGTCACCGAAACCGCGGGCTATCGAAAACTCGCCGGATTCGTCGACGACACCCGCGCATTCTGTTCGATACCGGCACGGCACGATATGGCCCGGCGGCTCGACGCGGCGGCACTGGCCCATCTCGTCGCCGAACATCGCCTCGGCGAAGACGAAGCCGTTGTCATCGCCGGTGAGCTGGTACGGGAACAGCCGAGACGGGTCTTCAAACTATGACCATCGGCACGGGTCCGGCGACGGCGTCCGTACCGGTTGCCGTGGCCGGGCCCCGAACTCCGGTCGGCCGCGGCTTCGTCGTGAAACTGCTGCTGGCGATCGTCGGGACGGGTATCGCCTACACCGCGGCCATGGCCTACTCGCTGGCACTGCGCATCGATCAGCTCGCGCCCGGGCGCGAGGAATACCTCGGCTATCTCACCGGGGCCGGTGGCGCGTTCTCCATGCTGCTCCAACCGCTCCTCGGCGTCTACAGCGATCGGACCCGCCTGCGATTCGGCCGCCGCCGCCCGTTCCTCGCGGGTGGTGCGCTGATCGGCACGACGGGACTCGCGGTACTGGCCGCGGCGCCCGATATGACCATCCTGACCATCGGCTGGCTACTGACCGTACTCGGCTGGTCCATGGCTGCCCAGACAGCCACCAGCAGTCTGCAGGCAGACCTCGTACCGGAGGAACAGCGAGGTCGCGTTGCCGGGCTGGCCGGATTCGCCACGCTGGCAGCTCCGGCGCTGGGCGTCGGTCTCGCCTCGCTCGGCACCGGCGACCCGGTGACCCTGCTGCTGGTACCGGGGCTGATCGGGGTGCTGTTGGTCCTGCCGCTCGTCGCCACCGGTAGCGAGGACATACCCGCCACGGAGCCGCGGGAACCACTCGACCTGCGGCGCCTGTTCGGCAAGTTGCTGTTCGACCCTCGCCGTGAGCACGACTTCTCATGGAATTGGCTGGGCCGGTTCCTGTTCTATGTCGGGCTCACCTTCAATACGACCTACACCACGTACCTGTTCGCTCAGCGGCTCGGCACCGGCGTGAGCGAGGTCGCCGGCCTGGTGACCGCGGTAGCCGGTGCGGGCATGGTGGCCACGACAATCGGTGCGCTCGGTGGCGGTTACCTCTCCGACCGGTTGCGGCGGCGGCGCCTGCTGGTTCTGCTGGCCGGTATCGTGTTCGCGCTCGGCGCGGTCGTCATGGCGTTGTCCGTCGGGGTCGCGGGGCTGATCGCCGGCGCGGCCTTGTCGAATCTGGGCATGGGTGCCTTCTCGGCTGTCGATCAGGCGGTACTCCTCGACGTGCTGCCCGACCGTAAGGAAGCGGGCCGGTTCATCGGAATCATGAACTACGCCCACCAGATACCGCACGGTATCGCTCCGCTGGCGGCGTCGGTGTTGTTGACCCTGGGACCGTCCGGAGACAAGAACTACGCGGCGCTGTACCTGGCAGGCGGTGTCTTCACCGTGCTCGGCGGCGCCGTTATCCACCTGAGAGTCAAGGGAAGCCGCTGAATCCGCAGGACCGGAAGGCACCTCGTTTGTTCGACGGCTCACACACACAGAGAGTTGATTTCGATGACGGTCGGGCCCACCCCTGTCCCTTTCGCGCGCGACAACCGTCCGGCGCCGCCGGTACGTATGATCCATCTGGGTCTCGGCAACTTCTTCCGTGCCCACCAGGCGTGGTACACCGCTCATGCCGCGGACTCGGGCGAATGGGGAATCGCGGCCTTCACCGGCCGCAGCCCCGCCGTCGCGGAAACACTGTCCGCCCAGGACGGGCTGTACACCCTCGTAACCCGGGCTCATGAGCGCGACGAATTCGAAACCGTCCGGGCACTGAGTCACACCTACCCGGCCTCCGACACCGAGTCGTGGCTGGGCTTGTTCGCGACCTCGCAAGTGGCCGTGGTGACGCTCACCGTGACCGAGGCCGGTTACCTCCGCGGTGAAGACGGCGGACTCGATCACCAGGACCTCGCAGTGGCGGCAGATATCGCGGCCCTGCGCGCGGATGTACGGGCAGGTTGTTCCACAGCGGTCGGGCGGCTGGTTGCCGGCCTCGCCGCGCGCCGTGCCGCCGGTGCGGGGCCGATTGCGCTGGTGCCTTGCGACAACCTCCCCGGCAACGGTGCGGTGCTCGCCCGGCTGGTAAGGGAGTTCGCCGAGCTGACCCAACCTTCGCTTACCCGATGGATCGACTCACATGTCTGCTTCGTGACCTCCGCGGTGGACCGCATCACACCCGCAACCACCCCGGACGACTCGGCGCTTGTGGAACGCACCCTCGGCTACCGAGATGCCGCACCCGTCGTCACCGAGCCCTTCCGTGAATGGGTGTTGTGCGGTGATTTCCCGGCCGGCCGGCCGGGCTGGGAATCGTCGGGCGCGGTATTCACGTCGGATGTCACGCCGTACGAGAACCGGAAACTCTGGTTGCTCAACGGAGCTCACTCGCTGTTGGCGTACACCGCACCACTGCGGGGACATCGCACCGTGGCGTCGGCCGTGCGAGACCAGGTGTGCCGCACGTGGCTCGACCTGTGGTGGCGCGAGGCGGAACCGCATACCGGCCTGCCGGGCGCCGATCTCGGCGCGTATCGGCGGGCCCTGCTCGAGAGGTTCGCGAACCCGCGCATCCGCCATCGGCTCGAGCAGATCGCAATGGACGGTTCGAAAAAACTTCCGGTCCGGATCCTGCCGGTGCTGCACCGCGAACGGACCGCGGGCCGAATACCGGAGGGAGCTGTCCGGGCCATCGCCGGCTGGGTATGTCATCTGACCGGCCACGGTGTTCCGGTCTCCGATCCGGGCGCGGCAGGGGTTCACGATATCGATTCGGCGCTGGCGCGGTTGGACCCGTCGCTCGGGGTCGATGTCCCACTCCGGGCGGCCATATTGAACGAAATGCATCGCCTGCGGAACGGATGATCCGAAGCACCGCCGCCGCGACACGTGCGTAAGACCCACCCGGAACAAGTACGAACCGGGCGGGTCTCGGGGCGAGGACTGTCAGCCGAGGCTGAAGGGCTGCCCCCAGAGCGTCACGTCCTGCGTGGCCTTCTCGGTCTCCACCTCCACGCGTACGAACGCGCGGGCCTGCGCGTATCCGGCGCAACCGGACAGCGCGATGGTCGTATTCTTCCAGGAGACCCCGCCCCTGCCGCTGCGGAACGGGTTGAACGTGTTGTGGACGCTCTCCCCGAACGGGTCGGCGCGTTCCTGATCGAGGATGAAGAACTGCTGGGCCTCGCCGGGCCCCAGGCTCAGATTGCCGCCGAGGCTTCCACTCGGATTGGGCCGGGATCCCTCCCAGTCGGAGCTGTATCCGGCGCCACTGTTGACACCACCACCACCGATATTGACCTGGCAACCGACGACATAACCGGGCCGGATCTTTCCGAGTTTCAGGGGTTGCCCGGTGACCACGGCCTCCGCCGTGCCCGATACCCATGTGTTGCGATGCAGCGGCGTCGATCCGAGGGACGGGTTGATGGTTGCGGATTCACCGAACAATCGCACGGTGACGACCGTGCCGTCGCCCAGAGTCTGGGAGATCTCGCCACCGGGCAGGGGGACGAATGTATCGGCGTGGGCGGTGCCTGCGGCAAGCAGTCCCACGGCGGTGACGGCGGTGAGGCACGCACCGGCAGCTCGTGCGACCAATTTGGATTTGATCATGCTTCAAGACCTTCTCGGGAATGGATATCTTTTCGGCGAAAGAAATGAATTCGACCGACCGCATCAGCCGATGCTGAATGGCTGCCCATAGAGGGTGACCTTGGAATGGTATTCGCCGATGAGTTCGAGGACGGTATAGGAACGCGCCTGCGCGTAGCCGGCACAGCCTTGAATCTGGATTTCGAAATCCCGGTACCCGAGCGAATAGGTGCCCGGCTCGAGAATGCTCTTCTTGCCGACCCCTACGAACTTCACCTCGCCCGGTCCCATCTGGAGGCCACCGGAGGCGTTGACCCCGAAACCGTTGGCGCTGAGGTTTCCCGACATGCCGGCCGAGATCGCGGTATCGGAGATGCTGACCTGGCAACCGACGATATAACCGGTATTGACCTGGGAGGCACCGTGGGTCCACGAATTATCGGTACCCGGCCTGTTGCTGGGCGCGGTACCGGGCCCCGCCTTTTCGACGATCCGGGTTGCGGTGACGTCCGCGGTGATGTTTGCGGATACCCAGACCACCCGGCCTACGCCGTTGGCGGCCATGGACGATGACACGACAGCGTGTTCGCCGGTACGTGTGATGGTCGCGCCGCTGGTGGCCTCTGCTCCGTCCGGTAGGGGAACGAAGGCATCGGCATTCGCCGCGCCGGCCGACAGCAGGCCCACGGCGGCCGCGACAGCGCAACCCAGGCCCGCCAGGCGGGCCGCGGCGACCGCTCCGGTGGTCACCGGATCAGTTGAATTCATCAGATCTACCCTCATCTCGATCGAAAACGACGCAGATATCCGAGAACGCTCTTCGGGCGATTACGGATTCGCCGGAATTCGCGAGGGCGGTCGATATCGACGCTCCCGCGAAAGAGCTGTCGTGAAGGCGATTGCGCCGGTCGCCTTCGGCGGAGTACGAGTGATCGGCCTGCGGGTCGGGAGTGGTTTCGATCACAACGTGTGGTCATGGTCGATTACCGGGGGAATTCGTCGCAACCGGTTGCCTCGAGTTGTCGTAGCCCTCCGGCGCGCCGCCACCTCCGACGATCCGCTACGGACACCACGGCCGGCGAGCTCATCTGACCTGCGGTGGCGCCGGCGGAACCAGTTCACGAGAATTACATTCGCAAACTTGAGACACACATTCTGATATGTGGGAGGATGGTTACCGTGAGCTGTTCCGCCCGAGTTCGAGCGAGGCGGTGGGCACGCCTGGACCGAGCCATCAGCCGCCGCACCTACCGACCGGGTATCGACAGGAGGCCACGACTGATCATCGGCCCGGCACCCACCGGTGACAGGGTGACAGGGTGACAGGGTGACAGGGTGACAGGGTGACAGGGATTCGGATTACTGCAGATCGCGGGCGAATGCACCCGGTCTGTTGCTCCTGTCGGCGGAATCCCACTGGGCAAGAGCCGTACGCAGGGTCGCGACGAGCGGAAGTGGCTGGTCCATCATCGGGTGGTGGCCGGCTTCGGCCAATTCGACAACCGTCGCGGGTGGCTCGAACAATCCCGCTATCTCCCGTGCCCGTTTACGGTCCACCAACCCGAGCTCGCAGCGGATGTAGAGCACAGGGGCCGCTGCGGCCCGCAGTGAGCCGAGAGGTGGGATGCGCCCGCGTTCGAGGCGTTTACGCAGCATCTCGGGATCGAACTTCCAGACCCATCCCTCAGGGGTGTTCCGCACCGATTCCTCGGCCACATGCCGCGCCACATACGGGAGCAGCACGGCCTGTTCCGGCACCGTACGGAAGCGGTCGTAGATCGCGTCTTCGGTCGGGTAGGCCTTCTGACTACGGCGGAGCTGCCCGGCGACGGATTCTGCGGACGGCTCACGAAACGGCGAATCGATGACGATCAGACCCGCGACCGACTCCGGATACCGTGCGCCCGCCACAGCGGCCACCCTTCCGCCCATACTGTGCCCGACGATATACGGCCGCCCGGCGATCCCCCCGGCCTCGGCGGCGGCCAGCACCTCGTCGGCCCAGCCGTCGATCGGGTAGCGCGATCGGACGCCGCTGTCGCCGTGGCCGGACAGATCCGGCGCCACCACGCGATACGTCGTCGCCAGCAAGGGAGCGATATGGTCCCACCAGGCCGAATGCGCCGATCCGCCGTGCACCAGAACCACGCCGGGAGTTCCGGCGCGACCCCAGCAACGCAGATGAATCGCTGCCCCGTCGACCTCGACTTCACGATGTTCGGGCAACTCCGCGATCGCCTCGGCGAACCATCCCGGAGCCGCGACAGCCTGCTCGGTCGTCACTGTCATTGCCCTCTCGTTCGCCGCAGACCAACACCACGGACCATATCGCCGCCGGCTGCGATCCGATCACCGGCGCCGGTGCAGGAGCCGGCGTCCGCCGTAGCGGGACGTCGGCACCCTGCGGTCGAGTGCGGCCACCGGGCTTCGTGATCGCGGCGGCCTCCGGATACAGAACCGTACTTCCGCGAAGGGCAGTTCTGCATTCTGTCGGCGTCTCCGGTCCGGCCCTGCCCTGCGGCGGCATCGGTAGTATCGGAGCTACGGTCGGTGCCGGCCACCCACCCATCAGGCGAGCGCAGCCACGGGAGCGTGGGAGATGAGCGCACACGAGGGTCTGAGCCTGCCGCGATTGCCACGCGGTGCGCGACTGCTGCTGATGGCCTCTGTCGGGTTCCTCGTGTTCCTTCTCGTGGCCGCGCGGCTGGTCGGGGTCTATACCAGCTGGTTGTGGTTCGGTGAGGTCGGTTATCGCGAAGTCTGGCGCACTGTGCTGTTCACTCGCCTGTCGCTGTTCGCCGTGATCTCGGCGCTCGTGGGTGGTGTCCTCTTCACGGCGATGTGGCTCGCGTTCCGTTACCGTCCACTGGTCGCCCTCCCGCGGACCGAGGACTACCTGCTGCCCTACCGCATCACGGTGTTGCGGCGACCCTTGTGGTTCGGGCTGGGAATCGCCGGTGCGATCGGGGTCGTCTGCGGGCTCATCGGACAGTCGCGGTGGACGACCGTACAGCTGTTTCTGCACGGCGGATCCTTCGGTCTGCGCGATCCCGAGTTCGGGCACGATATCGGTTTCTACGTTTTCGACCTGCCGTTCTACCGGCTCGTGGTGACCTGGCTGCTCGTGCTGATCTTCCTCGGTTTCCTCGCCGGACTGGCAACGCACTACCTGTTCGGTGGACTGCGGATCGCTGCCGGGCGGCCCGGACTGAGCCACCCTGCCCGCGTCCAGCTGGTGGTGTTCGCCGGCCTCTTCGTCCTGGTGAAGGCCATCGCCTACTGGCTCGACCGGTACACGCTGCTCGCCGGGGACAGCCAGGAACCCACGTTCACCGGCGCCGGATACACCGATATCAACGCGGTGCTGCCGGCCAAGCTCATCCTGTTCGCGATCGCGTTGATCTGCGCCGCGGCCTTCTTCTCCGCCGTCGTGGTCCGGGATCTGCGTATCCCCGCGTTGGCCGCCGCGATGCTTTTGTTGTCGTCGATCCTGGTGGGCGGGGTCTGGCCGCTGGCCGTGGAGCAACTCTCGGTCCGCCCGAACGCCGCCGATAAGCAACGTGTCTACATCGAACGGAATATCGCCGCGACCCGGCAGGCGTACGGGATCGGCGACGACCGCGTCGAGTACCGGCCGTACCCGGGGATCGGAACCCGCCCGCCACGGCCGGCGTCCGCGTCGGCTACGCCCCTACCCTCGCCGAAGCGCTGGACCAGGTATTCGGCGCCGAAACCGGAGACCTCGCCACCGCCCCCGGCGGCAGCGCGGCCGCTCCCCCACCCCCTGGCCGGCCCTCACCGCCACCGGCAACCACGCCACCCGAACAGGCGCCTCCCGCACTGGACGAGGCGACGGTCGCCGAACTCAACGCCCAGATCGAGGGTATCCGCGACGCGCTCGACCGAATCCAGCAGCAGCTGAACGGCCCTGGTGGATGACCCCCGGCCGGTGCCCACGGCGGCAGGATTCCGGACTTGTCGTTTGCGCCGGCGGCGGCCCGTGCGGCATCGTTGAGAATGGAGAGCCGGGAAGCCTGGTCGGCGATCCCGGTCCAGCCGCGGGCCGGGATCGCAGCCGACGAAAGACGATCTTGCCTGATGAGTTCTCCCGGATCCGGCCGACGGATGGTTTCGGCATATATCAACCCGCCCAGCGGTGAAGTGATCCGCAGGTGGTGCAGCGAGCAGTTTCACGACTCGCGCACCGCCCACCGGCAGTCGACCATTACGACGTCGGCCGGACCCACCCACGTCCTAGCTCTCGGCGATACCCACGAGCCGGGGCCCGTCGTCGTGGTGGTCCCCGGAACGAACATGAACACCGCGGCCTTGCTTCCGTTCCTGGCCGAGCTGGCGACCCGGTACCGGGTCATCGCCGTGGATATACCGGGCCAGCCCGGGCTCAGTGCGCCGCAGCGGCCCACCAGGGACCGGACGGACTGGTATGGACGGTGGCTCGACGAGGTGCTGGAGCAGACCGTGCCCGATACCGCCGTGTTGCTCGGACATTCGCTGGGCGGCGCGATAGCCCTGGCCTGCTCATCGCCACGGGTCGGCGGCCAGGTGCTGATAGCACCGGCCGGGCTGGTTCGCCTGGCGGTGCCGCCGCGCCTGCTCGTGGCGACCCTGGCCTGGCTCGCCGCTCCGTCACGGGACCACACGAGCAGCCTTCTGCAAGCGATGACGGGCCCGGCACGAACTGTTGCACCGCATCTGGTGGATTGGATGACCCTGGTCGCCCGCTACTGCCGGTCCACCCTGGCGCCGGCGCCACTGAATCCCGGAGTACTCGAACGTTGCCGGTCGGCCCCCTGCGTGGTGGCCACCGGTTCGCACGATATCTTCCTGCCACCCCGTCGTCTGGAACCCGCCGTTCACGACCTGCTCGGGACCGAGCTGCGTGTCCTTCCGAGTTGTGGGCACCTGGCCCTCGACGACGACCCGGCCGGAGTCGTGGAACTGGTCGACGACCTGACCGGACGCCTGTGAGCCCGGCCGGATCGGCCAGCGGACATCGAGACTGTCGGGATATGCGGATCAGTCGGGGAACATCTCGCGGCGGTGCTTCTGCCAGCGGCTCATCATCTCGGGAAGTTCGGCACGCATGAACCGGTAGTACTCCAGCGTCTCGCGGACCCGGCGGCCACCGGGACGGGCGGCGTCGAGCAGTTCGACACCGTCGCTGAGGAACCGCAGGGCCCGGTCGAGCGATTCCTGACGCCGGCTGGTGATCGCGTACCAGACATCTTCGTCGTAGACCCGATAGGTGTCGGCGCGCTCCCCGGGCTCGCGTTCCCGGCCGAGCAGCCCGGCTTGGACGAGGTAGCGGACAGCGCCCGAGATCGCGGCGGGGCTGACCTGGAGCCCGGTCGAGAGTTCCTGGGCGGTGTAGCGCTCGGCATCGTCTGCGAGAACGTAGGCGAAGACTCGGGCCGCCATCCGCGGTGTGCCCGAGTCCGCGAGCAACAGCGCGAATTGCTCGACGAACCGCAGGACCGCCTGTTCCTGCTGGTCCTGCTCGTCCACCCAGACCTCCTCTACCCCTGTCGACGTATGCAGTTACATCATAGCCTTCAAACTATTCACACATTTGTGAAAGAAATGTAGGCTGAAGGTATGGATACCGCAGTCGCAATCTCTGGGTTGCGCAAGACTTTTGGCCGTACCACCGCGCTCGACGGCCTGGATCTCGACGTCCGGCGAGGTGAAGTCCACGGCTTCCTCGGCCCGAACGGTGCCGGGAAGACCACGACCATCCGGGTCCTACTCGGACTCCTACGCCCCGACAGTGGGGCGGTCGAACTACTCGGCGGGAATCCCTGGCGGGACGCGGTCGCATTGCACCGTCGCCTGGCCTACGTCCCCGGCGATGTGGAACTGTGGCCGAATCTCACCGGCGGAGAGGCGATCGACGTATTCGCCCGGCTGCGGGGCGCGGTGAACACGACCCGTCGCGAAGAGCTGATCGAACGGTTCGACCTGGACCCGACGAAGAAGGCCCGCACCTACTCCAAGGGCAACCGGCAGAAGGTCGCCCTGATCGCGGCACTGGCCTCGGATGCGGATCTGTTCCTGCTCGACGAACCCACCGCCGGACTGGATCCCCTGATGGAGGTGGTGTTCCAGGATGTGGTCGCCGAGGTGAAAGCACGGGGCGGCACTGTGCTGCTGTCCAGCCACATCCTGGCGCAGGTCGAGAAACTCGCCGACCGGGTGAGTATCATTCGCAGCGGGCGGGTCGTGCAGACCGGCACCCTCGCCGAGCTCCGGCATCTGACCCGCACCACGGTCGAAGCCGTGACCGAACGCCCGATCGAGGACCTGAGTCCGCTGGCCGGCGTCCACAATGTGAGCACCGAGGACGGCCGGGTCCGTTTCGATGTAGACATCGACGCACTCGACGCAGCGATCGCCGCGGTCAGCCGCGCCGGCGTTCGCGCGCTCACCAGCCACCCGCCCACCCTCGAAGAGCTCATGCTGCGTCATTACGGCGACGAACTCGCCGCCGCGGGCAACGGAGCAGGCAAATGACGACCACGGCAATCCATTCCGGCACACCTGCCGCGGCCCCGATCGATCCGCAGCAGACCACCTGGCGCGACACCCTGGCCGGTACCGGCGCGCTGGTACGGCTCGATCTGCGACGGGACCGGATCAAGCTCCCCGCATGGGTCCTCGGCATCACGCTGATGAGCGTCTACTACGCCTCGGCACTGCAGCAGGTATACACAACTCCCGAAGATCTGCGGGCGGTCAGCCAGTTCAGCGAAGGAGTCGTCGGCGCGCTGATCTCGGGCCCCGGATACGGCCTGACCGACCCCACCATCGAATCGGTGATCGTCGCCGTCTACGGCCTGTACTACCTGCTACTCGCCGCCCTGATGAATATTCTGCTCATCTCCCGGCACACCCGTGTCGAAGAACAGACCGGGCGTGCCGAACTCGTCCGCGCCAATGCGGTCGGGCGCCATGCCCAGCTCACCGCCGCACTCGTCCTCGCGGTCATCGCGAATCTCGCGGTGACAGTGTTGATCGCCGGTTCGTTCGCCGCGGCCGGGCTCGATACCTCCGACGCCCTGCTGTTCGGTGCCAGTGTCGGTGCGGCGGGTCTGGTCTTCGCCGCGATCACCGCGGTCACCGTGCAGATCACCGAATACTCCCGCGCCGCATCCGGACTCGCGGGGCTGGCATTGGGCATCGCCTATGTCATCCGCGCCGCCGGCGATGCCGTCCGGGAAGGCGGCAGCGCACTGTCGTGGCTGTCCCCGCTGGCCTGGTCGCAGCAGACCCGCGCCTACGCAGACGGACGCTGGTGGCCGCTGCTGCTGTCCGCCGCGCTGGTTTCGGCGGTCACCGCGATGGCCTACTTCCTCTCCTCGCGCCGCGACCTCGGTGCCGGGCTGGTGCCGCCACGCCCCGGCCACCGGGAGGCTCCGGCCTGGCTGGCCACACCGGTGGCGTTGGCGGCCCGGCTGCAGCGGGCCGGGCTCATCGGCTGGGCCTGCGCCCTGGTTGCCAGTGGAGCGCTCTACGGCGGGATAGGCAACACCATCGTCGATTCCTTCGACGACCTTCCCGGCCAGGTCATCGACGTCATGGGCGGCGACGCGAGCCGTATGCTCGACGGTTATCTCGGCACCATGGCGTTCTTCGACGCACTGCTGGTCACGGTCTTCGCGATCCTCGCCGTGCAATCCCTGCGCACCGAGGAAACCGCCGGCCGCACCGAACCGGTGCTCGCCACCGCGACCGGCCGGGTCGTCTGGTTCGCCGGATACATCGGTGTCGCGGCACTCGGGGCCTTGGCTCTACTCGCCACCACAGGTCTGGGCTTCGGGATCGCGCTGGCACTGTCGGTCGGCGACGCCGGCTACGTTGCCGACGGCCTGGTATCCCACCTCGTATTCGCGCCCGCGGTGTTGCTGGTACTCGCGATCGCCGCCCTGCTCTACGGCGTCCTCCCGCAGGCGATCGGCGCCACTTGGGCACTGTTCGGGTTCGCCCTGATTCTCGGCTTCTTCGGCCCGATCATGAACCTGCCCCAGTGGGTCCACGATCTGTCTCCGTTCCAGCACATCGCCCGTATCCCGATGGAGGAACTCCGCTGGCCGGCGGTGATCGTCCTGACCGTGCTGGCGGCCGTATCAGCCACCGTCGGCGCGTACCGCTTCCGGGAGCGCGACCTGGACACCCCCTGACCCTCGACGGCCCGCGACCACGATCGCTGTTCTCTGCCCCGACCGGAAACGTACTGCCCCGGCGCGGTTTCCGCGCCGGGGCAGGGCAAGCCCTCCTTGTCAGGGTGCGACTGTTACGGGTTCCTCGGCAGCAGCGGCGACGGGGCGCCGGCCGAAGTACAACAGCCCGGCGGCAAGCGCGCCGACGAACAACGCCAGCATGCCCGCGAACAGCCAGCCGACGCCGAAGTTGGCGATGATGGGAATCGCTCCGGCAGTGACGAGACCGCCCCCGAAGAACGGCTCCATGATCAGCTGCTTGTACCCGAATGCCTGGTATGCCGGGGTTTTGAGGTCCGGGTCGACCACCCGCAGCAGGATCAGGCCGGTGGAGGTCACGCCCATGGCCTGCCCGACATCAGCGATCCCGCGTTCGAACCAGAAGTCCGGCAGCATCCGGCGCGCCAGGAAGATGAACGCACCGGCCGTCCAGACCAGTCCGGTGACGGCCAGCAGGATGAACGGACCCATATTCGCGGCAATCGCCGTCAGCGACAAGGTGCCCAGGGCGGCGATGACCAGCACATCGAGGCTGAAGCCCTGCAGACGCTCGATCATCTGTACATCGACGATCTCCTCGCGGTCGAACGCCTGGATCAATCCCTGCACGATGATCCCGCCGATCATGGCGATCGGGAACAACGGCACGTGGGCAAACAGTTCGAAGCTGTCGGCCCACAGCTTCGACTCCACCCACTGGATCCCTTCCAGCATCAGCCAGCCGATCAGCACCGCTACCGCCAGCAGACCGAAATGCAGGGTCAGCGGCTCGATCGACGAGGGATTCACCGTCAGCGTTCCGGCGGAACGACGCCGCTCCTTCTCCACCAGCCCCGCACGCTCGGCAACCGAAGGCTCCGCGTCCACCCGCAGTTCGGTGGTTTTACCGGTGCGAACACCCCAGTTGATCAACGCGATCCCGCAGATGATGCCGGACAGTACGCCCACTGTCGCCAGGCCCAGCGCCAGATCCTGCCCCTCGGGGAAACCGAATTCCTCGAACGTGCCGGCCATACCCGCGGCGGTGCCGTGTCCGCCCTCGAACCCGATTTCGATCAGTGTGCCGGCCATCGCCGGCAGCCCGAACACCGGACCGAGCACCAGAATCGCCAGCAGCAGACCGAACACGTACTGACCACTGGCCACTGTCATGCCGAACGCGATCTGTGGCCCGGCCACCCGGAACGCCTTTCGCGGTGACGGCAGCTTGTGCCCCATCAGCAGACCGGCGAATACCAGCGAGATCAGCAGGCCCGGCAGGGTTTTCCACACCTCGATGATCTCCGGGGTCAGCAGCCCCGACTCGGCGAATCGGTCGGTCCCGAACAGCCCGGCGATCCGGCCGAAAACATCCGGCCCGACCAGCAGAGCCAGCGCCCCGCCGATGATCGAACTCGGAATGAACAACTTCTGTGCCAATCGCCATTTGACCCTGATGATCTTGGCGATCAGCATCATCACACCCAGCAACAACAGTGCGAAACCGATTGCGTTGGGAGACATATCCACCTACTTCCGTCATAGCGACACCGAACACAACCCGCAGCGCGTGCCTATGGGTGTGATGATGAACAAATCGTGCCGTTGTTTGACGGTACAATAGAGATTGGTCCGTCGATTTGTAAACCCCTTCCCGCCGGCGGCAACAGGTACCGAACCCCGCGAACGACCCACCGGCCCACTCGACCTGCCCACTTCCGGCCCGACTCCGCCAGAGTCTCCAGCCCAGCCCATACACGAAAACCCCGCAGCCGACAGAGCGGCCGCGGGATCCGGAAACGCAGGTCAGGAACGCAAGTCGCGCTGGTTGAACCGGACGAACCCCAGGCATACCAGAGCGGTACTCACCGCGAACAGGATGGCCGCATCCGCCCATTGCATACCGTTGCGCAGCGGCTCACCACCGATGTAATAATGGAACGGCGAGAGATACTTCAGCCAGTCCACACCGATCACCCCGGCGAGGTTGCCCGCGATGTAGGTGAGCACCCCGATACCCACCGAAATACCCAGTACCGGACCACGTTTGCCGAGCGCAGCGCCCAAACCGACAGCCAGCGCGCCGAAAGCGATCCCGAGCAGCGCCAGCTGCACACACTGGGCGGCGAGTTCTGCGATCCCGATCGATTCCAGCCCGGCACCGGACCGGATCGCCAGCATGCCGGCGAACACGAGGGCCGCGATGGCGACGGCGCCGGTGACCAGCCCGGCGAACCGCTCCACGGCCAGCCTGGTCCGGCCGACAGGATGGGCCAGCAAGAGGTCGAGATAGCCGGTTTCCTCGTCCCCGGCAACAGCACGGGCACCGAAGGTGACCCCGAATGCCATCACCAGCAACGGCAGCAGCAGACCGAAAACCGTCGATCCCAGATACCCCGCGGCCGAGCCGATATCCTCCATCCGCAGTGCTTCGCGCATCGCTTCGGGGTAGTTCTGGACGGTTTCGGCCAACCCGCTGCCACCACCGACCTGCGGATAGAACGCGGCGTACATCAGGCCGACCGCCGCTGTACCGATCGACCACGCCGCCAGCGCGCGGCGGTTGTCGGCGAGGGTCCGGGTGTAGATATCAGGCAGCATCGGCTTCTCCGGTGTAGTAGCTGTGGAACAGATCCTCGAGGGCGGGTTCGGTGACCAGCAGGCCCGCGACCTGGTAACCGGCCAGGACGCGAAGTAGCGCGTCCGGGCTGCCGGTGACCTGACAGCGCAGGGTCGAAGCCTCGATGCGTACATCGGCGACCCCGGCCAAACCGGTGAATGCCGCCGTATCGACGGGCCCGGTGAACGTGACTTCGACATCACGGACCGCGCCGGCGCGCAAACCGGCGACAGTATCGAGAGCGACCAGGCGGCCCTCACGAATGATGGCCACGCGGTCGGCGACGGCTTCGACCTCGCTCATGATGTGACTGGACATGAACACCGTCTGCCCGCCCGCGGCGGCCTCGGCGACCATATCGAGGAAGATCTGCTGCGCCAGAGGATCAAGGCCCGAGGTGGGCTCGTCGAGGATGAGCAGTTCGGGTTCGTGCATGAACGCCTGTACCAGACCGACCTTCTGCCGGTTACCCTTCGACAACGCCGAGATCTTTTTGCCCTGATCCAGCTCCAGCCGCTCGCACAGGGCGTCGATCCGATCGGCGCCCGCGCCCCCACGCAAGGCAGCGAGGAAGCGCAGTGCCGCCCCGACCTTCTGCCGCCCGGGCGCAACGAAATCTCCTGCGAGATAACCGATCCGCGCGTGCACGACCACCGCGTCGACGCGCGGATCCAGGCCGAGCACGCGGGCACTGCCGCCGGTCGGACGAATGAGGTCCAGCAGCAGGCGAATGGTCGTGGATTTCCCGGCCCCGTTGGGACCCAGGTAGCCGAAGACCTCGCCTCGTTCGACCGAAAGTGACAGTTCGACCAGACCTCGGGACGAGCCGTAGGTCTTCGTGAGCCCGTTCAGCTCGATCGCTTTCACCATGGAACAGAAATTATCGAACTTTCAGAGATTTGTAAACACTCAGAACACTCGCAGCTCTGATACCTTCGGAACCATGGGAACGAACGAGCGACTGCGGGAAGCCGCGGAGAAGCTGGCACTGACGCTCTCGGCCGGCGGCGGGATGCAGCGGTCGACGGCGCGTGTGCTGACAGCACTGCTCTACACCGAACAGGACACGATGACCGCCGCCGACCTGTGCACGGAACTGTCGATCAGCTCCGGCGCGGTATCGACCGCCATCAAACATCTGATGCCGGTCGGCCTGATCGAACGGGTCCCCGCGCCGGGCAGCCGCCGTGACCACTACCGTTTCCGCGCCGGCGCCTGGGCAGCGCTGATGTCGCAGCAGAACACCATGCTGGCCACCATGCGCGATTCGGCACAGGAAGGTATCGACGCCACCGGCCCGGACACCGTCACCGCACGACGCCTGCACGAAATGCAGGATTTCTACACCTTCATGCTCAACGAACTCGTCCCCCTGATCGACCGATGGCGCGAGCAATACGCCGACCACCCCCCGAGTCGACCGCGGGCGGTCCCGGAAACGCAGCGAACGACGGCGCCGCAACCGGTGCCCGGATCAGGACGGCCCGGTGCGTGACGCGATCTCTACCGCGGACCCGATGCCCTCGTACCAGGGTTCTCCATGCCCCGGTAGCACCGACCGCGCCCCGGTATTCGCCAGCTCGGCCAGCGACTGCAAGGCCATGGGGCTGTCGGCGGTGGCCGCCCCGGACACGATCCGCGGGCCCCGGCCGCCGGTGTAGGGATCCAGCGTGACCAACGCGTCGCCGGAGATCACGGCGTCCCGTTCGGGCAGGTGCAGGGCACAGTGGCCGAGGGTGTGCCCGGGCGTGAACACCACGCGGGGTCTACCGGGCACGGGAAGCCGGGTTCCGGCTTCCATGGATGTGATGTCGTTCAGCCCGCGAACGAGCAGCGCCCCCGCCAGAGCCATCTTGACCGGTACCGGCAGGGCGCGCGGGTACCTGATCGGGTAGGTCAGTGGGTTGCGTTCCCGCTTGTAGCGGTACGGATGGGCAGCCGGCGATCGATCGCCTTCGTGGGTGTAGACGGGTGTCCCCCACGTTCGGTACACCCGCCGGGCCGAGCCGGCATGGTCGAAGTGCGCGTGGGTGAGCAGTACCGCACGGACGTCGGCCGGGGTGCGGCCGAGGTCGTGCAGCGCGGCGCCGATACGGCGAAAGGTCGCCGGCAGTCCGGTATCGACCAGCGTGACACCGTCCTCGTCCTCGATCAGGTACACATTGACATCGGCGTGGGCGAGTCGATGTATCCTGTCGGCGACGTTCCGTACCAGCATGGCGCCGTCCTACCCGGCACCCCGCAGGCCAAACGCGACAGCTGTTCACCGGCCCCGCCGGTGTGTCGCCGGCCACTTCCAGTGAGCGAGAACAAGCGGTACGACGCTGCCGGGCGACCATACGCTGACAGCGTGAAAGGCATTCAGGAAAGCTCCGGGACCCCCGCAACCGATCACCATGCCGCACTGTTCCGGCCGCTGACCGTCCGTTCGCTGGACCTGGCGAACCGTATCGTCATGTCGCCGATGACTCGATCGGCTTCTCCGGGCGGGATCCCGGGCGCCGATGTCGCCCACTACTACCGGCGCCGCGCCGCCGGCGGGACGGGCCTGATCATCACGGAGGGGGTCGCCATCGACCATCCGGCCGCGGTCGACAATCCGCGCGTGCCGCGCCTGTACGGCGACGACGCGCTGGCCGGATGGCGGACCGTGGTCGACGAGGTGCACGCGGCGGGTGGCCGGATCATTCCGCAGCTGTGGCATGTGGGTCCGCTGTGGGGTGCGATGAGCAAGACCGTCGACCCGGTTGTCACGCCCATGCGACCTTCCGGGCGGTGGGGTACCGCCGGGACCACCTCCTATTCGGACGAGTACGTCGCGCGCGCCGCACAACCCACCAGGCCGATGACGGACAACGATCTCGCCGATGTCCTCTCCGCCTATGTACGCGCGGCGGTCACCGCCACCGAACTCGGTTTCGACGGTATCGCCCTGCACGGCGGCCACGGTTACCTGCTGGATTCGTTCCTGTGGCACGACACCAATACGCGCGACGACCGATGGGGCGGCGACCTCGCGGCGCGCAGCCGATTCCCCGCCGCGGTGGTCGCGGCCATCCGCGATGCCGTGGGCGCCGATATGCCGATATTCTTCCGTTTCTCCCAGCACAAACAGCAGGACTACACCGCCCGGATCGCCGAGACTCCCGACGAGCTGCAGGTGGCACTCGGCGCACTCGCCGATGCCGGCGTGGACGTTTTCGACGCCAGTATCCGGCGCTTCGACGTCCCGGCGTTCGAGGGCAGCGATCTGTCGCTGGCCGGCTGGGCCAAGAAGCTCACCGGCGCGCATGCCATGGCCGTCGGCAGTGTCGGGCTCGGGAAACCGTTGCGCGACAGCCGCGCCGCGGGCGCCGCGGAGATCGTCGACAATATCGCGGAGGTCGACCGCCGGATCGAGTCCGGCGAGTTCGACCTGATCGCCGTCGGACGCCTGCACCTGGCCGATCCCGCATTGGCGACAACCCTGCGTACCGGGGCACCGCTGACACCGTTCGATCGCGCTGCCCACGAGGGCAGCCTGCACTGACCTGCGCCTCGCACCGCGAATCGACGCATTTACCGGAAGGCACCACCATGGGCCACGTATTGGACAAGATCATGCAGCACGCCGACGAGATCCGCGCCGGAGCCGCGGAAGGGGAGTCGCTGATGCGGCTTTCCGATACCACCGCGCGGCATCTGCGCGATTCGGGTGTTATCCGCATGCTCCAGCCGAAGGAGTACGGCGGTTTCGAGGGACACCCTCGTGAGGCTGCCGAAACGACCATGGCCATCGCCGCGCTCGACGGTGCGGCGGGATGGGTCGCCGGGATCGTGGGCGTGCACCCGTGGGAACTGGCCTTCTTCGACCCCGAGGCGCAGGAGGAGGTCTGGGGCGCGGACAACGATATGTGGATGGCATCGCCGTACGCGCCGATGGGTATCGCGGTGCCGGTCGAGGGCGGCTACATCCTCAACGGGCGCTGGTCGTTCTCCTCGGGCACCGATCACTGCGGCTGGATCATGATCGGTGCCGCGGTCGGCGACAAGGACGGTAAACGCACCGGCAAGACGCTGCATGTACTGCTTCCGCGATCCGATTACGAGATCGACCACGACAGCTGGAACGTCATCGGCCTGCGCGGCACCGGCTCGAAAGATCTGATCGTCACCGAGGCGTTCCTGCCCGAATACCGCACTCTCGACGCCGACATCGTGCTGAACGGTAATGGCTGGCGCCACGCGGGCCGCGACGAAACCCTGTACAAGTTCCCGTTCTCGTGCATCTTCCCGCTGGGGATCACCTCGGCGCTGATCGGAATGACCGAAGGCGCACTGGCCTGCCATATCGCGGCGCAGAAGCAGCGGGTGCAGGTCACCGGCGTCCCCATCAAAGAAGACCCCTACGTCCTGTTCGCCATCAGCGAGGCCGCCGCGGAGATTTCCGCGGCCCGGGTATCGCTGCTGGAGACGGTGGACCGGTTCTGGGACAAAACCGATCGCGGTGAGGAGGTCGGTTTCGAAGAACGCGCGATCGGCCGGCGCACCCAGATCGCGGCGGCATGGCGCGCGGTGCGCGCGATGGACGAAGTGTTCGCCCGCGCCGGCGGCGGGGCGGTGCACTTGAAGACCCCGATGCAGCGGTTCTGGCGCGACGCCCACGTCGGCCTGACCCACGCCATCCACGTGCCCGGCACGATCTACCATTCGGCGGCCCTGACACAGCTCGGCGGCGACCCGCAGGGCCCGTACCGCGCGATGATCTGACACTCCTCGGCTTTCGCGGGCCGGCCGCCGAACAGCGGCGGCCGGCCGCGTTCATGTCGGGGGCGCGGACAGTTCGGCGCCGGCGCCGTCTTTGCTGGGTCGGCCGACATGGGATTCGGTCCGCAGACGTTCGACCATATGGGGGTAGTGCAGTTCGAAGGCGGGACGTTCGGACCGGATCGGCGGCAGTTCGTAGAAGTTGTGCCGCGGCGGTGGACAGGTCGTCGCCCATTCCAGCGAGTTGCCGGCGCCCCAGGGGTCGTCGACGGTGACCACCTCGCCGTAACGGTAGCTCTTGAACGCGTTCCACACGAAGACGATCATGGACGCGCCCAGTACAAACGAACCGATGGTCGAGACGGTGTGCAATGCGGTGAAACCGTCGTCGGGCTGGTAGTCGGCGTAGCGGCGGGGCATCCCTTCGTCACCCAGCCAGTGCTGCACCAGGAACGTGAGATGGAAGCCGATGAACGTGGTCCAGAAATGTATCCGGCCCAGGCGCTCGTCCATCAGCCTGCCGGTGAGTTTGGGGAACCAGAAGTAGATACCGGCGAAGGTCGCGAAGACGATGGTGCCGAACAGTACGTAGTGGAAGTGCGCGACCACGAAATAGCTGTCGTGCACATGCCAGTCCAGCGGCGGGCTGGCCAGGATCACCCCGGACAGGCCGCCGAGCAGGAAGGTGACCAGGAAACCGACGGCGAACAGCATCGGTGTTTCGAAGGTCAGCTGCCCCTTCCACATCGTCCCGATCCAGTTGAAGAACTTCACCCCGGTCGGGACCGCGATCAAGAAGGTCATCAGCGAGAAGAACGGCAACAGCACCGCGCCCGTGGCATACATGTGGTGCGCCCACACCGCCATCGACAGCCCCGCGATCGATATCGTCGCGAACACCAGCGCGGTGTAACCGAAGATCGGTTTACGGCTGAAGACCGGGAAGATCTCGGAAACGATGCCGAAAAACGGCAGCGCAACGATGTACACCTCGGGATGCCCGAAGAACCAGAACAGATGCTGCCACAGGATCACCCCGCCGACACCCGGGTCATAGATGTGCCCGCCGAGATGCCGATCGTAGGCGAGCGCCATCAGCGCCGCGGTGAGGATCGGGAACGCCAGCAACACCAGAATGCTGGTGATGAATACGTTCCAGGTGAAGATCGGCATCCGGAACATGGTCATCCCGGGGGCCCGCATACAGATCACCGTGGTCATCATGTTCACCGCGCCGAGGATCGTGCCCATACCCGATAACGCCAGCCCCATAATCCACAGATCCCCGCCGACTCCCGGCGAGAACTGCATCGTGCTCAGCGGTGTATAACCGGTCCACCCGAAGTCCGCGGCACCGCCGGGAGTGATGAAACCGGCGGTCGCCATGGTGGCACCGAACAGGTACAGCCAGTAGCTCAGCGCATTGAGCCGCGGAAATGCCACATCCGGAGCACCGATCTGCAACGGCAGGACAGCGTTGGCGAAACCGAACACCACCGGCGTGGCATAGAACAGCAGCATGATCGTGCCGTGCATGGTGAACAGCTGGTTGTACTGCTCCGGGGAGAGGAATTGCAGCCCGGGACGCGCCAGCTCGCCGCGGATCAACAACGCCAGCAGGCCACCGATCAGGAAGAACCCGGTCGCCGTCACCAGATACAGCACCCCGAGCACTTTCGGGTCCGTGGTGGTGACCATCTTCCACAAGTACGAACCCTTGGGTCCGACCCGAGCCGGAAACGGCCGGGCGGCAGTGAGCTCGGCCGGTGGAGATGGTGGAACTGCCATCGCACGCTCCTCTGTTCGGTCCACTCGGGCATTCGGCCCCGTTGCCCGCGGGCCTACCCCGGTCGTATCGCGCCAAACCCTGCCCGCTGCGCGGGGTGGATCGGATGAGCGACACTCCTGCTCACGAAATTTCCGGCGAAAGGGCCCGCGACCTCGGCACCCGCTGCGGTCGCGGGCCCTCGATCCGAACCCCGGATCGCCGAACCGGGCCCCTCCGGGTTCACCTACCGGACCCGGGATCGTGCCGGGCGAATCCGGATCGCCGATACTCGGAACCCCTAGTGTTCGACGAACTGCATCGGAGCCGGTATGACCGCTGTCAGCGCCCCACAACGCGTCCACGTATCCGTCAGTGCCGCCGTGGCCACCGTGACGATCGACCGTCCGCCTGTCAATGCAGTCGATCCCGCGCTGATCTCCGAGCTTCTCACCGCGCTGCCACCGCTGGTGGCGGACCCTGGAGTGCGCTGCCTGGTCGTGCGGGGCACGGGCCGGTGCTTTGTCGCGGGTGCCGATATCCGGGTGATGCGCGAGCTCACCGAGGAGACACAGCGGGCGATGCGGCCCTGGGTCGAGGTCCAGCGATTGCTGGAGACGGCGCCCAAACCTGTGCTGGCGGCAATCAATGGGCATGCCTTGGGCGGCGGTGCAGAACTCACGCTGGCCTGCGATATGCGGGTGATGTCCGCATCCGCGACCATCGGGTTCCCCGAGATCGAGCTCGGCCTGTTCCCCGGTGCGGGTGGCAGTCAGCGGTTGCCGCGGCTGCTCGGCGCGCACCGCGCGAAACTTCTGATGATGCAGGGTTCACGGCTGAACGCCGAGGAGGCCTTGCGGGTCGGGCTCGTGGACGAAGTCGTGGCGGACACCGAATTCTCGGCCCGCGTCGACGAGCTCGCCGCCGCCCTCGCTGCCAAACCGACCCGCACCGTCGGTCTGCTCAAGGATGTCGTCGAACGAGGGCTCGAGCTGCCCCTCGACGAGGCACTGGAACTGGAGTTCACCGCCGTGCTCGAGCTGATCCGCACCGGCGACGCTGCCGAAGGGTTACAGGCGTTCCTCGATAAGCGCACGCCGTCGTTCGGCGGCCGGTGATCGGCCCGAAGGAGTCATGATGGAATTCGGACGCTGGCGGCGCGGTGCCGCCGCCCTGGGCGTACTGGTCGCCCTGGTATCGGCGACGGCTGCCTGCACCCGGCCGGCCACCCAGCAGGCGACGGGCTCCGGGCCGATCCGTATCTCGGTGGGTGTGGACCCCTCCTACGCACCGTTCTTCGTCGCCGAGCAGGAGGGGATGTTCGAACGAGCCGGGCTCGATGTCCGGGTCGTCCAGACCGAGGGCGGGGCGGCGAGCGCCCAGAACGTTGTGGCCGGAACGTCCGAGCTGTCCGGTAACGCCGACTCCACGGCGCTCACCGTCATGGCCGCGAATCCGAGCCTGCGCGCCCTGGGTGTGTACGAGGAATCGGATCGGTATTTCCAGGTGGTGGTGCGCGAAGGGGTCGAGCCGAATCAGATCCGGACGGTGGGTGTCTTCCCCGGTATCGGCCTGTACTTCACTGATCTCTACCTGCGCAGTATCGGTCTGGATCCCGCCGCGGTCGAACTCGTCACCACAAGTCCGCCCGATCATCCGCCGCTGCTGGGACGCGGCGATATCGACGCCTTCGTCTCGTTCGACCCGTGGGTGAGCCAGGCCGTGGCAGGCGGTGGCCGAGTGGTCGCCACCAGCGGCGATTTCGACGCCCGGTACACGCAGTGGCTCGTCGCTACCGACGCGTGGTTGTCGGCGAACGAGGAGGTCGCGGCGCAGGTGTTCGATGTGCTCTCGGAGGCTGCCGCGATCGTCGACACCGACCCCGACCGCGCCGCCCGCGCGGTGGCGGCGGCCATCCAGCAGGATCCGGCCGAGGCCCGGCGCACCATCGACCAGATCGACTTCGGCGTGCGCGATTTCACCGACGAGGACATCGCCCGGGCGAACGATCTGGTCACCTTTTTCCAGGAGCAGGACAAGATCGGCGGCTCCGTGGATACCGGACAGGTGCTGCAACGGGGCTGGGTAGACGACCACGTCCTGGGCGCAGCCACTCCGGCACAATCCCCGCGCTAGGTCCCGGTCCGCACGGACAAGGGGCCGGAAACGACGTCACGATCGACAGAAAACGGAGAAATCATGGTCGAGCCCGCTGTCCGGGTGGTGGAACTGGCCGGCCCGCTCACCCGCTTCGCGGGCCGGGTTCTGGTCGGACTCGGCTTCGAGGTGATCCTGGTGGAGCCTGCCGGGGGCGATCCGAGCCGGAGCGAATCGGACGGACACCCCTTCGCACACTGGCACGCGGGCAAGAAGTCGGTAGCGCTGGATCTGGGCGCCGATAGCGGTCGTGGCGCCTTGGAACGGCTACTGGCCACCGCCGACATCTACCTCGACGGCAGCACGCCGGGTTCCGAACCCGTCACACCGCCTTCCAGCGCGGTGGTCCACGTACGGGTGACACCGTTCGGGCTGACCGGCCCCCGGGCGGAGTGGGCGGCGACCGATCTCACCCTCGCCGCGCAGGGCGGCATGCTGGCCCAGGTCGGCGACCCCGACGGCCCGCCGCTGGCACTACCGGAGAACCAGGCCGAACAGCTCGCCGGTATCAATGCGGCTGTCGGCGCGCTGCTCGGTATGCGGGCGCGGCGCCACGGTCCGGTCCCGGTCGTCGATATCTCCGCCCAGGAATGCGTGGCCGCGAGCCTGGAAGCCGGGGCCCTGGCCTACCTCCACGAGGATCGGGTGCCGCCGCGCCCCGGCCGGGTGCACCCACTGGTCCCGCACGGGTTGTTCCAAGCCGCCGACGGTTATGTCGGGGGCGGGCTCGGGGGCAGTCCGCGTATGTGGGACGCGCTGCTGGCGTGGCTGGTGGAGGAGAACGCTGCCGCCGACCTCACCGACCCGCGCTGGGGTGACCCGGTCGAGCGCAAACGCCACCAGGACCACATCTTCGACGTGGTCGGGCGGTTCATCGGAAAGTGGCCCAAACACGAGTTCGCGGCCGCCGCGCAGGAACGCAAACTGCCGTGGTCGGCGGTGGACCGCCCGGACGAACTGCTGGTGAACCCGCAGCTCAACGATCGGGATTTCTTCCTCGACGTCGTCCGCGACGGTGTTGCGTCGCGGGATCTCGGATTCGGATTCGCCTTCCCCGAAGGGGCCCGGATACCGGAACTACATGTGCCCGCGCCCGGGGAACATCAGCAGCTCGTCCCGGACGCGGAACCGCCGGCGGCCGGCGCGCTCACCGTGAGCGCCGGCCGTCGACCGCTGGAAGGTATCCGGGTCCTCGACCTCACCTGGGTGCTGGCCGGCCCGTATTGCACGCGTATCCTGGCCGACCACGGCGCCGATGTCGTCAAGGTCGAATCCCGGGGCCGCCCGGACCCCACCCGGTTCGCGCCGTTCATGCACCTGTCCCGGGGGCCGCACGACGACCCGGACACCAGCGGTTATTTCAACGATGTCAATCGCAACAAACGCAGTATCACCCTCGACACCCGTTCCCCCGAGGGACTGGAGGTACTGGCCGACCTTCTCGCGCACAGCGATGTGGTGGTCGAGAACTTCAGTTCCACGGTGATGACGAAAATGGGCTTCGGTTACGAGCGGCTGTGTGCACTGCGGCCGGATATCATCTACGTCTCGATGTCCGGGACGGGGCATACCGGACCGCACAGCGGATGGGTCTCGTACGCCGATATCGTCTCGGCCGCAACGGGTTTGACCGCGCTTACCGGCTGGAGCGCCGACGAGGTCGTCGGGGTCATCTATGGTCACGGCGATATCGTCGCGGGTCTGCAGGCCGCGACGGCGGTCCTCGCCGCACTCGACCATCGCGACCGCACCGGGCGCGGACAGCATATCGATCTGTCCCAGCTCGAGGCCATGGCCTCGCATATGGGCGCCGCCGTACTCCGGGCGACCGGGTCCGGCCGGCCCGGCGAACCGATCGGCAACGCCCATCCCACGATGGCGCCGCACGGCGTATTTCCGTGTCTGGGACCCGACCGCTGGTGCGCGATCGCGGCCCGCGACGACACCGATTGGCGGCAGTTGTGCGCCGTGATCGAACGTCCGGAATGGGCGGCCGATTCCCGGTTCGATTCCGTTGCGGGGCGCCGGAGGCACGCCGAACCGATCGCCGCGGCGATAACCGAGTGGACCAGGCCCCTGCCCGCGGAACTCGTCTCGGAACGGTTGCAGCGGGCCGGTGTACCGGCGGGACCGGTGCGTAACGGACGCGATCTGGTGGAGACCGACCCGCAACTGCGGGCCCGCGAATTCTATGTGCGCGGTGTGCATCCGAAGGTCGGTGCCTTTCTCCATGAGGGCTCCCCGATCCGAGTGGGCGAACCGGTTACGGTCCGCCGCGCCGCCCCCCTGCTGGGTGCCGATACCGATGCGGTCCTGCGAGATATCGCCGGCTACGGACCCGAGACCATCGAACGCCTCCGCGCCGCGGGCATCCTCACCTGACCCGCCGCGGCCACCCCACCACCACACGATCCGAGGAGTAACCATGCGCGCCGCCCGGCTGCACGAATTCGGCAGAGACCCGGTCATCGACGATATCGACGCCCTGGTACGAGGTCGCGGGCAGACACTCGTACGGGTCGACGCCGCGGCCCTCGGGCATCTCGATCTGACCATCGCGAGCGGCACCTTCGACGTCCGCCCCGAACTGCCCCATATCGGCGGCACCGACGGTGCGGGTACCGTAGTCGACTCGGATACCTTCGCGCCCGGGACCCGGGTCCTCATCCGCGGCGGGGGTATCGGGCTGTTCAAGAACGGGTGCTGGGCCGAGTATCTCGCCGCGGCCGACAAGGTGTTCACCCCCTTCGACACCGCGCTGGAGCCGACCGTCGCGGCAACCTTCTTCCTGCCGAGTACCACCGGGTACGTCGCCGTGCACGATATCGCCCGGGTGACCACGGGTGAACGGGTGATCGTCTCCGGAGCGTCGGGCGCAGTCGGTTCGATGGCGGCCCAGTTCGCTCTCGCGGCGGGCGCCGCGGAAGTGATCGGCGTGGTGCCGCGCGACGATCAGGCCGCCCTGCTGCCGGCAGGCGTTCGCCCCGTGGTGGGCCGCGGTGAACGAGTGGCGGAAGAACTGGGCAGCGATCCCGTGGCGGAGGTGCTGATCGATACGCTCGGCGGCGATCTGCTGCCGGTGCTGCTGCGGCGTATCGCACCCGGCGGGCGAGCAGCCCTCATCGGCTACACCCTGGGTACCGATCTGCACGTCGACCTGCCGAACTGGCTGCTCGCCGATGTGGCCTTGCTCCCCGTCAATATGATCCGCAAATCCGCCCGGCAGGCCGAGCTGGCACCGAAGCTGATCACCATGCTGGTGGCCGGTGAGGTCGCGCTGGCAGTGCAGTCGTTCCCGCTCGACGAGATCGCCATCGCATTGCAGGCCATGCGCGACGGGAAGGTCACCGGCCGCGCAGTGGTTGTCCCCTGAGTGTGTACCGTGCCGATTTCCGCCGCGGGCCCTTCGTTGCCGGCGGACCTGACAATTCCCGCTCTGCTGCGCGATCGAGCGGACAGCCGTGGCGATCACCTCGCGTTGCGGGCCGGCCCGGTGCGGCTGACCTATGCCGAACTCCCCGGCCGGGCCGCGGCCATGGCCGGTTCGCTGGCACGGCACGGCGTCCGCCCCGGTGATCCGGTGGCCGCGCTTTCGCGCAATCGCATCGAACTGATCGACCTGTTACTCGGCTGCGCCTGGCTGGGCGCCGTCGCCGTACCGCTGAACACCGGGTTGCGCGGAAATTCCCTGGCATATGTCTTGCTGAATTCCGGGGCCCGGCATCTGATCGTGGAGGCGGAGTTCGCCGACCGGGTCGCCGCGGCCGGGTTCGACGGCACAGTCTGGGTGATGGGCACCGGTCCGGGCCCCGGCCCGCAGGGGCCGCCGGCACCTGTCGGCCCCGTATCCGCGCTGACACCGGCGGCCGTGCTATTCACCTCCGGTACCACCGGTCTGCCCAAAGGTGTGCTCTGCCCACACGCGCAATCCCTCTGGTGGGGGCAGGCGGTGGGGGCCTCGCTCGGTCTCGGGCCCGACGACGTCCTCTATACCGGTCTACCGTTGTTCCATACGAATGCGATCAATGCCGTGTTCCACGCGCTCGTCGCGGGCGCGACCTTCGTACTCGGGGAACATTTTTCGGTGCGGGAACAGTGGCGCCGAGTGGCCGGCGCCGACGCGACCGTGATCTACCTGCTCGGCGCGATGGTCGCGATGCTCGCGGGGCAGCCGCCGGGCTCGTTCGATCGCGCGCATCGAGCTACCCGCGCACTGGCGCCGGCCACCCCCGCACATATGTACGAGCCGTTCCGGGAACGGTTCGGGATCGAGCTGATCGACGGGTTCGGCAGCACCGAAACCAATCTCGTACTCGGCAGTCTGCCGGGCGTACGGCGGGCCGGATATCTCGGCGTCGTCATGCCCGGATACGAGGCCGCGGTCATCGGCGAATCCGGTGCCCGGGTCGCCGACGGTACCCCGGGTGAGCTGGTGGTACGCACGGAATTCCCGGGCGCGTTCGCGCTCGGGTACCTCGGTGAACCGGTTCCCGGACCGCGCGCGTGGCGGCGTACGGGTGATCGGGTGATCCGGGAGCCCGACGGCTGGTTCCGTTTTGTCGACCGGATCAAGGACGTCATCCGCCGGCGCGGTGAGAACATCTCCTCCGTACAGGTGGAACAGGTGCTGGCCGGACATCCGGCGGTAGCCCAGGTGGCGGTGTTCCCCGTCCCTTCCGAGCTGGCCGAGGACGAGGTCATGGCGGCGGTCGTTCCCCGGCCCGGTGCGTCGGTGGACCCGGGCGGGCTTCGTCGCTTCGCCTCCGCCCACCTCGCCGACTTCGCGCTGCCGCGCTACATCGATGTGGTCGAGACCCTGCCGCTCACCGAAACCGGCAAGGTCCGGAAAGCCGATCTGCGTGCCCGCGGAGTGACCGCGCGAACCTGGTCGGCCGACGACCGTCGACCGAGCCGGGCGGACACCGTTCCACCCCCGGCAACGGTCGCCCCGAACCCGCCGGCTACCGACTCACCGGCCACAGCCGTTGAGTGAGCACAGCGCCGGCGTGCACATCGCGGCGCTGTCGGGTGAGCTGTGATGGCAGCGCATCGCCTGCAGGGCCCGGCTGATCCCGACGCCCGCGGTGCGCAGCGCCCCGGTGACCCGGCTGACGTTGAGTCGCGCGGTGGGACCGGTGACCGAGAGTGCTCCCGCGATCGTCTGCGGCCCGCTGAACACCGGCACCGCAACACTCATATACCCCAGCCTGGTCTCCTCGACCTCCACCGCGATCTGTTCCCTGCGCATCCGGTCGAGTTGCCGGCGCAACACCGAGACCGACATCGTCGTCCGTGAGGTGAGCGCGGTGAACCCCTGTTCGACCACCTCGGCGAATACCGATTGCGGGGAGAACGCCAGAATCATCTTGCCGGTGGCCGTGCAGTACAGCGGAAGCCGGCCCGCCACCCGGGACTGCTGTTTGAGCCCACGATGGCCGACGATTTTCTCGATGTAGAGCACGTCGATCCCGTCGCGGACCGCGAAATGCACGGTCTCCTGGGTGGCGATCAGCAGATCTTCCATATAGGGCAGCGCCGCATCGCGCAGGATCCGCTGCCGGGGTACCAGCTGACCGAGTTCGAACAGGCGTAATCCGAGCCGGTATTTCGTCCCCGACCGTTCCAGCAGGCCCCAGTCGACGAGTTCACCGGCCAGCCGGTGTACCGAAGCCTTCGCGACACCACTGCGCCGGGCCAGCTCGGTGAGGGCGAGGTCGCGGTGTTCGTTGTCGAACGCGTCCAGGATCATCCGGGCTTTGCTCAGCACCGAAGACATCTCGGTGCCCGTGGCGGGCACCGATTCGAGGGATATATCCGGAACCGGATCGGCCGGGCGGTGTGCGGCTGTCGTCATGGTGACCTCCTGACGCCTTGCAGGGCTCCGTCCCTCGAGGAGCCCGACCGGCGAACCCGCCGGACTGGTGACGCTAGCTGGCACGCCGACGATCCGCAGCACATTCGGGTCCGTTGAGCGGACCCGGTTCATCATGTCTGCTGAACGGACTCCGGTTCATCCCCGCCGCCGCGCGGCTCGAACGGCTGCCGGATCTCCCGGAGGAACCGGCGCACCGAGCCGGCGATTCGCGGTGCCTCATGTTCGATCAGCGCGACGGTGCCTTCCGCGAAGATGACCTGCTCCACAATCGCCGCGCCGGTCAGCCGGGCGCGCAGCGTCGGCAGATTTCCGATGGAGAAAGGGTCCGCGGCCGCGCCGAGCAGTAGTACCGGCGCGCGGACAGCGCCGATCCGTTCCTCCATGCGGTAACGGGCACAGGCCCGATGCCCTTCGGCAGGGTCCAGCCCATAGGTGAGCGCGTCGTGCATGAACCGGTCCAGGAGGTCGGTGCCGGGTTGTGGATAGTAGGGCCGGCGCAGCTCCCAGAGGGTGCCCAGATGCCGGCCGTCCGGAGTCCGCTCGGCACGGTCGACCGTCCCGCCGCCCGAGCGCCCGGCACGGTGGGCCTGATCCACCCACGGGCAGGACGACAGGATCACCGCCTCGACACGACCGGGGTGCGCGGCGGCCATCTCCAGTGCCACCGCGGCGCCGGTGTGATGGCCGAGCACCGCGACGCGCGGTATACCGAGCTCGTCCAGCAGCGCCCAGGCACCGGCGGCGAACATCTCGATGGTCTGCGGCGCCGGCAAGGCGGCGCTGGCCCCGAACCCGACCATATCCATCGCGATCACCCGATGGCCGGACGCGAGCAGCGGAATCAGCTCGCGGAACTCGTCCCATGAGCGCGGTGTCTGGTGCAGCAGCAACAGCACCGGCCCCGAACCTTGCTCGGCGTAGTGCAATTGGCCGAACGAGGTGTCGGCGTAACCGAACCGCACGCCCATCAGAACGCCGAGACCATCGGGGTGTCCACACCGATCACATCGACCTTCGCGGCGCCACCCGGATTGCCGAGCGGTTCGGCACGACCGGGCAGGATCTCGGTGAAGAACCGCACCGCGTCTTGTTTGAATTCGGGGTCGGCCTTGCGGTCCACCGTGATCGCCTCGACCGGGCAGGCCAGTTCACAGGCGCCACAATCGATACATTCGGCCGGATTGATGTAGAGCTTGCGATCACCCTCGTAGATGCAATCCACGGGGCATTCCTCCATACAGGAGCGGTCCGTGGTGTCGATGCACGCCTCACCGATGACGAATGGCATTGTCAATTCTCCTGTTCGGTGGAATGGCCGGGGAAGATATCGGCGCCGGGGTCCAGTTCCGTGGCGGCATTGTTCACCGCGGTGGCCGCCTCACCGAATCCCACGGCGATCAGCCGGACCTTGCCCGGATAGTCGGTGATATCGCCGGCGGCGTACACACGCGATACGCCGGTCCGCATGCGGGTGTCGACGACGATATGGCGGTTCTCGATCCGCAGGCCCCATTCGGTCAGCGGCCCGAGATCCGCGGTGAAGCCGAGCGCGGCGATCACCGACTGCGCCGGCAGCGTCGTGGTGGTCCGGTCGGGCTTGTGGTGGACGTCCACCTCGGAGATCCAGCCGTTGCCCCGCACAGCGGTGATATCCGAGTTCACCAGTATGCGCACACTGCTGTCGCGGACCTTGGCGACAGTGGCGCCGTGGGCGCGGAATTTGTCCCGCCGGTGCACGAGGGTCACCGACGAGGCGACCGGTTCCAGGTGCACCGCCCAGTCGAAGGCACTGTCACCGCCGCCGACGATGACGATGTCGCGGCCTTTGTGAGCGGAAAGGTCCGGGACGAAATAGCTGAGCCCGCGATCGAGAAAGTCCAGCCCCTTCGCCAGCGGGCGCGGAGTGAATGTCCCGATCCCACCGGTGACGACCACTGCACCGGCGGTCACCCGGCAACCCGCACCGGTGCCGACCACCACCCGGCCGTCCGCGGTGTGGGTGATCGTCTGGGCCTGCTCACCGAGCAGATAGACCGGGTCGTAGGGCGCGGCCTGGTCCAGCAACCGGTCGATCAGTTCGCGGCCCTTGACCGAAGGAAACCCCGCGATATCGAGGATTGCCTTCTCCGGGTACATCGCGCTCACCTGACCGCCCGGTTCGGACAGCGCGTCGAGCACAGCAACCCGCAGTCCACGGAAACCCGCATAGTACGCGGCGAACAGTCCGGCCGGTCCGGCGCCGACAACGAGGATATCCACCTCGAGCGCCGTACCGGCCGGCGCATTGGGCAATTCGTTCATACCGTGCACGCTAAGAGCGTTGCGGCGCAGACTGAATGAAACGGGTCCGGCCAGCAGACCCGATCCGGGAAAGCGTCCGGCCCCGGAAAACGACGAAAGGCGGGCCCCGGCACGTTGCCGGGGCCCGCCGCGTTCGGTGGCGCCGTCAGCTCACTCTGGTGCCCTCGACGAACTCCGCCCGGACCTGCTCGACAAGCTCCGGACGCGCGAAGAGTTGTGCCGCCGTCATCGCCAGCACCAGCGCGCCGTCGGTCACCGCACGGTCGCCCTCAGGGCCTGCCGCATACGCTGCGGCCTCCCGGGTGTGCATGGACAGGCCCGGCACGAATTCGATATTCGGATGGATGGAGGGAATCACCTGACTGATATTTCCCATATCGGTCGATCCCGGGAACACCTCGGCGCGCGGCGGTGCTGTCACGCGCCCGATCCGCGCGAAGTTCGCGTCGACCAGTTGCGCGAGGACCGGATTCGGTCGCAGACCGGCATAGGTCGGCGCCTGTTTCGTGATGTTCACCGTCGCCCCGGTGGCCAGCGCCGCCCCTTGCGCACACCGTTCGATCCGCGGCTGGAAATTGCTCACCAGAGCCTCGGTGTCCGCAGCCCGGATGTAGGTGCGGATCACCGCCCGCTCCGGGATCACATTCGGTACTTCCCCGCCGTCGCGTATCACGGCGTGTACCCGGACATCGTCGGGAAGCTGTTGCCGGAGCAGACCGATGGCGTTCAGCGTCAGCACCGCGGCATCGAGAGCGTTCACGCCGTCGTGCGGGGAAACCGCGGCGTGCGCGGCCTTCCCGGTGAATTCGACGTCGAGCGCGACACGGCCCAGGGTCCGCATGGCGGCGAGATTCTCCCCCGAGGGGTGCATCATCATCGCCGCATCGATTCCGTCGAGCCGGCCACTGTCGAGCAGATAGGTCTTACCGCCACCACCTTCTTCGGCAGGGCTGCCGACGGCAATGATCCGCCCGCCGGCACCGGAGCCTGCCAGCCATCGTCGCACCGCAATCGCCGCACCCAGCCCGATTGTGGCGATCACATTGTGACCGCAGGCGTGGCCGATCTCCTCCAGCGCGTCGTATTCGAGGAATATCGCGACCGTCGGCCCGGTGTCCGCCGAACCGAACTCCGCGAGGAAGGCAGTGGGCAGGCCGGCGACGCCCGTCTCGACGGTGAACCCTTCCGCGGCCAGCGTATCCGCGAGCAGCGCGCTGGCGTGGTGTTCGGTGAACCGGACCTCAGGGTTCCGGTGGATATCGTGACTCACCGACAGCAGCTTCTCCCGCAATTCGGCGATATCGTCGCGCAAAACCTTTTCCGCTTGCTCGTCCGATGCCATGTCCACCGGCCCCGATATCTCTGTCATTCCCATACTTCTTTCGATCGAATTGTGCATTAGGAGATCCCGTGAAGGGTTTGTCCCGGGCCGATCGGGATGCCCAGCAGTACCCATACCACGAAGAGAACGATCCAGATCGCGTAGTAGACGACCGCATAGGGGATCATCAATGCGAACACGGTGCCGATTCCCGCCTTCTTGTCGTAGCGCTGGATATAGCCGAGGGCTACCGCCAGGATCGGGCTGAGGGGTACCAGCATATTGGTCGACGAGTCCGCGATCCGGTACGCGAGCTGGGCGTACGCGGGGTTGATATCGTTCAGCATCATCATCGGCACGAAGACCGGTGCCATGATCGACCACAGCGCGGAACCGCTGGAGATCACCAGACTGAGAATCAGGGTGACGATACTGAGAATGACGAGGGCGACCACACCGTGCAATTCCAGATTCTGGAGCACCTCCGCGCCCTGTACCGCGATCCACAACCCGATTCTGGTCCATTCGAAGTAGGCGAGCGCCTGCGCCACCGCAAATACCAGCACCAGGATTCCGGCCAGTTCCCGTGCCGATTCGATCATCAATTTCGGCACATCGCTGCTGGACCGTATGGCGCCGGTGGCCGCACCGTAGACCACACCCACTGCGACGAAGAAGAGGAAAATAATCGGCACCAGCGAATCCATGAACGGCGAATCTATGATTCCATCGTCGTCGCCGCGCAGCAGGCCGTTCGGAGGTACGACGAGTACACCGGCGGCCACGACATAGACAATCGCCGCCAGCGATGCCCGGCGCAGACCGCGACGCTGTGCCACCGAGATCGTGAATTCCGCTGTCTCGACCGGCCCGGAACGCTCGTAGGGCCCCAGCCGCGGCTCGACGATTTTTTCCGTCACGAAAACACCCACCAGAGTGAGGATCACCGTCGACGCCGACATGAAGAACCAGTTCGCCACGGGCGTCACGACGGCTTCACTGTCGACGATTCCCGCCGCCGACGTGGTGAGCCCGGACAACAGCACATCGGTGCCGGCGATCAGGAAGTTCGCCGAGAACCCGGCCCCCACCGCCCCGAATCCGGCGGCGAGCCCGGCGATCGGATGTCGCCCCACCGCGAGGAAAAGCATCGCGGCCAGCGGTGGGATCACGATGGCGGCCGATTCCGAGGCCACATTGCTCACGATGCCGACGAAGATCACCACAAAGGTCAGCATCCGTGCCGACGCCCGCGCCACGATCGCCTTGAACGCGACCTCCAGCAAGCCCACCTGGTTGGCCAGGCCGACCCCGAGCAACATGACGATCACCAGACCCAGCGGCGGGAACGACAGGAAATTGCCGATCATCGACGTGAGCACGAACTCCAGCCCGTCGCCCGAGATCAGGCTCTGGATCGCGACCGGTTGGTTCTCCTTCGGGTCGATCACCGTTGCCCCGGCGAGCGAAGCTATAAGGGAGGCGACCGCGATCACCGCGGCGATCAGCAGGAAGAGAATGAACGGATGCGGCAGCCGATTCCCGACCCGCTCGACCCCGTTGAGAAAGTTACGCGGAATCCTGCGCGCTTGTGTGCGGATGGCATTCACCGGATCGGACACCCATCTGATTACTTGACGCCATAGCGCGCGAGGAACTTGGTGGAGGACATGCGCAGGACGCGATCGAAGAGGAAGCCCATGATGCCGAGCACGATGATGCCGACGAAGGTCCAGTCGATACGGCCGTAGTTACGGGCCTGCCAGATCATCGAGCCGAGGCCGTGCTCGGAGGCGACTATCTCCGCGGAGACAATGGTCAGGAAGCTGTTTCCCATTGCCAGACGGGCGCCGGTGACGATGCCGGGAACCGCGGACGGCAGCACCACCGTCTGCATGATCTGGAGCCGGCCGGCGCCCAGATTGGTCGCCGCCTGCAGTTTGTTCTCGCTGATCGAGACGGTGGCGGCGATCGTGCTCACCGTTACGATGAACACCGAGGTGTAGAAGATCAGCACCACCTTGGAGGTCTCACCGATACCGAACCACACCACGGCAAGCGTCACGAAGGCGATCGGTGGGATGAACCGGAAGAACTCGATATAGGGGTCGAGCAGTTGCCGGATCAAGTTGAACCGCCCCATCAAAATCCCGATCGGCGCCCCGACGATCACCCCGAGGCTCCAGCCGAGCAGAATGCGCTGCCCCGAGGCGACCACCGAGGTCCACAGGACGCCGCTCTCGGACAGTTCACCCGCCGCCTGCCACACTTCGGCAGGCGAGGCGATGGTCGTCGGGCCGTACCACCATGCCAAGAACGACCAGACCGCGAGTCCGAGCAGCGCCGAGCCGAGCCACAATGCCCCGGTGCGCAGTACCTGGTTCCCGATTCGCATTCCGGCGCTACGCGCCGGGACCGTGCCACGTGACGCACGGATTTCCGCTACGGCGGTCATACCTTTTCCTCCTCGCCCCGGACGCCCGCGAGGCCCGGTTCGCCTTCGAATCCCTGATTACGCAGGGCCGCGACGACTTCGGCCCGGATATCGTCACGCAGCTGCTCGTACAGTTCGATCACCTCGGGATTCGCCCGGTCGCGCGGACGCGGCGCGGAAACGTCGTAGACACTCTTGATCCGTGCTCTGGGGCCGGCCGTCATCACCACGACACGATCGGCGAGGGTGAGCGCCTCGTCGATATCGTGGGTGACGAAGACGACCGTGCAGCCGGTATGCCGCCAGATCTTGTCCAACTCGGTCTGCAGGACCTGGCGTGTCTGGGCGTCCAGCGCACCGAACGGTTCGTCCATCAGCACCAGCGAGGGCTGGTTGGCCAGTACCCGCGCGATCTGTACCCGCTGGCGCATCCCGCCGGAGAGCTGGGCCGGGAATTTTGCGCCGGCATGCGGCAGGCCGACCATCCCCAGGTATTCCGCCGCTATCCGCGCCTGTTCGGCTTTTTTCGCGCCGTGCATCCGCGGTCCGTAGGCGACGTTCTGTGCGACGGTCATCCAGTCGAACAGCGCCTCCGAGCTCTGGAAAACCATGCCGGCATGGCGGTTGCCACCGTCGATGTCCACGTCGTCGCAGCTGATGGCGCCGGCCGTGGGGCGGACGAACCCGGCCATGGCGGAGAGCAGCGTCGATTTACCGCAACCGCTGGGCCCGAGCAGGCAGACGAATTCGCCCGGCCGTACCGCAAGATCGATCCCCGAGACGATCTCGGCAGTTCCGAAATTGATGTCCAGGTCCCGGATGTGCACCGAGACCCCTTTGTCGGCAGTGCCCGCTCTTGTGATATCGGATGTGGTTACGGTCATTTCTTCTCTTCCTTGTACCAATCGAGCAGCATCGCCGACCGCAGGTCGGGCTGCTCGGAGAGGACGCCGATGTCCTGATAGAAATCGACGATCTGCTGCGCCGAATCCACGTCCTCGTCGGTCAGATTCGTTACCCGGAAGTCGATTTCGCGGATCGCGACCAGGGTCTGCTCGTCGTCCACGTTCACTGCGGTCCGGGTGGCGGCCGCGGCCCGGGCGGGGTCCTGTTCGACTCGTTCGCCCGCGGCCGCCAGCACCTGCGCGAACCGCTGCGCTTCGGCCGGATTCTTCGCTAGCCACGAATCGGTGGATACCGCCCAATGGTGATAGATCCAGTCGAAATCTCCGGTCACCCCGACGACCCGGCCGATTCCCTGCGTCACCGCCGCGGTCGGCCACGGCTCCCACAGCACATAACCGTCGATATCCCCACGGGCGAGCAGTGCCGGCATATCGCTGGGGGTCGCCGCGATCATCTCGACGGAATCGGCAGCGATACCGTTTGCCCGCAGATATTTATCGGTCGACACCTGCCCGAGGCCGGGTACGAATCCGATCTTCTCGATATCGGCGGCGGTCTGTATACCGTTGCGCAGGACGACCTTGATGTAATCTCCCGACGCTTCGTAGGCGAATATCGCGCGCATATCGGGGTTCTGCCGCAGCTGCGAAATGGTCGTGGTGTCCGAACTGCCGGCCAGCTGAACCTGGCCACTGGCGAGCGCGTCGACCGCTTCCCCACCGCTGCCGAACTGCACGAGTTCGATATTCAGGCCGGCCTCGCGAAACATTCCCTCCTGATCCGCGAGAAAGAACGTCGCGAACGACGAGTCGATACCCACCGCGACCCGGATCGTTCCGCCCGCACTCGCTTCCGCCTCCCGCGTCGCGGGTCTGGTGCATGCTCCCAGCGTGATCGCCAACGCCACCGCGAGTATCGCGAACGACACTCTCCTGTATCTAGATCGCCACGCCATCTCTGCACCCTCATTCTGTGATCTGCACCGCAATCGCCGCGCCTTGGACAGCGAACCTATCCGCTGTCCCCGAGCGCGCGAACGAACGCGGTCCGGGGAGCGGACCGGCATATCGGCACGGACGGCGAGCGACCCCGATGACCACGGACAGCCGGCTACCGACCGGGTCATAGGATGAATATTGGTCTATTCGATCCCGATGACCAGCACGTTTCCCATATATTTCCGGACCGTTGCCCAAATGCGCCATACGACCGGCCCGCCACTTCCACCATCGCGCGCATCCCACGAACGCCTGGCGCGCCTGACCGACGAAAGCACCGGGGCCGGTCGCGCATCCTGCACGACCGGCCCCGGACGGACTTGACAGTCGGAGTAGCCTATACGGCCGATTTCGCTCGCTCGGCGGCTTCGGCAAGGAATTCCAAGCTCAGCGGGTTGTACTCCTCGGCATGCTCGTGTTGCGGCCAATGACCGCACGCGGGATACAGCTGCAACCGCGCGCCGGGGATATCGGCCGCAAGCTTTTCGGCCTCGGGCACATCCCCAAACGGGTTCTCGTGTCCCCACACCACCAGGGTCGGCGCGGTGATCCGGGCCAGCCGATCCGGCCGCAGCAGATTGCGCCGGCGGATCTCCATATTCTGCAACGACAGCAGATTGCCGATATTCGCGACGAAATCCGGCTCGTGGTAGATCCGGTGCCGGACCTGCACCAGTTCTTCGGTGGCGTCGGCGGCATCATGCATGAGCAACCGCAACCGAGCGCGCGTCAGTTCGATATCGTCGCTCTGCACCGCTTTCGTCGTGGACATGCGGATACGCTCCATGATCTCCGGGTTCGCCACAGTGCCACCCGCCGCGAGCAGTTGTAGCGAAAGCACCCGTTCGGGGTGATCACTGGCCAGGTAGGCCGCAACCCAGCCGCCGAGCGATTCGCCGACCAGATGCGCCTTCTCCAGCCCCACCGCATCGAGGTAATCGAGCAGGTGCCGGACATAGCGCGGAATCTCGTACGGATAATCGGGCTTGCCCGTATAACCATGGCCGAGCATATCGATGGCGTGACATTCGTACCGGGCAGCATGCGGGACGATATTGCGGGCGAATGCTTCGAGATGCCCGCTGGTGCCGTGCAGGAATATCACCGCTTCGGCCCCGCTGCCCGCCTGCAACGCGCGGGTGGGAATACCGGCGGCGTCGACGGTTTTCAGCGCGAAATCCACGCCGGCCAATTCGTTCCAGATAGTCATATCGAATCCTTGTCGTAAAGGGTGAGAATCGGGTGCCCGACAGGGCATCTGTCACCGGGCGACGGGCTGCCGAGCGGGGTCCAGTACGGTGACGCCCATTCCGGTGAGCCATTCCGGGACGACTTCGTACGCGAGCCGCTCCCCCGGGATGTAGTCCAGCATCGCGGCCATCATCAGCCAGGTTCGCAATTCCTGTGCCCCGTTGCCTGCCGCGTCCTCGAGGTCGGCGGTGCCGTATCCGCCGAGTTCGGCGGCCCTGCCCAGGCTGAACAGTTCGAGGACCCGGTTGTCGAACTCCGGGGAGATCGCGGCTTCGGCAGCGCGGATTATCTGCCGCCGCCGTACGTCGTAATCGGCCCAGTTCTCCCGGCCGTCGAGCCAGGCGCGCACCATGAAGTCCTCGTCGTCACCGTGCGGATCCCGCCAGTCCGGCCAGGGGAGTCGATGTGAAAGCCCTCCGGAGGCGATCACCGCGACGCGGCTGTCCGCCGGATAGGCGGCCACCGCCTCCCGCAGGGCGACCGCGAATTCGGCACATCGTTCGAAGGTCGGCAGCGGCGGCGCGAAAACATTCACCACCAGCGGCACGATCGGGACGTCCAGCCCGGCGAGCAGGTACTGGATAGCGTGTGACTGGCCGTGATCGATCTGCAGGCGCGCCGAGAACGCCGGATCGAAACGACCGCCCTCGACCAGGGAGTCTGCCAGATGCCGGGCCATCGCGATATCGACCTGCTGCGGCCCTTCCGGGGTACCCGACTCACCACTGGCAATACATTCGCCGACCCCCAGCGTGAACGGCGGGATGAGATCGAGCCAGAAACCGCGAAAATGGTTGGATCCCAGCAAGATCACCACATCCGGGCGCGCGGCGGCGATCCGGTCCCGGGCCGCGTACAGTCCGTCGCGGAAACGTTGCGCTTCGGCCTTGTGGGTCGTCTGCTCCCAGTGGGTGTTCATCAGCGTGCTGTGCGACGCCCCTACCCCCAGCACGATATTCGCCATCAGTCGATACCTACTTCCTCGAGCGTGCGAGTCGCCGTATCCACGGCCACCCGGACCAGATACCGGGTGAACTGTTCGGCCGCCCGCAGGTCCACGGTGTTCATTCCTCGCGCGAAATCCACGTCGAACGGCGCGTCGACCACCTTCGGCATGCCCACCCGGACGGTCGGTATCCCCCTACCTCGCAGGATATTGGCGTCTGTCGCGCCGCTGGCATCGCCTACCTCGTGGTGCGGCCGGCCCGTCATCGCCTCCCAGGCGTCTATGGCACTACGGCACAGCCACATACGCGGATCGGAGGATTCGCCGGGGATGGCCAGTATCTGCCGGGCATCGATACGCGCGTCCAGTTCACCGGCGATCGCCCGCACCGCGGCCAGTAGTTCCCGTTTGGCGGCCGTCGGACTCGACCGTGGGCTCAGCCGCAGGTCGACCATCATATGCACCTGTTCCGGAGTGAACGAGGCCGTGCGCGGCCACCCGCCACGGATGTTGGCGACCATGCCCTGCGGGCACACCAGTCCGTCCTGATGCGCCTGCGAGTATCTCGGAAACCACTGCTCCAGCCGATCCGCCACAGCGCCCGCGAGCGCGACCGGATTACGGTATGGCAGCCGGTGCCGTGATCCGACGTAGGTGTGGGTGCCGTGAACGACTATCTCGAACCAGGTCAGGCCCACCTCTTCCCAGGAAACGGTCCATCCGGGCTTGGCGATGAGCGCGAAATCCGCCCATACCCCCTGCTCCAGCAGGAACGAGCAACCGACACCTTGTCCGGTGTTACGCCGCGAACCGTCGCCCTCCGGCCGGGCATTCGTGGGCATTCCACCGGCACCGAACGCGGCAATCAGGTCACCGGTCAGCGGAATTCCTGCCGTATGTACCGCTTCGGTCGCCGCCATGACGCACGCGGCGTGCCCCTTCGGGTTCGAGGCGCCGAGCCCGGTGACATAGTCGCCGTCCACGCTTGCCCGCGCCGTCATATCCGGACGCAGGTCATCGCCCGCCCAGGGCAGGTCCTCCTGGGTGTTTCCGCTCGTCACGGTGTCGATCGGCGCGTAGAACATCAGGTCCGGGCCGGTACCGGCACCGGGCACACGAGCCCATGAATTGGCCTGCCGGGCGTCGAGTTCCATCGTGTGTGCCTCGATGCCGGCGCCGGTGAACACCTCGGTGATATGCCGCGCCAGCGGTGCTTCGTCGCCCGTCGGACTGGCGATATCGACCAATCCGGTGATCCGCTCGCGCAAGCGGGCGTAGTCCACAGCAGCCCAGGCCTGTTCGGTCCAGGAGCGGCGTCGTTCGTCGAGCCCGGCGAGTGGGCCGGCCACGGCCGTCATTGCGGGGTGACCTGATGAATCTGGGTGTTGTTCCGCGCGGCCAGAAAACGCCAGGCCTTCGGCGCGGTGACGGCCAGCAGTACCCCGGCCGCGACACCGGCAACAATTCTGCGCATGGGATCGTCCTTCGCTATTCGGTCTCGGCGGTGGCCGGAGAGTCAGGCTGCGGCACACCGTTGGTTTCTGCCGGCGCGGATGCCGTTGCGGCCGTGTTCCGGCCGGCGGCCCGCCGCGCGCGTACGGGCCGTTCCGGCTTCGCCGGTTGATGAGCCACAGCTGCGGCGATTTTGTCGGCATACTCTGCTTCGGCGAGATTGCGCCATGCGGTGAGCGAGATATCGGGCCGGTAGAGCTTCTCCGGAGGCGCGTCGGTGACACGCACCATCCATTCGTCCTGGCCGGAGAACTGGCCGTGGAACAACCAGCGGATGGCACCGAGGTATTTCGCGTAGAACCCCAGCTTGCGCACGCCGGTCACGAAATTGACCATCAGCCCCACATAGTTGTGCCGTTCGTCGTCCACCGGGACGTAGAATTCGTAGTGGATGAAGTTCGGGTACGCGATGCGCAGAACACCCGGCATCGACAGTGAGGCGAAACCGGGAAAATTTTGCGCCTCGATCACCGGGTCGGTCCGCAACCCGGCTCCCACGTTGCCGATCTGCGAGATCTGTGTCTCGTCCGGCTTCTTCTTCCACCAGCGCTTGTTGGTCCATCTGCCGACACCGGGGAATTCGGCCTCCCAGTGCACCTCGTCCTGGACCCGGTAGATCCAGCGGCCCTCGGGCACGATCCGGGTGATATTCCACGTGGGCATGGGTTTGAACAACCGCCACAGCGATGTGCGGTGCAGGTATTTCGCGTGCCCCTCATCGAACCCGTTCTCGCACGCGAAACGCCAGTTGCCCCGGCGCGGCTGGATCCGGCCGCCCACGATGCCCTCGTTTTCCACCAGTTCCCGGGGGAGCTGCTCGTCGATCGGTGGCACCGGTTCGTTCCCGATCGGGATGTACACCCACACCAGTCCCAGGCGTTCGGCCACCGGATAGGTCTGCACCGCGAGCTTTCCGCACACCTTCGAATCGGGACCGTCGGTGATGACGGCGGCGAGTTCGCCGTCGGTCAGCCGGAAGGTCCAGCCGTGGTACGGGCAGCTGACGGTACCGGGGAACTGCTGATCCCCCTCCGACAGCGGCACACCACGATGCGGGCACCGGTCATGCAGGGCATAGGCGGTTCCGTTGTCACGGATCAGTGCCAGCTTCTCACCGCAGATCGTATGGCTCGTGGGCTTACCGGTGATGTGGTTCGACCACGTCACCGGATACCAATACCCGCGGTAGCCGCTGCCCGCCTGGTCGTAATAGGGCCAGGCCGTCCAGTCCTGTCGGCCCGCCGCCCGCGCGCGCTCCGGGAGCGTGGGCCGGGTGGCCGGTGCCTCGACACCAGTCATATGAGTTCAGTCCTCTCGATGCGAGATCGTCCGGTGGCACCGATCTTCGGCCCGGCGGCGGCGGCACCCAATGGATCGGGTTCGCTCAGCAGACCGGAGGGCGTCGCCCGCGGCGCGCCGCCCCGGTCTTGTCAGGTGCGCGGCATCGGGATACCGGGGGGCCTCTTCGCCGCAGGCCCGTGCGAACGCGACGGGGCTTCGCGGCCCGCAGCGGGCGGAGCTCCCGACCGTTCACGGCACCGAGCAGCGCCGTCGCTCGTGCACGGTTTCCCGATCATCTGTCATAGGCCGATGCGAAAAACTCCGGTCCCCGACGGCCGACAGTCCCGGACCGCCCAGCGGACCGCGAACCTTTGGCCCGGCGCCGGTATGCGGTCGAGTGTGTCTATGGCTTCTCGACCGAACAGCTTGTACGCCACCGCGGCCGGTGTGAAATTCCACTATCACGACATGGGGGCCGGTTCGCCCACACTCTTCCTGCACGGCGGCGGCCCCGGCTGCACCGCCTGGTCGGACTTCGGGCCGGTCGCGGAACTGTTCGCCCGGGACCGCCGGGCGCTGCTCGTGGACCTTCTGCAGTACGGCAAATCCGATAAATGCACGATCACCGGTCCGATGTGGGATTTCCATGCCGCGAAAATGGTGGCGCTGCTCGACGAACTCGGTATCGACCGCGCGGATTTCGTCTGTAATTCGTGGGGCGGCACCATCGCACTGGATCTCGCGGCCAAATACCCCGAGCGGGTCCGCAGCCTGGTGATCACGGGCAGTATGCCGGTGTTCTACGGCCCACTCGCACCGCTGCCCGAGGCCGGGCGCCGGGGCCGCAATGCCCGCGACGTCTACTACGGGGGCGAAGGGCCGACCCGGGAGAAAATGCGCCGGCTCATCACCGGACTCGAATGGTTCGACGGCAGCCGACTCCCCGAGGAAACCCTCGAGATGCGCTATCAGCAGAGCCTGGATTCCGGCGAAACCGCCCTGGCCGCCCGATCGGACAATCCGCGCGGCGACTGGCAGGATCTCACGGCCGAACTCGGGATGATCCAGGCGCCCGTACTTTTCGCATGGGGTATGCACGATGCGTTTCTCACGCCCGACTACCCGCTGATGCTCGCCCGAATGGTGCCGCGCGGTCACCTCTACGTCATGGACCGGGCCTCACACCATCTGCAGGAAGAACGCCCGTACGACTACTACAGCGTGGTCACCGGTTTCCTGAACCAGCAGCATCCGTGATCGCGGGCGGGATTCGCGAGCCCACGGACGCGCGAACGCCTATAGAACACAACCGGTTTCGACTCGTCCTGACTCTCGGCGCGCTCACCGCGCTGGGCCCGTTCACGGTGGATATGTATCTGCCCGCGCTGCCGGTGATCGCCGCCGATCTGGGGACCAGCGACGCCACGATCCAGCTCACCCTCACCGCGACCCTGATCGGGGTGGCGGTAGGGCAGCTCGTCATCGGTCCGCTGTCGGATGCATACGGCCGGCGCCGGCCGTTGATCGCCGGGTCGGCGATCCACGTCGCGGCTTCGGTCGCATGCTACTTCGCCCCCTCGGTCGCGGTCCTCGCCGGCTTACGCACCCTCCAGGGCGTCGGTGCCGCGGCCACCGCGGTGATCGCCATGGCGGTGGTCCGCGACCTGTTCACCGGCCGGGAGGCGGCGGTCGTCCTGTCACGGCTGATGCTCGTGATGGGGGTCGCGCCGGTGCTGGCTCCCTCGATCGGCGGTCTGCTCATCCCCATGGTCTCCTGGCACGGGGTGTTTCTCGCCCTGGCCGGCCTCGGGGTTGTGATGGTCGTACTCGGCTGCTGGGCACTGCCGGAAACCCTCCCGCGGGCGGCGCGGGCCCGCCATGGAACCATTTCGCTGTTCCGGAGCTACGGCGTCCTCGTCCGGGACCGCGTCTTCGTGCTGCTGGTACTGGTCTGCGGTCTGGTCAGGGCGGTCCTGTGGGCTTATATCGCCGGGTCGGCGTTCGTTCTCCAGCACCAGTTCGAGTTGAGCCCGCAGCTCTACGGTTTCGCTTTCGCGGTCGGGGCCGTGGCACTGATCGGCGCGTCGCAGCTGAATGTGTTGTTGCTCGGCCACTGGTCCCCTGACCGCATCTGCCTGGTATCACTGCTGGTGAGCGTGATCACCGGCGCAGTATTCGTCGTTGTATCCGCTACGGATACCGGTGGGCTGACGGGTTTCGCCGTACCGCTGATGGTGCTGCTGGGCGCCACCGGGCTCGCGATGCCCAACTCCGTCGCCTCGGCGTTGTCCCGGCACGGTGCAGCGGCCGGGTCCGCCGCTGCGGTGGTCGGTTTCACCCAGTTCGGTGCCGCTGCGATCGCCGCACCCGCGGTCGGTCTGCTGGGTAATTCGGCCCTGGCGATCGCGATCGCCATGACCGGCGCCGCCGCCCTCGCCCTCCTCGGCTTCCTCGCCGCGCGGCGGCACAGCCGGCGGCAGAACGACCGGGTAACGCCCGGCGGCCGGTAACGACCCACGGGTGTGCACCGGCACCGCGAAGCCTGCCCGTGCCTGTTTCGCGCTCTACCATCGGCGGCGAACCGATTCGATCGCTGCGGCCCGGCCGGGCGCGAGGGGAGCATGGTGTCCGAGACCTCCGCTGCCGGTGGACCGGGAGAACTGCGGCGCAGCCTGGGTGTGACCGATGCTGTGCTGATCGGGCTCGGTGCCATGCTCGGGGCCGGGATCTTCGCGGCCCTGGCTCCGGCGGCGCGGGCCGCGGGCTCGGGATTACTGTTCGGGCTGGCCGTGGCCGCGGTGGTGGCCTATTGCAACGCCACGTCGTCGGCCCGGCTTGCCGCGCGGTATCCGGCCTCCGGCGGCACCTACGTGTACGGACGGGAACGGCTCGGGGAGTTCTGGGGATATCTCGCGGGCTGGTGTTTCGTCGTCGGCAAAACCGCTTCGTGCGCGGCTATGGCGTTGACGGTCGGTACCTACGCCTGGCCCGGACACGCGCACGCGGTTGCCGCCGGTGCGGTGGTCGCGCTGACCGCGGTGAACTATCGCGGGGTCCAGAAATCTGCGCTGCTGACGCGGGTGATCGTGGCGATCGTACTGGCCGTGCTCGCCGCGGTGGTCGTCGCGGCGGCCCTCGGTGGCGGGGCGGGGCCGGGGCCGGGATCCCGGACGGGGTTCTCCGCGGGCGGCGTACTCCAGGCGGCGGGGTTGCTGTTCTTCGCGTTCGCCGGATACGCGCGGATCGCCACACTCGGTGAGGAAGTGCGCGACCCCGCCCGCACCATTCCCCGCGCGATACCGCTCGCCTTGGCGATAACCGTGGTCGTGTACACGCTCGTCGCCGTCGCGGCACTGCGGACGCTGGGCGCCAACGGGCTGGCGGCGGCGACGGCTCCCTTGTCGGATGTGGTGGACGCGGCGGGCGCCGGCCCGCTCACACCGGTGGTGCGCGCGGGCGCGGTCGTCGCCGCGGTGGGGTCGCTGCTGGCATTGATTCTCGGAGTTTCCCGTACCACGCTGGCCATGGCCCGGGACCGGCATCTCCCGCATGTCCTCGCGGCGGTGCATCCGCGTTTCGCGGTACCGCATCGTGCCGAACTCGCGGTCGGGGCGGTGGTGGCGGTCACCGCCGCGACCGTCGATATCACCGCGGCGATCGGTTTCTCCTCGTTCGGGGTGCTGGTCTACTACGCGATCGCCAATGTTGCGGCCTGGACGCTGCGGCCGTCCGAAGGACGGCCACGACGGTTGATTCCGGTGGTCGGCGTGGTGGGATGTCTGGTGCTGGCCTTCAGCCTGCCCGCGCAGTCGGTTGTCACGGGCGCGCTCGTCGTCGCATTCGGAGCCCTCGTGTATGCAGTCCGGCGGCGCCCGGGTCCGACGCGCGCCGGCCTCGCATAGGGGACGTCAGAAGACCGGGCGAAGGGTTTCGGCCACAGCCTCGGTCCGTCGTCGGTCACCGAGGTCCGGCGATCCCAGCCCGGACCATGCGCACGTGACCGCACTACGGGCAACCATGCAGGCGGGCACCGACGCACCGGAGCCGGCTTCTCGCGGTGTGGATTACGTGACCGTGCCGAGACCTCACACAGAGTGGGTTGCGACCTCGCTGTGACTCCGGACGCAGAAATTGATGGTTCCTTGTCTGGTATCGGGGCGCGCACCGGCGAACACTGAGTCCGTGCGCGAATGACATCAGTGTTCAGCCGACCAGAGGAAACGTTATGACAGCCAGAATCACCAAGATCTTCGCCGCGAGCACCATAGCCTTGGCTCTGGGTGTAATCGCAGCACCCGCTGCATCTGCCCAGGTTCCCGTGATCCCGGGGCTGGGATCGGTCGAAATCTGTGTTCCGGTGGGTAGCGCCGAAGTCTGTATCTGACGTGCCGGTGAGGACCACTGCGGACCTCCCCCCTTCCGAGGCACGCATGCAGTGCGAAACGAGCAGGCCGAGATTGCGCGGCCTGCTCGTTTCATGTTCCGGTCCGGGCATACAGGCATTGCCACGGCACCACGGTCATAGCTAATATCAATCGGTCCGACCGGTCGGGATCTGCCAACTCGACAGAACGGAACTTCCATGAGGCCAACAGCGCGTCTCCAGCGCGTCGGCCCCCGACTTCTCGGCGCGACCGTCGGGGCCGCCGCCCTCTTCTTCGCCGCCGCTCCCGCGGCCGCTCTCCCGGGGACTCCCGAGCGGGTCCAGGCCGACAACGGCCCGAATCCGCTGGTCGAACTGCACAGCTACTGTTCGGCACCGGGGCAGGTCGGCCATCTGGCCGACGGCACCACCGTCTACTGCTCACCCGTCTCGGGCAGCGATACATTCGCGTGGTCGTACTACACCGAAGCGCTGCCGATGGACCCGAACACCATCGACTACAACTGCGACAGCGCGAGCTGCACCTATCCCGACGGCTCCCAGGTCCCGGTAGAGCAGCGCTGCGGTATGCAATGCGGCGAGCCGCCCACACCGGGTGACGTGCAGAACCATCTGAACAACGCCCGGCGCTGACGGTCCGGTCGGCGAGGTCGCACCATCCACCGAACGGGCCCGGTCGTGGGCGAACCACGGCCGGGCCCGGCCCGGTGTCCGGAGGCAGCCGACGCTGGGCGAGTCGCCGGGGTCACGCGGCTGCTATCTTCGTGGAGTCACCCCGATACAGGAGACCGAGATGGTTGGTGAACTCGACATCTCCGGAGCCACCCGGCTCTGACGGCCACCAGTTGGGCGCATACGGGCGCCGCTGTCGTGGCCATGTCGTCGTTCATCGATCAGCTCCCGGCGCAATCCCATGCGCCGGACGAAAAACGAGGTCTCCCCCATGGCTGACGCCTTCATCGTCTGTTCGAATCTGTCGTTCTCCTGGCCGGACGACACCGCTGTCTTCACCGATCTGTCGGTCAGCGTGCCCGGCGGGCGCACCGGGCTCGTAGCCCCGAACGGTGCCGGTAAGAGCACACTGCTGCGCCTGATCGCGGGCGATCTGCGACCTTCCGCCGGTAACGTCACCGTCGATGGCGTACTCGGCTATCTCCCGCAAGATCTGCCACTCACCGGCGATATGACCGTCGCCGAACTACTCGGTATCGCCCCGCTCCTGGCGGCCCTGGAAGCCATCGAAGCCGGTGATACCGGCGAAGAGCATTTCACCACCATCGGTTCGGAGTGGGATATCGAGGAACGTACCCGTGCCCAGCTGGAACGGCTGGGTATCGGCGAACTCGAGCTCACCCGGCGGCTGCACACTCTCAGCGGCGGCCAGGTCGTTTCGCTGGGCTTGGCAGCACAACTGCTCCGGCGGCCCGACATCCTGCTGCTCGACGAACCCACCAACAACCTCGATCTGCAAGCGCGACACCGGCTCTACGATCTGCTCGGCGACTGGAGCGGCTGCCTGCTGCTGGTGAGCCACGACCGGGCACTACTGGACCGGATGGACCGGATCGCCGAACTCCACGCGGGTGAAATCAGCTATCACGGCGGGAATTTCACCGAGTACGAGCAGGTGGTACGGGCGGCGAGGGAGGTCGCGGAGAAGAATATCCGCAATGCCGAACAGGAGGTCAAACGCGAGAAAAGGGAATTGCAGCAGGCTCGTGAGCGCGCCGCCCGCCGCGCAAGCAATGCGGCCCGCAATCTCGGCAATGCCGGTTTGCCGAAGATCTTTGCGGGCACCATGAAACGTAATGCGCAGGAATCGGCGGGCCGCGCCGACGGTACGCACACCGCCCGCGTCGATACCGCCCGGGCCCGGCTCGACCAGGCCGAACGGATGTTGCGCGCCGACGAGAAAATCGCATTGCAACTCCCCGGTACCAATGTCCCGGCCGGTCGCACCGTATTCGTCGGTGAAAACATCCGCTACCGCGTCGGCGACCGGCAGATATTCGCCGAACCCGGTGTCGACCTGGTAATCCGTGGCCCCGAACGGATCGCGCTGACCGGCGCGAACGGCGCCGGGAAATCCACCCTGCTGCGAATCCTGCACGGTGTCCTGACGGCCGAATCCGGCGAGGTAACCCGCGCGGCCGGCCGAGTGGCGTACCTGTCGCAGCGGCTGGACCTCCTCGACCCCGACCGAACCGTAGCCCAGAACCTGACCGCCTTCGCCCCCGAACTCCCGGCAGCCCAGCGGATGAACCTGCTGGCCCGCTTCTTGTTCCGGGGTTCCCGCGTGCACCTGCGGGTCGGGGATCTCTCCGGCGGAGAACGATTGCGGGCGACGCTGGCCTGCATCCTGTTCGCCGAGCCGGCACCGCAGTTGCTGCTACTCGACGAGCCGACGAACAACCTGGACCTGGTGAGTGTCGGGCAGCTGGAGAACGCGCTCAACGCCTATGAGGGGGCATTCGTGGTGGTGAGCCACGACGAACGGTTCCTCGCCGAGATAGGGGTGCAACGTTGGCTCCGGCTGTCCGAAGGAAGGCTGTCGGAGGTAGCAGCCCCGGTGATCGGGGACTGAGCGTCGGAGCCACGGCACTGGCAGATCGTCGTCCGGACCACCGCCGAACCCGGACGACGTCTGCCGAACGCTCACAGTGGAATACGTTCCAGGCTGCCGGATTCCATGGCCACCCACAGTGCGCCGTCGGGCCCGACCGCCACGCCGTGCGGTTCGGCGCCGGACAGTTCCGTTTCGGTGATCTCGCCCGCCAGGGTGATTCGGCCCAGACGCGAGGTCGCCCATTCGGTGAACCACAGGGCGCCGTCGGGTGCCGCGATGATCGCATGGGGCTTGGCGGAGCGGTCGGGTAGCGGAAATTCCGTGATCTCGCCGTCGATACCGATTCGCCCGATCTGACCGGCGCCGATCTCCACGAACCAGAGGGCACCGTCCGGGCCCGGCGTTATCCCGACCGGCATGGCTTGATCGGTGGGCAACGGGTACACGGTGGCCGCACCGGCGAGATCGGTGCGGCCGATCGCATTGCCCTGGTTGAGCGTGTACCACAGTGCATTGTCGGAGCCGGTGGTGATCATCGAGGGCGTGCCGGCGGCCGGGTAGCGGGCGATGGATCCGTTCCCGGCCAGCCGGCCGATTCGGCCGGCCTGCAGTTCGGTGAACCACAGGGCACCGTCCGGCCCGGTGGTGAGGCCGTACGGGGATTCGGCCGGGAACCAGGTGATCTCACCGGCCGCGGTGATCCGGCCGATGCGATTTCCGCGGAATTCACTGAACCACATGGACTCACCGGGGCCGGGAACGATCACCGTCGGCTGCCCGCCGGGTGGATCCAGTGGGTAGGTCCGCACTGCACCGTCGCGATATCGGCCGACCGCACCGGCCTCGACCGTGGTGAACCACAGCGCATTGTCCGGACCGAGACTCACCCCGTACGGCGACCCGGAAATTCGGATCACGAGACCCTCCTGCTCGTCGCGTCTGCGGACAACGCGTCCACAGGAGTCACCCGAACCACGGCGGCGGCCGCGGACCGATGACCGGAGTTGCGAGCCTGCCACATCCGAGAGGAGGGCCGCGACCCCGCACTGTGTCACCCGGTCCGCTCGGCCCCGTTGGAATCCGGACGGTGCGAACGGCCACCGCATGCACGGGCTCCTGGACTGCCGGGTGCCGAGCTGGGGATCAGCGTCCATTAGCTACCATTGCGTAGCTACAAAAGTGCAGCTAATGTCTGGTTGTCACCTCGAGAAAGAAGCGCACCGATGACCGATGCACTGCCCGTCGCCGTGAACTGGACGACCCCGACCATCACCTCCCGCACCACCCTGACCACCCATCTGTGGACCGCGCCGCCCCTGCAGCGCAGTTCCCCCATCCACGACAAGGCCTTCGCGGCGCTACGCGCCCTCCGCACCCAGCGCACGCGATTCCTACCCTGGTAGTCCTCACCGAAACTCTCCGTCCCCGAACTCGACCCACCCACCGACGGCCGGACCTCCTGGGATTTCCGCCGGCTGGACGAATTCACCGATGATTTCCTCGCGGCCACCGAGGGCCGGCCGGTGGTCGCGAATTTCTCCACGATTCCCACCTGGATGTTCGACACCCCGGAGCCGGTGACCGTGCAGGACGATCCGGCGGCAATCCACTGGGATTACCAGCAGGGCACCGTTTTCCGCGATCCCGGCCTCACCGAGGTCGCCGAGCATTTCGAACGTATCGGCCAGTGGTACATCACCGGAGGATTCACCGACCGATTCGGGGTGCGCCACGAATCCGGCCGCAACGACCGTTTCGCCTATTGGGAAGTGCTGTGCGAACCCGATGTGGACCACAACCTCTCCCCCGAGGTCTACACCCGCCTCTACGACGCCGTGGTGGAACGACTGCGGGTCCTGGATCCGGGGATGAAATTCGTGGGCCTGTCGCTGAGCCTGATCAATTTCGACCCCGAGTACTTCTGGCACTTTCTCGATCCGCCCAACCACAAGGACGGCATCCCCCTGGACGCCTTCTCCTACCATTTCTATGCGACCCCCCAGATCTTCGACCCGGCCGCGCTGAGCGGCAACGATCCTTTCGAGGATTGGCATCATGTGTTCTTCACCCAGGCGGATGGGTTCCTGCGCCAGGTACAGCTGATCGAATCCATCAAGCGTCATCTCTCGCCCGGCACGGAGACCCATATCAACGAGATCGGGACTTTCACCCCGGATGTGCTGAACCCCGACCCGGTGGCGCCCGAGGGGTACTGGGCCCTGAGCGCGGCGCTGACTGCCTACCTGTGGTCGCGGCTGACCGAACTCGGTATCGACCTCGTCGGCGTCGCCGAATTCGTCGGATACCCGGGAATGGTCTACGGCGTTTCGCTGCTGGACTGGAACACCGGCGAACCCAACGCCCGCTATCAGGGGCTGAAACTCCTGCTCGACAATTTCGGGCCGGGTGACAAGGTGTTCCGCTCCGGCACCGCCCCCACGCTCATGTCACCGGAAACCCAGGTGCACAGCCAGGCATTCGAGTCCCCGGACGGGCGTCGCCGGATTCTGCTCGTCAACAAATACCCCGAGCCGCGCCGGGTGCGGTTCGCCGACCCGGTCCGGACGATCAGCACGATCGACGCCACCACGGGTGACGGACCGGCCGTTACCCGGCACGTCGAGAACGGGGAGGTGGAGCTCGGCCCGTTCGCCACCGCGGTGGCCACCGTCGAACCGGCCGCCGACTAATCTGCACATGAGAAGATCCCGCGCGATAACCGAAAGAGTCAGCAATATGCCCGGCACCCGTGCCCGCCGCAGCGACGCCGAAGTAGTGGCGGCGGTCCGTGCCGCGGTGGTCGAGGAACTCGCCGAAGTGGGGCTGGGCAGGCTGACGATGGACGGAATCGGTCAGCGCGCCGGTATCGCGAAAACCTCGCTGTACCGGCGCTGGGATTCCCCGCAGGCGATCCTGCTGGATGCATTGCACGCCGGTTTCCCGCAAGAGCAACCTGCGCCGTCACCGACCGATGATCTGCGCCACGATCTCATCCAATCGCTACGGCTCATGGTGGCGTGGCTGGGCACACCTGCCGCCCAGGCCACCGCCGCTGTCCTCACCGAACGCGCCCGCTACCCGGAGCTGGCCGAGGCCGTCTACACACAGGTTTTCGAACCCAAGGGCGGCCGGTTCACCGGCACGGTTCTGCGGCACTACGCGGATACCGGCCGGATCGACCCGGACCGCCTCACCCCCGTCGTCCTCGATATCGGCGAGGCGCTGGTATTGAAGTTCGCGCTCGACTCCGGTGAATTACCGGATGAACAGACCTTGGCCGATATCGTCGACCAGGCCATCCTGCCCGCCGCCGATCGGCGGGCCTGACCGCCCGGACATACGGTCACCGGCGGGCGGCCGGGTTCCGGCCGTCCGCCATCGCACCATGCGGATCAGGCGGTCGAGAGCTGCGCCTGCCACATCCAGTGCAACTGCTCCAGCCGGGCCGCGATCTCGATGAAGAGATCCTGCGTCACCGGGTCGGCCTTCTCGGTGGCGGCGATACGTTCACGGAACCGGCGGATCACGGTGGTGAGGTTGTCGACTATCGCGTTGATGACCTCGGTATCCTGCTGCCAGCCGTCGGGGAATTCCAGCCCGGCCGCTTCCTTGGCCACGGTGGCCGCGCGTCCATCGGGACTCACGCCGATGGCGGTGGCCCGTTCGGCAGCGGAATCGGTGAACTCGCGGGCCGCACTCACCAGTTCGTCGAGGGCCAGGTGCACGGAGCGGAAGTGGGTGCCGAGCACATTCCAGTGAGCCTGTTTGGCGATCAGAGACAGATCGATCAGGTCGACGACGCTCGCGCGCAGCGCGTCACCGGTGATGCGCTGCTGTTCCGGGTCGAGTGTGCTCTTGATCGGGACGTTCATCCTCGGATGCCCTTTCTCTCGTTGCGCTCGATGCGCCGGACAGATGGCGACTACCCGGCCACGCGGCCCTCAATCACGGTTGTCGGTGTTACCGAGACCACCGTCCGCGCACCCACCACACTCGGCAGACATCTCGGGGGTGGGCGGGTACTCCACGTTTCACCGGCATATGCCCGGGTAGGCCGCGGGCGGATCGCAAACCATGCACTCGGAAAGGAACAGGTATGGGCCAGCAGCACAATCTGACCGGACAGCGGATCGCGGTGCTCGCGGCGGACGGAGTAGAACAGGTCGAACTCGTGCAACCACGGTCGGCTGTGGAGGATGCCGGGGCCAGTACCGCCCTGCTGTCGCTGAAACCGGGCGAGATCCAGGCCATGAACCACGATGTGGAGAAGGGCGACACCTTCGCGGTGGACCGGGTGGTCGGCGAATGCAGCCCGGACGAATTCGACGCCCTGCTGCTGCCCGGCGGCACCACCAACCCCGACAAACTGCGCCAGGACCCGGACGCCGTCCGCTTCGTCCGCGATTTCTTCGCCACCGGTAAACCGGTCGGGGTGATCTGTCACGGACCGTGGACGCTGGTGGAGGCCGATGTGGTGCGCGGCCGCACCCTCACCTCCTACCCCAGCGTGCGCACCGATATCCGCAATGCGGGCGGGAATGTGGTGGACGAGGAAGTAGTCACCGAACACGGTCTGGTGTCCAGCCGCAACCCGGACGATCTGCCCGCTTTCTGCGCGAAGATCGTCGAGGAATTCGCCGAGGGCAAGCATCCCGTACATCCGGAAGGCGCGACTGCGGGCCGCTGACCCACGCCGAACTCGAACGGGAACGCCATGTCGTGGCCGATGGCGCGACCGGGCATACCGGCCCACGCAAGGCACTGGCCGAACATCGGCTGGAGAACCGGTCGCGGTGCGGGTGACCCGGTTCGCAACCCTCCCCTACGTGGTGCAGGACAGCGAACTGGTCGCGATCGTCCCCGAACGGGTCGCCCGGGCGCTGGCCCGGACGCACGCGGTCCGGATCTTCGCCCTGCCGTGGCCGATCGAGCCGGTCGAGGTGGCCGCCCATACGCGTCACGCGCCGGGCCGCGGCGGGCCGCAGCAGTGGTTCCTGGAGGTTATCCGGACGGCGATGACGCGTATGCCGGCACTGTGACACCGGGCCCCGTCAGCCCACCCGCGCCGATAGTTCCGCAGCGACCTCGAAATCCGCGCCGGTAGCGGCCCGCACCTCGGCGACGGAGACGCCCGGCGCGATTTCCACCAGCACCAGCCCGTTCTCGGTGACGTCGAGAACCGCGATATCGGTGATGATCCGGTTCACGCAACCCAGTCCGGTGAGCGGCAGACTGCATTCTTCGACGATCTTCGGCTGCCCCGAACGCGAGACGTGTTCCATCATCACGATCACCCGGCGCGCACCGTGCACCAGATCCATCGCCCCGCCCATCCCCTTGACCATCTTGCCGGGGATCATCCAATTGGCGAGGTCGCCACGGGCGCTGACCTGCATCGCGCCGAGGACGGCCACATCGACCTGCCCGCCGCGGATCATCCCGAACGACGCCGCCGAATCGAAGAACGAGGCGCCGGGCAGCACGGTGATGGTTTCCTTGCCCGCATTGATCAGTTCGGGATCGAGTTCCTCTTCGGCCGGATACGGGCCGACACCGAGGACACCGTTCTCCGAATGCAGGACGACGGTGATGTCGTCGGGCAGATAGTTGGGCACCAGGGTCGGCATCCCGATCCCGAGGTTGACGTACTGCCCGTCGGCGAGTTCGGCCGCGACGCGGGCCGCCATCTGTTCGCGGGTCAGTTTCATGCGCGCACCGTCCTGTTCTCGATTCCTACGTCGACCTTGCCGACCGGTACGACCCGCTGGACCTGGATACCGGGGGTGTGCACCTGGTCGGGGTCGAGTTCGCCGGGTTCCACCAGGTGTTCGACCTGGGCGATGGTGATCCGGCCCGCTGCGGCCGCGGGCGGATTGAAGTTGCGGGCGCTGGCGCGATAGACGAGGTTGCCGTGCCGGTCGCCTTTCCAGGCGTGGACCAGCGCGTAATCGGTGACGATCCCGCGTTCCAGTACATAGGTGACGCCGTCGAATTCCCGGGTTTCCTTCGGCGGGCTGGCCACCGCGACCCCGCCCGCTCCGTCGTAGCGCAGCGGCAGACCACCGTCGGCGACCTGGGTGCCCACGCCCGCGGGAGTGAAGAACGCCGAGATCCCCGCGCCACCGGCGCGCATCCGTTCCGCGAGGGTGCCCTGCGGGGTCAGTTCCACCTCGAGCTCACCGGACAGGTATTGGCGCGCGAACTCTTCGTTGGCGCCGACGTAGGAGCTGATCGTGCGGCGGATCCGGTGGGCCGCCAGCAGTACGCCGAGGCCGAAACCGTTGGTTCCGCAGTTGTTGCTGACGACTTCCAGTTCCGTGGCGCCCTGGTCGAGCAGTGCGTTGATCAGCGCTTCGGGGATGCCGACCAGCCCGAATCCGCCGACGGCCAGTGATGAAACGTCGGGGATATCGGCGACCGCTTCGGCGGCTGAGGCAAAGACTTTGTCCATCACGCGCTCCACAGTAACCACTTTTGTACGTATTGTGAACTGATGTGCGTATAGTGAACGCGTCGGACGGTGATGCTCCAGCCGCCAGGTGAGTCCTATGCTGTTCGCATCCCGTAGTAGTGTCCACATCCCGAACGCGAGGTCGCGCGCATGCTCCAACTGCCACCGCGGTACCGCGGTATCGACAAGAACGAGGAAGCTCCGCTCGACTTCGCCGAATACCGCTCCACCACCCTCCGGCACCCCAAACAACCGTTGCTCCTGCTCCCGCAGCGACTCGGCGAGCTCACCGGCCCAGTACTCGGCGAAGGCCGTATCACCGAAGCCGACGCCGATCTGACCCTGGCCCGCGGCGGCGAAGCACAAGGACAGCGGATCATCGTCCACGGCCGTGTCCTCGACAGCGACCGCACACCGGTACCCGGCACCCTCGTCGAGGTCTGGCAGGCCAATGCCGCCGGCCGCTACCGCCACCAGGGCGACCAATGGCCCGCACCGCTGGACCCGTATTTCGACGGCGTAGGCCGCGTCCTCACCGACAGCGACGGCCACTATTCGTTCACCACGATCAAGCCGGGCGCGTATCCGTGGGGCAACCACCACAACGCCTGGCGGCCCGCGCATATCCATTTCTCCCTGTTCGGGCGCGCCTTCACCCAGCGTCTGGTCACCCAGATGTACTTTCCGGACGACCCGATGTTCTTCCAGGACCCGATCTACAACTCGGTTCCCGACGGCGCCCGCCAGCGCATGGTCAGCGTGTTCGACTACAACGCCACCAAGGACAACTGGGCCCTGGGCTTCCGGTTCGACATCGTGTTGCGCGGCCGGGACGCGACCCCCTTCGAAGAGGAGGACGATCACGATGAGTGATACCGAATTCGCACCCCGCTACCCGGCAAGCACCGGAGATTTCACCGCTGCCGAATTCGGGCCGACCCCGTCGCAGACCGTGGGGCCGTTCCTCCATATCGGACTCCCCTGGCCCGACGGCCCCGAGGTGATCGCACCGGGAACCGAGGGATCGATCGCCGTCACAGTGACGGTGATCGATGGGGAACGTAACCCGGTAGCCGATGCCCTGATCGAGGTGTGGCAGGCCAACCGCGACGGCGTTTTCGAACACCCCGACGATCCACGTCCGCAGACCGACCCGGCATTTCGCGGTTTCGGCCGCTGTCCCGCCGACGCCACCGGCACCGTGCGGTTCACCACCGTCAAGCCCGGCGCCGTTGCGGTCGGCGACGGATCCGATCAGGCACCGCATCTGAATGTGTCGATCTTCGCCCGGGGCATGCTCAACCGGTCGATCACCCGCCTCTATTTCCCCGACGAGCAGGCCGCCAACGCCACCGACCCGGTACTGGCCGCGCTCCCGGACAACCAGCGGCACAAGCTTATTGCCGCCGCCACTCCGGCGGGCTACCACCTCGATATCGTGCTGCAGGACGCCGACCCGGACGGTGCCGAGACGCCGTTCTTCTACCTGTAGGAGTGCGTGTGCCGCGTGGAGAGCTGTTCGACCCGCTGTTCGGAGCCGCGGAGCTCGGCGCGGCCCTGTCCGACCGCGCCTGGATCGCCGCCCTGATCGAGGTGGAATGCGCACTCGCCCGCGCCCAGGCGGTGGCCGGCGTCCTCGATGAGGGGTACGCCGAAACCATCGCCGCCGCCGGACCGGAGCTGGCCGCCACACTTGGTCCGGCGGAACTCGGCGCGGCCGCGGTGGCCGGCGGCAACCCGGTGATCCCGCTGGTGCGCAGGCTTCGCGAAGCTTGCGCACCGGCCGGGGTCCCCGGATCCGCCGTGCACAAGGGCGCGACAAGTCAGGACATTCTCGACAACGCGCTGTTACTGCTCGCACAACGCACCGGGGCGATGATCGTCGACGATCTCCGCGCCGCCGCCGACGCCGCCGCCGAACTCGCCCACGTCCACCGCGATACCCCCATGGCCGCCCGCACCCTCGGCCAGCAGGCCCTGCCCACCACCTTCGGTGCGCTGTCGGCCGGTTGGTGCAAAGCCCTGGACCGGGCCGCCGGTTCGGTCACCGCCGCACTGGCCGATCTGCCGGTCCAATTCGGCGGTGCCGCAGGCACACTCGCCGCCCTGTACCCGCACGGCCCGGCCGTCGCCGACGCCCTGGCCGCGGAACTCGGTCTGGCGGCACAGGGCATCCCGTGGCATACCGACCGCACCCCGATCGCCGAACTCGCCACCGCGCTCGGTGTGGCCGCGGGCGCGGTCGCCAAGATCGCCACGGATATCGTGACGCTGTCCGCCACCGAGATCGGTGAGGTCAGCGAGGACGCCCCCGGCGGATCCTCCGCGATGCCGCACAAACGCAACCCGGTCGCCGCCATCACCGCCCGCGCGGCCGCCCGCCGCGTCCCAGGGCTGGTCGCGGACGCGCTCGGGGCGATGGACCACGAATTGCAGCGCGCCGCCGGCGCCTGGCATGCCGAATGGGAAACCGTCACCGATCTGCTGCGACTCACCGGCGGCGCCGCGCACCGGCTGGCGCAGAGCCTGACCGGCCTGCACGTCCATCCGGAAGCGATGGCCCGCAATCTCGCGGTCACGGGCGGACTCTTGCTCGCCGAGCGGGTGACCGCGGCCTTGTCCGAACACACCGACCGCGCCCGCGATATCGTCACCGCCGCCGCCACCGCGAACCCGCCTGCCCTGGACACCGACCCCGCCATCATCGAACATCTCGGGGCGCACCAGGTCCGGGACCTGCTGGACCCGGCCGGATACCTCGGACACGCCGCCGATCTGGTGACGCGAGTGCTCACCGAACGCGACAGCACGCACACGGACCCCGGGTGACGCCGGTGCTCACCGATCGCAACGCCCGTCGGCGAAACCAGGCCGCAGACCCTGAACCGTACGCACAGCGGCGCGGCCTCGACAGAACGCGACGGCCCACGCACGGACACCACGAGTTACCGGACAAGTTCGCATCTGCGATGTCGAACGCTCGGACCACACCGGACAGGTCCGGGCCGAGGTGCGGCCCGCAGGGCGGCCAGGCTGGGTGGCCCCGGACGCCGCCGACGACCACGGCCGGCCCACCCCACACCGGCGACCAAACGGACCGGGGCAGCACACCCGCAGTGCCCGATCAACGCTCTTTCCGGTCGCGTTCGGCGGCCCGAGGTGCCGGCGGCGGCACTGTCGAGTCCGGCAACGATCAGTGTGTCGCTGCGGCCGGCGGGGATCTGCGCGATGGCCCAGCCGATTCCGGTGGCGCGAACAGCTCGAGACCGCATTCCCGGTTCTGGCCGCCCGCCGGCAATTCGGCCCGGACAAGGCCGGGTGCCACACCCGCTGAGTCCGCTCGTCGGCCTATCGCCGGGACCTACTCCGGGCACGCCGGTCGGAAAACCCTCGACGCGTCCGAGCACCACGACGCGACAGTATCTTCGCAACCCGAACGGAGCAAAGGAAATGGGCGCACACACAGCGGATTCGATCTCGGCCGTCGAGCTCTCCTACCGAGCCGCCGGACCCGAAGCCGCGGCGTCCACCGTCGTCCTCCTCGGCTCCCTCGGCTCGAACCGGGCAATGTGGGATCCGCAGGTGGCCGCGCTTTCGGCCGACCATGAGGTGCTCGCCGTCGATCTGCGCGGTCACGGCGAATCACCCACCGGCACCGGCGATTACACCGTGGCGGACCTGGCCGCCGATGTCCTCGCACTACTGGACCGCCTCGGCCGCCACCGGGTCCACCTGGTCGGGCTCTCATTGGGCGGCGCGGTCGCCCAGTGGATCGCGGCACATCACCCGGCCCGGGTCCGGACACTGACGCTGCTGTGCACCTCCGCAAAGTTCGGCACCCCGCAGAGCTGGCTCGACCGGGCCGCCGCGGTCCGCGCCGACGGTACGGCGTCCATCGCCGAAGCCGTGGTCGGCCGGTGGTTCACCGCCGAACTCGCCGACCGAGATCCCGAACTGATCGCCCGTAGCCGCGCCATGGTCGAAACGACCACGGACGAAGGCTATGCCGCCTGCTGCGTCGCACTCGCCCATTTCGACAATCGCGCCGACCTCGCCCGGATCACCGCCCCCACCCTGGTGATCGCCGGGGCGCAGGACCCGGCCACCACCCCCGACGATATGCGCGCGCTCTCCGACGGGATCGCGAATTCCGTACTGCACGTCCTGGACCCGGCCGCGCACCTGGCCAGTGTCGAACAGGCCGGGCCGGTGACCTCGCTCATCACCGCCCATATCGGCGGCCGGCGCGAACGTAACCACGCCTTCGAACAGGGAATGCGGGTGCGCCGGGCCGTATTGGGCGAAACCCATGTCGACCGCGCCGTCGCCGGTACCACCGAATTCACCGCGCCGTTCCAGGATTTCATCACCCGCACCGCCTGGGGCTATATCTGGAGCCGGCCGGGCCTGGACCACCACACCCGGCGCCTGCTCACCCTCGCGATCCTCACCGCCGTCGGCAACACCCACGAACTGGATATGCATATCCGCGCCGCGCTGCGGGCCGGGGTCGCCCCGGACGAGCTCGCCGAGGTGTTCCTGCACACCGCGGTCTATGCCGGTGTGCCGAACAGTAACCTCGCTTTCGGACTCGGTAAGGCCGCACTCGCCGAGGGCATCGGCCCGCACGCGAACGGCAACGCCGCACCCGGACCGGACCGCACCACCGGGTCCGGCCCGGCCGACGGCACCGGGTCCCGCTCGGTCGACGGCACCGGGTCCCGCCCGGCCGACGACACCGCAACCGGACCGACAGACGCAGAGGACATACACCGACCGTGACCGAACCCTCCCCGGATTACGTGCAATCACTGGGCCGCGGCCTGGCCGTGATCCGTTCCTTCGACGCCGAGAATCCGCGGCGCACCCTCAGCGATGTCGCCAAGGCCACCGACCTCACCCGCGCCACCGCCCGCCGATTCCTGCTCACCCTGGTGGAACTCGGCTACGTGCGCACCGACGGTTCCCTGTTCTGGCTCACTCCGCGCGTGCTCGAACTCGGCTACAGCTACCTGTCCAGCCTGAGCCTGCCCGAGGTCGCGGGCCCGCACCTGGAATCGCTGGCGAATCAGGTGCACGAATCGACCTCGGTGTCCATCCTCGACGGCGAGGACATCGTCTACGTCGCCCGCGTACCGGTCAGCCGGATCATGACCGTATCGATCACCATCGGCACCCGTTTCCCCGCCTTCAGCACCTCGATGGGGCGGGTCCTGCTAGCGGGCCTGCCGGAGCAGGACTTCGAGGAATACCTGGCGAAGGTCACCTTCACTCCACTCACCGACCGCACCGTCCTCAGCGCCGACCAGCTCCGCGAGCAAGTACGGAAAACAAGGGAGGCCGGTTACTGCCTGGTCGACCAGGAACTCGAACAGGGATTGCGTTCGATGGCCGCCCCGATTCGCGACCACACCGGTGCGGTCTGTGCCGCCGTGAACATCTCCACCCACGCCGCCCGCTACACCACCGACAGCGTGCGCGCCGACCTGCTGCCGCCGCTGCTGGCCACGGCCTCGGCCATCAGCACCGACCTGGCCCGCGTCCACAACCACGCCTGATATTTCACGAAGGAATCCCCATGATCGACGCTGTCATCTGCGAACCGCTACGCACCCCGGTCGGCCGGTTCGGCGGAGTGTTCAAAGACCTCGCGCCGGAAACCCTGGCCGCGACCTTGATCACCGAGCTGATCGCCCGCACCGGTCTGCCCGCCGAGCAGATCGACGACGTCATCCTGGGCCAGGCCTCACCCAACGGTGAGGCCCCGGCGATCGGCCGGGTCGCCGCCCTCGACGCCGGTCTCGGCGTAGACGTCCCCGGGTTGCAGGTGGACCGCCGCTGCGGTTCCGGACTACAGGCCGTGCTGCAAGCATGTATGCAGGTCAGCACCGGTGGTAGCGATCTGATCCTGGCCGGCGGCACCGAATCCATGAGCCGGGCCGAGTTCTACGCCACCGGTATGCGCTGGGGCGTGAAAGGCGAAGGCATCTCTCTCGACGACCGGCTGGCCCGCGCCCGCGTCACCGCCGGCGGTAAGAATTTCCCGGTGCCCGGCGGCATGATCGAAACCGCCGAGAACCTGCGCGCCGAATTCTCGATCGGCCGCGCCGATCAGGACGCGCTCGCGGCGCAGTCGCATCAGCGCGCGGTCGCCGCGCAGCGGTCCGGCCGCTTCGCCGACGAAATCGTCGGAGTCGCTGTTCCGCAACGTAAATCGGACCCGATGATCGTCGACACCGATGAACATCCCCGCGCCGACACCTCCGTCGAATCCCTGGCGAAGCTGCGCCCGATCCGCGGCAAGGTCGATCCGGATGCCACCGTCACCGCTGGTAATGCCAGCGGCCAGAACGACGGCGCGGCCCTCTGCATCGTCACCACTGCCGACAAAGCCCGCACCCTCGGTCTGCGCCCACTGGCCCGCCTCGCGTCCTGGGCGGTCGCCGGAGTCCCGCCCCGCACCATGGGTATCGGCCCGGTCCCCGCCACCGAAAAGGCCCTCGCCCGATTGGGTTTGACGCTCGACGATATGTCGGTCATCGAACTCAACGAAGCCTTCGCCGCCCAGACCCTCGCCGTCCTGCGCACCTGGAAACTGGCACCCGACGACGAACGCCTCAACCCCAACGGTTCCGGCATCTCCCTCGGCCACCCGGTCGGCGCCACCGGCGCCCGCATCCTCGCCACCCTGCTCCGCGAACTCGACCGCCGCGAGGGCCGCTACGGCCTGGAAACCATGTGCATCGGCGGCGGCCAGGGGTTGGCAGCAGTCTTCGAACGCCTGTCCTGAACCGTACCCGGGCGCGCAATCGCGCATCGGTCACCAGGCTCCGGGTTTACCTGTTCGCCGCAGGTCAACCGTTCGAACGCAACGCCGCCAGCAGCATCGGCAACGAGCGGTGCAGTTCGCGTTCCCAGTACGGCGGGCTGTGTGTTCCGGCGGTGAAATGGGTGACCGGGTCGCCACCCAGCGCCCGCAGCCGATCCGCCACGGCGCGGCTGCTCTCGTGCATCAGCGCCTCGGTCAGATCCACCACATCCGGTGAGAATTCCGCGGCCAGCCGGTCGATTTCGGGAAACAGGGATTCCGCAGAGGTGCCGGGCGGGTCCAGGTCACCGATAGTGCCGTCACCGCTGGACAGATACACCGGCAACCCGGTCAGCGCATCGGCCAGATTGTAGAGGTCGTTCGCCTCCCAGATCCTCCGGTCGCGCACCGGGTCACCCCACAGGCTCCGGCCGTCGACGCCGACGAACCGGGCTGCCGCCAGCACCACCTCGGCACGTATCGAAGGGGACAGCCACCCGCTGTAGCTCGCCGCCGCCCGGAACATTCCGGGTCGTTGCGCCGCATAGGCCAGCGCGCCGTAACCACCTTGCGACAGCCCGGCGATCACCCGGTCCCGGCCCGCGCCGTAGCCGCGTTCGAGCAGCGGTATCAGCTCGTCGAGGTGGAAGGAGCGCACCGCGGGCGGTCCACCGCGGCCGTCGTTGTACCGGTCGCTGTAGAAGCCGAACATCGGCATGCCGGGGATCACCACCAGCACGTCCCGTAATTCCGGCAGTTCCTCGACGTCGCTGTCGCTGGTCCAGCTCATGTGGTCCCCGTCGCCGCCGGGGAGGAGGTAGAGCACCGGCCAGGTCCGGCCGGGTGCACGCTCGTCCCAGCCGTCGGGGGTGATCAGGCGGACTGCTGCGGAGCCGTCGAGTGCCGGCGAATCGACGGTGAGGTCGACCGTCCGATCGCCGGTCTGCTGTTGCTCTGTCACCTCCAGGCCCCTCAGGGCGGGGTCGGGAGGCGGCGGATCGTGACCGGTTTCCGTTCCGCATCCGGTCGCCACCAAGGCCGTCAGCACGAGGCTCGCCAGGCCTGTCCGGAGCCGGTTCCCGCGCAGTAGATCGATCACGACTCGAGGCTAAGGAAGGCCGCGGGTCTCCACATCGGGACCAACCCGGATCTGTTCCCCGATATCCGCTGCGTTTCGTTGTGCACAGAAATGCCAGCGATTCCGACGGTCGCCGAGATCGCGGGAAGTACCCGAATGGTCAGCGACCGGTAGCGCCTACGCGATTACGAGCCGGGGCCGGTAAGTGCGGGGGCCGGACTTCGGCGAGTCCTATCGTTCGCCGTCGTTGCGTCCGAGGCGGTGTCGGCGGGATTGCCACCCGCGGGAGCATCACCAGTAGCGCTGTTGCCGAACTCGGTCCACCCCGGAGGCCGTAGCAGGTACCCGACGCGCCCACGACAGGTCTCGGCATGCCGGATATCGGAAATCATGCGAGCGAACTCGTAATAGTTGGCCTTGATGGGGTTGTGTGTATCGATATTCTTGGTCAGGCCGAATCGGACGGGTTCGGTCTCCTCGGCGTAGCTGCCGAACATACGGTCCCAGATGATGAAGATCCCCCCGTAGTTCTTGTCGAGGTAGGAGTTGTTGGCGCCGTGGTGGACCCGGTGATGCGATGGCGTGTTGAAAACATACTCGATCAGCGGATGGAGGCGTCCGACGCGTTCGGTGTGGATCGGGAACTGGTACAGCAGCACGATGGCTTGGCTGAGGAAGATCATCCACGCGGGAATCCCGATGAGCGCGAGGGGAATATAGACGGCGCTGGTGATGAATGACCCGGGAATAAGCCACGGGAGCCGCAATGCTGTGGAGAAGTTGAAGTACTGGCTGGAGTGATGCACGCTGTGCGAGGCCCAGAACAACCGGATCCGGTGTTCCATACGGTGTTTGAAGTAGTAGGCGAAATCGGCGAGCACGATCGCCGCCACCCACACCCACCACTGGGACGCCGATAGAGCGACCGGCGCGAGCGCCGCGGCGATCAGTACGAGGGGTAGTTCGATGAACTTGTCGAACGATTTCGCGACCCGGCCGAGTGCGTAGATCGACAGGCTGGTCACGGTATCGCGGGTATCGACCCCCGAGTAGCTGCCGTCACGGTCGCGGTAGTGGGCGATGAATTCGACGACCATCAACAGCAGGAACGCTGGAATGGCGTAGAGGCCGATATTGGCGATCTGGGACATGGCGGATCACTTCCGGGGATCGGTGTTCTCGGAGGTCTGCGTAGCGGCGATGCCCTCGAACAACCAGGTCAGGGCGGAGCCGAACAACTCATCGGGTACGCGGTTCGGATCGATGCGGCGTTGCCGGACCAGCCCCTGGAACAGAGCGAGGACGACCGTCGCCAACGCTTCCGACTCCGCCGAGCCTCCGATATCCCGGCGCCGCAAGCTATCCTCGACCAGCGCGCGTACACCCTCGTGTGCCGGCGAGGTGCGCTCGGCGAGCAGATCCATAGTGGCTGGGTTACGCACTGCATACAGCCAGAATTCGGCCTGCAGGGGCGCGAGGTCCTGATCCTTGTCGGCGATCTCGATCAGCATGCGCCCCAGCGCGCCCATCCGTTCCTCGGCCGTTGTCTCGGTATCGGCAACGATTCGGGCCGCCTCGCCGACTCGATCCGTCACCCGGTTCGACATCAGTTCGGTGAACAGATGCTCTTTACTGCCGAAATTCGAGTACACAGCGCCTACCGAGTAACCGGCTGCTTCGGCGATCTCGTCGACCGATGCCGCGCCGTAGCCCTTGCGGGCGAACGTTCGCGCCGCCGCGTCCAGTAAACGCTGCCTGGTTCGTGCCTTCGATTCGGTGCGGGTGAGCCGACGAGGCGGCATGTCATCGTCGTTGTCGACCATATTGAGATGGTAACCATTATTCGGATAACGGTCATTATGAGAACTATGAGAATCGGGAGAGCGTTGTCTTGCCGCCGACGCACAGGCCCCTGTCACTGGGTCTAGTGTTCCGACCTGAAAGAGGTTGGTTAATCGTAGGATTCGGCGGCGCTGAGGGCCGGGCGGCCGAGATCGGGTCCGGAGTTGGTGGTGTCCCAGGCGCAGCGGCGGGAGTTGGTGCGGGATGCGGGCGGCGACATCGACACAGGCGTATACGTTGCGTTGCCGGATCACGCTGGCGTGCGCGGAGCCGGGCGAGGCGAACGGGCATGTGGCGGCAGCGGTAGGTCTAAGTAGGGACGCCGTCAGGGCAGTCCCGGCCGGGGTACGGGACACCGTACGAACCGCGCGGAACCACGCCGGCGGCCGTCACCAGTTCCGCGAGCGCGGTCACCGCATGCCATGGTTGCTCGCGCCGAATCTCTTCGGGCGTGAGGTGCGGGATCGCCATCACCTCGACACCGTGTTCCAGCACATGCTGAATCGCGATCAGTGCCCCCAGTTGCGATCCCGTGTCCGTGACCACCGTGTACACGATTTCGAGGGAATGCGTCCTGATGAGTCGTTCGAGTTCCGGCCCGTCGTATTCGGTTCTGCGCAGCATGATCGCCCGGCGTATGGCAGACCGGCCCGCGGTCACGGCCGTGCCTTCGCCGTGTAGTCGAGCGCGGCTTCGTAGCGAGGACAGCGGTGGGCGGCGTGTACGGCCATCACCTGGTGTGCGTGCGCGTATCCCCCGATCGGTTCTGCATTCGCGTAGTGCGGCGTGGGATATTCGAGCGCTCGCAGGCCATCCGCGATCTGCTGCAGAATCCTCGGATCATCGGTGACCCAAGACTTTCCGGTGTGCAGAAGCCGCAGCGTCGCGGCCATGGCCCGGCTGCCCGGGGCTCTGAACGGCAGGGCGGGGATCTCTGTCATCGGAGTACTCGGCTTTCGATAGTGAATGGGTTGCTACAGCAGGCCGCTACGTCGGCTGCCATCCGCGCCGCTCCTGGCACCGGGAATCGGACAGCAAGCCCGACAGCCGGGGCAAGGCATCGCCGTCTCCGCGTCAAGACCTGGCTGTTCGCGGTAATGTCTCGGATCAGTCGCACCTGGGATGGGGATCTTTTGGGCGGCTTGTCGGTCCGAGGTTCCCGGCTATCGGGTAAACCCAGCACACACTGGACGACAAGCCGGCACAAGAACGCTCTGCATTTGCACAGAAGCTTTTCCAAAGGGCCAGAGCGGTTGTCACAGGAGTGCGGACGCTCTTGCCGAGTGCAAACGACTATCACACCGGATGCAAGCGAGGAAAACTGTGCCAGAAGACAACTCGACCACTCTGCCGCGTCGCCAGCTCGGGCGATACCTCCGGGAAGCCCGCGAAGCGGTGAATATGAACCTCGAAGATGTCGCGCCACTCTTGCAACTGTCGGTCAGTACGCTGTCCCGGGCCGAGCGCGGACTGACGGGCATACGCGTACCCGACGTCGAAGCCCTTTGCCGCATTTACGGTATCGACGACCGCGAGGTGATCGCGGGACTGATCAACCTGGCAAAGCAGGCGACGGTCAAGAACTGGTGGCAAGAGTTCGACGATGTCATGTTCCGGGGTTTCAACGTGTACCTCGGACTCGAGTCCTCGGCCAAACAGCTGGCCATCTATCAACCGGACGTGCTGCCCGGCCTGTTCCAGATTCCCGACTACGCTCGTGTGATCGAACGCGGTTACCTGCCGGACGAGACCGAGGAGGCGCGGGACAGGCGCATCCAACTCAGGACCAAGCGGCAGGCGCTGATCACGCGCCGGACCAAACCCGCCCACGTGGACCTGGTAGTCCACGAATCGGTACTGCGCACAGTTGTGGGCGGTGCGAAGGTGATGCGAACGCAGCTGAGCCACTTGGCGAATATGCCCTCCAACGTGACGGTATCCGTGCTCCCCTTCACCGCGGGGTTCCCCGCCGGTCTCCCGACCGGCCCTTTCATAATCCTGGAGTTCGGCCGCGACGGCAGAGGGCGAGAGGTCTCACCAACGGTCGTCTACGTCGAGTCCTACGCGGGCGACATGTACCTGGAACGGGCCAAGGACGTGGGCCGGTATCGTCAGGCCTACGACGTCATTCGGCAATCTTCACTCGACGTTGCAGCCAGCAAGAGCCTGATAAGGCAGATAGCAGCCAGGGAGTACAACGCATGACCATCGACCTGTCCACGGCCCAGTGGTTCAAATCGAGCCGCAGCGGAGGCGGTAAGGAATGCGTGGAGGCCGCCTTCCTCGACGGCGGAATGGTCGGCGTCCGCGATTCGAAGAACCCGACCGGCCCCGCCCTTGTCTTCACCCCGGCCGAGTGGGACGCCTTCACCGCCACCATTCACAACGCCACACTCGACCGGTCCTGAGGAGTCGGCCCCGCCGTGGTCCCGGCATCGAACTGGAAAAGGCCTCGTCTCGCAAGTTCGAGACGAGGCCGTTCCGTTTGTGCGATCAGGCAGCCGACAGCCCTGTTCTCTCGCTGACGACCGACCACGCCCACGACCTACTATGAGTGCATGGGTGCGCCGTGGACCGAAGAGCCGGACCTTCCGGAGCACCTGACATGGGACGAGCTGGAACAGCTGCCCGAACAGATCGCCGAACAGATCGAACTGTGGAATGGCCGGGTGGTATGGGTTCCGCGTGGGCCCGCTGAGCACCAGACATTCACCTACCGGATGACCGCCGCCTTCGAACGCTGCACACGGAAAGCCGTGCAGGAACGGTTGACGACCTGTCTCCGGGTGACCCTGGAGACGAATGTATTTCTCGGAAGTACCGGTAAATCGGACTTCCTCACTCCTGATTTCCTGGTGCATCGCTGCCTCGAATCGCCCTACCAGGACATACGAGCATCGGACACTGTGCTGGTCGGCGAAGTGCTGTCACCGTCGAACACGCAGTCCGATATGGAGGCGAAGAAGGGACGCTACGCAAGTGCCGGGATCCCCTGGTATTGGGAGGTGACACTGGCCCGCCGCGAGAGCGCGATCGCCACGGTCCGCGCCTATGCGCTCGAGAGTAAACACAGCGAACTCCCGGACGGTGTGCACCCACTCCGGCCGGCGAACTATCTCTTGGCTGGCGAGTGGACGCGCGACGACGAGAGCGGAATCCACGTCGATTTCCCTTTCCCTGTCGACATCCCGTGGGCCGACCTGCAGTACTGACTCTTTTCGCAGTCGCAGACCATCGGCAACGACCTTCACGAGGATTTCCAGGAGCGCAGCGGGACGGTCGGCTCGCCTGTCACACCGGGTTCATACAACCTGGACCAGCAGCGCACCGGCCACGGAGAGGATGGGCAGACCTCGGATCAGTTGGCGAATCAGGTCGATGGGTAGCGGCCCCGTATTGGTGATCAACAGCAGACCGTCGTACGACCGGGACGGACGCGTCCGTATCCGATAGGCCGCCAGCGCGGCACCGGCCGCACTGATCACCGCCGCCACCGGCCCGGTAGCGAGAAAAGTGAGCATACCCGTGAGCCCGAGCGCCGCGGCGGGGACGATGAGCATCGGCCGGCGCAGCGCCCGGTCACCGGCGCCCAGCAGCACGCGCAGCGCCGGGTCGCCACAGATGTCCCGCAGGCCCGCGCTGAACAGCATCGCGACCCAGAAGGACCCACCGAGTCCGATGAACGCGACGAGCAGCGGGGTGCCGACGACGGTCGCGAACCATACGGCCACCACCACGGCCGCCGCGACCGTGTAAGCCGAGGGCCGGCGCCCGTACCGCAGTAGATCCGCCCGGAGCAGTGCGGCGGCCCGCCCGGCCGGCAGCCGCCGGGAGACCGACCGGCCGACCCGCCGCCACGCCCGTTCCTCCAGAATCCCGGCGAGCACCGACAGGTCCAGGCTGGTCAGGGAGGCCTGCGCCCCAGAGGTGAGGTCGCTCCCGGACCCCAGATCCGCGCGGCTCAGATACCGGCAGCTCGCGACAGCCCACATCGCGACAGCCGCCGCCGGTGCCGCCGCGACGAACACCACCGGCCAGGCGGTGAGCACCGGAACGGCCCACTGGACCACCGCCGCCACTGTCAGGCCGAGCCCTGCCGACACGAAACTCCAGCGGAGCAGCGGAAGTACCGGGTGGGGAAGCCTGCGGGACTGGACGAGTACCGCGACGGCGACGACAACCACCCCGCCCAGCGTTCCCAGCACCGTCAGCGGCCCCCACAGACTCGCCCCCGCGATATACGCGGTGAACCGCCCGGCAACAGTCCCGGCGGCCGCCCCGACAGCAAGTGCTAGACCCACCCGGACGCGCAGCAACGCGCCCCGGTCCACCGGCGTGGACAACAGCCAGAGAGCGTCCGGAGCACTCGCGCCGACCGGCCCGAACGCCCGCGCGAGCGACAGCCCACCGCTGACCGCCAGCGCGAAAAACACCCACGCGCCGGTGGCGGCCCAACCCGGTCCGGCGGTGAACAGAACCGAACCGATGACAGAGGCGGGCCGGGTCGCCGCCCACCACACAACCCCGCCGACAACGTAGGCGCTCAGCATCAGCAGCACAGTGGTACCGGTCCGGTTCTCCCGCACGGCGTTCCCACGGATGAAACCGCGGCGCACCGAAAGTATTTCGCGGGCCCCCGGAACGACAGGAACGGATTCTGTCAGCGCCACAGGTCACCGTCCACGACATCGTCGGCGACCGCCGCCACCAGATCCGGGTCGTGCGAGACCAGCAGGATCGCCGTATCCGCTTCCTTCTCCGCGACGAGTGCGCGCGCCAGCCAGGCGCGACCCGCACGGTCCAGATGCTGTTCCGGCTCGTCGAGCACGAGCAGCCGCCGCGGCCGCACGAACGCCGAAGCCAGCGCCAGCCTCCGGCGCTGACCGCTGGACAGTGTGACGGGCAGTTGGTCGGCGGCGTCGGACAAGCTCACATCGGCCAATGCCCGGCTCGCGACCCGATGCGGTTCGGCGGTGCCGTGCGCGATCGCGACGAGTTGCAGATGTTCGTGCACGGTGAGGTGGGCGAAGGTGGCGTCTTCTCCGCTCACCGCGGCCACGGTGCTCCGGAAACACGGATCTGCTTCGTCGACCTCGCGGCCGTCGACGGTGATCCGGCCGGCATCGAGCCGGTCCCGGCCCAGTACACAGCGCAACAGGGTGGATTTACCGGCACCGTTGGCGCCGATGATCGCACAGCAGCGCCCGGTGACGACGGAGAAGCCGACATCCCGGAAGACGGTCAGGTCACCGAAGCGGCGTTCGGCCGCACAGACCTGCAGAATAGGTTCGGACACAGAGGTACTCCCGTTTTTCCTCGTGAGAAATGACCAGGCGAGGAAGCGGGGACCGCTCAGAAACCGGCAGGCGGTACGGTCCCCGCACGGGGACCGGGAGCTCTGGGCCGCGGCCGGCCGGCCGCATCGGGATGGCTGTGCCGCCGGAACGCGCCACGCAGCCGCTGCTCCTCGGCGGTCGGCCCGCGCACGGTCCGGCACTGCCCGAACAGCAGGTCCTCCGCCCGGCACACCACCAGGTAGGCCACGGCGACGGTGACGACAACGACCACACCGGCCAGCAACAGGCTACGGGTATCGGGCTGGGTGAGCACCGACCCCAACGCAGCGCCCCACACCAGCAGAAACGCCACCACCGAACTGACGAGGTAGCGGCTGCTGAACATATCGCCAGAATAATCGATCCGGCGATGGGCCCGGTCGAGCATCCTGTGATAAAGGCGCTCGCCAGACCGGCATCCCTGCTGCCAGGAAACGATCAGGTAGACCGGCACCGCGCCCCTAGGACGGCATTGCTGCCGTTCCGCTAACACTCCTCGAACCCTGAGAACAGCCCGGCAATCGCCCATAGCCGGGCGAGCGCACGTAGCGCCCACAGTCGGCCGGAACAGCGTCGACACCGCAATCGACGGTCGCCTGCCGTGAAGTTGACGCCGTACCGCCTCGAATACCACGCTGACCAGCCTCTTTCTGCTAGCTTTGGGCGCATCTGACCGAAGAGGAGAGATCCATGGTGCGGTCCGGCTTCTTCCGTATCGGCATCGGCGCGGCTGTCGCTGCCTTCGTACTGGCTGTTCTCACCGCGATCTTCCCGGCCGCGGCCGCCGCCCAGGACGCCCCGCCGGCGATCGCCCTCTCCGCGACGGCCTCGGGGACCACCATCGACTACACCGTGACCAACATCCCCAACCGGCGCGACACCTTCCCCGTCATCCCCGGCGAATGCACGACCGTCCTGGTGAACACCGCCGTCGCCGCGCCCATCCTCGCCCCCGCCGCCGTCGATACCCTCAGCGGCCGCGAACCCGACGCCTTCGCCCTGTTGCAGCGCCTGATCGCCGACGGCGCCGTCACCGCCGGACCGCGCGTCCAGTTCGCCACCGCCGGTCAGGTCACCGGCTCGTTCACCGATATCCCGCGCGGGGTCTACCTGGTGGCCACGGTCTGCAATGTGAGCCCGCTCAGCGGCGAGTTCCGGCCCGAACTGCTCGATATCGTGCCCGTGGTCGTCACCGACCTCCGCTCGGGTTCGGCGGCACCCGCACAATAATCCGGTATGCGACCGCGAATCATATTCGCACAACCGTTCTTTCCCGGATATTCGGTTGACCCGTCTGCGACGATAGAAGCATCACGGAGACGAGAACTCCGCGAATATCCGAGCTGGTGGTAGCGGCCCGGTCTCCAAAACCGACGCCCGTGGGTTCGACTCCTGCCGGATATGCGATATCGCCGAACCTCGGCGAGGAAATCCCGGGATGGTCCCGGGACAAAGCGGTGTGGCGCAGTTAGGCAGCGCGGCGGGCTCATAATCCGCAGGCCGTGGGTTCGAATCCCACCACCGCAACTATCCGGTTGAGCACATGGCGTGCAGGGAGGCCGTAACCCTCCCGCCTTCGGGCATCGGTGGTTCGATTCCATCCGGCCGGACTGAGCCCTTCTACCCCAATCGGCAGAGGGACCGGATTCAAAACCCGGTGGTTGCGCGTTCGAATCGCGCGGAGGGCACGCTCCTGTAGCCCAATCGGCAGAGGCGGCGGTTTCAGGAACCGTTGGTTGGGGGTTCGAATCCCTCCAGGAGTACTACCGGCCGAATCCGGCAACGATACCGGCCGATAATCCGTGTTCCGGCGAGAATGGGAGTGCACAACAGACCGGACAAGGGGTGGTCGTGGCGGACGACGAACGGATATCGAATGCTTATTCGGCGAATGCCGAGTTCTGGATCAGGATCGTGCGCGAAGACCGCGACCCGTTCCGGACCCGGCTCACCGATCCGGCATTACTGGATCTGATCGGTGACTGCTCCGGCCGGGTGATTCTCGATGCCGGTTGCGGTGAAGGCTATTTCGCGCGTGAACTACTGCGCCGAGGTGCCCGGCGGGTACACGGTGTGGACAACTGTCCGGAGTTCGTGACCGCGGCGCGTACGCATCCCGACCACGATCCGGCCGCGGCGACCTACCACCTCGCCGATGTCGCTGAGCTCCCGTTGCTCGACGCTTCCGTGGATCTGGTGGTGGCGAACCGGCTGCCGCACGGTATCGACGAACCCGGTCGGCGGTTCCACGAGTTCGCCCGGGTCCTGAAGCCCTCGGGACGGCTGATTCTGCTCGGAATGCATCCCTGCTTCTACGTGTCCCGCGCCGAACGCTCCGCGCCGGGCGGGCTGCCCCCGGATTCCTACTTCGGCACCCGAACAGTAGAGCAGCGGTTCGAGGTCCAGGGCGAACTCTCCCCCATGCCCTCGGTACAGCAGTTCTACTCCCTGGAAACGTATTTCGACTTCCTCACCACAGCCGGATTCGCGGTGACGACCCTGCGAGAACCGCATCCGAACCGGGAAGAACGCGCTGCCGATCCGTGGTGGAACGAGAACTTCGTCCGGCCGCTGTTTCTTCTGCTCGAATGCCGGCCGTGCCGAACTCCGGGTCGATGCTGATTCGATCGGTCCTGGCGATCCATATATCGATCTCGAGACATCTCGATTGCGAATGATCGATATATGGATCGTTTCGAGTCGCGTAGGGCGGTCGCGCATACCCCGGCAGTGGTCAGTGCGTGCACGCGAAACGGTTCAGAGCACGCCGTGCAGGGGTGGCGGTGTTCCGTGCAGCAGGGTACGGCCGATGTGCTGGTACTTCCAGCGCACCGGATCGTGCAGAGTGTGTGTGCGAGCGTTGCGCCAGAAATGGCTCAGGTTCAGTTCGGTTGCCGTGCTGCGTGTTCCGCTGACTTCGAACAGCGCGGCGGATACTTCGTTGGCGGCGCGGTCGGCGAGGATTTTCGCGGTGGCTACGGCGATCGAGGCGTCCGCCACCCGGTCCGGCGCGCCGATCGCGGCGTCGACCGCTCTCCCGGCGGTGCGCAGTACGGATTCGGCGGCCGCGACGGTGACGGCGAGTTCCCCGAACCGCTGGATCAGCAGCGGGTCGTCTATCGCCCGGTCCACCTGTGCTTCGAACCAGGGCCGGCTCTTCGTCCGGACGAATCCGGTGGCGGCGGTGAGCGCACCCCGGGCGATACCGGTGTCGATGGCGGCGTGCAGCAGTTGCGCGGAAGCGCCGTAGGCGGTGGGGGCGGCTACGGCGGCGCTGCGGGGCACGAGCTGATCGCGTTCCACCGCCACCCCCTCGAACAGCACTGTCCCACTGCCGGTTGTCCGCTGCCCCAACCCCTTCCAGTCGTCGACTATCCGCACACCCGGTGCATCGGCGGGCAGGAACGCCACGTACTGGCCGGGCGGGAGACCGGTGCGGCCGCCGGGATCGTCGAGCCTGGTGAGGACGGCCAGGAGATCCGCGAACAACGATCCCGTGCAGTAGTACTTGGTGCCGTCGATCCGGAAACGCTGCCCGGCCTCGATCGGAGCGACCGTGGTCGCGATATCCGCCACGGTGGCCCCGCCGCGCTCGGATTGCGCGTTGGCGATGCGTGCGCCGTTCAGGACCGCCGTCAGATACCGGTGCTGCTGTTCGGCGGTGCCGGCCAGTTTCAGCAGATTCACGTAGACGAAATGACTGTGCGGGATCTGCGCGATATTCGGGTCGGCGGTCGCGAGCAAACGCACGATTTCGGCGACCTCGCCCGGCGGCAGGTCCGCACCGCCGAGCGCGGCGGGAACGGTCACCGCCAGCACACCGCTCACCGCGAGTTTCGCCACCTCGGCGAACGGGAGCTCGCGTGCCGCGTCGCGCCGCGCCGCGCCGGCCGCGAATTCGGCTGCCAGCTGCACGGCGACCGCACGGCCCTGTTCCGCGGAGGCTATCCGCGCGGCCCCGACGGTGGTCATCGGCTCGCCACCGCGGCGGGATGCCGCGCGGCCTCCAGTTCGCGGACCAGCGGCAGCACCTTCGCCCCGAAGTATTCGATCTCTTCCTGGAAGTGCAGGAACCCGCCCAGGATGAGGTCGACTCCCAGGTCGCGGTAGGCGACGATCCGTTCGGCGATCTGCTCCGGTGTGCCGATCAGCCGGGTGCGGAAGCCGTCGTTGTACTGGACCAGATCCGCGAAACTCGAATCCGCCCACATCCCCTTCTTGTCCTGCGTCGACGCGCCGGCCTGCCGGACGGCGTCCCGGAAACCTTCGACGGCGGGCTTGTTCGCCTTGGCGATGATCTCGCGCAAGGTGTCCTGGGCCTCTTTCTCGGTATCGCGGGCGATGATGAAACCGTTCAGCCCGAACTTCACTTCCCGGTCGTGTGCGCGGGCGACCGCGCGCAGATCGTCGAGCTGTTCGGTGACCCCGGCGAAATCCTTGCCGTTGGAGAAGTACCAGTCGGCGAAGCGACCACCGTTACGGCGGGCCGCGGAGGAATTGCCGCCCTGGAACAGTTCCGGGTTCGGCCGTTCGGGGGTGTTCAGCGGTTTCGGTTTCAGGGTGAAATCGCGGATGCGGTAGAAATCGCCGCCGTAGTTCACCTCGTCCTCGGTCCAGATCTTGCGGATAACGTCGAGGAATTCCGCACTGCGCCGGTACCGTTCGTCGTGTTCGAGCCACGGCTCGCCCAGCGCCTGGAATTCTCCGGCGAACCAGCCCGATACCACATTGATCGCGAAGCGGCCCCCGGACAGATGGTCGGCCGTCGCCCCGAATTTGGCGAGGACCGCCGGATGCCACAGCCCGGGATGTACGGCCGCGATCACTTTCAGCCGTTCGGTGGCACCCAGCAGCGCCAGACTGAACGACGTGGATTCGTGCTGGTATTCGGCACCGTAGGAGGCGGTGTAGCGGACCTGGGACAGCGCGTACTCGAACCCGTTGCGTTCGGCGGTCTGCGCGAGTTTCTTGTTGTATTCGAAATCCCAGCCGGTGCGCTGCTCGATATCGCTGGTCACCAGCCCGCCGCTGACATTGGGTACCCAATAGGCGAACCGGATCTCATCGGTGGTCTTCTCGGTGGACATCGCTGCTCCCGCTGGTGGCCGTGGGCTCTGTTCTGGACGCCGGGGGTGGCACCCCGGCGCGCCCCCAGTGCACCAGCGTGGTGCGGCGGGAACGAGGGTTTGAATCTGCCCGATCACATCCCGGTCGCGCGGCGAACCGCGGCCGGTCGCACCCAGCTTCCTATACCCGGGTTCAGCTGGATCCCTCATTTGCGACCGGCCGCGACCACGAGCCGACCGGGCCTCCGGGTCGCCCGGCAGCGGCAGCGAAGACTGCCCGGCAGTCGACCTACTGCCCAGGAGGATCGACCACGGGGATCCCCGCCCACAAAACAATGGGGGTTCACCCTGGTCTCGTATCCGTCGCTCGTTACTCCGACACGGCCTTCGCGCGGCCCCGGCGAACTTCGTCCGCACGACAGTCGCGACCGCTGTACGCGAATCGCGATCCGCGGCCGGTCACACCCAGTTCCGACTTACCTGAGCCCAGCCGGCTCCCATACTCGCGGCCGACCGCGACAACGTGCCGAACCGTGCTCGATGAGAACCCGGCGCCAGGCTCGGTATCGCCCCGCCATCGGCGGACCAGCGGTGGCGACCGACGCTCCGCCGGGCAACCTCCCCTCGGACGGCCACTACCTGCGGTGATCCGCTGCCGGCCCGCGGGCGATCGGCGATCAGGCGGTGGTCGCGGCCGGACTGTACTGCGACCGGCTGAACCGTCCCGCGGGCTGGAACCGGCCCAGCACGGTGGCCGCATCTTCCCCGGTGACCGCAGCGATGAGTGCGTACGCGTCGTCCACCGAATTCACCGAGCGCGCCGCTTGCGGACGGTGCAGTGTGCTGACGAGCGCGGAGGCGAACCGCGTGTCGGCGGCGGCCGCGGCGAAAAACTGGTTGCCGATCTCGGCGAATTCGGGGTCGCCCAGGAACAGCCGGGTCACTTTCGCGGCGTCTTCGGCGCGGAACTCCAGGAACGCCTCGTACTGTGCGGTGATCCAGGCGTCGTCGAACGGGCCTTCGTGGGCAGCGGCCGCGGTGACCAGGCGTTGGGCCTGGATGAGGCCGCTCTGCGCGCCCTGTCCGGCGATCGGGTCGTAGGCGACGGCGGTGTCCCCGAGTGCGGCGACCGGATACCCGCTCGCGGTGTGCCCCACGCCACGCCGGAACAGCGGCCGCACAGCGCCTTTCAGCCAGGAGTGCGGATCTTCGGCGATGACCTCGGTGGCGAGTACCTCGGGCAGGTCCCAGTCGAGGTAGTCGCGGTAGAGGTCGGTGACGATGCGGTGCGCCGATTCCGCGGAGTCCGCGGCGGCGAACCGCTTCGCCCAATCGCTGCCCGGCCGCGCCCAGCCGAGGAACGCCCAGCTCGGTCCGGCATCCTTGTGCAGGTACGGTCCCCACCAGCCTTCGCCCTGTTCGGCCACGATGGAGAAACCGCTACGGCCACCGCCTGCCGGGCTGCGGTGCGCGAATACCGATTCGTCGTGACCGAGCCCGGTGACGGTGACCGTCAGCAGATGGCGTTGTGGCGCGTCGTAGACGGTGCGGGTCTCGTCGATCTCGAACAAGCCGGAGAGTCCCCCGCGACCCGTTGCGACGAGGGTGAGGTCGTTATCGGCCGCGATGGGGTCGAGCCGCTCCGGTGTGACCGTGTCGACGACGAACCGGCCGCCTCGTTCGAGGAATGTGGTGAGCCGTTCGTCGGCCTTCAACCGGGTATCGACGGCGAGTCCGTGGAAACCGTCGAACGTGCCGTCGAAATCGATGAGTTCCGCGCCACCACCGACAACCCGCACGGTCAGGCCACTGTGCAGCGGTGCGCGATCGAGGTAGGTGGGCAGGCCGAGCGCTTCCTCGGCGGCCTGGGCCTCACCGAAGATCAGCGCTGTTCCGGTGGCGGGTACGGAGTCGCGGAGGGCGCGCTGATCCCGCTCGCTGTAGACGGTGACGACGAAGCCGGCGTCGAGCAGTCCGAGCGCCGCGGTGACACCGGCCTGACCGGCGCCGATCACAGCGGCTTTGCGGGTGGAGGTGTTCGAGGTAGTCATGGCGCAATGGTGGCGATCCGGGCGGCGCGGAGGCAGGGTTACGCTCACCACGAGTCGATGGCAAAGTTCCAGAGCGGTAGCACTTTTCGGTTCAGGTCAGGTGCCGGGCACGCGGGGGCACCCCGGGCGGCGGTCTACCATCGCCGACCATGACCTTCGACCTCGTCCCGCTGACAGGCGACCGCACGGACCATTACCGGCAACTCTGCGAGCAGGCCGCCGCGCTGGTCGCCGGGGAATCCGACCGCACCGCCAACGCCGCCAACCTCGGCGCCCTGCTCTACCACTCGCTCCCCTCGGTGAACTGGGCCGGTTTCTACTTCTTCGACGGTCAGGAGCTCGTGGTCGGGCCGTTCCAGGGGAAACCGGCCTGCGTCCGGATATCCCTCGGCAAGGGCGTCTGCGGCACCGCCGCCCGGACCCGCCGCACCCAAGTGGTGCCCGATGTACACGCGTTCCCAGGCCATATCGCCTGCGACGGCGACACCCGCTCGGAGATCGTGATCCCGCTGGTACACGCCGGAGAGCTGATCGGCGTCCTCGACCTGGACAGCCCGCAACCCACGCGCTTCGACGACACCGACCGCCGCGGCCTGGAATCCCTGGCCGAGATCTTCGTGCACACGCTCACGTCACACTGACCGCGAACCCCGATCACGGCACCGGCACCCGCTCCGCGAAAACCTCCGCCACGCCGCGGTCGGCGGTGTGGATGGCGGCGGTACTCGGCCGCGAACCGGACGGAAACCCGTCGGAGTCCGAGGAATCCCCGGGCACGAATCGGCCGAGTGCGCCACGCCCAACTCCGGCTGCCCGGCAACGACGACCGGCCGCGAGACCAGGCAGACGATATGCGCGCGACCGGCGGCGATCGCGGCCGGGCATAACGATCTGGAGGTGCCCGAACCTGGTGCGGCAGGGCCTACGGCCGAGCGCGCGCACACCGATCAGGTGGCCGACTCCTCGGGCACGCGCCGCGATACTGCGTCGGGTAGCACCGTCGACCCGGGGCCGCCGAGCCGGTACCGGGCACCACGATGCTCGGCGGGCAATCGATCACCCCGGCCGAACAATGCGTTGCGCAGGGTTCCCGGAACGTATTCGGCCGGGTAGGCGCCGCGTTCGGTCAGCACCGGAATCACGTACCGGACAACATCTTCGAACGTCCCCGGGGTGATCGCGTAGGCGAGGTTGAAACCGTCCACATCGGTCTCCGCAGCCCATTCCTGCAACCGGTCCGCCACCGTCTCCCCCGAACCCACGAACACCGGGCCGATCCCGCCGATACCGGCCCAGCGGCCGATATCGCGGACCGTCCATTCGCGGCCGTCGTCGTCGAATTCCTGGAACGCCGCCACCGCCGAACGGATGGCGTTGCTCTGCACCTCGCCGATCGGATCGTCGAGGTCGTAGCGGGACAGGTCGATTCCCATCCAGCCCGACATGAACACCAGCCCGCCCTCCACACTGGCGTAGGACAGGTACTCCTCGTGTTTGGCTCGGGCCGCATCATCGGTGGCGTCTGTGACGAGGGTGGCGAGGGCGTACACGCGGGCCGCGTCCCGATTGCGGCCCGCCGCCTCGAGCGCGTCGCGGATCTTCGCCACCGTCTGCGCCAGCACCCGTTTCGAGGGCGCCGCGACGAAAATCGCCTCCGCGTTCTCGGCCGCGAAACGCACCCCGCGCGGCGAAGCCCCGGCCTGGTAGATCACCGGTGTCCGCTGCGGCGACGGCTCCGACAGGTGCACGCCCGGCACGGTGAAGTGGGTGCCCGTATGCCCGATGTGGTGCACCTTGGCCGGGTCGACATAGATATTGCGGACCGGGTCGCGGACCACCGCGTCCTCGTCCCAGGATCCCTCCCACAGCTTGTAGAGGACCTCCAGGTATTCGGCGGCGTGGTCGTACCGGTCGTCGTGGTCGAGCTGATCGCCGGCGCCTAAATTCCTTGCGGCGGAGGGCAGATACCCGGTGACGACATTCCAGCCGATCCGCCCGCCGGTCAGGTGATCGAGTGTGGACAACCGCCGCGCGAACGGATACGGGTGCTCGAACCCGGTCCCGGTGGTGACCCCGAATCCGAGATGCTCGGTCACCGCCGCCATGGCGGAGACCAGTAGCAGCGGATCCGCCACCGGAATCTGCGCGCCCTGCCGCAATGCCGCGCGGTCGTCACCGCCGTATACGTCGTAGGTGCCGAGTACATCGGCGATGAACAGCCCGTCGAACCGTCCGCGTTCCAGCAGGGCCGCCAGTTCGGTCCAGTAGCTCAGCTCCTTGTATCGGTGCGATCGATCGTCCGGGTGCCGCCACAGGCCTGGGGACTGATGCGCGACGCAGTTCATATCGAAGGCGTTGAACCGGATGCGACGGGTCATCGTGCCGTTCCTTCCGTACGTTCGCCCGCGCTCCACGCGAACGGGAGGCGGGTGCCGTTGAGCAGGTGGTCGCCGATGGCGCGGGCTTTCTGGATGGCCGGGTTGTGCACCGAGACGGTGCGGGCGTTGCGCCAGTGCCGGTCCAGGCGCAACCCCTCCGCGACGATGGAGGCGCCGCCCACCTCGAACAGGTGGGTGGTGGCCGCCAGCACGGTATCGATCACGCCGAGCTGCGCGTGGGCCGCGGCCAGTTCGGCCTCGATCAGCTCGCTTTCCTCGCGGGCACCGCCGGCGAGTACCGCGTCGAGGACGTCGGCGACCGCCAGCACACTGGCGCGGGCGCTGAACGCGGCGGCCGACAGCCGGCCGATCACCTGCTGCACCAGCGGATCGTGGCGGGGCAGGTCCGCGGCGGAATGGGTGTAACCACGGCGGCGGCCGGCAACCCATTCGCGGGTGTCCTGTTCGGCCCGCTGCGCGATCCCGGCCAGCACCGCGAGCTGCACGAGCTGCAGGTAGGCCGTCGAATAGGTGGGTCCGGCGACACCGTACCCCGGCCCCAGCACCCGGTCGGCCGGGACCGCGACATCGGTGAACTCGGTGGTGCCGCTGGCCGTGAGCCGCTGCCCGAATCCGTCCCAGTCGTCGCGCTGCCGCACACCCTCTGCGGTGGCGTCGACGAGTACCGCGACCCGCTCCCCTTCGCGGTCGGCGGCCACGAGAATATGGTCGGCATACAGCGAACCGGTGCTGTAGTACTTGGTGCCGTTGAGCAGCCAGCCCGCCTCTGCGGGGGTCAGCCTGGTCCGGTAGCGGTCCACCGCGCCGGCGCCGGATTCGGTGATCGCGTTCCCCACCAGCGCGCCCTGTGCCACCGCCCGTAACCACTGCTCGCGCGCGGGGCCGGGCTCGGCCAGTAGCTGATCCTCGACGAACGCGAAATGCACCCGCAATGCCTGCGGGAGATTGGAGTCGGCGGCGGCGAGTTCGATCAGCTGCCGGAACAGTTGCCGGACGCTCACGCCGAACCCGCCGGAGTCGACCGGCACCCGCAGGGCGCCGAACCGAGCCGCGCGTAACCGGCGCACCTCGTCGTGGGCGAGCCGGCGATCGGTCTCGCGGGCGACCGCGCCCGCCGCGATATCGGCGTAGATCGGCGCGAACACGGCGTCCAGGTCGGCATCGGATGCGGCTTGCGCTGCGGTGGAGGTCATGGGCTCACGATCATCGACAACAGGCAACCGCTCACCGGTTTCGCGCAGCGGGATCGAAACCCGCCCGGCTAAAAATCCGGCCGATCCGAACCGGCGACAGCCCGCCGCCGACCGGCCAGGATCGACGGTCGGCCCGCTCTTCCTGCCGGTGCCCCGGCCGATGCCCGCCCGTCAGGGAGAGATCGACCGCGTATCCGACCGCCCGACCCTCGAAGGACTGCCGAATGAGCCTGTCGTTCCACTGGTTTCTGCCCACCTACGGAGATTCGCGCGGGCTGGTCGCCGGGGGTCACGGCACGGCCATGTCCGGCGACCGGCCCGCCTCGCTGCGCTACCTGAACCAGGTCGCGGGCGCGGCCGAGGAGAACGGGTTCGAGGCGGTACTCACCCCCACCGGCGCCTGGTGCGAGGATGCCTGGCTGGCTACCGCCATGCTCGTGGAGACCACGGACACTCTGAAATACCTGGTCGCGTTCCGGCCCGGCCTGGTGAGCCCCACCCTCGCCGCCCAGATGGCCGGCACGTTCCAGCGGCATTCCCGCGGCCGGCTACTGCTCAACGTGGTGACCGGCGGCGAACCGCACGAACAGCGGGCCTTCGGCGATTTCCTGGACAAGGAACAGCGCTACGAACGCACCGGGGAATTCCTGCACATCGTGCGCGAACTGTGGGAGTCGCGCGAACCGTTCAGCTTCGAAGGTAAACATCTGCAAGTGCAGAACGCGCTGCTGAACAATCACCCCGATCCGGTTCCGCCGGTGTTCTTCGGCGGTTCCTCGGGTCCGGCGGGCCCGGTGGCCGCCCAGTATGCCGACACCTACCTGACCTGGGGTGAACCGCTGATCGCGGTCGGACAGAAACTGGACTGGATCCGCGGCCTGGCCGCCGAACGCGGCCGCGAACTCGATTACGGTATCCGCCTCCACGTGATCACCCGCGACACCTCCGAAGCGGCCTGGGCCGAAGCCGACCGCCTGCTTCAGGGAATCGACCCCGCCGATATCGAAAGCGTCCAGAACAACTTGGCGCGCAGCGAATCCGAGGGGCAGCGCCGCATGCTCGAACTCCACGGCGGCAGCACCGACCGGCTGGAGATCGCCCCGAATCTGTGGGCAGGCGTCGGCCTGGTCCGCGGCGGGGCGGGCACCGCACTCGTCGGCTCCCACGAGGAAGTGGCCGAACGGCTCATCGAATACTCCCGGCTCGGGATCACACATTTCATCCTGTCCGGGTATCCGCACGTCGAAGAGGCGTACTGGTTCGGTGAGGGGGTGCTGCCGATCCTGGAGAAGCGCGGCCTGTGGCGCCGGTCGGCAGACCGCGCCACCGGACCCGTCGGCACCCCGTTCGCCAGCGCCTCCACCAGCTGAAACGCCCTGCCGCCCCACCCGCCGGACGTAGCTCACCGTTTTCGCCGGAAACGGGCTACGTTGGGCGGGTGGGTGAGGCGATATCGCTCGGTGAGGTCCAAGAGACCCTGTTGATTCCGCTGTACGGCCGCGCGCAAGATGCCGGGCGGCCCGACAGTATTCTCCGTGACACCAGGGCCATCGAACTGGTCGCCGCGATCGACTACGACTTCGCGAAGTTCCGCGGTCCGTCTCTGGCGGGCTCGGTGTTACGCGCGTCGATCTTCGACGGCTATCTCCGCAGTTATCTGGCCCAACACCCCGAAGCCACCGTCGTCGACCTCGGCTGCGGCCTGTCCACCCGCTTCGACCGCCTCGACAACGGCCGCCTGCACTGGTTCGACCTCGACCTGCCCGACACCATCGCCCTACGCCGCACATTCTTCGCCGACAGCGACCGGTACACGATGATCGAGGGCTCGATCCTCGACGACGACTGGTTCGAACAGGTCCGCGAACCCGGCGGCCCGGTATTCCTGCTGAGCGAAGCGGTGCTGCTGTATTTCCCCGCCGAAACCGTGCACGCCACCCTCGCGCAGCTCGCGAAGGGGTTCCCGGGCAGTCGGCTGGTACTGGACACCGGCGGCAAAGCGATGATGGGAACCCAGGATCGCAACCCGGTCTTCAAGCAGGTGTCCGCACGCATGAAATGGGTCTGCGACGACCCCGCCGCGCTGGAACCGCACGGCGTACGCCTACTCGAATCCCGGACCTTCGCCACACCCCAACCGGCCGTCGCCTACACCTGGCCGCTGCGCTACCGCCTGGGCATGAAGATCATGCGGGCTGTTTTCCCCCCGCCGGTCACCACCTACAAGCTGAATCTCTTCGAGACCACCGGCTCCTCCGCGGAAACCGGGCCGACGAATTCCCTCGGACCGGCGAACTCCGAGTAGCTCACTGTCGAACTCTGCGCGCTGCGGGACCGATGCACTCGACGGTAGCGAAAATTCAATCCACGCAGCTCTTTTCAGGAGCTATTGTGGATCATGGAGCGATTCGACTGGGTAGTCGGCGCCGTTGTCGCGCTCGGCATTGTCGTGGTCTTCACTGTTATCTGGTGGGAGGACTGGAGAGAGCGCAAGCGCCGTAGCCGGGGTCGAAACTCCGGCCCTTGGCGTGCCGGGGGGCGGGGCGGCAGTCAGTCCGGAGGCGGCGGTTGCGGCGGAGGCGGGGTCAGCTCCGGAGAAGGAGACGAGTCCGGTGCGGGCGGAATGTGCGGTGGCGGAGGCTGCAGTGGCGGGGGTGGCTGCGGCGGAGGTGGCTGCGGTGGTGGTGGGGGTGGCGGCGGTGGTGGTGGTTGAACCCACAGGCCCGTTCGACGACCTCGCTGCCGGACCATGGCGGCATCCGGACCGATACCGCGCGCCGGGTGCGTCTGCCCGGTTCAGTCCCGATAAATCGTGACGTAGGCGTTCGTCGCGGTCCCGATACTCATCGGGCCCAGGCACGAGGCCGTGCCGTGACCGGACGGCCCGAAGGAACCACTCCACGAACCCTGGTACGGGCCGATGGCCATGAGCGGAAAGGCGTTGGGCACGCCGTGCAGGCCGAAGCACTCGACGATCAGGGCGTACTCCCGGCCCGCGGGACCGGTGTCGTGGCAAGTCGCCGACGCGCCGAGGAGGTCTCGCGTGACAGTGCAGTCCTGCGGTGCGGCGTGGGCGGTCCCGGCGCCGAGCACAGTGGCGAAACCCGAAACCGCGACCGCGGCAACGAGGATTCGTGCGGCGACCATTGTCGTCCTTCTCATATGAATCCCATCTCCCGCGTTGCTTCGCTGTCGCTTGACCATCGATTTTCCACCGTGGGACGTTACGAACCGGGACGCCACACGGCGTAATGGCCGGAGATGTACCGACCCGGCTGCACCGAATCCGTACGGCATTCTGGAGTGATGCCCGAGGCGCAGCAACCACATCTGGATCGCCGGCGAGCCGAATCGTTCGGCTCGGTGGCGGAGAGCTACGACCGCTTCCGCCCACGCTATCCCCGTGCACTGATCACCGGACTCGTCGTGCGGGAGCGACTACGCGTGCTGGATGTGGGCGCGGGGACCGGCATCGCCTCGGCCCAATTGAGGGCCGCCGGTGCGGATGTCCTCGCGGTGGAGCCGGACCCGCGGATGGCGGAAATCGCCGCCGGAAAAGGGCTCCCGGTCGAGCAGGCGAAATTCGAGGACTGGGAGCCCCGGAGCCGGACGTTCGACCTGGTCGTGTTCGCCCAATCCTTTCATTGGGTTGATCCGCGGGAGGCATTGCGGAAGGTCGCCACAGTGCTGAGCCCGGGCGGCCGGTTGGCCTTGTTGTCGAATCGGTTCTCCCCCACCGCGCCGCCCCGCCAGGACCTCGACGACATCTACGCCGACTTCGATATGCCCCACGGACCGCCCATCGACGCCACCCGCAGAACCGAACTGTTCGCGCTCCTCGACGAATGCGGATACTCCCTCGAGGAGCGCGCGGAGGTCGAGGACCTGCACTACACAACCGGCGACTGGCTCGGCATGGTCTTCACCTACTCGAACCATCTCGGCCTCGAGCCGGAATCTCGCGCGCTGTTGCGTTCTCGTCTCGAAACGCGTATCGGGACCGCCGGAGTCACCGCCCGGAACGACGCACTGGCAATCGTCTGCGCACCCACAGATAACCAGGGCCGGTAGCCGCTTCCGGGGTCCTTCGCACAGGCGTCGCGCCGACCGTGGCGCGGTGCGCGGCCACGGTCCGCGGTAGACCTGTACGCGACTCTAGGGCTCGGTGGTCCGAATTCTGCCGACTCCGACAGTGCGAGCGGCCAATTCGCGGTCCGGCGATCAGCCGGTCCCGGTCGGTACCGACGGCGCGTGCGGACTTCGCCACATGAGGAAGGCCCGGTTGTTCACTCATTCGCGGCACTGACGCCGGATTTCCTCCGCAATGCGCGCTTGATGCGGTTCAGGCACGAATCCCAGCGCCCCATCGGCGTGGCGCGTAGGAGTCCGGCCCGATCCAACACCGCCAGATGCACCCCGAAGGCCCACCATCGCCCCACCGTTTACCCTCGGACCGTGACCACCTCGCCGCAGAACGGCCGGACCGCACCCCGCGCCGCCGTCGCCGACGCGCTTCGGGAGGACATCCTCGCCGGGCGACTGTCCCCGGGTGATCGCCTGCGCGAAGTCGACCTCGCCGACCGCTTCGGGGTCTCCCGGATTCCGGTTCGCGAGGCACTGTCGCAATTGCAGAGCGAAGGGTTCGTCACCCTGGTGCGCTACCGCGGGGCGACCGTATCCGCGCCGTCGGGGACGGCGGCGCGCGAGCTGGTGCAGATCCGGCGCGGACTCGAGGCGCTGGCGGCGCAGTTGGCCGCCCGGAATCGCGGTGGCGCGGTGGCAGCCGAACTGGCTCGCGTGGTGGAACTGGGCCGCTCGGCGAATCTCGGGCACGCACACGACGAGCTACCGGCGCTCACCCTGCGCTTCCACTCCCTCGTCGCAGAGGCCTCCGGCAATCAGCAGTTGCAGGCGATGCTCGAACAGATCCTCGGGCGCGTGGCATGGATCTTCGGGCAGCGGCAGGACACCCGCACGGGTGTGTCGTGGAGCGATCACGCCGCGATCGCGCAGGCCATTCTCAACGGATCCCCCGTGCAGGCGGGCTACCTCATGGACGAGCACATCGCCCGCGACGAAGACCTACTGGTGGATCTGGAAACCGAGCACGCCGGGGAGTGAACCCGGCCCCGCGGAGCCCGTCAGCACGATTTCCGCATCGGCCGGTTTCACCGGACGCCGAATGAACAGGGCCACCCACGGCTGAGACGGCCGAAAATATGCGCGACGGAGCGGACTCGGCCGGTCACTCGCGACCGTCGCGTAATCGGCACGCAACACAGCCGCACATCCCGGGGATCGTCACGCCGATCCGAGCAGCGACCGCCGCGATCAGAACCACACCACCAACGCTTGTATACAAACAATTACTCGCATCTACCCCCTCTTGCATAGTTCACGGCAATGGAACGTCTCGCAACACCACGGAAACGTTGTTTGTATACAAATTCAGGTGTTGCTTGTTTCTTCTGCCCGAGGCCAGGTCCTATGTCCACCGACGCCGCCCCGACCCAGTCGCCGCCGCTGAAATCCCCTCCTCCGCTCCCCTTCTGGCGCACAGCGCTTTTCGGTGTCCAGCATGTGCTCGTCATGTACACCGGCTGCGTCGCGGTGCCGCTCGTCTTCGGCGCCGCGCTCGGCCTGGACACCTCCACCATCGCGACCCTGGTGAACGCCGACCTGCTGGTCGCCGGTGTCATCACCCTCGTGCAGGCCCTCGGCATCGGGAAACTGCTGGGGGCGCGGATGCCGGTGGTAGCGGGTGCTTCGTTCACCGCGGTGACACCAATGATCCTCATCGGCGAGGAGTACGGCCTGTCCGCCGTGTACGGCGCGATGATCGCGGCCGGGATCTTCGGGGTGCTGGTCGCGGTGCCGTTCGCCAAGCTGGTGCGGTTCTTCCCGCCGATGGTGCGCGGGGCGGCGGTCACCATGATCGGGCTGTCGCTGATCGGCAAGGCCGTCTCCATGACCTTCGGCGGCGAACCGGCCGGGGGCGCGCCGCTGGCCCTGGCGGCCGGTGTGGTGCTGACGATCATCGCCCTGATGAAGTACGGTCGCGGGCTCATCGCGCAGTCGGCGGTCCTGATCGCGCTGGTACTGGGCACCCTTGCCGCCGCCGCGCTCTCGCTCACCGATTTCAGCGCCGTGGGCAGTGCCGGCTGGTTCGGCCTGCCGAACCCGTTCCTTTTCGGCACCCCGGCCTTCCCCATCGCCGGAATCATCTCGATGTGCCTGGTGATGCTGGTGATCTTCACCGAATCCACCGCCTACCTGATGGCCACCGCCGACAACCTCGGCCGGCCGCTGGACCAGAAACAGCTGGCGCGCGGGTTGAGCGCGGACGGTGTCTCGGCGGTTCTGGCCGGATTCCTGACCTCGTTCCCCGACACGATCTTCGCGCAGAACGTGAGCCTGGTGCGGATGACCGGGGTCGCGAGCCGGGGCGCGGTCGCGGTGGCCGGCGGTCTACTGGTGGCGCTGGGCCTGGTGCCGAAGATGGGCGAGGTGGTGGCCAGCCTGCCGGGGCCGGTGATCGGTTCGGTGAGCCTGGTCATGTTCGCCACGGTCGCGGGCGTCGGGATCGCCACGCTCGCGCGGGTCGACTACTCCCGTAACGACAATCTGCTCGTGGTCTCGCTGGCGATGGGAATCGGGATGATCCCGGTGGTCGCGCCCGAGGTGTACGAGGGGTTGCCGGCTTCGGTGCGGATTATCGCCGGGGGTGCGATCACCAGCACGGTCATCGTCGCGTTCGTCCTGAATCTGCTGTTCAACCACCTGTTCCGGAACTCCGAGGAGACCGCCGTATGACCGGTATCGCCCTGCTCACCGTGCCCACCGCCGACCCCGGCGATACCCGGCCTTTCGATATCTTGACCGAAACCGGTTATCGCACAGACGATCTGGTGTCGGTGATCGGCAAAACCGAGGGCAACGGCTGCGTCAACGATTTCAGTCGCGGCCTCGCCGCCGCGATCTGGGAGCCGCGGATTCCGGACGCCGCGGTCACCGTGTTCTCCGGCGGTACCGAGGGTGTGCTCAGCCCGCATGTGAATCTGTTCGTCCGCGACGAGCAGCGATATCCCGGTTTCGATCGTGGCCTGGTCGCGGCGGCCCGGCGTAGCCGCCCGCTCGACCCGGCGGAAATCGGCCGGGCCGCCCAGGTCGACACCGTTGCCGGTACGGTCGGGAAACTGCTGGCCGAACTCGGCGTCACCGCCGGCGACGTGCATCTGGTACTGGTGAAATGCCCACTGCTCACCTCGGACAGCATTGCCGCGCTGTACGCCGCTGGGCAAACGCCGGTCGCGACCGATACCTACGCGTCGATGGGCTGCTCCCGGGCGGCGAGTTCGCTGGGTATCGCGGTCGCCCTGGGTGAATGCGACCGTGAGACCGCGCTCGACGCCCTCGCCGGAGAGGCCGGAGTATGGTCGGCCCGCGCCTCGGCCAGCGCCGGCGCCGAACTCGACGACTGCCACATCCTGGTGATCGCCGAGAGTCCCACCGCGGCGAATCCGTTGCGCGCGGTGCACGGTCATATGGCCGATGCCATCGACCTCGCCGCGGTGCAGCAACTACTGGACCGGGTCGCGGCCGAGGGCGGCACGGTGCGCCAGATCTTCGCCAAGGCCGAAGCCGACCCCGCCGGCTCCGTGCGCGGCCTGCGCCACACGATGCTCACCGATTCCGATATCAACGCCACCCGGCACGCCCGTGCGGCGGTCGGTGGCGTGCTGGCCGCGTTGAAAGGTGACGGCGCCGTGTATGTATCCGGCGGTGCCGAACATCAGGGCCCGCCGGGCGGCGGCGGCATCACCGTGATCTACGAACTCCCCACTCCCGATCGGAACGATGCCCGATGAGCACCACAACCATTACCGGTGATGAAACCAACTGGGAGATAGCGGAATACGAAGATAGCCCCGTACCCGCCGAGCGCCGCCGCGGACTCGGCTCGGTATCCGCCGTCTGGTTCGGCTTCCCGATGGTGCTGACCTGCGCCATCTTCGGTGGACTGATCGTGTACTCGCTCGGCTTCTGGCTCGGCCTGCTCGCCATCGCCGTCGGCAATATCTGCATGATGCTGTATGTCGGCGCGCTCAGCGTGATCGCCGGACGCAGCGGGAAGAACTTCGCACTCACTGCCGCGGAAAGCTTCGGCAAGGCCGGCGCTTTCCTGCCGTCGGCTTTCCTGGCGACCATCGTCATCGGCTGGTTCGCCTTCCAGACCGGGATGGCGGGGGCGATCCTGCACGACACCCTCGGCTGGCACGAACAGCTCACCGCACTCGCCGCAGGTATCGCGTTCATCGGGGTCACGCTGCTGGGGATCCGGGCGCTCTCGGCAATCGGCCTGGTCGCGGCCCCGGTCTACGTGATACTCGGGCTGGTCGCGATCGGTCTGGCCGTCGCCGACGGCGGCGGTTCACCCACCTCCTATCAGGGCAGCGCGGGCGCGGCGGCCATGAGCTTCGGTGCCGCGGTGACCCTGGTGATCGCCTCGTTCATCGACTCCGGCACCATGACCGCCGATTTCACCCGGTGGTCTCGTAACGGCCGGGAGGCCTTCCTCGCCGCCGCATCGGCGTTCCCGGTCGGCAATTCGATCGCGCTGGTGATCGGCGGCCTGGTGGTTGCGCTCGGCGGCAGCGCCGATCCGGCCGCAGACGGCGGGAACTTCCTCGGCCTGCTGGTCGACCACGGTGGCCTGCTGGTTCCGCTGGCGGTGGCGTTCGTTTTCATCAACCTGGGCTCGGTATGCGCGCACTGCCTCTACAACGGCGCCGTGGGCTGGAGCCAGCTCTCCGGTGGCACGATGCGGCGGCTCACCCTGATCCTCGGTGCGGTCGGTGTGGTGCTCGCGGTGGCCGGTATCTGGTCGTATTTCGAGCAGTGGCTCAACCTGCTGGGGGTTATCGTGCCGCCGATCGGCGCGGTCGTCATCCTCGACCAGCTGATACTGCCCCGGTTCGGCCTCGGCGCCGCGAACCGCGAAACCCGCTGGTACTGGCCGGCCTTCATCTCGTGGGCCGGTGGGGCCGTCGCCGCCCTGATCACCCACGAGTTCGCTCCCTGGCTGTCCGATGCGGTCATCGGTTTCCTGGCCGCCGCCCTCATCCTCACCCTCTGCGCGACCCGTACCGCGCGAAGCACCAAGGAGATCCCAGCATGACCATCACCACCGTGGACGCGACCCCCTACACCTGGCCCTTCGACGGCCCGATCACCCCGGCGCGCACCGCGCTGCTGCTGATCGACTGGCAGACCGATTTCTGCGGCCCCGGCGGCTATGTCGACCAGATGGGCTACGACCTGGCGCTCACCCGAGCGGGTCTGGAACCCACCGCACGCGTTCTCGGGGCCGCCCGCGAACTCGGCCTCACCGTCATCCACACCCGGGAAGGTCACCGGCCCGACCTGTCCGATCTGCCCGCGAACAAGCGCTGGCGTTCCGCGCAGGTCGGCGCCGAAATCGGCAGTGCCGGCCCGTGCGGGCGCATCCTGGTGCGTGGCGAACCGGGCTGGGAGATCGTGCCCGAGGTCGCGCCGATCCCCGGCGAACCTGTTGTCGACAAACCAGGTAAGGGTGCTTTCTACGCCACCGACCTCGACCTGCTGCTGCGTGGCGCCGGTATCACCCACATCATCCTCACCGGTATCACCACCGATGTCTGCGTGCACACCACCATGCGTGAGGCGAATGACCGCGGTTACGAATGCCTGGTGCTTTCCGATTGCACCGGCGCCACCGAGCGCAAGCATCACGAGGCCGCGTTGAGCATGGTCACCATGCAGGGCGGGATCTTCGGCGCGGTCGCGACCTCCGGCCAGCTGCTCGCCGCGCTCGGCAAGCAGACGGTCACCACATGAAGGTCGCGCTGATCCACGGTGTGGCCACCGACAGCCGGGTGTGGGCGGGGACGATCACCGCGCTCGGCTCTTCCGTGGAAGTCCACTGCCCCGACCGGCCGCAATCCGGGGATATGGACACCGAAATCGCCGCACTCGCGCCGCTGTGCGAGGGGGCGTTCGTGATCGGGGTCAGTGGCGGAGCCACCCTGGGGTTGGAGCTGGCTGCCCGCGGCGTCGAGTTCACCGGTGCGCTACTGCACGAACCGGCCGCCGGTTCACTGGCGCCCGGATTACTCGACGAGGTCACGGCGGCGTTCCAGCGTGATGGGGTGGCCGGTTTCGGCCGCGCGCTCTACGGGCCGGCCTGGACACCGGAACTCACTACCGCTGCCCCCGAAACGGTCGCCGGCGAACTGGCGATGTTCCGCGCCTTCGAACCCCGGCCCGTCGGCACACTGGCGGACCGGATCACATTGACCGTGGGCCAGAGGTCGTCGCCGGCACGGCACCGATCGGTCCGTGCCGTGGCCGCCACCCTCGGAACCCGATGGCGTGTGGTGCCGGGCGTGAGCCACGCAGTCCAGATGCAGGCCCCACACCATCTGGTCCGAGAACTCGAGGCCGCCGCCGGCTGCTTGCAGAGCATCGGCAGGTCGATCAGCGACACCTCGCCGGCGGCCGCCGCGATGCCGAGTTCGTCGTCGGAACCGGCACCACTGCAACACCACTCGTGAGCACAGTCGAACATATCCGCGGGTTACGCATGCCGGCTCCACAATTCATCGGGGTGCACTTCATAAAGTGCACCCGATATATGTTCAGAGTTGCACAAAGGCTGCGGCGGCGGAGACGACAGCGATCGCTGAGGCCCCATACACACGGGCTCCGCTGAATTCGTACGGCATTCCGGAGTCATGCCCGTGGCGCAACCACATCCGGACCGCCGGAGAGCCGAGCCGTTCGGTTCGGTGGCGGAGCGTTGAGGGTTGCCCGGCGCCGACTGCACCGGATCAGATGATCAGGTTGTCGTGGTCTTTCCAGTACGACTCCCGCAGGCGCCGCTTGTAGAGTTTGCCGCTCGGGTCGCGGGGCAGTTCGTCGGTGAAGTCGATCGAGCGGGGGCATTTGTAGGCCGCCAGCTCGGTGCGGCAGAAGGCGATAAGGTCGGTGGCCAGGGCGTCGCCGGCGGCGGCCGGGTCGACCGGTTGAACCACCGCCTTCACCGCCTCCCCCCTCTCTTCGTCGGGAACGCCGATCACCGCAACGTCCGCGACCGCGGGATGGACTGCGAGGATGTTCTCGGCTTCCTGGGGATAGATGTTGACGCCGCCGGAGATGATCATGTGGGCTTGCCGGTCGGTGAGGTAGAGGTAGCCGTCGGCATCCAGATATCCCATATCGCCGAGAGTGCGCCAGCCGTTCGGGTGGGCGGCCGCGGCGGTTTTCGCGGGATCGTGGTGGTATTCGAACGGGCGGCCGCCGTCGAAGTACACGACCCCCACCTCTCCCGGCGGGAGTTCCGTGCCGTCGTCGCCGACGATATGGCATTCCTGGGCCGGGCGGCCCACCGACCCCGGATGGTCCAGCCATTCCCGGGCAGTGATGAAAGTGTTGCCGATATCCTCGGTGCCCGAGTAGTACTCGGAGATGATCGGCCCCCACCAGTCGAGCATCTGTTGTTTGACCCCGACCGGGCAAGGTGCGGCGGAATGAACGACATCCACCAGGCTGGAAGTGTCGTAGCGGTTCCGTTCGGCGGGCGGCAGCCGCAGCATGCGCACGAACATGGTCGGCACCATCTGGGTGTGGGTGATGCGGTGGCGCTCGATCAGCTCCAGGCACCGGCGGGCATCGAACCGTTCCATGACGACGACGGTGGCGCCGAGCCGGTGCCACGACATCGAGAACACGAGTGGAGCACCGTGGTACAGCGGTGCCGGCGACAAGTACACCGCGTCCTGCGTTGCTCCGCTCACCAGCAGTCCACGGGCAATCTGGACCGGCGCGGCGGACGGATCGCCCAGCGGGGTGGCCGGGAGCGGTTTACGAATTCCCTTCGGACGCCCGGTCGTGCCCGAGGAGTAGAGCATTTCGCGGCCTTCGCACTCGACGGCGCCGAGCGGATCCGCCGATTCGGCGGCCAGCACCTCGTCGTATCGTTCGAAACCTGCTATATCTCCTATCCCCACGATCCGCACCGGGATCCGCGACAGATCCAGATCCGCGACCACGTCCCCCACGAACTCGTCGCAGATCAGCGCGGTAGCGCCGCAGTCGTCCAGGATGTACTGAACCTCACCGGCGGTGAGGTGCCAGTTGACCGCCGTGTAGTAGAGACCGGAGCGCTGTGCTGCCCAGGCGGTTTCGAGATACGGGCGGTTGTTCGTCATCAGGATCGCGATATGGTCACCTGCCTTCAGCCCGCGAGCACGCAGAGCTCGGGCAACTCGAATCGACCGCTGTTCCAGTTCCCGATAGGTGACGACCTCGCCGCTCGACACCATGATGATCGCCGGCCGCTCCGGTGCGCGTTCCGCATGCCACCCAGGGGCCATCTCCGCCGTCGGCCCGCCGGTCTCCGCTGAATGCTGCTGGTTCGTCATACGCCTGTCCTCACCCCGGCGATTCCGCCTCAGTGTGGTTGTACTCCACGGCAGGGGTTCGGCGCGGCAATTCGGCAACGTTCGCTATCGACCGGCCAGCACGGCCGCTGCGTAGACCAGATCGGCACCGGCGCCTGTGATGGGGCGACCGCACACAGTAGTCCGCGTCTGTCCATCAGGGTTTCGGGACCACGGGCAAGGCGATCGCTCAGAGTGCCGTCGGGCCCGTTGCCGACGATCTGCTCCGCGACCTGAACCTTCACCGAATCGGTTTACCGGCGGGGGTCATCGGTGGCCTGTCGGGGATGGTTCCGGCGATGCGCAGCATGGCCGGGTTCACCGGTTCGGGGTCGGCGATGTAGTCGACCTGCGTTTTCGACAGGTTCAGGTGAACAACATGGCGACGCCCGCACCGGCACCGAAGACGATCACCACGGCGCGGAATACGCCGGGGCGTAAACGGTCGGCGATTTTCGCGCCGAGCATCCCACCGGCGAGGCACGCCGGGGCCAGGACGGCTACGGACCACCATTCGACAGGTCCGAAAAGCGCCACCGCCACGGTCGCCGTGGTCGAGACAATCAGGGCCAGGAGGCTTTTGAGACCGTTGAGCATGTTGACGGAAGCATCGATACCGAGCGCGAGGGCCGTGAGCAACACGATGCCCATACCGCCGTTGAAGTAGGCGCCGTAGACGCCGCCCAGGAAAACCCCCACGAGCATGGTGAACCGGGAATCAGCGCCCTTCTCGGCGAGCCGCCGGGATATCACCGGCTGGGCCGCGAACAGGGCGGTGGCCGCCAGCACCAGATAGGGAACCAGCGCGGCGAAGACCTCGGGCGGCGCGGCAAGCAATGCGATCACACCGCCGACGGCGCCCGCGATGCCGGTGACGATCAGTCGCGGGAGCAGGCTGCGATGCTCGGTGAGCCGGGAACGCAGGGCGGCCGCGCCACCCAGATATCCGGGCCACACCGCGACGGCATTGGTCACCGTCGCGGTGACTGGCGGCAGACCGGCGGCCAGCAGCGCGGGAAACGACAGCAGGCTGCCACCACCGGCGACGGCATTGCAGACGCCGGCACCGAATCCGGCCACCAGTAGCAGAACCACGTACGCGGGGTCCATCACTTCCCTCCAATCCGAGCGTGACCGAATCGTATACGAAAAGTCGATCGACTGCCCGTCGGGCCCCATCGGGCCGACGGGCTGCGACACCGCGACCACATCGCGAGGAGCCCACCTCCGAGCACCGGCAGGTGATTCTCTGCACTCCGCTGCCGCCGCAGAACGTGGCGCTGAGCAGGCAATTCCGGCCGCCGCTGCGCACCCGGTAACCGGACCTGGCCGCGCCGTTCCGACCTGCCGAGCGGATGAGCACAACACCCCCACCGGCGCCTCGGGCGCACACCTGGTATCCAGTGGGGAGTACCGGGCACCGGATCGTATCCGACCAAGCCCCCGACCCGAGCCGAGGACGATGTGGCCAGCAGGAACCCGCGAATGACCAAACAGCAGGTGTGCCGTGCCATTCGCGACGACATCATCAACGGTGTCTTCGCCCCGGGCCAGCGGCTGACCGAGGATACGATCGCCGAGGGTTACGGGGTCTCCCGCGTACCGGTGCGGGAGGCGCTGCGCACGCTGGAAGCCGAGGGCTTCGCCTATTCGCGCCCCTACGCGGGAACCTTCGTCGCCGAACTGACCGAGGACGAAGCAGCCGATCTGCTGGAGATCCGCGCCCGCCTGGAACCGCTGTGCGCGAGCCGGGCCGCACACCGGCGCACCCCGGAGCAACTCGGCCGCCTGAAAGAGCTCACGGCACTCGGACAGGACGCCGTACGTACCGGCCGCCTCGACGAGCTGACCAGGCTCAACAGTCGTTTCCACGAGGTTCTGGCCGAAGCCTCGGGCAGCCCCCTGCTGGCTCAGCTGATCACCCAGCTCGGCTGGAAAATCGCATGGGTCTACGCGGTGGAACTACCGCGCCGCGCCGGTGATTCCTGGGAGGAGCACGAACGGATCTGCGCCGCCGTGGAAGCCGAGGACGCGGAGCTCGCCCAGCGCCTGGTCACCGAACATATCGGCCGCGCGACCGTCGCGTACCGGCTGCGCGACCGCCGGGCCGCCGCAGCGGGATCGGGTTCGTAACGCCCGCGAAGCGTTCCGGTACCCCTCTGGAAATATGCGGGTCGTATACAACCGGGGCGTAATATTCGCCGCCCGGGAGGTACCGTTGCCGCACCCCGCCGCCCCGGTGAACCGCACATCCGGGCAGGCCTCCACAGGTTCGACCGGCCGGAGATCGTCGTGCTCGCGATCCCCGGATTCGACGGGGTGGTCCCTTTGCGCGGCCGGCCCCGGCACCAGCACTTTCCCGGACATTCCGTAGCGTTCACCGCAGAATCCGCCGAAAAGGAGGTCGAGCGTGACGGAGATCGAGGGCGGGCGAACCGTACGTATCGGCGACCGGGATATCTACTACACCGAATCCGGCTCCGGGCCCACCGTGTTACTGCTGCACGGCGGAGGCCCGGGTGCCTCCGGTACGGCCGCGTACGCACGCAATATCGACGCACTGGCCCGGCGGTTCCGTGTGCTGGTACCGGATATGCCCGGGTACGGGCGGTCGAGCAAGCAGATCGACCGGTCCGACCCGTTCGGCGACCTTGCGGCCTCCATGGCCGGATTGCTGAACGCCCTCGAGGTGCGCAGCGCACATGTGGTCGGCAATTCTTACGGTGGGGCGGCGGCGCTGCGGATGGCGATGGAGTCGCCCCGCAAGGTCGAGCGGCTCGTACTGGCGGCTCCCGGCGGTATCGGCACCACCCGGGCGCTGCCGACCGCGGGTTTGCGGGCACTGCTCGCCTACTACGGCGGCAATGGCCCCAGCCGCGAGAAGCTCGCGACATTCATGCGCGAATACCTCGTGCACGACCCGGGTGCCATCACCGACGTGATGATCGACAACCGCTATCGCGCGAGCCTGGACCCGGAGGTCATCGCGAATCCGCCGCTACGCCGGCCCTCGGGCCGGTCCGCCCCACGCACGCTCATGCGGATGGACCTCACCCGCGATCCCCGGCTGCGCCGGATCACGCAACCGACCTTGGTGATCTGGGGTGCGGAGGATCGGGTGAATCGCCCCGGCGGGGCACATATGCTCGCCCGCCGCATTCCGAACTGCGATGTGTACCTACCGGCCGCCACCGGCCATTGGGTCCAAGGGGAACGGCCCGAGTTCTTCAACAGGCTGGTCACCGCCTTCCTCGCCGAACGGCCGTAACCGGCGTCCGCCCGGGCCGCCGGTTACGGCGCGGCCATACCGATCTCGTATCTCCCGCGCCGGTCCGGTAGGAAAGCCGGACCGCACCGATCAGTTTCGGCGTACTGACCGAATCGCGGTTCACTTTCCGCTAGTGTCGCGCTGGTCGGGCGAATGCCCGGCGGGACCGGTGCCGCGATATGACCCCGGCCCCGATATCGGCTCGGCGGTCGGTCCACCGATCGCAACGTTTCCGCAGAGGAGCAGCATGTATCCCGGCGCGCATGTCGATCGTTTCCCTGACAAACCGGCCGTAATCCTCGCCGGGACCGGTGAGACGCTGACCTATCGGGAGCTGGAGGACAATTCCGTCCGCCTCGCCCGGCACCTCCACGAGGCGGGTCTGCGCACGGGCGACCACGTCGCGCTGCTGTCCGGGAACGATCCCAAGGTGTACGAAGTCTATTGGGCAGCGTTGCGATCCGGGCTTTACATCACCGCCGTGAACCGGCATCTGTCGCCGAGCGAGATCAGCTATATCGTCGCCGACTGCGGGGCACGGGCGCTGATCACGTCGGCCGGTCTGCGCGAGGCCGCCGAGAAGATCGTCGAGGAGACCCCGGGAGTGGAGATCCGGCTGGCCTTCGGCGGCGAGGTCGAGGGGCACGGATCCTATGAGGAAGCGCTGGCCGCCGCTTCCCCGGAGCCTTTGGCCGATCAGCCACGCGGCGCCGATATGCTCTACTCCTCCGGGACCACCGGGCGGCCGAAGGGCATCAAACATCCGCTGCCGGACCGACAGGTCGGCGATCCGCCCGGTGATACCTACACCGCCGTTTTCGGCCCGCTCTACGGATTCGATACCGAGACGGTCTACCTGTCGCCCGCCCCGCTGTACCACGCGGCACCGCTGCGGTTCGGAGGCGTGGTACATGCCCTCGGCGGGACGCTGGTGGTGCTGGAACGTTTCGACGCCGAGGAGGCCCTGGCGGCCATCGAGCGCTACCGCGTCACCCACAGTCAGTGGGTCCCGACCATGTTCGTCCGGATGCTGAAACTCGACGAGGCCGTCCGCGCCCGCTACGACGTCTCGAGCCTGCGGGTGGCCGTCCATGCCGCCGCGCCGTGCCCGGTCGAGGTCAAACAGAAGATGATCGATTGGTGGGGGCCGGTGCTGTACGAGTACTACGCGTCCACCGAGGGGAACGGCGCCACCTTCATCGACAGTGAACAGTGGTTGCGGAAACCGGGGTCGGTGGGACCGGCCGGGCTGGGCGCGGTGCGGATCTGCGGTGACGACGGCGCGGAACTTCCCGCCGGCGAGATCGGCACGATCTATTTCGAACGCGAGGAAGTCCCGTTCACCTACCACAACGATTCGGCGAAAACCGAGCAGGCGATCCACCCGCAGCATCCGACCTGGACCACCACCGGCGATATCGGCTACATCGACGAGGACGGTTTCCTGTTCCTCACCGACCGTAAGGCGTTCATGATCATCTCCGGCGGTGTGAACATCTATCCGCAGGAGATCGAGGATGCCCTCGCCCTGCATCCGAAGGTTCTCGATGTCGCCGTGATCGGCGTCCCGGACGAAGAGATGGGCGAATCGGTGAAGGCCGTTGTCCAGCCCGCCCCCGGCGCCGAACCCGGCCCCGGATTCGCCGCGGAACTCCGCGACTACCTGCGCGCCCGTATCGCGGGATACAAGGTCCCGCGCACGGTCGATTTCGCCGACGAACTCCCCCGAACCCCCACCGGCAAACTGGTCAAAGGCAAACTCCGCGCCCAGTACCTGTGACCCGGCCGTCGGGGTAGGTCTCCGGTAACCGCACCCGGTCACGTCGGTCACCTGGCTCCTGGTGCTCGTAAGGTGAAGCGATTGCGCCGGCGGGGTGCTGCCGCCTCTGTACGGGGAGCCTCCGGTGCCGGATAATCGGTGCCGACCCAGTGCCCGACATCGGAGACCACAGATGCCCATGGCGGTCGGCCGGCCCGCCCCAACCGCGCACGTGACCTCTGGGTGGCTTCGCCCATGAGCCACGGCGTGCGGCGGTCGCCTCGGCAGGACAGATCGCGTTTCACTGTCGACGCCCTCTTGGAGGCGGCGGCGCAACTGTTCGGTCGCGATGGCCTGGCCACCACCACCAACCACATCGCCGAGCGGGCCGGTACCTCGATAGGCACGCTGTACCAGTACTTCCCGGATAAACAGGCGATTCTGCACACGCTCGCCCGGCGGCACGTCACCGACGCGGCTACCCGCCTGGGCGCCGTGCTGGACGAGGTGCGCGCCGCCGAGCCGCCGTTCGAGCAGGCACTGCGCAGAGTGCTGGACACGGCCATCGATCTGCATCGCGACCGCCCCGGATTGCACGCCTTGATGCACCGGATGGCTATGCGCGGGGCGGATGAGCTGGCGGCCATGCATGCCTTCGAGGATCATCTCGCGAACGAACTCGCCTATCATCTCCGCCGCTGCGGTCGCGGCGGCACAGACCCGGAGTCGACCGCGCGCCTGCTGGTCCACACGATCGATGCGCAGATACATCGGGTGCCTCCGCGGCATCCGATGACCACGGACGATCTGATGGCCGTGGTGGAGCGGTTGGCGCCCCCGGTATCAGCGCCCTGACCCGCTCGCTTCGGCGAGGATCGCGCGCAGGGCCGCGGCCAGCTGCGCGACCCCCGGTTCTTCGACGGGAAAATGCCCGCAGTTGTCCAGCAGCACGGTTTCGCGCCGGGCCGGAATCCGTTCGAGGAAACGGATACTCAGCTCGGGCGGTGTCCACTGGTCCGCGGCGGGATGGACCAGTGTGACCGGAGCGGCGGTGAACTCTTGCGGCGGTGCGTGCCGGTAGTCCACGAAACTACGGAGGAACCCCAGCGGGATACGGGCGCCGCCACCCAGCGGATCGGCCGCGCACAGCCGCGACAGGTCGGGGTCGAGGCTCATCTTGTCCATATGGGTGATCCAGCGGATGGGCACGCGGAGCCGGCCGCAGACCGGGTCGATCCACCGCAGCAGGCGCGGACCCGACCGGCCGGGCAGATTCCATCGGGTGAGGACGGGGAGCGAGTGCGGATCGGCGGGGTCCAGCAGACAGGTCGCCACGACATGCGCGACCGCACCGGTGCGTGCGGCGATCTCGTAGGCCAGCATCCCGCCCATACTCGCGCCGAACAGCACTATTGGCCGCTCGTCCGCCGCGGCCTGCGTGTGCACCAGATCGCACAGCAGGTCGACCCACTCGCCGTAGCGCACCCCGGCCGGATCGGGTTCGACCGTCCGTCCGTACAGCGGGAGGTCGACGGCCGTGGCATCGACGTTCTCCCGCAGCCCCAGCGTCACTGCCGGCCAGAGCAGGCCCGAGTGACCGCCGGCGCCGTGGATCGCCAGGAGCCGCACCGGAGCGTCGGGTACCGCGGCGCGCAGCATATGGACCCGGCGGCCACGCCACTCCCACCATTCGGATACCGGTTCGGCGATCGGATCGGACCGGTAGGGCTCGGGCAGGAACTCGGCGTATGCGCGGCGGGTTTGTGCGTTCATACCTTCAGCCTCGGGACACAAGACAGGCCCGGCAACTCGCTTTCGGCAGCCGAGAAAATGCCTACTGAACTGCTGGAACAGTACTCTTATGGGCGGCTGCTCAGCTTTCGGTTCACCTCCCACGGTCCACGTGGCGATTCCCGGGGACGTCCGCGCAACGTTTGCCGCGCACGATCCGGGCAATACCGCGGGGGGCGAGACCGGTCCGGCGACGAGCGCAGGAGGGCTGGGCGATGACGAACGACGTGGAAAAGCGCTGGTCCGGCGACGGGAACTTCCGCCGGGCCGTCCGCTACACCCTGGCAGTGCTGGCCGTTGCGGCACTGGTGTGCGCGGGAACCGCGATCTGGTCGGCCGCGGCGCAGTGCCGGGACGCCGATTCGCTGCTCTGCGATACGCCGTCCCAGGTGGCGGTGCTGTTCGGTCCCGGTGTGCTGCTGTTCCTGGGTGGTATCGGGGCATTCGTGGAGACGATCCGGGTGTGGCGGCGCGGTGGCACCTGGCCGATCTGGCAGGGCGCGGGCTGGTTCCTGTTCCTGATCATGCTGTTCTATCTCGGTATCGGTGCCACCACGGTCCCCGCCACCTGACCGGGAGCACCCGGATCCGGTGGCGCAGAACAGCCGGGTTCCGGTAAGGGCCCCGGTAGGCCTGCTGATCGAGCCCTACTTGTGGCAGACTTTCGAGGAATGCTCGGATGACGGCCACGCGACTCGATGGGTCGGCAGGGACCGTGCGCGGAAGGTGATGCGGGAATTGAGATCGCGATGGATCTGATCGCCATCGAGGGGCGGGTGGCCACCGACCGGATCGCGGCCCGGGACCGCACCCCGGAAACCGAATTACAGCTGGCCACCAGCCTGTCCGAACTCGCCGCCGCATATCTGGCCACCAAAACAGATGGCTCGGTACGGAACCGGGTGGCCGGGGCATTGGAACCCGCGCAGGAGGCGGTGATGATCCGGCTGCGCTGGTTCACCGCCGGGCAGGTCACCGCGCAATTCGCGAACAAGGTGCAGGACACGCTGCGGCTGCTGGAGCAGGCGGCCCGGGAGATCGGGCACCGTGAACTGGCCACCGCGACCATCCGCGATGCCTGCAACGCCTATACGCAAGTAGCGCACGATCATCCGAATGCGGCGGGAGCCTGCGCGGACAGCCTGTCGAAATGCGGTGTATGGCTGTGCCGGCTGGATCCGGGCGCGGCGGTCATGGCAACCGACGAGGCCGTGCGGATCCGCGCCGGTTTGTTCGCGGCCGATCCGGATCAGTCGCGCAAGTACCTCGCCACCTTGAACACGCTGTTACGCACCCTGATGGTGGGCCGGCAGCGCAAACAGGCGGTGGCCATGTACCGCGAACGGTATACCGCGCTCACCACCCCGGAGATGGCCGCGCAGCTGCGCGCGATGAAGATCGAAGAGATCGGTTTCACCAGCAAAACCCAGTCCGCGCTGCGCAAACTCGAATGCCGCACGCTGGAGCGCGCCGGCTATCTGACCCAGCAGCAGATCCTCTACCAAAGCGCCGGTGATCTGGCGACCATCGAGGAGATCAACTGGAATCTGGCGCTGGTCGGGCTCAAACCACTGGTGGCGGGTGCCATGCCGGATCAGCCGGCCAAACCGGTGGAGATCGGCTCGTCGTTCGGTGCGCTCGGTGTGCTCTGTTCGGCGCCGGACGCAGTGCAGCAGGTGCGGGCGGCGATTATCGCCGCCTACAGCGAGGCGGGCGCAGAGCTGGTGGATATCAACACCGCGTACGGCGTGGACAAGGCGCATTGGGGCACCCGCGATCCGCAGATGAACGCGACCCCCGAACTCGGGGAGGATATCGTGCTGATCGAGCGGAGGTCGGGGAGCTGGGTCGCGGTGCAGAGCCTGAAATGGGAACTCACGCCGGTGGCGAAGAACCCGCTGGCCCTCCGTCTTTCGCGGCAGTGGCCGGTGATGAGCGTGACCAGCACCGAGAGCCTGGCCTACGAGCTGTGCTGGTACGAACAGGGCGCGGCCGCCCAGTACGCCGCGCTCGGACGGCCCGCGGAGCCGGTGGCGCTCGATACCCCGCTGGCGCCGTTGGATTTCGGCAAGCTCGCCGATTACGGCGCCGATTACGCCTCGGAGACGCAGATCCGTTCGGCCTTCGGTAATGCGACCATGTTCGCGAAGCTCACCGAGCTGCCCGCCAGCGGTATCCGCCAGGCCGCCGAGGCCCGGCCGCTGGCCGGCTACGGCGATCAGGTGCTGTGTTTCCGCGGTCCCGCGGGCCCGAAACGGGCGGGTCGCTCCTGAACCGCGGGCGGCCTGTACCCGGGATCACTCCGATACCCTGACGACCGCTTGGTGAGACTCGTCTCGGCCCGCGCACCATGCTTCGCTATGGTTTGGACCGAAGCTGATGCATTGCCGGACAACGGCAATGCCGGGAACATTAGGGTGATATGCGCCGATCACCATGGTGTCGTCTGCGCATGCCCTGGAACGGGTTGATCTATCGTGGCTGTTCGGCGGCATCTGTCCGACTCGTGGGATCGGGCACTCCGCTCCGGCAGGAATGTCACTCGAGGCCGTGTCGGTATCCGCACCCGGCTGCTCTCGATCCTGCTGATCACGAATATCACGCTGTTGATCATCGGTGTCGGCGCCGCCGGATACCTGGTGAAGGACAGTCTGTCGGCCCGGGTCTGGGCCAATCTCATCAGCAGCACCACCACGCCGGTGATCTCCATGGTCGAAACGTTCGAGGAGGAGCGCAGACTGTCGATGCTGTACCTGGAGGGCGATCCGGTCGCGGCCGGCGCTCTCGCGGACGCGCGAGCACGGTCCGATTCCGCGCTTGCGGCGACGATCGCCAAGGGCGAAGCTGCCCAGCGGCTCGACCCCGGCGGGACGGCAGCCGAACTGGAGACCTTCCGTCCGCTCTACAACAGCGTTCCCGGTTTCCGCGCCACCATCGACGCCCGCGCGGTACCCAGTGCCGACGCTTTCGGATTCTTCAATACGGTGATCGACACGATTTTCCGGGCGTCGCTGATCGCCGCCCGGGTCGCGCCCGACGCCGGCCTGGGGATCGCACTCGGTTACGGCGTCGAACCGCTGCGGGCCGCGGAAGCCCTCTCGCGCGCCGATACCCTCGGTATCGTGAGCCTCGCCCGCGGGGACGCGACGCCTGAGCAATTCCTCGAATTCCACCGGTACGTCGGTGAGTTCCGCGCGCAGGCCGCCTATTCGTCGTCTGTACTGAAGGGTCCGCGACTGGACCAGCTGCACGCTCTCATCTCGTCACCGGACTGGCAGCAGGTGACCGCCATGCAGGACGCGATGGTGCTGCGCGGCCCCTTCCCGGCTCCGTCCGAAAGCGTCGACGGCGGGGGCGAGTCCGGGCAATCCGAGCCCGCCACCCTGCCGATGACCGGACCGGCCTGGCAGGAAGCGTCCACCCGGCTCGGCTCGGCCCTGCTGAAACTGTGGGAGGACCAGAGCCGCGACGCACATGCCATCGCCCGTGAGGAGGGCACCGATACGGCGAGCCTGTCGTTGATCGGCGGGATCGTGGTCCTGGTCGTCACACTGGTGGCGTTCCTGGGCACCTTGTTCGTGGCCAACCGGTTCATCGCGCGTATGCGCCGGCTGCGCAGCGACACCCTCGAACTGGCCGACCACCGGCTGCCCGATCTGATGCGGCGCCTCGACAGCGGCGCCGAGATCGATACGGCCGCCGAGGTGGCCCGCCTGGACTTCGGTACCGACGAACTCGGCGAGGTGGCCGACGCGTTCAACCGGGCGCAGGTCGCCGCGGTATCGGCCGCCGTGGCCGAATCCCGTACCCGGGCCGGTTTCCGCACGGTCTTCCTCAATATCGCTCACCGCAATCAGGTCGCCGTGCACAAACAGCTGGCCCTGCTCGACCGCGCGGAGCGCCGGGAGGAGAACGCCGACCAGCTCGAGTTGCTGTTCGAACTGGACCATCTGGCCACCCGCGCCCGGCGCCATGCCGAGAACCTCATCGTGCTGGGCGGTGAGAACCCCGGCCGGGTGTGGCGTCATGCGATTCCGCTGTGGGATCTGATCCGCGGAGCCGCGGCGGAAACCGTCGACTACACCCGGATCCACACCGGCGGCGCTCCCGATGTGCTGATCGCCGGCCAGGCCACCGCCGATCTGATCCACCTGCTGGCCGAGCTGATGGACAACGCCACCGCGTTCTCACCGCCGCAGTCGCGGGTGGAGGTCTCGGCGGCCGTCGTGGGCCGCGGGGTCGCGGTCGAGGTCGCCGACCAGGGGCTGGGCATGTCGGCCGACGAGATCGTCGCGAACAACCAGCTGCTTTCGCAACCACCGGATTTCGGGGTCGCGGCGCTGTCCGGCGATACCCGGTTGGGGCTTTTCGTGGTGGCCACGCTGGCGGCCCGTCACGGCGCGTCGGTACGACTGTCGGATTCGATATACGGCGGAGTCAAGGCCGTCGTGCTGATTCCCACCGAACTGATCGAAGAACGCGGCGTGCCCGGCGCGGGAAACCCGGCGGACAACGGAACGCGTTCCGAGGAAGCCGGAGGCCGGGACTCCGCGGAGAAACGCAGCGGACCGAACGGCAGCCCCGCACCCGCCGGTGTCCCGACCCCGGCACGACCCGGCGGGCCCGGGCAGCCGGCCACCGATAATGCGGCGCAGCAACCGAGTACGGGCACCCGCCCTCCGCTTCCCCGACGGCGCCGGCAGAGCGCCGAACCCGCCCCCTCTCCCGAACCCGCCGATTCCGGTACCGCCCCGGCCGCCGAAGCACCTCGTCCCCGCAGCGCCGAGGAAGCACGCAATCTGATGGCCGCCATCGAGGGTGGCACCCGGTCGGGACGCAGTGCACTGCCGGAGCCGGCCGAATCCGAGAGAACTCGACAGGAAGGCGACGATGACCACTCCCCCGCGCATTGACCCGAACCGGCCGTCGGCGAAGCCGGTGAGCAGGCCGCCGGAGACCGGAGCGAACGGCAAGCCGCAGCCATGAGCGGTCCACACGACACCTCGGGGGACGAGGAGGACGCCGGCCCGGTCGTCCGTCTCTATGCGCTGACCCGCGGCCGGGGTCGTAGCGAGCGCACGGAGCTCACGCTGGATTCCATGGTGGCCGACGCCGGCTCCGGCCTGGCGCTGCGACGGCCGGAACCCGAGTACGCCGAAATAGTCCGGCTGTGCCGGGCACCGCAGTCGGTGGCCGAGGTATCGGCTCAACTCGGTGTTCCGCTGGCGCTGACCAAGGTGTTGATCGGGGATCTCGTCGACGACGGCCGGCTGATCGTGCGTGCACCGGTGGAAACTCCCGACAACGCGGCCGGACTCGATCTCCTGCGGACGATCGCGAACAGTTTGCGGGGCGGTTGATCGGGCCCGCCGATCGGTCTTCGAATACGCCGCAGCGCGACCCGCGCCACCCGAACTTCGGGGTGAGCGCCGCATTCGCCTATCCGCTTCCGGGGACCACACGCATCCCGTTCGCTAGAGTCTGGGACAGACAAAGCGCATTGCGAGGAAAAATCTAGTAGAAATTATCGCAATGCCGGGATAGCTGGGATGGGCCGCCCCGCGGCCGGGCGGCCCATCACCCTGAAACGAGTGGGTCTACGTTGGGATTTCGCCTACCTCTCGCCGGAAAATTCCTGCGAAAAGCGCGTTCCGGAGCGAATCGCACGCGCGGGCGGGTCCGCATCCGCACCCGACTGCTCGCGATCGTGCTCGTCACCAGTCTCGCGCTGGTGACGATCGGGACCGGCGCAGCCGCCTACCTCGTGCGGTCCGGCCGGGATGCGACGAACTGGGCCGAACTGGCCAGCAGTACCACCGGTCCGGCAATTCTGATGGTGCGAGCATTCGAGGAGGAACGGCGGCTTTCCCTGCTGCTGCTGGCGGGCGATACGAGTGTGGCGCCGGCGCTGGTGGCGGCGCGCGATCAGTCGGATATCGCCCTGGGCGCGGTCATTGCCAAAGGTGACGCAGCCCAGCAGCTCGATCCCGACGGTTCCCGAGCCGAACTCGAGGCTTATCAGCAGTTGTTCGGCCAAGTGCCCGCCACCCGGGCAGCTGTCGATACGGGCACGATCCCGCGGCCGGAGGCTTTCGGTTTCTTCAGCGCGGTGATCGATACGATCGTCGCGGCCTCCATGCTGGCCGCCCGGGTCGCCCCGGACGCGGGGGTGGCGATATCGCTCGGCTACGGCGCCGAACCTCTGCGCGCCGCCGAAGCACTGTCCAAGGCGGACACCCTGGGCGCGGTGGCGCTCACCCTGAACGAACTGACCGCGGCTCAACTGGTCGAATTCAACCGCTACGCCGGTGAATTCCGCGGTGAAGTGGCGTATTCCGGGGCGGTACTCAAAGGCGAACGGCTCGCGCAACTCCGGGCGATCACCGATTCCGCCGACTATCGGCAGGTGATCGCCATGCAGGACGCGATCATGGCCGGCGGCGCGCGCTCGGCCGGCGAATCCGAGGACAGCTCCGGCAGCACCGACGAATCGGATTCCGCCGGCGAACGGGCCGCGTTGCCGATGGATATCGCTGCCTGGCAGCAGGCGTCCGGCCGGGTCACCGGGGATCTGTTGAAGCTGTGGGAGGACCAGAGCAACGATGCCCATGCCACCGCCCGCGCACAGGGCGATGAGACGGCCACGAAATCGCTGCTCGGCGGTATCGCCGTGCTGCTGCTCACCGGGCTGACGTTCCTCGTCGCGCTGCTGATGGCCAACCGCTTCATCGCCCGGATGCGCCATCTGCGCAACGACACCCTGGACTTGGCCGACAACCGCCTGCCCGACCTCATGCGCCGCCTCGACGACGGCGCGGAGGTGGACACCACCGCCGAGGTCGCGCAGCTGGATTTCGGTACCGACGAACTCGGCGAGGTCGCCGACGCGTTCAACCGGGCCCAGCTGGCCGCCGTATCGGCCGCGGTGGCCGAGGCCAAGACGCGGGCGGGTTTCAACGCGGTGTTCCTGAATATGGCGCATCGCAACCAGCTCGCGGTCCATCGCCAGCTGGCGCTGCTGGATCAGGCCGAACGCCGCGAGGAGAACGCCGATCAGCTCGAACTGCTCTTCCAGCTCGACCATCTCGCCACCCGCGCCCGCCGCCATGCCGAGAACCTCATCGTGCTGGGTGGCCAACAGCCCGGCCGGCGCTGGCGCAAACCCGTCTCCCTGTGGGACATCATCCGGGCCGCGGCCGCGGAGAGCCTGGATTACACACGTATCCACACCGGGCGGGTACCGGAGATGCGCATCGTCGGGAAAACCGCGGCCGACCTCATCCACCTGCTCGCCGAACTGATGGACAACGCGACGGCGTTCTCGCCGCCCGATTCCCGGGTCGAGGTATCGGCCACCCCGGTGGGGCGCGGTGTAGCGATCGAGGTGGCCGATCAGGGTCTCGGCATGCCGGAAGACGAGATCGGCGAACGGAACCGGGCGCTGGCCCAACCGCCGGACTTCGGTGTCACGGCATTGACCGGCGATACTCGCCTCGGACTGTTCGTGGTCGCCACTCTTGCTGCCCGGCAAGGCATTTCGGTACGACTGACCGAATCCGCGTACGGCGGAATCAAGGCGATCGTCCTCGTTCCGACCGCACTCACCGAACCCGGCGGGCCGCCACCCCTGGAAGCCGCCCCGGTGATCGCACCCGCCATGGCGGGTGCGGCACCCGCGGCGCCCCTGCCCTTCCGCACTTCGCCGGCGACACCGTTCGCCACCGCTCCGGTGTATGAGGCGCCCTACGATTCCCGCACGCTGGGCTCGGACGTCTACCCCGCCGTCACTTCCGAAGCCCCGTATCCGGACCCGCACACAGAGCCGGATCCGTATCGCGCAGGTGCCGGCCGGCCGCCGCTGCCGCGCCGCCACCGCAAGGCCGCCGAGCCCACCGCCCGGGACGAGAACCCCGATCCCGGTGCTGTCCGCCCCCGGACCCCGGAACAGGCCCGCAACCGGATGTCGGCGATTTCCCGTGGGAGCCGTTCGGGCCGCCGCGCACCGTATTCCGATCCCACTGCTCCAGAACGCTCTAGACGAGAAGGCGAACGATGACCGACCCCAATCGCACCGATCTCAGCTGGCTACTCGAGGATTTGGTCCGCGGTCTACCGGACGCCGATTCCGCGGTACTGCTGTCCACCGACGGCTTGCTGATGGGGCATTCCTCCGGGCTCGACCGCGACGATGCCGAACGTTTCGCCGCGATGGCCTCCGCCTTCCACAGTCTGGCCCGGAGCGCCGGAAGCCATTTCAAGGCCGGTGGGGTCTGCCAGACGGTGGTGGAGCTCGACCGGGCGGTCCTGTTCGTCACCGCGGCCGGCGGTAATGCCTGCCTCTCGCTGCTGGCCGCCGACTCCGCCGACCTGGGGATGGTGGCCTACGAAATGAACCGCACCGTACAGCAGGTCGGCGCTCATCTCGGCGTCGATTCCCGCACATATCAGGACGACCGCGGCCGGCCGGGCCCGTATGACCGGCCGGTGCCTCAGAACCGGTCGCCGATCCCCGCCCACGACCGGCCCGGCACCCAGGTGCGTGGCTATCCGAACGGCATACGCTAGCCGTGTACGGGCCCGAGGATCACTGGGACGAGGACGACGGTCCCATCGTGCGCCTCTTCGCGGTGACCCGCGGGCGGGGCCGCACGGGGCGCCGGGAGCTCACCCTGGATACCAGGGTGGTGGACCGGGGTGCCGGGCTGGCGCCGCAGCGCACCGAACCCGAGTACGTCGATATCATCCGCCTCTGCCGGACCGCGCAGTCGGTGGCGGAGATTTCGGCGCAGGTGCAGCTTCCGCTGGCGATGGCGAAGGTGCTCGTCGCGGATCTGATCGACGACGGCCGGCTGGAGGTCCGGCCGCCGTTCGAAACCACGATAGATCCCGCCCGGGATATCGGTCTGCTGCACAGCATCGCGCGCAGCCTGCGGGAGGCCTGATCATCGGGCCGGACCTCCCGCGCCCGCGGTCAGTCCAGCCGGGCCGCCAGGCGGGTGGCGTTCATATGCGCGATTGCCTCGATCGTAACCATCGGGTTCACACCCGAGGAGGTCGGGAAGCACGACGCGTCGGCGACGACGATATTCTTCACATCCCAGGTGGCACCGTCTGGGTCGGTTGCGGAGTTCTCCGCCGAGCCGCCCATCCGGGCCGACCCCATGATGTGCAGGGCGCCCATCGTGCAGCGCCCGGGACCGTATCCGGCGGCCTTCGCGGCGGCCGAGAACTCGGCGAGCGAACCACGAACACCCGGTTCGTAGGAGACACCCGCTTGATGTCCGGAGAAGATGCGGGTGGCGCCCGCGGCTTCGAGAATCCTGGCGGCGCCCTCGATACCGGTGTGCAGGTGAGCGGCGTCGTAGTCGGAAATCCGGTAGTCCACGGTGGGTTCCCCGCCCCGGTCCACCTTCACCGCACCGGAGTCACGGTCGCGGGTGATGATGCCGACGGCATTGGTGCGCGCGAAATCCTGCATGACCCGGCGATGATCCGCCGAGCCCTGCCAGCTCATGAATCCGGTGGACGAGCCGGGTGCCAGTGGACCCGTCTCGTAGATCACGCCGTAACCGTTTCCGTCGAGATCGGCGTGCTGCCGGCAGATCCGGGTCTGCAGACCGCCTTCCCAGGGCCGCACTTCTTCGTCGAACAGACCGAAAACGGCCGCCGCCGGATGCAACCGCAGGTAACGGCCGATGTTCTTGTTACCCAGACCCGACCGGCGCAGCAGTGCGGGTGTCTGGATCGCGCCCGCCGCCACCACCACCGCTCGCGCGCGGACCTCGAATTCCACGCCCGCCGAGGTACGCACGGTCACTGCTTCGGCGATACTGTCGCGCACCGAGATCCGGCGTACATTCGCGTCCACGATCAACCGTGCGCCGCGGGCCGCGGCATCGGCCAGCCAGGTCTTGGTCACCGACTGTTTGGCTCCCAACCGGCAGCCGCTACCGCACCGGCCGCATTCGATACCGGCGTCGCAGGCATCGGTCACATTGCGCGGCAGGGGGTCGACCGGCCAGCCGAGCGCACGTGCGCCGCGCTCCAGGATGTCGTCCCGCACCAGCGGGGTGGAGCGCCGCTCGTTCACGCCGAGCCGCCGCAATACCGTATCCAGCGATTCGGTGAACTCGGCGCCGGCGAACTGCTGGGCGCCGATCGCGGCCCATTCGTCGCGCACGCTCTCGGGAGTGGGCAGCGACGTACTCCAGTTCACCACCGTGCCGCCGCCGAGGCAGGATCCCGCGACCAGCGCGAGCTGGCCCTCGCTGGATGCCAGCGGTCCGGGCGAATACAGCAGTTGCTGCCCGGCGAGTTCACCGCCGCCGAAATCCTTGTCGTCGTAGTACTCGCCGCGTTCGAGCACGACCACATCGAGACCCGCCGCGGCGAGCACGCCGGCGGCGGTCCCACCACCGGCACCGGAGCCGACGATCACGACATCACAGGTGAGGCTCGTCGGTGCGGTGATGCGCTGCGGTGCGAGCGCGGGCTGCGGCGCATTCGCCAACGGACCGGGAATCGCGTCGTAGCCCAGGTGTTTCCACAGCGGATTGACTCCCGTCGGCCCCGGGGTGATGTTGTATGCCAGCAACGACGCCTGCTTCAGAGCCTGGAAAACCGCGCGCACGGCACCGAACCGGGAGGCGCCGAGCCGCAGCAGCGCCTTCTCTCGGTCCTGCTGCGACAGTTTCGAATACCGCCGCGGGCCCCATCCGGCGAGCAGTCCGGTGACCGGACCGTCCCACAGGTCCAGCAGCATCGCCAGCTGTTCGGTCTCGGCTTCCCGCGGATTGCGCGCCAGCAGGGCCAGCACCGTGTCCACAGCGCCCAACTCGGACGCCGAGGGCAAGGTCAGCCCGTCCCCGGGCAGGAACGTATCGCAGATCATCTCCAGCGCGGCGCGCTGTTTGTCGGTCGGTTGCATGGTTGTCCCTTCGCTACAGCCGATTTCTACCACGATGTGCGAATATTCGCTCACTTATAAAGCAATACCCTGCGATATAATGGTGTTCTGGTCTAGAACAATTGTTCACTTGTCAGTGCTCGGTGCCGCATGTTTACGGAAGCGCCCGCAGCGCCGGTGCTCGAAGATCGAGCGACGGAAGCGTTGCAAGGAGGCGTAGTGCGAACAGTGGTTCTGACAGCAGCGGGTCTTTTCTTCACGGGAATGGGCCTGTACGCCCTCGCCGCGCCCGCGCGGCTCGTGCGCCCCTTCGGCATCGCCGTCGGCACCACGCCGGGACGCTCCGAAGTGAGGGCGGTGTACGGCGGGTTCGGTCTCGCGGTTGCCGCCGCACTGTTCTGGTCGGCGACGACGACCGGCGACCTGGGGCGGGGCGTGGTACTCGCGGTCGCGGTCGCACTGGCCGGGATGGCGGCGGGCCGGGTGATTTCGCGGGTATTCGATGCTCCGGCCGCGTTTTATCCGACCTGGTTCTACTTCTGGGTGGAGACGCTCGCCGCCGCGGCGCTGCTCACGGTGAACTGAATCGGGATGCGGCGCGAAACCGTCAGAACAGCGTCATCGGTTCGGTTTCGGCCGGGTCGGGCAACGGTGCGAGGTCCGGGACATGGACACGGACCTCGTCGTGGAAACGGCGCGCCAGATCCCGGGAGGACGCATTGTCCGGGGTGTGCAGGAAGACCGTCGGCGAACGCCCCTCCCGCAACCATTCGACCGCCTGCTCCACCCAGGGCCGCCAGCCCGCCATCGTCACCTCGGGATCGTCACGGCCGTGATATCGCACGATGGGGCTCTCGGTGAGCGCCCGCATCCGCCGCGGCAACCGCGGTTTCTTCGATTGCGCCTCGTACTCCGCCGAACTCGCCGGCCGCGCCGCGAACAGAACGGTGGTATCGAACGGAACCCATTCCGCCCCCGCCCGGCCCAGTACCCGTTCGAGCCGGTTCGCCGCATCGTCGTCGGTGAAGAACGCCGGATGCCGCACCTCCACCGCCACCCGCAGACCGGCCGGGACCTGCCGGACGAATCCGGCCAGCGACCCCAGCTCGTTCGGCCCGAAGGTACCGGGCAGCTGGACCCACAGCGCATGCATCCGGGACCCGAGAGGCTCCATGGTGTGCAGGAAATCGTTCAGCTCAGCGTCCACGCCCGAGAGCCGGCGTTCGTGCGTGACGGTTTTGGGCAGTTTGATCACGAACCGGAAATCCGGGGCGGTCCGCTGCGCCCAGGTCTCCACGGTGCGCCGGGCCGGCACCGCGTAGAAGGTGGTGTTGCCCTCCACCGCATCACACCAGCTCGCATAACTGCGCAGTGTGTCACCCGTCGCCGGCCACTCGGCGTGTGTCCACATGGCACAACCCACGGATAAACGCATATCCGGCCTCAGCGCTTCAATCCGTGCCTCCGCGCGACGACCTTCTCGATCACCGCCGCCGGTAACAGCCGCCGCAGCAGGAAGACGATCGGCGCCCGGCTACCCTTGGCATACAGCGGTTTCGGCTTCGTCGCGGATATCGCGCGCACGATCGTGCGCGCCACGTCGTCCGGGCTCGTCCCGGCCCGCTCATTACGATCCAGATTGCTGATCATCGTCGCGAAATCCGCCGCGTACACCGAATCCTCGGCGATGTACTTGGTGCGCCGCTCCCCGATCCCGGTCGCGATCGACCCGGGTTCGACGGTGCTGATCCACACCCCGAACGGCGCCGTCTCCAACCGTGCCGCGTCCGCGAAACCCTTGATCGCCGCCTTCGTCGCCACATACGAGGACCGGTAGGCCAGCGGGAAACTCGCCAGCATGGACCCGACCATGATGATCCGCCCGTACCCGCGCTCCCGCATTCCCGGCAGGACTGCCTGCGTCAACTGCACCGCACCGAAAACGTTCAACTGGAATATCCGGGTCACAGCGTCGTGGGGCAGTTCCTCGATCGGGCCCGACTGGCTCTCCCCCGCATTGTTCACCAGCACATCCACCGGCCCGAGCTCATGCCCGAACTGTTCGATACCGGCCGGATCGGTGAGGTCGAGCGCGCGATACTCCACCTCCGGAACCCGCGCCGAGGCCGCGATCGAATCCGGATTCCGGCTGGTCCCGATCACGCGGTAACCCTGTTCCACCAGCAGCGCGGCCGTAGCCCGCCCGATCCCCGACGACGCCCCCGTCACCAGCGCGGTCTTCGTCATACGACCCCTATCCTCGACAACCCGGGCGCCCGGCAAGGTCCAGGCGGAACCGCCAATCTAACCGATCGGCGGGCCGGCCCCAGGAATCACCAGGTGGGGTACCCGGCGAGCACGCCCAGCATGTTGAGAAAGATGATGTACTTCAGGAAGCCAGGCATAACGGTCTCTCTTCGATCGTCGAACTCGGTCGCCGGAGGGCGTCCATCTACCGATTACCCTCCGACCAGGCGTCACACTCCTAAATATGTGCGCTGCTGAACTTTTCGATCACCGAGAAGAAATCGTTACTCCCCCGGGCCGGCCGGCGGCAGCGGCTCCCGCCACGATGCGCGGTGCCCCGGCGCCCCGCCGCGCGCAAGTTCATCCAGCCGGCCGCGGTGGGACCGGGTCGAACAGGCCGAACGCCACAGGTGATGCCGGCAGCATTTCGCAGACCACTCCCGCCCATGGCGATGACAGTTGCGGCAGGATCGCGGTATGCAGAGTGAGATCTTCGCCAACGAGAACATGGCCCAGCCCGCGACCGCGCCCGGGTTGACCGCGCAGAGCACGAAAGCATTGAAGTACGCCGTGAACGGCGAGTGCCTCGCGCGGCAGGGGTCGATGGTGGCGTTCCGCGGGAGCCTGCAGTTCGAGAAGAAGGGACAGGGGGTCGGGAAGTTCCTGCAGCGGGCACTCACGGGTGAGGGTGTGCCGCTGATGTCGGTGCGGGGGCAAGGGGAGGCGTGGTTTGCGCATTTCGACCGGAACTGTTTCCTGGTCGACCTGGTGCCCGGCGATGCGCTCACCATCAACGGCCGCAATATTCTGGTGTTCGATTCGAGCCTGCAGTACGACATCCGGATGGTGCAGGGCGTCGGGATGGCCGGTGGCGGGCTGTTCAACTGTGTGTTCACCGGGCAGGGGCGGCTCGGGCTGGTGTGCGCGGGGACACCGATCATCATTCCGGTGCATCCGCAGGCGCCGGTTTTCGTGGACACCGATGCGGTGGTCGGGTGGAGCGCGCAGTTGCAGACCTCGTTGAATCGTTCGCAGAGTTTCGGTTCGATGGTCCGTGGTGGTTCGGGCGAGGCGTTCCAGCTGCGTCTCGACGGTGAAGGATTCGTCATCGTGCAGCCCAGCGAGGCCTGATCGCAGACCCGGTAAAAAAGTTCCGGAAATTTCCGGCGTGGATGTCGAGAACGTCGTAACGGCTCCGTCCCAGGTGTGATCGACCAACCAGGGTCGGACATCCGAAGGGAGAATCCATGGCGAAGTACCTGCTCCTCAAGCATTACCGCGGCGCTCCGGCGTCGGTCAACGATGTGCCGATGGACCGGTGGACCCCGGCCGAGATCGAGGCACATATGCGATATATGCGGGATTTTGCGGACCGCCTGGAGAGCACCGGCGAATTCGTCGACGGTCAGGCTCTGGCGCCGGAGGGCGCGTGGGTCCGCTACGACGGCGAGGGCAAACCGCCGGTGACCGACGGCCCGTTCGCGGAGACCAAGGACCTGATCGCGGGCTGGATGATCATCGACGTCGACTCCTACGACCGCGCCGTCGAACTGGCCGGCGAGTTGTCCGCGGCGCCCGGCGCGGGCGGGAAACCGATCCACGAATGGCTCGAGGTACGCCCGTTCCTGACCGCCCCGCCGACCGTCACCGAGTGATGACCGCCGACGCGCTGGACGCGGGCCGGCTGCGGGACCTGATCCCCGGTGTCCTGGCGGCCCTCGTCCACCGCGGGGCGGATTTCGCGACCGCCGAGGACGCCGTGCAGGAGGCGCTGCTGCGGGCCGTCGATACCTGGCCGCGGCGGCAGCCCGACGATCCCAAGGGCTGGCTGATCACCACGGCGTGGCGGTGTTTCGTGGATCTGGCCCGCTCCGAATCCGCACGCCGAAACCGTGAGCTGCGGGTTTCCGAAGAACCGGCGGCGGGGCCCGCCGCGGCGGAGGACGAGACGCTGCGGTTGTATTTCCTGTGCGCGCATCCGGCGCTGACGTCCGCCTCGGCCGTGGCGTTGACCCTGCGAGCGGTCGGTGGTCTCACCACCCGCCAGATCGCGCAGGCCTACCTCGTCCCCGAAGCCACCATGGCGCAGCGGATCAGCCGGGCCAAACGCACCGTGAGCGAGGTCCGGCTGGATACTCCCGGCGATCTGCGCACGGTGCTGCGGGTGCTGTACCTGGTGTTCAACGAGGGATACAGCGGTGATATCGACCTGGCCGCGGAGGCGATCCGGCTGACCCGCCAGCTCACCGCCACCACCGGCGACCCGGAGGTCGCGGGCCTGCTGGCACTGTTCCTGCTGCACCATGCCCGCCGCCCGGCCCGCCTTCGCGCCGACGGCAGCCTGGTTCCGCTGGCCGAACAGGATCGGGAGCTGTGGCGCCGGGACCTGATCGCCGAGGGCGTAATGATCCTGCAGGCGGCCCTGGCCCGCGACCGGCTCGGCGAGTACCAGGCGCAGGCGGCGATCGCGGCACTGCACGCCGATGCGCAGACAGCGGAGGAGACCGACTGGGTGCAGATCGTCGAATGGTACGACGAGCTGGTCGGGATCACCGGCAGCCCGATCGCCCGGCTCAACCGTGCGGTGGCCGTCGGCGAGGCCGACGGCCCGCAGGCGGGTCTCGCAGCGCTCGCCGGACTCGACCCGGAACTCCCCCGATACACCGCATCCGCGGCTTACCTCCACGAACGGGCCGGCGATATCGCCACGGCCGCGCGGCTCTATGTACAGGCCGCCGACCGAGCGCAGAACCTCGCCGAACGCAACCACCTCACGCTCCGCGCCGCCGTCCTCCATCAGCAGCTTCGGGATGACGGCAGCTGACGCCGGATCCGTCCGGGCGTTGTCCGGTCGGTCCCACGCGTCGGCGTTCGCCGTCCGGAAGCGAGCCGAGAACGCGGTCGTCACATCGCCGGGCTGCGGTGAGCGCCACCTCGAGGGGGATGCCCGGCATCCAGCGGGCTTTCCTTGCGTCGCGCGACCGGACGATCGCTGTCGTGCCACGGGCAACACTCTCGCGCGAGCTCCAGCGGCAGCGTGCCGAGGTCGCCATACCGCCGCCGCGAGTTCACGGCTGCGTGATACGGATCAGATTCTGCCGTGTTCGCGCAGCGTGCTGATATTGCCGAGGGTCACCACGCCACGCCATTCCACGGTCTGACCGGGCGTGAAGTGCAGGAAGTCGAAATCCCAGCCGCCGTCGTCCAATTGCTCACCCTCGAGCCGGTCCAGTTCCACGGCAATCGTATGTTCGTCGAACAACACCCGGCTCGGTGCCGCCGGATGCGGAGACAATGTGAGCGGGCCGATCTGCTCGTTCTCGACACCGCCTTCGACCGGGACCGTGCCGTCGGCGCGGATCGCGGACCGGAAACGTTCGACGGCCGCGGCGGCGCGGACGGGGTCGGGTACGGCATCGAGGAATTGCAGCGCGAATTTCACGGTGTAACCGGCGGGGGCCTCGGCGGCGTCGATCCGGTGCCAGCACCATGTTGTCGCCTTGTCGAGCCATGGATGCTGCACTCCGAGCCGCCACAGGGCGGCAGCGAGGGCGTAGGTGAGGAATCCGGCCTCCGGATCCGGTGCCATCCACGGGGCGTGTGGGTGGCCGGTAGCCGACGGCAGGACGGTCGGCACACCGCCGTCCGGGTCGGCGATACCGGCGATCCAGCCGGCCAGCCCGGTGACCATCGGATCTGCGGCCGTATCCAGTTCGGCGAGTATTTCCAGCGCGGACAGTGCCGCCGACGGCTGGCTGCCGGGGCATCGCACATCGGGTTCCAATGCGTGCCCGAATCCGCCGTCGGGGTTGCGGTAGGCCGCGAGCGCGGTGCGGACGGGGTCGACGGGGCTGCCGTCGAGGAGTACGGAGAGCCGGTGCCGTTCCAGGACACGGGCACTGGACTCGATGTAGTGCCGGGCCGCTGCGAGGTCGATGCTCATGTACCCGGAGGTTAGGCAGCTGTGAGTGTGGCGTCTTCCAGAAATCGGACAGGAGTGAGGCCGGTGAGGTGCCGTACTTCGTCGGTCATATGCGCCTGGCCGGCGTAGCCTGCCGCGTACGCGCGCTCCGCGAGCGATTCCCCGTCTGCCGCGACCAGCCGCCGCAGCCGGGCAACCCGGGCCAGGAATTTCGGCCCGTACCCGACGGCCGCCGTAACCCGCCGGTTCAGGTGACGCTCACTGATGCCCAGGTCGGCGGCCACGGCCGCGACCTGGGCCCGGGGGACGACCAGCCGGCGCACGGCGGCACCGATCAACGGATCCGGTTCGGCCTTGCGGTGCAGTACGGCTTCGGTCAGCAGCCGCAGCCGGGCCGCCGGGTCCGCGGTTTCGGGGCGATCGGGCCAGTCGGCCACCGCGGGCCAGAGATCGGACAGCGGCAACTGCCGATCGCGGACCTCGTCGGCGGGCACGCCGAGAACACGGCCGGCGGTTCCCGGCCGCAACCGGAGGCCCTCGGCTGTCTCGCCGACCGTCGGCCACAGCATCGGCTCGGTATCGGCGCCGACCACCAGCAGGCGCCGGCCGAGCCACACCAGGTCGACGCATCCGTCCGGTATGACTCGCTGCGTACCGGCGAGGAGAGCGTCGCTGTTCCACACGCACGCCACCACCGGTTCCGATCCGGTCGGCGGCCGGTACTCGCGGTAACCGCCCACGGCTCGACTCTAGCCGGGACCGCCGGACGTTCTCCGCCGCGCGGGGACGACCGCCGGAGCCGCGATCAGCGCTTTCGGCGCGTTTGCCGATCGGCGTCGTAGGCGCGGCGCGCCCGCTCGACCTCGGCGAGGTTGACCGACCAGTCGGCCAGGGCCGCGAACAGCGGCGCCAGGCTGCTGCCCAACTCGCTGATCTCGTAGACGACCCGGGGCGGAACCTCCGGATGGTATGTGCGCGTGATCAACCCGTCGCGTTCGAGCTGCCGGAGCCGTTCGGTCAGCACTTTCGGGGTGATCGTGGTGATCGATCGCTGGAGTTCGACGAAGCGGTGCGGCCCGCGGTAGTGCAGCACCCACAGGATCGGCGTGGTCCAGCGGCTGAACACCACATCGACCACCGGTGCGATGGGACAGGCGTTCTCCGGAGCGATCTCCACGTCCGGGTTCCAGGCTGTGGTTTCGGTCACAATAGTGCCCTACCTCCAATACTTCCCTCTAGGTACCTACTGTCTTTCGAATAGTAGCGTCGCATCACCGAAGTCGAGAGGAAAAACATGATCGTGATAACGGGAGCGACCGGCAATGTCGGACGACCGCTGGTACAGGCGCTGGCCGCGGCGGGAGCAGAGGTCCGGGCGGTCTCGCGGGCAGCGGAGGCAGCGGATTTCCCCGCCGGTGTCGAGTATCGGCGGGCCGACCTGCTGCGGACGGAGGAATTGACTCCCACTCTCACGGGCGCCCATACCGTATTTCTGCTGACTTCCGGCGATTTTCTCGGCGCGGGCGGAGATCTCGCCGAAGTCGTGAAGTCGGTCCGCAGCGCGGGCGGGCGCCGAGTGGTACTGCTGTCCTCACAAGGGGTCGGCACCGGAAATCATCCCGCGGACGCGGAAGCGGCGGTGCGGGATTCCGGTCTCGACTGGACGATCTTGCGCCCTGGGAACTTCGCCTCGAATGCACTGCAATGGGCGGAATCGGTGCGCGCCGAGCGGACCGTCACGGCGCCGTTCGCCGATATCGCGTTGCCGGTGATCGATCCGGTCGATATCGCCGCGGTGGCCGCCGCTGCCCTGCTCGACGACAGCCACGACAGCACGATCTACGAACTCACCGGCCCCGAGCCGGTATCCCCCCGGCAGCAGGCGGCCGCCCTCGCCGCAGCGCTGGGCGAACCGATACGTTTCACCGAACTGTCGCGCGCGCAGGCAACGGAGCGGATGGCGCAGTTCATGCCCGGGCCGGTGGTCGAATCCACACTGGACATACTCGGGAGCCCGGCACCCGCACTACAGCAGGTCAGCCCGGACGTCGAAAAGGTACTGGGCCGGGCACCGCACACTTTCGCCGAGTGGGCGGTACGCAACTCGGCGGCGTTCCAGTAGCCGGGCCGGGCGCCGCGATCAGCGGCAGCAGTTGGGATCCAGCACCACACACAGGGCGGCGAGCGCGTCGCGGTGGGCGCGGTGGACGACGTTCATTCCGTTGCGTTCCGAGGTGATCAGGCCCGCTTTGCGGAGTTGCGCCAGATGATGACTGACGGTGGATTCGGACAGGTCGACCGCGGCGGCGAGGTCGCCACCGTTGGCCCCGGCGACCGAGGCGGCCAGCAGTAGCGACATGAGCTTGACCCGGACGGGGTCGGCGAGCGCTTTCAGGCGGAGCGCGACGTGCAGGGCCGCTTCGTCGTCGATGGGACCGGCGGCCACGGGGGCGCAGCAGACGGGGGCGGTCGTATCGATGACGGGTAGCGCTTTCGGCATATTCCGATACTACCGACAGCGTTGACATATGTCGAAAAGGTGGCAGACTCGGCCACACCACCTTTTCGATATAAGTAACACAACTGGAGGTTCGTGATGTCTCGTGTACAGCTCGCCCTGAATGTCGACGATCTGGAGCAGGCGGTCGGGTTCTACTCGACCCTGTTCGGTGCCGAACCCGCGAAACGCAAACCGGGCTATGCGAATTTCGCGATCGACGAGCCGCCGCTGAAACTGGTGCTGATCGAAAACCCCGGTCAGGGCGGCAGCGTGAACCATCTCGGAGTGGAGGTCGAGTCCTCGGAGAAGGTCCACGCCGAGATCGCACGCCTGACCGAGGCCGGTCTGTTCACCGAGGAACAGATCGCGACCACATGTTGCTTCGCCACCCAGGACAAGGTGTGGGTGACCGGACCGAACGCCGAACGCTGGGAGGTCTACACGGTCCTCGCCGATACCGAGCACTTCGGTACCGCGCCCGAGTTCGCCGAGACGGACGACCGCGCGGCAGTACAGGCATGCTGCGGCACCGGCAACAGTGGAGCCGCCGACGCGGACGAGGTCGCGTGTTGCGCACCGGCGGCCACCGGAAGGTGAACTCCGCGCCGCGATACGGGTTCAGCAGCCCGTACCTGACCTGAGCAGCTGTTTGCCGGAGGGGACGCGGGTAAACCGCTCCCGATATGCCGGTACGCCGGCGATCCGTACGACGGGAACGGAAAAAACCATGAACGACTCCACCGGCAACAGCATGTTCGTCGACGAGGAAGTGCGGATACCCGTCGGCGATATCCACCTCGACGCGCGGGTCCGGCTGCCCGCGCCGGACTGCGGGATCGTCGTTTTCGCACACGGCACCGGCAGCGGCCGGCACAGTCCGCGCAACCGGTACGTGGCCGCCGTGCTCGAGCGGGCGGGACTCGGCACCGTACTGCTCGATCTGCTCACTGCCGAGGAAGAGCACCGCGACCTGAGTACCCGGGAGCTGCGATTCGACATACCGTTGCTGTCCGGCCGGCTGGCGGCAACGGTGGACTGGCTGGCCGGCCGGGCCGCAACCGCGGAGAACCCGGTCGGCCTGTTCGGGGCCAGCACCGGCGCCGCGGCCGCACTCCGCACTGCCGCCGAGCGTCCGGCCGCGGTCCACGCCGTCGTCTCCCGCGGCGGCCGCCCGGACATCGCGGGCGACGCCCTCACCCGGGTCCGGACGCCCACGCTGCTGATCGTCGGCGGCGCCGACGAAATAGTTCTCGATCTCAACCGGCAGGCCCAGCAGCATATGACCGTGCGCCCCCGCCTGGAGATCGTGCCGGACGCCACGCATCTGTTCGAAGAACCCGGAGCGCTCGACCGGGTATCCGCGCTCGCGACCGACTGGTTCCTGGCCAACCTCGGCACCGCACCCACGGCGAGCCCGGCGTCCTGAGCCGGGTCAGGCGCCGAGCGACCGGACCTCGCTGTCGAGCAGTGCGGCCTGGGTGACCAGGTCATTGTCTGCCGGGCTTTCCCCCAGTTGGGCGACGAGGCCGGCACGCGTCACGACGACCAGACCGGCACCGTCACCCGGGGAGCGGTCTTGGACCTGCATTCGCCCCTCGGACAGTACGAGGCAACTGTCCGGCCCCGCTTCGAGCAGTCGCCGTAGATCGGCCGGATCGACCTGTGTGTGGACCCGGTGCTCGGCACTTTTTCCAGCGGAATTGTCGGTATCCATGCGCCCCGTATGCCCCGGGTGTCCGCGCGGAAACACTCGTAGCGCTCGCCCGGCCGCAGCGTCGTCACGACCCCGTGGCCTTTCGCACCCGACGCGAGCGCCGCCGCTGCGCGGCGGCTCGCAACTGATTACGGATCACTGTGAGTGCGGGCCCCGCGGCGGCGCCGATATCGGCGGCCCCGCCCTGTTTGCCGGCGGCACGGCCGGGTACTGCCGCGCCGCAAGCGAGATATTCACGAGGGTCGCGGTGGCGTCCCGGGAAGGTTCTCGAGGGTGACAACCGATGTGGAACGCATCCGGCGGGCGCTGTCGGAGGCCGACTTCCCGGCGGAGGAGGCCGGCTTGGTGAGCTGCGCTGCCGAGTCGGGCGCCGACGAGGATACGGTGCGCGCTGTGAAAGCCATCCCGCCGGTGGAGTACGCCGACCTGGCGGAAGTACCGCAGTCGGTGAGCCTCGACGACGGCCGGACCGATGCCGAACGCGCCGCGCAGAGCCGCGACCACGCGCATCCGACGGTGACCGAACGAGAACGTGCGGTACCGCCGAATCCGGTGGTCGACGAGCTGGGCGAGAACCGCGGGAGCTGATCCGTAGGAGGTGGACACCCATGGCGGAAACAGTGGTCGACGACGAACTCTGGGACGATTTCCATCGGGTGGTCAATATGTCGTCGCGTGAACTCGGCGATTGGTTGCGCACCGAGGCGGCGAGCGCGGTGGCCGAACGGGAACCGGATCGCTCCGGGCCCGAAATCGGCCGTCAGGTTCTGGCGATTCTCGGCAAACGCCGGACCGATCTGACCGCCGGGGATGTAACCGTCATGCGCCGTGTGGTGGCCACGGTCACCGCGGAACGGCGCGACGATCTGGAACCGGTGACCGGCGACGCGCAGTTCCGGCATCGGCTGATGTGCCTCGGGCACGACCCGCTCAAAGCGGCGTAACCGCTGTCCGGCCGGTTCAGGTAGGCAGCAGTTCGGCGATGAGTGCCACAACTCGGGCGCGGATCTCGTCGCGGATCGGGCGTACGTCGTCGATACCTTTGCCCGCCGGGTCGGGGAGGTCCCAATCCCGGTAGCTGATGCCGGGGAAGACCGGGCAGCTGTCGCCGCAGCCCATGGTGATCACCACGTCCGAGGACTGCACCGCGTCCGCGGTGAGAATCTTCGGCGACTGGGTGGCGATATCGACACCGACCTCGGCCATCGCCGCAACCGCCGTGGGATTCACGGTGGCGGCGGGTGCGCTGCCCGCGGAGCGGACCTCGATTGCGTCTCCGGCGAGGTGGGCGAGGAATCCGGCGGCCATCTGGGAGCGTCCGGCATTGTGGACGCAGACGAACAACACGGTGGGTGGCGTCATGGAATCGTCTCTTTCTGAGGCGTGGTTCAGGGCCGGACGTCGACGTCGCGGTGACCCGCCTCGGTCGGTGTGCCGGAATTCCGGAACTTGTTGCGTAGGGCCAGGGAGACATAGACCAGCCCGACCAGCACCGGGACTTCGATCAGCGGGCCCACCACCCCGGCGAGCGCTTGACCGGAGGTGGCGCCGTAGGTGGCGATCGCGACCGCGATGGCGAGTTCGAAATTGTTGCCCGCCGCGGTGAACGCCAGTGTGGTGGTCCGCTCGTAGCCGAGGCCCATGAGCGCGCCGAGCAGGTAGCCGCCGCCCCACATGATCGCGAAATACGCGAGCAGCGGCACCGCGATCCGCACAACATCGAGGGGCTGCGCGGTGATGCGCTCGCCTTGCAGTGCGAACAGCACCACGATGGTGAACAGCAACCCGTACAGCGCCCACGGCCCGATCCGCGGGATCAGCGTGGATTCGTACCAGTCGCGGCCTTTCGTGCGCTCCCCGAAGCGGCGGGTGAGGTATCCGGCCAGTAGCGGGATGCCGAGGAAGATCAGTACCGATTTCGCGATCTCCCAGGGGGAGGCCTCGATCGTGGTCTGCTCGAGGCCCAGCCATCCGGGCAGCACCGAGAGGTAGAACCAGCCCAGAACTGCGAACATGATCACTTGGAAGACCGAGTTCAGCGCCACGAGTACAGCGGCGGCTTCCCGGTCACCGCAGGCCAGATCGTTCCAGATGATCACCATGGCGATACACCGCGCCAGCCCGACGATGATCAGTCCGGTGCGGTATTCGGGCAGGTCCGGTAGCAGCAGCCAGGCCAGCGTGAACATCAGTGCCGGCCCGAGCAGCCAATTCAGCGCCAGTGACCCGGCCAGCAACCGCCGGTCGCCGGTGACGGTGTCGAGGCGGTCGTAGCGGACCTTGGCGAGCACCGGGTACATCATGATCAGCAGCCCGAGGGCGATCGGCAGCGAGATCCCGTCGATTTCCACCGCGGCCAGGTTGTCGCCGAGTCCGGGGATCAGCCGTCCCAGCAGCAGTCCGGCGAGCATCGCCACCCCGATCCACACCGGCAGGAACCGGTCCAGCGTGGAAAGCTTCCCGACCACACCCGGCGCACTGCGGGTCGTCTCGGCGCTCACGCGTTCATCTCCGCGGCCGCGCCGCTTTCCGTCAGCAGAACGTCCGAGAGCCGCCGCAGCACCTCCGGGACCACCCGGTAGTACACCCAGGATGCGCGCCGCTCGCTGGTCAGCAATCCGGCACCACGCAGCACCTTCAGATGATGCGAGATCGTGGGCTGGCTCAATGCGATGCCTTCGGACAGATCGCAGACGCAGGCCTCCTGCCCGGCCCGCGACGCGATCGAGCTGAGCAGCCGTAATCGCACGGGATCCGACAGCGCTTTGAATACCGCTGCCAGCTCCACCGAGGCATCCGCCGACAGTGGTTCCCGGATCCGCGCAGAGGGACTGCACCCCTCTATCGGCACCTGCGAATTAGACATTCATCGATATTGACAATCATCTAACCCATAGGCAAACGAATAGCGGGTGAACTATCCCACGACCGCTGCGCCCGGCCGCCCGGCACGCCGGCCCCGGGTGCGTGGGCGTCTGCCTCGGACCGCCCGGCCACCTCTCGACAGCGCTCACCCTCGGTTCCGCCGGGCTGCCCGGCGCCGGGACACCGGACGCGCTCATGCCGGTTCCGAAAAGCGAAGGCCGGGGCGGCGCTTCAGCCTGCGGCGGGCGCCAACCGCGGGACCGGCGGCAGCGACGCGGACCCCGGGGTGGCGCGGAACGCTTCGATCACCAAGGCGGCGAAGCGCCGCGAGGCCGCGGTGCGGGCAGCTTGCGAGCCGGGTTGGATACCCCGGTGCGCCATGAGCATCAGCATCAGGTCGTCCAGCGCGAAATCGGCGCGGAGGTGCCCCGTTTCTTTGGCGCGGCGTGCCAGTTCGGTGACCGATTTCAGTGCGTACTCCCGGCTCGCGGCGAAATCCATGGCGTTCGGGAACGTCGACATGAAGGCTTCGGTGAAGCCTCGGCTGTGCGCGTTCAACTCGAACGTCCGCTCGATGACGTGGCAGAAGCCGCGCCACGGGTCCGGATCGGCCAGGCCCTCGTCGGCGATGGCGTGGCAGGTACGCATCTGGTCGGCGAATGCCTCCGTTGCCAGGGATTCCTTGGTCGGGAAATGGCGATAGAGGGTGGCGGGCCCCACCTCTGCGAGCCGCGCGATCTCCCGCATCGGCACGTTCAGCCCCTCGGCGGCGAACAGGACACGCGCCGCGTCCAGGATGCGTTCGCGGTTGTCTCTGGCGTCGGAGCGCAGCGGGTGAGTCAAATGTTCGGGCATCGCTCTCAGTTTAGCTAAACGGACGGGGGCGTCCGTTAGCGTCGGGAACGAGCGAGACGATCCATTCCTCGCCGACCGGCCCCAGACCGAGGAGAGACAGTGAAGGTAGTCGTCATCCAGTCATTCGGCAGCCCCGACGGGCTCGCCGTCACCGATATCCCGTCCCCCGTTCCCGGCCCGGGACAGGTGGCGATAGCCACCGAGGCGATCGGTGTCGGCGGTGTCGACGCGATGATCCGGCGCGGCACCATCGCCGGGGTCGGCATCGAGGAAGGCCACGTTCCCGGCTCGGAGGTCGCCGGAATCGTCACCGCCGTCGGCGCGGGTGTCGACACCTCGTGGACCGGTAAGCGCGTGTGGGCGTTCACCGGCCGCGGCGGCGGTTATGCGGAACAGGCCCTCGCCTCGGTCGAGGAAATCCTGCCGCTGCCCGCGGGCTTGTCCGCGGCCGACGCGGTCACTCTCGGAAGTTCCGGAATGGTGGCACATTTCGCCCTGGCACACGCCCATTTCGCGGCGGGGGAAGCCGTGCTGGTGCGCGGCGCCGCCGGCAGTATCGGAGTCATGGCGGTCCAGCTGGCGGCCCGCGGCGGCGCCCGCGCCGTGGCGGTCACGACCTCCTCGGCGGAGCGCGGCGCCCGGCTGAGCGCACTCGGAGCGACACATGTGCTGGACCGTTCCGGCGCAGGCGCCGACGCGCCCACCGGCTACGACGTCATCATCGACATCATCTCCGGACCGGATATGCCGGCGTTCTTCGACAAGCTCGCGCCGAACGGCCGCATGGTCGCCGTCGGCGCCGTCGCGGGCTTTCCACCGGCGGATTTCGGCGCAACCATGCTGGCTTCGTTCGTGAGGTCGCTGTCGTTCGCGACCTTCAGCGCGGATACGGTCGCGCTGCCCGACCGCCGTGCCGTACAACTCGACCAGTGGGCCGCCGCGAGTCGCGGCGATCTGCGGGCGGTCGTCCACGAATCGCTGCCTCTGGAGAAAGCCGCACTCGCGCACCGGAAAATGGACGAGGGCGACGTGTTCGGCAGATTCGTCCTGATTCCGTAGCCACACCTGAACAGTGAACTGCGGTGCGCCCCGGCCGATTCGGTATCGGACCCCTCAGTCGTCCGATACCACTGTGTAGAGCTGGAAACTGCCACGGAACCCCTTGAGTTCGGCTTCGCGGGCGGCGGTGACAGCGATACCCGGCCGATCGGCCACGACGTCGCGCACCGCCTCGCTGACGAGAACCTCCCCGCCGCCCGCCTGTGCGGCGACCCGGGCGGCCAAGGCCACATTCCGGCCGAACAGGTCGTCGCCGCGGCGGACGGATCGCCCCATATGGATCCCGATCCGCACTCGGACACCGGCCACAGGTTTGCCGAGGGCGCCGATGGAGCCCTGCACGTTCAGGCCACAACGCACAGCCTGCTCGGCGTCACCGAATGCGATCATGAAACCGTCGCCCTGGCTTTTCACGATATGCCCGTTGTGCGCGGCGACGTACTTGCGGATCAGCCGGTCGTGCCGGCCGAGCAGCGCGACCCAGGCGCGGTCGCCCAGTCGTTCGTTCAGCGCGGTGGACCCTTCGATATCGGAGAAAGCGATCACCACATCGCCGTCGGCGCTGAGCCGCGCCAGATCCGGTCGTTCCACCTGTGCCCAGCCGGCCAGGTCTTCGATCGAATCGAGTACCGCCGCGCGAAACCCTTTGCGGCGCACGAGTCCGGCAGCCTGCCATACGGTTCTGACTGCTTCGCGGCCACTGTCCACCAGCAGCTGCCGGGTATCGGGCCGGCGCCGCGTCTCGGCGAGTTCCCGGCGGCTGCGTACCAGCAACCGCCACAGCACGATCAGGCTCGCGGCCTCGGCTACGACAACCGCCGCCAGGATGTATTCGACCATCGGGTCTCCTACCGCTGCGCGGTGTCGCCCGAAGGGGCTGGTTCGGTGTGCGCGGCCCGGCTCAACTGCTGGGACACTTCGGGCAGGTCGAGGTGGATTCGGCGGTCCATGGCTCGGGCGAGCAGTTCATCGGCGACCTGGCGGACCGCCGGGCGTAGCTGGGCGAGTGCCCCGGCGAGCTCGTTCAGCCGCTCGGGGGCCGGGTTCTCCGATATCGGGTCGACGAGGTTGACCCGGAATTCCCGGACGAAGGCGAAGGCCATCCGGTCGAACGCCGCTTCCAGTTCCCAGCTCAGGGCGAGGACCGAGCGCAGCGGAATACCGGCCGCCACGAAGGCGGTCGCGGCCTCGAGCAGCCGTCCGCTGGAGTAGACGAAGCGGTCTTCCTCGATACGCAGGTAGCCCAGCGCAATTGCCTCGGTGATGGCCTCGGGAGTGGCTTGTTCGCCGAAACGTGTCATCATCTGGTCGAAGTCCAGGGTGACTTCCCCGTCTCCCCAGGTTTGTGATGCCGCTGTTTCGAATCCCAGCAGCTCCGATACTCCGCCGCCGTGCTCGGCGCTTGTCAGCAGATCGGCGATACCGTCGAGGCTGTGGCCGCGGCCGAGCAGGTCGGCGATGAGTCGCAAACGTTCGAGATGGGCCTCGTTGTATACGGCGTGGCGCCCCTGACGCCGCGGGGCGTCGAGCAGGCCCCTGTCCTGGTAATAGCGCACAGTCCGCACCGCGACGCCGGCGGCCTCGGCCAGCTCCGCGACCCGATACTCGTGCGGATGTTGCGTCATTCTCATCCTCCCGCTCCTCGCCTGCGAGCCGCAGTTTCGGCAATCTTAGCGGCACTGTCTCAGTAGATGGTGGTTTCTACTACCGGATCGTCCGGGCCGGGCGCGGGTAACCGCGGGAATGTTGTGGCATGGGTCACCGACGGTTACAGTTCCTACTGATACAGATGGGCGCCGGCGGACCGAGCCGGCACAGGGGACCCGCGCAGTTCGGCGGTAAGGAGGCCGAGGTCAGTGCTGACGAACACCCCTCGCACAAGCAGGGAACTCGAGATCGCCGGATTGCCGGCGATCGCGCATCTGCCCCGGCCGCGGCGACTATCCCAGCAGTTGCTGGACCATCTCGCCCGTGGAGGCGGCGGTGCCGCGCCCGGGGCGGTACTGCCGTGTGGCGTCGCGCGGCGCGAAGCCGGCGAGGTAGTGGCCGGATGCCTGGAACTGGTGGCCGCGGCGCTACAAGGTCGCGCGGCCGGTCGAATGCCCGAGCCGGTTCAGGAAAAGATCGCCGATTGGGCCGCCGACGGCGTGGCGCTGGAAGCCGTGCAGCACGCCACCCACGTCGGGTTCCGTTTCGTTCTGGATCTGCTCGCCCGGCATGCCGACGGCACCGACAGCCGGGCACTCGTCGTGGCCGGCCAACGGCTGGCCGAGGTTCTGGACGGCGTGATCACCACTTTCACCAGCGCCTACATGCGCGAACTGCGTACCAATACGGCCATGCGCCAGGCCGGTGCGGAAGCCCTGGCAGCGGCTTTGATCGCTGGGACAAGCACGCCGGAGTTGGCGCGTGAGTGCGGATTCCGCGGTGCGGAGGCATACGCGGTACTCGCCCTGACCCTCAGCGGTCCGGCGAACGAGACCGTCGACGATGGACACGATCCCGTGGGCGCGCTCCGCCGGCTGCGACGTCTGCGCGGTGAGCTGACCATGGGCGACGATGTGCCGCCGGCACGGCTCAGCGAGGAAGGCGGCACCGTGCTGATCCCCTCGGTTTCGCACGACGACGCCACCGCCGCGCGGCTGTTCGAGCGTCTGCGGATGGCCGCGGGCGACCCGCTGCTGGCCACCGTGGTCCACGCTCGCCGCGACCAGATCCCCGAAGCGACCCGGCGCGCACATGAACTACTCGACCTCGCACAGCGCCTGAACCGTCCCGCCCGCTTGTACGGGATGGCCGATCTCGCCGTGGAGTACCAGATCACCCGTCCCGGCCCGGCCCGGCGCCGCCTGGCGAAATCGCTGGACCCGCTGCTTGCCCAGCCCGAGTTGCTGCAGACGCTGTCCACCCACCTGGCCAATGACCGCAACCGTAAACGCACCGCCCGCGCCCTCTACATCCACGCCAACACCATCGACTACCGATTGCGTCGTATCGCCCGGCTCACCGGACTGGATCCCGCGGATGCCGAAGGCCTGTGGCAGCTACAAGCCGCCCTCATCGCCCATGCCTACGAAACCGTCCGGTCCGGCCCGGATTTGTCCGCACCGGCCCCTCTCGAGAATCCCGGGCACCTCGTAGCCTCCGCGGCCGTCCTTCCGGCGTCCGGACCACCGGTCGCCCCCGTAGGAGCCCTCGGTTAGGCGACGGGATCCTTTGCCTGCTGTGCAGTCCGTCGTTCCGGGCGCCGACTCGTCGCGGAGCCCGCCCGGAACCCCGGATGCTGGCGATCAGTCGAGGACGGCGTATGCCTCGACCTCGACCAGCACATCCGGTTCGAAGAGGTAGTCCACACCGATCGCCGACAGCGGTGGTAGCGGCCGGGGTATCCCCAGCTCGTCCACGACGCTGTCGATACCCGCGACGAAGTCGTCGTCCTTGTCCGGGCTCCAGTTCGTGACGAAGAACCGCAGGCGGACGACATCGGCGAAGGTCGCGCCCGCCCCCGCGAGGCCGCGCGCCGTACTGCGCAGGGCGTGCGCGACCTGGCCGGCGAGGTCGCCTGTCGCGACGGGATTACCGTCGGCGTCGCGTGCGATCTGTCCGGCGACGTGCACCTGGCGGGCGCCGGTGGCGATGGAAACGTGGTGATACGGAACGGGGGCGAACATACCTTCGGGGGTGAGCAGCTGCACTGCCATGGTTGTCCCTTTCGCTGGTCGAAGCAGGTATCTGATGTCTACCTGGTGCACGAAGGGAACTTCAACGAGACTAGGTTTCATGATGGAAACCACCGCACCGGCCCCGCAGCTCACCGCACAGCACCGCGATCTGCTCGATCAGGTGCTCGACAAATGGTCGTTGCGGATCCTCGATGCCTTGTGCGAGCACGGACCGCTGCGCTTCAACGGCCTCCGCCGGGCCATACCGGTCGTGACCCAGAAATCGCTCACCACCGCCCTGCGCCGCCTCGAACGCAACGGGATGATCGAGCGGATCGTCACCAGCACCCGCCCCGTCGCCGTCGAATACCGCCTGACACCGCTCGGCCGGTCCTTACAGGACCTCCTCGACGCACTCCTGAACTGGGCGACGGGCACCTTGCCCGAGGTCGAACGCGCCCGGGCGGAATTCGACGACCGGCTGGAGGCGGTTCAACCGGAGCTGTAGCACCGCGCCCCCTGAGCCGTCAGGCCATCTCCGGGACCCGCAGATGTGCGAGCGCCAATTCGAATTCCCGCACGTCGAGTGCTTCCACCCCGGCCTGCCGGGCCGCATCCACCCGCAGTGACGCCGACTGCTCCCGGCTCGCCCGCATCGCCGCGGCACTGTCGTAGCTGGTACACGAGACCGCGCGGCCCGTCCGGCGGTTGACCATCAGACTCGCACTGCAGAATCCGTCCAACTGCTCCATTGCGGGCAGGGTGGCGGACTTGTACACCTTCACGGCCGAATCGATGCGGCTCGGCTCGGTCTTCACCCAGGTCGCGCGCGCACACGCCCCCTCGCCCACTCGGTGCGCCCGATGCAGTCCGGCGATCTCCCAGTCCTGGATCTGCGCACTTCCGCCGAACGTGACGAGCCCCCGGTCGCGGATGGGAGCGACCCGATCCTTGCTCTCGTCCATCGCCTCCCGAGACTCCCACGAACTGGTGGCGATGCAATGCCCGGTATCCCGGTCGACCAGCAGCGACAGCCCCATACACCCGGGAATCTCCCGCAGCGCGGGCAGGACTTCATCGCGCATATACGCGATCCCGGAATCGATAGCGGAGGGTCGCGCCTGAATTCTGGTAGATCGCGCGAACACGACCCACCCCCTCTCTGCTCGGGGCGGCACCCCGGTGGCGCCACCGGCCCCTTTCACCCTGCTCCCTCACCGCCGCGCAGACAAGAGCAGGCCGGTCGCCGTTTCACAACTCCCAGCGTTCACGGTGACGCTACCGGGCGCCGACCAGGTCGGCCCTACCGCTTCCAGCGGCGTCATCCCGCCGCTCGCCGGACGCGACCTGCGCGGTCGAGTCCCACACCGGTTCGCGGGCCATGGCCAGGTGAATGGCGTCCAGCCTGCCGGAGTAACGGTGATTCCTCACCGGCATCGGAGCAGGTACGGGTGATTGGTTTCGTCGAGCGCGAGCGCGGCAGTCCACAAGGAGGCATCGAGCGTGCCGGGAATCCGCCACTCGGCGGTGGCTGGAACGTGGATACGCACCGGGTCCAGCTCGAGCAGGTACCGGTCGGCGACCGCCCACCACTGCCGCCCGGCCGCGTCCATGACCACGGCAACGATCAGGTCGCTCACCCCTGGCAGCTGCCGGCCCGCGACCCGGACCTGTTCGGGAATATGCCGGTTCTCGGCCCGCTCCTCGAGCTGATCGGCACACACCACGAACACGAGTCCGAATCCGAACATGTCCGGCCCCAGCGTGTTCCGCAATTGCGCGGCGCGCAGATGGATCGGGTTGGGTTCATCCTCGCCGCGCTCACCCGCGAGATCGACTGCGGCGCATTCGGCGTCGATACTTTCACCGTCGAACCGGAACCCGTACAGCATGGGCAGCAGCGTCGTGGGCATGGACAGTAGGTAGCGGGCGGTGATCTCGTCGACGGTTTCGGCATCGGGATATCGAATCCCGCTCATCCGGCGACCTCCCAGAACTGGCGCCGGACCACATCCCACAGCGCGGCGAGTTCCGGGAACTGCTCCCGCATATCGGCGAGGTCCGGCGCGGTATCCAGGTCGCGCACCGCGATCACAGTGCGGTCCTGAGCGAGATTGCGCACCCGGATGATCCGGATCCGATTACGGTCCCGCTGCCACACCGCTCGCCACTCCCCCAGTTCGGCGCTGTGGGTTCTACCCCCTGGATGCCGTAGTCGCCCTGGGGCGGTATTTCGCTGTCGATCGACCATGGCGGCTATCGTGCGCCGGAAAACCGGGCCGTGAATGCCTAGCGGCACAATCCTGTTCGAGCCGAGCCATCCATCCAGCACGCCGAACGCCGGACCGGCCGCAGAAGTACGGATCGGACCGTGATCAGGGCCGTTCCGTACTCACGATTGCACGTCGGCGCCTGCTGTCTCGCGGCCGGTGTCGGTGTACCCGCCCGGAATTGAGGCCGGTATTCCCGACCGACCGCGAGGATGAACCCGATGTGGCGGCCCGACGCCGACGCGGATGCCGATCAGCGGGCAGTTCGGCGGCCGGACCGGCCGCGACATGGTGCACTGCGCTGCTGATGCTCACAATGCGGAGGTGTCCATCCGCAGGGCGACGCGGCCCGTGTTGCGTCGTTCCTGGATCGACGCGATGGCCTCGTCGAGGCGATGGACCGCGTACTCGGTGTACTGCGGCCGTATCGCACCGTCCGCCAGTAACTTCCACAGCTGGGACCGACACGACTCGATCAGCTCCGGCTGCGTTCGGGCCAGCAGCCCTATCGAGAATCCGGTGACCGTCTTCAGGTCCGCGAGCAGGCTACCGACCTCGACCGAGCCGCCACCGGCGCTGTAGGCCACCAGCCGGCCGCGCGGAGCCAGCGCCCGGACCGCACGCGGCACCAGCGAGCCGCCGACACCGTCCACGATCACGTCGAATCGCTCATCCCACGGATCGTCGTACGCCACCACGGCGTCCGCACCGCACTCCCGTACGAACCCGGCCTTGTCGATTGCGCCGACCGCGCCGACAATTCGCTTGGCGCCCAGCGCCCGTGCGATCTGCACCGCCAGATGACCAGTTCCGCTTGCGGCGGCGGTGATGAGCAGTGACTTGCCCGCAATGTCGCCACCCGAACGCACGGCGCCCATCGCCACCAGGCCGCCGCGGACCACCGCGAGGCCGGCGGCGGCACCGACATCGGCGGGCAGTTCGGTGACCAGCGCCGGGGCGGCGAGTACGTAGTCGGCGTAGACGCCTTCGAGGACCACACCGCCGACCCGCTTGCCCAGCCATGCGGCAGGGACTTCCGGGCCGACATCGGCCACTCTGCCCACCATCTCACCGCCGGGTTCGGATGCGTTGCCGGCTCGCAGCATTCGCACCAGACCGAGGTGGACTCCGACCAGCTGTGTACGTACCAACAGTTGGCCGGGCCCGGGTACCGGCTGCCGGGCCTCGACTGGTTCCGGACGCCCGGAAAAGCGAATCTTGCGCACTGATGATGCCTTTCGGATGGCTGTGCCGGAACAACCTCCGGCGCGCGAACTGGCAAATTCGTGAGCGGGCGGAGATGCCGCCCGGTCTGGCCGCATCTCCGCCGCCGTTGCTCCCGGTTCCTACCGAGACGCGGTCAGCAGCTGTTTCGAGGCAGCATCTCGACCTCCCTCCAATAATCTTACTATCGGCATAAGATTATGTTCGACGTACTAGATATGTCAAACGCAAATTTACGATGGTGGTATGTTCATGATGGTGAGCACCGAACCCTTCGGCCTGCGAGAGGCCAAGAAGCGCGAGACCAGGCAATCGATCTCCGACCACGCGACACGGTTGTTCATCCAGCGCGGGTTCGAGGCAACGACGATCGCCGAGATCGCCGCGACGGCACGGGTCGCCAAGAAGACCGTGACGAACTACTTTCCGCGCAAAGAGGACCTGGCGCTGGACATCCATCACGACTTCGTCTCCTCGCTCGCGGATATCGCTGTCGCCCGGGCACCCGGCGAGTCGGTGCTGTCGGCTCTGCGCAACGGATTCATCGCCTCAGCACAGCGTTCCGACGCACTGATCGGATTCTCCGGACCCGACTTCTGCCGTATGGTCACCGACAGTCCGACACTGGTAGCCCGGTTGCGGGAACTTCACGAACTGCGTGAGCAGGCGCTGGCCGATGTGTTGCCCGGCGACGACATCACCCGTCGCGCCGCCGCCGCCCAGTTCGGCGCTGCCCACCGTCTGCTGTTCCAGCGCATCCAGGAGCTCACACTTCGGGGCCGGTCGCCCGGGCGGATGGTGGCCACCGTGATCGACGAGGCAACCCAGGTGTTCGATCTGCTCGAGCCCGCGCTCGGCGACTACGCAATCGCCTGACGGCTCGCGTTCCCCGTTTCGCCTCGACGACGTGGCCGGCCGGTTGAACGGTCCTTCCGATACGGTCCGCGCGTTCGACATACCCGGTTGCAGTTTCTCGCGTGCAACGCTGCACCACGGAACGGGAGTGTTGGACTCTGGATATATTTCCTGATCACAGGGCTTTCGCCGGACCCGGGCATATGGTTGGGTTTTCTGGGCACGTCGATGAATTCCGCGGCGAGACAGCGTGATTCATGATGTACCGAAAGCACAGGGTTGGGACCGTTTCGAGAACCGAATTCGTCCGAATCGGACCGCGTCCTGGGCGTTCACGGACCAACGGACGGAAGGGGAGATATGGCACGAGACGAACAGTCCGGTTCCACCCTGCCGCGACGGCAGCTGGGCCGGGCACTGCGCGAGGCGCGGCAGGCGGTGGGGTTCACCCTGGAACAGGCGGCGCAGGAAATGGAGATGAGCAAGACCTCGGTCATCCGGATCGAGAAGGGCCACAACGAGAAGGTCCGGTTGCGGGATGTGGAGGGGTTCGGGCAGCTGTACGAACTCACCGAGAAACGCATAGAAGAGCTGAAAGCGCTCGCCCAACAGTCGGCGACGAAGTCGTGGTGGCAGGCTTCGCGACATCTGCTGCTTCCTGGATACCGGACATATCTCGGGCTTGAATCTGCTGCCGCGCAGCTCTTTTCATATCAACAGGCGATTATTCCGGGTCTGCTACAGATCGCACAATATTCCAGGGCAATCGAGCGGCCATTGTTCCCGAGCGATACACCAGAAGATCTGGAAAGCCGAGTTGCCGTCAGGCTACGGCGCAAGATTCTGCTTACGCGTAAGCGGAGGGCCCTCCCCGCCGAATTCGTCCTCCACGAGGCCGTTCTCCACACGGTTGTCGGATCGCATGAGGTCATGGCTGCTCAGCTACGACATATCGCCGATATCGGCACCTACCCGGGCGTTACGGTACACATTTTGCCCTTCGAGGCCGGGTTCCCAGGCGAAGTGGTTCCGGTGCTTCCCTACGTCATTCTCGATTTTCCGGCGGAAAGCGCAGAACCGTCGATCGTCTTCTGTGAGCAGCCCATCGGCGCAATGTTTTTCGAGGAAGATGCCGACGTCAAGCGTTACCGCGGTATCCATGAAGCTCTTCGGTGCGCCACACTGGACGCGCAACGGTCGAGAGACCTGCTGCGGCAGATGGCAAGGAGATACGAGCAGTGAACTACGAACTACCGGGCGCACAATGGTTCAAGTCGTCCCACAGTGGTACGGCCAACGAGTGCGTGGAAGTCGCCTGGCTGGGGGATACGAACGTCGGAGTCCGCGACTCGAAACATGCAGCCGGACCGGCGTTGGTTTTCAGGCGTACCGATTGGGCAGCGTTTACTACGTGGCTCGGGAAGGGCGGGGCTACTTCCGCCTAACTCCGAACCTGCACTGGAAGTTGCATGTGGTGTCCATCGGACTGGACATGGTGGATGCCGACTACAGGGGGCGACAGAGTCCGTGCCCTGCCGATTGCCTGCCTGTATTGTGATTCCTTGGTTCGTGTGGATCGTTCACACGCTGGGCAGGAGGGGTATGCGCACCGCGAGCAGGAAGTACGCAAAGGCAGTGGGGAACGCGGTGGTCGCGATGCTGGCAGCCGGGTTGGTCGCCGGATGCACGGTCAGTGGGGAGTCGGCGTCGGCGGGACCGAGTACAACCACCGGGGAGCCGCGCGTCGAGTGGAATCCATGTTCCGAACTCTCGGCGGAGGCATTGGAGGCAACGGGAGCCAGTCCAGAGACGAAGTCGACGAGGTTCGACGCCCCTGGCGATCGAGCTGCGGTACGTATGTGCTCCTGGGAGCCGGCCGACGGTCGTCCGTACTTCATCGGGATCGGTTCCTTCATCTTCACGCTGGACGAGTTTCGCCAGAACGATCAGGTGACCGGCTTTTCCGAAGTTCAGATCAATGATCGGTCCGGTCTCACCTTCTACCCCACAGGCAACGAGAACCCCATCCGCCGCTGCTACGTCGGCTTGCCCATGGCGAAGGGCGGACTGATGATCTACGCGGATTGGCGCTACGGCAAGCGGGATTCGCTGCCCGAATCACCGCCGTGTGGATTGGCCGTCCAACACGCGCAGACGCTGGAACCGTACTTGCCGGAGTAGATGGTGCAGACGAAAACCTGTTCCGCCCACGGTCGCGGGACACAGTTTCACAGGGGGAGGACATGACCGAGCAGGTCGCGATGCTGCAACAGTGGCAGAATCTGAAAACCCAGGCCGAAAGCGGCGAACTCCGGATGGAATCCGATATCGCCGCCAAACTGGCAGCACACTGCGATGCCTTCGCAACCAGTCTGGAAGACGCGCTCAGCCAGACCGATGACCTGAAGGTTGTCGAAGGCTTCGGTGGTCTGCGGTCCGCCCAGTTTTTGCGGGACAAATTCGCCAAGAAGGCGGTCGAGGATCCCGATTCGGCGGCAAACCGTTTGAAGACCGCGATCGACATCGTGAACCTGATGAAGCAGACCTTCGAACTGTCCTGCAAGCAGATCGAAGAAACCGATCAGTCCACGTCCAGCGCCCTGGGTAATGCGGGGGTCTGACCATGAGTTTTTTCGGCGGCGACGAAGCCCGGCAGAACCAGGAGACCGATAGCCGGCTCATCGAGGATCAGGACAAGAAATGGGGGGACAACCGGGTCTCGGTCAACGGGGAATGGCTCGGGCTGGTCACCGATTTCGGTGGACAGTACGCGCCGCCCGCGATCCTCGAGAAAGACGGCTTCGAGGCCATGACCCATCAGCAGATCTGGGACCTGCTCCAGGGTGTCAACGCGGGGCTGATCAACGATAAGGCGTTGGCGTGGCGAAGCCTCGCCGATCTCACCGAAACCGCCAATCAAGACTTTCTCAAAGCAGTCAACGAAGACCTGGACACCGGCTGGAACGGTCAGTCCGCCACTGCCGCCGTCAACGGTGTCCGGGAGTTCAGCAACTCGCTCATCCCGTTGGTCGCGAGTTTCCGGTTGGTCGCGCACAGCCTCGACCTGATAGAAACCTACCTCGGCCAGGCCAAAGCGTCGGTAGGCGAACCGGACAACGTGACTATTCGTGACAATGTGGTCAACATATTGCCCGACGACTTTTTCAAAACCCCTCAGTATCGCGCCGACGAGGCGCAGGATACGGCTCGCCGTGTAATGACCACCTACTACGAGCCGGGTGCGGAGCAAGTAGACCGCAAGACACCTGTGCTGCCCGAGCCGGTGAAGCCTGTCGACGACGGCAGTAGACCGCAGGGCACCGACTTCCCGCAGGGCAACAACACCACCAACGGGAACAACAACGGCACCGACACCGGCACGAACACCGAGGACCCCGGGCAGCAGCAGCCGGCCGGTGAGGATCCGCAGTCCACCGAACCGCAGTCGACCGAACCGCAGAGCACCACACCGCAATCGACGACTCCACAGTCGACGACCCCGACGACCCCGACGACTCCTTCTCTGACAACCGGATCACCGACGGCCCCTGGCACTCCCGGACTTCCAGCAGGAACACCGTCCGGAATGCCGTCGGGCGCCCCGCAAACCGCCGCGCCCCATATCCCCGGTCAGACAGTGCCCGGCAAGAACCCGAACAAACCGGCCGGCACACCTGCCGCGACCGCACCCGCCAATACCGGTAACCGGGCCGGACGCACCGGAATGCCCGGCATGATGTCGCCCGGCGCCGCGCGCGGTAACCGCGAGGACGACGACGAACACGAAATCCCCGACTACCTGATCTACGACCGCGGTAGCGAACTTCTCGGCACCCAGCCGCCGGCATTACCTCCGGGCGGGGTGATCGGCGGGTGAACGACCTACAGTGGCGCCTGGACGGGGAGATGTTCATCCAGGCGGTACACCGGTTCGAGCGCGACCGGTTGCCTTACCCCATCCGCGTGCTGCCGCTGGGGCCCCGCGAAACACCGCCGACGGCGGAAGAATACGAACAGTTCCGGGTGTCGGCGGCGCATCGGCTTCAGGCCTCGGCGGACGAGAGCATGCTCCGTGCTCTCCGTGTACTGCTCGAACCGCAGGTCCGTATCGAAATCCATGGCGCGTACGACCGGGGTTTCGAACGGGTGGTGCGGATCCATGCCGGTATCGCGGGGCAGTCCGCGACCCTCGCCGTCCAGGCACCCGGCCCGACGAAGGAGTACGGCGGCGATATCCATCTGCAAACCTGTGCGCCACACGAGTTGGCCGCGCGGGTCGTAGCGTGCCTTCCGCGCTGCGCCCCGGGCCGCTTCACGACGACGGTCCGCGGCAGCCGGTCCGATATCGGACAGATCGAGTACTCACGGCACCCGAGCCGGATATCGCGGATCGAACAGATCAACCAGATCTTGCGCCGGCCGCGGTCCGGTGTGGGCGAAATCGGCATCTTCGCGGGCCCCGCGATCGATTCCCGCCCTACCGGTAACCCGCACGGTTTCCACTGGATGGACCTGCTCCCACAGGACGGGCGCTACCTGCTGATCAAACACGGCGGCGAAGAATTCACCCTCGCCCCTGGTTCACCGGACGAGATCGTCCGGCGCGTCCAGCACGCCATCGGCGCTGTCCGGCAGACAACACCCCATCGTGCACCGCCCGCGCAGCAGTTCGTGCCTCGCGAAACTCCACAACTACCCGCACAGGCATCCGCACGACGAGTGCTCTCCCAGGCAGAGATCGACGCCGATGACGCGTACTTCCAGGAGCGCAACCAGCGCGGCTGGCTCGCCTGAAGCTTCGGGTTCGCAAGCGGACCGGTGACCTCGCCGCGTCATCGGCGATTTCGCCGGGCGGGCGAATCGAACATCAGCCGGACTGTCGCAGGCGGGGGATGCTCGGCCACCGATGGCGCTCTAGGCTGTCGCTGTGCTGGGAGAAGATGCTCTGTCGGACGCCCACCGTGCTTTACTGGATAGCTGGTTCGCGGGCTGGGAGGTCGTCGCAGACCACTCGTGGCCGCTGCAGGATACGACGGTCCTGCGGATCCGTGCAGACGGCGGCGACTTCATCGTCAAGGCATCCCGGACAAGTCACCACATAGACCGAGAGATCGCGGCACATCGGTCGTTCCTGTCCTCGTCCACCGTTGCGGTACCGCGTCTCGTACACGCCGACGTGGAGGAGAAAATCCTCGTCGCCACCTATCTACCGGGCGAGCTCGTCGCAGGTACTGCGGCGGAATGGGCTCCGACGACTTACCGCAAGGCCGGACAGGTACTCGATACCCTGCTGGTTCCGGGAGAGGTATCACCGGATTACGTCGACAGGCTGCGGGATCGAGGGCTTCGGTCGGTCGCCGATGCCGCCGGACTGGTTCCCGCCGGGCATCTCGACGAGCTCCGGAAACGACTGACGAGCACAGTTTCTCGGCCGGTGCGACTGTCGTTCACCCACGGTGACTACCATCCGCGTAATTGGTTACTCCACAACGACGAGTTCGCGGTGATCGACTTCGGCCGCGCGGAGCAGCGGCATTGGACCAGTGACCTGGTGCGGTTACAGTCCCAGCAGTTCGCCGCAAGACCGGATCTGGCCGCAGCGTTCACCGCCGGACTCGGACGCGAGTTCGGCGAGGAAGATATCGAGGTTCTCGCACTCGAGTGGACGTATCAGGCGATCACAACGGTGGTCTGGGCCCATGAGATAGGCGACAGTCCCTTCGAGGAGCACGGTCGTCGGATGATTGCCAGAATGATGAGCTGGTCCACGGTCGCCGGTTCCGGGCGGTAGCGGCGCCGCGCGAGGCCGTGGGGTCGTCCAGTCGAAGGGAGCGGATATGCCGGATATGCGCCGGGCGCATCTGTCGGACCATCACACGATCGTCGAATGTGTGCAGCGGTGGTGGGGCGACTCACGCACACCCGAACAAGCCCGGGAACTCTCCCTGCTACTACCCAAACTGTTCCTGCAGTTCTTCTCCCACACCAGTCTCGTGCAGGAGGACGACACCGGGATCACGGCGTTTCTCGTCGGCTTCTATGCCGCCGACAACCAGGAAGAGGCATATATCCATTTCGTCGGAGTCGACCCGCGGCTACGCGGGCAGGGTGTCGCGCGCAGTTTGTACGAGGAATTCTTCCGGCGCGCCGCCGGGGCCGGCCGCCGCGAAGTGCGTGCGATCACCGCGCCCACGAATACCGGATCCATCGCATTCCACCGCGCCATGGGTTTCGAGCTGGAGACAGGTGATCTCGAGATCGGAGGGCTACCGGTCCACCGCGACTACGACGGACCCGGGCAAGACCGTGTGTGCTTCCACCGGAAGATCACCTCCGACCCGGCGTGATCCCGTGCGATCAGACCGGCCCCCTGCACCGCCCGTCGCCGGGCACGGTGGCGCCCGGCGACGGAATGCTCACCAAGTGACGAATAGCTTCTCCGGGCCTCGCACCAACAGTCCCGACTTCCATGGGATCTCGTCCACCGGCACCGCCAGACGCAACCCCGGGAACCGTTGCAGCAAAGCCTCCATCGCGACCTGGAGTTCGATCCGCGCCAGCTGTGCGCCGAGGCAATGATGCGCACCGTACCCGAACGCGATATGCGGATTGCGCTGCCGGGTGAGATCGAGCGTTTCGGGATCCTCGAATACGGCCTCGTCCCGGTTGGCGGACTGGGTGTGCACGAATACCGCCTCCCCCGCCCGCACCGTGACCCCGCTGAGCACCACGTCCTCGGTCGCCACCCGCGGCTGCCCGCCTCCGGCGCCGAGCTGGGTGTGCCGCAGCAGTTCCTCGATCGCGCCCGGGATCAGTCCGGGGTCGGCGCGCAGCTGATCCCAGTATTCGCGCTGGGTGAGCAGGACGTAGGTGAAGTTGGCGATCTGGTTGGCGGTGGTTTCGTGGCCCGCGATGAGGATCCCGACCCCTAGGTTGACCAGTTCCTTCTCGCTCAGCCGGTCTTCGTCGTCGCGGGCCGCGACCAGGGCGCCGAGCAGATCGTCGGTGGGGTGTTCGCGGCGCTGGGCGACCTGTTCGGCGAGGTAGCCTTCGAGCGAGCCGCGCGCGGCTTCGATCTGTTCGCGGGTGTAGGCGGTGGTGGACAGGATCGCGTCGGAGAAGTCACGGAAACGGTGCTGTTCGGAGGCCGGTACGCCGAGCATTTCGCAGATCACGGTGACCGGTAGCGGCAGGGCCAGGCCCTGCACCAGGTCGGCGGGGGAACCGGCGCGTTCCATTTCGCCGAGTTTCTCGTCGACGATCTGCCGGGTGCGCGGACGCAGTTCGGCGACCCGGCGGCCGGTGAATGCCTTGGCGACCAGTTTGCGCAGCCGGCTGTGCTCGGGCGGGTCGAGACTCAGCAGCGAATCGGCTTGCGCAGGAGCCGGAGTGGCGCGCGGGACATCTTCGCGGCCGACGGTGGCCGCGCGGCTGAACCGCGGATCGCCGAGCACCGTGCGCACGTCGTCGTAGCGGGTGACCAGCCAGCCCTGGCCGCCGTAGGGCAGCTCGACCCGGCTGACCGGCTCCTCGCGGCGCAGTCTCGCGTAGAGCGGGTCCATATCGAGACGTGTCGGCGCACCGAAGGGGTAGTGGCGCACCTCGGTGTTCACGGTCATGCGATCTCCCTTCCGCGGCGCCCGGGGACCGGACACCCAGCGATGTAAGCGGCTGCTTACTTAGCTAGGGTAAGGGCGTGTGGGATCCCGCGTCAACGATGCGATCCCCTTACTCCGGCGGGAATCCCGGATCGTTGCGTTCCAGCAGCACACCCGCCGCACGCAGCACATATCCCGCAATCTCGGCCGGATCTGCACCGGCCAGCGGCTCCCGGCGCAGCACCGAACGCACCATCCCGATACCGAGCAACCAGGCCAGCAGCAGATCGGCCCGTAACTCCGCGCCTTCCCCCTCGGTCAGCGACGCCAGCGCCCGGATGTACTCCTCCCCCAACTCCCGGCGAATCACCGACGCACTCGCCTCGTGCCCACTCGACCGCAACGCCGCCTGCAACCAATTTCCATGCGCGGCCACAGCACTCGGCTCCAGCGATTTCTCCAGCAATCTGGACAGCAATGTCTCCGCAGACCCGGACTCGAGCAGCGACCGGCCCCGATCGGTCATGGTCGCGCGGAACAGTTCGTCCTTGTTCCCGAAATAACGGAACAGCAACGCCTGATTCACACCCGCCCGGGTCGCGATATCACGCACCGTCGTGCGCTCATATCCCCGTTCGGCGAACAATTCCTGTGCCGCTCCCAGAATCGCGGCCCGGGTAGCCGCGGAATCCCGCCGCCGGCCACCCGTCTCGTTTTCGCCGGCCATCTGTCCTCCGATCCACCGATATCCGGACAAGCAGCGTAAACACATCCCCGATCAGGACAAAGCAGGCGGCCCGCACACTGGACATCGCACAATGCCGGATCTAAGCTCGGCGCACCATGCCGGATCTTTTCGGAATAAATCATCTGACCTTGGCGACAACAGATCTCGACCGCCTCACCGCGTTCTATACCGGGCTCCTCGGCGCCCGGCTCGCTTTCGAACGCCCCGCCACGCCGGATGCCCCGCGCATCGCGATACTCGACGTCGGCGGCGCCGACCACCTGATGCTCGTGGAAACAAGTGATCCCGCACCGCCCGGTCCGGACCCACTCGGCCGAGCCGGCTGGGGTCTACGCCTGGCGACCTATGACCAGCTGTGCACCGTGCGCGAGGTCATGCTCTCCGCCGGAGTGGAGGCCGCCCCGATCGAAACCCTCCCCACCCAGTGGACCATGACGACGCATGATCCCGACGGCCGTCCGGTGGACCTGCGGGTGCACCGCCCGACCACGCCCCGCGACCAGGTCTGACGGTCGCGCCGGGCCACCTGGCCGAGAGCGACCCGGCGGCCGTCAGCCCCGCAACTTCTCCCGGGTCTCCATCAGCGCGAAGCCGAGAAGGTTCAGCCCCTGCCAATCGGCAGGGTTTTCGATCCGAGGATCGTCGGCGGTCATCCCGACACCCCATATCCGGTCCACCGGACTGGCTTCCACCAAAACCCGGCTCCCGGTGTTCAACAGAAACCGGCACAATTGCTCGTGCTGACCGAATTTCGCCAGGTTTCCACTCACCACGATGCCGAACCGGTGTTCCGCCCAGGTCTCGTCGGCAAACCCCCGGATACTCCGGCCGAGCTTCTTGGCCGCACCCGGATGGGCGGCTGCCACGATCTTTTCCGCGATATCGTAATCGTCGAAAAGCAGCGCTTTCCGCCACATCATGTAGTGCTCGGCGGTCGCGAAAACCACACCGTCCACCGTGAACTGCACCGGCCACCATTGACTCAGGTAACTCGCACCGATTTCGCCATCCGGGCGCGGCTGATGACCCCAGAAGGGCAAATACTTCACCGGTCCACTCTCGGATGCGGCGATCAATTCGCCGATACTACGAGCCTGCATGCACAAGAGTTTGCCCCCAGATCCCGCTGGATGCCACCGCATTTTCACCCCCGGCCCCGCGGGCGGGCCACGGCCGGACCGCCCCTGACAACACTCCCGCGATGCCCAATCGAGCGATCAGCGCCAGTGCAGGTCACCGACTGCCGCAGCCTCGCCACCACCATCGGCGAAAACGATCTGCCCCGTGACGAAACGGTTGTCCGCCCCGGCCAACCAGCAGATCAGCTCACCTACCCAAACCGGTCGACCCGGAAATCCGCCGAACGGTTGCGGCGCGGCGGATTCCACCGCCTCCCGGGTGGCCTCGTCGGCGAAAATCCACGCGGCTGCCGGAGTGTCCACGACACCCGGCGCAACAATATTGAGCGCGATCCCCGCTCCGGCCCATTCCGGTGTCGGCGCGGCCCTGCGCACCCATCTGTTCAATGCGCGCTTCGCGACCCCGTAGGCACCGGCCGGCCCGGCGAGCGACGGATCGGCTTCGAGGTAGGAGACCGCGGCGGCCTCGTCACCGTCGAGACATGCCTGCACCGCTCGTTCGTCCATCGGCGACAGCGCGGAGGTCGACGATATGGCCACGGCTCGCGGCGCCGGACTCTGCACCAGCAAGGGCCGGAGCCCTTCCAGGGTCGCGACCGCACCGAAGAAATTGGTTTCGAGCAGGCCGGTCCGACCGCCTCCGGCGATGGCGAGCACAGCGTCGATCGGGCCGCGCGCGGCGACCTCCTCCACCAGCGATCGCCGGCCCGCGGGTGTGGACAGGTCGGCCCGGATATCCGCGTCGTCGAGATCGCAGCCGATCACGTACGCACCACGTTCGCGCAGTAGAGCGGCGGTCGCGGCCCCGATACCCGAAGCCGAACCCGTAACCACATAGGTCCGTCCCGTGGTTCCTGGATACAACGCCTCGGCCCTCACGATTTGCGGGCCAACCCGGCCGATATGAGCTGATCCCATACCGTCGGTTCCCGGTCCGCCGAACCGATACTGCTCATCGGTGTATCGGATTCGTCGGCCGTATCCGGCCGCCACAGCACCGCGGGCACGATTTTCGGCTCCAGTATTTCGAAATCACCGAACAGCTCCCGGATTTCGTCGTCGTTGCGCCAGCGGCCGCGCCCGAACGTCGACTGCAATTTCTGTTCCGCCGCCTCGGTCTCCGCATTGCCGCCGGACCGGAAATGCGAAATGAACACTTGACTTCCGGACGAAATCTGATCGCACCAGTAGGAAACGACACCGCGCGGGTCTTCGTCGTCGTCGAGGTGGTGCAGGATCGCGCTGAACATCATCGCCACCGGCTGGTCGAAATCGATGAGCCGGCGCACCTCCTGGCTGTTGCGGATCTGTTCCGGCTCGCGCACATCTGCCTGGACCGCGGTGGTGCTGTCGTCGGTGGCCAGCAGCGATCGGCCGTGCGCCAGGACAATGGGATCGTTGTCGATATAGACGACCTTCGCCCCGTCGGTGTACCGCGCCGCGACCTGGTGCACGTTATCGGCCGTCGGCAGACCACTGCCCAGGTCGATGAACTGTTTCACCCCACTACGGGCGATATCGCGCACCCCCCGCACCAGCGCCTGCCAGTTCCCGAAGGCGATGGCCACCGAGCCTGGCAGATCGACCTTGAAATGATCGCCGATCTTCTGATCGACCGGGTAGTTGTCCTTCCCCCCGAGCAGATAGTCGTACACCCGCGCGATGCTCGGTGTATTCGGATCCACAACGCCCGCACAGTCGTTCATCACGCTCTCCCGTCGCCGGAGCCTCCCGTGCCCTCATGGTATGCAGTCGGGCGGACCTCTGTACCCACAACCACGGTGGTCCCGTCCCCTCGACGCAGCCGCCGGGCCGGTCAGATCGGATCACCTCGCAGCAACTGGAAAGCTGATACAGGCTCACCGGTCCGCAGGCTTTCGGACAACGCCTGACGCCGGTGGTTCTGCACCGCGTGCGCCGAGCCGGTACCGACTCCGACGGCGGCGGTCTCTGCCAGTTGCCCCGCACCGGCCATCGTCATGCGCAGAGGGCCGATATCACGCCCCGCCGGATTCGGCGGCCATAGCGGCAACCGACGCGTACAGCGCCGTCATATCGCCCCAACGATTGTTGCGCGAACGGCAAGAACCGTGCCGGGCCCAGCCCGATAACGTTCACCGGACCGGCTGCTCACCGAACAAGCCATGCCCTACGTAGTACCCTATATCTTATGAAGACCAAGACCAGCGTTTATTTGGAGGCGGAGCAAGCCACACGCCTCAAGGCCGCTGCGGAAGAATCCGGGCGGTCGGAGGCCGACCTGATCCGGGAGGGGATCGCCCTGGTCTTGCTGCGATCCCGTACCGTCCGGCGAACTCGGCCTTGGCCGAGCTTCGATTCCGGAGACCCCGGTTTTGCCGCCGAGAGCGAGACCGCGCTCGGCGAAGCATACGAACGGTGAGCTTCTTCGTCGCCGACACCTCAGCGATCATCGCGGCCTACGATCGCGCCGCCGAACTACACGAGCGCGCTCGCGACCTTCTGGCCACCTCGGTCGCGGTCATATCGCCGCTGGTACTCGACGAGATCGACCATTTGCTGATCGCCCGCTTCGGCAAGGATCGCAGAATCGCGGACGTCGTCCTGGACGATATTTTGACCTCGGCGGAAGAGGGCTCGGTGCTCATCCCGGCGGTGGACCGTTCCGATATCCGGGTCGCGCAGCAGGTCATCGGACAGTATCGAGGGCTTCGCCTCGACCTAGCCGATGCCGTCAATGTGGTACTTGCCGAGCGCTACCTCACCAATGACGTCTTGACGCTCGACGAGAAGGATTTCCGCGCCGTCCGCCCGCTCACTCCTGGCCACCGCGCGTTCCGACTGCTGCTCCAGGACGGGTAACTGTTCCAAGCAGCGATTCGGCCTACGACTCTGCACTGACGTTTGGTCGGCGAACATATCGCGCCCGGAGGATCAGGTCAGGCGTAAAGCGGTCAGCTTCCAGCCGGTGGCCGTGTGTTCGGCTCGGCCGGCGAGGGCGAGCCGGCGGGGGCCGCGCTGGTACATGGCTATCAGTTCGTAGGCGTGGTCGTCGGCGGGGAACAAGCGGAACTTGGTGAGTACTGCGGCGCCCAGTGTGCGGCTGGGGGCGTGGTCACCGGCAACCAGGGCACCGACCGTGTGTACCAAGGCGGGCGCGCACAGGGTGTTCAGTTGCGCGACCGGGCGACGGCGGTCCAGGACCTCCAGCAGGATGCGTATGGCCCTGCCGGCGAATTCTCGGGCTTCGGCCGGTTCGGCGCAGGCGTCGGCGGTATGCCCGGCGCGGTGTGCCCGGCGGATCCCCGCCGGTGCGCTGCGGTTGGCGCGCAGGGAATTACGGTCGAGACGGGGACGGCAACCAGCGGGTGTTTCCACGGGTACACAAGTAGATGCCGGTGTAGCGGAGACTGCACCGGACGATTCGCTCGGCTCCGGTTTCGTCGCGCGGCCGCTGCCGCTCCTCCGTGCGCCGGCCCGCAGCGACGGCGCGCCCGGCGCCGACAGCTGGGTCCAGGACGATGCCGTTCGGCCCGATGGAGCTCCGGCCGAGAGCGTTCCGGCCGGCTGCTCTCCGGGCCGCAACGCTCCGGCCGACGACTCAGGCGATAGCACTCCGCCCGACGGCACTCCGGGCAGCAGTGTTCCCGACGACAGAGACACAGTAGGCGGCTCGACCCCGCCGGGACGCTCCTGCGGTAACCCCTCACACGGTTCCGTCGACGGTTCGAAATCGGGCACCCGATACAGAATCGGCCGGCCATCACGCATTCGACACCCCCTGGCGAGAACGGATCGCTCCACCGGCGCTCCGGTCGCGCCAGCATTGCATCGATGACTTGCGGGGTACAGAGGTAACCAGGGGTTTTTCGCCGAAACCGCCGTCGCCGCGGCGTGTCTCGTGGTCGCGGGCTTCCGGCGCGTCGTGCGCCGGTCCGAGGTGTCGGCATCGATTGCTAACTTTGATCGCTACGTCCGATCGCACCTTGATACCGGGAGATGTTTTGCTCGGCCATTCCCATGCCACCAGCGGCGCATTGGCATTCGCCACTGCCGCTACCGTCGTACCCGTCCCGGTGATGGAATTCGTGCGCGGCCCTGTCGATGTCAGCGCACTCGAATTGATCCTGGGGGCGCTGATCACGGCCGGCGCGGCGCTGCTGCCCGATATCGATCATCCGGGCGGCACGATCGGGGATTCGCTGGGCCCGTTGAGCAATGCGGTCGCAAAGGGGGTCGCGACCATCTCCGGAGGTCATCGCAAGGGCACGCACGGATTGTTGTTCGTGCTGCTGGCCGGCTGGGCGACCTGGGCGGGTGTGAACTATCTGGGCAGATACTTCACTCTCGGCGTCATCTTCGTCATGCTCGCCTTCGGTATCCGGGCCCTGCATCTGACACCGCGAGGTGATTCCTTCCGCGCCTGGGGCCTGTGCGTATTGCTGGCCGGCGGCGGCACGGTATTGATGGACCGCTGGCTCCCGGACTCCCCGTATTGGCTCCCGTTCGCCATCGGCCTCGGCGCCCTCATCCATATCGTCGGTGACTGCCTCACCGACCGCGGCTGCCCCCTGCTGTGGCCGCTGAAGCCCCGCCTGGCCGTCCCGATCATCTCCCGCACCGGAAACAAGGTGGAGACCTGGGTCCTCACCCCAGCAATGGGCCTGGTGACGATCGCCCTGTTCTACCTCTATGCCGTTCCGCAGTAACCCGGAGCAGTCCGAAGGGGCACAAGGAGCTCGATAGGATTGCCCGGGTGCATGGACGCAGCGCCACCGCCCTGGACCGAGCGATTCGCCGGGCGCTCCTGACCGCGGATATCCGGCGGTACGAGGCGGAGTACGGCGGTTTCACCGAGGAAGAGTTGGGCGCGGCGCAAGCCCAACTCGAGCGCAGTCCGCCCACCGGGAAGGATATCCTCAACCGACGCTTTTGCCATAGCCTTCAGGCATGACCGAGGCAGCGGAGGACCGGTATCTCCCGCAGACGGGGTTCGCGGCCAAGCTCAATTGGCTGCGGGCCGGGGTGCTGGGCGCCAACGACGGGATCGTATCGACCGCGGGTTTGGTAGTGGGTGTCGCGGCGGCCGCGTCCAGTACCAGCACGATTCTCACCGCCGGCATCGCGGGGATCAGCGCGGGCGCTATTTCCATGGCCGTCGGCGAGTACGTATCGGTGAGCACCCAGCGTGACGCGGAAGCGGCGCTGCTCGCTCAGGAGCGCCGGGAGCTGAAGGAGGATCCGGCGGACGAACTGGCCGAGCTCACCGCGATCTATCATTCGAAAGGCCTGTCAGCCGAGACCGCCCGGCAGGTGGCCGAGGAGCTGACCGCCTACGATGCGTTCGCCGCCCACGCCGAGGCCGAACTCGGTTTGAATCCCGACGAACTGACCAATCCGTGGCATGCGGCGTTCTCGTCGGCGGTGGCCTTCACCGTGGGTGCGCTGCTGCCGCTGCTGGCGATCCTCCTGCCGCCGACCGCGGCGCGGATCCCGGTCACCATGGTCGCGGTGCTGCTCGCGCTCGCGGTGACGGGTTCGGTCAGCGCCTGGCTGGGCGGCAGCAACCGGGTGCGGGCGGTGGCCCGCGTCGTGCTCGGCGGGGCGCTGGCCATGGCGGTCACCTACGGTATCGGACAGCTGGCGGATGTGGCCGGTATTTGACACGATTGCGAGATCCGTTGCCCCGGTGTGGGTTTTATTTGAAGTGAACCAGCGACAATTCGCATATTTTGCTGTACTTGGCGGGTGAGTTCTCTATTCGCCGTACTGCCGGCGGCCGCGCTCGATTCGGCCGAGCAGGCATACGAGCGGTATCTGTCCCTGGTAGAAGCACCCGAGCCCAGTCCACCGGTGCGAGCGGTGGGTGTGGTGTGCACCCTGATCCACCGCTCCGGGACCGGTTTGCGGGTCCACCGCCGCCCCGAGGCCCGCGGCGCCCTCCTGGAAGCCACCGTTCGCGACCGGTTCGATTGCCTGCGCGCCCTACTGGCGCTCACCGCCGACCGTGACCTGGCCGTCCTGGATGTCGCGACGCGGCGCCTCTACAACCCGCGCGGCGCCACCCGGATCCAGGTCACCACGGGCAATATCACCCTCCCGTATCTCACCGAGAGCATTCTCGACGAGATCCTGGAAACGCCTCCCGATCCCCGCGCCCCCGCCCTTCAGGTGACCCGCGCCCCGATGTGCTATATCCGGGCCCGCCGCCTGCCCGATGAGATCTTCGAACTCGAACACCGCGATCTCGATGCGTTCTTCCAGCTCTACACCGATAACGTGCCGTTGGTCCGCAAGACGATCTGGGCGTGGGCCATCCGCGATCCGTGGTGGCAGCAGGCCATTGCCTGGCAACCTGTCGATACTCCCGTCGCGCCGCGTAGGCGGCCGGTGCCGGAGGACGATATCGACGCGGTGCTGGCCGAGTTACGCCGGATGGCCGACGAACCACCCCCGGAACTCGGTGCGCTGGAACTACTGTCCACCTTCGGAGATCTGGACAACCGAACGCAGGCCATCCTCGATCGGCCGGAACCGGATGCCCCGGAGCGAGGGTGATTCGCCGTGAAGCCACCGTGCGACCGGGTCGCACGGTGCGCACTCGGGCCACGGCTCGGAAAACGAACCTGCCGTCACGGCACACGGCGTCGAGAGCGGGCGCTGTAGTAACTACGCGGTCGGGTGATGCCGGGGCGTCGAGCCGGCGAAAACTACTTCAGCCCGACCCGGACCTGCACGGAGTCCTCGTCGGTACTCGCCAGCGCCTGCTCGATCAAGCTGCTGATGTTCACCTGCGGCACGGTGTTGCCCAGGCTCTCCGTGAGGGGAGCCAAACCGGGTTGCAGGGCGGCGAGTTCGGGGCCGATTTCGTCGAGGACGGTGCGCAGGCGCTCCAGTAACGGCACGACCCCGCCGTCCGCCAGGTACTTCTCCGGCGACCCCTCGGCTCCGGTGACCCTGCCGACCGATTCCACGAAATCGTCGAGGACTTCGGCAAAGCGGGTGAATTCGGTGGCGGCCGCGGAGGTGGCGGGTCCCGCCCATTCAGCGTCGGCGGCGGCGGTTTCGAAGTTATTGAGCAATTCGGCGATTCTGGGTTCGCGGGACATGATGGCCGCGGCGAGCAGGTCGGCGGCGCGGGTGAGTTCCGGGAGTACCGCGTCGGTGCCGTGCAGGGCCTCGCTCATGGTGCGCACCAGCGAATCCATGGTGGCGGGGTCGAGCTGGTTCATGGTCCGGGTCACCATGCGGGCGGCCTCGGGGATGGACAGCGGGCTGTGAATATCTTCCGATTCCAGCCGCTGCCCGTCGGATATATAAGGCCCGGCACCGGTTTTCGGCGCGAACTGCACATAGGGTTCGCCGAGCGCGGACAGATGCTCGATGGTGACGACACTGTCGGCGGGCAGCCGGTGCGAATCTTGCACCCGGAAACCGACTTCCACACCATCGGCGATACGGTCGACGGAGGTCACGCGGCCGACTTCGATACCGGTGAGCAGAACCGGTGAACCCACACCGAGACCGCCGGAATCCTCGAGCACCAGGGAGGCGTTCAGATATTCGCGGAACGGATCGGCGCGCACCACCCCGAAGGTCAGATAGCCGGCGCCGAGCACCGTGATGGCCGCGATACCGCCCAGCGACGCCAGTGAACCCAGTTTCATCGCACCGCTCCGATCATGCGCAAGGTTTCGATGATCCGGTTCACCTGGTCGTCGGTGGACAGTCCCGGTGTGTGGACGGCACTGATATCCACCTTCGGGCCGTTCTCCACGAACGGGATGATCTTGTCTCGTAGCAGCGCGACCAGCATGTTCAGATTCGAGGGTTGCCGCAGATCCAGCGGCCCCCCGGTGGCCAGTGGGACGAACGCCGCCGCGGCCGCTCCTCCGGACTGTGCCAGCGGAGCGAGCCAGCTCAACGACTCTCCCACCGGGCCCAGGCCGCCGAAGATTTCGGTCACCGCAGCGATGGACGCGGTGGCGTCGTTCATCTGCTGCACCGATTCGGGGCGCAGAATATTGTCCAGCTCGTCCTGTATTCCGTGCATGACCTCCGCGTTCTCGGCCACACCGTGCAACAGCAGGTCCACCTGATCCAGATGTGCGGCCAGGTCCACCGCGTCCGTGGCCAGCACCTGCGCGATCTGCTGGGTTTTCGCCGGGTCCTGTGGCAGTACCGAATTGAGCCGGTTGACGATGTCCTGCAGATCCCCGACCGCTCCGCTGTTGACGAACAGGGCGATCGCCGCCATCGTGTCCTCGAGCTGGACCGGTGGTTTCGTGCGGTCGCGGGTGATGGTGTCGCCTGGGTGCAGCAGGGTGTCGTAGCCGTCGGGCGGGGTGGTCAGCGCGACGTGGATATCGCCGAGCACAGTGTTCTGCCGCAGCTCGGCGATGGTGGTGGCCGGTAGTTCGACCTCGTCGTCGACCTCGATATCCACCACGACGTAGCCGGTGGAGGTCGCGTCGCCGGGCACGACGTCGACATCTTCCACGTTGCCGATCTCCGCACCGTTGGCGATGACCTTCGCCCGCGCGGGCAGGTTCAGGACATTGGCGAATTCGATCCGCAGCGGATAACTCCCGCCGGTGACCGTGGCGCCGGGGACAGGGATATCGGAGGGATCGAACGCGCATCCGGAAACGGCCAGGGCCGCGGCGAGCCCGCAGGCCGCCAACCCGCGCCGCAGCCGGATGCGGTCGACGGTGATCCGCATCGTCGTATCGACGGAAATTCGCCGTGTCATCGCGCACCCGCCGATCCCAGCACCAGCCGCACCAGATCCAGATCCACCATGCCGTTCGCGGCACCGGCGCAGCGCCCGGGTGAGAGCGCGTTCACCGCGGCACAGACCTGCTCCGCGTGCTCCTGCGGTATCGCGACCCGCGGCGGTGCGTAGGTGAGACCGGGCGCACCGGTCGCCGGGTCGGTGACCGTGCGCAACGCCGAGGTCAGCACGGGGGTGGTGGCGACGATTTCGCTCAGGGATCCCACGTTGGCGCGCAGCAGTTTCACCAGCGGCACCAGATTGTCCAGGGTGGACATCAGCGGGTCCGCCAGGATCACCGACAGATCGTTGAGCATCGGCAGGATTTCGCGCAGCCCGTCGAACAGCTCGATTCCCGGTGTGAGCAGTTCGGCATGCGACATCTGCAACGTCGGCCCCAACCGGGTGAGCATCAGCTTCAGATCCCCCCAGTGTTCGGCGACCTTGTTCGATACCGAGGCGTAGGCGTCGAAAATACCGGCCAGATGGGCGATATCGGCGTCCGGTGATTCCATGACCCGGCCCAGCTGGTTGATGAGGTCGTTGATCTGCGGGCCGGTACCGGCCGACGCCGAATCCAGTGCGTTCAGGCCACCCGCCAGCGCGTTCGGCCGGTTCTCGGTACCGCCGATCTCTTCGGACAGCTCGGCCAGCGCGGTCACCGTCTGGGTGAGACTCTTCGGCGTCAGGGTGTTGGTGAGGCACTGCCCCGGATCGTGCTCGTCGGCGGTGTTCACCCCCGGAAGCACCGCCAGCTCCCGGTCGGCGACCACGGTGTCGGACACGGTGGTGGCACCGGCGCCGGTGTATACCGGATGGTCCGCGTCGACCTCGAAATCGACGCGCACCTTCGCACCGGCGGGAGCGATCCGGGTCACCGAACCGACGGTGACACCCCGCATCGATACCTGATTACCCTGGTAGAGGCCGATACTGTCGGGCATGATCGCGCAGTAGGCGCGGGTCTGCTTGAAGGGTTCGAACGCGATCACATAACCGGCGGATACCAGCAGCACCAGTACCACCGCTCCAGCGATCGACATCAGGGCCGGTGAGGCGAGCGCCCGTTTCAGCATCAGCACACCTTCCCGGGAAGCGGGACACAGACAACGGCACCGGGATCCAGGCCGGGCGCGGTCACCGTGGTCCCCGACTGATCGACCTGCACACCACCCTCGGGACCGGCCAGTTCGCGCAGTTTCGCACTCAGGCTCTGCGCCGAGGCGATCATCGGTTCCAGCTGGTCGCCGTACTCCTGCAACCGCGGCAGAGCGTCGGCGAGCTGCTGCACCTTCGGCTTCAGTGTCTGGTCCCAGCTCGGTGCCAGAGCCGTGACCCGCTGCACCACCGAGCTGAGCAGGCCCAGCGCCTGACGCAGTTCGGCGCGTTTGTCCAGCAGCACCGTCTCCATCAGATTGACGTTGTCCATCAACCGGCCCAGATCGGTTTTCGCGCCGTCGTACATGGTCACGTATTCGTCGGCGGTGGCGATGGCGTCGGACACCTGGGTGCGCTGGCGTTCGATGGCGTCGAGATAGCTGCCGACGGTGTCCAGCACGCTGCGCAGTGTTTCCGGTGCGCCCTCGATGGAGGTGTCGAGTGCGGCGAGGTTGTTGCGCAGGGTGTCGCCGTCGGTTTCCCGCAGCGGCGCCGTCGCATCCTGGAAGGTTTCCATCAGGCTGTAGGGCAGGCGGACGCGGTCGGCCGGAATCGGATTGTCGCCCAGTGGTTTGTCCCCCGCCGGGAACAGCGCGACATAATGGCCGCCGACCAGCGTGAGCATGCGGATATCCAGCGAACTCCGGTCGCCGACGAAAACATCGCGGTCCACGGTGAACCGCATCAGCACCCGATCCGGTTCCAGTTCGAGGGATTCGACCTCCCCCACCGGCACGCCGGCCAGCCGGATATCGTCACCGGCCTTTACCGACTGCGCCTCGCTGAGTTCGGCGGTGTAGGTCTGCTTACCCAGCGGGATCACATACAGCGCGCCGACCGCCACTCCGAGCACGGCCACCGCGCAGAGCCCGGCAATGCCCAGCCGCAGTTGTCTACGCAGGTTCGTGGGTTCGTCGGTGATCGGCCGGTCCCGATCGAACCAGCGGCCCGCGGCCGATTTCAGCCGGGAGAGGTTCATCCGTTGCATATCGCCACCTGCTGCCCGCCGATCAAGATCCGCACCGGGGCCGGTACCTCGGCTTCGCCCTTACTGCAGTCCGGCCGGAAACCGGACGGGGTCCGCGGGAACGCGGTATCCACCGCGGCCAGTAACCCGGGCATCCGGCCGAACGTGTCGAGAGCCTGCTGCGGATCCGGGAACAGGTTGCGGATCATCGCATCGATATCGGGGCCCATCTCCGGGCTCAGGCCCACCGCGGCCAGCAGGCGATCCACCGGTTCCAGGACCGACGGCGCGCTCATCGCGAAATCCGCGAGCCCACCGACATTGCGCTGGAGCGCCTCGAAGATATCGGTGAGCCGGGCCAGCAGCGGCACCAGGTGGTATAGCCTGCCGCCCACCCGTTCGGCGAGGTCGGACATATTGCGCACCAGGGTTCCGATGAGATGCTGGCGGTCTTCGACGTATTCGCTGAGTGTGCCGATGGCGTCGAGCGCCGGGCCGATTCCGGCGCCGTCGCCCTCGATCACCGCGAGCATGCTCTCGGTGAACTGGTTGATCGCCTCGGGCGACAGGGTCGCCAGTACCGGTTGCAGACCGTTGAACAGGCTGGTCACATCGAACGACGGAATGGTCTGCTGCGGCCCGATATCCGTACCGTCGGCGAGCCGGACCCCCGGGTTCGGCTGCTGCTGCAGATCGATATAGCGCTGGCCGGTGAGATTCTGGTAGCGGATGGCCAGGATGCTGTTGTCGTAGACCGGGGTGTCGGTGGTGACGGTGAGCCGGACCTTCGCCCGGTCGCCGTCGAGGGTGACGGCCTCGACCTTGCCGACCTGCACACCGAACATCCGCACATCGTCACCGGTTTTCACACCGTTGGCATCGGTGAACAGTGCATGATGGGTGTCGGTTTCGCCGTCCACCGGCCGTTTGATGGCCCCGATCACCAGGGCCAGCACCAGCGCCATCACACCGGCGAACAGGGCCAGCCGCCAGGCGGCGCGCCGCGCGGTCATCGCTGGCCTCCCCCGGCTCCGTTCACTTCGACCTCGAGATCGAGCACCGGCCCGTCGGGCCCCTCCTTGAACGCGACCCCCAGCCGGGTGAGCAGGGTGCGCAGATCGGCGGCCGACTGCTGCGGGTCCGGCACGGCCAAGGCCAGCAGGTTCAGGGTGGGCGCGAGCATATCGGTGTATCCGGACAGTTGGCTCGCGCTGTTCATCGTGCCGGTCAGGGCGGGCAGGAGATCGCCGGTCAGCGCCTTCACTCCGGCGTCGAAATCGGGACGGTTCGTGCGCAGCACATCGATATCCACGATCTGGTCCAGTACCTCGATGGTGGCGCCGGCGAACTGCCCGCCGCCCTGGAACGCCGGCCCCAACTGCCCCACCAGCTCGTTCGCCGGCATCGACTGGTGTTCGGCGATCACCCGCCCGGCCGTGATCAGCGCCTCGGCCAGCGGCGTGAACGCCTTGACGTCCGCGGCGGCCTGGGAGATCACCCGGGCCATATCGGCGGTGAACACGGTGGCGCTGGTCTGCGACATACTGCGCAGCAGCGCGCCCATGGTGGCGTCGTATACATCGGCGGCTCGCGGGCCCGTCAGATCCACCACCGCACCGGAACGCAGCGGCACGCCGCCGGACCCGGGCCTCAGCTCGATCTCGCTGATTCCGAAGAGGTTGGCCGGTGCGTAATCCACCGTCATGCTGTCGTCGATCCCGTGCAACCGGTTCTCGTCGAGGGACAGACTGATCTGCTGGGTGCCGCGACCCGCCGGCGCGATATCGGTAACCTCCCCGACCTGCACGCCGTCCACCCGCACCAGCGTTCCGGCGACCACACCGTCACCGATCTGCTCGGTGCGCAACGCCACCCGCAGCCCGTCGTCCGAGGTGATCGACCGGTAGCCGTACCCCGCGAGGGTGACCACCGTGAGCACTGCGACGACCAGTACGCCGACCCGCCGCGCACTACGCGGACCGGCGGCGACCCCGGGCATTCCGTACTTCGGCATCTGTCCCTATCCCGTGAAGCTGATCGCCGAGTTGAATCCCCACAGCACGATCGTCAGGACCATGTCGAGGGCGATGATGGCGACGAAACTGGCACGTACCGCCCGGCCCGAGGCGATACCGACACCTTCGGGTCCGCCGGTGGCGAAGAATCCGTAATAGCTGTGCACGCAGATCACCACGATGCCGAATACCGCGACCTTCACCGTGGCCGCGATGATGTCGAACCCCGCGATGAACTGGAAGAAGTAGTGGTCGTAGACGCCGGCGGACTGTCCGTGAACCAGCGTGATCAGGCCGCGGCAGGCGAAGTAGGAGCCGATCAGCGCGATCAGGAAGGTGGGCACGATGGCGATGGCGCCGGCGATCACCCGGGTGGTCACCACGAACGGCACCGACCGCAGGCCCAGCGCCTCGATCGCATCGATCTCTTCGGAGATCCGCATCGACCCGATCTCCGCGGTGATCCGGCAGCCGGCCTGCGCGGCGAAACCCACCGCGGCCGCGATCGGCGCCAGTTCACGGGTGGTCGCGAAGGCGGACACGATCCCGGTGACCGGTCCCATCCCGAGCATGTCCAGCGTGGCGAACGATTCGACTCCGATGGACGCGCCGATCACCAGTCCCAGCACGATCATCATGGGTACGGTGCCGCCGCCGACGATGACCGAACCACGCCCCCACGTCATATTCGTGATGATCCGCAGGGTTTCGCCGCGGTAGCGACGCAGTGCCAGCGGAATCGAGGACAGCACCTGCCAGCAGAACACGACGGCGAATCCCAGCGAATCCACCGCGCCCAGGATCCGGCTGCCGCGGCGGAAGTAGCGCGCGAGGAATCCGAGTCCCTTCGGGGCGTACGAGGTCGCCGCCATCACGCCAGCCTGGTGGGCAGGAACATGGTGGTCACCTGGGTCATGACCAGATTGACGATCACGATCGCGACAATGGAGAGCACCACTGCGGCGTTGACCGCGTCGGCGACCCCGCGCGGCCCGCCCTTGGCCTCCAGACCGCGCTGGCAGGCGATAACCACCACGAGGAAACCGAAGATCACCGCCTTGAGCAGTGACACCCATACATCGGCGGCGGTGGTGAACGATCCGAACGCGGCCCAGTACGAGCCGGGCGTCACCCCCTGCCCACCGATCGCCACCAGATAGCCGGCGACGATGCCGACGAAGATCACCAGAATGTTCAGCAGCGGCGCGACCAGCAACATCGCGACCATGCGCGGGATCACCAGCCGGTGCACGGGGCTGATCCCCATGGTGTTCAGTGCGTCGATCTCCTCGCGGATCGTGCGGGCGCCGAGATCGGCCGCGATCGCCGCGGCCCCGGCACCGCCGAGGAGGAAGCCGGTGGCCAGGGGCGCGCCCTGTTTGATCACCCCGAGTCCACCCGTGGCACCGATCAGCGAATCGGCACCGAGATTGTGGATCAGATTGCCGACCTGGACCGAAACGATCACGCCGAACGGCACCGCCATCAGGATGGCCGGGAATGCGGTGACCGTCACCAGTCGCCACGCCTGTACCAGCATTTCCTGCCACTGGAAGCGGCCCCGGGCCAGATCCGAAACAGCGCCGCCGACCGATTCCCGGGCCATTCCGACGCCGCGGCCGAAGGTCCGTACCGAGGAGACGATCGTGCCCGAGAAATTTTTGCCGACGATTTCGCGCGCACTGTCGGTGCGGCGGGTGGTTTGCGGCCCGGTGGAGCCGGAGGGACGGCCCGTATCGGTCGCCGCGGGATGGCTCTCGGGAGTCATCGCCGAGATCCGTCTACCGCCACGGGGGCACGCAATGTTGCGAAGTTCATGCGTTCAATCTCTCCGGTCCGGCATCGATGCCAATGGAGAGCAAGCTAATCGTTACTGGAGGTGACAAACAAATTTGCGGCAGTGTGACAGTGGCCACGGAAAAAGATCGCCCTGCATTGCGGGTAACCGATTGTGCGACACACCACTCGGTGTAGCTAAGTAAATGAGAACAGGTTCTACCAAATTTACACCCTGCAAACTCGGGCGATCACGGACATGAACCGTTTGCTGCGCAAGCACCGCCGGGCCAGCCCGGAGCACAGATTGAGCGGAACATTCGACCGATACGCACACAATGGGCGACAATTCCCCCGTGCGAACTCAGTTCACCAACGAGCTCGTCGCGTTGACCGCGGATCTGACACAGATGTGCCGCATCACCCACGAGGCGGCCGAACGTATGACCGACGCTCTCGCCGGGGCCGATCTCACCGCGACCTACGAGGTCTTCGCCCTCGACGAACGACTACAGGCCATGTACGGCGCCTGCGAAGCCCGCACCGTCGTCCTACTGGCACTCCAGGCACCGGTGGCGCGCGATCTACGCCACGTCGTCACCGCCATCCAGATCGCCGGTGAACTGTCGCGAATCGGCCACCTCTTCAGCGGAGTCGCCGATCAGGTATACCGGAGCCATCCCGAACCTGTCGCCGCCACACCGATTCTCGACCCGCTCGGTGCCATGGCCGAACTCGCCGCCGCGGCCACCGAACGCGCCGAGCGCGCGGTGACCACCGGCCGGCGCAGCGCCACCGACGAGGACGCGCCGGCGACCATGCGGGCACTGAACCAGAAACTGCACACCGCACTGTCGGACAGCGGCGATTCGACCGATACCGCCATCGCACTCGCGCTGGTCGGGCATCGGCTCGCGGGCAGCCTCGAGCACACCGATCGGATAGCGCGATTGATCCATTTCCTCGATACCGGTATCCCGCCGACCGCCCAGATCGTCGCCGACGAGGAAGAGGAGGCGAGCTGAACCGAGCGGTAACCCACCCCGGTGCACTCCCAAACTTGGGAATTCCCTATGCTTTTCACGAACCGTCGGCCGGTACCCGCCAGCCTTCGGTGAATTGTTCACCACACCACCGAACAGCCGGAAACATTCCGGCCCACAGACGTCACGACGAGTGCATCCGGTGCACCGGCGACCACGGGGCTCCCCCTCATCAAGCCCCGCGGCGGCGGCGCGGTACCCGGTCCGGACAATCGGGCCGCGAATCGCACCGGAACGCAAGCCCTCGTTCGTGGCAGGTCCCACCCCCGAGTCGGCGCCGGCACGGCGACTCGGGGGTGGTTCCGTGGGCGCACTATGCCGAATCTCACACCGGAGAGTAGCTTCGGGTTAACTGGGCGAGGCGGTAGCTTGACGCTCGGCACATCCCGGCACCTCGGCAAGGAATTTCGTTGAAGCCCACAAGATATGAGCAATCGGGCGTTTCGCCCATCGGCGACCGATTCGCGGAGGTGGCGCGGTGAATTCGCTGCTGTCCGCACTACCCGCCCCGGTACGCAAATTCGCGGCCGTCGCGGTACCGATCCTGATCGTGATTGTTTTGGCCGGCGGCTACTTCCTCGAAGGACGCAGCAGCACAACCGATCCGTCCGCCGATGCGGCGGACGCCCCGAGCGCCGCGGCCGCCGACGTACAGTCCGCATTGGACCGCCTCCCGGTCGCGACCGAGGCCGCCATGACCGGCTACAGCCGGGAAAAGTTCCCACACTGGGACGACAACGCCGCCGAACACGGTTTCGGCCCCGAATTCGCCCAGTACAGCAAATGCACCACCCGCGAGGTGATGATGCTGCGCGACGCCACCGGCGAGGTAACCCTCGATCCCAAGACCTGCGATCTGAAAATCGGCAAGGGCGGCGGCTGGCAGGACACCTACGGCGTCATGGACGCCAAGACCGGAAAACTGAAGCCGTACAAGTTCATCACCGAATCCTCCGGTGTCGACGCCGAACATATCGTCCCGCTCGCCGAAGCCTGGCGCTCCGGCGCCAAGAGCATGGACACCGATACCCGGCGCCGCATCGCCAACGACGCACAGAATCTCATCGCCTCCGACCCCTCCGCGAACCGCTCCAAGGGCGATCAGGATCCGGCCGACTATCTGCCGCCGGGAAGTTTCCGGTGCGGATATATCTCGCACTACGTGCAGGTCAAGCTAAAGTACGGACTGAGCGTCGATAAGGACGAGCAGACCGCACTGCGTACCGCCGTGGACGACTGCATAAAACGAGGTGAGTTCAAATAGCCGAAGTCATCGAGTTGCCGAGTAAGACATCGGTCATGACCCGGGAAGCCGGGACGATATCCGGTGCCCTGGATATCACCCTCGATCCCGGCGGATACGGCCTGGTCCGCTACCGGGAAACCGAACAGTGGTACACGATCGGCAATCTCGATGACACCACCCCGCGCACCTGGAAGTCCTGCGCCGAACTGGCGGACGCGATCGCGCAGGTGACCGGAACCCGCGACGCCGCGGGCAACACCGTCCCCTTCGAGTCATGAGATCCCGGTGGCGGAGGTCATTCGCCTCCGCCACCGCCGCCACCGCCGCCACCACCTCCGCCTCCGCCACAGCCGCTACCGCCTCCGCCACAGCCGCTGCCCCCGCCGCCACAGTTGCTGCCCCCGTCTGCGTCGGAGCCATCGCCGGCACCGAAATCGCCGAGGAACCAGGCACCTGTACCGGCGCCACCCGCGGCCATCGACCGCTTCCCGGCACGCCGAGACGCACGACCGCGTGGTAACCGGCTTGCAATCGTCACCACCACCAGCATCGCGGAGATCCAGAAAAGCGGCAGGCTCCAGGTCAGCCCGAAGTTGTCCAGGACAACGCACCCCAGCCAGGCAGTGCCGCCGGCGATTATCAGCAACAGCACGATATCTCCCGAATCCGCAGCGTATTGCGGACGATATTACGTGCCGCTGCGATCTGCGGGGCACGGACAATTTCCTGCGGTGTACGTGATCACAACACCTTTTCTGCCCAATCGATGCGGTACCGCTGCTCGGTGCCGGCCAGTTTCTCCGGGTTCATCGTCCGGGCCATGATCGGCATGATCAGCTGCATCAACGTGCGCGCCACAGGTCCTGGAGTCTTGCTGTGGTTGATTTTGGCGGCGCGCGCCGCCACGCCTTCGACCCGGGAGCGACGTAACCGCTCATAGGTGGCGAAGGCGGTTTCTAGATCGGGTAGGTCGCGCAGGCAGCGAGCCAGCTGGATCGCGCTCTCGATCGCCAGCGAAGCACCCTGTCCGGAACTGTTGGACGGAGCGTGCACGGCATCGCCGATCAACACCATGCGGTCCCGGTACCAGTGCGGCACCGACGGCATGATGTGCAGTGCGCCGGTGACCTCCAGTTGTTCCGGAGTGGTTGCCCGGGCGAGCGGGCCGCCCGGATGATCCTCGCCGTAGGTGTCGCGCAGGATCTCCAGCCAGCGCTCCGGCGCGGTAGCGCGGGCCTCGGTCAACGAAAGATATTCCGCGCTCGGCAGATTCGCGCCCCAGCCGATGCGGCCGTCACCGAGGGGCCAGTACAGGTAGTAGGCACGTTTTCCATAGGCGAAAACGATCGTTTCGTCCGGGGTCGCGATATCGCATTCGATCGTGGCCCCGAAACCCAGCATCCCGGTGAAGTCCGGGCCCGGAGCGGCAGGGTCGATCAGGCGGCGCACGGTGGACCGGATTCCGTCGGCACCGACGAGCACATCGGCGGTGGCGGTGCTGCCGTCGGCGAATCGTGCGGTGACGCCGGCAGCGGTGTGGTCGGCCGCTACCAGGCGTTTTCCGTATTCGACCGGAACACCGGCCGCCACTGCCCGTTCGTGCAATACCCGGTGCAGCTCACCACGATCGACCAACTGCAGCGGCGGCTGGTCCGGGAGGCTGGGCGCGGGCAGCAGTTTGCCGCCGACCGACAGGCACATACGGGGGACCGGCACGGCGATATCGCGGACCGCGTCGCCCGCGCCGATCACATCCAGCGCGGCCACACCGTTCGGCGCCAAGGCCAGGCCGCTGCCGATCGTGAATGCCGGCCCGGGATAAGCCTCGTAGACGCGGGCATCGATCCCCGCTTTCCGTAATGCGGTGGCCGCGACCGGCCCCGCGATTCCACCGCCGATAACCAGCGCTGTTTCTGTTCTGGACACAGGACTACTCCTCGAGAGATGCAGAGTCGGTGACGTCGCCACAGCGGCGGCGTCCTACGGGCCGCCCCTCCGCGCCGTTGTGCGTCGGACCGGGCGTGCCCGGGGTACTCGTCCGGCGAACCGCCCTGCGCCTCGCCCGCCCGGTTATCCTGTGTTCTGCCAAACTCGCGGCCGGGTGTGCGCCTGCGCGGGCACGGTCCGAGACGGTGATCCGGTTCCGATGGTGGTGTTGGCGCACCACCATCGGGGCCGGTGTGATTCACCGTTCGTCGTTCACTGATCTACGGCTGTTCGGCTCCCTCCACATATTTCCGGGCACGCGCGGTGTCCACGGCACCGCGGCCGTGCCATGACTTCCATTCCTCCTGGCCGGGGAAGGTGCCGTCGAGAAGTTCGGCGCGCAGGGCGCGAGTCCATTCGGCTTCGGCCTCCAGCACGGCGAGCCCGTACTCGGTTTCGATGAGAAACAGTCGCGGCAGCTTCGCGCCGAGATCGGACAAGTCCTTCTTCACCTGCGTGATCTGCTCTCGCAGAACCGCCAGCCGACGGCCCAGCAACTCCGCCACCTCGTCGGGCGGCAGCACGGCAAGGATCGACAGGCCGGCGATGAAGCGGCCGCGTTCGGGCTCCGGTTCAGCGAGGAGTTCCCGCGTCCAGTCCACCAGTTCGGCGCGTCCGGTTTCGGTGATTCGATAGATCACCCGTTCGGGCCGGGCACCGTCGCGTTCGCTGCCCACCACCTCGAGGAATCCGGCTTTCGCCAGGTTCTGCACGACCGTGTACAGCGACCCCCATTTGATGTCCATGTCCTGGTCTTTGCCGTACTCACGCAGCCGTGCGGCGATCTGGTACCGGTGCATGGATTCGTCCTGCATCACCGCGAGGACGGCCAGCGCCAGCAGATTGCCGACCTTGCGTTTCTTCGCCACACAGCCTCCTTACTCGTCTACGAATATACGTGCACGAGCATAAGGGCGCAAAGGTCCTCCTCGGCAGCCGTCTCTTGCGCTCGATGTATCGATGAGCTGCTCGCCTGACGGGCACGGACCGACACGACACCGGTACGCGGCGCGCCGCGGCGCATTACGGGTGGATCTGCACCACCGAACCGTTCTCCAACGCTGGAATGTACGGTTTGACATCGGGGTAATGAATCTCGCCGAATTGGCCGAACACGGCGTAACCCTCGTCCACTTTTTGTTGAAACAGCTCCGCGTAGTAGGTATCCCGCCGCTGATTGCATTCGAAAGAGACGTTCTGCACCGGGCTGTCCCGTGCCCCCAACACGACGGGATCGTTCGTTTCCTGCATCAGCCAGCGCTCATCCTTCTTATGGAACTCCCCGGTGAAGTCGGTCCGGCCGTACTCTCGGACCATCAAATCGGTGAATGCCTGCCGGGCATCGATCCCCTCGGGCATATGCGGGGCAAACCGGTCGATGGTCTCGTTCAGATACGCCGCCATATCGATTCCGCTCTTCTCCTGCGCCGCGAGCGCCTGCGGCATCTGGCGCAGCACGTAGTATCCGAGGACATGCTCCGGTCGATTGTTGCGCAGTAGCTCGGCGAACTGGCGGGCCTCGTTCTCCTCCCCCGATATGGGATCGATGCCCGCTGCTTTCCCTTTGAGGGCAATCGCCGCACACTCACCCCGGTCGGTCGCGAAGGTCCTCCGGAGAAGGTCGTGGTCGATCGCCATCCCGGCGTCCGCCTGCACGGGGGGCACCCGCCCTTCGACGATGATGATGCGCCTCTTCCCTTCGGTCGCTGCGAGCCAATCGTCCAGGCACCCGATCAATTTCTTCGATTGGTCGAGGTCCCAATTCTTGTTGTGCACCGTCGCCGCAAACACATTGTCACCGGCGGTCACCACCCAATGCGGTCGCTTCTCACCTTCCGTGAGCCGAGCCTGTGGCCGGCGAACATACCCGTCGACCTCGACAGGCCGTTGCCGGTCGGCAGCCTCGACGGTATCGGCTGTCGCACGTAGCCCTTTTCCGACTTCCTCGGGGGTCTGGCCCGGACCCGGCCGATACCGGACCCGATTTTCAACAGGAGTTCCTGAACCCGTGTGACCGCCTTGTTGATGCCCGACATGGACGCCATTCTGCTGCCGGACCCCTACCGATGCCGCCTGAACTCCCCGCAGCCGCACACACAACGACGAGAGGCCGAACCAGAAGCCGGTGTGCGCTACCGTCCGACGGCGCAGTTCATACGCCGCCGGCGAGATGGGGAGGGGCGGCCTGGCACCACGAGTCGCGAATGATCGCCCGCAACTCGTCCTGGTCATCGAGTGCCGCGAGGCGTACCCGGACCCAGGGGTTTCCGGCTTCGTGCCCCGCTATCCAGAACTTGCCGGGTTCGGCGACCACGAGCTCGTCGCGGTCGATGATCGGGCAACGCACAGCCATCGAGGTCTCGTCTTCGGGGAGCGTGAGGAACAACCGGCGCTCGACCCGGAAGATCGGCATACCCCAGGCGAATTCCTCGCTGGTCCCCGGCAGCGAAAGCGCGTAGGCGCGTGCATCATCCCCGGAAGCAGTCATGGACGGATTGTGCACCGGCGGACCGACAGACGTGATCGCACCGCGGATTCAGCCGCCGGCCACCGTGCCGGCGAGCTCGACCCCGGCCCGGTCGAGTTGCTCCAGCGCTGATTCGACGGTGGCCGATGCGACGCCCGCGGTCATTCCGAGCAGGACACGGGTGCCGAAACCGGCCGCGGCCGCGTCCAGGGCGGTTGCCCGGACACAGTGGTCGGTGGCGATACCGACGATATCCACCGACGTGATACCCCGGGCGCGTAACCACACGGCGAGGGGCGTTCCGTCGGAGGCGGCGCCTTCGAATCCCGAGTACGCGGCCGAGTACTCACCCTTCGAAAAGATCTCCTGCACCGCGGCGGTATCGAATTGCGGATGGAACTCCGCGCCGGGAGTACCGACCCGGCAATGGGGCGGCCAGCTGTCGACGTAGTCCGGGGTCTCGGAGAAATGAGCCCCGGGATCGATATGGAAATCCCGGGTCGCCACCACCGCGTCGTACTCGGCGTCGCGCAGATATTCGCTGATCAGCCCGGCCACCCGGGCGCCACCGGTGACGGCCAGCGAACCGCCCTCACAGAAATCGTTCTGCACATCCACCACGATCAGCGCGCGTTCCATACCGCCATTTTCCCCCGCACCGACCGGTCAGGCCACAAAAGTGGTAGGCACCGCCGGGTCACCACCGGACAGTTTGAGCCCCTCCCAGGGCAGACTCACCAGGCCGCGCGCCATGAGCTCACGGGATTGGTCGAGCGGCGGACGGTCGAGCAGCTCACCGCCGCGGACCAGGGGCACCGGCAACTCGCGTACTTCGAGGCCGCCCGGGTCCGGGGACTGACCGGCCGCCGGATACACGATCTCCTCGACAATCGTCCCGGTGGGCCGGGCCAGGCGCACCGCCCGTTTCGCCCCGCCCCGCGACTCCTTGTGACTGGACCGCTTGGCCACCGGTAAACCCTCGACCTCGACCAGCTTGTACACCATGCCCGCGGTCGGGGCGCCCGAACCGATGACCAGCTGCGTCCCCACCCCATAGGCATCGACAGGTTCGGCACGCAGGGCCGCGATCGCGTACTCGTCCAGATCGCCCGAGACCACGATGCGGGTGTTCACCGCACCCAGTCCGTCCAGTTGTTGCCGGACCTGCCGGGCCAGCACGCCCAAATCACCGGAATCGATGCGCACCGCCCCCAGCTCCGGCCCGGCCACCTGTACCGCAAGGTCGACACCGCGGGTGATATCGAAGGTATCGACCAGCAGCGTCGTTCCCGGGCCGAACGCCGCCACCTGACTACGGAACGCCTCCACCTCGTGCTCCCCATCGGGCCCGCTGTGCACGAGGGTGAACGCGTGCGCGCTGGTCCCGGCGCCCGGCACTCCGTAACGGCGTACCGCTTCCAGATTCGAGGTTGCGTGGAAACCGGCCAGGTAAGCCGCCCGCGCGCTGGCCGGTGCGGCCAGTTCGTGCGTGCGGCGCGACCCCATCTCGATCAGGCGCCGGCCGGCCGCGGCGCTCACCATCCGGGCAGCCGCGGACGCGATCGCGCTGTCGTGGTTGAGGACCGACAACACGAGCGTCTCCAGTACCACGCATTCGGCGAAGGTCCCGGTCACCGACAGGATCGGCGAACCCGGAAAATACAGTTCGCCCTCGGGATAGCCGTCGATATCGCCGGTGAAGCGGTAAGCCCGCAACCAGTCGACGGTCGCGGTATCCAGGAACTCGGCGGCGATCTCCAGCTCCGCTTCGCCGAACCGGAACCGGGTCAGGCCGTCGAGGAGACGGCCGGTCCCGGCCACCACGCCGTAGCGGCGGCCGTGCGGCAAACGCCGGGCGAACACCTCGAAGGTGCAGCGCCGCGCCGCGGAACCATCGGCCAGCGCGGCCGCCAGCATCGTGAGCTCGTATTGGTCGGTCAGCAGAGCAGTGCTGCCGGCGGTATCGCGCGGGTCCACAGTCGTTCACTGTAAACAGACCGGGTCACCGATCGGGACAACCACCCGCCACGCCCGGGCCGACGGGCAATCCGGCACACCCTGTCCCGGCCGTACCGCCCCGGCTGCGTACGGACCCTCGCCGGCCCGGAGGCAGCCGTATTGTTCCTGCTCCGGGTGTTGTGAATTACACCGCGAGTCGTACCCTTGGGTTTATGGCCTTGTGCAACACAGCACCCCGCTCCCGGACGATCGAGGTCCGAGTAGGCGCCGCCGGCGCCACGTTGTCGGCGGCACAGGCGACCCCCGAAGCCGTGGAAGCCACCGAGATCCTGGAGGCCGAGGACCGCCCGTGGGTCACCGTGGTGTGGGACGATCCGGTCAACCTGATGCACTACGTCGCCTACATCTTCCAGAAGCTGTTCGGCTACAGCAAAGCCAAGGCGACCGAGCTGATGCTCAAAGTGCACAACGAGGGCAAAGCCGTCGTATCGTCCGGTTCGCGGGACAAAATGGAACAGGATGTCCGCCGGCTGCACGCGGCCGGACTGTGGGCGACCATGCAACGAGACGACTGATCGGACGGTTACCGTAGCGACGTGCGTAAATGGAGCCGGAAGAACTCATTGAGCGGTCTCAAGCTGCGGTCGGAGCTGGACGCGCGCGAGGCGAGCGTGCTGCGCTCGCTGGTCGGCGCGGTCTCCGGCCTGCTGGGTGAGCGCGCGTCGTCCGCCCCCGAAGACGAGCTCGCCGCACTCACCGGTCTGCGCAGCGGTAACACCCTGCCGCCGGAGGATCCCCGGCTGGCCCGGTTGCTCCCCGATTTCCATCGCGCCGAACCCGGCTCCCCGGACGCCGACCGCGCCGATCTCAACAGCGCGCTGCGCGGACTGCACGAACCGGAGATCATCGACGAGAAACTGGCGGCCGCCGGAGTAGTCCTGCGCACCGTGCCCGAGGACGGCGGCAAGATCGCACTGACCCCGGAGGAAGCGGACGCCTGGCTCGCCGCCCTCACCGATATCCGGCTGGCCCTGGGCGTAGTCCTGGAAATCGACGCCGACACCCCCGAACAGTTCCCGCCCGACGACCCCCGCGCCCCACATCTGGACGTCTACCACTGGCTCACCTGGATGCAGGACTCCCTGTTGCAGGCGATGGCACCGTGACCGGCGCACCCGGGCCGCGTAACGCGCTCACCGATATCGCCGGCCTGCTGGTCGGCCACCACCACGTCCTCGACCCCGACGCCACCCGCGGTTCCGGCGCGGCCACCGGCAGCACGGTGGTCCGCGCGCCGGGCGGCGCGGTCGCCGCGGTGGATGTGCGCGGCGGCGGCCCCGGCACCCGGGAAACCGATCTGCTCGACCCCGCCAATACGGTGCGGCAGGCGCACGCGATCCTGCTCACCGGCGGCAGCGCCTACGGTCTGGCGGCAGCGGACGGCGTGATGAGCTGGCTGGAGGAACACGGCGAGGGCATCCCGATGGACCCGGCCGACCCCACCCGTGTGGTGCCGATCGTGCCCGGCGCGGTGATCTTCGATCTGCCGGTCGGCGATTGGTCCACCCGCCCCACCGCGGCGTTCGGTTACCACGCCGCGGACTCGGCCGGACCCGATTTCCTGCGCGGTTGTGTCGGTGCGGGTGTGGGCGCGCAGGCGGGGGCGCTCAAGGGCGGTATCGGCAGCGCGAGTATTCGTTTCAGCGACGGTATCGCCGCCGGCGTCACCGTCGCAGCGCTGGTGGTGGCGAATCCGGTCGGGTCGGTTTTCGACCCGCGCACCGGGCTGCCGTGGGGTGTCGGCACCGACGGGCCCGAGTTCGCCGGGTTGCGACCGGCCACACCGGAACAACTTGCCGTGGCCAATGCGCTCCCGGTCAAGAGCACCGTGCTGAACACCACGATCGGCGTGGTCGCCACCGACGCGCCGCTCGACACCCTCGGCTGCCGCCGTCTCGCCACCACCGCGCACGACGGGTTGGCCCGGGCCGTGCGCCCGGCGCATTCCCCCCTCGACGGCGATACCTTCTTCGCACTGGCCACCGGCACGGCAACACCACCCGACCTCCCCGCACTTCCGGCGACCTTCCCCGGCGACCTCCCCTTGGTCGACGAGTTGTGCACCGCCGCCGCGGTCTGCGTGGAGCGGGCGGTGGTCGACGCGATCCGCTCAGCGGTATCGGTCGCCGGTATCCCGTCCTACAGTGAGCTGTTCGGCGGTTGATTCCGTCGCCTGTGTTCGGCGCGCTCACGGTGCTCACGCGACCCACCGGGCGGCAGCACCGAGGTGCTTACGAGCCCCTGAAAGATTCTCGTTCACCCGAACCACACCGCCGGTAGCTCCGCCGGGCTACCCGACGCCAGCAGCGGCGCTGCCGAGTTCAGCGAGGCCCCGGTGGGCCCACTCCGAACCGGGCGTAACCAGCACGGTGCCGAGTCCAGCGAGGCCCTGCAAGGTTTTGACCCGTCCCCGCTGTCAGTGCCCGATGCGGCGCAGCCGCGAGTGTCGAGTGCCGACAGCAGGGACCGAGGGGGGCCAAAACCCGCGGCGCCGCAGGCGCCGCAAAATAGACAGGGAATACCCGAATATCCTCGACGGTTGTCGGCTGTGATGGGTCGGCGAGAGCCGAGACGACGTGTGGAGAGGTTCGATTGTGCTCGTGATCAGGGCCGACCTGGTGGATTCCATGGTGGCGCACGCCCGCGCCGACCATCCCGACGAGGCCTGCGGCATCATCGCGGGACCCGAGGGGTCCGACCGTCCCGAACGGTTCGTGGCAATGATCAACGCCGAGCGCTCCCCGACGTTCTACCGGTTCGATTCCGGTGAGCAGCTGAAGGTGTGGCGGGCGATGGACGACGCCGACGAGGAGCCGGTGGTGATCTACCACTCCCACACCGCCACCGAGGCCTACCCGAGCCGCACCGATATCTCCTACGCCTCCGAGCCCAACGCGCACTACGTCCTGGTCTCGACCCGCGACCCGGAGAAGCACGAACTGCGCAGCTACCGGATCCTCGACGGCGAGGTCACCGAGGAACCGGTGCGGGTCGTCGCCGCTTACGAATCCGCCTGATCCCCACAACTTCCGACCGATTTCCGAGAAGACAACAAGCGAGGAGCACCCATGCCGGTCACCGTGTCCATCCCGACGATAATGCGCACCCACACCGGCGGTGAGAAGCGCGTGGAGGCCAAGGGGTCCACGCTCGCCGCGGTGATCGAGGATCTGGAGGCCAACCATCCGGGCCTGGCCGAGCGCCTGCTCAACGAGGGCAAGCTGAACCGCTACGTCAACATCTATGTCGACGACGAGGATGTCCGGTTTTCCGGCGGCCTCGACACCGCCGTGGGCGAAGGTGCGACGGTGACGATCCTGCCGGCCGTCGCGGGCGGGGCCTGACGGTCCGGTGGCACGCTACGAATCCCTGATCGCGACGCTCGGCAATACGCCGCTGGTCGGTCTGCGCAATCTCTCCCCGCAGTGGGAGGGTGAGTTGCCGGTGCGGTTGTGGGCCAAACTCGAGGACCGCAACCCCACCGGGTCCATCAAGGACCGGCCGGCTCTGCGCATGATCGAACAGGCCGAAGCCGACGGCCGGCTCTCCCCCGGCTGCACCATTCTCGAACCCACCAGCGGCAACACCGGGATCTCGCTGGCCATGGCGGCGAAACTCAAGGGCTACCGCCTGGTGTGTGTGATGCCGGAGAACACCTCGGTGGAGCGGCGCCAGCTGCTCACCATGTTCGGCGCCGAGATCATCGATTCGCCCGCCGCCGGCGGTTCGAACCTGGCCGTGGCCAAGGCCAAGGAGATCGCCGCGGCGAACCCCGACTGGGTCATGCTCTACCAGTACGGCAACCCCGCGAACGCGCTCGCCCATTACGAGACCACGGGCCCGGAGATCCTCGCCGACCTGCCGGAGATCACCCATTTCGTGGCCGGCCTGGGCACCACCGGCACGCTGATGGGCACCGGGCGGTTCCTGCGGGAGAAGGTCCCGGGTATCGATATCGTCGCCGCCGAACCCCGGTACGGGGAACTCGTCTACGGACTGCGCAATATCGACGAGGGTTTCATCCCGGAGCTGTACGACGAATCGGTACTCACCAGCCGGTTCTCCGTCGGCCCGTACGACGCGGTCCGCCGGACGCGCGAGCTGGTTCTGGAAGAGGGCATTTTCGCCGGGATCTCCACCGGCGCGATCCTGCACGCGGCGCTGGGCGTGGCCCGCAAGGTCGTCGCGGCCGGTAAACGAGCCGATATCGCCTTCGTCGTCGCCGACGGCGGCTGGAAATACCTGTCCACCGGCGCCTACGACGGCACCTTGGAAGAGGCCGAGGAACGCCTCGAGGGCCAGCTCTGGGCTTGATTTTCTGCGGCGCGTCCGGCATGCGGGTGCCGGCCTCCCGGTCGCCGGGGCGCCGGCCGGGACGGTCGGCCTCCACAGTTGGAGACCGAGGGCCCGGACTCACACGTCCGAAGGTGCTGCAACAAACCCAGTACCCTCGGGGTAAGGCGCGCAGAGCGGCTTCGGCGCGCCGAGGAGGAGGATCGTCATGACCGGTGGCGCACCCCTGGGCGCTTCGTTCGACCCCGACCGCACTTCCGCGCTCCGCCCGGCGCCCGGCGCAGGCCCCGGTGCACCGACCGGCCGGCCCCGTTTCACCGCCGGGCGGGCGTGGGGACGGGCCGCGGTGGTGATGGCCGCGTTCGTCGTACTGCTGTATCTGATCGAATCGGTGGATTCGATCATCGACTACTGCATCGACTGCACGGCCGGTATCGCACCGCGTGAAGTCGACGGTCTCGACGGCATTCTTTTCGCTCCGTTGCTGCACGGCAGCTGGGACCATCTGATCGGCAACACCCTGCCGGTACTGGTCCTGGGCTTCCTGACACTGGCCACCGGGATCGGCCGCGGGCTGGCCGCTACCGCGGTCATCTGGATCGTCGCCGGTCTGGGCACCTGGCTCACCGGCGGCACGAACACCATCCACATCGGCGCTTCCTCACTGGTGTTCGGCTGGCTCACCTACCTCATCTGCCGCGGCTGGTTCGCCCGCCGGATCGGCCAGATCGTTCTCGGCGTCGTGGTACTCGTCTTCTACGGCTCCCTCCTCTGGGGCGTTCTCCCAGGTCAAGATGGAATCTCCTGGCAGGGGCACCTTTTCGGCGCAATGGGTGGACTGATCGCCGGCTGGGTACTCTCCAGTGATGAACGTCGACACCGCCGGCAACTGCGCACCGGGACAGCCGCCCCACCCCGGTGACCGTGGATGCGGCCAGTATTTTCGGGGGATGCGGTCTTGAATCGGGAAACATCGTGGCAGCATGGGAGCATGCGCCTCACGGTCCTCGGGTGCTCGGGCAGCGTGTCCGGCCCGGATTCCCCAGCGTCGGGTTATCTGCTCACCGGCCCGGATATGTCGCCGGTGGTCATCGATTTCGGTCCCGGGATCCTCGGCGCGCTGCAGCGATACGCCGATCCGGGCGAGGTCGACATCTTCCTCACCCATCTGCATGCCGACCACTGCCTGGACCTGCCGGGGCTGCTGGTCTGGCGGCGCTACCATCCGACGCCGCCCACCGGGCAGGCCATTGTGCGCGGCCCGTCGGATGCGCCGGTACGGATCGGTAATGCTTCCGCCGAGGTCGGTGGCGAATGCGACGACTGGTCCGATGTGATCGATTTCCGTATGTGGGCCGAGGGGGAAACGGTCGAGTTCGGTCCCGGCCACACCATCACCGCGCGCCGTATGTTCCACCCGCCGGAGTCCTACGGACTGCGTATCGTCACCGCCGCCGGACGCACCTTCGTCTACACCGGGGATACCGCCGTCTGCTCGGCGGTCCAGGAACTGGCCCAGGGCGCGGACGTTCTCATGGCCGAGGCCTCCTGGACCCACGATCCGGCGAATCGTCCCGAAGGCATACATCTTTCGGGCACCGAAGCCGGACGGATAGCGGCCGCGGCGGGAGTCGGGGAACTGCTCCTCACCCATATCCCGCCGTGGACTTCCCGCGAAGATGTCATCGCCGAAGCGAAGGCCGAATTCACCGGCCCCGTACACGCCGTGACCCCGGGCGAGACCTTCGAGCTGTGATTTCGGCGCCGCCTCCGGTGGCGCGAGGTTTCGGCCTTCCTCGGTCAAAAGATTCGGCACCACCGCTGGTTGCGTGGGGTTTCCACGGCCCCACCACTCTCGGATGTATGGGATTCGGCACCACGGATTGCGCCGGCTCTGGGCCGAGAGCGCCGTACACCACATCGCCCCGGTAGCGCCGCCGTGCCCAGCAGGCCCCGGAGCGACGGAAGTGTCCGACGCCTTTCGGTGGGCAGGTTCGGTCTCATCGGGCAGGGGCAGAGGAGATTTTCACCGGGTCCGGCGCGGCGATCGAAGGCTGCGACCCCGGCGGATGCCGGCACAGGGCCCCCACTACGCTGAGCCCGTGTCGAGACGAGCCGATGGCAGGGCGGACGACGAGCTCCGCGAGGTACGGATAACCCGAGGTTTCACCACGCATCCGGCCGGTTCGGTGCTGGTCGAGTTCGGGCAGACGCGGGTGATGTGCACGGCCAGCGTCACCGAGGGTGTACCGCCGTGGCGGCGCGATTCGGGGCTGGGCTGGCTCACCGCCGAGTACGCGATGCTGCCGGCCGCCACCCATACCCGCAGCAGCCGGGAATCGGTCAAGGGGAAGGTCGGCGGACGTACCCAGGAGATCAGCCGGTTGGTCGGCCGGTCCCTGCGCGCCTGTATCGACCTGGCCGCCATCGGCGAGAACACCATCGCCGTCGACTGCGATGTCCTGCAGGCCGACGGCGGCACCCGTACCGCCGCCATCACCGGCGCCTACGTCGCGCTGGCCGACGCTGTCACCTACCTCGGTGCCGCCGGTGGGCTGGCCGATCCGCAGCCGATCTCCTGCGCGATCGCCGCGGTCAGCGTCGGGGTCGTGGACGGCCGGGTCCGGCTGGACCTGCCCTACGAAGAGGATTCGCGGGCCGAGGTCGATATGAACGTCGTCGCCACCGATACCGGCACCCTGGTGGAAATCCAGGGCACCGGCGAGGGCGCGACCTTCCCGCGCTCCACCCTCGACAAGCTCCTGGATTCCGCACTCGCGGGCTGCGAGCAACTGTTCGCGGTACAGAAGGAAGCGCTGGCGCTGCCCTATCCAGGTGTGCTGCCCGAAGCTCCGGAACCGGCGAAGAAGAAGTAATGACCCGCCGCGTTCTGCTGGCCAGCCGCAACGCCAAGAAACTGAATGAGCTGCGCCGGATCCTGGACGAGGCCGGCATCGCCGGACTCGAGATCGTCGGTCTCGACGATGTCCCGGAATATCCGGAGGCGCCGGAAACCGGGGCGACCTTCGAGGAGAACGCGCTGGCCAAAGCGCGCGACGGCGCCCAGGCGACCGGGTTGCCGTGTATTGCCGACGATTCCGGTATCGCGGTGGACGCGTTGAACGGAATGCCGGGTGTCCTGTCGGCCCGTTGGGCGGGGCGGCACGGCGATGATGCCGCGAACAACGCATTGCTGCTCGCCCAGCTGTCCGATGTGCCCGACGATCGCCGCGGCGCGCACTTCGTCTCGGCCTGCGCGTTGGTGCTACCGGACGGCGCGGAAACTGTGGTGCGCGGTGAATGGCCCGGAACCATCGGCCGGGCCCCACAGGGTGATGGCGGCTTCGGTTACGACCCGCTGTTCCATCCCGGCGACGGTGACCACAGCGCGGCTCAGCTCACCCCGGCGCAGAAGGACGCAGCCTCGCACCGCGGGCGCGCGCTGGCCGAACTGCTGCCCGCGCTCAGCCGGCTGGCCGACTGAGCGGAACGAACCCGGCCGACTGCACTCGGCCGACGGAACGTCCGAGTGCAGTCTGTCCCGATCGGCTGCCACGCCTCGGGTCGCGTCGGTCGCGCACCGACGAACGGAGCCGTATACCCGGACGGCGCAGCGACGGTCGATCTCGGGCATGGGCGAGTTTCTCCGCTGCTGTCCGGCCGGTGCCGAGCGGCGGTCGGGGTTCCCCCGTGGCCGGACGGGAATACGGCGCACCGGATATGCCCTCGGTCAACGACCGGGCGCGGGTTTCCCGGAGTTCTCCGATAGTTCGCCTTTGCGCCCGCCGTAGGCACGGTTACCGGCCGGGCAGGCACTGGTGTTCTCGAACGCGGCGCTTCCTCGGCCGCTTATCCCACTCGCCCGGGGCGATCAGACCGCGAAGTCGCGCTTGACCTGCTGGGTGTTGCGGTGCTCGACGAAGAACGACAGCAGCGGGATCGTGCCCGCCAGCAGCGTGCCGATGGTGCGTTTGATCGGCCAGCGCACCTTGACCGCGAGATCGGCGGTGAGAATCAGATAGATGAAGTACGCCCAGCCGTGTACCAGCGCGATCCACGACGGGGTATCCACGCCGAACCCGTACTGCGCGATCATCTCGGCGGTGAGCAGCAACAGCCACAGACCGGTGACCCAGGCGAGCACGCGGTAGCGCAGCAGCGCGCCCGCGATCTTGCGGTCTCCGGCGGGCCGCGCGGGCTCGGCGGCGACGGTGGTTTTCTCGCTGGCGGTCAACCGGCGCTCCTCTCGGGATCGCGGGCTTCGCTGCCCGCTTGGTCGCCGGCGTTCAACCGGGCGAGGTAGCTGTTGTATTCGGCGAGCACCGGATCGGTGTCGCGGGGGGCCTGTGGCCGCTGCGGCAGGAAACCGGCCGGAATCTCGCGTGGTTCCCGGACGGCGGCGCTGCGACGGCGGCCGGGCTGCACCGAGCCGTCGGCACGTGCCGCTTCGGTACCGGCTGCCGTCGACCCCGTTTCGCCGACTGTGCCCGCCGAGCCCGTGGCCCGGTCTGCAGATTCGCCGCCGGCCGCGTCCTCCGCGCCTGCTTCCTGCTCCAACCGCACGAAGCGGAAGTAGGCGAAGAGCGCGAAGGCCCCGAACAGTGGCCACTGCATCGCATAGCCGAGGTTCTGCGCTGTCCCGCTGGCCGAGGAGAACCGCTCCATCTGCCACCAGCCCAATGCCAGCGCGGCCACCGCGAGCACAACCGCCAGGACGATCAGAGCCGGGCGGTGCACGGTACGGCGGGGTGTTTCGGACACGGCTACCACGGTACCCGTCTACTACACCGGCCGTAGTGTGAGGTGCGCGTCGCGTGGTCGGCCGTCGACGCCGGTCAGAGGTCGTAGACCACTCCGGTCATCCGCTCCGACTCTTCCCACAACCGCCGCCACAGGCCCGTGTTCTTCGACAACCGGGTCGACGGGGAGGCCGCCACCGGGCCCTGGGACTGGAACAGCCGGGTCGGACCCCAGTAGGTCTGCGGATCGGCATCCGGCATCGTCGCCGCGAACAAGGTGGAATGCGCCGCCTTCGCCGGGGCGTGCCCGACCAGCCGGATCACCGGTTTGCTGACCAGATCGAGCGGGGTTTCGGTGCGGGTGAACAGTTCGGTGGCCGATACCCCGGGGTGCACGCCGTACGACCGTTTCGGTGAGCCGGCCGCTGTCAGCCGGCGCTGCAGTTCGCGCGCGAACATCAGGTTGGACAGTTTGGCCTGCGCGTAGGCGAGGTTGCGCTGGTAGCGCCGGTTCTCGTAGTTCAGGTCGTCGATCCACAGTTTGGGTGTCTGTTTGTGGGCGATGCTGGCGAGGGTCACCACCCGGTCGCGTATCCGGTCCAGCAGCAGCCCGGTGAGCGCGAAATGCCCGAGGTGGTTCACCCCGAACTGGGTTTCGAATCCGTCCACGGTCCGCGAGAACGGCACATTCATCAGGCCCGCGTTGTTGACCAGTACATCGAATTCGCCGGTGGCCTCGGCGAATTCGCGGATCGAGGACATATCGGCCAGGTCGAGCCGGCGAACCTGGAGATCGCCGCCGATACTGCCGGCGACCTCGCGGGCCTTCTCCGTGTTGCGGCAGGCCATCACCACGGTGGCCCCTTTACCGGCCAGGACCTTGGTGGTCTCGGCACCGAGGCCGCCGTTGGCTCCGGTGACGACATAGGTACGCCCGCGTTGGTCGGGCATCTGATCGGGTTTCCACGCCATGATGTGACCTTACTGCCGAGTAAGATCACTGTGAAGGGCGACACCCACCACTCGGCACCGCGGGGTTCGCGACTGCGCGCACGGGTGTCGGTGGGGCGCAGTAGGCTGCCCGAGTGCCCGAACTCCCGCCCGTATCGACCCTGCTGGCGACCGCCGTAACCGCACTCGGCGGTAAGGAACGCCCCGGTCAGATGACCATGGTGGCCGCGGTGGACGATGCCATCGAGACCAAACGCCATCTCGCGGTCCAGGCCGGTACGGGCACCGGGAAATCCCTGGCCTATCTGGTGCCCAGCCTGCGCCACGCGGTCCGCACCGGGCGCACAGTAGTGGTCTCCACCGCCACCATCGCCCTGCAACGGCAACTGGTGGACCGGGATCTGCCCCGGCTGGGACAGGCCCTGGCGAAACCGCTCGGCCGGGCACCCGAATTCGCGATCCTCAAGGGCCGTAACAACTATCTCTGCCTGAACAAAATCAACAGCGCCATCCCGGAGGAGCCCGCCGAAGCCGAATTGTTCGACGCCTTCGCCGTCTCGCGGCTCGGCCGCGAGGTCAAACGGCTCAACGAATGGGCCTCGGATACCGAAACCGGTGACCGCGACGAACTGGCCCCGGGGGTCAGCGACCGCGCCTGGCGGCAGGTCAGTGTCTCGTCGCGGGAATGCCTGGGCAAATCCCGCTGCCCGTTCGGTCAGGATTGTTTCGCCGAACGCGCCCGCGCCGAATCCGCGCAGGCCGATGTGGTGGTCACCAATCACGCGCTGCTGGCCATCGACGCGATCAGCGGTATCCAGGTACTACCGGAGCACGATGTGGTGGTCGTGGACGAGGCACACGAACTGGTCGACCGGGTCACCGGCGTCGCGACCGCCGAACTGTCGGCAACGGCCATCAGCGCCGCCGCCCGGCGCTGCGCCAAACTCATCGACGAGCAGGAGGTCGATCGGCTCGAGGCGGCCGCGGAAGCCTGGCACGGCGCCCTCGAGGATCTGGGCCCGAACCGCTGGGAGGCACTGCCCGACGGGATCGGCCAGGTGCTCGCCCTCGTCCGGGATGCCGCCTGGAACGCGCGCACCGCGCTCAACCCGCAGGGTTCCGCCGCGCCGGGATCCGATCCCGAGGCCGCCGCCGGCCGGAACATGGCCGTGGCCGCGGTCGAGGAGATCCACGACAGCGCGGTCCGCGCCCTCACCGCTTTCGACGAACCCGATCCGGCGGCGCGCCGCGATGTGGTGTGGTTGTCGGCCGACGAGATCCGCGGCGTCACCCGCCGCTCGTTGCATATGGCACCGCTGGCCGTCGGCGGGCTGCTGCGTAGCCAGTTGTTCGGGACGGCCACGGTCATCCTGACCTCGGCGACCCTGCAGATCGGCGGAACGTTCGACGGCTTGGCACGCACCTGGGGCCTGCCGCCCGAATCCGGCGGCAAGGCCGATCCCGCGCTGGCCAACGGCGCGGAGGCCCCCGCGGACACCGATACCGTCCGCTGGTCCTCGCTGGATGTGGGGTCGCCGTTCGATCACGCGAAATCCGGGATCCTCTATGTCGCGAAGCATCTGCCCGCCCCGGGGCGGGACGGGCTGCCCCCGGCCTATCTCGACGAAATCGAGCGTCTGGTCTCGGCCGCGGGTGGACGCACACTGGGGCTCTTCTCCTCCATGCGCGCCGCGAAATCGGCCACGGAAGCCCTGCGTTCCCGGCTGAAGACACCGATCCTGTGCCAGGGCGAGGATTCCACCGGCGCGTTGGTGCGCAAATTCGCCGACGACCCGGAAACCTCCCTGTTCGGAACTCTTTCCCTGTGGCAGGGGGTCGATGTCCCCGGCCCGTCGCTGAGTCTGGTGATCCTGGACCGGATCCCCTTCCCCCGCCCCGACGATCCACTGCTGGCGGCCCGTCAGCGCGCGGTCGAATCCCGTGGCGGCAACGGTTTTCTCACCGTTGCCGCCAGTCACGCCGCCCTCCTGCTGGCCCAGGGCACCGGGCGCCTGTTGCGCAGCGTCGACGATCGCGGGGTCGTGGCCATCCTCGATCCGCGCCTCGCCACCGCACGCTACGGCGGTTACCTACGTGCCTCACTGCCCCCGTACTGGGAAACCGCCGACCCCGAGGTCGTCCTGAAGGCCCTACACCGTCTGGACTCCGCCGCAGCGGTGTGATTCCCGCTGCGGCGGGTCGTCTTACAGAACGGCCGCGAGAACCAGCGTGATCACCGCAGCGACGACGGCGGCCACCACCGCGGTGACGCCCCAGACCAGCCCGCTGCGAGCCCAGGGCCGGCGGTAGTCCACCGAGAACCTGCCCGGCCCGGTGAAGGCGAGGGCCGCTGCCACAGTGGCGAACAGCAACGCCATTTCGTAGCCCTGTCCGGTGAGCAGGCCACCGCCGAAAGTGGTGTGGATGATGACGATGGACGTACCCAGCACGATGGCCGCACCCAATGGTGAGAGTGCCCCCAGGGCGAGCAGGATTCCGCCGGACACACCGCTACACCGGCTACAACACCGACTTACCGACCAGCGTGACCAGCGCCGCCGCCACCGCGACGGCCACCGAGATCACGCCCCAGGTCAAGCCGGTGCGCGCCCAGGGACGACCATTGTCCACCGAGAACCGTCCCGGTCCGGTAAAGGCAACCGCCAACGCGACCACCGCGAACAACAGGCCCATCTCGTAGCCGCCGAGCAGACCTTTGCCGAATCCGGTGTTGACGATGACAATTCCGGTACCCAGCACGATCGCTGCCGCCAGCGGGGTGAACGCACCCAGCGCAAGCAGCAGCCCACCCACGAATTCACTCAGTCCGGCCACCGTTCCGAACACATTGCCCGGCTCGAAGCCCATCTTCTCGAATCCCGCATTGTTCGCCGCAAGCCCCTCACCGCCGAACCAGCCGAACAGCTTCTGCGCGCCGTGGGCGGCGAACAACAGGCCGAAGACCAGCCGCAGGATCAGCAGGCCGGTATCACCGGATATCGACCCGCCCCGGGTCGCGGCGGCGCGTTCGAGCGTCGTATCGGCAGTCATGGGAACCCCTCGTTGTCGCAGTTGCCCGGCCGGGGAGACGAGCGAACTCCGGTCAACGCGGCCAGGTTAGCCTAACCTTGCCATGTTTCGGGCTATTCCGCGAGCAGGAAGAAGTACGCGAGGAAGATCGCCGTCAGCGCCCACATCACCGGATGCACTTCCCGGAACCGGCCGCGCGCCACCATCACTACGGGATAGAAGATCATCCCCATCGCCAGACCGTTGGCGATCGAATACGTCAGCGGCATCATGATGATCGTGATGAACGCCGGAACCGCGAACTCCAAACGGCTCCAGTCGATATCGCCGAGCGAACGCGCCATGAGCACGCCGACCACGATCAGCGCCGCCGCGGTCACCGCGCCCGAACCCGCCACCACCGCGAATATCGGGAAAAAGAACATGGCCACCGCGAACCAGACGGCGGTAACCACCGCGGTGAGCCCGGTCCGGCCGCCGGCCGAGACACCGGCCGTCGATTCCACATACGCGGTGGTGGTGGAGGTTCCGATCACCGCACCTGCCATCGTGCCCACCGCATCGGCCGACAGCGCACTCGATGCCCGCGGCAACTCCCCCTTCGCGTTCAGCAGACCCGCCTGGTTCGCCACCCCGATCAGTGTTCCGGACGCATCGAAGAAATCCACGAACAACATGGTCAGCACCACCACCGCCATCTGCGCGGTGAACGCGTCGGGCAAGTGGACCAGCGCCTGCCCGAAGGTCTCATCGAGACCCTGCGGCATGGAAACCACCCCGTCGGGGATATCCACCAGACCGCTGATCATACCGATCACCGCCGTCGCGACGATGCCGTACAGCACCGCGCCGTGCCAGCCTCGGACGAGGAAGACGACGGTGAGTACGAGCCCGAACAACGCCAGCACCGTGGTGCCCTGGGTGAAATCACCGAGCCCGACCAGAGTCGACGAATTGTCCACCACGATGCCCGCGTTCTTCAGCCCCAGAAACGCGACGAAGGTTCCCACCCCGGCCGCGACGGCCAGTTTCAACTGCAACGGGATCGCGTTCAGGATCTTCTCGCGGATCTTGGTGACCGCGAGAACGAAGAAGATCACACCGGACAGCAACGTCCCCGATAACGCGACCTGCCACGGGATCCCCATCCCGAGCACCACCGAATAGGCGAAGAACGCGTTCAAGCCCATCCCGGGGGCGAGCGCGACCGGATACCGCGCCCACAACCCCATCACCAGCGTCCCCACCACCGCCGCCACCGCGGTCGCGGTGAACACCGCCTGCGTGGGGATTCCCTGCGCGCCGAGGTCGCCCTGGTCGCCGAGGATGGAAGGGTTGACCGCGAGGACATAACACATCGCCAGGAACGTCACGGTCCCCGCCATCAACTCGCGTCGCACGGTCGAGCCGTGGATTCCGATTCCGAAGAACGAATCCACCCGTCCGCGAGTCCGGGTCAGAAGACCTGTGGCCATGACATCTCCAGTCGGCTAGCGAAACTCCGTCCCGGCGGTTGCCGCCCACCCCGGTGCGGTTAGACGCAGGTCAGCGCCAGTGGAACGGTATCGGAAACCTATGACGAACCGAAGTCGCACCGCGCCCGCGCCCGCCGGGCCGGTAGCTCTGTAGCGCAACGGCGACGACCCCACTCACCGACTTCATACCCCCGATGCCCGGCCACACGCGGTTCCGCACACAATCACGAAAATTCGTGCGCTGCCCGAATCCGACCACGACGACGGGGCCGAATCCGGCTCGGGGGCTACAACGTGCCCGTCCCACTCATCCAGCGGCGTCACCGAGCCCGGCGCGGCACTCCCCGGGCTCACCCGCGCCGAGCCATATGACGCAACTCATGCATTCGCGACCAACCCCAGCTCCTGGTGCGAGGACAACAGTTCGTGGGCGGGGAGCACGCGGACCGTATAGCCGATCGAGCCCGGCAGCGGGATCGGAGTGTCGACCGCGAACACCTCCACGGTGGATTCGGGTGTCTCCCGGCCGGTCGAAGACATCGGGACGACGGTGGTGTCGTACAGCTCGTCGTCGGGCGAGACTCGGCCCAGCACCGCCTGCACCACCACATCCTGTGGCGCGAGCCCACCCAGGTCCACGCGCGCGGTCAGTGACAGGGGCGCGCCGGGCACCGGGGCATCGGGCAGGCCGGTGGCGTCGGCCCGGAGCACCCGTACCCGCGGCCAGGCGTGCGTCACCCGGTTCCGGTACACCGCGATCTCGCGCGCTCCGCGCAGATCCGATTCGGTGACCCGCCGGTACGCAGCCGCTGCCGGGGCGTAGTACTGCTGTGCGTAGTCGCGCACCATCCGGTCGGCGGGCACCTTCGGGCCGAGGCTACGCAGGGTGTGGCGCACCATCTCGAGCCAGCGCAGCGGCAGCCCGTGCGTATCGCGCTCGTAGAACCGGGGAGCAACGGTACGTTCCATCAGGTCGTAGAGCGCGGTGGCCTCCAGATCATCGCGCCGATCATCGGCGACACCGTCGGCGGACGGGATGGCCCAGCCGTTCTCGCCGTCGAACATCTCGTCCCACCAGCCGTCCCGGATGGACAGGTTCAGACCGCCGTTGAGCGCCGATTTCATACCCGAGGTTCCGCAGGCCTCGAGCGGCCGCAGGGGATTGTTCAGCCACACATCGCAACCCCAGTACAGGTACCGGGCCATGGACATGTCGTAATCGGGCAGGAAAACGATCCGGTGCCGGACGGCCGGGTCGTCGGCGAAACGCACCACCTGCTGGATGAGCGCCTTACCTCCTTCGTCGGCGGGGTGACTCTTACCCGCCACCACCAGCTGCACCGGACGGTCCGGGTCCAGGAGCAGGGCGCGCAGCCGTTGCGGGTCGCGCAGCATCAGCGTCAGCCGCTTATAGGTGGGCACCCGCCGCGCGAAGCCGACGGTGAGTACTTGCGTGTCGAAAACATCGTCCACCCATGACAACTCGGCGTCCGCGGCGCCGCGCTGCAACCACGATTCACGCAGCCGCCGGCGCACCTCCGCGACCAGCGTGGCGCGCAGAGTGTTGCGGACCCCCCACAGCCGCTCCGGCGCCGGTTCACCGAGTTCGGCCCACCCGCCGGCACCGCCGGGCAACTCGTCCCATTCCCGTGCCGCCCAGGTGGGTGCGTGCACACCGTTGGTCACCGAACCGATCGGCACCTCGGCGGTATCGAAACCGGGCCACAGCGCGGCGAACATCTCCCGGCTCACCTCCCCGTGCAGCCGCGATACACCGTTGGCGCGCTGTGCGAGACGCAACCCCATATGGGCCATATTGAACACCGACGGATCGGCTTCCCGGCCCAGCCCGATGATGCGGTCCACACCGATACCGGGAAGCAACGGCGAATCCGCTTCCCCCGCCGATCCCCCGAAATACCGGTGCACCAGCGATACCGGGAACCGGTCGATACCGGCGGGAACCGGGGTATGGGTGGTGAACACGGTCCCGGCCCGCACCGCGGCCAGCGCGGTATCGAAATCGTGCCCGGCGGCGAGATATTCGCGAATCCGTTCGAGCCCGAGGAACCCCGCGTGCCCCTCGTTCATATGGAAGACCTCCGGATCCGGGAGACCGGCCGCCGCGGTGTAGGCCCGCACCGCCCGCACACCCCCGATACCGGCCAGGATCTCCTGTTCGATCCGGTGATCCTGGTCGCCGCTGTAGAGCCGATCGGTAACAGCACGCAGATCCGGGTCGTTGGCAGCAATATCGGAATCCAGCAGCAGCAGCGGTACCCGGCCCACCTGCGCGATCCACACCCGCGCTGCCAGCACCCGGCGATCCGGCATCGCCACATGCACCAGGACCGGCGACCCGTCGGCGGTCAACGGCCGCAGCGGCAACCCCTGCGGGTCGAGCGCCGGATACCGTTCGACCTGCCGGCCGTCGGCGCTCAGCGATTGCCGGAAATACCCCGACCGGTAGAGCAGCCCGACCGCGATCAGCGGCAGACCCACATCCGACGCCGCCTTCAGATGATCCCCGGCCAGGATCCCGAGACCACCGGAATAGTTCGGCAGCACCTCGCTGACCCCGAACTCCATCGAGAAGTACGCGATCCCCCGCACCCCGAAATCCGCCCCGGGCCCACCCAGGTAATCGCGCAGATCCGCAGCCGCCGCATCCAGTGACGCGCAATACTCGGCATCGTCGGCGGCCTCGGCCAGACGCCCGGCCGGTACTTCCTGCAGCATCCGTACCGGGTCGTGCCCGCACTGCGCCCACCGCACAGGATCCAGTGCGGCGAATACATCCTGCGTCGGGCCATGCCACGACCAGCGCAGATTGGTCGACAACTCGCCCAGCGCGGCCAAACGCTCCGGCAGATGGGCGCGGACGGTGAACCGACGCAGTGCCTTCATGCTGTAATTCTGGCGCGCCTTCGGCGCGCGGGGTTTCGGCCCCCCTCGGTCCCTGCTTTCCGCACTCGACACTCGCGGCTACGCCGCATCGCATCGAACCCGGAAAGCAGGGACGGGCCAAAACTTTTCAGGGCCTCGCTGAACTCGGCACCGCCGCTGGTCATGTTCGGACCGGTGGTCGTGAACCTGCCGGGGCCGCCTGGCACCGAATGGATCCGCACACCGGATGCGCCCCCGGGCCCGGTCGCTCGGCGCGGTCCTGTGCTCCGGAGTCTGGGCCCTGCTGCGGCACTGTGCCCGTACCATTTCCCGGGGCCGCCACGGCCCTGTTCTTCGTGATCTTCATGATCCCAGCAGCGGCCGTATATTCGTCGCCGGTGGTGTCACCCCGGCCTCCGAGCCGACCGGCATCGTGGCCGTTACCAGTGCGCTCGGTCTGGTCCGCAGGTGTGGCCACGATGTCGGCTACGGCTTCCGATCACGGGCCGGAGGCAGGCGAGACCGGTGGCAGCGCGGCGGAAAACACATTGCCAACCGATCAGCGTCTTCATTATGGTTTTCCTGTGCTGTGCCGATGAGGCCCTGGTCGCGCCGCTGACGGCGGCGACCGGAATTCCGACGTTCTTCTGAAGCCGCCGTCCGAGCTGTCGTGCCGGGCGGTGTCCTTGCGCTGTCCCGGCTCCCTACTCGAGCCGCGGAGCTTCAGTGTCTCTTTCTCATACCTCTGTTTCCCACTCCCGCCACAGCGGGCCCGCTACGCCCGGCTCCCTGCCGGAGGACCTCTCGCCGGACGCGCTACCGGCCGGGACGCACGCCCATATCCGGGCGACGTCCGTGCACGTGACGCTCGGGTCGCGCGCGGTCCTCACCGACGTCTCCGTCACCGTATCCGCGCGCTCGAGGCTCGCCGTCGTCGGTGAGAACGGGCGGGGAAAAACGACCCTGCTGCACGTTCTGGCCGGTTTGCGGCGGCCCGACAGCGGCACGGTGGCCCGGGTCGGCACCATCGGTGTGGCCCGTCAGGCCGTCCCGTTCCGCACCGGCGAAACCGTGGGCACCCTGGTCGCCGAAACCATCGCACCGGCGCTGGGTGCGCTACGCGATCTCGACACCGCGACCGTCGCCCTCACCGACGGCGCACCCGGCGCCGACGACGCGTACGCGGCGGCGCTGGAGGCCGCCACCCGGCTCGACGCATGGGATGCCGAGCGGCGCGTCGATATCGCACTGTCGGCCCTGAACGCGTGCACCGACCGGGAACCCCCGCTGTCGACCCTGTCGGTGGGACAGCGCTACCGGGTCCGGCTCGCGTGCCTGCTCGGCGCCGCCCACGACCTACTGCTGCTGGACGAACCGACCAATCATCTCGACAGCGACGGGCTCGTATTCCTGACCGAACGTCTGCGGGCCCGAACGGGTGGACTGGCGGTGGTCAGTCACGACCGCGCACTGCTACGCGATATCGCCACGGAGTTCCTCGACGTGGACCCGAGCCGTGACGGACGCCCGCAACTGTTCACCGGCGGCTACACCGGCCGGCAGGAGGGCCGGCGCCGCGCTCGCGAGAGCTGGGAGAACGAGTACGCCGAACAGCTCGCCGAACGTGCTCGCCTGCGCGAGGCCGTCACGACCGCCCGCGACCGGCTCGGCACCGGCTGGCGGCCGGACAAGGGGCACGGCAAACATCAGCGGCAGTCCCGTACTCCGGGGCTGGTGCAGGCCTTGAACCGGCGCCAGGCCGGTCTCGACGCCCACACGGTGACCGTGCCGGAGCCCCCGCTGCGGCTCCGTTTCCCGGAACTCGGGCTCCGGCCCGGCGCACCGCTACTCCGGTGCGCCGAGGTCACCGTGGCAGGGCGGCTGCATTCCCCTGTCGGTCTGGTTCTGGAGGCGGGCGATCGGCTACTGGTCACCGGTCACAACGGCGCCGGTAAGTCCACCCTGCTGGCTGTACTGGCCGGTGAACTCGAACCGTCCACCGGCAGCATCCACCATCACGGCGCGGCCCGGATCGTCCGGATCGATCAGGAGGTGCCGGCCTGGGAGCCCGAACTCACCGCGCAGCAGCTCTACGACCGCCATATCCGGGGCCTCGAATTGCACCACGACATCGACCCGATCCCGTTGACCGCGACCGGGCTGCTGGAAAAACAGTCGCGGCACACCCCCGTCGGCAAGCTCTCCCAAGGTCAGCAGCGCCGACTCCACCTCGCCATTCAGCTGGCCTTCCGCCCCATGGTCCTGATCTGCGACGAACCGACGAACCACCTGTCGATATCCCTGGTCGACGAACTCACCGCCGCCCTCTCGGACACCGCCGCCGCCGTAGTGGCCACCCACGACAGGCAAATGCTCACCGACCTCGCGCACTGGCCCCACCTCCCCTGCACCAGCCGGCAAACGACCACAATTCATGATCCCCACCGACCATGACCGCGATCCCGGTGCACACGACCCCGGCCCACCCCCGTGGTTCGGGGCCCGTCTCGGATCTGGACTGACGGAGCGGGGGGAGCGAAGCGGAGGAGGGAAGATTCGAGACCCATCAGGGCCCCGAACCGGGGGCGCCGAAGGCGCCGCAAATATCATCGCGTGGATGACCGGCCGCATCGCCATCGATGACACCGCCCCGCATATCCCCGGAGGGTATCCGGCGAAGGCGGTGGTCGGGGAAGTGTTCCCGGTGCGGGCCGTCGTATGGCGCGACGGCCACGGATGCGTCGGGGCGAGCCTGGCGGTCCGCGCACCGGGGTCGACGCGCTCTCTACGGGTTCCGATGGCGCCCGACTACGAACCCGACGTGTTCAACGGCATCTTCACCCCCGACCGGCCCGGGTTGTGGCATTACCGGGTGGAGGGCTGGGCGGATTCGATCGCGACCTGGCGGTCGGCGGTCGAAGCGAAACTGGCGGTCGGACAGAGCGCACCCGATCTGGCCAACGATCTGGAGATCGGGGCGCGCCTGTTCGACCGGGCGGCGCAGGCGGTCGGTAAGAAACAGTTCGAGCGGTTGCGGGCGGTGGCGGCGGCACTACGCGGGACCGAACCACTGCCCGCCCGGGTCGCTCCTGCGTTCACCGACGAGGTGGCCGAGATCCTGCGCGCGAATCCGCTGCGGGAGCTGGTGACGCGCGGCCCACAGTTCTCGGTGCTGGTGGAACGCCCGCGTGCGCTCACCGGCGCCTGGTACGAATTCTTTCCCCGCTCGACCGGCGGCCTCGATACCGACGGCAACCCCGTCCACGGCACTTTCGTCACCGCGGCCGCCGAGTTGCCCCGTATCGCCGCAATGGGTTTCGATGTGGTCTACCTGCCGCCGATCCATCCGATCGGCCGAGTGAACCGCAAGGGCCGCAACAACGCTCTCATCGCCGGTCCCGGCGATGTGGGGTCCCCGTGGGCGATCGGCGCGGCCGAGGGCGGGCACGATGCCTTCCACCCGCAGCTCGGTACCGAAGCCGATTTCGCCGCGTTCGTCCGCGCCGCCGCCGACCTGAAACTCGAGGTGGCGCTGGATCTGGCGTTGCAGTGCGCACCCGATCACCCGTGGGTCGCCGCGCACCCCGAATGGTTCACGACCCTGCCGGACGGCACGATCGCCTACGCCGAGAACCCGCCGAAGAAATACCAGGACATCTATCCCCTCGATTTCGACAACGACCCCGACGGCCTGTACGCCGAGGTCCTGCGGGTGCTGCGGTATTGGATCGGTCTGGGGGTGAAGATCTTCCGGGTCGACAACCCGCACACCAAACCGGCGGATTTCTGGGAATGGCTGATCGCCGCGGTCCGCCGGACCGACCCGGATGTTGTGCTGCTGTCGGAGGCGTTCACCTATCCGGCCCGCCTGTACGGTTTGGCCCGCCGCGGTTTCAGCCAGTCCTACACCTATTTCACCTGGCGCACCCATAAACACGAGCTGACCGAGTTCGGCCACGAACTCGCCGCGAAAGCCGACGAGGCGCGCCCCAACCTGTTCGTCAACACCCCGGATATCCTGCACGAAAGCCTCCAGCACGGCGGTCCGGGCATGTTCGCGATCCGCGCCGTGCTCGCCGCCACCCTCGCCCCGAGCTGGGGTGTGTACTCCGGCTACGAGCTCTACGAACACCAACCCGTGCGCCCCGGCAGCGAGGAATACCTGGATTCGGAGAAGTACGAACTACGGCCCCGCCCGTTCGCCGCCGCCCGGGCCCGCGGCGAATCCCTGGAACCGTGGCTGACCAGGCTCAACGAGATACGCCACCGCCATCCGGCGCTGCAACAACTGCGCTGCCTGCATTTCCACCATATCGACAACGACAACCTGCTGGCGTATTCGAAAATCGACCCGGCGACCGGCGACGCCGTCCTGGTGGTGGTGAACCTGAACCCGTTCACCACCGAACAGGGCATGCTCTCCCTGGACCTGCCCGCCATAGGCCGCGAATGGCACGACCATCCGGTGGTCCACGACGAGATCAGTGGCGAGGAGTACCACTGGGCGCAGACCAACTACATCCGGTTGGATCCGGCCCGCGCGGTCGCCCACGTCATCGCCCTGCCGCCGGTCCCGCAGCACGCCCGCGCCGGCCTGGCCTACCGGCGGACGCTGCGGTGAACCGGCGCGATCTGCTGCTGCTGGCCGCGGGCAGCCATCCCGATCCGCATACCGTACTGGGCGCCCACCCGGCCCCGGACGGCACGATCGTGCGGGTGTTGCGGCCGGAAGCGGAATCGGTGTCGATCCGGGTCGGCGGCGCCGACCATCGGCTGGCTTCGCTCGGCCACGGGGTCTTCGGCGGCACCCTCCCGTACCCGGAACTGCTGGACTACCGGGTCGTCACCGTATACCCGCACCACCCGACCACGGTCCTCGCCGACGGCTACCGCTATTTGCCGGCCCTCGGCGATCTGGACCTGCACCTGATCGGCGAAGGCCGACATCAGCGTTTGTGGGAGGTCCTCGGTGCACATCCACGCCGGTATCCGGGCCTGGACGGCGAGGTCACCGGGGTGTCGTTCGCGGTGTGGGCCCCCAATGCCCGCGGCGTCACCGTTTTCGGCGATTTCGACCACTGGCAGGGCGGTACCTGGCCGATGCGCGCCCTCGGCAATTCGGGAGTCTGGGAGGTTTTCGTCCCCGGCGCCGCACCCGGTGATCGCTACAAGTACCGCGTGTACGGTGCCGACGGCCGCGCCGCCGACCATGCCGACCCCCTCGCGTTCGCCACCGAACTCCCCCCGGCCACCGCGTCCGTCGTCACGGCGACCCGGCACAACTGGACCGATCAGCGCTGGCTCACCGACCGAGCCCACACCGATCCGGCGCGTGCGCCGCTGAGTGTGTTCGAACTACATCTCGCGTCGTGGCGGCCGGGGCTGGGGTACCGCGAACTCGCCGAACAGCTCAGCGAATATGTGCGCCGACTCGGCTTCACCCATGTGGAACTGCTGCCGATGGCCGAGCATCCGTTCGGCGGCTCCTGGGGTTATCAGGTCACCTCCTACTACGCCCCCACCGCACGGTTCGGCTGCCCGGACGATTTCCGTGCCTTCGTCGACCGCATGCACGCCGACGGGATCGGGGTCATCCTCGACTGGGTGCCAGGGCATTTCCCCCGCGACGCCTGGGCTTTGGCCCGCTTCGACGGCACCCCCCTCTACGAACACCCCGACCCCCGCCGCGGTGAACAACCCGCGTGGGGCACCTATGTTTTCGACTACGGCCGGCCCGAAGTCCGCAACTTTCTGGTCGCCAACGCCCGCTATTGGGTCGAGGAGTTCCATATCGACGGGCTGCGGGTCGATGCGGTCGCCGCCATGCTCTACCTGGACTACGGGCGCCCCGACGGCGGGTGGGAGCCGAATATCCACGGCGGCCGGGAGAATCTGGAGGCGGTCGATTTCCTCGCCGAACTGAACGAGAGCCTGCACGGCTCGTATCCGGGTGTGCTGACGATCGCCGAGGAATCCACGACCTGGCCCGGTGTCACCCGGGCGACCGAGGTCGGCGGCCTGGGTTTCACCATGAAATGGAATATGGGCTGGATGCACGACACGCTCGGCTATCTGAGCCGCGACCCCGTGCACCGCGCCTGGCACCACAACGAGATCACCTTCTCGCTGATGTACGCGTGGAGCGAGAACTATGTGCTGCCCATCAGTCACGACGAGGTCGTGCACGGCAAAGGCACCCTGTGGACCCGGATGCCCGGCGACGAGTTCGCCAAGGCGGGCGGCGTCCGCGCGTTACTCGCCTATATGTGGGCCCATCCCGGTAAACAGCTGCTGTTCATGGGACAGGAGTTCGGCCATTACCGCGAGTGGTGGCACGATCACAGCCTCGACTGGCACGAGCTCGACAACCCGTTGCACCGGGGAATCCAGCTTCTGGTCGCCGACCTCAACCGCGGCTACCGCGAACACCCGGCCCTGTGGAGTCAGGACACCACCCCCGGCGGCCATTCCTGGATCAGCAGCGACGACCGCGACGCCAATATGCTGGCCTTCCTGCGCCACGCCGCCGACGGCAGCGTCGTCGCCTGCGTCTGCAACTTCTCCGGAAACACCTACACCGATTACCGGATCGGACTACCGCTCCCCGGCGACTGGCTGGAAATCCTCAACACCGATGCGCTCGAGTACGGCGGAACCGGCGCCGGAAACCTCGGCGTCGTCCACGCCGCCCCCACCCCCCTGCACGACCGCCCCGCATCCGCCGGCCTCACCCTGGGCCCGCTCAGCGTCATCTGGCTCGTCCCCCGGCGCTGACCGGATCACCCTGTGCCCGGAAACCGCCGCCTCGATCCAGGACAGGCCGGGCCACTATCCGCCGTCGGCCCGTCGGCACACGCCCTCGAGCAGGCCGGCGCAGGCACCGACCGGCTTCGTCACCATCCAGGGGCGGGCCGGTGTCACATGTCGTCGGCTGCGCAGGCGTCGATCCGTCACCGTTTCCTGCCGGATCCGCAGTAGCGCTGTCGCGGCCGCCCCGTGCCCCAGAGCAGCCGCCGGGGACCGGCACGGCCGCCGGTGCCGCCGGGATGCCGCCCGCATTGCCGAACAGCAGGCTCGACGACCTGCGGCCGGATCTCTACTACGGGCGGGCGAGTCGCCGGCAGCGACACAGCCGATACCTCGCCCGGTAGCGCGTTATCCCGGATCCGCAGGACGGTACGAACCCGCCGTCACGTTCGAGGGCAGCGGCGGCCCGGATGCCTCATACGCCGACGCGGGCGCAGAACCTTCGCCGCCGGACGAGCGCCCACACGATCCCGTCACGACGATGCACACCGAGCTGGTGTGCCTGCCGACCGTCAGTAGAGGGCAGTCGCCAGCTTGCGCCGCGCCGCGACCACGAAGGGCTCCGACTGGTCGAAGAGCTCGAAAAGCTCCACCAACCGGGTGCGCACGGTGGCCCGCTCATCACCCGACGTCCGTTTGATCAGGCCGATCAACCGGTCGAACGCCGCCTCCGGCTGCTGCTGGAACATCTCCACGTCGGCAGCGTCCAGCGCGGCCGCCACGTTGTCCGGATCCGCGTCCGCGGTCGCGATCGCCGTTTCCGGCAGCTGCTGGGCCCGCCCGAGGAATTTCACCTGGCGCAGCGCAGCCTTGGCCTCGGCGTTGGCCGGTTCCTGGGAAAGGATCGATTCGTAGGCCGATTCCGCCCCCGCGAAATCGCCCTGCTCCAGTAGCGCTTCGGCAGCGGCGAATCGGGGATCGGCGGTCGGCTCGGGCGCTTCGCCATCCGGATCACCTTCGAGCTTGCCCTCCACCGCCTGCACGACAGCGGCAAGCCACTGCCGGACCTGCTCCTCGGGCTGCCCGCCCTGGAAATCCGCGAGCGGCTGGCCACCCGCGACGGCGACCACTGTGGGAATGCCCTGGACGCCGAAGGCCTGCGCGATTCGCATATTGTTCTCGGCTTCGACGGCGGCCAGGTCCCAGGTACCGTTCGCCTCGCGCAGGAGCCGTTCGAGCAACTGCACCAATTCGATGCTGCCGGGGCTGCGCTGCGAATACAGCGCGACCACGACCGGCACCTGCATGGAGCGGCGCAGGACCTTGGTCTCGAAATCCGCCTCGGTGACCGTATGGTCACCGGCCGCAGCCGCCGCACCCGCGGGCGGCTGTTTCAGGGCGGACAGATCCACCGCCCCGGACATGGCGGCGGCTACGGCTGGTGAAGGACGGCGTGGTGCTGGTCGAGTCACAGGTTCCAGTCTGTCACGACGAGGCGGCGAGGGTCTTCGGGGACTCGGTGCCGGACGCGCTCTGCTGGTCGAACTTGCCGGTACGCACGGCCCATACCTCGAACAGCACGGTGAAGAACGGCGGGATGCTGGACAGCAACGCCAGCACGGTGGTCTTCCAGTTCCATTCGAACTCGCGCGCGGTCACCAGTGCGATCAGTACGAACAGGACGAAAACGCCGCCGTGGACCGGGCCGAAGATCTTCACGCCGATCTCGTTGCCCTCTTCCGGAAGGTATTTGAAGGCCATTCCGGTCAGCAGGCCCAGCCAGGACAGCGCCTCGAGCACGGCGAAGAAACGGAACCTGCCGGCAGTGGTGCGCAGACCAAGAAAGTTCATGCGCACCATTGTGCCCTAGCCACTACATCGTGTCGTAGTCGAACCGGTCACACCGGTCATACCGGACGCTCAGGCCCGGATGATCAGCGCATCACCCTGACCGCCGCCACCGCACAGCGCCGCCGCACCGACCCCGCCGCCGCGCCGCTTCAACTCCAGCGCCAGATGCAGCACGATCCGCGCACCCGACATCCCGAGCGGATGCCCGATGGCGATGGCACCGCCGTTCACATTGACCTTCGCCGGATCGATCCCCAGCTTGCGGGTGGAGGCGATACCCACCGCCGCGAACGCTTCGTTGATCTCCACCAGATCGAGCTCGGCCGGGGTGATCCCCTCCTTGGCACACGCCTTGGCGATGGCGCCGGCCGGCTGATCCTGCAGCGTCGAATCCGGGCCGGCCACCATACCGGCGGCACCGATCTCGGCGATCCAGCTCAGCCCGAGCTCCTGCGCCTTGGTCTTGCTCATCACCACGACCGCCGCCGCGCCGTCGGAGATCTGCGACGCCGAACCCGCGGTGATGGTGCCGTTCTTGCTGAAGGAGGGCCGCAGCTTCGACAACGACTCCGCGGTCGTATCGGCGCGGATACCTTCGTCCTGACGGAAAAGCACCGGATCACCTTTACGCTGCGGTACCTCGACCGGCACCACCTCGTCGTCGAACACTCCGTTCTTCCACGCGGCGGCCGCCCGCTGATGCGAGGCAGCGGCGAAGGCATCCTGATCGGCGCGGGTGACCGGATCGGTCTCGTTGCGCTGCTCGGTGAGCGCACCCATTGCCTGATCGGTGAAGATATCGTGCAGACCGTCGTAGGCCATATGGTCGCGCAGCGTCACATCGCCGTACTTGAACCCCTCGCGGCTCTTCTCGAGCATATGCGGAGCGCGGCTCATCGATTCCTGGCCACCGGCGACCACGATCTCGTGCTCCCCTGCCCGGATGAGCTGATCCGCCAGGGCGATGGCATTGATACCGGACAGGCACACCTTGTTCAGGGTGAGCGCCGGAACATCCATCGGAATACCGCCGGCGACCGCGGCCTGCCGCGCCGGAATCTGCCCCGCACCCGCGGTGAGCACCTGCCCCATGATCACGTAGTCGACCTGGTCGCCACGGACACCGGCCTTCTCCAGGGCACCGGCGATCGCGACACCGCCGAGCGCGGAGCCGCTGAAATCCTTCAGGCCACCCAGCAGCCGGCCGACCGGGGTACGCGCACCGGCAACGATCACGGAGTTGGTCACGACGAGCCTCCTGTATCTATGGCGCCGCCTCCGGCGGCGCGGGTCGGGGCCCTATTGACCCCTGGAGACGTCCAGGCCGACCGGACGCGCTACCCGGGAGTAACGCATCGTGCGGACGACTCCACGGTAACCCGCCGACCCCGGCATCCGGCCCACAGGGCTGCGCAGATCACCCGCGACGACGTGTAGGCAGTCGCCATCAGTTTCCGGTGTCCGGGTGGGTACACACCGGCGACGCACCCGAACGCGCTACGTTCGAAGAGTGAGCACCGCTACCCCGTCATCAGAGTTCATTCCCGCCGACTACGTCGTCGCAGTCGATCACGTCGGCATCGCCGTACCCGATCTGGACACGGCCGTGGCCTGGTACGCCGAGAACCTCGGCCTGGTCGAAACCCACCGCGAGGTCAACGACGAACAGGGCGTCCAGGAAGCGATGCTGTCCGCTCCCGCCGCCGAGGACGATTCGACTGCTCTGCAGTTGCTGGCACCGCTCGACGCGACCTCCACCATCGCGAAATTCATCGACCGCAGCGGACCGGGCCTGCAGCAGTTGGCTTTCCGGGTCACCGATATCGACGCCGTTTCCGCATATCTACGCGATCGCGGTGTGCGTTTGCTGTACGAGGCGCCGCGCCGCGGCACCGCCGATTCCCGCATCAATTTCGTCCACCCGAAGGATGCTGGCGGTGTGCTGGTCGAGTTGGTCGAGCCGGACCCGAATGTTACGCACTAGTATCGTAATCGGACCGTTAGGCGTACCTCCGATAACATTCACGGTCGGCTCACCATGGGCCGGTCTCAGGCTGTAGTTTGTTGGCCATGTCGTCACCCGAGTCCGATCGCAATCGCTTCGTTGCGCTGCCCTTCACCGTCGTGCGCAAGGGTTATGCGCAAGACGAGGTACGTAACTATTTCGACCGTTTCGATGCCGAGTTGCGGGTCACCGCCACCGACCGCGATGCCGCTGCCGCCCAGGCCCGCAACCTCGCCAGTCAGCTGGAGGATGCCCGCGACGAAATCGACGAGCTCCGTAAGGAAGTCGACCGGCTGTCCGTCCCGCCGACCACCGCGGAAGGGATGAGCGATCGCATCTCCCGGATGCTGCGATTGGCTTCCGACGAGGCCTCCGAGGTTCGCGCGCTGGCGCAGGCCGAGGCCGCGGAGATGGTTTCCATCGCCGAGCAGCAGGCCGCGGAGATGCGCGGTAAGTACGAATCGCTGCTCGCCGAGACCAAAGAGAAGCGCGAAGCCCTCGAAATCGAGTACGAGCAGACCCTCGCGAACGCGCGTACCGAATCCTCGAAGATCATCGAAGCCGCCCAGGCCGAGGCCGAGCGCCTCGCCAAGGAGTCCGAGGCCAAGCGTAAGGCCACACAGCAGGACTTCGAGGTCACCATGGCCGAGCGTCGCACCAAGCTGACCCGCGCCATGGAGGAGCTGGAGGCCACCAGCCGCGCCGAGGCCGCACAGCGGATCAAGGACGCCACCGACGAGGCCAACCGCCTCATCACCTCCGCCACCCAGACCTCCGAGCGCAAAATCGCGCACGCCAAGGAACTGGCCGAGGAGATGCGCGTCCTGCGTGGCCGCGTCCTGGCCCAGCTGCTCGGTATCCGCGGTCAGCTCGATTCGGTACCCGCCATGCTGGCCGCCGTCAACCGAGAGAGCGAACTGCTCGACGGGGTGCCCGAACAGCCCCGTAAATCGCTCGGCAGTGGGCAGAACAAGTCGGTATCCGGCCGTAACAATCAGAAGGCAATCCCCGAGGTGAACGCCGAAGACGAGTCGGAAGATATCGTCGACGAAGAACGCGAAAACGCCGACATCAGCAACTAGAGCTCCCTCAGAGCTGCTGTCGGAACGTGTACGGCGACACGACAAGTCACTCCGAAGGCCGCCCCTACGGGGGCGGCCTTCCTCATGTCGAGGACGCCACGCGCCCGGCCTCGCCCAGACCGGACGCACACCGAACACTCCGCCCGCAGCCGGGCGCTGGTGGTCTCCACCGCGTGGGTATCATCGCCTCCGCTGGGCAGGGCAGCAAGCCCAGCGCGTCGCCATGACCGATCTTCGGTCGTCCTTCTCAGCTGCACCGGGACATGTCCGATCCCCTGCGCTCCGGCACCGGGCAGTTCGCTGTGCCGCCGCATCTCGCCGGTCCATATCGGGCCTCCGTCGGTCCCCGAGTCCGGCTGGTGCGCCCGCCCACGCAGCCGGCCGCCGCTCGACTGCCCCGTGTTCCCCAGGCGCTCTCGACCGCTCAGCCCACTCTGCTCCGGGTCACGATCCATCCCCTGGGGCGGCCGGTGAGATCGCCGATGGGGTCGACGTCGTGGTCGTAGCGCAAAGCGGTGAGTTCTGCGAGTCCGGCGACGACGAGATCCGGTCGCGGCGGCGGTGTTGCCCGCTCCGGGCCGGTCGGCGTTGGACATCGAACGCGCTTGCATCGCCGCGCCGTCGGTGGCTGCCCAGGGCATCGCTTTTTCCAGGCGCGGATAGTCGCTGCTGTCGCGGGCGAAGTCGTCGACAGCTGCCCCGATCTCTATCTCTCGGCGCCGAACGACGGATCGGCGGTCACCGGGTAGCCGAGGACCATCCGCGGGGCGTATGGCCG
>NZ_BDCG01000021.1 GCF_001613385.1 Nocardia flavorosea NBRC 108225 | reverse complement strand
TTAGCCTACGTAGTGCACTGAGGAAAGGGAGGCAGGTGGATATGGCCAGGACGCACACCACATCGGTTCCGAGCGCACTGTGGCGCCGACCCCTGCGCAAACCATCATCGCCGGCACGGCACTGAAAGTCGTCCGAGAGGCCTGGGCGACCGTCTCACAGCGCGGATAAGCGACGGGTCTCAGGTGATCGAAGCTGCAATCACCACAGGCACTGCGGCAATAACGCGCTGCTCGCACCCGGTGCCCGGATCGCCGGCCACTATGCATTACATAGGGTTGGACCCTACGTAATGCATAGTCGGGCGTCGTATCAAATTCCCAGGACCAATTTCGCCGTGGTGAAGTAGATGATCAGCCCGGTGGCGTCCACCAGGGTGGTGACCATCGGGGCCGAAACCACCGCCGGGTCGATACGCAGCCGCTTGGCCAGCAGCGGCATGGTGCCGCCGATGGTGGCGGCCCAGGCGCAGATCAGGACCAGCGTAACCGCGACGACCACCGCGACCTTCGGGCCTACGAACAGTCCACCGATCACCAGGCCCACAGCAGACAGCATCCCGCCCAGCACCAACCCGACCCGGCATTCACGCCAGATCACCTTGAACAGGTCACCGCCGCGGACCTCCCCCACCGCCACCGCGCGCACACAAGCGGTGGCGGCCTGGGCGCCCGCGTTACCGCCGGCACCGATCAGCAGCGGAATGAACAGCGCCAGCTGGGCCGCCTGCTCCAGGGTGGTCTCGAAGAAACCGGTCACGCTGACGGTGAGGGTCGCGGCGACCAGCAGCAGCATCAACCACAGCGCGCGGTAGCGGGCGAGCTGGAAAACGCCCGCCGCCATGTAGTGGCCCTCCCACGGCGCCGAACCGGCCTGTTTGGCGACGTCCTCGCTGTCGGCCGCTTCGATGACCTCGACGGCGTCGTCGATGGTGAGCAACCCCACCAGCCGGTCCTCGCTGTCGACGACCGGCAGGTTGATGTCGTTGGTTTCGCGCATGAGGCGTGCGGCCTTCTCCGCCGAATCGGTGGCGCGGACGAACGCGGGTTCGGTGACCACCAGGTCCGCAACCATCGTGTCGGGGCCGGTGAGCACCAGTTCCCGCAGTTCGACGATGCCCTGCAGGCGGCGGCCGGAATCGACCACGGGCAGGGTGTACACGGTTTCGGCGTTCTCGCCTTTGATCCGCACGATCCGCAGCGCATCGGCGACCGACAGGGTGCCCGGGATCGCCACCACTTCGGGCGACATGTACCGCCCGACCGACCCCTCCGGGTAGCCCAGCAGGGCGGCGGTCATGCGGCGGTCCCGGGGGCTCAGCCCGGCCAGCACCTTCTTCGCCACCTTGGCGGGGGCTTCGCGGAGCATGCGGGCACGGTCGTCGGGGGCCATGCCCTCGACGAGTTCGCGGAAGGTCTGGTCACGCAGCCCCTGCAGGATCTGCTGCTGATCGACGGGTTCGAGTTCTTCGAACACCGCCAGTGCCAGATCCTTGTCGAGCAGGCGGAATGCCACACCGGCCTCGACCGCGTCCATGCGCGCGAGCTCGTCGGCGATGACATGCGGCGGATGATTGTCCAGCCAGTGCAGCGCGGCGTCGACGCGATGGCTTTCGACCACGTTCTGGAGGGATTCCGACAGCGTCGTCGGCGCTTCGATGAGTTCGATCTGCGACATGAGAAGTCCTCGGCACAGCGTTGATTTGCGAGTGATTCGATAGAAGTCACACCGCGAGGCGCCGAACCGGGCCGCTCCGCCGGCAGAGATCGCTAGCGGAAACGCGGGAGGACGGCGCCGCGCGGCCTTCGACTGGGAGGTTCGCTGCGCATTGCAACACCACCTCCTTCTCGGTCACCGCCGCGCGCCGGAGCGCGCCGCTCATCCGGATCAATAGTCTATGAATGCGAACGCATCCTTGTGCAGGATACATCCCCGGGCCGGGATAATGGCATCGCAACATTCGTCACACGGCGTTTCACACTCCCGGGCGTGTCTGCCGGGTCACCGGCCGGGTCCGGGCGCGAGGGTCGCCGCGATCACTGTTCGGCTTCCGGCCAGGTGCGGGTGTGGTTTACCCAGGCCGGGACCGTGCTGGTCGAGCCACTGCCGCGTCCGCTCCTGCACCCGCGGGCCGCATGGGGAAGCGCCACCGGTACGGAATGCGGTGGCGAATGCGGCCGCGGCGGGAGTGGCGGACCGCGTGGAGTTCACGGTCGGGGATGCGGCGTAGCTGCCGCCGGGCGGGTTCGATATCGCGTTCGCGTTCGAATGCGTGCACGATATGCCCCGGCCGGTCGAGGTATTGGCGGCGGCGCGCCGGGCACTGCGGCCCGGCGGGGCCGTGGTGGTGATGGACGAGGCAGTCGCACCGGAGTTCGCGCCCGGCGGGGACGATCTGGAACGGCTGATGTACGGCTTCAGGTTGTTCGTCTGCCTGCCCGACGGGATGTCGAGCCCGCCCAGCGCGGGGACCGGCACCGTCATGCGGGCCGCGCCCTTACGCGGCTACGCGCTCGAAGCGGGCTTCACAAGGTTCGAGGTGTTGCCGATCGAGGATTTCGGGTTCTGGCGTTTCTACCTGCTCGGCTGAATATCCGCGGTCGGCACCGTGTTCGGTGCGGAGTCCGGCACGGCGGGAGTGTTCGGCACGATCCCGGCGGTGTTCGGTGGGTTCAGCGCGGCACGCAGCGACGCGGGGTCGTCGAGGGAGAGGCTGATCCGGGTCGTCTCGGCAGCGATGCGGCCACTGGGTAGCAACGAGTCGATATGCACGGTGACAGGGCAGCGCAGGGTCAGGTCTGCGGTGGTGCCGTCGGGGCCCGCGAGGAACAGCCTGTTGTCCGCGAACGCGGTCGCGGTCTGGTTGTAGCGGCGGGATTCGGCGACGGTCGCGATCCGGTCGAACGGTATCCGGGCGACCACGCGGCCGGATCGGCGCAGCACCACCTCCCGGCCGGTGACATAGTGCGGATAAGCGATATCGGCGACGACCGCGGCGAACAGAAACACCAGCGACCACACGGAAACCACTGCCAGTGTGATACTCAGCCATGCCCAGGGGATCACCAGGTGCAATACGACCACTTCGATCAGGGTCGCCGCGAGGAAGGCCATCGGCAGGGCGAGGACGCCGCGAGTGGCCGTGAGCGGCCGCTGTTCGCGGCTGTCGCGGTCGGTGGTGCGGCGCAGCCACAGCCACAGGCCCGTGTACAGCCGGGCCTGGTTGCGGAGGAGCCGCGCGAAGCCGGTCACGACGGTCCCCCGCCGGTACCTGTCAGCAGTTCCATCGCGCGACGGACCGCCCGCCGTTGTGCGGGGTCGGGGACGAGGGTCTCCTGCGACAGCGCCGGCGCGCCGTGCGGCAGGTCCGCGGTCGCCGAGACCACTCTGTCGAAATCGAGCTGTCGCAATAGGCCGGCGATATCCTGCGCCAGCTGCTCGATCAGTTCGGCGGACTGCGCCACCGGGCGGCCGCGCAACCGTTCCCAGCCGCGCAGCAGCCGGCGGTAGCCCGTGCGGGCGGCCGGGTCGGCGAGGGCGCCGGTGAACCAGGTGAACATTTCGGGGGGTGTGTCACCGGCGAGGGAGAAGACCTCCAGCATGTCGCGTTCCTGGTCGAGCGCGGCCAGCTCGGTTTCGTCGGCCTGCTCGCGGGCCCGGTCGAACGCGTCGGCGACCTCGTCCGGGAGGGCGGTCAGACGGCGGCCGGCGTCGACCGCGGCCAGCATCCGGGCCACACCTTCCTGTTTCCGGGTGAGCTGGGTGATGCGCTGGGTGATCTCCTCGTGCAGCGCGGCGAGATCGGCGCGCAGGTCCTCGGTATCCGAGGCACCGTGCTCGTTGGCGAATACGGCCGCCACCGCCCCGAGCGGCAGGCCGTTGTCGGCGAGCCAGCGGATCCGCATGAGCCGGGTCAGTTCGGCCATGCCGTAGTCGCGGTAGCCGTTGTCGGGGCGAACAGGCTCCGGGAGCAGGCCCAGCCGGTGATAGTGGCGGACGGCGCGCGGGGTGGTTGCGGCGGCCGCAGCGATTTCACTGATCCTCATACCGTCAAGCGTGGGGTGTGACGCTACGTCGTAGTCAAGGGCCGCAGAAAACTGCACCGGGGCCGGGCCGCCGAGACCTCGACTACTGCCGCGGCCGGCTACGAAATCGCCGGTTTACTGCGGTCGAAAGCCGCTGCCGGACGACTGCATCGATATGAACTGTTCCCGGATCCGGCGACCGATTCCGCGTCCTACCCACCGAAGAAGCGGCGCCATGACGAACGGTGCCCGGCCGGTACCGGGTACCGGGCCGAGGTTGCACACGCGCACAGCCGAACGGCCGAGTCGCCTCGGAGGTCGGGAACCGGGCCCCGCGACAGCCCGATTCCGCAGGCCGGCGCGGAATCATTGCCCGGACGCCGCTCGCCCGACAGAGTAGAGGTCGAGTATGTCCGGTGCGGCCCGCGGGCCCGAACCATGGAGGAGAGTGCTGTGCGCTTCGGAATCTTCGTTCCCCAGGGCTGGCGGCTGGACCTGGTGGGTATCGCACCCGCCGCACAGTGGGAAGTGATGCGAGGTCTGGCGGCGCGCGCCGATGCGAATCCGATATGGGAATCGCTGTGGGTGTACGACCATTTCCACACCGTGCCCGCACCCACCGAGGAAGCCACTCATGAGGCGTGGAGCCTGATGTCGGCATTCGCGGCCACGACCTCGCGGGTGCGGCTGGGGCAGATGTGTACGGCGATGAGCTACCGCAATCCGGCCTACCTGGCGAAGGTCGCGGCGACCGTCGATCTGATCTCCGGCGGCCGGACCGAGATGGGGATCGGCGGCGGCTGGTACGAGCACGAATGGCGTGCCTACGGGTACGGCTTCCCGGCCGCCGGGGAGCGACTGGGGCGGCTGGACGAAGGCGTGCAGATCTTCCGGCAGGCGTGGAGTTCGGGCACCGCGACCCTGGACGGCAAGTACTACCGGGTGGACGGCGCGATCGTGCGGCCGCTGCCGCTTCAGGAGGGTGGGATCCCGCTGTGGATCGCCGGGGGTGGCGAGAAGAAAACACTGCGTATCGCCGCGAAGTACGCGAACTACACGAACTTCGCCGGTAACCCTGAGGAGTTCACCCGCAAATCGGAGATCCTGCGGGACCACTGCGCCGATGCCGGCACGGATTTCGATGCCATCGTGCGCAGCGCCAACTTCAATGTCGTCATCGGCGCCACCGAAGCCGAGGTCGAACAGCGCATATCCGAGAACGCCGCGCGAATCGCCCCGGTCCTGGGTGCGGAGAAGGCCCGCGCCTACCTCGACAACCTGACCGCCGGCGGTGCCGCCGTCGGCACCCCGGAGCAGATCGTGGAGAAACTGTCCGCCGTCCGCGATCGCGGCCTGGGCTACGCCATCTTCAACTTCCCGGAAGCGGCCTACGACACCAGCGGTATCGAACTCCTGGAACGAGAAGTGCTTCCGGCACTGTCCTGAGCGGCGACGCCTACGAGACTGGAGAAGCCGGGTCTTCCGGACGGGCCGGGACATCCGCACGCCGAGGTAACCGGTATCTCCGACGAGTCGAGCATGCCCAGCAACTCCGCCCGCCGCCCTGCTGCTGCAGTAGTACCGCCACGGTATGCGCGATGAGTCCGCCGTAGCACCTAGCCGGATAGGCGGTAGGGTCCGTGGGCCCGCACGGCGTGGATGCGGCGCAGGTGGTCGGCGGCGAGGGGACTCCGGTGTGCGGTGTTCTGGGTGATCGCCGGCGACTGGATCCCGTGGAGAGGAGGCCACTTCCGCGCCGAGACCGGCGAAATTCCACGAGAAGCCCATCCCCGGGTGGATGCCGACGTGGTAGGCCGGTCCCGGTCGTCCGGCCTCAGCGACAGGGGCAGAGGGGTGGATTCATGCGCGCATGTGTGTACGGAGAAACGCTGTCAACGGGGTGCGAACGGCCTGCGGATCGTCGATGAATGGCCAGTGACCAAGGCCTTCGAGAATATGTATTTCGGCATCGGGGAAGTAGTTTCGCTGCAACCGCGCGAACCGAACCGGGACATAGGGGTCACCGTCGCCCCAGATCACACAAACCGGCAGATCGCATCCCGCGATATCGGTGTCCATTTCCGGGAATGCGCTGACCGGGTCGCGGGAATTGCGGTAGAGCTTGAGGACTGCCCTCTTGTGCGCCCGGTCCGCGTATCGATCGACCCGGTCGATATAAGAGTCCGGCAGCGGTACGGGATTGTCGCGGTTCAGGGCGATATGCATGGCACGCTTATTACTCACCAGCTGGAAAAGTTCGCCCAGTACCGGTGTCTGCCAGATCTTTGCGTACCGGTGCCAGCGGTAGCCGTCGAGTACACCGGTGTTGATCAGGACCAACCCGGCCAGCCGGTCACGATGGTCCAGGGCCCACCGCAAACCCCACGGCCCACCGAAATCGTGCAGAACGAGATGTGCGCGCTCAACACCCAGGTGGTCGAGTAGCAGGCCGAGATATCGCGCATGCCCCGCAATGCTGTGCTCGAAAGTACGCGGCCGCTCCGATCGCCCGAAACCGGGCATATCCATGGCGATCGCCCGCGCGAATCCCGCCACCGCGGGGATCAGCTCCGCCCAATCGTCCATCGGCCCCGGGTTGCCGTGCACGAACACCACGGCCTCCGTGCTGTCGGCGGGCCCACTGTCGCACACTGCGCACCGGACACCCTCCAACTGATATTCGGTTACCGGCAATACCGGTGCGGTTTCGGCCACTGTGCCCCTCGATCATCCTCCGCCGCACCGCCCTTCGGCCGGCCGGTTCTCGACCGACACTACATCGGGCAATCGCTCCGTCCCTGACCTTTCACACCGGGACCACCGTCAGCAACGGATCCAGCCCTTTGAAGTCGTCCGCATTACGGGTGAACAACGGCAGATCGTTGGATGAGGCGATGGCAGCGATCATCAGGTCCATTTTGCGAGGCTTGGGATTCCGTCCGGCCGCAATCACCAATTTTGCCATCGAGGTGAATCGGCGCGCCGCCGTCGCACAGAACGGCAATGCGTCGAAAGCGTGCTCGATCTCGAAGAGTCGTTCGGTACGGAGCGCAAGCGTCGCCGCACCGGAGGCCACAGCCACGCCGAGGCCCAGCTCTGCAAGCGTCACCGTGCTGATTTTCGATTGGATCGGGAGGCCCACATCCACGATGGTTGGCAAGTCGATGAGGACACAGGTATCCAGCAGGCCGACGGGGTGGCGGAACTTCGCACCCGGTTCAGTCATCCAGCCTGTCCTCTCCGAATGCGGCGTCGATCTCGGCACGTTCATCGATGGCGTTCGCACCCGCAAACCTGGCCAATCGCTTCTTCAGCTCGACCGTCGTCAGGTTGTTCCGCACGGTGATGGGGCGCAGTTCACCGACAGGTCGTCCGTTGCGGGTGACGACGAAATCCTCCCCCGCTTCCAGCGCGTCCATAACGCCCGCGCTGCCGTTGCGTAGCTCGGCTTGGCTGATTGTCCGCGTCATGCACCCCAGGATAGCGCTTGATGCTATCGAATGCTATCGACATTTGTGCGCGATCAGCGATCGGGTCCTACCGAGCGAACCGGATACCCGTTCCCCACGGACACACCGCCTTACGCAGCCCTGACCAGCCGGTTGGCGAATGTCGAGATCGTATAGGTCCCGACACCCAATACGACTTCGAGCGCATTGCGCTCGGTGTAACCGTGCGCCAAGAAGGCCTCGATCGACCGGGTGTCCACAGCTCCAGCGGTGGCCATCACCGCGAGGGTGAACACCCGGACCGCGTCGAGGTGCTCGTCGTCGAGTGCACGTTTCTCACGCAGGGCGGCGGCCAGTTCCGGCGCCGCGCCGAGTTTGCGCAGCTTCCCGGCATGTATTGCGATGCAGATATGGCAGTCGTTGTGGACCGCCACCGTCATGATGACCACTTCCCGTGGAATCGGTTCCAGCGTGCACCGATCGAATCGCGCGGTCATATCCAGGAATCCGGTCAGCAGTTCCGGCGAGGCGGCCAGCCGGGCGACCGCGTCGGGCACCGCTCCACCCCCGGCGGCCATTGCCGTCATCGTTGCGCGTGATCCCTCCGGGGCGGTCTCGGGTGTATGCGGGTCGAACATCACGACTCCTAATATGGACAACATGGTTGACGAAACGATAGTAAACCAGGTTGTCGATATAGCCAAGGTTGCGCGATGACCAGGGAAGATATGAACAGCCTCCGGGCAGGCTACGAACTCCCCCTACTCCTCCTGGCAGGATTCCGCACACTCGTCGACGAACTGCACGACGAACTCGCGCGCCGCGGCCATCCCCAGGCGCGGCCGGCCCACGGCTTCGCGATGCAGGCGATCGGACCCGACGGAGCAACCGCCAGCGATATCGGCCGCCGGCTCGGCATCTCCAAACAGGCGGCGGGCAAAACCGTCGACCGCCTCATCGCCCTCGGTTACGCCGAACGCGGCGCCGACCACGCCGATGCGCGCCGCCGGCTGGTTCGCCGCACCACACACGGAGACGAGATGCTCGCCCTCTCGGCCGCGATCTTCGACCGGCTACGTAAGCAGTGGGCACAGACACTGGGCGAGCAACAGCTACGTACAATGGAGGACGGCCTACGCACCGTCGCCGCACCGAATGCTTTCCGTCTCGACACGACACGATGGCTGGGCGATTGAACGCACGAACAGCAATGGCGCGCAACAGCTTCGAGATCTGTTGCGCGCCACTACATGTTCCGTGGGCGGATCAGAGCATGCAGCTCACGCAGCCCTCGACCTCGGTACCTTCCAGTGCCATCTGCCGGAGGCGGATGTAGTAGAGGGTTTTGATGCCCTTGCGCCAGGCGTAGATCTGGGCGCGGTTCAGGTCGCGGGTGGTGGCGGTGTCCTTGAAGAACAACGTCAGCGACAGGCCCTGGTCCACATGCTGGGTGGCAGCGGCATAGGTGTCGATGATCTTCTCGTAGCCGATCTCGTACGCGTCCTGGTAGTAGTCCAGGTTGTCGTTGGTCATGTACGGGGCCGGATAGTAGACGCGGCCGATCTTGCCTTCCTTGCGGATCTCGATCTTCGACGCCACCGGATGGATGGAACTGGTGGAATGGTTGATGTAGGAAATCGAGCCGGTCGGCGGGACGGCCTGCAGGTTCTGGTTGTAGATCCCGTGTTCCATCACCGCGGACTTCAGCTGCCGCCAATCGTCCTGGGTAGGGATATGGATCTCGGCGTCGGCGAACAGTTGCGCGACCCGATCGGTTTTCGGCTCCCACACCTGATCGGTGTACTTGTCGAAGTATTCACCACTGGCATACTTCGACTCCGGGAACCCACCGAAGTGCGTACCACGTTCCTGCGCAAGCAGATTCGAAGCACGAATGGCGTGGTAGACCACGGTGTAGAAGTAGATGTTGGTGAAATCCAGGCCCTCCTCGGACCCGTAGTGGATATGTTCCCGCGCCAGGAAACCGTGCAGGTTCATCTGCCCCAGGCCGATGGCGTGCGAGGAGTTGTTGCCCTGTTCGATGGAGGGCACCGAGTAGATATGCGTCTGGTCGGATACCGCGGTGAGTGCCCGGATCGCGGTCTCGATGGTCTGCGCGAAATCGGGCGAATCCATGGTCTTCGCGATGTTCAGCGACCCCAGATTGCAGGAGATGTCCTTGCCCACCTCGGCGTAGGTGAGATCGTCGTTGTACACCGACGGGGTGGAGACCTGGAGGATCTCCGAGCACAGGTTCGAATGGGTGATCTTGCCGGCGATCGGATTGGCCCGGTTCACCGTGTCCTCGAACATGATGTAGGGGTAGCCGGATTCGAACTGCAACTCGGCGATGGTCTGGAAGAACTCGCGCGCCTTGATCTTCGACTTGCGGATCCGCTTGTCGTCGACCATCTCGTAGTACTTCTCGGTGACGTCGATATCGGCGAACGGCTTACCGTAGATCCGCTCCACATCATAGGGCGAGAACAGGTACATGTCCTCGTTCTTCTTCGCCAGCTCGAAGGTGATATCGGGGATCACCACCCCCAGGGAGAGGGTCTTGATGCGGATCTTCTCGTCCGCGTTCTCCCGTTTGGTATCGAGGAACCGGTAGATATCGGGGTGGTGGGCATGCAGGTACACCGCACCCGCACCCTGCCGGGCCCCGAGCTGATTGGCGTAGGAGAACGAATCCTCGAGCAGCTTCATGATCGGGATAACACCCGAGGACTGATTCTCGATCTTCTTGATCGGGGCCCCGTGCTCACGAATATTGCTGAGCAGCAACGCCACTCCCCCGCCGCGCTTGGACAGCTGCAGCGCCGAGTTGATGGAGCGCCCGATGGACTCCATATTGTCCTCGATCCGCAGCAGGAAGCAGGACACCGGTTCGCCGCGCTGCTTCTTACCCGAGTTGAGGAAGGTCGGGGTGGCCGGCTGGAAGCGGCCGTCGATGATCTCCTCGACCAGCTGCCCGGCCAGCACCTCGTCACCGGCGGCCAGCGTGAGCGCGACCATGCACACCCGGTCCTCGAAACGTTCGAGGTAACGCTTCCCGTCGAAGGTTTTGAGGGTGTAGGAGGTGTAGTACTTGAACGCGCCGAGGAACGTCGGGAACCGGAACTTCTTGTCGTAGGCCTGCTGGAACAGCTTCTTCACGAACGCCCGGCTGTACTGTTCGAGCACCTCGGGTTCGTAGTAGTTCTCCTCGACGAGGTAGTCGAGCTTCTCGTCGAGATTGTGGAAGAAAACGGTGTTCTGGTTGACGTGCTGCAGGAAGTACTGGTTGGCGGCCTCACGATCCTTGTCGAACTGGATCTCGCCGTCGGGCCCGTACAGGTTCAGCATCGCGTTGAGGGCGTGGTAGTCCAAGACCTCACCGGGAACGCTTTCGCGCTGCGGGGGCTGCTCCAGCCGGGCCGTCATACCTGCTGGTGCTGTCGTTGTTGCTGCCAAAACAATCCCAATCCCTCTCGGACGCGGGCCACGTCCTCAGCGGTTCCCATGAGTTCGAAGCGGTACAGGTAGGGCACCCCGCACTTACGCGAGATCACCTCACCTGCGAAGCAGAAGGTGTCGCCGAAGTTCGTGTTCCCGGCGGCGATCACCCCGCGCAACAGGGCGCGGTTGTGCCGATCGTTGAGAAACTTGGCGACCTGGCGCGGTACGAATTCCTTATCGGAGCGAGTCGAACCCAAGACGTGCCGACCGCCCCCGTAGGTGGGGACGATCAGCACGTAGGGTTCATCGACGTGCAGCGTTTCGGCGCTGGTGTGCAGGGGGATCCGGAGGGCCGGGATATCCAGCTTCTCGACGAATCGGTGAGTGTTCTCCGAAGCGCTGGAGAAGTACACCAAAGTATGCGATTCGGACATTTCACCTCCCCTGTTCCCCGGCCGGATAGGGTGCGCGGTGCAGCTACGCCGTGCCTGTTACGGCTGAGCGCGGGCCACTGCGTAGTTACACTGCGTTGCCGCCTCCGGGCCTGACACGCTCAGGCGGCAACGGTGGCCAGCGCCTTGATGCGATCGGGCCGGAACCCGGACCAGTGCTCGTCACCGGAGACGACGACGGGGGCCTGCAAGTAGCCGAGAGCCATCACATAGTCGCGGGCATCGGCGTTCTCGGAGATATCGATGACCTCATAATCCACCCCGGCCTTGTCGAGAGCCTTGTAGGTGGCATTGCACTGGACGCAAGCGGGCTTGGTGTACACGGTGATCATTCGAGTCCCTCTCTCCTGTGCCAATGTGCGGTGTCTCGCGGTCTCGTCGTGACGGACCGCCGCCTCCGGGTCGAGCCCTCCGCATGACTGATCCACAGCCGGTTGTGTTCCGTCTGCGGGGCGCGGTGCCGGCACGATCGGATGATCCTGCGCAAACTCCGAGGACCAGCCCTGAAATACCACGTCCGGGCCGGTTCCACCCGCCGCCGGCGGGTTCTGCACACCGCCGCCTTCGGGTACCGATGACACTACACCTAGTGGCCGACATTCCGAAACAACACGAGATGTTGCGAGTCACAACCATGTGATTTCACAGCTGTAAGCCGCAGGACAGCCTTGCGACACGCCGAGTTCACCGTGGCCCAGATCACAAACCCCGGGGGTCAGTTCCTTTTCAGCAAACGCAACAACACCGCCTGTCACACCAGTCGCCGCAACCCCAGCAGACCCTCAGGACCCGGCCGGAACAGTCACGGCAGCCACGCCCCGTACACACAGCAGCAGGCCGCCCCGTCGTATACAGGGCGGCCTGCCGTCACAGCCGGACGCGCCGGCCCCATGACCGGAGGGCACGCGCGATCACGCACACCGGGCCGGGTTCGCTCGTGCGATCAGGCGTCGACGAGTTCCCCGCTCGCCGCATTCACCAGCGCGCGCAGCGCCTCGCTCAGCTCGCGCACGGTCTCGGCATCCTCGCGAGGATGGTGTGCACCGAAACGTTCACCCCAGGTCGCGAAATGCAGATGCGCTTCGTCGACGATCTTGCCGCCGGCGACCCCCACCGACTTGACCGCGTCGCCATGCGCCCACTTGGCGGCATTCGGGCTGATGGAACCGCTCAGGATCGCGACCGGCTTGTCCTTGATCGCACCCGCCCCGTACGGCCGCGACAGCCAATCGATCGCATTCTTCAGTACGGCGGGCAGCGTCCCGTTGTACTCCGGCGTGATCACCAGCAGGCCGTCGCTCGCACCCACCGCGTCCCGCAGCGCCTCGGCGGCGGCCGGAACCGACCCCGGTACATCGATATCCTCGTTGTAGAACGGGATATCGCCGATACCCTCGTACACGGAGACGTCGACGCCCTCCGGCGCGGTGGTGACCGAGGCCTCGGCGACCTGCTTACTGAAGGAGGCGCTGCGAAGGCTGCCGAAGAGGACGACGATACGGGTCTGGCTCATATTCACTCCTGCGGTACTAGTTGTGTGATGATCGCACTGCCCAGATCAACCGGACCACGGTCCGCTACATTCCCCGGAGGCCCCTCCCCCGCCGTGAACTACTACACACCCTGCCCGGGCCCGGCGGACGACCCGCGCCCCGGCGAAACGCCCCGGCCGTACCCGGAGGACGAACTGCATACCGAGCCGATCCGGCCGGCCCACCGGATCGGCCCACAGCTCCCCGGCACCACCGAACCCGCCGAACGCGCCGACGCCGCCCGCAACCGGCGCCGCCTGCTGGACGCCGCCCGCGAACTCGTGCGCGAACACGGTGTGGACGCGCTCACGATGGACGCCCTGGCCAGACGCGCCGGTGTCGGCAAAGGCACCGTGTTCCGCCGCTTCGGCAGCCGCACCGGGCTCATGTACGCACTGCTGGACCATTCCGAAACCCTGGCCCAGGAAGCGTTCATCTTCGGCCCGCCGCCACTGGGCCCCGGTGCCCCGCCGGTGGACCGGCTCATCGCCTTCGGGCGCGCCCGGCTGCTCGATATCGAAGTAGAGGGCGAACTCCACCGGGCGGCCGAACTCGGGTCCCCGGAACGGCACTTCTCGAGCCAGCCCTACCGGGTGCTGAGAACGCATGTGGCGATGTTGCTCCGCGAGGCGGATACGCCCGGCGACGACGGTCTGCTGGCTGATGCGCTACTGGGCGTATTGGCCGCCGGGCTCGTCCTGCACCAGCTGCGCACGCTGGGCTACAGCCGCGAACAGATCTCGAGCAACTGGGAAGCCATGGTTCGCCGAGTCGCCGGACCGGCGGCGCAGTAGAGTGGTCCGGCATGGGAAACGTGCGTGATCAGATCATCGCCGAGCTGGGTGTACAGCCGAGTATCGAACCCAAGGACGAGGTGCGCCGCCGCGTCGATTTCCTGAAGGATTACCTGCGCACCACGCCCGCAAAGGGTTTCGTACTCGGTATCAGCGGTGGTCAGGACAGCGCACTCGCCGGACGGCTCTGCCAGCTGGCCGCCGAGGAACTGCGCGCCGACGGTGCCGAAGCACGTTTCGTCGCCGTGCGCCTGCCCTACGGTGTACAGGCCGACGAGTCCGATGCCCGGGTCGCCATGACCTTCGTCGCGCCCGATGAATCCGTGGTGGTCAACGTCCGGCCCGGCGCGAACGCGGTGGCGGCCGAGGTGGCTTCGGCACTGAAAGTCGGCAAATTACGCGATTTCGTGCGCGGCAATATCAAAGCGCGAGAACGGATGGTGATCCAATACGCTCTCGCCGGCCAGGAGAACCTGCTGGTGATCGGCACCGACCACGCTGCCGAAGCGGTCACCGGGTTCTTCACGAAATACGGCGACGGCGGCGTGGACCTCACCCCGCTCACCGGTCTGACCAAACGCCAGGGCGCCGCACTGCTACAGGAACTCGACGCACCGTCGCGACTGTGGTCGAAGGTACCGACCGCCGACCTCGAGGACGACCGCCCGGCGCTACCCGACGAAGAAGCGCTCGGCCTGCGCTACAGCGAAATCGACGATTACCTCGAGGGCAAGGATGTGCCGGCCGAGGTGGCCGAGCGGATCGAATCGCTCTTCCGCAACACCCGGCACAAGCGGACGGTACCGGTCACTCCGCTCGACGACTGGTGGCGCTGACCCGACGCCTCAGCACACCCGGCCGCGGGCCGACCGGCGACGGCGCGCAGCAGGTCCCGGACCAGCTCTACGTCCGGGCCCGCCGAACCGCGGAAACGCAAGCAGCCCTTGCCCATATCCTGATCGGCCGGTCATTGCGCGCAGGCCTCCCGGATGTCTTCGCGCATAAGGTGGAACGACAGATAGTCGCGCTGCACGGCGAACGCGCCCCGGCTGATACCCGCGTACTGGTCGTTCGGCATTCCGTAGCCATGACCTCGGAATGGCCGGTGAGTTCGGTCCGGCACAGATCACGCAGCACGGTCGCGTGGGCCCGCCTGGCGCCGGGGAGTTCGGCCAGGTAGGTGTCTGCCGCGCTCTTCACCACGGGCATACCCTGGCGCCGCGCAAGGACCGGCTGCCCGGGAAGGCCGAGCCGGCGCCGGGGACGGCGGCGTGCACCTGGTCTCCGGGCACGCGTGTTGGGGGGCCGCGTGTGGATCCGTCGATCAGCCGCGCACGCACTGGGTGCAGTCGGCCGGCCATGATCGTTCCGGTTGCTGGCAGGAGATTCCTGCGCTCCGAGCGGTCCCCGCTGTTTCACGCGACCGGTGCCGATGGACCGGCGCCCTCGGCCCGGCAAGTGTCCTCGACCTCGGCCAGCCGGCGGCGCAGATATCCGCGCGCGGCATCGTTTCCGGCGCCCGCCAGCGCGATCCGGTAATTCTGTGCTGCCTCGACGAAGCGCCCGGCCCGGCGGTACAGGTCGGCACGTGCGGCCGCGATCGGCTGTCCGCCGGCGACGCGGCTGTCGTCGGTGACCTCCTCCAGCGCTCGCAGGCCCGCCTCCGGACGGTCGCGGAAGCCCACAGCGACGGCTCGATTCACCTGTACCGCGGGTGATGGCGTGTAGCCGAGTAATTCGTCGTAGGCCGCGACGATCGCATTCCAGTCGGTGGCCGCCCAGGTCGGCGCGACGGCGTGCGCCGCCGCGATCCGGGCCTGCGCCAGGTACGGCCCGCCGCCCTCGGCCGCGATCAGCAGGCAGTTCAGCCCGGCCCGGATCGCCTGACGATCCCACCGGGCGCGGTCCTGCGCCTCCAGCGGGATCAGTTCGCCGTCACCGCCCCGGCGCTGGGAGCGGCGACTGTCTGTCAGCAGCATGAGGGCGAGCAGCCCGTGCGCCTCCGCCCGCACGGCCTGCTCCTCGACCGGTAACAGCGCGCACAGCAACCGTCCGACCCGCAGCGCCTCGTCACACAGTTCGTCACGCACCGCCACGGGACCGGCTGTCGCGAAGTAGCCCTCGGTGAACAGCAGATACACCACCGCCAGCACCGTCGGCGCACGTTCCGGCAGCAGATGCGCAGGCGGGATCCGCAACGGAATCCCGGCGTGCCGGATCTTGGCCTTCGCGCGGCTGATCCGCTGCGCCACGGTCGACTCCGCTTGCAGGAACGCTCGCGCGATCTCGGCGGTCCGTAGCCCGCATACCAACCGCAGCGTCAATGCCACCCGGGATTCCGGAGCAAGTGCGGGATGACAACAGGTGAAGATCATCCGCAGCTGGTCGTCGGGCAGTTCGCTCATCTCGGTCTCCGTGGGGCTCGGCGCCACCAGGGCGGCCTCGTACTCCTTGCCGTGGCGCGCCGACTCCCGGCGTAGCCGGTCCAGGGCGCGCCGGCGAGCGGTCGTGGTGATCCAGGCACCCGGATTCGCCGGGACGCCGTCGCGGTCCCAGGTACGCAGCGCGATCGCGAATGCCTCCTGTACCGCATCCTCGGCCAGATCGACATCACCGGTGAACCGAGCGATGGTGGCCACCGCGCGGCCGAACTCGGCCCGGTACACACCACCGAGATCGATCGCCGGCCGCGCCGCGCTCATCCCCGGTCCTGCCGACACGACCGCAGTCCTGCCCGGTCACGCTCCACGATCACCTCAGGCCCCGTCCGCTCACCCGCTGTCCACCCGGCAGCAGCGGAGCCACCCCGTGGTGGCGCTCCGCTCCCGCTTCCGGCCCGCTTCGACCCGCGGCACAGCATCGGCCGGCAACAACGCGAGATGTCGATGACCGCGCTCGGCGAGGTGACCCGCTCATGCCCCGAGGTCCACCACCTGCCGGACCTCTGTGCCGCCGCCGGCACCGATCGGAATCTTCGCGGCGATTTCGGTCGCCGCGCGACGATCCGGGGCGGCGAACAGGTACAGACCGGCCACGACCTCCGCTGTTTCGGTGAACGGCCCGTCGGTGAGCAGCGGTGGCCCGTCGGCGCCACGGACAGTGGTTGCGGTGGACGGCGGTCGCAGCGCACCACCGCCGCGCAACACCGCCCCGAACCGCTCACCGAACCGCTCGTGCTCGGCGACTGCGGTGTCCCACTCCGGCGTACCCGGCGTCAGCGTCGCATCCGCCTGCTCCCACAGCAGTGCCATCCACCAGTCCGGTCCCGGTTCGTCATGCGGCAGCCACTGGACCAGCGGACGGAGCTCCACCGATCCCGTCGCCACCGCCGGCAGTTGCCGGACGAGATCCGTCGCGGCGTCCAGGTCGGGGACGTCGATAACATAGAACCCTCCGACCACCTCGGCGTGCTCCGCGAACGGACCGTCGGTGACCAGCGTGTCCGTGCCGGCCCGCCGGATGGTGACGGCGTCCGCCGACGGATACAACGCAGCCCCGCCGGCGATGACGTCGGCGACCCTGGCGTCGAACGCCGCGTACTGTTCGACCTCCGCATCGAACTCCGCCGTGCCCGGTTGCGCCACGGCTTCGTCCTCGTCCCCGGTAAGCAATGCCAGGTAGTACATATCGTCATCCTTCCGCGTCGGTGAGGAGCCCGGTACCCCTCTCACCAAAACGACGAGCGGGGCGGCGGATCTTCGACATGATCGGAAAAATTCGTCCGGCCGGTGCCGATATCCCTGCGGTCCGGTGTCCGTGCCCGGGCTCGTCGATCCGCGGAGTGGGTCATTTCGTCGAGCGAACGGCGCACACACGCATTCGTCGAGAACCACGACAGGAGGTGTCGCGATTTGCCGAGACCATGATTCGACGACCGCAGGCTATGGAGTTCTACCGGCAAATCTTCGGCGGCGTGCGCTACGGCAAGGCCACCCGCGGCAGCGCGCCGCGGCGCCGTGCAAGGAGTTCGGGCCTGAAGAGGAAGCCGGAGTTTTCCGCGCGCTGGCCGACCACGCGCCGACAGATCCTGCAGGATCTGCGCCCCGGCGAGTTGACCGCCGGGGATATCGCCTCCAACCTTCCGATCCGCGGTCCCTCGATCTCCCGGCCTCTGGGCGTACTCGAGGCAGACGGGCTCGTCCGAGAGCGACGAGTCGCCAATCGGATCTTCTACTCGCTTGTCGAGGAACGACTGGCGTTGTGTGTCGGCAGGTTCCTGAGCGCGGTCTGCCCGGAGAGGTCATCGTCGGACAGCGCAGACCGGGAACCACGAACTGCGGCCACACGCTGATGGCGGGGGACTTCCCTGCAGACAGGCCGGGTCACCCGCCATCTCGGCCGGGGAACAACGTCGCGCTTTTCCCAGGCGGCGACGATCACAAGGCCCTGCGTTTCAGCGGCTGTCCGAAGGCGGCACCGTCACCCTGCCGCGGGAAAGGCAGAGCTGGGGTGACGAGGCAGGCTCGGTCGCCGACCGGTTCGGGAGCACCTCATTGTTCGATATCAGCGCCGAGCATCCTCGACCGAAACCGAGCCGGCCTGCCGGGAACGCGCGGAAAACTAGCCGCCGGCAAAGGGGGGAAGTACGTCGACGCGAGGAGTGAGCGAGACCGTGGTGTCGCGGGTCAGTTCGTCGCCCACCAGGTAGGCACAGACGGCCAGCATCTTGTCGAGGTCCGGGCCGTAGGTGGCGGCCAGACGGGTGCGCAGATCGGCGACGGTGGCGCCGGGCGGAAGGTCCAGGGTTTCGGCATCCTTGCCGACCGCGTCGGCGATGGCGGCGAAATAGCGGACCTCAACCACCTATTGCTCCCATCGTGCGTTCCGGAGGGACGAAGTCCGCGGCATCGATACCGTGGCCCGCCCATTTCTGCCACATCGCGCCGCGCCACAGCTGCGCCAGTTCCTCGTCGCTCGCGCCCGCGCGCAGCACGCCGCGCAGATCGAACTCCTGATCACTGAACAGGCAGGATCGGAGCATACCGTCGGCGGTGAGGCGGGTGCGGTCGCAGGTATCGCAGAATTTGCGGGTGACCGAGGCAATGATGCCGACGGTGGCGGGGCCACCGTCGACCAGCCAGGTTTCGGCGGGGGCGGACGGGTCTTCGCGGCCGGCGGCGGTGAGCCGGTAACGGGTGCCGAGCACATCGAGTAGTTCCGCGGCGGTGACCATATTCGCGCGCGCCCATTCGTGGTCGGCGTCCAGCGGCATCTCTTCGATGAACCGCAGTTCACAGCCTTCGTCGAGACACCAGCGCAGCAGGTCGGGGGCGCCGTCGAGGGTTGCCCGCATGAGCACCGCGTTCACCTTCACCGGCGCCAATCCGGCGGCGCCCGCGGCCCGGATCCCGGACAGCGCCGATTCCAGCCGGTCGCGGCGGGTGAGCCGGGCGAAACCGGCGCGGTCGACGGTATCGAGGGAGATATTGACCCGGCCGAGACCGGCCTCGGCCAGCCCGGCCGCGCGATGGCGCAACCCGATCCCGTTCGAGGTCATCGCCAGGGGTATCTCCGGGGCCGCAGCATGGCAGCCGGCCACGATCTCCTCCAGATCGCGCCGCATCAGCGGTTCGCCGCCGGTGAAGCGGACCTCGCGGATCCCCAATTCGCGCACCGCGAGGGCGACCAGCCGGACGATCTCCCCCGCGGAGAGCAGTTCCTCCGGCGGTATGGCGGGCAGACCCTCCTCGGGCATGCAGTATGTACAGCGCAGCGAACATTTCTCGGTAATGGAAACCCGCAGGTCACGCGCGGTGCGGCCGAAGCGGTCCACCAGCAGCGGTGTTTCCGGACGCCCATCCAGCGAGGGGCGCCCGGACCGCACAGTGGGTATCCCCATCTCGACCAGTGTCACCCCACCATTATGAACGCCGGGCCGCTACACGCATCTCTCCTCCGCCGGATCACTTCATAATGCCCGGCCCACCGGCCGCGCGGGCGTGGCGTACGGCAGCCGACCGCGGGCGATACGGCGGCGCCGGCCCGTCCGCCGCCATTAGTCTGAGCACATGATCTCTCGGCCCGCCAGTCCCCCGGTCCGGTCGGCGGACGACTACCGCGACACCATCGAACAACTGTTGCGCCCACTCGCCGCCCGGCCGGTCGATACCGTGCCGGTGGCCGAAGCCCTCGGCCGGCAACTGGCCGCGGATATGCATGCGCCGATCGATCTGCCGGTGTTCCGGAATTCGGCGATGGACGGCTACGCGGTGCGGGCACAGGATGTGGCCGCACCGCCGGTCGATCTGCCGCTCACCGGTGTCGTCGCCGCCGGCGACCCGGGTCTGCAGCCGCTCGCTCTCGGTACGGCGCGCAAAGTGATGACCGGAGCGCCGCTGCCGCCCGGCGCCGACTGCGTGGTTCCGGTAGAGGATACGACCGCCGGCGCCGACACCGTCCGGATCGAACGCGGGCGGTCGGCGGGCGAATTCGTCCGGGAACCCGGTAGCGACGTACGCGCGGGCGCCGAACTGGTCACCGCCGGCACGACCCTCGCGCCGCGGCATATCGCGGCATGCGCCGCGGCCGGACTGGCGCAGCTACCGGTGTTCGCGCCCGTGCGGGCGGTCGTCATCAGCACCGGCGATGAACTGGTGGCGCCGGGCAGCCCGCTGCGTCCCGGGCAGATCTACAACTCGAACGGTATCGCGCTGGCCGCGGCACTCACCGCCAACGGTGTCGAGGTCATCGCGGTCCAGCACAGCGGTGACGACGCCGCGCAGTTCCGGCATCTACTTCGTACCGCGGCCTCGGCGGCCGATCTGGTGATCACCACCGGCGGTGTCTCCAAAGGCGATTTCGAAGTCGTGCGCGAGGTGCTGATCCCGCTGGGCGGCGAATTCGGTTCGGTGGCCATGCAGCCGGGCGGACCCCAGGGACTGACCGTGGTGGACGGCGTCCCCGTGCTCAGCTTTCCGGGAAACCCGGTGAGTGCGGTGGTGTCGTTCGAGGTGCTCGCCCGCCCGATTCTGCGCCGGCTGGCGGGACTGGGGCCGGTACCGGAATACGAACTTCCGCTGCTGGGCGCGGTTCGCCGCTCGCCCGAGGGGCGGCGGCAGTTCCTGCGCGGCAAACTGGTGTGGAAGGGTTCGCAGCCGCGTGCGGTGGAACTGGTTTCCGGGCCCGGATCGCATCTGGTGGCGAGTATGGCGGCGGCCGATGTGCTGATCGATATCCCGGCGGCGGTGACCGAACTCGCGGCCGGAACGAGTGTGCGAGTCTGGACGATATGAGCGAATTGTCGCATGTGGATTCCGCGGGGCGGGCCCGGATGGTGGATGTGAGCGCGAAGGCCGACACCACCCGGATCGCCGTGGCCGCCGGGGAACTGCACACCACCCCGGAGGTGGTCGCGCTGGTACGTGCCGACGATATGCCGAAGGCCGATGTGCTGGCCACCGCCCGGCTGGCCGGTATCGCGGCGGCGAAGAAAACCTCCGAACTGATTCCGCTGTGCCATCAGCTCGCGCTCTCCTCGGTGAAGGTGGAGTTCGGTTTCACCGGCTCCGCGATCACGATCGAAGCATCGGCGAAGACCACCGGCCCGACCGGGGTGGAGATGGAGGCCTTGACAGCGGTCGCGGTCGCCGGCCTCACCTTGCACGACATGGTGAAAGCGGTGGATCCGGCGGCTGTGCTGAACGGTGTCCGGCTGCTCACCAAAGAGGGCGGGAAACGGGGCCACTGGACCCGCCCCGACGCTCCCCTGCCCGCCGGAGCGCAGCCTGGTACATCCGCCGCGTCCGGTGGCGACACCGCCCCGGCTGTCACCTCACCCGCATCCACTCCCGACAGCGGCGCCGGTGCGCACGCGGAGGGCGGCAGGTCCGATGTCTGCGCGCCCGACGACGAGGTCCGCGCAGCCGTACCGGACGTCCGGGAACGCGACTCGGGCAGCGCCACGCAGACCCCCGGCGCCGGCGGCTCCCACTCGAATGCACCGGGCCGTGAAACTCACGCCCTCGACACGCGCGGCGATACTCACGCCACCATCGGAGAGACCTCACAGGCAACGGCCCCCGGCAACGACGCGCACGAAGGCACCGCGGGGAGCAGGTCCCGCGTACAGCCGTCGGGCAGCTCTCATACTCCGAGCACGAGCAGCGACCCGCACACACGCGAACGAGTCGCCGGCACCACCGCTTCCGATGCGAACGGTGGAGCACCTGCCCCCGGGGGTACTCCCGCACGCCCGTCCGGCGGCGAAACGGCCGGTACAGCCGTCGTCGTGGTCGCGTCCACCGGGGCGGCAGCGGGGACGCGGACCGATACGACCGGACCACACCTGGTGTCGTGGTTGCGGGGGCTCGGGTATTCCACGGGTGACCCGCTCGTCTACGCGGACGCCGAGATCGCCGACGGTCTGGCCGAGGCGCTGCGGACCGCGCCGGACCTGGTGGTGACCACCGGGGGAACCGGCGCCGCACCGTCCGACCGGACACCGGAAGCGACTGCGGCAGTACTCGACCGGGAACTGCCCGGGGTGGCCGAGGCCATTCGGCAGCGGGGTACGGCGAAATTCCCGCTCGCGGCGTTGAGCCGGGGTGTCGCAGGGCTGGCCGGGCGGTCGGTGGTCGTGAATCTACCCGGCTCCCCGGGTGGTGTGAAAGACGGTATCGCGGTGCTCGAACCGCTGTTGGGGCATCTGCTGGCGCAGGTGGCGGGCGGCGGGGCACACGAGGGCGGCCAGGGGGCACCGCGGGCCGAGAGGGGAAACGAGAGCGCTCATGCCTGAAGAATCTGCACAGCTTCCGGACGGGACCGGCGCGGTCCGGCTTGCCGAAATCAGCGATAGGCCGCTGGATCCCGCCGTCGTGGACGCCGCGGTCCGGGGGCCGAGTTTCGGCGCGGTCGTCGTGTTCACCGGATTGGTCCGCGATCACGACGGCGGGCAGACGGTATCAGCGCTGGAGTATTCGGCGCATCCGCAGGCAGCCCGGTTCCTGCGCGAATGCTGCGCCGCCATAGCGGAATCCACGGGCCTGCCGGTGGCGGCGGTGCACCGGGTCGGGAATCTGGCGGTGGGTGACCTGGCCATCGTCACGGCGGTGGCGGCACCGCATCGCGCCGAGGCGTTCGCGGCATGTTCGGCACTGGTGGACCGGATCAAGCACGAAGTGCCGATCTGGAAACGGCAGATGTTCGCCGACGGTATGTCGGAATGGGTGAACGCCTGCGGTTGACCGGGGGTTCAGACGGTGCTTTCCGCAGGCACGTAACGCCGGACGCCGAGCATTTCCTGTTCCTCGAGGGGTTCCGGGCCCGTGTGCACGGTTCGGCGTAACCGCTCGTGTATCGCGTCGGTATCCAATCCGGTGCCGATCAGCACCAGTTCGGTATCGCCGGTGCGGGAGCGGCGGGCAGGTTCCATGCTGATCGCCCGGCCCACCAGGTGCACCACGTACCGCCCGGTGCCGGGTACCGCGAACGATACGAACCCCTTGGCACGGAATACGCCCGGTGGCGGGTTCTCCAGGAACTCGACGAGCCGGCGTGGGTGCAGTCCGGTGGCCGTGGTGAACACCGTGCTGGTGTAGTCGTCGTGGAGATGGCGATGCTCGCCGTCGGTGTCCGCGCCGTGGTAGTCGTGTAGCAGTTCGTCCAGGCTCAGTTGTTCACCTATCCGCGGGGTGTCACGGTGACGGGGGTCGAACAGCAGGCCGGGGTCGATGCGGCCCAGGGTGGTGGCGTACACCGGGACCCCTTCGGTGATGGTCGTGATCTCCGACCGCAATCGTGCGGCAATGCCTTCGTCCAGCCGATCGACCTTGTTGAGTACCACCAGATCTGCCAGCCGCAGGTGGCTCGTCAGTTCCGGATGCTGTTCGCGGGTGGTCGCGAATTCGGCAGCATCGACCACTTCGAGTAGACCGCCGTAGCGGATGCGGGGATTCTCGCTGCCCACCACCATCCGCACCAGATTGCGCGGTTCGGCCAAACCGCTGGCCTCCACCACGATCACATCGATCCCGGCCCGGGGATCGGTCAACCGAGCGAAGAGTTCGTCGAGTTCGGCGACGTCCACGGCACAGCATACGCAGCCGCTGCCCACCGAAACCATCGCGTCGACCTGTCCGGCCACCAGCATCGCGTCGATATTGACGGCACCGAAATCGTTGACCACCACACCGATCCGGGTGCCCCTGTTGTTGTGCAGCAGGCCGTTGAGCAGGGTGGTCTTCCCGGCGCCCAGGAATCCGGCCACGATCACCACGGGTATGCGCTCAGCCACCCGACCACCTTACTGAGTCGGCTCCGGCCACCGGCAGCCCCACCAGCGGCGAGGAGAATTGATTATGTTTCAAATTCTCTGTTGTCCGCGTTTCCCGTTCACCGGACCTTCTTCCGTGGAATACGGGGAAAAATTCCGTAATCCCCGAAACGGGTATAGGGATTCTGGTAAACGTGCCGGGGAGATCAGGGGGAATCTCGGAATATATCGGAACAGAATTACCGAGGAGTACCGGATGCGTGCACCTACGTGGCCGGTCGCCGCGGCACTGCTGTCGGCGGCGATCATGCTGGGCAGCGGCAGCGCGGCGGCCCAGCCCGCCGATTTCATCCCGAACGACGGCGTCTACCGGGTCGGCGTGGATATGCGACCCGGCGTCTGGGAATCCGCTGGACCCGTGGACCCGGCCCGAGGCTGCGATTGGCGGCGGCTGTGGCGGATCGAGGGCGACAACACGAATATGCAGTACATCATCGAGAACAACTACACGAAACTGGGCCCGGTCCGGGTCACCGTGAAACCGTCCGATGCGGGTTTCCTCACCCGTAATTGCGGACCGTGGCGGATGGTACCGCCCGCCCCCACGGGTTCGGCCGGCTTCTGACCCCGGAGACGACGCAGCCCGGTCCCCTGCCGCGGGAACCGGGCTCGCCGGGTGATGTGGTCGATCAGGCGTGTGCGCGCAGCTGATACAACCCCTCGGTTTCGGCGACCACCACGCCGTCGACATCGGTGAGCACCGCGCGCAACGTGAAATCGGCCTTCCCGTTCGCCTCCGCCTCCGCACTGACCCGCTCGATCTCGGCGTCCGTCAGCGTCGCTTCCGCCCGCACCGCCGTGGTGGCGGGGCGGCGGAAAGCGATCCGCAGATCCTTCACCAGCGGGTAGAACTTCGCGGTATCGAAACTGGCCACGGCGATCGCACCGCCCAGGATCTCGCCCGCGGTGAACAACACCCCCGCGTACATGACGCCGAAATGATTACCGTTGCCGTCGGCGGGCACGGTGGCCGCGGCATAACCGGGCCGCACCTCCTCGGCGTGCACACCCATCCGGTGGGCAACCGGGATGGTGTGCTCCAACGCCGAGTTCACGATCTCGGCGACGGTCGGATTGCGGGTATCGCTCATAACAGGACGAGACCTTCCGGGGTCACGCGACGGATTGTTTCTCCGTGGCCGAATGATGCGGATCGGCGTCCGGTACCTCGGTTCCGCGTAGCGACGTACCCGCGGTCTCCCGCAGGAACGTCCAGGCGACCAGGCCGACGAGGGCGGCACCCACCATGTAGATGGCAGGGAACAAACTCCAGCCGGTCCCCTCGATCACCGCCTCGTTCACCAATGGTGCGGTTCCACCGAAAAGGGCCGTGGACACGTTGTAGCCGAGGGCGAATCCCGCGTAGCGGACGTGGGTCGGGAAGATGGCGGGGAAGGTCGCACTGATGGTCGACAGCTGCGGTACGTACAGCAGGCCCAGCACCACGAAGCCGACGATCGCCCAGCCGGTGCCCTGGCCCATCAGCCAGTACATCGGCACGGCGAACACTGCGAGGCCCACCAGTGAAAACAACCACATGGGCCGACGGCCGACCCGGTCGGACAACTGGCCGAAGAACGGTACGCACAGCATCATGATCACCTGGCCGATCAGCACCATGGCGGTGGTGGTGGACTCCCCCATACCGATGGTGTTCTGCAGATAGGTCGGCTGATAGGTGAGCAGCGTGTAGTTCGCCACGTTCAGCGCCACCACGAGACCGAACAGGATCATTACCTCACGCCAGTACGTGGTGAGCAGGATCCGCAGGCCGCTTTCCGGATGCTCCTTCTCGTTCACCTCGGTGAACACCGGGGATTCGTCGAGCCGGGTCCGCAGATACCAGCCGATGGCGCCCAGTGGGATCGCGATCAGGAACGGAATCCGCCAGCCCCAGTCGTGCATCGCGTCGGAACCCAGGATCAACTGGCACAAGAGCACGACCGCCGAGCCCCCGACGAACCCGCCGAGCGTGCCGAACTCCAGGAAACTTCCGAAGAAGCCGCGCTTCTTATCGGTGGCGCATTCGGCCAGGTAGGTGGCCGCACCGCCGTATTCTCCACCGGTCGAGAAGCCCTGCACCACCCGGAGCAGGATCAGCAGGATCGGCGCCAGCACCCCGACCTGACTGTGCGTCGGCAGGACACCGATCAGACCGGTGGCTGCGGCCATCAGCAGGATGGTGGTGGCCAGGACCACCTTGCGCCCCACCCGGTCGCCGAGCGGCCCCCACACCATTCCACCCAGCGGACGCAGGACGAACGACACCGCGAACCCGAGCATGGTGCCCAAGGTGCCGAGTTCACCGGGGAAGAACGCGTCGGTGAGGTAGGTGGCAGTGGCGGCGTAGACGCCGTAGTCGAACCATTCGGTGGCGTTGCCCATCGCCGAGGCCGCCACCGACCTCTTGAGATGCGGCGATTCCAGCGGTTTCTCGAGGTGCGCGCCTTCCGGTTGCTTCTCGAGCCGTGGTGCTTCCGGCTGCTGCTCCGTCACGGTCAGTCCTCTCCGGCGTGCGCGGCCAGTCGGCCCGGCCGACCCATAACGTCGCGCCCGCCGGCGACCGGGTTCCGGCGAGTATCGACCACAAACCGTTACCCGGGACGTGCCCTGGGTAAACGCGGACCGGCTGCGGACCTCCCGGACCGATAGCTTTGATCAGCTATTTTCCAAGCTTATGTGAAGGCGGTCACGCATGCCGCCCATGAGCCGCCGACTCACCGGGAAAAGGAGCGGCGCCGACCGAAAGATGTGCGGCCGGCTCCCGGCGTACCGGACAGTCCAGCGGGGGCGCACGACCGGCGCACTCAACAGCACTCCCGGCACACTGAGCACCGAAGCACTCAGCCCGACTCCCGGCACATTCGACAGCCACGTGCGCGGCCGACTCCGGCACACTGAGCAGCACGGCCGGCTCACGGGAGGGCGGCGAGGGCGCGCCCGGCTGCCGGCACGCGAGCAGCGAGGGTCTGCTCGCCGCCCGTGCCGATCAGTGCGCCTGTTCTCCCGCGGCCACCTCCGGGCGCTCGCGGTGCTTCACCTCCACCAACGGCAGGCGCAGGGCCGCCGGGGCAGAGGCGGGAACCACCGGCGCGACCGGTTCCACCGGCGCGATCCGCCGGTACGGCGCCCCCAGCGGCGGCCGCGGATCGGCCTCCCCCTTGTTCGGCCACAGCGCGACAGCCCGCTCGGACTGCGCGGTGATGGTGAGCGAGGGATTCACGCCCAGGTTCGCCGAAATGGTCGAACCGTCGATCACATGCAGGCCCGGATAGCCGTAGAGCCGCTGGTAAGGGTCGACCACACCGGATTCGGGGGTGTCGCCGATCACGCAGCCGCCGATGAAATGGCCGGTCATGGGGATATTGAAAACGCTGCTGATCGGCCCGCCGGGTGTTCCGTCGATTTTGCCGGCAACCCGCCGCCCCACCTCGTGCCCCGCCGGAATCCAGGTCGGGTTGGGGGCACCCTCGCCCTGTCGCGTGGTCATCTTGCGCCTGAACAGGCCGCGTTTGGTGTAGGTGGTGATCGAATTGTCCACCGACTGCATCACCAGCAAGCCGATCGACTGCTCCGACCAGTGCCGCGGATTCTGCAGATGCGGCATATCGCGCCGGTGCCGCCACATCTCCCGCAGCCAGAGCCGCCGCTTGGATACACCCGGCTCTTCGCTCACCATGATGCTGCCCAGTAGCGCGATCACATTGCTGCCCTTGCCGTAGCGCACGGGTTCGACATGCGTATCGGCGTCGGGGTGGATCGACGAGGTGATCGCCACCCCCTTGGTGAAATCGTTGTCCGTGACCCGGCTGCGGATAGCGAGCAGTTCCTCGGAGTTGGTGCGCGAGAGGAAACCGAGCCGGCCGGAGATATCGGGCAGCGACCCGCCATCACGCAACTTGTGCAGTAAACGCTGAGTTCCCAGCGACGCCGCCGAGAAGATGACCTGTTCGGCGGTGTAGGTGGTGCGCTTCTTGCGCATCCAGCGACCCGTGGCCACCGTCTGAACCGCGTACCCGCCGCCCGGTAGCGGTTTCACATCGGTGACGGTGCGTAACGCATGCACCGCCGCGCCCGCCTGCTCGGCCAGGTACAGATAGTTCTTCACAAGAGTGTTCTTGGCATTGTGGCGGCAGCCGGTCATACATTCGCCGCAGTGGGTGCAGGAGCGCCGCGCCGGGCCGGCCCCGCCGAAGAACGGATCCTGGACCTCCTCGCCGGGCCGGTCGCCGGGTCCACCGAAGAATACGCCGACAGGAGTCCGCTGATACGTATCGGCGACCCCCATCTCCTCGGCGACCTCACGCAGCACACGGTCGGTGGGCGTGGTCGCGGGATTGGTGGTCACGCCCAGCATGCGCTTGGCCTGGTCGTAGTAAGGACCGAGTTCGTCTTTCCAGTCGGTGATATGGGCCCACGGCCCGTCGCGGAAGAACTTCTCCGGCGGCTCGTACAGCGTGTTGGCGTAGACGAGGGACCCGCCGCCGACCCCTGATCCGGCCATGATCAGGGTGTCCTTCAGAAGCGCCAGCCGCTGGATACCGAAACACCCCAGGTAGGGCGCCCACAGGTACTGCCTGGCACGCCAGGACGTTTTCGCGAATTCGTCGTCGGCGAAGCGGCGCCCGGCCTCGAGGACACCGACCCGGTAGCCCTTCTCGGTCAACCGCAGGGCACTCACACTGCCGCCGAATCCGGAGCCGATGACGAGGACGTCGTAGTCGAAGGTCTGGCCGGGCCCGGCGTCGGTGCCGGAACTCGTTGCGGAACTGGACATTCTTCCGACACTATGGCCTGGATCACCCTGGAGGAAACATACCCGCGGTCAGGAAATCGGCTTTTTCGGCCAACCCGGGTTATCTAAGCGGCCGGGCACCGATCAACTGGCCGCTGGAATGATCGCCGCCGGCCCGATAGGGCACCCGGCCCCACCCGGCCGTCCCCAGCCGGTCGGACATGCGCTTCGAAGTCCGCCCGGTACCCCCGCGTGCAGATAGCGGTGAAATCCGCGACCGGCGGTCTGTCCGGATGGTCTCCCGGCCGGCGGCCCGGCTCTCGAGAACTCACCATGGGCGCGGCGACGGGGTGTACAGTCCGGCTTTCAGCCGCCCGCGTCTATTTCCGACTGATGACCGGAATCATCTCGTTGCGGCAGCGCGGTCGCCGGCGCGGGTTCCCCGGCGGATTCGGCCCCGGACCGCCCGTGTTCGACCACGAAACTCGCTCGGGTGACGACGGGTGCGCCGGGCTCACGGACGAACGGCACCACCCGGAAGTCGCTGCGCCACAACTGGTGATCCACCTCCACCCGGACATAGCCGCGCTGACCGTTGAAGAACTTCATATCGGGATTGGCGGCCAGCAGGGTCCGGCCACGCGGGGTCAGATCGGCGCCGTCACGACCGGTGGTGATCGAGGTGCCGGTGAATTCCGTGGCCACCACCGGCGACCCCGGATCCCGGTAGTCGCCGCGGATATCGACCACATAGTTCTCGTGCCGGTCACCCGTGAGCACCACCAGATCACCCCGGCCGCGGGCGGCTGCCGCCGCGAGCACCGCGTCACGATCGGCGACATAGCCGTCCCAGGCGTCGGTCCCCACCGCTACGGCGGGGCCGGGGTCGTAGTCGGATTGCGCCATAGCGACCTGATTTCCCAGTATCTGCCAGCGCGCCGGCGAACGGGTGAGACCGTCGATCAGCCATTCGCGCTGTTCGGCACCCAGGATCGTACGGCCGGGGTCGAAGCGATCCGCGCAGTCGACGACGAGATTCGCACCGTCGCCGCACACCAGCGGTGAACGGTATTGGCGGGTATCGAGCATGGTGAGATCGGCCAGGTCACCGAAGGTGTACCGGCGGTGCATCCGGGCGTACGGGCCGGACGGCAGTTGTTCGATACGCAGCGGAAGATGTTCGTACATCGCCTGGAATGCGGCCGCACGCCGCCGCCGGAACAGGGCGGGCAGCAGATGGATATCGATACCGGCGCCGGGTTCGAAACCCGCCCAGTTGTTGTCGATCTCGTGATCGTCGAAGGTGCAGAGCCACGGGAACGCGGCATGCGCAGCGCGCAGTTCCGGTTCGGCCTTGTATTGCGCGTAACGGAGCCGGTATCCGGTGAGGTCGGTGGCCTCGTCACGTAACGTCTCCGGGATCACGGCCCCCACCCGGCCGCGCGCCCATTCCATTTCGTAGATGTAGTCGCCGAGATGCACCACCAGATCCAGGTCCTCGGCGCCGAGGTGCTCGTAGGCGGTGTAGTAGCCGGAACTCCAGTGCTGACAGGATGCGAACGCGAACCGCAGCCGATCGGTGCGCGCGCCGGCCGCGGGCGCGGTGCGGGTGCGGCCGATCGGTGAAATCGCCGAACCCACACGGAATCGGTAGAAGTACCAGCGATCCGGCGCCAGACCCCGCACCTCGGGATGCACACTGTGGCCGAGTTCCCGGGTGGCCACCGCGCTCCCCCGGGCAGCGATCCGGCGGAACTGCTCGTCCTCGGCGACCTCGTATTCGACGGTGACCGGTGCAAGCCCGGTTCCGCCCAGCCCGTCGGGCGCGAAAGGGTCGGGCGCCAGGCGGGTCCACAGCACCACGCCGTCGGGTAGTGGTTCACCGGAAGCAATTCCCAGCGTGAACGGGTCGCCGAGCAGCCGCGGCGCCCGTAACGGCGCGCTGCTCACCAGACCCGCACCGGCCAGCACCGCGACCGCACCGGCCGACCCCGCATGCAGCAACCTGCGACGGGATAGGGGCATGGATCAAATTATTGCCTGTCCCCGGCCGATCCGCCTCACGGCCCGATACTCCGCGGGTCGGCCCGGCTCGCTCCGGCAGCGGACAACGGCCCGTCCGGTCGCGATCCGGCACCGGCGATCTCCCAATCGCCGGGAGCCCCCCGCCGAGGACGCCACCGAATCACCTCGAGAGTCCGCTCGGCCGCCGGACCGGGCTTGTGTCCGGCGGCACACGGCAAGGTCCGGCCCCAGGCATCCGGCCCCCCGCCGGTCGCCGAGAGCGACCGGTCGGGGCGGGGACTAGAGGTCGGCGAAGCAGACCACGAAGCGGCGTTGGTCGTAGACGAAACCGCTGTCGGCCGACGGGCAGGCATTCACGCTGTTGGTATCGGGCAGGATGCTGATCACCTGCACCCCGCCGGGGCCGCAGTCGGCGCGCTGGGGTTGCTCACCCGATACGTCCACACAGCTGCCGACGACCCAATCGATATCGAGGCACAGGGTGGTGTCGGCGATGGTGTGGGTGGCGTCGCCGTCGGTGGGGCAGGCTGTTCCGGCCGGGCCCACGGCGGAGACCTTGTACCGGGATTCCGTGCTGCCACAGGGCGCTTCGGTGACTTCTTTCTCGCCGAATCCGCTGAGGCATTCCCCGGCGGCGACCTCGACCTTCGGCGGCGCCTGTTTCGCCTCTTTGTTGACCTGTCCCGCGGTGCCGAGGGCGGGCGGGGTGGTGGTCGGCGGCGCGGAGGCCGAGGGCGGCACGACCGGCACCACGGGTGGTGCGGGTGTCGTGGTCGTCCCGGCGATCGCGCTGGTGGCCGGCGGAGTGGGCGCGGCGAGTTCCTCGGTCGCCTCCTCCGTACCGCCGCCGGCCGTGGCCAGCAGGGCGGCGATCCCGATTCCCAGCACGATCGAGGTCACTACGGCCGCGATGGCGATGGCCGCCGCGGTGGCTCCTACCCGTGCGCGTTTGTCCTGCTTCGAGAGCGGCGGCTGACCGTCGTTCTCGTTCGATGCCGGATCGGTCACGGTTCGCCGCGCAGGACGGCCGCCACGGCGTCACCGAACGACTGTCCACCCATGACGTAACCGCCGGCCACACCGCCGACGAGCAGTCCGATCGGTCCGGTGATGATGCTGAGGAAGCCGAGTCCGACGAGCGCACCGAGCAGACCGCCCAGCACTGCGCCGACCGCGACCCCGGCGACGTTCTTCTCCAGTTCGGAGGTGAGCCGGGCCATCGAGCTCACCGGCCGCATCTCGCCGATGTTCTCAGCCGTGACGGTCGGAGTGAGTTCGAGAGAGGTGCCGTCGCCACTGATTTCGTGTGCGACGGCCATCTCGCTGCCGGAGATCTCGTAGGTCAGCGGTACTTCGGCCACGACGGCGCCGCTGACGGCTTTCAGTACGGCCGTGGCACCGTCGGGGGTGAGTTCGAACCGGCCGTTCTCGACCTCGGTGGTGATGGTCTGCGTCTTCTGGTCGACGCTGGTCTCGTACGCGATTCCCTGATCGACGCCCTCGCTCTCGAGCTTCGGGGCCGGAGCCGCCGGTTCGGCGTGCACGGTCGCGGCCGAGATACCGACGGCGGCGACGGACAGAAGTGCGGTTGCGGCGAAAGTGCCGAACTTCATTACGTTCAATTCCTTCTCACGTAGACCGTCCCGGAACCGGGCGGCTGCGATTTCGGTTCGCGCACAGGACCATACCGATATTCGGACATCAGGTGCATACCCAGAATTCAAAGGAATTTCCATCCTTTAAATTGCTGCGCAATAACGGGCTTTCGACGGCGGAATTCCGCGGAACATGCCGGACGCAACGGTTATACCGCTCGGCAATATTTCCAACGACCGACCGAACGGCTCACCAGCATTCACCCGGCAATCACGCATCGTCGATAACGTTTACGCACCGTTATTCACTCGCAGGCCCCCGGCTGTTACACGTCCGCCGGTATCACGCGAACCACTCGGTGGGCATTACCCCATTCGTGACCCCCGCACACACTTCGTGATCATCCGGGGCTGTGCCCCGTGATCCGCAGGTGCTCCACTACTTAGAGGATGTCCGATACCTGCCGATACCACCGGAGCCGGCCATGAACTCATCGGGAAGTCTTCGCATCGGGGTCACCGCCTGCGCGCTCGCCGCCGCAGCTGTCCTCGGCCAGCCTGCCACCGCCTCGGCCTATGTCACCGATATCGCCGTCTCCGGTGGGTTCGGCCTGGGTTTCATCCAGTACGGGGTCGGCTGCACCTACACGGTGACCGCTACCGGCCGACCCGGTGAGCAGGTGTTTTTCGCGGATTCGGTGAACGGCCGGCCCGGCGGCGGCACCTTCGGTCCGGTCGAGGAGGAGGAACCGGGAGTGTTCACCGCGGACTGGAACCCGACGGTGATCGGTCGGCACACCGTTTCCGCGGGCGGCGCCGCCACAGATGTCGATGTTCAGGTCGGATACGACTTCGGCATCATCTGCTTCACGTTGCCCGAGTGGGTTCACCTGCCGTTCTGATCTCGGTGCTCATCCGGCCCGCGCCCCTTGTTTCCGAGCGCTTGACCGGCCCGGCCTTTTTGACCGACTCTGACGAAATCGCCGGGCGGGTACGCGCCGGGTCGTACGGAAGGATTTCGCATGGGTGTCTATGCCGTCACCGGAGCTGCATCGGGTATGGGCCGGGCCGTCGCCGAGAAGCTGGAAACCGAGGGCCACCGGGTGATCGGCGTGGACATCCAGGAAACCGATATCGTCGCCGACCTCTCCACCGCGGCGGGACGACGCCAGGCGATCGACGCCGTACTCGAGGCGGCGGACGGGCGGCTCGACGGCGCGGTCCTGGCGGCCGGACTGGGGCCGGTGCGCGATCGGTCGCGGCTCCCGGTGATCGCCGCGGTCAACTACCTCGGCGTGGTCGATCTGCTCGAGGGCTGGCGGCCGGCGCTGGCCGCGACCGGCGCAGCGCGTGTGGTGGCCTTCGGTAGCAATTCGTCCACCACGGTCCCGGTGGTGCAGAACCGGACGGTCAGGGCCTTCCTCGCCGGCGATACCGAGCGCGCGGTCCGCAGCGTGCGGATGTTCGGCGCGCAGGCCGCACCTTTCGTCTACGCCGCGTCCAAGATCGCGGTGAGTCGCTGGGTCCGCCGGCATGCGGTCCGGCCGGAATGGGCGGGCACCGGTATCCGGCTCAATGTGATCGCACCGGGTGCCATCCTGACTCCGCTGCTGGAGCGGCAGCTCGCCACCCCGGGCGAGGCCAAGGCGGTCGAGGCGTTCCCGGTTCCCACGGGTAGCTTCGGCAAACCCGAGCACATCGCCGACTGGGTGTCGATGATGCTGTCCCCGTCTGCCGAATTCCTTTGCGGCAGCATCGTGTTCGTGGACGGTGGCACGGACGCCTACGTTCGCCCGAACGACTGGCCACGGGCTGTCCCGTTGCGCGGGGTAGTGGGCTATCTCCGGAAATTTCTGGGGTTCGCCGCGACCCGGCGCGTGTGACGCGCCCCGTGGACCGCGGTCACGACGGTTCGGGCAGTTGCAGTGCGTTGAACCAGATCCAGTTCAGGGTTTCGAGCAAGGTGTCGAAACCGATCTGCTCACCCTCGACGAATACCAGCGAGGCCATCCGGCTCACCATGCTCGACAATGCCAGCGCCGTCACCCGTGCGTCCAGCCGCGACGTCACCAGGTCGCGCTGCTGCAGATCGCGGATCAGTGCCGCATTGCGATCGATGAACGCCGACGCCCGTTCGGCGCGCAGCGCCGCGAACTGCTGATCGACCCGCGAGACCTGTTCCAATGCTGCCATCAGCCGGGCATTACGCCGGTAGGCGCGCAGGTACTCCCGGTTGGCTGCGGCGATCCAGTCCCGCGGATCGGCACTTCCACCCCGGGCCCGGACATGCGGATGCAACATTTCGTCGCGGACCTGCGCGACGACTTCGGAGAAAATCTCTTCCTTGCTGTCGAAATGGGTGTAGAAGGAACCCGAGGCCACACCCGCGGTGCGGGCGATATCGCTGATCCGGGCATCGACGAACCCGTCGCTTTCGAACACCTGCCGCGCCGCGGCCACCAGTGCGGCCCGGGTCCGGATGCCGCGCGCGCTCTTCGGCGCCGGGCGACCACCGGCGGGTTTCGCCCCGGCGCCGGGGCCGGTGGCGGTATCGGCCACCGCGCCGGCCTCCCGGGCCGTCACCGGCCACTCGCCGGGAACAGGCGGCCCGTCGCCAACGTGGTTATCCGGTCCTCGTTACCGGCGTCGCGCAGCGTCGCCCGCGCCACATCGGCCCGCAGCGTCGCGTCGGCGACGACCGGACCCACTCGCGCGGCTTGCAGGTAGCGCAGACCCAGCGTGCTCAGGGTCGCACCGGGAGCAAGCGAGAGCATCGCCTCCTCGGCGGCGAGCGCGATCAGGCCACCGTTCACCGTGCGGGACGCGTTCAGGCCGTCGTCGGTACGCGGCAGCACCGCGGTGCCCGGTGCCCGCCGCTCACAACCCGCCCGCTCGGCCAGCGGTACCGCGAGCAGCTGTCCGGTGACCGGCATATCGATACTCATCCGGTCCGGTAGCCGCAGTTCCTCGTTCGGCGACACCATGAACGACCCGCCGCCGAACGCGAAGGGTTCGCCGTCGACGGTCCACTCCACCTCCGCGACGAAGACCGAACGCCCCGCCTTGATCTTGCGGCCCACCGCCCGCACCTCACCGGAGCCGGGCGCCGGCCGGTAGAGGTGCACATCGAGTTCGAGGGTCACCGGAACCCGCGGTCCCAGGGTGAGCGCCGCAAGCAGGCCGGTCACCGTATCGGTCCAGGTGGCGAGCACGGAGGTCCGTAACCGGCCGGTACCCGGCGCGTGCATCTGCGGGGTGATCGTCGCCGTCCCGTGCAGCTCTTCGCCCACCATCGTGGTCGCGAAACCCAGTTCCAGCAGGATATGCCGCCGCCGCTGCGGTTCGGTACCGGTCTCCACGGTCATACGTAGCCTCCTCGCGCTCGTCCACGACAGCACCGGCCGATCACCGGATGTGTCCCGGACCTATCCAACGTATCCGGAGCGTGCCGCGCGCACAGCAGCTACGTCGGCCGGCTACCGACGCAGGGGCGACAGTCCACGATCCGCTGATTCTCGGCGAACCTCCGCGGGCGCATGGACCGGCGGGAAACGTCGGGCCGACGACACCCGGGTCCAACCCGCAACGGCGGCACTCACGCGGCTCGAAGCCGCTGAGGTCGGTCCTCACCCCTGCTTGGGGGGAAGGCCGTCGGGGCACCCGGAAGCCGCAGCCCTGGTCCCTCGATGGGTTGCGGACCGCCGCGCACCGGCACGCCACCGGGCAGCCCATGGCCGGTTCGGCTCCGCCCGGACCCACCTGTCCAGTTGTGGCGCCGAGTTCAGCGAGGGCTCCGGGTTGCCCCGATTGCCGAGCCCGGTACGGCAGCGGCTCCACCGAGCCCTACGAGGCCTGGAGAGTTGCCCACCCTACGAAATCCCGGTGTGCGCCGGGTACTCAGCCGGCGGTTTCGGCGGCGGCGCGGGCCTTGCCGAGTTCGGCGCGGGCAATGGTGAGCTTGTGCACCTCGTCGGGCCCGTCGGCGATACGCAGCGTCCGCAGGTGGGCGTACATACTGGCCAGCGGGAAATCCTCGGTCACCCCGGCCGCCCCGTACACCTGGATTGCGCGGTCCACGATGCGTAGCGCCATCACCGGCGCAGCGATCTTGATGGCCGCGATCTCCGTGCGCGCCTCCTTGTTGCCGACCGTATCCATCATCCAGGCCGTCTTCAGCGTGAGCAGCCGTGCCTGTTCGATATCGATACGAGCTTCGGCGATCCAGTCGCGGATATTGGCACGTTCACTGACCTTGCGCCCGAACGTGACCCGCGATTCGGCCCGCGCGCACATGAGTTCCAGGGCGCGCTCGGCCATCCCGATGGCACGCATCGCATGGTGGATCCGGCCCGGGCCGAGCCGCGCCTGACTGATCGCGAACCCCTCACCCTCGCCTTTGAGCACATCGGTCACCGGAACCCGGACGTCGGTGAATTCGATTTCGGCGTGGCCCTCACGGTCGACATACCCGAATACCGGCAGATTGCGCACCACCCGGACTCCCGGCGCATCGATCGGCACCACCATCATCGACTGCTGCCGGTGCTTGGGTGCCTCCGGATCGGTTTTACCCATGACGATCAGCACCTTGCAGTGGCGATGCATGGCGTTGGAGGCGAACCATTTGCGGCCGTTGAGGACGTAGTGGTCGCCGTCGCGTTCCATCCGCATTTCGACATTCGTGGCATCGGAGCTGGCTACACCGGGCTCGGTCATCGCGAAGGCCGAGCGGATGGTGCCGTCGAGCAGCGGTTCGAGCCAGCGTTGTTTGTGTTCCTCGGTACCGAAGAGGGTGAACACCTCCATGTTCCCGGTATCGGGCGCCGAACAGTTGCACGCCTCCGGTGCCAGCGCCGGGCTACGGCCCATGATCTCGGCCAGCGGCGCGTACTCCAGGTTGGTCAGCCCCGGTCCCCATTCCTCGTGCGGGTGGAAAAGATTCCACAGGCCGCGCTTCTTCGCCTCCGCCTTCAGGTCCTCGAGGATCTGCGGGTGATGATGCGGATCGCCGGCCGCGGCCATCTGCTCCGCGTAGACCGGTTCGGCCGGGTACACGCATTCGTCCATGAAACCGAGCAGTTTCTGCCGGTATTCGCGGGCGCGGTCGGTCGAGGTGAACAGTTCCACGGGAGAACTCCGATCTTCGGGGCGCGGCTCGATACGCCGCAGACGGGCCTTCGATGCTTCCCGCACGGTAAACCAACTTGAATCCAGATTCAAGTAAATGCTGCGGCCGCCCGTACGACCCGGCAGTGCCGCCCGGCTCGCGGGGGACGGTGTGACCGGCGCCCTCGGAGACCTCCACGGGCTCCGCGTCACGCCGACCCCGCGAGCTTCGAGGAGGTCTGTGCCGGATTCGATCAGGTATAGGTGGCCGGACGTGCCGAGGCATACTGGACGCCCGATAGGGGCGCACCGGGTGGGAACGTGACCGGAAGCTCCACCAGCGAGCGATGGAACGGGCCCGGACGCCAGGCGGGTTCGTCGTCGGGGAAATCGGCGCGCATCTCCGGTAACGCGTCCAGCAGCTGATCGATCGCCCCTTCGGCGATGATGTAGGCCAGCGACTGCGCGGGGCAGGCATGCGGGCCCAGGCCCCACGCGAGATGGGCACGGTTACCCGTGAGCTCCGAGGTCCGGATCTTGGGATCGTTGTTACAGGCGGCCATGCTGATCACCACCGGCTGATGCGCGGGCAACCAGACATCGTCGAGCAGGATCGGCATCCGCGGATAAGTCACCAGCAGATTGGCCAGCGGCGGATCGTTGAACAGCACCTCGTCCAGGGCATCCCGCGAAGTGAGGTTGCCACCGAGTACGCTGCCACCGAACCGGTCGTCGGTGAGGATCAGCAACAGGGTGTTGACGATCAGATTGAGTTCGAATTCGATCCCGGTGCCGTACACCTGGGAAACATGATGGGACACCTCCTCATCGGATAGCTCGGCAGGATGCCGCAGCAGGACCGAGGTGATATCGGCTGCGGGATTCTCCCGCTTCATCACCACCAGATTCGCCAGGGCCTCGCCCAGCATCCGGCTACCGGCCTCGGCGTCGACCCCCTCGAGCATGGCGGCGATACCGGCGGCGACCTGCTGACCGACCTCCGGCGGACTGCCCAGCAGATAGTTGATCACCTGGAACGACAAGGGGAAAACATACTGCTGGATGAGTTCGGCTCGCCCGTCCGCGCAGAACGAGCTGATCAGCGGACCCGCAATGTTCTCCACCACGGCGTGAATGGCATACATATCCACTTCGTCGATACTGGCCGTGATCGCCTGCCGATAGCGCAGGAATTCCTGGCCGGCGCAGCGGCTGGCCATCGGCCGCCACTCCATGATCGGCAGCACCGGGCACCCCGCCGGCACATCCTTCTGCCAGGTCCGCGGATCGGCGGGGAACCGTTCCGGATCGTTGAGTACCCGCAGCGCGGTCGAGTAGCCGATCACCAATGTGGCAGGCACCCCCGGGGCCAGTTCCACGGGCGCGAGCGAACCGTAACGCCGGCGCATGTCGTGGTAGGCGCGATGCGGGTCGGCCGCGAATTCCGGGAGATACAGCGCGTACCGGGGATCGTCGTGCGAACCGGGGCTGTGCGGAGCCGGGGCGAGTCTTCGATATTCCGAACTGCTCAAGAAGAACTCCAGACGTCTGGTAGCGGGACCGATGGTTTTCCACCGGCCGGGCACCGGTTCGAGCCTCCTCCTGCACACTGGCTCGAGCCGGAACGACGCGATGTTACGACACTGCCGGACTCTCTGTTTGTTTTCGAAAACGGTTGGGCACACGCGCTTTTCGGAAAAATCATTGGACTGGTCCGCACATCCGGGGCCCGTTTCACAGGGCGAAAAGACGGCTGACCGGGACCGAGTCGGCCAAACCGGCCCCGGCCTGGCGTTCAGATTCCCAACGCGTCCAGCGACCGATTCTCGTGCACTGCCGTGGTGATACGGCGCAAAAGTGTCAAACAGGTTTCCTGCGATTGCATTTCGGGTTGATAGGCGGCCCGGCCGATCGTGAATGCCCAGGCGGCGTACGCGAACATCGATTGCTGCCGGTAGATCAGCCAGGCATCATCGAAGGAGGGCGCACGGCCACCGGCGCCGGCGAGTTCGTCCAGATAGGCCCGCAGCAGATCCTCGGCCCAGGCCCGCCGGTCGGCAGGCTCACATCCCGAGTTCACCGTGTACGCGAAATCGTGGCCCCAGCCCCCGCGCATCACGACCTGCCAGTCGACGTATCCCATCCGGCCGTCGGCGGTGCGGTAGGTCTGGCCGATATGCGGGTCGCCGTGCAGCAGCGTGTGCGGAAGCTCCCGCGTCGCCAGGTCGACCGCCCGTTCCACCCCGGCCCACAGCCGGTCCGCCTGACCGTGCAACTCCTCGGGCACGACCTCGGCCGCCCGCTCCAGCCCCACCGTGCAGCGAGTCTTCATATCGATCGCGGCCAGGTACGCGGCCAGCGCCTCGTTCGTCGTCTTCAGCGGTTCGATCGCCGGGCTCTCCCAGAACGTGCCGTGCAACCGCGCCAGGTTGCGCACCAGATCTTCCATCTCCGCGCGGCCGATAGGTTCGGTGGGCTCGCTGAACACCGCCCCCCGCGTGACGGCGATATCCTCCATCAGCGCGATCGAACGCCAGGACGCCGGATCGAAGGCGCCCCAAAAGCCGAGCGGCGCCTGGATATCGAGTTCCGGACGGAAGTCCCGGAAGAACCGGGTCTCCCCGTCGATCATCTTGCCGCCGCCCAGCAGGATGCGCTGACTGAGCGAGGTGGTGGTTTTCGCGAACAATGCCTGCGGTAATTCGGCGGCCTGCCCGGTCTCGTTGTACTCCACGCGGATCGCGACCCGGGTGGAGGTGCCGCTGCTACCACCGTCGATCTCGAACGATACGACTTCCGCACCGGGGGTGTCCCGGCACAGAACCGCAGTGAGCCATTCCGTGGTCAGTGCCGCCCCGGAGGCGGGCACATCGTCGATGGTGCGGGCCCGGTGCCCGGTGATCTTCTCTCCGAGAATATGCCCGCCCACCGCGGCGAGCCGCCCGAGCAACCAGAGTTTGTGGTTCATTTCCGCCTCACTTTCCGGATGCGCGTGAACAGCCCGCGCACCGCACCAGACCAGCCGGCCCGGATTTCCTTCGCATCGACAATCCCCGATTTTGCGTCATATTCCCAGTGCGGGAATGACTTTCATACGATGACACAGACCGGCACCCGGTGCCGTAGGGCGCCCTGGCCGCGTGTGCCGATACCAGAACGAAACGCACGGTAACCAGGTCTCGGGCAGTGCGGGAAATACAATGGGGGCACCGACGACTGTCGACGAAAGACGGCTCCATGGTGACGCTATCTGTTCGACATGTACCGGACGCGGTCTACCGCGCCCTCCGGTTACGCGCGGTCGAGCACGGCCGCAGCCCGGAGGACGAGGTCCTGGCAATCCTCGAGGAAGCGGTACTGCCGCCCAGAGCCCGATTGGGCGCCATCCTCGCCGGGGACTGCCCCGATATCGCCCCCGGAGACGACGAGGACGACTATCCGGACGATTCTCGCTGAACGGTGCGCGCGCCCGGCCCGATCAGCCCCCGAGCCCGCGCAGCACGATATCGAGACCGCGCCGGAACTCCTCGGCGGGCGGTAGCGTGCGGGCCTCGGTCGCGGTACCCGAGAGGTGCGGGTACCGGTCGGGAGACAGCTCGGACATGGTGACGGTCCCCGGCCCCGACAGTGCCGCATAGTGCTCGTTCTGCAGGAATCCGAGCAGATGACCGATCAGCGTCCGCTGCGCGACGACCCGGTCGGTTCCGGTGAGTCCGCCCTCGGCGAGTGCGGCGAGCATCGTCTCGATCAGCAGCAGCGATCCGGGCGCCGCCTGCCGGTGCCGCAGCACCAGCGGGACCACGGCCGGATGCGCGGCTACCGCGACCCGCAGGCGTTCCATCAGGATCCGGATCCGGTCCGCCCAGTTCACCGCCGGCAACGCGAGGTCGACCGTGTGGAAGACGTGGTCGACGACCAGGACCTCCAACGCCTGCCGGTCGGCAACGTAGCGGTACAGCCCCATGGTGGCCATTCCCAGCTCCCGGGCGACCGCGCGCATGGTCAGGCCGGGCAGACCGTCCCGGTCGATCACCGAAAGCGCGGCGGCGACCAGTTGCTCGTCGGTGAGGGAACGCGGCCGGGGCACGGGTTGACAGCGTACTGGATACGCGCATACTCGATTATAAGCGTACGTCGTACACCTAAGGAGATCCGATGCCGCCACTCGACGGCGTAGCCGCCCGCACCCTGACGGGCATCACCGGCGCAGAGATACCCCTGCCCGACCCCGGCCGGCTCACCCACCTCCAATTTCGCCGTTTCGCCGGCTGCCCGGTATGCAATCTGCACCTGCGGTCGGTGGTCGCCCGGCTGCACGAAATCCGGGCTGCCGGTATCCGGGAGGTAGTGGTCTTCCACTCGAGCGCCGCCGAGCTCCGCAAGTACACCGGCGATCTGCCGCTGGACGTCATCGCCGACCCGGACCGCAGGCTGTATCGCGAATTCGGCGTCGAGACCGGCGCGCGGGCACTGCTGGACCCACGCGGCTGGGGGACCATCACCCGCGCGATCGCTACCGAACTGCCGGGGCGGCGCGGTGAACGCCCCGCGCCGCCTGCCCGTCCCGAAGGCGGCCGCCTGGGTCTCCCCGCCGATTTCCTGATCCACCCCGGCGGCACCGTCCTCGCCGCGAAGTTCGGCGCCTACGCCGACGACCAATGGTCCGTCGGCGAACTGCTCGCCGTGGCCGCACGCCACAGCGCATCGACCACCCCGATTCCCGTCCCTACATCGGAGGAATGATTCACCATGATGACCCTCGAAATATCGGTCACCGGCCGCGAACTCGACGCCCGCGCCGAACAGGATCTGGCCGACCGGGTGATGACAGCACTCACCGGCTACGACGAAGCCCCGGAGGCAACGATGGCCAAAGCCCGTGAATTCACCCATGTGCTGATCCAGCAGCCGCGAACCTGGGTCACCGGCGGTCCGGCCACCGACACTGCACCCCGCTACCTGGTACGGCTGACGGTGCCGGGCTCCTGGAGCGGCGACCCGGACTTCGGAAAGAACATCATCCCGATGATCACCGCGGCGATCGCCGCCACCGAAACCGACACCCAGCGCCTGAACCGCGAACCGCACTGTATCGTGCAGATAGTGGGCCTGCGCGAACACTGTGCCGGTACACTCGGCCGGTCCACGACCAGCACCGAATTGACCCGGTTGATGACCCAGGACTTCCGCGATTCCGGGCAGCTGCCCGTGGCCCCGGAGGGGTTCACCATCGACCCGACCTGCGGGATGCAGGTCGAATGGGCGACCGCGCAGATCACCTACACCCTCGACGGAGTCGACTACGCGTTCTGCGCACCCTCCTGCCGCAAGGTCTTCGCCGAGGATCACGCCCGGGACTGAACGACGGCGCAGCAACCCCGGCCGCCGAAAATCCGTGGCCGTCCCCGTGCCCGAAATGTCACGATCACGGCCATCATGGATACCCCCGCTATTGTTATCGGCGCAGGCCAAGCCGGGATAGCCGCAGCATCGGCCCTCTCGGAGTACGGATTCCGCCCGGTGGTGCTCGAAGCCGGCTCGGATACCGCCGGATCCTGGCCGAACTATTACGACAGGCTGCGATTGTTCACGCCCGCACAGCTGAACGCACTGCCCGGCAGACCTTTCCCCGGCGATCCGCACCGCTACCCGACGCGTGACGAGGTGGCCGCCTACCTGCGGAAGTGCGCGGCCGCGATCCCGGGCGAGGTACTCACCGGGCACCGGGTCGCCACCGTGGACAGGTCAGGCGCAACATTCCGGGTGCACACCACCACCGGCGCCGAGTTCACCGCGCCGGTGGTGGTCTCAGCCACCGGCAGTTTCGCCAATCCGTACCGCCCGGAACTCCCGGGGCTGTCCGCTTATACCGGGGAGGTGCTGCACGCCGCCGACTACCGTCGCCCGCACCCCTTCGCGGGGCGGCGGGTCGTCGTTGTCGGTTCCGGCAACTCGGCCGTCCAGATAGCCGTGGAACTCGCTGCCGAATCGCCGGTGATCCTGGCGCATCGATCCCCGTTGCGTTACGCGACCAACGAACCGATACCGGCCGATTCCCGATTCTGGCGGGCCATATCCCTGGCATCCAGGCTGCCGATCGGCCGGTTCTTCCACAGCGGCACGATCCCCATCGTGGACACCGAGGGGTACCGCAGCATCCTCGAACAAGGCAATCCCGAGGCCCGGCCGATGTTCACCCGGGCGGAGGGGCCGGTCCTGCACTGGCCCGACGGCCGCAGCGAGGAAGTGGATCACGTCGTCCTGGCCACCGGATACCGTCCGGCGCTGACCCATCTGAGCACACTGTGCCCACCTGACGCCGCGGGCTTCCCGCCACACCGGAACGGCATCTCGACCGCTCACCCGGGTTTGGCCTTCCTCGGCTTGGAGTATCAGCGCAATATTCTCTCCGGAACTCTGCACGGTGCCGGACGCGACAGCCGCTATCTGGCCCGGTATCTCGCCCGGTACAGCTGAGCCGGTGTGCCGGCGGCGCGGCCGCTCATACGCCGGAACCGAACGCCGCGGTCCGGCGTCCGGCGCACCGGGCGAAACGGAAACCCGCACAGCAGCGACATCCGGGTGGATATTCTTGTCCACGCGGAATACCGATAATCCTCTACCGGATCAGGGAGCCCAGATGCCTCGCGCACGTCAGCTCGTCACCGCAGCACTCGCCCCGGCAACCGCCGTTGCCGCGGCCGCCGCCCTGCTCACGGCCGGTGCCGGCACCGCCGCCGCCCAGCCACCCTCGTCGACCGTCATGACCTGCGGCAGCGCGAATCCGCTGGCGTGGGCGCCACCGTTCACCTGGCATATCCGGGCGAGTTCGGGGGCCAGTCGGCCACCGGGCGGGGAACTGGAACCGGCGCTACTGCTCAGCGGCAACAACGATCTGCCGAACCCGCCCGCGAGCCTGTTCCCGATTCCCACGACGACGCCGTACGGCACCCAGGTGCAGGTCGACTGGCACAACGAGACCACCGGAGCATCGGGGACCAGCGTCAGCGACGAGGAGATGCTGAAGGGTAAACCGGGTATTCCGGTGAATCGCACCTGGACCGGCGTCGGCACCGTCGCCTTCACGGTGACCGCCCGGACCGGCGGCGGCTGGTGGTGGCTCAACACCCAGAACGCGGTCTGCCGCGGCACCATCTCGGTCCTCCCCGACTGATCCCCTACGGGTACCCGGTCGCGGACACTGTCCCGACCGGGTACCCGCGCGGTCTATCGTCGCTGCCGAGCCAGCGCCCGGGCGATGACCCGCACGCCCTCGGGGAATGCCCCCGGATTCGGGCCGGAGTAGTTGAGCCGCAGATAGGCACCCGTCGGTTCGGCGGGAAACCACTCGTCCCCGGGCGCGATGATCACCCCGTCGTCCTCACACTCGCGGACGAGCCGAGCCACATCGGTGGAATCGGATAATCGCACCCACAGGTGCAGCCCACCGCGTGGCACCACCTCCAGGCGGGCTTCCGGAAGGTGTGCACGCAGCGCGGCGATCAGCAGATCACGGCGGGTGGCCAGCCGGCGGCCCAGGCTGCGCGTATGGGTGCGCCAGCCCGGCTGGGTCACCACCTCGAGGGCGACGGCCTGTAGCAGGCCACTCACATACATCGACTCCGCCTGGGCGTCCGCCAGGATCCGTTCCCGGGCCGGCCCCCGGGCGACGACAGCGGCAATCCGGACCGACGGCGAAACACTTTTGGTCAGCGACCGCAGATACACCACATGGCCGGCATCGTCGTGGGTGGCCAGCGGGATCGGGACGGTATCGATACCGAAATCGTGCGCCCAGTCGTCCTCGATCAGGAACGCCCCGTGGGCGCGCACCACATCGAGCACCCCCGCCGCCCGCTCCGGCTGCCATTGCGCGCCGGTCGGATTGGCGAAATGTGGCTGGGCGTAGAACGCGCGAGCGCCGGTCCGCTCGAATGCCCGCGCCAGATCCTCGGGGCGCGGACCGTCTGAGTTGCTCGGGACCGGGACCATCTGCACACCGGCCCGGTTCGCCGCCAGAATCGCACCCCAATAGGTGGGCGATTCCACCAGCAGCGGCCGGCCCGGTCCGACCAGCGCCTGGAAGGCCGTACCGAGACCGCTCTGGCTGCCCGGGAAGATCACGACGTCGCTCGGGGCGGGCGCCATCACACCGGCGGGGGTCACCGCTGCCAGTTCGGTCGCAAACCATGCCTGCAGATCCGGCAGACCGCTACTGGGTGGCCGGTTGACTGTGGCGTCGCCGCGGGCGGCCCGCGCGAAGGCGCCCCGGACCAGCCGTTCGGGCAGCAGTTCCCGGTCCGGATAGCCGGAGTGCAAGGCGATCCGGTCGTTGGCGACCGTCTGCAACGCGGTGAACCACCGAGCGGAGCGATGACGCGGTGTCCCCAGTGCGGCGGTCTGCCACCCGTAGTCGTGCGGACGGGTGTCGCGCACCGTGCGGACGAAAGTCCCTACTCCGGGCCGGCTTTCGATGAACCCCTGCATGGTGAGGATGCGCAGCGCCTTCTGCACCGTGACCGGACTTGCGGCATACCGGGTCACCAAGGTGCGGGTCGACGGCAGCTGCGCACCGGGCGCGGCCTCGGCTATCCAGTCGCGAAGCTCCGCCGCGATACGAGAGGTGCTATCCTCAGACATGAGAGAACATAGTAGCGCTACTCCCCCTTCCCCGGAACCGCTATCGTCCCGATATTCGGGTCCGGCTTGGGGCCTACTGGGCATCCTTGCGTTCTCGTTCACCGTGCCGCTCACCAAAATCACCCTGGCCGACGATGGCTTCACCGCGCTTTTCGTAGCCGCGGGACGCGCGGTCGTGGCGGGATTGCTCGCGGGCGGCGCGCTGGCTCTCACCGGACAACAGCGGCCCCGGGGTCGGCAATGGATCCGGCTGGGTATCGTCGCCGCCGGTGTCGTCGCCGGATTCCCGTTGCTGACATCCTTCGCACTCACCGAGGCGTCGGCCGGTCACAGCGCCGTGGTGATCGCACTGCTACCCGCAGCGACCGCGGTACTGGCCGTTCTCCGCGGCCACGAGCGGCCGCCGCGGGCCTTCTGGCTCACCGCGGCCGCCGGCGCCGTGGCGGCGACGGTGTTCGCTGCGTTCCGTGGCGGCAGTTTCGGCGGTCCCCACTGGTCGGACCTGCTACTGCTGGGCGCGGTCGTCGCCGCGGCTTGCGGTTACGCCGAAGGCGGTCTGCTGGCCCGCGAATTGGGTGCCTGGCAGACCATTTCGTGGGCGCTGGTCCTGTCCGCTCCGGTGATGGTGGTATTGACCGGCATATCCGTGGCCCAGCAGCCACCGACGGGTTCGCCGGCGCAGTGGGCCGCCTTCGCCTACCTCGGCGTGGTGAGCATGTACCTGGGTTTCCTGCCCTGGTACCGCGGTCTGGCGATCGGGCCGATGACGCAGGTCAGTCAGGTCCAACTGGCCCAGCCCGCATTCACGCTGTGCTGGGCGGCGTTGGTACTGAACGAGGAACTGAGCTGGGCCACCGCTGTCGGCGCTGCCGCGGTGATCGGCTGTGCGGCAAGTGCGGTACGGACGCGCCTGCGCCGGCCGCCGGTCTCGGCGGTGCCACGCAGCGAGCACCGGCCGAACGACCCACGCACGGAATCCACCGAGCCATCGCAGACGGCCCATACGCCGATTCGGTGAGCGGCGCGAGCTCGGGACATACCACCGGCCGGTGCCGGCACAGGACGGTCGGCGCAGAGATCCGCGGGTTCCGGCACGGTAGCGCCGGCCGGGAAGCGCCACAGGGTTCGCTCAGCGGTAGACGAGTTCCCGATAGGTATCGAGGATCTTCTGAACCGAGGAGGTGACCGACAGGTCGCCGCTGTTCAGGGACGCCCAGACGTAGCTCGCATGCGCAGTCAGCACGACGGGGCCGGTCGATTCGACCTCGACCGCGAAGTGCAGGCGCCGCACCGGTTTACCGGCGGGCGACAGATAGTCGAAGTCGCCGACGTGGTGGCGGACACCGGTGACCGTGAGCCCGGTCTCCTCCTGTACACCGCGAATCAGGGCGCCGGTCACCGATTCACCGGGCTCCACAGTGGCCCCGGGCAGTTTACGAGTGGGACGAATCGGGCCGGTACTGGGTAGCTCCAGCAACAGCACCTCACCACCGCGATCGATGATTGCGCCGACCCGCAGCCCGACCCCGTCTCGTTCACCGCGTGGCAGGGTTTCGTCGAACATCGATACCGACATGGGTGGTCTCACCAACCTTCGATCCGGCGGGGCTCGCCTGATACACGCCTCGGCGAGCAATTCGATATTACCGTGTTGTGACCTCTGGATAACACAGGTTGACGAGAGCTTGACAGGCCGAAGGCTCGCCCGGATGGCATACGCAGGACGTTCAACGAGGAATTCACCTGCGCCCGGCCCCCGTCGTTCACGGGACCGAAGCTGCTTGCCGGACAGGCCTTTCCAGGCGAGACGACCTGCGCTCACCGGTTGTCCCCGAACCCACCTGCCATGCGCTCCCGGACCCGGCGGATTCTGCGATTCACTCGGCACAAAATGTGACACACACCGCTTCCGGTCCGGCGCTCCGCGCCTTTGTGATGCAAACCACCGAAGAGGATCCGATCCGGCCGCACCGACATCCGGGCCCGACCAGACATCCGATAGGAAATCGCATTCTCGAATTTCAGAGTATCCATTCCGCAAATCGGCCGTCGACCCTAAGCTGAGCAGGTGCCCAAAGATCGTCGGTATCGGGTCGTCCAGTGGACGACCGGCAATGTCGGGAAGAGTTCGGTTCGTGCTGTCGTATCGAATCCGACCCTCGAACTCGTCGGCTGTTACGCATGGTCACCGGAGAAGGTAGGCCGCGATATCGGCGAACTGTGCGGGATCGATCCCGTCGGAATCACCGCCACCGACGATATCGGCGCCCTACTCGCACTCGAACCGGATTGCGTGGTCTACAACCCGATGTGGATCGACGTCGACGAACTGGTCCGGATTCTGGAAATCGGCGTGGATGTGGTGTCGACATCGTCGTTCATCACCGGCCATCGCCAGGGCCCCGGACGCGATCGCATCATCGACGCGTGCAATCGGGGCGGTTCGACCATGTTCGGGTCCGGAATCAGCCCGGGGTTCGTGAACCTGCTGGCCATCGTCTCGGCAGGTATCTGCGACCGCGTCGACAAAGTGACCGTCACGGAGGCCGCCGACACCACGTTCTACGATTCCCCGGCCACCGAGCGCCCAGTAGGTTTCGGCCGGCCGATCGACCATCCCGGCCTCCAGGCGATGACCGCCGAGGGAACGGCGGTGTTCGGGGAAGCGGTGCGCCTGATCGCCGACGCCCTGGGCGTCGAACTGGACGAAGTACGCTGCGACGCCGAGTACGCCCGGACCACAGCCGATCTCGATCTCGGCTCGTGGACCATCCCCGCCGGCTGTGTGGCCGGCGTATTCGCGAGCTGGAAAGGTATCGTCGCCGGCCGGACACTGGTGGAGCTCACCGTGCGCTGGCGCAAAGGACAGACCCTGGAACCGGATTGGAAGATCGACCAGGACGGCTGGGTACTGCAGGTCGACGGGCGGCCGACCGTGAAGAACGTCGTGAGCTTCCTGCCACCACCGGATTTCCAGGCCGAGACCATCGCGGATTTCATGACTCTCGGACACATCATGACCGCGATGCCGGCGATCAACGCCATCCCGGCCGTCGTGGCAGCACCGCCCGGCATCGTCACCTACAACGACCTGCCGCTGATCCGGCCACGCGGGGTCGTCCCCGGGGCGGAATAGCCCGCCGCAGCCGGACAAAGCCGGATTCTGCCGCAACCCCCCGCCGGATCCCGCCCCTCCGTGCGGCGCTCGGTCGAGCGCTTCGAGCCGCGTTGTCCCTGACGGGACGGGGACCGTACCGGCTATTATGCGCACAGTGCCTTACGGCCGTAACAGCAATTCGGCCGAGCGGGCACCGGTCCGCCGCGGCACGGGTGGTCCGTAGCGCAGCGCAGGGGTTTCCCGGACACGGCCGAGCGTGACACGGCCGGGACGGGTTTCGAGCGCAGAGGGGATGAGATGGACAGGCCGGCCTGGGCACCCGAGGGTGTGGACATGATGCAGCCGAGCCCGGCGCGGATGTACGACGCGCTGCTGGGTGGTTCGCACAATTTCGAAGTCGATCGGCTCGCCGCCCAGCGCGGTAGCCGGCTGGTGCCGGACCTGCCGCGGCTGGCGCTGAGCAACCGTGCGTTCCTGCGGCGAGCGGTGCGCTACCTGATCGAAGCGGGCATCACCCAGTTCCTCGATATCGGATCGGGTATCCCGACCGCCGGTAACGTCCACGAGATCGTCCGGGAATGCGATCCCGGGGCACGGGTGCTCTACGTGGATATCGATCCGGTGGCCGTGGCCCATTCGCGGGCGATCCTGGTGGGCCAACAGAATTACGGCGCCATCGAGGGCGATCTGCGGGAACCTGCCGATCTGCTGGCGCGGATCCGCGATACCGGATTGATCGATCCGGAACAGCCGGTCGGGATCCTGCTCATCGCGGTACTGCATCTCCTCGCCGACGACGATCTGCCCGCGGCGAAGGTGGACGCTCTCCGGCGGGCGGTACCCAGCGGGAGTCATATCGCCATCTCACATCTGACCTCGGCGCTGCGTCCCGACGATGCTGCCGCCCTGCACAAATCCTCGCAGCACGGCAATCAGGTGGGGATCCAGTTCCGCTCGCGTGCCGCGATCACCGAGATGTTCGACGGCTGGGAGCTCGTGGAACCCGGTGTGGTCGAACTGCCGATGTGGCGGCCGGAATCGGAGCGCGATCGGCACGAGGCCCCGGGGCGGTCGCTGGGCTTGGCCGGTGTGGGGTGCAAATCCTGACCCGGCCGAGTCGGCGCAGGAGATCAGGGTGACCGCGCGGGAACTCGCGGTCTGCTGGGCCGATGCGCTCGACGGCGCGGTGGCGCCCACACTGACGCGGGACCGGATCGAGGAACTCCTGACCGAACAGGTCGGACAACTGCTCGCCGCCCTACGCGGCACCACGGGGACGGAGGCCGGGAAGTACGCGGCCGAGTCACTGGTCGCGGCGAACTACCGCGACCCCGCCGTGGCCGGCCGGACGATCCCGCTGATCTGCTCGGAGATGGCCCGGCACGTCCAGGCCACGGACCCGTCCGCCGGCGACTCGGTACACGACCGCGCGGTGCTCGTGGCCGCCGAGTTCGCGACCGGGTTCACCGCGGCACTTCGCTCGGTAGCGTTGTCGGAGCAGGAGGCCACGCTGGCCGCAGCGCTGGCGGCCGCCCAGGAGGCCGAGCGTCGGCGCGAACTCTCCGAAGCACGTTTCGCGGCGGTGTTCGCGGGCGCTTCGGTCGGAATCGGGACGGTCGACATCCACGGTCGGGTCCTCGAAGCAAATGCGGCATTCGCGGACATGCTCGGCGTCGACGTCCGGGACATGCCGGGCCGGCCGGTGGCCGATGTAGTCGGGCACGCCGATATCGGTGACGCCTACCAGCGGATGACTCAGCTGCTGACGGGCAGTATCGACCGGTTCCGGATGGAACTGGACCACCCGCGCCCGGACGGGACCTCCACGGGGATCGATCTGTCGATGTCGGCGGTCCGCGACCACAGCGGTCAGGTCCGCTTCCTGATCGGTGTGGCGGTCGATGTCACCGAACGCCGGGAACTCGCCGCCCGCCTCTGGTACGACGCCAATCACGACGAACTCACCCGCCTGCCCAACCGCGGCCATTTCTTCGACCGGTTGGCCGTGGCGACGCCACCGATCGGGATGGCCTATCTGGACCTCGACGGGTTCAAAGAGGTCAACGATCGGTGGGGCATACGGTCGGTGACGAGGTGCTGCGGATAGTCGGGGCCCGTCTGCGGCAAACCGTTACGGCGGCCGGTGGACTCGCGGCCCGTCTGGGCGGTGACGAGTTCATCGCCGTGCTGGAGCGGTGCACCGGAACGGCGGAATTGGCCATGCTCAGTGCGGATGTGCAGACCGCGCTCACCGTGCCGATGGAGATCGGCGACCGGACGATCACAATCGGCGCGAGTATCGGCACGGTGTATCTCGAGGATGCGCCGACAGCAATGGACGAGGCGATGCAGGCCGCCGATTCCGCCATGTACCGCAACAAGGTCCCGCGTCCCCGCTCCTGACGGGGCACATTCACGGCGGACTGCGCCGCCGCGGCCCGGAGCGGCCGGCCGCCGTGCTCGGTGTGCCGCCCGGGCCGGCGATCGACAGCGCGAGCGCGAACCCGAGCCGCCCCGGAGTGGCGCGCCGAACCGTTGCGGCGCTACGCACGGCGTCTGGTGGCAGGGCTCGCGGCGGGTAGGGCTCCTGCTCCTTCAGCCGGCGAAGGTGGGGCGCCGGCTCTGTTCGTCCAGCAGTTCGCCGGCGACCTTGTCCAGTGCTCGGTCGAGCAGGGCCTTGTCGGCGGGATCGTCGAAGGACCAGTCCTCCAGATGCCGGTCCAGCCGGCCACGCCAGACCCGGCGGAAACGCTCGGCCTGCTGCGTTCCACTGTCGGTCTGTCGTAGCCAATCCCCCTCGGCCGTCACGTATCCGGCTCGTGCCGCGTCGCGGTAGACCGGTTCGAGTACACCGACCGGGACCATATGGTCGTCCGCGATGCCGGTGAGTGTCGCCCCGCCGCGCACCCGGGCACGCAGGTGCACCGCGCCGATCGCCCAGGTAATGGACTCGGGGAGTTGCCCATCGGTGAGATCGTGGAGCGAGGGCCCCGGCAGCACCTGCTCTCGCTCCCCCGGCCGTCGGCGCCACCGTGGACCGGGCAGCCGATGCTCATCCCGGCGCAACACCTGTGCGACAGCATGTTCCAGCTGAGCAGCGGCAGGGCGAACCGACCGGTATCGCGGGGAGGCAACGGCGACGACGGCAGCCCACTGTTCGATCGGGTGGTCGACCAGCTCGGCCCCGTCGGCCCCGATACGTTGCATGCCTTCGTCCCGGTACCCGTTCTGGGCGGCCCGATGCTCCCCGGGCACGTCGAATTTGCCGACGCCGAAGTACATATGCAGCTGTCGGGCGACCTTATGCCCCGTGGAATCATGACCGATCCGAACCGGTGATCGGAGCCGAGCGCGGTACCGCCGAGTTCCAGCGCTGGGCCGCCGACCGGCACACGCGACAGCGCGTTCTCTTGCCGCGGTAGGGTCGCGGGGGTGACGATGTTCGAGATATCGCTTCCCGGTGGCAGTGCTGAAGGATATGTGTCCGGCGAGTCCGGGCCCGGAGTCCTGCTCTTCCAGGATGCGATCGGGTTGCGTCCGGAGATCGAGCGGATCGCGGACCGGATCGCGTCGTGGGGTTATGTCGTGCTGGCGCCGCATGTTTTCTGGCGGGACGGGCGCGCCGCGGATCTCGCGCCCACCATGGACCTGCGCGATCCGGCAAGTCGTGACGCGTTCTTCGCCTCCGGGGTGGGTGAGCGGATGGCCCGGCTCACGCCGGAGGTACTGCGGGCAGACGGTGAGGTGTGGCTGGAGACGCTGCACGGGCTACCCGGTGTCACCGGGACCGCGGTCGGCGCGACCGGATACTGCTTCGGCGGCCGGATCGCATTGCGGCTGGCCGCGCACCGCCCGGGTGAGGTGGCGGCGATCGGGATGTTCCATACCGGCGGAATCGTCACCGAGGACGCCGACAGCCCGCATTCCGAGATTTCCCGGGTCCGGGCGGCAGTCTTGGCCGGCCATGCCGACAACGACGGTTCCAATACTCCCGAACAGATCGCTGCGTTCGATGGCGCGCTGGAGGCCGCCGGTGTCGACCACCGCACCGCCGTCTACCCAGGCGCCCTGCACGGCTACACCATGTCCGATACCGCCGCCTACCAGGAGGAAGCGGCCGAGCGGCATTTCCGGGAACTGCGGGAGCTGTTCGACCGCACCCTGAAGCAGTGACGTCCTCCCGGCCGTAGAGCAGCCGGGCTTACCACCTCTCCACACGCGGTTCGACGTTCCGCGACCCCGCGGGGAGAAGCGCAACTACGGTATCGGTCGATGCCCCCGGCCGGAGTCGGGCACGACAGCCCGGCGATCGCTCCCCGTTTCGAGCACAGTGCTGCGTGGTCGGCCCGGGAAGCCGGGGGCCGCCGACGGCAACGGGCGGCAACGGTGCCGTGTGGTGCCGTGTTCTCACCCGCGCCGGGTGACGACGTGCGGATCGGACCGCATCTACCGTTCGCCCATGGCCCGACCTCATGCAGGTGCCGAGCCTGCGATGGACCCGCAGGTGCACCGCGCGCAGCGAGTCGAATGCGGAGCTCGGCAGCGCGAGCGGGTACCTTTGGCCGCACTCGCCGAGGTGGGAACCGGGGACGACCGGGACCCGCTCGCCCTCCTCGAATCCCAGGCCGGCACCCGCATACCCGAACTGGTACCCGTGCGCTACGGCCGGATGGCGACCTCACCGTTTGCGTTCTTCCGCGGCGCCGCGCTGGTGATGGCCGACGATCTGGCCCGCCTCCCGAGCACGGGTTTGTGCACGCAACTGTGCGGAGACGCGCATCTGAGCAACTTCGGACTGTTCGCGACGCCGGAGCGCCGGCTCGCCTTCGATGTCAACGATTTCGACGAAACCTATCCGGGCCCTTTCGAATGGGATGTCCGGCGGCTGGTCGCGAGCCTGGCCATCGCCGGACGCGGCAACGGTTTCAAAACCGAACAGCGTCATCGCATCACCAAGGCCTGCGCCGCCGAGTACCGCGAAACCATGAAATACCAGGCGGGGCGTGGCGAGCTCGACGTGTGGTACTCCCATCTCGAGGCGGAGGCGGAAATGGCGGGGCTGCGCGAGATACTCGATGCCTCGACGCGGAAGCGGGTCGAGAAGACGATCGACAAGGCGTGGGGTCGCGACAGTGCGCATGCCCTGTCGAAGCTCACGACCACCGGACCCGGCGGGCAGCCGCGGATCGTCAGTACACCGCCGCTGATCGTGCCGGTGGAGGAACTGTTCACCGGCGCCGACGCCGAGCAGGTGCATCGCACCATGATGAGACGGCTGATCGACTACCGCTCCACCCTGCAACCCGACCGTCATTATCTGCTGGATCGGTTCGACAATGTGCACGCGGCCCGCAAGGTCGTGGGTGTGGGAACCCGCTGCTGGATCGTCCTGTTGCGCGGCCCCGGCGGTGACCCGCTGTTCCTCCAGGCCAAGGAGGCGCAGCCCTCGGTGCTGGCCGGGTACCTCGACGGCTCCGGGTACGAGAACCGGGTAACCTGGGCTCCGGCGACGAATTCGACTCGGCCATGGCCGAGTTCGCGGAAGACTACGCCGGTCCCAGCGCCCGCGATCACGCGATATTGCTCGCGGCGGCAGCCGAGGGCCGTATCACGGCCGCGCCGGTCATCCGGTGATTCGGGCGGAGGCCGGAAAACTTTGCCCTCGTCGAGACACCGGTGCACCGCGGTCTCGTCGGATCCGCCGGCCGGGGCTGCGGCGACGATCGGGTGACCACCGCCCCGGCCGGTCCGCTCCGCCGGCTGTCCACGGCACGCCCCGGCGCAGAACCGCTGCGGTGCGGCCCGTCGACCGCGGCCTGTGGCTAGTTCACGACGGCGAACGCGAAACCGTCCCAGCCCTTCGCCCCGACCGTCTGCACGACAGTGGCGTCCAGCCGCGGTTCCGCGGCCAGCAGTTCGACCAGGTCGCGACTCGCGCGGGCGGCGGGGTCGTCGGAGGCCTCGTCGGCGAGACGCCCGCCACGGACCACATTGTCGACGACGATGACCGCTCCGGGCCGGCTCAATCGCAGAGCCCACCGCACGTAGCCGGAGTTGTTCACCTTGTCGGCGTCGATGAATACCAGGTCGAACGGTTCGGGTTGTTCCTCGGCCAGGACCGGTAGCGATTCCATCGCCGCGCCGATCCGGATATCGACCACATCGCCGACTCCCGCCCGGTCCAGGTTTTCCCGCGCGACCTGTGCATGGCGTGGCTCGAACTCGAGCGTGACCACCTGACCGCCCGCGCCGACCGCGCGGGCCAGCCACAGGGTGCTGAATCCGCCCAGCGTGCCGATTTCCAGCACTCGTCCGGCACCGGTCGATCGAGCCAGTAGGTGGAGGAATTTCCCCTGGGCCTCGGAAACGTCGATCGACGGCAGTCCGGCCTCCGCGTTCGCCCGCAGCGTCGCGTTTGCCGCGTCGTCGCGCACGAGATGGTCCACCACGTACCGGTCCACATCCGCCCACTCGGGTGTACTCATACCCGCAGTCTGCCATCGGTCACGCCGCAGCGCCGAGCACTGCGAGGAAGAGTTACTCGACCGGCCGAACCTTTGTTGCGCGCGTATTCGCGCACCGTATTGATATCCCGTTCGGCCCCGCTGGTCCGGTACGGGTCCGGAGCAGCGGGCCCGGCGCCGAGCCGTCGACTTCCGAACTCGGGGCTGCCGGACGCGGCCGGGAGGACATTTCACCCCCTGCCCTGCCCGTGACAAGCGGCGTCGCAGTGAAGGTGCGTCAGCGCGGGCCCGCGATACCGAACAGCAGCGCGTCGACCCCGGCCCGGAATACGGCGTCATTGTCGATACCCGGTTCACCAGGGGCGTCGGGTTCGGCGAAGAGCGCGGCGAGGTGCGGATAATGCCCCTGGACGAGCATGGCGGCGATATGCCCGGCGCCCCCGCCCTGAGTCGGCAACGGCTGCCCGGTGGCCTCCTGACCGGCAAAAACGGTAATCCACCCGGAGATCATCGCGATACCGGTCATGATCTCGGCCGGCCGCAGCTCCGCAGGCGCCAGTACCGCGACCATATGGTCCAGGTAGCGCAGGCCGTGCGGGCCGAGGCTGCGCGGGTTCGCTTCGATCAGCCAGCGGTGCCGGCGGTGCATGGCGCGCGCTTGTTCGGCGACGTCCAGAACATCGGCCCGGAGGTCCCCGGTGAGGGGCGCGAATTCGTATTCGCCGGCGACCAGGTCGTACATCAGGGCGACGAGATCCTCTTTGCCCGACACATAGCGGTACAGGGAGGCAGCGCCGGTGCCCAGTTCCTCGGCGATCCGCCGCATCGACAGCGCCCGCAGGCCTTCGGCGTCGGCCAGCCGGACGCAGACCGCCGCGATGTCGTCGAGGCTCAGGCCGGGGCGTGGTCCGGGTTTGGTGTCGCCGGCCCGTAGCCACAGCGCGTTCGTCGGTTCAGCGGAGGGCATCGGTCAAGCATGCCTCGAGCCAGTTGCGAACACTGTTCGCATTCAGCTAGCGTCGACTGCGAACGACGTTCCCAATCAAGGAGTGGACATGACGGCGATCCAGGCCGGTGGGCTGACGAAGAGATACGGCGGACAGACCGTGGTCGACACCGTCGACCTACAGGTGGAACCCGGACGAGTGCATGCCCTGCTCGGACCCAACGGGTCCGGGAAGACCACGACGGTACGCATGCTGGCCACCCTGCTGCGGCCCGATGCGGGGTCCGCCAGGATCGCCGGATACGACATCGCGCGCGAAACCACCGAGGTGAAAAAGCGGATCGGCTCAGTCGGCCAGTTCCACGCCGTCGATCCCCGGCTCACCGGGCTGGAGAATCTCACCATGTTCGGCCGGATGAACGGGCTCCCGGCCCGGCAAGCCCGCACGCATGCCGGTGAGCTGCTCGAACGGTTCGATCTCGGTGCTGCTGCCGATCGTCTCGCCCGGGATTACTCGGGCGGAATGCGCCGCCGGCTGGATATCGTCGCGGCGATGGTGGTGCGCCCGGCCGTCCTCTTCCTGGACGAGCCGACCACCGCACTCGACCCCCGCAGCCGCAACCAGATCTACGGCTACATCAAGGATTTCGTGAAGGAAGGCACCACCGTCCTGCTCACCACCCAATACCTGGACGAGGCCGACCGGCTCGCGGATTCGGTGACCATCCTCGACAGTGGCCGGGTGATCGCCACGGGGACACCGCACGAGCTCACGGCGAGTATCGGCGGCGGGCTGGACCTGATCGCGGACCCACGCCGCCGTCACGAAATCGACTCCGTACTGACGGGTTTCGGCGGTATCGCCGCACCACCCGGCGACACGGCGGACGAAACAGAAAAAACTGCGCCCCTGTCGTATTCGTTTCCGGGCGCGGAGATACCGCTGCTGCCGATCCTGCGCGCCCTCGAAGAGGCAGGTATCGAAGTACATGACATCGGCCGCCGGCGCGCCACCCTCGACGACGCTTTCCTGGCCCTGACCGGCCCCACCGCAAGGACGCACCGATGATCACCCGCACCCCACGCCCGCCCACCGCGTTCGCCGCCACCGCGACCACATTCGGCCGCGTACTCACCGCCTACCGGCATTCTCCAGGTCTGCTCGCGATAACCCTGGCCGCACCCGCGGGCATGATGCTGCTGTTCGGTTTCGTTTTCGGCGGTGCACTCGCGGGTACCGCCGATACCGCGGCCTACCGCTCGTACCTCACCCCCGGCGTTCTCGTCCTGGTCGCGGCCATGGGGCTCACCGCCACCGCGTCGACCGCCAATGCCGATCTGAACAGTGGACTCACCGACCGCTTCCGGGCATTACCGCTTCCCGCGTTCGCGGTTCCCGCCGGACTCGCGCTCGCGGAAACCCTCACCGGAGGTGTCGCGCTGGCCGCCATGTCCGGTATCGGCATGGCCGCGGGCTGGCGGATCGACGCGGCCCCCGTCGAAATACTCACCGCCGTAGCGCTACTACTGCTGTTCCGGTTCACGCTGAGCTGGGCCGGGATATGCCTGGGCGCGGTGATCCGGGACGAACAGATGCTGCAGCAGACCGCACCACTGATCTTCGGCGTGATCATGTTCTCCAATGTCTTCGTACCGACCGAGACCATGCCCGGACCACTGCGTGCGTTCGCGGAGTGGAATCCCGTCAGCGCCGTCGTCGCCGCGCTGCGAGAACTGTTCGGCGCCCCCGGCTCGGTCGCGGCGGACGCGGCATGGCCGCTGCGCGAACCAGTGGCAGCGTCCGCGATCTGGCTCACGGTGGCGCTGATCGTTACGATCCCGGTGGTCCTGCGGCAGTACGGGTCCGCCCGGCCACATCGAAACTGATCACAACCGGACGACCGCGTGGCGCGATTCCGCGCGACAGAAGCGGCCGGCGAGTCCACTGCTCGGCCGCGCCCGTGACGATGCCCCACGAAGCGGCGGGGTTTCACCGGCGATGCACGCCGACCGGGGACTTGTTATGACGACGGTAGCCGGTCGCCGTCGCCGAGTGCCGCCGACAGCGCGGTGAATCGCGCCTCCCGATACGCCCGCCCGACACCGGTCCTCGCCTCGACCAGATCGAAACCGTGGTAGGCGCCGTCGACCTCGTACAGCTCGCAGGACACCCCGGCGGCGCGCAACCGCTCGGCATAGGCCACGTTTTCGGCGTGGAAGAGATCGTTGGTTCCCACGCCGATCCAGGCCGGTGGTAGCCCTGTGAAATCGTCACCACGCCCTGGGGACGCCAACGGCAGTATCTCATCGCCGGCGAGGCCACCCAGATAGGAAGCCCAGCCGAACCGGTTGCTGCGCGGGCTCCACATACGCATCCGCGTGGCATCGAGTGAGGTATCGGCGGCCGTCCGGTCGTCCAGCATGGGATAGGACAGCAGCTGGAGTACCGGCCGCACCTCGCCGCGGTCGCGGGCCAGCAGCGCCAGTGCCGCGGCGAGCCCACCGCCCGCGCTCTCTCCCACGATCGCGATACGGTCGGGGTCGACGCCGGGTTGCCCGGCCAGCCAGCGCAGAGCCGCGTAACAGTCGTCGAGCGGCGCCGGAAACGGGTGCTCCGGCGCCAGCCGGTATTCCACCGAGGCCGCCACGATCCCGAGACGGCGGGCGGCCGCGCGGCAGAACCGGTCCCCCATCGCGGCATTGCCGATGACATAGCCCCCACCGTGGATGAACAACAGGGCCGGCCCGGGCTGCCCGGAGGTGTCGGGCCGGAACACCCGGACCGTCACCGTCTCGTCGACCCGTTCGATGGTCCCGCCCGCCGGCCGGGCCCGCCCCGCGCGATCGGTGAGGCGCCGGATCGTGCGGATCGTGCGGGGATGCACGACCGAACGAGGCAGCAAGCGGGCCAGGCGCAGGTCGGGATGGAAGATGGGCGAAGGCATCGACGAGCCGTCCTCTCGCTGTCGTGCGGGGGCGGGAGCCCCGGCCATCGCAGCCTACTGGAGTCACGGCACCTGCCGGCACGGTTCGATACCCGTAAATCCGGTTGTCGAAACGGAGGCGGGGACGCAAGCTGAGTCGATGACGCTCGGCCTCCCGCCCGTTGTGGTGGACACTATTCGCACCATCTTCGAGGAACGCGGCGACCGCTGGCTCGCGGATCTGCCCGCCGTGGTCGACCGGCAGTGCCGGGTATGGGACCTCGAGCTGATCGGGCGGCCGTTCGCCGGCGGTACGCATTCCTTCGTGGCGCCGGTGCGGCGCGGCGACGGTTCGGTGGCGGTACTCAAGATCGCGGTACCGGATGAGGAGAACGCCGGTGAGGCCACCGGAATGTACTGCTACTCGGGTGACGGCGCGGCACGCCTCTACGATTTCGACTCTGCCAGTGGCGCATTGCTGCTCGAATGGGCACGTCCCGGAACACCGCTGATCGCGCAGCCGCGGATTCCCTTGGAAGGTAGGCCGGAGAACGCGGGCAAGATCCAGATCGCCTGCGCACTGTATCGCCGGCTGCGCCGCCCACCCACCGATATTCCGGCCCGATATCCCGCGCTGCCGCTGGTGGCCGATATTGTTTCCGATTGGGAGCAGCAACTTTTCACGCCCGAGATGACCAGCTATCTTCCGGATGCGGTCACCGCCCGCGCCCGCGACCTCCGTAGGTGGCTGACCGTCCCGGACGGGCCGCTGCTGATCGTCAACCGTGATACCCATCTCGGCAATATCGTGGCCGCCGAACGGGAGCCGTGGCTGCTGATCGATCCGAAGGCATTCCTGGGCGAGGCGGCCTTCGATGCGGGATTCCTCATTCTGAAGCAGGTCGAAACAGAACCCGGCCCCGCCCTGGCGCGCCGGGTACTCGCGGCAACTGCCGACGGTCTCGAAGTGGATCGTGAACGAGCCCGTGCCTGGGCGTACCTCCGTGCCATGGAGGAGATCGCGTGGTCGCTGGAGGACGAGCGCCCGGAAGATGCCGCCCGGTACTGCGAGGTGGTAGCGGCCCTTTCGTGAACCGGCCGCGGGCACAACGGACCGGGGCCCGCGGAGCCAGTAGGGTGATTGCGCTGATCGAATCGGCGGGTGGACGGCCGATCCTGATCGATGGGAGGGCCACTCGTGCGCTGGAGCAGCGTGACCGCATGCGGTCCCGAATCGTTCGCCGGTCTGGCCGACGGATTCGTGCCGATGGCACATGAATTCGGCGACGAGCCCGAATGGCGGGCCGGGCTCACCACCCAGGAATCGGCGACCTATACGCTGCTGCGCTGGGATCAGCACGGCCGGCGGCAGTGCCATCGGAGGCCCGGCCATATCCGCCGCGAACCGGGCGACGATTTCTACTGGGTGGTGATTCCCGACCGCGGCCCCTTCGGGATCCGGTTCCGAGACGACATCACCCACGTCACACCGGGCCGCGCGACCGTAGCCGGCCTCGAAATCCCCTGCCATCTCGACATTCCGGATTCCGCGGCCTTCGCATTACAGGTTCCGCGCACCGAACTCGACCATCGGCTGCGCCCGCGCGCCCATATGAACCGTGTCCTCGATCTGCCCCGCGGACTGGGGCGGGTCGCCGACGCCATGATCCGCAGCACCCACGCCGAGCAGTCCCGGTTGTCGGCACGCGAATTCACCGCGGTCTGCGATCGGATCACCGAACTGCTGTGCATGCTCGCGGCCGGGGATACCGCACCGCAGCGCGCACACCACGCGGAGATCGCCGAAAGCATCCGGCGCTACCTGCGCGCGAATATCGGTCGCGGTGATGTGCGCCTACCGGCTGTCGCGTACGCGCTCGGCTGGTCGGAACGTCAAGTGCGGGAAGTGCTGCACGAATCCGGCACCACGTTCCGCGATCTGCGCCGGGAAGAAGCACTGCGGGTCGCCCGGGAGACCCTGGAAGATCCGCGCGCGACCATGTCCATCGCCGAACTCGCTACCCGATGCGGTTTCACGCCCGCCTGGTTCTCCGCCGCGTTCAAAGAACGCTTCGGTCAGTCGCCGCGGGAGTTCCGGCAGCGCCGCCGCGCCGAAATCGCCACGCATCGGGCGTGAACCACCCCGTCCTACGCTGCCGGCCCCAGCCGCACCGGCAGTGCGACCGGGCCGACAGTGCTGATCTGCACCGTGTACTCGATTTCCTTCGCGTCCACCGCCAAGGTCAGTTCCGGGTACCGGGTGAACAGCGTGGCCAGCGCGATCCGGCTCTCCAGACGGGCCAGAGGCGCGCCCAGGCAGAAATGCGGTCCGCGGCCGAAGGCGAGCTGATCCTTGTGCTCGTGGTCGATATCGAACACTTCGGCGTCGGAGTAGCGCAGCGGGTCGCGGCCGACCCCGCCGTGCCACAGCGTCGGTGTGCCCGCCGCGATACGCACCCCGGCGACGGTCACATCGGTGCGCGGATACCGCATGAGCGCGCCGACCACCGAAGACCGGTAGCGCAGCGCCTCCTCCACCACATCGGCCCAGCGGTTCCCCGCCTGCGCGCGGGCGAGCTGCTCCGGGAACTCCCGCAGGGCCACCACCGCGTTACCGAGCAGGTGCACCGTGGTCTCGTGCCCGGCGACGATCACCAGCCACAGCATGCTGATGAGCTCGGAGTCGGTGAGCTCGTTCTCCGCGTTGGCCGCCAGTAGCGCCGAGGTGAGATCGTCGCCCGGTTCGGCGCGTTTGCGCTGCAGCAGCTCGGCGAAATACCCGCCCATCGCCGCCATCGCCGCCTGCGCTTCCTCGCCGCTGCTGGTGACCGAAACGATGGTCAGCGTCCAATCCTTCAGCTGCGGTTGCTCGTCGGCCGGCACCCCGAACAGCTCGCAGATCACCCGGACCGGCAACGGGGTGGTGTAGTTCGCGATCAGGTCGACCTCGTCCCCGGCCGGGAAACTGTCGGCCAGTTCGTCGGCGATCCACTGAATCCGCGGCTCCAGCGCCGCGATCCGCGCCGGAGTGAACGCCTTGTTGATCGTCTGCCGCAGCCGGCGATGCTCGGCGCCGTCCTGGTTGAGCATATGTTCGGCGTCGGTGAGCGCCCGCAGTGGCCAGTCGGCGGGAATGGTGCCGTCGCGCAGCGCCGGACAGTGCGCGGGATGTTTACCGAAAACCTTGTCGTCGAGCACTTCACTCACCGCGCGATGGCTCACCGCGATCCACGCGGGCACCCCGCCGGGCAGTTCGATCGGCACGATCTCCCCCGCACGCAGGATGCGCTCATGGGTTTCGAGAATGGACTCGCCGGGTGTCGGAAGTTGGATGATCTGCTCGGACATGCTGCCTCCCTGGGCGTTTCGGTCTACCGGGGGCAAGTGTGCGGCGACGTCGCGGGCCCGGCAAACGCTGCCGGGCTTTCTGCCGCCTACCGATATTCCCGCGCACCGAACCGTAAGAATCCACGGCGCGTCACGACCGGGCCGATACCTCGGACAGCCGCCCACAGCCCCGTTCGGCACCCTCGGGCATCTGCTCCGATCCACCTCGGCCTATCCGCGTGCGGAGTGCGCCGGGCGGCCGGAGTCCCAAGGCGCGCCGGATCGCTGCCTCGTCGGCTCGCGCGCAGCGCGGCAGGTACAGCCAGTGCCGGTGTCGCCCGGCCGCCGAACACCCGTCCCCGGCCCGAAGGCTCGGCGCCGACCGTGCGCCCGAACTACTTCGGCCGTCATTTTGCCTGGCCGCGCGGTGGATCCGACTGTCGGCGCGATCCTCCCTGTCCGCAACGTCGCGGAGTCGGGGGCGTCTACGCGGCACTCCGCAGGTCGGCGCACACACGTGACCACCGCGAAGATTCGACTCATTCCGCCTGTTTGCGGACCCGCAAATCGGGCGTGGTCCCCGGGACTCCAGGGCGGGCGTTGTCGATGGTGAAGGTGACCTTGTCCGGGCGGTAGCGATCGTCGCCGTACTCGACCGGTTCCCCGGCCGCCGTCAGCGTGCGGCGCCGTTCCCGCAGCAGTGGGGCTCCCGGGGCGATACCCAGCAGTGTCGCGTCGTGGCGGTCGGCGGCCAGCGCGTCGATGGTGTGCCGGGCCGAATGCAGATCGACGCCCTGCCGGGCGAGGTGAGCGTAGATCGACGAGGCGTCGGGGTCGAAATCGAACAGCAGCCGGCCCACGGGTTCCACGAAGGTGGCGCGTTCCAGCATGACCGGTTCGCCGTCGAGCGAACGAACCCGCAGGACATCGACAACCGGCGTACCTTCGCCGATACCCAGCGCGGTAGCCGCGGCCGCACCCGCCCCGCGCCGCGCGATCTCTACCGTGCGCTGTCCCGGTGTCCGGCCTATCCGCTCCGCCCAGGCGGTGAACGAGACCAGGCTTTCGAACGGCTGCCCGGATGCGGTATCGCGCACTACGGGCGGCCGGCCCTGGCCACCGATGATCAGCCCTTCGTGCCGGAGGGTCGCCAGGGCGGTGCGCACGGTACCCCGGGACGCATCGAACTCCGCGCACAACCGCGCCTCCGAAGGTAGTGAGGCGCCGGGCGGTAGCGCACCGCGGTGGATCCGCTCCCGGAGTTCGGCGGAGACCCGGGCGTGCAACGGTATGACCACGTCGTCCTTTCGGGTTACCGGGCAACTTGACCACACAAGTATAGGATCACCGCCGCGGATTTGCGCACCGACCGCAATGAACTGGAGAAACAGTAGGTGAACTTATATATACAAGTTCCGCGGAGGCCTTGAGCCGCGACGGCCGGCTTGCGAATATTCCCGGCATGACAGCTGTCCCGCCGCCCGTACCCCGCACCCTGCCGACTCGTCCGGTCGACCTCGCCGTCGTCGGCGCCGGCATCGTCGGTCTCGCCCACGCCGTCGATGCGGTCGAGCGCGGGCTGCGGATCGCGGTCGTCGAACGCGACGCCCGCGCGGTGGGCGCCTCGATCCGCAACTTCGGCCACCTCTGCACCACCCCGCAGACCGGCACCCTCCTCGACTACGCCATGACGGCCCGCGAGAAATGGCTGCGGCTCTCGGAGATGGCGGGTTTCGACATCGTCCGCGCCGGCACGCTGGTCGTCGCGCGCAGCACCGCCGAGATGGGTGTCCTCGAGGAATTCGCCGCCGAACGCGGCCGCGAACAGGTACGCCTGCTCGACCGCTCCGGCGTCGAGAAATCCTTCCCCGCCGCCCACTCCGGCAGTGAAATCGTCGGCGGCGCGCATCTACCGCTGGACCTGCGGGTCGACCCCCGCGCCGCAGTCCCGGCGCTTACGAACTGGCTCGCAGCACACGGTGTCGATTTCTTCTGGAACACCCACGCCGGCGCCATCGCCCCCGGGGTCGTCCACACCGCCCGCGGCGACCTGCCCGCGACAGCGGTCGTCCACGCCTCGGGCCACGACGTCGACCGCCTGTTCCCCGCCCTCGCCGAAGAATACGAAGTCCGTCGCTGCAAACTGCACATGCTGGAAGTAGACCCACCCGGCGATATCCGCATCGACCCCGCCGTCCTCACCGGCTACTCGATGCTCCGCTACGGCGGCCTCGCCGCCACCGCTGCGGCCACCGAGGTCCGCCGCGAAATCACCGACCGCGCACCGGAAACCCTCGATGTGGTGATGAACCTGATGTTCACCCAGCGCCCCGACGGCGCCATCGCGCTGGGCGACACCCACCACTACGACCGCACCCACCTCCCCTTCGACGAGGAATCGGTCACCGACCTGGTGCTGCGCGAAGGCGCCCGCCTGTTCGGTGCCGACCGGCTCACCGTCCGCCGCCGCTGGCGCGGAATCTACGCCGACTCCCCCGAAACCGATTTCCTCGTCGCCACCCCCGCCCCCGGAGTCCGCGTCGTCTCGGTGACCTCCGGTATCGGAATGACCACCGCCCTCGGCCTCGCCCCCACGGTCCTCGACGATCTGATGGGGTAATCCCGCTCGCCGGGTGAGGTCAGGCGTGCCACCATTCGTCCGTGCCACAGGCGACCTCGTAGTGCCACCCTCCGTGGTCCCGCCCGTGCTCGGGAGTGGCCTTGATTCCGGCCGCGCGGAACGAAACGAAACCAGATCTTGGTCCTGTCACCCGCGCTCGCCGTGGCGCCCATCCTGCCCGAGTCGCGCGACGACGTACCGTCCGCTAACCCGCCGCGGTCGTGATGGTGGCCGCAACGTCGTCCGGCCGGGAGACCAGCGACGCATGCGAAGCGTCGAGTTCGCTCACCTGCGCACCCATCCGGCCCGCCATGAACCGCTGGGACGACGGCGGAATGACCCGGTCCTGAGCCGACACCAGATACCAGCTCGGCACCTGCGCCCACGACGGTGGGCCGGAGGGTTCGAGGTTCGCGGCGACAGCGATCGACTGCTGGTGGGCGATCATCTGGGCAGCCGTGGCATCGTCGACATCTTGCGCGAACACCTCATGGAACCGGTCCGGTGCGATATAACCGTCGAGGTTGCGGCCCATCGGGCCTTGCGGATCGTCGACGAGTTCCACCTGCAACGTCGGCGGAAGCAGCTGACTGCCCGGGAACCGGATCGGGTCCAGTGCCAGCTGCGCGATCTCCCCCTGCGCCGGCGCGAACGCCGCCACATAAACCATCGACACGACATCAGGGTCGTGCACATTACTGATAACGAACCCCCCGTACGAATGCCCGGCCAGGACGATCGGTCCCTCGACGGTGTCGAGAACCGATTGGATGGCCGCCGCATCGTGCGCGGGCCCGCGCAACGGGTTCTCCGGCGTCAGCACCTGATATCCCTGACCGCGCAGACGCTGGGCCACTCCATCCCAGCCGGTGGAATCGGCGAAGGCTCCGTGCACCAGTACCACGGTCGGCAACGACTGCGCGGCCGCGGGAATCACACCCCCCAGCACCGCAGTCAAGGCGACGATCACAGCGAACAACGCAACACGCACAGTGCGGAATGTGGTCATGGTTTCCCTGTCCGGTCTCGATCGGTTCGACACGAATTCGAGCAGCTGGGCGCCGAGAGATCCGGCGCCGCACAGGTGATACGGCCACTGATTCTAACCCCACTCGCCGACCTGCACCGGGAAATCTCCCACCTGGTTCAACGGGAGACCCGGCGATCCCCGGACCACCCACGACACGACGGCCGGATCCGGAACTCACCCGACCTCGGATACCTCACGCCCTCCTTCGACCAGATAACGCCCCGCCTGGAACTCCGCAGGTCGCAGCACCTGATACACCGCTCCCGATCCCGTCACCGCACTGTCGGCCAGTGTGAACCCCGACGCCGGCGAATACGTATCGAACAACCGCTTCCCCGGCCCGACCACCACCGGAAACACCATCAAGCGATACTCGTCGATCAACCCCGCCTCGTGCAGTGTCCGCACCAACTGCCAGCTCCCGTGCACCTGCAGTTCCCCGCCCGGACGTTGCTTCAACGCCTGCACCTGCCCGACGACGTCCCCGGCGATCGCCGTCGAGTTCTGCCACTCCGGCTCGGCCAGGGTGGTCGACACGATATGTTTCGGCAGCCCGTTCAACTTCGCCGCCACGATATCGGCGGGATCGGTGACCTGCGACCAGTACTCGTACATCATCTCGTAGGTACTCCGTCCGAGCAGCAACTCCGCCACCTGCTCGAACCACCCGCCGACGATCCGCCCGAAATCCTCGTCCCCGGTGAACGGCACCTGCCACCCACCGCGCTCGAACCCACCGCTGGTGTCCTCGTCGGGTGCTCCCGGACCCTGCATCACCCCGTCCAAGGTGAGGAATTCGTGCACCGTGAGTTTCATTCGCTGCGTCCTATCCTGTCGGCCGGTCAGTGGTAATGACCGGTCCGCTCAGCAAAAATCATCGGTCGCTCACCGATGCGCGTGCGCCCCGGTCACGTGTTCGAGAATGATCGCGCGGGCAGTAGCCCAGGCAGTCGAATCGATATCTCCGAAATCCGCATGCCCAGCCCCCTCCAGCATCGCCAACCGTGCCGGATCACCCGACGCCTGCGCAGCCCGCACATAGGACCGGGACTGCACCGGATCCACTACCGAATCGGCCGTCCCGTGCACTGCGACCACCGGAATTCCCACCGGCAGATGCTTGATCGGCGACCCCACCGCATACCGTGCGGGCTGTTCCGAGGGCGCCCCACCGAGCAACCCGCCGACGAATTCGTCATGTCCCTTACGCACGGCCAGCGCAAGGTCGAACACCCCGGCCATGATGGTCGCACTCCGCGGACGCACCCGCGGCTGCGCGCCGGGCGCCCCCGGCCCGAGCGTATGCCGCCCCGCAATCCACGCCGCCAGATGCCCACCGGCCGAATGCCCGGCCAGGTGCACTCGTCCGAGGTCGAGCCGCCCGCCTGCCGCCTGCTGGACGACAGTGGCCACCGATTCGGTGGCATCATCGGCATCGGCCAGAGTCGCCGGCCAGCCACCTTCCCCGGTCACCCGCCGATACTCGATATTCCAGACCGCGACACCCGACTCGGCCAGCGACGCCGCCAACGGTTCGAAGTATCCGAGATCGTGATCCTCGAGCCACCCACCCCCGTGCACCATCACCACCACCGGATACGGTCCCTCCCCCTCCGGCACATGCAGAATCCCGTAATTGTCGGGGTGCTCTCCGTAGACGACTTTCGTCGTATCCGCGCTGCCACGGAGAACGGGCGCTTCAGCAGCCTGCCCGCCACAGGAAACCACACCCACAGCCGTCGCTACGGTCATGAGGAGCCGCGTCACTGCCGCCCGCCAACCACACATCGGCACCTCGTCTCCCATGTCGCGAACAGACCGTCGCCCGGCTTCCTTCGCGTCACCGTAAGCATGACGTCTTCTGCTTCCGTGGATGCCACGCGGAGTCACATCGGCAATGCGCCACATGCAGACGGCGGCCGCGGCCGTGTTCACCCCCGCCCCGACCGCGTCCTGGATATCTGACCGGCACCGAGGTTCGGCCGGCCCGGTACGAGCCGGCGTCCGGGTCTCCACCCCCGGATCGATTGCGAATTGATCAATCCGGTCGGTTCGGTTCGAGTCAGGTGTCTTCGCCGAGTAGTCTCGCCACGAGCTTCCGGTGGCGTCGGTAGAGCTGTATCCCGGCGCCACCTTCACCTGTACATATGGAGTGACACAGTTGTTTCCGTCGGCCGACGCCCAGCCCACCGCACTTCCCCTCGTCCACGGGTCACCGCAGAGCTCCGACGGACCCCGGGTTCCGTTCTATGCACCGGAAATCGCTCAGGCACCCCACCGCGCCTATCGCGAAATGCGCCGCCGGTACGGCCCGCTGGTGCCGGTCGAGCTGGCTCCCGGTGTTCCGGCGACACTCGTCGTCGGATATCACACCGCTATCCGCATCCTCAACGACCCCGAGCACTTCCCGGCGGATTCCCGCACCTGGCAGAAAGATATCCCCCGCGACTGCCCCGTACTGCCGCTACTGGAATGGCGCCCGTCGGCTGTCCGGAACTCCGGTCCTGTGCACGCCCGCTATCGGCAGGCAACCGTCGCCGGTGTGAGCGGTGTCGATCTGTATTCGCTGCACAGCCGCGTGGAGAAGATCGCCATTCCACTCATCAACGCCTTCTGCGCCACCGGCTCGGCGGAACTCATCGGGCAGTACGCATTCCCGCTGACCTTCGCGCTCATCAACGACATCCTGGGCTGCCCGGCCGAAATCAGTCAACGCGCGGCGGCCGGAATGGCCACCATGATCGAGGGATCGACAACGGCCGCCGCCGAAGGCAACGCCATGCTGGAACAGGCCATGGCCGATCTGGTGAGCCTGAAAAAGCGCGAACCCGGGCACGACATCGTCACTCGCATGGTGCACGACCCGGCGAACCTCGACGACGACGAAATGCTGCACAACGTCTACAGCTTCTACGGAGCCGGTATCGAACCGCTGCAGAACCTGATCGTCAATTCGCTGCGGCTGATGCTCACCGACGAGCGTTTCGCGGGCGGCGTCCTCGGCGGAAGCCTCTCGACCCGCGACGCCGTGGACGAGGTACTGTTCACCGACCCGCCGGTGGCTAACTACGCGATCTCCTTTCCTCGCCAGCCGATTCTGATCGACGGCGTCTGGCTACCCGCTCATCAGCCGGTGATGATCAGCATCGCCGCCTGCAACAACGATCCGGCGATCGACAACGGCGAATACACCGACAACCGCGCCCACCTCGCCTGGAGTGTCGGCGCACACATGTGCCCGGCAAAAGAGGTGGCCTACCTGGTCGCACAGGAGGCAATCGACCAACTCCTCGACGCCCTGCCCGAAATACGCCTCGCCGTACCGGCCGGGGACCTCACTTGGCGCCCCGGACCTTTCCAGCGCGCGCTGACCGCCCTGCCGGTCGAGTTCCCCGAATCCGCGCCACTGACCATCTAGCCCGAAACATCCCAGCGCTCGGTCGACCTGCGCCCGACCGCATCGTGGTGCGTATACCGCCGACAGTACGCCCCTCGGAGTGACACTGCCCTGGTCCGCCGCTATTCTGACCCGGCTCTCTCCCCACGGATCACCGGCGCGTGACCACAGCGAGAACCGATGAGGAATTACATGGACATTCACGCTGCGGTCGCCGAGTTCGACCGATCCGCCTACTCCGAAAGACTGGCCGCCGGGGAGAGTCAGCGTCAGCAGATCGTCGAACTTTTCCCGCTCGACGAATGGCCCTCGATGCCGCTCGAGCGGTATGCGCTGGGCGTCGGCCAGCGCAGCGAAATGACCTATTGCCGGCTGCTCGAGTTCGTCGCCACCGAGTTCGGCAGCATCGGCGGCGGCAGCGCCCGTAAACATATGCTCTACCGGCATAAATCCGGCGAGTGGCGGCTCGCTCCTCCGCTCATGGGCCTCGGTGTGGACGAGGCGTGGCAGCGGTTGCGCAGTGAGTTCGTCGCAGCATTCGACGCCGTGGAACGGCAGGCCTTCGCCGAACTCGACGACCTCCAAGTGCTTACGTCCGGCCAGACTCTCGCGACCAAATCGATGACCACCTACTACCCGCAGCACTTCCTGCCGATCTACTCGTCGACCCACCTGCGCAAGTTCATCGCGCTGCTGGGTGGGACGCCCGAGCGGAACGCTCCCGCCTGGCGGTCCAACCGGCAACTCCGTGAGCTGGTTCGAAAAGAGCCCGCGCTGGAAGGGATGTCTTCCTCGGAGGTGATGCGGTTCCTGTACGCGAGCTTCGATCCGCGGGAGCAGAAGCGCGTGGTGTGGAAGATCGCCCCGGGCCGGGCGCGCGGCTCTGGGATGAGTGCCGGACACACAAGTACATCCGAGTCGGCTGGGACGAGGTCGGCGATCTCACTCAGTACACCAGTGACACCGAGCTCAAACATGCTCTCGACACCGAGCTGCCGGACCGCCCCGGCGGCAATCTGACCAAAGCCCGGAATCTGGTGGCGTTCCGCGATCTCGAACCGGGCGACCGGATCGTCGCCAACCAGGGCAAATCCCATGTGCTGGCGGTCGGTACAGTTTCCGGCGGTTACTACTTCGACGAGGACCTGACCGAGTATCGCCATGTGGTTCCGGTCGATTGGGACACCTCCCTGGCTCAGGATCTGGCGGAGCCGCAGAACGGCTGGGTGCCGACTTTCGCGAAGGTTCCGGAGCAGTTGTTCGCGCAGCTCACCCGCCCCCGCACGGTTTCCGGCGCCACGTCGGAGTTCGATCCCGCCGCCGAGATACCGGCGGCGGTAACCCGCGTACAGGATGCGCTCGTCCGGAAGGGTCAAGTGATCCTGTACGGCCCGCCCGGCACCGGAAAGACCCGGCTGGCGTTGCAGACAGCGTTGGTCGCTACCGGACAATCCGCGGCCCTCGGCAACCCCGCAGAGTCGCAGGAGGTCTCACATATGCTGGGTTCCGACAAAGTGCAGCTGGTGACGTTCCACCCTTCCTACGGTTACGAGGATTTCGTCGAAGGCTACAAACCGGTCGACACCCCGAACGGGCACGGGTTGCGACTCCAGCTCACCGACGGCTTGTTCCACAATCTCTGCACCGCCGCGGCCGATTCGGACGACACCTTCCTGCTCATCATCGACGAAATCAACCGTGGCGACCTGCCGCGGATCTTCGGTGAACTCGTCACTCTGCTCGAAACCGATAAACGCGGCATCCCACTGCGGTTGCCGATCAGCAAACGCACTTTTACTGTCCCGCCGAATGTTCGCATCATCGGAACGATGAACACTGCCGACCGCAGCGTCAGCCATCTCGACGCCGCGATCCGCCGACGTTTCGCCTTCGTCGAAATCGGTCCCGACCCCGACGCGGTGTCGGGCTCCGTGGGCCCGCTCGACCTCGCCTCCTTCCTTACCTCCCTCAACACCCGCATCGCCGATCACCTCGACCCGGATCACCAGATCGGCCACGCGTACCTGCTCTCGAACAGCGAACCTCTCGCCACGGACGAAGAGCTGGCCGCGGCCTTCTACCACGACATCGTTCCGCTCCTGGAGGATTACTGTGTCGGCAGAGTGGAGTTGCTCCGGGAAATCCTGGGTGACCTGATCGACCAGGACACCGGCCGCCCCGCACAGATCGCCGTCGCCGACCTCGCGGCCGCACTGGCCGCCGAGTTCACCGCCGGCCCCGACCGCGACATGGATGCCTGACCGTATCGAGATCCGGCTGGCCGAATACGAAGCGGTATCGCTGGATCTCGCTCAGCTCAGCCAGGCCGATCTGACACGCCTGCACGCACTCCAGGACCGGCGCCGCTGCACACTCACCCCACACCGCACCGGCTGGACGCTGACCGCCCGGGCAACGGTCGGGGTCCTCGCCCTGGACAGAATCCGCCTGGTCATCGCGCCGAAGCTCGCTTTCACCGGCGATTCGCTGCTGCGGTGGTTCTGTTATGCCGCTGCCGCACCGGTCCCGCACCCGGCCACGCTCCGCCGGTGGCAGGTCGACCGGCACGGCGTCACCGATATCGTCGCAGCAGCATTGCTGCACGAATGCCGAACCCTGCTGCGCGACGGCCTGCGCCGCGACTACATCCGTCACGACACAGTCGAACCCGTACTCCGCGGCCGCCTGGACACGGTGGCCCAGGCAACAAAGCGATACGGCCTGCTCGACCGCCTGCACAACCAGACCTTCGACCGCGATATCACCATCTGGGAGAACCAACTCTGCGGCCTGGCCCTCCGCGCGGCCCGCACAATGGTTGCCGACCCGCACCTTGCTCGCGAACTCACCCGCACCGCTATCGAATTCCCTACGCCGGCCTCCCGCGCCCGCGTCCTGCGTGCGCTCGACCGCACCACCTACACTCGACTCAACCGTCGCTACCGCCCCGCCCACATCTGGGCGGGTCTCGTCCTGCGCGGTGGAGGCGTCACTGATCTACTTGTCGATACCGGAGCGTCCGCGGAAAGTCTGCTGCTGGACATGCCGGCCCTGTGGGAGTCGGTGGTTCGCCGGTTGGTGCACGACGCCGCCCCACCTGGAACCGAAATCGTCACCTCCACCGGCCCGACGGCCATTACCGTCCGCGGCGATCTCTCGTCCCGGCCACCGTTCCGCCCAGACGTGCTCGTCCGGCGTTCAACCGGAACCGGCTCGCCGAGCCTGCTCCCGATCGACGCCAAATACAAGACCTACGCCAACCGAACGATAAGCGCCGCCGACGTCCATCAGCTATTGACCTACTCCTCGGGATACGCACCGCATACCGCTCCACTCGCTACCATCATCTATCCGCATCCGAACGACTCCCCCCAGCGGAGACTCCAGATCAGCGGCAACGGCCGCCACCTGGGAATCGTGCATGTCCACGGCGTCGACACCACCGCAAGCCCTGAGCAGGCCGCTGCAGCCCTGGGCGCGAGATTGTTCACGTAGTGCAGGATCGCGTCGGGAACCATCTCGGCGCTACCCAACGTGCGAAGCTCGCCACAGCGCGTGCTCGCTACTGATCACTTCTTCCGTACCGGCCGCGTCCTCGTCCGTCTCGTTGGAGTTACGGACGGTGCCGCGATCAGCGCTGCAGAAAGAATAACCCATGCCCTTGCATTAAGCTTTATCAAGCCATACTCTGTGGCCAGGTGACCTGGGGCGCCGCGCCATACATTTCGGAAGGCATTGGGTGGCAATCAACTTCAAGCTTCGGCAGCGATGCGAGATCGAGGATTCGAGCACGTGGGGCCGCTCATGGGTGGGCTGGGATAAGCACGCATCCGATCAGGTGAACTTCGAGGTGAATCGCGGCGTCTGGAACTTGGGCGCACGTGCGGAACGGGAGGGTTACGCCACGTTCTCCAGTGAGGGAACCGTGGTTGCCGTCGCCGAGATCGATCGCATCGAGAACATTTCGATGCTCGACGGAAGCATCAAACAAGCGATTGCAGGACGGGCCCTCCAGCCCGGTGACGCCGGCTACGACCTGCTGATCGGCCGCGCAGTCGACAATCACCGCAATCCCGTCACCTACATTCCCGATCACCCCGACGAAGGGCCGAGGACTTGCGCCTGCCAGTGCGGGGCCGCAGTGACCGGGAGCCGGGTTTTCCTCCCCGGTCACGATCAGAAGGCAGTCCACGATCGTATCCAACGGCAGTGGGGAAGTACCGTCGCCTTCATCAATTGGTTCGATAGGGAGTTCACTGGAGAGCGCCGGTGACCCACACCTTCCCGCACGGCGAGCGCGTAACCCGAGGACAGTGCCACTGGGAACATACTCCTGACGCCGACAAGGGACTGAACGAGTTGCTGGCCCGGGACCCATTCGCGTACGGCAACCTCATCGGTCAGATCGAAGAATCGGAGCGGGGTGGCCTCGGGCGTAGCCGATATCGACAGCCGCAGGATTACCGGTGCCCGCTCGATTACGCACCCAAGGACGAACCGGACCCACCCTGGCTGGGCAAACTGAAGGCCTCCGGCATAGGCAGGAAGACGGAATGGCGGTTGTACTTCGGGGAGCCGGTCAATCGGCAAGACCACGTCGTGGGCGTGACATTGCGGGACAGCAAACTGGGCCGCCTCAACCCACTGCAGAACCACGACCGACAGCGGCGCGATATCAAAACAGGCCATGCGGTATCTCAGGAAGTTCTTCACGGAACGTGGGTACCTGTGGGCGCCGTTTCCGAAGCGATAACCGAACCGCGGCACAGCACTCCCCCAAGCATATGTTGCGCTATAATGCAACATATGAGGATTAGTAGGCGACGCGTACAAGCCCTCGACTTAACCAGCCAAAGCCACCTCAGGAACGCAATGGACCTGACTCAGGCTCGACGCCGCCTGTTCAACGACCTCATCGGTATACGCACGCGGCGGGGAATAAGTCAGGCGCAGGTCGCCGAAGCGATCGGCATCAACAGGTCCGGCATCAGCAGGTTCGAGTCCGATATCGAGGGCAGTAATCCGACGATTGATATCGTCCTGCGCTACGCCCATGCCGTAGGCGCAGCGATCGAGATCAATGTGGAGACCGTCGAGGAAAATCAGGCCCGGCGCACCGCCCGCGCCGCTGGTGACGAACACGCCTGGACCATCTCACCGCGGACGCTACACGAGCCGGTCTTCGTCCCCGCCGACAAGCTCGACGACGACGAAGCGTCGGTACTCCAACTGGGCGCGGTAGCCGACAGCGATGGGCCCCGATGACCGACAAACGCCACATCGACGGGGCATCGACTACATCGTTCGCCATCCGTTTGGACAGGATCGAAACCTGGTCCGTCCTCGCACAACGATGGGACGACGAGAAAGAGATACCCGATTGGGCGGCGGGAACAAAGAGCGAGTTGACCATCGGATTAGGTGGACGACCGGCTAGCCAGATCGCGGCTTCGATCGACTTGCTCGTCCTGGACGATCACCCTCGTGCCGTTCGGGTCGAGATCGTCGCGTTCTACGAGGTGGCTGCATTTTCGTCTGGGTCTCCTACCCCCAGCGAAGGAAATATCGAGGATACGAGCGCATTCCTGGTAGATCTCGAAGGCAGCGCCAGCACAAAAATCGTGAACCGAGCCCTACGGGACGTAGGCCCATATCTCCGCGAAGCTGTCCAAAGCGCTTCGGCACGAGTGTTTCCGACGCATCCCATCATCCTGCCCGGCGATATCCGTGACCTGCCGGAAAGCGCATTGCGCCCGCAACAGCAGGCTCCCACGCCCGCGGACGACCAACCATCTCCGGACGATTAGGTCTCGCAGTCTCGGTTGTCGCAGATCGAGTACGGTCCCCTAGGGGTTCGTACCTCCACCGGGAACCCTCGGACCCGTTCGACGCACCTGTCAACTCGGGGTTCAGGTTCGATGACCAGATAATCGTGACCCATACCTGGTCCGTGCCCGCAGGTATCAGCACCCGGAGTTGCATCTTCGCAAACTATCGACGCACAGTATGTTCGCGTCGTTCAAGCGCCGCTGAGGCGTCCCATCTCAGGGACACCAACCCAGTGTCAGAGTGCGAAAGTCGCATTCTAGGTTGCGAATTCAGCGTGCAAGAGTGCGAAAGTCGCAGCAAAGTCGATTTGGGCTGGTCTCTGTGACCAACCCTCGCCCGCCGGAGAACGCGACTGGTTCATCGACGGACTCGACATCATCCTGGACGGCATCGAAGCCGGCGGCACCGTACGCCACACATGACACCCGGCCGCACCAGCCGGACCCCCAACAAGCGTCTTCACCTGCCTTTTCTCGGTGCCGAGGGAGCCCGCCGGCTCACGCCGAGAATGATCCCCATCAGGGAGGCGAGGCCGGTAGTGACCGCGTCCGACCGCGCGGACCGAAAACCATACGCCCGCACCTGGGCGACCCGGCCGGCGGATACCGAGTGCTCTACGCTCCTGACCGGCGTCTTTTTCTTATCGCTCGACGGTTCGTAGGTCTCCCAGAGGTGGCGCCGGCAATCCGCACGGGACTCTTACGCGTCAGCGATCATCCCCGGGCCTCACAGCATAGTTCGGTACGACTCTGCCGTTCTCCATCCGGTAGGGACCTGTTCCCGTCTGCCCACCCTGCGCCGAATGGTCCGGCACCACCCGGCCGTGTTCGAGGCGATAGTGCTGCACCGCGGGCGGCTTCCCCTGCGGTTCCGTGGTCACACGATGAACGGCGGCCCCGAACTTCGGGTGTACCGCGACCCGCAGGAACCGTTCGTCATCGATGGGCCGCAGCGTCATCCGGGGATCGCCCTTCTTGTAGAGCCACGACATGACGAGCAATCCGAGCGGAATCGAACCCGGGAATACGCCGAGCGCCAGCGGAGGTATCAGCGGGTCGTAATGCACTATCCGCGCGACGACAACCACGGCTATCAAGTTGGCGACCATAACTATCGCAAGGAGCCCGGCCAAACCGCGGTAGCGACGTCGATAGCCGCTGCACAAGTCGCATATCGGCCAATCACCGTCGACCACGGTCGAGGGCGGTGGATATCGATGCGGTGCATGGAACGAGAGCTTCGGGTCGCGCGGGTGGACCGCGGTTTCGTAGAAGACAGACCTCATGGACACCCACGCCACAGCGGGCCGGCCGTGGGCGGCACAGACACTCGGGAGCGGTTGCGCGAACTCCAGGTCGAGCGGCACCGTGGCACCTGTAAGTCGTCGTCGTGACATCCGGAGCAGTGGTTCAGCATTGCTCCGAGAGCTCGGCCGGCGGCGAAGCGGGATAGTCGCGTCCGTTGTTTCGTGGTGCCCTTCCCGCGCGGCCTCGCCGGGGTTGCGCACCGAATGTTCCGAGTACAGCCACGTTCGGCCGTACTCGTCGAGATGGTGCTCCCGCCCGGTCTCCGGCGCCCCACTCACTGCAACCAGCCGCGTTGCCGCCGTTCCTGGAAATACAGGTCGTCTTCATCGGGCTCGTCGGGGGTCACGACGACATCACGCCAGGATCGACGCGGGTTGCTCGTCGGCTGCGATGCGGTGTGTGGTGGTACGGGCTGAGCGGGAGGTTCCGGTGCGGGACGGGGTTCCGGAGCCGGCCGCGTTTCGCGGTCCGAGACGTGGGGATCTTCGTGTCGGTAACGTTCGAGGATGGCATTGCCCATGTCGACCAGCCGCTGCTTCTCCTCGTCGGTCTGGACAGCTTGGTCCTGCCGAACCTGCTCCAGTACCGAATCACCAAGCCTCAAAAACGATTCACTGGACTCCAGATCGCGCAAACTGCCGGTTCCGTTGCGGATTTCCCGCAACTGGTTTTCCAGGTTCTTGTCGGCGGTGTTGTCGGCCAGTGCCTTCAATGCCTGCGAAAGCACCCGCGATACACCGATATCTCCGGCCGGGTCCAACATCGGTTCTTCACGATTGTTCATGACACCCCAGGGTGGTCATAAGTTTTCTCCGGAAGTTCGGGAATGTCGATCTTATAATCCTCGCCGCTCTCCAAGTAGCTGAGCAGTGCCATCGCGCCGCTGTACCAATTGCCGAATGCACTGACAACCTGGACGCTCTTCACTGCCATCACCGCCGCGATCGCAGCCGCAACGGATTGGAATACAGCTGCTGCAGGCGTCGGAAGCCGTGCCGCTGCCTGGTTCACCAGGAAGACAATTGCCAGATCACCCAACCCTTGGAGGGCAGCGGCAATACCGTTGGCCATCTCGTAGGAATTCAGGGCGAACTCTTCGATCTTACCCGCCATCTCGTTCATCGGATCGATTTGCCCGGTCAGGCTGTCACCCAACGTGGTGAAGAACGCGCGTGCGTCATCGGCAGCGTTCCCTGTCCATGATGCCGCAAAGTGCGCCGCGGCCGAATCGATGGAGCCTTCGTAGGCACTGTTGTAACCAGCCATGTTCCGGATAGCTTGCGCCGACTGGTAGAGAGTGGACCAATCACCCGAAGCATAGTTGGTCACCGTGCCGATGGGGTCGAACCCGGTGACGTACGAGATCACTGCATTGATCATGTAACTCATGCTCACACCGTTGCCGTTGAGCATCAGCTCGGCCAAGTTGGATACGGGGTCTGTATCGTCGCTGGGTGTGGCAAGTTTGGCCACCGGCCACTCGGTGCTCAATTTACCGACTCCGGATTTTCGTAGCTGCGATCCAGATTTTCGGCAGTTTGGGTGTCCGTCGATCGATACATCACGGCGGAATTCGTCAGTTCTGTCGATGACAAGTCCGTGACACGACCCAGAGTTTCATAATTCTTCTGCAGCCGTTCACCGGCTTTCTGGAGTCCGGCGAACACGGGTTTGAGTATCTCGCCCGCGCTTTGATCCAGTGTCAGCCACTGCTTGGCATAGGCCACCGCCTGCGGGTTGTCCTCACTCAGTTTCCACAGATCACGTGCCGCCAAATCCAAATGAGCTGGTTCGACCTTGAATTCGTAAACCACTTCGACCTTCGTCTTGTTTCGTCACACTGACATGCCCGAGTGTTCGACTAAAGGCGTCTATACATCGAAGCCCCCCTACGCTTTCCGACATGTCCGTATCGGATACTGCCACATATCCATGGCCAGGTCGACTACGGGCCGGGTCGAGACCGGTTCCACCGCGCGAGGCCTACACAGGCGCCGTGGTCGATGACATCCCGGTCAGCCGGTCTCGAGCGCCGGATCGGTGGTCACTCGGCTCATGCCCTCGTCGGCACCTTTACCTTGTCGCCCGACGGTTCGTAGGTCTCCCAGAAAGTGGCCCCGGCGATACCCAGCGCCCTCGGATCGAATACCGGATCCACCCCATCCCGCTGCTGTTTCTCGTAGTCCCGCAACGCCTTGTACGCGGGCTGCTGCAAGACGAGGATGCCCACGATATTGAGCCAGGCCATCAAACCCACTCCGATATCACCCAGCGCCCACGCTTCCGCCGCGGTCGATACGCAGCCGACCACCACCGACGCCAGGATAAGAGCCTGCAGTACGACCGTGGCGACCGAACCGGCCGACCAGCGCAGGAACGGAACCACGGCGGTGCCGTATTTGCTCAGCAGGAACCGCAGGTTGGTTTCCGCGATGTAGTAGTAGGCGAGGATCGTGGTCAGGCAGAAGAATGCCAGGGAGAGGGCGACGAACGTGGAGCCGGCGCCGCTCCAGAGGGTGTCGAAGCCGTGCTGGACGAAGCTGGGGCCGACGACGATATCGGAGGGCAGGACGCCGCCGTCGGCGATAACGGCCCCCTCGGCGGTTTCGCCTTCGAATACGCGGTAGGCGCCGGTGGACAGGATCAGGAAACCTGTTGCGCTACAGACGAATAACGTGTCGAAGTAGACGGCGAACGCCTGGACGAAACCTTGTTTGACAGGGTGGGAGACCTCGGCGGCGGCCGCGGCATGGGGGCCGTTGCCCTGCCCCGCTTCGTTGGAGTAGATACCGCGTTTGACGCCCCACATGACCGCGGCGCCCACAATCGCACCGAAGGCCGCGTCCGCGCCGAAAGCGCTCGCGAATATCGTGGAGATCACCGAGGGGATCTCGGAGGCGTTGACCACGACGATGATCAGGGCGACCAGCATGTAGCAGACCGCCATGAACGGCACCACCACGGACGCGAAGGCCGCGATTCGTTTGACGCCGCCGATGATGATCACCGCCAGCACCGCCGCCGTACCGATTGCCACCACCCATTCCGAGACTCCCCACGCCTGCTGCATCGCCGACGCCATGGAGTTGGACTGCACGCTGGGCAGCAGAACCCCGCAGGACAGCACGGTGACCGCGGCGAAGACGAACCCGTAGACCCGGAACGCCGGGGCAGCCTTGGTATGCGCCATGGCCCTGCTCAGGTAGTAGGCGGGTCCACCACGGTATTCGCCGGTGAGCGGGTCGCGGGTCTTGTAGATCTGGCCGAGGGTGCATTCCACGAACGAGGTCGACGCACCCAGGAAGGCCATCGCCCACATCCAGAACATCGCGCCCGGACCGCCGAACGCGATCGCGGTCGCCACCCCGGCGATATTTCCGGTGCCGATCCGCCCGGACAGCGATACCGCCAGCGCTTGGAACGACGAAACCCCCGCAGATGAACTCTGCCCCTTCATCATCAAGCGGATCATCTCGGGCACCTGGCGCAACTGCAGGCACCGGGACCGCACCGAGAAATAGATACCTGCCGCCAGGCACAGGTAGACGAGAGCGTCGCTCCATACGTAGCCGTTGACGGTATCGAGAAAATCACCCAAAACGGATACTCCTTGCGAATTCACATTGAGAATTATGTTGATTCGCATGCTCGCACAGGTGGCGGTCACCCGTGTGTCCGATCGATGACAGCCGTGTAAGAAAGGCTGCCCGCGGGCATCGGCTCAGCGCTTCGCCGAGTGCGACAGACCAGCACCGGGCCGGCACACAGTCCCCCGCCGAGCCTCCGAACGCCGGCAGCACCAGTGCTCGTACGCGCCCATTCGTCCGACTACTGCCATGAAATAGCTGGCAGGATGGATGGCATGGCACCCCGAAACAGTGATGAGGCGGCGGAACCGGCCGCATGGTCACTGGTGGAAACACGCAAGCTGTTCGATATGCTCGACAGCCCGCGCCCCGGGCACGGACTGCTGGGGGTGAGCGACCCGGATATCCACTATCTCGACGGCAGATGGTGCATGTTCGTGGGTGCGATGAACAGCCGGTTTCAGGTCAGGCTGTACGAAGCGCGGCTCCCCGAAGGGGCCGATATCACCGATGACCACTGGCAATTCGTCGTCGACAGCCGCGACCAGGCGATCGCGCTGGGTCCGGCGGAACGCGGCGCCTGGGACAGCGCGGGGATGCACTCCCCGACCTACGTCCGCGGCACGGCGGACGATCGCACAGTGGAACGTATCTACTACGCCGGACAGCTCACCCGCGCCATGAGCGGAAAGCGCAGCCGATACGCGATCGGCTACCTGCAGCGAAGCGCCGACGGTCAGTGGTTACGGCACCCTGAACCGATTCTGTACGGGGACGATACGCGCCCCAGCGCCATGGAGCCGTTCGTGCTCTGGACCGGCGAGCAGTGGCGGATGTGGTACCTGGCATGCGTCGGTGAAGTCGGCCGTGGCGAACTGCCCGACTACGAGATGCGGTACACCACAAGTGAAGACGGGACGAACTGGACTCCGCCGGAACGATTCGGCAACACTGTCGAGGGGTTCTTCAACAATACGGTCGCGGTCCGCGATACCGGTTCTTGGATGATCACGGCACGCGGAACCAACCTCCACGGCACGGACCCGTACCCGAGTCAGGGCCTCTGGCTGGCCCACACCACCGGAATTCCCGGCGACCGCGCTTCCTGGCAACCATTCGAACGACTCCTCGACACCGACACCGCAGCGGAACCGTGGTATGCGGCCGGAATCTGCGGTCCCGCCTGTGTCTTCGACGGCGACGACACCATGCACATCTTCGCCACGGGCACCCACTCCCCCCTTTCGTGGCACCGCGCGGTCTTCCAGCAGTTCCGCCGCCGGCTCCCGATCGTGCCCGCCCCGTTCTACCTCGCCACCGCTCGCTTCACCTTCCGCCGCTCCCGGTGAAGTCTTGGACCGGTCACCTGTCGTACGTGGGCGTGACCGGCAGGCTGAACCATGGTCAGCTCGGCTCGGCCCCCTCAGCCGGTGGTCTCGGTCGCGGCGGCGCCGAACTCCGGGCTGCTCTCGGCAGGGGCCGAAACCTTGCTCCGGCCCTCGCCGCGGTGCAACAGGAACGGGCACACGATCGCGGCGGCAGCAAGGAGACCGCTCTGGTGATGGTGTCGGCGCCGAGTCCGTCGATGAATGCGTGGCGGGCAAGGGCGGCGAGAGAGTCGGCGGATTCGGCCGGGAGCTGTTCGGCGACGCTCAGCGCGGCGCCGTGTTCGGTGGCGGTCTCGGAGAGCGCGGACGCGGCGCCGGAGCGATCCGGCGGCGCGGAGCCGACCACCACAGCGTGGGCGTTGACGGCACTCGACGAACTGGGTTTGCCGCCGCAACGGCAGCGCGCGCGATCATGACGATCAACGACTACGTCCAGGGCCACGACCGTGTTGTCCTCGGCGGCAAGCAGGCCACGGCCGGCGTTGAGCTCGAACCACCTGGTCCACAGCGGGTCCGGTACCCGTGACGCGGCGGGCAGCCGATCCGGATCCGCTCGCCCTGCTCGTCGATGATCACCACGGCCCGCGGCCGAACCAGATGGGACGCGCGGGAGCGCCGGGACCGTCCACATAGGGTGTCAGGTCACCGACTGTTGTGATCTGCACGGCATCGGTGACCGTTCCGGGAATGGCCGGCGCCTTGGGGGGAGGCCAGAACGAATACACCTCCGGGTCCCGGTCGGGCCCGATGAGATGCCCGGTCGCCATGGCCGTATGCGCATTGCCCTCGCCCCATCCATCCCAGACGATCAGATCACCGCGGCCGGGTCGCTCTCCTGTGGGATCGCCGAGATCGAGATCGCGGGAGCCGTGCGGAATCGTGGCGGCCCGCATCTGCTGAGGGAAATCGTTCGGCAGGATGCCGTTCCGCCGGTTTCTCTGCGCCTTCCGGCCCAGCAGTGACGCGTACTGGTCACGAAGTTGCGCATGGGTCAGTACGCCGCGGCGAGCGGCGGCCCACATGATCATCTCCCGACAGTTCACCCCGGAGTCCGGGGTGAGTGCCGGGAGCGGCCCCTCGTTCTTCGACAGGATCCACTCCTCGAACTTGCGATGCGGAATGAACCTGGGCAGAAAGTTGGTCCACATGGCTTGGGCCCCGGACAGGTGCATTGCGCGGAGCTCGTCGGCGACCACCAGCGGCGCATCCAAATCCTCGGATCGCGGACGGTCCACAGAAGGTCCTACAGCACCGGAACCTTCGTCCCGGCCCCTGCTGTGCGAGATCGGCTTATCGCTACGCTCCCAGAGCTCGGCGGCTTCATCGATCCGTTCCCCGGCACGGCGCAGCGGTTCTTCGGCGACGCGTCCGACGCCCTTACCGAGGCCGAGCACCCGCTGACGCATCTCGTCGAGAACACGGCGCAGCAACCAGGACCTCCGGCTCGCCGACCTTGGGCGCGCATCGTGGATTGTCGTAGTGGGTGTCCCCCGATGGTAATCGACGAGCCGTGCTCGGGCCGAGAGATCGGCGGATGCGACTGCGGTTACCCGACGTCTCCCGCGGTGAGTCCGATGCCGGCGGCGAGGTCGGTGAGTACCGCGTCGAACAGTACGTCCGGGTCGCTCACCGGCATCGGGTAATTGCCGAACACCTCGAGCGTCACGTGCCCGTACAGGCGGACCCAGACGATCATCATCAGGTACGCCACCCCGAGGTCGAATTTTTCGGCGGGGAACTTCTGTTCCGATCCCGCCAGCAGCGCCAGCAGTTCGGTCTGGAATGCGATCAGATCGGTCCGCAGCGCTTCCGGAATCGATTCGACGGGTGGCGGCGCCAAATCATATGCGCCCAGGACCTTACCGGCGGCTTCGAGGAAGACCAGGCCGAACGATTCGTCGAATCGGCGTACCGTGCCCGGGTTGCCGTCGGACGGGGAGGCGAACACCAGTGTGAACTCGTTGCGATGGGCCAGGGCCCAGCGCCGGAACGCGCGGCAGATGGCGAACAGCCGCACCACCCCGTCGTCGGGCAGTTCGGCGACCTGCGCGGCGAGGTCGTCGGCGAGACGTTTGCAGATATCGCGGCGCAGGGCAGCGAGGAGCTCTTCCCGGGACGGGTAGTAGCGGTAGAGGGCGGGGGCGGTGATGCCGAGTTCACGCGCAATGGCGCGGAGGGTCAATGCCTCCGCGCCGTGCGAGACCAGCAACTCCGCGGCCACGCGCCGGATGTCCGCGTCGCTGACCGCGGGCATCCGGCCCCGCCGCGCGGGTGGTGTCATTCGTAGGCGACCTGCCAATTCTTGATGCCGTTCAACCAACCCGACCGTAGCCGAACGGGTTCGGAGACCTGACGCAGGTTCGGCATCACATCGGCGATGGCGTTGAAGATGAGGTCGAGCTGCAGGCGGGCGAGGTTCGCGCCGACGCAGTAGTGGGTGCCCGTACCGCCGAAACCGACGTGCGGGTTCGGGTTACGGGTGACGTCGAATTCGAACGGTTTGGTGAAGTGGTCCTCGTCGAAGTTGGCCGAGGAGTAGAACAGGCCCACACGCTGGCCCTTGGCGATGGCCTGGCCGCCGATTTCGGTGTCCTGCAGGGCGGTCCGCTGGAAGGCGATGACCGGGGTGGCCCAGCGGACGATCTCGTCGGGGGCGGTGCGCGGACGCTCGGCGCGGTACAGCTCCCACTGTTCGGGGTTGTCGACGAATGCCTTCATGCCGTGGGTGGTGGCATTGCGGGTGGTCTCGTTACCGGCAACGGCCAGCAGGATGACGAACCAGGCGAACTCTTCGGAGCTCAGTGCCTCGCCGTCGATATCGGCGCTGAGCAGCTGGGTGATGATGTCGTCGGCCGGGCAGCCGCGACGCTCCTCGGCGAGGTTCCAGGCGTAACCCATGACCTGTGCGTTGGCCATCTTGTAGCTGTCGGCGTACTGCGGATCGTCGTAGCCCATCATCTGGTTCGACCACTCGAACAGCTTGCCGCGATCGTCCTGCGGCACACCGAGGAGTTCGGCAATGGCCTGCAGCGGCAGTTCGCACGCGACCTGCTCGACGAAATCGCCACCGCCGGTTTTCTTGGCCTCGTGCACGATACGCTCGGCGCGTTCGGTGAGCGCCTCACGCAGGCTCTGCACGGCGCGCGGGGTGAACCCGCGAGCGATGATGCGGCGCAGTTTGTCGTGTTCCGGCGGATCGGTGTTGACCAGCATGGCGCGCTGGATATCGATCTCGTCGCGGGTGATCTCGCCGTTGAAGCGGATCACCGCGGTATTGGCGTTGGTGGAGTAGACCTCGGAGTTCTTGGAGATCTCCTTGATGTGGTCGAGCTTGCTGACCACCCAGTACCCGCCGTCGTCGAAACCGCTGACGCCGTTGGGCTGATCGACCCACCAGACGGGCGCGGCGCGGCGCAGTTCGGCCCATTCCTCGATCGGCAGCCGAGCGGCGAGCAGGTCGGGATCGGTGAAATCGAAGTCGTGGGACAGGGACGGTGCGGTCACTATGCCTCCTTGCAGAACACTGTCTCCTGAAGTGAACCACACCACACCCGCATTTGTGAACACCCTTTAGTAAATAGTGTTCACCCAACTTTCGGCGACGCCGACGGTATCCGAGCGGGCACAGGCCGGCTCCCGCACCGGCCGGTCGCAGAATCGCGACCTGCAGCGCGGACCCCGGCAGGCCATCGGCCACTGGCCGGCTCACAAGACGACCGAGCTCGGTCTACCGCCCGTGACGCCTGCGCCCCCGGCCCGGCCGCGGACGGCCGATTCGATCAGCGTTGCGGTGCAGAACGGTGGACCGTGCCCAGCTGCTGGTCGAGCGCCCTGAGGGGCCGAACGGTTCGGCGGTGGTCGTGACTGTCTACGGTCAGCGAATTGGTGAGCGATCTCGACCGCGCCGAATGGGTGCAACGCCGGCCCGACCCGGCCAACCGTCGGCGCACCCTGGTCTCCTTGCTGCCACCCCGGCGGGCGCATGTCGAAGAATTCGTCGCCCGGCGCGCGGAGCCGCTCCTGGCGGCCATGTCCACCCTCAGCGCCGAACAGCGGGCGGGATTCCAGGCGGGGTTGCAGGCCTGGGCGCACGAGATCCGGAACTGGCGATCCGAGCCCATGACATCGCGCTAGCTACTCGACGGCAATATCAAGGGTTCCCGGCTCGGAGATCAGCAGAACCCAAGAATTTTCCGACGGGTATTCAGCACTGTGACGGCGGTCTACTCTGGTATCCGCATGAGCAAGACTCCCACAGCCCAGGAGGACGAAGCGCATGACAACCATGGAAATGCCGCACGTCAGCGAATGCACAGTGAACGACTGTTCGTACAACCACGACGGCTGCCACGCCTACGCCATCAATGTCTCCGGACAGAACGGCAGCGCCGATTGCGCGACGTTCATCCCGCTGGCCACCAAGGGCGGCCTCGACACGGTCACCAGCATGGTCGGCGCTTGCCAGCGCGCCGATTGCACCCATAACGCCGACCTCGAATGCACGGCCGGCGAAATCCGGGTCGGCCCGGGTAGTGGCGAACACTCCGCGCGCTGCCTGACCTACACCCCCCGCTGAACGCAGCTGCCGGCTCCGGCCGAAATGTTCGCGGTGGCCTGGCCCTCGGCAACCTCGCGGAGGGCGAGGCCATCACGTACCTCACCCATCCCGGGCATCAGCGCTGGAACATTCCCTGCCACGTCTCCTGGTACCGGGAGACGGCGTCCGGGGTGAGCGTGGCGATATCGGGGAACGGCACCTCCTGCGCGCGCGCTACGGCACCATTGATATCGGGGAGCGCAGCGGCATACCCCTCCGACAGCGCCGTCTGCCCTTCCCGTGTGACCAGGAAATCGGCGAGCACCTGCGCGGCGTTCGGATGTGGCGCGGCGGACAGCACATGGCTGTACCACGGTGTGCCCCAGGCGGGATCGGGCAGCAACCAGTCGACCGGCGCACCCGCCGCCTGTTCGCGGACCAGCGGCTGAACCATCGGCGTCGCCACGATCTCCCCGGAGTTCAGCGCCTGGGCCACGCCCAGCGCGCTCGGATAGATACGCGGCCGCTGCGCCGCCAGCTTCTCGGTGAAGCCGGGATCCCAGTTGCGGTCGAAGAACCGGTACTGATCCACCACCGCGGCGAAACCGCTCGGGTTGGTCACCCCGATGCGGCCTTGCAGGGCGGGATCCAGGAGATCGGCCGGCGTCGCCAGACCGCCGGGCAATGCCGCGGTGTTCCAGCCCAGCCCGAATACCGCGGCACTGGTGAGGAAGAATGTGCCACCACGAACGCTGCCCTCACGATCGTAGGCCGGGTCGCGCAACGACGGACCGACCGGATCGACGGAGTACGGACCGGATTCGGCCGCGGTGGCGGTCCAGACCGGGTCGGAGGTCATATGCACATCGGCCGTACCGCGGCCGGTGCGGTGTTCGGCCTCGACCCGGGGGTTGATCTCCACATCGGTGCCGCGGGTGAACTCCAGGGTTATCCGCGGGTATCGCTGCTCGAATGCCGCCTTCAGTTTCGCGAGATTGTCCGGGTGCTGGGTCGAGTAGAGGTGCACTCTGCCCTCGTTTTCCGCGGCCGCGACCACCTCGGACCACTCGCCGGACACCGGCAGGTTCGCCGACGGCGTGGAAGCACCGCAGGCCGTACTCGTGGCCGCCACCGCCACGGTGAAGAGCGCGACGACAGCGCGTCGAGAGAGCGAGAACACCCGGACCTCCAGAACTGAACTGACATTAGTTCAGCAACTTAAGAGGCGCCGGACCAGGTGTCAATGGCGACTACAGCCCCTGTGGACCTTCCGAACGCAGATCGTCGACCTTCCGCATCGCCGTCCGCAATTCCTCGAGCCAGGATTCGGTGTGCTCACCCACCAGCCGCACCGCCCACGCCAGGGCGTCCGCCCGGGACCGCGCGACTCCGGCATCGACCAGCGTGTCCAGTACTTTGCGTTCCGGTTGCCGCAGCCGGGTCATCACCGGAACCGCCAAGTGGGTGAACAGGGTTCGCTGCCCGTCGATCGAGACACCCCACGCGACACTGCGCCGGTAACGGTGCTGCGCCTCGTCCGCGATCTGCATCCGTGCCGGCCGGGTCGCCTCCCGGAACCGGGCCACCGCCCCCTCCTTGGTCGCCTCCGGAATCGGGCGGCCGGATTCCTCGCCCGCCGTCTCGTCCGGTGGCGGTACCGGTAGTTCGCCGATCACCACGATCTCGTCGCGGTCGATCTCGATCACCGGCGCTCCGGTGAACCATTCGGCGGGCAAACGGCCCGCGAACCAGTCCGCGATATCGCCGGTTTCGGGCAGATCCGCCTGCTGCCATCCACCCGGCCGGCCGAATCCACGCCTCCGGTGTCCATGCCTCATGGGATCACCTTCTCACTAGAACGATTACTTGATTACAAGATTACGCCGCAATCGATACTGCCGGTTCCGCTGAGCGCGAAACTTGATCACGGCCGGTCCGAGGAGTGATTCCGATCCGCACATTGCGGAAGGTTCCGTCTTCCGCGTGTCTGCTCCCCAACGGTTCGAACAGCTCCGTATTCTGCGGCCGACCAGGCAGTACCCGCCTCATGAAGCGAGGACTCATGGCACCCGGACCGGGCCGCGGAACCACCGGCGCAACGCACCGCAGAAGACTCGGCGCCCACCTCCGGTTGCCGGGGCACGAGGTGAGGGGTACGTCCTGACCGGGCCGTCGGTCCCGGCACCGATGCTCGCCGTGGCGGGCCGGGCGCCGGACACCCCGGAGTGGGCGGTGGAAATGAAATGGGACGGCGTGCGCGCGATAGCGATCTGCCGCGACCGGACCTGCCGGCTCTACAGCCGCAACCGACGCGAGATCACCGACTCGTATCCCGAACTCGTGGCCGCCCTGACGACCGGCGCCGGGGATCGCGACCTGGTCCTCGACGGTGAGATCATCGCACAGACACCGGCCGGCGCACCGTCGTTCGCGCTGCTACAGCGCCGTATGCACGTCGCACGACCGGGCGGTGCGCTGATCCGGGCGGTGCCCGTTCAACTGTTCCTCTTCGATGTGCTCGTCGACGACGGCGAGACCGTGACGGGAGAGCCGTATCTGCGGCGCCGTGCGCGGCTCGAACAACTCGATTTCACCACTACGCCGGTCCAGACTCCGCCGTACTGGGTGAATATCGACGCGGAGCAGATGATGGCTGCCGCCCGGGACAACCACCTCGAGGGCATCGTGTCCAAGCGGACCGACTCCGTGTACCGGCCCGGCCGGCGCTCCCCGGAGTGGATCAAGACCCCGTTCCGCCGGACCACCGAGGCCGTGGTCGCCGGCTGGACCTCCGGCAGCGGGTCGGTCTCCGGATCCTTCGGATCGCTGATCCTCGGCGCCCACGATCGAGCGGGCAACCTGGTCCACATCGGCAATGTCGGCACCGGTTTCACCTTCGCCGACCGGCGTTCACTACGCGCCCGGCTCGATGAACTGAGCCGCACCGGCCCGCTGTTTCCACTGACTTCGGCACGCGGCCGGCCCGGGACCCCGCACTGGGTGGAGCCGGTACTCGTCGGCGATGTCGAATACCGCGAATACACCGGCGAAGGACTGCGTCACCCCAGCTGGCGCGGCCTCCGCACCGACACATCGACCGATGAGGTATTCGTCCCCGAGTGAATGCGACCGTTCGCCGGTAAACGAAGATATTCGCGAACCTATTTCGTGAGAGTCGGATCGCCCCAGACACCGTTTCCGAGCTGCGTGCAACTCGACGACGAAGCACCGTCGAGAAGCGTGAAGGCGATCGTCAGATTCTCCACACCGGCCACCGGGATTTCCACCTTCGGCGGCACGCCCACACCGATATTTCCGGAGGTGAAAACAGATTTCCCGTCGGCGACCACCGAGAACTGCAGTGCCGATTCCGTATTACCCCCGTCGGCCACGCCGATCACCGAGGAAAAGCGCGACCATTCCCGATTGAGGTCGTAGGTGTGGCTCACCTCGGTACTGCAACCACTGAACTGCTGGTAGATCGCATGCGGATAAGCGACACCGTTGACGCTGATCGACCCGGTGTAGGCGGTGGTACCGACCGGGGTCAGTTCGGCGAGGAACTGCTGGGCGGCGCCGGTGGTCGTGGCGGGCGGCGCGGGCGCCGGCACGGACACCGAACTTTCCGTGGTGGTGGGGGGAAGAGCGGAATCGGAATCGGCTTCTCCCGAACCGGGACCGACGATGAGAGTGACGACCAAACCCACAATCGCCAGCGTCACACCGAGCCCTGAGACAAGCATCACTCGTTGGACGGAATCACCGGCCTGGGCACCCGGCGCCGTACGCGCCGGCGAGGGGGGACTCTGTGTTTGCCCGCGGGTGGGATCGGTGGGATTGGACACGCGCACACTCTTCTTCGATCAACTCGCCGGAACCCGGATGGGCGCCGCAGCAGAGATATACCACGCTCGCCAGGCGTAGGGAATCGGAGCGCTCGGGTCGGTGGTGAGAACGCAATCAGCGTAATACCGCTCACCTGGTTCGGTGGGCTGCAAACGCGAAAGATTCAGCGCACTTTGACAATTCAGACCCATAGGACCAGACCATTTCGGGGAGCCGAGCAATGAACCGGGCAGCCGCCCGACTGTGCCCCGGTTCACGAATACCGGAAACCACTCGCCTGTGCTGTAGGGTGACTGCTGTACCTGCGCCGATGAGAATGCATGTACAGCCGTCGCGGGATACCTGCTTTTCGCGTCGGGACCCGCGACGCCGCCACCTCGTGTAGGCACGGACATCGGTCCGATCGGATGTCGCGGTATCACCTCCGATGCCGAAAGGCGCACTATATTCATGCCTGTCCACACTGCTGTCACGCAGACTTTCGCCGATCTCGGCGTATCCACCGGAATCGTCGACGAACTGGCGGCCGCCGGTATCACCACAGCGTTCCCCATCCAGGCCGCCACCCTGCCCGACAGCCTCGCCGGACGCGATGTGCTGGGCCGCGGCAAAACCGGTAGCGGTAAAACCCTGGCCTTCGCGATCCCGATGGTCGACCGGCTCGCCGGCACCAAACGGGTCCCCGGCCGGCCGGCCGGGCTGATCCTGGCCCCGACCCGGGAACTCGCCACCCAGATCGCCGCCACCATCACCCCGTTGGCGCAACTGCGCGGACTGCGGGTGACCACCGTTTTCGGTGGTGTCCCGGTGAATCGCCAGATCAAGGCCTTCAAACAAGGTGTCGATATCGTCGTCGCCTGCCCGGGCCGGCTCGAGGATCTGATGAAACAGCGAGCGGTCGCACTGGACGCGGTGCAGATCACCGTGCTGGACGAGGCCGACCATATGGCCGATCTCGGCTTCCTGCCCGGCGTGACACGCATCCTCGCGGCCACACCCGCCGGTGGTCAGCGCCTGCTGTTCTCGGCCACCCTGGACAACGGGGTCGGGAAACTGGTCGACCGGTTCATGCGCGCACCCGTCACCCATTCGGTCGACGAAGCCGGTGACCCGCCGCCGAAAATGGAGCATCACGTTTTCGAACTCGAGGGCGCCGCGGCGAAAAAGCAGATCATCCGGATGCTGGCCAACGGTAGCGGTCGCCGCATCCTGTTCATGCGCACCAAACACCACGCCCGGCGACTGGCCGGCGAACTGACTCGCGCCGGTATTTCCGCCGTCGACCTGCACGGAAACCTGTCACAGCCCGCCCGCGACCGCAACCTCGCCGCATTCGCCGCGGGGACGGCCCGGGTGATGGTCGCGACCGATATCGCCGCCCGCGGTATCCACGTCGACGAACTCGAACTGGTGGTGCACGTCGACCCGCCCGCCGAGCACAAGGCCTACCTGCACCGTTCCGGCCGCACCGCGCGCGCCGGTACCGAGGGCACCGTGGTCACGCTGGTACTTCCCGAACAGCGCAAGGATGTCGCGGCCCTGCTGCGCAAAGCCGGAATCACGGTGAAACCGCGTTCGGTGACCATCGATTCGCCGATCCTGACCGAACTCTCGGACGGCGCGGCCGCCGCGCTGCAACTCCCCACGGAGGCGCCGCAGGCCGACCGCTCGCGCCCCGAGAACAGACCTGCCCGCAACGGCAGGCGTGGCGCGCGCGGTGCCCGCACATCGACGAACGGCCGCGCGGATACGACCGGCGCGGCCGCCGGCGGCGGACAGCGGACCCGTCCGGACGGATCGGGTAAACGCTCCGGCCACAGCGACCGCTCCGGCGCGGCCGAACACGCCGGAGCACGCGGTTCCAGCGGTCGGCGCGGCCCGTCCGCGGGACGCGCCGGCAAACGGGTAGCGTCCGGCCACGAGGCTCCCGCAGCACCCGCACGTAAGCCGGCAGCCGGCACCAAGCGGGTGGCGCATACCAGCACCACGAATAGTGCCGATCCGGCGCGGGCCCGTGGCTCGCGCCGCCCCCGCCGGGCCACCCGTCCAGCCGGCTGATCCTCCCCTGACCCGAACTCCTCGGGCAGACTGCCACTCCCTCGAGCGACGACAGCGCGCTCGGGGGAGTGCCGCTTGTAGGGGACCGACACCGATGCGCTCGGATACCGATCGGCTTGCGCGCACCGGTAGTACTCGAGCGATGCGGGTGATGACGACATCGGTGCATCCCCTGTCGTGCATTACGACGGCCCGGTTCCGTTGCCGACGGAATTCACCACAGGCCGGCCGGTTCAGCCGACCTGCCCGAACTCGATCCGGTGCTGTAGACCTATGGGCACGGCCACCGAGCAGCAAGGCCCCGCCGGCGCCGGTTCCCCCTCGATACACGAACGACCTGCCTCGGCAACGGCTCGCACCACAGATGAGCGAGACGCCCCTGACCGTGGTCCGCAGGGCCGATCCGATCGACGAAACGCCTCCCGCCCGGAGTGATCGACATCGTCACCGTCGGTTCCCCGCGTGCGACCCGACGCCGGACAGCCGAACGCGGTCTGCGGCGAAAGTCCCGGGCGCGTCGGTGCCCGGCTACGCTCGGCGGCCGATCCAGCTCGCCGACCGTATCGCTGTCCTGAACACGGCCGGATCGTCGTCGCCGGCAGGACTCCGGCCGGGTTCGCGCCTCGATCCGGCCGGTTTCGCGGACCGGCGGCCGGGTACCTCGCCGGGCGATGTCACTGCCGTACGGCGCAGGTGCCCGCGCGGCAGTAGGTTCTCTCTACGATCGGAGCTGCGATGCCCGCCGAACCGAGTGTGCGTATCCCGATCCCGATCGAGAACGTGTTCGGTGTCCTCGCCGACGGCTGGCTTTATGCGCTGTGGGTTGTCGGGGCCACGCATATCCGGAAGGTCGATTCCGGATGGCCGGCGGTCGGCACCCGGATCCACCACAGCGTCGGCGGCTGGCCGCTGGCCCGCAGCGACACCACCACCGTGAGCGCGGTGGATCCGCCGCATCATCTCGAGCTGGAGGCCCGGTTGTGGCCGGCCGGAGCGGCCCATATCTCGCTCGACCTCGTCGCGCTCGGACCCGACAGTACCGAGGTCCGGATGGCCGAACGCATCTCGCAGGGTCCCGGTCGGCTGCTCCCCGGAATGGTCCAGGATCTGGCGCTGATATCCCGCAATCGCGAATCCCTCCAGCGTCTCGCCGCCCTGGCCACCGGACGCTCCCCCACCGGCGCCGACTGAATGCCTCGTGCGCCGCGCTCGGCCTCCTTGCACACACCCCGGTGACCTCCTCACGTGCGCAGCTCCACCGGGACCACGTCGTAGAGGTCATCCCCGGCGACCGCGGGCTCCCCGGGCGCGCGCACCTCCCCGCGGCAATCTGCGCGATACCCTGCGCGCTCATGGTTGCCTGGCCGAATCAGATCCGGCTGAAATGCTCGCGGTCGGGAGCCCGCCGGGCCCCGCCGTCCGCTCGTCCGACCGAGCCCGGCCAACCGCTCGTCGTACCACAGGGCCCGCACCTGCGAGGACCGGCGGAATGATTCATCCGCCGGTTCCGGCAGTGCCGGCATGTTGCGGGCGCTGGTTCTGGTGAGTCGGTCGCCCGAGCCGGAACTTCGGGCGGGGAGGGGCGAGCGGGGCGCTGGGGCCGGGCGGCCCGGTCCTGATCCGGCTCGCCAGCTCTCGGCAGGCCGTGACGGCATCGGTTTCCGGCTGCCAGCCCAGTTCGCGGGTCGCCCGGACGGCGTCGACCAGGCAGGCGCGATCGGCCAGTTCGAGCCAGGCCGGATGCAGTGGTTGCAGGCCCGTCCGCCAGCTCCATCCGGCTCCGGTGGTCAGCAGCCCACGCGGAACCGGCGCACGGAATCCGCCGAACAGTGCGGCCAGGGTCGGCGCGGAGAGAACGGGTTCGGCGGCGAGGTCGAATGCGCCCACCGCACGGTCCCGGAGGATCGCCCGGATCGCCGTGGCCACATCGGCGGCGTGCACCAGCTGTAGCCGGAGGTCCTTCCACAGCGGTATCGGTAGCATCCGGCGGCCGATCACCGATCGCGGCAGCCACGGGCTCAGCAGCCAATCCCTCAGCTCGGCAGCCGAATCGCTCTGCACGATGCCGCACGGCCGAATCCGCGCGACCCGGATGCCGGGCTGTTGCTGTTCGAATTCGTCGAGTCGCGTTTCCAGTGCGGCCTTGCCGAGGCTGTAGGCACTACCGGGCAGGCCGGTCCGCGGATGGTTTTCGTCGACGTGGGTCCACCGGTCCGCCGGGGTGTACGCGGCCACCGAGGATGCGCACACCACCTGCGCGACCCCGGCCGCTGTCGCGGCGTGCAACACGTGTTCGGTACCGATCGCGTTGGTGCGGGTCATCGGCGGGTCGGTGCGGTGCGGATGGATCGCCCAAGCCAGATGTACCACGGCGCTCGCTCCGGCGAACGCCTCCGTGAGCACGGATTCGGCCGAGGGGTCGCCGATATCGCAGCCGATCCACCGCATCCCGGTATACGGTTCCCGGGCGGGCGGCCGGCGCCGGGCGATACCGGTCAGCTCCCAATGCTCGATTCCGGGTGAACGCAGCAGGGCAGTTCCCACGCTTCCGCTGGCACCGGTGACGACGACCTTCATCCGCCCGGTTCTCCCCAGGTCCGGGCGGCGGCACATACCGCCCGGCTCGGCCCGCCCGACCACCACGGGTTGCGCACTGCTCGTCCCGTATTCACATCGCCCGGGTACCCCCGGTTCCCCTGTGAAACCCGGCCGGGTCGAGCCGGTCGACGTCGCGTGCACGCCGGCGAACGACGCGCAGTTCCTCCAGGAGGGCGTACCCGGGGCTTCACCGTGACCGGGCGGCCGGATATCGACGACTTCGCGGGGGCACTGCCGGAGAAATTCGTGGCCGCGGCGGCCACGCTCGGCGTCGAAACCCTCTCGCCGGTCCACGGTGCCCCGGGGACGGCTCGATCGCCGACCCGGCTACCCCCCGTTCACCACCGTGGAACGGTCGATACCGAACACCGGCGGGGACTCCGGGTACGCCCTACCACCACCGCTCCCGCGGCAACGATCGATCGAACCGGCCCGGCCCGCGGAGCGCATTCATATACTGGCGACATGCTCGATCCCCTCAGCCTTGCCGTAGGCGCAGGCCTTCTCGCAGCCGGCTGGGTCTGCGGCCGGTTCGTGCCACGGCGGCGAACGGGATCGGCGCGCAAGCTCACCGCCCGTTGCGGTTGCGGCCACGATCTGGCGTTGCACGACCGCTCCACCGGCACCTGCCACGCCGAATCTTCCCGCCGCGGCACCCACGGTCTGCGCGAATGGGTGCAATGCAACTGCCGCCGCTATACCGGCCCCACTCCACTCGAGGACGTATTCAGCCCGCCGATCCTCCCGCCGGACAACTGACGCGAATGCCGGATCACGATTACGGAACCGCAATCGGCAGGTGTGCAGGTGTCACCGGGCCGCGCCGCCGAAGCGGGCCGTGATGCGATTCTCCAGCGCCTGCAGAGCAATCGTGGGGGGTAGTGCGATCACGACGATCAGCACGACCGAGCCCATGATGTTCTCCATCCGGATGAGGCTCACATTGCGCAGCATCTCGTAGCCGATACCGCTCGACGAGGAGAACATCTCCGCAAGGAGCAGCCCCAGGAAGGCGAGGCCGAAGGTCGCCCGCATACCGGTCGCGAGCGCGGGCAGCGTCGAAGGCACGATGATCTGACGGATGAGCCGCGGACGGCTCATCCGTAGCGACGCCGCCATTTTCAGATGCAGTGGATTCACCGCGGTGGCGCTCTCTACGGCCATGATCAGCATAGGGACGAATGCCGCGTAGAAAGCGAATCCGAACCGGCTCGACTGGCCTATCCCGAGAAAGGACAGGAACAACGGGTACAGCACGATCTTCGGGATGCTGTTGATCGAGTAGATGATCGGCAGTACGGCGCGGGACCAGAAGGCGCTCATTCCGAGAGCGAGACCCAGAATCGAACCCGCCACCACGCTGACGACGAATGCGGCGATCAACAGGCGCAGGGAGTCGAACACATTGGCGCGAAACGATTCGGTGGCCAGATCGGCGAACAGCGACCGCATGGAATCGGCGGGCGTGGGAAAGATCCGACTGTCCAGCACGATCGCGGTGGCCCACCAGGCCAGGACGCCGAGGACGGCGACGAGAACCGGAGGCCCGATCCGTCGTGCCGTGCTGATCCGGGACACCGCTGTGCCCAGGAATATCGGGCGGGTCGGCAGTTGCCGCACTACGGATGTCATCGCCGGCGCCTCCAATCGAATCGGTTGAGCACTGCGGAGATGAGGAGGGTCGCCAGGAGCGCGAGTGCGGTGACCACGAGTATGCCCGCGTACATTTCCGCGATATCGAAGCTGTCGTAGGCGATCGATATGTAATGCCCCAGCCCCTCTGTGGAGAGAATGAATTCACTGGCCAGCACCGAGATGATGGCGTACGAAAGGCCCAGTTTCAGACCGGTGATGATATTGGGCAGCGCGTAGGGCAGCAGAATCGATCGGAAGTACTGCCACCGAGTCATCCGCAGCACCCGGCCCAGTTTTCCGATGATCGGTGTCGTGGATTCGAATCCGGTCTGCGCGTTCACGGTGACGATACCGAAGGCGAAGACCGTCGAAAGCACGGCGATCGGGGTGATTCCGCTGCCGAACAGCACCACCATGATGGGGTAGAGCGCGAAAGTCGGGACTGCGTAGTACACATTCAAGTACGGACGGAAAGCTCGCTTACACAAGTCGAACCGCCACAAAAGGTAAGCGGCCGCGATACCGAGAACGGAACTGACGGCGAAGCCGATGGCAATGATTCCGAGCGTGCGCCCCAGCGAATCGACCAGGAACTCCCGGTCACCGAGCAATCGGATCGTCTCCGCGACCATGTCCGAAACGGGCACGATATCCAGCGGAGAGGCCAGCGACGAGCGTGCGTAGAGTTCGACGAGCGCCAGGAGCACGATGATGACCACAGCGGTCCATCCCGGGCTCGGCAACCGCAACACCCGAGCCGGCGGCGGGCGGAGATAGCCGGGGACTACGGATCGGTTGCTCATCGGGCCACACTCATCGTCTTCTTCGCCTCATCCCGCAGCGACGACCAGATACGTTCGTGCAACGAGGTCGCGGCCGACGAGGTCAGCACATCCTCCGAACGTGGTCGCGCGAGGTCGATCGCTATTTCGTCGATGAACCGCCCCGGCCGCGCGCTCATGACCAGAACCCGGTCCGACAGCAGGATGGACTCCTGAATGCTGTGCGTGATGAACAGGACTCCGCAGGTGAGCTTCTCGACGATTTCGAGCAACTCATACGACATCACCAGGCGGGTCTGCTCGTCCAGCGCGCCGAAGGGCTCGTCGGCCAGGATCAGATCCGGTTGCATCGACAGACACCGGGCAATGGCCACCCGCTGCCGCATTCCCCCGGACAACTGCCCCGGGAAATGATCCCCGAAAGCGGTGAGTCCGACGGTGGCGAGCAGTTCGTCGGCGCGGGACCGGCGCTCACGCTTGGCTACACCCTGGACCTCGAGCGCGAACGCCACATTGTCGCGGACCGTACGCCACGGCAGGGTCGCCGATTCCTGGAAGATCACCGCGGTGCGTTCCCGGGGACCGCTCAGCGGCTTCCCGTCGACTGCCACGGTCCCCGCGTCGTGGTCCTGCAGCCCCGCGACGATCTCCAGCATCGTGGATTTACCGCAGCCGCTGGGGCCCACGATGGAAACGAACTCTCCGCGTCCTATCTGCAGATCGACCCCGTCGAGTGCGGTGACCGCGCCGAAGCGCCGGACCACACCGCGTGCGTCGACGATCGGGTCGGATGTCGTAGGAGTATTCATGAACAGACCCTTCGCGGTCGGAAGTTGTACATCACGACGAGGACGTCTCGGAGCATCCGTCGGGGAGTGAGTGATCCACGTCGGCCGGCAGGAACTGTGGATCGAACAGGGTGCAGAGGTCGGGGTCGCGGTCGCTACCCGAAAGTTCGACTCCGGCCTGCGCCGATGCCACCGAGGCAGGGTCGAAGCCGCCGCCCCAGGTTCGGGCGGATGCGGCCCGTTCGACCACCTTCAGCGCGGCATCGACATCGAATCCCGAATAGTCGGCGTACAACTGGGCTGCGGCCAGTGGATTCGCGTCGATCGAGGCGACCGCGTCGGTGTAGCCGGCGTTGATGGCGCGCACCACGCCGGGGTGGGAGGCGGCGTAGTCCTTCGTCGTTGTGATGGTGGATTGCAGGAAGCGCTCCAGATATTCAGGGCTGCTCGCGATGAGCGTGAAATCGTCCGGACGTTGTTCGGCCACGATCGAGGGCAGCATCGCGATATCCACGGACCCCGCTTCGAGCAGCGCGAGGCCCTCGCCGATCCCACCCGAGGAGACACGTTCGATCCGGTCCTCGGGGATACCGGCCAGCTTCGGTATCAGCTGCGAAAGCGCATCGGTTGCCGAGTTCGGCCGCGTGTACGCCCACCGGCGCACGTCCTGGATCGATCGGATCCGGGTATTCGAGGCAAGTGCGTAGAAGTTCATCGGGTACGGGCCTTGCGTACCGCCCCCCACCACGCGCAGTTCGGCGCCGGTCGGGTCGGCCTGCACGATCGACGGGTAGCTCACCTCACCGATCGGGATATTGCCGTCCAGCAGGGTGCGCATGGTGGCGCTGCCCCCTTTGCCCGGCACGATGTTCTCGACGATGACGCCGTACTTCTCGAACAGTCCCTGTTTCTGGGCGACCAGCCACGGGATGCTGTAGATCTCGGCCGCGGCCGACACCGTCACATCGATGGTGACGGGTGCGGCGGGATCGGCGTCGGGGCCCGGATCACCGGCGCATCCGGCGAGCGCGACGATCGATGCGGCCGCCATTGCGACCGACCTGCCACGACGGGCCCGGCGATGTGGGGACGGAAATAATGTGAACATGATCCCTCGACATATCGTGCGGGTCGGTGGTGACGATGCCGCCGCCGCGGGTGGTTGAGAGCGGCACCTGTTGTGACGGCTCGCAGGATCTGGTTGGTGAGACTTGGGTTACAGTGGGTGACTGTAAACATATGATGGTTTGATCGTCAAGAGTCGCATTTCTCGACAACAGCGGGCGTCTTACGGCGAATTTTCTACCGATACAGCAGACTTTTAGGGAACCGCCCGGACACGGGACTGCACCGGACCGACAAAGGAGAGGCCGAGGTTGGCCGCCGACCGTACGAACCACGGAGCGAAAACAGCAGCGTCCCGGCCACCATTGGCCTACGAAATTCTGATGGAGACGATCAGGGCGCGAATCCTGTCCGGCGAACTCCCCCCGGGCACCCGGCTCCCCACGGAGCCCGAACTCAGCGACGAGTTCGGCGTCGGCCGGAGCACCATCCGCGAGGCCCTCCGTTCACTGGCCACACAGAACCTGATCCACACCACCCGCGGGGTGACCGGCGGCAGTTTCGTCACCGCGCCGAGCATCGGGCATATCAGCGCCCATCTCGAGACGGGCGTGGCGCTCATGGCGGCGGCACAGACCGTGAGCGTCGATCAACTGATGGAAGTACGCAACCTGATGGAGGTTCCCGCGGCCGGGATGGCAGCCTTCCGGCGCACGCCCGAACAGCTGGAACGACTCGAGGCCGTAATGTTCGAACCGGACGGCACCCAGGGCCCGCAGACATACGCGGCGAATCAGGAATTCCACCTCATCCTGCTGCGCGCGGCGAGCAATCCGCTACTGGAGTTGATCACGGCGCCGGTGTTCCGGGTACTGTCCGGGCGCTTCGGACGCGATCACACCCCGGACGGATTCTGGGAATGCGTGGACCACGATCATCGCGCGATTCTCGCGGTGGTGCGGGACGGCGATTCGATGGCCGCCATGGACCTCATGCGCAGGCACCTGGACCATCTGCGGGATTCGTACCGCCAGATGGATCGACTTCGGTCCACATGAGACCATACATCTGATGTTTTTGACCAGAGCGCGATAGACATCCAAAGAAAATCAGGACTCTTCTCGCAGCGCGAACTATTGACGACGCAAACATCAGATGTTTACAGTCATCGCGACTGCCCGACCGAAGCCCCCTAGGAGGCACCGTGGCGACCCATCCCGCGATCTTGGGAAGGTTCTTCGAGGACTACACCGTCGGCGATGTGTACCAGCACCCGCTGGGACGGACCATCTCCGAGGCCGACAACACCTGGGTGACCCTGTTGTCGATGAACACCAACCAGAACCACTTCAACGCCCATGTGGCACAACAGAATCCGATAACCAACGGCCGGGTTATCGTCAACTCGGGTCTCACCGTCTCGGTGGTGCTGGGCATTTCGGTACTGGATATGAGCCAGAACGCGATCTCCAACCTCGCGTTCACCGATATCAAGATGAGCCACCCGGTCTATGTCGGTGACACCATCTACGCCGAAAGCATCTGCACCGGTCTGCGTCGCTCGGAATCCCGGCCCTACGCCGGCATCGTCTCGATGATCACGCGCGGATTGAACCAGGACGGTGACGAGGTCATCTCCTGGAAGCGCTCGGTCATGGTCGCGACTCGCGAAAGCGGTATCGGACAGAACTACTTCCCCGTGGCCAAGAGCGGCCCGCTCGAGCTACCCGGCTCCACGTCCGCCGCTACGACCGACGGAGTGTCCGCATGAGGCCGCTCGAGGACGTCCGGATCCTCTCGCTCGAACAATACGGCGCGGGCCCGTTCGGGAGCCTGCATCTCGCCGACCTCGGCGCCGATGTGCTCAAGGTCGAAGATCCCGGAGCCGGCGGCGATGTCGGCCGCTATGTCCCGCCTTTCGCCGCGGGCGAGGATTCACTGTTCTTCGAAACCTTCAACCGCAACAAACGCAGTATCTCCCTGGACCTGTCGACCACGGCGGGCCGTCAGGTGTTCGAAGATCTCGTCCGCGAATCGGATGTCGTGTACTCCAACCTGCGGGGAGATGTGCCGCAGAAGATCGGCATCACCTACGACCAGCTCAAACACCTCAATCCGGCAATCGTCTGCTGCAGCCTGACCGGGTTCGGGATGACCGGTCCGCGTGCGCAGGAACCCGGATACGACTACATCCTGCAAGGGCTGGCGGGATGGATGAGCGTCACCGGCGACCCCGACGGCCCGCCCACCAAATCGGGCCTGTCCCTGGTGGATTACTCCGGTGGGTTCGTCGCCGCCATCAGCATCCTGGCGGGGCTGCATGCCGCCCGGCGCGACGGTATCGGCGGCGACTGCGACCTTTCGCTGTACGACACGGCGATGGGCCTGCTCACCTACCCCGCGACCTGGCATCTCAACGGCGGCTTCGAACCCGTCCGTACCCGCAATTCCGCGCATCCTTCCCTCGTACCGTTCCAAGCATTCGAAGCATCGGACGGCTGGCTCATCGTCGGCTGCGCCAAGGAAAAATTCTGGCAACGACTGGTCGTTGCGATCGACCGGCCCGAACTCGCGGCAGATCCCCGCTTCACCGATTTCGAGAGCCGCGGCCGCCACGCCGCCGAACTGCTGCCGATTCTCGAAGAGGTCTTCGCGACGGCCACCGTCGAGCACTGGCTGTCGGTGCTGCGTCCGGCCGGGGTGCCGACCGGACCGATCAACGATATCGGTCAGGCTCTCACCGAGGAGCACACATTCGCCCGCGGGTTGATCGTCGATACCGAACATCCGCGCTTCGGCACGGTGCGGCAGGTCGCTTCACCGGTGCGTTTCGGTACCCAGCAGCCCGATTACCGGCGGGCACCCACCCGGGGCGAGCATTCCGATGCCGTACTGCGCGGACTCGGTTACAACGACGAACGGATCTCGGAATTGGCCGCCGGCGGCGCCTTCGGCACAGACGGTTCGGACATCACTCGATGACCGCGGCAGCGGTACTGGCCGGCTGGATTCACGGGACGGAGCCGCGGGACCTGCCGCGGGAAGTGGAGCACGCCGTCGGCAGGCATCTGCTCGACGGTGCCGGCGTCACCGTCGCCGCAGCCCGCCTCGCCGCCGGCCTGCCGGGGTGGACCGTCGCGCACAGTCTCGGTGGGCCACCGCAGGCGCGTGCGCTGACCGGATATCAGGCGCTGTCGGCACCGGCAGCGGCCATGGCGACCGCGATGCTCGAACACGCGCTCGATTTCGACGACACTCATGCCGGTGGCCTGGTCCACCCGACGGTGACCGTGCTACCTGCCGCGTTCGCGGTGGGCCAGGAGCAGTCGGCGACGGGTGAACAAGTACTGGCGGCGGCGGCTCTCGGGCTGGAAACCGTCTGCCGGCTCGGCGCTGTCAGCCCGCACGGTTTCCACGCCCGCGGCCTGCACGCCACCGGTGTCGCGGGGCCGCTTGCCGCGGCGGTGACCGCGGGACGGTTGATGGGCCTGCCCGCCGCCCGACTCGTCGACGCCCTGGGGATCGCCGGCTCCTCGGCCGGCGGATTGCTGGAGTTCCTGGATTCCGCCGCCGATACCAAATCCCTGCATCCCGGTTCCGCGGCCTTCGCCGGGGTGGTGGCGGCCCGGCTGGCGGCCGCCGGGGCCTCCGGGCCACCCTCGGTGCTCGAGGGTAAACGCGGTGTGTACGCGACGCTTTCGCAACGAGCGGCCGATCTCGCGGTGCTGACCGACGAACTCAGGGACCGCTGGGAACTGACGCGCATCGGTATCAAGCCGTACCCGAGCTGTCAGCTCATGCACGTGACCCTCGATGCCGTAGCCGCCGCAGTCGCCGAAACGGCGGTCGACCCGGCCGATATCGTGGATATCGAGGTGCACGTCCACCCCGATTCCAGCCCGTTCGTCTGCGGTGACCACACCGGGACGGGGCCCCCGCGCAGTACCTACGATGCCAAGTTCGACCTGCCGTGGAGCGTCGCCGCGCTGCTGCACGACGGGGCGATCACCATCGACACCTACACCCCACAGTCGATCACCCGCCCCGCGGTGGCGGCGACGGCGAAATCGGTCCGGGTAGTCCCCGCACCGACCGAAGGGCCCGCCGCCGCGGCGCCCGGCCGAGCCGTCGTCACGCTGCGCGATGGACGGACCGCGACGGGAGACGTACCAGGTAGCAAGGGAACACCGCAGGTTCCCATGACCGATGCCGAAGTGCTGGCGAAGTTCACCGGCAACTGCGCCGGGCACCCGCGGGCCGGCGAACTCGCCGACCGAATCCTGAACTTGTCCGCGGAGGACGACCTGACCGTCGTGCACGACCTGGCCCATCTCATCGCCACCGATCGGCACGACTGAAGAAAGCTGAGGAACAGCATGGATTTCACCTTCAACGAACAGCAGCGCGATTTCCGGTCGACCTTGCGGGCCTTCGTCGAGAAGGAGATCGTGCCCGTCGCAAGCGAATACGAGCGATCGGGCCGATACCCGACCGAAATCGTCGAGCATATGAAGAAAATGGGGCTCTTCGGGATCACCACTCCCGAGGAATACGGCGGCCTGGACCTGGACAAGGTGTCGTTCACACTGGTCTACGAGGAACTGGCCCGGGGCTGGATGGGAATCGCCGGCATTCTCGGTAGCCACAACCTGTCCTGCTGGATGATCGCCCGTCACGGCACCACGGAACAGAAACAGGAACTCCTGCCGAAACTGGCCGCCGGAACCTACCGGACCGGCGTCGGCCTGACCGAACCGGGCGCGGGTACCGACCTCCAGGGCATCCGCACGACCGCCCGCAGAGACGGGGACCACTACGTGGTCAACGGGACGAAGACGTGGATCACCAACGCGCGCTACGCGAACGTCCTGCCCGTTCTGGTGAAAACGGATACCACAACGACCCCTGCCCACAAGGGGATGAGCATTCTGCTGATCGACACCACGACCGAGGGCTTCGAGGTGCAGCGCGATCTCGGAAAGCTCGGATACAAGGGCACCGAATCGTGCGAGATAGTGATGACCGATGTGCGGGTGCCGGCGAGCGCGCTACTCGGGGGCACCGAGGGCCGTGGCCTGCAACAGGCGCTGTCCGGGCTGGAGATCGGCCGCCTCAACATCGCCGGTCGCAGTGTGGGAATCGCCCAGGCCGCCTACGACGCCGCCCTCGTCTACGCACGCGAACGCGAGGCGTTCGGGCAGCCCATCGCGGAATTCCAGGCAATCCAGCTGAAGATCGCCGATATCGCGACACAGTTGCAGGCCGCACGGCTGATGACCTACTGGGCGGCCTCCCGCGCCGACGGCGGCAACCGGGTCGATATGGAAGCCGGGATGGCCAAGACCTTCGCCTCCGAAACAGCGATCACGGCAAGTCTGGAATCCATGCGCATCCACGGTGGATACGGATACTCCACGGAGTTCGTTGTGGAACGGCTCTACCGGGATGCGCCGCTCATGGCGATCGGCGAAGGCACCAACGACATCATGCGCACCGTGATCGCGAAGGCACTCGTTTCGGGTCAGGGAACCATCGGATGACGGCGACCACGTACCTGTACGTACCGGGCGACATGCCGCAGCGATTCGGCAAAGCGCTGCGCTCGGGTACCGATGCGGTCGTTCTCGATCTCGAGGACGCGGTGGTCGCCGCCCGGAAAGACGAGGCCCGCACATCGGTCGCCGAATGGGTCGCACGCTGCGATCCGGACGGAATCGAACTCTGGGTTCGGGTGAACCCGGGCGATGTGCAGGCCCGCGATATTCGCGCAGTAGCCGGACCGAATCTCACCGGCATCTGGCTACCGAAAGTGGAATCGGTTCGGGAACTCGAAGTAGCGGACCGCATTCTCACCGAATGCGGGGCCGATGACGCACGGCTGTCCGCACTCGTCGAAACGGCCACCGGGCTCATGGCGGCACCGGATATCGCGCGCTCGCCGCGCCTGCGTTTTCTGCAGATCGGTGAGGTCGACCTCGCCGCGGACCTGGGGATCGAAGTAGACGACTCCGCCGAACAGTTGCTGTTCGCACGCAGCCGCGTGGTCACGGCGAGCGCGGCTGCCGGGATCGAACCGCCCGTCGCGGCGGTATCGGTGAACTTCACCGATCTTCCCGCGTTCGAGGCCGATACCCGCCGGCTCCGGCGCCTGGGTTTCGCGGGGCGGGCATGTATTCATCCGAAACAGCTCCAATCGGTGCGCGCCGTATTCACCCCGACGGCGGAGGAGATCGGCCGTGCGGAGGAGGTGCTGAGCCGGCTCGCCTCCGCCACCTCGGGTGTCGGGGTCGACGCGCACGGGCATCTCATCGATGAAGCAGTCGCGCGATCGGCGCGGCGCGTACTCGCTCGCGCACGCTGAGCAGCGTGCCCCCATTCTGTCCGCTCTGTCCGCTATCGACGGCGGCTACCCGAGAGCACCGTGCCCGCCTTCGCATATCGCGAAGACGGGCACGTAGGCATCACCGGGTCAGTGCGCGAGCACCGGTTCTCCCTCGGCCGGAGCGGGCAGAGTGGACGGCAACAACATCGCCAGCACTACCGCACCGATCACGAAAATGCCTGCGGCCCAGGCAAAGCTGGTGGTGTAGCTTTCGATCGCCGATTGGGCGGCGGTGATCTGGCTCGGCGTCCGGCCGGCGAGGTAGTCACCGGCCGCCGAAGCCGCGATGGTGCTCAGCAACGCCGTCCCGATCGACCCGCCGACCTGCTGGCTGGTGTTGATCATCGCCGAGGCGACCCCGGCGTCGTCGTGCCGGACCCCGGCGGTGGCGCTCTGGAACGCCGTCGACATGGCGGCGCCGAGGCCGAGGCCGAGCAGGATCAGGCTGGGCAGGATATGGGTGGTGTACCCGGTATCGAGGCCGATCTGGGTCAGCCACGCCATTCCGAACGCGGCGATCGCGAACCCACCGCTGACCGCCACCTTCGGCCCGATCTTCGGCAGCAGCAGCGACGGCGTGGTGGTGGACGAGGCGATCATCCCGGCGACCATCGGCAGGAATGCCACACCGGTCATGATCGGCGAATAGCCCAGTGTGAGCTGCATGTAGTAGGTCAGGAACAGGAAGATCGCGAACATGCCGATCCCCATGACGAATACTGCGAGGTATGCGCCGCCGCGGGTGCGGTCGAGCACGATACGCAGTGGCAGCAGGGGATGCGCGACCCGCGTTTCGAGCCAGACGAACAGCGCGAGCAGGCCTGCGCCGCCGGCGAGGAAGGCGAGCGTCACCGAATCGGTCCAGCCTTCGCTCTCGGCGTGGGAGAAGCCGTAGACGATCGCGAAAAGGGCGGCGGTGACGACGACCGTGCCGGGGATATCGAGCTTGGGGCGGACACCGGCGGCGTGCCGGGCCAGCAGCAGTACCGCACCGACCAGCGCGACCGCGGCGAAGATCAAGTTCACGAACATCACCCACCGCCACGACGCCCATTCGGTGAGCGCTCCACCGAGCAGTAGGCCGATGGCTCCGCCGGTACCGGCGACGGCGCCGAAGATACCGAAGGCCTTCGCCCGTTCGGACGGTTCGGTGAAGGTGACGGTCAGCAGTGACAGCGCCGCCGGTGCGAGCAGGGCACCGAAAACGCCCTGGCCGACGCGGGCCGCGACCAGCATCTCGAAGTTGGCGGCCGCACCACCGACTGCAGAGGCCACCGAGAACCCGATCAGGCCGACGATGAAGGTGTTGCGGCGCCCGAACAGATCGCTGAGCCGGCCGCCGAGCAGCAGCAGGCTGCCGAAGGCCAGGGCGTAGCCGGTGATCACCCATTGGCGGCTCGCATCGTCGAATCCGAGATCGCGCTGAGCCTCGGGCAGCGCGATGTTCACCACGGTCGCGTCGAGTACGACCATGAGCTGGGCGACGCCGAGAACGGCGAGAACCCACCATCGCAGCGCGTGCGACCCGCGTCTGCCGGACGGTTTTTCCTGCGCGGATGGCCCGCGATCGAACGTGGTAGTCATCTCGCCCCTAGAAAGAGTGGTTAAATGGAGGTTGCACCTCCGATTATCTGAACGCTAACACAAAAACGGAGATCACGCCTCCACTTAATCCCGTCGTTGATAGACTGCGGCTGTGAAACCCGCCACGACCTTGCGCACCCGGCGCCTGCGCGCCGATGCCGTCCGCAATCAGCAACGCATCGTCGAGGCCGCCCGCGAACTGTTCGCCGATCGCGGACTCGAGATCACCCTCGACGATGTGGCCGAACGCGCGGGCGTGGGAGTGGGCACGGTCTACCGCCGGTTCGCCAACAAAACGGAACTCATCTCCGAGGTCTTCGAACATCACCTCGGCGAATTCGCCGACGCCGCCGAGGCGAGCGTGCACCACCCCGACCCCTGGCTCGGCCTCGTCCAGTTCGTCGAATACGCCTGCCGCCACCTCGCGATCAACCGCGGGTTCAGCGAGGTGATCCTCGAGCTCGATCTCGACACCGAACGCTTCCACCGCGTCCGCGACCGGATCAAACCGGCGGTCGCCGCCATCGTCGAACGCGCCCGGACAGCGGGTGTGCTGCAACCGGATATCGAGCCGTCGGATCTCTTCGCGATGATCCATATGGTCGACGGGCTCGCCGAATTCGCCAAACCGGTCAATCCCGAGATCTGGCGTCGCTATATGGCCATCACGCTGAACGGCATTCGCGCCGACAGCGTCGAACGCCAGGACCTACCGGTCCGCGCCCTCACCGACGACGAGGTCGATCGGGCCAAGACTGCGCGCACGGCCCCATGCGCGAGCCGGCGCCGCTGAGAACTTCACCATCCGAGTCGACTTCGCACCCGGCAGTCCACAGAATTCCGGCACACCCGGCCGAAACAGGCGGCGCACCTACTCGGCCTCCAGGTCATCCAGCAATTCCACTGCGGCACGGGCATATTCCCCGATCCACCGGTCGTAGATGCGTTTGATCGGCATCGGCGCGAGCGAGAGATGCCGCTCCCGGCCCACTTTGCGGCCGGTCACCAACCCCGCCCGCTCCAGTACCCGCAGATGCTGCAGCACCGTCGTCCGATCCAGCCCGGGAAAGAATTCACACAACCCACCCGTGGTGCGCGGCGCTTCTTTGAGCGCATCGAGCATGGCCCGCCGGGTCGCCGATCCCAGCGCTTTGAACACCAGATCATCGGGGTCCTTGTCATCAACCTCAGACATGTTGTAAATTTATCACATGTCTGAGCTGAAAGAACTCTCCTTCACCGTTTCCGGCCGTGTGGCAAAGCCCTGCGCCGAGGTATACGAGGCGGTCGCCGACCCCGAACAGCTGTCGAAGTACTTCACCACCGGAGGGGCCCGCGGCCGGCTCACCCCGGGAGCGGAGGTGACCTGGGGTTTCCACGACTTTCCGGGCGCATTTCCGGTGCGGGTCCTGAAGGCGGACCCACCGCGCACCATCGTCATCCAGTGGGACGGCGAGGCCACCACCGACGAGGCCGGTGCCACCACCACAACCTTCGAATTCGAACCGATCGACAACGACACCCGGACCCTGGTGACCATCACCGAATCGTCCTGGCGCCCGACCGAAGCAGGCGCGAAGAACGCCTTCGGCAACTGCGAGGGATGGACCGGCATGCTCGCCGCGCTCAAGGTCTGGATCGAGCACGGCATCGACCTCCGCGAGGGCTTCTACAAGTAAGCCCTGCGAAAAGGCGGCTACAGGCGCCCCGGCGCACCACAGGGGCGCACGGGCGTACCCGCAATCGGTCGGGCCGGACGGGTCCACGGCGACGACACGTCCCTCGCCGAGCCCACCCGGTGTGATCAGCAATTACCTTCTGACCCATATCGTTCGGAAGTCGGCTACGGCTCTCCACCTCCGGCGGGGACTAGTATCCGGCAGATGTCGTTGCCGAGTGATATGCCCGCGTTCAACAGGTCTGTAGTGGAGGATTTCCGCGCCAATGGCGGAGAAATCACGAGGGAGGGAATGCTGAAGGGGGCCGACCTCGTCCTGTTGACCACGGTCGGCAGGCGGAGCGGGCGGCAACATATCGTGCCGCTCGCCTATCTGACCGACGGCGACGACCGAATCGTGTTGTGGGCGTCCAATATGGCCGCAGCCGAGCATCCGGCGTGGTACCGGAATCTGGCCGCCAATCCGCAGGTCATCGTCGAACGCCCGACCCCCGCGGGGATCGACCTTTTCACCGGTACCGCGCAAACCGCCACCGGTACCGAACGCGATCGACTGCTCGGCATGCTGGCGGAGCAGTTCCCCCATATGGCCGCGCATCAGCAGCAGACCGAACGAGAAATCCCGCTCGTCGTGGTGGAACGGGTATCCGGGCTGACGGGATAACTGGGTGGTCGTCGCCCGATCAGGACGGCGGCCAGTGGTCCGCCCAGGTCAGCGCCCGTTCGACCTGCCCGGCCAATGCCATGATCGCCGGGTCGTCGTGGAACCGGCCGACCAACTGAACACCGATCGGCAATCCGGACCGCGCGGAACCGGCCGGACAGCACACCCGGTGACTGCCAGCGATCCGGATGCGGCGCCGTGCCGACCCGCCCCCGGAACGGCTCGAGACCGAAGAGGCCGCAACACGAAGCGGGAATCCGGATCGACCCACCGCCGTCTCCGCCGATGGCTGCCGCCACCATTGCGGTGGCGACGGCGGCAGCCGAACCACGCTGGATCCACCGGCAGTATGCCCGGCATTCCACGGATTGCCGGTCCGCCCGGTCGCCTCGGCTTCGGTGAACGGCCACAATCCGAATTCGGGCATCGTCGCCTTGCCGCTGATCACCGCGCCCGCCCGGCGCAATCGCCCGACGATTCCGCTGTCCGCGGCGGCGGGAGTGTGATTCGCCCGGCCGCCGAAGGTTGTCACCGAGCCGGCAATATCGTTCTCCTGTTCGATCGCCACCGGAACTCCGTGCAACGCACCGCGCGAGCCGGCAGGGCATTCGTCCGGTACGGCCGCCTCCCGCAGGGCGGATTCGGCCGAGACCTCGAAGAACGCGTTCACCCTCGAGTTCAGCTCTTCGACGGCGGCGCGTACCGCCTCGGTGAGCTCCACCGCGCCGACCCGGCCGTCGCGCAATGCGGCGGCCTGCCCGGCCACACCGGAGCGGAGTAGGTCACGCATTGTGCATCGCTGACCTGCCGGGATTTCGCCGGCGCCGTAATCTGCCAGAACGACAGGAATGTCTCACCGTGCCGGCGACAACCCCGCCTGATCTATCGGTGACCGGCCCGCGCACCGGCAGAGGGGGTGCGCCGGCGCCGTGGCACAGGGGCCATCATGTAGTCCATGAACAGCAGCGACATCGCGCGTCTCGTCCGCGAGGTGCTTCGCACCGTCACCCACGGTGAACCGGATGTCACCGCACTGACGGGCTCGCTGACCGGCCTCGGTCTGGATCCGGACACGATCGGCGAGATCGTCGACCGCGTACGCCGCGACCGCGCCGAGGTCGCTCGCCTGCGCCGGCGTGAACAGGAGCTCACCGCACTGTTCTCCAGTGCCCGCGACCTGGCCGAGGTACGCGATATCGATGCGCTGCTGGCCAGATTGGTGGCACGCGCCCACGAGATGATGGGCACCGATGTGACCTACCTGTCGGAATTCGACGCCACCACCCGCGACCTGCACGTCCGCAAAACGATGGGAGCGGTGACTCCGCAGTTCCAGGATCTGCACGTGCCCGCCGGGACAGGGCTGGCGAGCCGGATCGCCGATACCCGGTCGGCCCAGTGGGTGCCCCGCTACAGCGAGTACATGGAGGGCACCCACGAGCACACCATCGACGATGCCGTGTTCGCCGAAGGGATCGTCTCGATCCTCGGTGTGCCGATGCTGTCCGACGGCACCGTCCTGGGCGTTCTCTTCGCCGCGACCCGGCAGGAACACCGGTTCACTCCCGAGGAGATCGCGCTGCTCTCGGCGCTGGCCGACCATGCCTCGGTGGTGCTGCAGACCGCGAATATCCTCGCGCAACTCCGGGAATCGCAAAACCGCACCCGCGGTGCACTGGACAAGCTGACCGCGCATCTGGAGGCCCGGGACCGATCCAGCGCGGTACACCAGGAACTCGTCCACGCAGTGCTGTCCGGAGGCGGTTTCACCCAGGTCGCACGCACCTTGTCCGCGGCGCTGGACCGGCGGGTGACGATTGTCGACGCCGAATCCTTTTCGATCGCCACCTCCGCGGCCGCAGACAACGAGCACGTCACGGTGAGCCTGTCGCCGGATGTGCGGGCGGCGATCTCGGCGAGCCGGTCGAGCGGGCACTGCCGGACGGTCGAGAAGAACAGGTCGGTCGAGGCAGTGGCCGCCGTCACCGCCGGCGAACTGTATTTCGGCGCGCTGCTGCTCACCCCCGGCAGTGTGGAACTCGGTCCGGTGGAGCGGCGCACGATCGAGCGGGCGGCTCAGGTCGCTGCGCTGCTCGCTCTGCAGCAGCGGGCGGTCACCGACGCCTACCGCCGTGAGCGCGGCGAACTCATCGCCGACCTGCTGGATTCATCGCCGGAACGGCGGCGCGATATGGACCAGCGGATGCGTAACCACCGGCTGGCCTCGTCCGATCTGAAATCGCTGCATATCGTCGAGGTGCCGCCGGACCGGCGGGCCCGCGCCGAACGCGCGGCGGCGGGGTTCCTCGGCGACCGAGGGCTGGTGAGCGAACATGCGGCCACCGTCGCCGTGATCGCAGCGGCCGCCGATCCGATGGCTTTCGCGGACGACCTCCGCACCCACCTCATCGGCGCGCTCGGGGCCCCGGTCCTCATCGTGACCCCGCCGCCGGCCGCAGCTCCCGACGAACTCCCGCGGCTGTTCCGCACCGCGCAACAGACCGTGCGCCTGCTCGCGGGGCTGGGGATCGACAGCGGCGCGGTCGCCACCGATGCCTACGCCCCGTACACGGTCTTGTTCGGGGCGAACCCGGAGGCCCTGCAGTCGTTCCTCGATCTCACCATCGGCCCGGTCCTCGACTACGATGCCCGGCACGGCACCGATCTGCTCACTACCCTGCGGACCTTCGTGCGGCACGAGGCGAGCCCGACGAAGACGGCGCGCGCACTGAACTATCACACCAATACCATCCTGCAGCGTCTCGACCGCCTCAAAACCCTGCTCGGCGCAGAATGGCGGCAGGACGAACACCTGTTTCGTATCTCGCTCGCCACCCGGTTGGACGAGTTGCGGTCGGTATCCCGGCAATGACAGCCGGATGTACGACCAGCACACCGAGCGTGAGATTTCATGTGTTCTGGACACATGTCGCCGGTTACAGCGTGGTCGTAGCGTCGGTATCCGGCAGATTTCCCCGGGGACGTGGGTACCGCGTCCCCGCTATATGGAGGGCGCAGTGACCGTCAACAGCAGAATTCCCGGTTTCAAGGACTCGTCCGTCGAGCAGCGTCGCTCGGTGGTTTCCGAACGCACCGGGGTTGCTGTCGCGGACCTGGATGTCCTCGATCCCGCACGCGGCCTGGATACCGAACATGCCGATCACATGATCGAGAACGTGATCGGTGTGCTGGGTATCCCGGTCGGCATCGCCACCAACTTCCGGATCAACGGCCGCGACTACCTGGTTCCCATGGCGACAGAGGAGCCGTCGGTCGTCGCCGCGGCGAGCAATGCCGCGCGGATGGCCCGCGAGCGCGGCGGGTTCTTCACCTCGGGCACCGGTCCGGTGATGCAGGCGCAGATCCAGTTGCTGGACCTCCCCGATCCCGAGGCCGCACGGCTACGCATCCTGGAACACGCTTCGGCCGTCGTGGACGTCGCCAACGAGCAGGATCCGACGCTGGTCCGGTTCGGCGGCGGCGCCCGGGATCTGCACGTACGTCTGGTCCCGACCCGCACCGGCACCCATGTCGTCACGCATCTGGTGGTCGATGTTCGCGATGCGATGGGCGCCAACGCGGTCAACACCATGGCCGAAGCCATCGCACCCCGGCTCGCGGAGATCGCCGGGGGCCGGCCGCTGCTCCGCATTCTCACCAATATGGCCGACCGGCGGATCGTGCGGGCCCGCGCGGTATTCGACCGCGATCTGCTGGGCGGGCAGCAGGTCGTCGACGATATCGTGCACGCCTCGGCGCTGGCCGAAGCCGACCCGTACCGGGCCGCCACGCACAACAAAGGCATCATGAACGGCATCACCGCCGCGGTACTGGCCTCCGGCAACGACACCCGCGCCGTGGAGGCGGGCTGTCACTCCCACGCCGTCGGCCCCGACGGCCGGTACACGGCGCTGTCGCATTTCGAGAAAACCGCCGACGGGCACCTGTCCGGCACGCTGGAAGTACCGATGGCGGTCGGCCTGGTGGGCGGGGCCACCAAAGTCCATCCGGTGGCGCAGTCGGCGATCAAGATCCTCGGCGTGACCACGGCCACCGAGCTCGCCGAGGTCGTGGTCGCGGTCGGATTGGCCCAGAATCTGGGCGCCTGCCGGGCTCTGGCCGCCGAAGGTATCCAGCGCGGCCATATGAGCCTGCATGCCCGTACCGTCGCGGTCACGGCCGGTGCGTCCACCGCCGAACTCGACTCCGTCGTCGCACAGCTCATCCAGGACAAGAACATTCGCGTCGAGCACGCCGAAAAAGTGCTTGCGGGCCTGCGGAGCCGGAGCTGAGATGACACCGGATACCGAGGCCGTCCGGCGGCCCGCACCGCACGTCCACCGCAGACCGGACCTGCCGGCGACGGTCCGGGTCTACGAGGTGGGCCCGCGTGATGGTCTCCAAGCGGAAGCCACCGTCGTACCGACGCAGGCCAAAATCGAATTCTGCCGCCGGCTCGTCGCCGCGGGGGTTACGGAGCTCGAAATCACCAGCTTCGTCTCGCCGCGCTGGATCCCGCAACTGTCGGATGCCGAACAACTACTTGCCGGCCTCGAGCTGCCCCGCGATATCCGCCAGGTGGTGCTGGCCCCGAACTATCGCGGGCTCGAACGGGCACTGGCGGCCGGATCTGCCGAGATTGCCGTATTCGTCAGCGCAACAGAGACATTCGCGCAGAGGAACATGAACACCACAGTTGCCGGGGCGCTCGAATCCGCACGCCCCGTCGTCGCCGGCGCCGGAGCGCACGGGCTCACCACCCGCGCATATATCTCGATGTGTTTCGGCGATCCCTGGGAGGGCGCCGTCGGCACAGGAACCGTCGCCGATATCGCCGAACGCCTCTTCGATATGGGCGTGGCCTCGATCTCGCTGGGCGACACCATCGGCGTCGCCACTGCCGGACACGTCCACGATCTCCTCGAAGCCCTGCTCGCGCGGGGTATCCCCCCGCGGGCCCTGGCGATGCATTTCCACGACACCTACGGCCAAGCGCTCGCGAACGTCTACGCCGCGCTGACCGCCGGCGTCACCGAGTTCGACAGTGCGGCCGGTGGCCTGGGCCGCTGCCCGTATGCCGCCGGCGCCACCGGGAACCTCGCGACCGAGGACCTGGTGTGGATGCTGCACGGACTCGGTATCGCCACCGGTATCGACCTGGATGCCCTGGCCGCGACCTCCCGCTGGATGTCCACCGTCCTCGGCCGCCCCAGCCCCTCGCGAGTGGTCAGCGCACTCGCCGCCTCGACTTCCTGACCCGCCCGACCCCTCGACGCCGACGGAGTACCCATGCCCACCGAACCCGCGCCGCCAGTGCCGGCGGCACCGGCCGACCCGCCTGCCACCGCACCACCCGCCTCGGGCGGGGAACACCCGCAGTACCTGGAAGTGTGGGGTGACACTGTCGTCGGTCGCCATCTGGCCGTCTCCGTGGTCATCGGCATCGGGGTGAGCCTGGCCGCGCTGCTGCTGTCCGACTGGGCGTTCTCCTCGTTCGTGGCGAACGAATCACTGGCCGAGGCCTACGCCCTGCTGGTGGGTATCGCCGGATGTGTGGTGGCCGGGGTGATCTGCGGGCGGATGTTCCGGCCGAAACGGATCGTGGTCACCGACGCCTCCGAAGATGTGGCCGTCGGCGAGGTCATCGCCGCGTTGCGCGAAGAACGCCAGGGCCTGGGATCGCTGGACGATCTGCCCGACCACACCCGGCGCGAACTCGAGGATCTCGGGCTGCAGCCGCGGTTCGCCGCGGCCGAACGCGAGAACACCGGGGCCACCTCATGAGTGCGATCCTCACCAGCGATATCGCGCTGGCCGTAATACTCGCCGTGATCGGCGCGATCGTCTTCTCGCTGATCGGAATGGTGTCGGGGACCGACGAAACCGCGACCATCGCCCCGCTCACCCTGCTGGTCATCCTGCTGGGCGCGCCGCCCGCGGCAGTGTTCACGTTCTTCCTCTCCGGAGCCGTGGCCAAACATATGACACATGCGGCGCCGACCACGCTGCTCGGCATCCCCGGGGACACGATGGCTGTCCCGCTCATGCGCGAAGCCCGGATGCTGCGCGCGCTGGGCGTACCCCATATCGCACTCCGCAAGGCAATCTCCGCGGCGGTTATCGCCGCCGTGATCGCCGTCCCGGCCGCGGTCCTGTTCGCCACGCTGCTGGCCCCCGTGGCCGACCACGTCCAGTCCGCCGCGCCGTGGTTGTTCCTGCTGGCCGCGATCGGTATCGCCTATGCATCACCCGGGAAATGGGCGGGCGTGCTCGCGCTCGTACCGTTCGTCGTCCTGATCCTGGGTCTCAAACAGCTCACCGAGTCCTACGATGTCGCACTCAATATCAGCTATTTCCTCGGTATCGCCGTCGGACCGCTGATCGCCGACCTCTTCTTGTCACTCGGGCCGCAGGGACGAGCCGAAATGGCCCGTAAGGAACCGGCCACGGTATGGCTGGCGCCCGATGTCAAGACCTGGAAGGGCTACTTCCCCAATCCGTTCCGGATACTCGACCGTGGGCAGACGGGTTATGTCGCGGCCACCGCCACGGTGTCCAGTGCCACCTTTGTCTTCAGCCCGGTCGCGATGACGGTACTGATGGGCGAAATGGTCGCCACCCGGGTCAAACACGGATACCGCCGGCTCACCTCGGTGATCGCCGCGCGCAACGGCACCACCGAATCGACCTATATCGCCGAAGCGCTCATCCCGCTCATCGCGTTCGGGCTGCCGTTGAGCCCGGTCGCCGCCGGGCCCGCCGCACCGCTGTTCAACGCCCCACCGGTTTTCACCACCGATGACGGCAACGGCAATATCGACAATCTGTCGACCGCGCTCAGCAACACCGAGTTTCTTTTCTACGGGCTCGCCGCCGTCGCGGTGGCGATCCTCATCGCCTACCCGTTCGCGATGAACTTCGCCCACCGGGGCGCGAGTATCGTCGTGCGCTACGTGAGCCACGAGGCCATCATCGCCGCGTTCGCCGGACTGGTCGTGGTGATCAGTGTCTGGGAGGGCGGGGTACTCGGACTCGCCGTGACGCTCACGGTCGGCCTGGTCGGCGGTCTGCTGTGCCGGTTCTTCAAGATCCACGCCGGAGTGTTGTTCATGGGTTACTACGTGGCGGTGCTGACCGTCCCCGCGGTGCTCGCACTCTGATACAGCGGCCGTACCGAAGCGCGGCGTGTACCGGCCCTCCCCTGGGCGGTGCACGCCGTTCGCTGTGTCAGCAGCCGTTTTCGGTCGGTAGCGGAGTGTTCGGGTCGAAATACTCCTCGGGTTCACGCTGGTCCGGTTCGGTGAACCCGGTGGGCGGGTTGCTGTAATTCGGAGCGAGGTATCCCTTGTCGTGCAGTGCACAGTTCACCGAGTAGGCATGCCCCTGGACATCGCCGTAGTAGATGCCCTGCGAGCCCGCGTCGTACTGCGCGTCGTCCGCCCAGACGTATTCGGCTTCCCGCCGGACGACCGAGACGATATCCAGCGGACCGTTCAGTATCTCGGGGTAGTCGACATGAAAGGCATAGGCGACGAGGTAATTGGTGCGGATGGTCAATTCGCCTTCGGGGTTCAGCACCGGCGTCATCGACCCGGTGACCCGCGGCGCCGCCGGTAGCAGCCGGAAACCCGGGGCGATCTTGGCGGTGAGCCACCAGGTCTCGGGTTCGTTGCCGGGTCGCAGCAGCTCTCGCGCCTCATCGGCCTGGTGCGGCGCGAGGAGCGCCAGCACCGGTTCCGGGTCGTGGGTATGGAGAACGTGCCGGTTCAACCGCGCGGTGGCGATCAGGTGCCGGACCGCCGACAGGGCCTCGGCTACCTGATCGGCCGAATACCGGCCGACGGGGACCGCGGGCGGCACCACGATCCCCGCCTCCCCCTCCGCCCAGTTCGCGGCCGGTGTAGCGGCGAAGGGACGGGACAGATCGACCGGCGCATGCTCGATCAGTACGGGCGTCGCCGAGGGCTGTGCCGCTGTTTCGGCGGGTTCGGAACGGAACAGCGGCACAGCGACCGACGTGATCACCAGCACCGCGACCGGCAATCCCACCACGACCCCGATACCGATCGCTTCCGGCGAACCGAGCACACGTCGTATCCGAGCCCAGCGCCGTTCGCGGCGGATGAGCCGATCCGTCGAGTCGGGATCGAACGGATCAGGTGGCATTTCGTACATGAGAACCCCCGGCGCCCCAGCGAATCAACCACTGACATCATAAGTTTCACCACCGACACGGCAGGCGGTTCCGGCGATCGATCTGCGGGGCACACAGAATCTCCACAATTGACGCCTGTTCTCTCCACACGGGGTGGCTAGGCTCCCCGATCATGGAACACAAGGCACCGGCAGGGGGACCGGCGGCGCGGCGGATCCTGGTGGTAGACGACGAGCTCACCATCGCGGAATCCGTGGCGGCGCGGTTGCGGGCCGAAGGGTTCACCGTGGAACTGGCCCACGACGGGCCCGCCGCGGCCGCCGCCGCGAGCACATTCGAACCCGATCTCGTCGTTCTCGACATCATGCTGCCCGGCTTCGACGGACTGGAGGTGTGCCGGCGGATCCAGGCGCAACGTTCGGTGCCGGTCCTGATGCTCACCGCGCGTACCGAGGAGACCGACCAGCTCATCGGTCTCGGCGTGGGCGCCGACGACTACCTCACCAAACCGTTCTCCCTGCGGGTCCTCACCGCCCGGGTACATGCCCTGCTGCGGCGGGTCGACCGCGCCGGAGCGCAGCACGCCGCGATCACCGTGGTCGGCGATCTGCGGATCGACGCCGATCAGCGGCGGGTCTGGCGCGACGGGGTCGAAGCGCAGCTGACACCGCTGGAATTCGATCTGCTGGCCCGGCTGGCGCAGCGTCCCCGCGCGGTCCTGGCCCGCGAGCGGCTCCTCGAGGAGGTGTGGGACTGGGCCGACGCCGCGGGCACCCGCGCGGTAGACAGTCATATCAAGGCGTTGCGGCGCAAACTCGGCGCCGACCTGATCCGTACCGTCCACGGAATCGGCTACGCCCTGGAGACCAGATGAGCGGGCCCACCGCCACCGAATCCGTGGGCGCAGTCCTGGGCCGAGTGCGGCGGGTATCGAACCGGGTGGCGGCGGTACTGCCGCGGCCGCTGGACCGGATCCGCTCGATCAAACTCAAACTGGCCGTCCTGATGACCTTCGCCGGCGGACTCGCCTTCGGCTACTTCCGCCTGCAGATCGGCTGGCTGCCACCGATGACCACACTGGCGGCCATGGTGATCGCGCTGGTGTCCTCCCAGTTCCTGGCGCACGGCATCACCACGCCGCTGCGGGAGATGACCGCGGCCGCGCAACGGATGGCGCGCGGCGACTACACGAGCCGGGTGCGCGCCTCTTCCCGGGACGAAGTGGGCCAGCTGGCCGCGGCGTTCAATCGGATGGCCGATGATCTGGCCGCCGCCGACCAGCAGCGCCGCGAACTCATCGCGAATGTCTCGCATGAATTGCGTACCCCGATCACCGCGCTCAGCGCGGTCCTGGAGAACCTCGTGGACGGGGTATCGCAACCCGATCCGAAAACACTCGAAACAGCTCTCGCCCAAACCGAACGGCTCGGGCGGCTGGTCTCCGAACTGCTCGACCTGTCGAGTATCGAAGCCGGTGCCGTCCCACTCGCCCGCGGCGTATACGCCATCACACCGCTTTTCGCGGAAGTGGTCGCCGAGGCGGAGGTCATGACGGCGGCATCGGGCCGCGGAATCCGCTTCCGCAGCGAGATCGAACCGGCGACCGCGACCGTGTACGCCGACCGCGCCCGCCTGCACCAGGTTCTGCTGAACCTCCTGGACAACGCCGCCCGGCACGGTCCGGCCGGCGGTGAGGTCCGGCTGCACGCCCACACCGTGGGCAGTGACCTCGTCATCGATGTCGAAGACGACGGTCCCGGTATACCGCCCGCCCAGCGCGAGCACATCTTCGATCGATTCACCCGCGGTGGCCGCACCGACGGCGGCGGTACCGGTCTCGGACTCGCCATCGCACGGTGGGTGATCGACCTGCACCGCGGCTCCATCGCCGTCACCGACCCCGGCTCCCGGATCCGCGTGATCCTCCCGGCCACGGAACTGCCCGACCACTGACCCATCCATCTGCACAGCCCGGCCGCCGATCGGCCCCGGGTCGATACCGCGCACCCCCAGGAGAACGCCTATGTCCAAGAGAGCCACACCGAACGACGACAGCCCGGAACGGACGCCGCCGGTAACGCCCACGGACCCGGCCGGGTCCGAACACGCAGCGGCGACCGCGCACTCAGCGATACCGGGAACCGCGGAGACGGCCAGGAGCACCGGTTCGACGGGGACAACCGAGCCGGCAACACCAACCGAGCCCTCGGCGACAACCGGCCCGGCGAAACCGCCCGAACTCCTGGCAACGGGAGAACCGGTGAAGCCCGCCGACTCGACAGCATCGACCGCGGGCACGGAATCGGCCGTGGCGGCAGCAGCGGGTAACACGCTGAGGTCGGCAGGGTCGACCGGGTCCGCGGATTCGGCGGCGGGGGCGCCCGCCCCGGTTCCACCGGAGTACCCGAGACCGCCGGCCGTCGCATCACGCCGGCATTTGATCGCTTACCCGCCGGGTGTTCTGCCCGCGGCGGGTATCGCGGGTTCGGTCGCGGCGGCGGCCGTTCCGCTGGACCGGCCCGGAATCGGCTGGTTGCTCGCGGGTTCCGCGGCGGCGGCCGCGGTCGGTGTGGTCCATCGCCGGGCACGTCGTGCCGCGGGAGCGGAGCACGGACAGGATCGGAACCGGGAGCGCCTGTGGTGGGCGATCACGGCACTGGCGTTGCTGGCGGTCGGTACTTTCCGGGCCGCGGGATGGTTGTTCGTGCTGTGCGTGGTGGCCGCGGCAGTGGCCGGATCGCTGGCTGTGGTGGGCAGGCGTTCGGAACGCGGAATGTTCCGGGATGCCTTGGCTGTTCCGCTGGCGTCGGTCGGTGCGGTTGCCTGGGTGTACAATGCGCTGGGCGCGCGCCCCCATGGTGCCGGTGCCCGTAATCGCCGGCTCGGTGTGTCCGCCGCGGTCACAGTCGCGTTGCTGGCGGTGTTCATACCGCTGCTGTCCAGCGCCGACGCCACGTTCGCCGCACTGGTCGACGGTCTGATGCCGCGGTTGGACGGCGACACCCTGAGCCGCTGGATCGCGGTGTTCGTATTGGCGGGTATCGGAACGCTGGGCGCCCTGTACCTGCTCGCCGGGCCCCCGCTCCCGGCCGACGGGCAACCGCATTCCGCGAAACGTACGCTGGCACGGCTGGAATGGGGTCTACCTGTCGGCGCCCTGACAGCGGTGTTCGCGGTGTTCCTCGGGGCGCAACTGGTGGCCCTGTTCGGTGGCGACGACTATGTGCAGCGCACCGCGGGCCTCACCTACGCCGAGTATGCCCGGAGTGGTTTCTGGCAGCTCTCCGCGGTCACGGTGCTCACACTCGCCGTCATCCTGCCCGTCCTGCACCGGGCCGCCCGCGACACCGCCGTCGACCGGCTGTGGTTGCGCGGCCTCTTGTGCGCGATCAGCGGGCTCACGCTCGTGATGATCGCCTCCGCGCTCGGACGCATGTGGACCTACCAGCAGGCGTACGGATTCACTGTGCTGCGGTTGCTGGTCGGCACCTGCGAACTCTGGCTGGGGATCGTCTACGTGCTGGTGATCATTGCCGTCCTGCGTCTGGAAACGGCGTGGCTGCCGCGCACTGCGATCGCGACGGGGACGGCCGCACTACTGGCACTGGCCGCACTGAATCCCGAGGGCCTGGTCGCCGGCGAGAACATCGACCGCTGGGAGCGCGGCGAAGATCTCGACGTCGACTACCTGGCCGGCCTGTCGGTCGATATCGTCCCCGCTCTCGACCGCCTGCCCGCCCCGATGCGCAACGATCTGCTCAACCGGCTCGACGACCGACTCGACGACGACACCTGGAACAGCTGGAACCTGGCCCGCACCCGAGCCCGCTGAGCCCTGGAGTCGAGTGTGCAGCGAAGTCGAGGCCCTCGAACTGCACCGGTACCAGCGCCGCGCCCGCGGCACCGGCGGTCCGACGACTGATCCCGGGCAGACGCTGTCACGGGGCCCGGCCGGCGGCTCCGGCCACCAGATCCGGCATCGGTATCGGGCGCGAATTCTCGCGCAGTGAGCGGGCACCGGCGACACCGGCCAGTGACGCGGCAACCGCGGGCAGTACGGGAACGAGGGGCGGTCGGCCGTCTTCGACACACGCACGCAACCCTTCGAGGATCCGCACCGTACCTTCCGCCTTCGACTCCACTGGTGTCCCGTCGGGAAGGATCAGCGGTGCGGGTTCGCGCTCCTCGTCCCGCACGTTTCCGCCGGGATCGGTCCACGATTCCTTGCGCACACGCACCGACCACGCACGTTCGCCGGGCGCCCGCACCGATTCGGCGAGCCCCTTGCTCCCGCGCGCCGAGAACCAGCTCCAATGACTGTCCGGCTCGCCCTGCAGGAAACCGTGCCGGGTGATCGCGAGCCCGCCGTCGTCGAGTCGCACCACCATCACCACGGCGGCGCGCGGATCGGCACTGTCGATCGCGAAGGCCGCCACCTCGGTGGGCAGCGCGCCGGTGAGCGCGAGCACGGGCGAGAGCGTGTGGGTGCAATAGGCTGTCGGCTCGATCCGGCCACGCCAATGCGCCGGGTCGCCGATCAGCGAGGCGACCGCATCCGGCGCCATCCCGTGCAGGTAGTCCGCCTCGATCAGGTTCACCCGCCCGATTGCCCCTGCGGCCACGATGGTGCGCACCAGCTGGATATGCGGATGGAAAACATAGTTCTCGGCGAACGAATACGTGGCCGCAGAACGTCGCTCCGCCGCGAGCAGTGCCCGCGCCTGCTGTTCGTCCGTACATGCCGCGGATTCGGAGAGCACGTGGACGCCCGCGTCGAGAAACGCGATGGCCAGGGGCGCGTGCTCGTCGAAATCGTTGGCGAGCACCACCGCGTCGAGCCGCTCCTCCAGCAGAGCAGGCCATTCGTCCACCAGCCTCGCGTCCGGCAGCAGCGCCCGTGCTTCGGCCCGCCGGACGGGGTCACGGTCACAGGCGGCCACCACTTCCATACCGAGCCGGCGACACCAGGTAGCCAGAAACAGACCCATCCCCAAACCCACCACACCCACGCGCATGGCCACATGCTCGTTTGCCCGGATTCTCCCGGTCAACTGAATTAACCGACCCATGACGCTCCCCTACACCGACCGGTTCAGCCGTACCGAGCCGACCGGCCCCGGTCGTACCGCACCGAGCCGAACTCACGCGAGCCGGGCTGAACCGCATCGAGCGAACCAGGCCGGGCCGGACCGGACCGGGCGGAGAGCGGCGCTACCTGCGGGGCCTGGAACCCAGCACCTCTGCCATGCCGGCATCGACCGCGTTCTTCGACGTTCTCGGCGTCATGGTGCGGCCGGTGTCACAGCGGTTGCCGAGGCCACCTTTCACCGGCGATTCCGGGTGCCGAATCCGGTAGCGCTATCTCCGGTAGCCGGTATCCGGGCCGTTCACTGCCCGGCATCGACATCGGAGATCCGGGACCGAACATCCGCCGGGCCGAGATGGGCCCGCACCGGCGGGCACACAACGACGGAGAACTCCTCGCGGAGATCACTTCCGGTAATCATTCGGTCGAGCATTTCGAATCGGTCGATCGCGCCGTGCCCGGACTCACGGTCGACACCACCGACGGCTACTGTCCGGATCTCGACACGGTTGCCCGGTGCGTGGTCCCTCCGAACTGACGGCCGCTGCGCAGGCCGCCCGGTCGGTAATCGGAACCGACGATCAGCGTGAGTGCATGCGGCGGGCCTCGATGCGAGCGAGTTGCTCGGCGGTGAAGTCGGCCGTCCACACCCGTTGCAGCATATGCCAATCGGCTGGATGCGCCGCGATACCGGCGGCGAACCTGTCGGCCAGCCGCTGCGTCGCCGGGGCGACACCACCGGTGGTGTCGATGGGAGCGCCGATCTCGAATCCCCAGCCATCGGGGGTGAACCAGCAGTGCACCGGCAGCAGGGGCGCGCCGGTCTCGATGGCCAGCTTGGCCGGGCCTGCGGGCATGGTGGCGGGCTCGCCGAAGAAATCGACCGGCACGCCCGCACCGGACAGGTCGCGTTCCCCCAGCAGGCCCACTATGCGGCCGGCCCGGAGCCGCGCGGCCAACTGCTCGAACGGTGGCGTCTCCACACCGGTGAGCGGAATGATCTCGAACCCCAGACTCTCGCGGAATCGAACGAAACGCTGGAACAGCGATTCCGGTGCCAGCCGCTCGGCCACCACGGTCGGCGTGCCCAGCCGCCGTACCACCCACACCCCGGCCAGGTCCCAGTTCCCGCTGTGCGGCAGCGCGAGCACCACGCCACCGCCACGAGCGAATGCGTCACGTATGTACTCGACGCCGGTTGCCGAGGATTCGATCGTCTCGGCCAGCTGCACCGGGTCCATCGAGGGCAGCCGGAACGCCTCGCACCAATACCTGGCGTAGGAACGCAGGCTCTCCCGAACGAGGTCGTCCGGTACTTTCTCCGGGGTGGTGCCGAGTACGCGGGCCAGGTTGCGGCGCAACTGTTCCGGGCCGCCACCGCGCGCCGCTCGATCGGCCCCGATCCGGAACAGCCCCGCGGCCCACCGCTGCGGCAGCACCCGCACCAGCCGCCAGGCCGCCGCGTACCCGAGGTCCGCGGCGCGAGCTCCCGCGTTCACCCGGGCACCCCGCCGTGACCGGGGGCGGACGGTAGTGCGTCGATCTGTCATTGCCGATACCTCGACTCGAGCCTCCGGTGGACCGATTCCCGAAATGAACCGAGAGGACACGCGTAGCCGCGTGCGCTGCGTGAACGCCTCGATCCTACGCAGCGCCCGGCGGGCAATCCGGAACCGGCGCGCTACTCGGCGGTGCCGGTGGAACGGCGAGGCGGATATCCTCACACTCCGCCCCACGGCGAAAGATCGCACCCGAGGCGAGGTCGTGTCCCGGTCGGCGACCACAGGAAGCGCACCCGCCGGTCGGGTGACGCAACTGCTCGGCCGCTCTCCGGCCCCGGTCGCGGGTGGTGTCGCCGCGCCGGATGTCGGTGGTCCTCGGTAGCGTCGGTGCCTGTGGAAACAGGGGAACGTATCCAAGAGCTCGCCGACCGCATCGTGGCCTTACGCGATGCCTACTACCAGGGCTCACCGCTGGTCGCGGACGCCGAATACGACACGATCGAGGACGAGCTGCGCGGCCTGATCGAAACACACCCCGAGCTCGCACCCGACCCGAACCCGCTGGAACAGGTCGGCGCACCCGCGGTGCTGCACGCCCCGGTCCGGCATTCGCGTCCGATGCTTTCGCTCGAGAAGGCGACCACACCGGATCAGGTCGCGGCATTCTTCGATCGCTTCCCCGGCCGGGCGGTCGTGGTGATGCCGAAACTCGACGGCTTGTCGCTGGCCCTGATCTACGAGGACGGCCCGCTCCTACGTGCCGTGACCAGGGGCGACGGCACCACCGGCGACGACGTCACCGTGCTGGTGCGCGCGCTCGTCGACGGCGTCCCGGCACGGATCGACGTCCCGGGGCGGGTGGAGGTGCGCGGCGAGGCGGTGATGCTGCGCTCGACGTTCCTCGCCTACAACACCGGCCACCCGGACAAACCGCTGATCAACCCTCGTAATGCCGCGGCGGGAACGCTGCGGGCCAAGGATCCGGCCACCGTCGCCGAGCGCCGCCTGCAATTCTTCGGTTTCGACCTCGACGCTCCCGCCGGCGGCGCCGCCGACGATCTGGAACAGGGCCTGCGGGCGCTGGGGATCGCGGGCGCGCAGATGCGGGTCTGCGTGGGCACGGAACAGGCCCAGGCGGCGATCACCGCGATCGAACAGGGCCGCAACGACCTGGACTACGATATCGACGGCGCAGTGCTGCGACTGGCCGACCGCGGCGCCTACGCCGCCGCCGGGACCCGATCCGCCAGCCCGCGCGGTGCGCTGGCGTTCAAGTTCGCCGCCGAGGAGAAGACCACACTGCTCGACGAGGTGGTCTGGGATGTCGGCAAAACAGGCAAGATCGTCCCGGTGGCCTGGCTGGAACCGGTCTTCGTCGGTGGCACCACCGTCACGAAAGCGACGCTGGCCAACCAGGAGGTGATCCGCGCCCGCGATATCAAGGTCGGCGACACCGTGCTGGTGCGCCGGGCGGGCGATGTGATCCCGTTCGTGGCAGGGGTACTCGACGCCGCGAAACGCACGGGCGAAGAGCGCGAGATCGTGCCACCGACCGCCTGCCCGTCCTGCGGGCAGGCGGTGATCGAACAGGGCAACAGCCGGGAACTGTTCTGCACCAACGTCTCGTGTCCCGCGCAGACCGTGCGCAGGCTGATCCACTGGGCGTCGCGTGCGGCAGCCGATATCGATGCGTTCGGGCAGGTGTGGATCGAGCGTCTCGCCGAGGCCGGCATCCTGGAGCGTCCGTCGGACTTCTACGCGCTCACCAAGGAACGGTTGCTCGAATTCGACCGTATCGGCGAGGTCTCGGCCGCGCGCATGATCGATTCGGTCGACGCGAGCCGGGCGGTCGGGTTGCGCCGCGCGCTGATCGGACTGGCGATCCCGATGGCCTCGGACGGCACCGCGGCTCGCCTGGCCCGGGCGGGCTTCCGCTCGTTGGAGGAGGTCGCAGACGCGGGCGAGGAGCGTCTCGTGGCGGTGGACGATATCGGCCCGAAGGTTGCCGCGTCGCTGGTCGAGCATCTCACCCGCCTGCGGCCGGAACTCGAACGCCTGCGGCAGGCCGGCGTCTTCCTCGATGTACGCGACGAGGATCTTCCGCCGGTAGTCGAGGCCGGCGCTCCCTTGGCCGGCAAAACGGTGGTGATCACCGGCGCCCTCAGCGATCCGCGCTCCGGGGAGAAGGTGGCCCGGCCGACGTTCCAGCGCCTGTGCGAGAAGGCCGGCGCGACAGCCGCCTCGTCGGTATCGGCCAATACCGACCTGCTCATCACCGGTGCCGGAGTCGGCGACAGCAAATTGGCGAAGGCGGAGAAACTCGGTGTCGATATCGTCGGCCAGGGCGAGATCTGGGACCTGCTGATCGATGCAAAGCTGATCTAGGAGTCCCACCGTGCCGGGGCGTAGCGGTCCCCGACACGGTGCCGAAAGTCTGCGCCCGCGTAGATATGTGGTCTACGCGGGCACCTGGATAGGGTTCCGTCCGCGCCCGGCGTGCTCAGCCGGGTTGGCTGCCTCCGAGTTCCGCCACGGCGATTCGGGTGGCAGCCGCAAGCAGGGCACCATCGGGTTCGGCGTCCTGCTCGGATTTGGTGCTGAGCACGGCGATGACGAGCGGAGCCCGGCCCGGCGGCCAGGCGACGGCCACATCGAGCGCGGAGCCGTAGGCGGGGGTTCCGGTTTTGTGCCCGACCGTCCAGTCGGTGGGCAGGCCGGCGCGGATGCGGTCGGCACCCGAGGTGGTGGCGACCAGCCAGGACCGCAGTTGCTCACGTTCGGGTTCGGGCAACCGGTCCCCGACGACGAGGGCCTGGTAGTCGGCCGCCAGCGCGGCCGGCGTGGTGGTATCGCGTTCATCGCCCGGAATCGCGGTGTTCAGTTCGGTTTCCCAGCGGTCCAGCCGGGAGGCGCTGTCACCGAGAGACCGCAGGAAGGCGGTGAAACCGGCGGGGCCGTCGAGAAGTTTCAGGATCTGGTTACCGGCGGTGTTGTCGGACACCGTGATCGCCGCATGGCATAGATCGGCAACCGTCATGCCCGTATCGACATGCTGTTCGGTCACCGGCGAATATTCGACGAGTTCGTGGCGCGGATAACGGATCACCTGGTCCAAGAACCCGGACGACAACCGATGCCGGTCCAGGAGACCACCGCAGGCGAGCCCCTTGAACGTGGACGCCATCGGAAACCGCTCGTCCATCCGGTGACCGACACTGCGACCGGTGCCGGTGTCGAGCGCGAAGACCCCCAGCCGCGCACCGTGGGTCGTTTCCAGGTCCGCGAAGGCTGCGGTGGCGGCGACCGGTGCGGCGACGCTCGTCGATCCGGGCGCGGCCGAACCGTTGGCGGACCCGGCCTCGGAATCGCAGGCAGTGGTGAACGAGAGTGCGGACACCGCCAGCGCGGCGGCCAGGAACCGTAGCCGTTTTCGCGGGGTGAGCTTGTCGGGAACTGAGAGAGTCACCGCTGCAGGACACCACCGAACCTCGGGGCACGGCAAATATGCCGGCCCGGCATTTACCAGTCGGGGTGAATATCGCCGCAGGTCAACCTCGATCGCGACCTGCGTCTATTCGCTCAACGGCCGATATCCTCCCCGGCGCCGGACGCGGAGGCGATGAGGGTTGCGAAACCCTCGAGGTGCCGCGCGAGGTCGTACTCGAACATCGTTTCCAGACCGGTGGACATATCAGGCGTTCGCGACACCGAGCGGCACCCCGGTGCGCACAGTACGTTCCAGTGCTTCGACGGCCGAGCCGGGAAGGAGCCGCTGTACGTCTCGCTGTTGCGGCAGCGACTCCCCTCAGGATTCAGCGGGCGGCGATGAGTTCCAGGGTTGCGTCCAGAACGGCACGGTCGGCGGAGCCCGGGACCAGGATGAACTCGTCCAGCCCGGCCGCTTCCGCCGCGTCCAGTGTCCGGTGCAGCGCGCCGGCGTCGTAGGTCTTCATGGCTGCCGCGGCCGCGGTGGCATTGCCGGAGCCGAGAAAGTCGAGGTATTCCGCGGTGAAGCTGTGCAGGATCGTCTCGGCGTCCGGTATTCCCAGGGTGTAGAAGCAGCCGCTGACCAGCCGGGGCGTTGCGCGGTCCGCGTCGGTCCAGGCGCGGCGTGCAGCCTCGGCGGACCATGCGATCTCCCCCGGCACTCCGCCCACACTGAACGACACCACCCCGTCGGCCCATTGTGCGGCGCGGGCCAGCGATTTGGGCCCGAGTGCCCCGGCGAGTACGGGCGGGCCCCCGGGCTGGACGCACGGCGGGCCGACGGGGTCGGCACCGTCGAACGGCGGCTGTCCCGCCCACAGCGACCGTAGTTCGGCGACCGCCCGGTCGAGCCGTTCGTGGCGGCGTTCGGAATCGGCCCCGAGGCTGCGGTAGTCGCTCCCCCGCCCGCCGACGCCGACACCGAGTGTGAATCGGCCTTCGGACAGCACATCGATCGTCGCCGCCTGTTTGGCCACCAGTGGTACCGGATGAGCAGGCAGCACAGAAAGATTCGCGAATATACGCACTCGTTCGGTCACCGCGGCCGCCGCCGCCATCGTCGTCCACATTTCGGGGTTGTGGTAGGTCATCCGTTCCCCGCACGAGATACTGGAGACCGGCCCCGCATCGGCAAGACGCGACCATTCGACGGTGGCCGCCCGGTCATAGCCTCGGCACATGGTGGGCAGTGCGATCCCGATATCCATCGCCCCAGCATCGGGCACGGCCCCGGCCTTCGCAAGAACACGTTCCGGTCCGGCACGACGACAAGGACCATATCGGCCACGAAGTGTTCGCATTTCCGTGCTAAATGTTGAAGAGCAGTCATTCAGACCTGCCGCGAGAATGAGGCACGACCTGCTGGTACGTGCGCCGGAGGGAGGACGGACCATGATCTGTCCGCATTGCAGTGGGAGTCTGCTGCGCCGGGAACGCACCGATCACCGGTGCTCCAAATGTGAGCGGAAGTTCGCGCTCGACCCCAAAGCGGAGCCGCTGGGCCTGCACGATCTGCGGTTACGGTCGCTGACCGAACGCCTCTCGGCCGGTCGCGGCCTGTCTGCCACCGTGACGCAACTCTGGTACACGGCAGCGCGGCGGCGATTGCCCGACCTGGACCGTTACATCGGCGGTGCGGCCGGCACCTGGGTGCTCCTCACTGTCCTGGCTACCTACATCCTGTGCCTGCTCAGTGGTATCCAGGGGTGGAGCGGTCCTTTCGTGTTCTGGAAAGTGCTCCTGTCCGGTGTCGTCGTCCTGGCAGCGGGTCTGGTGGTGATCTATGCCTGCCGGCCCTTGTTCCGGCAGCGTACCCGGATCGCGATGCCGGTGACCGCGTACGGGTTCCGGACGGATGTGATCGGTCGCTGGGTCGGCGTCTACGGCGAATTCCCGCCGGGCATCCTCGACGAGCAGCAGGTTCCGATTCCGGTGATCGAACAGCCCCGGGTTGCCCTGGTCTGCGACGATCCGAGCGTGCGGGCATGCCTGGCGGCCAATGGGATCCCGCAGGCCTACGATATGGCCCTTGCCGACCGGATCGAGAATGCCCCGGCCGGCATCCCCGTGCTGTTGCTACACGATGCGAGCTTGCAGGGATTCGCCACCGCCAGGGCGGCCCGGTTGGCCCTCGGTGAGCGCGTGCGGGTCCTGGGTCTCGCCCCGCGCGCCGTGCTGGACAACGAATCCGCCATCCGGTTGCGCGAACGACCACCGGCCGGCAATCGGATCTCTTATCTGCACTCCGTAGGGCTCACCCAGCAAGAAATCGATTGGCTCGCGGACGGTTGGTGGTCACCGATCGCGGCGATCCCACCGGCGCGGCTCATCGCGGTTGTCACCCGCGCCGCCGAGAAACTCGAGGACGAAACCGATGCCGAACGGCGCACGGCGCGGGAGACCGGATTCCTGACATGGCCGGCGGCGTGATGGCCGGTCCGTTGGACCGCCTCGTACGTATTGCCGCGAGACGGGCCGCGGCGCCGAACGGACTGCTGTTCACCGAACGGCAGCTGTACTACGAGTTGTGCCGCACGATATTGCCGGTACACCGGTTACCGCGCCGGCCCGCCTTCACAGTGCCACCGGTAGTGCCGTATCGCGCTTTCCGGGCGGCACTGGACCGAATCGGTGAGATACCCGGACTACTGGGCCCGCCCCCTGCCGCTCCGGCGACCGTAGGTGCGCACACACCGGAACCGGATCTGTTCGATTACGGGCTGCCACGGCTGCTGGTCTGCCGTTCCACGGCGGTCGCGGCCATGTTGCGTGCCAACGGCATGCCGATGGAATCGGCGTGCCCGGTGGTGAGCGCCGCGGAACTACCTCTCGATCCGGGGGTTACGGCAATGCTCGCCCGTGCGCACGGCACCGTCTACGTCCTGCACGACGCGACCCCGGCGGATCTCACCTTTCCGGAGCGGTTGCCCGCCCTGACCGATATCCCCGACGGCATCGATATCGTGCCGATCGGCCTGCGCCCGGCGCAGACCGCACCGCTACACCTGACGCAAACGCGCAGCACAACCCTCGGCCGGGACCGCGCCGTCGAGGTGGAGTCGGTGAATCCCGCGGTACTGCTGCGCAGTGTGCACCGGCTGGTCCGCGATGTGCACCGGCCCGGTAACGCGTTGATCGAAATCCGCCGGGCCCGGCGGACCGGCTTTCTCACCTGGCCCGCCTCATGAAAGACCCGAGTATGCGCAACGAGATCACCTACACCGACGAGCTACTGGCCGACCGGACGGTGCACCGCAGGTATTCCGACGGCCGCCAGGAATGGCGTTCCCGCGAACCGGACGGGCGGGTGTCGTGGCGCGACGACAGCGGCGCCACCGGCACCGACGAGCCACTGGGGCGTCATCTCATCAAACGCACCTACGGCGACGGCCGCGTGGTCTACGGGCGCGAGGCAGGTTACGGCCGCACCCTGTGGGGTGACGGCACACTGACCGCCAATCGCTCGTCGTTCGGCGGCCGGCTCGGCGGTATCCTCGCCGCCGCGGCGGGCGCGGTGCTGGTGGGCAGCCTCATCGCGCCGCCGGAGTCACTGTCCCCCGAGCAGGAAGAGGAGCTGCGCCTGGCCGCCGAAGAAGACCCGGCCGGAACCACGGAGGGCTCCGGCGAATACGGCGAATGGGGCGGCGACGCCGATTCCGACGGCGATTTCGGCTGAGGAGCAGCAGTGAGCCGATGGTGCGCCTTCCTGACAGAGCACGATCCGGCCGCACAGGTATGCGCGGTCGGCGGCGACCCGGTTTCGGTATCGGGGCGCAGCGCCTTCGGGCTGCTGCACGACGAACCGGGCCGGGCCGCGGGGCCCTTCGCCTGGGGAGATCTGACAGCAATAGGCGAGGTCACGCTGTTCAATGCCGCGGAACTGCGGCAACGTCTGGGCGCGGATGCTCCACCGGCCGATTGTGCCGACGGGCTACTGCTGCTGGCCTGTTATGCACGTTTCGGCACCGCAGGCCTGGCCGCGGCCGACGGGATGTTCGCCCTCGCGATCTCCGGCGGCGCCGAACTGGTGCTGGTCCGCGACCACGTCGGCGCCCGCACCCTGTTCCATGCCCGCGCCCGCGGCCACTGGGCGGCGGCGACCTCGCTACGGGCCCTGCGACGCTGGCCCGATCTCGACACCGGGCTGCATCTGCCCGCGGTGCGCTCGTTCCTCACCTTCGCCTACCTGCCGGGGTCGGAAACTCTGCTGCGCGGAATCCACGAGGTGCTGCCGGGCCGATGCCTGCGGCTGCGGCTCGACGGTTCGGTCGATGAGCAGATCTTCTGGGAACCCGCGGAGCACACCGAGGACAGACCCGCCCATGAACACGCACAGCGGTTGCGTGACCTCCTCGAAAGCGCGACCGCGCGGCGTCTTCCCGCCGGCGAACCGGTCGCGGTCCTGTTGTCCGGCGGTATCGACAGCAGTCTGGTCACCGCGCTGGCCACGAAACTGCACGAACATCCGGTGCGCTCGTATTCGATCGGTTTCGACGGCACCACCCCGAACGAGCTCGCCTATTCGGGCCTGGTCGCCACGCACTGCCACACCGATCACCGGGTTCTTACTGTGCCCGGAACCGCCGTCGCCGATCGGCTCGCACATACCGTTTCCCTGCTGGACTGCCCGGTCGGTGATCCGCTGACCGTGCCGAACCTGCTGCTCGCCGAGGCCGCCGCGGCCGACGGTGCCACCACCGTCCTCAACGGTGAAGGCGGCGATCCGGTATTCGGCGGCCCGAAGAACCTGCCGATGCTGATCTTCGAACTGTTCCGTGACGATCCCAGCCCGCAAGCCCGCGCCCGCGCCTATCTCGACAGCTACCGCAAATGCCACGGCGACCTGCCCGTCCTGCTCACCCCCGGCGTCCTCGCCGAATTATCGGACGCACCACCGCTGACCGACCTACTGTCCCCGTATCTGCGGCCGGGCCGGATGACCGGCCTGCTCAACCAACTCCTGCACACCAACCTGCGCACCAAAGGCGCGCACCACATCCTCACCAAGGTCGAGCGGCTCACTGCTGCCAGCGGAGTGGAGGGTCGCGCCCCGCTGTTCGACCGTACGGTCATCGACTATTCGTTCCGGATACCGGCGAACCTGAAACTCGCCGGGACCACGGAGAAATGGATTCTGAAGGAAGCCGTCCGCGATCTCCTGCCCGCGACCATTGTCGACCGGCCCAAGAGCGGGATGCGGGTTCCGGTGCAACAGTGGCTCACCGGCCCGCTGGCCGAGCTGGGCAACGATCTGCTCTTCGGTCCCAGCGCACGGGCCCGTGATCTGTTCCGCGCCGATACGCTGCGCGCCTGGTTACGCGGCGACGGCTCTCTGCTGCCGCGGCAAGGCGGCAAGCTGTGGCTGGTTCTCACCCTCGAACTGTGGTTGCGATCCTTCGAGGTGGGCCCCTGAACTTTTCCGCGTCGCTTCAGTCATTGCCCGAAACCAGGAGTCCCCCACCGATGTCCGCACCGCAGAATCCCGCCCCTCTCAAACAGCAGGCCGACGACGACAACGAGATCCACGATGTCGCCACGTTCCGGGACGCGGGCCGCAATTCCGTCACCCCGGTCGCGCAATTCCCGGAGCCGGTCGCGCTGGCGGTGGTGAACGCCTTCGCCGATATCGTCACCCGTGCCAAAGCGAGCACGGCGGCGACGACCCCGGACTCCGACGGCATCGTGCGCTCCCAGACTTTCGAGGAGGGCGATGTGTACATGATCGAGAAACCGTTCGACGGTTTCTTCGCCGACCGCTACATCATGGACTTCTACGATGTCGCCGAACGCGATATCTGCTCCCGGATGCACCTGCACACCGGACTACGTTTCGTGCGGATGATGACCGGCCCCGACACCCGCATCCGGGTCGGCAGCCTCTCCCCCTTCGACATCACCGACGTTCCGGGCGTGACACCGTTCCGCCCGGCCACCTTCGAAGACGATCTGCCCGAGACTCCCGCCGGCGTGCACCGCACCCGATACAACCTGATCGTGCCGCCGTGCTCGTTCGTGGATATGCAGATTCCGCGCGGGGTCAGCCACCAGTTCAACGCGATCGGCCCGCACGCGGTGATCGATTCGGTGCACCCGGAGGAATCCATCGAGGTCTTCCGCGAGCAGATGTCGGGCTACAAGATGATGGCGCAGACCGTCTTCCTCGCCGACGAACTCCCCGCCGCCGCGACCTGCATCGATACCGTCACCATCGATCACTGAACCCCTGCCCGGTCCTGAAACTGGGTAACGACCGATCCGGTCGCCGCAGCCGCTCGGCGACGAAACCGGCAAGGAAAACCGTTCGACGGCTCGTCCGCCGGGGCGTCGGCGGACGAGCCGGGACAGCGCAGTCGGCCGCCACTACGCGACGCGATCAGGGTTACGGCCGGCCCGGCGCTCTGCGTAGTCCGCGGGGCAGTCGGTCGACCGGCCCGACTCCGGTCGGCGCCGTCCGTCGCCGGCCCTCCGATGACGAAGTCCCGCCCGTGCGCCTTCCCGTACTGATACAACTGACTGCGGCTGTAGTCAGTGGCGGGCAGTATCGCCCGGAGATCGAGAGGGTGGCCGGAGTGGACAAGGACTCCTACCAGAAGCTGTTCGACCTGAGCGGCCGGACCGCGATCATCACGGGCGGAACCCGCGGTATCGGGCTGGCGTTGGCCGAGGGCTTCGCTTGCGCGGGCGCGAATATCGTCGTGGCCAGCCGTAAACCGGAGGCCTGCGACAAGGCCGCATCCCGGCTGCGGGAACTCGGCGCGGAAGCCATCGGCGTCCCGACCCATCTCGGCGAGGTGAGCGCGTTGCACGACCTGGTGGAGACCACAGCGCAGACCTTCGGTGGACTCGATATCGTCGTCAACAACGCCGCCAATGCGCTCGCGCAACCCTTGGGCAGTATGCAGCCGGAAGCGGTCGACAAATCGTTCGGCGTCAACGTGCAGGGCCCACTGTTCCTGATCCAGGCTGCGCTGCCGTACCTGCGAGCCAGCGAACACGCCGCCGTACTCAACTTCGGTTCCGTCGCGGCGATGCAGTTCGCGCCCGCACTGTCGATGTACGCGGCGGGCAAAGCCGCGCTGCTGTCGTTCACCCGCTCCATGGCCGCCGAATTCGCGGCAGACGGTATCCGCGTCAACGCCCTGGCGCCCGGCGCGGTCGATACCGACATGGTTCGGAAGAACCCGCCCGAGTTCATCGAGGCGATGGCCCGCGGCTCCCTCCTGGGCCGTCTCGCCGAACCCGACGAAATGGTCGGGACGGCACTGCTGCTGTGCTCCGACGCAGGCAGTTTCATCACCGGCCAGACCTTCCTGGTCGACGGCGGCACCGTCGCCCGCTGAGTCCGCTTCCGGAAAGGTCCGAACCGTGTCCCAGCTCGCCATCGAATACCTGCCCTCCGGCGTAGTCGTCCTGACGATCGACCGCCCGCACCGGCGGAACGCGCTCGACAACCAGACGGTCGCGGAATTGCACACCGTGCTGGACGAAGTGAACGGAAAGCCGAACGTCCGCGCCGTCGTCATCACCGGCGCGGGCGCCGGTTTCTCCGCCGGCGCCGACCTCAAAGCGCAGCCCGAAGACTTCACCGCCACAGACGCCACTCCCACGGCCGCCCTGCTGGGTTCGGTCCACTCCCCGATGGCCCGGATCTATGCCTCCCAGGAACTGATGGCCTCGGCTTCGAGAAAATCCACCGGCTCCGCCAGCCCGTGATCGCCGCCGTGAACGGAGCCGCGGTCGGCGGTGGTTTCGCCCTGGCACTGGCCTGCGATATCCGATTCGCAAGCGCCGAGGCGAGTTTCGGCGCCGTTTTCATCCGGCACGGCATCTCGGCCTGCGATATGGGCACCAGCTACCACCTCCCACGCCTGGTCGGCGGCTCCCGTTCAGCCGAACTCCTGCTCACCGGCCGTATCTTCGACGCCCACGAGGCCGAGCGTATGGGCCTCGTACTCGAGGTGACCGGCACCGGCGACCTCCTCGACCGCGCCATCGCCAAGGCAGAGGAAATCGCCTGCCACTCCCCGCTCGCGGTCTGGATGACGAAGGAAACCATGTGGCAGACCGTGGACTCCCCCAGCCTCCGGCACGCCCTCGATATCGAGAACCGCACCCAGGTGATGTGCAGCGCCACCGGCGAACTCGACGCCTCCTTCACCGCCTTTCGCGAAGGCGCCGACACCAGGTGGGGTCCGCTGTAAGTTCCCGTTCCCGGAGTTGGCCGGCGACCCGTCGATAGTGCCTCGACGGGCCGCCATTCGCTACATCACACCCGCCACTCCGTGATTTCGCAGGTCCACCGGCTTCCCGTCGCGGCCCCGGAGGGGTTCGACCAGACGATCTCGGGATGCGTGAGGAGCCCGATCGGGTGACCAACCGGTCAGCACAGCACATCGTCGCCGAGGACAGTCGGGGACAACTCCAGGGTGACGTTCGAGACGTCCAAACGCACGCCTGGGTTCAGCTCGTTCCGCGCACCACGAGTTCCACCGGCAACCGCGCCGACTCGACCTCGTGCCCGCCGATGAGCTCGAGCAGTTTGCTCACGGCGGTGGCACCGATCTGCTGTGCGGGTGAGCGGATCGTTGTCAACGGGACGGGCAGCTGGGCGGCGACCGGGATGTCGTTGTAGCCGACGAGGGCGAGATCATCCGGAACCGTCAGCCCGAGATCCCGGGCCACCCCGAGCACGCCGATGGCGATGGTGTCGGTGACGGCGAAAACTGCCCGTGGGCGATCGGGGCGGTCGAGGAGTTCGTGACCCGCGGCAACGCCGCCGGCGACTTCGAAGGTCGATTCGGCGATCCGGTGCGGAGGCAGGGTGATCCCGGCTTCGGCCAGGGCGTCGGAGAATCCGAGCATCCGGTCGCGTGCCGTGGTCGCGTGTTCGGGGCCGTTGATGACGGCGAGGTCGGAGTAGCCATGGTCGAGGAGGTGGCGGGCGGCCAGGTAGCCGCCGAGGCGGTCGTCGCCGACCACGAACGGGAGTCCCGCGTCGGCGTGCCGGGTGAGCGTGAGGATCGGCAGCGGGCCGATCGGCAGCGATTCCAGGAATGGGCCGCCGGGGATGTGGAGGCTGCTGAGCAGCAGTCCGTCGACCTGCCGGCCGAGCAGTAGCTCCACCGCGCGTCGTTGCGCGTCGAGGTCGTCGGGCGGGCTCGACAGCAGTACCGAGTAGCCGGCGCGGGTGGCGGCTACTTCGATGCCCTGGTAAGTCGTGGCGACAACGCCGTCGGTCAAGCGCGGCATCACCACGCCGAGGGTGGTGGTTTTGCGGGTCCGCAGGCTGGCTGCCCACAGGTTCGGTTGATAGCCGATTTCGGCGGCCACTTCGCGGACCCGGCGGGCCGACGGCGTCCAGCCGTCCACGGGTTCGTCCTGCCGCAGCACCCGGGAGACCGTGGAGATATGTACCCCGGCGCGCTCGGCGATCTCCTTGAGGGTCGGAGCGCGGGTGGGTCGGTGCATCTCGACGTGGGGTCCTTCCAGGTTTGACTGTCTTGCGGGGGCAAGTCTAGCGTAGGCATGCAAACGTTCTCGCAATCGTTCCTGCAAACGTTTTTACCGTTTACCCGAAGCGCACACCCCGCCGGAGGCCGCATGTCCCAGTCGCTGACCCAGCTGTTCGATCTCGACTCACTTCTTACGCCGGAGGAGATCGAAATCCGGTCTACCGTACGCAAATTCGCAGCCGAGCGAATCCGGCCACATATCGCCGAATGGTTCGAGGAAGGCCGCCTCCCGGCGCGTGAACTGGCCGTCGAACTCGGTTCGCTGGGCGTGCTCGGCATGCATCTGGACGGATACGACTGCGCCGGGACGAGCGCCACCGCCTACGGTCTGGCCTGCCTCGAACTCGAGGCCGTCGACTCCGGTATCCGCAGCCTGGTGTCGGTGCAGGGATCGCTGGCGATGTTCTCGATCCACCACTGGGGCAGCGAGGAACAGAAACAGCAGTGGCTGCCGTCGATGGCCGCCGGCCGGGCGATCGGCTGCTTCGGCCTCACCGAACCCGATCACGGCTCCGACCCGGCCGGGATGCGCACCCGCGCGGTGCGCGACGGCGGCGACTGGGTGCTCAACGGCACGAAAATGTGGATCACCAACGGCTCGATCGCCGATGTCGCGGTGGTCTGGGCCCAGACCGAAGAGGGTATCCGCGGTTTCGTCGTTCCCACCGGCACCCCGGGTTTCTCCGCCCCTGAGATCCGGGCGAAAATGTCGCTGCGCGCCTCGGTGACCTCCGAACTCGTACTGGAGGATGTCCGGCTGCCTGCCGCGGCGATGCTGCCCCTCGCGCAGGGTCTGCGCGGCCCCCTCACCAGCCTCGGCGAAGCCCGGTTCGGCATCGTCTTCGGCGCGATCGGCGCCGCCCGCGACTGCCTGGAAACCGCGATCGACTACGCGCAGACCCGGCAGGTCTTCGGCAAACCACTGGCGGGCTACCAGCTCACCCAGGCCAAGCTCGCGGATATGGCGCTGGAAGTCGGTAAGGGACATCTGCTCGCCTACCACCTGGGCCGGATCAAGGACCGCGGCGACATCACACCCGAACAGGTCAGCACCGGCAAACTCAACAATGTGCGCGAGGCCATCGCCATCGCCCGCGAATGCCGGACCATCCTCGCCGCCAACGGCATCACCCTCGAATACCCGGTGATCCGGCATGCCAACAACCTGGAATCCGTGCTCACCTACGAAGGCACCTCCGAGGTCCACCAGCTGACCATCGGCAAGGCACTCACCGGTTCGGCAGCCTTCCGGTGACCGGCGCACTGGACGGCCTGGTCATCGCCGATTTCGGCCGCGTCCTGGCTGGCCCGTACGCGACGATGCTGCTCGCGGATTTCGGTGCGGAAGTGATCAAGGTCGAACGGCCCGGAACCGGCGACGATACCCGCCGCTGGGGCCCGCCCTGGGCTGGGACGGAATCCACCTATTTCCTGAGCGTGAACCGCAACAAGAAGTCGGTCGCGCTCGATCTGTCGGGTCCTGAAGGACTCGCCGCGGCACGGGAACTGGTGGCTCGCGCCGATGTCGTCGTCGAGAACTTCCTGCCCGGCACGATGGAACGGCTCGGGCTCGGATACGACCGGGTCACCGAGTTCAATCCGGATATCGTCTACTGTTCGGTGACCGGTTTCGGCCGCGACAACACAGTGCCCGGATACGACCTGCTCATCCAGGCGGTCGGCGGTTTGATGAGCATCACCGGGCCCGATCCCGCCACCCCCACCAAAGTCGGTGTGGCCGTGGTCGATGTCATCACCGGCCTGCATGCGGCCCTCGGCATCCTGGCCGCGCTCCGGCATCGAGACCGGACGGGCGAGGGGCAGCGAGTGGAGGTCAACCTGTTGTCGTCGCTGCTCTCCGCCCTGACCAACCAGACCTCCGGCTACATCGGAGCCGGGGTGGTCCCCCAGGCGATGGGCAACCGGCATCCGAGCATCGCTCCCTACGAGGTGTTCGCGACGGCCGACCGGCCACTGGTGCTGGCGGTCGGCAACGACCGCCAGTTCGCTGCGCTGGTAAAGGTCCTCGGGGTCGCCGAAATGGCCGCCGACGAACGCTTCGCCACCAACACCGCCCGCGTCGCTCACCGCGACGAACTCCGCGCCGCGCTGGAGAATCTGCTGGCCGCCGACGGGGCCGACGCCTGGTACACCGCACTGTCCGCGGCGCGGGTGCCCTGCGGACCGCTCAACGATATCGCCGGCGCGATCACCTACGCGGAGAATCTCGGCCTGACTCCGGTGATCGGTATCGACGACCAGGACTCCGGCACGGTTGCGCAGATCGCCAACCCGATCGGGCTCAGTGCCACCCCGGCGACCTATCGCACGGCACCACCACGGCTCGGGGCGGATACGGCGGGCTGAGGGAACGAGCGGACCGGCCGCCACCGACGACTTCCCGTTGCCGATGCCCGCTCAGTGCCGTTGTGCGAAGGTTGACCTCGTGAGTGAGGAACGGTTCGAGGTCCGACGCGAGATCGCGGCGCGACCCGACGAGATCTTCGCCTTGTTGTGCTCGCCCGCCGGGCATGTGGCGATCGACAGTTCGGGCATGCTGCAATCCGCCGAAGGTAAACCCGTCACCGCGGTGGGGGACGAGTTCCTGGTGCATATGGATCGTGAATCGCTCAACGATTTCCCGATGGGCAAATACGACGTCACGGTGATCATCACGGAGTTCGAGCAGGACGCGCAGATCGAATGGACGATCTCCGGCCAGATCCAGCCACCGATCGAACATCTCTACGGCTACCGGCTGGAGCCCAGCGAGACCGGCACCCTGGTGACGTCCTATTACGACTGGAGCCGGATCGCCGCCCCCTACCGGGAGGCGGGGATTTTCCCGGTCATTCCCGAATCGGGACTCCGGGCCACCCTCGGCATCCTCGCCCGGACGGTCGAGAACCGGTAACCCGCCCGTTCGTCCGGCGACCCGGTCCCGGCAGGACCGGCCGGTGTGCAGGATCGTCGTGGCACCCGCAATCACCGAATCGGTCCGTTTCCGGGCCCGGCCGGGTCGCCGGCCCGGCGCCATGCGGAACGAAGCAAGAGGACACCGCACCCATGACAAGCTCGAACTCGGGTATCCCCGGCCCCGCCGCCGCCCCGGTCGTCTCGGTCAAACCGATCGTGCTGCCCGCGCCGGATCGCGGGGAGGATCTGCACGTCCGCGTCTCCGCACCGGTGACCGGGCATAATCTGCCGATCATCCTGCTCTCCCACGGTTACAGTTCATCGCTGGACGGTTACGGCCCGCTCGCCGACCATTGGGCCGCCCACGGTTTCGTGGTTCTCCAGCCCACTCATCTCGACTCGAAAACGCTCCCCTTCGTCGCCGACGACCCTCGCCGGCCACACCACTGGCGGTTCCGCGTCGACGATATGGTGCACCTCCTCGACAACCTGGAGGTGCTGGAAGCCGCGGTCCCCGGTCTCGCCGGGCGTCCCGATCGAACCCGTATCGCGGCGGCCGGCCACTCCTTCGGCGGCCAGACGGCAGGTATTCTGCTGGGTCTGCGCGTCCGCGACCCGAGCACCGGGCACGTCGAGGACCGTGCGGATTCCCGAATCACCGCCGGCATCCTGCTGGCCACGGCGGGCGCAGGCGGCGAAAGCCTGACCCCTTTTGCTCTCGAGCACGCGGCGTGGCTGTCGGATCAGGACTTCTCGCAGATGACTACGCCCACCCTCGTGGTCGCCGGCGATGCCGACGACTACCCGCTGACCGTTCGCGGACCCGACTGGACAACCGACCCGTACACCCTGAGCCCCGGCGACAAAAGCTTGCTCACGCTCTTCGGAGCGGAACATTTCCTCGGGGGCATCTCCGGTTACCGGGTCGCGGAAACCACCGACGAGAATCCGGAACGCGTCGCCCTGGTCCAGGCGGTCACCACCGCGTACTTGCGCCACGAATTCGGGATCGACAATGCCGGTTGGGAAGCGGCCCGGGAGTCCCTCGCCGCCGACCATCCGCTGGGGCGTTTGGAGTCGACCCAGCGGATATCAACCGCACCGTAAATCGCGTTCCCGAGCGGACCGCCCACCGGGCGGATTCGGACCTGCCCGGCCCGCCGGGCGTGGCCGAGCACCCGGGAAATCGAGTTTTGAGCCTACCGGCTGGTAACAAACACTCTTACACTCGGATGTGACCGCCATCACCTCCGAGGAGGGCAGCATGAGCACTGTCGCGAAAGTCGATGCCACCGAGGAACAGGCCCGGCAGCTCGTCGAAGAATCCCGCGAGGCCACCTGGTCCAAACCGTCCTTTGCCAAGGAGCTTTTCCTCGGCCGCTACCGGGTGGATCTGATCCACCCGTTTCCACGCCCCAGCGCCGAGGACACCGCCGAGACCGACGCGTATCTGACCCGGCTCCGCGCCTACTGCGAAACCGTCGACGGCAGCGTGATCGAGGAACAGGGCCGTATCCCGGAGCAGTACGTGCGGGGCCTCGCCGACCTCGGTTGCTTCGGCCTGAAGATTCCTCGCGAATACGGTGGACAAGGCCTTTCCCAGGTCGGTTACAACAGGGCGCTGATGCTCGCCGGTTCGGTCCATCCCAGCCTGGGCGCGCTACTGTCCGCGCACCAGTCGATCGGCGTCCCCGAACCGCTGAAACTGGCGGGCACGCCGGAGCAGAAAGAACGCTTCCTACCGCGGTGCGCGAAGGGGGCGATCAGTGCCTTCCTGCTCACCGAACCCGATGTCGGCTCCGACCCGGCCCGGATGGCCAGCACCGCGACCCCCACCGCCGACGGTTCCGCCTACGAGTTGAACGGCGTCAAACTGTGGACCACCAACGGCGTGGTCGCGGAACTGCTGGTGGTGATGGCGCGGGTACCGAAGAGCGACGGGCACCGCGGCGGTATCTCCGCCTTCGTCGTCGAAGCCGACAGCGCAGGTATCACCGTGGAGCGGCGCAATTCGTTCATGGGGCTGCGCGGTCTCGAGAACGGCGTCACCCGCATGTACAACGTCCGGGTTCCCCGCGAAAATTTGATCGGCCGAGAAGGCGACGGCTTGAAGATCGCGTTGACCACGCTCAATGCCGGTCGGCTCGCCATTCCGGCGCTGTGCACCGCGGCAGCCAAATGGTCACTGAAGATCGCCCGCGAATGGAGTACCGCTCGGGTGCAGTGGGGGCGCCCGGTCGGCGAGCATGCCGCGGTGTCGGCCAAAGTGTCCTATATCGCCGCGACCACCTACGCCCTGGAGGCCGTACTCGACCTCTCGGCCACCATGTGCGACGAGAACCGCAACGATATCCGCATCGAGGCAGCGCTCGCCAAGCTCTGGTCCTCGGAGATGAGCTGCCGGATCGCCGACGAACTCCTGCAGATCCGTGGCGGCCGCGGTTACGAGACGGCGGCATCGCTACGAGCGCGGGGCGAACGCGCGGTCGGCGCCGAGCAACTGGTGCGCGATCTGCGGATCAACCGGATCTTCGAAGGCTCCAGCGAGATCATGCGGTTGCTCATCGCCCGCGAAATGGCCGACGCGCATATGGCCGCCGCCGGAGCGCTCGTCGACCGGCACGCGGAGTTCAAGGAGAAAGCCAGATCCGCGGTGGGCGCCGGCGGTTTCTACGCCAAATGGTTCCCGCAGCTCGCCGTCGGCCCCGGCACGACACCGGCCGCGTTCACCGACTTCGGACCGCTTGCGCCACATATGCGTTTCGTCGAACGCATGGCCCGCAAGCAAGCCCGCGCGCTGGTGTACGGCATGGCGCGCTGGCAGGCGAAGCTCGAATACCGGCAGGTGTTCCTGGGGCGACTCGTCGATATCGGTGCGGAACTGTTCGCCATGTCGGCGGTCTGCGTCCGGGCACAGGCCGACCGCGGTACGCCGGACGGGGAAGCTGCCGGGGAGTTGGCCGATCTCTTCTGCCGGCAGGCGCGAATCCGGGTGCGGGAGCTGTTCGATGCACTCTGGGACAACACCGACGACGAAGATGTCCGCGTCGCGCGCAAGGTGTTCGACGGGCGCTACCGGTGGCTGGAGGAGGGCGTCCTCGATCAGAGCGAAGGCACCGGTCCGTGGATCGCCGAATGGCAACCCGGCCCGTCCACCGAGGAGAACCTGCTCCGGCCGTGGTTGCGGGTGGATAAATACCAGTGATCGTGGCCGCGACGACCGACCCGATGCCGCGGGACGGAGCCTTTCGCCGTCAGGGGGTTCGACCACGCCCGGTCCAGAGGCGTTGCAGGAGCATCAGCGGAAACATGACCACGCAGACGATCGGGATCCCTCCGACGAGTAGAAGGAAAATGCCCATGAACAACCCGACGAACAGTGCTGAACCCCACCCGGCTCCGGCGTAGGCATGGTCTCGGTCGTTACCGTCGATCCAGTTCTCCGGATCCGCACGGACCAACCGCGCCGGTAGCTCCCGCCCCGCCTCACAATCACCGTCCACGTGAACACGGATATCGAGGAGCCGCTCGGATCCGTGCGCCGGTGCGAAATCTCCGAAACAGTGGGTGGTTCGGTGACCGCCTCCCCGGCCGCCCCCCTCATACACCCGTTCGGACCGGGTGACCGTCAAAGTGCCCTGTTCTCCAGCCCAATCGAGACCTGCCATCACCACTTCGGCGTTGCGGACCGGTATATCGATGATGAGATGCCCGAAGAACCAGGCGAGCGGCAGACATACCACCCACATCACGACGAGCGTGCCCGGGTCACCATCGCCCCGGACCGGTTTTCGTTTATTCACCCGCCCATTGTCGGCTGCTTCATCCAAGCGGCGGGCAGGAACCGATACTCGCCACTCGCCCCGACTCACCAGTCGGCCGAGGATTCGACTGCATCGAGGCCGACAGGGGATCAACCGATGAACAACCGACTCCGGCAGCCCCCGGAGATTCCGGCCGCGTTCATGCTGTTCTCGATCCGGTGAGGCCCCCGCCGACGGCATCCCGGTAGCCGGGCGAGTGCCACGGCGTTGATACCGGCGTACTGCCCGACTTCTGATGCCAGAATGGCTGCATGTCGAAGCTCGGAGTTATGGGACGTGTTGCCGGATGGTCGTGTGTCGCGATCGGAGCGGTCCAGCTGGTGGCCGGGACGCGTGCGGAACCCGGGATGAACACAGACGCGACGGTCGATTCTCACGTACGTTTCATGGGTTCCGCCTTCGTTGCCTACGGATTGGGCTGGGTCGAGGCCGCGGCTTCCCCAACCCCGAATCTGCCGCGGATGCGGGTGCTGTCGGGCCTGATGGCCCTGGGCGGAGCAAGCCGGCTCGTCACCCGAGCCACCGTGGGCCGGCCACACCGCTTCCACGATCTACTTCTCGGTGTGGAGCTCGCGGCACCGGTCGTGGTGGAGGTCCTCGGCAGGCTGGACCGTCCGGCCCGCTGAATCGGGAGAGTCTCCGCGTAATCGGGCTCGTCAGCTCCGCGGCAGCGCCTGCACGATTCGGGTGATCCGTGCCCCGGCAGCACATACCCGCTCGATCTTTTCGGCGAGTACGTCCCCTTCGAACTCCTCGGCCCGGCCGCCCACACTGATCGACGCGACCACCGACCCGTCCCGCCCCAGGATCGGCGCCGCCACCGCGGCAACACCGGACAGATAATCCGAGTTGCTCAGCGAGTAGCCGGCCCTCTCGATCTCGTCGAGGTGTTCGACGAGACGGTCCACATCGGTGATGGTCCGGTCGGTGATCGCGGCCAGATCGGTCGTCAACCACCTGTCCCGCAGCGCTTTCGAATGTGCGAGCATGACCGTCGGCCCGGCCGCGGCATGGTAGGGCATCACGGATCCGATGTTGATCCCGGCGACGACCAGCGAGTTACGCCCTTCCAGCAGATCGATACAGACCGCTCCCTGTTCGGCGGGCACCATCAGGTAGGCCGTATTACCGAACGCGGCCGCCAGTTCGGACATGAAAGGCTTTGCCGCCGAGCGGATATCGAGTTTCGACAGCGCCGCGGACCCGATCTCGAACACCGGCATCGCCACCCGGTAGGCGCCTTCTTCGGTGCGATCCACCCATCCCGCCTGGATCAGCGTGGCCATCAGCCGGAACACCGTGGTCTTGTTCATCCCGCTGGCCGCGGTGAGGTCGTTCAGCATCCACACGGGCCGATCGGCACTGAAATGCCCCAGCAACGTGCACGCCTTGAGAACGGCGCCCACGACATCGCGACTCCCGGTCGTTGCCGGCTCGGCAGGCAGGCTCGCCTTCGGCGAGGTGGGCACGGCCACGGCTACTCACTCACTTCCACGGTTCGCGCGATCGATGCCGCCACCTTACGAACAGATCGGCCGATCGGGGTTGACTTTGTGACCCCCACCACCTTACCGTTCTGATATCGAAAAACGAAACGCATTCCGCATAGCGAAACGGAGGGTGGACTGGTGGCCAGCCCGACCTTGAAAGACCTCACGTCGAACGGACTCGTCTACGCCCCCGGCGTATGGGACGGCCTCACCGCGCGCCTCGCCGAACAGGCCGGGTTCAGCGCCCTGTGCGCCTCGGGTTTCGCCGTCTCCGCGGCCCTCGGCCTCCCCGACGCCGAGCTCTACACCCAGACCGAGAACCTCCAGGCAGTCCGCACCATCCGTGAATCCTCGAAACTGCCCCTGGTCGCCGATATAGACACCGGCTATGGCAATGCCGTCAACGCCGCCCGCACCGCCGCCAAGTTCGTAGACGCCGGTGTCGGCGGGATGTTCATGGAAGACCAGGTCTCCCCCAAGTCCTGCCCCATCTGCGTAGGCGACCCGGTCGACCTGATCACCGTCCCCGAGGCCACCGGCAAGATCCGCGCCGTCCGCGACTCCATCCCCGACGACGTCCTGCTCATCGCCCGCACCGACGCCCGCGGCGACGACGCCCTCCGCCGCGCCCAGGCCTACGTCGAGGCCGGCGCGGACATGATCATGCCGGTCACCAAAACCTTCGAAACCGTCGAGCAGTGGCAGCGCTGCCACGAAGAGGTCGGCGTACCGTTGATGGCTACCCTCACGGCCTCGACCTGGACCGAACGTGATTTCACCCCCGAAATCCTCGACCGGATCGGCGTCCGGCTGGCCCTGCTACCCACCCAGGTCCTGATGGCGGTGGCCGGGGCGGCCCAGGCCACCTTGAAACGGCTGGCCGCGGGCGAAGCACCGGCCGAGGTGAGCGCCGATGCGCTCCAGCACCACGAATTCGTGGAACTGATCGGCTTCCCCGAGGTCGAGGCCATGCAGAACAAGTACCTACCCGCGAAGGAGCAGTAACGCCGTGGGGTACACGATGACGGAAAAGATCCTGGGCCGCGCCTCGGATCAGAAAACGGTCCGCGCAGGTGAGAACCATCCCGTGCAGCCGGCACGCATGATCGCCTACGACTTCCCCGGCTACACCGACGTGATGTTCCGGCAGATGCGCGAAGACTTCGGGATCACCGAACTGAAGGATCCGAGCCGCTACATCGTCTTCATCGATCACATGCTGACGAAGCACAACGAGAAGGAATCCGAGGTCCACCAGGTCACCCGTGACTGGTGCGAGTTCTACGGCATCGAACTGCACGAGGGCCGCGGTATCGGCCATCAGCTCACCGCCGAGCTGGGCCTGGCGATCCCCGGCGAATTCCTCGTCCACTTCGACGGCCATATCAGCGGTATCGGCGCCTTCGGCGCCCTCGGCTGGGGTATCCGCCGCGACCTCATCGAGGCCTGGGTCACCGGCCAGGTCTTCGTCGATATCCCCGCCACCACCCGCTTCGAACTGGTCGGCGAGTTCCCACCCGGCGTCGACAGCCGCGATCTCGTGCACACCATCATCGATATGGTCGGCGCCGACGGCTGCGCCCATCAGGTGATGGAGTTCGGCGGCCCCGGCGCCCGCTCGATGGCCATCGACCACCGTCAGGGCCTGTGCGGAATGGCGATGTTCACCGGCGCCGTCTCGGCGGTCTTCGAACCCGACGAGATGTCGCTGGCCTACGCAAACAAGGTCGCCCGCCGCAGCTTCGACCCGGTGTATCCCGACGCCGACGCCACCTACGCGGCCCGCTACGAGATCGACCTCGCGAGCCTCACCCCACGGGTCGTGCTGCCCGGTTCGGCCCGCGCCGTCAACACCAAGACCGCCCAGGAACTCGCCGGCACCCCGATCACGAAGGCCTTCATCGGCTCCTGCGCCAGCGGCCGCATCGAAGACCTGCGCGCCGCCGCCCTGGTCCTCGACGGTCGCAAGGTGGCCCCCGGCGTCGAACTCAATGTCGTCCCCACCTCACAGAAGGTGTACGAGCAGGCCGAGCAAGAAGGCATCCTCGATGTCCTCCGCGCCGCAGGTGCACATATCAACATATCGAGCTGTGATTTCTGCTTCGGCTACCAGAAACCCCTGCAACCCGGCGAGAACTGCATCTCCACCGGCGTCCTGAACATCTCCGGCCGGATGGGCAGCCCCGACGCCAACATCTACATGGGCTCCCCCTACACCGTCGCCGCCAGCGCCCTCACCGGCACGATCCAGGAGTCGGTCCAGTGAGCGCCTATCCCCCACCGCCCGACCTCATCGAAGGCAAGGTCGCCTGGATCTTCGGCGACGATTTCGATATCGACCTCGTCGTCGGCGTCTCCAATATCAAGTCCTACGACCCCGACCACCTGCGCTCGGTGTGTATGCAGGCCTACGACCCCACCTTCACCGACCGCGTCCGCCCCGGCGATATCATCGTCGGCGGTCGCAACTTCGGCTACGGTCATCCGCACTATCCGCCCATGGTCGCACTGCGCAACGCGGGGATCGCGGCGATCGTCGCGGAATCCTTCTCCCCCGGCTTCTGGCGGGGCGAGACCTTCAACGGCATGCCGTTGATCACGATCCCCGGCGTCTCGACCTCGGTAAAGGTCGACGACCCCGTGGCCCTCGACTGGCGCAGCGCCACCCTGCGCCTGCCCGAGGGAACCGACCTGGTCGGAACCCCACCGAGCCCGCGGACCATCAAGGTCATCGAAGCCGGTGGTTCGTATGAACTCCTGCTCGCCGAGCACGCACGCGAAAGACAGATTCAATGACGAACACCGAACCTCGCGTCGGGTCCAGTGACCTCCACCCCTCCGGACCACTGCCGGCGACAGAAGCGAAGAAGTCGAACTCGGTAGCCCGCCGCGCCGCCATCGCCGGCGGCGTCGGCACCCTCATCGAGTACTACGACTTCGCGGTCTACGGCTTCCTCGCCGTCACCATCGCCCCCCTGTTCTTCCCCTCCGACAATTCCGCGGTGTCGATCCTGTCGACCCTGGCCGTCTTCGGTGTCGCCTACGTGGCCCGCCCCCTCGGCGGTATCTTCTTCGGCCGCCTCGGCGACCGCCGCGGCCGCCGCCACTCGCTGGTGATCACCGTGGTCAGCATGGGTATCGCGTGCGGCATCCTCGGCCTGCTGCCCACCCATTCGGCCGTCGGCGTCCTCGCCCCCATCCTGCTGGTGCTGGTCCGCCTCGCCCAGGGCTTCTCGGCCGGCGGTGAGGTCGGCGGCGCCGCGACCTACATCGCCGAATCCGCCCCACCGAAGCGCCGCGGTTTCTTCGGCTCCTTCACCCCCGTCGGCTCCACCCTCGGCTTCGCCGTGGCCGCCGCCGTCGTCGGCGTGGTCGCTCTGATCACCACCGACGAGCAGATGGAATCGTGGGGCTGGCGTATCCCGTTCCTGCTGGCCCTCCCCCTCGCCTACGTGTGCCTGCGGGTCCGGATGAAGCTCGAGGACACCCCCGAGTTCGAGGAGATGGCCGAGAAGAAGCAGGTCACCAAGAGCCCGCTCATGGACGTCGTCCGGAAGAACCCATGGTCGGTCGCCCGCGTCGTCGGTGTCGCCATCGCCATGAACGGTTCCGGCTATATCGGCCTCACCTACTTCAGCGTCTACCTGATCAACGACCTCGGCTTCTCCAAAAACGCCGTCTACTGGTGCTCCGCCATCGCCATCGCCCTGGCGTGTGCCACCTTCCCGCTCAGCGGTATGGCCACCGACAGGTGGGGCCGCAAACCGGTCCTCATCGGCGGCTACCTCGCCTACGTGATCATCGCGCTGCCCGCGTTCATGATCATGGGCGCGACCTCGAGCATCGTGGTCATCGGCATCGTCTACTTCCTCTACATGGTGCTGAACGGCGTGGTCCAGGTCCCCGCATTCCCGCTGTTCACCGAGCTCTTCCCGCGCACTGTCCGCTACACCGGCGTCTCGCTCGGCTTCAATATCGGCACCATCGCCGCCGGCGGCACCGCCCCCTACGTCGCCGCCCAGCTGGTCGAATCGACCGGTAACGCGATGTCACCCGCCTACTGGGTGATGGGCGTCTGCGCCATCGGCCTGCTCACCGTCGCCACCATCCGTGAAACCGGACGGAAGGAACTGCCGGCATGACCACCGGTAACACCGGAACAACCCCGTCCGCCGCATTTGATGAGGGTGCGGCGGGCGGGGTTGCCCCGCATTTCGACACCCTCGTGGCCGCCTGGAACGACCGGGTCACCCACGAGCCCGACGCTCCCGCCGTCATCTACTTCGACACCACCCTCACCGTGCGGCAAACCGACGACCTCGCCACCGCACTCGCCGCCGCCTTCGCCGAACGCGGTGTAGGCCACGGCGACCGGGTGGGCATCCACCTCCAGAACATCCCGCAGTACGCGCTCGTCCTGCTGGCCTTGTGGAAACTCGGCGCCACCGCCCTACTGCTCAACCCCATGTACCGCGGCCGCGAACTCCGGGTGTTGATCAACGATGCCGAACCGGTCGGCGTCATCACCACCGACCGCGATGTGCCGCAGGTCCGCGAGGACGTCGCCGACAGCACGGTCCGCTGGGTACTCGGCACCGCCGAATCAGAACTCCAGTGCCGCAACGACCGCCGCATCGTCAACGGCGAAACCGCCCCCGCCACACCCGCCGAACCCGACCTACTCGGCTTGGCCCACCGATACCTCGGCAAAAAGCCCCCGCAAACCCAGGTACACGGCGAAGACCTGGCCTTCCTCGCCTACACCTCCGGCACCACCGGCCCACCCAAGGGCGCGATGAACTCGCACACCAACGTCCTCGCGGTAACCACCAGCTTCGCCGAACTCGCCGGCATCACCACCGGCGACGTCGTCTACGCCCTCGCCCCGCTCTTCCACATCACCGGCGCCGTAGTCATCGGCTCCCTCGCCCTCACCGAACGCACCGCCCTGGTCTTCACCGGCCGCTTCCACACCGACGTCGCCGTCGACGCGATCCGCGAACACGGGGTCACCTACACGATCGGCTCCATCACCGCTTTCAACGCGATGATGAACTCGAAATACGCGTCGGCGGAACACTTCAGGTCGGTCAAGACGCTGTACAGCGGGGGTGCGCCGGTTCCGCCGAGTACGGTCGAGCGGTTCCGGGAGAGGTTCGGGCATTACATCCACAACGCGTATGGGATGACGGAGACGTCGTCGGCGGTGACAGCGGTACCGCCGGGGATGAGCGCGCCGGTCGACCCGGACAGCGGGACACTGTCCATCGGACTACCGCTGCCGGGGGTGAACGTTGAGGTGGTCGATCCCGAAGGACATCGTCTCCCGCCTGGCAGCCAAGGCGAACTCGTCGTCACCGGACCGCAGGTCATCCGCGGATACTGGCGCAAACCAGAAGAATCCGAGGCCGCCCTACCCGAAGGACGGCTCCGAACCGGCGACAGTGCGATCGTGGACGAACAAGGCTGGGTGTACCTGGTCGACCGGATCAAAGACCAGATCAACGTCTCCGGATACAAAGTGTGGCCGCGCGAGGTCGAAGACGTCCTCTACGAACATCCCGCGGTGCTCGAAGCAGCAGTGGTAGGCATTCCCGACGTATATCGCGGAGAGTCGGTAGCCGCCTACGTTTCGCTGAAGGGCGGGCACTCCGCCGAGGCTCACGACCTGATCTCGTTCGCCCGCGATCGACTCGCGCCGTACAAACGGCCGAGGATTGTGGAAATCGTCGCGGAACTGCCGAAAACACAGACCGGCAAGATTCGACGCCGAGCATTACGCGATCAACACAGCGAGGCCCGGACCGCACAGTGAGGGCCGCCCGGGACACAACTACCCCGGCCGATAGTCGTATCCGGTAAAGGGGTTGAGTATCTGCCTGTGCCACAGGTTGTTCCGCTGCGCTTCAGTCAGTCCGGTCAGGTCAGCAACCTCGGTGAAGTCCCGCTCGATGATGTCGATCTGCTTGTCGATGATTCCGCGTGCTTCACCTTTGGTGAGGCCGTAGACCGCGCTTGCCTTCAGACATGCGGCGAATGAACTGTCTCGCTGACCGTCGCGGTCGAACGCCATAGCCTGTGCGGAGACCTCACCCGAACGTGGCTGCGGGCACAAGTCGTAGGCCGGAGTCAGGTCGAGATCTCGTCCGTTCCAGAACGCGGCGTGGTTTCGAGCGTGATCGTCGTTGTTACCGATGGCCACATTGAACACGATGCGCTCGAACAGTTTTCGGCCGACATGCGGGTCCGCCCCGGAGCGGCGCAACACATCCAGCAATTCTGGGTACGTGGCGTAGCGAGCCACCATTTCGTCGAGCCCCAGCATGGTCAGGCCCGAGACCACTATGCGTCGCTCACCTCCGGCGCCACGATCGAATCTTTCGACCACGAGAACGTCTTTGCCCAGCGACGAGGTGACGAACGAGCGCGGAGCGTCGATGCCTACCCGGCGGGCCAGCTCGAAGGCCATGGCTTCGGCGTTGACAACTGGGTAGTGGTCCGACGTCGACGAGAACTTGGCGATGCAGGGAATACCCTCGACGTCGATCAGCGCTTTGGGACGTGCGCCACCGATGGAGGTACCGCGCACCAGCGCCGCACCGAGATCGTCGCTGATAGGGCGCCCCTCTTGCAACGCGTCGGCGGCGGCGTGCAGTTCGTCGATCGTCGCCGTGGTGCCGCGCGGCAGATAGGTGTCGGGGCTCGCCTGAAAATCGAGCCCACCGATTCGGTCGGAACCGGATTCCAGAAAACAGGTGATCTGGTCCAGGTCGCCCGGGTCGGCGGCCATGCCGCGGGAGCCGTGCAGCCTTTCCAGGATCACTCGCTGCCCCCACGAGTCGGGCCCGCTGTCGCGAAGCACGGAGGCGATGGGCATACTCCCGCTGGGTTCCTGCCAGCCGCTGACCAAGGGAAGTTCGGGCGTGTACAGGCTGATGGCGTCCGAGCGCTCCAGGTAGCTGCGCCCGTATCCGAAGCGGTACCGATTCCCGTAGCGCTGCACGCGGCCGGCGACCACCGGCCCGTTCCGGCCGGGGAGCCACACCCAGACGTAGGCGTCGTTGCGACGGGTGTCCACTGGATCAGAAGTCGAGACCACTGTCATCTCCCGTCGAACGCGGCCGGTACTCGCGAGATGGGATCAACGCAATCCGTTCCTCGCCACGGCGACGCAGCCGGGCCAGCTCGTCGTCACTGGCACCGAAGAGAGGAACTCCGACGACAGAGGCCGCGCTGAACACCGTCCCGACAGCGACGCCGGGGCTCCCTTTCTCGAGGGCTGTGACGGTCCGGGGCCCGACGCCGATACGTGCTGCGAGGTCGGCGGCCGTCCAGTTGTTCGCGTGCCGGGCCAGCCTGATCTGCGTGCCGATAACCCGCAGCGCATCCGTCGCGGCGCGAGTAGGCGCTACCTCCCGCTTCGCCAGATCTACCTCCCAAAAAACGTAGTTAGCTACATTCTACTGCCCTTTTATCGTAAATGGAATCGGACTCCACACTGGGGCCGCTTCGGCAGGTGCCACCGCCCAGCTCAGCCCGGACCGATGGGAGTACTCGCCGACCTACCCAAAACACAAACCGGCAAGATCCGCCGACGAGCACTGCGCGAGCACCTGCAAGACATCCGGACAACACAATGAGGTTCAGCTGACGAAAAGCTGTCAGTCGCCCCGATACAGCCGCTCGAGGTCGATCAATTCCACATCGTCGCGGGAATCCGCCACGGCGCGCAGTTCGGGGGTGAAGCCGTATCCGGTGAAGAGCAGCAGTTTGATCTGCCGTGACGCGCGGGGATCGCGCTGTACCAGCAGATCCCGGATCCGGTCGAGCCGGTTGACCTGTTTCTCCCCCACGACCGCATGGTTCTTCGCCTCACCGATCGCGAGGATCCGTTCCGCACCACCGGCGTCCCGCCCGAACACTACGACGTCCAACCGATGGCCGGTCTTACCCGCGGGGTCGGGCAGAACTCCGGAAAGCACATGCGTGCGCCGGCCTCCCAGGGTGTCCGGGGCCGCATACCACCGGCACCACGTGCGCGACAACTGCTCGAAATGCGGACCGAGTACTTGACTTGCGAAGGTGGGCCCGGAGCGCTCCCACACCTCTGTCGCGTGCCCCGGGCGTTCGAGGTCGCTCCATTCCGAGCGCATGATCGCGTAATAGAAGGTCAGCAGTGGCTCGGTGATCCGGTAAGTGGACCGGCGGGCGTGGAAGGCATCCTGTTCGCGCGCGATCATGCCGACGTCTTCCAGGACGGTAAGCGGGTGCCCGAGATCGGTGGACTTGCGGCCGAGGAAACTCGCAATCCCGCCCCGGGTGTTGTTGCCCTCGGCGATCGCCGCGAGAACACCGTGATAGAGCGCGCTTTCCCGGAGTTCGGGCTCTTCCGCCAGCAGGAACCGCGATTCCCGGAACAGCGGCCTCGACGAGTTCAGCACATTGCGAACCACCCACGGGCCGAAATCCTCACGGTCGGCGGGAGTGTCACCGAGCGTGTATTCGCGCCGGTAAGCCGGCGTACCCCCCACTACGGCATTCACCAGGAACGCCAGCGACAGATCGTCGATTTCCCAGAATTCTCGCGCCAGCCGGTAGTCGAGGGTCGGCACGACAAGCTCCAGGCTGGCGCGTCCCCGCAACGGGGCGCTTCCCACGAGCAGTTTGCTCATGAACGACTGGGCCGAACCGCACAGCAACAGGCGGATGGCGCCGGCGTGGCGCCGACCGGCCGGATCGAATGCGCGCTGGATCAACGACGGCAGCTCGGGTGACGCCTTCGCCAGGTAAGGAAACTCGTCGAGGACCACCGTCAGGGGCCGGTCACCAGCGCCCAGGGTCATGATTGTCTCGATTGCCTCCGGCCACCCCGCGAACCGGCGCGGCACCGGCTCGCCGAGATACCGCGCCAGAGCGCTACCGAGCTGGTGCAGCGACTCGGGCTCGGTCGCCTCGGTGGCCGCGAAGTAGAACCCGCCGGTTGCCTCGCATACCGCGTCGAGGAGGAAGGTCTTTCCTTGCCGGCGACGACCCGAAACGATCCCCAGCGCCGGCTGCGGCCCACGGTGGGTGGCGAATCGGGTCAGCTCCGACCACTCGTGCTCGCGATCGAACATGGTCTCGGGCTTCAGCATGAGATCTATTATAACTCGATCTATTATAGGCGGAGTTACAATAGAGCGTGACCGGTCCCCGATAATGCGACCAGCCGGTTTCAGAGTCGGGTTGCCGTCCTCGGTGTTGAGTTGATGTCATAGCCCGCCGGGTGGTGGGTATGGTGGCAGGCCGCAGCGTACTCGACGGGTGTGCGGTAGCCCAGGGCCGAATGCCGGTGCCGGTGGTTGTGATCATGTTTGAAATCGCCGATCACCACCCGAGCCTCGAGCAGGCTCGTCCAGTGATTCCGGTTGAGGCACTCGACACGCAAACGCGGGTTGAACGACTCGACGAACCCGTTGTTCCACGGTGTGCCCGGCGGGATATACGAAATCCCGACCCGGTCTCGGCAAAAAGATTGCAGCGCTTGCGAAACCATTTCCGGTCCGTTGTCCAACCGCAGTACCCTCGGCGCCCCCGGGCGGCGAATACCCGTTCGAGCTCGGCCACCAGCTTCTCACCAGTAATCGAGCGTTCGACCAGGTGCAGCAGGGATTCGCGAGTGTGTTCGTCGACCATCGACGCGATCTTCACAGCCCGCCCGTCGACGGTGGAGTCGAACTGGAAGTCCAGTGCCCACACAACGTTCGGCGCATCCGCCTCCACGGGCGGGATCGAGGAGATACCGGCGCGTTTACGCGGGGGATGTGCTTGCACCTGCAAGCCCTCGGACCGCCATAGCCGGTGCACCCGCTTCACGTTGACCCGGTGGCCCTCGTCGAACCGCAGCACAGACCAGGCACGGCGGAACCCGTGACACGGATTCTTCGTCGCATACGCACGCAGCCACGCCCGCACTCCGGCATCGGGATCAGCGAGCGTCTGCGCGGCCGGCAGCCGCCGATACGTCGACCGAGTAAGCCCAACGACCCTGCACGCGAACCGCTCCGACATACCCAGCACTTCCCGGCGCATGTCCACGGCCCGCCGCTTGGCCGCCGGGCCTAGAATTTTCCCTTCGAGATCTCGCGCAACGCGTCTTTATCCAGCTCCGCATCAGCCAGCAGCCGTTTCAACCGGGCGTTCTGCTCCCGCAGCTCCTTGAGTTCCTTGGCGGCGTCGGTGTCCATTCCGCCGCACTGGCGGCGCCAGTTATACAGCGTCGCCGCTGAAACTCCCAGGTCAGCGGCGATCTGCTCACCGGTCAAGCCTTCCGCGGCCAGTTCATCGGCGCGCCGCAGCTTGCGCACGATATCCTCCGCGGAATGCCGCTTCCGTCCAGCCATGGTCCTATCGTCCCTTCCGGCCCTGATCGGGGCCAATGAGACTCTAATTCCAGCTGGTCGCATTTACGGGGAGCAGGCCAGAATGACCTGCCCATTTTGCGGTTCCAGCCGGATTGGCTAACTGACAGCGGGAATGCGTTTCTTCTCGGAAGGTAACTCAAACCCGATCGGAGTGCGAAAGCCCAGGGATAAGCGGCGGCGTTACGGTTGTAGAAGATCTCGATGTCGTCGAAGTTAGCGTTCGCGAGTTCGACACGGTCCTTCCATTTCCTGCGGACGCGACCACCGCGGTGCGTCGATCGCAGGCACCTGTAACCGTGCGATTAGCGGTGCCGCCTCATTGCGAATTTGCATTACTGATGTCGGGTGGCTGCTCCAGGTTTTGCTCCCGCTTCTTTTGCTCAGAACGCAAGCGATGCACTTCTGCTGCAAACTCTTCGAGGGCCTCGCGATGGTCCTGTATGTGCTTGTATCTGCCAACCCCGATTTCGACAGCCTCGATCTCGTATTCGATTGCATCAGCAGTTTGCTGAAGGTAGAAGCTACGCTCCTTGTACTTGAAGTATCCCATGAATCCACTGGCGACACCCACGCCGAATGTTATTGCCAGCACAACCCACCTCAGTGATGGAATATCGCCCGATGCTCCCGACGCAGCCGCGGCTCCAAGGGAGCCTATGATCAGAACAGCCTGAAGGGCACTATTCACCCGACGATACTTGTTACTCTCCTCTCGATAATAGTTAACGTCCATGCGCGCATCTTCTTTGTACGCCGACCGTCTAGTTTCTACGGGCACATCAGCAATCGTGTATAGACTCTTTCGCGTGTCACGAAGCTGATCTAATTCGAGTTCGATTTCGTCCAGCCTCCGGCGACCGGAATTCGTTAGCAGCCGGGTACGAAATGGCACCTTCTTGTCCACCGGGCCGCCCGGATGCGTCTTGAGATAGTAGGAAGCTACGCAGAAGGCTATGGAGATCGGCAGCGCAGGTATGTAAATCGCCCTGATCAATGTTGGGCTTATATCTGGAATCCACCACATTCCATAGAGAACGATCCCCAGTAGCGGACCAAAGACAATCGAATAGTTTGATCTCAATCTCCGCGCTTTTGCCAGCTTCAAGTCGCGTTCACTGATTCGAATCTGATGGTCTATCAGGATAACCTGCTGAGCAAAGTCATCTCTGGAAATCTTTATCGGCATTTTTGCACCGCCTAATTGGTGTTTCCAAAATCCTAGAGCAGCCGTCCCGGAGTTACAATCAGCACATCACCGGCGATTTCGAACAGCCACCCACCAGAGCCAGCAGAAATTCCGCTACAGAAGTCGACCAACCTGGCCGCTTCCCTGCTATCCATTGCCCGGAGATCGATAGACATCACCCGACCATCGCCGAATTTGCTCACGATCTCCCGAGTCGCCGAACTGAAACTGTTGGGAGCAAATCGAACGATTGACTTCAAATGAATCATCGGATCACCGCCCCCGAGACTGTACGTATTCAGCTCAAGAGCTTCGGAGATCGCGTCTTGGTAATCTTGACAAATCTGCACCCGCGATGCATTGCCCCCTCTTAGTCTTCTGACCGTAAATTTTCGCCGGAACTTGGTCGAAATTATTCCCCAGAATGCGATAGAAAGTAATACGAAGAGGCTAGCCAACAGGGCTGAGGAGGAAATCAGAACCGTTGACTGCAGTATCGTGTTTGATGCCGCCATGACCAGCCGCCCCTCCATGGAATAATCCATGCATGGCCGAGCTTTTTCTTAGCCGACATCCCGCCGATCCTGTAGTCAGCCACCCGGGGATGGTTGGCCCACTCACATCAACGAGGCGACCTCACCGCCGCATGCATGCAATAGGTCATGCTACAGCTCGAATCACGCTGGCACTAGCAGTTTTTCGAAAGTTCAATATTAGCTCTCGTCAAGCGCGTGCAGCACCTTCGGGCCACACCACGTCCACGGCTACCCCATACTCTTTCGCCAGCTTCACCACGCTGCCCGTGCCGCCAGCCTCGCCGCCCTCCCCATCCCAGACCGCCATTAGCCGGTCGGCTGCCCCAAGTAGAGCCTCGTTCGCCGCCTCATACGCTTCCCGTCCGGCCTCCTCGAAATCCATCACCCGAACCTCGGACGCACCCGCCACAAGCTCATCGAACAACGCTGCGTGATCCGGCTTTACCTTGGCTTCACGGTAATTCCGAGAGGGCAGCACCACCTCGAGCCGGCCACCGGCCTCGAGCACCGCTTGCGCGAACACCGAATCGGCTCCCCGAGCGATACAGCTCACGCCCACCAAATCGGGAACCTCGGCAAGGCGCCGAGCGATCTCTTCACGCACCAGCACCGCGGTTTCCTCAGTAATGTTCATGTGCCCCGTAACAGCGACCCGTATTCGTTCACTCCTGTGCATTGACCAGCGGGCGCATCCGGTCGCGCAGCTCGGCCAGCGCCATTTCCCTGCGCCCGCTCTGTTCGTTTGTAGAGCTTGCCGACCTTGACCCGAACCCGATCCGAACGGGTCTGCTCGACGACGTCCAACGCATCATGGCCTACCCGACACGCCTCCTCCACTTCGCCCTGGATCACGCGCGCCTCCGCGAGCCCGAGGCGGTCCAGCGCGGTGCTGCGGATTCGGTCCGAACGCCGCGATTGCACGGCCAGCGCGATCTGTTCGGCTGCTTCACCTGCGAACACAGGTTTCCGGCGCGACATATCCAGCAGGCGACCGCCGATCGTCCCCGCCAGCTCAGCCGCATCGAAGTAGTTCACCCAGAACGGGTCGGTGGCGGGCTGTGAGGCCGCGAACTCCTCCTTCGCCTTCTCACAGGCGCGCCGGAACCCTGAGGGGCGTTCGAGCTTGCTCAATGCCCACGCTTCTCGCGTGTACAGCATCGCCTCCACCGTCGGCGTGAGTGCCCCTGTCCCACGGTCGCGGGCTATGCGGACCAGCTCCAGAGCGTCGGCCGCTCCCGCGTCGCCGTCGAGGCCGAGCAGTTGCCGCGCCATTCCGGCAAGAGCGAAGGCGCAGAACGCGGGATCGTCCGCGTGGCTCGCTGCTCGTGCGGCGAGCGCGTAATACTGCTGGGCTGTGGCCTGCTGGCCGGAATCCCAGCTCATCGTTGCCGCGGTCTCGGCGAGCTGCGCCAGCACACCCCACAGCCGCTTCTCCACTCGGGCAGGCGGGGCTGCCGCTCCTTCAGCAGCTCGTTCACTTCCGAAAGCTGGCCGACGACCGCCTTGCACCGCAGCCCCCGCCGAACCGGTCATCCCAATCGCGGAATGATCGAGCCACGTTCTCGAGCTGCTCAACCTCTTGCATGCCCAGCCCCATCGGCTTGTCCACCTGCTGTAGAGCGTCGTCGAAGAACAGCCATCGCTCCACGGTCTCGAGCAGGCCGGCCCCAACCGTGACTCCCAGAAGCGCCTGGGTGGCATGGCGCCGATCCATCGTCAGGTCCTTGCATGGCAACCTTCCGCCAGGGGCTCGAGGGGTTGTTCGCGCGGGTGGCAGGACGGTTCCATCGGGCGGAGCCGCGGTTGCGGGCGCGAGCGTATGTGCGGGGTTTATTGGCGCCGCTGGCGGGGAAAAACGGCTGGACCTTGGCCGAAGCGGCCGGGGATCTGACGCCGAACGGGATGCAGCGGCTGCTGAACAAGGCCGCGTGGGATGTCGACGGAGTCCGCGATGACGCGCGCGCTTATGCCGTCGAGCACTTGGGTGATGCGGATGGTGTGCTGGTGGTCGATGAGACCGGGTTCCTGAAGAAGGGGGTGAAATCTGTTGGGGTGCAACGGCAATACTCGGGCACTGCCGGTCGGGTGGAGAATTGTCAGCTCGGGGTGTTCTGTGCATACACGACCGTGAAGGGCTGCACGCTGATCGACCGGGAGTTGTATCTGCCGAAGTCCTGGACCGCCGATAGGGACCGCTGCCGGGAGGCCGGGGTGCCCGACGAGGTCGAATTCGCCACGAAACAGGTTCTGGCCCAAAAGATGCTGGCCCGCGCGCTGGATGCTGGAGTCCCTGCACGCTGGGTGACCGCCGATGAGGCCTATGGCGGTGATTCGAAGTTCCGGCGCTGGCTCGAAGGACGGCGGATCGGGTATGTGGTGGCCGTGCCCACCAGTGCGCCGATCGTGGCGGTGTCGGGCAGCTGGCGCGCCGATCAGGTCGTCACGGACGCGCCCCCCGAGGCATGGAAGCGATTGAGCTGCGGTGAGGGTGCGAAGGGCCCGCGACTGTTCGACTGGGCCGTGGCAACACTGCCGACCGTCAGTGACGCCGGCGCCGGGTGGCGGCGCTGGCTTTTGGCCCGCCGGTCGCTGACCCGCAACACCAAGGGTGAACTCGAAATCGCGTACTACCTGTGCGGCGCCCCGAACGGCACCAGCGACGAGGAATTGATCCGGGTCGCTGGTGCCCGATGGGCGGTCGAGGACTGTTTCCAAACCGCGAAAACCGAGGTCGGGCTCGATCAATATCAGGTCCGCCGCTACGACGGCTGGTATCGGCACACCACCCTGGCGATGCTCGCCCATACCTACCTCGCGGTGACGGCCGCTGTCTCCCCAAAAGTATTGGCAGCGGCCTCATTCCACTCACGCTCGGTGAAATCAAGCATCTCCTGGCACACCTGATCAACCCGCTCCCGAACCTGACCTCGGCACGCCGCTGGTCGACCTGGCGACGAAGACACCAATACCGGGCTAAACAAGCCCACTACCAGCGAAGACAGGCGGAACATCACAAAGTGATGCTGGAGTACTAGTACTCCAGCATCACTTGGTTATGCAGTTGACAGAGTCGGACAGAATGTGCGGTTCACTCCGCCCAGTCGCCCCATAACCGATACGAAAAAATCGTGAACATGCACCTCGGGGCGGCGCCGCGAAAGGGGGTGCTATGAGTAGACATGGTCTCATGCCTACTCTCCCCATAACGGGGCTCCTGGCATGAAGTTTATGCGGTCACACCCCCTTTGGTCGCGTACGCCGAAGCAGTCTGTCCGACCGGGCGGGACCAACCCTATCCGACGCTGAACCTCACCTTCCCATCAATGGGATTTCACCTTCTCGGACCGTTTCTCATGACTCGCCAAACAGATTCCGACGGATCGTCGACCTCCACTTCGCGGTGACACCCAGCCGACCCCCACCCACTACACGCCTTGGAATCACTCATCCAGCCGTCGACCGGCGCCGGCGGCCCAGCGCCGGTCGACCGCTGCGCGACTGGGGCGCCTACGGCCCGATCGTCGAAGGCATGGGCTGGTCATGGTGTTCCCGGGACGCCGCTGCACCTCCTCCTGTCATTTCCGGCCGAGAATCTCCAGGAAGTGCACGTTGCTCATGATGCCGAGGACATTTCCGAACGGGTCCACCACCGAGGCGGTGACGAACCCGGGTCCACGAGTAGTGATCGGGTCGTATTCGGTGGCACCGAGCTCGAGCAGCCGGTCGTAGGTGGCCTGCAGATCGTCGACGTGCCAGTACACGATCGCCCCGCCCGGACCCGGCGCGGCGCGCTCGGGCCGGTACGCGTGGTCGATCAGGCCGAATTCGTGCTCGTAGTCGCCCACCCGGAACTCGTAATAGCCCGGCACTGCGAAGTACGGCGGTGTCCCCAGGAACTCCGCGTACCAATCCTTCGCCACCTCCAGATCCTGGGCGTAGAAGGTCACGGTCGTCATTCCTCGCAGCATCGCTGTCTCCTCGGTCGTGTTTGTTCGAGCTGATGAACCCATCCTCACCGCAAAAGTGCTCAACTTCTGATCACTTTCTCGGGAAGAATCTGGATATGCGAGCAGACCGTTTGGTGGCGACACTATTGCTGATGCAGACCCGCGGCCGGGTCACCGCCGCTGAGATCGCGGCCGAACTCGAGGTCTCGGTGGCGACGGCCCGGCGCGATCTGGAGGCGCTATCCGCCGCCGGTGTGCCGGTGTACCCGCAGGCCGGCCGCGGCGGCGGGTGGTCGCTGATCGGCGGTGCCCGCACCGACCTCAGCGGCCTGACCGCCGGTGAGGCACGCGCCTTGTTTCTCCTCACCGGCCCGTCGGCGGGAGCTGTGCCGGAGGCACGGTCGGCGCTGCGCAAACTGCTGCGCGCCCTCCCGGCGACCTTCCGCGGTGAAGCGGAGGCGGCCGCCGACGCGGTCGTGATCGATCCAGCGGGCTGGGGCCGCACCGGACGCGAACTCCCCGGAATGGTCCAGCAATTACAGCAGGCGGTGGTGCGCCGCCGCCGGATCATGCTTCGCTATCAGGGCCGTACCGGAGCAGCGACCGAGCGCGTGATCGATCCTTGGGGCCTGGTCGACAAGGACGCCATCTGGTACCTGGTGGCCGGTACCGAACACGGCCGCCGGACCTACCGGGTGGACCGGATCCTGCACGCGGAACCGACCGAACAGCAAGCACACCGGCCCGCCGACCTCGACCTTCCGGCCCTCTGGACCGAAATCGTGGAAGAGATGGAGCAGCGCCGAGCGACCACAGCTGCCACGGCCCTGATCAGCGAACGACTGCTGCCGATTCTGCGTGACCGGCAGGGCAGGCATTGCGAGGTCTTGGGCCCCGCCCCCGACGGCCGGATCCGAGTCCGGCTCACTGCGCACACCCCGCGGGCCATCGCCGAACAGCTGGCGGGCTGGGGCTCCGACATCGAGGTGATCAAACCGGCCGCGGTACGCGACGAACTCGCTGCACTGGGCACGGCACTGGTCGAACGCTACGGCCGATGATAAGTGCTCATTCGTTGCGCACTTTACGCCGGAGAATCGGAACACATCACCGTTGAACAACGAGGAGACACCCGAAATGCCGACTTCCGACCACACCGAGGCAATCACCTTCACCACCGCCATCGAATACGAGCGGTGGCTGGCCGCGCATCACGACTTCGCCGCAGAGGTCTGGTTGAAAATCGCCAAGAAAAACGCCCCAACCCCGACGATCACCATCACCGAAGCCCTCGACGTCGCCCTGTGCTACGGCTGGATCGACAGCCACCGCCGCCGACTCGACACCGACCACTACCTCCAGCGCTACTCACCACGTCGCTCGAAAAGCTCGTGGTCGCAGATCAACCGGGACAAGGCCGAGGCCCTGATCGCGGCCGGACGGATGCGGGAGCCGGGGTACAGGGCCATCGGAGCAGCCCGGGCGGACGGTCGCCTGCCCGGCTGCGTTGCGGGCGAACAGACCTCGGGCGGTAGTTAAGCCGTCGACGCCGTAAGCGACGTAGCCCTGATGACATTCATGTCAGCAGCCGAACACGGCGCCGACGACAGGGGCCGAACCCAGGAGATCGATGGTCTATCGACAGGCCAGAAATCGGGGCTGGTCCGTAGCCCGGTGAGGGCGGCAGGCACGCGATCAGGATCGAACGACCAACCCGGCATCCCACCCCAAGAGATGGAAAGCCGCAGGTAGTCGGCCAGCGAAATGCCCGGCCGCCCGGCTACTTCCCAGATGATGGGATCGGCGACACGCTCGGTCAACGTGATGTGATGAGTGGATTCGCCGATGTTCGCCTTATGGAGCTCGACGGGTGCGAAGTCGACGTCGAATCCGTCCAAGATTAGCGTGGGGTCCTCTTCTCGTTGCTCGCGGTACTCGTCCCAGGCGTATCGCAGGTACGCAACTTCCGGGAGGACCAGCGGATCGGAGGTATCGTCGGCGCCGGCTCCCGGGGCGCCGCAGCCGCTATCGGAAGTGTGCCGATTTCGTCGGCGAGCAGGTCGAGCGCCGCGTGATCGTCAGAGGTGGGTGGCTCAGCCGCCACTGGAAACCTTGTTCTGACCAGCAGTCTATCTCGGCACGGGGCGACGTCACCGGGCCCGACCTCCCGGCTGAACCGCCGGTGCGGGTGGATCCCGCACCGGCGGCCGGGCTGTCTACTTGCGAACCGGCGTTTTACGCGCGGGTTCGCTCGCGTTGGACAGCAGCACCAGTGGGAGAACGGTGCAGGCGATCGCGAGCGGTGGCAGGACTCCCGAACCCCACCTGGTCAGGGCGAGACCACCGAGCAGACCGCCGAGGGAGACACCCAGATACGTGCCGGAGGTGTTTAGCGCCAGTGCCTGTGGGGCGAGGCGGCCGGACAGGGTGGCGAGCTGGCTTGGATCGCGGGTGAGTTCCAGAATGCGGCCGCACCCCACACGGCGAGTACTGGCAGTACGGCCGCCAAGGGGACCGGGCGCACGACCCACAGCAGCCACAGGCCGGCCATGGACCCGGCGATGGCGCTCACCCCGATCAGCAGGGTACGGTCCGGGCCGCGCCGGTCGGTCATCACGCCGCCACCCCACATACCGAGGGCGCCCGCGATGCCGGCCAGTCCGAAGGACAGGGCGCGGGCATCGACGGCCGCCGCGGCGACATCGGTGAGGAACGGCGCGAGGTAGGTGAGCATCATCATCGAGCCGGTCATCAGCGACATGTTGGCCAGTAGACCGAAGGTCCCCGGTCGCCGTCCCAGGCTGCGTACCTGGGCCCGCCAGTCGAGCACGGGACCACCGAATGTCCCGCGCGGCACCGTGATCAGCAGACCGGCGAGGGCGAGCAGGCCGCATACCGCCATGGTGGCGAATACCGCACGCCAGCCGAACACACCACCGATCCAGGTGCCGATCGGCACACCGAGCGCGATCGACCCGGTGACGCCCAGCGCTACGATCGCGACATAGCGGCCGACCTTCGCGGCGGGCGCCAGCTGTACCGCGGTGGCGAACAACGCCGGGGTCGCGACCGCGGCGGCTGCCGCTGCAACGACGCGCAGGATCAACAGCACGGTGAACGACGACGTACCCGCCGCGGCCGCATTGGCAGCGACGAACGCGCACAGGCTCGCCACCAGCAGCAGACGTCGAGGCGTGCGGGCCAGGACAACGGCGGCGACCGGCGCCACCAGGGCGACGGTCACGGCGAACACGCTGATGAGCTGAGCGGCGACGGCCTGGCTCACGCCCAGATCACGGGCGATCTCGGGCAAGACACCGGCAATCACATAGTCGTCGGTATAGAACACGAACGAGGCGGCGAACAGCGCCGCCAACCCCTTGGGCATAGGGATACTCCCACTGAGTGCGAAGCGGACGGCACATCCGAGGAAAGGGGATGGCCGCGCGGACGACAGCGGGTCCGACCGGTGGACTTCAGCGCAGCACGAATCACCGCGCCGCCAGGGCGTAGTGTCGCTGACTCGGGTGCAGCCACCGGGGACCGGTGGCTAGAGTCTGTCCGCCTCTGTCGCAGTGTTCACGAATCACACCCTACCGCGAAGACATTCGAGGTGAGCCGGGCATTCAGCCGGCGGGGCGGCGCCGCCGCGACCAGGGGCCGATGGCGTCGAGATCGCCGCTGCCCGGGCCGATGACCTGCCTGGCCCGACCTCTTTCGCCACGGGCTGGAGTCCGACCTGAACGCCGTCACCGCCGGCCTGACCGTCCGAGGGAATTCCGGCCCCGGCGAGGGTCGTGTCGACCACATCAAGATGATCAAGAGACAGATGTTCCGCAGGGCCGGCGTTCCACTGCTACGCAAACGCGTGCTTCTCACGGCCGCACAACGATGACGCCATGGGCCCGTGATGCAGCCTCCGTCACGGGACGTGAGCCAAACCCGATCTGTGAATTGGATGACATCGCCTGCATAGGCATCGGCGCGTACGCTGCCCGCGCGTTCGGCGTGAGACAGGACCGCCTGCGCAGCTTCGTGGATCGCGGTATGACAGTCGAACCCCAGATCGACCGGCTCGGTCAGTGCCGCGCCACTCGGGCCGTGGTCGGTCCGTGCCTTGGTCAGTGAAGGCTCGCAACCATTCGCGGACAGCGTCGTCCGGGTCAGTGGCCCTCCGCCCGCGCGCGCCGGACCGGTATCGAGATTCACCGATAAAACCCGTGTGGTAATTTCGCCCGCCATGCGAATGTTGAGTAACGGTAGGAAATATCGGCGGGGCATCTACAGCGGTGTGCTGATCAGCGCGGTAGTCGCCGGTACTCTGACCGGGCTGGCAGCCCCGGCGTCAGCTGACCGCGGACTGCCCCTCACCCCTGAGCTCAGTTCGCCATCGGTAGCAAACGACGGTTGCACCTTCTCCTCGGTTGGTGGTTCGTGCAGCGACCCTGGGCCGGTCGGAAGACTGTGGATTGCCTTTTTGGACGCGACCGGAAGTTCGGGTTTTTACTTCTGACAGTCGAGACCGATCGTCGTCGGGATGCAAATCGCTGGGCCGGTGCACTGGCTGCGGTCAGCGCGACATCCCCGGTCGGCTCCGCACACCGGTAGCATCGACTTGAATCTTCGTAACCTCTGAAAGGTGCCACCGCGGACGGAATGGAACACCTGTCTTCCAGACCGGTAGGCCACAGCGGTTGCCGGGCACCACGGCACTGCCCACCACCCGGCAACCGCAGCTTTCCCCGCTGGACCTCCACGCAGGACACACCATAGGCGCCCTGGTAGTGGCTGGTTTAGCCATCGCGATCGAACTACCGCTGCTGGTGATTGCGGCGACGAACTGGTGGCCCTGATCGCCGCATCGTGAATGGGCTATTGGCAGTAAGACTCGGCGCGACCGTGCAGCCCGCCGTCGGAGGCAGTCACCACATGCCGCGGGGCCGGCCGGCATCTTCAGCAGATGTATACCGATGTCCGCCAGGCGGCTCCAGCGTCCCGCCCAACGCGGAAACATACGCGGCGAGAGCTTCGACAGAGGCCCGGCGTCGTATGCACCGCAACCGTGGTCGATGTGTATCGGGCGCTGCAGGACCGCGGGTTGGTGGCCGGCCGCACGCCCGAATCGGCGGACCTTCGTTCACCGAATGGCTCGACGCCACCTACCCGGTCAAGGGCTGACCCCGCGGCCCAGTCCGATCAGCAGCCTTGCGGAGCCCGCCAGGCGTCCTGCGCGTAGGTGGTCGAGCCGACCATGGCGCCGATCACGCCGCCGACAATCCCGAGCGGGATGGCCCCGACAAAGAAGATGGGCAGACCCGCGACCGCGCCGCTCCCGGTCCCGAGCAGGGCGCCCAGGCCGGCCCGGAGTTCGATGGTGTCGCCGGGCGCCATGCACGCCGCGATGGGCGCCGCCGCCCCGGGCCCCGGAGCATCGGGGATTTGCCCCGGCGCGACCGGCGCGGGCGCCGGGGCGGGCTCGGCCGCCGCGACGCCCCCAGACCCGGCAATGAGCAGCCCGGCAACGATGCTGCCGAGCACGGTGCGGTTCAATATCTTCAACGTATGCACGTAGATCCCTGATCAGTCGAAAACGCAGTGTGCGACCTGAGTAGTCAGATCTCCGACCATAATGTCGTATCGGCCGGTGTAATGCTCCCTTTCGGGTAGCTCGGTCGGAGCCGGCCAGAAACCGTCTACGCCGATGATCGGCCTGCCCCTCCTGTCCTTCTGCGCAGGTAGACACCGGTTTCCGTCCTCGCCCAACGGGACACTCGTTGCGCCACGGGGCAGTTCTCTCGATGGCGCGCTGCACACGTTCGATACCGCGCTGGTTACCCATGGCAACAAGACTGCTGTGGGTTTCACCGAGGATCCGGCTCCCCTCTTCCAGCTCTCCGATCTGGTTGAATGCGCCGGCAAGGTTTCGTAGATGTGAGTCGCGCTGCGTTCAACCATCCAGCCGGTGCCGAACATGGTCGTGGTGGGCTACACCCACATGGATGCTGTTCTCGTCGAGACCGTTGGCGATGTGAAACCGTCGCTCAGCGAAAACGAACTCCACGGCGACCGCGCCCGCGGCCAGATCGCGGCCCGCTGGCCGCCACTCGAGCAGAGCAACCTCGCGCAACTCCTGCCCGGCGAACTGCCCGAGCCGCTCGTCTCCGAAGGACCACTTGGGGGTCAGCTCGGAAGATTCCCAGCCGGTGATCGCCGCCGCGGTGTCGATGGTGTCCCAGCCGATCGATAATTCATCGAGTTTCCAGTGGCAGACCTCCACCTGGGTGCCGTCGAAGTCCAGCACAACCGGGCAGTCTGCGAACCAGTCCCCGTTCTCGGTGAAACGTACGAGCGCGACCCCGGTGAGACGCCGCCCGGCGAGCGCTGCCAAGCGTGAGCCGTGTTCCCTGCGGATCGCATCGATCCCGGTCAGAAAGGCCGGATCGAAATCGGAGATGCCCATTCTCACGAGAGCCGATTTTCCCGTCACACGCCTTTCAGAACACGTTCGAGTGCCGCCCGGCCTACAGGTCCCCAGTGCGGCTTGCCACCCGGAAGACCCCGATCTCCGTTCTGCCCCATGAGCATCAGGAACAGGCTCTTCATAGCCGCCAGCCCGCGGGCCCGCCGGATCGCCGCCTCGTCCGCGTGCGCGTACAAGTCGAAGAACCGGGCGGCCGTGTCGGCGGGCAGCAGTACCCATGCGGCGGCGAGGTCCCACGCCGGGTCACCGGCGAACAGGTCACCGAAATCGACTATGCCCGATAGCGTTCCGTCCGAAACGACGACATTCGCGGGATGGAGGTCGCCGTGCACCCATACCGGTGGTCCCTCCCACGCACCGGCCGCGACGGCATCATCCCAGACCGCACGGACATCGGCTGCGAGGTCGGCAGGGGCGACAGCCTGGAAGAACGCCTCGAAGCCGTCCGTGCAGTCGCTCAGGTGGGTGCCGCGGTCGGTAGCGATCGGCGCCTCGGCGGGGGCGGGAACGTGGAGTGCCCGCAGGAATTCTGCCAGCGTATCGGCTGCATGGGTGCCGCGGCTTATCGTGGCGTGGTCGAGCGGTTCGCCGGGAACCCACGTCATCACGGTCCAGTGCTTGGGGAAACGCTCGGACGGTTCACCGAATCGCACCGGGGTCGGCACCGGCAGCGGCAGACGCGGGGCCAGTACGGGTAGCCACCGCCGCTCCTTCAGCTGCAAGTCCGGGGTAGGATCCATCCGTTGCATGCGTACGGCCAAATCGTCCCCGAGACGCCACATCTGGTTACCCCAGCCACCCGCCACCTCGCGGATGATCAGGACCGCGAGGTCGGGATGTTGCTCCCGCAGCAGGTCGCGGACCAGGTCTTCGGTGATCTCCAGCTCGGTGCCGGTCATGCGAAGTCACTGTACCGAGGCGGTATGGTGGCTCGCCCACAGGAGTAGGTGGCGATCGTGATCGGTCAATTCTCAGGGGTTTTCAGATGGGTGGTGTCGGCGGGACCGACCACGATGTGGTCGTGGCGGTACGCATATCCGATGGCATCGTGGCCGGTCATACCAGCACAAGGGACCGACGATACGAATGGAGGCAGTGCGCGGGGACATCACCGAACAGCAGGTCGACGCGGTGGTCAACGCCGCGAATTCTTCGTTGCTCGGTGGCGGTGGTGTATGGTCGGCCCCGAGGACCGCTCGGCATTGCTCGCCTCCTGCTACCGCGAATCCCTTCGCGTGGCAGCCGAACTGGGCGCCGCGACGGTGGCCTTCTCCGCGATCTCCACCGGTATCTTCGGCTGGCCGACGGACGACGGTGCCCGGATTGCCGTCGAGACGGTGCGTGCCGCCGAAACGGCCGTCGAATATGTGCGGTTCGTGCTGTTCGACGAGCGAACACTCACGGCCTTTACCGCAGTACTGGATTAGTCGAAACTGCTCCACACTCCCAGTACTGGCTTTGCCGCCTCGTTCATGGCCGCCATGCACACACCTCCACTCAGGGTAGGGTCACGGGACGAAACTGCCGTAGAACGTCGACCGCGGCCGGCAGCCGGCGTTCAGATTGCGAAAGGATCGGCCACACCGGCCGATGCGGGTGCATTTCGATCGCCACGCGAAACAACGAGCGTGATGGAGACGATTACTGGTACCGCCGCCGGCGTCCCTTACACGGCGCTGCCACCCGACGGCGGGGTCGACGCTCCCGCACCACTGATTGTGTCCTGGCACATGCTGGATGCCCCGCGTACCGATGCGGCGTTCGCCGCGGCCCTGCCGATGGCCGGGGTGCCGGCCTGGCGGGTCCACCTGGGCATGCCGATGTGTGGCGCCCGGATGGTCGACGGCCGCGTCGACGCCGTGCTGGAACTCGCCCGCCACGACGCCCTACGCGCGTTCCTCGCACCGTTCGCGCAGCAGGCTGCCGACGAGTTCCCGGCAGCCCTGGCGGCACTCCGCGATCAGCTTCCGGTCGGCGATGGGCCGGTCGGCATTCTCGGCGCCTCACTCGGCGGCACCGTCGCGCTCGAAGTGCCGTGCGCAGAGTCGATCCCGATCCGGCACGTTGCGCTCGTGAACCCGGCCCTCCGTATCCGCTCGGTGGTGCCCATCACCGAGGGCATCGCCGGTTATCCGTACGAATGGACGGCCGAAGCCGAGCGTGCCGCAGACAGACCGAACTTCGTGGCCCGGGCCGCCGAACTCACCGTCGCCCCGGCACTTCTGGTCGTGAGCGGAGAGGAAGACCACCCCGACCTTCGCGCCGACGCGGCTGCGCTGGTCGACACCCTCCAGCACCGCTATGCCCAGCGGGACAATGCCGAACTGGTCTCCGTGCCGAATCTCGCACACCCGCTGGCCGACGAACCGGGAATCGAACCGGCGCCACAACGCCCTGAAGCGAAGGTCGTCGACGACATCCTGACGCGGTGGTTCCGCCGGCAGCTCCTCTTCTAGACATCGGCCGTTGCCGATGCGCACTCGTGCCCGGAGCACCGTTCGAGTCGGGCTCGACGCGGTAATGGACACCGTCGACATCGACGAGTTGCTACCGCGCCTCGACTTCGCGTCCTGGGCATCCCCCACAGGTGCCACGATGAGCGCCCGGCGACGGCTGGTTTCGCGATCGCGCGTCCGGTGATCTCGGCGGCGACCAGGTGAGCCCTGACGATCGAGAGCGTCCCTGCAGCGGCGGACTCAGCGCAGGATGTCGGCGATATCTGCGGCCGCGGTCATGATGATCAGGGTCGGGACGAGTTTCGGGGCCGGGATACGGTAGGAGCCGCGGCCGTGTTGTTCGATCACTTTCGCCGATATCAGCGTGCGGACATGGTGATACAACTGTCCTTGCGAGGTGAGGCCCGCCGCCTCCGCGAGTTCCGAACCGGAACGTGGCCCGTCCAGCAGAGCCTCGACCAATGCCTGCCGGACCGGATGGCCCAGGGCAGCCAGGACCTCGACACGGTCGTGCGCGGGCAACGTGCGTATCGCGGTGGCGCTGTAGCGGATCGTCCAGTCCACCGGGCCACCGAAATCGACGCTGCCGCCGTATTCCACGAAGCCCCGCTCGCCGCGGTCGGCGGGTGCCGGCCCTTCGAGGGCCGCGATCCGCGCCTCCAGCTCGGCGAGTTTGGCCGCGACATCCGTCACGGCGCCGTCCTGGGGCATGCCGCGGATCCGGCCGGGCCGGCGAGGGTATCGGTCATACCGCGCATGCTAACCGGCGCGCCATCTGCGGGGCCGTCATGGCGCCGACCAGCACTTGCTGCTGGCTCAGTGTTGATATCGCTTCCGCCCATACGTCGATGGACATGCGATGGTCGAGCAATACGGCGGTGGCCACCGTCCCGTCGGCGGCACGTAAGTAGAACGCGTCGGCCAGTACACCTGGGTAGGTGCCGCCCTTGAAACCGATCGCCTCGTACCCGGGTGGCGGTTGCTGCCATTCCAGATGCGCCCGGGCGACGTCGGCGCCGGTGCCGAAGCTGCCGTCGGCAATGGCTCGGTGAATGGCCGCGAGTTGGCGGGCGGAGGCGGTGGCCGTGGTTTCGGCCCATCGGGTTTGCGTTTCCGGTTCAGGAAGCGGCCGTGATCGAATATCGGCGCGGTATGCCGAGTCGCCGGCGTAGCGGCGGGCGGTCTGCCACTCGTCGCCGCCGGGCCCGAGCAGCCGGATGATCTCGCCGAGCTTGCTGGAGGGTCGGTACCCCTCCCATCCGCCCGCGGCCGCTGCATCGATCAATGCCTGGTCGCCGAGACGTTCGCGCAGGTAGTCGGGTACGGCGTTGTCACTTTCCCGGATCATCGCACTGACGAGCTGGTCCAGTGTCACGGTTTCCCCGCCGAGCCGGGCGCGTGCCCGCTCGTGGGCTCCTCCATCTGTTCCGGGGAGATACCACCGTTCCCATTCGGCGACCGGCACCTGCTCTTGCGGGTCGAGTTCACCGTCCGCGACCGCGCGCGCATAAGCCGCCAGCGGCACCACTTTGTTCGCCGACGCCGTCGGTTGCGGCTCACCGGCGCGCCGCTGCACGACCTGCCCCCGCCCGTCGTCCATGTACACGGAGATGGTTTCCGGTTCTGCGCCGATACGCCCCAACCAGCCGGCGGCCGAGGTGACGCCCGGTTCCGGCGGCGGCCCGCAGGCCTGCGCTGCCGGCTCTGTTCCTGAACATCCCGTGGCCAGTGGAACCAACATCGTGGCCAGCACCATCCGAATTCGCATAGGCATACTTTCTTATTCCGGAATTACGAACTAACGGACAGGGTAACTGTACCTCGGATCGGCGTCGCGACATCGACTCGGTGACCGGTACGTATATCCGATGGTTTCGTGGTCGGTCATGCCAGCACAATGGACCGATGACGCGAATGGAGGCAGTGCGCGGGGACATCACCGAACAGCAGGTCGACGCGGTGGTCAACGCCGCGAATTCCTCGTTGCTCGGTGGGGGTGGCGTCGATGGCGCCATTCACCGCAAGGGCGGGCCGGAAATCCTGTCGGCGTGCCGGGACCTGCGCGCCGCACACCTGGGCAAGGGGTTGCCGACCGGGCAGGCTGTGGCGACAACCGGAGGGCGACTGCCCGCGCACTGGGTGATCCACACCGTGGACCCGGTATGGTCGGCCACCGAGGACCGCTCGGCGTTGCTGGCCTCCTGCTACCGCGAATCCCTGCGCGTGGCAGCCGAACTGGGCGCCGAAAGGGTGGCCTTCCCCGCGATCTCCACCGGCATCTTCGGCTGGCCGATGGACGACGGTGCCCGAATCGCCGTCGAGACGGTGCGTGCCGCGGAAACGACCGTCGACTACGTGCGGTTCGTGCTGTTCGACGAGCGAGCACTCGCAACCTTTGCCGCAGCACTGGAATAGCGCGGCTGTGAAACCGGGCGTCCACGAACTGGGCTGCGCCGATGAGTTTCGGCCGGCTCCGTCGTCTGTTCCTCTGGACGGACCGGAAGCAAGGAGTCCGAACATGACGAAACCGTTCCGATTCGGGGTCGTTGCTCCGCTCACCACTGAGGTGCCGGCGTGGCGTGATCGTGTGCGCCGCATCGCCGACAGCGGTTACTCGACGCTGCTCGTGCCGGACTTCCCACAGACGCAACCGGCGCCCGGTCCCATGCTGGCCACCGCCGCAGCCCTGACCGACCTGCGCGTCGGCACCTGGGTATATGCCTCTCCGTTCCGCCCGGCGTGGTTGACGGCGTGGGAAGCGCATTCGCTGTCGCTGCTGACCGAGGGCCGTTTCGAGATGGGCATCGGTACCGGCAGACCCGGGATCGAGGACGAGCTGCGCGCCAAGGGAATGCCTGCGGTACCGCCGCCGCACCAACGGCTGGCACGGGTGCGGGAGACGGTCGAAACGTTGCGAGACCTCGACGGCCCGGATCGCCATACGCCCGTGGCAATGGCGGTACTCGGCCCGAAGGCCCAGGCGCTGGCGGCCGAGATTGCGGATACGGTCACCTTCGTGCTGGGGGCTCAGTCTCGGCGCGAAGTCACGCATATGGCGCGCGAATTCCGCGCTGATGTCGAACTCGCGCTCGCCGTGCCGGTGATCGGTGACTCCGTCGCCCCGTACATGACAGGCCCCGATACCGACCCCGCTGCACTACGCGCGGCGGACGCGATGACCGTCCTCTCGGACGATCCGGCAGCCGCCGCCGAGGAAATCGAGCGACGCCGGGACGAGAACGGCTTCTCTTACTTCGTTTTCGGTGCCGACTCCGCCGACGGTCTTGCTCCGGTCGTCGCCGAGCTCGCCGGTCGGTAGTCACGAGGTGAGGGACGTTACGGGGCTGCACCGGCGTCGACGCCGGGTAACCGGATACCGGAAACCCACCGCAACATCAGCGGATACGAATCCGGGCACTCGCATGCAGTGGCGAAAAGCCGACCGCCGGGGACCTGTCAGTAGCTGATGCCGTGTTCACCGGCCGTGAAAACCTATGGAGCACAACCTTGCATGGTGGTCGAGCCGGATTCCGTGGCGGACAGGTAGCAGGCCAGTATTTCGCGATTTTCGCGCAAGCAGGTGATGCGGGAATCGAGGGACGCCAGCTCGGCGCGGAGCAGGACGAGCATGTCTGGGTGGGGTTCGAGAGTGGGGGCCGGGCCGTGCGCGCAGGGCAGGATATCGCGAATGGCCCGGGTGGGTAGGCCGGCGGCCAGGAGAGCACGGATCTGGTGGACGGTATCGGGGGCGGTCGGAGCGTACTCGCGGAAGCCGCCACCGGTGCGTTGCGCAGTGAGCAGGCCCTGCTCCTCGTAGTAACGGAGTAGTCGATGGCTCACACCAGTGCGCTGCGCCAGTTCACCGATTCGCATCCCGACTCCGCCCGCTCCGAGTTGACTCTCACATCCATGTGAGATTCTAGCGTGGGTCCATGACACAGCAGAACACGAGTGAATTCCTGGGGTCCGTCAGCGGAAGCGGCCCGGGCGTCCTGCTCGCCCATGGGGCGAGCAGCGATATCGAGGACAGTTTCGGCCCGATCGTGCCGCGATTGGCCGAGGCGAATACGGTCGTGGCGGTCGACTACCCGGGGTCGGGGCGCACGCCGCGGGCGACAGCGCGGCTCACTCTCGACGGCCTGGCCGACGGCCTGGTGGACGCAGCGCGACGGGCCGGGCAGGAACAGTTCGCCGTGGCCGGATTCTCCACCGGGGCCGCGGTGGCAGTGCGGATCGCGACTCGACACCGCCCGCGGGTGACCGGGCTGGCACTGTCGGCGGGATTCGCTCATCCCAATGCGCGCCTGCGGTTGGTCGTCGCCACGTGGCGGCAACTGGCCGCTTCCGGAGATACCCGATCGCTGGCGGCATATCTGACCTTGCTGGGCTGGAGTCCCGGATGGCTCGATGGCCGATCGGGCGGTGAGATCGGTGCCCTGGTCGACGCGATCGGGCCGGCGCTACCGGCCGGAGCCGATGATCAACTCGACCTGCTGACCCGAGTCGACGTCCGGCCGGAGTTGGCGGGGATCAGGGTCCCCACCGTAGTGATTGCCGGCGCACACGATCTGGTCGTATCGGCTTCGCACCCTGCCGAACTAGCGACCGGAATCCCGAATGCCCGGCTCGTCGAACTCGATTCCGGACACGCACTCGCCAGCGAGCGCCCGGCCGAATGGGCAGAAGTCATCAACGACTTCCTGGCAGCTCAGGTCCCACGGCGTCGGTGATGCCGCTATCCCGACAACAACCACGCACGCTTCAGTGACGGAGCCGCTGCCTACCTGAGAAAACCGACGCCGACGGTCTCCGATCTGCCCACAGGACATACACACCGACCCGACAAGGCACTACTGGTCGTCAGGAAAGGCCCGGCGGTTTCGTTTGGTGATGCCGCGCCGCTTCTTCGCGGCGATACGACGTTCCTTCGCGCCGCGCGAAGGCTTGGTGGCACGGCGAACGGGCGGTGGGGCGGCAGCGGCGTCACGCAGTAACGAGGCCAGACGTTCGCGGGCGGCCGCGCGGTTCTGCAGCTGTGCGCGGTGCTCCGAAGCGGCGATCGTGAGCACCCCGCCGACCAGGCGGGTGGCCAGGCGATCGAGCATCCGGATGCGCAGCCTTTCCGGCACGGAGGGCGAGTTGACGAGGTCGAACGACAGCTCGACCCGGCTGTCGGAGGTGTTGACGTGCTGCCCGCCCGGGCCTGACGAGCGTGAGAACCGCTCGCGTAACTCGGACGCCGGTATAACCAGCGTTCGAGTCACGATCAGGTCTTCTGCCATGATCCGATGCCGTTTGTGCGGTTCACGCGTCCACTATCCCAGGTGGCCGAATGGTGACCGGTCACCTCCGGCCCTCCCGGATTCTGCCGCCGTGGCAGATCGAGTGCGTAGAGCATGCGTTCGATGACCGCCGCCGGCCCCGGAACTGCTCCCTCCCGTCGAAGAACATCGCGGTTGCGGTCGGGCCGGGAGCCACGGTGTTGACGGTGATGTCGCGGCCACGCAGTTCCCTGGCCAGGATCAGTGTGACCGCATACGCGGACTCCGTCGCGACGAGGTGGCCCAACTCGCCGGAGCTTCGGTGGACTACTACAACGCCGCCACGAATTCGCCGATACGAGTTGTACCGCAGCCTCGACCAGGACGTCCGCACCACCGTCGCGGCGGCACCTGTCCGGGTCCCGACTCTGCTGCTGACCACCCAAGGACAGCTCGATCCGGTCCGCGCCACCGTGGCCCCCCGGATCACCGATATCGTCAGGGCAATGGACGTACCGAACGCCGGGCACTGGCTCATCGAGGAGAACCCCCGATTCGTCACGGCGGAACTACTGCGTTTCCTCGACGGCTGAACTCCCCGCGGTACGATCCGGGGTCGCACCGGGAGCGCCCCGGTAGTCGCCGGTGTCGTGATCGCGGTGGCGGCCCGGCGGCCGACCTCTCACGTACGCCGGACTGCGGTCCGGACCGGTAGATGCCGCGACGTCACGCAGGGGCGCCGAGCGGCGGGCGCTCGAGCACACGGGGCTTGTACTCGACCAATTGGATGCTGCCGTCGAAGGTGCGATGCTCGATCATTTCGAGGGCGACGTCGGGGTAGCCGTCGTAGATGCGTTCTGCGCCCGTGACCCCGGTGATCACCGGAAACATCACGACCCGGAAGCGGTCGACGAGTCCGGCTCGTAGCAGGGACCGGGACAGGCTGAGGCTGCCGATCGTGCTGAGGAGCCCGGAGCCGTTCGCCTTCATGGCGCGCACCGACTCGACGGCGTCGTCGCGGACCAGCGTGGAGTTGGCCCACGTCAGTGGCTCCGCGAGAGAGGAGGAGAACACCACCTTGGACGCTCGGGTGAGCTCATCGACGGACTCCTCTTCTTCGGGCCTGAACTCGTCTAGACCACTCGGGACCTTGCCCGCGGCGAAGCCCGACATCAAGCGGTAGGTGTTCGCTCCCATGAGGTAGGTGACCTTGGGCTGCTCGCCGAGCCACGCGAGATATTCCGGGCCCTCCAGGCCCCAGAAGCCGGGCCATCCCTCTCCCGATGCGTAGCCGTCGAGGGACGTGATGAAGTCGACGAGAAGCTCCGACATGGCGGTGTCCTTTCTACGGTGCCATGAGCTTCGACCGACCGGGAGCGGCAAACTCATCGGCCGTGATCGCGGGGAATGGCGCGGCGTCGGCGCGGGCGCCGGCCGACGAAGAAGCCGACGTCGCGATCGGCTACTCGCCCTCGAGGGCTACAGCCGCGGCGCCGCCCGCGACCTGGCCCACCGGGGCATCACGGTCGACATCATCCGGCCCGGGTTCATCGATACCGAGAGGAACCCCGCCGACGGCCCGGCCGCATCCATATTCCTTCCGACGACCGCGATGGGACGCTACGGCACGCCGGAGGAGATCGCCGCATGCGTCGTCTTCCTCGCCGGCCCGCAGTCCTCCTGCGTCACCAATGCAGCGCTGAGGATCGACGGTGGATACGGCGCATAGCGCGTTCCGGCCGTGTCAGTCGTGTTTCGCCGCGTAGCGCAGCAGGACCGTGCCGCACGGGAAGGTGCGGTTCTCCAGCAGTCGCAGCGATATCCACGACGGTAGCGCCGGGAAGAACGGGGTACCGCCGCCCACGGCGGTGGGCGCGATCACGAGTCGGTATTCATCCACCAGTCCGGCCTGCACGATCGGCGCGGCCAGCGTCGCGCCGGCCACCTCCAGTCTGCCGTCGGTTTCGGCTTTCAGCTTCCGCACCACCTCCACCGGGTCGCCGCGTTCCAGGCGGGAGTTCCATTCGACCGACTCCAAGGTGCGTGAGAACACGACCTTGGGCATATCGCGCCAGACGCGGGCGAAGTCGACAATCATGGGGGTGGCGTCCGGGGCCTCGTCGGCGGTCGGCCAGTACGCGGACATCAGTTCGTAGAGCCGCCGCCCGTAGAACGACAGGGCGGTCTCCCGCTCGAAGTCGTTCCAATACTGGTGCAGTTCTTCGCTCGGATCGGACCAGTCGATGCTCCCCTGTGCGTCGGCGATATATCCGTCCACCGACACATTGAAGCCGTAAATGAGTGTGCCCATAAGGATCAGACTGCCCTGGAGGCCGAAAATCATCGCGACACGACACGAGATATCGTCAGCGGACGAACCCGCCGGTGATCAGCAGGCCGCCATGCTGCGCACCGCAGGCGCCGAGGCCCGCACCGCTACGGCTCTTCACGTCCACGACACGCGGCAATCGATCAACGAGGACCCGGTCGTCGTGCTGACAGTCGAGCTGGACGGACACCGATCAGAGTTGGTCACGCTCGTACCTCGCATAGCAGTGCCCCGGCCTGGAGAACACGTGGCGGTCATCGACAGCCCGGATCGCTCCACACTCCTGTATGCGGGGCTGAGGCTGCAGTAGGCCCTGCCAGCGGAAGCTCGATTTCGCTCCGGCGTGCCGAATCGGTGTGCCGGTCCCTGCGCTGACCGATGAGTTTCCGGCAAGCTCCCGTCGTCCATGGGCACCCGGGCAACCGGCTGAATGGGCGTGCAGGTCGGCCGCCGACCGGTCGAACCAGTGGCGATCGGCGGGACGAGCCCGTTGAACCGAGGAGACGCCGTTGCCGGTCGCGTGATCGGCGCGGCTACCACGACCGAGTACGGAGCGCCGCGCGCAATCTGCAGAAATAGCGTTGCCGGGGTTGCGGGACGGTCGATAGGGTGTCGCGGTTTGCCCATCCGACCAGAAGGAGTCCGACAGCCGATGGAACCTGTCACCGAACGAGAGATCAGAGCGTCGTTCGTCAACTGTTCGAAAGGAGATGCCAAACGCCTGACGGTACCGGCCGATCTGGCGGCCCGCCCCTGGGACGATCTCGACTTCCTGGGCTGGACCGATCCGGGCCTACCGGGTCGCGCGTATCTGGTGCTGCCCGAAGCGGGCGGTCTCGCCGGTATCGCGCTGCGCTATGAGACCGGCGGGCCGCGCCGGACCCAGATGTGCACCGTCTGTTCGACCACCCACACCAACGGTGGCGTTGTATTGATGACCGCGCGCAAGGCCGGTGAGGCGGGCCGGCGCGGTAATTCCACCGGCACCTACATGTGCGGCGACCTCTGCTGTTCGCTGTACGCCCGGCGTGTGATGACGCCGACGCTGGGTCGCGCCTACCGCGACGACTACGACCCCGCCGACCGAATCGAGCAGATCCGGCAGAACGTGACCGCGTTCCTCGGCCGGGTCCGCGCCTGATCGCCGCCTGACCATGCGTTACGAAAGAAAGAGGTTGTGGCCCATGTGCCGACACTCGAGACCGAGCTCACGGATGGCTCCGGATCGGTTTGCCACGGCAGAATCCGGAGCTGCCCATCTCCTCCCCGACCGGGACGGACCGGATCGGGTCCGGTCCGTGCCGGCCGGGGAGGAGGGCCGGGGGGACACCGCTCGAGACGCGGGAGGTACTCGTTCGGAGAGATCCGGTACTCGTGACTGCCAGGGGCGCTGCTCAGCCCGCGAGGAATTCGGCGATATCGGCGGATATCCGTTGCGGGTGTTCACCGTTGATCGCGTGGGATGCGCCGGGATAGACGTGCACCGTGCCGTAGCGCAGATTCTCCCGGGCGGTCCGGGCGGTGGCAGCGCTGTCGTGCATCGGTGAGTTGCCGGCGATGATCACCAGAACCGGTACCGCCAACGCCCGGAGCTGTTGCGGATCGATCAGGCTCGGTTGTGGCTGTTTCATCGTGTAAGCGGACATTCCGGCCTCGATCATCCGGGCGACCGCAATGTCCTCGACCGGCGCGCCACCCGCGGTCCAGCTGCTGAAACTGTCCCGCCACGACTTCGGGAACCAGCTCACGCTCGCCGGCAGCGACCGAACCACCAGCTCCGCGGAGAGACCCGCGAAGGTCTGCACCGGCTCCACCAGGATCAGGCTCGCAACCTTCTCCGGGTGATGGATGGCGAGGTTGGCCGCGGTCCAGCCACCGATCGAGAGCCCGAGCAGGTGGAACCCTGGCTCGGGCAGTGCGCGCAGGACTTCGTGGAGCCAGCGGGCCTGGTCGGCATGGTTTTCGATCGGGCGGTCCTGCACGCTCATTCCGGGTTCCCCCAGCAGATCCAGCGCATACACCGGACGCTGAGCGAGCAAACCCGGCATATTGCCGGCGAATACGGGTGCGCCCGAGCGTGTTCCGGGAAGTAGCAGAAACGGTTCGAGGTCACCGGTTCCCGGCGGTCCGGCATACCGGTACACCCGGACGATTCCGTAATCCGTCCGTACGTCCAGAACCCGGTCCGGTCCGGGCATTTCCCGCATGGCCTCGTCGTACGCCGCCAGGTAGCGGTCCTTGTCGGCAGCCGAGTCGAAATGGCCCACGGGCGAGGTGTCCCGCAGGACGAGCCAGGCCAGAACCGCCACGGCCACGATGAGGGCGGCGACCATGAGCACTCGGCGGAACCGGGATCGTGGCTTGCCGGCCCGCCGGGGGCCGTTCCCCCGAGCGGTACCGGCGGAGACTTCGGCACCTCGACCGGGTTCACCTTCGGTAGGCCCATCGGACGCACCGATGGTCACCCCTGCCGTGCGACGAATAGACATTGCTCCAGGAAATCCTTCGTTCGCCGATGCAGGACACGATCTTCGGGTGGCCAGGTGTGCTCCGACTGTTCGGTCGCGCGGTACAGGTCACCGGTTCCGGCGGGCTGGTCGCGCAGGGCATACTCCGTGGTCGCCCGCCATTCCCGGCCGAGACGACGACCCGACCGCGAATCGGCCGGCACATCGTTGTCCACCAGCAGCAGCGCTTGGACCGCACACGCCTTCCATTCGAAGTACGTGGTGATCACCCGGTCCACATCGATATCGAGGCCGGCAGGTGCACGCGCTCCCGGATTCTCCACACCGGGGTGGCGCAGCAATGTGCGGTCGAGGCTCATGGTGGCGACGACGACGTTCTCCGGTACACGGGCCTGCGGGTGTTCCCGCAACACCTGGGTCACGGCGGCCAGCACGATCCGCTGACACCGCAACCGCAGCTCCGCGATCTCGAGCAGCCGAACCTGTTCGCTGTAGGTCTCGACCAGCGGACGGCCATCCTGCCGGTCGAGCGCCGCGCCGACCTCGTCGAGCCGCAGCCCCGCACTTGTCAGCAACTGGATCCGGCGGAGACGATCCAACTGCTCCGGGTGGTAGCGGCGGCGCCCGCTGTCGTCCCGTTCCGCGACCAGCAGACCGATCCGGTCGTAATACTGGAGAGTTCGCACCGTGGTCTCGCATCGCCGCGCGGCGTCACCCACGGAGGTCCATCCCACTGTGTTCCGACCAGGCATAACAGCGAGCCTGGCATATGACGTCACGTAACGTGCAAGGCTCGGCCCGACCAGTACTCCCTGGCCTGCTCGGCCGCCGGCACGTCGCCGAACCGCGGAGAGCAGTACGGCACCGACGTCGTCCTCGACGTGGCCCGCGCATGGTGGTCGTTACGAAACCTGCGGGCGTCCGCCGGCCGGCCGAGCACGGCTTCGAACCGGATTCCCCGGGCTGCGAGGTCGACATGCCGCGCGCCCGGGCACTGCGAGTCCGAGGTCAGGGCACGAATACTTCGGCCGTCGCCGGAACGCTCGGACGGTCGGTGCGCAGAGTGAGCGCCACACGCCCCGGCCCCGAATCGACGTGCAGGTGGAACGGGCGGTAGCTCGTGTAGCCCGCGGGGATGAAATGACTCACCGAACCGCTGCGGCCGGTATCGAGGTTGTGCCAGTCGACGATCGCCGTGACATCGCAAGCGAGGAGGGTCGGCGCGAAATTGCCCAGCGGGGAGAAGCCTTGCGTGATCCGCAGTTCTATGGAATGCGCAGTCCCCGGGAAGGCGTGGTAGTGAGCGAGCGGGCCGTCGTAGGCGACTCCGGCGGCGCTGAGCATGCCGACGCAGACACCGTTGCCCAGGGTCCAGGCCGGAGCCGTCCGGATTTCGTTCATGGCGCAGGACCGGGGTCCCACGTTGGACCACCCGAGCTGACAAGAGTCGGTGGCACCGGCGACGCCCGGCGCTACCGCCGCCATCGCTGCACCGACAAGTCCCGCAACTGCTGCCGTAGCCATCTTCCGTGTGATCGTCATGCCCGGATGATCGTGCACCGCCGCGTTTTCATTACCGATTCGTTTCCGGTCGCCAGGCGCCGATATACCGCCGCGACGGTGATGTCGTAATCCCGCCAGCTCCGCGACCTGTGGCTTCATACCGTCGGTCGAGGTGAGAACCGAACCCACCACACCCCCGCGCGCCGGCGATCGACTGCCGGGCGCCGTCGTACTCTTCCTTTCCCTCGCCGCCGCGCTCGGCACCTCCACGATCTACCCACTGCAGCCGGCGATAGCAGAGGTGGCGCACTCGCTGGGCGCGCAGATCGCTGCCGTCGGACTCGCGCTCGCGTGCGGGCCCGCCGGATACATGGCGGGCCTCGGGCTGCTCGTGCCGTTGGTGGACCGCTTCCCGCCCGGGCGGGTGCTCGCGATCCAGTTCGCGGTCATGTCGGGCGCGCTGGCGGCGTGTGCCGCGGTGGGTGATGTGTGGTCGCTGGGATTACTGACGGGGGTGGTCGGAGCATGCTCGGCGGTGGGTGCGGGCCTCAGCTCCGTGGCGGGCCGGTTCGCACCGCCGCGGCGGCGGGCGACGATTCTGGGCATCGTGACCGCTGGAATTTCGGTGGGAATACTGGCCGGCCGGATCGCCGGTGGCCGGCTCGCCGAAGAGATCGGCTGGCGCGGAGTGCTTCTCGTATTCGCCGTGTGTTGTGCCGTACTCGCTGCGGCCTGCGTATCGGTGCTGCCGTCCGCGCGGGGCGCGGGCGGATACGGCTATTTCGAAACCCTGCGATCGCTACCCGGGTTGTTCGTGCAGTACACCCAGCTCAGGGTTGCTGCGATTTGCGGCGCGATATGGTTTTTCGCGTTCTGCGCGGTGTGGGCGGGGCTCGCGGTCGCGTTGTCGAAGCCGCCGTTCTCATACTCCGCCGAACAGATCGGCCTGTACGCGGTGGCCGGGCTCTCGGGGGTTCTGGCGACCCGGGTCGCCGGAGCCTGGACCGACCGAGTGGGCTCCGGCCGGGTGATTCCGGCGGGCCTGGCGCTGGCCGGAGTCGCCGCAACCCTAATGGCATTCACGCTTACCGACACTGTCGTAACGCTGGTCTGCCTGGCTCTTTTCGACGCGGGGCTCTTCGCTGCTCAGGTGGCGAATCAGAGCACGGTGCTCTCGATCGACCCCGCCGCGCCGGCGCGGTTCAACAGTGCCTACATGCTGGTGTATTTCGCCGGCGGAAGTCTCGGTTCGGCCGCCGGGGCAGCGGCTGTCGACTGGTTCGGCTGGACCGCAACGGCTTTGCTCGCCGCGGCAGCCGTCGGGCTCGCCGGCGTGATCGTAGTGTTCACGTCCTCGGGCGCAGGTACGCGGCGCCGGCAGACGGCCGGCACCGCGGCAACTCCCCTGCCCTGAGCGTCGAGATCATCTCGATGCTTCGGCGACCAGCAGGGCCCGCACCCTACGGTGCGGGCCCTGCTGTTTCACGGAGATCACGCTTCGAGCAGCTTGCGGCGCAACCCCTCGGTGGCGACGACCAAGGCGGGCACCAGTGTCAGGTGCGCGACCGACAGCGCGACCGTAGACGCGGTATCGAAACCGGCGGTGACGGTCATGGCGATGGTGGCCACGGCGATCACCGAGCCGATCACCGCGGCGAGGCGCAGCACACCGATCCATTTGTAGGACAGCAGTACTGCCGCGCCGAGACCGATCAGCATCGGGATCACGGTCAGCATGATGATGCCGCCGGGGGCCACACTCTGCACCTGGCCTGCGTTGGTCGTTTCGAAGGTGCCACCGGCGGCCGCGCCGATCAGCCAGACGACGACGTTGGCCATCAGGGCGGCCCCGATCGCGCCGAAGAGCGCGACGGGACGGTTCAATGCGGGGATACGGAGGGCGGGGCGGGCGGTAGTGGTCGTGGTGCTCATGATGACCTCCTGGAGCTGTGAAGTTCGAGTGAGATCAGCCTGAAACCTCAACAATTATTCAGGTCAACCCTTTCGGGTCACACAGTGACGCGGATCACTCTCGCCGGTCTCGGTTCCCCGAGCCCCGCAGGCGCCGGCATTGTGCCACGCGCGCCACCCGCAGCCCCTCCCCCGAGCCGGTAGCCAGTCCCGAGCCACGGACACGCCGGGCGGCCGAGCCGGGCCGCCCGGCGACTCCCCATGGGAGCCACTCATACGCCCTGTCCGGCGATTCTGGTCGACTCGAGGAAGGTCCGGATCGCGGTATCCGCCGCCGCGCGACCCTCTTCACCGATGATCGCGAGCTCGAACAGCAGCCCGCGCGCCATTGCCAGCGCCATCTGCGCCTGGAGCGCCGCCGCGCGCGGTTCGTGCCCGGCTCGAATGAACAGCGTGGTCAGCACTTCCCGCCATTGCGCGACCCACTGCCGCAGCGGCACCGCCCACGGTTTGCCCTGCATTGCGGCCGCTGCCACCTCGAAGAACAGCGGAGCCACCAATGCCGCCTCGCCGGCGATCCGGTCCCAGAACGCGTACGCGGCCGTGTAGGGGTCGGGGCTGGAGTCGAGCAGTTCTGCCAGCACCAGATTCTGCCGGCCCCAGGTAGCCGCGACGACGGCCTCGAGGAGGCCGTCGCGAGACCCGAAGTGGTAGTTCAACATTCGGTGACTGGTGCCGACACCCTCCGCGACCGTGCGCATACTCGTATCTCCGACACCGTTGACCGCGAACCAGGCGATCACCCGTTCCAGCAAGGCTTCGCGCGCAGTGCTCATACGGTCTGCCCGGCCTCGGCGCAGGTGGCCAGGCGACGCGCCGCGGCACCGTCCCTGCCCCGGTACGCCACATATCCGTCCGGCCGGATCAGCACATATCCCCCGCGCCGCAGACCGTACGCGTCGCGTACCGCGCCGGTCGGGTCCGTCTCGTCGTCGATCCGCACCTCCACCGGCCCGGCCACCGAATGCCGTGCCCCGGGCCGTTTTCCGGCCGACGATGCCGGTGCGAAAACGAGCAGGGTGAAATGGTCGACACCGAGCCGGTCGTGCACCGTCCCTTCCGCCAACGCAGCATCCGGCGCCCGATCCCCGCTCTGTGGGCCGCGCGTGAGCAGCCGTCGCCGACCGCGGCGATAGCCGACGTCCAACTGCGAATTCTGCAGGCTCGCCTGCCGCGCGGCACCCGGAACGCGAGACCCGTAACGGAGCAGCGCGTCACGAAGTGTCCGGGCAACCGGGTTGCGCAGTGCATACAACCGCCGCCGGCTCTCGACATCGCGGATGGTTGCCGCGGCAACCGGCCGCCGTTCGGTTTCGTACGCGGCCAGCAGATCCACCGGCGCACCGTGTTCGACACCCGCCAGCCGCCACGCCAGACCGACGGCGTCCTGGATTCCGAGATTCATCCCCTGACCTCCGAAAGGCGGGAATACGTGGGCAGCATCACCTGCCAGAAAGGCCCGGTCCCGGCGGTATCCGGTAGCGAGACCCACCCGCGTGCGATAGATCGACGTCCACTGCACTTCGGTGATCCGCAGCCGGCCCGGACCACGTTCGCCGAGAAGTGCCTGCAGCTCGGCGACGCCCGGCCCGGGCCGTTCGGCCAGGGACTCCATATCGGTCATATCGGCAAATATTCGCCACAGCTCGTCCGCGCCCGGAAGGCGCATGAGCATGAAGGGGCCGGCCGGTCCCAGCCACATGGCACTGTCCTGGAACGGTGGCCGCTCGTCGAGAACGATATCGGCCAGATAGTACGTTTCACCGGTTTCCCGGCCGGCGAGTTCGATGCCGAGTTCCTCGCGTACCCGGCTGCGCGACCCGTCCGCGCCGATCAGCCACTCGGCCGTCATTTCACGACCGTCGGCGAGCGCGACCTCCACAGCGGTTTCACCCTGCGTCACCGTCTGCACCTGGGCGCCGGCCTCGATCTCGACACCCGCCGCACGCAATCGGTCACGCAGGACAGCCTCCAGTCCCGACTGCGGAAGCACGTAGGTGTAGGGGTACGGGCTCTGCGGTGGAACCCAGGTGAACCGCGACAGTTCGGTGTCGCCGCGCATCATCGAGGCGCCCGGGAGACGGTAGGCGATGCGTTCGATCTCGCCGGTAAGCCCGAGGCCCGCCAGCAACTCCATCGAACGCGCCTGTAGCCCGAGGGCCCGGGAGCTGGTGCCGGGCTGCGCGCGCCGCTCCAGTACACGGCATGCCACGCCGTTCGCGGCGAGCACCAGCCCGGCGACCATCCCTGTCGGGCCGGCTCCGACGATGAGAACACCCATAACCGACACTTCCTGTCTCGTCGCGTGTGCAGGGTCCGCCAACGGCACGGGCGGGCGGCGACGCCACTCGCTCTCGCGCACCGCGTCCGCCCGGGCCGTCCGAGCCGCCCCGGGCGGGTGCTCGGTGGTCGCCGACGCGTGTCGCTGCCTGCCCGGCAGCGAAGTGTCGATCACCACCCCGAACGCCTATGTACCAAATGGTACATAGCGCACGACCGGAAGGATAGTGGCCCCCTCAGGGCGTGCCCGTCCGTTCGAAGACGCCGGGACGGCCCCGACGAGTACGGCCGCTCGCCTGCCGCCGAGGAGAATGCGTCACACCGCGGAATAGCCTCCCGATCGGCCGGCGTTGGACCCGCTCGTGACCGCTACATCGCTGCCCGTGGATGCCCTGTTCGACCCCTTCGAGGTGAAATCGCTGCACCTGCGCAATCGCTTCGCGATGGCGCCGATGACTCGAATGTTCTCGCCGGACGGAATCCCCACCGCGGACGTCGCCGAGTACTACCGTCGCCGCGCAGCGGGCGGTGTGGGCCTGATCATCACCGAGGGCACCTACATCCCCGACCCCGCTGCCGGACCCGATACCGCGGTACCGCGCCACTACGGCGAGCAGAGCCTCGCCGGGTGGAAAGCGGTGGTCGACGCGGTACACGGCGAGGGCGGGCAGATCATCCCGCAGCTGTGGCATCTCGGTATCGGACGCGGTGACAAGCCGGAGCTCAACCCCGAGGTCGAATCCGTCAGTCCGTCCGGGCTCGGACTCGACGGCACCCCGGCCGGGCGCGCATTGACCGCGGCCGACCTCGAGACGCTGCGCGACGCCTGGGTCACCGCCGCTGTCAACGCGAAGGCCACCGGATTCGACGGTATCGAACTACACGGGGCACACGGCTACCTGCTCGATCAATTCCTCTGGGAACAAACGAATCTCCGCCCGGATCAGTACGGCGGCTCGCTCGCGGCCCGGGTTCGTTTTCCCGCCGAGGTCGTCGCGGCGATCCGCGACGCCGTCGGGCCCGACCTGGCGATCGTGTATCGGTACTCGCAGTGGAAATCCAACGACTACCACGCACGTATCGCGGCCACACCCGACGAACTCGCCCGTGTGCTCACTCCTCTCGTCGATGCAGGTGTCGACGTTCTGCACCCGTCCACACGCAGGCACTGGGAACCGGCTTTCCCCGAGTTGACCGGCGCCGACGGCGAGCTGGGACTGGCGGGCTGGACCAAGAAGATCACCGGATTGCCGACGATCACCGTCGGTTCCGTCGGCCTCGACAAGGTGTTCACCACAACATTCAGCGGTAAAGGCGATTCGAACGTCACAGGTATCGATCGACTGCTGGAACAACATGCCAACGGGGAATTCGATCTGGTCGCCGTCGGCCGCGCGCTGCTCGCCGACCCCGAATGGGTCCGGAAGTTGCACGAAGGACGAGGCGACGAGCACATCCCCTACCGGCAGGAACACCAGACCACGCTGGCCTAGCACGCCCTATCCGATCGGCACACCGCACGCCATAACGGCAGATCGAAAAAGGTTTGTGGAGTACACACCGGGTTGCTATCGTTCCGGAGCCGCCGACAGACGGCCGTGGCAGAGATTTCAGGAGGTGAGTCCCGTGTTCGCTGTAACCCCATGGGTGCTCCCTGATCAGTCACGGCCGGGCGTATGACATAGATGTCGCCGGGAGCGCCTCGATTCAGGCAATCCCGAAAGGCATCGTTATGCAATTCATCTCCGAAACCCGCTCCGGCAACGTCGTCGAACGCGATCTCGTCCTGGACGACATCACCGGTGTGCTCTGGACACCGGAGTCCGGGGCGCCCGGCCCGCTGATCCTGCTCGGTCACGGCGGCGGTATGCACACACGGGCACCCGGGCTCCTCGCCAATGCACGTCATCTGCTCGCCGGCGGGTGCACCGTCGCGGCGATCAACGCACCCGGCCACGGTGGCCGGCCACGCGACGAGCAGGACCGGCAACTGGTGGAGGCCTTGCAGCAGGCTCGAGTCATGGGCCGACCGCTGACCCCGATCGTCGAAGAACTCAACCTTTCGCTGGCCGAACGCGCGATACCGGAGTGGCAGGCAACCCTGGACGCGCTGCAGGCAATGCCCGAGATCGGCAACGAGGCGCCCGTCGGCTACGGCGGCGCCACATTGGGAGCCGCGATCGGGCTGCGGCTGCTCACCGTCGAACCGCGGATCACTGCGGCGGCGTTCGGGCCGATACTCGTATTCGACGCCCTGATCGAGGCGGCGAAGCAGGTCACCGTTCCGGTCGAGTTCACGGTCTCGTGGGACGACCCGGAAATCGATCCCCGCCCCAGCCTCACCTTGTTCGAAGCGTTCGCCTCGACAGAGAAAGCGCTGCACGTCTACCCGGGCCGGCACAACCGGCTGCCCGACTATGCGCACCACGCCATGGCGCAGTTCTACACCCGGCATCTCGGCCGAACGGTCTGACGGTTCGCGGTATCGGGCAGCCGGTGACGACGACCGGGCGCCGCTGATCGGTCAGCCCCAGTAGGCGAAGCGGCACGTCGGATCGGCTTCGCTCCGGAAAGCCACCAACTCGGTGCCGTCGAGGATGATCGTGCACATCGATGCGCCCTCGGCGCTGACGTAGGACGAGACCCTGTCGTAGACCGGGTAGTCCTTCGTCCACGGCAACGTCACATCGGTTTCGACCTGCTCGGCCGCGCCGTCGATCGAGTAGCGGACCGTCGCCGGACCGGTGCCACCTGTCACTTCCATTGTCGCCGTACCGACAGGTGCACCGGACGGTTTCGGAAGCTCGGTGAATACCGTGGGTTCGGCCGACGCGGTAGTGGTTGCCGGAACAGTCGTTTCGATATCCTCTTCCGGGGGACCGGGGGCGAGGCATCCGGTCACCAGTGCCGCGATGACGGCCGGACTCGCCACAAGCGCAAGACGTTCGAGAGCTGAAGAACTGAACATATCCCTACGCTCGCGCAGCACACCGCTGGACCGCATGCGTAGCAATACCCGATTCCATGAGTAATGTTCGCGTATCCCACCGCGTCACGGCTGGTGTGAGTCCGGTCGGCGGTGTGCCGGCCCGTCGCCCACCGCCGGGCGCGACCTGCGCCCGGCGAACCGGCAATTTTCGTTATCGGACACGGCGACGGTCGTGCTCGTCGGATCACTGAACCAGGTGCCGGGTCCGGCGTCGCGGGTTTTCCACTGCGGGAACAGTACTCACCCAGCCGAGTATTGCCACGCATGTGATGCCGCCACCCGCGCGCCATTCTCGATCCATGCGGTGTTCGGTGTGGTCACAGACCACACCGAACACCTACTCGATCAGTCGGCCGCGGTCAGCATCCGCGCGACCTCGGCGCTGTGGTGGATGAACCCGGCGTGGCTGGTGTCCAGCGTATGCACCGAGAACTTGTTGTCCGGGGTCAGGGCGTCCGCGTCGGCGATGATACGGTCCTGCATTGCGATGGGCAGGGATCGATCGGCGGTGAGCCGCACGAATTTCCGCGGAACCCGGCCCCAGGTGGCGGGGTTCGCGGTGGCGTGCGCGACCATCACCTCGATCGACTCGTCGGGTTGCAGGATGTTCAGGAAGGCCATGAATTCCACGTCCGATCGGTCGGCCATCGTGGCTTCCTTCAACGCCCGCAGCATTTCCGGGTCGGCTGTCCGGTAGTTCGCGCGGCCGGCGCCGAGAACTGCGGGGTCGCCGACGTTCAACGGGGCCAGACCGGGTAGCAGACTGTCCGCGAACTCGGGTTCGGACATGTAGGCCACCGGGCTGGGCCGGGTCGTGCACGCCCACGCCGAGATGTACACCAGCCCGTCGACGAGTTCCGGGAGGCGGTCGGCCGTGGCGGTGATGGTGACCCCGCCCAGGCTGGCGCCCACCAGGATCACCGGCCCGTGCTCGTGCAACCGGGTCACCACCTCGGCGACGCGGTCCACGTTGTCGTCGAGGGTCACGCCGGCCAGCATCGACGCCGTATCGGCGAGCGCGGCCAAGTCCTGCGGTGCTTGATACGCCACCGGGTACTGGGCTTCGAGACCGTGACCGGGGAGGTCCACGGCGTAGGAGCGGTACCCGAGCAACGCCAGTTCACGTTGCAGGGGAGCCCACATGAACGAACTGGTGCCCGATCCGTGCACTAGAACGAAAGTCGGGCTCGTGGACGCAGTGACAGAGGGATACGCAGACATGGTGAAAATCCTTCGTGGAGAAGTGCACTACCCGTCGGCGACACGTCTACCCGCAACTCTCGGCGGTTCGGAATAGAGTCCGGCCCCGGAGGGCCGCAGGAGTGCGCCGACTATTCGGGGCGCAGGCGCACGAAGAACAAAAGCATGACCGGAAATCTACCGTCCCTCTGTCCGCCGATCAACGGCGGCCATGGTTTCCCTCGTCCGCCCGCGCCGTCGCCCGTCGGTCCATCACGGCGGTCCCGGACCCCCTGTCACCGCCGTCGATACGGGTGCACCGGACGTTTCCGGTCCGGTACCAATCGACAACCGACCGTGCGGCCGCACCGGCCTCGACATCGGCGACCAGAATGAGGTACGAGGTGCCGAGGTCGAGCAGGCCGTTGATCGAACATTCGTAGCCGATGCGGTGCGCCACTTCGCGAACCCAGCGGATCGCGCGTGTCCGCTCGATCCTGGAGGCCTGCTCGGCGTCGCACAGGATGAGCAGGCGGCGGGCGTCGACCGTGGTCGCGGTCGCGATCACCTGCTCACACAGCAGGTTTTCATACGATCGCGGCGGCGCCGGCCGAAGAGGTGACCACCTGTTCGGCCGGCCATCCCCGGACCTGCCGAACAGGTGGTCGACCAGCGACCGATCGATCACGACAACGATCGCTTCCGCGCCGGACCGCCTTCCGACGGTGATGGGCTGTGCAACCGCGGGCGGCCCGAGCATCGACCGCGGAATATTCGGTGCCGCTGCGTAACTCGCCGGAACACCACAGCGGTTGATTTCGGTGAGGATCGCGTCGGCGAAGGCCGCCGGACGTTCGGTGACCAGGGACCGCCCGGGGGCCGGTACCGCCGGAATGTCGGAGGTGCGGCGCCACGGCCGGAATGCGGTTCGTGCCTCAGGGTTCGGTTTCGTCGCGATCACGACTGCCGGGCCTGTCTGCGGGTATGGGGTAGGTGTGGTCATCGAACATCGCCTCGATTCGAGACTTGATCTCGGCCGTGCTGAATCCGGATTCCCGGTCGGTTCTTCGGTTCACAATTCCTGAGGCATTCATGTATTACTCCCGAAATAAAAATTGCACGGCCGATCGCCGTGAACTGTGCCGCGTCGTGCAATATCAGGCACGACCCGAAAAATAAATACGGTCAGCCGGTAAAGGCCGTGAAATGTGCCGCGCTTTGCCGCCTCCACAGGAGGGGCTCATCCGTCGTTCCGTCCCGTAACCGGTCGGTATCGACGCCGAACGCGGGCCCGGCGATTCCCCGAGACACCCGTCAACGCTTCCTCTTTCGCACGACAACCGTCGAGTTCTCCTGCCGCTCGCGCTTCTCGGCCCGCCGTTCCTTCATGGTCGACGAAGGTTTCTTCAGCGATTTTCCGCGCGATTTGTCAGCCACTGTCGCTCCTGTTTTCCGAAGTTCCATCCGACTGACTTCGACCATACGTCAGAAAAAATAAAAAGCCAGTCCGGCGGTAAACGCCCCGGACCGATGGGCGGGTCACGATGTCGAGCGCGGGGGCGCGGCTTCAGCCGTACGCCTGTACTCCGATCACGGACAGCATCCGCAGTTTCTCGTGGCTTTCGCTGCCGGGGACGGCAGTGTAGACGAGTAGTGCGTGCGCCCGGCCCGGGTCGACCAACCGCTGGCAGTTGAGTTCCAGGGCGCCGACCTCGGGGTGGACGAAACGCTTGATATCGCGAGGGCGTATCCCGATCTCGTGGTCCTCCCACACCCGCCGGAACTCCTCGCTGCGGTCGAGCAGCAGGTCGGCGAGTTCCGCGGCGCGGGAACGGGGCCCGCGGAGGGTGAGGATCTCACGCAGTCCCGAGGCGTACATCCGGGTGAGGAACCCGTGTTCCTCCGGCGCGTAGCGCTGCCGGGTTGCGGGATCGGTGAACCATCGGTAGCCGATACTGCGGGCGGGCCCGGTGTATCGGGTCTGGTCGCCGGTCAGCGCAGTACCCATCCGGGACTGCCGCAGAGTTTCGCCCAGTTCGGTGACGATCTCCGCGGGTGTGTCGTCCAGCCGGTCGAGCACGCGCAACAGGCCGGGGCTGACATGCTCGCTGATCACCCCGCGCGTGGGTGGGGTGTGCCCGGCGAGACGGAACAGGTGATCGCGTTCGTCGAGCGAGAGGTGCAGGCCCTGCGCGATCGATCCGAGCATCTGTGGTGACGGCTGTGGGCCGCGTTCCCGTTCGAGCCGGGAGTAGTAGTCGGCCGACATATGGCACAGTGCGGCCACCTCTTCGCGGCGCAATCCCGCGGTCCGGCGCCGCGCACCACGCGGCAGACCGACATCTTCGGGTTGCAGTGCCGCACGCCGGTTGCGGAGGAAATCCGCCAGGCCGCTGCGATCGATCACGGCAACTCCTTCTCGTCCGGGTCCCGACCTGTTTCTACCGTCCCCGAGCCACGGTATCCACGGTTCGCCGATCCCCCGCTACGTCCCGATACCGAACGGCCGCGCGCGCGTTGTGCGCCGGCCCGCGCAGACCGGGAGACTCGCCGAGCCTGTGATCGGGAGGTCCTGGATATCGCCGTTCCCTCGTCCCAGGCTTATGACATACCCGCCGCGGACCGGCGAACGGTCCGGGCGCTGTGCGCGAGCCCCATTCCCCCCCGGATCCGAGGAGCAGAGCAATGCCATACCGACCCGTCGATATCACCGTGCCCGACTTGTCCGGGAAACGCGCGCTCGTCACCGGCGCCAGCGACGGGATGGGGACGGTACTGGCCGCGCGGCTGGCTGCGGCCGGGGCGGAGGTGATCATGCCCGTCCGGAATCTCCGTAAAGGCGAGGAGGCGCTCGCGCGGATCCGCCAGCGGCACCCGGATGCGAAGGTTTCGCTGCGCAGCCTCGACCTTTCCGCACTGGCGTCGGTCGCGGCCCTCGGCCGCACTCTGCGCACGGAGGGCCGGCCCATCCACCTGCTGATCAACAATGCCGGTGTGATGACCCCGCCGGACCGGCAGGCCACGGCCGACGGGTTCGAACTTCAGTTCGGCACCAACCACCTCGGCCATTTCGCGCTCGTGGGCCGTATTCTGCCGTTGCTGAGCGCCGGCCACGCCCGCGTGACCTCGCAGATCAGCGTCGCCGCGCGGCGCGGCGCGATCAACTGGGACGACCTGAACTGGGAACGCGACTACAACGGGGAGCGTGCCTACAGCCAGTCGAAGATCGCATTAGGCCTGTTCGGGCTCGAACTGGACCACCGCAGCAAGGCCCACGGCTGGGGTATCACGAGCAACCTCGCCCACCCCGGAGTAGCCCCCACCAACCTGCTGGCCGCTCGTCCCGAACTCGGCCGCGACCGCGACACTCCCCGAGTCCGCCTGATTCGTGCGCTCTCCGCCCGCGGCATCCTGCTCGGCACCGTCGACTCCGCCCCACTACCCGCGCTCATGGCCGCCACCGACCCCGCCGCCGAACCCGGCCACCTCTACGGCCCGAGCGGGCTCGGGCACCTCGGCGGCCCACCCGCCGGTCAACGGCTGTATCCGCCGCTGCGCAGCGCTGAGCATGCCGCTCGTATCTGGGAAATCTCCGAACAACTCACCGCGACGGAATTTGCCACCGCCTGAACGGCCGCGCCGGATTCATCTGCGCGAGAATCCGTGGTCGGCCACTTCCAGCAGCAGTTCCCGGATGGCGCGCAACGCGGGGTTGTCGTCGTCGGCGCGCCAGGCGGCGACGAGTTCGACCGGTTCACCGTCGATCCCGTGCACCGGGCGCAGGACGACACCGTCGAGCCCGAATGCCTCGGCCGCCCGGGGGACGAGTGCGAGCCCGAGCCCGGCGCGTACCAGGGCCAGGATCGTGTGCACCTGGCTGAGATGCTGGACGTACCGAGGCGCGATCCCGGCGCTGCGGAATACCCCGACGAGTACTTCGTAGAAGTAGCGCGCCTCGGCCGGCGAGTACATGACGAAGGGTTCGCCGTCGAGGTCGTGCACATGCAGTGTGTGGCCCGGTGCGGCGAGAGGGTGCTCGGCCGGTATCGCGGCCAGCAGCGGTTCCCGGTAGAGCCGGCGATACACCAGTTCGGTGCCGCGGACCGGTGGCCGCACCAGGACCAGGTCGAGTTCGCCGGAACGCAACTCCTCGAGCTGGGTTCCGGAGACCCGTTCCCGAAGCAGCAGGTCGACGCCTGGTAGCCGGGTGCGGGCGGCTGCCACGAAGGCGTCCAGCACCGAATGCGCCGAGGAAGCGGTGAACCCCATCGCCACTGTTCCGGTTTCCCCCGTGGGGATCCGCCGCACGGTCAGCGTCGCCTGTTCCGAGAGCCCGAGGATGCGCCGGGCGTCGCCGAGGAAGGACCGGCCCGCGGTGGTGAGCCGGACAGCGCGGCCGGTTCGGTCGAACAACTCGACTCCCAGCTCACGTTCGAGCAGCTGGATCCGGCGCGACAACGGCGGCTGGCTGATCGACAGTCGTTCCGCCGCACGTCCGTAGTGCAGGGTTTCGGCCACGGCGACAAAGCTTTCCAGCTGGTTCAGCGTAAACACCGATCCATAATAGGTATTGATGCATGCGGAAAGAGTGTTGGACATGCATCACTCCGGTTTCTTACTGTGGTCGCATTCACCGACGAACAGCCGTTATGCGCAGGAGGAAGCCCTGATGTCCGCCCTCACACCGACCGAACTGGCCCAACAGCTCGGCTCCGGTCTGTTGTCGTTCCCGGTCACCCACTTCACCGGGGATCTGGCGTTCGACGAGCCCGCCTACCGGGAGAACATCGTCCGCCTCGGCAAGTACGAGGTGGCCGGCCTGTTCGCCGCGGGCGGCACCGGAGAGTTCTTCTCCCTGACGCCGAAGGAGGTCGGACGGGTGGTACGTGCGGCCACCGAGAGCGCGCCGGAATCCACCCCGATACTCGCCCCGGCCGGATACGGCACCGCCCAGGCCATCGAAATGGCCCGGGACGCGGAAGCGGCCGGTGCCGACGGCCTGCTGCTGTTCCCGCCTTATCTCACCGAATCCTCGGCCAACGGCCTGCGCAACCATGTGCGCGCGGTCTGCGAAGCCACCTCGCTGAGCGTGGTGGTCTACGGCCGGGCGAATGCGGTCTACACGCCGGAAACACTCGCCGAGCTCGCCGATTCCCATCCGAACCTGATCGGATACAAGGACGGTATCGGTGACCTGGAGGCGATCACCCGGATACACTCCCGGCTCGGCGACCGGCTCGTGTACATCGGCGGACTGCCCACGGCGGAGACATTCGCGCTGCCCTACCTGGAACTGGGCGTGACCACCTACAGTTCGGCCATCTTCAACTTCCTGCCCGAATTCGCACTGAACTTCTACGCGGCGGTACGCGCCGGAGACCGGGATACCGTGCGCCGCCTGCTCGACGAGGTCGTGCTGCCCTATACCGCGATCCGGGACCGGAAGGCCGGATACGCAGTCAGCGTTGTGAAAGCCGGAATGAAACTCACCGGGCACGATGCGGGTCCGGTGCGCCCACCGCTGACCGATCTGGACGAAACCGAGATGGCGATGTTGACCGAGGTCGTCGAGGCCTCGCGCTCCGTCACCGTCTGAGTACCGTCCGATTCTCCGCCAGCGATACGTGATGAAGCCGAAGGAGGCCCCCGTGCCCGACCGCCCCCAGCCCCACCCGACCGGTGCCATGGTCATCGGAACCGAGCTCGTCCCGGGCACCGGAGCGCAGGTGCAGGCCAGTGATCCGCGCAGCGGCGAGGTTGTCGAACCGGTCTACCGTGCGGCCTCGGACGAGCAGATCGACCGGGCGTGCGCCCTCGCGGACCGGGCGTTCCCGCAGTTCCGGGCGCTGCCCGCCGAGCGGCGGGCCCGGTTCCTGGAACGTATCGCCGACCTGCTCGACGAGCACCGCGACGCGCTGGTCGAGCGCGCGCATACCGAGACCGCGCTCCCCCGTCCGCGACTCACCGGCGAAGTCGGTCGCACCAGCGGTCAGTTGCGGTTGTTCGCGGCCGAACTGCGGGCGGGAACCTGGCAACGCGCCCGGATCGATCCCGGACGCACCGGCGACAACCCCCGTCCCGATATCCGCCAACGCCGGATCGCGCTCGGCCCGGTCGTGGTGTTCGGCGCGAGCAACTTCCCGCTGGCGTTCTCGACCGCCGGCGGCGATACGGCCTCCGCGCTGGCGGCGGGCTGCCCGGTGGTGGTCAAAGCGCACCCCGCGCATCTGGGCACCGCCGAACTGGTAGCCCGGATCATCGCCGGCGCGGCCGCCGCTACCGATATGCCCGAAGGGACGTTCTCCCAGCTCGTCGGCAGCGGACATGAGATCGGTACTCGGCTGGTGAGCGATCCACGGATTCGGGCCGTGGGGTTCACCGGGTCACGCGCCGGGGGGCTGGCGATCGCGGCCGCGGCCGCGGCGCGACCCGTACCGATCCCGGTATATGCGGAGATGAGCAGTATCAACCCGGTCCTGTTGCTGCCCGCCGCCCTGGCCGCGCGTGGTGCGGCCCTGGGGGGCGAGTTCGTCGCATCGCTGACGCTGGGCGCCGGGCAGTTCTGCACCAATCCCGGGCTGATCTTCGCCGTCGACGGTCCCGGCCTCGACGCGTTCACCACGGCGGCCACCGATGCCGTCACTGCGAACCCCGGGGCCGTCATGCTCACGGGCGATATCGCCGGCCACTACGCCGCCGCGGGTACGGCCCTGGCCGCGCGTAACGGTGTCGCCGAGCTCGCCCAGGGCGCGCGCCCCGACGGCGCCGCGGCCGCAAACGCCCGATTGCTGACCGTGGACGGCGCCGCGTTCATCGCGGACCCCCAGCTGCAAAACGAGGTTTTCGGCGCGACGTCACTGCTGGTCCGCTGCGCGGATACGACCGAACTGACCACGGCCGTCCGAGCACTGGAAGGCCAGCTCACCGCCACTGTGCACGCCGATACCGCCGACTTTCCCCTGGCTGCCACGTTGCTGCCACTGCTGGAGGAACGGGCCGGCCGTATTCTGTTCAACGGCTGGCCCACCGGGGTCCAGGTCGGGCACGCGATGGTGCACGGCGGCCCCTTCCCCGCCACGACCGATGCGCGCAGCACATCGGTCGGGACGTCGGCGATCGAACGTTTCCTGCGTCCGGTCGCGTATCAAGATATGCCGGCGGCGCTGTTGCCGGCCGAGGTGTGCGACGACAATCCGTTGGACGTATGGCGACGCGTCGACGGCGAAGTCGAACGGAGTGAGCTGTCCACCGGCTGACCTACCGATCTGCCGGAACACCGCAGCCGGCGGCTATCGCACCCTTCCAATGTTGTGAGGACCCACATGAAATCTCGATTGTTGTCACCGGCACCCCGCCATCGCCGATCACCTCGTCCCGCCCCGGCGCCTCCGCGGTGTTCACTGTTCCGTCCTGGACCGGCCGGTAATCGGTCCGCGGCAATCTCCGCACCCTGCACATCTCTCGAGGGGAGTTCCCGCGATGACCGTTCCTGAGGTCGATACGGAGACCGCACGCCCGCCCGCCGCCGAGCCGGCAGCCCGCCCGGCGCCGGCAGCCCGGTCGAAATCGAGAATGCTCGGACGGGATTCCTTCGTGACCGCGGCCAAAGCGGTCGCGGGTATCGCCGGGCTGTTCGTCGTGTGGGAGCTGCTGGTGGTCATTTTCGACCCGCCGGAGTTCCTGCTCGTCGGTCCGGTCTCGGCGTTCACCGAACTGGTCGAACGCCCCGAGTACTTCGCGACGAATACCTTCGTCACCTTGCAGGAAGCACTGGCCGGTTTCGCGCTCGGCACGGCGCTGGGTGTTCTGTGCGGCGCAGCACTGCACTATTCCGCGACGATTCGCAGCTTCCTCTACCCGGCGCTCGTCGCGATCGACACGATTCCCAAGGTAGCGCTCGCGCCGCTGTTCATCGTGTGGTTCGGATTCGGTTTCGAATCGAAGGCCTTCGTCGCGATGGCGATCGCGTTCTTCCCCCTGGTGATCAATACCTACGACGGTCTCAGTTCGGTACCCAACGAACTGCAGGAATTGGCGCGGATCAACAAGGCGTCGTCGTGGAAGAAGATGACGAAGATCGAAATGATCTACGCGCTGCCCTCGATCTTCTCCGGCGCCAAGATCTCCATCTCGCTCGCCGTAGGTGGCGCGGTGGTCGGTGAGTTCATCGCCGGCTCGAAGGGCCTGGGCTATGTGATCCTGCTGGCCAACAGCCAGGTCGATCTGCCCTCGATGTTCGCGGCGTTCATCGTTCTCGCCGCCATCGCGCTGGCGCTGTTCTTCATCGTCGATCTCGCGGGACGGAAGCTCGTCCCGTGGAAGAACCACGCGAAGTGACCAGGGGATCGGAGATTCGGATGCGGAACTCGAGGCGAATACTTGCCGCGATCGCCGGGGCGATCATGGTCGCCACGCTGCCGGCCTGTACGAGCGGTGGTGGCGAGAACTCGATGACTCTCATGATGGACGTCGGCTACCTGCCGAAGCACGCGCCGTTCTTCGCGGCGGTCGAGCGTGGTTTCTTCGCGGCGGAAGGTCTCGACATCACCATCATGCCGGGATCGGGTTCGACCAATACGGTCACCTCGGTCGAGACCGGCAAGGTGGATGCGGGCTTCGCCGATTTCGGCAGCACCATCATCAGCCAGGGCCGGGGAGCCTCGGTGAAACAGGTCAACCTACTGCAGGCCAGGTCGGCCTACGCGGTCGTCGGCCTGGGCGATACCGGCATCGAGGACTGGGACGACCTGCGGGGTAAAACCCTCGCCACCGAGGGCGCGGGCGCGATGACCGCGATGTGGCCGTACGCGATGAGCAAGCTGGGATTCGCCGAAGGCGATGTGAACGTCGTGCACGCCTCGAGCGGGTCGAAGATTCCCGGCCTGCTGGCCGGGCAGTGGGATGCCAACCTTGCCCTGTATGTCTCCGACGAACCGGCCATCGACGCACTCGGCCGTGAAGCGGTCGTGCTGAAATGGGCGGATATCGGCATCGACCTCTACGGCAACGGCATCGTCGTATCCGATGAGAAACTCGCCGGCAACCCCGAACAGGTGCGCAAATTCAACCGGGCGATGCAGAAGGGTTTTCTGTGGTCGTGCGCGCATCCGGAGGAGGCCGCACAGGATTTCCGGAACGAGGTCAGCGGTTTCGAAACCGACACCGTGACGCTGGCCATCCGCGAACAATGCTCCCTGAACTGGGGTACCGGTGAGGCCGCGAACAACTTCGGGGTCATGGACGACGCGGGTGTCACGAAAATGATCGATATCTCCCGCAAGTTCCTGGGTCTGCCGGCCGACAGCGACCTCGCCCCAGCCGATATCTACACCAACGAGTTTCTCGCGCCGCTACACCGCGACGAGACCGTTCAAGCGCCGTAACAGCCGGACAGAGGGCCTTATGAACAACGAATACGCCATCTCGGTCAACAACATCGGTATGACCTACCGGTCCCGGGACGGACACGACAACACCGTTCTCGAAGGACTGGACTTCCATGTCGAGCCGGGACAGTTCGTCTCGATCGTCGGACAGTCGGGCAGTGGCAAGACCACCCTGCTGAAAACCATTTCCGGACTCCAGCAGCCCACCGCGGGTGAGATCCTGGTCAAAGGACGGCCGATCAACGACGGTCTGGAAGATATCGCGATGGTGTTCCAGAGCCCGGTACTGCTGCCGTGGCGTAACAACATCGACAATGTGCTGCTTCCACTGGAATTCCGCGGCACCCGCACCGACGAATCGCGCCGCTATGCCCAGGAACTCCTCGAGATGGTCGGCCTCGGCGACCGTGCCACCCGGTACTCCTACGAGCTGAGCGGCGGTATGCAGCAGCGGGTCGCGATCTGCCGCGCGCTGGTCTCCCGCCCCGAACTGCTGCTGATGGACGAGCCGTTCGGCGCGCTCGACGCCATGACCCGCGATTCGATGAACTTCGAGATCCAGCGCATCTGGCAGGCCGCCGGGTGCAGCGTGCTGTTCGTGACGCACAGCATCTCCGAGGCGGTCTGGCTCGGTGACCGGGTGGTCGTCGTCGGCGGGCGGCCGGGCCGGATCGTCGCCGATATCGCGATCGATCTGCCGCGGCCACGCGGCAAAGAGCACCGGTACTCCCCGGTTTTCTCCGACTACGTCACCGAGATCGAATCCCATATCGGGGTCACCACCGGTATCAGCTGACCCGCGGCTCCGAAACCTTTCTCCCATACCGAATCCCGAGAGAATGAGGGAAGCAATGCTGAGTATCACCGCCGACGCCGGACAGGTCGCGCGAACCTACGGGCTCGAGGCACGTAAAAGCCTGCTCTTCTCCGCGATCCGCCTCGATTCCTATCCACTCGTTGCCCCACTGATCGCACGCACGGACGACGAGGAGTTCCTGCTCGTACGCCAGCAGGAGCAGGGCAACGCACTGTCGGCCGGCGTCCCGAAGGACCGGATCAAGTTCTACGCACCCTGGGTGACCATCGATCCCCGGATCGTCGCCGACACTCCCGCCGCAACCTCACTCACCGATCTGGTCCGGGAGCTGGCAGACGGTTCGGACGTGCAGCTGGCGGCCGATGTCGTCTACAGCCATTACCTCGCGCTGGCCGGATCGGTGGAACTGTCCGTTGCCGATCAGGACCCCACCCCGGTAACCGCCTACGAGATCGATACGGACGAAGTACTCGGCAGGTTCGCGGCATGGCGCGCGACCGGAGTCGAGACAGCACGGCGGCTCATCGACGGTGTCGAGCATCTCGCGGGCCTGGAAAAAGAGTTCACCACCACCGCGGACAGCAGGTACGCGGCGCTGCGCGCCCTGGCCGACGACCGCTCGCTGGACGCGCTCCTGCTTGCCGCGCCCCCTAATTTCACCGAAGCGACCGGTTTCGCCCAGCCGGACGGCGCGGTCGCCGTCTGGCTGGCCGGCTCCGAGAAACTCCTCGTGCTGGTCCCCGAAGGCGGTGCCGCCGGGCCCGGTGCACCGATCGGGCGATTCCCCTCCATCGGTGCGGCGGTGCGGGAATTCGCCCGCGGCTCGCGCATCGGTGTGGAAGACGAGTGGATCGGTATCGGCCTGGCCCGCGAACTGGAACGTGAGCATGCCCAGCTGGTACCGGTCTCGCGTGACCTGGGGCATTGGCGCGATATCCGCGATCACGAAGATCTCGCGTTCCAGGTGATCGCCGCGCGGGCGAGCGTTTTCGCGATCGAGGAGGCACTGGCCTGGGCGGAAGCGGGCCTGGACGCCGGGCGTTCGTTCTCCGAACTCGATATCTATGCCGTGTATCTGGACAAGATCGCCGAATTCCGCACGGCGAACGAGATCCCGGTCGGTGTGGAACCGTATTTCACCAATCTGCACTCGTCGAACCGGATGCTCTTCCCCGGGCCACCGGTCGACTACCCGATCAACGCGGAAACGACGTGTATCCAGCTCGACGCCGGGGTGCGTATCGTCTGTGACGGGGTCACGATGGCCACTTCCGATATGGCCCGTTCACTACCGCGCACTGCGCCAGCAAAGGAGGCCTATGCCTTGTTCTTCGATGTGGTCCGGGAAGGCATCATCGGACAACTTGCTCCGGGCGTGATCTGCGAGGACGTCCACGAGGGGACGCTGCGTTACCTGGCTCCGCATCTGGACCGGATGGTCGAGATCGGCATGCTGGGAACGGATGTCGACTTCGATACCGAATACCGCAAACGCAACGTCGGGCACCTCATGGGCAAGCAGGAATCGTTCGCGAACGAGCTGCGGCCCGGCTACAAACATGTCCTCGATATCGGCTCCTACGGCGCTGCCGAAATCCCGTGGCGCTATGAGAATGCTGCGATCGGAACCGAGGATCTGTGGTATGTCGGGCGTGACCGGACCTACATCGTCAGCAAACGATGACATGTCCCGCTTCCCGCCGCCGCACACCTGTTCCCACTCCACCAGCGCTGCGCGCGCCCACCCGTCGAATCGGAATCACCATGACTGATGTGAAACAACGACTCGAGGCACTATCGCTCGAACTGCCCGTACTCGGTGCACCCCGCTACGCATACGAAGCGACCACACGCTGGTGCGATATGCTCTGGATCTCCGGACAGATCTCCCGCACGGCCACCGGCGAGATTCTGCGCGGCCGCCTCGGCGACAACGCAACCGTCGAGGAGGGGATCGCCGCCGCCGAAACCTCCGCCCTCAATCTGCTGACACGGATGAACGATGCCGTGGGGCTGGAGAATATCCAACAAATCCTGAAACTCGATATCCATATCGCGAGTTCACCAGAGTTCGTGGACCAGCCGACGGTGGCCGACGGGGCGTCGCGCCTGCTGCGCACAGTACTGGGCGACGCCGGTAGGCATGCGCGTACCGCACTATCTGCCCATGTACTGCCGCAGGGCGCTCTCGTGGAACTCGACGCGGTAGTGGCGGTCCGGGTGGGCTGACAGCAGCACCGGCATCACCATGTGCCGGACCGTAGCGGTTCCCGGGCGGCCGTGCCCCGGCCGGATGAGGGCGGCCGGGGCTCTGTTCATCGGGGACAGAACTACCCGCGTTCCAGCGGCTGCTCACCGACAGCAGCCTCGGGCCCTTGGCGCGTCGGTGTATCGGAACCCCTCGGCCAACCGGCACCGGCGGCAGAACTGTCCGGGCAGGCGCGCCGCCCAGTGCCGCGTCATGGCACCCGAGCCTTCGATGACCGGGAACCCTGGTGGCGGCCATGCCTTTCGTTCATATCGACAGAGTCGTTACTCCGCACTCACGCGAGCACTGTTCCCAGCGCCGCACCCGACTGTTGCAGGAACCGGCGACACCTCCCGGGTCGGCTGCCGGCTCCGCGAGACCGGCCGATGGTGAGTACTGCCGACCGGTCGGATTCGGCCTCGTCTACGAGATTGTCACCCCCTCGGCGATGCCCGGAACCGGCGACCGGTTCCCGGCATCGCCCGCGCCGCGGAGGCCGCCTCGACAAGCACAGTACGAAGGCCACGACGCATCCCAGTGGTAGCCGCGCCCGGAAACGGCCCGCTGGACGCAGCCGCGCGCCTCCCCGCCGTCCCCCGGAACATTCGCTCGGACCTGGTCTCCGCGGCGTCATCGGCTGTGTGGCGCAGGAACCGATCCGGTAACGCCAGTTTCACCAGTGTGCGAGTCGACTGTAAGAACTGCGCCGGCAGCGCACCGGACGTGTAAGGCAGGTCGTACTCCGCACAGAGCGCGCGGACACGTACCGCGATTTCGGCGTACCGATTGCTGGGCAGATCCGGAAACAGGTGATGCTCGATCTGGTAGCATAGGTTCCCGGTCATAAATGCCAGCACCGGCCCCGCGGAAAAATTCGCGCTGCCCAGCAACTGCCGCAGATACCACTGGGCGCGGGTCTCGTTTGCCAGCTCGCCTTCGGTGAACTTTTCCGCACCGTCCGGGAAATGTCCGCACATTATTACGACATACGACCATATGTTCCGCAGCAGTAGTGCCGCCGCATTTGCGGCGAGAGTGCGTTTGAAATGCCTCGGAGAGAGCGCGGGAAAAAGTCCGAAATCCTTTCCGGCCTGCCGTAGAATCTTACGAACCAATTCGATATCGGGCGGCGATCCGATCCGGCCACGCGGAATACCATGCCGGCGTCGTACAAGAGCCCAGTCGTGTATCGCTATCATCCACTCGAACGCGAGCGCAACGGCGATACCGCTGACCGGCTGGATGAGGTGTACCGGACGCCACCGTTCGTCCCTGGTCATCCGCATTACGACGAAGCTGAGATCGTCGTCCATGCCGAAGACGTTCGTATAAGTATGGTGGACATGGTTATGCGATTGCTTCCACTGACCGGATGGCCCGACGAAATCCCATTCCCAATTCGTGGAATGTATTTCGGGATCATTCATCCAATCCCACTGCCCGTGGCTGATGTTGTGACCCAGCTCCATCATCTCTATCGCCTTGGCTGCCGCCAGCACGACCGCCCCCGCGCCTCGCAGCAGGTGACGCCGGCCGGAGAACAGAATCATGAGGCGGGCTACCGTTTCGAGACCGCGATGGATTCGAATCGCCCGGTGAATATACGCCGCGTCCCTCTCCCCTATCACCCTTTCGACGTCAGCGCGAATACGATCCAGTTCGCGTCCGAAATCCTCGATCTCATCCTCGGTGAGGTGCGAGAAGGCCTTGATATCTGTTATTGCCACCGGAAATTCCTGTATCCCCGTCGGGCGATATGAGATCGCCGTATTTTCAGTCCGCACGGACGGCCTCGACGACGTCCGGCAGCTCGTGACGAGCCGAGACCACCGGATTCTGTAGGCCGTCGGGATCTCGGGACTCTCATGTATGTTCCCATGAGCGGGAAGCTAACGTGCATCGCGGATCGCTTTGAAGGTTTTTACAACCTGTTGATACAGGAGCAGATAGCCGACAACCTTCAGAACATCCCTCGACTCCCCCAGGAGCAAACGACCAACTGCCCGATAACCCGTGAATGCCACGGAATTCCTCTCGAATAGCGCTCGACACGTACAGTGAATCTCACGCGGTACCGGCCGCGCCGCGTCCACCGAACCAACCGAGAAGTATGAATGCTCGATTCAGCCTATTCCCGAGAACCGCGGGCCTGTTCCCGACCACTGTAAAACCGCCGGAGACCAGGACGCACACAGAGCGAAGCCCTGACCGGCGGGAGCCGGCCCGCTCACGCCGGTTCAGGGTTGTCGGCGCAGCATTCGTAGCGGCCGAAATCAGCTCGAACTCGGCGCATGTACAGGACGCTATATCAACGCAATGAAAATTTCACTCCTCGATTGGCCCGAGTGGTTACGAAAGCGCCTCGGGATCGGACATATTCGTACAGTTCGATGCTGATCCGACTGCGAGGACACGAGCGTGGAAACCCCGAACGACTGGCGTATCCGGCCGCGGTATCGGCTCCCTCCCGCACGCGATCCACCCGGATGGGCGCCCAGAAGCGGGTCGAGATCGCCGCGACGGGCTTTTCGGCCCGGGTACGGCAGCGTCGCTGTGTACTGCCGGCTGATCGAGACAAGCCCTCGCCCCAAGTCGCGCGAAACAGCGGGTATCCATAATCATGGTTACTCGGCGCTCGCCGGCGCCATCCGAATTCCTCAGGAGGTCCGATGTCCCAGCCCCAGCAGCCGCATCCGCTGCCGCAGGCCGGCCAACCCGTTCCACCGCAGGTACATGGGCCTCAGGGACAACTCTCGTATTCGCCGCCATTGCACCCGGACCCGGCGGCGGGGTATCCCGCATATCCCCCCGGCCCTCAGTGGGCGCCGCCACCACCACAACGATCGAGCCGCGGCGGAGCCATCGCGCTGGTCGTGGTGCTCGTCATCGTACTGTTGGGTGGCGGTGGGGCCGGCGCGTACTTCCTGTTCGCCGCCGGCGATTCGGACGACGGCCCTGTGGTGGACACTTCCCGGGACCTGGCCGAGGCACCGATGGGATGCGGGCTGTTCACCGAGTCCGAGATCGCGCCTTTGATTCCCGGCCGGTTCACGACCGAACCGACCGGCATCGGCGGCGCCACCGACTTCGACAAGTCCGCACAGTGCATGTATTCCAATCAGGGAATCGCCCCTGACGGAATGCCCACTGCGTTCCTCAGTGTCACCACCCGACTGCACAAGGCCAATGCCCGGGAGTCCGGAGTAGACAAAGCAAAGGATGATCTGCGCCGTAAACCGGGCTCGCCCGTCGGGGTCCCCGGGGCAGATGACGACGCGTTCCGGGAAATAGAAAGCAGCCGTGACCGTGTAGTCGCGGCCCAGCTTTTCGTCCGCTACCGCAATGTCGTCATCACCCTCCACTACACGCACTACGCGCTCGGTGAGAAACAGTTCATCCAGCCGCTGATGGCACTGTCCGCTCTAGGCTTGGAGAAACTGTGACCAGCACGTGCGGACGCCGCCCCGGCACCGCCGCACCTTGCGATTCGTCATGTCCGCCGCAACGAACCACGACTACGTCCCTCGGTCGGTGAAAGCTCACAACCCCGGATCATCGGGAGTCCGGGTACGGTGACTACCGCCCCCGAGAACGGTGTGGTGTTCCTGCGGAAAAATCTGGATGTCATCGATGAATTCAACCGCCGAAAAACTCGCCGACCTGCGTAAGAAGCTGGAGATCGCGCAGGAGCCGGCCGGCGAGGCGGGGGCCGCCAAACGAGCACGTAAGGGCATACCGTCCGCCCGCGACCGCATCGCGATGCTGCTGGATCCGGGTACCTTCGTCGAAATCGGTGCTCTCGTACGCAATCCCACCGATCCCGACGCTCTCTTCGGTGACGGTGTCGTCACCGGACGCGGCCTGGTGGACGGGCGGCCCGTCGCCGTGTTCTCCCATGATCAGACCGTGTACGGCGGCACCATCGGTGAGATGTTCGGCCGCAAGGTCGCCGCGATCATGGACCTGGCGGGGAAGATGGGCTGCCCGCTGATCGGTATCAACGATTCCGGTGGCGCGCGCGTACAGGAGGCCGTGACCTCGCTGCGCTGGTACGGCGAATTGGCGACCATGATGGAACCGCTGTCGGGCGCGGTGCCGATGGTGTCGCTCATCCTCGGCAACTGCGCGGCCGGCGCGGTGTACCAGCCGATCTGTACCGATGTCGTGGTCGCCACGAAGAGCGCGCATATGTTCGTCACCGGCCCCAAGATCCTCGAGGACGCCCTCGGGGAAAAGGTGGATATGGAGGAACTGGGCGGCGCCTACAACCAGGCCGCCTATGGCAATATCCACCATATCGCCGAGGACGAGGCCTCGGCGTTCGCCTGGGTCCGCAACTATCTGAGCTATCTGCCGTCGAGTTTCTCCGAGCTACCGCCGGTCGTTAACCCCGGCCTGGAGCCGACGGTCACCGAATCGGACCTGGCGCTGAACACGCTGGTCCCCGACTCGGACAACGCTGTCTACGATACGCACGACGTGCTGTTGCGAATCTTCGACGACGGCGAATTCCACGAGATCGGTGCGGCCGCCACCACGAATCTGATCACCGGGTTCGCCCGCGTCGACGGCCGGCCGGTCGGCGTGGTCGCCAATCAGCCGACCGTGCTGGCCGGCGCGCTCGATGCCAAAGCCGGTGACAAGGCCGCGCATTTCATCCACATCTGCAATGCCTTCGAGATCCCGCTGGTGCTGGTGGTGGATACCCCGGGGTTCCTGCCCGGGGTGGAACAGGAGAAACAGGGCGTCATCAAACGCGGCGGGCGATTCCTGTTCGCCTACGTGGAGGCCACGGTGCCCAAAGTGACCGTGGTCGTACGGAAGGCCTACGGCGGCGGATGGGCCGTGATGGGGGCCAAGGCACTCGGCTGTGATGTGTATCTGGCGTGGCCTACCGCAAGGATCGCCGTCATGGGCGCGGAAAGCGCCGTGGGCCTGACCCAGCGCAAGGTCCTCGACGCCACCCCGGAGGATCAGCGTGCCGCGCTCCGGCAGCAGATGATCGACTTCTACAACGCCACCGTCGCGACCCCGTGGATCGCGGCCGAGCGCGGCTATATCGACGCGGTGATCGAACCGTCGGCCACGCGCCTGGAGTTGCGGCGGGCGCTGCAACTGCTCCGCGACAAGAAGGTCATCCGCTACCCACGTAAGCATCATCTGCTGCCCCTGTGACGGGAGTCCCCGCGGCGGGCGGTGATCGTGGCCGCGGATCCCGGCGCCGGCTCCGCATCGAGTACCGGCCGCCTCGGACAGACCGGTCACCACCCCCGGCGGATCCGGCCGTCGCACGCCGGTGGGCGCCGTCAGGGCGACTCGCTGGTCGCCATCGTCCCGCGCTGGGGTGCCTACTCGTTCCACACCGATCCGCAGGCGCCGTTCCGGAGGCCGGCATCTCCGGCGCGAGACTCCTCGGTGCCCCGGCGGTGGTCTTCACCGACGCCATCGCACACGGCGCGGGTGTCGATCAGCGCACGCCCACAGTGGGAACCGGTGTGCTGCACTGCCCGGTGGCGACCGGGTCCGCGTGGTGATCGATACCCGCCGGCTTCGCCGGGTCCGGGCCGCTCGGGGTCTCCGGGCCGCTGCCGGGCGTGCCGGACGGTCGCCCGGTGTGACATATGGAGACCGGGGCCTTCACGTTCTACGCGAAGACCCCGGCAGGCCCGGCCGGACTCTCGCCGAGCATCGGCGGTCGATGCTCGGCTATTCCTTTGCGGTGCCGATCTTTTCGGCACCCCGCCACGGTCCGACCGTCGTCGAAAGCTGCTACCGCTGCCCGACCGGCGAGCTGTCGGCGGCCCGCAGCGGCGCACCGACGCGATGCAGGTGCGTGAGCGCCTCCCGGTACGAGGAGATCAGCCCCGTCTCGTGGTACGGCACACCGATTTCGGCGCAGTAGTCGCGGACGATCACCTGCGCATGCCGCAGATTCGGCGTCGGCATGCTCGGGAACAGGTGGTGCTCGATCTGATAGTTGAGCCCGCCCAGCGCGATATCGGTCAGTACACCACCTCGGACATTGCGGGAGGTCAGCACCTGGCGGCGCAGGTAGTCGGGGCGTTCGTCACCGGTCAGGGTCGGCATCCCCTTGTGGTTCGGGGCGAATATGCAACCCATGTACACCCCGAACAATGCCTGGTGTACGGCGAAGAATACGAGTGCCTTGTCGACGGGCAGGACCGCGAACAGCGCGCCCAGATAGACGGCGAAGTGGGTGAACAGCAGCGCACCCTCGAGCACGCGGTTCTTGATCGACCGATTCTTCAGCGCACGCACGCCCGCCAGATGAAGGTTCAGGCCCTCCAGCATGAGCAGCGGGAAGAAAAGAAACGCCTGTGCCCGCCCGATGATACGGGCCGGTCCACGGCTGGCGCGGGCCTGCTGCTGCGACCACACGAGGATATCGGGCGCTACATCGGGATCGAGTTCCTCATGGTTGGGATTCGCGTGATGGCGGGTGTGCTTGTCCTGCCACCATCCGTAGCCGAGGCCGATACCGGCATTGCCGACCACCCGGCCCACGATCTCCGTCGGCCGTCGCAACCGGAAGACCTGACGGTGCGCGACATCGTGCATGACCAGCGCGACCTGGGCGAAGGTCACGGCCATGAACGCCGCGATCAGGAGCGTCCACCACGAATCTCCGACGAGGACGAACGCGGCCCAACCGGCCACGAACGCGAGCCCGACGGCGCTGAGCCGCACGACGTAGTAGCCGGGTCGCCGCTCCATCAGTCCGGCGGCGGAGATCCGGCGCAGCAAACGGCCGTAATCGCCGTCGGCACCGCGCCGTGATGACTTGGGAGGGGACTTGTGCGCCAAGGCAGGTGTCGTCATAGATCTTCCTGAGAGTCGGGACGCGAACCCACCTCCGCCCGTTTCGGTGACGAACGGCCGCAATCGATCGGAGCTCGGAACCAGAGGGTACTGCTCGGTGCGTCGGGACGGGTGACGAATTCGATACCCCTGAACCTATCGGCCGGATTCTCGTTGCGGGTAATCCTGCGGTACCGGAACCGAGTAGCACTCCGGTGTGAGAAGGCGGGCCCGCCGCGGCCCCGGAACCGCCGCCGGATCAGGCCGCTGTTCCGATCTCCACCACCCGCGCCCATGCCGGCGGCCGGTCCGGAACGTAATCGGGGCTGTGTTCGCTCCATCCCCGCCGTCTGGGGAACAGTCCCACCACCGTCCGGCACGCCGGCCGACCGGTCGGCCAGGGGTCTGGCCGTCGGTCAGTGCGACCACCACGTCGGGATGTGGCCTCGTACGCAGCGCCTTGGCGAAACCCGTGCGCAGATCCGTACCACCACCGCCCACCGGTGATATTCCCTCCGCGCGGCACAGCGGGTGCGCGATCCGGACAGCCGCATCGCACGACAGGACGGTCACCAGATCGCGCCTCCCCCGACAGCACGGGTGATGGCGGCCACCTCGAGCAGCGCACTCCCCAGTTCGGCATCGCTGACAGACCCCGACGTATCGATGATCACGCTGCCCCGGGGGTGTACGCCGCAGGCTCGGCAGCACCACCCCGGGCACACCGGCCGAGCGCCGGGCGGGTCTGCCGTACGTGTAGTCCGCGCCGACACGGGGGGGCCGAAGCCGCCGAACGGATGGCCGCTCCCAGCAGGTCCCGCCACGGTTGCGGCGGATGCAACACCTCGTCCGCCCAGCGGCGCCATGCCTGGGATGTGCTGCCCGGCCGGCCTACGATGCCCTGCGCCACGCGGAACCGGACCAGTCCGCGTTCCTGTTCACTGAGACCGTTCGCGCCTGGTGGGCCTCAAGATCATTCGGGCGGGCGTGGTTTCGGTGCTGCCGTTCGTCGACCAGGTCTGGCAGATCTACGTGTTGATCGCGATCCTGCACACCGCCTCGGCCGCCTTCACACCCACCTATCAGGCCGTTATCCCCGATATCCTGCCCGGCGAACGCGACTACACGAGGGCACTGTCAGCGGCGCAACTCGCCGCGACCAGGGAAACCCTGCTCAGTCCGATGCCGGCCGCAGCCGCACTGGCTCTCATCAGTTTCCACTGGTTGTTCGTGGGCACCGCGATCGGTTTCGTCATCTCGGCCATACTCGTGGTGAGTACCCGTATCCCGGATGCCGGGGCAGCCGCGGAGGGGTCTTTCCGCAAACGCATCGCGGTAGGAATGCGGATCTTCCTGTCCACACCCCGGCTGCGCGGGGTGCTCGCGCTCAACCTCGTCATCGCGACCGCAGGATCGATCGCATGGTGCTGTCCCACCTCGCCTGGCGGGTCACCTACCCGGTCACTGGCCGGCTCACCACCACCGCGGGAGTCACCGCGACCTGGGTCACCCTCGCCGTCCTCGCCACCGGCGCGGCCTCAGCCGCGACCCGCCTGTGGCCCCGCCACGATCCCGGCGGCCTGATCCCGGCCGGTGGTCACCAGCGGTTCCGGGTCTCCTCCGCCCAGCCGACCGCGCCGTCGAGGTCGAGCCGGCGGCCGTCGTCGGTGCGGGCGCGGCCGTGGAAAGTCCCGAAACACTGGTGGACGTCGTTGGCCAGAACGAGCAGATCGGTTTTCGCCGTGCGCGTATGGAACGGCCGGAATTCGGCGTCGACACGTTCACCGGTGATATGCCAGGGCCGCGACCAGTTCTCGCGGTCGTAGTCCCACTGCAATTCGTCACTGATCTTGTGGACCCGGCCGTCCACGATGAGGGCGTTCTCGGTGCTGCCGGTGCCTTCGGTCCATTTGCCACCGAACTGGACTCCGAGGCCGGGCTTGTAGCCGGCGGCCCAGTTCCAGCTGATGGCGTACGGCCATTTTCCGCGGCCGTGGTCCAATACCGCGAAGGCGCCGTCGAATACGTACTCCCGCGCCCCCAGGATCAGCGTCCCGGAGGCCGGCCGGCCCACATCCTTGACCGTGTACTGGAAGCGCCGAGTACTCCACGGTACGACCACACCCAGGGATTCGTGGCCGCGCGGCAGTTCCGCCCGGACCGACAACCGCACGCCGGCCGCGCGGGCCTCGATCACGGTTCCGGACGCGTCGTTCGACAATACGATTTCGATACCGCCGCCGCGTACCTCGTTCACCCCCTCGCCGCTGCGCTCCCCCATCACCGCACCCCGCCCGAACGGCACCGTCGCGTCCCGCGTGGTCTCTTCCCCCGTTTCCCGGTCCAGCACGTAGATGCCGTGCACCCCGGCGTAATCGAGCGTGGACGCGACGATCCCCACGATATGTTCCGGAGTGACGATCCCCCAGTACTCCCAGCGTTTCCGGCGACCCCACCCGCGGAGATTCCCCCGGTGCAGGGGCCGCCGCGTCCATCCGACAGCGGCGGGGTCGAGCCGGCCGTCCGGGCGGCAAAGGTCGACGGGTTCGGTGATTTCACGTTCGGTCGCCATACCCGTCCGCAGCTCCTCCACGACTCGGCGTCCACATCGCAGCAGAGGACACTACTCGGCCGGGCCCGCGCCCCTCGGCACCTGGCCCCGGTGCCGCGGCGGATCAGCCGGACAGGTACTGCCCGCCCAGTGTGTAGTAGGCCGAGTCTCCATGTGCCTGGCTGTAGTCGACCTCGATCACGTATTCGTCTCCACCATCCGAATCGAATCTGCTCGCCGGCCCGATGGATATCTTCGCCATCACGCGATCCACGGGATCGATACGGTAGCGGGTCATCGCGTCGTCACGAACACGGGTGAGCACACCCGGGTCGATATCGGCGAACCGGAAACCGGGAAGACCGGGCTCGCTGCCGTCGTCGTCGGGGCCGGTGAACTCGCCGGCATCGGCGCCGGTGCGGTAGACGATTCCGTTCCGGACGAAACCCACCTCGAAGGAACCGGAGCGGCGGTCACCGGAATCGGAGCGGTCGAGCGTGATCGAGTCCAGCCGCGGGGCATCGGCCGGAACCCCACGAGCCGTCAAGGCGGCACCCACCTGGTCCAGCGCCGCGGCAAGATCGCCGGCCGGCCACCACGGTGCGACCGTCCCGTCGGGCAGTGCGTCCATCCGGTATTCGGAGCCGTCGCCGAACCAGCTCTCCACCAGAAGGGGATGGGCGCTGCCGAAGATATCCTCGGTATCGCGCGATATCTCCATCCGGTTCGGTTCCCGTTTATCCGGCGGCAGCATGGCCCCTGTCCTGGACAGAACATCACGCGCCGAGAAGTTCTGCAGGTCGGCCAGCGAAAAGGTATCCCGGGCGCGGTGCGGAGTTTGCGCGTCGCGCACCTCCCAGCCGTCGGCGCGGCCTTCGAAAACCCGTGACCGGTCCCCGCCGAGATACACCCACACCTCGACATAGGACTCGTTGACAGTGATATTCAGTATCGAATCCAGCAGATCAGGTGCTTCGGCACTCACATGGGCCACCGCGTCGTCGTACCACTGCCACACCGGGCGTTCGTCGGGCCCCGGCGCGGACAGCACCGCCGGCGGCGACACCGATACCTCGCTCAGGTCCCAGAAGTCTCCCGGCGGCAACAGCATCGTCGCCCACATCGCGGCAGCCGCGACCAGGGCCGCCGGGACATGCTTCCGGACGCCACCGTGTTCGGTCACCGGCACCGCGTCCGGCACACCGACCGCTTCCGCCGGTAGTACACCGCGCCCGTTCCGGACGATCTCGGCCAGCTGGTCGGCGGACAGATTCGCACTGGTCTGGAAACGGAACGGTGTATCGCCCGGCGGACGGGCCTCACCGGCGACAAGAGTCGGCGAGGTGCCGACGAGCGTCGTGGTCCGGTCGATGAGATCCACTTGCACCGGTACCGAGTCGCCCTCGGAGACAGTGCAAGCCGCCCGGACGAAATCGCTGACCACCAGTCCGATCCCGACCGCGGAGACGATCAGCGCGGCCAGGAGGAACCAGCCACCGGAGTAGGCGCCGATCGCGATCCCGCCGCCGACGCAGGCGCCGCCCACCGCGGCACGAACCATGGAATTCACCGGCGCCCCTGTCGATAGACCGGAAATACGGCCCGCCGGAACTGCTGCAGAGCGTCGGACACAGGCCAACGATACGCGCTGAGCACCGCCGACGGCGGCGTCGCGGTAACGTCTGCGGTATGCGCTCGACGATTCCGCGACCATGAGAACCCCCGCGAAGGGCACCGCCGCGGCGCTGATCACCCGGACCGAATTCCTGTCCACCGCTGCCCGGGTTCGCCGGACGCTCGGCGCAATACTGCTCCTCGGCGCCGCGCCACTGCTGGTCGTGCTCACTTTCGCCGGCCTGGCGCCGGGAATCATCGCCTCGGTCGTCGGCGGGGCAGTGACCGGTTCGCTCGCGCTGGCCGTCACCGGCCCGCCCACCACGCGCCGCGCGGCCGTCCGCCTCGGACTCGTCGACGAACAGATCCTCATCGGCACCGATAACGCCGGGGCGGCGGATTCCGCCGATATCGTGCGCCCGCTTTCGGAACTGACCGGTCTCGAACAGCCCCGCACGCCGGCTCCGGAAACGCATATCGATGCCGCCCGCCAAGACCTGCGCATACAAGGCAACCGATATCTGCGATTGACATTCGCCGACGGAGCCATACACCTGGTCGCGGTGCCCGAATCCGATCCTGTGGCCGCGGAGATCATTCGCCGGCTCCGTGAAGCGCTACCGAGTGCCTCAGCGGAGGAAAGTGTCCCGGCCGGAGAACCGGCGACGGAAGCTTCCGCGGTAACCGTGGATTCCGGCGCCCCCGGCAAGCGGGCGAAACAACAACCTGCCAGTACTACGGACACCACCCGGGCGATAACCGGGCAACCCGCCGACGACCGGTGGCCTAGCGCCCCCAGCGCATCACCCGCCGCCGATATCCGGCTGTGGGAGGCCGCTCGCACCACCCACCGGCGGGTGCTGTCCGAGTACGGCGCCTACGAACTCGACCCCACCCTCTTCCTCCGCTACCCCGGCGTCACCGACATCACCCGGGATCCGGTGATGGACTTCCACACCGCCCTGGCGGAGGCACAGGCGCTCGCCACCGACGCCTATCCCGGCGACGCCGGTTACGCGGGCCGCTACCGTGCCGCGGTCGATACGCTGCGGCGCACCTGGATTCGTTGTGAACGCGACGGGAAAGCCACCGGGACCGGTTATCTGCACGATAACGACCGTTCCGATCTCGATACCGCCGCCAAGCTGTACAACCATGCGCAGGCCACCGATAACGCCGATGAGAAGGCGTCCTATCTACGTAAAGCGCAGCGGATCATCGTCGACCTCGAGGCCCGCGGCCGGGTGCATCTCCCGCGCCCGGTCGTCGCCGCGCTCGAGGCGCAGGTCCGGCTCGCCCTCGAACCCGGCACCGCGGCGAGTTGAACCGGATGCGTCCGCGGTCGAGCCGCACCGGCGCAACGACGTGCGGGCCGGTCGGCGCCGTCAGGGTTTGGTGGCCTCGACCAGGGTCCGGGCGGCGTATGCGACGGAAGGCCCCTGCCGCTGGATCCGGTCGTGTAGCCGGTGCAGCCTGTCGCGATAGCCGTCGACGGTGAAACCGGGAACCATCCAGACCACCTTCCGAAGGAAATACACCACCGCGCCGATATCGTGGAATTCCATCCGCAATCGTTCGGTGCGCAGATCGGTGATTTCCAGACCGGCGGCCCGGGCAGCGGCGGCCTCGGTGGCCGGCTCCCGGGCCCGGCGCGCTTCCGGTTGCGGACCGAGGAAATACTCGACCAGTTCGAATACGCTCGCCGGCCCGACGTGCTGGGCGAAGTAGGTCCCGCCGGGGTGCAGCACCCGGGCTATCTCGTCCCACCGGAGGGTCGCCGGATGCCGGCAGGTGACCAGGTCGAACGCCGCGTCGGCGAACGGCAGCACCGCCTCGTCGGGGGTGGCGACGACGACCGCGCCCCGCGGGTGCAACAGCGCAGTGGCCTTCGCGATATTCGGCGGCCACGATTCGGTGACCACCATGGTCGGCGGGAAGGTTTCGGCGCCGGCCAGGACTTCACCGCCGCCGGTCTGGATATCCAGCGCCGCGGTGGCGGTTTCCAGCCGCGCGCTCATGAGCCGCTGGTACCCCCAGGACGGGCGCTCTTCGGTGGCCCGGCCGTCGAGCCAGGAGAAATCCCAGCCCGCCACGGATACCGACGCGGCTTCCTCGAGAAGGTCCTGGAAAGTCCGGTCCATGGGGGACGAGCCTGCCATCGGGACGATCCGGGGTCGACCGATTTCCGGTGCCCGGTGGTCCCGGCCGGTCGGCGCGGCTCCTCCGCACGATCGGACCACGGCTCCGTCGGCCATCCTGTTTCGCGGCGTGCCCAGGCAAGTGCGGGCACGGGTAGGCTGGTCAGCAGTGTGCCTCCGGCGACCGAAGGAATGCGAACGATGGAGTGGCTGCTGCTCGCCGTGGCGATCGTCGCGGTGGCGTCGATTCTGGTATGGCGGTCCCGGCAGCGCGAACAGCGCGCAATCGAGCTGACCGACGCACTCGCCGACGCTCGCCGCACCAACGAACGCCTGGGTGGGCAGATCTACAATCTGACCGGCACCAACACCGCCGCGCAACAGGCACTCGCCGACGCCGCGGAACGCCATAACGCCGCAGGCGGCCAGCTCGGCCAGGCCGCATCCGCTGTCCAGGCGCACCTGGCGAAGCAAACCGCTGTCGAAGGCCTGTACTACATCCGTGCCGCCCGTATCGCCATGGATATGGATCCCGGGCCGGCGGTGCCCGAATTGGAGGGCCGGGCGACCGCGGGTGAGGTGAGCGAAGACCGCGAGATCGACTTCGAGAACCGCCGAATCGCCGCCTCACCTCGCCCCTCGTCCACGACGCCGAACTACTACCCCGGCGGACGAGTGGCCGGCCGTCCGGTCCCGGCCGGGTGGTATTCCGAACCGTGGTGGCGACCTGCGATGATCGCCGGCGCCTGGGGTATCGGTTCGACACTACTGTTCACATCGCTGTTCACCGGTATGGCGGGCGTCGGCTACGGCGCGCAGGGTTTCGAGAACGGTTACGGTGAGGGATTCCAGGACGGACTCTCGGCCGGAGATCAGGGCGCGGACGCCGGAGGCGGCGACAGCTGGGGCGGCGACGCAGGTGGCGATTGGGGCGGATTCGATGCCGGCGGCTTCGACTTTTAAGCGGCCGTGGAGATGATCGTTGCCCGGCGTTCGAGCCATGGTGAGGCGTCCGGCTCCCGCCGTAGAATTGTGACATAGACCAGCGCATCGGACCGGCCACCTGGAAGGCAGGCAAACCAATGACGCATCACCATGACCCCCTCGCCGCCGGCACCCACACCGCCCATATCTGGTTGCGCGCGGTCGCCGACGATCTGGGCACCGAAGATCTCACGTTCGCCCTGCGCGCACTGCGCGCCTGGATGCACACTGTCCGCGATCGGATAAGCGTGGCCAATTCCGCACATCTCACCGCTCAACTACCGGATTTCCTGCGAGGTATCTGGTACGAGGGATGGGTGCCGAGCCGGGTACCGGGTGCGCACGGTGTCGCCGGCTTCGTCGAAGAGTTCGCGGAACGGGCCGGTATCTCCATAGGCGATGTCGCGTTCACGGCAGGCTGCGTAACCTCCGCGCTGGACCGGATGATGTCACCCGGCCAGCTCAACCACGTTTTCGCGGTGTTCCCGGACCGCTTGACCGGCGTACTCCGGGGTGAGGAGTTGCTCGCCGGGACCTGAACACGGCGGCCGCTACAGGCAGAAACCCGAATCGATCATCACTGGGTGCTGTCCGGGTGATTCTGCTCGGCCGTGTGCCACAGTCGAAGGGAGCGATATGCGCAGCACAGCGACCGGCGAGCACTGGCCTGCCCTGGAGGTGGCGGAGTGGGCCGATACCCGCGACACACTGCACATGTGGACCCAGATCATCGGCAAGCTCCGCCTGGCCCGGGCCCCGGCGGTCAATCATTGGTGGCACGTTCCGCTCTACGTCTCAGCACGCGGTTTGACCACTTCGGCCATTCCGTGCGAGCACGGGATGTTCGATATCGAGTTCGACTTCATCGACCACCAGCTGCACATCCGCACCAGCACCGGCGCCCGGCACCGGATCAATCTGGAACCCAAGTCCGTGGCCGCCTTCTACGCCGAAGTCACGGCCGCCCTGCACGCGCTGGGTATCGATATCGATATCCTGGCCAGACCGGTCGAGGTCGATCCCGCGATCCCGTTCGCCGAGGACACCACACACGCCACCTACGATCGGGACCACGCACACGACTTCTGGCGCCAGCTCCTGGCCGCCGACCGCGTCCTGAACCGGTTCCGCGCGTCGTTCGTCGGCAAAGCCAGCCCCGTACATTTCTTCTGGGGTGCGATGGACCTGGCCTATACCCGCTTCTCCGGGCGCCCCGCCCCGCCCCATCCCGGCGGCGCCCCGAACTGCGCCGACTGGGTCATGGTGGAGGGCTACTCCCATGAACTCGCCAGTACCGGCTTCTGGCCGGGCGGCTCGGCCGAAGGCAGTTTCTATGCCTACGCCTACCCCGAGCCCGACGGTTACGCGGAGACACCGATCCGGCCGGAGGCGGGCTATTACGACCCCGATGTCCACGAGTTCCTGCTTCCCTACGAGGTCGTGCGCACCGCCGACGACCCGGACACCACCGTGCTGGAGTTCCTCCGATCCACCTACGAAGCCGCCGCCGACCCCGGCTGGGATCGCGAAAATCTGGAGGCACGTCCCGCACGCCGCACCAGTGCCGACTGACCGGGCCACTCCGGCGGCCGGACCACCGGCAAAGTCGCGGGCCGGATATCGATCTTCCGATTCGAGACCCACCGTATCGATCTCACCGACGAGCTCCGCGGTCATCTACTGGCAGTTCACCAGGATCGGCACGCTGGTCACCGTGGCGAGGGCCGGGCGGATACGGTCTCCCGGCACTCGCGGATCTGGCCGGGAGTGCTGCCGAAACGCCGATGGAATGCCTTGGTGAAGCTGCTGACCGAATCGAAACCCGATCCGGTTGCAATATCGGTGATGCTGCGCCTCCGGAAGGCGGGACTTCGGAGGCGGTCGCGCGCCAATTGCAGGCATTCTTCCCGGATCACCTCGCTGGGTGTGGCGCCGGCAGCCCGGAACGCCAGCTGGATCTGGCGTACCGACCAGCCCAGCGCACGGGCTGTGCGTGCGACGGTGAGCTCCGGGTCTCCGGCATGGCTGTGGATATACCGCCGGGCAGCCGATTCCACGTGGGCGAGCTGGGTGGGCGGACTCCCCGGATCGCCGAGTATCTGCATGCAGAGCAGGTCGACGAGCTGTTCGGCGACCGTTTCGAATTCTCGATCGGTGAGTGTGGCGGCCTCGGTGTACAGGTTGCCGATGACTCCGGCCGCAACTCTCAGCAATTCGAGTGTCGACAGCCCTGGCAGCTGGTGCGCTGGCCACCCTTGCTCTCGCACCGTCGGCTCAGGCGTATCCGGTCGGCCCCGGGGGTATCGAGGGGCCGTGCCGAGGCCTGACTCCGGCCGAATGCCGGTTCGTCCCCTCGGCCGATGGTATCGAGTGGAAGTCCTACTCGGAGGCCTCGCTCAGCACCGGGCAGGCACTCCAAACGAATGTCTACGATAAGACCGGTGCCCTGGCCTGCGTAAACCACATCGGCGCCCCACCCACTTTCAAGATGTGCCCCCAGATAGCGGCGCTGATCCGTGCACTGCCGCCGCTACCTATCGGCCCCTCGACCGGCAGCAGCTGATCAGGGCCGGGTTGCAGTCGGACGCGGCAAATATCTCGGGACTCCGGGCGGCCCCCTCCTCGGCCGTTCACCATGTCGAGCGCGTCATCGAACCCGGTCGCGCGTAATCAACCACTTTCACAGTTCATTGCGCGGGCTGGTCCTGAACCCAACGGAAGGTTGTGCTACGCAGGGTGAACTGGTCCGGATCCACGCGGTGCAGAGTCATCGTCACCGGGTGGCCGCCGAGTTCGCCGGTCAGCGCAACCCGGTCCGGGCCGATCTGGTCGAAGGTCAGCACCGCCGAGGATGTATCGCCGACGGCGGCAACGTCGATGCGGTGGGTGGCCGGGTCGATGGTGCCCGGGGCCGTAACGATAGTGCCGTCCAACAATCGATACGAGATCTGGCCGATGTGTTCGAATACGACGGTGCGCCATTGGATGTCGTCGGTAAGCACGGGCGGTACCGGCTGTCCGTCGCGGGTGAAGTCCGATACCGACCACATTCCGTACAGGGGCGGCTTCGGGCGGTCCGGTCCGACCGCCTGCCAGATATCCCAGGTGAAGTAGGTGACCGATACTGTCACCCAGACAGCGAGAGCTACCTGGAACCCGGTTGCGATTCGTCGTGCGCGGGAAGTCACAAAGGGGTATGGCGCGTCGGATGGCCCCGTAGCGCGGTTCAGCACGAGAACCTCGGTGAGCCTGCGTGCCTCCGGGGCCAGCAGCACCACGCTCATGAGCAGCAGATGACCGGACAGGATTTTCACCGGCACACCGAAGGTCATGTTCAGGATGAACACCTGAGCCATGCTGACCACGGCCAGGATCGCCCCCACCAGTGCGGTCCGCGGGATGAACAGCAGGACCCCGGCAGTCAACTCCGCTGCGCCGAGCAGGATCTCGTAGACCGGTGAGGCGCCGACCTGATTCCACAGCAACGTGAACGGTGTGAGATCGCCGACCGGCGTCAGCAAGGTCGTGAGGGCGGGTTGGGGCATCTGCGCCGGTATCACCTTGGCCAGGCCGTAATGCACCAACTGGGCGGCGACACACAGGCGCAGCACCAACAGCAACCATGCCGCCGGATGCCGATACTCCATGCGGCGGCCGAACAGTGTCCACACCAGGGTTCCGGCCAGCGCGACCACCAGCACACAGAACAGCTGAACCCAGTAAATGCCCTGGTCGCCACTGCCGTTCATATACAGGGCCACCTCGATGCCGAAGACGGTGTCTCCTACCCACGACAACGCCGGTTCCGTCAGACGGACCTGCCAGAACACCGCGTCGTCGGGTAACCATCTGCCGAACAATCCGGTGAACTCGAACAGCATGACCGGTGAGGCCAGACAGAACAGGCCGAGGTACAGGAAGCAGAATCGGAACAGGATACGGGTGACGGGATTCCATTGGTGCGGTGCAGGTTCGGAGGGTTCCGGTCGCGCCGTCCGGGTCGTTTTCGTGGGCGTTCGCCCAGGCACGGAGATCGGGACGGTTTCGTCGATGCTGTCCATGCGCCCGCGATCGTGATGTCCCGGTTTCATACCACCGGTGAGATCTGCTACTGGCACGGTCATCCTTCCGTCAGTGGAAGCAGGATGGTCGCCAGCAATCGCGGCGTTCGTCCCCCTCCCGGCTCGTTCGCGAGCAGAGGTTGCACCAATTCGGCGAAGCCCTGGGCGAAGCGCGCGAATTCGGTATCGTCCAGGTTCAGCGCGACCTGCTGATAGCCGACACCGTCCGCCACCAGGTCGATGGATTCCCTGGCGAGATAGCGGTTGAACTCCGACAGCAGGCTGCCGACGAATGCCGTGAAATATCGTGCGTGCTCCTGCGGAGTAGCCGAGGCCAAGCCCTCCGCTGTCGGTGTCACACCACCTTCCGGCACCGAATACACCCGCTCGGTGGCGCCGCCGACCTTGCGCTCGGCGACCACCTCCAGCATTCCCGCCCCGGCGAGGGTGGCGATATGCCGATAGAGCGTGGCCTGTGGCACGTCCGGTAGCAGGCCAGCCAAGTCGGACGCTGTTCGGCGGGTACCGGAGACAGCGGTCAGGATCCGGATACGCACCGGATGCAGTGCGAGGTCTGCCCAACGTTCCGACGATGCTCCCACACCACCACGTTATCATTATTGATAACGAGAACGTGAACGACCGAGGCCGCGATGCTGCTCCGCAGCAGTGCCGAGCATCTACCCGTCGAGTCACACCGAGCATGTCGCCCGCATGTTCCACACCTGCGTACCGCCCGATCCAACCGGTCGATTCCCTGGCCGTCCGCGAGCAGACCCTGGCGCGAGAATGCCGTGAACGGTAACTGCACGAAAGCTGACGACCGGCGCGAGTAGATATACTCTCGGGTAAGGCTCATTTCCATCGAATTGCAGGCATTTCGATCTCGTGATGAATCCGACGATGGTCAGCAAAGGCAACACCCGACCACGGATAATCTTGCCGCACTTAATTAACCGGCTTGAATATTTAATGGTGGATAATGATATTTTCAGATACACCGAGTTCGATGGTTTCGACCACGGGTAGATTAGAACAAGCTATATTTTAAACACCCATTTCGGAGGGTCCGACATCCAGTCGTACCGTTGCTCGATATCCCCTGGAGATAACCATGAGATCGACCTCTTCCCTGCTTCGCGCCGGCATTCTTGCTCCGGTGGCCGTCGCTACCTTCTTTTGTTCGACCGCACCGGCAAACGCCGCCCCCGTCAGCGTGAACTGGAGCTGCCAGGGCACGGTCCTCGGTATCAGCCAAACCTCGACCATGACCACATCGGTCACCGGCACCGCGCCGAGTTCGGCGGCATCGGGGTCAGCGGTCGCCATCACGGTCACGCCGGGCGTCTCGTCGGTGCCCAGTTCGGCTTCCGGCTTCACCGTGAACAACATCAGCAACCTGAAGATGACCATTCCGACTCCGGCGAATTCCACCTTGGTCTCGGCCGATGCCTCCGGAGGTACCGTGGCCGGCTCCGTCTCCACCTCGGGTGGGAATGTCGTTCTGACCGTACCGGGTCCGATCGCCGGCGGTACCAGCTTCACTCCACCGGCGGTGACCATCAACGTCACCGCCGGCGCCGCCGGAACACCGATCACCAGCAAGTACGCGGGAACGAGCTACTCCAATCCCGGCATGACCATGACGACCAACGTCGCCTTGGTCGGCAATGTCGCGACCTCGTGCTTCCCGGACCCGTCCCCGACCCTCACCACCACGACTGTCAGCTGATCCGGCGGGCAGACGCCACGGCGTAATGACCGGTGCCCGCACCGGCGGCCGGTGGTGAACACGCCTGGGCCGGGCTGCCCCAGCAACCCGGCCCAGCCCCCGGCGGAGCGGATACGGACACCTTCCTGCGCATGATTGCTCCGTCGAGTTCGGTGCGGCGGCAACCGCTTCGGCCGAATAACGAGAAGCGCAGCATCGCATCGACTGCTGTGTCGTACAGTGCATATCCGGCACGACCACGGTCGCTTCGACGGCCGGAGCAGTGCCCGCTTTCGTGATGGTCGTCAGCCCGGTTCGGGCTGCCCGGCCAATCGATCGACAGGAGCCCACATGTCCGGTATGAACGCCCGGCGGCGATCCCTACCGCACGCAGCGACAATGACGGTATTCGCTCGCGATCACCCGGTTCCCCTCGAGCCCTGCTGCGCTACCGCACCCTTCGGCATTCATCGAGTCCACCGGTCTCCCTGACCCCCGGACGGAATCGGGCGCGGGTACGGGCGCGCCCTGATCGGTGAATTCCACTGAGCAGTGCCATGTTCAAGTGATCAAGGGGAGGCCTATGTGCCCGAGAACCACCGAGCCCGCCCGGATCTCGGTCGAGCTCAAAAGGGCCCTGGAGTTCTACCACGGAACCGTCGAGGACCTGATCCGCGAATTGATCAGGGTATTGGGCGTGAACGAGACCGATCGGCGTGCACTGGAGATCGTTCTGCTCCAGGATGAGAAGGCCACCACGCCGAAAATACTGGCCGAACGGCTGGGTCTCACCGCCGCGGGCGTCACGATCATGCTCAACCGGCTGGAGAAGCAGGGCTACATCGCCCGATCACTGCACCCGACCGATCGTCGTCGCGTGATCGTGATGGCCACCGAACTCGCGGCCCATCGGATACAAGAACTCGTCGTACCCATGATCGTCGAGAGTTACAAGATGTTGCTGAGCTCGTACAACTCGGCCGAACTCGACATAATCGCCGACTTTCTCAAACGTGCGGGCGAGTTGCAGCAAATCCACCGGGAACGGCTGCGGGAGGTAGATCCCTACTCGAAACCCTGAAAATTTCAGGCACGAAGCCTTACCCGAGTCGGGGAGAATTTCTCGGAGCATCGGGTACCACGTGCCCGGACATCGCCGTGGAAGATCGGAGGCACGGCGTCTACGCACACCTCTCCCGGGAGATCGGCTTGTTTCCTGTGGCGCGTTCGGTGTGGTCACAAATTTCACAGGAATGCCGTCCGAAATGTTGTCATCGGTTTCCGTAAGTCGACGCATTTCGTGGGAGAAAGTATCAGCTGGATGAAAACTTCCGACAGCAGCGAAGACCGATCGGCCGCCCCGGACGTCCATACCGAGCCGTCCCGGTCTCGGATTCCACGGAGGGGCGATCGGCAGGCCGCGGAACCCTGGGTTGCCCGGGTCCGGCGGCAGGCGGCGTATGCGGGCGTGGTGGCCGCGTCGGTCACCGCTGCCATCGGGACAACGCTGATAGTACAGGCGGATTCGAGTCCGCCGGTACAGGCGAACAACTCGGGCGTACCCGCCGTACAGGTTTTCGATCACAGCACCGTCCGGAGCCGGACCAGCATCACGATTACGAGCACGCCACCGGGCCCGCCGGGCGGAGTCTCCGTACCGGGCGACGTCGCGGGCACCGACACGGTGACCACTGTCGAGACCGTCCAGCCGACCGCCGATTCCAGCGATCCCGGCACCGGCACGGCCACAGCGCCGGAATCGACGACAGCCATGACGACGGAGCCCCCGCCGGTGAACTCGACGGACGCATCGATGACCGTGAGTTTCTCGGCTACGGCGAGCATTTCGATCCAGGCCCCACCCAGCATGCAGGGGCCGGATACGGTCACCTCGCCCCCGTTCTCCACGGTGCCCGTCACCGCGCCCCCGACGGAGACGTCGACAGTCACAGTGACAGCCGACCCGAGTGCGCTGCCGGCAGATCCGCCGACGGTTACGGCTACATCCGACCCGCCGGCCACCACAGTGCCGACCACCACCACAACGGCACCGGCTACTACAACGGCACCGACCGACACAACGATGACGGCCCCGACAGTGCCCACGAGCACGACGACAAGCCCCACTCCGGCGAGTTCGACTACGACGTCCATATCGCCGGAGGTGTCCACTACCCCCGCGCCGACGACGACCGTATCGACGTCTGCCAGGACCCCCATTCCACCCGATGGCGGATGGTCCGCGCGCTGATCGAGCGGATCGGCCCAGAAGCGACCGTGGTGCTCGTCGCGGTGGTGGGCGCACCCGGGGAAGCTTCGGCGACACCGCGTCGAATCGAGACCGGTATCCGTCGCGGCCGGTCTCGATTCGACGCGGTCCTTCGCAACCCGGCGGGTTGCCATCCGGTGGGGATCGGCCGGCCGCGCGCCCGGCATCGAGTGCGATTCCTCGAGTGCGGCATACACGACACATGTCTCCGCGGCGGGTCCGCCGCCGCATCGAATATCCGTTCCCGTGGACTCACGCTCATCTCCCTTTCGTCCGGTCACCCATCGGCCACCGGAACAGGTATGCGGTGAGCAATGGTCCGACGGCGGGCCGGTCGTCGTCGCCGACACGACCGCACACTCGGAGCGGGCTGAGGCAAGCGCGCCGACTGAGCCGCGACCTACCCACCAAAAGATAGGGGGGCCGGCATTCCTGCTGGGTCGGCACCGGGGTGGGGCGCGGTGTTACGCCCGGGGTCGTTCGTGTAAGCAATCGTGCGGATTCGCCGGAGGGGCTGGATTCTGCGGATGCATTCAGTGTATACAGTGGATATGTCGTCTACGTCACAAGACTTCGAAGCCGAGGGCGAGGATCTGACGTCCCGCCTGCGGATGTCGATCGTCGAGGGCATCTACCCTCCAGGTCACCGCCTGGTACAGGAAGAACTGGCAGACCGCTTCGGGGTGTCCCGTATCCCGCTCCGCGAGGCCATTCGTACCCTGGCCGGCGAAGGGCTGCTCCGGTCGCTTCCCGGCCGCGGGACCTTCGTCACCGCACTCGATATCGAGGAAATCGACGAGATCTACGATCTGCGCCGGCTGATCGAACCGAGTTTCGCGGAACACGTGACCGAACGGGTATCACGCCGGGATATCTCCCGTTTCGCTGCCATGGCCGAGCAGATGGACAGGGTCGCCGAGACCGGAGCCGACTCGTGGTCCCGCACCAACCTGGCGTTCCATCTGGATATGTACCGACTGTCGCGGCTGCCGTTGCGGTACGAGACCATCGCCCAGATGTATCACCGGCTCGAGCCGTACTCCCGCTTCTATGTGCACCGGACCTACGCGTACGACCGGGTGCAGCACGAGCACAAGGCCATGGTGCAGGCGCTCGTGGACGGTGACGCCGAGACATTGGCCACGCAGATCCTCGCCCATATCGAGGGCGGTCAGACCGGTCTGCACCGGGCCTGGGAGAACTCCCGTGACGAAATGCGGTCCTACTGGGCGGAGCGCGCCTGATGGCCGTGCTGTCGATCAACACCGATGTCGGTGAGGGTTTCGGTGTCTGGGGCGTCGGGGACGAGTCGGCCTTGCTGGCGGAGGTCACCGCCGCGAATATCGCCTGCGGATTCCACGCGGGCGATCCGGATATCCTGCGCCGTACCTGCGATACCGCCGCCGAACTGGGCGTATCCATCGGGGCCCAGGTCTCCTACCGCGATCTGGCCGGCTTCGGACGCAGGTTCATCGAGGTGCCGCCGCCCACCCTCGTGAACGATATCGTCTATCAGATCGGCGCTCTCCAGGCGTTCGCGCGGATCGCCGGCACGGAAGTCACCTACGTCAAAGCGCACGGTGCGCTCTACAACGCCGCGGCCCGTCACGAGGGGCACGCGTCGGCGATCGTCGAGGCGGTCGGACTGGTCGACCCGGCATTACCGGTGCTGTGCCAATACCGGACCAGGGTGTGGGAACTCGCGATATCCGCCGGATTGCTGCCGCACGCGGAGGTGTTCGTCGATCGCGGGTACACCGACGAGGGTCTGCTCGTCGCGCGGAGCCACCCCGATGCCCTGCTCGCCGATCCGGCCGCGGCCGCGGCGCGGGCCTGGGAGATCGTCGGCACCGCAAGCGTGGTCTCGGTCGACGGCATCCGGACGACGGTGCTACCCGAGCAGGCTTCGGCGGTGGCGCTCTGCGTGCACAGCGATACTCCCGGCGCCGTGGAGATCGCCCGCGAAACCCGGAAAGTGCTCGAACGCAATGGTTCGGCGCCGGTCCCGATCGGTCCGGAACGATGACCGGCCCGGCATTGCTGCGTGCCGGTGACCGGGGCTGGATGGTGGACCTGGAACCGGACCGGATCGCTTCCGTGGTGCGGTCGGCGCACAGTCAGGACTTGTCGTCCCTGATACAGGACATCATCCCGGCCTCTCGCTCGATCCTGTTCTGCGCGAACGATTCCACGGATATGGACCGCCTGGCGGCCCGTATCCGGGATCTGCTCGACTCCGCCGGCCCCGAATCCGGGGTGGTATCCGACCGCGATCCGGTAATCGTCCCCGTACGCTACGACGGCGCGGACCTGCCCGGTGTGGCACGCAGCCTCGACCGCACCGTCGACGAGGTAATCGAGGCCCACGTAGCCGCGGAACATCGTGTCGGATTCTTCGGATTCGCGCCGGGATTCGCCTATATCGACGGTTTGCCCGAATCCCTGAAACTCCCGCGCCGCAGTTCGCCGCGCCCCCGTGTCGATCGCGGACTGGTCGCGATCGCCGGAACACAGACTGTCGTCTATCCGGGCGGCACGCCGGGTGGCTGGCACCTGATCGGGTCGACGTCCGAGATACTGTGGGATCCGGAATCCGATCGGCCGAGCCGTTTGTCGGTGGGCGACCGGGTGGTCTTCCGGCCGGTGCCGCGATGACCGCCGTTCTGTCCGACCACGCCGGCTCACCGCCCGCAGACCGCTGCGCGACCGTGACGGTCATCGACCCCGGCCCGGCATCCACCCTCCAGGACCTCGGCCGGCCCGGTCTCGCCCACCTCGGGATCACGGCATCGGGTGGCGCGGACCGGTCGAGTCTGATGCTGGCGAATCGCCTGGTCGGGAATCCCGGCGGGGTGCCGGTGATCGAGTCGACCTTCGGCGGGCTGACCGTGGTGTTGTCCGCCGACCGGATGATCGCGGTGGCCGGAGCGCCGGCGGACGTCCGGGTCGACGACCGGCCGGTGGCCGAACCCCGGACCCTGCTGCGGGCCGGGCAACGACTCCGCCTGGGGCTTTCGGCCTGGGGATTGCGTACCTATTTGGCCGTTCAAGGCGGTTTCGAGGCAGACTTCGTCTTCGGCTCGGCCTCTGCCGACTGTCTGTCCGGACTGGGCACTCGGCCACTGCAATCCGGGGATCGTTTGACGCTGGGCGAACCGTACGGAACGCCTCCGGAGGTGCCGCTGGAGTTGGTCACCCCCCGGGCGGACCCGGGGCCGCTGGTCTTGGACTTCCACTGGGGACCCCGCGATCGGCTCTTCTCGCCCGAGGACCGCGCGGCCTTCACCGGGCGGCGGTGGTCGGTCAGCAACTCCTGCGACCGCGTCGGTGTCCGCCTCGCCGGCACCCCGCTGACCATCGGGTCGGTGGATCTGCCGAGCGAAGGAATGGCACTGGGAGCCGTTCAGGTGCCGCCCGCGGGTGAGCCCATCGTGTTCCTGGCCGATCATCCGGTCACCGGGGGATACCCGGTGATCGGGGTGATCACCGAACGCGCCGTCGACCGGCTCGCCCAAGCCCGGCCGGGCACCCCGGTGCGATTCTCCGCCCTACCCCGAGGGGGCGCCTGACCCGGACACGACTCGATATCCCGCCCCGAACAGAGCATCCATACCCGAGAAAGGTATCCCCATGACCGCTCAGACCGACCTCGTCCCGTTCCACCTCGCCATTCCCGTCGACGATATCGAGGCTGCCCGCAAGTTCTACGGCGGCGTTCTCGGATTCGCCGAAGGCCGGTCCGACACCAAGTGGATCGATTGGAACTTCCGCGGCCACCAGGTCGTCACCCACCAGGTCGGTGCCGGGAAGCCGGCGGCCGCCCGCGACGGGGTGGCCGGAACGAACCCGGTGGACGGACACGATGTTCCGGTGCCGCATTTCGGCCTGGTACTCCCCGTGGAGGAGTTCAAGGTTCTCGCGGACACACTGACTTCGATCGGCACGGAATTCGTCATCGAACCCTACGTCCGGTTCGAAGGCGAACCGGGCGAGCAGTGGACGATGTTCTTCCTCGATCCCGCCGGGAACGCGCTCGAGTTCAAGGCCTTCGCCGATCTCGAACAACTGTTCGCCGTCTGACCCACAGGCTTCGCTTCCGGACAACCCGGTACGGCATCACTCCGGATCACCATGTGGTGCCTCGTCCGCCGTGGTCATCGGCAGGAGTCGCATTCCTGCCGATGACCGGCTCGGGAGTCTCACCGTGAAGCGATACGCATTCGAAGACACGCGGCCGGCCGGCCGCACTCCCACTCCGCCCGCGCTCACCTCGGAGTCCTCCATGACCACAATACCCACAGCCACCTCGATCGAGGGCGGCCACCCGACCGGATCCCGGCGGATGAAACCACGCCGGGCCGCCGTTGCCGCGGCGGCCGGTACCGCCGTCGAGTACTACGAATTCGGCGTCTACGGATACCTCGCGGTGATCATCGGGCCGCTGTTCTTTCCCAACGACAATCCGACCGCCTCGCTACTCGCGACGCTCGCTGTTTTCGGCAGCGCTTTTGTCATGCGCCCGCTCGGCGGGATCGTCCTGGGCCGGCTCGGCGACCGGATCGGCCGCAAACCCGTCCTGATCACCACGGTGGTCGGTATGGGCACCGCGACTGCCGTCGTCGGCCTCCTCCCGACCGCCGAGAGCATCGGGCTGCTGGCACCGCTCGCGCTGCTGCTGGTTCGTCTCGCCCAAGGATTTTTCGCGGGTGGGGAAGTGACCGGATCGGCGACCTACCTGTCCGAGGCGGCTCCGCACGGCCGGCGAGGGTTCTTCGGAGCCTTCACCCCGGTCGGCGTGGCGATCGGCGGCGGTGCCGCCGCCCTGGTGGCCGGGCTGACCACCACCCTGCTCGACGACGATCAACTCCGCGACTTCGGATGGCGAATCCCGTTCCTGCTGGCGTTGCCGCTCATTGCGATCACTCTCGCGGCGCGCAGCAAGCTCGAAGATTCGCACGCCTTCGCCGAGGAGACGAAGACCGCGCCGGCGAAATCGCCGCTGCGCGAGGTGCTGACCGAACACACAGCAGCAGTGTTCAAGGTCATCGTGCTCTCCATCGGCTCGAACACCGGCTACTGGGTCGGGCTGATCTTCATGAACATCTACCTCACCACCTACCTCGAGTACCCGAAGTCGAACACGTTCTGGATCATGGGCGGAATCAGCCTTTTCGTCGCCACCCTGATGCCTGTCTTCGGCGGTCTCTCGGACCGGTTCGGCCGCAAGCGGATCATCACCATCGGATTCCTGGGATACGCGATTCTGGTGCTGCCCACCATGATCCTCATGGATCAGGGCAGTTTCGCGCTGGCCGTCGCGGCCATGGTGGTGCTCGCGCTCCCGATGCCGATCGTGCAATCGGTGACCTATCCGACCTACGCCGAACAGTTCCCCACCCGGGTGCGTTACACCGGTCTGTCGTTCGCGTTCAATATCGGCACCATCATCGGCGGAGGACTGACCCCCTACCTCGCGACCTGGTTGATCTCGCAGACCGGCAACCTCCTCGCGCCGGGATTCCTGCTGATGGTCGCGGTGGTCGCCGCGCTGTTCACCCTGCGCACCGTCCGCGAATCGTCCCGGGCGGAACTGCTGTGACCGCGCCGGCGCATCCCCGGGAACTGCGCGACCGGATCGCCCGCGGTGAGTGGACCACACCGACCGCCGGAATCCTCGACGACTACCAGCAGGCCAACCTGGTGGTGATTCCGGATTCGGCCGCGGCGGATTTCCGGGAGTACTGCGCGGCCAATCCCGACGTGTGTCCCCTGCTGGCCACCACGGAGCCGGGCGACCCGTTGCTCACCTACGACGAGTGCACCGTGGACCTTCGTACCGCGCTGCCTCGATACCGTGTGTGGCACAACGGGGTACTCGTCGCCGAACCCACCGATATCCTGGATCATTGGCAAGACGATGCCGTGGCGTTCGCGCTCGGCTGCAGTCATACCTTCGACGCACCACTACGCCGTATCGGGGTGCCGGTGCCCCGGTCCGCTCCGCCGGTATACGTCACCGACCGTGCCACCACGCCCGCGGGGATGTTTGCGGGACCACTGGCGGTGAGTATGCGCCCGGTACCCGGACCGCTGGTCGCGGCCGCGGTCGAGCTGACCACCCGGTATCCCACCGGACACGGTGCGCCGGTCCAGATCGGTAACGCTGCCGAACTGGGCATAGCCGATCTCGGCGTCCCCGACTTCGGGGTTTACGCCGGCGTGCCCGACGGCTGCGTGCCGGTGTTCTGGGCGTGCGGTGTGACGCCGCAGATGGCGCTGCCTGATCTCGGCCTCGACTATGCGATCACCCACTTCGCGGGCCATATGCTCGTACTGGACACCCTGCTCGACGAGACACGGACCACCTCATGACGCGACAACTCCGTCCTCGCCGCGAGCTCCACGGATCGTCCGTACCGCCGGACACCATGACCGGAAGGGACGATTCCGCGGTATTCCGCACCGAACACGATCTCCTGGGCGGCCTCGACATCCCCGTCGACGCGTACATCGGTATCCACACCACGCGGGCGCTGGAGAACTTCCCGATCACCGGTGTGCCCATCTCCCGGCATTCCGACCTCGTCGATGCGCTGGCAGCAGTCAAATCCGCCGCCGCGCAAGCCAACAACGAACTCGGCCTGCTGGGTGAAGAGCGCGCCCGGGCGATCGTCACCGCGTGCGAGGACATCCGCAGTGGTGAGCTGCACGAGCATTTCGTGGTGGACGTCCTCCAGGGCGGTGCCGGCACCTCGACGAATATGAACGCCAACGAGGTGATCGCGAACCGTGGTCTCGATATCCTCGGCTGTCCCCGCGGAACGTATACCCGGCTTCATCCGCTGGAGCATGTCAACCTGGGGCAGAGCACCAACGATGTGTATCCCACGGCTGTCAAGATCGCGGTGATCACCGCGACACACCGCCTGCGGGGGGCTCTGGCCGGGCTCTCGGCTGCCTTCGCGGCCAAGGCCGTCGAATTCGCCGAGCATCTCAAGATGGGCCGCACCCAGCTCCAAGAGGCGGTCCCGATGACCCTCGGCCAGGAGTTCGGCACCTACGCGGTCATGGTGAGTGAGGATATAGCGCGGCTGGCCGAGGCCGCGGAGCTGGCCCGCGAAATCAATCTCGGCGGGACCGCGATCGGCACCGGTCTCAACGCTCCGCACGACTATTCCACACGGGCCTGCGCGCATCTGCGATCGATCACCGGGGTCGACCTGGTGACCGCAGCAGACCTCGTCGAATCGACACAGGACACCGGTGTTTTCATCCAGATCTCGGGAATCGTCAAACGGACCGCGGTGAAACTGTCGAAGGTCTGCAACGATCTGCGGCTGCTCTCCTCCGGCCCGCGCTCGGGATTCGGCGAGATCCGCCTGCCCGCGGTTCAAGCCGGGTCGTCGATCATGCCGGGCAAGGTCAACCCGGTCATTCCGGAGGCGGTGAACCAGGTGGCCTACGAGATCGTCGGCAACGATATCGCGATCACGATGGCGGCGGAGGCGGGCCAGCTCCAGCTCAATGCGTTCGAACCCGTGATCGCGCACAAACTCCTGGAATCGATCTCCCATCTCACCGCGGCGGCCGACACTCTCGCCGTTCGTTGCGTCCGGGGGATCACCGCGGATGTCGACCAGATGCGGTCGACCGTCGAACGCTCGATCGGCCTGGTCACCGCGCTGAATCCGCATATCGGATACGAGGCCGCGACCGCCCTCGCGGCACGCGCGCTCACCTCGGATTCGACGATCCCCGAGCTCGCCGTCAGCGCGGGCCTGCTCACCCAGGACGAGATCGGCCGTATTCTCGCACCGGACAGTCTGGTCCACCGCACGAGCCGATCCGGCGAGACGAAAGGTCGCCTATGAGCCGAACCGTCCTCGTCACGGGCGCATCGCGGGGAATCGGGCGGGCTGTAAGCCGAGCCTTCGCCGCCCGCGGAGACAACGTCGTGGTCCACTACGCGAACCGCAGGGACGACGCGGAGGCCACCCTCCGGTCACTCGACGGCAGCGGCCACCTGCTCGTGCACGGTTCGCTGACCGATCCCGAGACCGTACGAACCGTGGTCGAGCGGGCCGCCGGACTCCACAACGGGCTCGACGTCGTCGTCAACAATGCGGCGGTGATGACACCGCATCCCCCGGCAACGGTGACCTACACCGAATGGCAACGCGCCTGGACCGAGACCCTGAACGTCAACCTCGTCGCCGCGTCGAACGTCTGCTACTGCGCCGCCCAGGCGATGATGGCGGCAGGCCGGGGCGGGCATATCGTGAACATAGGTTCGCGAGGCGCGTTCCGCGGTGAACCGGACCACCCTGCCTACGGTGCCAGTAAAGCGGCCCTGCTGGCGATGAGTCAGTCCCTGGCCGTCGCGCTGGCACCCCATGACATCGTGGTCGGTGCCGTAGCCCCGGGATTCGTGGAGACCGAACGGGTGGCGCAACGACTGCACGGCCCCGAAGGGGCCGGCATCCGCGCGCAGAGCCCCTTCGGCAGGGTGGCACAACCGGAGGAAATCGCGTCCGCGGTCGTCTATCTGGCATCGCCCGAAGCCGCGTGGGCCGCCGGAGCCATCCTCGATATGAACGGAGCATCCCATCTCCGGCTCTGAGGGCCGACGGGCACACCGACACGATATTCCGCAGTGTGGTCGCTCGGGAGGCCCGGCCGGCGCTGGTGAGTCCACGACTGTCCCGGCGTCAGGTGGCCGAAGGGCCGGCTCACAGGTTCTGCCATCACTACCTGCGAGCCGGGCCGGCGGCTCATACCTGCGTGGCCTGTAGCGCGGGGTAGTCGGTATAGCCTTCCGCGCCGCCGCCGTAGACAAGGTCGCGTATGTATTCGCTGACAGGGGCTCCGGAGGCGAATCGGGCGGGAAGGTCGGGGTTGGCAATGAATGCTCGCCCGAAGGAGAAGAGGTCGGCCAGTCCGGTGTCCAGTACTTTTTCGCCTGCGTCGCGGGTGGTCGGGCTCGAGCCGTTGAAGTTGGCGACGAGTGTGCTCGACCAGCGTGGTCGTAGATCGGCGAGAGCAGCGTATTCGCCGCGCTCGACCACGTGGAGGTAGGCGAGGCCGAGTGGATCGAGGGTGCGGAGCAGGGCTCGATAGGTGCCTTGTGGATCCTGTTCCGCGATCTCGTTTTCCGGGTTGTCCGGCGAGATGCGCAGACCGACTCGATGTGCGCCGACTTCGGCCGCGACGGCGGTCACGATATCGACGGCCAGCCGGAGCCGGTTGTTGAGTGAGCCGCCGTAGCGATCGGTCCGCTGGTTGGTGTTCTCGGCCAGGAACTGCTGGATCAAGTAGCCGTTCGCGCCGTGGACCTCGACGCCGTCGAATCCGGCGGCGATGGCGTTGCGTGCCTCGATGGCGAAATCCTCGATTGTGGCGTCGATTTCGGCGGTGGTCATCGCGCGCGGCATCACATGGTCCACCAGCCCCTGGGAGGTGAAGATCTTCGCGCGGATTATCCGTTCGGCAGAAGGCGCCAGCGGAGTCGCCCCACCCGGGAGTGTCAGTGGGTGGGTCATTCTGCCGACGTGCCACAGTTGGGCGAAGATACGCCCACCGGCGGCGTGCACCGCATCGGTCACCTCACGCCAGGCCGCCACCTGCGCGTTATCGACGAGGCCGGGGATTCCGGGACCGCCTTTGCCGAGGACGTTGGCGTAGATGCCCTCGGTGACGATCAGGCCGGCGCTCGCGCGCTGTGCGTAGTAGTCCTTGGTCAGCGGGTTGACCACACCACTGGAATCGTCCGCACGCCCCCTGGTCATGGGAGCCATAACGATGCGGTTCGGTAGGTCGAGCGCACCGTTCCGGTAGGGACGTAGCAAAGGGCTGTCGGACATGGTCTTTCCTTCCGATGGTGTGGATCGGGGTTCAGCGGGCGAGTGCGGTGACTTCTACTTCGATCTGCCAGTCGGGCTGCGCCAGGGAAGACACCTCGAGCAGAGTGTCGGCGGGATAGGGCCGGCTGAGGAACTCGCCGCGCAGCGCGATGACCTTGTCCAGGTCGGCGGCCATATCGGTGACGAAGATCCCGACTTTCACCACATCCCCGAAATCGGCCCCGGCCTCCGCGAGGACACGCTCGATATTGGCGAAGGCCTGACGTCCCTGCGTCAAGAAGTCATCGGAGACGGTGCGCCCCTGCTCGTCGATACCTGCCTGTCCGGACACGAAGATCAGGCCGTTGGCCTTGATGGCCTGCGAGATCTTGTACGGCTCATACCAGTCGGGCGTGGTGGCGATCTTCTCGATGCGCTGCGTGGTCATAGCGGTTCACCTCTCCACAGTTGCATGCACCTGCAATATTTGCGTGTACATGCAGATGTTGTCACTACATGTATTCTGATGTCAACACGGAAGGTGCGCACACATGGACGAAACGATCTGGGACCAGGTCATGACACTGCACAGCACGGTGACTCAGCAACTGGCCAAGGAGATGCAACGGCGCCATGGCATCGGCCTGTCGGAGTATCAGGCCCTGTGCCGGCTCGCCCGCGCCGACGACGGCGAACTACGCATGCAGGAGCTGGCCGAGCTGATCGGTCTCAACCAGAGCTCGGTCAGTCGTCTGGTCGTCCGCCTGGAAGCAGGCGGCCTCACCCTCCGCGACCATTGCCCCAAAGACCGCCGCGGTGTGTACACGGTGATCACCGAGGAGGGACGTACCCTACAGGCGAAGGCCGAGCCGACCTACCGAGACGCTCTTGCCGGGGCGCTGGACGAGGCCGCCGCCGATCCCCGATCCAGCGAACTCGTCGCCAAACTCCGCACGTGACCGGCACGGGATCGACAGTCGGAAACCGCATGCGTGGCGGTGCCGGCCCTACCGCGGATCATCCGGCCCGGACCGCGGCAGCAGACCACGGTCCATGGCGACGACGACGGCATGGGTGCGATCGCTGACGTCGAGTTTGGCGAAGATGCGCAGCAGGTGAGTCTTGACGGTGGCTTCCGCAATACTCAGCAGCCGGCCGACTTCGGGGTTCGAGAGCCCACCCGCCACAGCTCGCAGCACCTCGGTTTCACGAGCGGTCAACAGAATCGGCTCCGGACGGCGCAACCGGGCGAGAAGTAGATCCGCGACTCGAGGAGCCAGAACAGTGCGGCCCCGAGCGGCGGCGTGGATGGCCTCGACGAGTTGGGCACGGGTGGTGTCCTTGAGGAGATAGCCGATGGCGCCGGCTTCGATGGCGCGTTCGATATCGGAGTCGGTGTCGTAGGTGGTCAAGATGAGAACGCGCGTTGTAGTGCGGCCGGTGATCTCCCGGGTGGCGGCTACACCGTCCATGACCGGCATGCGCAGGTCGAGCAAGGCCACATCGGGTTTCAGTCGTTCGGCCAGTTCGACCGCCATGCTTCCGTCCGCCGCTTCGCCGACGATATCGATACCCGTTTCGGCGGCCAGCAGTGCCGTGAGACCGGCACGCATGACGACGTGGTCGTCAGCGAGGATCAGACGGAGAGGTTCTGCCATATCACGTCCGAACTCGGGTGGGCAGTACGGCGAAGATGCGGGTGCCTTCGCCGGGCGAACTGGTAACGGTGAGCGCGCCGCCGAGTTCGGCGAGCCGGGCGCGCATACCGTTCAGACCGAAGCCACGGGCCGCAACGGGACTGAACCCTGCCCCGTCATCGGTGATTTCGAGCTCTACCCCAGCCGGGCCGCCGGCCAGAACGACCCCGACCGTAGCCGCCCCAGCGTGCTTGCGAACATTGGCCAGCGATTCCTGGGTACAGCGCACCAGTGCGATTGTGGTGCGCTGATCGCAGTCGATATCAAGCAACTCCGCGTCCACGGTCAGCCCGGTGTCCTCGACGAACCGGTCGAGGATGCGCCGCAGTGCGGGCGCGAGACCGCCGGGCCTACTGTCGCCCGCCGCAGGAGCCCCGACGAGTATGCGTGCTTCCGCGAGATTTTCGCGGGCGGTGCGCTCGATGGATACAAGCTGTCCGGCGCTCGCCTCCGGATCGGTCTCGAGACCTGCACGCGCCGCCTCGGCCAGGACGACGATGGAGGCGAAGCCCTGGGCGAGCGTATCGTGAATCTCGCGCGCGAGCCGTTCACGTTCCTCGGCCGCACCCTGCCGCTGGTGCGCCACCGCCAACTCCGATTGCGTACGTTCCAGTTCGGCGCCGAGCACCCGGGCCCGTTGTTCCCCGTGCTCCAGCACCCTGTCCATCCACAGCCCGAGCAGGATACCGCCGGCGAGGCCGATCAGGGTGAAAACCACATTGCCCGGAGAAAAGGGCGAACCGGTGAAATTCCCGATCAGAGTGGCCGTAGCGGCGGCGGCGATGAAACCGATCGCCTGGCGCTGGGTAGCCGCGTAGATCCAGAACATGGGCAGTGACACGATGAAGAACGCAGCGCCGCCGTCGAGCAGGATTGCCGTCCCGCCGAGTACCAGCACCAACACCCCGAGGAAACGACCCGGCCGCACCACGGGATTGCCGGGAAACAATCTCAGGGCGAGATAGGTGAAGGCGAGGGCCGCTACCAGCGCCCACGTCGTGTACTTTGTGGCGTCCATTCTGTCGTGCACCGCTATCACCGGCGGGCACAAGCCCATCAAGACCCAGCAGCCGTGGTACCACCGCCGCACTATCCGTATCCGGAACCGATCGCCGGTCCGCGACTGCTGGTCCATTTCGGTCAGCCTACTTTCGTCGGCACGCGGCGGCCCGGGGTGCCGGCCGGGCGAGCGGGCCACCATGTTCGATCGCCCAGTAGCAGAAGCAGAGCGGGCAGGATTACGATCCTGATGACGAACGCGTCGAGCATGACGGCGACAGCGAGTGCGAAACCCATCTGCTTCATTTCCATGATGTGCAGCGGAACGAAACTGGCGAACACGGTCACCATGACGAACGCGGCGCTGGTCACCACCCCCGCCGAACCGCCGACCCCCTCGAGCACGGCTTGCCGGGAGCCCACCCCCCTGTCGACGGCTTCCTTGATCCGGCTCAGCACGAAGACCTGATAGTCCATCGACAGACCGAACAGGATCACCAGCAGCAGCAACGGGACCCGGGAGCCGACCGTGCCGGTCGAGTCGAAATCGAGCAGCCCCTCGGCCCAGGTGTGTTGAAAGACCAAGGTCACCAGGCCCAGCGAGGCACCCACCGACAGCAGGTTCAGCACCACACCGATCAGGCCGAGCATGAGCGAGCGGAATGCCGCGGCAGTCAGAACGACGGTCACGAGCAGCAGCGCCCCGACGATCAGCGGCAGTTTCTGCTTCTGATGAGCCGGATAGTCCGCATAGCGGGCTACGTCCCCGGTCACCGCGAAGTCGATATCGGACAACTTGCCGATCGTGGCCGGTATGTAGTTCGCACGGATTCTTTCCAGTGAAGCCCCGGCCGCCTTTTCGCTGACGTAATGCCGCACGGGCAGTTCCAGCAGGCTGACGCGACCGTCGGCCGAGGTGCGTAATTCCCGAGGGGCAGTCAACGCCGGGTCGGCTGCGGCCCGCAAAGCCAGTGCACGCAATGCGCCCCCGACGTGATGCACCCGGTCCGGCTCCGCCGTCACGACCACCTGATGCATCGACTTCAGTTCCGGGAAAGCGGCATTCATCCGGTCGAAGGTCTGCATGGCCGGAATAGTGCGCGGATGGGTCTCTCGCCCCATATCGGTGAGTTCCAGGCCCAGCGCCGGCACCGTGAGCGCAAGCATCACCAGCACCGAAACAGCGAGTCCGACCGCCGGTTCAGCGGCGATCCTGCCGAGGATGTACCTGGTGAATCGCCCGCCGCTCGTTTGCTCGCGCCGGGCCGGGCCGGCATGTACGGCTCGGCGGGTGAGGACCGCGAGCAGTGCCGGCAGCGCGGTGAGCGAGCTGACCACTGCGACCAGGGTCACCAGGATCGCGGCGGTCGCTATGGAGGAAAAGATGACGTCATCGGCGAGATACAAGGTTGCGGTGGAGACCGCGACGGCAAGTCCGGACACCACCACGGCCCGGCCCGAGGTCGCCGCAGCCAGTTCCACCAGGGTCTGTGTGCCCAGCACTCCACCGAAGCGAGCGCGTTCCTCCCGCGCACGCTTCGAATAGAACAGTGTGTAGTCGACGCCGACAGCCAGCCCGAGCAGCAAGATGATGTTGGTACCGACGCCGTTGTCCGGAAACAGATGCGAGGCGAGCATCGACAAACCGATCGCGGCGCCGATCGACGACACTGCCAGCAACACCGGCACCAGAGCCATCGCCACCGACCGGAAAACGAACAGCAGGGTGATCAGCGTAACCGGTAGTGCGATCAACTCCGTACGGGTCAGGTCCCGCCCCCGCAACTCGTCGACACCGCTACTGATCGACGGCCCACCGGTCTGCTCGATCAAGAATTCGGGATGAACCCGCTGCACCTGCTCGGTCTGCGCCCGCAGTGCACCGACATGCTTCTTCCCGTCGAGCTCGGCCCCGACCATGATCACATCGATCCGCAGCGCCGTGTTCGTCGATGAATACACCGGTGCTGCCACGGATTCGACCTCCGGCAGCCTCAGCATCCGGTCGGCGACCTCTCGCGCGACATCATCGGCCGCAGGGCCCATCCGGGAACCGCCGGAGGTAATGAGCACGCGCTCCACTGCTCTCTGCTGCAGTCCCCCTGAGGCAGCCATTGCCTCGCCCCGCCCCGCTTCTCCGATCCGGAAATCCTCCGTAGCGGCAGGCTTCCCACCGATGACAGCCCCCGCCCCGAGGCATACGGCCACGAAGACAAACCATCCGATCATGGCGAGCCACGGACGCCGTGCACTCCAACCAGCCGTGGCCACCAGGCAATTTCGCATACTCGAATACTGCTGTCCACTCTCTCCTCTCGGACAGCATCGACCGGTCGAACCTCATGTCCACCGATCGGTGGACATCGGGCCCCGAGGTTCCAGTTCCACCCGATACTGCGGGCCTGGGCCCGTAGCGCGGGTTCCGATCCTCCGCGGCCGCGATCCGCCGGCCGGCCGCGATGTCAGAGGCGGCGTATGTCGGTGCCCGTTGCTAACTTTCGTTCGAAACGCAACAACGAAGAGCGGGAAAAGTATGACTGCGGCAACCACGACCTACCTCGAGCTGTCGGAAGAGGGAGGATCGGCGCATAAATTCTACGAGGTCGTCGTGGACGGCACCCGGGTCACCATCCGGTACGGACGTATCGGAGAGCAAGGCCAGAGCAAGGCCAGTTCTTTCGCCGACGCACAGAAAGCGCACGCGGCGGCGCAGAAGAAGATCAACGAGAAGAAGCGGAAAGGTTACGCACCGGCCGTACCGGGTGCACGGTCGGCCCGCCCGGTGACGCGACGCGCCATCACCAGCCGCCGCTCCACCGCTCGTACCGCACCCGTGCTGTGGAGCTTCGATTCCGGTGCCGCGGCCTTCGGGATATTCGTCGACGGCGAACGCTGCTGGGTAGGCAACGAGAACGGGGAGGTGTTCACGCTGACACCCGGCGGCGAAGTGGTCGGCCGATTCCGGTTGCCGGACTCCGTGAAATGCATAGTCGCCGACGACTTCTGGATCTATGCCGGCTGCGACGACGGTCGCGTCTACGACCTGTCGGGCAAAGTACCCCGGGCGGCCTACGATATCGCCGCGAACGTCGATATCTACTGGCTCGATATCCACGACGGCATCCTCGGTGTCTCCGATGTGGAGGGTGGACTCACCGTCATCGATCATGAGGAAGAGTCGCTGTGGAACCGTCGCAGCCACGGCGATTCCGGCTGGATGGTACGAATCGACGACGACGGCGTCTACCACGGCCATTCGGCCGGGATCACGAAGTACGACCTGACCGACGGTAACCACCGATGGCACCGGGACACCGGCGGACCCGTGCTCTTCGGCTGGCAGGAAGCCGACGCCGTGTACGCGGGCACCGCGCGTAATCAGGTCAGGATGGTGGACAAAGCCGGCCGGTCCGATCGGTCGTTCCGATGCGATGCGGCGGTGTACTCGTGCGCGGCCTCACCGGACGGCCGGTACGTCTTCGCCGGTGACAATTTCTCCTCCGTGTACTGCTTCGATGCCGACGGGCGACGCCTGTGGAAACTCGGTACCGGCTGCGGTTCGGCCTATTCGATGCAATACCACGACGCGCGGCTGTACCTCGTGACCACCAGCGGCACCCTGGCCTGCCTCGATGTGAGCGAGACCGCCGTCCACGACGCCGAACAGGGTCTACTGCCACAGACAGTTTCCGTGAAGGCACCCCCGATGGCCGCGGTGGTACCCAGCAGCACCTTGGAGGTTGCCACCGACAGTTCCGGCGGAGTCGTCGTCGAATGCGTCGACGTGGACGGACGGCTGCGTGTGCACGTCGTCTCCCCCGGCTTTCAACGGGAATGGAACGTGCAGTTCCCCCGCGATATCAGGCAGGCCGGGATCCGCTATGTGGTGGACGGGCTGGCCGAATCCGCTCGCGGTGGGTTCTATCGGGTACGGGGTGATATCCGCCGATTGAACTGATTCCAGTGCCGCCCAAGACGTACTGGAGCCACAGGACAACCTATGATTCCAAGCGCTTCGGCCGGCGCGCCCGCCATCGGGCAAACCCCGTGGGGTGACGCGCTCGATCGCGTCGGCGGCAACCATCCGAAAGGCCTGCTTGCGAGCCACACCGGCAGTGGCAGCCTGAGCGGTCGTGAACAGGCGCCGCCGCTGGCGTAACTCGCTGTCCGGCACGATGTGATCCGTGTTCGACAGGCTTGCTCACAGAATGGTCCCAGATGCCTTGTGGGACACCGTGCAACCGATGCTACCGCATGTTCGGTCCCAGCCGCAGGACGGCGGGACTTCACCGGTGGACGAACGAGCGGTGTTCACCGCGGTCGTATTCGTGTTGACCAGCGGCTGCGCGTGGCGGCACCTGCCGCCCTCGTTCGGGGTGGGTGCGCCGACCGCGCATCGACGGTTCATGGTGCGGGCCGACACCGGAGTATTCGACGCATAGCACCGAGAGATACTCGACCGGCTCGGAGCAGCCGGCGAGCTCGACTGGAGTGCGGCGATCCTGGACGCAGCATCGATACTGGCAAAAAGGAGCTCGCTGACCGGCCGCAGCCCGGTCGACCGCGGAAGAAAGGATAGAAACTTCCAGGTCAGTCTCCGAGGCGTGCCACTACAAGCGCGGGATCGCCCCGGGAGCCTCGATACTTCGCCCGCATGGCGCCCACCGGATTCGAAACGAACATAGATTCCCTTGAACGCCAAGGCACTTCGTTTAGGTCTACGGTTTGTATGTCATACAACACATTACCGAAAGGGGTCACCATGCCATCCCTGATCGACGAGACCACGAACTTCACGCCTGAGGTTCATCGAGCGCTCGAAAGCCTGGTCGCTGAGGGCGGCCTGGCCGAATCAGCGCATCGGGTGGCGTGTGAAGCAGATGAGGTCATCAGGTTCACACCGGCCTGACGCGTCATGACCTGGTGGCCCGGCCTCTGGCCGGACCACCAGGTGGCGCACATGACCGGGCAAGTAGGTAACATATGATTGACAACTCAGGCCTTCTCGGTCAGGCGTTCTGCGGCCTGCCATTTCTATCCGATGCTTTCCGCAGCGACCTGGTCACTGCCATGGTTCGCGCCAAACGCCGGAGCGCGCTCGGCGATATTGGGGAAACGGACTGTCTGACACCGGAATACGGCTGGCGCTACCTGGAATCTCCCGAGACCCGCCCGTTGCACGAGCGGTGGAGCCGATCGGCGGACCTGTCACCATCGCAGATCCACCGGGTTGATCGTACGCTGGGGAATCTGTCAAAGGCCACAGAAGGGTGGTCCCAACTGTTCCGGATACCGATTCGCTTTGTCGCACCGCGTGAACCCGAGGTATCCAGTGCTACACACCCGTGCGCACCGCAGACGATTGCCCTCGGATCCCAGGCATTCGACACCGATCGGGCGTTGCAGGCGGCCCTCATTCATGAATTCGCCCATGTTTGGTTCGGGTTGCTGAGTGAGATAGCGCAGTTCGATAACGGCTCGGACTCCCGGACTTTCACCCTACCCACTGGCACTTCGGGCAAGACATTGCGGACAGTGCTGTTTGCAGCACATTTCGCAGTCGCTTGCGGACGCTACTTCGGACCGAAGACGAGGTTTGTACCCGGCAACGAGTCATTGACGTACCACTCTTATGCAGAGGAATGCCTGGCTGTATCGGCGAATTCGCCGGGACTCACTGCCATGGGGGACTACGTGTGGCGCGAACTTGCCGCTGAGGTGACCAGAGACAGTCGAGGGCCGACCACAGTGACCCGGCAGTCGTGGACACCGCAGTGATTGGACATTTGAATCCGTGCTTATCGATCATTGTTGATCTACCGATTTTCCACGGCTCTAAACACATTACTCAGTGATCGCCGCCGGCGATCGGTCGACGGGATAGTGATGCGCACCCAGATTCAGCCCAAGCCCGGTTTCTACCAGCACCTGACGGCCCAGCAAGTCACCGATCTCGTCGAAAGTCTCGTCAAGCATCAAGAATTGCCTCGGCAGTACGGCTATGTCGGTACAGGCGCCCAGGATTGGGACCAGCAGGCAACCGGAGAACTATTCCTTGCCAGGACGCGCCTCCTGGACGCTAACCGGTCGTATCTGTCTGAACTGATCTCCCGCCACGAACGCTGGGACGTCATCGACCTCGGCGCCGGGAACGGGTGGCCCGCGCGGCAGATCCTGTCCTGGCTGATGGACGCAGGCCGCATGGGCCGATATGCCGCGACCGACATCAGTGCGGACATGCTGCAGATCGCCGAGCGAAATATCGGAACCTGGTTCGATGGCCAAATTCCGTACGAAGGCCATATTATCGACCTTGCGCGGCAACGGCTCACCGACCATATCGGCCACGACGGCTACACCGCGCGGCTGGTGCTGCATTTCGGCAACACGCTCTTCAATCTCCGCGACTGCGATCAGGCATTCAGGATGGTTCGCGGCAGCATGACGGCAGACGACTTCCTGATTCAGGACCGGTATATCGAGACACCGCAGGATTTTCTCGCCAGAGTAGCCGACAATGTCGACTCCGCGCCGCGGCTACCACCCACACAGAGGTTCCTCGTCGATCTACTCGGCATCAATGAGGATCTGTACACCATCGAGACCGGATATGACCCGCTGCGCGGTGAACGGTTCAAACGCATCCGCCTGACCACGAGCGCAAGTATCCATTTCGACACCGGGCCGGTTGTGGACCTCGACGAGGGAGAATCACTGCTGTTGAATCGCGATCCCATCTACAGGCCTGTTGAATTATTGGCCAAGCTCGGCGAGCACGGATTCACCACAATTCACACGTTCCAGAGCGATGACGACAAACGCCCCCTCCTGTTGACGGTCTCGGTCGCTGCGTAGTCGTCGCCGACGTCGACCTGCCATGCGGTCGTCAGCCATTGTCCCGCTGCCTGTCTGCCCAATCCGAGAACGTGAACAATGATGTGACTTACGTGAATGTAATTCATTGTCCGGCAGGATTTGACCTCTGAGTCGACACACTTTCTCAACGGCTGGACCCGGAAACGATGTGGAATATCGTGGAACCGCCGCTTCCGGAGTTCACATCCAGACCGCAGGGCGGAGGGACCACTCCCTTCTTCGACGGGTATATGCGCCGTCGGCTGCCCTGCCCTCGGTCGCACCGATCAGTGGCCGCACTACCGTGAGAGCGACTCATCGGACGGGCACGTCAGCGTCACACGATGGCCCGGGCTCGGGGTACCGTCCGACTGACGGACGACGACCGGCCGCAGATCGGTTACACGATTCTGCTCGGTACCCTGGTCCGTGAAACTCCGACTACACGCGAGAGCTGGTCACACCATGCCTCCGTTCCGCCGGGCACTGCACGCCGGGCAGATTGTGGTTGCACTCGACGAATCGTCCTCGTGCGGGATCGAATCGACGATCTCGTGACCACCGTAGTACCGCCGGCACAGCGGGCAGGGCAGCCAGAAGTAGCCGTGGCTCTTCGCGTGGCGTTCGTGGATTCCACGTGGCAGATACGGCCACAGCGACGCCGGGTCGTACCTGCTGCGTGCGAACGGGACCTTCAACCCACGCCGCTCGTACACTGCCGCGTACTCCGGAGGGGTCTCGCGCAGAGGCCTGATTACCCCGTAGTCGACGTTTGTGCATTCGAAGAGGTCCGGATCTGCGCAGCCTTCCGGTTCGTTATCGCCCTCCGCGGCGCCTTCGAACGTCTCGGATCGGCTCGAACTGTCCATCCTGTCCTCATTTCTCGCCGGATCGGCGACGGCATCTCTCGGTCCACGCGCTTGCGCCGCGATAACGGCGGACGCGAGTCGAATCAACCGTCGGAGAGCCACCTTTCGACCGTACGCGAGCGCGGGCAAGGGTCCGCTCGCGGCGGAAAGTACGCCGGTGTGTGACTGTCGCGGTGAGAGTACTACTCGAACGGTCGAGAGGCGACGTTCATTGCCGCGCATTACGTGGTCATCCTCCAGCACGAGAACCGTCCAACAGAACGTCTTGGGGGCCTGCCGCACGGATAGGTGACACTGCCCCCCTTGCGGCAGCCCCCCGATGCCCGGAGGGTGAACGGGACACGTTTCGCTCGCCGACTGAAGGGCGCGGTGACTTTGCGTTCGAACTATCACATAATCGTGCAGTTGCACGATTATGTGAGTGTACGGTGGGTCGCGAGTCTCGTTCATCGACACGAAAAGCGAGGGTGTCATGTCCGATCCCGCCGCCGAGCCGCCAGCAGATACGAGTGGAATCGCCTGGCGCAAAAGCTCTTACAGCGGACCGAACGGCAATTGCGTCGAGCTTGCTCAGATATCCGGCGACCACGTCGGGATCCGCAACTCCCGAGACCTCCACGGTTCCGTGCTGACGTGCACGCGCGCCGAGTTCGCGGCCCTGCTGTGCGATATCAAAGCCGGCCGCTTCGACAGCCTCATACTGTAAGGTGTTGCGGTGGCGGAACTATGAGGGGCTGAGGATTCTGAATACAGGTAAGTCGATTCGATGACGGCCAGAGCCGAACGCGAAGGTGCTGTGACGGCCCGAGCTGCTGTCGACCGCGGTCCCACCGTCCTGCGGATCGCGCTCGGGGGGCAGCTACGGAAGCTGCGCGAGGAACGCAAGATCAGCCGGGAGACCGCTGCCGAGGCACTGCGCGCAACCGGATCCAAGATCACCCGAATCGAATTGGGGCGCAACGGGCTCAAGGTACGCGATTTGAGCGACCTGCTCACGCTCTATGGCGTGCACGATCCCGACGAGCGCGAGGACTTCCTTGCGCTGGCCCGTCAAGCGAACGAGCCGGGCTGGTGGCATCGCTATAGCGATCTGCTGCCTTCCTGGTTCGAGACGTACGTCGGTCTCGAACAGGCCGCCGCCACCATTCGCCTCTACGAAACCCACTACATCCCCGGACTTTTCCAGACTGCCGACTACGCCCGCTACATCTTCGGTCTCGATTCCCGGGTGGATGTCTCTCGTCTGGTCGATATGCGGATGCAGCGCCAGCGCGTACTCACCCGCACACCGACTCCGCCCACCGTGTGGGCGGTCATCGATGAAAACGTGCTGCGCAGGCAGCCTCCGGATCGGCACGTGGCCCGCGGTCAGCTGCAGCACCTGCTCGAGCTGACCGAGCGGACCAATATCGTCATCCAGGTACTCCCGGAATCTGCCGGCCCCACGCCGGCCGAAGGCGGCTCCTTCAGCATGCTGCGCTTCCCCGAAGAAGAACTGCCCGACATCGTCTATCTCGAACAACTCACCAGCGCGCTGTATCTCGACAAGGCAGCCGACCTGCAGCGATATCGCAAACTGATGGACGTCCTGTGCGCGGGTTACGCCCTGCCTCCCGGAAGGACCCCCATAATCCTCCGGGAGCTTCTCGATAGGGTCGGCTAGCGCCACGCGGGGCGCGGTCCTATCTCCGGAGTGTGACGTCCCGCCTTGCGGGACAGACGATTCGCTCGTCAACTCGCCGCCGCATGAGTCCGGGCTGAGGTAACGTGTGGGGCGACTGAAGGTGTCAGCGATCCGATCTGATCCTCCGAAGTCCTCGGCCTCGAGCAGGCCGAAAGAAGGGGCAAGACAGAGTGGACATGCGCGAGGTCCCGCGTGGGCCGGGCCGTTTGCCTGTGGTAGGGCACGGCTGGGAAATGTGGCGCGATCCGGTACAATTCATGACGGGTCTGGCCCGCGTGGGAAAAATCGTACGTGTCGACATCGTCAGCCGTGTTGTCTATGTCATCACCGATTTCGAACTACTCCATAAGGTGTTGGTCGAGAACTCCGACGCCTACGAGCGAGGACTCCTCTTCGAGCGCATCCGTCTCATATTCAGGGAATCGCTGATTGTGGCGGATGGTGAGCAGCACCGGGATCTTCGTCGTCTGCTGCAGCCGGCGTTCCATCGAACAGAGTTGGACAGCTACGCGCACACGATGAAGCGGAACGCGGACGCGTTGGCGAGCTCGTGGCGGCCGGGCCAGAACATCGAGGCTCGTTCGGCCATGTTGGAAGTGGTGATCGCCAACGTACTCGAGTGCATGTTCTCGCACGAACCCGATACCGGGGAGCTGCGATTCATTTCGGGTCTGGTCGAGGACATAGGCGCCGGCGCCCTCGTAGGCAGTGTGCTGCCCGAGAAGCTGGCGAGCCTGCCGTTGCCGGTGAACCGCAAATTCCTGTCTGCCGGAACACAACTGCGGAAGTACTGTCAGGATCTGATCGCCGCCCGCCGGGCCGGTGGTGGCCGCCGCAACGACCTGCTCGATATCCTGCTGGATGCCTCGGCAGACGAACACCACAGCGACGAGTTCCTGGCAGCGCAGGCCGTGACGGTACTTTTCGGCGGTATCGACCCCTCGACCACCACGCTGACGTGGGCTCTGTACGAGTTGTCACAGCGCCCGGAAATGGCTTCGACTCTCCGGCAGGAGGTCTCCGGAGCGGGCGAGCTCGCCCCGCGGGACCTCGGTCAACTCGACTATCTGAACCGTTTCCTGAACGAGGTCGTGCGGGTCCATTCACCACTACTGCAAACGAGACGCACCGTCACCGCGGTCGATCTCGACGGCTTCACATTTCCGGCTGGGACCGATATCGGCTACAGCCTTGCCGCTGTTCACCGGAACCCGGACATTTTCGCAGAGCCGGACACTTTCGACCCCGATCGGTGGTCGGACTCGAGTTCTGGGTCGAAATCCCGGTGCTTCGTTCCGTTCAGCATGGGCAATCAGATGTGTATCGGCAACAATTTCGCGTGGATGGCATTGCAGACGACGCTGCACAGTGTGTTGTCGAAGTGGGAGTTTCATCCGATCGGCACCGGGAAGCTTCCCCGAGCGATGGGCCCGATCCCGGGGATCGGAAAGCTTCCGCTCGAGGTTCGTCCGGTCTCCGGGTAATCCCGCGTCCGAAAACCGCGACGACCTCGCATCCGGCACCTTGGATCAGGTGCGGGATTTGGTGAACGTCGCTCGGCGATACATCGAGATCCTGTGCATGAGGGCGGGTATCACCGCCGTGGTGACGAAGAGGGCGACCGAGACGAGGACGAAGTACAGCAGCGACCCGTCGCGGCCGAAACGGGGGACGAAGGCGACTTCCTGGCCGGTTGCGGCGACAGCGTTGAGAAACGGGGCGTAGGACTGCAAGGTGTACCCGTGCGGCAGCAGATTCATGGAAATCTCTGCTACATGGACCCAGAACAGGAGGACCGCGACGGCAGCGGACGGGGTACGAATGAACGACCCGACCGCGACACCCACACCGCACGCGGCGAACGCGTAGCTCGGGACGGTCCAGAGGAACCGGATACCGGCTGGGTCCCCGATGTCCACGGCCCCATAGATTTGGGGGAACTGGTGTGGCAGCGTGACCATCACGACGACGAGCACGACGACTGTCGATACCGCCGCGATGGCTCCGTAGTAGAACCACCGGGCCAACGCGACAGTCCAGGACCGGGGAAACAGGAAGGCGTTGAGATCGCTTGTCTCACCGCGCCATTGCGAGGCGTGGGCGTATGCGGCGGTGACGGCCATGACCGATACGGACAAGGTGATCACCCAGTACACCGAGTTGGTTGTGGAAACCGTGGCCACATAGCTCTGGCCGGGTAGGTCCGCGAGTCGTTCTGCGACAGCGGCGATTCCGAACGTGACGGACAGCGGCAGCAGAAAGGTGAGGGGTACCGCGGCGGTCCACAGGAAACTGCGCCCGGTGGTGCGGGTCCATTCGGCGGCGACGCCGCGGCGGATGAGGGTGGCCGGACCGGGACTGTTCATTGGGCCGCGCCGGACGTGGTGTCGATGGGCAGGCCGGCGATTCGCAGATAGGCGTCTTCGAGGCTCGTCTCGCCAGGGCCCAAGGTGTTCATGAGCTGAGCAAACGGCTCGTCGGCCAGAACGCGCCGGTTTCCGAGGATGACGATATGGTCGGCGTTGCGTTCGACCTCGTCGAGCAGATGCGTGGCAACCAGGACACAGGTCCCGGTATCGGCGAGGTCGCGCAGCAGTTCGCGGAGCCAGCGGATGCCCGCGATATCGAGGCCGTTGAGCGGCTCGTCGAGCAACAGGGTTCGGGGCTCGGAGAGTAAGGCGGCGGCGATGCCGACACGTTGGAGCATACCGAGCGAGTAGTGCCCCAATCGGCGATCGGCGACCCGGGCGAGCTCGACGATCTCCAGGACATCGCCGACCCGCCCGGTGGGAAGTCCACGGGCGCGGGCGATCCAGCGCAGATGCCGGCGCGCCGTGTGGCGTGGGTCGAAGGCTCGGTAGTTGAGATGCAGTCCGAGAGTTGCCGGTGTGGTGTGGTGGTCCCGGATAAGGACGCCGTCGACCCGGACAGTGCCGGCGGCGGGCGCGATCACACCGCAGATACTCCGCAGCAGTGTGGTCTTGCCGGTGCCGTTGAGGCCGATCAGGTAGGTCAGTGTCCCGTCGGCCACGGTCAATTCGGGGACTTCGAGGACGCTGACGCCCGAGTAGCTCAGGATAAGGTCACGGATGTCGATCACGGGGCTCGAAGATTGTCAGAAATCGCAGGCCATCGCCAGTCCCACGGCCTTCACGCCCTCACACACGGAACTGTTGGACAGCTTCCAGACACCATCGATACGCTTCCAGACCACGCGCGCGACCAGATCCGGTTGCCCCGCTGTCTTGCTGCGCAGCATGGCGGTGTGCACGTCACCGTCGTGGGTTTCGGGACCGGTGATCTCGTTCGATCCGCGCGGAGCTCGGTACAGACCGATGTTGTAGAGGGTGCGGGCAACCACGACCGCCCTCATGCCGCCTTCCATATTGGCCGCCTTGGCCTCATCGGAGGCAGGCGTTTCGATCAGGAACGCGACCTGCGCGTCGAGATCGGCAAGGGTGGGGACCTTTCGGGTGATGAGGAACTCGCCGGGAGCCGCGGAGGCGACAGGGGCATGGACCACGGCAGCGGCGGTCGTGATCGTGACGACCGTGGCGACCGTCGACAGGACGCCGGCGACAATGGTGCGAATCTTCATTTTCATCTCCTGAGGCCGATGGCTCCGAGCATGATCATCCGGGTGTCCGGCAGGTCGGGGCGGAGCCATTGCTGTACCGGCACCACGCCGGGTTCGAGCAATTCGAAGCCGGCGAGCAAGGCCCCTGTCTGCGCTGCGGACCGAAAAGCGACCTGGGCCGATGTGGCGTCGGTGCCGGAGAGCACCTGGAGTATCTCCGGGCTGGACTCACTGGAGCCGTGGGTGATCGCGATATAACTGCCCGGCGCCATCCGCTCACGAAAGGCGGCAATGATCTCGGCGGGATGTTCATCGTCCATCACGTAATGCAACACACTGACGAGCGTGACGGCCACAGGCTCATCGAGGTCGATCAGGTTGTGTTCGACCAACTGATCGAGGACGTCGTGGGGCCGGCGAACGTCTCCCAGCAGTGCCGCGACACCGGGAGATCGGGCCAGCAGCGCTTCGCAATGCGCGACTGCGACCTGGTCGTAGTCGACATACACCACGCGCGCCGACGGCTCGATCTCCCGAGCCACCTCGTGCACATTGGGCGAGTGCGGGATACCGGAGCCGAGATCGATGAACTGGCGGATACCGGCCTCGGCGGCCATTGCGACCGCTCTGTGCATGAAACTCCGAGTGAACCAGGCCAACGTCTTGAGTTCGGGTGTGCTGGACAACATTTGATGGGCAACGTCTTGGTCGGCTTCGTAGTTGTCTTTTCCGCCCAACAGGTAGTTGTACACCCGGGCGGAAGTCAGCTGTTCGGTGTCGAACGGGCGCGGTATTCGGTTGCCCTCCGGCACAGTCTCTTCGACTCCTTCGGCCACGGGCGTAATCGTATCCGAAGGCTGCTTGATGTGTGCGTTCCTGCGGGAGATCGCCTGTTATCGAACATGTGCCGCGATCCGTGCACCACCGATGCCGGTACGAGCCTGTCTGTGGAGGCCCGAACGTTGCCAGGCGCGGGAGTCGGCTCCGAGGCGGCTCGGACCGACTACGACGGGCGGCCGCGGTCGCGGTGACCATCGGCCGTTTACGGATCGGTTTCGGCCAAGGCGACTGCGTGTGCCACTGCGGACCGCGCCCGGTCGACGGTGTCATATCGGCCCAGACCACATGGGGCCGCGACATCCACCAGGCCGCCGTAGGCCGACTCCGCCACCGTCAAACTCTGCCGTGCTTGAGTAAGCGGCTGCGTCGGATGTGCAAGGCCGGCGACAAGACGGGTAGCGGCAGGCAATTCGAGGCGTGCCAGGGGCCCGTAGTACCGCGGCCGCACCGGCGCCTGTGTGCCGTCACCGATGGGAAGGTGAACGAATTCGAGATGTCTTCCCGCAGGCCAGTATCGGGCTATCGCGTTGGCCAGCGTGACTACCGGGGCCGTCGATCTCGGCGCCACGACCGGTTTGTCGCCGAGGCTCCCGTAGCAAAGGTGCACTCCGAAACGGGCATCATGGGGCGCCCGTGCGACGAGGCGTGCGATCGCCCGGCCTGCCGCGGCGGCCACGGCCTGCCGCAGGACCGCAGGTGCGTGCCCGCAGAGGAGCGTCTCCGCGGGCAGTTCGAGTTGGAATACGACGTTGTCCCGCAACGTCTCATGGATTCGGTTGATCTCCCTGACGGTGGCGTCGAAGATCGGGCGGTAATAGGGGAAGCTTCGGTCTCCGCGGCGGGCCGAGCGCCGACGCAACACGAGCATCCGTGCCTCGAAGGCGATGAAGCCGATGACGAACGGCGTCGGAATACCCACCTGTAAGCGTAGTCCGGGATCGGTTCGACGCATATCGGCCAATGCCACGGTGGCACGCCCGGCCTCCTCCGCGTAGCCGAGCGCGGTGTCGATATCCGCTTCGCCCAGCGACCGGCCCGCCCGGAGCCGGAAGGTGTTGCGGGAACGCAGCGTCGACCAATCACCGCGGCGCACCGGCGCCAGCGCCGGGATGCTGTCGAGCCGGTCGATGATGGGTCTGATGTACCACTGGGCACGATAGGGATCCGCTTCACCGCCGGGAACCGTGCCGTCCAGGAACTCACCGGCCGTGTCGACGGCGAACGCCATTGCCTTTGCCGGACTGTCCAACTGTGCGGGCAAGCTACCCACGAAGTGAACCCTACGCTTCGGTTGCACGCCGCCAGTGTCGCACATGGTGATCTCGGTGCGTTCCGTAATGGGAACGGCTTTCGCTCGGCAGTCGAAGATCGCCAGAACTTCCGTGCCGCAGCCCATATCAGCGAGTTCGGTCCGCAAGGGGATCAATTTCAGGTGGCGGCAAGCCGGTGCCCGAGCTGCCGGTCCGGGTTGGTCTGTTCGACGACGACGTCAGACATTCGGTTCGTGAGATGTGAGCGAGCTCTCGGACAGCTCGTTCTCGGTCGATTCCCCCCCAGCAGGGCGCCGCCGAGTGCTGGCAGTGCGGTGCCTGACCCAGATATCGAGCTGGGGCATCCTCTATTACGCCTTCCCGGTGTCGCCCGCGGCAGGGCGTCTACCGCTGCCGCGGGCGCGGTTTGCACATCAATCCCGCCGTAACCCGGGTGTCTATTCGGCGGCGGCCGGCGCGCAGCCCGCCACCGCCGATTCCGCCGCCTTGGGCGCGTGCTCTGCGCTGCCGGTGCCGCAGCACGCCTGCACCGCCTCGCCGTCGTCCTTCCCGGCGCACGTCGATTCGGCGCCGAAGTGCTCGGTATCGGCCAGCACGGTGCAGACCTCCCACCGCTAGGAGTTCGGGCTGGTCACCCGCCCCCTGTCCTGTGTGGCAAAGCAACACGTGCACGGCCGCCGATGCGGCGCTCGCCGTCCTACGACCTCGCGAAAACTTCGATCGATCGCCGCACTCGCTGCCGATCCCGCCTGCTCTCGCTGGAACGTCCGGTCACTGTCGGACGGGTAACTGGCTCACGTATGGTTTACGAGTATCGACGGATTCCGCCCGGGCGGCCGGTGTCATGTTCGCGAGGTCCAGGACGCAGGTAGCCCGCAGATGCCAGAGGCTACCGGTAAACGGCCGAGGACCGAACAGTGTAGAGCCAGTCCGGCCGCTACCACCGGAGAGTTCGACACCGGTGCCGTGCGCCGCGGCCGCATACTCAGAGTTTCCTCGGGGTCGGGGACAACCGTGTCAGCCACGAGTGAAGGGAATCATCTGCATGACCACCCCCCACGTTCAGATCCGTGATGGCCTGGAATCCGTACGAAGTGTGCCCGAAAAAAACAAAATCACCCGTCGCCTCCCCTCGGACAGCGGAGTCGAAGCGATCGGCGTCCGAATGAAGGACGTTTTCGACATTGCCAAGGCATGGACGGATGTGGGCCTGGGCCATATCCCCGAATTGCTCGCGAGTTCATGGTACGAGATTCGCATGGTCGGCGTGGCTGTTCTCGATTTCAAAGCACGCCGCCGGTCTTTGACCGATGATGAGCGACGTCAGCTATACGAGATGTACCTGCACAATCACGAGTACATCAACATGTGGGACCTTGTCGACAGGGCGGCCCCGCGGGTGATCGGCTGGTATCTGCTGGACAAATCACGTCGGCCGCTGTTCGACCTGGCGCGCTCTACCGAAGCGATCGAACGGCGTACCGCGATAACCGCATCCTTCTGGCTCATCCGGCAAGGAGATATCGACGACCCACTGGCACTGGCAGAACTGCTTGTGGACGACACCTCCGAACTGGTCACCAAACCCGTCGGAACAGCGCTTCGCGAGGTCGGCAAGATAGATCAGCAACGCCTACTGAACTTCCTGGCAGCCAATCAGGGACGGATGAACCGGCCTGCCCTGCGTCTCGCAACATCCTTGCTCTCGGATGCCGCACGCGCATCCGTGCAGGACGGCCACACATCGACATAGGGCCCTCGGAGGATTCCGTCACTACCGTGATGTTCCCGAGGCGCTACCGGTAGCCGGACCTCCCCGACTCTCGCAGGATTTACCGCTTGGGCGTATCTCGGGATGTGGGCTCAACGCCCGAAATCGTCCGGTCACAACGAGCACAGCGATCACCGTGGACAGTGCGATCCAGCTCGGCCAGCTCCCGGGGATCGATGTGTGAAATTCGGTCTCCCGGCGAAGGAACAGTCATGGACTCTCGAGAACGGCCGGCTCGAGCTGGTTGCCCGCTGCGGTGGATTCGCCAACTGTGACGCTCGTTTCCGAGTCGAGGTGCCGGCGACGTTGACGGTCCTGCGCAGCGGGCAACCGACGGACCTGCGTGGTGGATAGCCGGGCCCGCGGGAGGGCGGGCACCGGGTACGGGTTACCCAGGCGCTATGACGGATTGCGCGGCGCCCGAACGCATCACGTAGTCGATATGAACATGGCGTGCAATGAATCGGCCGTTCTCGACATTGGCCGAGATGGACGTCGGAGCAAGCGAATCCCCGTCCGGTAGCCCTGCATAATACAGACCGGGTATCGCTCCGAGAATGCCCTTGTCCTGGATAGGCACGCCGCGCGTGTCGAGTGCCCGCTCCGGCAGGATCCGATAGTCAGGCCCGAATCCGGTACACCAGATGATCGTCGTAATGTTGTGCTCCGCGAGATTTATCCGGTCACCGAAGTCGGAAATGTTCTCCATGTTCACTGCGGGCTTCGGATACTGTTCCGGGGCTACGAAGCCTCGCTTGCGCAGTCCCGAATCGATGGTGTGCAGGACCGCTCGAACGGAACTCGCACTGGCCTCGGCGACCGCGACCACATTGTCCTGCAAACCGAGAACCAGGCCGTTCGCGTCACGTACGGACCCGATGAGAACGACTCCCTTGTCGGCCAGCGTACCGAGATTGAGGTCGTCCACGCCGTCCTTCACGGCGATCACCGGTAAACCGGGCAGTCGCGGGGTATCTCCGTTGTCGGCCTTCCCGGAATCGACTGTGACGTAATCGTCGTACATGGAGAAGATGTACATCCACTCGCCTATGTTGCGGCCGCGATAGTAGCGAGGAAAGACCCGGTGACGTCCGACGGACAGGACAACGCGCCGCCCGGCATCCGCCAGTTCGTCGGCGATCTGCTGCCCGCTTATCCCCGCCCCGACCACGAGGACGGACCCGTTCGGCAAAGACTCGGGGTTGCGGTATCGATGCGAGTGGAGCTGTTCGATGGAAGCGTCGATACGCGCCGCGAAGGCAGGTATTCGAGGTTTGGCGTAACCACCCACCGCCGCCACCACATTCCGTGATTCGATTACCCCGCCGCCGGACAGATGGGTGCGGAACCGCACATCGTCACTGTCGGAGGCATGCGGCCGGCATTCGACCTCCCGTACGGTCGTGTGCTCCCGCACCCGCAGTTTGCGCTCAGCCACGTAGCGACGCAGGTGAGCGGCCAACTCCGGCCCTGTCAGGAAACCGTCGGGGTCGTCACCGTCATATTCCCAGCCGGGAAACCGAACCGATCGATTCCCGCTTCCGATGAGCAAGCTGTCCCAGCGTTCATGAGCCCAAGCCTGCCCGATTTCACCCTTTTCCAGTACAAGCGCTTCGCGGCCGAGATCCTGCAAGGCAGCGGCAACTCCGCATCCTTGTTGTCCCGCACCGATGACCACGGTCTCCGAGTAGTCGTTTTCCACAAAGATCACCCTTGGTTGGTCGAAAAACTTCGTATACGGGGCGGGCGTGCCGTGCAGCCCGAGCCCTGGCCGATACCTCGTGCCCAGAACCTCTCCCCACCTGTCTGTTCGCGCGTTCCGGCGTATCCATACACCGGCCGGCGACCGCACCCTCCCTCCACTCCGAGCTATTAGGATTGCCTAACTGGAGCATCTGAAGTCGGCTGGAGATCAAGGCCCACAACGACGCAAAGCAGGTGAGATGGGTAACACTGAAAAGGCATGCAGCACTTCGGGCGACGACGGTTTGATCGGGATCGGTGCGGCTGCTCACCGATTCGGTCTCGCCGAATCGGCATTGCGCTACTGGGAGCACTGTGGACTGATTCGCCCGGCGCAATTACGGTCGCGGTGGCGCCTGTACGGCCCTGAGGAACTGCACCGGATCGGGTTGATTCAGCTGTGGCGCTACACCGGGCTGATGAGCATCGAGGACATCACCAAGGTGCTCACGACGGACAATTACGGTTGGCGAGCAGCCGTCCTGGAAAGACTCGACGCGATCGAGCAGGAGCAACAACGTCTGGCTGCCGCGAAAGCGCATTTGAGACAGTTGCTCGACTGCCCGGACAGCAATCCCGCCGAAGACTGTCCTGAGTTACGCAAGATGACTGCCGCCCGAGCAGTCTCGGATCACCCGGTAAACCGCCGGTAGCAACGGCCGGGCCCGGTGAGCGCGACGAGGGCGTCGTAGGGCCGAAAGCGTCCGAGCCTGTCACCGACGGCCAGGTCGGGACGGCCGTGAGTCGATTCGGTTATCCATAGTTCGGCAAGGAAATCTACGGGCCGGTTCAGCTGTCCCGAGGAGCCAGCAGCCCTCGGCAGAGCTGAGTCAGCGCGTCGAGCATGCGCTTCTCATCGCCGGGCTTGTGCGCGATATGGTCGGTCGCTCCGTGCATCGCCGAGTAGAGGATCACTGCTGTCGCCAGTGGGTCGGCCGGTGGCGGCTGCAACTCCGCAAGCAGCTGAGTCAGCGTTTCGACGGGCGGGTTCGGCGCTTCCCGATCGTAGGTCGCCGGGTGGAACAGGACATCGTGCAATCTGATTTCGCGTAGGTACTCGCCTACTCCTGCATGCATCCACGCCTCGATGCCGGCAACCCCGGCAACTCGCCGGGCCGATGCGAGCTGAGAGTCGGCGAAGCGGCGTACATAGCGATCGCGCAGGGCGTTGAGCAGGTCCGCCTTATTGGAGAAGTGCAGGTAGAAAGTACCTTTGGCGACTCCGGCGTTAACCGTGACGTCGTCGATGGTGAATGCGTCCACGCCCTTGGTCACCAGCAGTTGTTCCGCCGCGTCCAGTAGCTCACCACGCCGCTGAGCCGGCGGTTTCGTCCGGGTCACAGTCGCTCCCTTCGCCGGCCCGATACTACCGACCCGCCATTCCGGGAGCCGTCGCGACCTCGGTCGCACTTGCCTTGCTGAGGGTTGCCTAATACCGTACTGACTGACGGTCAGTCGGCATATTCAGGACTCGGAGGATCATGGCCACCACCATCTCGCCCGCAACGCCGCCGGAAAGCCCGCCCGGCGAGCCACCGCGCAACCGCCTCGCGCCGGTCGGGGCGCTGACCCGGCTGCTCGAACCGGTTCGCAACCACTTGATCGGATGTGCAGCTCTATCCGCGCTCGCGTCGGCCTGCGGCGTCGTTCCCTATATCGCGGTCGCGGAGATCGCTCGAACGGTTCTGGACCGGGGGCCGGAGGATCCCGCCCCGACGGTCTGGACATGGGTGCTGATCGGCGCCCTCGGCGCCGCCCTTCGCCTGCTCTTCGTCTTCGGGTCGTCGCGGCTCGGGCATTTCGCGGACGCGAAGATCCTGCACACATTGCGGGTGCGGATCGTGCGCCATCTCGGCACCCTCCCGTTGGGCTGGTTCCGCTCCAGCGGATCGGCACAGGTCAACAAACGGATGACCAACGACCTCGAGGAGATGCACCAGCTCATCGCGCACGCGCTGGGAGAGATGGTCGGCGCCGCGGTCTCCGTCGCGATCGGCGTGACCTATCTGGCCTTCGTCGACCCGGCACTGACGGCGATCGCAGTCGGCGCGCTGGCGCTGCTGGGGATCAGCTACCGGGTGGCGATGCGGTCGATGACCGCACATATGGAACGGTTGCTCGCCGCCGAAGCCCGTATCGGCGCAGCCGGCGTGGAATTCGCGGACGGTATCGCGGTGGTCAAGGCCTCCGGGACGGGCGGACGTATTCAACAGCGATTCGACGAGGCGATCACAGAACATGCGCGCGCGCTGACCGCTTGGGCGAACGAGACGCGGTACAGCACGGCATTCGCGCGCTTGCTCGCCTCGGAGATGACGCTCCTCGCTGTCCTGGGCGGCGCCGGAATCGCGCTGGTATACATGGGTTCCGCGTCCATGGCCGAGGTCTTACCGTTCCTCGTTGTCGGTGTGGGCCTGCCGACGGCGATCAACCCGGCCATCCACGGTTCGCAAGGTCTTCGTAAGGGGCGCAGCGCGGCACAGAACATCGAGTCGCTGCTGATTCGCACCCCCCTTCCCGAAACCTCCACGCCGCGAACACCGGAGGGCAGCCGGCTGGAGCTGGACCGAGTGACATTCTCCTACGACGGCCGGCGTCCGGCGTTGGATGGAGTCACCGCGGTTTGCGAACCGGGCACTGTCACCGCCGTGGTGGGCCCTTCCGGTGCCGGGAAATCCACCCTTGCCGGTCTGATACCTCGTTTCTACGACGTCACACAGGGCTCGATCCGTATCGGCGGGGTCGATATCCGCGAAATGGCGCACGGCACGCTGCTCGCCTCGCTGTCGCTGGTGTTCCAGGACGTGACGCTACTGCGTGACACCGTCACCGAGAACATTCGCATCGGCGCGCCGGGCGCCGATGACAAGGCAGTGCGCGATGCTGCGCGCGCGGCGCAGATCCACGATGTCATCGAGGCGCTACCACTCGGCTACAACACTGTTCTCAGCGAAGGTGCCGACCTGTCCGGCGGTGAGCGTCAGCGTGTGAGTATCGCCCGGGCGATCGTCTCCGACGCGCCCATCGTGGTCCTCGACGAAGCGACCGCGTCGCTGGACCCGGACAGTGAAATTGCCGTCCAGCAAGCCCTCTCGCGTCTGGTGCAGGACAAGACAGTGATCGTGATCGCCCATCGCCTCCATACCGTCGCCACGGCCGATCAGATCCTTGTGCTCGACGCGGGCCGCATTGCCGAGCGGGGTACCCACGACGAACTGCTCCGCAGCGACGGCTTGTACGCACGGATGTGGCGGACGCAGCACACCGAAACCGGTCGATGACTCGCTATCGGCCGTTCGCGGTATTGCCCCGGCTGCCCGGCGCCGCGTTGGTAGTCGTTCCCGCCGGCTACACCACATACACACCAGAGTCCGCATTGACGGACCTGGCGCACGGTCTGACGGTATCCATCGTCTCGGCCACCGGAAGACCCGAGACTTTCGCGGTTTTCCAGGACGGACGGCTTGCCGAATACGGCACTGCCGCTGAACTCCTCCACCTCGACGGTATTTTCGCCCGCGCGTACCGCGCGTGGCAGACAGGGACAAATCTATGATCCGCCACCTCTACTCGCTGGTTCCGCACCCGAAATTGATCCTGCGTCTCGGCGCGCTGAACGCCGCCCAAGCCGTTCTGCAGGGTTTGCTGCTCGGCGCGCTCGTTCCGATCCTTCGGGCACTGGTGCAGCCGGAACCCGACTTCACCGGGGCAGCACCGTGGCTGGTGGCCGCTGCGGTCGGCCTACTCGCGTACGGTCTGCTCACGATTATCGCCACACCCATCGGGTTCGCCGCGGCCAACGAGGTAGCGGGCCAATTGCGGCGACGTCTCGTACAGCATGCTGCCCAACTGCCGTTGGGTTGGTTCACCCCCGAGAACAAATCCCGGTTGACCCGGGCACTCACCGCCGATGCCGGCAATATCGGACAACTCGCTGTCAGTACCGGCGGACCGGCCATCACCGCGGTGCTCACCCCGCTGACCATCGTCGCTGTCACGGTCGCCGTCGACTGGCGTATCGCGGTGCTCTCAGCGCTCATCCTGCCCGCCGCGCTGGCCGCGCTACGCCGCGCAGGGCAAATCTCCTCTGCCGTGGAGCGTGATCTCGAACGAGCGGCGGCCGATATCGCCGGCCGGGCAATCGAACTGGGCCAGGCACAACCGGTTCTACGCGCGGCGGGGCGGGCTCGTACCGGGGCCGCACCGATGCGTCGAGCGCTGGACGAGCATCGGGATGTCTACGAACGCGGACTGCGCCGCGCGATGGTGCCCGACCTCACCTATACCGCCGTAGTATTGGCCGGTTTCCTCGCGGTACTGCTTCTCACCACAGTTCTGCTCGTCGAGGATTCGATCAGCATGCCCGAGGCCATCGCCTTGCTTGTACTGGCGGTCCGATTCCTGGAACCGTTGAGCAATCTCATCGAACTCATCGGCGCCCTGCACGCCATGGACAACGCGGTCGGCCGGGTCGGCGCCCTGCTCGACACCCCGACCCTGCCGGCGCCCCGAGCACCTCGTACCGGGATAGCGTCCTCTTCCATCGAATTCACCGACGTGACCTTCACCTACCCGGGCAGCGCCGAACCCGCGGTCACCGGCCTCGGCTTCAGCTGCCCGGCCGGCAGCACCACCGCACTCATCGGCCCTTCCGGGTCGGGCAAGACCACCATCACGAAACTCATCGCGCGCTTCTTCGACCCCGATAGCGGATCCGTGCAGATCGGCGGTGTCGATGTCCGCGACTACGACCCGGCCACGCTGCTCGACCATATCGCCATAATCTTCCAGGACGTTTACCTTTTCGATGACACCATCGAGGCGAACCTGCGGATCGCGAACCCGCACGCGACCCCCGGCGACCTGGCGCGCGTCGCCCGTGCCGCCCGGCTCGACGATCTCGTGGACCGGCTTCCCGACGGCTGGAACACCCGTGTCGGCGAGGGGGGCTCTGCGCTCTCCGGCGGTGAACGTCAACGGGTCTCCATCGCCCGAGCCCTGCTCGAGAACGCCCCCATCGTCCTGATCGATGAAGCCGCCTCGGCACTGGACCCGGAGAACGAACACGCCGTGAGCCGTGCCATCGCCGAACTCGCCGACGACCCCGGACGTACGGTGGTCGTCATCGCGCATCGACCGGCCACCCTCGAGGCTGCCGACCAGATCATCACCCTGGACCAGGCGGGTCGCATCGCCGAAACCGGTACCCCGCGACAGCTACAGGCAACCGGGAGCTATTACGCCGGTCTCCTGCGGCACGCGCATCTGGCGCGCACCTGGCGTATCACGGCGCGGGCCTGAGAAGCGGCCGCGGGCGAGTGGGCCGGTCACTGGCCCACTCGCCCGCGAGCCCACACCACCGCGACTCCGGTTCCGGCCGCGGCCGCGACCAGAGCGCCCATCAGCAGCCAGGAGAATCCCACCGCCGCTGCTATCGCCAACCCGGCCGAACTGACCACAGTTACGGCCGCACTCTCGAGCGCCATCGGGACGGAGTAGTCGGTAGCCGCCACTTCGCGACGGGCGAGTTGCATCGAAATAGTTGCGAACCAAGTAATTTTCGCGCCGAAAGCAATAGCCACCCCTACCACCGCCAGGGACGTGAGCACCGGCGCGGAATAGCCTGCCGCCACCGGCGTCAGCGCCAGCACGCCCACAGCGCCGACCGTGCCGAAGACGAGCGCGGAAGCCGAACGACCCCAACGGGTTATCATCATTCCTGCGGCAAAGGCCGCCACTACTTGCACCGACATCGCCACCGATTGAACGATCGCGATTCGGTCCATCGACCAGCCGGCGGCCAGCATCATGGCCGACTGCGGCGCAGTGCCGAGCCACTCCGCGAGCCCGAACAGCGGAATCACCAACAATATCCACATCGCTCGCCGGGGTCCGCGGAAAGAATCGGCGAGGGTGGCCCATAATGCCGGTGCCTCGGCCTGCTGCTCTATCGGCGGTTCTCGTAATCGGGCCAGCAACATCAGCGGAACGAGAAAGACCGCGCCGAGAGCGAGCACAGTCACCGTCCACCCCGTCCGCGAAAACAGCAACAGGGCGCCGCTGGACCCGATCAACACCGATAGGCTGGCACCGCCGATCTGTATTCCGTTGGCGACACCGTGTTCCGCCGGAGCGATCGATCGAACAGCCAAACCGTTGAGTGCAGTGTCGTGGAACGCCGAGAGAACGAGCACGAACCCCATCACCACCAGCACCACCGGAAGGTCTTGCACCGGATCAAGAGAGGCCAGACCGGCCAAGACGACGAGTAGTGCCAGTTGAGTGCAGATCAACCACCCACGGTAGTGGCCGAAACGCACCCACCCGAACCTGTCCACGACCGGAGCGAGCAGGAATCGCGCGGCGTACAAAGCCCCCAACAGGTTGACCAGCGCGACCGTCCCCAGCGGCACCCCTCCCTCCAGCAGAATCGTGCCGAAGGCGAGGAAGAAGAACGAATAGCCGATATTGGTCGTCAAATAGAGAATCCCGATCTCTACCAGGCCGCAACCACGCCGAGCACTGAACCGCCCAGCACTTTCCCGCAGGACTGAGGTCACGAGGCGGGCCGCCGAACCGACAACGACTCGAAATCACACCCCACACCGGGTGCGGGACCGGCGCTCGACACCGAGCGCCGCGTTCTGAGGCCCGACGGCAGCCCTGCCACTTCCACCGTCGCCTTCACTCCCTCACGTTACCGAACGAATGACTGATAGTCAGTCATTCAAGCATAGCCCCCTGCCATCAGTTCAGTTCGTAGACGTTCCCCTTCTCGACGTGGATCGCCGTGGCGCATCGAGACAGGACGGGAGCCGCCCTGAACCGGCGGGCCGCGCATCGCCAGATCGAAGGCCGATCCGCAATGACCAGGCGCTTCCAGTTGCCCGCGTTTGCCTGCCCCGTCAGGGACACCGGCCCGGCTCCGGCGAGAGCCCCAGCGGGTGGACGACCGCCCAGGTGGCACCAGGCCGAACAGAATCGATAACCAATACGGGGGCACACGGGGGCTAGAAACGAAAAGCAGGTCAGGACCAAATTTAGAATGGTCCTGACCTGCAACTTCAGTGGAGCTAAGGGGACTCGAACCCCTGACCCCCACGAAGAGGTTCATGAGAGTCATCAGCGGGGCGCGGTATCGACGTTCAGCATCGCCCCAACGCCCGGCCCCTGCCATGGCAATGAACACGGGCGCACCAGCACGCTGCCATCCAGGCGATTACGTTCAGCCACAACGGAAAAACCGTGTGCAGCGAGAAACTACCGTCGGGACCCATCGCACGGCCCTGAGTCCAACCTATCCCGAAGCTACCGCCACAACGAACATTCGACCCTCGATGACCGGTCGTCAGAACGTCAAGTCGACCGGTAGACCACGCAGCCTGCTGGCTGGCTACGCTCGAGTCGACGCACGACACCCCATCAGGCGGCTGACCAGGTAATAAGCTACACGACCGACGTTGCGCCTCCGGTTCCGCGATCATCTCTCTCCCCCGGTAGCCATCTGGCGCCGACGTCGCATCGACGACGAAAGCGCGGGGTAACCGCGGGGCTTGCTCGAGTCTGCGCCCGCGTAGCGCCGCCGAACGATACGCGACATACTCAGTCCCTGCACCGCGACCACGGTCGACGCGGCCGGCGAGATCACCGGTGCGCTAGGGGGATGTCGACCGCTTCGGCGATCAGTAAAGCCCGCCCCGGTGTGGTCTCGAACATGCAGCGCCGGGTCGAATGCAGGAGCCGCCTCGTAGGACACGAATCCATACACCCAGTTGCCTCGGCGAGCGAGTTCCTCCGCGCGGGCCGGCGCAGATTTCGCACCGTCGAGCTTTCGCGCGCTGATCACGGCACCCGCGTCCCGGAAACCATGCTCCGTCCGCTCCGGCGATCGTCGAAACGCGTGACACCGAACATCGATCGCCCGGCGACATCAGCCACAGGACTGTTCCTCATCTTGTCCGAGCCGTAGGCCGTCGCTCGGCCGTTGTCCTTTCCGCAGTCGGGTAGCCCGATCCGGGTCGACTGCCACAGCGCTCGCAATGTCCGCTACCTGCCGACGGCAGCCGACCGAGAGCGCGGCGCCGGCCGAGGCGCTGCCGTCACTTCGTAGCCGAGATCGGTGAGCACCTGGGTCGTGGCCTTGGCGAAGTTGAGAGTGATGAAATGCAGACACGGCGCACCCTCGTCGATAAGCCGTTGCGCCATCTCCGTGGCGATCTCGATACCTGCCGTGCGAACCGCCTCGCGGTTCTCCTGCGGGCCGTCTCCCGCAGCCTTGCGCAGCCGATCCAGCACGGCGGCCGGTAACTCCCGCCCGGACAACTCCACCGCCCGGCGCACAGTGCGTAGTGAGGTGATCGGCATCAGTTCGGGGATGATCGGTTTCGCGCCCTCGACCGGATCGTGGGCGGTGATGCGGTCGCGCAACCGCAGGTAGTGCTCGATGTCGAAGAACATCTGGGTGATCGAATAATCGGCTCCGGCGCGGAGTTTCGCGGCCAGGAATGCGGTGTCGGTCTCCAGATCCGGGGACCGGTGATGGCCTTGGGGAAAAGAGGCGACGCCGACATTGAAGTCGCCGAGCTCGCGCACGATCCGAACCAGTTCCTCGGCATAGGTGACACCGGCCGGATGACTGTGCCAGTCGCCGAGGGGGTCGCCCGGCGGATCTCCGCGCAGGACGAGGATGTTGCGGATGCCGCAGTCGGCGTAGGAACCGACGAGCGCGCGCAGTTCGGCCACGCTGTGCCCGATCGCGGTCAGATGCGCTACCGGCAGCAGGGTGGTCTGCTGGGCCAGCTGCCCGGTGATGCGGGCGGTGCGGTCCTTGGTGGAACCGCCCGCACCGTAGGTCATCGATACGAATGCGGGGTGCATGCGCTCGAACTGCCGGACGGTGCGCCACAACCGGGCCTCGCCGTCGGCGTCTCGGGGCGGGTTGAACTCCACGGAGAACGGAACCTGCTTCGTGGAGTGGGTGCGCAGGCTCTCGACCACCGTTCGAGATGCGGGCACGGGAGGGACGGTCCGGACGGCGTGGCCGATCGGCGTGCGGTCTGCGGGAAAGAAGTGCATGAAGGCCTCGGACTGGAAGGGAAGCACCAGGGAAACCGGGGCGCCCGCACGTGCGGGCGCCCCGGTCACAAAATCAGCGCAGCGCCTGGGCCGCCGCGACGAGATTGCGCAGCGAGGCGATGACCTCGTCGGTGCGGCGGGTCTTCAGACCGCAGTCCGGATTGACCCACAGCCGTTCGGCCGGAACGGCTTTCAGCGCGAGCTCGAGCGACTTCTCGATCTCCTCGGTGCCGGGCACGCGTGGTGAGTGGATGTCGTAGACACCTGGGCCCACACCCAGGCCGAACCCGGCCGCGTTGAGGTCGTCGAGCACCTCCATATGCGAGCGCGCCGCTTCGATCGAGGTGACGTCGGCATCCAGACCCGCGATGGCCCCGATGACCTCACCGAACTCCGAGTAGCACAGGTGGGTGTGGATCTGGGTGGTATCGGCGACGCCGGAGGTCGAGAGCCGGAACGCCTCGACCGCCCAGTCCAGGTAGGCGGCCTGGTCGGCTTTGCGCAGCGGCAGCAGTTCGCGCAGCGCGGGCTCGTCGACCTGGATGATGCCGATACCGGCCGTCTCGAGGTCCACCGTCTCGTCCCGGATCGCCAACGCGATCTGGCGGGCGGTGTCGGACAGCGGCTGATCGTCACGGATGAACGACCACGCCAGGATGGTGACCGGCCCGGTCAGCATGCCCTTGACCGGCCTGCTGGTCAGCGACTGCGCGTAGGTGATCCAGTCGACGGTCATGACCCGGGGACGGACCACATCGCCGTAGACGATCGGCGGCCGCACGCACCGCGTGCCGTAGGACTGCACCCAGCCGTTGATCGTCGCGGCGAAGCCGTCGAGCTGCTCGGCGAAGTACTGCGCCATATCGTTGCGCTCGGGCTCACCGTGCACGAGCACGTCGAGACCGATCTCCTCCTGCAACGCGATGACCTCGGCGATCTCGGCACGCATCCGCGTGTCGTATTCGGTCTGGTCGATTTCGCCTCGGCGCAGCTGCGCGCGGGCCACGCGGATGCGGCTCGTCTGCGGGTAGGAGCCGATGGTGGTGGTCGGCAGCAGCGGCAGGTTCAGCCGCTGCTGCTGCAGTACGCGACGTTCGTCGGCCGGGGTGCGGCGCACGGCGTCGGCGTCCAGTGCGGCCAGGCGCGCACGCACCGACTCGACCCGCAGCCGCGGGTCGGCCAAGCGAGCGGCCACGGCCGTGCGAGCGATCTCGAGAGCCTCCGCGACCGCCTCCTCACCCTCGGCGAGTGCGGTGGCCAGCACCCGGATTTCGGCGATCTTCTCCTCGCCGAACGCCAGCCAGTTGCGTAGCCGTTCGTCCAGATCGGTCTCGGGCGCGAGGCTGTAGGGCACGTGCAGCAGCGAGCACGAGCTCGACACGGCCACCGGCACCCCGGCATCGCGCAGCCCGGTCAGCTGTGGCAGCGCGTGATCGGGGTCGACCCGCCAGATGTTGTGACCGTCGACGACACCCGCCACGATCAGCTTGTCCGTGAGCGACTGCGCCACCGCCACGTCCGCATCGCCACCGGCGACGAGGTCGACGGCGATACCCTCGATGCCGGTCTCCGCCAGCACCGGCAGCGCCACCCCCAGTCGGCCGAAGTAGGCGGCCACCAGAACGGCCGGGCGCGCCGGCACCCGCGACAGCTGCTGGTAGGTGGAACGCACGGCCGCCAGCTCGGCCTCGGTGAGGTCGGTCACCAGCGACGGCTCATCGATCTGCACCCACTGCGCACCGGCCTCGGCGAGCAAGCCGAGCAGCTGCGCGTAGAGGGGAAGCAGATCGGGCAGCCGCTCGAGCAGGTCGCTGCCGTCCACCGACTTGGCCAGCTTCAGAAAGGTGATCGGGCCGATAACGACCGGGCGGGCCGGTACGCCCAGAGCCAGCGCTTCGCGCAACTCGGCCAGCGGCTTCTCCGGATGCAGGGAGAACGCGGTGTCCGCGGCGAGTTCGGGCACCAGGTAGTGGTAGTTGGTGTCGAACCACTTGGTCATCTCCAGCGGAGCAACCTCGGCGTTGCCACGAGCGGCCGCGAAGTAGCGATCCAGCTCGTCGGCGATCCCCGACACCCGCTCGGGCAACGCACCGAGCAGCACGGCGGTATCGAGCACCTGATCGTAATAGGAAAACGTGCCCACCGGCACCGAATCCAGCCCGGCGTCACGCGCCGCGGTCAGTTGCGTGGTGCGCAGGTCCGCCGCGACAGCGTGCAAGCCCTCGGCATCGAGGCGCCCAGCCCAGTAAGACTCGGTAGCGCGTTTGAGCTCCCTGTTGGGGCCGATACGCGGTAGCCCCAGCACGGTTGCGGAAAACGTAGTGTGCGGGTTCGACATCAATGAACTCCATTGTCGGCAGCAACGACCGCCACCCATACAGAGCGCACGCTGATGGAGCCCAAAAAGCATCGTTCCCGTGCCCGGGTCCGCTCGGCGTACGCCTGATCCACGAGGCGACGACCACCGGATACGGCGTATCCGGTACAACGGGCAGGTCTTCGGACTCGTGGGCATCGACCCTCGACCGGGTCGGCCCCGGCGCTCGAGGCCCGGGGCTGGTCCTACCGACCGTCGCTTCCCAGGCAGGCGCCCAGTGCGGGTGACGGCTGTCGTTCCCACTCACCGCTGCGGGACAGTCCCGGATTTTAACCGGGTTCCCTCTCACTCGGCGATGCGAGCACCACCGAGCTTCGACGCCGTCGGACGGATCAGGGGCTCCTCGACTCCGCCTCCGGCGAACCAGCTGCGCCGACAAATATAGCCAACTCCGATCGGATCGCGAAAGACGGTCACCTCACATCCGGTGGGGAGCACTCGACAGCCACCCCGTAGCGGGCCCAGGTCGCAACAGCCACGGCGGGAATTCAGCCGGTTCTCGGCGATGCAGACTCAGCCGGATGCGCGTTGTCCGTTGCGCGATCGCGGCAGGAAGGACCGCGGTATGGGAGATCAACCCGAACCTCATGCTGTTGCCCCACGCGTGCGGATACCGCGCCTCGGCGGTGGTTGCCACCGCCGAGCCGATCTCAACCGGCCGCACGCGCAGTCACCTCCCGCACAATGGGGTCGGGATCGTCCAGATCCAGGACAACGTCGGCCAACTGGTCCAGCACCGCGCTCTGGTGACTGACGACCAGGAGCGCGAGCCCACCGCGGCGGAGCTGGTCGAGTAGATCGATCACTGTCTGCTGGGACTTCGCGTCGAGGGAGGCGGTGATCTCGTCACAGATCAGGATCTGCGGGTCGGCGGCCAGGGCGCGGGCGAGGGCTACTCGCTGCTGTTGCCCGCCGGAGAGTTCTCCGGGGCGGAGGGTGGCCAGGTCCGGGTCCAGGCCGACCTCGGTCAGCAGGCGAGACACCTCGAGGTCGGCTGTGGTGGTTTCCATTCCGCGTAGCAGGGTCAGTGGCCGGCGGATCTGGGTGCCGATTCGGTGGGCCGGGTTCAGCGCGGTGGCCGGGTTCTGCGGGATCAATTGCAGTGCGCGACGGTGCGGTGTCGTGCGTTCATCGGTACCGGGTGGCAGGACTGTCCCGTCCAACCGGATGGTGCCGCTTGCCGCCGGGTGCAGGCCGGTCAATGCCCGGGCCACGGTGGTTTTACCCGCTCCGGAAACCCCGGTGAGCGCGAGGCAGGAGCCGGGTGCCAGGTCGAAGGAGATGCTGTCGACGATGTTGCGTGAGCGATACGCGACCGTCAGCGCTTCCACCTGCAGAATCGGCTCTCGGCCGGAGCACTGTGGTTTCCGCACCGTGACCGCCGCCGCTCGGCTGTCGGAGTCACTTATCGGCCGGTAGGAAACCACGCGGCCAGCGTCCAATTCGAGCACATCATCGACGAGCGGTGTGATGCCGGGGAGATCGTGGGTGATGATCACGAATGAGGTGGCCGCATCCCGGCGTACCGCGTTCAGCATCTCGACGAGATCGACACGGGCCCGCAGGTCGAGTCCGGTCGTGGGCTCGTCGAGGACGACCACTGCGGGGTCGCCGATCATGGCCATGGCCAACAGAACCCGCTGCTGCTGTCCCCCGGACAACTCGTGCGGAAACCGGCGACGGAACGCACGGTCGCCGGGCAGGCCCACCCGGCGCAGAGCGGCCGTCACATCGTCGCCGGTCCGTTCGAGTCCGCTCGCCCGGATGATCTCGGCGATCGAGGTACCGATCCGCAGCGCCGGGTTGAGGCCGGCCGCCGGATCCTGCGGTACGAATCCGACCGCCCGGCGGAGCCGCCCGCTCCGGCCGATGGTGACTGTGCCCGAGGCCGACAGTCCCGGCGGCAGCGCGCCGAGCACGGCCGAGACGAAGGTCGTCTTCCCGGCGCCGGACGGCCCGATGACCGCCAGCCCTCGCCCCGGGGCCAGCCGCACGGAAACCTCCTCGAGCAGCACACGTCCGGCGTCGGCCCGGACGGTGAGCTGCTCGGCGCGCAATCCTTCGCCGGTATCCGGTTGCGGTGCCGCCGTGCTGTTGCGGCGGCGGGGCGGTGCGATCACCCGGTCGCTGAGCATATTGACCGAGACCACCAGAACCATGATCAGCAACGCCGGGGCGAGTACGGACCACGGTTGCATACCGAATCCGGGACGGTTCTCGGTGATCATCAGTGCCCAGTCGGGTGCCGGTGAGCGCAAACCGAGTCCGAGGAATCCACCGACCGCCACGACCGAGATAACCCCCGACAACCGCACCCCGGCATCAGCCAGCACCACACCACGCAGATTGGGCAGGATCTCGACCACGGCGATCCGCCACAGCGGTTCACCCCGGGCCCGGGCCGACTCCACATAGCCCGCACCGGCGATATCGTGCACCGCGGTGCGGACGATCCGCGCGATCCACGGCGCGGCAGCCAAGGAGGAAGTCAGCAGTACCGCCGCCGCTCCCGGGCCGAGCGCGGTGGCCGTCACCGCCAGCACCAGGAACCACGGGATGACCACGATCGCGTCCACCGGCCGCATGATCCACGGATCCACCCGTGACCGCAGACCGGCCAGCAGACCCAGTGTCAGCCCCAGCGCATAGGCGATCACCAGCGACAGGGCCGAGATACTGACCAGCGACCAACCGCCGTGCAGCAGACGGGACAGCACGTCTCGGCCCACGACATCGGTGCCGAGCAGATGCCCCGGGCCGGGCGGCCGGTACGGTGCCGCGACCGAGGCCGTGGGCGAATACGGGGCGACGAAGGGCCCGAGCGCGACCACACTCAGAATCCCCGTGAGGACAAGTGCCCAACCGGTTCTCTTCACCATCGCCCCGCCCCCACCAGTGTCCGGGCGCGCGGGCTGATCAGCAGGGCGAGCAGGTCCGCGAGCAGGTAGACGACGATCCCGAATGCCGCCAGCAGTACGGCGGCGGACTGGACGAACGGGTAATCGCGCGCCGCGATCGCGATCAACAGTTCCTTGGATACGCCGGGATAGGAGAAGAGGGTTTCCACGACCGCGATACCGCCGATCAGGCCCACCACCGACCCGGCGAGCGGATGGATGGATGCGGATACCGCATTGGGCGCGATATGCCGCCACGCCAACCGGAACCCGCCGACACCGTTGAGTCGTGCGGTGCGGATGTATTCGGTCGCGGTAACCTCGGCGGTCTGCGCGCGCACGATCCGCACAGGGTGCGGTGACAGGCCCGCCAGCAGACAGATCACGGGCAGCACCAGCACTTCGGGCCGATCCCACACGCTGGTGCCGGTGGGAACCAGCGAAACCGCGGGCAGCAGCCGTAGCGACAGCGCGGTGATCGCCACCAGCAGGACCCCGGTGATGAACGGCGGCACCGATTCGACGGCCAGCGCACCGGCGCTGACCACCCGGTCCGTCCGCGACCCCGGCCGGGCGCCGGCCAGCAGTCCCAGCCCCAGCGCCAGCGGGATCAGCAGCACGATCGTGAGCAGTGCCAGCGCAGCGCTGTTGGACAATCGGTCGAACAGCACCTCGGCCACCGGACGGCCGGAGACCAGCGAATCACCGAGATCACCGCGTAGGAAACCGGCGAGCCACTCGAAGAACCGGACCGGCGCCGGCCGATCCAGGCCCAGTTCGGCGCGCAGCACCGCCAACTGTTCCGGTGACGGATCGCCGGCGCCGCGCCGCGACAGCACCACCACCGCCGCATCGGAATCCAGCAGTTCGAACAGACCGAAGACCAGCACCGTGACCACGGCCAGCACACCTGCCCCGGCAGCTGCGCGGCCGACGAAATACCGCAGCACGCGTCAGCCCTGCGCAGCGATCCAGGTGGTGGCGTAGTTCGCCCAGTCATCGGTACCCGGAACCCCGGCGCGCATCCCACCGACGGTATTGCGGGCAGCGTCGGGGCGTTTGGCGAAGCTGTGCAGGATGAGCCCGCCTTCCCGCCACAGCTCGTCCTGGAGTTCGAAATACAGTTCGCGGCGCCGCTCGGGGTTCATGGCGGCCCGGGCCTGGGCGAACTTCGCGTCCCACGCGGGTCGCCGCCACGCGGTGCTGTTACTCGGGGAGGTACTGGTGCCGGTCTGGCCGTAGAAATAGTCCAGGCTGTAGTTCCACCACCCCACATGCGTGAGCGCGCGTTTACCGGAAACCTGGGAGAAGTAGGTATCGGCGGGGGCGGATTCGAGCCGGACGGTGATGCCCGCGGCCTTCGCCTGTTCGGCATAGAGGGTGGCCGATTCCACCATGCCCGGCATACCGTCGGCGGTCACCAAGGTGACCTCGAGGTTTTCCTTGCCCGCGGCCCGCAGCAGTTCCCGGGCACGCTGCGGGTCGTAGCTGCGCTGCGGGAGGGTGTCGTTGTAGTACGGCGCGCCCTTGCCGTAGAGATCGTTGCCGACCTCGCCGTACCCGTAGTAGACGGCATCGACCATCGCCTGCCGGTCCACGGCCAGCCGCATCGCCTGGCGGACCCGCACATCATCGAACGGGGCCAGATCGGTGCGCATCTGGAAGCACCCCATCAGCCCCTCGGGCGGTACGTACACCGTCGCGGCGGGGTCGTTCTCCAGATTCCGGGCCTGCAGATAGCTCATCTCGTGCACCACGTCGCCCTCACCGGAGAGGAAGGCGTTCATCCGGGCCTCGGTCTCGGCGATCTGGATGATCTCGACCTCGTCCAGCAGGGCCGGTCCGTCCCAGTGGCGGTCGTTGCGGCGCAGTAGCGTGCGGTCGCCGGGAGACCAGGCGGCCAGCGCGAACGGCCCCGTGCCCACCGGCAGGGTGCGCTGGTCGAACGCTGTGGTGCCGTCCTTGACTACATAGCAGTACCACCCCGCGAGCACCGACCCGAAATCCGCGATCGGTGTTTTCATCGCGACCAGCACGTCGAGCTCGCCGTCCGCCTTGATCCGTGCCATATCGACCATCGCCAGATCACCGGCCGAAGCCCGCGCCGGGTCGAGCATCCGCTCGAAGCTCCACAACACATCGCGGGAGGTCAGCGGAGTGCCGTCGCTGAACACGACGCCCGGCCGCAGGCTGATCCGCCACACGCTGCCGTCGGCATTCGGTTCCAAGGCCCGGGCCAGGCGGTACCGCAGGGTGAGGTCGTTGTTGTAGGCGACCAGCTTGTCCCAGACGTTCTTCGATACCGCACCGCCGGCCGAGCTGCCCGCCTCATGCGGGTCCAGCACATCGGAGGTCGCGGACCGCCCCGCGATCAACGACCGCAGCCGGCCGCCCGGTTGTGGTGGGCCGGACGGTGGCCCGGAGGGCCCGCCCGCTGTGCCGCAGGCCGTGAGCAGTGGCACGCCGCCCAGAGCGGTCAGGCCGAGCAGGCCCGCGCCGGTTGCCAGCAGTCGTCGGCGGCCGAGCACTGCCCGACCAGTTGGGGAGTTGTTCATCGCCATCCTCGTGGGTGTCACCCGATACCGTGGCGCAGGTGTCCTGGCTCCCGGATCGACGCATCCCCGCCGGCCTTCCGACCCGGGTAGGTCGTGGCCACTGAATGGCGGATCGCTCCTCGGTGACAGTTGCGGGACAGCCCCGGATTCGCACCGGTGTTCCCTGCACCGCGCAGGACGTTACCGGGAACGCGCGTCCTGCGGCGGACCCGGCACCGCCCGCGCCTTGTCGCCGGTCAGCCCGAGACCTCATCGGATTCGGGCGGGGCATGTCGCCGCGCCGGGACGGAATCGACGGTCGGCACCCGGGGTGCGAGCCGTCGATGAGCGGGATATCGCAGCGTCAAGCCACGACCGGGCGCTGCGGTACGCCGACGTATTCGCTCAGCGGCCGGATCAGCGCGTTCGCCTCACCCTGTTCGATGATGTGGGCCGTCCAGCCGGTGATCCGGCTCATCACGAAGATCGGCGTGAATACTTCGATATCGAAACCGAGCAGGTAATAGGCCGGCCCCGTAGGGAAATCGAGATTCGGTTTGATCCCGGTGGCATCGTCCATCGTCTTTTCCAGGATCTCGTACATCTGCACCCACTTCTGCCCGTCGGTGACAGCGGCGAGATCCAGGAAGGCCTGCTTCATGGTGGGGACCCGGGAATCGCCGCGCTTGTAGACCCGGTGGCCGAAGCCCATCACCTTTTCCTTGGCGGCAAGCTTGTTGCGCAGCCACTGTTCGGCCAGGCCGGGATCGCCGATCTCGAGCATATGGTGCATCACGGCCTCGTTGGCGCCACCGTGCAACGGACCCTTGAGTGCCCCGATGGCGGCGGTGACGGCGCTGTAGATATCCGACAGTGTCGAGGTGACCACCCGTGCCGCGAAGGTCGAGGCATTGAAGCTGTGTTCGGCATAGAGGATCAGCGAAACCTCGAATGCCTTCACCAGCTCCGGCGCCGGCACCTTGCCGAAGCACATGTTCAGGAAATTCTCCGCATAGCCCATATGGGAATGCGGGGCGATCGGGTCCAGACCGCGGCGCCGGCGGTGATCGGCCGCGACAATGGTCGGCAATACGGCGAACATCCGCAGTGCCTTGGCGCGATTCGCCTTGACCGAGTTGTCGTCCTCGGTAGCGTCTTCCGCGCCCAGATAGCTGATCGCGGTACGCACCACATCCATCGGGTGGCAGGTATCGGGCATCTTCGCCACCAGCGACAACAGCGACCGGTCGACCCGTCGCGACGCCCGCTCCTGCTGCTGGAACCGTTCGAGTTCGGCGTCGGTGGGCAGCTCGCCGTACCACAACAGATAGGCGACCTGTTCGAAACTGCACCTGGCAGCCAGATCCTGGACAGCGTAACCACGGTAGGTCAGCGAATTGGTCTCCGGCACCACCTTCGAAATCGACGTGGTATCGACGACGACGCCTGCCAAACCTTTGTAGATGGTCGGGATCTCGGACGACCGATCGGCACCCTTCACCGGATCGCTCACCACAGCCGGATTCGTCACTGGTTCCTCCCCAGAGTGAAATTGAAGATATCCGAATCGAATTCGTTGTAGCGCTCGTACTGCAGAAGCTCGTAGAGGCGGCTGCGGTGCTGCATCCGGTCCAGCAGACCGGATTGCGTTCCCTCCGCGTGAATTTCGCGTAGCCCCGCTTCCGCGGCATGCATAGCCAGGCGAAGCGTCGAAACCGGGTAGATGATCGCGTTGTAGCCGATCTTATCCAGTGTCACGGCCGACAGCAGTTCGGATTTCCCGAATTCGGTTATATTCGCCAGCAGCGGCGTGTCCACCGCGGTACGGAATTTCTCGAAGTCATCCGCGGTGTGCAGCGCTTCGGTGAAAATGAGATCCGCGCCCGCCTCGGCATAGGCTCTGGCCCGCTCGATGGCCGCATCGATACCTTCGATACCCGCCGCGTCGGTCCGCGCGCAGATCACGAAGTTCGGATCACGGCGGGCCGATACCGCCGCCCGCAGCCGGCGGACCATCTCGTCGGCCGGCACCACGGCTTTGCCGTCGAGGTGACCGCACCGCTTGGGGTTGACCTGATCTTCGAGGTGACAGCCCGCGATCCCGGCATCCTCGAGCACCGTCACCGTACGCGCGGCGCTCATCGGCTCACCGAATCCGGTGTCGGCATCGATCAGCACCGGCAGATCGGTGACCCGGGCGATCTGGTGCCCGCGGCCGGAGACCTCCGTCAGGGTGGTCAGGCCGATATCGGGCAGCCCGAGCTCGGCGGAGAGCACCGCGCCGGAGACGTAGACCCCTTCGAAACCGATCTCCTGGATCAGTTTCGCGACCAGCGGATTGAAGGCGCCGGGCAATCGCTGGATGTGGCCGGATTCGAGGCCGGCGCGGAAGGCCGCGCGCTTATCGGCGGCCGAGGTGGAGGCAGCGAGTAGGCCTGCCATCAGAAGAGTCCCTTCGGGGAACGGGGCGCGCGGGCGAGCACATCCGGCGAGACGGTGAAGGTGAGCTCCGACAACTCACCCGCGGACAGCTCGCCCGCACGCTGGACCACCTCGAGGAAGCGGTCCTGCTCGGCGGGCTCGACGACGCCCTCGGCGAGGGTGCGGAACTTGGCGATGTACTGATCACGGGCGAAGGGACGGGCGCCCAGTGGGTGCGCGTCGGCGATGGCAAGTTCGTCCACGATCACCTCACCGCTCTTCAGAGTGACCTCGGCGCGGGCGCCGAACGCCTTCTCCGCCGGGTCGGTCGAGTGGTAGCGGCGGGTCCACTCCGGATCCTCGGCGGTGGAGATCTTGCGCCACAGCTCCACGGTGTCCGGACGCTGCGCGCGCTCCGGAGCGTAGGAGTGCTCGTGATGCCAGGTACCGTCCTGCAAGGCAACAGCGAAGATGTAGGGCACCGAGTGGTCCAGGGTTTCCCGCGAGGCCGTGGGATCGAACTTCTGCGGATCGTTCGAGCCGGTGCCGATGACCACGTGAGTGTGGTGACTGGTGTGCAGCACGATCGAGGCGATCTGCTCCAGATCACCGATCCGGTCGCGCAGCCGCCGGGCCAGGTCGATAGGCGCCTGGCTCTGGTATTCGGCCGAATGCTCCTTGGTGTAGGTGTCGAGAATCGCCCGCTTGGCCTCACCCGGCCCGGGCAGCGGCACCGAGTACTCCGCCTTCGGACCACCCAGTAACCAGGCGATCACCCCGTCCTCGCCCTCCCAGATCGGCGACGGGGCGCCCTCCCCGCGCAGCGCCCGGTCCACCGCTTCGACGGCCATCTTCCCGGCGAACGCGGGAGCGTAGGCCTTCCAGCTCGAGATCTCGCCCTTGCGGGACTGCCGGGTCGCGGTGGTGGTGTGCAGAGCCTGACCGACGGCCTGGTAGATGGTCTCGGTGTCCAGGCCCAGCAGGGTGCCGATACCGGCGGCCGCGGACGGCCCGAGATGAGCAACATGGTCGATCTTGTGTTCGTGCAGGCAGATGGACCGGACCAGATCGACCTGGATTTCGTAGCCGGTGGCCAGGCCGCGGATCAGCTCGCGACCGCTGCGACCGGCGTGCTGGGCCACCGCCAGAATCGACGGGATGTTATCGCCCGGATGCGAGTATTCGGCGGCCAGAAAGGTGTCGTGGAAATCCAGTTCACGGACGGCGACACCGTTGGCCCACGCCGCCCACTCCGGAGAGAACCGGCCGTCCACACCGAATACCGTCGCGCCGGAACTGTACGGATGCGCGAGCGCCTGGGCGCGCGCATTGGCCACCGGGCGCCGCGTCACCGACGCCGCCGCAACCGCGGCGTTGTCGATGATCCGGTTGACGATCATCTCCTCGGTCTCCGGGGCCACCTCCACCGGATCCGTCGCGACCTCTGCGATCCGCCATGCCAGATGCTGCTCGCGGGGGAAATGCTCCGCGGAACGATGGGTACGGACGAGATGATTCTTCACAGTCCTAGGCCTCCAGAGGTCGATGCGATTCGCTTCGATTCGCACGCTACTGACGCGACCGAGCGGCCGGAATCCGTCGCAAATGCGTATTGTGTGGATCCTGAACTGCAAAGTTGTGGAGTTTGTGGAAACGTCGGAAGACCAATGGAAGCCGCCGCAGCACTCGGCGCAACACGAGGCGGGGCGATGGTCCGGACCGGACCGGCCACCCCGATGCGGGCGGCTTCAGCCCTCGGCGGCTGCCGGCGCGTACGGGGTGGTCGCCGGCCGGTTCTCGTCGGCGGCGAGTGGCCGCCCGATCTGCGGGAACGCCCGTTGCGGACAGGCCGCCCGTTCGCATACCCGGCAGCCGGCTCCGATCGGAACAGCAGCGGACGCATCGTGCAGGGGAAGCCCCTGGGAATAGACCAGTTTGTCGGCGTAGGCGAGATCACATCCGAGCCCGACCCCGAAATCTCGCGAAGGCGCAAGATAGCCCGGGCTGCTCTCGCCCGTCGTCCGCGCCAGCCACAGATAGGTTCGCCCGTCCGGCATCTCCGCGATCTGCGTGCGGATCCGGCCGGGCGTCGCGAACGCATCGTGAACCACCCACAACGGGCAACTTCCCCCGGCACGAGAGAAATGAAAGGCTGTAGCGGACTGCCGTTTGGAGATATTGCCCGCTCGATCGGTGCGGACGAAGAAGAACGGCACACCACGCTGCCCACGCCGCTGCAAGGTCGACAACCGATGACATACGGTTTCGAAGCCGACCTCGAACTGCGCGGCGAGCAGATCGATGTCATAACGCAACGACTCGGCCGCCGCCAGAAATCGCCCATAGGGCAAGATCAACGCGCCGGCAAAGTAATTGGCCAGCCCGATCCGCAACAACCGGCGCGATTCCGCCGGCAGTGCAGCGGTCTCGGCAAGCAGATCCTCGATCACCCTCGACTGGGTGAGGAACGCCAGCTGCGTGGCCAATTGGAACGCGCGCTGCCCGGCGGTCAGCCGACGCGCGAGGGTGAGCGTGCGCTTCTCCGGATCGTAGAAGCGTTTGGGTCCGGGCCGGACCGGGTCTTCCGAACGAATCAAAACCTGCACATCGTGTTCTTCGTGCAGCAGACGGGCCAGCTGCAGATCCAGTCCACCGAGCGTGAAACCCCTGCGGGCGAACAGGGTCTCGGCGGCGGCGTCCAAAGCCGGGATGTGATTGCGGCGGTCATAGAAGAAATCGCGAACATCCTCGTAGGGCATCGCCGCCCGCGGATCGGCCACCGGCGATTCCAGCCCGGCGGTCAGCTGCTCGAACTGGGCATTGGCGATACGCAACCGGCGGTGCTGACTGATGAGCAACCGCGCCGCCGCCGGCGCCCGCGAGAGCAGATCGTCGAGTTCGCTGCTGCTCACCGCACCGGCTTCCGGATCCTCGGCGAATGCCTCCTGCAGATCCGCCAGCAACCGCGCATCGGTTTCCGGCGCGAAGAAACCCACCTCCAAATCGAAGGACGAGGTCAACCGCATCAACACCGGCACCGTCAAAGGCCGCTGATCGTTCTCCAACTGATTGACATAACTCAGCGATAGCCCGAGCGCCTTGGCCAGCCCGGACTGAGACAACCCCCGCTGCTCACGCAACACCCGCAACCGGGCACCCGCATACATCTTCTCCACCGGCCGACCTCCCTTCTACGACGTTCGATCCGATGGTCGGCCGCCTCGGCGGAACCCACTGTGATCGCAACCGTTGCGATAGACCGCGGACACTGGTCCTGAGAACCTCGGCAGTGATGACAAGATGCATACCCGTCGTCGGCAATGAACGGCCATCGCCCCGTTGTTGCGCGCACGACGACTACGCGTCCAGGAACTCTCCCGAATGCGTCGATATCGGCGTAGCGCCCAATCCACGAGGCGACGTCCGCCGGGCACGGCGTACCCGGCGCAACCGGCAGGTCTTCGGACTCACGGGCATCGACCTCGTTCGGCCGACTCTGGATCGAACCCCGAGCTGCACTACGCCGTCGCTTCCCAGGACGAACCCAGTGCTCTGTGACGGCGGTCGCTCCCGCTCACCGCTGCGGGACAGTCCCGGATTCCCACCGGATTCCCTCTCGCCCTGCAGGTCGGTGTCGTCTGACAGCCGTCCGGCGGGCTCGACGCCGCACACGGACACAACAGTGCACGACGAACCAGCTGCGCTCACCAGCATATGCCCAGCACGGGACACCCGTTCCGGCAGGTCGAGGTCGTGAACGGCCGGCAGGCACGTGACCGTGGCTGGGCGTTCGGCAATCACGTCGTGGTCATCCCCTTCGCGGCACTTGCGCTCGATCCGCCGGCGGTGGCCGCGGCCATGGGACCGTTGGTTGCTCCACATAGCAGCCTCGGTCTCTCGCAGCCACCGCGCGGCCGGGTCGTCGTCGCTCCGTCCCATCATCGCCCTCCCTGTTGTGACGGTGGTGACTCCCACTGCTCGCAACCATGCGGCGGAAAGTCCCCCGGCGGCACAGATTCCCAATAGCCCGCCCACGACGGATTCTTCCGTTGCCCGGGAAATCGCCGAGTGCTACCGCAGCTTCGATGGCAGGTAGCCCCCATCGACACGGTCTCTCTCGGAGGCCGCACAGATCCGCGGGAACTTTCGGCCCCGGCCGCCCGACTACCCGCAGTAGGGGTGAGTGAGGGCGCCCGGAGAGTGAGGATTGCAGGATGCCGGATCAGGTGTCGGAGCGGCACGAGCCGGGCGTGGAATCGCCCGCAGCCGGCAGTGAGAAACCACCACCCGAATCCTGGGAACAACAGCCGGGTGTCTGGGCGCGATGGCGACCGTTGCTGCTGCGCCTCCATTTCTACGGAGGAATGCTCGCCGGGCCGTTCATCCTGATCGCCGCCGTCACCGGCCTGTTGTATACGCTGACACCGCAACTCGACGGAATCGTTTTCCGCGACGAGTTGACAGTCGACGAATACGCACCGCAGACACGCACCCTGGCCGATCAGATAGCGGCCGCGCGCACCGTGTACCCCGAAGCCCCGATCACCAGTGTGAAACCGCCCACGGTGCCGAGCGAAACGACACAGATAGCGTTCACGACACCCGAGGTGCCGTCCGACTACACCCGCACCGTATTCGTCAATCCCTACACGGCGCAGGTACAGGGCACATTGACCACCTACGGTATGTGGCTGCCGATTCGGTCCTGGTTCGACGAGATGCATCGCAACCTGCACCTGGGCGTAGCCGGTCGGTACTACAGCGAGGTCGCGGCGAGCTGGCTGTGGGTGGTCGCACTGGGCGGGGTCGCGATGTGGATCGCCCGCGCCCGCCGGCGCGGCGGAAAGAGCCTGGTCCTGCCGGATCGCGCCGGCACCCCGAAAGGATCGCGGAATCGTATTCTGAGCTGGCACGGCACGGTCGGGATCTGGATCGTGGTCGGCCTGCTGGGTCTGTCGATCACCGGGCTCACCTGGTCTCGGTTCACCGGGGAGCACATCGAACAGCTACGCGCCCAACTCAGTTGGACCACACCGTCGGTGACAACGACCTTACCGCCCGCCGACAGCCGCACCGGTACACCGCGCGAACTCACCGCCGGAGCCGACACGGTCCTGCACAGTGCCCGAGCCGCCGGCCTGCAACCACCGATGTGGATGAAACCACCGGCCGAGCCGGGCGACGCCTGGGAGGTGTACGAACGCAAACGTGACTTCCCGACCCGATTCGACGCTGTAGCCGTCGACGCCGGAACCGGTGCGATCACCGACGAGAGCAGATTCGCGGACTGGCCGCTGACCGCCAAACTCACCGGCTGGGCCATCGACGCCCATATGGGAGTGTTGTTCGGACTCGCGAACCAGATCGTGCTGGCGCTGCTCGTCATCGGCTTGATCACCGTTATCGTCCGCGGCTACCGAATGTGGTGGAAACGACGCCCTACCCGCGGTGGATGGCCCACCGCGCCCCGGCGCGGGGTACTCACCGGCCTGCGACCTGTCGAAGCGGTGATCGCCGTCGCCGTGCTCGCGGCGGTCGGCTGGGTGGCTCCGCTGTTCGGCGCGACGCTGGGCTTGTTCGTTCTCGGCGACGTCGTCGCCGGCGAGGTCATCCGGCGCCGGAAGCGAGCCGCGTCATGATCACCGACCCCTTCCTGAAATGGGCTGCTGTCACCGCGTTCGCGGTAACGGCGGTGTACTGGGCGGCACTGTCGGCACGGTCGGAGTCGATACCGGGCCGGCTCACCGCCATCCTGCACGTCCTCATGTCCCTGGCGATGCTCACGATGGTGTGGTCGCCTTCAACGGATATCCCCACAGTCGCCGGTATGACGGTGTTCGCGGGTGCCGCGGTGGTATCCCTCGCGCTACTCGTTGCACAACGCGAGCACCACCTCGAGTACATCTACCACGCGGGGATGATGGCGACGATGGTGTGGATGTACGCGGTCATGGACTCCGCGCTGATCGGTGGCACATCGATGGCCGGCGGCGGCGGATCCGCGCACGCCGGGCACCACGGCGCCATGGCGATGCCGACAACGATGACAATGCAACCACCGTCCTGGGCCGCGTACCTCAATCTGGCTATCGGACTCGTCTATCTCGCTGTCGCCGCCATCTGGGTCGCCCACGGCTACCGCGGAAAAGCGGCCACCGACCCGGCCCACCGCCACGGTGGTGCGATGCAGGCCGTCATGGCCACCGCGACCGCGGCGATGTTTCTGTCCTACACCGGCTGACAACAGCCAGCGGGCGGAACATCGGGTTACTGTGACGGCCACTTCATCCTCGGCACTGTCGCGCCCGGATACGCGTTGCCGGGCGCGACAGCCACCGATCCGGCTGTGACGCCTCCGCACACGGTGAACCGTGCCTGCTCGCAACTCACCGGTTCCCGGTCTCCTTGAACGACCGGCTCGATCAGAGGAATACGAGTCATCGATGACTACTGTCAGAACACGCAAGAAATTCGATACCCGCGAACTCCGCGCGGATCTGCGCACCGCCCGCCTCGACGCCACCATCGCCCTGCTCGTCACCCTCGCGGTGTTCGGCTGGCTCTATTACCGCGTCGCCACCGGTACCTCGCCGACCATTGTCGTCATGCCCGATCTGGCAGACCCCGGACAGTACTGGATGTACTGGATGTGCCAAGCATTCGGCTGGACCGGGCTGCTCTGGGCGTGGATCACTGTCGTCCTCGGCTTGCTGCGCAGCAGTCGCAGCCCGAGGTGGATGCCGGTCCCACAGCACACTATCGAGAAATGGCATCGCGCTACCAGTTTGACGACCATCGGATTGATGTTCGTCCACGCCGCCTGGCTGTTCGCCGAATTCGTCCGTGACTATTCCGCAACCGCGGGGACCCCCGAATCGGTGTGGCGCGCATTCGTCGACACCTTCGTCCCCTCGGCCTACCCCAGCGGAACAGGAAAGGTCGCCATTTTCATCGGACTGCTGGCGCTCTATCTGGCCATACCGCTCGGCCTGGCCTTCTATTCCCGCCGCTGGCTGCGCCCCGCCGTCTGGCGGGCTCTGCACGCTTCGATCATTGTCGTCTACGCCCTGAGTGTCTGGCATACGCTGCTCTACGGCACCAACGTCTGGTATGAGGGATCGTTCCGCACGCTGGTGTGGTCGATGCAGCTTCCTATTGCCGCGCTCGTCCTTTACCGGCTCGCCAACCTGCCACTGAGCCGGCAACGAACTCGGGCGACGGTCGCGTTCCGCTTGGTCGCGGGGCTTTTCGTCCTCGGTTTCATCGCGGTGATCTGCGCCGCTGTTATCAGCGGGCACGACGGTGGCCGGACAGCCGGTGTGTCGGGCCTCGGCCTCAATGTCACCAAGGCGAATGTCTGGTGGGGGTTGGTGGCATTCCTGGTCGCGGTCGCCTTGTCCGTGGGCCGGGTACGGCGGCTCCGCAGGACCGCGGCCACCGGCTTGGTGGACCCGTAAACAATTGATCGCAGCCGACCACTGATCCGGATGTTTTTCCCGGGCCGGGGTCGGGTAGGTCCGCCAGTGTCTGTAGTGCGCGCAGAACCATCGTCAACACTATTTCGGGGCCAAACCGGGGGGTAAACGGGGGGTTGGTCAAAATAAAACAAGTCAGGCCCGGTATTAGACCGGGCCTGACTTGGTGTTTTAAGTGGAGCTAAGGGGACTCGAACCCCTGACCCCCACAAAGAGGTTCATCAGACTAATCGGTCCGGCGAGGCATCGACGTTCGGCACCGACACCAACGATCGCCCGAGCGACAGCACGGAAGCGGCCGCATCGGCCCGCTATGAAGACGACTAATTCTCTTGGCCCACAACGAAACACAATGCACAGCGAGAGACAACCATCAGGACCGAACTGGAGGGCCTCCTCGACGGACTACCCCGAACGCAATCCACAACAGTGACCCAACCCTCGATGACCGGTCGTCAGAACGTCAAGTCAACCGGTGACAACGCCGCACCCCGGCCCACTGCACCCGAGGGGCTCCGCTATGCCCCCGAGCAGACGGCTGAGCAGGCAGGGAAAGGCCACTCGACCGGCGACACCCATTCGGCTCCACGAGCAGTCCTGCGCCGGTACACCCGACGCCAACGTCATATCGGCGATGAAAGCGCGGGGTAACCGCGGGGCCGACTCGAGTCGGCCCAACACCCGCCAGCAAGTACGCCTCAGATCTTCTTCAGGCGAACCGGTAACCCGTCCCTGGGGACCGGAAGAGCGGTGTAGTCGAGTTGCCACGTGTAGCCGGCAGGCACGGACCATTCGTGCGTCAGCAACAGGTTGTGCATGATGGTCTTGACTTCCATCTGACCGAAGTACAAGCCGATGCATTTGTGGACGCCCCCACCGAAGGGCATCCAAGCGTATCGGTGTGTTTTA
>NZ_BDCG01000020.1 GCF_001613385.1 Nocardia flavorosea NBRC 108225 | reverse complement strand
ACCAGGTCGTGGGAGGCTGCGTGTCTAAGCCCGGATCCTTGGCGGCACACTCCGCGAATCAGCCGGCTTCCATGGCCGTCGAAGGCATACTGAGCTGCGCATGTGGAAGAAGCCTAATGTTCCTCGCCCGGTGGCTCTCCATATCGATCAGCTGCGCCATGGAGGGCCGGCTGCGCCGGTAGCGGTTCTCGTCAGCCGACTTGACCACCGCGCCCGATTCGCCACATCCAGGGCATGATCAGATATTGGGATGATTGGTGAGAACCCCGAATCCGATGTGGCACAGCTTGTTCAGCGCGAGCTTGGGTCTCTGCCCGAAACTGAGCATACGCAGGAAGTAGATCCTGTAGCAAAAGTGAGGGAACTCCTCGAAATAACTCAAGATCAAGCGGAACATTTAGTCTATGAATCCAAACGACTTTACATCGACCGCATGCGTGAGCGATTTTCCAACCTTCGAGTGGCTGAGCGACTCAAGCGAACAAACCCATTCTTGCTCAGGATTCGCGCGGCGAAGACTGTCGAAGACTGGGCGGCTTTGCAGGTCCAAAGTGCATTATATGCATCAGAGGAGGAAGCGGTGGGGCACCTCCTTGAGACTATCGCTATGATCTGTTTTCCTGGTGGTCGAACGCCAAGGTACACCGATGACTTCGATCTGGAGTCACCCGGGCCAAACGGCGAGGTTTACGGTTATCAGATCAAGATGAGCTGGGACTGTATGCCGATGAGCTCCAGGAAGAATCTTTCCAACACTATCAGAAACGTTCGAGAAAAATACTTGGAGGAGGATGTAGAGTTCGTGGGGTTCTTCGCCCCGTGTTACGGCAAGGCGACCACAACCAAGGTGCCCGGTCAGGAATATATCTCCCTAGCCAGTCGGGAGTTCTGGGAGAGGGTTGGAAACGGAAAAAAGGACTTCGATGTCTATGTTGGTGAGGTATGCGCCTTGCTATGCGCAGAATTCCGCGAAGAGGTTATGGATACTTTAGTTCCAGAGCTTATCCGGTCGCTAACGAACGCTGCTCAACATGAAATTGGGGATAGCGCGGGCCGTCTCGACTACACCAGGCTATTCCGAAGGATCAACCGTTAGCTGGCCTCTGCGGTTGTAGGTGTTGGGAGCATATACAGCTCCTCCTGTATATGCTCCCCCATGGCCTTACCGAGAGCAACTGGCACAGCATTTCCTACAAGCCTGTATTGGTCAGCGCGCTTACCTGCGAAGTTCCACTCATCCGGAAAGGTTTGCACGCGAGCACATTCTCGTACCGTCAAGGGACGGTCTTCCGTAGGATGGCATAGCGAGGTACTTGCATTATGTGGCTCTGTCAAGATCGTGGGCGAGGGTGCCGAGAAAGAGAGTCTACGCCAGTATCCTGTACGGCCTCCCTTGGCGAAGAACGCTCGCCCCATCGACTCTTGTTGGATTTCGAGCGGAAGATCTCGCCAGTTTCCCCCTTCTGGGATCATGCGAAGGTACTTGAGCTTACGCTCGCTGAATATCGCGCACTCAGACGTGTCGTCGCTCAATCCTTTTAATGCCGTTCCAAGGGTATTCCACTTGGGAACTCGAATCCCTCCGGCGCTGGAGTGGGTAGGTTTCGGGAAGGTAACGGGCCGTTGATCTCGGTAACCGATTAGAAAAACGCGTTGACGAGTCTGCGGCACTCCATAGTCGGCTGCGTTTACTTCGCAAAAATCCACACTGTACCCCACATCGCGAAACTTTCGTAACAGCTCGCGCAGTAGAGACCCGTGTAATTCATCGACAACTTTTCCATTATTGTTGTACGGCAGTTGTCGCCACTTAATTGAAGCCGACAATAGACCTTTGACATTCTCCATTACGAATGCTGTCGGCTTGATCTCGTCGACGAGGCGAACGAATTCGAATACGAGAGGCCCTTTCTCTGCGTCGTCGAGCCCACGGCGCTTCCCGGCTGTACTGAAGCTTTGACATGGGGGGCCGCCAGCCAAGAGGTCAATCTGTTCCCCGTTAAGGCCTGCTCGCTCAAGGATGGCCTTCCCTGTGAGCTGGGCTACATCTCCATCGAAGGCTGGGAGGTAAGGGCGATTTTCGCGGATAGTCTGCACAGCGGCGGGCATGTTGTCGGCCGCAAAACGCAGATCGAAGCCCGCTTGCTCCAGTCCCAGGTCAAGTCCCATCGCCCCCGAGAACACTGAGATTGCAATCGGCTTCGCCATGCTAGCTGTATAACCTTCCGCTCGACATCGGGACAAGTTTGCCAGACTCGGAAGAGCATCTAGCTCAGGACCGCTTACCTGCTCTTCGTGTGTCTTCTGCGTCGCTGCCTGACTGTTCGACAAGCCCATGACCGACAGGTCGATCAGCGAGACGGCCGGGGCGACATGCCTCACGACAACAAACTCACTCACCGGCCTGCATCGCGTGCCACGAACGTGCCAGATCCCTCGGTCAGCAGCGGTCAATCCAGGTATCCCGCGCACACGGATTCCAAGCCGTAACGCCAGCTCACCCGGCCATTCCCTTGCTTCCCAAGCAGACGGCGCGGGTTCGATTCCCGTCACCGGCTCCACGATCACCTCCCCTATCCGCGCGAGATACTCACCCCATGCAGTCCACCTCCTCAGAGCTGGACTGCGATTCCGGCCGGATTCCAAAGCGCCGCCGTGCCACACACCTGCCACCACTCCCCGGTACGGACCTCACGAAATTGCCGCGCCCAAGCGCGACAGATCATCGGCCCGCCACGGTCGCGAACGGATCGGGCCCGTTCGCGCGCCGTGGCCGTAGCGGTCTCCTCCGGTATGAAGGCGTTCACAATCTGCTGGCGGGGATCGTTGGCCGCATGCTAGTTTGAGCCGTCCATGTTCGACCTGGAGTGCGAGAGAATGGGAGGTGAGTTGATGTTTGCGGTGAAGACCGCCGCCGTGCGCAGCACCCGGACAATCCTCACGTCCCGGGCCCCGGTCTAGACCCGATACCCATTGCCGGTAATCACTGCGAGCTGCGCTCGCGGGGATGGCGCCGGTGGTTTTCGTGTTCGAACGGGGCTCCTTCATCCAAGGGTCTCATCATGCATTCACCTCACCATTCATCGACTTCTTCATCGTCTTCACGAGAGCTGTCCGCACTCGGCTGGGACGAGAACTTCGCGGCGATGTTCGCCGAACACGCCGCTGCCGGGTCGATACCGGCCCGTATCGTGCGGGTCGACCGCGGCCGATGTGACACCCTCACCGCCTCGGGGCCGGTTCGCGCCGATAGCAGTGCACTCAACGGCGCAGACCGTGCACACATGGTGTGCACGGGCGACTGGGCCGCGCTACGCCCAGGACCCGAACCCGCAGTGGTGGCATTGCTGCCTCGCCGTACCGCGATCACTCGCGCGTCCTCGGACCGCACCTCCCACCAGCAAGTGCTCGCGGCCAACGTCGACACCGTCGTCATCGCGGTCTCGCTGGCGGCACCGGTCAACGCGGGCCGCATCGAGCGGTTGCTGGCGCTGGCTTTCGACAGCGGCGCCAGGCCGGTCATCGTGTTGACCAAGGCCGATCTGGCCGAGCTGCCCGGTACCGACGAGGCCGTGGTGGCCGCGCTGGCTCCCGGCGTCGACATCCTCACTACCAGCGCCGCTACCGGTGCGGGCCTCGATCGGCTGGCCGCGACCGTCACCGGGACGGCGGTCCTGCTGGGGCCGTCCGGCGCCGGCAAATCGAGTCTGGCCAACGCTTTGCTGGGTCGAGAACACATGGGCACCAAGGAGGTTCGTGCCGTCGACGGCAAGGGCCGTCACACTACCGTGCATCGCGAGTTGTTGGCGTTGCCCGCCGGTGGGGTGCTCATCGATACTCCGGGCCTGCGGGGTATCGGCGTTCAGGATGTCGCCGACGGGGTCGGGCAGGTGTTCGCCGAGATAGAGGCCTTTGCCCGCAACTGCGCGTTCGGCGACTGCCAACACCGCAGCGAACCCGGGTGCGCGGTTCAGGACGCGATCGTGACCGGCGAGTTGGACCTGGCGCGGCTCGATCGGTACCGCAAACTGATGCGGGAAAGCCAGTGGGCGGCCACCCGCGGTGACGCCCGCCAGAGCGGAAAACGCAGCAAGACCGTCAAGGCCATCACGCGGGATCTGCGTGCGACCTACCGATTCCGTGAACGCCAGCGCTGACACCGGCGTGCCCACTCCCGCCCGCGGGCAACCCCGGCGGCGCCCCGCGGCACCGGATGTCATGGCCGGCAACATCATTGACCACAGGAAGAAAACCATTATGAATCCTCGTACCGATTGGACCACTCGCGCCGAGACCAGCGCCGATATCGCCGCGATCCGCGAGATCAACCTCGCCGCGTTCGACACCGCCGAGGAGGCCGACCTCGTCGAAGCGCTGCGCCAGGACCCCGCCTGGATCGACGGACTGTCGCTGGTCACTTTCGACGGCACCGGCGCCCTCGTGGGCTATGTACTGCTGACCCGCGCACACATCGGTGACACCCCGGCACTGTGCCTGGGACCGTGCGCGGTCCTGCCGCAGTACCAGAGAACCGGCGTCGGATCGGCCGCTATCCGTGCGTCTTTCGAGGCCGCCGAGGCAAGGGGTGAACATTTCGTCACCGTCCTCGGACATCCGGAGTACTATCCCCGTTTCGGGTTCACCCGCGCCAGCACCCACGGCGTCACCATGAAGACGTCCGTCCCTGACGACGCGCTGATGGTGTTGAGCCTGGACGCCGAGCCCCTGCCCGGTGGCGTCATCCGCTACGCGGCAGCCTTCGGCGATATCTGAACACTCCCGTTCGGCCGGTAATCCGGTGCACCCTGGGGCTCGTCTGCACACTCGCGGGCGAGCCCCGGCGGTTGGCCGCCTATCCGGGCCCCTACCCGACCTGCTTTCCGCCGCCGAGACGAATCCTGCCGGTCAACCGGCTGTCGTCCAAAATTGCCTGTACCTGCTGCAGGCACGGGCTCATCGGTCGAATCGGAAGTGTTCGAGAATCCCATGGTCGCCGGTAGGGACGTTGGTGCGGCGCCAAGTGTCGAAGTCTTCGCGACGGAAGCGTGGTTCGGCGGGGATCAGCCGTATCTGCGCCTTCCTCGTGTCCATCCACCAGAGGCAGAAGTATGCGACGGGCTCAGGTGGCCCTCGCCGATGCGGCAAAGCCTGGGAAACAGCCGGCCGGCGGGCTCGGCGAGCATCCGGAATCGCCGGCCTCAGCCTGCGCGCAGGAGGCGGAAGCGGGAGCCGTGGAAGACCAGAGGTTCACGACCGGGGTGGATCGCGAGACGGTGGACGCGCAGGATCACCACCGTGTGGTCGCCCGCGGGGACATGTGCTTCGGGGGTGCCTTCGATCCAGACCGAGGCGCCGTCGATGAACACAGATTCACCCGTGCCGTCGTGCAGGTCCAGGCCGCTGAAGCGGTTGCCGTTGCGGGAGGCCAGTGAGCGGGCGGCGGCCTGCTGGTCGGTGCCGAGGAGGCTCAGGCCGAGGTGGCCCGCGTGGACGAGGCGGGTCCAGGTGGCGGAGGTGTTCTGGATGCAGAACGACACCAGTGGCGGGTCCAGCGAGACCGGGACGAAGGTACTCACGGCGAGACCGTCCGGTTTGCCGTCGACACGGGCACAGACAGCCACCACCCCGCTGGGGAAGTTGGCGAACGCACGACGCAGGCCGGTGCCGTCGGCGGGGGTTTCGACAAGCTCGTTCACGACTCGACCTCTTGTTTCGCAGGAGACACGGTGGACAACGCCTGCGCTTCTCGGCGCCGGCGTTCGGCGTGGCCGGTCAGTACACCGTCGGCGCCGAAGGTCCGGTCGGACAGGTAGGGGCCGGGAAGGGCGGTGGTTGCTCCCGGCTCCACCAACACCGGTTTGAGCAGTAGATCGGGTGCGAGAGCGAGCGCCACACCCGACGGCAAGATGCGGGATGCGGGTTTCGGATTGCCGACCACCACGGTCACTGTCACGTCGGCGCCTCCTGCCCCCGGCCGCTACCGGGCTTGTCGGTTCTGTGCGATCAGTCCAGCATTCGAGTGGGTTCGCGTCCACGGTTGGGATCGGGACGATCGGAACCGGGCCGTACGGCACCGCCCCCGATTCCCGTAGGGCGCGCGTCGACGGCGGCCGGGCCGACGGGTACCGGGCGTGCCCACAATCGCCGGCCGAGGCCGCACCCACCGATTGCGTTCGAACGTGGGTAGGCCGCGCCTGATACCGATCGGCGGATCACACCCAACGGCGGAGAGCCTCGATGGTGGTTTCGGGTGAGGTGTTGAAGCAGAAGCGGATACCTGGAGCGATATCGCCGAGAGTATTGACCAGCCGTTCGAACAGCAGAGTGTGTTCCGGGGCCATGCGAATGCCGGCTCCTATCATTGCGACTCGAAATTCCCCAAGTGAGGCACATCGACGCAGTTCGTCCGCCGCCGCATCGGGTTCGGCAGGCAGCCGACACGAGACGATATCGAACCCGGCCGCCCGCAGCGCGGCTTCGGCGGCATCGATTCGTGCGGTGAGGGTGGCTTCGTCGAGTCCGGGGTAACGGCTGTAGTCCAAGGCGCTGGGATGCAGGCCGATCGACAGCACGGTCGAGGCGTTCACGTTCTGCTGGTTCATCGTGTCCTCCGATTCGGATGTGATCGTGAACAGAGCCAGGCAGACGAGCACCACTGCTGCGGCAACCGCGCCGGCCTTCACCACGCGATTCTTCCGTTGCGGTCGAAGAATCCACCGGTGGGCCCGTCCGTGGCGATCGTCGCCAGACGCACGATCGCGTCCGTACCCTCGGCGAGGGATTGAGGACCGGTATGACCGTTCAGGTCTGTCGCGGTGTAGCCGGGATCCACCGCGTTCACCCGGATGTCCGGCAACGCGCTCGCGTATACGGCAGTGAGCATATTCAGCGCGGCTTTGCTTGCAGGGTAACCGAGTGTCGGATTCACGTGGTCTTTCCAGCGGGGATCGGTCAGGGTGGCAACCGATCCCATACCACTGGAGACCATCACGATGCGTGGGGACAAGCCTGCACGCAGTAGCGGCAGGAGGGCACGGGTTACCCGAACCGGCCCGAAAACATTGGTATCGAATACTTCTCCCAGCTCGTCGGGCGAGGTTTCGGCCGGCGGGGTCCCCCAGTCCGCGATACCGGCGTTGTTGACCAATACGTCGAGCCTGCCCGCCTGCTCTCGGATCAGGCGGGCAGCCGCGGCGACGGACTCGTCCGAAGTCACGTCCAGCGCGACGAACCGGACCTGCCGCCCTTCGGCGGCCAGCTCGGCAACCGCCTCGCTACCACGCGCGGTATCGCGCGCCGCCGCGAACACCTGCCATCCCAGGTCGGCCAGACGTCGTACGGTCTCACGGCCCAGGCCCTTGTTCGCCCCGGTCACCAAGGCAATTGTCGATGTCGTCACGGTTCGTAGTCTCACCAGCCCGACCCCGCCACCACCAGGGACGATCACGCGTAGGACTGCCGGTCCCACCCGCCGCGACCGCGGTGGCGGCAGAATGAGGTGGTGGACAGAGCCGAATTGGCCACCGTGTTGAAGACCGCGCGCTCCCGCCTCCGCCCTGCCGACGTGGGTTTGGCGGCCGGCTTCCGGCGGCAGGTGCCCGGTCTGCGACGCGAGGAAGTCGCGCACTTGGCCGGGCTCAGCGTCGACTACATCGTCCGGCTCGAGCAGGGTCGTGGTCCCAAACCGTCCGACCAGGTGCTGGGCGCCTTGGTCCGCGCGTTGCGGCTTTCCGACGCCGACCGCGATCTGGTATTCCGGCTCGCGGGATCGGAACCGCCGCCCGCCGGGGGTATATCCATGCTGGTGCGCCCGAGCGTGCTGCGGCTGCTGGACCGTGTCCCGGATCTGCCTGCCGTCGTACTATCCGCCAAATCCGATGTATTGGCCTGGAATCCGCTCGCAGCTGCCCTTTTCGGTGACTTCTCGCGGTTGCCACCGGCACAGCGCAATCTGTTGTGGCAACGATTCCTCGGCGTCGGCGCAGACGGTGTCCGGACGGCGGAGGACTCCGGCGTCGGCGCCGCCGACTGCGTCGGCTGTCTGCGTACCGCCCACGCCAAGTACCCGCGGGACGCAGGTCTGGTACGTCTCATCGCCGAGTTACGGGCCGGAAGCGCGCGGTTCGAGGAACTCTGGCAAGCCGGCCGTTCCGGCCGACTGCGCAGCCGAACCACCGAGGTCACCCACCCGGAACTGGGCGTTCTCACCCTGGACTGCGACGTGCTGCACGAACCCGAGGCCGACCAGACCGTCCTCGTCTACTCCGCCGCACCGGCGACCGGTACTGCCGGGGCCCTCGAATTGCTCCGCGTCACCGGACTCGAGCAGTTCCGCTCGAGCCGACATCTCTCCGACACGGCTGATCCGCGAACCGCGTCGTAGGAGCGGCCCCGGCAATCATCGCCCCGCCGAGTGACAGCGCGACGACCCGGCTCGCGGCGGTGGACACAGGTCGCCTGCTACGGCACGACCGACGATGCCCAATCCGCGTTCGCTACCGGTACCGCCTACTGCGACACCCCGAGGCATTCATCGATGATCTTGGCAGTCGCCGAATCGGCCTTGGGCTTGTCCTCCGGCCCCAGGCCCATGGTCTCCGGATCCGCCGTCTGGGCATCGGACTCGCCGCTGATCATTTTTTGCAGGCCTTCTTGGGAAATGCCCTCCGCCAGATATATCTTGGCAGCGCAGTCGGCGAAGGCCGGGTCCTTGAAACCCGTCTCCTGCAGGGCTTTCGACAGGTCCGCCTCGGTGAGCGCGGGCGCGGATTCGGTATCGCTACCGCAGGCCGCCAACAGCGGCAGAATGACTAGGGTCGCGGCAAAAAGGGTCTTCCGCACCGGGTTCCTCTCTCAGATGTATCACCTGGACGCCGCGGTGATCGGGGATCGTCCCACGGCCGTCCGCGTGACGCCCACGCATGTGTGTAGTCGCAGTCACACTCGGGCCGCAACTCGGAAGCCGATAATTCGAGAAGGCTCACATCGCGCGACATCGAGCCATACGGACACGAACCGAACTGATGTCCCCTGCCTGCTGTTAGTGTGATTCGGCAGTTCGGATCCGATCGGAGAGCTGGGCATGACTGATCTCGAGCACCATCGCGAAGGCAGCGGTGAACCCCTCGTCCTGGTCCACGGTGTGGGGAGCCGGTGGCAGGTATGGGAACCGATCATCGGCACCCTCGCCGGACATTTCGACGTGATCGCTGTCGATCTGCCCGGTTTCGGCGGTTCCGCACCGCTACCCCGCACCACCGTCGATACGCTCACCGACGCCCTCGCCGATTTTCTGGCCGCCCAGGGCCTCGACCGGCCGCATCTCGCGGGTAATTCGATGGGCGGCGGGATCTCGCTGAACCTGGGCGCCCGCGGCCTGGCGCGCTCGGTGACAGCCTTCTCGCCGATCTTCTTCTGGGATACCCCCGGCCGCGTGTGGTGCCAGCAATCGCTGGGGCAGTCCAAGAAACTCGGCCGCCTCCTCGGCCCGGCGATGCCGAAGGTGCTCGGCACACCGGCCGGGCGCACCGTGTTCCTGAGCCTGGTTTTCGGTAAGCCCTGGGCGGTTGATACGCAGACCGCCCTGGATACCGCCGAGGGCGCGGTGAAATCGCTGGGTTTCTCACCCGCGCTGGACTCGTTCACCGAGGCGGAACTCGCGGATCCCGCAGCGCTGGCCGATCTTCCGGTGACCGTCGCCTGGGGTAACCGCGACATCCTGCTCACCTACAAGACCCAGAGCCGCCGCGCCCGAGACGTGCTGCCGCACGCCCGCCACCTCACCCTGGAAGGCAGCGGGCATACGCCGTTCTACGACGATCCCGCCACCTGCGCCCGCGTAATACTCGATCAACTACCCGGATAGCAGGTGTAGTCCCACGCCGCCGGCCGGCGCGGCCGAAGACCTCGCAGCCGCGTGCGCCCGGGCGTTCGCGGCCGCGCCGAATCCGTGCACAGTGGGCACCGGCAACGGTTCGGCCGGTCCCGCACCGGTTGCCGGTCTTGCGTCGACTACCGGAGCACTCCCGGCCGCCCCGCGGGGGGTTCCGCCCGGCCCGCGGTGACCTCAGTGCCCCTGCCAAACCGGATCGCGTTTCTGCGCGAATGCGAGCGCCCCTTCGGCCGCGTCCTTGGAAGTGATCGCGGGAAGAGCCAGTTCACCCTGCTTCGCGAACCCCTCGGCAACACTCCAATCCGGAGACTCGTCGATGATCCGCTTACTGGCCGCCACCGCCAGCGGAGCCGCGGCCGCGATCTCGCCCGCCAACTCCAGCGCGACCTCCAGCGCCTCGCCGGGTTCGGTCACCCGGTTGACCAGTCCCAGCTGATGCAGCCGTTCGGCGCTGATCCGGCCACCGGTCAACGCCAGTTCGGCCGCGATACTGCGCGGCAGGCGCTGAGTCAGGCGCATAACGCCGCCGGCGGCCGCCACGAGACCGCGTTTCACCTCGGGGATACCGAATTTCGCATCCCGGGCGGCGACGATGAGGTCACCGGAAAGGGCCAGTTCGAAACCACCGGCCAGTGCGAACCCCTCCACGGCCGAGATCATCGGCTTGGCCGGCGGTTTCGCAGTGATACCGAGCGGGCCGCGGTGTTCGGTCACCGGGAATTCCCCGCGGGTCATCCCGATCAGGTCCATTCCGGCACTGAAGGTTCCTTCGGCCCCGGTGAACACGAGTACCCGCGCGGTATCGTCGGCCTCGAATTCGTCGATCGCGGCCTCGATCGCCTTCGCCGCCGCCAGGTCGATGGCGTTACGCGCCGCGGGCCGGTTGACGGTGAGCACGGTGATCGCATCACACCGGTCCAGGAGCACGGTGTCGGTCATCAGACTGTCCTCTCGCTGCGCAGAATGAAACGGTCGGCGGCGGTGATCTCGATGGCAGCGCCCAACCGGTCGCCGATGGTGCAGGCGGCAACGGTTTCGCTGTCCGTCGCCCGGACAAGTATGCGTGCCCCGGCGGGGTTCAGCGCACTGACCACCACGGCTTCGGCTTCGTCGCCCGCCTCGCCCTTGCGGTGCGGGACCGTGTACGCCTCGATGACCGCCGGACCCGTATAGCCGGGGGCCGTATCGCGCCGCGCCACCGGGACTTCGGCCTCCACCGGACGGAACGGTTCGGCCGGCGGTTTCGCCGAATACACGCCCACCCCGTGTTTGGTGATGTACCAGCCGAGCGCGGTGGTGAGCCCGTAGTCGCCCGGATTGTCGCGCAGAATCCCGGCCATGGTGGCGATGCCGTGCGTGCTGTAGTTGTTGCCCGGACCGCCCCCGAAGGTGAGACCGCCGGTGACCGTGAGCGGTCGCGCGGGATCGTCGATCGGCAGGCCCAGCGCGGCGGCACCCACCTGAACGGCCACCGGGAAGCAGGAATACAGGTCGATATGGGCGATATCGTCGATACCGACCCCCGCGCCCGACAGCGCGGCCCGGCCGGCCGCCGCGATCGCCGGGGACGCCGCCATATCGGTGCGTTCGGAGACGAACCAAGTATCGGTGGCAGTGGCGCCGCCGTGCGGGAACACCCACCGTTCCCGGGGGACCCCGGCCGCGTCCGCCGCCGCGGCGCTGCACAGAATGAGGCCCGCGCCTTGGTCGACGGTCAGGTTCGCCATCAGCAGTTTCGGGTACGGGGTGGACACCATCCGGTTGCCGGGCCCGGTGGTGACGAGTTCGGCGGCGGTCCGTTGCGCCGGCATCCAGGCGTACGGGTTCCGGGCCGCGACCTCGGAGAACCGCGACCACAGCCCACCTATCCGCGCGCGATGGGTCTCCTGATCGAGACCGAGCCGGTTGCGCATCGCCGATTCCATCAGCGCGTACATATAGATCGGTCCCCACAGCCCGGCCGCGGTTTCCATCGCCGAGCCGGGGGCGTCGGTGGCGCCGATGATCTCGTCGGGGACGGCGTTCTCGTGCTGTTCGGGCCAGCCGGGGTCCACACCGGTTTTCTTGGCCTTGTTGAGCGAAGCCACCGATTCGGCGCCGCAGATCAGCGCGATATCGCATTTACCGTCGGTGATCTGCCGGCCCAGCAGGTTGAGCAGCCGCTGGGGGGCGTCGCCGCCGGCGGGTGCCGATTGCAAGGTCCGTTTCGGGGTGGCGCCGATCTGGGCGGCCACCGTGGCGGCGAGGTTCGGGTAGGAGCCGCTGACCGTGGCGACGGCGGCCACCACATCGGCCGATCGCAGCAGCGCATCGCCGGTTCCGCTGTCCGCACCGGCCCGGCGCAGCGATTCCGCCGCCAATTCGACCGCCCCGGGCAGACCTGGTTCACCGGACCGATGCACGATCTGTCCGGCTCCGACGAGCACCGGTGTGCGCGGGTCCATTCCGGCTGGCAGCATACGTCCTCCGCTTCCTCACTGAAGTAAACCGCCGATATGCGCGGTTAACTTCTCGATTAGACCATGGAGTGGTCTACGGCGCTGTGGAGCAGTGATTCCGCGGACTCACCGCTGGTGACAATTCAGCAACAACCCCGCCGACCCGTGTGACACCAGCACAGAACCGCCGCACAAAGCCTCTGATCAGCCCATATCCACTGCTAACATGACCGCGATCTGCCAGCCAGTCGAAATGAGCCGTGTAACAGATCCCGAGATGCCCACGTTTATCCGCGGCGATTCTCGACACAACCCGGAGGTCCGACGGACTTGAAAAGAACCGGATCCATAGTTATGTCTCTGCTGGCGGGCGCATCGGCCGCAATGCTCGCGGCCATCGCACCGGCCACGGCGAATCCCAACGCCATCAATCCCATACCGGTACTGAACGGCACCAATGGGCTCCCGCAACTACACGGGGCCACCCGGGCCGTTTTCCAGGTCACCGGTATGGCCAGCCCGAACGGCACCCACACCTACAACATGCTCGGCACCGATCTGGGCATCATGTGGGACAACGGGCACGGTGAAATGCTCACCGCGTTCGGCGATACCGCCGGCGTCGGATTCCCCAACCTGCTGTCCGGAAGTATGTGGGCCTGGCGCAGCAATGTGCTGGTCCGCAGCCATACCCGCGACCCTCGCCACGGTATCTACTTCGACAGTGTGGTCCGCGATGTCTTCGGTCAGGCCCGTGATCTGATCCCCAGCCCGAAGATTCCGTTCCTGGAGATCAGCCGCATTCCGACCGCCGGTATCTCGGTGAACGGTGTGCAGTACATGAGCCTGATGTCGGTGAAGACATGGGATACCCCCGGCGAATGGACAACCAATTACTCCGGACTCGCCGCGTCCGCCGACAATGGCGAAACCTGGGCCGATCTGACATTCACCCGCCGGCCCAACGAAGGCGCCAACCGCAATTTCCAGATGAATGCCTTCGCGAAAGACGGTGGCTACGTTTATGTTTACGGCACCGCGTCCGGTCGCGACAATGCCGCATACATATCCCGGGTCCGCGAGGCGGATATCCAGAATCTGGGCGCCTACGAATACTGGGACGGCGGCAGCTGGAAGCACGGCGATGTGAATGCCGCGAAACCGATCATGCACGGGGTCGGCGAATTGTCGGTCATGTGGAACGAACATCTGGGTCAATATGTTTCGCTGACCACCGACCCGTTCAATTCGGTGGTGATGCGCACCGCGCCCGCCCCGCAGGGCCCGTGGAGCCCGCCCCGGGTGCTGATCGACGCGCGAGAACTGCCGACCGCGTACGCGCCGTCGATCTTCCCGTATCAGACCGGCAGCGATCTGTACTTCCTCACCACCGTCCACAACCAATACAACGTGGTACTGATGCGCACTCGCCTCTGACCGCGCTTGACCTGAACAAAGGTTCAGGTACAAGGCTGGTCACGACACTCCGACGAGCCACCAGGAGCCTGGCGTGACCACGACCTCGACATCCACCGATACCGCCGACGCGGTGCACCGGTGGCTGCGCGATAACGCGCGGCCCGTCCACGGAACCGACGCCGCCGATACCGGTCCGGATCTGCGGACGCTGACCGACCACCTGGCCGCGGCCACCGTGGTCGGCCTCGGCGAATCCACCCGCTTCTCCCGCCAGACCTACGGGATCCGGGACCGGATCCTGCGCACCCTGATCACCGAGCACGGATTCCGCGCGCTCGCCATCCAGGACAGTGCCCGTTCCGGTGCCAGGCTCGACGCCTACGTACGCGCCGGCGTCGGCGATCCGCACACCGCGCTCGCCGACGCCTGGCGCCCCCTGCGCACGGCCGAAACCGTCACGACGCTCGAATGGCTGCGCGCCTACAACATCGACCACCCCGACGATCGAGTCGGTGTGTTCGGGATCCGGCCGGCGGACGCCGAACCGGCCGACTACGACGAAGTGCTCGCCTACGCCCGCCGATGGGCTCCCGACCGCGCCGAAGAACTCGCTGCGCATCTCACTCCGATCCGCAGTGCGCACCGGATCGACGAGCACGTCCAGCGCCACCAGGGCATCCACCCCGGCCGCCCGTTCGCCGAGGACGCCCGCGCCGCGCTCACGCTCCTGCACTCGCTGCCCCAGCCGGCCGGCCCCGAGGCCGCCGCAGCGTATTCGACAGCACTCGATCGCGCCCGGCTGATCGTGAGCTTCCACGAGAACAGCGTGGCCGGTCGCGGCGGCTTCGCCGGTGACGACCCACAACCGGCCCGGACGATCATCGACCACCATCGCACCACCGGTGCGCGGATCGTGTACTGGGACGGGATCGCCCACACCGCCGGTATCGAGATCGGCCTCGGTCCGGCCGAGACCCGGTTCCATGGGGAAGGCAGCGGGCTGCGCGCATATTTCGGCACCGGCTACCTCTCGGTGGCGATCGGTTTCCATCACGGCGATCTGGGCAAGGTAATCGCGCCCGTCCCCGCCCCGGAGCTCATCGACGCCGATCTGGGCACCGTCGACCTACCCGCCTATTTCGTCGACCTGCGCGACGACGCACCACCGGAGATCCGGAGATGGCGGGCGGCACCGGCGCAGATGCGGGTGATCAGCGGCGTGTACGACCCGGCCGCGGATGCGGCGGCGCGGTTGGCGGTGAGTTCGCCGGCGGCGGCGTTCGACGTACTCGTCCATATCCGCGAAACTTCCCCGGTGCATTGGCTGCCCGACCCCGCCGGCGGGTGATATCCGACGCCGAAGCGGTCCCAACCGGACACCGCGTCCATACACTGGCCCGTATGGACGCGGCCGAGTGGGATGCGCGATATGTGCAGAGCGAACTGGTGTGGGGCGCACCGCCGAACACCACGGTGGTGGAGTTCGTGCACGGACTGGACCGGCGCATCCCGCGCATACCCGGCCCGGACGGCATGGTTCCCGAATTCCCGCGCGCACTGGATCTGGCCAGCGGGGAGGGCCGCAACGCGCTGTGGCTGGCGACCCACGGCTGGCAGGTGCACGCGGTGGATTTCTCCCAGGTCGGCATCGATAAGGGTCGTACGGTGGCGACGCGGCTGACCCGGTCGATCCGGGAGCGGATCACCTGGCAGTGCGCCGATCTCACCGAACCGGGTGTGGATATCGGCGGGCCGTACGAACTGGTCCTGATGGTGTTCCTGCACCTACCGGCCGGACAGCGGCGCGAGATGGTCCGGCGGGCGGCGCAACTGCTCACCCCCGGCGGGATGCTGCTGGTGCTCGGGCACGACAGCGCGAATCCGGAACGGGGGTACGGAGGTCCGCAGGATCCGGAGATCCTGTTCACGCCCGACGATGTGATAGCCGACCTGGGCGAGGACAGCGGCCTGCAGATCGACACAGCTCAGCAGGTCCTGCGGCCGACCGAAGCGGGCGAGGCGATCGACGCCCTTGTGGTCGCTACCAAGCCGGTCGGGTAACACGGCACCGCTGACCGATACGCCGGCGCTCGGACCGGCCCTGTCCAGGCCGGGGCCTCTCACGGTGGCAAGATCGACCAGCAGTGGTGCGGCCGGCTGGGCGGTTGCCTGGACAGTAACTGTCCTGATATCCATCACTCAGCGGCGCCAGCGCCGGAACCAAGGCGCAAGGGTTTCGGCGATCGTCTCGAAACCTCGGGCGAAGGAATGCGGTTGACCGGGGACGACTCGGACCTCCGCCACGTCCGCCGGGTCCGGGATGCCGAACGGATCACTGCCGCCGTTGACCACCACCACCTCGACGGGCGCGGCGGCCAGCAGTTCCTCGCGGCGGGATTTCTCCGGTTTTCCGGGCGGATGCAGCGGGAAGGACACTGCCACGATGCCGCGTGCGCCGAGTGCGCCGGCGGTGCGGCAGGCGACCCGCGCCCCGTTACTGCGGCCACCCTGCACCAACGGCAGATCGGGTCCGAGGTCCGACCGCAGGGCGGTGACCAGTTCGATCCATGATCTGTCCTGCGGTTCCGGTTTACCGGGGGCACGGCGGCCGGCCACCCGGTAGGGCTGCAGTACGCGAGCCACCACGCCGCCCGCGGCCAGCGCCGTATCACGCACCGTCAAGATGTCCCGGCTGTCCACACCGCCACCGGCGCCATGGGTGAATACCAGCAGAAAGGCGGGGTCGTTCGGGTAGTCGATCTCGGCCTCGGCGGGCCCGGCGCTCGTTTCGATCCGCACAACTCACCCTAACTACTACGGAACCGAGTACAGCGCGGCCGCACGCACTCTGCGCGCCGACGGGTCGCGACACCGGCACGCCAATAGAAATACCTGGTGAAGGCGGGTTTATCCGGATGTCAGGCGGCCGTCGAAGCGCGGGGCCCAGTGGTTGCACCGCGGACCAGGCACACGGCGCAATATCACCTGAAGCGGTCCACAGCCGGTTGTTTTCGCAGGTCACAGCACCCTTGGGTTGTTTACCGCGTCACATTGACGCGAGAAGCTTTGCCGACCGCCTTACCCGTCGGTAATATAGCTTTTAAGTTACCCGCGAGTAGCCTGCCGTGTGCCGGCAGCTACCCGGTGGCAACAACGGGCGGGAACGGCTAACCACACCGACCGCACCCGACTCAACGGAGAGTGAGTATCACAATGGGTCATTACAAGAGCAACGTCCGCGACCTGGAGTTCAACCTCTTCGAGGTGCTCGGTCTGGACAAGATCCTGGAGTCCGGTGCCTACGGCGACCTGGACGCGGACACCGTCAAGGAGATGCTCAACGAAGTGCGTCGCCTGGCCGAGGGCCCGCTGGGTGAATCCTTTGCCGACGCCGACCGCAACCCGCCGGTCTTCGACCCGGAAACCCATACGGTGAGCCTCCCCGAGTCGTTCAAGAAGAGCTACCGGACCCTGCAGGAGGGCGGCTGGGATACCTTCTCCGTCGACCCCGAACTGGGCGGTATCGACGTCCCCCGCGCCGCCTACTGGGCCATCGCCGAACTGATCCTCGGTGCGCAGCCCGCGGCCTTCATGTACGCCGCCGGCCCCGGTTTCGCGAATATCTTCTACAACAACGCCACCGAAGAGCAGAAGAAGTGGGCCAAGATCGCCGTCGAACAGGGCTGGGGCGCTACCATGGTGCTCACCGAGCCCGACGCCGGCTCCGATGTGGGCGCGGGCCGCACGAAGGCCGTTCAGCAGGAGGACGGCTCCTGGCATATCGAGGGCGTGAAACGCTTCATCACCTCGGCCGACTCCGACGATCTCTTCCCGAACATCATGCATCTGGTGCTCGCCCGTCCCGAGGGCGCCGGCCCGGGCACCAAGGGCCTGTCGCTGTTCTTCGTACCGAAGTTCCACTTCGACCACGAAACCGGCGAACTGGGCGACCGCAACGGCGTATTCGTCACCAATGTCGAGCACAAGATGGGCCTGAAGGTTTCGGCCACCTGCGAGGTCACCTTCGGCGGCCACGGCATCCCGGCCAAGGGCTGGCTCGTGGGCGAGGTGCACAAGGGTATCGCACAGATGTTCGAGGTCATCGAACATGCGCGGATGATGGTGGGAACCAAAGCCATCGCGACCCTGTCCACCGGTTACCTGAACGCGCTCGACTACGCCAAGCAGCGCGTACAGGGTGCCGACCTGACCGAGATGTCGGATAAGGCGGCGCCGCGGGTCACCATCACCCACCACCCGGACGTGCGACGCAGCCTGGCCACCCAGAAGGCGTACGCGGAGGGCCTGCGCGCGGTGTACCTGTACACCGCAGCCCACCAGGATGCCGATGTCGCCGCGGCCGTCTCCGGTGCCGACGCCGATCTCGCCGCCCGGGTCAACGACCTGCTGTTGCCGATCGTGAAGGGTGTGGGTTCCGAGCGCGCCTACCAGTACCTCACCGAATCGCTGCAGACTCTCGGCGGATCCGGCTTCCTGCAGGACTACCCGATCGAGCAGTACATCCGCGACGCCAAGATCGACTCGCTGTACGAGGGCACCACCGCCATCCAGGCGCAGGACTTCTTCTTCCGCAAGATCGCCCGCGACCGCGGAGTCGCGCTGGGGCATGTGGCCGGACAGGTCCAGAAATTCATCGACTCCGAGGCGGGCAACGGCCGGCTCAAGGCCGAGCGCAAGCTGCTGGCGACCGCGCTCGAGGATGTGCAGGCCATGGCTGCCACGCTCACCGGGCACCTGATGGGCGCCCAGGAGCAGACCGATGAGCTGTACAAGGTCGGCCTGGGTTCGGTGCGTTTCCTGCTCTCGGTCGGCGATCTGCTGATCGGCTGGCAGCTGCTGCGGCAGGCCGAGATCGCCGGTGCCGCGCTGGATGCCGGAGCGGAAGGTGCCGACCAGGCCTTCTACCAGGGCAAGGTCGGCGTGGCACAGTTCTTCGCCCGCAATATCCTGCCGGAGCTCACCGCCACCCGCACCATTCTGTCGAACCTGGACAACGACATCATGGAGCTGGACGAGGCGGCGTTCTGATCCGCTGAACAATCGCTGTCCCACTGGCGGCCCGGATGATCCGGGCCGCCAGTTCTGTGTGGGCTATCCACAGTCGGCCGGCCGCCGATGGCCGGCGAAGCCCATGAGCCGATGAAGACACCCGAACCGGCCCGAAGAGCCGTTCCGAATTCCTCCCCACTTCAACGTATATCCCACAGGGGGGCTTGCGGCAAGCCCCCGGTGGTGCCGCAGAATATCCGGCCGGAGCGCCGCTACCTGCGGAAACAGGTTCGCGCGGCGGCGACAGGAACCACGGAATTCGAGGGATTCATGTTCGATGTGATCATCACCGGCGGCGGGCCCACGGGAACGATGCTGGCCGGCGAACTGCGGTTGCACGGTGTGCGCGTGGTCGTACTGGAAAAGGATCCGCAGCCGTCCGGGTTCGTCCGCGGGACCGGCCTGCACGTGCGCAGTATCGAAATCCTGGATCAGCGCGGGATACTGGAGCGTTTCCTCGCCCGCGGGCAGAAGTACCCGCTCCGCAGCCATTTCGCCGGTATCGACAAAGCCGTACCCGCCGGGCTCGATACCGCCCACCCCTACATTCTCGGCATCCCCCAGCCGATCACCGACCGGCTGCTGACCGAACGCGCGCAGGAACTGGGCGCCGAGATCCGGCGCGGCTGCGAACTGACCGGGCTGGAGCAGAACGAACACGCGGTCACTGCCGAACTCGCCGACGGCACCCGGCTGCGGGCGCGCTACCTCATCGGCTGCGACGGCGGGCGCAGCACGGTACGCGAACTGATCGATGTCGGCTTTCCCGGGGAACCGTCCACGACAGATACGCTGCTGGGCGAAATGGCGGTGACTGCCTCCCCGGACACCATCACCACCGTGATGTCCGAAGTGCGCAGGACAGAACACCGGTTCGGTCTCATGCCGCTCGGCGACGGTAGCTACCGAGTGCTGGTACCTGCGGCCGAGGTGGCGGCCGACCGCTCGGTGCCGCCGTCGCTCGCGGATTTCGCCCGGCAGCTACGCGCTGTCGCCGGTACCGATTTCGGGGTGCATTCGCCGCGGCGGCTGTCCCGATTCGGTGACGCCACCCGGCTGGCCGAACGCTATCGGGTCGGGCGAGTACTGCTGGCCGGGGACGCGGGACATATCCATCCGCCACTCGGCGGGCAGGGGCTCAACCTCGGGGTCCAAGACGCGTTCAATCTCGGCTGGAAACTCGCGGCCGCGCTATCGGGCTGGGCGCCGGACGACCTGCTCGACAGTTACGAGACCGAACGCCGCCCGGTGGCCGCGGGCGTCCTGGCGAATACCCGGGCGCAATCGGAACTGCTCTCCGCCGAGCCAGGGCCACGGGCGGTGCGCGGGCTGCTCTCGGAACTGATGGACTTCCCCGAAGTCACCCGCCACCTGCTGGCCAAGATCACCGCGCTCGATGTACGTTACGATTTCGGCGGCAACGAGCCACTGGGGCGGCGGATGCGTGATATCGCATTGACCGGGGGCCGCCTGTACGCACTGATGCACCGCGGCCGCGGTCTGCTGCTCGACCGGACCGGCCGCCTCTCCGTCGCCGGGTGGGCGGACCGTATCGACCGGATCGCCGACCCCGGCGCGGAGCTGGACGCGCCCGCCGTCCTGCTGCGGCCCGACGGGCATATCGCCTGGGCCGGAGCGGATCAGCAGGAGTTGCTCGACCGGATCCCGCGGTGGTTCGGTACCGCGGACCGGCACGCCGATACCGCGACCGTGGCAAGATGGCCCGCAGACCACGCAGTTCCGCAGGAGGACACCCGAGAATGACTCGCCGCCCGCTGTCCGTACTCGTGCGTGCCGGGATTGTGGGCGCCACCGCAGCGCTCGTCCTGGCCGGTCCGGCCGCAGCGGACCCCAACAACGTGAACCCCATCCCGGGGATCAACGGCCAGCCACGCGGCCTGCCGCCGCTACCGGGCGAAACCCAGGCCGTCTTCCAGGTCACCGGGATGGACAGCCCCAACAAAACCGAACGGGTGAACGTGCTCGGCACCGATCTCGGGGTGATGTGGGACGACGGAGCCGGGACCATGATCACGGCGTTCGGTGATTCCGCGGGGCTCGGTATCCCCAACTTGCTGGCCGGCAGCGCATGGGCCTGGAGCAGCAATGTGCTCTTCCACAGCCGTACCAAGGACCCGTCACAGGGCATCATATTCGACGGCGCAGTCCCGAATCCGCTGCCGAGCCCGAAGATCCCGGGGATCGAGATCAGCCTGATCCCGACCGCCGGGATCGCGGTGGGCGGCGTGCAGTACATGAGCATGATGTCGGTGAAGGAATGGGGCGACCACGGCAAGTGGACCACCAACTTCGCCACCCTCGCCTCGTCCGCCGACGGCGGCCGGACCTGGGCACAGCTGCCCACCACCCGCCGGGCCAACGGCGGCGGCCATGAACGGTTTCAGCAGAACGCGTTCGTGAAGGCCGATGGGTACGTGTACCGGTACGGCACGGCTGCCGGCCGGGGCAATCCCGGCTACATCTCCCGGGTGCGCGAAGCGGATATCGCGAATATCGACGCTTACGAGTACTGGGACGGGCGCGGCTGGAAGGTGAACGATCCGGCGGCCGCGACGCCGATCGTCGACGGTGTCGCGGAATTGTCGGTGCAGTGGAACGACCATCTGCGCAAATACGTGATGCTGACGACCGATCCGCACAACTCGGTGGTGCTGCGCACCGCAGACACCCCGGAGGGCCCGTGGAGCACACCGCGCGTGCTGGTGGAGGCGGCTTCCCTGCCCACCGCCTACGCCTCCATGATCTTCCCTTACCAGACGGGCAGCGATCTGTACTTCCTACTCACGGTGCACCGGCAGTACAACGTCCTGTTGATGCGTACACCGCTGTAGGCCGTCAGAGCTCCACGATCGGGCCCGGAGAGCCCGAGTGTAGTTTCTCACCGGTCCCGTCTGCCGCGCCCGAAATCCGGGCAGACGCGAATCGGAACACCCCTGTGCAGCCCCGCCTCGGGGCGAGCGCGGTCGGGCTCGCGGTGCCCTGAGCAGCGAGTCCATCGTCGGACACCGCGACCCGCATGCGTATAAGAGGCCGGACAGGTAAGCGGAGAGGCGGTGCTCAGGCTAACCCGTCACGCTTCACTCGATGAGTCCCGCGGTAGCGGACACAGTCGGTGGCACTGCCGACACAGTCCGCACACCGCGACGTATCCCCGATCTCTCCCGAGACCGGACCGGTTTCACCTGCCCGACGAGGAGACCACCGTTCCGGGTGGATGCCCCCGGCGGCAACAGGCGGAAGCCGACCGGGCACCGGCCGGCAGCAGTCGATCACCTGCTTCCGGCCGGGACTTCAGCGGTTGCCCGCCCGGTTGGTCGGCCGGCTGCCCTCGTTGCCGCTACTCGGCTCGGCCGTCGGCGCGGGAGTGTCCTCGGGCTGTTCCTCATCTGACTTCTCGTCGTCCGGGGAAACGCATTTCACCTCGGGAACCGGGTCGTACTTGACCGTCCGGGTGTGCCGCGAAATCTCCCGGCCCGTATTGATATCGGTGATCACCCGGGTGTCGGCGATCGTGAAACCGGGCGCTCCCGTGGAGGGGATACAGTCGTCGCCCTCGGGCAGGGTGATGGTTTCCGGTTCGGTCGGCTTGGACTTGTCACCGGTGATGGACTCGACGTTCACCGTTTTGGTACCCCAGATACGGACCGTCACTGCGGAGCTGTCCGCAAACGCCTGGATGTACACGCCGTGCGGGCTGTTGTTGCGGAACTGCAGGTCGATGGCGCCGTCGAAGACGGTCGCTTCGCGGGCGGCCGGGTAGCGGGAGATGTAGTAGCTGTGCTCGGTGTGGCCCGCGTCCTCGAGCCCGGCGAAATAGGCGGCGTTGTAGAGAGTCGTGGCGAACTGGCTGATCCCGCCACCGACTGCCGTGCTGGGACGGCCGTGGTCGATGATGCCGGATTCCACATACCCCTCGGCCGCGCCGCGGGTGCCGGTATGCCCGTTCAGCGAGAACGTGTCACCCGGTTTCACGACCGCGCCGTTCACCTCTTGCGCGACGGTGCGGATGTTCACCCCCGAGGGACCGGAGAAACCACCGGTGGTGAACTCACCCACCACCTCGGTAATCCCCAGCGACTCCGCCGCCTGGGTGGTGAGCTTCGGTTCGATCCGCTCGTAGATCGCCGCGGTGGTGCGCTGCGGCCCGGCAGCGGCCAGCATCGCCGGCAATTGCTCCAGCGATTTCGGCCAGTTGATCTTGTCGCCGACGACGGCGGGTACCACGGTCGGCGCACCGGAGAAGGTGAAGGTCGCATCCTTCGGTTCCACCTCGGTCGGCGCCAGCTGCGGGGCGAGCAGATCCGTCGCCACCTTGTGGTCGAATTCGACGCGCAGACCGCCGTGGCCGTCCGGGACGAACTTCACGATGGCGGCGATCTGCTCCGGGCTCAGAGTCGCGGTTCCACTACCCTTACCCGAATACACCACCGGTGCGCTCACCGCGGGCTCGGCGATCTCGTGCAGCGCCTTTTCGATGGCGTCGCGCCGGACCGCGGGGGGCGCGGGCGTAACGGGCAGATCCAGGGTGTTCGCCGTGGCCCACTGATCGGTGAGCACGGTCCGCGCCGCGGCCGTGTCCAGAATCCGGCCCGGCACCGGATCGACCGCGACCGGCCGGGTGCCCTCGAAGGCGATACCGCCCTCGACCGGCGGCTGATCGTGGACCCGCAGTTCGTCGAGAGTGCGTCCGAACGCGGCCTCGTCGACCGTGCTGGCCACCGTGACCTCGCGGGTGGCGACGAAGGACAGCAGCCGGGCCGCCGGATTGAGCGGTTGGCCACCCACCCGCTCCCAGGTGGCGTCCCAGTCCACACCGAGGCCGGCGGCGCTGGGGACCAGCTCGGTCTGCACATCGGCGATCTTCACCGGAACCACTTCGCCGGAGCGGGCGTCGAGTGTGGTCTGCAGCTTCGCGCGAGCCTGGTCCTTGTCCATTCCGCCGATCGCGACCCCCGCGACCTCCACACCACGCGGGATGCTGCCGGAAGTCATCACCAGGTCGGCGATATAGCCCACCAGGGCGATACCGAACACCACGGCGGCGGCCAGGAGGACGCGGCGAGCGGTCGCGGAACCGCGGAACCGGTCGCGGAGGCCGGACAGCGAACGCATGTTGCCGTCGTCTCCGCCGTTGCCGCCGGACCCGCCCGGACGGCCTTGCGGTGAACGGGGTGGCATCGGGGGGACCGAACCGCTCTGGGCGAGGGCATCGGTCGCGGCGGTGTCATCGGAGTAGGCCGACCAGGCGGCCTCCTCGCCGGCCAGGCGCTGCGTGAGGGCGGAGGAATCGAAGACTTCCGTGGGAGCGTCGGAATCGGGGCCGGTGGTGGCATAGGCGTCCAGCGGCGGGTTGGGGCCGGTGCGCGGCAACTGCCGGGTCGCGAAATCCGGTCCGGCCGGGTCGACGCCACCGGTCTGCTGCGGGCCGGTATACCCCGCCGCGAGCGGCGCGGCAGCCGGGCGGGAAACGGTCGGAGCGGAGCCGGAGGTTTGGACGGGCGAGCCCGCGGATACTGAATCTGGGGAGGCGGCGTGATCGTCCGCGCCGGGCGCATCCGTCGGCGGGTTCAACCACGAGCTGCCGCCGCGCCAGCCGGGCGCGACGGATTCCGCCGGATTCGGTTGTGCGGGCGGCTGTGCCTGCTGGTCACGACCGGTATGCGGCGGCTGAGAGAGGCCGCTGCCCGTCAGTTGTGGTCGGCCGGGGTCGTGTCTGTCGCCGCGGTCGGTATTCGATTCGCCGCTCACGAACCGTCCTCCCCAATCGATATGTCCGGGGACTCGCGGGTGCGAGCCTTCGCCAACGATAGTTGTCCGAACTGTAATCTTCAGTGCCTGATCGATCACAGCTGTGCCATCGGGCGGTCCGTTCAGTGTCTCAATTGAGACACCGCACAGTAGCCGGGCGATACCGCACACCGGCCTGCACGGCCTGCGCGATACCGGTCCGGACAGCAAAGTGGCCCCGTGTAGTCGCCGGGTCGGGGGTCAGGCGAATACACGGAGCCAACCGGTATATCGACGCCGCCGGCAGAGCGTTACACCTACGCACACAGAAGTTCGCGACAGCGGCGGGCACAATCGACTACGACCTGCGATCCGGACCTCCAACCCAGGGAAAAGGGGACGCGAGATGCAGTTGGGCATGATCGGGCTCGGCCGGATGGGCGCAAACATCGTGCGGCGGATCGTCGCTGCGGGCCATACCGCGGTGGGCTGCGAACGCCATCCGGAGGTGATCACCGGCCTCTCCACCGAATTGGGCGACGGTTTCCGCGGCAGTACCGATCTGCGGGAGTTCCTCGCAATGCTGGACACCCCACGCGTGGTCTGGGTGATGATCCCTGCCGGGGCGACCGGCGCGGTCATCGATCAACTGGCCGAGTTGCTCGAACCCGGCGATATCGTGATCGACGGCGGCAACAGCCGCTATCACGACGATATCGCCCGCGCCGCGAAGCTCGATCCGCTCGGCCTCCACTATCTCGATATCGGCACCTCCGGCGGGGTCTTCGGCCGCGAACGCGGTTTCTGCCTGATGGTCGGCGGCGAACCGGAACCGTTCCGGCGGGTGGAGCCTCTGCTGCAAGCAATCGCGCCGGGTGTTGCGGCCGCGCCCCGCACGCCCGGCCGTACAGGTGAGCCGGGCCCGGCCGAACAGGGGTATCTGCACTGCGGTCCGGCGGGGGCCGGGCATTTCGTGAAGATGGTCCACAACGGTATCGAGTACGGCGTGATGGCCGCCTATGCCGAGGGCCTCAACATCCTGCACAAAGCCGACTACGGCAACCGCGCAGCGAGCGAGTACTCCGCCGAGGAAACGCCGCTGGAGAACCCCGGGTATTACCGCTACGACATCGATATCGCGCAGGTCACCGAGGTGTGGCGGCGTGGTTCGGTGGTCGCGTCCTGGCTGTTGGATCTGACCGCGGCCCAGCTGCACGCCGATCCGAACCTGGACTCCTTCGGCGGTCGTGTCTCCGATTCCGGCGAGGGCCGCTGGACGCTGGACGCCGCGGTAGATATCGGGGTACCCGCCCCGGTCCTCTCCGCCGCCCTGTTCCAGCGCTTCGCCTCGCGCGGCGAATCGGGCTACGCCGACAAAACCCTCTCGGCAATGCGCGAGGCCTTCGGCGGACACCACGAATTACCGGGCACCGGATAACCGGCGATATCGAGTTTCACCGCGGCCGGGACACTCCCGTGGACCGGGCCGTCCATACCGGCGAGCTCCCTGCTCCCGCCGGTATCGACGGCCCGGTCGAATGTGGGTCGAAACCGTAGATCACCGACCCTGCGCCGCAGACGACGGCGCAGGATCACGGCTCTCAACGCTCCAGAATGGCGACTACACCCTGCCCACCGGCGGCACAGATGGAAATCAGCGCACGGCCGGACCCCTTCTCGGCCAGCATCTTGGCCGTCTGGGCGACAATCCGCCCACCGGTGGCCGCGAAGGGATGCCCGGCCGCCAGCGAGGATCCGTTGACGTTCAGCTTGGTCCGGTCGATCGGGCCGAGGGCACCGTCGAGACCCAGCCGCTCCTTGCAGTACTGATCCGATTCCCAAGCCTGCAGGGTGGCCAGCACCACCGACGCGAAGGCCTCGTGAATTTCGTAGAAGTCGAAATCCTGCAGGGTCAGGCCGTTGCGGGCCAGCATGCGGGGCACCGCGTAGGTGGGGGCCATCAGCAGACCGTCGGGGCCGTGGATGTAATCGACGGCCGCGACCTCGCTGTCCACCAGATGTGCCAGTACCGGCAGGCTGCGGTCGGCGGCCCATTCGTCGCTGGACAGCAGTACCGCCGAGGCGCCGTCGGTGAGTGGTGTGGAGTTACCGGCAGTCATGGTGGCGTCGCCGAGCTTCACGCCGAACACCGGTTTCAGGGTGGCCAGTTTCTCGACCGAAGAGTTGGGGCGCAGGTTGTCGTCGCGGGTGAGTCCGAGGAACGGGGTCACCAGATCGTCGAAGAAACCACGTTCGTAGGCGGCGGCCATGTTCGTATGCGACAGGTAGGCCAGTTCGTCCTGCGCCTCGCGGGCGATACCGAATTCCTTGGCGGTGACGGCCGCATGTTCGCCCATGGACATCCCCGTACGCGGTTCGGCATTGCGCGGAATCTCGATACCGACCATGCCGGGCCGCAACTGCCCCACCAGTTTGAGCCGTTCGGCATTGGTGCGGGCGCGGTTGATGTTCAGCATCCATTCGCGCATCCGCTCGCTCACGCCGATCGGCGCATCCGAGGTGGTATCGGTTCCGCCGCCGATACCGGCCTCGATCCGGCCGGCCGCGATGGCGTCGCCGACGGTGACCACGGCCTGCAGGCCCGTACCGCAGGCCAGTTGCAGATCGTGGGCGGGGGTGTAGGGGCTGAGCGTGCTGCCGAGCACGCTTTCCCGGATCATGCCGTGTTCGCCGACGCGTTTGAGGACGGCGCCGCCGGCGACCATGCCCAGGCGTTCGCCCTGCAGGCCGAAACGGCTCACCAGACCGTCCAGGGTCGCGGTGAACATGTCCTGGTTGGAAGCGTGCGCGTAGGCCTTGTCGGAGCGGGCGAACGGGATGCGGTTGCCGCCGACGATGGCGACCGGACGGGTCGAACGGGGTGTGGTGGTCACTCGGGTCTCCCAGGTTGTCGAGTTGGCGAGATGGTCGGGTGTTTCCGGCTCCGGATCCGCGGTACCCGGCCGCGGCGGCCGACGCCCGCCCGCGATCGGTTTACGATAAACTTACTCCGGAGTAAGTTCAATGTCGACACCGCCTCCGGCGACTGTGCGCCGGCTAACCTGCCGACCCCGCTCCCCGCGGGTGAGCGCAGTTCGGGCAGCAACGGCGCCGGTGCGGCGGTACCGGCGCACGCCAGGTACCGATACCACTCGAGCAACAGAAAAGGTGGGAACAGTGGCAGCCAAGAGCAAGGGCGCACCCAACCTCTACGGATCGTTCGTCAACTCCGCGCCCGGCGGGTTCCTCGCGAACAAGCTGGGCCTGCCGAAGCCGGAGAAACTACGGCGCTATACCCCCGGCGAGCCCGCACTGCCCGGCCCGGTCCTGCTGGGCGGTAAGGGCCGCGTGGCCGAACCGCTGCGCGCGCTGCTGGCCGGCGACTACACCTTCGCCGATGCACCGGCCGCCGGCACCAAGTACGGCGCGCTGGTCTTCGACGCCACCGGCATCGGCAGCATCGAGGATCTTTCCCAGCTCTACCAGTTCTTCCAGCCGGCCATGCGCAGTATCGCGCCGTCGGGCCGGGTGCTGGTCATCGGTACCACCCCGGAACTCGCCGGATCGGTCGAGGGCCAGATCGCCCAGCGGGCGCTGGAGGGCTTCACCCGTTCGGTCGGTAAGGAACTGCTGCGCGGCGCCACCTCGCAGCTGGTGTACCTGCACCCCGAAGCCTCCCCGGCAGCCACCGGGCTGGCCTCGACGCTGCGCTTCGTCCTTTCGGCCAAATCGGCGTTCGTGGACGCGCAGGTGATCCGGGTCGGCAAGGACGATTCGACCGCACCCGCCGATTGGAACCGCCCGCTCGACGGGAAGGTCGCCGTGGTCACCGGCGCGGCGCGCGGTATCGGCGCCACCATCGCCGAGGTTTTCGCCCGGGACGGCGCGACCGTGATCGTCGCCGATATCCCCGCCGCGGGCGAGGCACTGGCGGAAACGGCGAACAAGGTCGGCGGTACCGCGCTGGCACTCGATGTAACCGCCGCCGACGCGGCCGAGCGGCTCGCCGAATTCGCCACCGAACGTTTCGGCGGTATCGACATCATCGTGCACAACGCCGGGATCACCCGCGACAAACTGCTCGCGAACATGGACGAAGGCCGCTGGAACGCGGTACTGAACGTGAACCTCGCGGCCCCGCACCGGATCACCGAGGGCCTGGTGTCCTCGGGTGCTTTGAAGGCGGGCGGCCGCGTGATCGACGTGTCCTCCATCGCGGGTATCGCCGGTAACCGCGGGCAGACCAACTACGGTGCCTCCAAGGCCGGTGTCATCGGCATGGTGAATGCCGAGGCGCCCGCGCTGGCCGAGAAGAACATCACCATCAACGCGGTGGCTCCCGGATTCATCGAAACCGCCATGACCGCCGCGATCCCGCTGGCGACGCGCGAGGGCGGCCGGCTGATGGCCTCGCTGAACCAGGGCGGGCAGACCGTGGACGTTGCCGAAACCGTCGCCTTCTTCGCGAGCCCGGCGTCGAACGCGGTGAACGGCAATATCGTCCGCGTCTGCGGCCAGAGCATGATCGGCGCGTGATGACCGAGACCATCACCCTCGACGAACCCCCCAAGAACGGCAGTCTCTATGTGAAGGCGGCCTTGGGAGCGGTTCCGCTGCCGTTCGTATCCGGCCGCGCACCGGCCATCCCGGACCGCGAGGTTCGGCTCGAGGGCCTACACGTGGACCCGGAACATCTGGCCGCGTACTGCCGCGCCACCGGGTTGCGGTTCGGCGACAAGCTGCCGCTGACCTACCCGTTCGTCATCACCTTCCCGATGGTGATGAAAATGATCGTGCAACGCGATTTCCCGTTCGTCGCAGTGGGTGCCGTCCACGCGGAGAACCTGATCGAGCGCACCCGCGATATCTCGGCCGGCGAACCGCTCGATATCACCGCGCATATCGAGAACCTGCGCGAGCACCCCAAGGGGTTGCTGGTGGACGCGATCAGCGAGATCCGGGTCGGGCGAGAACTGGTGTGGCGGCAGGTGACAACGTTGTTGCACCAGCAGAAGACCTCGCTGTCGGGTGGTCCGAAACCCGAGCCGAAGCCGGAAGAGGTACCGCCACCCCCGCTGCGTACCCTGCGGGTCGACCAGGCGACGATCACCCGCTACGCGAACGCCTCCGGCGATCAGAACCCGATCCACACCTCGGCATTGGGTGCCAAGGCATTCGGCTTCCCACGGGCCATCGCCCACGGTATGTGGTCGGCGGCAGCGATTCTGGCCACGCTGGAGGGCCGGATCCCCGGGGCGGTGTCCTACGCGGTGAAGTTCGGTAAACCGATTCTGCTGCCCTCGACCGTGAACGTGTACGCGGATCGGACTCCCGACGGCTGGGAACTCGCCCTGCGACATCCCAAGAAGGGCTACCCCCACCTCACCGCCGCTCTGCGCTGAACCGACGCTTTCCGGCGGACACAGATCCCGCTCCCGTCATCCCGGGAGCGGGATTCTTTCGTTTCGGCGACGAGGAATGCGATGCCCCGGCGATCGGCTGCCGCCGCGGGCCAACGGCCGGTGTCCACCGGCTGCGACGGCACAGCATTTCGCCCGGCTACGAAAAAGCTCCCCGGACCTGTGGTCCGGGGAGCTTTTCGTATCGACCTTGTTCAGGCGACCGTTTCAGCCGTGGTTCAGAGATCCTTCGGCATCCTGATGGTCTCCGTCGGTGCGTCCGCACCACTGCTGCGCGGCAGGGTGGTGGTCGGCGCATCCGAGCCGGCGGGAGCCGGGCCGCCGGGACGGCTGCCCGAGGGACCACCGGCGCGGGCCGGTCGGCCGGAACCGCCACCCATGACGCCGAGCAGGATGCCGGCGATCAGCGCGATGACACCGAGGATGCCGAGAACGATCGGCAGGATACGGCCGAACAGCGAGAGCTGGTCGATATTGTCCTTGGCGATCGCGAGCTGGGCTTCGACGGTATCGGTATCGAAGACCAGATGCGATTTGAGTGCGGGCACCTCGGGCTTGTCGGCGGAGCGCCCGTAGAAGATGTTCAGCTGCTCGCCGCCCTTGACGACCGTGCCGGTCTGCGGCTCGACCCACAGGTCGCGGACGTTGCTGTAGAAGCGCGACATGGTGATCGGCTCTTCGCCGCCCTCGAGGCCCCACTTGGCGGCCGGCAGGCTCAGCTTGTTGGTGGGCAGGTTGGAGACCTTGGACAGATCGGTCACCGGGACGTTTTGCCGGAAGTGGTAGACCGTGGTGCCGTTGATCTCGGTCTCTTCGACGAACTCCATATCGGTGCTGGTCTCGGCGTAGACGTCGAAGTACGGGTAGTTCTTCTTTTCCGTGCCGATCGGGAATCGGTACTGCAGACCGGTGCGATGGACCGGTTCGGCGATACTCTCACCCTTGCTGTTGGTCGACATCGCGATCGACCCGTTGGGGTCGGTGGATACCGGTTCGCCGGTCTTGCGATCGATGGTGACCCGGTCGACGTAGGCCGACAGCACACCGGTATCGCCCCGCTTGTCGATCCGGCGCAGGGTGTTACCGGCCTGAATCGTCATCTGATCGGCATCGGACGGGTCTTCGATGGTGAGGAAACGCTGGGAGACGAGCGGAACGTTCTCGTTGACCTCTGCGCTGCGCCCCTCTTCGGTCAGCGAAGTCGAGTCCAGGACCAGGCTTTCCTCGTCCGGCTGGTTGACCGCGACGGTGGTGATCTCGAGATCGAGGGGAGTTTTGGCCATTTTGCCGACGGTGTAGGTAGGGATCATCAGCGCGGCAACGATCAGCAACGCGCCGAGACCCACGAGCACGCAGGCAACCGTCCTTCTGGTTCCGGCACTCAGTGCCATGCAATGTCTCCTCGTCGTAGAACACAGGTCGTTCCGCGGGTACAGCGGGGCGCCGCGGCACTCGTGAGCCCTGACACTAACAGCCACGGCGTTTCGTGGGCATTGGCGAGGCCGGAATCGGACCCAAATCGGCAGGAGTCTAGCGCGCATTGTGAAATGCCGCCTTCCCCGCAGCGCGAGCGGGCGGGCAGACTGGGAGCCGATGACCACCACCCCGACCACCGAACCCGGAGCTCAGCCCGATATCGGCCATACCGGACCGGGCGCCTTCAGCGGAGCACCCGCCGCTGTCATGGGGGCTTCCGGGCCCGGGACGACCGCGGCGTCCCCGGCCGCCGCCCGGCAGCGTTCCTTTCTCCCCGCACTGGAAGGTATGCGCGGGCTGGCGGCGCTCGGGGTGCTGGTCACCCATGTGGCGTTCCAGACCGGCGCCACCGCGATACCCGTTCTCGGCCGGCTGCTGGAACGTTTCGATATGGCGGTCGCCGTGTTCTTCGCCCTGTCGGGCTTCCTGCTGTGGCGGCCGCACGCACTGGCGGCCCGCGGTCTCGGCGACGCACCCACCCTCGGCTACTACCTACGTCACCGGGTAGCCCGGATCGTGCCCGCGTACTGGCTCGTTGTGTGTGCGGTGCTGATCCTGGTTCCGGCCGCCGCGGACACCGCCGGCGTGCAGGTGTGGTTGTCCAATCTGCTGCTCCTGCAGGTTTTCATTCCGCTCACACTGACCGATGGACTCACCCAGATGTGGAGTCTGTCGGTGGAGGTGGCCTTTTATCTGGTGCTGCCGCTGCTGGCCTGGCTGCTGCACGGTCTGCGTGGACGCGCGGCCACCGCGCGAGTACCGGCCGTGCTGCTGCTCGGCCTGGTGTTCCTGGGCTGGAACTTCATACCGGTGCCGACCCCGGGCGGCATCCACGCCGACAACTGGCTGCCCGCCTACATACCGTGGTTCGCGGGCGGCATGCTGCTGGCCGAACTGATCTGCGACGAGCCGCGGGCGAGAGGGCGGCGGATCCTCGGCAATCAGCGACTGATGTGGGCGATCGCCGGCGTGACGTTCGCACTCTCGGCCACCGACCTCGGCGGGGTCGCCGGATTGACCCGGGCCGAACCGTGGCAGTACGCGGCCAAAATGGCTCTCGGCACGGTGATCGGTTTCGCCCTGCTCGCGCCCCTGGTCCTCGGTCCGGCCGATAAGAGCCGCCGGTGGCTCACTTCGGCCCCCGCGGCCACGGTCGGCCGCTGGTCCTACGGCATCTTCATCTGGCATCTGGCCGTGCTGTCGGTGATCTTCCCGGTGTTCGGGATTCTGCCCTTCCACGGCGACTTCGTGAAGGTCCTGGTGCTCACGGTCGCGTTCACGCTGCCGATCGCCGCGGCGAGCCACGCGCTGGTGGAGGAACCCTGCCGGCAGTGGGCCCGGCGCTTCGACCGGCGGAGCTGAGTTACGCCGGGTCAGCAGGAACAGTCGCAGCACTCACAGCAGCAGCCGTCGCCACCGCAGCACCGACCGCAATCCCGACAGCAGCCGGCACAGTCACAGCAGCTGCCGCAATCACACCCCCGGGAGGCCCAGGACTTCCGCCGTTCACCGTTGCACGGATTGATGTGCTCGGCACAGCACGCATATCCGGTGCAGTACTGGGTGAGCAACAGCCGGATCGCCTCGCCGGGTCCGGGACGCCGGGGTTTCGGCCTGCGCTTCGGTCAGCAGACTCAGCACTATCGCATCGATCGGTGGCGGCACGGGCGATCTGTCCGCCACCGTCGCGCAGGCCCAGGCACAGGCCACACATATGGGACTGCCAAAGACCGGGATCGATACCGTATTTCGCTGCGCCGCGTCGGCACGGCCGCAATAACCCGAACACCTCGCCCTCCCCGCGGACGTCGTCCTCCGCAACGACCGCTGGCCCGAAACTACGGAGCGTCGGGATCGGTCGCAAGCCGCAGAAAACCACGGCTGCTGGGGAATTCGGACTATTCGCCCGATTCGCCGGCGGTATCGGGTTTGCGGCCGGACAGACCGCGCCAGGCCAGCGCGTCCAGCAGATCCACTGCCTCGGCCACATCGATCCGCCCGCCGGCGACCGTATCGGCGATCGCCTCTCCCGCACCGATCACGGCGACCGCGACGATATCGAAATTGGTACCGGGTTCGGCGTGCTTGGCGCTGGACTCCAGCAGTTTCGCGGTGAGTTCGATAACCCGCTGGCGGGCGTTCTCGATCTCGGAGGCGAACGCTTGCTGGCCGAGCGCCTGCCGGTAGAGGACCTGCCAGGAATTGCGGTGGGTATCGACGAATCCGAGGAACCCCTCGAGCGCGGTGCGCAATTGCTCGTGCGGACTGAGCAGCGGGTTACCGGCCGGGGCGACCGACTCCAGGAACCGCATACCCTCGCGTTGGATACACGCGCGGAACAATTCGTCCTTGGAGCCGTAGTAGAGGTAGAGCATCGGTTTGGAGATCTCGGCCTCGGCGGCGATGGCATCCATGGAGGTTTCGTGGAAGCCTTTGCGCGAGAAGACTTCGACCGCGGCATCGAGCATCTGCTGCTCGCGCACCGCTCTCGGAAGTCTTTTCGTACCGCCCGCCATCACGTCTCCTACCGCATCGAGCCCTTTATATTACTCCAAAGTAAGTTGCCCGGGCCCGGAAACCACCCGGCGGCGCACGTGCGCCGCTCGCGGATCGGAGACGGTCCCGGAACTCCGGGCGAAGGTCAGCACTGTACTCGGATAGCGGTCACCGGCGACGCGTACACCGGACAGCGGTGCGGGCCGGTCGGCACCGCGCGGCCCTCCCCCGGAAATCAGCAGGCGCGCGGGATCTGCTTGTAATCGGCCATCCGCAACACCGACTCGTCCACCCGGTCCATGGGCAGCCGGCCCGCGGCCACTGCCTCCTCCAGGCGGTCCAGCACCTGGCCCACAGCGTCGGTGCTGATCCACAGGGCGTTGTCGGCACCGGCGACCAGGGTTGCCTCGACCGCCTCCGGGATGGACATGCGGTCGGTGATGGCCGCCATACCACTGAGGTCGTCGGTGAAGATCACGCCGTCGAACGGGGCCGCGCCGTAGCCGGAGCCCTGCCGCAGCAGGCTCATGATCTCCGGGCTGATACTGGCGGGCACACCGGGCGTGGTCAGGCCGGGAACATCCAGATGCCCGACCATCACCGCCGAGCCGCTGTCGATCAATTCCCGGAATGGCACCAGATCACGGGCGGCCAGCTGCTCCAGTGGCGCCACCTGGACCGCGCCCAGGTGCGAATCGCCGGTACCGGCGCCGTGGCCGGGGAAATGCTTGAGCACCGTACCCAGCCCCATTTCGTGCATGGCCCGGATATAGGCATCGGCGTATTCGGTGACCACTGCCGGATCGTCGGAGAAGGAGCGGTCACCGATCACCGAATCGTCGGGCTGCGAGCTCACATCGATATCGGGCGCGAAATCGACGGTGATCCCCAGGTCACGCATGGCGCGGGCGCGGTCGAGGGTGGCGTTGTAGAACTGCTCGGCCGTCATCGTCTGCGCGGTCTCCCGGGCCGACGGCGCGGTACCGATGAGGCTGCCCAGCCGCGATACCCGGCCGCCCTCCTCATCAGTGGTGACCATCAGCGGCACCTTCGCCTCGGCCCGTACCTGTTCGAGTTCACCGCTGGTCAACAGCGACAGATCGGTCCAGCTGCCGACGAAGATCCCGCCGACCTGATGGTCGCGCACCACTGACAACGCGTCATCGGTACCGGTGACCCCGACGGTGAGCAGCTGCGCCAGCTTCTCCCGGGTGGTGAACTGGCCGAGGTACTCGGCGGCGCAATCGTCCGGGGTCGTGGTGGTGGGCGCGGGCGCGGCACTCGTCCCGCCCTCCGGGGAGCGCTCCCCGGGCGTGGGGGTTCCGGTGCCACCACCGTCGCCGCCGGCGCAGGCGGTCAGGATCATCGCGAGCACCGCGAGCAGGACGAACGGCAACTTCCGCATCGTTGCACGGTATCCCGAGCGCCACGTACGCAAAAGCTCGGCTCGGTTTCGGGACAGCGGTAATCTGGAATCATCTGCTCGCCGGCTCCGCCTCGGAGGTCGTCATGCCCTGCGATCTGATGCTCATCGCCTACGACGGGTCCGAACACGCCAAACGCGCGATCGAATACGCCGGGCGCTTCCTCACCGCGAACAGGGCGGTGGTGCTCACCGCGTGGGAGCCGATGGTCCGGCAGGCCGCCCGCATCTCGGGAATCTCCGGGATGGTGCAGCCGGAATGGGTGCCGGACGAGGATATGGAAGATATCGCCTATACGACCGCCCGCGAGATCAATGCCGAAGGTGTGCACCTCGCCGGGCTGGCGGGATTGAACGCCGAGGCCCGTACCCAGGAATCCACCGGCAGTATCTGGCACGCGATCGTCGAGGTCGCCGACGAACTCGATGTCGACATCGTCGTCGCCGGCACCCGCGGCGCAACCGGTCTGCGCGCCCTGGTGCACAGCAGTGTGGCGGACGCGGTCCTCAAGCACTGTCATCGACCGGTCTTCCTGGTACCACCGGTGCCGCGGGACCGCACGCTGGGCAACGGGCACAGCCGGCGCGCCGAAACCTGACGATCCGGGCGGCACCCCTGGCCACGGGTCCGGAAACGCATACGGTCGTCCGGCCACGATGGGCGACCACGCCGGACTTCGGCAGTGATCCCGTACCGGCACCGGTCCCGCGCTGTCGGCGATATCCGGATCCGGTGGACCAGCCACTCGGTGGAACAGCAGAGACCCGGTTCTCGTCGCCTTCCCCCGGCCGACGCTCGGCGATCAGACACCCGACCTCATCCGCGGCGGCGTGGAGCAACTTGCAGGCCCATCGGTCCACCGTTGCACGAGATCGGAACCTCGGTGTGGTCATGAGGCCGTGCCCTCTCGATGGAGTTACGGTCGGACCATGACCGGGTTCCTGCTGGCACGACCCGATAGCGTGGTCCGCGCAGACGGCGTGCGCACCACGTTCCGCGATCCGTGGCAGGCCGTCGACGCCCTGCACGGTGGCACCGCGGCGATCACCGGCGCGATCCCGTTCGACCCGCGCCGGGCGTCCGCGCTGGTCGAACCCGAGAAGTTCTCGCATACCGCGGGCCCGTGGCGACCTGCTGCGCTGCCGGAACTCCCCCGCATACGCGTGGTGAGCGAACAGCCCTCCCCGGACGAGCATCGCGAGCGGGTCGCACGGCTGGTCGGCATCCTCGCCGACCCGGCCCCGCCGCTGCGCAAGGTGGTCGCCGCGCGATCGGTGTCGGCCACGGCGGACACCGCCCTCGACCCGCAAACCCTCGCCGCCTACCTGCTCACCAGACATCCGCGCGCGAATGTTTTCGCTGTCGATCTCACCCCTGCCGGAGATACCGGCGCGATCCTGGTGGGTGCGACCCCGGAGACGCTGGTCCAGCGCACCGGGTCGTCGGTCACGGTGTATCCGCTGGCCGGAACGCTGCCACGACTGTCGGACCCCGGAGCTGACAACGCCCAGGCGCAGCGGCTGGCGTCGAGTACGAAGAACCGGGCCGAGCACGCGTTCGTCGTCGACTGGATCACCGAACGGCTGAACCCGGTCTGTGTCCGGCTCACCGTGCCGGCGCGCACACAATTGGTCAGCACCCGCGACGTATGGCATCTCGGCACCCCGATCCACGGTGTGCTGCGGGATCCGGCGCCCAGCGCCCTCGAACTCGCACTGCTCCTGCATCCGACGCCGGCGGTATGCGGCACTCCCACCGCCCAAGCACTCGAATACATCACCACTCACGAGGAAGACCGCGGGTTCTACGGCGGTGCGGTGGGCTGGTGCAATTCGAGCGGCGACGGGTGCTGGGTGGTCGCGATCCGCAGTGCACGGCTATCGGCCGACGGCCTTTCCCTGCGTGCCTGGGCCGGCGGCGGAATCGTCGCGGCCTCGGATCCACAGGCCGAACTCGACGAGACGACGAGCAAACTGCACACCCTGCTCGGCGCACTGGGCATCCCGGAGAAACGCGAGTGAGGGTGCAGATCTCGATGTGGGCCCGCCGCACCGTTCAGCGGGATCTGGATCGAATACTCCTACGTTCGGCACGGGCTCGCCCAGCGGACCGGCGCGGTCGTTGTTTCCCTCGCTGAAATACGGCCCGGCTGCGCGATCGCGTCCGGGCCGTGGTCCATGACGGTTCGGCCGCACAAAGGCCGCAGGTCGCCGCGGGGAGAACACGCCCGGCCGTCGCCGCCGGACGGTGGCACCCAGTAGGGTGAAACGCCGGACTGTACGTTTCCGGACCGGCGCGATACTGCTAGGTTGGCCCGGATACTGCCTGCATCTAGTTTGGAGTGCTGCGATGAAGTTTGCTGTCCCCGGTATTGCGAGTGCGGTGGGCGGTGCCCTGCTGGGCGCGATCGCGGTCTTCGCCATCACCGCCGCAGTACAGCAGAACACCCGCCCCGAGGTGGACCGCAGCGGTAACGCGGACAGTTCGCTGCTCAACAGCGTCGAATACGGCAAGCGCTGAGACCCCTCCCGACCCCGCCACGTCCCCGCCCGGTACTTGCGGCGGGGACGCCGAACGCCTGACCCACGGTGCCCGAGCAGTCCGAAACCGCAGCCTCGCCGCGCGCGGAAACCGGTAGCGAGCCGGAATCGGCCGACCGGCTGGGACCGCGGTGGTTCGCCGGATCGGCCGTTATCGCCTTCCTGCTCACCTTCCTGCAGGCCCCCGGGCTGACCGTCGCCGATACCAAATACGACCTGGCCGAAAACCCACTCGGCTTCCTGGGCCGGGCCGCGCATATGTGGAGCAGCCAAGCTCCGATGGGGCAGGTCCAGAACCAGGCCTACGGCTACTTCTTTCCGCACGGCGCGTTCTTCGCGCTGGGTGATCTCCTCTCGATTCCCGCCTGGGTGACCCAGCGGACCTGGTGGGCGCTGCTGCTGCTCGCCGGGTTCTGGGGTGTTGTCAAACTCTGCGAAACCCTGGGTATCGGCGGGCGCGGAGCGCGGATCATCGCCGCCATCGCGTACGCGCTGTCCCCGCGGGTGCTCACCACCCTCGGTTCCATCTCCTCCGAAACCCTGCCCATGATGCTGGCGCCGTGGGTACTGCTCGCACCCGCGGCCCTCGGTACGGCCTACCGGCGGCGCCGGCACGGCGGAGCGCGGTCGCCGGCCGGAAGTGCGCTGGCCCTGGCGCTGATGGGCGCGGTGAACGCGGTCGCGACGGTGGCGGCCTTCCTGCCCGCACTGTTGTGGTGGGCCAGTTACCGGCCCAACCGGGCCTGGTGGCGGTTCACCATGGCCTGGGTACCGCTGCTGGTGCTGGCGGTTGCGTGGTGGGCGGTGCCGCTACTGCTGCTCGGCCGGGTGAGCCCGCCGTTCCTCGACTACATCGAATCGTCCGGAGTCACCACACAGTGGGCGTCGCTGGGGGAAGTACTGCGCGGAACCGACAGCTGGACCCCGTTCGTCTCGCCGGAACGGATCGCGGGCGCGGTGCTGGTCACCCAGCCCGCCGCGGTCCTGGCCACCGGCCTGCTCGCCGCCGCGGGGATGGCGGGCCTGGCTATGCGTTCGATGCCCGGGCGCGGGCGGCTGGTGTTCATCCTGTGTGTGGGCCTCACCGGTATCTGCGCTGGGTATGTGGGCCAGCTCGGCGGGCCGTTCGCCGAAAACGTCCGCATCTTCCTCGATTCCGGCGGTGCGCCGCTGCGCAATGTGCACAAATTGGAACCGCTGATCCGGCTGCCGCTGGTGCTGGGGCTCGCGCAACTGCTGGCCCGGGTGCCACTGCCCGGTTCGGTACGCGCCGGGCAGTGGCGCAATGCGTTCGCCAACCCGCATCGCGACCGCAGGGTCGCGGTGGCGATGCTGATCCTGGCCGCGCTCGCACTGTCCACCTCGTTGGCCTGGACCGGCAAACTCGCGCCGCGCGGTGCCTACGACGAGGTGCCCGGCTACTGGCAGCAGACCGCCGAGTGGTTACGCGACAACGCCGCCGATACCCGGGCACTGGTGGTCCCGGGCGCGCCTTTCGGCAGCCAGGTCTGGGGTCTGACCAGGGACGAACCACTACAAGCACTGGCCGAGACCCCGTGGGCGGTCCGGGACGCGGTCCCGTTGAATCCGCCGGGAACCATCCGCGCCATGGATTCGGTGCAGCGGCTCATCGCCGACGGCCGGCCCTCGGACGGTCTGGCGGCCGCGCTGCGCGGACAAGGCATCGGAGTGCTGGTGCTGCGCAACGATCTGGATCCGGATACCTCCCGGTCGACCCGGCCGCTGCTGGCGCACAGCGCGGTGGAGGGGTCGCCGGGGCTGCGTAAGGTCGCGGAATTCGGTGAGCCGATCGAACACGGGTCCGGTAACGACGAATTCGTGGTCGACGCCGATCTCCGCCCGGAGTATCCGGCGGTGGAGATCTATCGCATCGAAACTCCGGTGCCGGGAACTCCCGCCGAGGTACGCAGTGGCACCGGTGCGCCCGCCGAATTCCCCGGGGCATACACCGTTCCGCTCGCCTCGGTCCCGAGGGTGCAGGGCGGATCGGAGGTCCTGGAACGGCTCCACCGCGACCCCGCGACCTCGCACGAGCCGACTCTGCTCGCCGCCGATGCCGCCGCCGCGGGCCTGCCGGTGGGCCCGGTGACGGTGACCGATACCCCGATGGACCGGGAAACCGATTTCGGCAAGGTCGACAATCACAACTCGGCCTTGCGCGCCCCCGGCGACGCCCGTCGCACGCACAACCTCGTACCGGATTACGCGGTCCCGGGTGCCGAACCGGTCCGCGGCGACTGGACCGGGGCCACCGTCACCGCGTCCAGTTCGGCCGCCGATGCCACCCAGATCGGTGGTGCCGCGCCGGGTAATTCGACCGCGGCGATCGTGGACGGCGACCCCACCACCGCCTGGATCAGCAATGCGGGGGAATACGCTGTCGGCCAATGGCTGCGGCTCGATATGGACGAACCGTTCAATTCCGGGCTGCTGCGTTTCACCAGCACTCCCGCCGCCATCGGCGACCCGGTGAAATGGGTGGAGGTGCGCACCGACAACGGCAGTGTCTCCGCCCGGATCGGTAAACCCGGCGAGCCGGTTTCGGTGCCGCTGCCGGTGGGTTCGACGGACTGGGTGAAGATCACGGCGCGATCGACCGAACGCGGCAGTACGGGTGGTCAGTTCGGGATCAGCGAACTGGCGGTCGAGGACTACTCGGTACCCGAATTTCCTGTTCCGGTCGAAATCCGGCACCGCACAGTACTTCCGGAACCACCGTCGGGCGCCACGGTGACCGGCTGGGATCTCGGACAGGAATTCCCCGGCCGCAACGCCTGTTTCGACGCCCCCGACCGTGTTCGCTGCGGGAAGGGATTGGCGCTGGCCCCGGAGGAGATGGGTGCATTCAGCCGCACCCTTTCGGTGCCCGCACCGGTGACGGTCGATCCTCATCTCACCGTCCGGCCACGGCAGGGCCCCGCACTGGAGGCGCTGCTGACCGATCCGGCCCGGCCGGTGGCGCGCGGGGCATCCGATGTCGGCGATCTACGCGGCTCGGCCTTCGCCGCTACCGACGGCGATCCGCGCACCAGCTGGACGGCTCCCGAAGAGACCGCCCGCGATACCCGCGGTCCGAAACCGACGCTGACCATCGAACTCCCCGAACCCACACTGGTGACCGGGCTCGAACTGTCCCCCTCGCTCGGCGGGCTGCCCGCCGCCCCGACCTCCGTGGCGGTGAACCTCGGCAACGGGCCGCAGATCCGCGAACTCGACGACCCGGACGCGATGTCCCGCATCGACCTGCACCCCACCGTAACCGATCGGATCGAACTGAGTATCCGCAGCTGGGAATCGGTTCTGGACCGGACCGCCCTCGGCTACCACCAGGCTCAGCCCGCCGGGCTGGCCGAGGTGAACGTGCTGGGTCCGCAGTATCCGCCACCCGCACCGGACGACCGGATCGTCACCATCGGCTGCGACATCGGGCCGACCATCGCGGTCGGTGGCCGTCTGGTGCACACCAGTATCACCGCCACGGCCGGCGAACTACGTTCCGGCGCACCTATTGCCGCGCAAGCCTGCCCGGACTCCGCCGCGCCGCCGGTACCGGAGACGGACCCCGAGACAGCCCAGCCGGTTTCGCTTCCGGCGGGCGAGGTCGATGTGCTGGTCGCACCGACCGAACTGTTCTTCGTCGACCGATTACGGCTGGCCGGTACACCGCCGGCGCCGCCCGTCGCCGACAGCGGAACCCAACTGCTCACACTTCCGCTCAGCACGAATATCGGCTGGCGGGCCCACACCGCTGACGGGCAGGAACTCGATCCCATCGTGGTGAACGGCTGGCAGCAGGGTTGGCTGGTCCCTCCCGGTACTACCGGACCGGTGACGGTGTCGTTCCCGATCGACACCTGGTACCGGGTCGCGATCTTCGGTGGTCTGTTGCTGCTGATACCCCTGCTCGCCCTTGCCGTTCCGCGCGGACCCCGCGACGATCCGGCCAGTCCGGTGCCGGCACGGCGCACTCCGTGGACAGCCGGCGCTCTGGCACTGACCGCCGCGACCACGGTGATCGCCGGACCCACGGCCACCGTGCTCACGGTGGCGGGCCTGGCGGTACTGCGGTTCGCGCCGCGGCTGCCGCGGCGCGCCCTGGCGGCCGTCGCCGGAATCGGTACGGCGGTATCGGCCGCCGCACTGTCGACCGGGCCGTGGCGGATGCCGGGCGGCTATATGGGTGATTCGCTGTGGGTCCAGGTGCCCGCACTCGTCGCGGTGATCGCGGTGGGTCTGGCGGCGCTGCCGCCGATTACGCGGCGGCCACGGCGGGACGCTGGGCCGCCGCCCGAATGACCAGCAGCGCCACCAGAGCGGTGGTCGCGCCGGCGACGAGCGCGGCGGTCACGATGAGGGCGGTGACGGAATTCGCCACGACCAGCATCAACACCACCTCGAGCACCAATCCCACCCAGGCCAGCGCGGCCGACGCGGTCCGGTTCACCGCGATCGCCGAGAGCAGCGCGCCCTGCAGAACAGCCAGGATCGCGCCGTGCAGCGCGAACAACCACAGCAATCCCTGGATCGGGGCATAGTCGTGACCGGCCAGTAACGGCGCGAGCGGAGCCGCCACCGCCGCACCGAACACCGCAACCACACCGATACCGGCGAGCACCGCGAGCGCCGAACGTATCGCCGAACCGGACGACGCCGGCTGCGCCATCCGCGGATACAACACCACACCCACTGCCTGCGGTAGCCAAAACGCGATCTTGGTAGCAATGGTGCCCAGCGCGTACCGGCTGGCATCGGGTTCCTCGAGCACCATCCGGACCACGATCAGATCGGCCGACGACAGCGCCATCAACGCCGCCTGCACCTGCGCCGCCCGCAGCACCGCGGCCACATCGGCCAACCCCGGTTTCGCACCGGCGCCGGATCCGGCAGATACGGGGATCGTCCCATCGGCTCCGGCCTGCTTCGGCCGTGCCTCGGTCAGCCCGGAATCCACGTCCGGCGAAGTCGCCGGGGAAATGGAATCACCGGGCAAATCCATCCCGCGACCCGCGCCGTGATTTCCGGCCGTCTCCGCATTCCCCGCCACAATCCGCCCGTACCCGGCCGCCGCGGCGACACCACCGGCCGCTGCCCACAGCGCCGCCGTGGCAGCCCCACCCACGGCCAGTACCACCAGCGCCGGAACAACCTTCGCGATACCGGTCACCCCCAGCACCATCGCCAATCCGCGGAACCGCTTCTGCCCTTGCAGCACCCCCTGCTCGCCTGCCAGAACGACCAGGGCGGGCGCCGACCCGAGCGCGGCCGCAGCCGCCGCGACCCCCACGTCCAGCAACACACTGACCACCGGGACCAGCACCGCTGCCGCGGCTGCCACCAGGACCGCACACCGCCAGCGCAGCCCACGCAGCGCCGCGATATCGGATCCGTGCACGAGTTCGCGTGCCACCACGTTCTGCAAGGCCAGCGCCGGCACCGCGCACAGCAACTGGACGGCCAGCAGGCTGGCGAATTCGCTGTACCCGGCCACACCGAGCCAGCGCCCCGCCAGCAACTGGAGCAGATAACTCGCGATATTCGCGGTCATCGCACCCGCCGTGACCAGGGTCATGTCCGCCACGGCGGGAAGACGGCGAACGAACTGCACGCGGGCAAGTCTTTCACCCGTGGCGCCGAGTGGACCGGTCCGCCCCGCCCGGACTCGCGAACGTAGGGTGACTGGCCGTGGGTGCACAACGAGCGGGCCGGTGGACACGGTGGCTCCCGGCCGGATACAGCCTGCTGCTCACCCTCCTGATCACCGCCCCGCTGCTACGGCCCGGCTATCTCCTGCTCCGCGATGCCGTGAGCATTCCCCGCTCCTACCTCACCGATACCGCGCTCGGTCTGGGCGACGCAGCGCCCCGGGCCGTACCGCAGGATGCCCTGCTCGCCACGCTTTCGGTACTCGTCGACGGCGGCGTGGTGGTCAAGGCGATCCTGGTGGCCGCGCTCTGGGCGGCGGGCTACGGCGCCGCGCTCCTGGCCCGCCACCTGCTGCGGGCGCCGCTCACCGCGCAGCTCGCCGCCACCACGCTCACTGTCTGGAACCCCTACGTTGCCGAACGCCTGCTACAGGGGCATTGGAGCCTGCTCACCGGCTACGCGGCACTCCCCTGGATCGCGCTGGCAGCCCTACGGGTCCGCCGCGGCGGGACAACCGCCGAGGCCGGCTCCATAATTCCGCCGGACACCACCGCAACCGAACCTCGTTCCGGTGACCGGGTCGGACCCGATGCGAGACCGGATTCCGGCAATGGACCCGAGCGAGCACCGGAGCCGGCAATCAGGTTCCCGGTGCTTCGGCGAAAGGCCACGGAGCTGACCGGAACCGGCTTCGGGTCCTGCGCCTTCCGGAACTGGGCCGTGCTCGTCGGCCTTCTCGCCGCGGCAGGGCTCACTCCGACCGGCGCGCTACTGGGCGCAATCGTCGCCGTGGCGATTGCCGGTGGGCGACGGTTGGCCGGTGTACTCCTGCTCGTCGTGGCGGCCTGCCTGCCGTGGCTGCTGGCCACCGCCGTTTCCGGGGTCGCGGCCGAACCTTCGGATCCGGCGGGTGTTCCGGCTTTCGCCGCCCGCGCGGAACCCTGGCTGGGCACGGTGGGCAGTCTCGCCGGGCTGGGTGGGATCTGGAACGCCGATGCCGTTCCCGATTCCCGCACCACACCGCTGGCCGCCGCCGCGACCGTCCTGCTGCTGGCCGTCGTCGCATTCGGAATCCGCAGGGTGGCGGCCGCGGACGGCGACCCCGAACGCACCCGCGCCCGCCGAATCCTGCTCGTCCTCGCCGCGGCGGCGGTCGCGCTCCCGGCCCTGGCCGCGACCCCGGCCGGGCTGGCTGTCATGGAGTGGCTGGTCGTACATATTCCCGGCACCGGACTGCTCCGCGATACACAGAAGTTCGTGGCACTCGCCGTCCCCGGATACGCACTGTGCGCCGCGGCCGCCTGCTCTATTGCGACCGGCCGCCGATCCACCGATGACGCAGCTGCGCAATACGAGGATTCCACCCTTGTACCCGGTTCCGCCGGCCCGGCGCCCGTCTCCCCCGCCGACAACCGGCCCGGAATCGACCGGCTCCCCGATCCCGCATCCGGCGGAACGCACCGTGACACCGGCAGCGCCCCCCATGGGCCGGCCTCGCAGGGCATACCGGCCCCGACCTCGACCGAACCGGCTGCGTCCGCCCCCGGCGGCCTGACCGGCTCCCGCCCCGGCGACGCACCCGCTTCCCATTCCGGCGGCGACTCCGGCGGCACGGAAAGTCGCCCGGGCGGCAACGCAACCGGCTTGCATACCGAGCGCGCAGAAGGTTCCGGTGCCGACCGCCCGATCAGCCCCGGCTCGGGTGGCACGGGCGGCGGGCCGGCAGCCGGCGCGTCGGATTCCGTCCCGCCCGAGGAGACGCAGACCACGGGCATCCCCGCCGCCGACCGGCCCGAGCCTGTGCACGCATCGATTGCTCTGACCGTGCTCTTCATCGGAATGCTTCTCCTGCCGCTACCCGACCTGGGCTGGGGTGTGGGCGGGCAGATGCGTGCCGTGCAGTACCCGGATTCCTGGGCCGAGGTGGCCGAACGTATCGACGGCCCCGGTGATATCGCGGTTCTACCCGGCGGCATGTTCCGGCGCTTCCCCTACTCCGGTACGGCGCCGGTGCTCGATCCGGCCCCGCGAATGCTGCCGCGCGATGTCCTGCAAACCGGTGCGCTGCCGGTCCGCGACGAGACCGTGACCGGGGAGGGCACGCGCGCGCAGACCGTGGAAGACCTGCTGCTCACCGGCGGCGATGCGGCCGAACTCGCACGACTGGGTGTCGGCTGGGTCCTTGTCGAACGTGATTCGCCGGGCCCGCTGGGCGAATCCGCGACCACCCTCGCCCAGCTGAATCAGGTTTTCGACAGCGAAGAACTGCGCCTCTACCAGGTCCCGGGCGTGGCACTCCGGCCCGCGCCGGAAGACCGCGCGCTGCTGATCGGCGCACATATCCTGTGGGCGCTACTCCTGGTGACACCGCTGCTCGCGACGCTGCTTCCACGTATCCGGCGCCGCCGAACGCTCGACTGAGACCACAACGGCCGCGCAGCGAATGATTCCGGATGCCTACGCGTGATTCCGAACGCCTATCGGTGCGCAGACCGGCGGCACCCCGGATAGCGGAGACACCGCCACGGGCACTCCTGGCTGCGCGCGGAAGCCGCGGGGACCAAGCAAGAAGCCCGAGTACACCGACACGCGACCCTGCTGTTTTGGTGCACTCCAGCGCGGATCGGACGCGGCACCGCTGATGCTGCTCGAGAGCGGACCGACCGCCGGCAACGGCTCGATGCCTCCCGAGGTTCGGAAATACCGCCGCTGAGCGACCGGTACACGAGTAATCGGTTGACCGGCTCGCCCTGGCAATCGCAGGCTCAGGCACCGACCTCGGTGATCTGCGACGCGCGCTCGTCTCCCGGAGAAATCAGTCCACTGACCCGTCGGCCCGTGGCGGCGGCCGCCAGTACTTCGTGCACGCCCGCGGCCGTATGTTCCCAGGAGAATTCCCGAGCCCGGGAACGCGCTTTCTCGCCCATGATGGTGCGGGCGGCGGCATCGTCGAGCAGTTCGCCGACGATGGTCGCCAGCTGGTCCGCGTCGTCGGCCAGCAGTCCGGTCACCCCGTCGATGACGGAATCGGTGAGGCCCCGGGAGGAGCGATAGCCGACGGTGGGTACCCCGTGCTGCGCGGCTTCGATCACCGCCAGCCCCCAGCCCTCCTTGCGGGACGGCAGCACATGCACCCAGGCCCGGGACAGCAGCTCGTGTTTACGGTGTTCGCCGACATGCCCGTGGAAGGTGACCGCGTCGGCGATGCCGAGGGCCGCGGCCTGATCCTTCAGCTTGTCCGCCCACCAGCCACCGCCGATCACATCGAGGTGCAGGGCGGGGATCCGGCCGCGAAGCCGCGCTACGGCGGTGAGTGCGTCCTCGATCTGTTTATGCGGTACCAGCCGCGACAGCACCACCACCCGCGGTTCGGGCGTACGCACTGCCGCAGTCCCGGTGGCGACTCCGGCGGGAACGGGCTCGGCACCGTTGCGGACGACCGCGATCCGGGACCGGTCGACGCCCAGTGTCGCCAGTTCTTCCGCGGAGGGCAGCGAAACCGTCAGGTATTGGTCGTGACGATGGATGCGCGGCGACAGCGACGATTCGATCCACCAGCCGATCCGCCCCACGAGCTTGCCGGCGACCGGCCATTGTTCCCGGTGCCCGTGATGCACCAGCACCACCGACGGCGCGCCCGTAACCAGCCGGGCGAAGAACGGGATGCCGTTCTGCGTATCGATCACCGCGTCCGGCCGCACATCTTTCAGCGGGCCCAGCCCGAGCCGCCCGAACAGGATCGCGGCCAGCGCCCGGGGATATACGGTGAACCGGCCCCCACCGCGGCTGATATGGATACCGTCGAGCCGCTCACGTTTCGCCGCCCCGGGATAGCGGGCTGTCCGCAGGGTCACCCGCACACCGCGGGCGGCCAGTTGGGCACCGACCTGCTCCAGGTACCGTTCACTGCCGCCACCCTGCGGATGCCCGGTATCACGCCAGCAGAGTAGGAGTACTTCGCGCACGTCGGGGCTTCTCCGGTTGGTCGGGTCCCGCGGACGGGACTGTCGCAGTGGTCCCGCGGACGGGACAGGCATCGCGCTACACCCTAGCGCGCAGTTCTCCCCGGCAGGTCGTCCCACCTGCATGTCTCATGCTTTTGCCAAGGTCGGGCCGCCGGCCCGCCCGCAGGGCAGCAGAAATGTGACCGGAGGTCTCTGCGGCGTGCCGCCGGAGATATTGTGGTCTGCCACAATATGCGAGACTCGGCATCGTGCTCGACGCCGAGGAATCCCCCATGGTCCGGATACCGCCCGCTGCGGCGGACCCCGCCTCCGCAACCGCCGGTGTTCCCGGCCCCCGGGCGGCGGATGGGGTCGTACCGCGGCAGCCACGAAAACGGTTCCGTTTCGCGCGGCGCGCCACCCTGGGCCGCTCGGTCCGGCTGCTGCGCAGTTTCCGATTCGAGCAGACCGACCCCGCCCGGTTCTACGGCGGTATCGCCAGCGACAGCGTGCATCTGCTCGGTGATTTCCACGCCGATCTCACGGGGCGTGATCTTGCCGGAACCACCGTGCTGGACGTCGGCGGTGGTCCCGGCTACTTCGCCGACGAATTCGCCCGGGCCGGCGCCCGGTACATCCCGGTCGAGCCCGACCCCTCGGAGATGCATGCCGCGGGTATCGCTGTTCCGGCGGCAGTGCGCGGCTCCGGGATGGCGCTGCCGTTTCGCGACGATGCCGTCGATATCTGTTTCTCGTCGAATGTGGCCGAACATATCCCGGATCCGTGGCGGATGGCCGACGAAATGGTCCGGGTGACCAAACCCGGCGGGGTCATCGTGCTCTCCTACACCGTGTGGCTGGGACCGTTCGGCGGCCACGAAACCGGGCCCTGGCATTACCTCGGTGGCGAGTACGCGGCGCGCCGGTACCGCCGGAAGAACGGACAGGAGCCGAAGAACCGTTTCGGGGTGTCGCTGTTCGCGGTGCCCGCACGAGACGGTGTGCGCTGGTCCGAGCGCACGCCCGCGACCGTGCATGCGGTGTTCCCCCGATATCATCCACGCTGGGCCTGGTGGCTGGTCCGGATTCCCGGACTGCGGGAGCTACTCGTCAGCAATCTGGTGGTGGTCGCCGAAAAGCCCGGTGGGCCACCGCGGCGCGGCTAGAGCGCGAGTTGCGGGCGATGCCGGCCGATCCGGTCGCGCCAACCGTTGCGTACCACGGGTTCGGCCCGGGTCCAGGGGGATTCCTGGATGGCCAGCCCGACGGTTTCGAGTGTCGTGAGCCCGACCTGATCGGCCAATCCCCCGACCACCGCCACTGCTTCGGCCGCTTGTATGGCGGCCATTGCTTGTTCGGTAGTCAGGGTCCGTCCCGGTAAGAACGAGACGACCCAGCCGCCGCTGCCAACGCTTTTCGCTTGATGGTCGGTCTGGTCGCTGGTCATCAACGCCCGGCCGATCACTTGCACCGCCATGAACGCACTCCCGATTGTGGGTCTTCGGTTCGATGAATGGAGCGAGCTGATACCTAGCTAACATCATGCGCGATCCAGCAACAAATCGCAATAGTGCGTTCGATGAAATACGAACCGAGAGGGAAGGATTCGGCGTCCGGTCGGTCGTCGGCCAGCGGGCAACGCCCACAAAAAGGCACGGACCAGCATCGGAAGCCGTATGAGTCCGGCTGCCGCGCAGCACAAACCCTGCCACAGTCGAACAGCCGGCAACCCGTAATACATGAAATACCCCCCATGACAGAACATCCCGAACGCCCTCGGGAAACCCCCTGGCGAGCAAACTATTCGGTAACCAGCAACGCCCGCAGAATCTGGCCACCATCCGGCGACCCGTCGGCCGCGTCGACCACCTCCACCTGCCAACCCTCCGGCAGCGCCGACTGCAACCGGCCGGCGGCTCGCTGCAGCGGAGTGCTCACCGGAACATCATCACTGGACTGCGGGGACAGCTGCCCTTCGGCCATTTCCAACCACCTCTCGCGCAGTGATCGGCTCGGGCCGTGGATCGTGCGACAGGCGGGCCGATCAGGAGCGGAACAGTCCGGCAATCAGCATTGCGTGAGCATGGGATTCGATACACATCCAGAATAAGGCAAAACCGCCCATACCACCCGCCGCCGCACCGACCGCACCCGGCCACCCGCCCACAAGAAGAGCCGCCTCGTTCGCACACAGGACACGACACCGAACAAACAAAACCGCCCCCCGGTCGCACACCACCCAGGCCAAGCCCCAAATCGTGTCAACCATCCGGCTCTGCCCGCACTCCCCTTCGACACGCGCGGGTGGGGCCCACCCGGTTCTGGAGTGCGGGGGAGCACAGGAGTGAAGACCCGGGCCCACCAGGGCCCCACCGTCGAGACGCGGAGCGCTCCAAAATCACAGCCCAGCCCGCGGATGCTCTACCGCGAGAGACGAACGATCCACCCCGACAGTGAGGTCACAGCATCGAGGGCGAGCGCCGCCGATTCACAGCGCTCTCCCTCGAGCCGCCGATATCACCGAATACGCTGTTTCAGCGCCTCGAATTCGTCCCGCACCCCGGAAGGCAGTTTGTCGCCGACGAATTCGAACCACTCTTCGATGAGCGGGATCTCCGCCCGCCACTCGTCGGCATCCACCGCCAGCGCCGCGTCCACATCGGCCGGATCCACATCCAAGCCCGCCAGATCCATCTGGGCGGCCGTCGGCACATTGCCGATCGGGGTGCTCTCGGCCGCGGCCGTACCCTCGATCCGGCCGACAACCCATTCCAGGACACGCGAGTTCTCGCCGAAGCCCGGCCACAGGAACCGGCCGTCGTCGCCACGGCGGAACCAGTTCACGTAGAAGATCTTCGGCAGTTTGGCGGCGTCGGCGTTCTTACCGACGTTGATCCAGTGCGCCATGTAGTCGCCGACGTGGTAGCCCATGAACGGCAGCATGGCCATCGGGTCGCGGCGCACGGTGCCGACCTTGCCTTCGGCGGCTGCGGTCTGCTCCGAGGACAGGGTGGCGCCCATGAACACGCCGTGCTGCCAGTCGAAGGATTCGGTGACGAGCGGGACCGTGGTCTTGCGGCGCCCGCCGAACAAGATCGCCGAGATCGGCACGCCCTGCGGATCGTCCCATTCGGCGGCCAGCGTCGGGCACTGCGACATCGGGGTGCAGTACCGCGAGTTGGGGTGCGCGGCCAGCGTTTCGGTTTCCCGCAGGTACCAGTCGTTGCCCTTCCAGTCGATCAGGTGATCGGGCTCGCCTTCGAGCCCTTCCCACCACACATCGTTGTCGTCGGTGTGGGCGACGTTGGTGTAGACGGTGTTACCGGCTTCCAGCGTCTCGATCGCGTTCGGGTTGGAGGAGCGGTTGGTGCCCGGGGCGACGCCGAAGAAACCGAACTCCGGGTTCACCGCGTACAGCCGGCCGTCCTTGCCGAACCGCATCCAGGCGATATCGTCGCCCAGGGTTTCGGCGCGCCAGCCCGGGACCGTCGGCTGGATCATCGCGAGGTTGGTCTTACCGCAGGCACTCGGGAACGCGGCAGCCACGTAGTACGCCTTGTCCTCGGGCGAGATCAGCTTGAGGATGAGCATATGTTCGGCCAGCCAGCCCTCGTCGTGGGCCATGGCCGAGGCGATACGCAGCGAATAGCACTTCTTGCCGAGCAGCGCGTTACCGCCGTAGCCGGAGCCGTAGCTCCAGATCTCGCGGTCCTCGGGGAAGTGGGTGATGTATTTGGTGTCGTTGCACGGCCACGGGACATCGGCCTGACCCTCGGCCAGCGGCGCGCCCACCGAATGCAGTGCCTTCACGAACGGCCGATCCGTGCCCAGCAGATCGAGTGCAGCCCGACCCATACGTGTCATCACCCGCATGGAGACCACCACGTATTCCGAATCGGTGAGTTCGACACCCAGCTTGGGGTCCTCGGCACCGAGCGGGCCCATGCAGAACGGCACCACGTACATGGTGCGGCCCTTCATCGAGCCGCGGTACAGCTCGGTCATGGTGGCGCGCATCTCGGTCGGGTCGACCCAGTTGTTGGTCGGACCGGCATCCGATTCGGATTTGGAACAGATATAGGTGCGCGATTCGACCCGGGCCACGTCCGAGGGGTCGGATAACGCGAGGAACGAGTTCGGCTTCTTCTTCTCGTCCAGCTTCTTGAAGGTGCCCGCCTCGACGAGCTGAGTGGTGAGCCGGTCCCATTCGGCGTCGGAACCGTCCGCCCACACGACTCGCTCCGGCTGAGTCAGTTCGGCGACCTCCTGAACCCAGGCGAGCAGTTCGCTGTGTTCGGTCGGCGCGGTGCCGTCGGATCCACGAAGACCGGGAATGGTCGCTGAGGTCATGAAAACTCTCCTGAAATGGGCGGCAATAGCTGCATCCGCCCTGGCCCTCGGGCCCGTGACCAGCGCGAAAACACCTAGCGCCACCATTGGCGGGTGAGGCGCCCGCTACGGCCCGCTGTACCCACCACCGGGTATCCGGGGGTGGGTACCAGGACCAAGCGGACGCCCAGGTTCCTGTCTAGAGGTTAACGCGGTATTGCCGCCCCCATGGAAGCGGGTTGCCTATCAATAGGGGTGGACAAACTAATTTCCGGAATCCGGCGTCCACTGCTCGAGTATCTGCCGGTCACGTGCACAGGCGGCAAGCCGGCCGGGCTGTCCGGAGGTGGCCCGGCGCAACGCGGTTTCGAGCTCGGCGACGCGCCGGTCCACGGCGAGCATCCGATCCGCGGCAGACCGGACCATTTCGTCGGACAGTTCCGTTTCCGCCTCCACCAGCGCGGTGACGGCACGCTGTTCGAGCTGGGCCTTCACATTCGCGACGGCGTCCACGACCCATTGCCGCAGGTGATCCCGGTCAGCGAGCTGGCGGCGGGCGCGTACTACCCAGGCCGCGGCACCCGCGCCGAGCAACAAGGTCACCGGGATCGTGGCCACGTCCAGGGCGGGCACCAACGCCAGCGGTGAGACGAGCAGGCGTCCCAGACCGACCCCGGCCGACGCACCGACAACGATCATGAGGTGATCTTCGACACCCCGGCCACGGGGTTGCGGATCCGGGCCGAGTGTGGGTGCCGGGTCGTGCCGGTAAACCGGGGCCCGGTCCGGCGCGCCGGGCCCGGCGGCCGCCGCGCGCGCCCGCAACTCGGTGAGCCGGGCGGCGATATCGCGGTCGACCGTATCGGTGAGCGCCGCCACGGCGGAACGCAGGCGCTCCGGGAATCTGACCCGGCCCGCACGGTCCAGGCGGTCGAGTTCGGTGCGGGCTTCGGCGTGCAGCGCGCGCACCCGGTGCCCCACCTGGGTCAGCAGATCCATCCGCGCCAAGTTCAGCTGGGCACGCAGCGTGGATACGGCGACCGCCCGCCCGCCGTCGCGTTCGGCGAGCAGACGTGCTCGTTCGGCCCGGAGCATTTCGGCTTCGCTACCGGCGGCGAGCAGCTTCTCCTCCTGTGCGATGCGGTCGAGGGTCTGGGCCACCACCTGCGCGGCCGCGGCGGACCGGCGGGTGTCCACGGTGGTGGTATCGGTGGTGAGTGCGGCCAGCCGGGCATGCAGCGAGGCGAGGCCGGATCGGTCCAGCAGCGCCGAATCCGCGGCCGTCCGGGCGGCGAGCGCCAGCCGGGCGGAAACCGGCACGATCTCACAGTCGAGTCCGGCGGCGGCGAGGAGTTCGGCGCTACGGTCGCGGACCGACTGCCAGTCCAGATGGGCGTGGGTGCCGTTCAGAACCAGCAGCACCCGGCTGCCGGCCGCGCTCAACCGGCGGACGAGATCGACTTCGGTGGCACCGATCACCACACCGGCATCCAGGACGAGCATGGTGACCGAGCCCGAGCCCGAGGCAGCGCCGGCGAGGTCGGCCGACGGTGCGCTCAGATCTATCCGGGGTGCGAAACGGGCGAGTTCGGTGCGTAGCAGGGTGGTGTTCGCGTCGTCGGGGCCCAGCAGCCGGACCTCCCCGTTGTTCCCGGCGACTGTCATGGTGTCGAGCAACGCCATCCCCTGGGGGTTCCAGCGGCGCACCACGGCGGCGACCGGTTCGGGGAACGTCGCACCGTGCGAGGTGGGAGCCGTGGCGGCAGAGCCTGCTCCTGACCCGGTATCCGACCCCCGGTCAGAGTCCGACACTGCTCATCCGTTCCCATACCCGGACGTAGCCGTTGTGTACGCGTACCGCGGCCCGGCGGGCGGCCGGCGACAGGTCGCTGGCGACCACGGCCCGCCAGCGGATGGCGCGGGCCAGGGCGTCGTCGGCGTCCTCGGGTTCGAAACGGGGATAACCGGCGGCCAGATGCGAGACCGCCGGGTCGACCAGTCCGCCGCACAGGCCCAGCCACCTCGCCTCGTCGGTGTCCAGGTATTCGGTGATCAGCGCACGCGCCCGGCTGGTGCCCTGCGGGACAGCTCGCGCCGCCAGCCGGGTCAGTTCGTCGACCAGCCCGCCGGCCCGCCGGGATATCGCCTGTTGATAGCGCAATCCGAGCAGGCTGGCCACCGGCTCGATCCCGCTTACGGTGTTCAGGATCTGTAGCACCGTCTGCGGGGTGAGATCGGGTTCACGTTCGAGCGCCGCCAGCACACAAGCGATGCCGTACAGATCCCAGCGTTCGAGCAGATCCGCCCGCTCCTCGGTATCGGGCCCCGCGGACGGAGAGACGAACGCCTCGGCCGATACCGCCGACAGGGAACGGTTACCGGCGTGCCGGCGCAGCAGCGCCAGATCGGCCTCGCGCAGCGCACCGGCGACCGTTCGCGCGGCGAGACTTCCGACGATCGGGAAGGCCGGCAGCCCGAACGCCCGGGAGAACTGGTCCGCGGCTGCTACCGCATCGGCCCAGCCGGTGCCGATCGCGTCGGATTTGTTCACGACCACCAGCGTGCGCTCCGGCGGTAGCATTCCCAGAATCCGCCGGTCCCCCGGCGACGGAGTGCTGGCCAGGACATAGATGATGATGTCGGCGTCGAGCACGGGGTCCGGAAAACCGGGTTCGTCGACCGGCGCGGTCTCGGCCCCGTGCGCCAGTCCCAGCGCCTCGGCCACCGTGGTGCGCCCGGACCGGGCGCGACCCGCCACCTGCGCCCGCGGTAGCGACCGCCAGCGCTGGACCGCCGCCTCGATCCCGTTCGCGACACCGGTGTCCACTCCGTCGCCCATTCGCAACGTCGAAATCATCCGCTCGAGCGGATCCGCTGCCCCCACCTCCCGCATGTACCTGTCCGATCTTTCGACTCTCACCGTTGGTACCCCCTGTTCCGGTGCGCATTCTGTCAGAAGAGCGCCCACGGCGCGCCGGACCCGGTCCGCGCTCGGCTACCAACGGGTAGCCACGGCCCGGTCCGTTGCGTCCCGGAACCGGCCATGCGGGACAATAGAGCCGTGAACGACGCCGTGCACCCCAGCCCCGAGTCCGTTCCGGTGACCCTTTCGGATACCTCCGGTGACACCGGGGAACCTCGTCGGCACCGGACCGGATCCCGGCTCTACCCGCGGGTCACCAGTTTCCGGTCCCGGCGCGGTGCACTCACTCCCAACCAGCAGAAATCCTGGGATCGCACCTGGCCGCTGATCGGCCGCGAGGTGGCCGACGAACCGCTCGACGCCGACGCCTGGTTCGGGCGTCCGGCGCCGCTGGTCATCGAGATCGGCTGCGGAACCGGCACCGCGACCGCCGAGATGGCACAGGCCGAACCGCATCTGAACCTGATCGGTATCGAGGTCTACCAGCCGGGCCTGGCCCAGCTCGTCCAACGGGTCGAACGCGACGGGATCGGTAATATCCGGTTGCTGCGCGGCGATGCGGTAGATGTGCTGGAGAACATGATTGCTCCCGGATCGCTGACCGGCGTGCGCGTGTTCTTTCCGGACCCGTGGCCCAAGGCGCGCCACCACAAACGGCGGCTGTTGCAGCCGGCCACCCTCGCCCTCATCGCCGACCGGCTGCGGCCGGGCGGAGTACTGCACGTGGCGACCGACCACGCCGATTACGCCGAGCACATCGCGGCGGTCGGCGCGGCAGAACCCCTGCTCGTCGGCTTGAACGAAACCACCGGCGGAGTGAGCGCCCACCATCGCGAATCGGCACCGATCGGGTTCGAACGCCCCGTCACCAAATTCGAGAGCAAGGCACATCGGGCCGGAAGTGCGATCAACGAGTTCATATGGGGCAAGATCGAATGATGAGCGTCAGTGAGATGGCCCCGTCCGGCGGCGAGGTTGCCGAAAGTCTGCACGAACCCGGTGCCGAGGCCACCGGGCCCGATCCGGACAGACTCCGGCGCGTGCTGCTGGTCTGGGACGCACCCAACCTCGACATGGGTCTGGGCGCGATTCTCGGTGGCCGTCCCACTGCCGCCTACCGGCCCCGGTTCGACGCGCTGGGCCGCTGGCTGCTCGCCCGCACCGCCGAATTGTCCGCCGGCGAGAAACAACGGGTGGAGCCGGAAGCAACGGTATTCACCAATATCGCCCCCGGCACCGCCGATGTGGTGCGACCGTGGGTGGAAGCGCTACGCAACGTCGGTTACGCCGTCTTCGCCAAGCCCAAGATCGACGAAGATTCCGATGTCGACTCCGATATGCTCGGCCATATAGCGCAACGCACCCGGGGCGCGGGCCTGGCCGGAATCATTGTGGCCTCGGCAGACGGCCAGGCATTCCGTGAACCACTCGAACAGCTCGCTGCCGACGGAATCCCGGTTCAGGTACTCGGCTTCCGCGAGCACGCGAGTTGGGCCGTAACATCCGATACTCTCGAATTCGTCGACCTCGAGGACATCCCGGGCGTATTCCGTGAACCGCTCCCGCGGGTGAGCCTCGACTCGTTGCCCGACGAGGGTGCCTGGCTGCAGCCGTTCCGGCCGCTGTCGGCGCTGCTCACCTCTCGCCCCGCACAAGGAGTCGCTTAAAGTGTTCACCCGCTGGGGCGATCTGGTCTACCGGCTGCGTTTCGCCGTTATCGGAGTCGTTGTCGCAGGGATGCTGGGGCTGGGTGCCTACGGTCTCGGGCTGGCGGATCACCTGACCTCCAGCGGTTTGTTCGACCCGAATTCGGAATCGGTGCAGGCCGCCGAGATCTCCGATGAAGCATTCGGTCGCGATCACAATGCCGATGTGCTGGTGCTCTATACCGCACCCGAAGGGCAAACCGTCGATTCCGATCCCGCGTTCCGGGACAAGATCGTCGACAGTCTCAACCGGCTGCCGCGGGAACACCCCGACCAGATCGCGAAGGTCAACGGTGCCTACTGGAAGACCGAGACCGGCGAGGCCCAGCCCTCGGTTTTCGGTTCCAAGGACAAGACGAAAACCTTCGCCTCTGTCGCGATCGTCGGCGACAACGACGACGACATGGTCCGCAACTACCGCGCCGTCCAGGAAGCTTTCTTCATCGACGGGGTCGACGTGCAGGTCGCCGGCCTGCAACCGGTGGCGGGCACGCTCAACGACACCATGGCGCACGATACGAAGCGAATGGAGCTTCTCGCCATCCCGGCGGTCGGCATCCTGCTGTTCTTCATCTTCGGTGGTGTGGTCGCCGCCGCGCTTCCGCTGATCATCGGCGGTCTGACCATTATCGCGGCGAACGGAATCCTCACGGGGGTGGCGCAGCTCACCGACGTGAACACCTTCGTCGGTGCCGTGGTCTCGATGATCGGCCTGGGTCTGGCCATCGACTACGGCTTGTTCATCGTCAGCAGATTCCGGGAGGAACTGGCCGAGGGGTACGACACCCCGGCCGCTGTCCGGCGTTCGGTGATGACCGCCGGGCGGACCGTCGTGTTCTCCGCGACCATGATCATCGCCAGCCTCGGCGGACTCCTGCTGTTCCCGCAGGGCTTCCTGAAATCGATGGCCTACGGCACCATCGCCACTGTCGCCTTGGCCGCACTCGGCTCCATCACCCTGCTCCCCGCCATGCTCGGCGTGCTGGGGCGGCGGGTGGACATGCTGAGCTTCAAGAAGATGCGCAAGACCAAATCCGCGGAAGAGGTCGAGGCGAGTATCTGGGGGCGGGCCACCACCTGGGTCATGCAGCATCCCCTCAAGATCGCCATCCCGATCTGCGTCGGGCTGCTGCTGCTGATCATCCCGGTGAAGAACCTGGCCTTCGGCGGTATGAGCGAGAAGTACCTGCCGCCGGACAACGACGTACGGCTCGCGCAGGAGGAATTCGATCGAACCTTCCCGCTGCGCCAGTCCGACCCGATTCAGCTGATCTTCATCAGCGAGAACACCTCCGCGATCGGGAAACTGCTGCGGGAGGCGGATAAGGCGCCCGGTCTGGCCGATGCCGCCGGCTTCGCGGTGCCGTCGCAATCCCCGGACCAGCCGAATGTGTTCCGCACCGACGCGACGCTTGTCGACTCCGACAACTACCGGCCCACCGTGGATTATCTGCGGTCGATCGACGTGCCGGACGATGTGACGATGCTGGTCGGCGGGCAGCCGACACTCCAGGGCGACAGTATCGACGCCCTGGTCGACCGAATACCCCTGATGATCGCCGTGGTGCTGCTGGTCACGACGGTGCTGATGTTCTTGACCTTCGGCTCGCTGGTGCTGCCCATCAAGGCGGCGTTGATGAGCGTGCTCGGCCTCGGTTCCACCCTGGGCATCCTGACCTGGATATTCATCGACGGCCACGGCGCGGACCTGCTGAACTTCACCCCGCAGCCGATCATGTCCCCGGTGCTGGTGCTGATCATCGCGATCATCTACGGCCTGTCCACCGACTACGAGGTCTTCCTGCTGTCACGGATGGTCGAGGCCCGCGCCCAAGGCGCCTCGACCACCGAAGCCGTACGGATCGGTACCGCGCACACCGGGCGGATCATCACCGCCGCCGCCCTCATCCTGCTGGTGGTGACCGGCGCGTTCGCATTCTCCGATCTGGTGATGATGCAGTACATCGCCTACGGCATGATCGCCGCGCTGATCATCGATGCCACCGTCCTGCGCATGCTGCTGGTCCCCGCGACCATGAAACTGCTCGGCGACGACTGCTGGTGGGCACCGGCCTGGATGAAACGGATACAGCAGAAGATCGGCCTCGGCGAACCGATCCTGGACGACGAGCGCCCCGGTGCGGGCGATCTGGTGGACCTGGTCAAGACGACGCCGGTCACCGATCCCGTCACCATGCAGATGCCCGCGCTCGCATCGGAAAAACAACGTAAGACACCGGTGCTCAAACGCAGCCGCGAGGAGATCGAGGCGGCCGCCCCCACCGCGCATATGAGCGCGGTTCCCAAGAGTGCGCGCAAGGGCGCCGACAAACAGGCACCGGCCGCTTCCACACCGACCGCGCCGAAACAATCGATGCCCACGCCACCCGACCCCACCCGGCCACGCGCCACCCCACCGGCGGGCGAGGAGCTCGGTCCGGGCGGGCGCGAGGACGATCCCACGGCGACCGGCCGGCACACCCGCCCGGCGGCCGAAGAGAACCGGGCACCCGCGCGCGGATCCCAGCCACCCCCACCGCACCGCCCTCGGCCGCCGGCCGACGACTCCGCCGGCGGTTCGCGAGCCACCGGTCCCGACCGCGGCGCCACCGACGCCGCAGTTCCCCGGCAGAGCGGTCCCGGGGCGCTTCCTGGCCGTGCACCGGAATCCGGTCGCACTCGGGGCGCCACCGACCGCGGCAACGAATCGCCTCCTGTACCTCCGGGACCCGGTCCCGGTCGGCCGGGCGGCCCAGGCGGTCGATCAGGCCCGGCACGCCCCGGCAACCCGTCCGGGCCGGCCCAACCCGGTAGCCCATCCAGGCCGCCCCGGCCGAGCAACCAGCCCGGCGCAGGCCGGCCGGGGAATCAACCCCGCCCTGACCAGGCCGGGAACCAGGCAGGGCAGCAGACCACGCCGGGTAGTGGTGCGCCCGGCCGCCCGAACGCCGGACCACCGCAGCCGGGTCCATCCGGCTTCGCGACGCCGACCCTGCGTGGGCTGTTCGCCTCCGAACCGGTCGAGGATGCCGAGAGCCGCGAAGTATCAGGCCGCACCGTCTACCCGACCGCCGCGGATGCCCCGCCGCTGCCGCCGACACCACAGCAGGCGCGGATAAACAATGATCCGGCGGCACCCCGGCAGGACAGCTCCCTGCGGCTTCCCGGCCGGCCCCCGGCACCGCCGCGCCCGGCCGGTCCACAACCGTCCGGTGGTAGATCCGAGCCCGGTCCCGGCCGGCCGCCGGCCCCGCCGCGCCCGATTCAGAACCAGCGGCCGCCCGGCTACCCGGACTCGGGTTCCGCACCTGACCAAGGTTCGCAACCACGGCCGATGCCCCGCGTCTCCAACCCGGGCAGCGGATCTCCGGCTGCTCCCCAGTCGGGCCTGCCGGACCTGCCGCGCCGCGTGCCCCGTGGCCTGCCACCGGAAATGCCCGCCCAGTCCCGTAATCCGCAACCGCCGGCGCGGCCCACCCCGCCGGCCCGGCCGCGACCGGACAGCCTGGCCGAACAATCGGCCGGATCGGCGGGTCCGCAACAGGAACCGGATCCCCGGGAACGCAACAGCATCGAATCCTGGATGGCCGGTCTGCGTTCGGCGCGCCGGCAGCAGGCCGGAACACCGCCCACCGCCGATGAGACCGGCAGACACCACGGTGAAGGACGTTCGGTCAGCGTGAACGAATTGCTGCGCCGCCGCGAAAATCCGGAGTAGTGACTGCTCGTCGTGGGGTTGCCGTTGCCGTCGGCGAGGCTCGTGCACACCCGTGACGTCCGCTGTCTCGGGCGCCGGGGCACTGCGGCGCCCCGGGCGATGACCGCGCTGCGGGCCCGGCCCACACCGGCTCGAGCGATCGGCCAGTTGTGCTGTTTTCTCCCCGTGGAACTCGTGCCGCGGCAACACCGCGAATCTCGCCACCGCAACGCCGCGAGTCTCATACACGGTTCACTGGCCGAACAGGCGCCGCCAGTGGGCCATGAACGGTTGTTTGGCGGTGACCGATCCGAACCGGACCCGGCCGTGTACCAGGAGATGCAGCGGACCGATCGGGGGACCGCTGCGGACCTTGTTGTTCACGCTGGACCCGATCAGTTCCAGTCGGTCCAGGTCGACCGTCGCCTCCTGCGGGACGATCAAGGTGAGCGAACTGGCGTAGTCGTCCACCTGGATCTCCACCACCTGGGTGGTCATCACCGCCTGGGTGAAATCCAGGGTTACCCCGGAGAGCCAGCTGTTGACCCGTAACACCGGCGCGACCTGCCAGTCGCCGCGGCGAGTGACCCCCGACATCCGAGGACGGATGATTCCGCCCTGCACCACGCCCGACAGCGGCGCCCGCGCGGTATCGCCGGGTTGCGGCAGCGGTGCGGGTTTGCCCGGGCCCGGCTGCGGCACGCTGGGTTCGCCGATCAACCGCACGCCCGGCAGATCGACGAGCACGGAATTGAGCTCACCGCGGGTCTTGGCGGCAAGCGCGGTATCCATCCGTTCGGTGAACTCGCCCAGCGACAGCATGCCCATACCCACCGCGCGTTGCAGCAACTGTCCGACGTGTTCCCGTTCGGCATCGGAAACACGCAGGTCCCGGTTGCCGACCTGGCTACCGGGACCCGCACCGTCGAATACCGGATCGGGGCCATTCATGGTTTCGAGATTACCCAGCAGCGGCCCCGTCCCGCATCAGGGCATTCCCCGATACGGTGGGCCTTCGCTGCCGAATCAGGCCTGGTGACCTCCCGTTTCATCGGGGTCGGCCGGATCGGCCGGCGGAGTCTTCCCCGGGTGTCCTTCCGGTGGGCCGGGGTCCCCGGCGGTGACGCGCTCCGCAGCGGCGGCCAGGACCGGGTTCGGCACGGATCCCGGTGCTTGCGGATCCAGAGGTTCGGCGTCGGCCGACCGCGGCAGGGTCAGCCTGCGCTGTGCTTCGGCGAGCAGCGCGGCGATAGCGAATCGCCCTGTCCCCTCCGAGCCGGGGGCCGTGGGATGTTCGGGTGAGTCGGGTTCGGCCGCATAGATACCCTTGCGGTCCGCGGCCAATTCCGCGATCAGTTCTTCGGGGTCCTCGGCGAGCAATGAACGGATCGCGGTATTCAGCACCGCCACCAGCGGTACTGCCAGCAGACCGCCCGCGATCCCGCCCAGTACCAGGCCCGCGGCGATCGCCAGCACCACCGCCAGCGGATGGATCCGCACGGCCCGGCCGAGCAACAGCGGTTGCAGGACATGGCCTTCCACCTGCATCACCGCGACGATGATGCCCAGCACGATCAACGCGGTGACGAAACCTTTGGTGACCAGGGCGATGAACACCGCCACGAAACCGGCCAGGAACGCGCCGATGATCGGGATGAACGCGCTGATGAACACCAGCGAGGCCAGCGGTAGCGCCAGCGGGACCCCCAGCAGCGCCAGTCCGGCGCCGATACCGATCGCGTCCACGGCCGCGACGGCGACGGTGGCCCGCACGAAACCCACCAGCGACCCGAAGCCGAGTTCCCCCGCGGTCCGCACCTGTTCGCGGTGCGCGCGCGGCACGATGCGGGTCACGAATTCCCAGATCTGGTATCCGCTGTAGAGAAAGAAGATGAGGATGAACAGCGTGAGGAAGGTGCCGGTGAGGATATGGCCGATCATCGTCGCGGTGGTCAGCGCCCCGCTGGTCAGCGTGTCCTGATTGGACTGGATCGTGCGGATCGCCGCATCGCCGGCCGTACGGATCTGGTCGTCGCTCAGATGCATGGGGCCGTTGATGAGCCAGTCCTGCACCTTGTGGATGCTGCCGGTGAACTCGTCGGACAGCTGCGGCACACCGACCACGAACTGCTCCACGACAAAGGTGACGACCCCCGCCACCAGGCCGAGCGAACCGACCAGGGCGACCACGACCCCGAGCCCCCGCGGCACACCGCGGCGCTGCATCCAATCCACGAGCGGAGCCAGCAACGCGGCCGCCAGCAACGCTATGGCCAGCGGAATCACCACGGTGTCGAGCCGCCGCACGGCCGCCGCGAGCACCGCCACCAGGGCGAAGATCACCAGCAGTCGCCAGGCCCATTCGGCGGTCTGCCGCACGATCGGGTGAACGGCGTCTGCAGCAGTCGGTTTCGGCTCGGTCACCCGGCCGAGCCTAACGAGCGCGCCGGGAACAGGCCCCGCACCGGGCCGCGCCCGGTACGGGGATACCGCGTCCCAGGCCCGCGGGGCCCAACCCGGGAGCGCCAGGGCGTCGGGGCCGGACGCTAAGTTAGTACTTGTGTCAGCGCCATTGGAAGCGGTCAAACAGACCATGCATACGCGCTGGCCGCTGTACCTCACCTCGATGTTGCTCGCCAACGCTTTCGGTGCGGTGCTGGTGTGGGCATTCATCCAATACGGGCTGCCGGTGCCGGAGGGCGAGCAACCCGGAACCCGGCAGATCGGGCTACTCGTACCCGCGGTGGTGTTCGTCACCGGCGGGGTGCTCAGCGTGGCCGCCTCGGCGCTGATGCTGCGGCCGGTGATGCGCTGGCAGGTGCGCGGCGGACCACCCAGCCGGCAGGAACAGATGGCGACGCTGCACGCGCCGCTGCGGCAGGCGATCCTGCATCTCGCGTTGTGGATTCTCGGTGGCGCCGTCCTGGCTACCGCCATCATCTCCGAGACTCCGGCGCTGGCCGGTACGGTGATCATCACCGAATGTATGGCCGCGACCATCGTGTTCGGTTTCACCTACATGCTGGGCGAGCGGATCCTGCGCCCTGTCGCCGCCGAAGCCCTCAGCGCGGGCCGTTTCGATCACACCCTGACGCCCGGCGTCGGTACCCGGATGGCGATGACCTGGGGTATGGGGACCTTCGCCCCCACGATCGCGATCGTATTGCTGTGCGTGACCCAGATCTCGTCCGACGTGAAATTCTCGGCGCAGTCGCTGGCCGTTTCGATCCTGCTGCTGTGCGGGGTGGTGATCATGCAGGCGCTGGCGTTGTCCATGCTGACGGCGTCGAGTATTTCCGATCCGGTCCGCCAGCTCAGTCAGGCCATCGACCAGGTGCAGAACGGTTCCCGCGATGTGCAGGTCGAGGTTTTCGACGGGAGCGAGATCGGGCTGCTGCAGGTGGGTTTCAACCGGATGATGGAGGAGGCCGCGAGCCGGCAGCGGTTACAGGAACTCTTCGGCCAGCATGTCGGCGCCGAGGTGGCGCAGCGGGCCCTGGATTACGGTACCGAGCTCGGCGGGGAGACCCGGTTCGTGGCGGTGCTGTTCGTGGATATGGTCGGTTCCACCGCCACCGCCGCCGAACATCCGCCGACCGAGGTGGTGAATCTGCTCAACGAATTCTTCCGCGTGGTGGTCGATGTGATCGATCGCCATCACGGATTCGTGAACAAGTTCGTCGGCGATGCCGCGCTGGCGATATTCGGTGCCCCGCTGGACCGCCCGGACGCGCCGACTGCGGCGCTGGCAGCGGCCCGGGATCTCCGCGCGGCATTGCGGTCGATTCCGGGCCTCGATATCGGTATCGGGGTTTCGGCCGGGCTGGCGGTGGCGGGCAATATCGGTGCGGCCAATCGATTCGAATACACGGTGATCGGTGACCCGGTGAACGAGGCTTCACGGCTCACCGAACTCGCGAAAGATCATCCGGGCCGGACGCTGGCCTCGGGGTCGGCACTGTATTTCGCCGAGGAGGGCGAGCAGCGGAATTGGACCGCCGGCGAGGAAGTGCAGTTGCGCGGGCGGCGGCGTAAGACGAGATTGTCCTGGCCGAGCGATTCCGTGGACGAAACCGCCACCGCGCCCGCCGCGGCGGCCGGCGAATCGCCCTCCGCCGCCGACGAGGCGGAGCGCACCTAGCAGGCGCTCCCGTGAGTCCCGGCTGCGGGTCCGGGTCGCAGGCCATCGGCGTCCATTAGGCTGGGCTCGTGACTGCCAACGGTGATACAGCGGATACGTCTGCTGTGTCCCGGGTAGGCGATACGCCGGAGAATCGGAAACGCTCCCGGAGATTCCGGTGGCTCAAATGGCTGGCCGTTTCCGTACTGCTGCTGTTGTTGATCGGGGAAGGAGTTTATCTCTATCCCCGGCTGCACGAGTCGTGGCAGAAACTGACCGAAATCCATTGGGGCTGGGTCGCGGCGTGTATCGCATTGCAAATGCTGTCCATGTCCGGTTTCGGCCGGGTACAGAAGCAGTTGTTGAAGGCGGGCGGCGTCGAGGTCAGGCAGCATAGATCGGTGGCCGTGGTGTACGGCGCGACGGCCATGTCGGTCACGCTGCCCGCCGGGCAGGTTTTCTCCACCGCGTTCACCTACCGCCAGACCAGGCGCTGGGGCGCCAGCCCGGTGGTCGCCTCGTGGCAGCTCGTCTTCTCCGGGGTCGTCTCGGCCGCCGGGCTCGCCCTGCTCGGTGTGCTCGGCACGATGCTGGCCGGTGGGCGGATCGGCCCGGTCAACCTCATCGTGTCGGTGGCCGCCGTGGTGGCGCTGGTCTGGGCGGGTAACTACGCATCCCACCATCCGGGCACCCTCGAAGGGGTGTTCCGGCGCGGTTTGGCCCTGGTCAACCACCTGCGCAAACGTCCTGCGGATGCGGGGCGCGAGAAGATCCGGGAGATGCTGGCCCAGGTCGAATCGGTGGATATGGGCACCCGCGACGGCGCCTGGGTCACCGGTTGGGCGGTGGTGCACCGGCTCGCCGATGTCGCCTGCCTGGGCGCCGCCTGTTATGCCATCGGCGGCGATCCCCGGTGGGCAGGTCTGCTCATCGCGTTCGCGGCCGGTAAGGCGGTGGGCTCCATTCCGTTCGCGCCGGGCGGCATCGTCTACGTGGACGCGACCTTGATCTACGGGCTCACCGCGGCCGCCGGGCTGCCGGCGGCCCAGGCGGTCGCGGCCGCGTTCGTCTACCGGCTGGTGAGTTTCGTCCTGATCGCCGTCATCGGCTGGATCGTATTCGCCTTCCTGTTCCGCAATCGCAATGCCGAGGACGACGAATACGAGCAGGAGTTCACCCGGCGCAACGCCTGACCCCCAGCGCAGCGGCCCCGGGGACAGGTCTCCGGACGGAGTTCGCCGGATTGCGACCCATTATGCTGCGCAGTGTGAGATGGCTGGGACCGATCGTTGTCGATGCGCTGCTGGTGGTGCTGTTCTGCATTATCGGGCGCCGCAGTCACGACGAGGCGATACTCGCCGGTCTACTGCGCACTGCGTGGCCGTTCGTGACAGGACTCGCCGTCGGCTGGATCGCCTCCTATCTGCTGTACCGCAGGCGCCGGGAGACCGAACCGTTCAACGGTATGCGCCTGCGGCCGACCGGCCTGGTGATCTGGTCGAGCACACTGGTCGTCGGTATGGCGCTCCGGGTGGCCGGCGGCCAGGGCACGGCGATCAGCTTCGTCATCGTGGCGGCGTCGGTACTGGCCTTGTTCCTGCTCGGCTGGCGTGCGGCGATCCGGGCGCTCGACTAGGGGCGCCGGACCTCACTCGTCGGGTTTCGCGAACGATGCGAGCATCCGCTCCCCCATCCGCACGACCATATCGCCGCTGTCGACATCGGCGATATGGATGGCGAAGGCCAGATCACCCATGGTGGCGATGAGCCAGCCGTCGTCACCGGCCTTGGCGGAATACCCGGTGACATCGCGGAACCCGCGCAAACGCGCCATCTGCGGCGCCTTCATCCCCTCATGCAGCACCCGGCGCGCCGCATCGGCGACCGGCCCGGGCAGCGGCCCTGTCGGGGCGTCGGTTCCGCTCGGACGGCCCCGTTCGATCATCGGTGGCCGCAGGGTGCCGTCACCGATGGCCGCCGCCGCAATCGCCATCCCGAAGGGGCTGGCCAGCAGTGCATCCGAACCACCGCCCTGACGGACCGGTTCGGCGTCGCCGGCGCCCGCCGGTCGACCGGTGACCTCCTCGAGGCCGGGCACCCGGAAGTCCACGCCCACGCCGAGCGTGGCCGCGGCCTCCACCGCCTCGGCATCGGAGACATCCTTCGCGGACTTGCCCTCGGACGCCGCGGCCACCTCCCGGAACAGCTCCATCATGCCGCCCGCCGGATACAACCCGGTGAACGCGACCGGCCCTTGGGCACTGGAGTAGTTGTTCTGGGCCACGGCGACCACGGCGCCGGTGGACGGCTGGGTGACCACGATCGAGGCCGGCGAACCGACGCTCACCACCGCATCCTCGGCGGCGCGTTGCAGCCGCTGGTCCATGGTGCCGGCGATATCCGGCCCGGCCGGACCTTGATGACCGGCCAATTGTTTGACGAATTCCCCGTTTTCGAAAAGTTGGACGGCCCAGCCGGAATGCTTTTCCTGGCTTTCCTCGAAAACGTTGGTCATGGCGTCGAGCATCGGGGAGAAGATCCGGCGATCGGAGACGATCAGCCGCGGCTCCTTTTTCATCACGACACCGGGAATCGGGGCCATCTCCGGTTCCAGGATCGCGAAATCACCTTCGCGCAGGCTCACGGCCGTAATGGGTTGACCGCCGGCCGCGGCCAGCTTCTCCCGCAGCGACGTGCCGGTGATCAACGGGGCGACCGGTTCGATGGCGCGCGACAGTGCGTCGGTGGAGGCCACCTGGTCGGGCATCCGCGCGGGATCGAGCTGGATGACATTGATCGTCTGCTGGGTCATGAGCGGTTTGCCGATATTGTCCACCACGCGCGGCGCCGGATCGGGCGTCGTCCGCACCAACCGGACGCTGCGGTCGTGCTCGAGCTGCGGCATCACCACGGCCGGATCCCAGGAGATCTTCCACCCGTCGGAGAGTTTGCGGATGGTGCCTTCCAGATCGTAGGACCAGTCCTTGCGCTCGCCGAAGTTCCAGTGCACATCCAGTCTGAAGATCCCGGTTTCGGCATCCAGTCCGATGAATTGCGTTTTCTCGTAGTCGACATGGCCGGTTTCGAGCCCGTCGAACATTTGCTCCAGAGTTGCCGACGCCGCCGACGGGTAGGAGGTCAGTTCGGCTGCCGCGGCGTGATCACCCTCGTCGAGCAGTTCGGTGAATTGGTCGACGACCGATTCGGGACCGGCCTGCTCGGTGCCGGACCCGCACGATCCCATTGCAATTGCCAGAGCCGCCACCCCCGTAAGGGCCACTGCGCCCCGGAAGCGAAAGCGGCGGGATCCCCACACATCCATGTCGCCCACTCTTCACTCTTGCCACTCCAGTAACAAGACCACCGTACCTGAAAAATGCCTGCTGGCGCGTGCCCGCAAACCCGAAACCATAGCTTGTTCCACTGTGTGTAGTTGTGGCCGTACCCAACTCGCCGCCGAACCGGCCGTGATCATTTACCGGGCCGTCGGAAGACACCCGGCTTCGCTACGCTACCGATCGGTCCACGACGCTGTGGCGTTACCCCGCAACTCCGGTTCCACTGCAGAGATACCCCGTAACGGTAGCTCAGAACCCTCGGCACGCGTTCGGGGTGTCGGTAAGGTTGCTGCCATGCCCGGCACCTCCTTCCCGCAAACCTCGAGCAGTCCGATCCTCGTTCTCAACGGCCCCAATCTGAATATGCTCGGTACTCGCCAGCCCGAGGTGTACGGCACGGAGACCCTCGAGGATGTAATCGAATTGTGCCGTCGGGCCGCCGCGGCGCGGGGCGGGGATATCGCGCATTTCCAATCCAATTCCGAAGGCGAATTGATCGACCGGATCCACGCCGCGCGCGGGACGACGTCCGGAATCGTGATCAACCCGGGCGGGTTGACCCACACCTCGGTCGCGCTGCGCGACGCATTGGTCATACCGGAGGTACCGATCGTCGAGGTGCACATCAGCAATGTGCACGCCCGTGAAGAGTTCCGCCGCCACTCCTACATCTCCCCCATCGCCGATGCCGTGGTCGCCGGGATGGGCGGCTACGGCTATGTCGCCGCAATCGATTTCCTGCTGGCCCGCAGCGCGGCCGGCGCCTGATCAGCGCACGCGGTCCAACCGGAAAACCGGGAACCCCGGCGCGATTTCGGCGAGCTGCGCATCGGTGGCGTTCTTGGTGACGCCTTCGAAAAACCGGTCGACCTCCCAGCCCCAGCGTTCCAGGTAGTGCCGCAGCAGCGGAATCTTGTCGGCATCTGCGACCTCGGCCGCCGTGAACGTTTCGGTCTTGCGACCGAGCCGCAACTCGCCCGTACCGGCGGCCCGGAGATTGCGGACCCATTGGGTATGCCCGCGGGGCGCGACGAGATAGCGCTCACCGTCGGCGGCGGTCATCACATTGACCATGGTGGTCCGCCATTCGCCGGATTTGCGACCGCGCACGGCCAGCAACCGGGAGCCGGCGATGCTGATCCCCAGCTTGGGCAGCAGGTTGACGATGCGGTTGAAGATCGGGTCGAAACCGGTGGGGGCGAGGTAGCGGGTGGCGGCGGTCATCGAATTCTCCTTAGTGAGCGCTGCTCTCTGTTGTGAACAACGATCGCACTTTGCTGCCGATATGTCAAGAGCAGTGCTCTCCGGATTCGGGCAGACCGCCTTCGGTGGCGTGGGTGGAGAGCCGTTGCCCCTGCACTCGGGGTAGACCATCCGCCTCTCGGCGATGAGAATCCGGCTCGCGAGGTAGACCATCTGCGAAGGGACGGGCTGTAATTTTGGAGGCGCTCCACGTCTCGAGGGCGGGCCCTGTCACCCCCTGCACTCCTCCGCTTCGGCCCCGCTCCGACGCTCCGGACCAGGGGCGGACCCCACCCATGGTTCGTGGGTGGGAAATGTGGAGGAGCACTGAACTTCGCGGCGGCTGGGTTGCCGGGTGGAGCCGAGCCGACCGGCGAGAGGTCGGTGGGGATTTCGCCGAAGCCGGTCCGGCGGCAGGGTAGTTCTGAGACGGTGATCGTGTCCCCCGGAGACGAGTGCGGGGACAACGAGTGAGTTGGCGGAGGAGGAGTGCTGTGCAGGCCGCAGTTTTCTACGGAGGCGAGCCCCGGCTGGTCGTCGAGGACATCCCGGTACCGCAACCCCGGCGAGGCGAGGTGCTGCTGCGGGTGACCGCCTGCGGGGTCTGCCACACCGATCTGCACGTCCTCAGGTCCGAGGTGAAGTTCCCGGCACCCGCGGTACTGGGTCACGAGGTTTCCGGCGTCGTCGAACAACTCGGCGAAGGCGTAGCGAATATCACGGTGGGCGATAACGTGGTGTGCAGCTTCATCATGCCGTGCGGGGACTGTCGGCACTGCGTGCGGGGAGCCGAGGATCTGTGCGAGAAATTCTTCGCGCACAACCGGCTCAACGGCACCCTCTACGACGGCACGAGCAGACTCGCCCGACACGACGGGACACCGCTGGCCATGTACTCGATGGGCGGACTGGCCGAATACTGTGTCGTCCCCGCCTCCGATGTCTTCGCCGTGCCCGCGGAAGTCGGCCTCGACGCAGTCTCGATTCTCGGTTGCAGTTCGTTCACCGCGCTCGGCGCGATCCACACCGCCGAACTCGGTCTCGGTGATCGGATCGCGGTGGTCGCGGCGGGCGGTGTCGGCTCCTCGATTGTGCAATTCGCGGCGGCCGCCGGGGTCGCCCAGATCATCGCCGTCGATATCAGCGACGAAAAGCTTTCCGCCGTCGCGAAACTCGGCGCAACCCACACGGTGAACTCGCGCACCGAGGACGCCGCCGCACGCGTCCGGGAACTCACCGGCGGCCACGGCGTGAACGTGGCCTTCGAGGCGCTCGGCAGTCCCGCCACCTTCGCGACGGCACTGGATATCCTCGACGACGGCGGCCGCGCGGTGGTCGTGGGTATCGCACCCGCCGGCTCCACCGGCAGTATCGACCTGGCCCGGCTGGTCCGGCGCAAACTCGAGATCCTGGGCTCCTACGGCGCGAAAGCCCGCACCGATATGCCGGCCCTGCTGCGGATGGTCGCCGCCGATACGGTGCGGCCGCAGGAGGTCATCACCCGCCGCTACTCGCTCGCGCAGGCCGACGAGGCGTACCGGGCGCTCGCCCGCGGGGAGATCGTCGGGCGAGCGATCATCGAAATGTCCTGACACCGGAGGCGACTTGTCGCACCGGCTACCCGATCGAGGCGAATTTTCGCGGTCGAACGAGTAGCGTCGAGCCATGCCGACGGACGTCCGCAACAACACCGCACTGGAACGCTTCGAGATCACGGTCGACGGCGAGGTCGCGGGCTACATCGAATATCAGGACACCGCCGGTGAACGGGCGTTCGTCCATACCGAGATCGACCCGCGCTTCGAAGGTCAGGGCTATGCCCGTGACCTGGTCGAAGCGGCATTACACGCGACCGGCGCCGAAGGGCTCGGCGCGCTGCCGATGTGCCGGGTGGTCGGGCATTTCATCGAAACCCGGCCGCAGTACCTGTCGATGGTCCCGCACTGGGCCCGCGACCGGCTCGGGTTGCCACAATGATGCCTCGCGTTGCCACAATGATGCGTTGAGCCGTACACGTAGGCGCAGTGGGCCGCTCGGATCCCGAACCGCACCGTTGCGCGGCGGCGATACCGGGCACCACTGAACGCCTTCGCAGGAGACCGCTCCGGTCGACCGGCACCACAACCGGTGCCGGACTCCGGTCGTCCCGCTTCGGCGAGCAGTCGTTCGGCTGACCGGCGGTCCCTCCGACAGCTCGGAACGCCCCCGGCGACACGCTCCGCTCAGTACCCGGCGACGGCTCCGTCCAGCGCCTGCTGGAGATCGGCGCGGACCAGCCGGGCGATCTCGGCCGGGCGGGCCGGGAGCTCGGTGCGAGGGACGGTGAAATGGAAGCTCGCCGATTTCGCTTCCTCCTTGGTCGGCTCCACGGTGGGGCCGGGCCGCGGACCGTAACTCAACCCGAGGCACAGCAGCGCAGGCGCGACGCCGAGCTTGGCGGCCCGGAACGCGATATGACCGATCCCGGTGCCGACCGGCTGAACCTGCGCCGGGTCCACATCGTTGCAGGTGCCCTCCGGGAAAACGGCCAGGCTGTCGCCCTCGGCCAGGCGTTCGGCGCAGATATCCATCATGCGCTGCCCGGCGGCGTTCACCGCCCGCAACCCGTGATCGGTGCCGCGGAACACCGGGATGCCCCCCATCATGTCGATCCGGCGCCGCAGTTTCTCCTCGACGAACAGTTCGTCCTTGGCCAGCACGCGGGTGCGCCCGATAACGGGCCGCAACTCACTGCGCCACGCGGCCGCCGCCAGCGTGTACGGATCCAGCCGGGAGAGGTGGTTGACCGCGATCAGCAGCGGCGTGCGGGCGCGAATCAGTTCGCGGATGGCGGTGCGGGCACCGTCGGCGTAGCCGACCCGCGGCCGGTAACGCCTGCCGAGCAGGGCATAGGCCCCCATCGCCTGGATCCGGTTCTGCCGGTGCGCACGGTAGAAGTCGTACACGTCGTCGCTGTTGCCGAGAAGCACCTCAGGGGGTCGCATACGGCTGACTCTACGAGCATGGGCGAATCACGTCAGGCCGGGCGGCGTGACCACGGAGGGCCCACGCCCGTGCTTCGTGGGGGCGAGCAAGGACCGGCACCGGCAGGCGGCCTGACGGGGAACCGCGGCGGGCGGCGCTCGCAACCACATGCATTCGGGTGTGTCCGGAGGGCCCGGAAACCGACGCCCATCCGAACACCAGGTGAAGCGAACGGGTGATCAGAGGGGCGCAATTGCGCAATAACTGCGATGATGGCCTGGTGGCGCAGGCAGATGACCCCGATGATCGCAAGACCCGGGGCGGCCGCGGTGGCGGGCACGAACCCGGCCCCGGTCGTCGCGGTAGCCGGCAGGACGAACAGACGGTGCGGGCCGGCTCACTACTCGTGTCCTCGACCGACCTGGCCGAGCCGACGTTCCGCCGGACGGTTGTCTACATCATCGAGCACAACGATGCCGGAACTCTGGGTGTGGTGCTGAACCGGCCCAGTGAAACCGCGGTGCACGATGTGCTGCCGCAGTGGAGCGAAGTCTGCGCGCAGCCTCGCACGCTGTTCGTGGGCGGTCCGGTCAAACGCGATGCCGCGCTGTGCCTGGCTACCGTCCGGGTGGGTGCGTCCATCGACGGTGTGCCCGGCGTACGGCGGGTCGACGGCCGGGTGGTGCTGGTGGATCTGGACACCGCCCCGGAGCGGATCGGAGCACTGGTCGAGGGTGTCCGGATCTTCGCCGGGTACGCCGGCTGGACCTTCGGTCAGCTGGACAGCGAACTGGACAACGACGATTGGATCGTGGTGTCGGCACTGCCCAGCGATCCGATCACCAGCCGTCGCACCGATCTGTGGGCCGAGGTGCTGCGGCGGCAGCCGTTGCCGCTGTCACTGCTGGCCACCCACCCGATCGAGGTCGAACGCAACTAGAGGCCGAGATCCCGCCGCAGGGGTCGCCGACCAGGGTCATCGCCAGGTCGAACCGGCGGGTCATATCGCCCGAATAGGTCGAGGCGGGTTTGTCTCCGGCGTCGGTCAGTGCGAAACGGTCCAGCAGTTCCTGGGCGAGTTCTTTGGTGCGCTGCCCGGGCAGGTGGTGCAGATCGCCCATCAGGTGCAGGTTCTCCCGCCCGGTCAGGAGCTCGTCGACGGCTGCGAACTGCCCCGTGACGCCGATGATCGAGCGCACGGCGTCAGGTTCTTCGGTGGGTTCGTATCCGCCGACGCGGATCTGGCGCCGGCGGCGATGAGGCGCTCAGGATCTGCACCGTCGTGGTTTTCCCGGCACCGTTCGGGCCGAGTAGCGAGAAGATCGTCGCCTCGGGAACGGCGATATCGACTCCGCCGAGCACGATCTTTTCCTCATAGGATTTCCGCAGGCCGGTGGCGCGGATCGTGGGACTGCGCCCGTTGTCCATGATGTTCCCTTCCCTGGAATACATATTTGAATGCGAATAAGGGCATGTTTTATCGACACGGCTCCCAGGTTGTGGCGTGAATGGTTCGGCGGGTCAGCGGCGCGCGCCGCGTCCGGAAAAGATCAGATGTCGAGCTCTTCCACCTGGGGCCGATCAGCTATATCGGCGACCCGCCGGTACAGCTCGTCCGGAATCTTTCCCTGCAATTCCTCCAGCGTGTCGGTGACGGTGAGCCGATAATCGCCCCAGTCCTGTTCGATACCGAGCATGCGCCGCCAGTTCTTCATATCGCGGAGCCAGTTCTGCGATTCGGGATAGTCCGACCAATTCGAGTACTGCGCATGTAAGGCGAACTTGCCTTTTCTGCCCCGAAACACCCGCAGGTGCTCCATACGTTCCACGTCGACGTCCCGGTGTTCGCCGAGCAGCGAACCCTGGAATCGCACTTGCCGGACCCCGTTGTGCCCGACCCGCAACACCACTTCGTCAAAACCTTCGAGCCGGCCCTCCTCCAGTTCGATGAACCGCCGCAACGCGGTGACCACCGCACCGGACAGATTGCCGCCGACAAGCTCCTGCGCTCGCTGGAACAGGGGCAGATCGTCATCGGCTACGTAGATGGTCTTATTCGGCATGAACTCATTATATGTAGAAGTATACGTATAGGCAAGCGATGGTGGCGATCGATCGAAAAACCCACCTCCGACAGGGACGAACCCACCGGCTCCGGCCGGGGCGACAACTACTGGATGCAGGTATCCGCCCAACCTCACCCTAGCCGGGTGATCCGCTACCGGGGTCTGCTCCTGGTTTCCTTGGACCCGCAGGGTGGTGACCGGTAGCCCGGCCACCGCAGCACGGCGGAGCCACTCCCGCGCCGTGCGCAACACCGGACACGCAGAGCAACCGACTTCCGTGAAATCCCCCGGCGCGACCGGGGCCATGCCGTGAAAGGCGGGAGAATGAAACACGTAGTCGTAGGCGGTACCGGGCGAATCGGCTCGCAGGTGGTGCAGAAACTGGCGGCGGCCGGCCACGAGGCCGTCGCCGCGGCACCGTCCACCGGCGTCGACATCATCACCGGGAAGGGTTTGGACGAGGTGCTGGCGGGCGCCGATGTGGTGACCAATGTGGCGAACTCGCCCACCTTCGGCGAAGCATCCCTGGATTTCTTCCGCACCTCGATGGACAACCTGCTCGCCGCGGGCGAGCACGCGGGCGTGAAACATCAGATCGTGCTCTCGATCGTCGGCGTGGACAAGGTGCCACAACTGGACTACTACCGCGCCAAGGCGCGGCAGGAGCAGATGGTGAAATGGGGTCCCACGCCGTACTCCATCCTCCGGGCCACCCAGTTCTTCGAGTTCATGGATTCGGTACTGTCCTGGACCGCCGACGGGAATACCGTCCGCCTGCCCGGCACCCGCCTGCAACCGATGGCAGCCGCCGATGTCGTCGACGCGGTGGTCGAAGTCGCCACCCGCGCGCCGCTACAGGGGATCCGCAATATCGCCGGCCCGGAGGTCTTCGCATTGGACGAACTCGGCCGGATCACCCTGGCGGCGCAGCACGACGACCGTCTCGTCGTCACCGACGAATCGGCCGGTATGTTCGCTGCCGTCCCCGATGACGCCCTCCTGGCAAGCCCGGATACCCCGCTGGCCGGTACCCACTACCGCGACTGGCTCCGTGACCACGCCACGGCCGCCTCATAGGCCCGCGGCCGGTCGAACGCCGGCACCGGCCCTCGGGCCGCGGGCCCCGTGCAGATCGCGACATGCCGATCCGCCGGGGCCAGATGCGACCGCCACCTCAGCGAACAGCGCACCATCGCCGGGCGGTCGGGAGCGGACTCTGCGCGGAAGGCATCGAGGCGCATATACGGCCGAGGGACCGCACGGATTCTGCCTCGCTCACCGGCATCGTTCGCGGGAAAGCGTTCTACCATCGCTGCGGGCTGCTCAACTACTACGGAAGTTACTCAGCACGCTGCGGAACCGGGACAACAACGCGGTGCGCCGGCCGGCCGGCTGCGGCTCCGGCGGCCACTGCACACCGTTGTCGCGGGCGAACGCCAGTGCGTCGGTGACGATACCTGCCTTCGGGTGGCCACGAGCCCAATCGACGTAGCGGGCGGTGAAATCGGGGCCGGTGGCGTGGACCAGGGCGGGATAGTGCGCGGCCGTTTCACGGGCACGTTTACGCAGGAGCGCCTCCGCCGTGGCCTGCACCGCGGCCGGATCGAAACCGGGCGGCACAGTCCCATCCGCCACCAGTGCGCGCACCAGCGCGGCCTGCCGCTCGGCCAGACCGGTACCCGGTTCGGTCATTGCCGGACCGCCCGGGCCGTCGCGGTGATCGGGGCGCGGGCCGCGGCATTGCTGATCGCATCGAGTTCGTCGAGCAATTCCTCGTCCGGCGGGTAGCTACCGTCACGTTCGAGCATCAGTGGGACAGGGTGGTCGCGGACGAAATCGGCAACCAGCGTCAGTACCTCGGCCGGGACCGGATGCAGGTGGGTGTCGTGATACCGGCCGCCGGCTTCCACACCACCGGCAATATGACAGTAGGCGATTCGCTCGGCGGGCATCCGGCGCAGTTCGGCCAGCGGATCGCGACCCCGATTACGCGCGTTGGCATAGACATTCGCGATATCGAGCAGCAGATGGACCCCCGTCCGCTCGACTATTTCGGTGAGGAATTCCGCCTCGGTCATCTCGTCGTCGGGCCATTCGAACAATGCGGCGATATTCTCCACCGCCAGCGGAACGCCGATGCCGTCCTGGGTCCGGGTGATATTCGCGGTGAGCACCGCCAGCGCTTCGGCTGTCCGCGGCACCGGAAGTAGATGACCGGCCTCCAGACCGCCGGCCCGTACGAAGGCGATATGTTCGCTCACCAGCGGCGCCGCCAAGGCATCGGCACAGAGCGCCAATCGGCGCACCCGCGCTTCGGCGACCGGCTCGGCACCACCGAGTGACAACGAGACACCGTGCGGCACAATGTATGTGCCGCAGTCCCGGAGTGCGGCCAGTTCTACCGGAACGACAACCTCATTCGCATTCTGCTCGCTCTTCACTGGCAACGATTCGGCGACGACCTCGCAGAAATCGAGTCCGTCCAGTTGGGCGATCACACCGCATATCTCTGGGCGCCAGCCGATTCCGAGTGCGGCTTCCGGTAGCGGGCCGATCACCGGTCAACCACCGCACCCACCGCAGCCGCCGCAGCCGCCACCGTCGCCGCCCCCACCGCCGTCACCCCCGCTTCCGCCGTCATCCCCGCTGCCTGCCGGTTCCGCGCTGGAGCCTCCCATCGCGGTGTTCAACTCGGGATCGATCAGCATCAGTGCCTGCACACCGAACAACGCGACCGCCACACCGGCGGCTGCGGGTCCGAAGGACGGATACGACGGGATAGCCGACGGACGCAGATGAAAGTTCCCGGCGAGCGCCTCCTGCTTCGCGGCCTTACCCCTTCCGGTGACCCGCCCCGCGGTCACTACCCGCCACCAGGCCACGCCCAGCAGTATCAGGACGATCCCCAGGAAGATCACCGGATTGCCGTTGGACAGCCCGGCGATCAACCGGACCACTCCGAAGAGAGCGACCACCACGATCGGCAGGCCCGCCTCCCGTAGCTCCTTCGAAAGCCGCGGCCCGGTCATATATCCGCGGTCCGCCAGGCCTTCGCGCAACCGGTCCAGGTCCGTGCGCATACGGCGTGTCACCTCGATGATGCTCTGCTGCGACCTACCGAGATGACCGGATACCGCGACCGTGAACGGGTCGAGGCCGGAAGGAACCCGTGACCCGGTGGAACGCCCCTGGGCATCGATCAGCTCATGACCGCGCAGCAGCGCGACCGCGGCCATCACCGCACGCTGATCGCTGGTGAGCAGGCCGAGCTCGGGTGCGCTCAGATCCGCCGGGAGAGCGGTCGCGCACGAACGGACGACCCGGTGCCGCAACCAGAACGCGACACCGACCGTGAAGACCGCGACCGGAACATACAGTTGCAGGAAACCGGCGCTGGAGATACCCCAGGTCTGCGCCGCCGACAGCACAACCTCCGCAGCCGGCCAAGAGTCCGCGCGCATACCCACCTCCGGTGTTCCATGTTGTCCGATCAGTATCCGGGCGAATCCCGACCACGCCACGCCGATTCGGTGGCAAAACCGTGAACCGCATATGGCAGCTCGGGTATCAGCGCTGCTCACGCCCGGCGGCGGCCCCAGTCCGGTGGAACGGTCCGCGACGATATCGGTGCCGATTCACGGCGCGGTCTTACCCGGTAGCCGCGCTGACGGTGCATAGGGTCGGTGTCCATGACCCCTGTCCGTTGGAGACCGACTGCATCGTTGCGCCGCCTCCCGCGGCGCGGCCCCGGCGACCCGCACAGCCATCGCACGGCGGCGGGAGCCCACTACCCGGCGGTCTGTGCGCCGGGTAGCGAACGAACCGGGCCACCCCGCACAGAGCCGCCGGCATCCCGAGCCCGGATGGTCCGGAATCGAGCCGGCCACCGAGTAGGAGGGCTGCTACGGAGGGCCGCCGTGGGCGGGGTGCTGGTGTGCGCGGCAGCTTTCGGCGCCTACCCTGCGGCAGCCGCCCAGCCGACCGGCCCCGATGTCTCGTCCTGGCAGCACGACAGCGGGCGGCCCATCGATTGGTTCGCCGTGCGCGGCGCGGGCCACGGTTTCGCCATGGTCAAGGCCACCGAGGGCCTGCACTACATCAACCCGTATTTCGTCCAGGACAGCCTGCACATGCGGGTCGCCGGGATGGCCCGCGGTACCTACCACTACGCACATCCGGACCTCCCGCCGGAACCGCAGGCCGCGCTCTACGCCGCGGTCGTTCTGGGCCAGAACGGCCCGCTGGATCTGCCGCCGGTTCTGGATATCGAGCATTCCGGCGGACTCCCGCCGGCCGCGCTGATCGACTGGACGCACCGCTATCTCGATACGGTCCAGGCGCTGACCGGCCGCGTCCCGATCATCTACACCTACCCGACCTTCTGGAAGACCGCGATGGCCGACAGCGACCAGTTCCACCGCTACCCGCTGTGGATCGCCGACTACCGCGACCGCCCGCAACCGGAGGTCCCCGGCCGCTGGCCGGCGTGGACCTTCTGGCAGCAGACCGATTCCGGTTCCATCCCCGGTATCCACGGCCCCACCGATGTGAACGTGTACAGCGGTGCCCAAGGAGATTTCCGCAGGTTCGCCCGGATGGGCGGTCTCACCGGCAGCGGATAGGCCTACCCGCTGCCGTCGTACACGGGCAACCGCCGTCCGGACCTCTCCGTGGCCGTCCTCACCGTGTCCGCGGCCGCGGGCCCCGGCCTGCCTCCCGCGCCGACGGGTCATGAGCTCGGTTCACCAGCGCCGGCCGGGGACTCACCCCTGTCGCCGATCGTGCCGTTCCTGGGCGTCGGCGACGTCCACCGCATGCGCGCGGATCCAGGCGAGGAGCTGCCCCAGCGATCCGGCCAGGCCGTGCCCGAGCGTCGTGGATTCGTAGCTCACCCGCGGCGGCGTGGTGGGTTCTACGGTCCGCTCGACGAGACCGTCGCGCACGAGAGTCCGCAACGTCTGCGACGGCATCGTCTCGCTGATTCCGCCGAAGCACCGCACCGGGCGGCCCGCCGCGCCGCGCGGGTTCCGGCCGGAAGCGCGGCCCCGCCGGAACCGTTGCGGCGCAACGCTTACTCGACGCCGATCCGGCCGCCACCGGCCTTCCAGACCGCCACCACGGACGGGCGCGGCTGCGAGGTGCCGCCATCCGGCCAGTGCGAGGCCGGTGCCTCCACCGAGGCGTCATCGGTCTCGCCCGGATGCTGAACGCAGACGATGACCCGTTCCTCGGTGATCACCGGACCGCAGGTCTCGCCGCCGACGGGAACCGACAGGAACTGTTTGGTCTCACCGCGGCGATCACCGTCGAGGACCACCGCGAACAGGCCGTCGTTGGCGTCCAGGGCATTGCCGTCGGTGCTGATCCAGAGGTTGCCGTACGGGTCGAAGGCGAGGTTGTCGGGGCAGGAGATGGGGCTGACCTCGGTCTTGTCGTAGCCGGCGAAATAGGTGTCGGCGGCCGCCGGGTCACCGCAGACCAGTAGCAGCGACCAGGTGAATTCGGTGCCCGCGTGATCGTCGGTGATCTCGAGGACCTGCCCGTTCTTGTTCTCGTTGCGCGGGTTGGCCTCGTCGGCTGCGGCTTCGCCGTCGGTGCCGCGTTTGCTGTTGTTGGTCAGCGCCACGTACACCTTGCCGGTTTTCGGGCTGGCCTCGAAATCCTCGGGGCGGTCCATTTTGGTGGCGCCCACCTTATCGCCGGCGAGGCGGGTGAACACCGCCACTTCTTCGGCGGTCATCCCGTCCACCAGCGATTCCCCGCGGCCGTCTTCCCCGGCGCGCAGGATCGGGATCCACTGGCCCTTACCGGTGAAACCCTGATCCGAGGGGATGGTGCCGGAACCGTCGATCCGGTCCGGGTGATCTCCGGTGAGTTTCGCGACGTAGAGGGTGCCGGCATCCAGGATGGTGCGGTTGTGGCGGCGGCTTGCCGCACCGGTGCCGGGTTCGATCTTGCGGGTGGAGACGAACTTGTACATGTAGTCGAAGCGTTCGTCGTCGCCGCTGTAGGCAACCACAGTGCCGTCGGCAGTGACATGGATATTCGCGGCCTCGTGCTTGAATCTGCCGAGCGCGGTGTGCTTGACCGGCGTGGACTGCGGATCCCACGGATCCACCTCGACCACCCAACCGAAACGGTTCGCCTCGTTGGGTTCTGCCGCGATATCGAAACGCTTGTCGAACTTCTCCCAGAAATGGGGGGAATCGGATTCGCCGATGCCGTAGCGGTCCAGCCGTTCGGCGCTCACGGGATCGGCGGCCTTGCCGATGAAATAGGCGTTGAAGTTCTCTTCCCCGGAAAGCACGGTGCCCCAGGGGGTCACCCCGCCGGAGCAGTTGTTTATCGTGCCGAGAACCTTGGTGCCGGTGGGGTCGGCGATGGTCTTCAGCAGGTCGCTACCGGCGGCGGGGCCGGTCAGCTCGAACTCCGTTGTCGCGGTGATGCGCCGGTTGTACTTGCCGAAAGCGGGTTTCAGCTGCCCGGTTCCGGGCTCACCGTGTACCTCGACCACCGATAGGCCGTGCGCGGCCATGGCGATTTCGACCTGTTCTTTGCTGATGGCCTCGGGCTTGTACCCGGGGAACATGAACACCTCGGTGGAGTATTCGTGGTTCACCACCAGCAGGTATTTGCCGGGCTGTCCCTCGATCGGCAGCAATCCCGCGAAATCGTTGTTGTAACCGAACTGCTTGGCCTGGGCGGCGGGAGTCTGGCCGTAGAAATCGAATTCGGGGGCGTCCTCGAACAGCGGGTCGCCCCAGCGGATCACCACCCCCTGTTCGTAGCCGTCCGGGATGACGACCGCATCCTCGGTGTTCGGTGCGACCGGCGCGAACCCGGTCCCCATGCCCTGCCCGCTCTCGGAACTTCCGGCCCCGGCGTCGTCACCGCAGGCCGCGAGGGTACCGGCGGCGCCGATCGCGACCACCGCGGCCGCACCGCCTTGCAACACCCGGCGCCGGGAGATCCCGGCCACGATATCCCCGAAGTAGGTGTTCGACGAGGTGTTGGGTACCTCGTGGAAACAGGCGTTACCGCATTTGTACTGGCAGGTCACGCGCGACCGGGAGCCGGCCGGTTGGTGTGCGACGAAGAGCGCAAGAGGTTTCACAGTGGACTCCTGTTCCGGGCTGAACGCACGCACGCTAGCCGACGCAGGCAAGTCCGAAGAGTCTCGCAGATTAACTACCGGCCAACACGGTAGCCCGGGAATTGCCGAGCCACCGTGTCGGGCGGTCACGAGTCAGGCTGTGTCCAGGCGTATGAGCAGGGCCCGGAGGTGGCAGCGCTGTGCTACCACTGCCCGGCCCGATTCGCTCATGCGACGATATTGACCAGCCGGCCCGGCACCACGATCAGTTTGCGCGGCGCCTTCCCGCCCAGCAGCGCGGCGATCTTCTCGTCGGCCAGCGCAGCCGCCTCGATCGCGGCCTGATCGGCCTCCGGATCCACCTGGATACGGCTGCGGACCTTCCCGTTCACCTGAATCGGGTATTCCACGGTTTCCGCCGTGAGCAACGCCGGATTGGCCACCGGGAACGGGCCGTGCGCCAGCGAACCGGTGTGTCCCAGGCGTTCCCACAGTTCTTCGGTCATATGCGGGGCCAGCGGCGCCAGCATCAGCACCACCGGTTCCACGGCCGAACGGGGCGCGCCCTTCGGATAGGCCTTGGTCAGGTGATTGGTCAGCTCGATCAGTTTGGCACCGGCGGTGTTGTCGCGCATGGCCGCGAGGTCCTCGTCGACCCCGGCGATGGTCCGGTGCAGCAACCGCAGCGTCTCATCGGAGGGATTGTCCTCGGTGACCCGGGTCGCGCCGGTCTCCTCGTCCACCACCAGCCGCCACACCCGCTGCAGGAAGCGGTGCGCGCCGATGACGTCCTTGGTGGCCCACGGCCGGGACGTGTCCAGCGGGCCCATCGACATCTCGTAGAACCGGAACGTATCGGCCCCGTACAGATCGCAGATCTCGTCGGGGGCGATGGCGTTCTTCAGCGATTTGCCGATCTTGCCGTATTCCTGGTTCACCTCGATCTCGGTGCCGGTGGTGTCGGTCCAGTAGAACTTGCCGTCCCGTTCGACCACCTCGGCCGCGGGAACATAGACGCCGCGCGCATCGGTGTAGGCGAATCCCTGGACATAGCCCTGGTTGAACAGGCGCCGGTACGGTTCGCTACTGCTCACCTCGCCCAGGTCGAACAGCACCTTCTGCCAGAACCGGGCGTACAGCAGGTGCAGGACGGCATGCTCGACGCCGCCCACGTACAGATCCACACCACCCGGATCGTCCGCACCGTGCTCGGCCGGCCGCGGGCCCAGCCAGTAGTTCTCGTTCTCCTTCGCGCAGAACACCGCGGAATTACTGGGATCGGCGTAACGCAGCTGGTACCACGAACTGCCGGCCCACTGGGGCATGACGTTGGTATCGCGGCGGTAGGTGCGCGGGCCGTCTCCCAGATCGAGTTCGACCTCCACCCAGTCGGTGGCCTTTGCCAGCGGCGGGGAAGGTTCGGAGTGGATATCGTCCGGGTCGAAGGTGACGGGGGCGAAATCGTCGAGTTCGGGCAGCCGCACCGGCAGCATGGATTCCGGCAGGGCGTGCGGGGCGCCGGATTCGTCGTAGACGATCGGGAACGGTTCGCCCCAGTACCGCTGCCGCGCGAACAGCCAGTCCCGCAGCTTGTACTGCACGGTCCCGGCGCCGCGGCCGTCGGTTTCCAGCCGGGCGATCACGGCGGCCTTGGCGTCGGCGATGGTCAACCCGTTCAGGTAGTCGGAGTTTATCGCCGGGCCGTCACCGGTGTAGGCGTCGCCCTCGAAATCGTCCGGCGGCTGCACGGTCCGGATGATCGGCAGGCCGAACGCGGTCGCGAAATCCCAGTCGCGCTGGTCCTGACCCGGTACGGCCATGATCGCGCCCGTCCCGTACCCGCTCAGCACATAGTCGGCGATGAAGACCGGCACCTGCGCGCCGTTCACCGGGTTGGTGGCGAAAGACCCCAGGAAGACGCCGGTCTTCTCCTTGTTCTCCTGCCGCTCCAGATCCGATTTCGCCGCGATGGCCTTGCGGTAGGCGGCGACGGCGTCGGCCGGGGTGGCGCTGCCGCCGGTCCAGCGGGCGTCGGTATCGGCCGGCCAGGCGGCCGCGGTCAGCGCATCGACCATCTCGTGTTCCGGGGCCAGCACCATGTAGGTGGCCCCGAACAGGGTGTCGGGGCGGGTGGTGAACACCTCCACATCGCCCGCCGGCGTGGCGAACTCGACCCGGGCGCCACGCGAACGCCCGATCCAGTTGCGCTGCATGGCCTTGACGTTCTCCGGCCACTCCACGTGCTCCAGATCGTCGATCAGCCGGTCGGAGTAGGCGGTGATCCGCATCATCCACTGCCACAGCTGCTTGCGGAACACCGGGAAGTTGCCGCGTTCGCTGCGGCCGTCCGCGGTGACCTCCTCGTTGGACAATACGGTCCCCAGGCCGGGACACCAGTTCACCATCGAATCGGTCTGGTACACCAGCCGGTACGAGTCGATCAGCGCGCGCCGCTCGGCGGCGGACATACTCGCCCAGTCCTTGTCACCGGGCACCGGGCGGGCACCCGAGGCGAACTGCCGCTCCAGTTCCTCGATCGGCCGGGCCCGGTCGGCTTCCTGGTCGTACCAGGCGTTGTAGATTCGCAGGAAGATCCACTGTGTCCACTTGTAGTACTCGGGGTCGGTGGTGGCGAAGGAGCGCCGCCGATCGTGCCCCAGGCCCAGCCGGTCCAGCTGGCGCTGCATGGTCGCGATATTGGCCTCGGTGGTGTCGCGCGGATGCGCGCCGGTCTGCACGGCGTACTGCTCGGCGGGCAGGCCGAACGCGTCGTAACCCAGTGCGTGCAGCACATTGCGCCCGTGCATCCGGTGGTACCGAGCGAACACATCGGTGGCGATATAGCCCAGGGGATGCCCTACGTGCAGCCCCGCCCCCGACGGGTACGGGAACATGTCCTGCACGAACAGCTTGTCCGCCGGCACCTCCCCGGCCAGCGGGCCCACCGGGTTCGGCGCGTGGAAGGTACCGCGCTCGATCCAGCGCTGCTGCCACCGGCTTTCGATCTCCCCGGCGAGCGCAGCGGTGTACCGATGGGCGGGCGTATCGTCACCCCGGCCGGGGGCGCCGGTGTCTACCGAGCTCTGCCCGGCCGTCTCGGTTGCGCGGGAGTCCTGCACGGTCCTGCCTTCTTCTAGCTGCTGATGGGGAGAATTCCGTCGTCGAACAGCCTAAGACTTGCCCCCTGACAAGCCCAAAAGGTGGGTGTATCCCGTCGCGCCCAGCGGCCGGACCGAATGAGACACGGCCCCGCCTACTGCGCACAGACAGGAAGTCGGGCACCTCCGACCGGGCCGCGCCGCCGAGGCGACGAGTGCAGCCTGGACCACTGGGTCCGCCCGGTCGGCCCCTCCGAAAACCGCCGCCACCACCGGCGCCGGCGAAGCAAGCCGGCACCTTCCGCTGATGAGAAGGCCCCCTCACTAGCAGTCGCGACCGGTCTGCACAGCACTCAAGTGCATACCGACCGACCTACGCCGACGACCGAGCCTTACGCAAGAGTGTGACCCGGGTCTACTTCCCCGCGGGCGCCCCGCCGAGCTTCGGCCCGGCAAACCCCCTGCGGTATTCTCGGCTGGTGCTTGTCGTCGCGATTCTGCTGTTCGTCCTGGCCCTCGTTGCCCTGACGACGGGCGTGCTCGGCTTCTTCGGCCGTCTGCCCGGCAACCGGTATATCGGTGTGCACACCGAAGCCGCGCTGCGCGACGAGACCGCCTTCCGCACCGCGAACCGGATTGCCGCCCCCACCTCGGTGGTTTCCGGCGCACTGCTCGCCGCGGGCGGGCTGGTGGTGCTGGCCGCGACAACGCTCACCGGCATCCTCGTCACCGTGGGTGTGCTGGTCATCGCCCTGTTCACCCTCGGTGCGGGCGCCAATGCGGGCGCGCGGGCCGCCGAGGCCATCGCCCCGCCGGCGGAGACCGGCGGCTGCGGCGGCTCCTGCGGGGGATGCTCGCTGAAGAGCACCTGCGAACCGGCCGCCAGCTCACAACCGGTCTGATCTCCTCAGCCCAGCCAGTCCAGCACACTGGCCGCCGTCCACGACTGCTGCATACTGCCCAGCGGCTCCCCGGTGAACGGTTCGTAATACTCCGCGAAGCTGCCGTCACTGGCCTGGCGCAACGCTTCGGCGCGTAGCAAGAAGGAACGCTCCGCCCAGCCGCGGTGGGCGAAAACCCAGGAGAACAGCCAGCTCATCACCGGCCAGACCGGGCCACGCCAGTACTCACGCGGACGGAAATCCTTCGATACCGGTGACGTCGAGGGCGGTAGCGCATACCGCAGGTCGGGGTGGCCGCAGAACCGCGGGCCCTCGAAGATCCGCAGCAGGCTGCGCTCGGTGGCCCGCGACAACCCGCCGCTGATGAGGGGCGCGAACATCGCCAGGGTTTCGGTGGTGATCCAGCGGCCCAGCCGGGTGTCGTAATCGCGGGCGGCGCCCGTGCGGGCATCGGTGGTGGCGATCACGCCGGCGCGGAACCGGTCGGCCCACGCGAAAAGTTCCCGGGTATCGGCCTTCGGCTGATGGTATTCCTCGCCGATCTGCCCCAGCACCTCGCAGGCCATAGCGAAAATCGCAGTGACGAATACATCCTCCACTGCGAAATCCATGACCGTACTCAGCTCGGCATCGTCGTAGCGGGAGCGCCGCATCTGCTCCACCAGCCACAGGTACCGGTCGTATTCGCGGTCGCTGGGGCGCTGGGTGGGGTCGTCGATGACGAGCACATCCTCGCGCCGATACGGCGGCAGGTCCGGGCCGGGCGCGACATTGTCGTAGGCCCGGTCCCAGCGCGGCGAATTGTCCATCCCCGATTCCCAGCCGTGATACAGGGTGATCCGGCCGTTGCCGAGCGGGTCACGGGCATATGCCAGCCAGCGATGCCAGCGCACCAGATCGGACCAGCGGCGGTTCAGGAACTCCTCGGCCACGGCGCGCGTGCTGCGGCCGTGCCGGCGCGAATGGTCCAGGATCCGCTGCACCGCGATGGCATGCACCGGCGGCTGGGTGATCCCGGAGGTATCCGGGCCATCGGGCGCCTGAACGGCCAGCAACCGGCATTCCCAGCGGGCCGGCCCCGGGAAATAGCCGTCCACGCCGTTGGCGAACACGATGTGCGGGATCATCCCGTTCTTCCACTGCGCCGAAAGCAACGTGTCGAGTTCCATCACCGCACGTTCCACACTCAACGGCGCCAGGCCCACCGCGACGAAGGCCGCGTCCCAGCTCCACATATGCGGATACAGTCGCGGGGCAGCGCTGGTCATGGTTCCCAAATCGTTGCCACGCAGCAGGTATGCCGCGCGGGCAGCGAGCTGCGTCGGGGTGAAGCCGGGATGTGCCATTTCTACATCTTGCTCGTGTTCCTGGCGCCGGTATCGCGGCGCGGGTGACTTCCGGGTTCGGCGGAGCCGGGGCTGATCACAATTTTTACCCAGGCGGGGTTTCACGGGGATGAGGCCGCTGTTAAATTGCCTCGTTCCGGCGCGGCACGCGCGGCCCTGGACCCGCGCAGATCTGCGCGCCAATAGACTTCTGTTGTGCAACGTGGAACTGAAGGGGCCGGCCGGGAACGGCCCGTGGCACTGGTCACCGGGGCCGGGCGCGGGCTGGGGGCGGCGATCGCGCGGGAGCTGGCACCCGACCACGAGCTGCTGCTGGGTGCGCGGTCTGCCGCGGGCCTGGAATCGATCCTGACCGAGCTGCCGGAAGCGACGGGCTGGCCGGTCGAGCTCACCGACTATCCGGCCGTGGCTGCGGCGGCGGCGCCGATCGAGCGGCTCGACGTCCTCGTGCACAACGCCGGTATCGCCGATCTGGGCACTGTCGCCGAATCCTCGGTACGCCAGTGGCGCGAAACCCTCGAAGCCAATCTGATCGCGGTGGTGGAGCTGACCAGGCTGCTGCTCCCCGCCCTGCGCGCGGCGCACGGGCACGTGGTCCTGATCAATTCGGGGGCCGGGCTGCGCGCGAACGCCGGATGGTCTTCCTATGCCGCCAGCAAGTTCGGCCTGCGGGCGTTCGGGGACGCGCTGCGGCTCGAGGAGCCGTCGATCCGGGTGACCTCCGTCCATCCCGGGCGGATCGATACCGATATGCAGCGCGAGATCGTGGCCGGGGAGGGCCGGTCCTACGATCCGGCCCGGTTCCTGCGTCCGGAGACCGTTGCCCGTACGGTCCGGACCGCGATCGATACCGCCGGCGACGGCCATCCCACCGAGATCGTTTTGCGCCCACGCTGATCCGTCCGGACCGCTTCACGCGGCGGAAGCTGGACATTCACCGATCCGCCGATATACAGTGCGGCCCACTGCGCCCGGTACCGCGGTTTTTCCACGAAATCCCGCCACCCACAGGCCCTCCGGAGCGTAGTGTCCCGAATATTCGATTACACCGGTGAACAGGTAATTCATCCCGGAGTAACGGATAGCGTGCTCGTACCGGCTGTAAACCATCCTTTGCGACGAAGTGATCAGATCGGACGTGTGAACTCATGAGGATCCGTAAGTTTGCCGCGGCCGTCGTGCCGCTCATAGCCACCGCGACCTTCGGCGCGGCAACCGCATACGCTGCGCCCGCTACGCCGGATATCGGTTACCGCACCGAACTGGCCGGCGAAACCGTCGTCACCACCCTCACCCACGGCACCTTCGAATTGGACGGCGAAAACGTCGATATCGTCGACGAATCGGGGGCCACGGTGGTCACCCTGCCGCTGGCCGTACGAGAGGGCACCACCGAATATCCTCTACCCCACGAGATCCGGGAAGACGGCCGAGTCCTGGAGCTCACCGCGGTCAAGGATTCCACGAAAGCGCGACCGGCCACCGAATTCGTGGCCTCACCGCAGGAGAATCTGGCGGCCCAGAACTATTTCGCATCGCAGTTCGGAATCGCGACCGCCATCGGCGGATTCGTCGGTACCGCAATCGGCGCACTCGTGGGTCTCACCGGAATCGTCACCGGGCCGGGTGTTGTCGCCAGTGTTATCGCCGGTGCCACCATCGGTGGGATCATCGGCACGATCGCCGTCGGCGGTCCCACGCTGGTCATTGCGGCGGTGGACCTGGTCAACACCCTCAATGCGGCACCGGGCACAACCCAGTGGGCACCGAAGAAACAGGCGACTTCGCAGAACTGATACCCGGAGAGCCGGCCGCCGGACCCACTGCGTATT
>NZ_BDCG01000019.1 GCF_001613385.1 Nocardia flavorosea NBRC 108225 | reverse complement strand
CATCGGGACGGGAGAGGCGTTACCGGACCGGAATGCCGTGGACCGTGACGCCGGTGCGGCCCGGCGAACAAGCACCCACGGGCCCGCAACAGCGATCGTGTTGACCGGTTCCGGAAAGGCCCGGTGACAGCTGTCTGCGGCCGAGCCGTGACCGGCGGCGCTTACACCGGTCGCGGCGCCGTGCGCCCTATCGCTTTCCCTCCGGGCCGGGGTCTGCTCGCGGATTCTCCAGGGTCAGTGTTCGTCGTAGTGTCCGTCGTGGGGGGCATGGCGGTGGCCGTCGTGGATGTAGTCGACATGGTCGCCGTGCGGGACAGCCACATGGCCGCAGCCCTCACCGTGCACATGGTCGTGGCTGCCGTGTTCGGTATGCGCCGCGGGCTCACATTCGTCGTAGTGGCCGGCATGTTCGCGGTGCAGGTGACCGTCGTGGACGTAATCCACATGGTCGCCGTGCGGGACCGCGACATGCCCGCAATCCGGTCCGTGTTCGTGCTCGTGTTCGGTGTGCTGTGCATGCGCCGTTGTCATAGGTGTTCCTTCTTTCCTCGAAACGGTCAGCTGGAACTACGCACACAGTTACATTATCAAGTGCGCATCAGTGCAGATAGCCACATATTCGCCGATCTTCCACCCCGGGGCGCGAGCGACACGCATACGGAGACCGATTCCGCGCCCGCAGGCGGGCAGCAGCGGTCGTTTTCCGGGGGCAGGAAAGACTGTCGCATAGGCATCCACCACAGTCGGCGAACTTCACCGACCGGCCGGCTCGGGCGGGACGGCGCTCTCGAATAGCCCATTCATCCCATCTTTAAACTTTCCCGGAAGAAATTCCGTTAAAAGATGTCGCACTTGCGCCCTCGTCGGCGTAGTGTCTCAAATGTTCGAAACCGCCGGGGCCCAGCCGTTTCGGTCCGGCGGAACTCGGTCGGCACGGCTGTCCCGACGGTAAACCGCCCTTGGCGACACCGTGATCAGATCGGACATGTGAACCAATGAGGATCCGCAAGATTGCCGCGGCCGTCGTGCCGCTCATAGCCACCGCGACCTTCGGCGCGGCAACCGCTCAAGCGGCACCGACCGCCGCGCCCGATATCGGTTACCGCACCGAACTGGTGGGCAAAACCGTTGTCACCACTCTCACGCACGGCACCTTCGAGGTAGCGGGAGAAACCGTCGATATCGTCGACGAATCCGGCGCCACCGTGATGACCCTGCCGCTGTCGGTCCGTGAGGGCAGCACCGAGTACCCGCTACCGCACGCGGTCCGGGACGAGGGCCGGGTCCTGGAGCTCACCGCGGTCAAGGATCCGGCGGCGGCGCGGCCGGCCGCCGAACCGGTGGCTTCCCCGCAGGAGAACCTCGCGGCCCAGGACAATCTCACCTCCCAGATAGGTCTCGCCTCCGCCATCGGCGGATTCATCGGGACGGTTGTCGGTGCTGTTGCCGGACTACTCATCACCGCAGGAAGCGGCGTCGGAATACCCGCAATTCCCGCCGGGATCGTCACCGGCGCGGCCCTCGGCGGCGTGATCGGCACGATCGTCGTCGGCGGCCCGACCCTGATCATCGCCGCGGTAGACCTGGTCAACACTTTGACCGCGCCGCCGGGCACCACTCGGTGGGCCGAGAAGTAGACGCCGGGGATAGTTCGTTATCGCCATCGGCGACTGCGCGGCCACGCCCGGTAGTTCAGGGCGTGGCCACTCGGCGGTGGCTGTAGCTTCGCGCCGCCCGGATACCCGGCGATGCCGGTTCTCCCGAACGAACCACTGTCATATCCCACCCCGCCCGATCCGGGCGGATCCGATTGCGCAGCGGTCACTCAGGCCGTTTCCCTTGCTTGACAGAAAGTTGGACGTTCGCACCCCGGGCCTCCGGTTCCATCGGCCGCCGAGCCGACTCGGTCCGTGCCCGCGTGCCACGCAGGCACGGAATATCGGAACGCAGCGGCGTCGTCAGGCGATACCGCTGACCGGTTCCGGGTTGACCCGGTCCCGCCAGGTAACCGCCTCCCGGACCTGGGTCAGGTCGTAGTCCGGGCCGTTGATACCCACGGTGAACAGGGTCGCCCCCGCGGCGTGGTAGGCGGGTGCCGCTTCGACGCCGGGCCAGGCCACCGACCGTTCGATCTTCGCCGGCTCGGTATCCACTCGGGCGCAATGCTCCTCCAGGATCTGGCTCTTGTGGGTGAATACGTCGAGTTCACCGAAGCTGTGCCAGATTTGAGCGTACTCGGCGACCAGTCGCAGCGTCTTCTTCTCCCCACCGCCGCCGATGAGAATCGGGATCTCACGGACCGGTTGCGGGTTCAGTTTCTCCAGCCGACCGGTGATCCGGGGCAGGTATTCCTTCAGTAGGTCCAGGCGACTGCCCGCGGTACCGAAGTCGTAGCCGTATTCGTCGTAATCGCGCTGAAACCAGCCCGAACCGATACCCAGGATGAGCCGGCCGCCGCTGATCTGATCGACGGTGCGGGCCATATCGGCGAGCAGATCGGGATTGCGATAGCCGCCGCCGGTGACCAGCGCGCCGATCTCCACCCGTTCGGTCTGCTCGGCGAACGCACCGAGCATGGTCCAGCATTCGAAGTGGGCGCCGTCGGGGTCGCCGTACAGGGGATAGAAGTGGTCCCAGTTGAACACGATATCCACGCCGGCATCCTCGGCGCGCAACACTGCGTCGCGAATGAGGCCGTAATCGGGAGCGTGCTGGGGCTGGAGTTGAATTCCGATCCGAACCGGTCGGCTCATCTGCATGACTCCTCGTAGTCGGGTTGATCTCCCGGACCCGAGGCTACCGGCGGGGCGGCGCCCCAGCCGGTTTGTTCGCCGTGGGCGCAGAGCGGCAGCCTCGGCGATCCGTTCGCTACGTCGCCGGGCGCGGCCACGACGTGCGGGCTCGGCACCAGCGCGAGCACCTGGATTTCCACCCCCGGGACACAGCCGTCCAATCCGACCCTTGCGTGTACGTATATGTCTACTTATAGTTACCTCACGCGATGTACGTATACATCTACTTATAGTCAGCTCGGTCGCGAGGTGGCGCAACGGAAGGCAGGCAGTCATGGATATCTCGAACATCACCGCGAAAGTGGTCGGAGATCTCGGCGACAAACGGCGGTGGCGGCAGTACAAGACCAGGGCGGCGCAACTACCCGGGAGTCAACGCACAGCGGTCGCAGGCTTCGAGCGATACCTGCTGCACACCGGCCGAGTAGGCGGCGTCTCGATTTTCGAGGATCTGACCGAAGTCTTCGAGCGGAGCGCGGCCGAGGGGACTCCGGTCCGCGAGATCGTCGGCGCGGACCCCGTGGAGTTCATCGAGAAGTTCGCGCGGAACTATCCCGAGGACTCGTGGATCGGCCGGGAACAGGCGCGGCTGACCAGCGCCATCGAACGCGCCGCCGGCGCTGGGAAGTAGAGGCAATTCGATGACCACACACCAAGCTCCGGCGATCCACGTACAAGGCCTGGAAAAGTCCTACAACAAGCTGGAAGTACTGCGTGGCGTGGACTTCGAAGTCGAGCGAGGCAGTATTTTCGCCCTCCTCGGATCGAACGGGGCCGGCAAGACCACCCTGGTGAAGATTCTGTCCACACTGTTGAAAGCCAACTCAGGGGCAGCCTGGGTCAACGGCTTCGACGTCGCCGCGCAACCGGGCGACGTGCGTGAGTCCATCAGCCTCACCGGCCAGTTCGCCGCCGTGGACGAAATCCTCAGCGGCCGGGAAAATCTCGTACTCATCGCGAAACTCCGGCATCTGCAGGACGCCGAGCAGATCGCCGACAACCTGCTCGAGCGGTTCTCGCTCACCGATGCGGCCGGCCGGAAAGTCTCGACCTACTCCGGCGGTATGCGTCGTCGCCTCGATATCGCCATGAGCCTCATCGGGAATCCACCGGTCGTCTTCCTCGACGAGCCGACCACCGGACTCGATCCCCAGAGCCGCGTCGAGGTGTGGCAGGCGGTGGCCGAGCTCGCCGGGCAGGGGACAACGGTGCTGCTCACAACCCAATACCTGGAGGAGGCAGAGCAACTCGCCGACCGGATCGCGATCCTGCACAAGGGACGGATCATCGTCGACGGCACCCTCGCCGAACTGAAGCAGCTGCTGCCTCCCGCCGAGGTCGAATACGTCGAGAAGCAGCCCAGCCTCGAAGACATCTTCTTCGCACTCGTCGGTGATGCCGGCGACAACGACCCCACCGGCACCGGCCGCAACCCGGCACGGACGAACTAGGACCATGATGACCACGCATTTCTTCCCCGACACCACACTGCTGCTGGGACGCTCCCTGCGCCATATCACCCGCAGCATGGACACCATCATCACGACCACGATCATGCCGATCGCCTTCCTGCTGCTGTTCGTCTATGTTTTCGGCGGCGCGATCGACTCCGGATCGGATTCCTACGTGCAGTATCTGCTGCCCGGCATTCTGCTCATCACCATCGCCTCGGGTATCTCGTACACCGCATTCCGTCTGTTCCTCGATATGCAGAGCGGTATCTTCGAACGCTTCCAGTCCATGCCGATCGCGCGCTCCGCGGTGCTCTGGGCGCACGTGTTGACCTCGCTCGTCGCAAACCTGGTCTCGGTGGTGGTCGTCGTGCTCGTCGCCCTGCTCATGGGGTTCCGGTCGAGTGCCGGGATACCGGCCTGGCTCGCGGTCGCGGGCATCTTGATGCTGTTCACCCTCGCGCTGACCTGGATCGCGGTCATTCCCGGCCTCACTGCCAAGTCACCCGACGGTGCCAGTGCGTTCTCCTACCCCCTGATCTTCCTGCCCTTCATCAGCTCGGCCTTCGTACCTACCGAAACCATGCCCGGACCGCTACGGGCATTCGCCGAGAACCAGCCTGTGACCGCGATCATCGACACCATCCGCGACCTGCTCACCCAACAGCCGGTCGGCAGCGATATCTGGATCGCATTGGCCTGGTGTGTGGGAATCCTCGTGGTCGCCTACCTGTTCGCCATGAGCGTTTACCGTCGCAAGATTTCCTGAACGGTCGCAGTGGGCCGGGACCGCCTACTTCCCGGCTGGTACTGAACAAGCGGACACGGAATCCGGCCGGGGAGATCCACCGGCCGGATTCCACTGTTGGGCGCCGTATGGCGGTGCCGGATACGGTTGACGAAGAGATCGCGACCGGAATCCTCACCGGGCGTTCGCAATTCCGAAAAGTACTTCCGAGGGGTTTTGCAGTGCCGACCGCCCCGGAACGAAGGCCACTCGGGGTCTGCGGAAATTCGATTGCTGGAGTTCCTCGACCGCTGAGAGCGACGGACCGTACCGCCCCGGGTGCGGCACGGTCCGTCGACGATGCGCCGGCGGGTTCAGGCGCGCACAGCCGCCATCAGTGTTTCCAGTGAATCCGCGACGGGGAGCGCGAGGGCGTAACCGGCAACCGCACGGGCCGCGTCCGGTTCCAGCCGGCCCTCGACGTTGAGGTCGAACTTCATGGTGAGTTCGTCGTCGGAGAGCGGATTCGCCGGACCACCGCGGTTGTGGTCCACACGGGCCTGGTGCCAGGCGCCGTCGCGAGTACGCACTCGCAACACCGCCGGGAACTGGTGCGGATAGATTTCGTCGCACCGGTCGTCGCTGTGACTGGTGACCAATCGCGCGAGTTCCAGCGTGCGTGGATCCGCGGCGGCTTCGTCGGTGAAATCCGCATGCCCCACACCGAGACCCGAACCGCCCAGCAACGCGCGGGCCACGGTGAACGGGCCGGAGAACGCAGCGTGGTACCCCGATTCGGGGGCGGCCTTGGCCGCGGGCGGTTCGGCGATGGTACGCAGCACCGGTTTCGGCACACCGAGTTCGATCGCCACGATCTCGGCAGGGTCGATTCCGTCGCGGCGCAGGATCCGGGCCGCATCGATACCGGCGTGGGTGAAGTGGTTGCACGGGTAGGGCTTGAAGAAGATTCCCGGCAGTTCCCAGTGTTCGCCGAGCCGGTCGAGGACCTTGGCGGTATCGGCGCGGTCGCCGCAGAAGGCGTGCAGGAAACCGAACCGGCCCTCGATCACCGTGGGCGGGCCGGTGAGTCCGTGCCGGGCGAATTCCGCGGCCGTGACACCGGAATGCGCCGCCCACCCGCAATGCGCGCGTTTGACGGTGCCACCGGTCCGGTTGGCCTCGAGCAGCCCGGCGCCGAAACTTGCAGCGATACCCATGGCGTCGGCGATACCCTCGGCGTCCAGCCCGTACAGCATTGCCGCGGCGCCCGCCGAACCGACGGCCCCGCAGATGGACGTGGCGTGCTGGCCACGTTCGAAGAACTCCGAATTACCGAGTTCCTCGTCGTAACCGCCCATACCGAGACGTACCGCGATCTCGATGCCCACTCCCGCGGCGTCGAGGACGGCAGCGCCCGTGGCACCGGTCGCCTCACCGACCGCAAGGGCGGCGGGGACCACCGACGCCGAGGGGTGCAGCACCGACGGAAGGTGCGTGTCGTCGGAATCCATCGAATGGGCGAGGGTGCCGTTGACCAGGGCAGCGGTGGCGGCGGGGAATTGTTCGCCGGTGCCGATACCGGTGGCGCGGGCAGCGCCTGCCCAATCGCGGGCCACTGCGGTGACTGCCCGGGCCGAGGGCTGGTCGTGTGCCGCGAGGGAGTTGCCGAGAACGTCGAGGACGCGGCGGGCCACGTCGGTGCGGAGGTCGCCCGGGAGCCCTTCGGTGCGGGTCCGTGCGGCCAGGGCCGCGAGGCGGCCGACAACGGTGTTCTCGAAATCGTGGCGAGTGTTCGCGCCGGGCTGATCAGGCATTACAGGATCCCTCCGTGGTTACGTTTCGCTGCCGCTTCCCGGCCCGATCCGCTCATTTGGCGACGACCGCGACCGGGCGCACGGGCGAACCGGTGCCGCCGGTGATCCGCAGCGGCGCCATCACGAAGGTGAACTCGGTGAGCCCCCGGGCGCTCGCGGCTTCCAGGTTCAGGTGTTCGATGATGTGGATACCGTTGTCCACCAGAAGGATTCGGTGCACTGGCAGTACACTGTGGCCCTTACCCGGCGGAATGTGTTCGAATGCGGTGGTATCCGCGCCCGCCGCCACGATTCCCGCGTCCGCCAGCCACTGCCCGGCACCGACCTCGGCGCCGGGCACACCGTCCTGCTGGCCGAGATAGCGCTGGGCGTCGTCGAAGTGGCGGGCCCAGCCGGTGCGGATGAGCACGACATCGCCGCGACGGGGAGTCACGCCGGCAGCATCGGCGGCATCGCGCAGGTCCTGTTCGGTGACGGCTTGGCCGGCTTCGAGGGCCTCGACACCGCGTACCCGCGGCACATCGAGCAGGAGCCCGCGGCAAAGCATGAACGGGATGTTCTCTGCACCGTGCTTGGAGTGGCGGCCGCCGCGCTGCGCTTCCTCGGCGTCGATATCGCCGTGCAGTTTGCCGCAGTGACTGACATGCGAGAGGGCGTCCACATGGGTGCCCACGTGACCGCCGGTCACGATGATCTCGTTGGAGGCCGAGCCGCCGTCGGGGCGGACCATATCGCCGTGCCGGCGGATGAGGGTCATCCGGAAACCGGGGTGGTTGGGCGAACACGGCATACCGGTCGTATACGGATGCCCGAGCTCGACCACCTCGAGATCGCTGCCCACCACGGCGTTCAACAGGGTGTCGGGGCCCGCGGTGACGGTTTGTTCGGTCATGCTTTCACTCCTCGTGCTGCTGTGGCCTGCGCTCGATCGAGGACCACGCGGGCATTGGCGACCACGGCGGGGTCGATGAATCTGCCGTTCTCGTCCAGAACCGCGGATTCGCCCGCCGCCATGGACGCGGCCGCGCGGTCGACGATCCGGCGCGCCCGGTCCTGTTCCTCTGCCGTCGGCGTATAGGCCGTATTGACGATGTCGATCTGATTCGGGTGGATGACGGAACGGCCGAAGAACCCCTGGGCGCGACCGGCCCGCGAGGTTTCGGCCAGGCCTGCCGGATCATCCACAGCCGTCCACACGCTCTGCACCGGTGAGGACAGTCCGGCAGCCCGGGCCGCGGTGACGATCCAGCCGCGCGCCCAGACCAGCCCTTCGGGCTCGGCGCGCAGATCGGCGGCGAGATCCGCTTCACCCAGCGCGATCCCGGTGACCCGCGGGTGGCAGCGGGCGATCTGCGGGGCGGCGAGCAAGCCCGCGGCGGATTCGATGGTGGCGTGTACGGGGCAGCGGAGTCGTTCCGCGGTGGCGGCCACCGAGTCGGGGTCATCGGATTTCGGCAGCCGTACCCCGGCCGGGTCGGGCCCACCGGCGAGTGCGGCCAGTTCGCGGTCGAGCCATTCCGACCCGAGCGCGTTGAGCCGCAACCACACCTGCCGTTCCGGCGGGGCCGCCCACAGTGCGTCGAGCGCGTTGGCGAGCGCCTGGTCCTTCGCGCCGACCGGGACCGCGTCCTCGAGGTCGATCACCACGGCGTCGGCGGCGCTCTCGATGGCCTTGCGGATCCGGTCCGCGCGGTGTCCCGGCACGTATAGCCAGCTGCGCGGGGTCATTTCGCCGACACCGCCGACCGGTGGCCGAGGGCGCGCGATACCCGCTGGGCCGCATCACGCAGCGCGTCCTCGTGCCGGTCGCAGGCTTCCTCGGTCATCCGGTAGCTCGGTCCGCAGACCGAAACCGAGCCGATCACCGCGCCGTCGGCGCCGAACACCGGCGCCGCGATCGAGCCGGCGCCTTCCTGCCGTTCGCCGGTCGACCGGCACACCCCGCGTTCCCGGGCTCGATGCAGGGCGGCACGTAGGGCATCCGGGTCGATGATGGTGCTATCGGTGAGTCGCGGCAGCGGCCGGGACAGCAGATCTTCCTGCTCGGCCTCCGAGAGATGCGCCAGGATGATTCGCCCCGACGAGCCGCTGTGCAGTTCGAAGCGGCGGCCGAGTTCCACGGTCATCTTGATTTCCTGGGTGCTCTCGACTTGATCGAGGTACACGCGCCCGCCCGGCAGGCGTCCGGTCACTGTGGCGGTCTCGCCGGTGGCGCGCTGGAGTTCGACGAGCGCCTCCCGGGCCATCCGGCGCAGCGGGGAGACGTCCAGAGCCCGGGCGCCCAGGGTCGCGGCGGCCGGGCCCAGCAGGTAACGGCGGGTTTCGGGTTCGTAGAGCAGCAAGCCGCATTCCACGAACGTCGTGAGGATGCGGTGCGCGACGGCCTTGGAGATACCGGTCGAGCGGGCGATCTCCGAGACGCCGAGTGCGCTGGACCGCCGGCCGAACTCGAGCAGTACCTCCGCTGCCCGTGCGGCGGATGTGGTGCCGCCACTCGTGGGCTCCATCGTTGGCTCCGTTCTCCGGGGTGGATTCGTGTTCCGCCGGCCCCGCCGCATGGGACGAGGCCGACCAAGCGCTGAACAAGTTGTACCGCTTAGCGAAACGATTGTCTAGCCGCTTTTTGTCACCGCAGGCCGAGTTTCCGGCGAGTAAATCCGTTCAACAGGCACTTGTGCACAGAATGCCGAACGTGCATAGTGCAGGGGACCACATTCTTGCGTTCCGCTAGCCGGAACATGATTGGAGGAAGCGTGGACGGTCTGGATTTCGATCTCGTCGTCGCCGGTGCAGGCGGCGGACTGGTCGCTGCGCTGCGCGCCGCCGAGCTCGGTGCGAATGTCCTGGTGATCGACGCCGACGAGCACTTCCAGCGCGGTAACAACACCTCGATGTGCACCGCGATGATCCCGGCTGCCGGAACCCGCTGGCAGGAAGCGGCCGGAGTTCAGGACGACCCGGACCGTTTCCTCGACGACATCGCCCGTAAGACCGGTGGCACCGCCGACCGCCGCGTGGCCCGCGCACTCGCCGAGACCAGCGCACAGCTGGTCACCTGGCTGGCCGACAACCAGGAACTCGAACTCGAACTGGTCACCGATTTCCGCTACCCCGGCCACACTGCCGACCGCTGCCACAGCATCCCCGGACGCCACGGCTCCCGGCTGCTACGGCACCTGGTGCAGCGGGCGCAGGCACATCCCCGGATCGAGCTCATCGCGCCCATGAGCCTGCGTAACGTACACACCAGCGGCGGGCGGGTCACCGGGGTCGAGATCGCCACCCCCGACGGCAACAGTGAACACCTGACCACCCGAGCCGTCCTACTGGCGACGAACGGGTTCGGCGCCGATCGCGATCTCGTCCGCCACCACCTGCCCGAAATCGCCGGCGCCCACTATCACGGCGGCCAGTTCAGCCGCGGTGACGCGCTGCGGATCGGCGCCGCACTGGGTGCCGACAGCGCCTTCCTCGACGCCTACCAAGGACATGCCGCGCTGTCGTCGCGCAGCCAGACGCTCATCGGCTGGGCGACAGTCGTGCACGGCGGCGTCATCGTCGACCGCACCGGTCGCCGCTTCGCCCCGGAAACCACCGGCTACTCCGAGTTCGCCGCCATTCTCGCCGGCCGGCCCGGCGGTACCGGCTGGATCGTCATCGACGAGCACATCGAGGAACTCTGCTCGGTATTCGACGATTTCCGCACCGTCGCCGAAAGCGGATCGCTGATCCGATCCGCCACCGCGACCGGGCTGGCCGAGAGCATCGGAGTGCCCGCCGCCGCACTCGACGACGAACTCGCCGCGGCCCACCGCGCCGCCGCCGGGGCCGAACCCGACCGGCAGGGCCGCACCGACGCCCGCCATCCGCTGACCGCGCCCTACATCGCGATAGCCATCACCCCCGCCCTCTTCCACACCCAGGGCGGTCTCGTCGTCGACGAGCACGCACGAGTACTCGCCGGCGGCACCCCGATACCCGGCCTGTACGCCTCCGGCGGCGCCGCCATCGGTATCTCCGGCCACGGCGCCGGCGGTTACCTCGCGGGCAACGGTCTCATCACCGCACTCGGTCTGGCCTTCCTCGCCGCCGAGCACGTGTGCAGCGCCGTCGCTGTCTGACAGCGTGCCGCTGCCCGGCAACACCGGCACGCCGCCCACACAACAGAACAACTGTCCAGATATTCGCCAGGAGAAGAAATGACCACCTACCTGATCAAGAACGGCACCGTCGTACGCACCGAGGACACGGCTCCCGCCGAAGGCGAGCTCGCGGATGTCCTCGTCATCGACGGCAAGATCGCGGCCATCGGCCCCGACCTGAATGCCGAAGGCGCCGAGATCGTCGATGCCACAGGCAAACTGGTCTTTCCCGGCGTTGTCGACGCGCACCAGCACTGGGGTATCTACAATCCGTTGTCCGAGGACACGCAGACCGAATCGCGTGCCAGCGCACAAGGTGGCGTGACCACCGCGCTCACCTATATGCGCACCGGCCAGTACTACCTCAACAAGGGCGGCGCGTACGCCGATTTCTTCCCCGAGGTACTGGACGCCGCCGCGGGCCGCAGCTATATCGACTACGCCTTCCACCTGGCGCCGATGTCCAAACAGCACATCGGCGAGATCGGTGATCTCGCCTCGGACCAGGGCGTCACCTCGTTCAAGATCTTCATGTTCTACGGCAGTCACGGCCTGCACGGCCGTTCCGCCTCGCAGAGCGATTTCCTGATGATTCCCGAGGACGAACGCTACGACATCGCGCATTTCGAGTTCGTGATGCGCGGGGTGCAGAAGGCCCGCGAGCAGTTCCCCGGACTCGCCCCGCACATCTCGCTGTCGCTGCATTGTGAAACCGCCGAGATCATGAGCGCCTACACCAGGCTCGTGGAAGAAGAAGGCAAGCTGACCGGTCTCGCCGCCTACAGCGCCTCCCGCCCGCAGCATTCCGAGGGCCTCGCGGTGACCATCGCCTCCTTCCTCGCCGACGAGACCGGCCTGCCGAATATCAACCTGCTGCACTTGAGTTCGGCCAAGGCGCTGAAAGCCGCCATGAAGATGGCCGAAGCGTTCCCGCACGTGAACTTCCGCCGCGAGGTCACCATCGGGCATCTGCTCACCGATATCGACAACGCCAACGGCCTGGGCGCCAAGGTGAATCCGCCGATCCGTCCGCGTGAGGACGTTGAGGCGCTGTGGGAGCATCTGCTCGCCGGCAATATCGACTGGGTCGTCTCCGACCACGCCTGCTGCAAGGACGAGGTGAAGTTCGGCGAGGACCGCGATGACGTGTTCGCCGCCAAATCCGGTTTCGGCGGTACCGAATACCTGCTGCCCGGCCTGATCACCGAGGGCCGCAAGCGCGGACTGTCGCTGCGCCGTATCGCCCAGCTCACCGCCTCCAACCCCGCCGACCGCTACGGCCTGCCCGGTAAAGGCCGGCTCGCCGAAGGCGTCGACGCCGATATCGCGATCGTCGACCCCAACCGCACCTGGACCGTGCGCGCCGCCGATTCCGAATCCACGCAGGAATACACGCCGTTCGAAGGTTTCGAGCTCGGCGCCGCCGTCACGGACACCTTCGTGCGTGGCAACCGGGTCCTGGCCGACGGTGCGGTTACCGGCGAACCCACCGGCCGATACATCTCCCGGCCGTACTGAGAGGTGTGCAGTTGACTGCCGACAAACAGCCGACCGGCCCGCTGCGCGGTATCAAGGTCCTGGATGCCTCCACCATCCTGGCGGGACCGCTGACCGCGCAGATCCTGGGCGACTTCGGCGCCGAAGTCATCAAGATCGAGCATCCGCAGAAACCGGACGGGATGCGCGGGCACGGTCTCGACAAGGACGGGATTCCACTGTGGTGGAAGATGGTCAGCCGCAACAAGCAGACCGTCACCCTGAACCTCAGCACGCCCGACGGTCAGGCAATCTTCCGGGATCTGGCCGCCGAGGCGGATGTGGTGGTCGAGAACTTCCGGCCGGGCACGTTCGAACGCTGGGGTCTTTCCTACGCCGAACTGTCCGAACGTAATCCCGGCCTGATCATGTTGCGGGTCACCGGTTTCGGCCAGCACGGCCCGTACGCGAAACGTCCCGCGTTCGGCACGCTGGTGGAATCGATGAGCGGTTTCGCCCACCTCACCGGCCAGCCCGACGGGCCGCCCACCCTGCCCGCCTTCGGGCTCGCCGATTCCATTGCCGGTGTTGCCGGTTCGTCGGCGGTCTCGATGGCGCTGTTCGAACGCGAACGCAACGGCGGCACCGGCCAGGAGGTCGACCTCGACCTGCTCAGCCCGATCATGACCGCTGTCGGGCCCGGCGTGATCTACGCCGACCAGCTCGGCATCGACCAGCAGCGCACCGGGAACAGGTCGCAGAACAACGCCCCCCGCAACCTGTACCGCACCGCCGACGACCACTGGCTGGCGATCTCCACCAGCGCGCAGGCCATCGCCGAACGGGTGATGCGGCTCGTCGGGCATCCCGAAGTGATCGACGAGGAATGGTTCGCCACCGGACGCACCCGCGCCGAACACGCCGACCTCCTCGACGAATACGTGGGCGGCTGGATCGCCGAACGCACCCGCGACGAGGTCACCAGCATTTTCGAAGAAGCCGGCGCCGCCGTGGCGCCGGTCTACCGGCCGAGCGATCTGCTGAAAGATCCCCAGGTCGTCGCCACCGACATGGTCACCACTGTCGGCGACGACGAACTCGGCCCCATGCGCATGCAGAACGTCATGTGGCGCATGACCCGATCCCCCGGTGCGATCCGTCACACCGGTCGACCCGCCGGTGCCGATACCGACAAGGTCCTCACCCACCTCGGGCGCACGCCCGAGGACATCGACGACCTGCGGGCCCGCGGGGTCATCTGACCCCGCGACTGCTTCATCCGAGGAGTTCGCTATGAAATCGCGTTGGTGGACAATCGCCATCATTCTGGGCCTGGTGGTGGTGAATTACGTCGATCGCAGCGCCATCTCGTTCGCAGCCACCGATCTGCGTGACGAATTCGGGATCACGTCCGGCCAGTACGGCGTCATCAGTTCCGCATTCTCGATCGGCTATATGCTGTTCGCCCTGCTGTCCGGGCCGCTGGTCGACCGGTTCGGGTCCCGGAAAGTGCTCATGGTGGGCATGTTCATCTGGGCCGCGGCCACCGCACTGACCCCGTTCGCCGGTGGATTCATCGGCCTCATCCTGTTGCGCATCCTCCTCGGCGCCGGCGAAGCTCCCTGCTTCCCGGCGGCGACGCGGCTCGCCAGCCGCTGGCTGCCAGCACATGAACGAGGTAAAGCACTCGCCCTCATCGGCGGTGTCGCCGTCTCCGGCAGCCTGCTCATCGGTGGTCCGATCCTCACCCAGCTGATCGCGCTCACCGGCTGGAAGGGCATGTTCTGGGTGCTCGCGGTCGCCGGCCTCGTGTGGGTGGTCGTCGCCTACCCGTTCCTGAAGAATTCGCCCAGCGAGGCGTCGTTCGTTTCGAAGGAAGAACTGGACTACATCCGGTCCGGGCAGACCGACGGCGAGGACAGCGGTCAAGAATCCAGCACCGACTGGGGCGAGATCCTGCGCAACCGCAACCTGTGGCTGGTCGGCCTCGGCTATTTCGCCTGGGGCTTCATGTTCTGGGCGTTCATGTACTGGCTCCCGCAGTACCTGGAACACGAATTCGGCCTGTCCATCAAGGAAGTCGGCGCGTTCTCGGTGGCGCCGTGGGCGTCCGGTGTGGTCGGTGCGCTGCTCGGCGGTGTCCTCGTCGACCGCGTCTACAAACGCACCCAGAGCATCCGCTCCCGGTTCGTGATCATCGGTGTGGCACTGCTGCTCGCCGGAATTTCGATCGTGCCGATCCTGTTCTTCGGCAGCAACCTCACCATCGCCCTGATCTGCATCTCGGCCGGCGTCGGCTTCGGCTTCGTCACCGGCGGTATCTGGTGGGTCGCCTCCATCGACGCGGCGCCCTCGCAGCCCGGCACCGCCGCCGGTTTCGCGGACGCCTGCTTCGCCCTCTCCGGCATCATCGCCCCCGCGGTGATGGGCTTCATCGTCGGCAGCACCGGAACCTACAACGGCGGATTCATCGTCATGACGGCCCTGTGCCTGATCGGCGCTGCCGCCATGCTCTTCTTCACCAAGGAACCGGAACGCGCGCCTCTCGGAACAGACCCGGAAGGTGAACTCGCCCCCGCGAAATAGATCCACGACCGGCGTGCCCATCGCGTGCCGGCCGAGACGGCACCGCGTGATCGATGAGGGTTCACGCGGTGCCGTCGCACCGAACTCCGGCGCCGCTCTCGCCTCCCTCCAGAGAGCGGCGCCGGACCCGTACCCGGTGAAAGAAGTAGCCGAGAGCGACACCGAGCTTCGCTACCGTTGACCTCTGTGCCGACATCGCAGCCGAAACTGCCGTATCCCGAGATCGAACCTTATGCGTCCGGGCTGCTGGACGTCGGTGACAACAACGAAATCTACTGGGAAACGAGCGGTAAGCCGGATGGCCGGCCCGCCCTCGTCGTGCACGGCGGCCCCGGAGCCGGTGGAAGCCGGGGCAGCCGCCGGACATTCGACCCGGACATGTTCCGGATCGTGCTGTTCGACCAGCGTGGTTGCGGCGAGAGCCGGCCGCACGCCTCGCATCCGGCCACCGATATGGCGCACAACACCACCGAGCACTTGATCGCCGATATGGAACGCCTGCGGGAACATCTCGGAATCGAACGCTGGCTGCTCTACGGCGGTTCGTGGGGTGCCACCCTGATCCTCGCCTACGCGCAGCGTCACCCGGAGCGGGTGAGTGGGATCGTGCTGGTCGGCGTGACGATGACCCGCCCGCAGGAGGTCGACTGGCTGTACAACGGCCTACGGTTGTTGCTCCCGATCGAATGGGAGCGGTTTCGCGACGGTGCGCCCGCCGAATATCGGGACGGGAACCTCGTCGAGGCGTATCGGCGGCTCGTGGAAGACCCCGACCCGGCAGTACGCGAGAAGGCCGCGCTCGACTGGTGCGCCTGGGAGGACGCGGTCATCGCCCACGAAACACTCGGCGCACCCGGCCAGTACACCGCTCGACCGGATGCCGCGCTGATGGCATTCGTCCGCATCTGCACCCATTATTTCGCCCACACCGCCTGGCTCGACGACGGCCGACTGCTGCGCGATGCACACCGGCTCGCCGGAATACCCGGTGTCCTCATCCACGGCCGCCTCGACCTGTCCGCCCCACTACACACAGCCTGGGAACTCGCTCGCGCCTGGCCGGACGCCGAACTCCAGGTCATCGACGACTCCGGCCATACCGGCAGCCCCGCCATGCGAACCGCCATCATCGACGCGCTCGACCGATTCGCCGGCTGACCTGGTCTTCGCCCGGTTTGGGGCTGGAGCCACTCGGACGTCACCCGGCGTCGCGCTTGCACTCGAGTTCCCGCCGGCGCTGCGCGCGGACCCACTCTCCGCAGCCGGGCTTTGCGATACTGCGACCGGGTCAGGCAGGACCGAAGATCTCATTCAGAGTGTTCACCGTGAGCACGCGCGGCGTCCACACTTCCAGTTCGTCGGTACTCCCCGAACGCACCCGGTCGACCACCGCGGCGGGCAACGTCCCAAATTTGGCGGCCAGCAGTTTGAGGAGCACCCGGGCCTCCCCCTCGGCGCGGCCTTCAGCGCGGAGTCGTTCTGCGGTGGTCACAGCTACCTCCTTGACTCGCGGACCGAGCTGATCCAACACGGCTTGCAGATCCTCGAGACCGGTATCACCCTCCAGGAAAACGTACTCGAATACCCGCCACAGATCATCCGTACTCAACGCACTCAGATCGGCGAGGAAGGGCTGCAGATCGTGGCCGAGGCTCGTGTTCTCGGCAGTGATTTTGTGCAAGACCCGCACCAGCCGCGCCGGCGGGGTGAGATCACGGGCTCGGATCGCGGCGATATCGACCCGCGAGAGATCGTCGAGCAGGATCTTCAGCCTCGGCAGGTGCCCGGCCAGCTCGACCAGGTGTAGCTGTCGGCGAACGTCCGCGGACAATGCAATCGTGCCACGGCCCTCGGTTCCACCGCTCACCCGCGCTACCGCTGAAGAAGCGGATCGACTGGCATAGCCGGCGGCGGTGGGGACAAACGCACAGACGAGTCCCGGCGTTTCTTGCGGCGGCCGGCCCCACCCGCAGGCATGGATATCACCCCGATACCGGATTCCTGATCCAGCCGAGAAGCAGCGATGATTACGCCGGATGCCCGACGGCGATTATACAAAGGGGGTGATGGCCGACCGGAAGAACCGGCGGGCGTGCCGCCAGGAGCCGGTCGTCGTGGAATCCACCGACGAGTACGGCCCCGAGTCCGGACTCGGCGGCCTGGAGATAGACGTTCTGGGCCGTATGCCCGGCCTCCAACCGCACATAGCGTTCGCCGCGCCGGCCCTCGGGCGGCTGTTCTGCGAAGTGTGCATTCGCCGCTGAGAGATCCCCGGCGACGATGAGCAGTGCGCCGGCCTCGGGGAGCCAGGCCAGGTCAGCAATTGTGGTATCGGCAACCATACGGCGCCGATCGTCAGGCGAGATCATGCGAAGGCCGTCGCGAGCATTGTCGTAACGGTATGTCCCGGCGGGTAATTCGGCTACATTGCCGACCACAGCCGTGACCGACAGCAGGTACAGCCGATGCGCGGATGCTGTCACCCGCCGACCGTCTGGTAGCTGTCCCTGCGCCGCCCACATCAGATCTGCGAGGTGGTGCAGCCGTATCGGACGTGATGCGAATTCCCGGATGGTACGTCGCCGGTGCAGCAAGGTCTGCAGACCGGCGGACTCACGACCGCCGGTGTGTACCAAGGAGTACTCGCGATCGGTCATCTTCGTAGTCGACCACGATCGGCAGTCCACCGAAACCCACGACCTCAGATCCATGCCTTGAGCAGATCGTCCGGCGTCAATACCCGCACACCTTCCACGGAACCTCCTGAGCGTGCGACCGCCAGCATCGGCGTATCGACATCCGCACCCGGCAGTTGCAATCTATGGACGATGAGAGCCGCGAGATCGCGCTGGTCGAAAGGCTTCCGTTCGAGCCATTTCACCGATCCCACACAGGTGATCCGCTTGGCTACCGGCCCCCGGTCCGCGGCCACGATATCGATTTCCGGATTGTTGGTCCGCGTCCAGTAACCGCCGACCGCCCCGGTCCCCTCAGGCAGATACAGGTCCGCCGCACGCCACAGCGCCTCCCGGATCAACGGCTCCACAGCCCGGCCCCGCCAGGATGTCCAGCCCGCCTGAATCGTTTCGAGGACCCGGTCTCCGCGGCCGCGTTCGATGGCGGGCATACCGGGCCCGAGAAAGAACAGCCAGAACCGTAGGTACGGATCTTCGATGCGATAGCGGGTTTCCCGGCTGGCCCGCACGGATAGCGGCCGCTCGGCGGCCACCATGCGCCGCTCGGCGAGCAACCCGAGCGAGCGGGTGAGCGAGGTCGGGGCCAGATCGCCGGCCGCCCGGCCGATCAGACTGAAAGTGCGCTCGCCGTGACCGATCGCGCCGAGTACTGTGCGCGCCTGTGCCTCGGTGGGGAATTCCGCGGCCAGCGCGCGTTCGGCGCTGACCAGCAGGGCCGAGGTGGGACGGCGTAACGCGTAATCGAGGTAGTCCCAGAGGCCGGCTCCGCGCGGCCATTCCTCGAGAATGAGTGGCAAACCGCCGCTCACGAGGTAGGCGTCGAATGCATCGGCCGGTGTCAGCTCGAGCATGGCCGCGACGTCGCGCGGGTTCATCGCCGGCACAACCATTTCGGTACCACGCTGATAGAACGGCCGACCGTAGGTGTTGAGCTTCTCCATCATTGCGATATCGGATCCGATGAGCACGAGCAGCACCGGCAGCTTCGACAGCGTCCGATCGAACACTTTCTGCAGCGTGCCCTCGAACGCCCGATCTTCGCGTACCAGATACGGCATTTCATCCAGCACGACGACACTCGGCCGATCCGTGGGGAGCGCAATAGCCAGGAGGTCGAAGGCAGCCTGCCACGTCTTGGGCGCTGCGAAGTCGGCGACCCGCTCGGCGCCGGGAAGATCCGAGCATGCCAGTTCCGAAACGAACCCGGCGAGATCCTCGTCCCGCGAGCCGCCCACCGCCGTGAAGAACATGTACGGCACCTGCGCCCGTTCCAGAAACTCCTCCACCAGCCGCGACTTTCCCACCCGCCGACGGCCACGGATCAGTACCGCCCGTCCGGGCCGCCCCGACCGACTGCCTTGGGTCAACGGTTCGAGCAGTTCGTCGAGCAGAGCGAGCTCAGTGCGTCGCCCGATAAACCCATCCATATGACCTCCGGTGACACTATCTTCAATGATACTATCTTGAATGATAGTCATACGCAGGTGCCCATTTGTGCCGTACGCGGTAACGCCGCGCGCACCGCCGGTTCGGTCCGCGCGCGGGTTCACGCCGAGGACAGGCGCCTACTCGCCGCGCGCGTAGCGGATCGAGGCGGCGACCGCCGCCAGCGCACCGTCCGTGTCTGGTTCGCCACCGAGTGCCTCGCGAATCTCGAGTATCGAGCCGTCGACGGTCGGGCGGGCCGGCGTGATCAGCTCCTTGCGGACGTACTACCCCAGCGGGATCCCGGACGCGGCGGCGCGTGCCGAGAACACACTCCAGACGTCGGCGGGGAGATCGTAGACGTCGACAAGTGCCTGGAACACCCACACCGGCGCCGGAAGTACCGATGTGTCCGCGACCCGCGCCCGGGCTGGATGACCGGCACGGATGGGTGGACAGTGGATCGGTTCGCTGGCACGATTTGCACCGAAAACCTACAGACCATGCGGAGCCCGAGAACACCGGCGGTAGCCTCTGACGCCATGACCACGCACATGTTGCGAATTCGCTCCACTTCGCGTGTTCCACTCGGTGAAGGGAAGTGAACAGCCGTGGCCACGGTGACCTTTGATCGCGCCACCCGGCAGTACCCGGGTGCCAAGACGCCCGCTGTCGACCAACTGCAGCTCGAGATCGCCGACGGCGAGTTCCTGGTGCTGGTGGGCCCGTCGGGCTGCGGGAAGTCGACCTCGCTGCGGATGCTGGCCGGGCTCGAGGAGGTGACCGGCGGGCGCATCCTCATCGGCGATCGGGATGTCACCGATACCGATCCCAAGGACCGTGATATCGCGATGGTTTTCCAGAACTATGCGCTGTATCCGCATATGACCGTTGCCGAGAACATGGGTTTTGCGCTCAAGCTGGCCAAGGTCGACAAGGGTGAGAAGAAGCGCCGGGTGTCGGAGGCGGCGCGCCTGCTCGACCTGGAACCGTTCCTGGACCGCCTGCCGAAGGCACTGTCCGGTGGTCAGCGGCAGCGGGTCGCGATGGGGCGGGCGATCGTGCGGGATCCGCAGGTGTTCCTGATGGACGAACCGCTGTCCAACCTGGACGCGAAACTGCGCGTGCAGACCCGAACCCAGATCGCGCAGTTGCAGCGCCGGCTGGCGACCACCACCGTCTACGTCACTCACGACCAGGTCGAGGCCATGACCATGGGCGACCGGGTCGCGGTCATGCGCGACGGCCTGCTGCAGCAGTGCGCCTCCCCGCGCGACCTCTACCGTGACCCCGCGAACGTGTTCGTCGCCGGTTTCATGGGTTCGCCGGCCATGAACCTGTTCACGCTCCCTGTGGCCGGCGGTGAGGTCCGGGTCGGTGGTTACACCTTGCAGCTGCCGAGGTCGGTGGCCGACGAGGCGGGGTCCTCGGTGACGATCGGGATCCGCCCCGAACATCTCGACGCCGGCGAATCCGGTATCGAAATCGAGGTCGACGTGGTCGAGGAACTCGGTTCCGACGCCTTCATCTACGGCCGTCCCGCCGACCACACCGCAGGTGTCGAGACGATCGTGGCGCGCACCGACTGGCGCACTCCGCCGGCCAAGGGCAGCCGTGTACACCTCACTCCGGGCTCCGATCACATCTATTTCTTTGCCGCCGACGATGGCCGCCGCCTGAACTAGCCGGAAGCACTGATTCACCGAGGACGCTTCGGCCTCGGGAGGGGTCTTCTGTCGTGTGCTCCCACGAGGACGGCCTCTTCGCCCGCGCCGTGCCGAGCGCGCCGCGGTCGAGTTCTGTGATCGCCGCCCTACCTGTGCCGCCGGGTAGCCCGCCATTCCTCATTGAGTCGCACACCCAGCTCGTCGACGCCGATCTCGCGGCCGGACTCGCTGCGGACCTGCACCCGGACCGGGTCGCCGGTGGATGCCTCGACCAGGTCCAGCGGTGGGGGGCCGGGCTGGAGGTAGGTGTTGCCCCATTGCATGAGGGCGAGGACAACCGGGAGTAGATCGCGGCCCTTGTGTGTGAGGACGTATTCGTGACGGGTGCGTTTCCCTTCCTCCTGGTAGGGCTGTTTGGTGAACAATCCCGCCTCGGTGAGTTTGCGTAGCTGACCGGAGACCGCCGCGTCGGTGAGACCTACCCGGGAAGCGAATCCGTCGAAACGGGTGGTGCCGTAATAGGCCTCGCGCAGGATGAGGATCGCCGAGCGGGTTCCGATCACGTCCATCGCCAGCGCAATCGAGCAGTGGTCGGGTTTCCACGAGTTCAGATCGGCCAGGGGGCCTTCCATCACGGCTGCCATACGCTCATTCTATCGACCCTGGCTTGCCTCGGCTCACGTCAGCACCTACCCTGACTTTAGACAACTTTAGCCAGAGCGACCCTCTGGCGACGGAAGGAATCACCATGCGAGACGCAGTCATCGTCGACGCGGTCCGGACGCCGATCGGCCGGGGCAAACCCAGCGGAGCCCTCCACTCGGTCCATCCGGTGGACCTCATGGCGCACAGCCTGCGCACCTTGGTCGAACGCACCGGAGTGGATCCCGCACTGGTCGACGACGTGATCGGCGGGGTCGTCAGCCAGGTCGGCGAGCAGGGGGTGAACATGACCCGCCGAGCCGCCCTCGCCGCCGGTTTACCGGAATCGGTACCCGCCACCACGGTCGACCGGCAGTGTGGCAGCAGCCAGCAGGCCGTGCATTTCGCGGCACAGGGAGTAATCGCCGGGGCCTACGACATGGTGATCGCCACCGGCGTCGAATCCATGAGCCGGATCCCGATGGGCTCGAGCGCACGGGGCGCCGACGATATATCGGGCGTCGGCTTCGCGCAGCGTTATCCGGAAGGCCTGGTCCCCCAGGGGATCAGCGCCGAACTCATCGCCGCGAAATGGGGCATCTCGCGTACCGAACTCGACGAATTCGCGCTCGGCAGTCACGAGAAAGCGGCGCACGCAACCAAAAATGGGCGATTCGCCGCCGAACTCGCCCCCATCGCCGGACTCGAAACCGACGAAGGCATCCGCACCGGATCCACCCTGGACACTCTCGCCGCCCTGCGCCCGGCCTATTACGACGAGACCATGGCCGAGCGTTTCCCGCAGATCGGCTGGAATATCACCGCCGCCTCCGCCAGCCAGATCAGCGACGGGAGCGCCGCGGTCCTGATCACCACCGGTGAACGAGCCCGCGAACTCGGCCTGCGCCCACTGGCCCGGCTGCACAGTTTCGCGGTGGCGGGCGACGACCCCCTGCTCATGCTCACCGCGGTCATCCCGGCAACCCGCAAAGTACTCGACCGCGCCGGCCTCACCATCGACGATATCGATCTGATCGAGATCAACGAGGCCTTCGCCTCCGTGGTCTCGGCATGGACCCGCGATACCGGCGCCGCCCCGGAGCGGGTGAACGTCAACGGCGGCGCGATAGCGCTCGGCCATCCGCTCGGCGCCTCCGGGGCCCGGCTGCTCACCACCCTGGTCCACGCCATGCAGGACAGTGGCGCTCGTTATGGGCTGCAAACCATGTGCGAAGCAGGCGGTCTCGCCAACGCCACCATCCTCGAACGCCTCTGAAGGTCCGTCCCCGGCTAATCGGCTGGTCCCGTCAATACGCCCACGGCGGCGCCGGCCATCGCGGAATACCCGGCGGGGCCGGGGTGCAGGTGATCTCCGCTGTCGAACCGCGCGGCCAATACGTCCGGGTCCGCCGGGTCGGCGAGCACGCGTTCGAAGTCGACGACGGCGTCGAACTCACCGGAATCGCGGATCCAGGTATTGACCGCGTCCCGGACTCGTTCACCGCGCTCGCTGTAATAGAGAGCTCCCCGGTAGGGCGGCAGGGTGCCGCCGACGATGCGCAGGCCGTCGGCGCGCGCCATCCGGATCAGCAGGCGGTATTCGGCGATCAACTGGTCGGCACCGACCTCGGGATTCGGGCGCATCCACGGTTCGTGCACTTCACTTGCGCCGATATCGTTGATGCCCGAGAGCAGGATCACGGTGCCGATGCCCTCTTTGTCGAGCACATCGCGGCGGAACCGGGTTGCGGCGCGCTGCCCCACGTACGCGGAATCCGATACGACGCGGTTGCCGCCGATGCCGGTGTTGAGCACGGCGCGTGGCCGGCCGGCCACGGCAAGCCGGTCGGCCAGCACGTCCGGGTAGCGATTGTCCATATCGGGCCATGCCCCGGCACCATCGGTGAGGGAATCGCCGAAGACGACCACACCGTCGCGGTTCGGCCTGCCGGCGACCTCCACGCCGGTCAGGTAGTACCACGACCCGCTTGATTCGTTGAATGCCTCACCATCGATATCGGCGCTGTGATCGCCGATCGCCCGATACGTGGTGCTGTTGGCGAGATAGTGGAAGGTGGCGGGCCCGGTGGGCCGGGCGAGATACAGGGTCACGGTGAGCGATTGCCGCGCGTTGACCGGGTAATCGATGGCGTCGCCGGTGAGTTCGGCGCCCGGCGGGATCATCGCGCCCGGTGCACCGCCGAAGGAGAGCGGGCGCACCGTGCCCGAACGGACGGCTGCCCCTTCGCCTGCCTGTGCGATGGTGGCCGACGCGATGGGCAGCGGCCGATCACCGAACAGATTGGACAGGGTGATCCGTACGGATTCGCCGGCGAGGGTGGGGCGCACGGTCTGGCGGATGGTGTGACCGGCGAAGCCGGCGGTCGACCAATTCGGCCCGAGCACATCACCGGCGGGTATCTGCGCCGCGGACCAGCTGTCGAGCCAGGTTTCGTGTGACCTGCTCGATCCGGAGGCGCCGACGTACAACGCCGTACCGGAGACAGTGAGCAGTACTCCCAGTAGCGCCGAGAGCACGACGGTTCGAACCTGTCGAAAACTCATCGGCGCACCGGCTCCTCGATGCGCCAGGTGATTCCGTGCGGGACCAGCGCGTCGAGGAATGCCCGGGGTGTGAACGCCTCGGCGGCCGCCAGAACCCCGGAGTTCACGGTCGCGTTCTCGACAAGTGCCGTCGCCGCGGTCACCGCCATGAGCGCGGAGTCGCGGTAGGAGTCGACGCCGCTCAGTACCGCGCGCACGGTTACGCCGTCCGAGCCGACCGCATCCACCACGAGGTCGTATCGCATATCAGCGGTCGCCGACGGCGCTTCCGGCAGCGTGTCGACGAGGTCGGGGGTCATCGCGCCCACGGCCGCATGGATGTTCACGTCCAGGACCCCGCTCACGAAGCGGACCGGGGTGTGCCGGGGAATTGTCAGCACCGGTGGTTGCGGGAATTTGGTCACCGCGGTCTCCTCGGTGTCGCCGGGGAACAGCATCGTGGTGTGCCTGTCGAGAGGGCCGCGCCGTAGCCGCTCGTCCTGATAGTGCCAGCCACCACTGCGGAACCAGTCCAGGCTCGCCAGCAGAGTCCGGGCGCTCCCTCGCGACCCTTCGCCGCCGCTTCTGGTCCGGTGGCTGATCACGATATCCGCCGGCCCGTCGATTCGCCGGGCGGCGAGGTTGGCAAGCAGATCGCCGGGCAGATTGCTGTCGGTGATCCCGGGAACCGCCGCCACACCCGCTTCGCGGGCGGCCGGGCCGAAATCGTCGAAGGCCCGCTTCAACCACAGTTGTTCACCGGAGAGGTCCACATAGTGCGTCCCCGCGGCGATCGCGGCCGCCAGCACCGATGCGCCGTGTTCCACATAGGCCGGAAGACTGCTGATCACCGCGTCGACTCCGGTGAACGCCGCGACAAGAGCTTCGTGGTCGTCGAGTGTGGCGATCCGCATCTCGGAGCGGGTGTCCCGGGCGAGCGACCGCAGCCGGTCGCTGTCCCGCCCAACCAGGGCCGGGTCGGTACCCCGGCGCAGCAGCTCTGCGGTGAGGTGGCCCCCGGTGTGGCCGGTTGCGCCGTATACAGCGATTTTCATCTCGAACTCCCGTCCTGGGCCGATTGACTTCGATGATGAACCTACGGATCCCAGGTGAGTTCAGTAATGGGTGAAAAGCTCATATACATGTCCAAAACACTCAGACAATCGGGGATACAATCTATTTGTGGACATCCTCTCCGATGCGGTCTCCGCGATCCGCACCAGCAGTCCGAGTTCCGGCTTGTTCGTCCGGCACGCCCCGTGGGGCCGGCAATACCCGGTGGTGCCCGGCGCGGGCTTCCATGTCGTGCTGCAAGGGTCGTGCTGGCTGCGGACACCCGGCGGCGACGCGATCGCGCTCGGGATCGGCGATGTGGTGTTCATGCCACGCGGCGCGGACCACGTCCTCGCCGACGATCCAGCCACCCCCGTCACCGAGACCGCCCGCCCCGGCGAACCCCGGGAGATCACCGGCCCCGGCCCGCGCAGCATGCTGCTGTGCGGCGCGTACGCACTCGACCGGCGCCATCCGCACCCGATGCTGGACGGGCTACCGGAGTTCGTGCATCTGCCCGCCCGACTGGGCAGGCACACCGGCCTGCGCGGCGCGGTAGACCTGCTGGCCGCCGAACTGGCCGAACCACGCGCCGGGACAGACGCCCTCATCCCCTCGCTCCTGGATACGTTGCTGCTGTACATCCTGCGGGCATGGCTGGAGGACAACGCCGATACTCGACCGTCCGGATGGGCCGCGGCATTCGGCGACCCAGCGGTCGCAACGGCATTACGCGCCGTGCACGCCGATCCGGCACGCCCGTGGACCGTAGACGACCTGGCCGCGGCGGCCGGGGTCTCCCGAGCAACGCTGGCCCGCAGATTCGTCGCCACCATAGGCGAAGGACCGTTGTCGTACGTGACGAGCTGGCGGATGATCCTCGCGGCCAAGCGGTTACGCGAGAGCGCCGATGCCCTGTCCACGGTGGCACGCAGGGCCGGCTACAGCTCGGAATTCGCGTTCGCCAAAGCATTCAAACGCCGATTCGGCCTCGCCCCCGGGCAATACCGCAAAGAGGCAGAGCGCGCCGAGCCCGTCGCGGTCTGACGCACAACGCATCCACGGGATGGGCCAGGACATACTTCTCGGCCGGCCCTGCGGACAGCAGGCGGCCACCCTACTAACGTGAGGACGGTGACCGAGCTGCCCGAGATCGACTCCATCACCGTCTACGCGATGCCGATGCGGTCGAAGTTCCGGGGGATCACCGTGCGCGAGGGCATAGTCCTGCACGGACCGCGAGGGTGGGGTGAGTTCTGTCCATTCCCCGAATACGACGATCACGAAGCCGCGAACTGGCTGGCGACCACCGTCGAGCAGGTCGGCGCGGACCGGCCGGAGCCCGTACGTGATCGCATTCCGATCAACTGCACCGTCCCCGCGATTGCGCCGGACCGGGCATATGATCTCGTCGCCGGTTCGGGTTGCCGGACCGCGAAGGTCAAGGTCGCCGATCACCCCGGCGCACTGCCCGAGGATCTGGCCCGGGTGGAAGCGGTGCGGTCGGCGCTCGGGCCCGGTGGCGCGATCCGGGTGGACGCGAACGCGGTATGGGATGTGGACACCGCCGTCCGAAGTATTCGCGAGCTCGACCGCGCCGCAGGGGGTTTGGAGTACGTCGAACAACCCTGCCGAACGATCGGGGAACTCGCCGGAGTCCGCCGCAAAGTGGATGTTCCGATCGCCGCCGATGAATCGATCCGGCGCGCGGAAGATCCGTTGCGGGTAGCCGTCGCCGGCGCCGCGGATGTCGCGGTGATCAAATGCACACCGCTCGGCGGGGTCCGGCGGGCCCTGGAAGTGGCCGCGGCGGCAGGGCTGCCCTGCGTGATCTCCTCGGCACTCGAAACCAGCATCGGGTTGTCCGCGCAGCTGGCTCTGGCAGGGGCGCTCCCGGAGCTGGAACACGCCTGCGGACTGGGCACGGTGACCCTTTTCGAAGGCGACCTGGTCGCCGATTCACTGCGCCCGGTGGACGGCTATCTACCCGTCCCGCGCACTGCTCCATCACCGGAACCCGCCCTACTGGAGAAGTACCGGCACCCCGACCCCGAGCGCAGGGCCTGGTGGACAGAGCGTCTCACCCGGGTATGGGAGGTGTTGGACCGTCGACACGGTGAGTGAGGCCGCCCGTGACAGAATCCGAATGCGCCTGTACCCATATGCTGTGTCGAGTGCGACCGTAGAAGTTGGATTCACACACCGGCCCCTGCGTACCCCGGCGACAACCCGTGTTCATGCCGGCCCGAAAATCGGACCCGGCGCACCGAAACCGACGGCATGCCTTCGCGAGCATGCCCCTACTGTGGACACTGCTCAAGTGAGCGATACACCGCTGTCGTAGAAGGTGATTCGCAGGAGTAGACCCGCTTCGGGACCGAGCACACCTTCGACGAGATCGACGTACCTGCCACAGAATTCCGGGCCGTGCGGGGCAACAGCGTCCGGGCGCGACTCGAGGTGATGGGCGATTTCGTGCAGTATCACCAGCTCCCGCAACGCCCATGGGCCGCCGCCGCGGCGGGAACTACTGCCGTGAACAGGCACAGCGAGCACATCGCGGCCGGATTCGTAATGGGCCGCAACTGTTCCCGCCCGAGCACGCACCCGAATCGGCGTCGCGGCCCGTTCCCACTCCGCCGCAACCCAGTTCAGGCGGAAGACACGATCGCAGTACTCCTGCACCGATTCCACCGAGGCGAATTTCCGCTCTGCGGGCAGGGTCAGGCGTGAACCGTGGACTTCGACCGTGCGGCGCCCGAATTCGTCGGCCCGGTCGAATACAGCGCGAACCAGCTGTTCGGCGTCATACACCTTGGCGCGCTGAGAATCTCGTAAGGTGCTCATTCCGCGCGCCGCCCGAACCCGGCCGGGCGGGCAGGAATGCCGGTGCCGCGTAATCGTTGCGCTCGATCGTGCGGCGTCCGGGCGGTACTCGCCGGAATCGGGTTCCGGGCCACCACTACCCGCCCGAACCCTCGAGCCGTCCACGCGCCGCATCCAGTTCCGGCGAAAAACCCAGCCGCGCCACGCGGCCCGCGCGATCGCCGGCCTGCCGGGCGTCCGGTGCGTAGCCGGTGGAAGTCTGCGGACCACGCCAGGTGCCACGGGCTTCGGAGTTGCGACTGTAGAAATCGGCCAGTTCGAGTTCCTTGCCGCGCAACGCGAGCGCGGTCCCGGCGGCCTGTTCTTCGGAAATCGGCTCGGCGGCGCGGGTATCGCGCGTGGTGGCGGCCCGCTCCACCTCTTTCCTGGTCTCGGCCAGCCGCGCCCCGACCCGCGCCGCGAACGCCATCTGGAAGTTGAGCCGGGCGGTGACCCCGGCCACCGGAACCCGGACCACCCGGCGTACCCGCCGTCCGCGGCGCCGTTCGACGACCACCTTCTCCATCGTCGCCGACCGGTGTGCGCCGGATTTGATGTACCGATCCGACGCCTGCACCATCTGCACCAGCAGGCTGGAGTACAGGGCCTCGCAGACGTCGATATCGGCGGCGTACCCGTACGCGTACACCTGGGTGGAGGTGCGGGCGACATCGCAGCGCACATCGTTGGCGTCGGCGATGGCCACGAACAACTGGACGTAGGTGCGCAGACCTTTGCGGCCGGGTTCGCCGATCGGAATCATCCGCTGGACGAGCGCCGCGCCGCGTTCCCGGTCCCGGGTGTGCGCCCGCGCCACCGCCAGGTCGATCGAGGAGCGGGTGGCCAGGCGCTGGGCGGCGGCGAGGAATGCCTCGGCCTCGTGTTCGTTGTCGGTGGACTCGGCTTGGCGCAGCAGTCCACCGATCCTGGTGAGCAGGCGTTCGGATACTGCGTTCGCGACGGACATCGCGACCCAGCCTAATCACGCCGCCGGCCGTCACGACCGAAGGGCGCGATCGCGAGAGGCGCAGCACACCGACCGGCGCGACCCTCCTACCTGTGGTTTATGCCAATTGCGGGACCGCCGAACGCCGACCGGGCGATGAGCGGGAGCTCCTTCGCCACAGGAGTACCCCACACGCGACGTTCACACCATGTATGTTGCCTTGTGCTGCCGCTCACGTGTCGACCCTGGAGTTCCGCGATGGCTTTCAAGAAGGTGCCGTCTCTACGTGCCGCGCTCGTGCTTTGGCCGATCGCGCTGCTGACTGTGACCTTTGCCACCGCATGCAACACCAGCGATACCGATGAGCAGCTCAGCAGGAACCAGGACGGCCGCGGCCCGATCACCTACGTCGAAGGTAAGGACACCACCGAAACCGGTGCGGTGAAACAGCTGATCGACCGCTGGAATGCCACCCACCCCGACGAGCAGGTCACCTACAAGGAACAGTCCAACGACGCCTCCGCCCAGTACGACGATCTGGTCGAACATATGCGGGCGAAATCACCGGACTACGACGTGGTGGCACTGGATGTCCCGTGGACCGCGGAGTTCGCTGCCAAGGGCTGGATCCAGCCGCTGGAGGGACAGTTCGCGATCGATACCGCACCGCTGTTGTCCCCGCCGGTCGCCAGCGCCACCTACAACGGCACCCTCTACGCCGCACCCCGCAACACCAATGGTGGCCTGCTGTTCTACCGCAAGGATCTGGTTCCCGACCCGCCGCGCACCTGGTCGGAGATGCTGGCAAGCTGCCCGATCGCGCGGGAACAGCAGATCGGCTGCTATGCGGGCCAGTTCGCGCCGTACGAGGGTTTGACGGTGAACACCGCCGAGGTGATCAATGCGTTCGGCGGTACCTTCGTCGGCACCGACGGCCGTACCCCGACCGTGAACAGTGCCGAATCACGAGCCGGGCTCCAACAGTTGGTGGATGCCTACAAAGTCGGCGATATCCCCCGCGAAGCCGTCACCTTCCAGGAGCCGGAAAGCGGCGCCGCATTCAACCAGGGCAAGCTCATGTTCTTGCGCAGCTGGCCGTCCACCTACGGTGACGCCGCATCGGAATCGTCGGCGGTGAAGGATGAATTCGGTGTGGCCCCGCTGCCCGGCGACACCGGGATCGGTGCCTCCACACTCGGCGGCTACAACGCCGCGATCAGCGCGTACTCCGAGAACAAGGCCACCGCACTGGATTTCCTGAAGTACCTGATCAGCGAGGAGGCGCAGCACATCGTCGCCTCCGGCGCACTGCCCTCGGTGCGGGCCTCGATCTACGACGACCCGGCGCTCATCGCCAAGATGCCGTACCTGCCCGCCCTCAAGGATTCCATCGCCAGCGCGGTGCCCCGACCGGTCACCCCGTTCTATCCGGCGGTGTCCAAAGCCATTCAGGACAACGCATATGCTGCCCTGACCGGAACCAAGTCCGTGAACGACGCGATCATCGGCATGCAGAAGGGTATCGAGACGGCCGGATCGTAGTTACTGTTCAACCGGACCCGGCGAGCCAGGAGAGAGAACGGTGTCGGATCCTTCCGGAACGGACGCGCAGGCGTCGGTCCGTACAGATGAGCCCGCGAACGCAGCGCGTACCGGCGGGACGGCCCTGAAGTTGCGCGACGACGTGCGGATGACAGGCAGGGCGTGGCTGTTCGTCGCGCCGGTGCTGATAGCCCTCGCCGTGGTGATCGGGTATCCGGTGTTGCGCGCGCTGTGGATGTCGTTTCATTACGACGATCAGCTCGACGCCGTCACCGGCCGCTTCGTGGACAACGGGGAAAGCACCTTCTACAACTACCTGCACTGGCTGGTCGGCCAATGCCAGGTGATCACCGGCGGTGTCACCGAATGCCCCACCGGCAACCTGGGCTCCGAATTCTGGGGCGCCGTCGGGGTGACGCTGTTCTTCGCCGTGGTGACGGTGACGCTCGAGGTCGTGATCGGGCTCGGCATGGCGATCGTCATGGGCAAAACGTTCCGGGGCCGGGCGCTGCTGCGCGCGGCGGTACTGATCCCGTGGGCCATCCCGACCGCGGTGACGGCGCGGCTCTGGGAGTTCATGTTCCAGTACGACGGCCTGGTCAACACGATTTTCGACACGGAGATCCTGTGGACCTCCGACACCTGGCCCGCCCGCTTCGCGGTGATCGCCGCCGATGTGTGGAAAACCGCGCCGTTCGTGGCACTGCTGCTGCTGGCGGGGCTGCAGATCATCCCGAACGATGTGTACGAGGCGGCCCGGGTCGACGGTGCCTCGGCCTGGCAGCGGTTCACCCAGGTGACGATGCCGCTGCTGAAACCGGCGCTGCTGGTCGCGGTGCTGTTCCGCGCCATGGACGCGCTGCGCATGTACGACCTGCCCGCCATCATGACCGATAACTTGCCGGCCACCCGGACCTTGTCGGTCCTGGTGGTCGAGCAGACCCGGCAGGGTCCCAACAGCGCGGCGGCGCTCTCGACGATCACCTTCCTGTTGATCTTCGCGGTGGCCTTCGTCCTGGTGAAGGTACTGGGCGCGAACGCGGTGCGGACGCAGGAAGAGCAGCGGAAGGCATGACCGCGGTGACTACACAGCAAACCGGTACCCCCGCCCGGCCCCGCCGGTCCTGGCGGCGCCGTCTCGGCTCGGCTCGTATCTACGTGGGCGCGCTCATCGTGCTGCTCTGGGGGCTGGGCCCGTTCTATTGGATGGCGGTAACCGCGTTCCGCGACCCCGCCTACACCTTCGATCCCACCCCGTGGCCCACACACATCACCCTCGACAACTTCCGCGATGTCTTCGACACCAGCCGCGGTAACGATTTCGGCAAGGCACTGCTCAACAGTGTGATCATCGGCGCGGCCAGCACGGCGATCGCGCTGGTCATCGGCGTGATGGCGGCCTATGCGCTGGCGCGGCTCACCTTCAAGGGCCGCTACTTGGTGTCGGGGGTGATCCTGAGCGCTTCGATGTTCCCCGTGGTCGTCCTGGTGACCCCGCTGTTCCAGCTGTTCACCGATATCGGCTGGATCGGCAGATACCAGGCCTTGATCCTGCCCAATATCTCCTTCGTACTGCCGCTGACGGTCTACATCCTGGCGTCGTTCTTCGCCGATCTGCCGTGGGAGCTCGAGGAGGCCGCCCGGATCGACGGGGCCAGCAGGTTGCAGGCTTTCCGGCTCGTGATGCTGCCGCTGGCGGCACCCGCGGTGTTCACCACCGCGATCCTGGCGTTCATCGCCGCGGTCAACGAGTATCTGCTCGCCCGGGTGCTCTCCGGTAGCGACACGGAACCGGTGACAGTGGCCATCGCGCGCTTTTCCGGGAACAATCCCCAGGTAGAGCCGTATGCGTCGATTATGGCGGCCGGCACGCTGGTGACCGTGCCGCTGGTAATTCTGGTACTGGTGTTCCAGCGACGCATCATCTCCGGACTGACCGCAGGCGGAGTCAAAAGCTGATCACTGGGTATCCTGGGGTCGGGCGGTGGTGCGCCTGAGTTTTTCCGACGCTCCGGGAGGAGATGATCGTGAGCTCGTTCCGACCCCCGCGTGGCCACAGCACTCCCAGATCGCCCCAGTATCCCTCGCTCGCCGGTTGGAATCAGCTCGACACCGGTGGGCGACCCCGGCCGCCCCGGCCTCCCCAGTACCGCCGCCCGCCCCGTACCCGGGGCCAGCGTATCCGCCACCTGATCCTGTGGCTGTTCATCATCCTGGTCGCCGTCCCCGCGCTGCTGGTGGCGCTGGTGTACTGGAGCGCGGAGATCCCGGCGGCCGGAACCGTGCCGGTGGACCAGACCGCCACGATCACCGCCTCCGACGGCACCACGGAGCTGGCCAAGGTGGTGCCGCCCGAGGGCAACCGCACCCCGGTACCACTGGAACAGGTGCCGGTCCACGTCCGCGACGCCGTACTCTCCGCGGAGGACCGCAACTTCTACGACAACCCCGGTTTCTCCCCCACCGGCCTGCTCCGCGCCCTGCGCGACAATGCTCTCGGCCGGGCCGATGCGGGCGGCGGCTCCACCATCACCCAGCAGTACGTCAAGAACGCCTTCCTCGGCCCCGAGCGAACGGTGAGCCGTAAGGCGCATGAGCTGATCATCTCCGCCAAGATGGCACGGGAGTGGAGTAAGGACGAGATCCTGCACGCCTACCTCAACACCATCTACTTCGGGCGCGGCGCCTACGGGATCGAGGCGGGTGCGCATGCCTACTTCGGTAAGGGAGTCGCCGAACTGTCCGTTGCCGAGGGGGCTGTACTGGCCGCACTCATCCGCTCCCCGTCCGGGCTGGACCCGGAGACGAAACTTCCGCAGCTGCTGCAACGGTGGAACTACGTCGTCAACGGGATGGTGGCGATGGGGTCGCTGGCGCCCGGTGAACGTGACACAGTCGTTTTCCCGCCCACGATCCCGCCGCCGGTATTCGACGAGAACATCGTCGAACGCGGACCGGAAGGGCATATCAAGGCCCAGGTACTGCGCGAACTCGCGGCCGCCGGGATATCGCAGGAAGTGGTGAACACCGGCGCCCTGCGCATCGTGACCACGATCGACGCCAAGGCACAGCAGGCCGCGCAGGCGGCTGCCGGCGAAAGTCTCGGTGGGCAGCCGCCGGACCTGCGCAGCGCGGTGGTATCCATCGACCCGCGGTCGGGCGCGGTACGTGCGTACTACGGCGGCGCCGACGGTATCGGATTCGATTTCGCCCAGGCGCCGGTGCAGACCGGTTCGGCGTTCAAGACCTTCGCGGTGCTGGCCGCGCTACAGCAGGGAATTCCGCTGTCCCGTGCGTTCGACAGCGCACCGGTGAACGTCAACGGCGTCGAGGTACGCAATGTCGAGGACGAATCCTGCGGGACGTGCCCGCTGTCCGAAGCGTTCAAACGCTCCCTCAACACCAGTTTCTACCGGCTCACCCTCGCCATGAACAATGGTCCACAGGCCATCGCCGACGCCGCGCACCAGGCCGGGATACCGCACGATATCCCCGGTGTGCCGGGGAAGTCGCTGACCGAGATGGGTGAGGAGCCCATGCCGTCGATCGTGCTGGGCACCTACCTGGTGCGGCCCCTGGACATGGCCTCGGCCTACGCGACCATCGCCGGTGGGGGCCGCTACTACCCGCCGTATTTCGTACAGCGGGTGGTTCGCGGCGACGGGCAGGTTCTGCTGGACCGCAGCAGCGACCCGCAGCAGCAGACCGGAGAACAACCGCCGCCGTCCGAACAGCGCATTCCCCCGGATATCGCGGCACGGGCTGCCACGGCCATGCTGCCGATCGCCGACTACTCCAACGGTCACGGGTTGAGCGGGCGCCCCTCGGCCGCCAAGACCGGCACCACCCAGTTGGGTGACACCGGGCAGAACAAGGACGCCTGGATGGTCGGTTTCACGCCCTCGCTGTCGACCGCGGTATGGATCGGCACCGAACGCAATCTGCCGATCACGACCGCGGGCGGCGGTCGCATCTACGGTTCCGGACTGCCCGCCGATATCTGGAAACAGACCATGGACGGTGCGCTCGCCGATACCCCAGTGGAACAGATCGGCACCCCCGCCCCCGCGCCGCCGCCGGCAGCGGCGCCCGGGACCGGCCAACAGCCCTCGGGCAACCCGTACGACATCCTCAATCCGCCACCGCAGCCGGAACCGGAGCAACAGCAGCAGCCGTTCATCGTCATCCCGCCTGCCTCCGAACCGTATGTGCCCGAACCGGAGTACGAACCCGAGCCCGTGCCACAGCCCGCACCGCCCGCGCCCGCACCGCCGATCATCGCGCCGCCACCACCGCCACCGCCTCCGCCACCACCGCGGGTGGTCGAAATACTGCCCGGCGTTACCGTTCCGGTGCCGTGATCCACGGATTTCCGCTCGGGATACCGACGAAGGAACGGCCGGCATGGCAGCATCGTTGGCCAGAGTGAGATGTCGCCCATCCGACCGACCGGCACCGGGCCCACGCTCGTGCCGGGACGGGCGTGCGGGAGGATATGCGCTGGAGCGACGACGGATGACGAGACATAGGGGCTACGCCGGTGGAATTCAATGTCGTTGACCGCCCGGAAACGCTGGTGGCGGGAATGGTGCTTCGCAGCCCAGCCCTCGCTGTGGAAGGGCCGCGCCGTAAGAAAGTGGAGGAGGCGTGGAAACTCAATCTGTCCCGGGCCTTACCCGGACCGCCGGCCAGCGCGTTCGTCGATCATGCCCCCGAGATCAATTCGTACCTGACCCATATCATCGGTTACCGCTGCCGCGGCCTCGACGATCTACTACCCGGGGATGTGCTCGCCCGGATCCCCGCCGGGCGGTACGCCCGGTTCACCCTCAGCGGTGAGAATCTCGGCGAAACCATCGTGACCCTGTGGCGCGCCATCTGGGATGCCGAAGCCGCCGGCCGTCTGGTGCGGTCCTATACCGGGGATCACGAACGGTATCCGGACGAGCACACGGTGGAGGTTTTCGTGGCACTGGCAGAAGACGATTCGGCGGGCAGGTAGGAAGCTGTGGATTTCGAAATTGTCACCCTCGACGAGAGTATGGTCGCCGGGCTCACCGTTCCGCTGGCGGGCCGTGAGGTATCGGCCCGCGATCTGGACCTGGTCAACTTCACCTGGGATCGCTATCTGAGCCGGGAGAAGGACGTGCCCCGCGTCGCCGCCTACATCGGGCAGGACGATCACGCGGTGGCGGTCCTCGGCTACGAGATCACCGGCCTCACCGACCTCGATCCGGGCGATGTACTCACCCGTGTTCCGGCCGGTCGCTACGCGAAATTCGTGGTCACCGAAAAACCGTACGACCTGCTGCGCACGGCGTGGGCCCGCGTCCGGGAAGCGGAGAAAGCGGGCACGATAACCCGCTCCCACACCGCCGAACTCGAACGCTACACCGGCCCCACCTCGGTCGAGGTATACGTATCCCTCGACTGAGCAGCGCCGTTCGGGCTCTCCGCGGCCCGATCCCGTCCTGAGGGCAACCACAGCGACGCCGAGCTCAGGCAAGCTCCTCGAGTCCCAACGCAACCACGGCGGCGCCGAGTTCAGCCAGGCACTTGAAGGGTTTGGCCCGTCCGTGCTTTCCGCCCGCGAGACAATACGGCGCAGCCGCGAGTATCGCGGGCGGAGAGCACGGACCAAGGGGGCCAAACCCCCGCGCGCGTCAGCGCGCCAAAAACACAGAGCCTTTGCGAGCAGCCCACCCGCAACCTTTGCGGCAGCGAACACCCGGCTGCGGGCAGCCCACCCCGCAGACCCAGCTCACCCGAGGCTCCCCGGGCGCGCTGCCCGCAACACCCCAATCAGCCGGTGATGAAGGTTTCCAGCTGGGCGCGGGCGACGTCGTCGGCCATCTGCTCCGGCGGGGACTTCATCAGGTACGCCGATGCCGGCAGCACGGGGCCACCGATTCCGCGGTCCTTGGCGATCTTGGCGGCGCGTACCGCATCGATGATGATGCCCGCCGAGTTCGGGGAGTCCCAGACCTCGAGCTTGTACTCCAGGTTCAGCGGCACATCACCGAACGCGCGGCCCTCCAGCCGGACGTAGGCCCACTTACGGTCGTCGAGCCAGCCGACGTGATCCGACGGGCCGATGTGCACATCGCCGACACCCATCTCCTTTTTCAGGTTGCTGGTGACAGCCTGCGTCTTGGAGATCTTCTTCGACTCCAGGCGCTCCCGCTCGAGCATGTTCTTGAAGTCCATGTTGCCGCCGACGTTCAGCTGCATGGTGCGGTCGAGCTGCACGCCGCGATCCTCGAACAGTTTCGCCATGACCCGGTGGGTGATGGTCGCGCCGACCTGGCTCTTGATGTCGTCGCCGACGATCGGCACCCCCGCGGCGCGGAACTTCTCGGCCCATTCCGGATCCGAGGCGATGAACACCGGCAGCGCGTTGACGAAGGCCACACCGGCGTCGATAGCGCACTGGGCGTAGAACTTGTCCGCTTCCTCGGAACCGACGGGCAGGTAGGAGACCAGCACGTCGACCTCGGCGTCTTTCAGCACCTGGACGACGTCGACCGGGTCGGTTTCGGCGAGTTCGATGGTTTCGGCGTAGTACTTGCCGATGCCGTCGAGGGTGGGGCCGCGCTGCACGGTGACACCGAGCGGCGCCACGTCCGAGATCTTGATGGTGTTGTTCTCGCTGGCGAAGATCGCCTCGGACAGGTCGAAGCCGACTTTCTTGGCGTCCACGTCGAAGGCGGCCACGAACTGCACGTCACGAACGTGGTACTGGCCGAACCGCACGTGCATCAGGCCGGGCACCGTCGCCGTATCGTCGGCGTCCCGGTAGTACTGCACGCCCTGCACGAGCGAGGAGGCGCAGTTGCCCACACCCACGATGGCGACGCGAACACTGGACTTATTGGTGTCTCCACTACTCATGGCCGGTATTTCCCTCTTTCTGTGGTGCCGCCTTCGTCGATTGCTCCGCCGCAATCAACTCGTTGAGCCAGCGCACTTCGCGCTCGCTTGATTCGAGTCCGAGTTGATGGAGTTGGCGGGTGTAGCGATCCAGCGAGCCACTCGCCTTCTTGATCGCCTCCCGCAGCCCCTCTCGGCGCTCCTCGACCTGACGCCGCCTGCCCTCCAGGATCCGCATCCGCGCTTCTGCGGGAGTGCGGCTGAAGAAGGCCAAGTGGACGCCGAAGCCGTCATCGGTGTAGTTCTGCGGACCGGTATCGGCCAATAGCTCGCCGAACCGCTCCCGGCCCGCCGGTGTCAGCTGGTACACCCGCCGGGCTCGGCGGGTCGTCACCATGCCCTCGGGCGCCTCCTCTGCGATCAGCCCATCCGCCTGCATACGTTTCAAGGTCGGATACAGCGATCCGTAGGAGAAAGCCCGAAACGCCCCGAGCAGGCCGGTGAGCCGTTTCTTCAGCTCGTAGCCGTGCATGGGCGCTTCCAGGAGCAGCCCGAGGATTGCCAGTTCGAGCACCGGGCTTCACCCCCTGACTTCCGTACAGACCTAACCAATGGATGCGATTACCAACTATATCGGAGCGATATAACCGTGCATAGTTCAGTCCGCTACATCACAGGTGGCAGCCAGGTGCATCACCCACCTTCGGCGGCGCTCAGACCCGGCGACGCGACCGAACCGACGAGGGCGAGTACCTCCGACTGTCGTCCGGACGGGCAGGCGGCAACCGAGGACGACGCCGCAGTCGGGCATGACGCCCGGCCGCTCAGCGCGCGGGAAATACCTCCAGCGGCACACCGGCGAACGAGACCGACAGGTGGCCGGTATCGCCCGCGGGATCCTCGACGAAGATCTGGATCACCGGCCCGGCATCGGCCGGCGCGATCGGTTCGAACCCGATGCCGAGATGTTCGACCGCACCCTGCTCCAACCGGACCGAGGCCGGGGCTCCCGCCAGTACGGCAGCCAATGTCGTCAGGTCGATATCGGCCAGATCGATCGGCCGCCCGTCCGCGTTGCTGGGCACCTCGACCCCGACCTCGTCGAACCCCTCGGCGGTGAAGTGGAAGTTGCGAGCGCTACCCCCGACCAACCGCTGGACCAGCAGAAAGTCCGGATACACCGTGGCCGTATCGATCACCGTGTCGCCGAACTCCTGCCGGTAGGTGTCGATGAAATAGGTCAATCCATCGGCGGTGAGCAGGTTCGGCAGCGCCTCGGTCTCGGATTCGGCCTCCACAGCCGCGGCGATACCCGGCGCCGGGTCGTTTCGCGCAACGAACCCGACCCCGCCGCCGAGCACGGCCGCGGCCGCCAACACCGCGACCGGTATCCACCAGGGCCGGGACCGGCGGTCGCCGCCCAGGATTGCGGCGCCGGCCAGTTCGCCGGGCACTTGTAGATCGCGGACGAGTCGGTCCAGGTCGGTGGTGAATTTCGCCCGCATCGCCGAGCGGGTGCGGGTGGCATGTTCGTCGGCCGTCAACTGCCCATCCGCCAGCGCCGCATCCAGCAGCGCGCCTACCTCGACCCGATCGCGATCACGCGCCCTGACCTGTTCTTTCTTCGCCATTACCGGTCCCTCATCCCTCGAACGGCCAGACCCGCAGGACTTCGCCCGCAGGACCGACCATCAGCCATCCGCTCTCGTCGAACGAATTGGAGACGTAGACGCTGACCGTGGGTGCGCCGGCATGCGGCGGGAAGGTCTCGATATCGAAGCTCATATGGGTGACCACGCCGTCGGGGACGCGGGCGATCGCCGGGGCATCGGTCAGCACCCGGCCGATCGCGCCGGTATCGAGCGCGCCCAGGTCCACGGTCGGGGTATCGACCGGGCGGGTGGTGAGATCGTCGGACTGGTGGAAACCGCCCCGATAGTCGTAGCTCACCAGGCGGTTCGGCTGCCCGGGTACGGCACGTTCGATATCTCCGTGGTCGTCGTACAGCCAGACCTCGTCGGCGACGGTATCGCCGAAGCGCTCGCGGTACTCGGCGATGAACTGGGCGAGCCCGGCGCCGGTCACGAGGTTCGGCGGGGCGAAAACCAACGGCTCGGGTTCCCCAGGCGCCGGCCGGGGGTCCTCGGGTACCGGCGCCACGGCTGCCGGGGGCGGCGCGCTCGCCGCGGAGCCGGTATCGCGGCCGGCGAGCATGTACGCACCGAATGCCACTGCCAGCGCGGCGGCGGTGAGGACGGCGAAATAGCGACCCGAGCGGCCGGAAGCGGGCGGGCGGGGCGCCACCGGAGTGGGCCGCGAGCCCTGGAGGTCCGCGGTGATATCCGCGAGGTCGCCGAGGGTGGTGGCCTCGGCGAGCAGCTCGGTGGCCGCGCGATGTTCGTCTTCGGTCAGCTGGCCTTCGCCGTAGGCACGGTCGAGCAGTTCGCCGGCTGCCCGGCGGTCGACGGTCCGGGCCCGGGTACTCGGCGGATATTCGGACCGTGGTGCCGGAACGACCGCGGGCGGAGCGTCGGCGACCTGCTGCAGGTCGGCCACGAGATCGGACAGTTCACCCAGCGTTTTCGCGACCCGGGCCGCAGCGATGCGGTCGTGATATTCGGCGGCGCTCAGCTGGCCTTCGGCGTAGGCCGCATCCAAATTTCCGGCGGTTCGGGCGCGATCGATATCGCGCGCTCGGGTCCGGCCCGGAACTCCTGTCGACACCAGCGAATTCTACGTTGCGCAGGGCTTCTCGGAACGATCTCGGTTCCTTTCTGTGGCGACAGCCACTCAACGGCCCAACCGCCCGGAAGCCATTGGCGCAAATGCGCCAATGGCTCTGCAGGGGGCCGACCCCGCCCGGACGGCCGCCCCCACGCCCGTTTTCGCGCCACACTCGGAGGTTCCCGAGGAGGTCGATCCGGTGCGGATGGCCGGCGCCGTCTCGACCAGACCGTCCACCCGGATCCAATCCGGCCGTGGGCGGCAGCAATACAACACGGCTACTCTGGGGGCGTGCGAATTCAGCGGCAAGTGGTGGACTATGCGCTCCGGCGCAAGTCGCTGCTGGCTGACGTCTATGCGGGCCGTGTCGATGTCGCCGAGGTATGTGACGCCAATCCCTACCTGCTGCGTGCGGCCAAATTTCACGGCCGGGGGAGCGAGGTCACATGCCCTATCTGCCGGAAGGAACAACTCACTCTCGTATCCTGGGTCTACGGCGACGGCCTGGGGCCGATCGCGGGTTCTGCGCGCAGCCCGGAAGAGCTGGTGCGCCTGGCCGAGTCCAGAGAAGAGTTCTCGGTTCATGTCGTCGAGGTGTGCCGGACCTGCAGCTGGAATCATCTGGTGCAGTCCTATGTACTCGGGAAGACGCCGCAACGGCGGTCGCGTTCCCGAGTGAATCGGCGCACCGCCGCGGAATGAACCCGCCCGGCCCGATGATGGTGTCCGCGCCGAGTGCCATGGGGCACCGGAGCACCGGCCCATCAGACCGATACGAGCTTTGGAGACCTTGTCAGTGACTTCGCCCTACGAGCCCCCATCCGGCGATGACCCGCGCGGTGGTCGCGGCCCCCGTGGGCCGGTGCCGGGCCGGGAACCGCAGCAGCGTCCGGGGTCACCGAATCGCGGTCCCGTGCCGAACGCCAACGCTCCCCGTCCGGGGCCCGGTGGACGACCGCCCGGCCCGGGTGGTCCACGTCCCGGTCCGCGCCCCGGTCCCGCGACCGGCCCCCGCCCGGCGGCGGGCGGCCCGCGTCCGGGCCCGGCCGGTCCGCGGCCACCCGCCAACAGCGGGCCCCACCCGGCTGTCGCCCCGCCGCGTCCCGGCCCCGGCGGCCGGCGTCCAGGGCCCAACGCCGGCGGTATGCCGCCGGGGCCCCGAGGGCCGCAGCCCCCGCAGCGTCCCGGTCCCCCGGGCGGCCCACTGCCCGGGCGCCCGCCGCAGGGTGGCCCACCGCCGCCCAATCAGTCGACACAGCGGATGGGCCGCCCGGGTGCACCGGGCCCGCAACGCGGTGAACAGGGCACCGTGAAAATGCAGAATCCCGCCGGGTCCGCAGAGGCCACCCGGCGCGAACGCACCCCGGCCGGCCCCAGCGCGGCCACCCGTCCCGGGCCGAACACCGGGGAGCGGCGGGCCGCCGGCGCCGAGGGCCGGGCACGTAACCGTTCCGGACCCGGTGGTGGCCCACCGCCGCGGAGGCCCGGCGGGAATCGTTCGGGTGGTCCAGGCGGCCCCGAGGGCCGTGGTCCCGGCCAGAAACGCAAGAACCGCTGGAAGATCGCGCGCCGGATCGCCTATGTCCTGGTGGCACTGGCCATCGTGGTGCCGAGCACGGTATTCCTGGTTGCCTATTCCACGGTGTCGGTCCCGGAACCGGGTGATCTCAAAACCAATCAGGTCGCGACGATCCTCGCCGAGGACGGGGAAACGGAGATCACCCGCGTCGTTCCACCGCAGGGCAACCGCACCGATGTGACGATCGACCAGATTCCGCCGCATGTGCGCAACGCCGTGATCGCCGCGGAAGACCGCGACTTCTACAGCAACCCCGGTTTCTCCATTTCCGGTTTCGCCCGCGCAGCGCGCGATAACCTGCTCGGCCGCGAAAGCGCCGGCGGTGGTTCGACGATCACCCAGCAGTACGTGAAGAACGCGCTGGTCGGTGACGAACGCAGTTACACCCGTAAGCTGCACGAACTGGTCATCTCGGCGAAGATGGCCCGGCAGTGGAGCAAGGACGAAATCCTCACCGCCTACCTGAACACCATTTATTTCGGCCGTGGCGCCTACGGTATCGACGCGGCCGCCAAGGCCTATTTCGGTAAACCGGTGCAGGAGTTGAACGTCGCCGAGGGCGCCGTTCTCGCCGCGACCATCCAGTTGCCGTCGCTTCTCGACCCGGAATCGAATCCGGAAGGCGCCGAGACCCGCTGGAACTATGTGCTCGACGGCATGGTCGCCGGCGGCAACCTCGACCGCAACGAACGCGCGGGCATGACCTATCCCGAAGTGGTCTCGTCGTCCGCGGCGACCGGGCAGAAAACCGATTCCTCGGGCCCGGAGGGCCATATCAAGGCGCAGGTGCTGCGCGAACTCTCCGAGGCCGGAATCAGCGAACAGCAGCTGAACACCGCCGGCCTGCAGATCACCACCACGATCGATCACCAGGCACAGCAGGCCGCGGTGAACGCCGCGCGGACGAATATGGAAGGCGAACCGGACAAACTACGTACCGCGGTGGCTTCGATCGACCCGAAGTCCGGTGCGGTACGTGCCTATTACGGCGGTGAGGACGGCTACGGCTACGACTTCGCCAATGCCGCCCTGCAAACCGGTTCCTCGTTCAAGGTGATCGGCCTGGCACAGAACCTCGAAATGGGTATTCCGCTGTCGCAGATGTACGACAGCACGCCCGTCACGGTCAACGGCATCAAGATCACCAACGTCGAAGGCGAAGACTGCGGGGTCTGCACCATCGCCGAAGCGTTGAAACGATCCCTGAACACCAGCTTCTACCGGATGCAGCTGGAGATGCAGAACGGCCCCCAGAAGATCGCCGATATGGGCCACAAACTGGGCATCCCGGAAGAGCTTCCGGGCCTGGGCCCCACGCTGACCGAACCCGGAGGCGCGGGCCCGAACAACGGTATCGTGCTCGGCCAGTACCAGGCCCGCCCGCTGGATATGGCCTCCGCCTATGCGACGCTGGCGGCGTCCGGGATGTACCACAAACCGCATTTCGTGACCAAGGTCGTCACTGCCGACGGGCAGGTCTTGCTGGACCGCGGCGATGTCGCCGGAGAACGCCGGGTTTCGGAGGCGGTCGCCGACAACGTGACCGCGGCCATGGAGCCGATCGCGGCGTACTCGCGCAACCACGGACTCGCCGGTGGCCGTCCCTCCGCCGCAAAAACCGGTACCGCGCAGCTGGGTGATACCGGAGAGAACAAGGACGCGTGGATGGTGGGGTACACGCCGTCGCTGTCCACGGCGGTCTGGGTGGGCACCACCGACAACTCGCCGCTGCGCAACTACGGCGGCGCGATGATCTACGGTTCGAGCCTGCCATCGGATATCTGGAAGGACACGATGGACGGTGCCCTCCAGGGCACACCCAACGAGAAATTCCCGAAACCCGCACCGATCAAGGGCCAGGCGGGCGTCCCGAAGTGGACGGCCCCGTTCACTCCGCCGTCCACGACGATGCCGAGTTTCGAACCCCCCGTGGTGATCGAGCCGAGCCAGGTCGAGATCCTGCCCGGTATAACCATCCCGGTACCCGGACTGCAACCCAATCCGCGTAGCCAGACGCAACCGCAGGGTCAGCCACAGGGCAACGGCCCCGGTCCGATGCCCGGGCAGCCGACCGCCGGAGCCGAGGGGACCGCGCCGACAGTCACTCAGGCGCCGGACGCGGGTACCGAAAGCGATACCGGCGGCGAAGCCGATTCCGGCGGCGATAGCGGTACCGATACGGGTGGTACCGACAGCGGCGATTCCGGCGGCTGACACGCGGCCCGCCACGCTCAGGGGTCCGGCTCGGTCCGGGCCGGACCCCGCCAACAGGTAACCTCGGGTGCCGTGAGCGAGCAGCGACTGGTGGGTGGGCCGGACGACGGGCACCAGCCCGGAATCGGACCGACCCACCAGGATGCCGGCCGCGGGTACGATTCGCCCGCACCGCTCGCCCCCGACCTGCGATCGGCCGACGCCCGGGACAAACCGAGCCGCAACGATTCGATGGCCGCCCAACTGTGCACTGTGGTGGGCGGTCCGGTCGGCGATCACGCGCTTATCGGCCGTGCCCGTTTCTGGACTCCTGTGCGGGTGCTGCTGGCGTTCACGGTGATCTTCCTGGCCTTCGGATGGTTCGCCAAAGCCGGCTGTATCCAGCAGACCGCCACCCCCGGCGGCGGTCTGTCACTCGACTGGAACGACGGCCGCCAGTACACCGCCATGTGCTACTCCGATACCGTCCCGCTCTACGGTGCCGAACGGCTCAACGAGGGCGCCTTCCCGTACAAGAAGTACTGGGTGGAGGAGTCCCCGGGCGGCGGTACCGAGATCCGGCATATGGAGTATCCGGTGCTTTCCGGGCTGTACCAGTACGTTTCGATGCTGGTGGCCAAAACGTGGGACGCAAGCCCGCTGCCCGGCGCATTGCAGGTGGTGCTGTACTTCAATGTGGTCGCGCTGGGTTTGTCGATGGCCTGGCTGGCGACCATCTGGGCGACCGCGCTGCTCGCCGGGCGCCGGATCTGGGATGTCGCGCTGATGGCGTGTTCACCCCTGGTGATCGTGCATGCCTTCACCAACTTCGACTTCCTCGCCACCGCCTTCGCCGCCGGTGGTCTGCTGGCCTGGGCCCGGCGCCGGCCCCTGCTGGCGGGCGTCCTCCTGGGTTTGGGCGGTGCGGCGAAACTGTATCCGCTGCTGCTGCTGGGCCCGATCCTGGTGCTCTGCCTGCGCGCCGACCCGATGCAGCGCACTCCGCGCGGTCAGCTGTCGATGCGGTTACGCGATGTGCGCGATGCGGATTCCCTGGGCACCTGGCTGACCGAACTTCCGGCCCGGACCCGGTTGCTGGGCACCCGCCCGCTGGGTGCCGCCGGATTGACCGCCGGTGGCGCGCTGGCGACCTGGGGGCTGGTGAATCTGCCGATTGCGTGGCTGTACCCGGAGGGCTGGCGAGAGTTCTTCCGGCTCAACACCACCCGCCACGCAGACCCGGATTCGCTCTACAACGTGGTGATGTCGTTCACCGACTGGAACGGTTTCGACGGTGTGCTGCGCCACGGTGAAGCACCGGCCGTCCTGAACATGGTGTCGTTGCTGCTTTTCGCGACCACCTGTCTGGGTATCGCCTATATCGGTCTCACCGCACCGCGCCGCCCGCGCCTGGCGCAGTTGTGTTTCCTGGTGATCGCGGCCTTCCTGCTGACCAACAAGGTGTGGAGCCCGCAGTACTCGTTGTGGCTGGTGCCGATCGCCGTGCTGGCGTTCCCGCATCGGCGCCTACTGCTGACCTGGATGACGATCGACGCCCTGGTCTGGGTGCCGCGCATGTTCTACTACCTCGGCGTCGACCGGAAAGGCCTACCCGAGCAATGGTTCACCGGCACCGTCCTCGTGCGCGATCTCGCGGTGATCGGGTTGTGCGTGCTGATCATCCGCCAGATCTACCGCCCGGACGAAGACCTGGTGCGCCGCGACTACCTGGACGACCCCGTCGGCGGGGTGGTCGACCGAGCCCCCGATCCGCTACTGCCCTGGCTCCCACAGTTCCTGCGCCCCCGAATCTCCCTGGACACCCATTGGACGGGAGCCGCCGCAGCGCCCCGCCGAATACGCCGGGGAAAGTCGGCCGAACCCCAGCCGGTACCCCACGCACACCCGCTCGAGCCCCGGCCGCCCGCTCGCCTGGGCTGATTCCGGGACCGCGTACACAGTTCCACGGCCCCGGACGGACAGCACCGCCGCTGTCCGAGCTGAGCACTGCCCGGGCTCCCGCGCCGGCGGCGCCACGCAGGGCGCGCCCGGCGCGGGAGCATCCCCGATCGTTCTCAGCGCCGGCCCTGAACAGGACCCCAGCGAGCTCAGGCGCCGCAGCGCCGATCCGCATTCCGCACAACTCTCCCAGCGAAATCGGGAACTTCGCAGGCTCCCGCCCGGGACTGAACGGTCCCAGCGGCCGCGGATCAGCGCGGCACTCGCAGGCCCCACCCGAGAACACCGAGTGGTGGTTACCGGGGTCAGCGCGGCGCTGAAAAGTTCCCCCGCCGAATCCACATGCCGACAGTTCAGCTCGCGCGCAGGATCCTTGCCTGTTGTTCCGGTTCGTGCGGCAGCATGTCCAGGTCCAGCTGCCAGGCGTTGTTGGTCCACGGATCGAACAGCGGGGTTCCGGCGATCGTCGGCAGATGCCGGCAGGCCCGGGAGAGCGTGGCCACCATGTTGTCGTGGGAGTCGGTTTCGGCGGTGCCGACGATCACGGTGGACAGCCCGATCAGGTCGCCGCGCGCCAGTAGTGCGGCCAAGCGCTGCGCGTCCGCAGACTGGTAGCCGTGCGGGAAATCCGCCGCCAGCAGAATGCGATGCTCGGCCGGCGGTACGCCCTGCCCCGAGTTGTACGCCATTTCGGCGAGTTCGGCGGCGTCCACGAGTTGTTGCAGCCGTGGCGAGATATCGGCGTGATCGTTGATCGGTGGTCCTGCCAGTACCGGCGCCAGCATTCCCGTGAAACCGGTGAACGCTCCGGTGAGGTCGATGATGTCGACGATCGTGCGACGGCCCGGCGCGGCCCGTAGCAAGCGGGCCAACAGTGCGCCGATCACCGGGGCCACCGCGGCGGACGATTCGGTATCCACCCACAGCGGCCGGTTCAGCGGGACCGGCACACAGTACGGGATCCGCAGTGCGCTGCGGTCCAGCGCATAGAGCTCACCGAGCCGGATGCCGTCGGCAGGCGCCGCCGGGTGATCCCAGGCCGGCGAATTCCACGATGCCAGCGCGGCGGGTAGTACCGCGTCCGCCTCGGCGAGTTCCCGTTGCAGTTGGGCACTGTCGCGCTGATGACTGTTCTCGGCGGTGGCGGTGAGTTCGTCGTAGCGGCCCTGTGCGGCCGTGCGTGCGGCATCGGCGGCGGGGGTGTTGCGGGTCGCCGGATCCGAAACCGCCGCGGACAGTTCCTGGTCGAGCCGTTGCGCCGCGTAGTCGCGGGCCGATTCGAGGGCGGCGGCCGATCGGGCGGCGTCTTCGAAGATCATCCACAGTCGCTCCAGCCCGTGACCCACCTCCAACGGAGACCCCTCGGTGGGCGCGGGCGGGGCGGAAGCCGAGGTGTCCATACCACCGACAACGGTGGTAGTGGCGGCCGCGGGCGGTACCGCTGTCACATAGTCCTGGGCGCCGTGCGCGCGCAGGAGCTCGGCGATACCACCCGCATATCCCTGCCCGAGCGCGCGCAGTCTCCAACCCGTACCGCGCCGATACAGTTCGAAGCAGATCAGCGCGGTTTCCCCGGCCTGCGGGGTGATCACGAATTCGGCGACCGGCGTGTCGTTTTCGGAGAGACGCGCGGTGACCACGCCCGGCACACCGGGGGCCGAAGCGGTCAACAGCACCGCCTGGGCGTCGGCTCGCACCTCCGCGAGAGTGACCACCACCGCGGTGGCCGCCGCATCGATCTGCACGCCCTGCCCCGTAGGGCGTTCCGGAACAAGGACATCCGCAGCCGTTTTCACCCGTAGGTCCGTGGCCACCACCAGCGCCGAAACGGTCAGCGGCACCGCCGCGTGCACCTGGAAGCGGGACACACCGCCGTCGAGGGCGATGTTCTGTCCCGCCTGCAAAACCTTCATATCCTGTCCCCCGCTACCACTCATGCCTGCAGGAACCGGCCCAGCTGCGGAATGGCCTCGCCCGGGTGTTTGGCGTTGAAGCCTTCACCGATGGCCTGCATCTTCCAGTCGGTGCCGACCCGGAACAGCTTCGCCATGGCCATGGCCGTGGTCGGGGTGCCGCCGGTGAGCGAGTACCGCGCCAGTTCGGCGTTGTTCGCGCCGTCGATCAACCGGCAGAAGGCATTCTGTACCTGGCCGAAGGTGTGGCCCTTATAAGAGGTCACGATGAACACCATGCTGTTGACATGCGCCGGTATGCGCATGAGGTCGACCAGGATCACCTCGTCGTCGCCGGCGCCCTCACCGGTGAGGTTGTCGCCCTGATGACGGATCGAACCGTCCTTCGAGGTGAGCTGACCGTAGTAGGCCACATCGACGGGGTTCATATCGGCGAACATCACCACCGAGGCGTCCAGGTCGATATCCACGGTGCGGCTACCGAACAATCCGCGCTGCTGCACCGGATCCCAGCCCAGGCCCATCTTCACGAAGGTGAGCGCGGCGCCGTCTTCCTTGCGGAGGCTGACCCGCTGTCCCTTCTGCAGGCTCACCGGACCGGTTTTGCTCAGGCTGATCTCGCCGGACGGCTGCTGCGGCGGCGCCGACGGCTGCTGATAGCCCGGGCCGGGCGCCGACGGCTGCTGATACCCCGGACCGGGCGGCGGCGGATAGCCCCCGCCCTGCGGCGGATAGGGCGCGGTGGGCGGCGGCTGCTGGGGCGGGTAGGCAGGCGGGGCCTGCGGCGGAGGCATCGGGGCCTGCGGCGGAGGCATCGGGGCCTGCGGGGGTGTCGGCGCCGGCGCCGGCTGCGGCGGCGGGGCGGGCGCCGCCTGCGGGGGCGCGGCCTGTGTCTGCGCGGCCGAATCGTCCACCGTGACACCGTGGTCGGTGACCAGCGCCGCGAAACCACCGGCGTAGCCCTGGCCGACCGCGCGTACCTTCCAAGCACCCTGCCGTCGATACAGTTCGAGCGCGATCACGATCGACTCGCTGGCCAGGCCGTCGATCCGGTACTCGAACAGCTGGGCTCCGGACTGATCGGAGACATAGGCGACCGGCGGCGCGAACTGACCGAAATTGGTATTCGGATCGTCGAGAGTGATCACCGCTCGCACCTGCGCGATATCGGCGGGTACCGCCGCGAGGTTCACGACCAGCGCGGCCGGCTGACCGGCCTGTCCGGGCCGCAGGTCCACCCCTGGCCCGCTGGGCTGGTTGTAGAACACGAAATCGGCGTCGGACCGGACTTTGCCCTGCTCGGTGACCAATAGTGCGGACAGATCGGCCGGAGCGGCCAATTGAATCGAAATCACCACGTCATTAGTGGCCAGTGGACCGTTCTGGCCTTTGGCGAGTGTTGCGGACAAGTCAGACCCTTCGCTTGTCGGTGCGTGTACGTGCCACTCTACGAGATACACGCCGACCACAAATATCGTTGACAACGGCGCGGACCGTTCGAGGCCACCGTCGGACATATTCGGCCCGGCCCGCCCGACCGCACGGATGGACGCGATCGAACCGCGACGATTAGGGTAGCGGCGATGGACGGGCGCCGGACGGGAACGGTGCTCGGGGCGGCGACGACGACGGGCGATTCTTTATGGCACAACTCTTCGAGCAGTCGAAGAAAGTGGTGGAGGCGCACCTCGCGAACTCCGGTATTCGCGCGATCTCCGGTTCGATGGTCGCCTACGAGGGCGCCGTCCAGTTCAAATCCGCGGGATTCGGCGGCGGTGACGGCGTTCTCGCCGGTATGAAACGCCGCGCCACGGGCGAGAAGTTGTCGCTGATGGAATGCGGCGGTAACGGTCGGGTCTTCCTGGCGGTCAACGGCCAGTACGTATCCGTGGTGAACCTGAACAACGAAACCCTGCAGGTCGAATCGCAGCAGCTATTGGCCTTCGCCGGGAATCTGCGCACCGATGTACGTTTCGCCGGGGTCCGCGGGGCGTCCAGCGGACAGGGATTGTTCACCACCACGGTCAGCGGGCAGGGGCAGGTCGCCCTGCTCTCGGCGGGCGGACCACTCATCCATCTCGAGGTCTCCCCGCAGTTCCCGCTGGTGGTGGACCCGGATGCGTTCGTCGCCGCCCGCGGCAACCTCAACCAGTCGTTCGTCACCGATGTGTCGTGGCGCTCGATGATGGGGCAGGACGGTGGCGAGGCGTTCTCACTGCGGTGGGACGGGCAGGGCGTGGTCTCGATCCAACCGGCGGAACGGTAGGCATGTTCGAGCAAATCAACTCCAAGGTCGTCAAGGTCGATATCGGCGCGGCGGGAGGTGTGGTCGCCCGGGCCGGCGGGATGCTGTTCTACACCGGCGATGTGTCCTTCGCGCCGCACGAAATTCCGGGTGGCGCCGGTATGGGCGGGGGCGGTGGCCTGGTGCGGATGGCCGGCCGGATGATGGCCGGGGAACATCAGCGCACCATGTTCGCCCAGGGCACCGGCCAGGTGCATTACGGATTCGCCGGACTCGAGGTTCATGTCGTGCCGATCCAGCCGGGGGCAACGCTGCAGGTCGAAGCGTCGCGGCTGCTGGCCCATACGGCGGGATTGCAGACCTCGGTGGTTTCGGTCGGGAGCTCCGGCGGCGGCGGTGGGGGCGGCGGCCTCATGGGCGCGCTGCGCGGGGCGGCCTCCGGCGCGCTCACGGGCCAGGGCATGTTCACCACTCAGCTCTCCGGGCACGGCAGCGCGGTGCTGCTGGCCCACGGTGGCTATCTCGAATTACCGATCGGTGGCCCGAACCCGGTGGTGGTGGACCCGCAGGCGTTCATCGCCTCCTACGGGAACGTGCAGACCGAGTTGAAGGCCGCGGTGAGCTGGCGCGATGCCGTGGGGCGCGGGTCCGGGGAGGCAATGCAGTTGCAGTGCGCCGGACAAGGCGTCGTTTACGTCCAGGCGTCGGAGGAGAAACTGTGAGCGAGCTTGCGAGCGAACCATCGACACAGCGCGCATCGCGCACGACGGAGCCGAGCGCCGGCGAGGTGCAGTCGTGAGCGAGATCCTCAACCCGATGACTCTCGAGGAAAGCGACAATATCCCCGGGAACAGCTACGCCTACTGCATCGACCTGAACAAACCCTGGTTCATGCGCAAGGGCGCAATGATCGCCTACTACGGCCAGATGCGGTTCCAGGCACTCACCCACGGACTGCAGGGCCAGCTACTGCATATGGTGGCGCATCAGTTCTCGGCGCCGCTGTTCACCGGGGACTATGTGGTCGCCGAGGGACAGGGCAAACTGCTGATCGGCGACCGTGGTTACGACATCAACTCCTACGATCTCGACGACGGCAACCTCACCATCCGGGCTGCGAATCTGCTCGCCTTCGAACCGGGCTTATCGCTGAACCAGTCGATTGTCCCCGGTTTCCTCACCCTCATCGGCACCGGCAAGTTCCTGGCCTCCTCGAACGGTCCGGTGATCTTCGCCGAACCGCCGCTGCGGGTGGATCCGGAAGCCCTGGTCGGCTGGGCCGACTGCCCGTCGCCGAGCCATCATTACGACCAGCGGTGGGTTTCCGGTTTCCTGTCGGCGGGCGCGGCCGCCTTCGGCGTCAACTCCGGGGAGGAACGGCAGTTCGATTTCACCGGCGCCGGCACGGTACTGATCCAGTCGAGTGAGAAGGTGCTCAGCGACTCCGCCCTGATCCGCACCATCGAGGGACAGTTGCAGAGTGGAATCACGGTGCCCGGTTTGCAGCGGTTGCAGGGTGTGATCGCACAGCAGTTGGCAGGTCAGCAGGGGCATTGACCCCCTGAGCCCGCGCGGCGACACACCCTCTGTGTCCGGTTCGCCCGCGTAGGCAATGCCTGTCCGACCGGGAAGACTTGGGCCCATGCTGCATCTGCGGGTCATGTCACCGGCCGAACTGACCGACGAGGTGCTGGGCGTTCTCGAATCCGACGATGCCGTAAGCGGATTGGCGGTGTTGCGCGGTAGCGCGATTCGCCCGGCCGGCGATGTGATCCTGGCGGATCTGGCCCGGGAAGCCGCCAACGATATCGTCGGACGTCTGCGCGCCACCGGCCTGCACCATCACGGCAGTATCGAATTGGAGCCGGTGCGCACCTGGATGTCGCTGTCGGGATATCTGGCCGAGCTCCGGACGCCGGGCTACAGCGCGGACTCGGTGGTGTGGGCGGATGTGACGCAGCGGTCCTATGAGGAAACCGAACTCAACTGGACCTACCTGAGTTTCATGACCCTGGCCACCACCCTGGCCGGTATCGCGATCGTGGTGGATTCCCAGATCCTGGTGATCGGCGCCATGGTGCTGGGCCCGGAGTTCGGTGCGATCGCCGCGCTCGGCGTCGCACTGGTCCGGCGCCGACCGGCACTGCTCGGTCGCGCGGCCGGCACGCTGCTCGCCGGATTCGTTGCAGCCATCCTCCTCGCGTTCACCGCTGCAGTGGGTGCTCGGCTGCTCGGCTGGATCACCGTCGATGTGGTCACCGGAGAGCGCCCGGAGACGGCGTTCATCTACACCCCCGACAAATGGTCGTTCGTGGTGGCGCTCATTGCGGCCGCAGCCGGGGTGCTCTCGCTGACTTCGGCCAAATCCGGCGCCCTCGTGGGCGTTTTCATCTCGGTGACGACAGTGCCCGCCGCCGGGAATATCGCACTCGGCCTCGCTTTCGGCGCCTGGCCGGCGATCTGGGGTAGCGCATTACAGCTGATGGTGAACCTGGCGGGGATGGCACTGGCCGGCTGGGCGACGCTGGCGTTGCAGGACGTGGTCTGGTCGCGGGTCGCGTTGCGCCGGGCCCGTACCGAGGCGCGAGCGCGTCGCCGGATGCTCTGACGGGTACCACAGGCGACACCCGGCAGTCCGTACGCCCCGGACAGAGACGAGGTGGTGCCCCCTCCGGCGGCAACGGATGCGGTATCCGACGGGCCGGTGAGTTCGGTGCCCGGGTCGGCCCACAACCGATCCCTATGTGGGACGCTCCTTGATCGCCGCCCGGACCTCGCCCAGCGCACCCGGCCGCGTCTCATACACGTCGGCGTAGATCTGAGCGGTGGGTTCGGTGACCCGGCCCGGTAAGGCGGCGGTGAACCAATCGACGATCTCCTCGCCGGCGAGAATTCCGGTCGCCGAGGTGACGCTGACACCGGGGTGGACCCAGCCGAGTTCTTCGAGTTCACCGTGCCGCGGCCGGATCCCCCGATCGGCGGCCATCAGCATTTCCGCGTCCAGCGCGCCGTCACCGGCGGCCAGTATCGGTGCCGACGGGTCGAGGCGGCCGGTGGCGATCAGCCGGTCACGGACCTCGGCCACCGCCCTGCTCTTACACACCGCCGTCGGCATGGTGTAGATCTTTCGCCCCTGCCGCGAGGCCGACCAGCCGCGCGGCCGGCACCAGCTGTCCCATTCGGCCAGGAAATCGGCCGGGGTGGCGGCGAGATCGACCACCAGGTAGCAGAACAGGTCGTCGGCCTCGCGGTATTTGAGCACCCACGAATCGTCGATCCGATCGCGCAGGGCGGCACCGATCTCGGCGAGAGTGGCACCCCCCGCCCGGACCGCGGCATCGACCGACCGGCGCCACCGGACGTCGGGCGACCCCTCCACCAGTATGTTTCCGCCGTTGCTGGTGACCGCGAACGGCCACGGGGCACCGGGGAGCCGGATCCGGCCGAATTGCGCGATGGTGCGGGTGGTGGTCGGCAGCACCGCCGCCCCGGCCGCCAGCTCCGCCATCGCGCGGGCGGCGGCGACGGTCATATACGACAGCGGGTCGCCGTCGAGATATTCCACGCAGACCGTTTCGGGTTCGCTTGCCCCGGAGGCATTACGCGAGTAGATCATCGTGCGATCCAGATCGGTCGCCACCAATACCGGTTTCGGAGACATCATCTAGCGCCGCACATCCTTGATCAGCCCCATACACGAATAAGCCAGCTCCGGTACGACCTCCACCGGTACCTCTCGTGCCTGCGCCAGCAACCGGATATGCGCGTGTTCGGCGGCATCGGGTTCGCGTACCAGAACCCGCCACGGCACCCGTCGTAACAGCACCCGGGTCGTCTCCCCGACACCCGGTTTCACAAAGTTCACGCTGTCGACGCCGTATTCGGCACGAACCCGCTCCACCGATGCCCAACCGGCCCAGGTCGGCGTTCGGTCGGCGGCCCGCAGGTGGCCGACCTGCTCGGTTACCCGGTCGCGGACCGAATCGAAGGCGGCGGTGACCGTATCGACGAGGCGGCCGGAGACATCGTCGGCGGCGAGATCGGCATAGAACTTCGCCCCGTGGAAATCTTCCGGACCGATGAGGTCCCGGTTGAGCACCGTGCGCGACACCAGACCCGAGACCGTGGAATTGAGGCAGGCCGAGGCGATGAGGAAATCGTCGCGGGTGCCGTAGGTGCGCACACAGTGGCCGGGATCGGCGAGTACCGCGAGGTCGGCGTCGAACCGCGCACCGCCGGCTGCATGGTAGGCGTCCAGGGCCTCGGTGAGTTCCTTGGCGATCGCGCCCTTGCCGGTCCAGCCGTCGACGAACACCACATCGGCAGCGTTGTGGCGTCCAGCCAGGTAATCCAATGCGACAGTGTCGATGCCGCGGTCGCGCACGATCGAAACCGCGTAGTGCGGGATGTCCAGGCCGGGCCGGGACCCGTGCCCGGTGGCGAGCCAGCGGCGGATCAGGATCCCGATCGGGGTACCCGCGCGGGCCAACGAGGCAAGCACGATTCCGGTACCGCGTTCGGCGACTACGAGTTCGGCCACCGTCCCCACCGCCAGCGCCAGCCGTTGCGCGCTGTCGTCCAGAACTCGGTCGAACAGCTCGCGGTAGGCGGCATCGGGCTGATACTCGATGGGCAGCGATTCGGCATAGTGCGCGAGGCCGGCCTGGATCCGCTGTTCGCGATAGGCCAGATCGGCCTCCAATTCGGCAGCGGACAGATCTTTCAGCAGCCACGCGACATCGTCACGGGCATACGAGCCGAATCCGGGGCCATAGAGCGGCCGGGGTCCATTGGCCGGCTCCGGCCGTGCAGGCACGTGTGCTGCCTGTCCCGAACAGACCCCCGCTTGCGGTCGCTCCGGTCGTGCGGGCACCTCGGTACCCGGTCGCGCGGACACCTCCGATTCCGGCTGCGAATGCACCTCCGGTTCCGGCGGCGCGGGGACACCCGATTCGAGCCGCGCGGACGCCCACGCCTCCGCCGTCGCAGCCGGACTTTGCACCCCGGTACCCTGGGTCCGGGCCGCTTCGAGGGCTACCGGATCGGCTCCCGGCACCACCGCCACCAGCACATCCGAGCCCGCCGCGGTGAGTACGTCCACCAGCCCGCCGGGTGTGTACAGCTGTGCACTGTCCCCTGGGGTATCTACCACGAACACCAGCACCGGGTCGGCGCCGGTCACCGGCAGGGTGTCCGGCCAGGAGGCGTTGTACAGGAAACGTGGCTGCTCCTCACCGGGCTCCGGTGCCAGGAACCGGAACCCGCGGCGGAGCGGGTAACCCGGTTCGTCCAGCACGTAGGCGGGTGAACGCGTAGTCGTCTGATACCGCACCGGAATCCCGGCGTCGGCCAGCGTCACCGCCAGACACAACGGCAGATACATCAGCTCTTCGTGCGCGAGCACGATCACCGGCCGGTCCGGGTACTCGGTGATCAGCTGATCCCGCAGCATTTTCGCCGCGGCGGCGCCGGCCTGTTCGAACGCCGGACGATCGGCGCGCAGGAAACCGTGCCGGCCACCATCGGGCACATCCTGCGGCCAGGGCAGGTCCAGCCGGGTGGAATCGCCCCGCACCGCGGCCACAGGATTGAGTTCGGCTTCGGGCAGATCCGATACCGCACCGACCAGCCCGTCCGGCAGCACCGCACTACCGGTGGCGAGGCAGACCGTATCGATGCGGGCTCCCAGTTCGGCCGCGATCCGGGCGAACCGGGCCCGGTCGTCCTCGGTACGCATATCGACCAGCGCGGCCAGTACATAGTGGGTTCGCGGCGCGAATTCGTGCAGTGCCGCGATCGCGTCCAGCGCGGTGTTGCCGGTGGAGATCTCGTCGTCCACGAGCACCAGTGGCAGGCCCGCGGTGAAAGCATCACCCGGCATCGGTTGCAGCAGATGTGAGGTGGCGTGCGAATGCCCCTCTTCGAAACCTGTCAGTGTCCGCGCGCCCGGCACCACCCGCCGGGTCGAATGCAGGTAGCAGGCGGCATCGATCCGGGTCGCCACGCAGTGCCCCAGACCCGTCGCGGTCTCGGCGAAACCGAGTGTCACCGCATCCTGTTCGCCGAGTACGCCGCGTACGAGATCACCGAGCCGGTCGCCCGCGTCCCGCACCACCAGCGGATCGGTCGGCAGGTGTTTACCCAGCACCGTCGACACCAGCAAATGCGCCCGCCGCGGATTCTTGCGCAACCCCGGCTGCAGCAGATCGGAGATCACGGGCCGCTCCGGCAGGGCGTCCGGCCGGTCGCTGTGGCGGAAACATTCGCGATGGAGCAGTTCGATTCCGAGTATGCGGGTGGCCCAATAGCTCTCCGGGCCCGACTCGCTCATGATGTGACCAGCGCGGATAGCAGGTCCACGAAGGACACCCCTTTCTTCGCGACCCCGAATACCCGGGCCCGGGCCAGTGTGTGCCGGGCCCAGCTACGGTGTGGCCGCATCTCGTTCATCTTGTTCCGGTACCCGGACGCAGCGACCCCGCCGACCTCCACCTGGAGGATGTCCAGGGCGTCGGTGTACTCCTCGTGCGTCACCACCGACAAGGCATGGACTGCCGCCACATGCGAGGGATGGATAACGGTTTTGCCCTGGATTCCGTTGGCGCGGTCCAGGGTTATCTCGCGGAGCAGGCCGTCGAGATCGCGGCTCACCAGGTAGCTGCGGAACGGCACCGCATCGGATTCCTCGAACGGCGCGGTACGCAGCAGCGGCCGGAACATCCGCTCGTGGTCGGCGAAGTACTCCCACACCGGACCGGTGATCACGAAACCGGTACCGTCCGTGCGGCCGAGGTAGTTGACGATATCGGCGATGACATCGGCGATCACCCGCACGTCGTAGATGGTGAGATCACGGTCGCGGCGGATTCCGAAGGTCGCGCACATATCGGTCGCCCCGATCCGGACCGCAAGAATCCGTTCCCGGTGTTCGTCCAGCAGCGCGGCGATCTGGTTCAGTTCGGAATCCCGGGTCTGCCGGTGCACCAGCGCTGCGGACTCCAGGACGGGCATACCGTAGAGCGGCCGCTCGGGGCGCACGGCCGCGGCCGACGCCAGCGCCGCCAGATATTTCGGCGCCGATGCACTGTCGAACTTGGGGAAGACGAAACCGGTGAGCACATCGGCCCCGGGCCCCAGCCGTTCCAGGATTTCGGGCACCGTATCGGCGTCGCGTACCCGGACGAACAGCAACGGGCTCGGGTCCCGGTGGCCGGCGAGCTCGTCCAGGGTTCGCACCGTCTGCTCTTTGGCGGCGGCGAGCTCGTGATCGGCGACCGCGTCCTCGAGGTCGATCACCATCGAACACACGCCGCGTCCGGCCCGCCGGACGATCGTGGCCGTCAGGTCATCGCGGGTCGCCGGAATGTACAGGGTGGCGCCCAGCGCCAACGCCAGCATCTCCCGGTCGGCACGGTCGTCGAACGGTTCGGGTTGCCGATGGAACAGGGCCCGCGCATCGGGGCCCTGCAACTGCCGGAAATGCCGGCGCGGTACCCGTTTGTACAGGGACACTTCCTGCCGAACGGCCATGGCTGCGGTCATCGATCCCCCGTCTCATCCATTTTGCCCTGGTTGTTTGCGCATTCGATCCACCACACCGGCAATGAATTCGGTGATGGTGTCGAGTTCGTTCACATACGCCCAATAATCGGGATGCCGCCCCGTCAGCGATCCGGTGACCCGGTCGATCCGCTCGACCTGGGCGTCCAGTACCGAACCCCATTCGGCGACCAATCCCCGTGAAACTGCCAGCATCTGCGCGTCCCGGAGCCGGAACCGCACAGCCTCCGCGCGTCGGCGCGGATCGTCTCGGACCGTGCGCAAATCGGTCAGCCGTTTGGTGACGGCATCGACGAGTTGTTCGGCGTCGGCGAGATGTCCGCGCGCAGTTGTGGTCAGGTCAAGGGCCAGCTCCGGGTTGTGCTCGGCCGCGGCGGTGCGGGCGCCGGCGAGGGCACTGTCCGCAGCGGTGATATGACGCTCACTTGCGCGCTCATTGTCGGTCAGGTCGGCCGAACTCGCAGCATTGAACTCGCGCAACAGGGCAGAGTACGCGGGCCCGAGACGTTGTGCACGGGTGCGCACTGCCGCGATCCTGGTGGTTACCGACGCGATCGCGTTGCGCGCGGCACCGGCCCGAGATGGCGCCTGGGCCAAAGCTTCCGACAACTCGGCTGTCGCGGCGTCCAACTGGTTCGCCGTCGCACGCACCCGGCCGCGTTCGTCCGCCGGAACGGCTTCCAGTGTGACCATTGCCTCATCGACGCGCGCGGCCGCGGCCCGCACCGACGGATAGCCGGCGTATTCCGATTCCGCCGCCTGCCCGCGCACCCGCGCCGCCTCGGCGGTGACGCGCGCGACCAGTTCCGGCACCGCACCACGCACCGCGACCGCTTCGTCGAGCCGGGCGCGCTCACCGTGATAGAACCGGTCCACCTCGCGGGCCGCCGCCTGCAGTTGCCGCACCACGGAGTCCAGCCGCTCCTGCCGGCCCGCAATCCCGGCACCGGACTGCTCGGCCCGACCGATCTCATCGGTCAGGGCGAGATAGGCCTCACCTGCGGCGTAACACTGCTGCCGTACCGCCGCCCAGCGCCGGCCGAGTTCCCGTTCCGGGAAGATCTCCTCGGAGGCGATGGTGGCCGTATCCGCGGCCGATTGCCGGCGGTCCATATCCAGGAACGCCGCCGTCAGCGCTGATCGCGCCCGTTCGAACCACGGATCCTCCCCCGACCGGAACCATCCACGCCTACGGCCTGCCACAGACCCGATGGTATGAGATCGCCGGCCCGGGCGTAGCGACGGCGTATACCGCAGGTGCAAATGGGCTTCCGAGCCCGGATGGGCGCATGACGCTACGCAAGATCGCCGAAAACCACTACTGTCGTTTTCGTACCCGGCGATTTCGGACATGCTGGGAATCGCAGACAACTACGAAAGGGAATCCCGCATGGGTGTCAGTTTGTCCAAGGGCGGCAACGTCTCGCTGAGCAAGGCGGCTCCGGGGCTCACCGCGGTAGCCGTCGGCCTGGGCTGGGATGTGCGTACCACCACGGGCACGGACTTCGACCTCGACGCCAGCGCGATCGCCACCGGAGCCGACAAGAAAGTCGTGTCCGATAAGCACTTCGTGTTCTTCAACAACCTGAAGTCGCCCGAGGGCAGCATCGAGCACATCGGCGACAACACCACCGGTGAGGGCGAGGGCGACGACGAGGTCATCAACGTCGACCTGGCGAATACCCCGCCGTCCATCGAAAGCATCTTCTTCCCGGTTTCGATCTACGAAGCCGACAGCCGCCAGCAGTCCTTCGGTCAGGTCCGCAACGCCTACATCCGCGTCGTGAACCAGGCGAACAACGAAGAACTGGCCCGCTACGACCTCTCCGAGGACGCCTCCACCGAAACCGCCATGGTGTTCGGTGAGCTGTACCGCAACGGTGACGAGTGGAAGTTCCGTGCCATCGGGCAGGGCTACGCCTCGGGCCTGGCCGGTATCGCCCGCGACTACGGTGTCAACGTCTGACGATCCGCACCTCCGGGTAGCGTGAGGGGGTCCGGTAACGGGCCCCCTCGTTTTCGGTCTCCCCACCGGCACGGAGGGACAAATTGGACAAATAGGCGGTCGGCGGCAACGCTGGTGATCAGGCGGCAGTGCCGGTGACCACGAGTCCACCGTCATCGCCACACAGGTTTCTCGTTCACGGCCGGGATACCGACCGCAGTCCGGCCACCGCACACGAAAGGTCCCAGCGTGGTCCTGCGAATATTCGGTTTATCCCTAGTCGTAACAGTGCTGTCGCTGGGGGTGGCGTTCCTCTACGGCGGCCCCACCGCGCTGGTACTGTGCATCCTCCTTGCCATCCTCGAGATCTCGCTCTCGTTCGACAATGCCGTGATCAACGCCACCATCTTGGAAAAGATGAGTGAGTTCTGGCAGAAGATCTTCCTCACCATCGGCATCCTGATCGCCGTCTTCGGAATGCGGCTGATCTTTCCGCTGGCGATTGTCTGGGTGACCGCAGGCCTGAACCCCGTCCAAGCATTCGACCTGGCCCTCAACCCGCCGGCGAACGACGCGGAGTTCTTCCCCGACGGCAGCCCCAGCTACGAGACCCTGCTCACCGACGCGCATCCGCAGATCGCGGCGTTCGGCGGCATGTTCCTGGCGATGCTGTTCCTGAACTTCATCCTCGCCGAACGCGAACTGACCTGGTTGTCGTGGCTGGAACGCCCGCTGGCCAAGGTCGGCAAACTCGAGATGGCCGCCGTGGTGATCGCCGGTATCGGCCTGATCCTGGTGGCCGAGTTCCTCGCCGACAGCGACGACCGCTCCACCGTGCTACTGGCCGGCTTGATCGGCATGGTCGTCTACATCGCCGTCAACGGGCTCGGCAACATGTTCCACGTCGAAGAGCACGCCGAAGGAGCCGCAGGCGGCCCTTCCACCCTCGCGAAGGCAACCGGCAAGGCAGGATTCTTCCTATTCCTCTACCTGGAAGTCCTCGACGCCTCGTTCTCGTTCGACGGTGTGATCGGCGCGTTCGCCATCACCTCGGATCCGATCATCATCGCCCTGGGCCTGGGCCTCATCGGCGCGATGTTCGTCCGGTCGATCACGATCTACCTCGTCCGTAAGGGCACACTGAGTGAGTACGTTTTCCTCGAGCACGGCGCCCACTGGGCGATCGGCGCACTGGCACTGATCCTGATGGTCTCGATCGGCGTGCACGTCAACGAGATCGTCACCGGCCTCATCGGTGTCGCGTTCATCGGCGCCGCGGTGGTCTCCAGCATCCGCCGCAACCGCAAGGAAGGCGAATCGGAAAAGACGCTGACCTCGGAGCCCACTCCAGTCGCCTGAGCCTGGAACCGAACAGAAAGACCGCGGGAGCGGACCGTATGGTCCGCTCCCGCGGTCTTTGACGTGAAGAGGGGGCCGCGGTCGGGCCTCACTCACCGGTCACTGTGTTCTTCACCTCGGAGTAGAAGTCGAAACTCCATTCGCCACCCTCGCGGCCCACACCCGATTCCCCGGTGCCGCCGAAGGGGGCCCGCAGATCGCGGATCCAGAAGCAGTTGACCCACACCGTGCCCGCGTTCAAGCGTTCCGCGACCCGCTGGGCACGTACCTCGTCATCGGTGAACAGTGTGGCGGTGAGCCCGTAACGGGTACCGTTCGCCATCGCTATCGCCTCTTCTTCGGAGGCGAACGGTTGCGCGGTGAGCACCGGCCCGAACACCTCCTCAGTGACGATCTCCGCGCCGGGTTCCATATCCACGAGCAGAGTCGGCCGGTAGTAGAGGCTGCCGTCGTCGCGCAGCGGACCGCCGCCGAACACCGCACGCGCGCCGTCGCTAAGTGCACGCTGCACGAATCCGTCGACCCGTTGGAACTGTTCGTGATGGATCAACGGACCCATATCGGTATCCGTATCACGGGGATCACCGACGGTGAAACCATCCATCGCCGCGGTGAAACGGTCGAGGAATTCCCCGTAGATCTCCTCGGCAAGCAGCAAACGGCTGCCGATCAGGCAGACCTGTCCCGCGTTCGAGAACTGCCGCCTGGCCGTGCGCACCGCGGCGTCGAGGTCGGCATCGGCGAAGACGACGAACGGCGATTTCCCGCCGAGTTCGAACGAGCACGGAGTGAGATTGTGCGCTGCCGCGGTCGCGATGGCACGAGCCGTGGGGACCGAACCGGTGAAGCTGATCCGCCGCACCCGCGGGTCCGCCACCAGCAGGGCACCCACTTCTTCGCCCAGCCCCTGGACCACGTTCAACACACCCGGCGGCAGCCCGGCCGCAGCCGAGATATCCGCGAGCATCGACGCGGTCAGCGGGGTCCACTCCGAGGGTTTGAGCACGACCGTGTTCCCAGCGGCCAGTGCCGGAGCGACCTTCCACGATTCCAGCAGCAGCGGACCGTTCCATGGGTTTACCAGCACGACCGGCCCGGTTCCGGTGATACTGACCCTGCTGCGGTAGCCGTCGCCGGTGAACGCTGGGTCGGTACGCTCGAGCAACATATCCGCGAAGGCGGAGAAATTCGACGCCGAACGCCGGATCCCCCGTTCGCCGGTGTAATACGACAACAGGCCGCCCTGGTCGGCGGTTTCCACCTGCGCGAAATCCTCGGCGCGCTCGACGATCAGGTCGTGCATCCGCCGAAGGATGGCCGCGCGCCGCTCGATCGGGGTATCCCGCCATTCCGGAAAGGCCTTGGTCGCGGCCGAAAGTGCCAGGTCGGCTTCCGCCGCGCCGCCGCGGGAGACCCGCGCCAGCAGGCCGCCGTCGATCGGAGAGTGGTCGTCGAACCGGCGTGCCGAGGACACTCGCTCGCCATCGATCCAGTGGTCAGTGCTGACGACGATGCCGTCTATATGCGCGAAGTTCATCATGTCGTTCTCCTGGGAATGTGCCGGAATCGGCGCGTGAGGCGAGAGAGCCGGACGGTCATCCGAAGTACGACCCACCGTTGACGTGGAGGGTCTGGCCGGTGACGAAGGCGGACCCGCCGCCGACGAGATAGGCGACGGTGCCCACCAAATCCGCGGCCGTCTGTTCCCGAACCAGACAGCGGTTCGCCACGGCACGGTCCCGGGCCGCCGGGCTGCGGCTGTGCAGGTCGTCGTCGGGTACGTAGTCCGGTGCCACGGCATTCACCCGAATTCCGTCGGCGCCCAGTTCCCGGGCGAGCGACCGGGTCATCCCGGCGATCGCCGCCTTGGCCGCCGCGTAGTGCACCACGCTCCCGAGCCCTTTGAAGGCGGTGGCCGAGGAGATGTTCACAACACTGCCGCCCCCGGAGCGCCGCAGCCACGGCGCCACCGCCCGGATCGCGTACCAGGTGCCCTTCACATTGACCTCGAAGCAGCGGTCCCAATCGTCGTCCGGGATGGATTCGAACGGGCCGCGGAACATGGTCCGGAAATATCCCGCGTTGTTCACCAGCGCGTGCACCGCGCCGAACTCCGTCCAGGCGCGTTCGGCCATCGCTTCGAGAGTGCGCGGTTCGCGGAGGTCGATATCGGCGCCGATCGCCGTTCCGCCCGCGCGCCGGATCTCGCCAGCCACCGCGGCGCTGCCCGAGAGGTCGGCCACCACGACCGCTGCGCCGCGCTCGGCGAGCGCATTGGCGTAGGCGCGGCCGAGATGCACGGTCGCGCCGGTGACTATGACGACGCGGTCGGTCAGTTCCCCCACTGTTCCTCCTGGAGAATTCCGCGCGGCAATCGCGCTGGTATCGGGTGAAGATCGGTGCTGCCGGCCGGCGGCGTTTTCGCCATCACAGAGCCTCGTTCACGACCGTTGGGCCGATACGCTCCCGCAGAAGCGGCTCTCGGTGGTCGTAGCTCTGCCAACCGGACCAGCCCGCGTCGGCTTCGGTGCGGATATCGAGCAGATCCAGCGCGCGCATGACACTGTGGTCGATGATGTCGGCCACCGATTGCGGCCGGGTGTAGAAGGCGGGCAGGGGCGGCATGATGATCGCGCCCGCTTCGGCGGCCTGGCCCATCAAGCGAATATGCCCGGCGTGTAGCGGTGTCTCGCGGAGCAGCAGTACCAGGCGCCGCCGTTCCTTGAGGGTAACGTCGGCCGCCCGCACCAGCAGGTTCTCGTCATAGGAATTCGCTATCCCGGACAGCGTTTTCACGCTGCACGGCGCCACCAGCATCCCGTCGGTCCGGAACGAGCCACTCGAGATCGCGGCGCCGAGATCGTTGTCGGAGTGGGTGTGCGTGGCGAGGGCGAGCACCTCGGCCACGGTGTAATCGGTTTCCTGGCCGATCGTCGCCCTACCGCTCCGGCTGATCACCAAATGGGATTCGATTTCGGCCACACGCAAGAGTTCCAGTGCGCGGATCCCGAATACCGCGCCCGAGGCTCCGGAAATACCCACGACTATCCGCCGCGGTGCACCCACCTCACACCTCCGCGGTCACGGGTTGACAGAAGTCGAAATCGCAGCCCTCGTCGGCCTGTAGGACGTGGTCACGATAAAGCCGCGAGTAGCCGCGTTCGGGCGCCGCCGGGCTCGGCGGCACCCACTGCTCCCGGCGCTGTTCCAGTTCGTCGGCGCTCACCAGCAGTTCCAGGGACCGGTCGCGCACCGAGAGGCGGATACGGTCGCCGTTGCGGACCAACGCGAGCGGCCCACCGACGGCGGCTTCCGGGGCGATGTGCAGCACGATCGTGCCGTAGGCGGTCCCGCTCATTCGGGCATCCGACATCCGGACCATATCCTTGACGCCCTGCTCCGCGAGCACCTTCGGAATCGGGATATAGCCTGCCTCCGGCATCGCCTCGGCCACCGGACCCGCGTTCTTGAGCACCAGAAAATCCCCGGGTTCCACATCGAGATCGGGTGCATCGATCCGCTCGGCGAGATCGGCCAGCGATTCGAACACCACCGCCCGACCCTCCGATTCGAACAGCCGCGGGTCGGCCGCCGAGCGCTTGAGAATCGCTCCCGCCGGGGCGAGATTGCCGGAAAGCGAAACAATTCCGCCGACAGCCGACACCGGCGCACGCAGGGGCCGGACCACCGTGTCGTCGCGCCAGGGGTCGGTCTCGGCGAGGATTTCACGCCAGGTCCGGCCGGTGACAGTAGGGCAGTCGAGGTTCATGAGTTCGCCGAGTTCCCGGATCACCGCCGGAACACCGCCGGCGCGGTGGAAATCCTCCATGTAATGCTCACCGGAGGGTTTGAGATCCACCAGAACCGGGGTGCTATCGCTGAGCTCGTTCAGTTCGCTCGCCCCGACTGCGAGACCGAGGCGGCGCGCCATGGCCGTCAGATGGATCACCGCGTTGGTGGATCCGCCGATCGCCAGCAGCACCCGCAATGCGTTGGTCACCGCCTCCCCGGTCACCACCGCGCTCGGTGGCACGCCGGTGCGGGCGAGTTCGACGGCGAGTGCTCCGCTGTTCTCGCCGGCGCGCAGCCGGTCGGCATGCACATTGGGAATCGCGGCGGTTCCCGGCAGCGATACCCCGAGCGCTTCGGCGAGGCACGCCATGGTGCTGGCGGTGCCCATCACCGCGCAGGTGCCGGAGGTGGTGGCCAGATTGCCCTCCACCGCGGCGATCTGCTCGGTGCTTACCTCCCCGGCCCGGTACCAGCCCCAGAAGCGCCGGCAGTCGGTACACGCGCCCAGCCGTTCACCGTGATAGCTACCGGTCATCATGGGCCCGGTGACCAGCTGCACCGCGGGTTTGTCCACCGAGAAAACACCCATCAGCTGAGCCGGCACAGTTTTGTCGCAACCACCCACCAAGACCACCGAGTCCACCGGCTGTGCCCGGATCATCTCCTCGACATCCATCGCCATCAGGTTCCGGAACTTCATCGAGGTGGGGTACAGGAATGGCTCACCGAGCGAGATGGTCGGAAAGGCGACCGGCAGCCCGCCCGCGAGCAGCACTCCACGTTCGACCGCACGTACCAGCTCCGGCATCTGCCGGTGACAGTTGTTGAAACCGCTCTCCGAGGTGACGATGCCGACCGTCGGCCGGGCCAGGCTGTTCTCGGTGTATCCCATGGACTTGGTGAAGCTACGCCGCAGGTATGCGGCGAAGCCGCGGTCACCGTAGTGCGTGAGATTGTTGTCGATCCCACGGGGATCTGGCGGCGATATTTCGGGGCTCATAGCGATGCCTCGGTCCGCAGCTCGTTCACCGCACCCTTCGGCGCCCGACCTGCCAAGGAATCGAGCAGGTTGCCCACCGCGAGTTCGGCCATCGCGCGCCGGGTTTCTACCGTGGCGCTGCCGATATGCGGCAGCAGGGTGACGTTGTCGAGTTCGAGCAGCGGGCTGTCGGCAGGCAACGGCTCCACGGTCATCACATCCAGCGCGGCGCCCGCGATACTGCCGCTGCGCAGCGCCTCGACCAAGGCCGCCTCGTCGACGAGCGCGCCACGGGCCGGGTTGACGAAGTAGGCGGTGTCCTTCATGGCCGCGAAATCGGCGGCACCGAGAAAACCTTCGGTGGCCGGGGAGAGCGGTACCATCAGCAGCACCACATCGGCTTCGGCCAGCAGTTCGGTCCGCCCGACATATTTCGCACCCGCGGGCACCTCGCCTTCGATCGGGGTGCGGTTGTGGTAGATCACCCGCATACCCAGCGCCGCCATCACCGGAGCCACCCGTTTGCCGATCCGGCCCATACCGAAGATGCCGAGTGTCTTGCCGTGCACATCGGTGGTGAGCGGAAACGCCGTGCCCGGTACCCACTGTCCGCTGCGCACGAACCGTTCGGCGCGGGACAGGCCGCGGACCGTGTTCAGGATTGCCCCGACCGTCAACGCTGCCACCGCGTCGTCGAGCACTCCCGGGGTGTTACAGACACTGACGCCACGGTCGGTGGCCGCCGCTACATCGATGTTGTCGTAGCCGACGGCATAGTTGGACACCGTCCGCACGGCCGGGAGTTCGGCGAGAATACCCGCGTTCACCGGCTGCTTCACCGTGGTGAGCCATCCGACGACGTCCGCGTACTCACCCGCGGTCTCGGCGGTGAGGACATTCGCCGAAGGCAGCTGGATCACGTCGTATTCGGCTTCGATCCGCGCGAGCAGATCCGCGGCGAGCGGGGCCGATACCAGAACCTGGGACTTGCTGGTCATCTTCTTCTCCTGGACGTGTCGGGCGATAACAATTCCGGTACCGGTCACATCTGGGCTTCCGGCACGGTGACGGTGATTCCGTCGAGTTCGGGGCATGCTTCGATCTGGCAGGCGAGGCGGCTGGTCGACTCGCGTTCCGGGCTCAGCCCGAGCAGCACTTCCTCGGTGGGGTCCAGCGGTCCGCACTTGTTGAACCATTGGCTGTCGACGATCACATGACAGGTCCCGCAGATGGCACCACCGCCGCATTCGGCGAGGATCCCTTCTACGCCTTCTTGCCGGGCGCCCTCCATCACCGTCAGTCCCTCGTCGATATCGAGCGAAACCGAAGGCGCGCCGGTCTTGTAGTTGAATACGATCTTCATTCGAATCACCTGCCGGTCGTAGTTGTGGTCAGTTCTCGCAGACCGAGCGCGAATTCCTTCGGGTTGCCGAAGGTTTCGACCGCGACGAGCGCTCCGTCGCGGGTTCGCCGCACCACGAATCCCCCGTCGCCGAATTCGGTAACGCTGTCGGTGACCTCGCCGCCCGCGTCCACCACGCCGGCGATCCGGAGTTGCGTTCCGAACTGCTCCGACCAGAACGTTTCGGGTCGCGGCGCGGGCGCCGGGGTTCCGGTGATCGTGGCGGCGGCGATCCGTGCCTGGCTCAGCGCGCTGGCGACGGATTCGATCCCAGTCACTGTGCCGCCCGTGGCGGGCGCCACCGCCACATCGCCGATCGCGTAGATATCGGGGTCGGAGGTCCGGCAGCAGGTGTCGACCAGGATCCCGCGCGCGGTGGCCAGCCCGCAGTCGCGGGCGAGTTCGTCACGCGGCGCGGCGCCGATCGACAGCACGACCCAATCGGCCTCGACGCGACGGCCGTCACCGAGTTCCACCACGGGCGCGGTGGTGGTGAAGATCCGGCCGACCCGGGCCCCCAGGACGAAGCGGATTCCGCGCTGTTCGTGTAGTCCGCGGATGCGGCCGGCGGTGAATTCGGAGACCCGGCCCGGCAGAACCCGCCCGGCCGACTCCACCACCGTCACCGAGGCCACCAGCGCCGATAGTGAACTGGCGACCTCGAGTCCGAGGAAACCTCCACCGATCACGGCCACGCGGTCACCTACGCCGGGCCGTACGGCACGGACGTCGTCGAGGGTGCGGATGGTGTGTACCCGTCCGGTACCGGACCACGGCGGCCGGATCGCGTCGGCGCCTGTCGCCAGGATAAGTGAGTCGAACGGCAGACTGTCTCCGGATTCGGTGTGCACGGTGCGTGTCCGGCGGTCGACCCGAACCACTCGCGTATCCAGCCGGATGTCGATGTCTTTCCCGGCGTACGCTCGTGCGGCGCGAATCAACAGTCGCGCCGGGTCCGTTTCGCCGGTGAGAACGCCTTTGGACAGCGGCGGGCGCTCATAGGGCAGATGCGGCTCCCCACACAGCAATGTGATCGGCCGGTGGTATCCGGCCGCCCGCAGGGCGAAGACCACTTCCGCACCGGCCTGTCCGCCGCCGACGACGACTGTTCCGTTTCCGCCCGTCATCAGAAGAACACCGTCAGCGATTTGGCCAACAGCACGTTCTGATCCAGCAGGATCTCCCGTCGGCGCAGGCCCCAGTCACCGGCGGCGCGGCGACGCCAGGTATCACGCCGTTTCCCGGCGAACAGGTTGACCTCGTCCTCTTGGCGGTTCTGGTAGAGCAGGAACTTGGAGCGCACCACAATCTCGCCGCGGTCCGGATCATGTTCTGCGATACGAAGGTTGGTGACCACCCGAGTCACCCGGGAGATCGGCTCTTCTGCCCAGTGCATACCGGTGCGCAACTGCGCGACTCGTTTGCGCAGTGTCTGCTTGTCTTCGTCGAACCACGCCATTTCGGTGCCCTGTTGGCTCAGGGCGCCCTGCTCGCGGCTCGATACATTGCGCGCCAGCGGCATCCAGTACACGAGGTCGTCGTCGAGCAGTTCGAGCCAGGTCTCGAATTCGCGATCGTCGAGTAGATCCGCTTCGTGGTAGTAGAGGTCCTCGACCTCCCGGACCAGCTCGAGATAGGACTGGTTACCGAGTCCTGCCATGCTGCTCGTCACTGTCGGACCTCGCGGTGTGTACTCGCCCGGTTACCGATGCCAACGGGCATCGGTATCTCTTTCCACGAGTCCGCGTTCATGAACTGTGCCCAGCGCCGGTAGAAGGCGCGTGCGTTTTCCTCGTTGTACTCGCCGTTCTCCACGGCGTGCGCCAGTTCGGGAACGGGTCGCGCATGGCCCAGGCCCATCTGATAGTTGAACTGCAATTGCCGGGAGCGCCAGCCCGTACTCGCGCGAGTGGCATACGACCAGTTCTCCATATCGTCGGATTCGGTCAGTCCGCCCGGCCCGGAGTACCGCATGTAGTAGCGGCGGGCCTGGTCTTTCACACTGTCCGGCGCGTCCCGGTCGACCAGGAAGATCCGCCACATCTCGGTTTCGGTGGCGCTCAGCGGATGCACCCAGGCAATCGTCCGCGGCTGCCGACCGTGGAAAGACATACTCGGAAAGATGGTGCCCACGCTCATCGAGACGCGCATCCGGTCACCGAAGCGTTCCACCCGGCTGTGGTGGATGCGCTCGTGGTATTCGCGAGTCTCGGCATCATCGCCCCAGGTACCGGAGACGCCCTCGTACTCCTCGTAGAACGGTAGTTGCCCGATCACCCCGTGCCCGTGCTGCGGAAAGCACAGGGTGACCCGGTTGCCGAATTTGTCACGCCGCCCCTTACCGCTGGGCCCGATACCCACCGAATCCACCGACCGGTGGCTCACATCGTGGTAGAGGTCGCCGATGAAGTTCTCCGGGATCATTTTCCAATTGGCCTTCACCCGCCATTTCTGCACGCCGCCGATCACCTCGGCGCCGTCGGGCCGGCCGTCACGGTAGTCCAGGGCGTAATCCAGGTACAGCCTCATATCACCGAGATAGTCGAGCAGCGAGGGCGCTTCGATATCCCACGAAGCCCATACGGTGCCTTTGTAGGTCTCTACTCGCGGAACGGGGATGAGGCCCCATTTCTCCTTGTCGAGCTCGGAGTGGTAGTTCTTCTCGTAACCCGGCACACCGTAGAGGCCGCCCGGCCGGGAAACCAGCCGGCCGTCCGTGGAGAAACTCCAGCCGTGATACGGGCAGGTGAAGGTACGGGTATTTCCCTGATCCGATCGGCACAGTTTCATCCCGCGGTGCGTACAGGTGTTGAGCAGTACGTGGATACCGCCCGCCTTGTCCCGAGTCAGGATCACCGGGTCGGTCCCCATCCGGGATTGGAAATAGTCGTTCGGGTTCGGTACCAGGCCGATATGCCCGACGAAAAGCCAGGCTCGTCCGAAAATATGCTCGAGTTCCTGTTCGAACAGTTCGTCGTCGACGAATATCTCCCGGGCGACGGTGCCCTCGATATCGACATCGACCAGTTCGTCGATCGATTTCCTCATTTTCACTCCTCGGTGAGAACTGCCCGGCCCCCGAGCACTGCGTTCCGAATGGGGGCCGGATCAGCTCATTCCGCCAGTGCAGATGTATTTGACCTCGGTGTACTCGTCGAGCCCGTCCTGCGAACCCTCCCGGCCGATTCCGGATTCCTTCACCCCGCCGAACGGCGCCACCTCGGTGGACACCGAGAAATCGTTCATTCCGACCATGCCGAATTCGAGCTCCTCGGCGAACCGGTTGAGCCGCCGGTACTCGGTGGTGTAGCAGTAGGCGACCAGGCCGTAGGCGGTCGCGTTGGCGCGGCGGATGACTTCGGTATCGTCGCGGAAACACATAACGGGCGCAATCGGGCCGAAAGTCTCCGACCTACAGCACTCCATATCGTCGGCCACATCCACCAGCACGGTCGGCTCGAAGAAGGCAGCACCGAGTGGATGCGGTACGCCACCACCAGCGATCCGGGCACCGGCCCCCACCGCGTCGTCCAGCAGTACCGACATCGCCGCCGCAGCATCGGCATTGATCATGGGTCCTACCTGAGTGCCCGTGGTGGTGCCGTTGCCGATCACCAGATCGCGCACGCGCGCAGTGAACGCATCGACAAAGCGGTCGTAGATGCCGTCCTGCACATAGATTCGGTTGGTCGCCACACATGCTTGGCCCGCATTACGAAATTTCGACCCGATCGCACCCGCGACAGCCGCGTCCAGGTCGGCATCGTCGCACACGATGAACGGCGCGTTACCGCCGAGCTCCAGCGAGACTCGTTTCACCGTCGCCGCCGACTGTTCGGCCAGCAGTTTGCCCACTGCGGTGGAGCCGGTGAAAGTCAGTTTGCGCACCAGTTCACTGCCGGTGAGCGCGCCGCCGATCTCACGCGCCGAACCGGTCACGATATTGAATACACCTGCTGGTACGCCCGCCGCCTCGGCCAGCCGAGCGAGCGCCAACGCCGAGAGTGGCGTCTCCTCGGACGGTTTCACCACCATGGTGCAGCCGGCCGCCAGCGCTGGCCCCGCCTTGCGGGTGATCATCGAACTGGGAAAGTTCCACGGAGTGATGGCGGCGACCACACCGACCGGCTGCCGGATCACCGATAGCCGGCGATCGGGACGATCGGTCGGAATAGTCCGGCCGTAGGCACGCCGGCCTTCTTCGGCGAACCAGGTGAGAAAGCCTGCGGAGGCGCCGATTTCGGCGCGTGATTCCGCCAGTGGTTTGCCCTGTTCGGCGGTGAGTAGTTCGGCGAGCCGATCCTGGTACAGATACACCAGGCCGGCCCAGCGGCGCAGTACCGCCGACCGGTCGCCCGCGGTGAGCGCGCGCCAAGGCCCCCAGGCAATATGCGCGGCCTCGATCGCGGCGAGGGTTTCCGCGCGGCCCATCCGGGGGACCGATCCGATGCGCTCACCGGTCGCCGGATCGGTGACGGCGATATCCGCGCCGGAATCGGCGGTGAGCCATCGCCCACCGACGAATGCCCGGTCGAGCGATGCGGCCGTGAGATCAACGCCCGCGGAGGATTCTGCTGCCAGAGTCACGTCGGTTTCCTTCGGATGTCTTCCGGACATGCATCGGCACACCCGGTCTGTCTAGGGAGTCGGCGGTTCGGCCGTGCCGGCTCAGTCGATGAGCCAGTCGGCGAGGTCGATCTGCGCGGCGCCGGGTATCTCCGCCCGCGCATCGGTCGAGGTGTGGGCGAGCGGCGCCGTGGCATCCATACCCATGCGGGTGGTGGTGCCCGCCGCCGTCAGCAGCTTGTCCACCGGGTTGCCCTTGCCGCCGGTGATGACAACGAGGTCCTCGTCAGCTCGGAACCAGGTGGCGACGGCGCGTTCCACGGCCACCTGATCGAACGGGTCGACGTCATGGTCGACGACGACGACCAGTTTGACGTCGCGGTGGGCCGCGAAAGCGGCGACGATCGCGTCCTTGCCGTCGCCCTCGTGCTGTTTGTCGACGGAGACGATGACATGGAACTTGTGCAGGCCACCCTGGGTAACGTTGATCGCCCGGACTCCGGCGATGCCGCCGCGCACAGCGGTCAGCATCGCCGGTTCATTCGGCAGCCCCATCAGCAGCAACTGTTCGGTGGAGCCAGAGATCAGTCCCTGATAGACCGGATCGTGGCGATGGGTTATCGCCACGATCCGGACCACATGGCGGGGGGTCACCCCTTTGTAGTACCCGGCGAACTCCGCGAACGGACCCTCATCTGCCCGTTCGTGGGCGGGAACATATCCCTCCAGGACTATCTCTGCGTGCGCCGGCACCAGCAGATCGTTGGTGATACCACGCACGAGTTCCTCACCGCGGCCGCGCAAGCCGCCGGCTATCCCGTATTCGTCGAAACCGAACGGCACCGCCGAGCCCGAGGTGCCGGCGGCGAACCGCAGCGGCGTATCCACGCCCAGCACGATTGATACCGGCATCGGCCGGTCCATCGCCTCGTACGCCTCGTAGATGCGGTGCAGGTGGCGCGGCACGATCACCATTCGCAGCTCCCGCGGGCCCTTCACCTGCATCCGGTGGTAAGACAGGTTCCGCTCACCGGTCTGCGGATGCACCGCAGTCACGATCCCAGAAGTGAGATACGGGCCACCGTCGTGTTCGAAATGGGTGAGGATCGGCAGCTCGGTCAGATCGGCATCGCCGCCGATCCGCACGTTCTCGTGTACCGACCCCGCGTCGACCTCGACCGGCCGAATCGGGTCGATCAGGGCCCGCGCGTACCGTTCGGTGAGCGCCCCGGCCGCGACGCCGAGCGCCGCGGCCACCCGGCCCCGGGTTCCGTCGGTGCCGATCACTACCCGCCCGGAATGCTCTCCGACGTCGGTGAACAGCAGCGCGGGACCGTTCTCTACATCGCAGCGCTGCGCGACCGCGGCCAGTTCGTGGACCGGCGAGACCGGACGCTCGACCGTCCTGAGCGCACCGAGATCGCGCAATCTAGCGATCTGTTCCCGAAGTGAACCGACTGCGGTGTTCAAGGCGCCGGGGCTCATAGCGCCGCGCGGTCGCGTTCGCCGACACCGAGCAGGCCCATGACCCGCCCGTACACCGATTCGACCGCGGGATCGGTGAGGCTGCGTGGATGCTCGGCGTCGATTGCGATATGGTCGAGCACCCGCCCAGGCCGCGCCGACAGCACGATCACGGACGTCGCAAGCGTTATCGCCTCCATAACATTGTGGGTGACGAATACGATCGTCGAGCGCCGCTTCAGCCACAGATCCCTCAGGAAGGCTCGCTGCTTACGTGCGGTCATCTCGTCCAATGCCGAGAACGGTTCGTCCATCAGCAGCATGGCCGGTTCGGTGGCCAGGGCCCGCGCGATCGAAACCCGTTGCTGCATACCGCCGGACAACGCCGCGGGGTAGAAGCCGCCGTAGTCGGACAGTCCCGCCGCCGCGAGATAGTCGGCGATATCACGTTGAAAAGGTGTGCGCCGGCCTTCCGCCCGCGCGGCCCGGGTGATCCCCAGATTCTGTTCGACGGTGCGCCAGGGCAGCAGCCGAGCCCGCTGGAAGACGAACCCGATCTCATCCGGTGACGGTGCGTCGAGCAGGCCGCTGGTGGGGTTCTGCAGGCCGGACAGGATGTTCAGCAGCGTCGACTTACCGCTGCCCGAGGGTCCGAGCACGGCCACGAACTCGCCGTCGCCCACCGAGAACGAGATATCGTCGAGTACCTGTAACGAGTCCCCGCCGGCAATATCGAAACTCTTGCAGACCTTGTCGAAGGTGATGATGGGCTCAGACATTCTCGTCTCCGTCCTCGATCACGGTATTCCGGTTGCCGGACCTGCCCATCGGCCGCTCGCGCCAGAGGAAAGCGCGGTGTTCCAGAGGACGCAGCACGATGTACTCGAACAACGCCACGAAGATCATGAAGCCGACCGTCCAGGCGATCACGGAGGTCAGGTCGTACAGCTGGAACGCGCGGTTGACCTGGTAACCCACGCCGTCGGACAGCCCCAGCAGCTCGATCATCACCACGTACTTCCAGCACACACCGAAGGCCTGCCGGGCCGCAGTAATGGCCGGACCGGCCAGCTGCGGCAGGATGACGTGCCGGAACTGGGTGACCCGGGAGTATCCGAAGACCTGCGACATCTCCTGGAGGTCGGTATCGAGCCGTTTGGTGCCCTGCCAGAAGTTCACCGCGATCATCGGGATGGCGAGATAACCGATGGCGACTATCGCACTGGACTCCTTCAGCCCCAGGGCGATCAGGATGATCATCGCGATGAAAATGCCCGGCTGCGACATACCGGTCACGATGAACAGCTCGAAGAACGATTCACCCTTACGCGAACGCCCCATGGCCGTACCGATCACGAACGCCGCAATGTAGGCGATGGCGAATCCGCCGAGCACCCTCCGCACGGTGAGCAACATCTGTTCGTAGAACTGACTGCCGGTCAGCAATTCGAACAGGGCGGCGAAGGTCTCGGTGACGCTGGGCAGGACATCGCCCAGCACGGTCGCACTGCCGATGGTCCACAGGATCAGTACCGTCATCAGAAACGCCAGCCGGAAAACGGTGGACGAGCCGGCGATCCGTACGGTGAGCGACGGTTTCGCCTCGGCGTCGGTCACTCTCGTTCGTTCGGTGCGTACCCCGGCCGGTTTCGGCGCGGTGGACAGGCCGCTCACGACTGCGCCTCTTCGTCGGCGGCCAGCACCAGAGTGGTCACATCGTGGTCACCGTGCAGCAGTCCGAGCTGCTTGGCGAGATCCAGTTCTTCCTGCGCCGCCGCCAGATTCTCACCGGTGTAGCCGAGCAGCAGCAGCGGGGCGAACCGCTCGAACAGCAGCGTGGTGCCCTCTGGTGCGGGCAGATTCACCGCATCGGCGTTGGCCTCGTAGACGGACGCGTCGGTTTTCGCGATCTCGGTCGCCCGTGCGGCCAGGCGCTGGATGAGGTCCGGGTCGTTGGCCTGCAGCCAATCCTTACGCGCCGCCCAGTTCTGGGACGGTACGAGCGCGCGGCCCTTGTCCTGCCAGTAGTTCGAAGTGTGGAATACTTCGCGGTAACCACCCTCGTACAGCATTCGGGTGGTGTTCGGCTCGTACTGGGTGATCGCCTTCATCTCACCGGTGTCGAGCAGACCCTGCAGCAGACCGCCGGAGTCGGCGAGCATCAGCCGGTAGTCCTGCTCCATATCGATGCCCATATCCCCGAGCACGAAGTACGATTCCGCGAAAACGCTCACCGTCCGGTGCAGCGAAGCCACCGGCTCGCCCTTCAGATCCTCGGCGGATCGATACGGCGAACCCTCTTTCACCAGCATCGAACTGTTGGCTGCCCAGGTAGGCGCGACCCCCACGACTTCATGTCCCTGTTCGCGGGCCGCGGCCAGGTTCACCATGCTCATGAAGCCCATATCGATATCACCGTTGGTCAGGGCGATCTGCGCTGTCTTCTGCGCCATCGGCTTGTACTCGACCTCCACGCCGAGTTCCGAACCGGCCTGTTCGATCGCCTCCACCATGAGCGCGGCGATCCCGATATCCGAACCGCCCACAACGACCTTGGGCCCATCGGATTCCGAACCCGAGGCTCCGCAGGCAGTAAGCGCAAGGGCCGCCACTACGCCGATGCCGAGTATTCGCACTCTTCGCCCGGCGGTAGTCTTTCGCTGAGGTTTCATGTGTGGGCCCTTCCTGACCGGTTGACCTGTTCCCACGTTTCTCGCCCCGGATACGAGGAGACGACACGGCGTCGTCGGCGGATCTCCGCAGAGAGCGAGAGTTCGACCGCGGTTCCGTGGCGTTGGGCCACCGGTTACCGTCGATGGGTCAACCATAAGAGGGGGGTCACACGGCACGGACACTCCCGAATGGACAATTTCGCATCCGATCCATCGCCTGTTCGGATAGTTGCGGATAGCGTTGCAGTGCCGCGAACCAGACTTCGGCACGGAGCGTCGGATCGGACAGCGGCTTACCCAGCAGACGTTCCAACCGGCGGATCCGGGCACGCAGGGTATGCCGGTGGACGCCGAGCAGTTCTGCGGTGGGCTCCACTTGGCCGTTGAGCCCCAGCCAGGCGATCAGGGTCCGGCACAGATCTCCGGCGCGCTGCCCGTCGGCCACTTCGATCGGCGCGAAAATGCTGGCCGCGATATCTCCCTCGTCGGCGGCCACCAGCATCGCGGAGTAGGTGGGACCGATCCGGCCCCCGACCTCGAGCACGCCCATATCGGTCGCGGCGGCGGCGGTGGCGGCGCGATCGGCCTGTTTGAGTGCCCGCTCGGCGTGTTCGATACCGGGTGCGACCACGATGCCTACGGCGTGTCTACTGGCGTTGACCAGAGTGCGCTCGATCGCGTCGGCGTCGAGATGGCGTTCGTTCATGAACATCGCAAGCCGGCTCTTGTACCGCGCGACCAGTACATTGGACCGGTATGCCTCGACATCGCCACGCACCGTATCGATTTCCGTCTTGGGCACATGGATCACGGCAACCGCGATCCGGCCGGAGGCCAACGGGTCACCGAGCAGTACGGTGAGCTGATCGGCCGACAGCAAGCGATGGTCCAGAATCATCACCAGCGAGTCGATCCGCCGGCGTTCGGCGAGCTTGCGTGTGGTCTCCAGCTCCAGCTCGAAACCCAGCACATCGGCGGCGATCGAGCCGAGCCGGTCACGCTGCCCGGGTAGTTCCGGCAGCCCGCCGGCCACCAGTGTCCCGAGGTGGCGGGAACGCCCGCCCAGCGGCAGTATCTCGATCCGTTCGCCGTTCGCGATCACCGAGGCACTGCCGAACGCTCCCGCTTCCCGGGTGCGGGCCAGCACATCACGGATATCGTCGAGCCGGTGGACCGCCCGGCGCGGGGCGACTGTCCGGACGACGCCCACCGGCGAGAGCAGTGCCGCCCAGGAGGCGCCCTGCTTGGCGAGCGAATCGATCAGACCTTCGGCACCACCCCGTAGCGCTGCCCGGGTGAGGGCCTCGCGCAGCCGGTTGTCGCGGGCCTCTACCGTGTGAGTGCGTTCGGCGATCACATCCGCCACCGCTTTCGAGATCGCGATGAACGGTGTGGGCGGCGCGATTTCCAGCAGGACGATGCCCCACCGCTGCGCGGCCGCGATCAACTCCCCGGGGACCGCGTCGTGCACCGGGCCCAGTCCGAACCCGAGCGCCACCACCCCCACCTTGGCCAAACGCTGGACATATCCGCCGAAATCACGACCAGCGGGAAACTGCATACCTGTGGTGAGCAGTATTTCCCCACCGTTCAGATAGCGAGTGGGGTCTTCGTGTTCACTGGTCGCCACCCACGACACATCGGTATCGAGCCGTTCCTCCCCGACGAGCACCCGTATCCCGAGCGACCTGTTACCGACAATACTGCGCAGCGTCGAGTCCACCGCTGACCTCCTAGCCTGTCCAGCGAGAATAGCTGCGGGTTTGCAATTGTGTATTTCGTTTAAGTAACCCTATTTCACTTCTGAAATAGCTGATCGCTACCAGAGCTGGTCATACGTTTGGAGCCCGAATTCCGTTCGCTACCCGTTCCCTATAACGGCGAGACCTCGGTGTCCTGTCTCGGTCTCGGACACTTCGCAGCATCCTGCCGTCCCCGACTGTCCGGAATAACACAACGCGCCCGGTTGCCGAAGGCGGGATTCATCCACGGCCCCCTGAGCTGCGAGGGTCCGGAACCAAATGGACCCCGGCGACCCCGGCGGCGGACCCGGGTCCGTGGCCACCGAGGCAATTCGCGGTCCCGCTGATCCAGGGCAGACCATCGGCACCGACCGGAACCGGCCGACGGAGCCGCTGGCCTCGGAACGACATCGGCGACCGACACCGGGTGGCACCGCCTCATGGCCGAACTCATCAACCGGTTACCGGCACCAGTCGGCCGAGGTCGGCGGGTGTATGGACCGGAACCGCCGACGGTCGAGTTTCGCGCGGGCGCGTTCGACCCGGGTGCGCGGCGGCGATATCGGCATGTGCTGGCCGGCCCATCGCTGGGAGCCCGCTGGCCGGCCCATCGCTGGGAGCCCGCTGGCCGGCTGCCGAACGAGCTGCGACGAGTTCGTCATGGTGACGGATATGCGCCCTCGGCGAAACCCGCCCGGAGAATCCCCAGCCCTTCGGCGAGCAGATCGTCGGAGATGGTCAGCGGCGGCAGGAAGCGCAGCACATTCCCATAGGTACCGGCGGTCAACGTGAGCAGGCCGTGCTTCTCGCAGTACCGGACGAGCCCGGACACAGCAGCCGGGTCCGGACTGTTCGTTCCGGGGTGTACGAGTTCGACCGCCACCATCGCGCCCCGGCCACGGACCTCGCCGACCGCGGCATGACCGCGGGCGATATCAGACAACTCGTCCATCATCCTGGCCCCGATAACGCGGGCGCGTTCCAGGAGACCGTCCTGGCGGATCGTATCGAAGACCGCGATCGCCGCCGCGCAGGCAGCGGGATTACCGCTGTAAGTCCCGCCGATTCCGCCCGTCGGCGCCGCGTCCATGATCTCCGCGCGGCCGGTCACCGCGCCCAGCGGCATCCCGCCTGCCAGCCCCTTGGCGGTGACCACGAGATCGGGCACCAGATCCTCGTGTTCCGACGCGAACCAGGCGCCTGTGCGGCCTATTCCGGTCTGTACCTCGTCGGCGACGAAGACGATGCCGCGTTCCCGGCAGAAGTCGGCTACCCGCCGCAGGAACCCTGCCGGAGGCACGATGAATCCACCCTCGCCCTGGATCGGTTCGATGATCAGGCAGGCCACCGCTTCCGCCCCGACCTGTGAATCGACGAGAAGTTCCAGGTGCGCGAACGCTTCGTCGGCGGCGTTCGCCGGCCCGCTCGGCCACCGATACGGGTATGGCAGGGGCGCACGGTAGACCTCGGGTGCGAACGGGCCGAACGCCCGACGGTACGGCCGGTTCTTGGCCGTCATGCTCATCGTCAGCAGCGTTCGACCGTGGAAAGCGTGATCGAAGGTCACCACTGCCGGACGGCCGGTGAAGGCCCGCGCGTACTTGACCGCGTTCTCGATCGCCTCGCTCCCAGTGTTGAACAAAGCGGTCCGCTTCTCGTGCTCGCCCGGGGTAAGCGCATTGAGCTCCTCGGCGACCGCGATATACGGCTCGTACGGCGTTGCCAGGAAACAGGTATGGGTATAGGCCCGCACCTGCTCGGTCACCCGTTCGACCACCCGCGGCGCGGCGTTTCCGACAGTCGTCACCGCAATACCGCTGCCGAAATCGATGAACGAGTTCCCGTCGGCATCCACCACCACTCCGCCGCCCGCAGCCTGCACGTACACCTGCGCACCGCTGACCAAACCCGCTGGGAGAGCGGCCTCCCGGCGCTGCGCGAGCGCACGCGAACGTGGTCCGGGAATCTCGGTCCGGATGTGGCGTACCTGATCTGGTTGTGCCCCATGGGACACCTGAACTGTGGTCATTGCCTACCTCCCAGTCTGGTCAACGCGACTCTAGGAGGCACAACCGGCCCCGCGGACCGTCCGAACCGGCGTGATGCTGTGCCGCTCTTGTACAACTGGGCGAGTTCTCGTGCCCCCCGGGGGGACGGCCGCGTTCGGGTTCGCCTCACCACTGCCCCTAGCAGTCTCGGCGCGCACCAGAAGTCCCGGCAGGTATCGCCGTCATGGGCGCGGACCGGCCAGGCGGGCGGGGTCGAGATCCAGGTTGCGCAGCAGCTGAGCGTTGAGCGCGACGACAATGGTCGACACCGACATGAGCACCGCGGCGACGGCGGGAGAGATCGCGATACCGGCAAAGGCCAGCACACCCGCGGCCAGCGGTACGGCGATGATGTTGTTGTAGGCGGTGGCCCAGAGCAGGTTCTGCCACATTTTCCGGTAACTGGCGTGGGACAGTTCGATGATCGACAGCACCGCGCGAGGGTCGTTCGCGGCGAGGACGACACCGGCGGACTCGATGGCGACATCGGTGCCCGCGCCGATCGCCACCCCGACATCGGCGCGGGCCAGCGCGGGAGCGTCGTTGACACCGTCACCCACCATCGCGACCTTGTGCCCGCGGTTGTGCAGTTCGGTGACCTTCGCATCTTTGTGTTCGGGAAGCACTTCGGCAAATACCTCGTCGATACCGAGGTCGGCGGCGACGGCGTCGGCGACCTGACGGGCATCGCCGGTGATCATCGCGACCTTCACGCCGCGGTCGTGCAAGGCGTCGATGGCGCGGCGGGATTCGTCGCGTATGGCGTCTTCGAGGGCGACGGCGCCGAGCACGCGGTCACCCTGGACGATATGCAGCACCGAGGCGCCGCGTTGTATCCAGCCGCGGGTGACGGTCGTGACATCGTCGGGCACCGGCAACCCGGAATCGGCGAGCATGGCCGGACCGCCGACGGTGACCTCGGTGCCGTCGACACGGGCGCGTACCCCGCGGCCGGGCAGTGAACGGAAATCGCCGGCGGTCAACTGTTCCGGTTCCGGGGCGCGGGTTTCGGCTGCGGCCACTATGGCCCGAGCGAGGGGGTGTTCGCTATCGGCTTCGACGGCCGCGGCGAGCGCGAGCAGATTCTCTTCGCTCGTACCGGCGGTGGCGGTAACCCCCGTGAGCTGATGGCGGCCCTGGGTCAAGGTGCCGGTTTTATCGAACAGCACCACATCGACGGTCCGCATGTGCTCGAGCGCGAGACGATCTTTGACGAGTACCCCGGCTTTCGCCGCCCGTTCGGTGGAGATCGCGATGACCAGTGGGATCGCCAGACCCAAGGCGTGGGGACAGGCGATGACGAGAACGGTTACCGTGCGCACCACCGCCTCGTCGAGGTTGCCGAGCAGCGCCCAGATCGCGAATGTCAGTACACCGGTACCGGCGGCGAAATAGAACAGGAATGCGGCGGCTTTGTCCGCCAGCGCCTGGGCACGGGACGAAGAGGCTTGGGCGTCGGCGACCATGCGCTGGATACCGGCCAGGGCGGTGTCCTCGCCGATCGCGGTGATCCGTACTCGCAGGGCGCTGTCGGTGGCGACGGTGCCGGCGACCACGGTCTCGCCGATATCGCGGCTCACGGTTTTCGACTCACCGGTGATCATCGATTCGTCGACCTCGGCGCGGCCGTCGGTGACCGTGCCGTCGGCGAACACCCGCGCCCCGGCACGCACCAGAACCAGGTCACCGCGGGACAGCTGGGTCAACGGCACTTCGGCGATACCGTCATCGGTTATTTTCTCCGCGGTATCGGGCAGCATCGCGGCCAGCGCGTCGAGCGCCCCGGATGCCGAACCCAGCGCCCGCATCTCCAGCCAGTGTCCCAGCAGCATGATGACGATGAGCAGGGCCAGTTCCCACCAGAAGTCGAGGTCGAACCCGCCGATCCCGAGCGTGGTGATCCAGGAGGCAACGAACGCGACGGTGATCGCCATGGCGATCAGCAGCATCATCCCGGGCCGGCGGGAACGCGGCTCGGTCCAGCCGCCGGTGAGGAACGGCATTCCGCCGTAGACGAAGATCACCGTGCCCAGGACCGGCAGAATCCACGAGACCCCCGGGGAATCCGGCAGCCGGTATCCGAGGAGCTCGGCAACCATATGGCTGGATCCGACAACCGGCACCGACAGGATCAGACAGTCCCAGAACCGGCGGCGGAACATCTCCGCGTGTGCCCCGTGTCCGGCATGCCGATCGTGACCACCGCCGCCACCGGCGTCCATGTGGCCGCCGTGCTCGAAGTGGCTTCCTTGCCCGGAACGGCTGTCCTGCTCGGTACGACTGCCGTGCCGGGAACGGCTTTCATCCCCGGAAGGGAAGTCGTGACCAGACGGCAGGTCGTGACGGTGTCGGCCGATGGGCAGGCCCCGGGTGTCCGGGGCCGGATTCTGTGCGGATGAGCCGTGGCCGTGCCCTGCGGGGTCTGGGCCGGTGTACCGGTACTCGGGATTCGACATCGAGAAGCCTACTGACTGTTCGACCGGAGCCTGCCCGGGGAACCTTCCGCTTCTGCGGGTTGTCGTGATGTCCTCCCACTCATCCTCCACGCCATTGCCGGCGGTAGGTCATCACAGCTCGGAGCACGAGCCGGCCGTGACAGCCGGTCCCGGCAACCCAGCAGCGTGTCTACCCAGTTCGCGGCGGTTGCCGATTGTTCGGGCGCCACGGACGGCCGGCTCGATCACCGGTTCCTGCTCCGCGTGCGCCGAGATCGAGACCTGAGCCGACCGGCACCACGACCACCCGGAAGATTCTCCTGGCCGTGCGGCCGCGGCGGTCTCGGTCGGTTGTCCAGACCTGCCGTGGCCGCGACGGCGGACCCCGCGGCCGCGCTCAACGACGTATCGGACTTGCCGGTTCACGTTCCTGACGAGCGTTACCATCGCGCACACCGTCTCCTGCGGCTCGTTCCGGCTGCGTCCGGTCGAGCCGGTACAACGCCGCGGCCGCCACGACCCCGATGAGGCCGAGCCCGGCCCATACCGCCCGATCGGCACCGGCGGCGCGTGCAGCCCCGATGACCGCTCCGGTGGCGAGGTTGCCGGCCAGAATGCCGATACCCACGATCGTGTTGTAGAAGCCGTAGTGGGTGGCTACCAGTTTGCGGTCTGCGAGCGAGACGACGGTATCCATTTCGAAAGGGAACACCGCGGCGGTTCCGACCGCGAGCACTGCTGTAGCCAGGAGCAATGCGACTATCGCGGCGGCGATGCCGAATCGCCCGGGACCGGGTATCACGAGCAGAGGCAGGAACGCCGCGGCCAGTATTGCCATACCCACCGCCAGACTGCGCCCGGTTCCCCAGCGCGCCCGGAACCACCCGGTGATCCGCAGCTGCCCGGCCACGGCGACCACCCCGGAGACCGCGAACAGCGCCGATACGAGTATTTGCGATTGCGCGCCGGCCAGGTATTCCGCTTGTAGCGGGAGCGCCAGATACACCTGGAACGACAGCACATACGAGCCGACCATCGTCAGCGAGAACAGCAGGAAGCGGCGGTTGGCCGCCACCGCCCGCCAGTCCTGGAGCACCGAGGTCTTTTCGGCGGCCTTCTGCTCACGGCGCGCCGGCAGCGCGAACAGCTGCGCGACGGTCAAGACAGCGAACACGACCGCCGCGGCCGCGGCGGTCACCCGGAAATCCAGGAACATCAATGCCAGGCCCACCAGCGGCCCGGCCAGAATACCGGCTTGGTAGAAGATATTGAACACTGCGAACGCTTCCACCCGCCGTTCCCCGGTGTCGGCCGCCAGATAGGCGCGGACTGCCGGGTTGAACAGCGCCCCCGCGAAACCCGTCGCGGCGGAAGCGATGAGCACCCAGGGCAGCGAGGTGGCGAACACAAGAGGGCGAATCCGCCGGTCCGCAGCAGACAGCCCGCGACGATCAAGGGTTTCTAGCCGAGCCGGTCGGCGAGGGTACCGCCGATCAAGAACATGCCCTGCAGGGAGAAGTTTCGTACCCCGAGTACCAGGCCGACCGCCCAGGCCGCCAAGCCCAGCGGCCCGGCGAGGTAGCCGGCCAGATACGGCATCAACATGTAGAAGCCGAGATTGATGCCGAACTGGTTGATCATCAGCAGCCGGGCGGCGAGGTCGAAGCTGCGGAAGCTCTTCAGTACGGTCATGATGCGGCTCCTCCTGCCCGGTCGGTGGCGTGCGGGTCGACGACGGTGGTGCAGCGGGTCCAGGAGTGCACTACCCGCCGGCCGGGATGCGCGATAATGTCCGGTTCGATCGGCGGATCGGTATCGAGCAGGCCGTGCGCGCGGCAGTAGTCGTCGTTGTAGACGGTGTCGAAGTAGCGCTGCGGGCCGTCGGGGAACACCGCCGCAATCCGGGTGTCCGCCGGCCGAGTACGCGCGACCCATCCCGCGACCAAGGCCACAGCACCTACGCTCCAGCCGCCTGTTGCATAGTGCGTACCGGCCAGCGCCCGGCACGCACACACGGCCTCGGCCGGTGCCACCCAATGCACTTCACGAAAGGACGAGTAGTCGACATTGCGCGGGAAGATACTGGACCCGAGTCCCCGCATGCCCCGCGGACCGGCGGGCTGGCCGAAGATCGTGGAGGCGACAGTATCCACACCGATCAGCTGCAGGTCCGGGTTGGCTCGGCGCAGCACCCGCGCCACACCCGCGGAGTGACCGCCGGTTCCTACGGCGCACACCAGCACATCGACCTCGCCCAGCTGCTGTATCAGCTCCCGCCCGAGTGATTCGTATCCGTCGATATTGTCGGGATTGCTGTACTGGTCGGGGCACCAGGCCCCGGGCTCGGCCGCCATGAGTTCGGTGACCCGATCGCGGCGGGCTTGTTGCCAGCCGCCGCTGGGATGCGGTTCGGCCACCAGTTCGACCCGCGCACCGTACGAGGCGAGCAAGCGATCCACGATCGGCTCGAGTCCCGGATCGGTGACCACCGTGACCGGGTGGTGGTACACCGCTCCCGCAAGCGCCAGCCCCAGTCCGAGAGTGCCGCTGGTGGATTCGATGATCCGGGCTCCCGGTGCCAGGTCTCCGCGTTGTTTCGCGCGCCGGACCATGTGCAGGGCGGGCCGGTCCTTCATCCCGCCCGGATTGAAACCTTCCAGTTTCGCCCAGAAGCCGCGGCCGGCGGGCGCCAGCGGCTCCCCCACCCACAGAACGGGGGTGTTGCCGACCAGCGAACTCGATTCCCGCGCCGGAGCTGGCGGGGTGAGCACGGTCGAGACAGGTTCGGCAGGCGGGCCGAACACGATGTCGTTCATGATTTGTCGCTTTCTGTATCCGATCCGCCACACAGGGCGGTCGTGACGGTGAGCGGGCAGCGAACACCGGCCGACGACGGAGATGTCTCGGCCTGGCGCTGACCGATCAGCGTCGGGAGATACAGAAATTCGTGAGAATGGCTTGCCCGTTCAACACGGGTAAGCCCCCCGGCGGGCCTCGACTCCCGCGCGTACCGGTGGAGACCAGGGCGAAGACGGTGACTGTGGCCATGCCGATCAGCACCGTCAACAGCAGCTGCTGGAGAGTGCTGCCGGAGGGCAGCACCGATTTGGCTCTGGCCCACTTTCGGTGGTGGGTCCTGGTTTCAGGCCAGGAGGATGCGGTGGCGGAGTAGCCGGAATCCGGCTCGGCCATACATTTGTCGTTTGATCAGTTTGGTTTTCGTGTTCACGCCTTCGACCGGGCCGTTGCTGTAAGGCAGGCAGAGTCCGGCCAGGACCGCGTGATAGTCGCGGTCGATCCCGCGCAAGAACGGGTCCAGTTCGGGTAGCGCCGCGGCGCGGGCGCTGCTCATCCAGTCGTCGAGGTCGCGGCCGTGATGTTCGGTGACGATGCGGGCGAACCTGCTCACCAGCTCCGCGAGCACCGTCAGGTCCGGGCAGGTCGCCAGCAACTCGGCCAGATGAGCGTGCTGCGCCTCGCCCAGTTCACCGGGGCGGGTGGTGATCCACGAGGTGAGCCGTCGCGGTGAGGGCATGACCCGGTCGGATTCGGCGCGTCCCTGGTTCAGGTACTTGTGCAGCAGGTTCAGGCTGCCTGTGTAGCCGAGGGCGGTGATCTCGACCAGCAGCGTAGTGACCGCGACACCGGGCTCACCGGCGCGGCGAGCACGCAGGTGATCACGGTAAGGGTCGACCAGACTCGCCCGGTATTGCGGTGGACGGCGGAGCTTCTCGGGTTCGCTGACCGGGAATACCGTTCCACGGTGTTCAAGCCGAGGCCGAGCCGGCGGGCGCAGTCCATGAGACCGACCCCCGGTCGAGGAGATCGTGGACGGCGTGCCAGCGGGCGAGGGTGGTGGTTTCACGGGTCAACTGGCGACGTTTCGGTCCGGCGGCAGCCCAGCAGCGGGCGTGGGCGGCCACCACTTTCTCCGCTGCTCGCACCAGGTTGTGCCACAGGTGCCAGCGGTCGGCGATCTGGAGCGCGGTCGGGGCCCCGCGGCGGATGGCTTCGGCATAGGTGGCCGACCCGTCACGCACGACGAACTCGACCCCGGGATGCTCGCGCAACCAGGTTTCCAGGGTGGCCGAGCGGCGGTCGGACAGGACATCGACGCGCTGGTGGGTCGCGGCGTCGATGAGCACGGTGCCGTATCGGTGGCGGCGCAGCAAGGCGAATTCGTCCACACTGAGCACTCTCGGCACCTTCTGGGTCTGCAGTGGGATGCCGAGCAGAACCCGTACCGCGGTCTGCCGCGACAATCGCACCGACCACCGCGGAAGCATTCGGGCCGCGGCCCGCCCGGCCAGTTCCCGCACCGCCGCGCGAACATGCCCGGTCAACCGGCTGGTGCGGCGCTGATAGCGTTCCAGCGCACCGGGGATCTGTTCCCGGAACGTGCGCTGACATCCCGGCGTCCGGCAGTACAGGCGCCGGACACGCACCCGCACCACCACGCTACGACCATCGACCGGCAGATCGGCCAGCCGCCACTCGTGAACACCGTGAACGCGGGCCGATCCTGCACCACAACCAGGGCATTCGGCCACACCACCCGGAGTCCGAGCCCGGACCACCAGCCGCGAACCCTCCTCACCCACATCCTCGACAACAAGCGGCGACAAACCTGAAAACACCACGCCGACACCAACACTCACCTCAGCTACCGGGCAATCGTGCCGTCGTCAGCTCACAGACACCACCGAAAGTGAGCCAGAGCCCCGATTTCTCGACGCAGTGGATCATGTGCTGATCACAATGATCGAGGTGGCCGTTCATACCGTGCAGATGACCTGAGTGGGCGCTACCGACGGCCGGTGCAGCCGCCGCGGCAACCGGATTGGTGTGCTCGTCGGCCAGATGTAGCATGCAGTCGAGGAGCGGTGCGATGAGCAGCACCGCCATTATCAGTGCCACCGATACACGGCGCAGCCGAGCGGAGGGATTCACCGCGGAGCACCCGGATACGGGGGGCGAAGGCCCGGTGTCGGTGCATCGCCCCCCGGAGACAGCGCGCCGCAGTACCGGAGCCGATCTTCGCCTGAACGCCGTCCATCGACGTGGACGAATCTCCCGGCCGTCACCGCACCACCTCCTTCCCCTTCACCCAATTGCTTTCGCGGCGAGGTTTTGTCGACGAAGTAAACCGCAACGGTCGCAGAACAACCTACTCGCCACCCCCACTCTCATCCACCGTCCTGTGGCCAGGGCCACCAGCACTGCCGACCGCGGGACGAGCGCCTCCGGTACGCGACGACCGCTCGGCGCCACGTACCGGAGGCGGCCCCGCCCCAGCGCCTCGCCCGCGGCGCTGGACCCGAGCCCGGCCCGGGCTCACTCAGGCGACGACTCGGTAACCGGCGGCCTCCACAGCGTTCCTGATGGCATCGAGACCGACCTCGCTCCCCGCATCGACTGCGACCCGGCCGGTCGCCGGGTCGGCGTCTACTCCGGTGACACCGGCGAGAGCGCCGACCTCTGTCCTGACTTTGGAAGCGCAACCGCCACAGGTCATTCCGGTGACTGTGATGATCGAGGTACTCATATTTTTTTCCTGTCGATCGGGTGAATACCCGCGGACCGATCCGAACTCGTGGTGCCCGGCCGCGGAGGGGACTCTTCCATAGATACAATACCCCCGTTGGGTATGCAAGTGTTCGATAGCGCGGTCGGCCGATCGATGCGGGTGCCGCCGCAAGCACTATTTTCCTACACGCTGTAGTAGAAACGGAGGGTGGCGAAACGTCCTTCAGCACGAGCGATAGCGCTGTGGGTTGCGCTGATGTCGACGACGATCGGGTGCATCGGAATAGGCGCGTGGCAGTGGGCTCGGCTCGGGAGCGCGAGCGGTATCGACCAGAATGCCGGCTATGTGCTGCTGTGGCCGGTATTCGGCGCATTCCTGCTGGTCGCCGGCCTGACCTGGCGGCGACTACAGCGATCCGCCACCAGCAAGGCCCACCCCGCGGCGGCACACGTCGAAACCCTGGCGACCCGCGAACTGCCACCCGGACTGCTACCGACCCGCATCAGCACGATCCCGGAACCCGACCCTGCAACCGTCCGCTACAACGCCTACCTCGCCCTCTTGAACGACCGTGAACTGCAACAACACCTACGCGCGGCCGGCCTCGACAATGCCCGTCGAAGCCATGGTGATTGACCCGCCCCGCACGGTCAGCCGCGGGCCATATCCACGAACCGGGAAAGATGCAGCTGGTGAGCGACGGTAATGGTCGCGGTGGGGCCATTACGGTGTTTGCCGAGGATCAGGTCCGCCTCACCGCCACGCGGATCGTCCCGCTCGAAGGCATCGGGCCGGTGCAACAGGATCACCATATCGGCATCCTGTTCCAAAGAGCCAGATTCGCGCAGGTCAGAGACCTGTGGCCGCTTATCCGTTCGCTGTTCCGGCCCGCGGTTCAGCTGGCTGATCGCGACCACTGGAACCTCCAGCTCCTTGGCCAGAAGTTTGAGGTGCCGCGAGAATTCCGAGACTTCCTGCTGCCGCGATTCGACCTTCTTACCGGAGGTCATCAGCTGGAGGTAGTCCACCACAACCAATTTCAGATCGTGCCGCTGTTTGAGCCGCCGCGCCTTCGCCCGGATCTCCATCATCGTCAGGTTCGGTGAATCGTCCACGAACAGCGGCGCCTCACTGATCTCACTCATCCGCCGCGCCAGCTTCGTCCAGTCGTCGTCGCTCATCCGCCCGGACCGCATATCCCCGAGCTTGATCTTCGCCTCCGCCGAGAGCAGACGCATGACGATCTCGGTCCGGCTCATCTCCAGCGAGAAGATCACACTCGCCAGCCCGTGCCGAATCGAGCAACTGCGCATGAAATCCATTCCCAGTGTCGAATTATGGGTGGGGATCATGGACCTTCCGGCCAGGTACATATGTGCTTCGTTGTCCACTTGGACACATCGGACCGGAACCGAATCGACCCGGCGGACATCGACGATGAACCTGCAGTCGGCTCGCGACTCGCGGCCCGCGCGCCGTTCCTTGTGCAGTACCGCCTTCCGATAAAGCCCGAAGACGACATCGTCGGTGGAAAAAGTGAGCGTGTAAGCGATAGAACGCTGCGGATTCCGGCCGGCGACAGACTTGGTCGAAACGCCACAACGATATCCGAGACCGACCACGAGCTCGCGAACGTCGAAGAACAACCGCTCGTCGGTGACCGAAAACTGAACGCAACCACTCTGGGTCACCGTCCCGTCCGTATCGAGTAACCCGGCCAGAAGAGCGCGGCGCTGGGCTTCCGATGACCGCTGATACTCGATGGGGATGTTTTTGGAGCCGAGTACGCCGATCGTACGAAGTCGCGCTTGAAGGCTGCCCACTCGGTTTCGGCATTCCTGGCACATCCGCAGACCTATCGACGGGCCGCCGCAGTGAGGGCAGGTCGGCGCGGCCACCGGAGCGGAAACGAACCGTGCTCGGCCACCGCACGAGCGGCCGCAGGTCCGGACTTCACTGGTGAACGGTACAAACGGTTTACCGCATACGATGCAGGCGCGCTCAGATATCGGCTCATCGTCCGGCAGACGCAGTTGATAGCGCATTTTCGCCGTGGGGGACGGCACCGCGACGATTCCTTCCCCCTCTATACGGGCAATGATCTCGGGGTCGAGTGAGGTGATCTGGGCGGCCGCTGTCGTACCGTCGCCCAGCCAGGCACCGAGTGTGTACGGCGGGACAAGAAAATCCCGCTCGGGTAGCTGCAAAGGCTCGGAGTTGGTCACCGAGTGATTGAGTCTGCGGTCGGCCGTTACGCATCGCAGTGTGGCCGCGATCTCGCCGGTGGTCCGGACCTCTGCGAAAGTGCGCTGGTTACGGTATCGGTTACGGCCGTCGGCCGCCTGTTGTGCGGAACGTCGAGACGCTCGCGTTTCGGTCAGCCACAGGTGTTGTTCGTCGGCAACGATCACGGTGCCATCGGAGAACTCGACCTCGTAGCACGGCCGGTCGACCATCACCTCGGTCGCCGCGACAACCCGGGTGGGTCGGCCTTCGGCGTCGAAGAGTTCGTCCCCCACCTGAATCTCGCCCATGGTGGTCCAGCCCGTCGGGGTCGGCAACGGCGTATCCAGCGCCAGCGCCTTACCTACACCGGGACGCGCCGCGACGATGATCATCTGGCCGGGATGCAGGCCGTTGGTGAGTTCGTCGAGTTCGGTGAAACCGGTGGGAACGCCCAGGGAGATACCGCCGCGGGAGGCGATGGAATCGATTTCGTCCATGGTGGGCTGCAGGAGTTCTTCCAGCGGGAGGAAATCTTCGGAGGTCCGGCGTTCGGTGACCTCGTAGACCTCGGCCTGGGCGCGGTCGACCACTTCGGCGACGTCTTGGCCGTCGGCACCGGCGTAGCCGTACTGCACGATGCGGGTGCCGGCCTCGACCAGGCGGCGCAGAATCGCCTTCTCGGCGACGATTTCGGCGTAGAAGCCCGCGTTCGCGGCGGTGGGGACGGTTTGGGTCAGAGTGACCAGGTAGGGCGCGCCGCCGATTCGTTTCAGTTCGCCGCTACGGTCGAGGCCGGCGGCGACGGTGACCGGGTCGGCCGGTTCGCCGCGGCCGTAGAGATCAAGGATCGCATCGTAGACCGCCTGATGGGCGGGGCGATAGAAATCGCCGGAGCGCAGCACCTCGATCACATCGGCGATGGCGTCCTTGCTGAGCAGCATGCCGCCCAGGACCGACTGCTCGGCGGCCATATCGTGCGGCGGCTGACGCCCGAAATCCTCACCGGGCGGCTCGGGCGGGAAGTCCGTGTGCCCGCGGTCATCGACGACTGCCATCAGACTCGACCGTCCTCTCCTCCAGACCGGACGCACCCCTGTGCCGAAATGGTTCTACCGCACGAGGCCGACAGTTTCGCCGGGTCGGGAAGTGTCTGCGACCTGTGTTCAGACATCCCAGCTATCGACCGGATAGATCCGTTCCGCCGGCTTCCGGCGAAAGCTTTGACGTGGTGCTGCGATGAACCTAGGCGAGGTTCTATCCACATACCAAACAGCCCTGTGGATAGACCTGTGGATAACCTGGGGATAGTTCACCCCTTGTTGTGTACAACCTGTGGACAACCTGGGGAAAACGCAGGTCAGCCCAGGAAAATACCCAGCTAGACCCAGATTTTCGGCGTCAACACAGTGTGGATAAACAAAGTGTCGGCGTGTCGGAGTTGTTGAACAGCCGGGCGTGTTGAGTTAACGGGCAAGCGAACAGATATGAACTGGGTCACAGTACGCCCGGTCGGTTTTGTGATTGATCCACAGGATCCACATCCTGTGGATAACTCGGACACGCCAGAGTCGGACCTCAACGGCATGACCGTGAGTATCCATCCTTCGACAAGGCCAGCTAACTACTGGCTAACACCCCCGGGAAGAGAGCACACCGACCGGGGATCACGAGAGGTGATCCCCGGTCGAAGCGTGCCGATAACCGCGGTCAGCCCGCGGCCACGACCTCCAAGGCGAATTTCGCGGCGACATCAGGGTGCAGGTGCACCGTGACCTGGTGTTTACCGGTGGCCTTGATATGCGACTTCGGCAGTTCGATGCTGCGCTTGTCCAGCACCGGCCCACCGGCCGATTTGATCGCCGCGGCGATATCGGACTGGGTGACCGAGCCGAACAGTTTGCCGGTGCCGGCAGTCTTGACAGACAGCGAAACCGACTCCAGGTTCTCGATCGCCTGCTTCAGTTCGTTGGCATGGCCGAGATCGCGCACCCGGCGGGCCTCCTGGGCCCGGCGGATTCCCTCGACCTGCTTCTCGGCACCACGGGTGGCAACGATCGCCAGCCCGCGGGGCAGCAGATAGTTACGGCCGTAGCCGTCCTTGACCTCTACGGTATCGCCGGGAGCGCCGAGATTGTCGACGTCGGCAGTCAGGATGAGCTTCATATGCTTGACCGACCTTCCTCAGCGAGCCGTCGAAACGTAGGGCAGCAACGCCATCTCACGCGAATTCTTCACCGCGATGGCGATATCGCGCTGATGCTGCACGCAGTTGCCGGTGACCCGGCGGGCGCGGATCTTGCCGCGCTCACTGACGTACTTGCGCAGCAGCGGCGCATCCTTGTAGTCGATATTGACAGGTCCGGTCTTGCTTTCTTTGCAGAAAGTGCAAGCCTTCTTCTTGAGCACCTTTTCGCGCGCCGGTGCCTTGGCCATTTTCGTTCACTCCGTTTTCTTGGCGACCCGCCGACGCGGGTCTGTGCGGGCCGTCTCAGAACGGCGGTTCATCGTCCATCCGGCTGCCGCCCCCGAAGGAGCCGGCCGCGGGCGCGCTACCCCACGGGTCTTCCGCTGCGCCCTGTTCGGACCGTCCACCGCCGCTGTTGCCGGCGTTGTAGTTTCCACCACCACCGCTGTTGGAACCGAATCCGCCACCGCCACCGCCGCGGCTGGTCTTGTTGACCTTGGCCGTGGCGTACTTCAGCGAGGGACCGACCTCGTCGACCTCGAGCTCGACGACCGTGCGCTTCTCACCCTCGCGGGTTTCGTAGGAGCGCTGCTTGAGCCGTCCACTGACGATCACCCGGGAGCCCCTGGTCAGACTTTCGGCGACATTCTCCGCCGCGTCGCGCCAGATATTGCACCGCAGGAACAGTGCCTCGCCGTCTTTCCACTCGTTGGTGTTCCGGTCGAAGATGCGGGGCGTCGAGGCGACGGTGAAATTCGCCACTGCCGCGCCCGCGGGCGTGAATCGAAGCTCGGGATCGGCCGTCAGATTTCCGATGACCGTGATGACGGTATCGCCTGCTGCCATGGTGGGTTCCTCCTGCTCGGTGTGCAGTCCGAGTGCACTCGCTGTTTGGGCTAGAGCCTAGAGACAGACTCCGACTGAACTGCGGTGCCGCTGGAACTACTTTTCGTTGCGCAGAACCTTGGTGCGCAGCACCTGCTCGTTGAGGCCCAGCTGGCGGTCGAGTTCGCTCACCGTGGCGGGCTCGGCGGTCAGATCGATAACCGCGTAGATACCTTCGGCCTGTTTGCGGATCTCGTAGGCGAGACGCTTACGGCCCCAGATATCGACCTTGTCGATTTTCCCGCCCTCGGTGCGGATAACGCTGAGCATATTTTCCAGGGACGGCCCGACGGTGCGCTCGTCCATGCTCGGATCGAGGATGACCATCACTTCGTAATGACGCACGAACCAATCACCTCCTGTGGTCTGGATTCGGCCACGGACGGTCCGTGGCAGGAGGTCGTCGCGTCAGCAACCGGGCAAGACTACCTGAGGGGGTGGGTCACTACGAAATCGATCCGGCGGACTTCGCAACCGCACTCCGGGCAGCGTGGAGGAGGATTTCCCGGTATCGGGAAAGAAGCGGAATTCGGAGCCGATAGCGGGCCGGGAGCAGCCTGGGATTATTGCCCGTGCCGTGGGCGATGGCCCCCGGTCTCGACCGCTGTTCACCGCGCACACGGCCACTAAGGTGATCAGTATGTCGATCGGAGCGGCCGCGCGCGCGTTCGCGACCGGTCGCGTTTCCCGGCGGACGTCGGCGATGGCGGCGGTGCTGCTGTGCGCGATCACGCTGACAGTGGCGTTTCTCAACAAGGCCCGTTGCGCCGGAGCGCCATTTCGCGCCGACGGCCGAAGTGTCGCATTCGACTACGTGAAGGACGCGCGGGTCTGCTACTCCGATATCCAGTTCCTCTGGCTGGGACGCGATATCGACCAGCATATTTTTCCGTATGTACACGGTGGCATCACCGCCGACGGATCACTGATCGGCGGTGCCGTGGAATATCCGGTGCTCAGCGGGCTGCTGATGTGGCTGGGCGCCTTGGGTGCGGACAACGATGCGATGTTCCTGGTGTACTCGGCGCTGCTGCTGGCCCCGTTCGCTTTACTGACAGCGTGGTTGCTGGCCCGGATGGCCGGCCGGGCCGCTCTGTTGTGGGCGGTGGGTCCGCCTCTGGTCCTCTACGCATTCCACAACTGGGAACTGCCGGTGGTGTGCACGACCGTGGCAGCGATGGCGGTGATGGTGCCGGGCCGGCTGCCGGTGCGGTCGCGGGCGATATTCGCGGCGGTACTACTGGGCCTCGGATTCTGTTTCAAGATCTATCCGGCCATATTCGTGGTGCCGTTGATGCTGTATGTACTGACCGATGGCGACCGGGGACCTGGCGAAGACGGCCGCATCCGCCTCGATATCCGGGGCGCGTTGTGGACCGGTGGCGCCGCGGCGGCCACCGTCGCGGTGGTCAATCTGCCTTTCGCGATCGCCGGATACGACGGCTGGCGGGCGTCGATCGAATTCCAGCAGCAACGCCAGGCCGATATCACCACGAACTCGATCTGGTTCTGGGGGCTACGGCCGCTGTTCGGCACCGATCGGATCGGTACCGCGGCTTTCGCCGATACCGTGGCGATCGCGTCACCGATGTTGATCATCGCCTCGTTCGTCCTGGCGTTGTGGATCGGGCGCCGCCGCTATCTCGAAACAGGTGTGTATCCGTGGATCGGTGTCAGCGGGGCGATGCTGTGCGGTTTTCTGCTGTTCCACAAAGTGCATTCGCCGCAGTACACGCTGTGGTTGATTCCGTTCTTCGTCGTCCTCGCGGTGCCGTGGCCGGTGGTGTGGAGTTATCTCGTCGCCGATATCGCGATCGGGGTGGGGGTCTTCCGTTATTTCTACGCGATGGGCACGGGGCAGTCGGTCGAGTTGATGGAAGCGGTGGTGCGCTTCGGAGTGTGGGGCCGGGCCACTCTGCTGGTGTTCCTGTTCGTCGTATTCCTGAAGGTTCCGCTACGGAAGCCACGCGCGGAGATGGGATCGGCCGTGACCCCGGCGGGCGAACCCGGGCCGGCAATCGCACCGGCGAATCGGTTCCATTAAAACTAGAACGTGTTACATTCAAGGTATGGCACCTGTCGGACCCGCGCGCACGCACCGCCCGTACCCATGGCACGCGGCGCTTACGGGCTCGCGAGGTGACAGCGGCCGGATCAGCCGCCGCGCGGCAATTATGTAACTTGTTCCAGGCATAGGGAGACCAGCAGCGCCATGCGTACCGAAATCTGCGACCGGCTGGGGATCGAGTTCCCCATCTTCGCCTTCACTCATTGCCGCGACGTGGCTGCCGCGGTCAGCAACGCCGGTGGTCTCGGCGTACTCGGCGCGGTCGGGTTCACGGCCGAAGAGCTCGAGGTCGAGCTGGCCTGGCTCGACGAACACGTCGGCGACAACCCCTACGGTGTCGACCTGGTGATCCCCTCCAAATACGAGGGCAAGGGCATCGACGGGCTCTCCCCCGAGGAGCTCGAGGCCGAACTCGCCAAGCACGTCCCGCAGGGGCATCGCGATTTCGCCGAGAAGATCCTGGCCGATCACGGCGTGCCGAAACTTCCCGAAGAGGAAGTACATCCGCAGCTGCTCGGGTGGACCGCCACCACCGCGGCGCCTCAGGTCGAGGTGATCCTTCGGCATCCGAAGGCGAAACTGGTCGCCAACGCGCTGGGTACGCCCCCGCCGGAGTTCGTCTCGCAGATCCAGGAATCCGGGCGCCTCATCGGCGCGCTCTGCGGTTCGGTGAAGCACGCCATGAACCACAAGAACGCCGGCCTGGACTTCGTCGTCTGCCAGGGCACCGAGGGTGGCGGACACTGCGGTGAGGTCTCCTCGCTGGTGCTGTGGCCGCAGGTCATCGACGCCGTGGGCGATCTGCCGGTGCTGGCCGCGGGCGGTATCGGCGACGGTCGCCAGGTCGCGGCCGCCATGGCGATGGGTGCCGCCGGGGCCTGGACGGGGTCCATCTGGCTGACCGTGGAAGAGGCCAACGTGCCGCCCGCGCAGATGCAGACCCTGATCGACGCCTCGAGCCACGACACCATCCGCTCTCGCTCATGGACCGGTAAACCGGCCCGGATGCTGCGCAACGAGTGGACCGACGCCTGGGAATCGGCCGACAATCCGGATCCGCTGCCCATGCCGCTGCAGATGATGGTCGCGCTGGACGGCGTGAAACGCGGCCACCGTTACCCGGAGGCCGCCAAGGACGTGAACTTCAACCCGGTGGGCCAGATCGTCGGCATGATGAACAAGACCGAGCGTTCGGCCGATGTGATGAACCGCCTCATCGAGGACTACGTCAACGCCTGCGAGCGCCTGAACAAGCTCAACGACGCCGGCTAGTCACCGCGTTCGGCCGTACGGACCCGCACGGCCGAACGTGCCCGCCGTGGACCCGGCGTCGCACCGAACCGGTGCCGCGCCGGGCTGCGTCTTGGCCCGTCGGCACCTCGGTAGCCGCAAGGCCGGCAGTCAGGATCCGCCGCGACACCGCCATCGACGGTGGAGACGCGGAACGCGATAGCCGATTCGAGAGGTTCGGGACCCCATACCGGCCCAGCAACGTTCGTATATCCGAGTATCGGCCGGCCGCCCGAAGGCGCTCGGCCGAACGCATACCTCATCAGCGCCGGCACCGACCGGGTGAACTGTCCGGTTCAGCTCTCGTGTACCCCGACGTTGCTCAGGTCCGGCTCCCGAGTTCAGCGGGGCCCTCGTGAATTTGCTGCCGGGCACACCGACAGGCGCCTGCCGCTCCGCGAAACCGGGTTCTGCTCACGCTGTGACGGCGTGGATCTGTGGATCGTCCTGGGCTCCGAGGAGTTCCTCGAAGCGGTTGATCACCTTGTGGTGATAGATCCCGAAAAGATCTTCGAACAGGGCCAGTTGCGCAGGCGAGGGGCCGGAGTCCGATTCCCATACCGCGATCAGCGCCCGCCAGACCAGTACGTGCAGATCGGCCGCGCCGGCGAAATATGCCTCGACGGCCTCCGGCACCTCGAGCACCATATCGCCGATCGAGTTCAGGATTGCACGTTGCAGGCTGGATTCGAGGGCGACGAGCAACCGCCGCACGATCCCGATTTCGATGGCCAGAATGCGTCGGTGATCGGGTACATCGGTGCGTGCGAGGGTTTCGAGCGCATCGACTTCGGCCTTGAGTTCGGCGAGATCGAAACCGGCTGCCACCGGTCCGCCCGGCGCTGCGCCGGTGTAGGCGAGCAGCGCATCCATGACGATCCCCCGCTCGACCTCGACGATATCCCGGAACATCTCGATCGCGACGTCGGGCATCGGGATGGAGAAGCGGAAGAGGTGGCGGTAGACGTCCAGCCCGCCGGCCGAACGCACCTCACGGATGGTGAAGCCCTTACCGCGCCTGGCCTCCACGAAACCGTAGGATTCCAACCGGCCGAGCGTGAGCTGCGCGGTGGCCCGGTTCATTTCGAACTCGTCGGCGACCTGACGGACCGAGGGCATCAGCTCCCCCGGCTGGTATTCCCCCGCGGCAACCCGCCGGGCCAGTTCGTCGGCGACGTCGGCGACCACCGTGCGGGACCCCATGGATACACCTCTCTCGGCAGTTGTTACGTCCCAGACAGTCTATGCACAAATATGCCAGACTGCACGGGAGAACAAGTGATTCGGTTCGGGGATCAGAGGTATGAGTGAGTCAGGCCCGGAGGAGGCAGCACCGTGTAACCACGCAGGGCCCTCACTCGTACCCGGAAGACACAGCATGAGCGAGCCGGGCCCGGAGGGCACGGCACAGCGTGACCACACAGGACCCGCACTCGTACCCGGAGGACACAGATGAGCAGTCGACGCGATTCCGGCGCGCCTCCGGTACGCCCGGCGCTGCGCAGCGCCAAGCTCATAGCGCTGCCGGTCGCCTATGCGGGCCGGCAGGCGGCGGGGGCGGGTCGCCGGGCGCTCGGGCGGCCCGCGCCGGAGGTGAACCGTGATATCCAGAACCGCACCGCCGAGCATATGTTCGCGGTGCTGGGTGAACTGAAGGGCTGCGCCGCCAAACTCGGGCAGTTGCTGGCGATCTATCAGCTCGCCCTGCCGCGCGATATCGCAGCGCCTTATCAGGCGGCGCTGGCCCGGTTGCAGGATTCGGCGCCGGTGATGCTGCCGCCGACCGTGCACGGGGTGATGGCCGATACGTTCGGCCCGCGCTGGCGCGATCTGTTCCGGGAGTTCGACGATCGCCGGGCCGCGGCGGCCTCGATCGGTCAGGTGCATCGCGGGGTGTGGCACGACGGACGCGAGGTCGCGGTGAAGGTGATGTATCCGGGCGCCCGGGTCGCGGTGGAATCGGATCTGGTGCAGCTGCGGCGGGTTTCGATCTTGGCATCGGTGCTGCTGCCGGGTGCGGATGTGAAGTCGATGACCGAGGCGCTGTGTGAGAGTGTGCGCGCCGAACTGGATTACGCGGCCGAGGCCGAGAATCAGCGGACCTTCGCGGCCTTTTACCGCGACAGTGCCGAATTCTGTGTTCCGGAAGTACTGGAACAGCGCGGTGATGTACTCATTTCGGAGTGGGTGCGGGGGACCTCGGCGACGCGGATCATCGCTTCGGGCACCCGGGAGCAACGTGACCGGCTCGGTGAGCTGATGATGCGGTTCGTCCTCACCGGCTGGGAACAGCACGGACTGCTGTACTGCGATCCGCATCCGGGCAATCTGTGGCTGCTGCCGGACGGGCGCCTGGGAGTGGCCGATTTCGGGGCGTGCGCGCCCTGGCCGCATCCGGGGTTCATCGATTTGGCCGTGCAGATGTGCGATGCGATCTTCAACGGTGGACCGGCGGCGCTGGAGACGGCGGTGCGCAGGCACGGGTTCGCGTTACCGAGCCGCAAGTTCGACGCGGTCGCACTGGAGTCGGCGCTTTCGGCGTGCGGGGAACCGGTCCGCCACGAGCGTTTCCGGCTGACCACGTCCTGGCTGCGGAAGCAGGTGCTGCGCACCACCAGTCTGCGGCTGACCAATGTGATGCGGGAGCTGACCCTGCCCCCGGATTGCACACCGTTCGCCCGGGCCTCGCTCACCATGGTCGGGACGTTGAGCCAGCTGGAATCCGAATGCGATTACGGCGCCGAGCTGGTGCGTTCGGTTCCCGAACTCGCGGAGGTGTTCGCCCCGGTGCGGCGCGGTTTCCTCTCGGGTGCGCCCGCGAGCTGAACCGCGGCGGACGGAAACGGAACCGCACCGTCTGGGACGTTTCCGAGCCGGGCTCCGAGCCGCGGAGCAGCGTTCTGCCCAACTGCCAGGGTCAGTAGCCCAGCCATTCGCGCCAGTGTGGCAGCAGCAGTTCTGCGAAAGCGGTATATCCAGCCGTCCCGGGATGGGCACCGTCACCGGCCCGTACCTGTTCCATCCAGACAGTATCGGCCGCCAGACGGTGACAACTGCTGACATAAGGGACCCCATGCTCTGCGCAGACCTGCCCGAAGCGTTCGTCGAGGTCGGCGGTGCGCCGGTTGTGCTCCGCGTCGTCCACCGGCGGCGGGCCCACCATGAGAACAGGCCACGATTCCACATGCGTGCCCGCGAGCATCGCGCGCAGATTTACCACCGAAGTGGCCGTGGCCACTCTGGTCCGGCCGTCGATCTGCATGGTGTCGTTGACTCCGAACGAGAACACCACCCGGCCCTGGGCCTCCCGGGGCAGCCGCTGCCGGCATTCGGCCTGCCAGCGCCCGGCGATATCGGTCGAGGTCTGCCGGCGGACGCCGAGGTTGTAGGCGGTGGGCGCGACACCCGCGGCGTGGGCATCGACCGTCAGTCGCCCACTCCAGCCCAGTACCTCGGGATCCCCCATTCCGGCGACGAAGGAATCTCCCACGAAACAGATGCGCAGATCATTGCTCACCCACAGATTCTGGCAGCGTGTTGGTGTGTATCGTCCGGCTCGGCCTCCTGCATACTCACGATTTGGTGTGTGCGGGCGGCCGACCGGCTTCACCTCGATCCGAAAGTACCGATACGACATGCGAGTCGATGGGCGGGAGATCCCGGTAACGGGCAACCTGCTACAACCGCTCACCAAGCGGACCAGCGATATTCTGCGCGTCGTCTTCGCTGTCGCCGGGGTGGCCGTGGTCATCGCCGGATCGTTGATCACCCGGCCCGAATGGCTGGCGCTCGAGCGTTCCGTATCCAATATCGTCGGTTTCCTGAACCCGGACCAGTCGAATCTGGTCTATCTGCTGTACGGGATCGCCATCCTGATCCTGCCGTTCGCGATCCTCGTGGAGCTGGTGTGGAGCGGGCAGTGGAAACTGCTCACCGGATACGCCACCGCCGGTCTCGTGGCCGGACTGCTGTTGTCCATCACGCCGAACGGTCTATCGGCTCCGCAGTGGCATCTGCAGGTGCCGGAGAACCTGGCCGATAAAACCTTCCTCCAGCAGTTCCTCGACGACCCTCGCTGGATTGCCATGCTCGCCGCCGTGCTCACGGTGTCCAGTCCGTGGCTGCCGGTACGACCCCGCCGCTGGTTGTGGGCGCTGATCCTGGCCTTCGCGCCGATGCATCTGGTGGTCAGCACCGTGGTTCCGGCACGTGCCATGTTCGGCTTGGCCGTCGGCTGGCTGGTGGGCGCGGTGATCGTACTGCTGGTCGGGACCCCGGCACTGGAGGTTCCGCTGGAGGCGGCGGTCCGCCAGCTGGCCCAACGCGGGTACACCGTCAACCGGCTCACCGTTGTCCGCCCGGCCGGTCCCGGCGCGCTGATGCTCTCGGCGACGATCGAAGAGCGCGAACGGGCCCTCGTGGTCGAACTGTACGGAAAGAATCAGCGCACGCTCAGCGCGGTACGCCAGCTGTGGCGCCGGCTCACTTTCCGCTCCAGCGAGACCGCGCCCCTGCACGGTTCGATGCATCGCGCCGTGGAGCATCGGGCCCTGATGGCGATCGCGCTGGACGAACTGGGAGTGGCCGCGCACCGGCCGGTGACGGTGGCGGGGCTGCCACGCGGCTGGATGCTCTACGCCCATACTCTGCCCTCCGGTCGTTCGATCGAACAGGATCCGTCCGATACCGCCGCGCTGGACGCGGTCTGGCGGGCACTGACGGTCCTGCGTGAACGCGGGATCGCGCACGGGGAATTACGCCCGGCGGAGATCCGGGTCGGTGCGCAGGGCGTGGTCTTCGGTGGGTTCACGGCGGCCGAACTGTGCGCCTCCGATGCGCAGCTGCAATCCGATATCGCCCAGTTGCTCGTGTCGATGACCGCGGTGTTCGGCCCGCACGCCGCGGTGCGGTCGGCGATCGAGGTCCTCGGCGAACAAACGGTGCTCACGGCCTCGCGCCGGCTCACCAAATTCGCCATGCCGCGCGGTATCCGTACTTCCATTCCCGAGTGGAAATCGGTGGTGACCGCGGCCCGTGACGAAGTGCGGACCCAAACCGGCCAGGACCGGATCGAAGCCGAGCAGATCACCCGGTTCAACCGCAAGAGCCTGCTCCAGTTGGTGCTGCTGATCGGCCTGGTCTATGTCGCCTACCCGTTCATCAGCGCGGTACCGACCTTCTTCACTCAGCTCCGGGAGGCCAACTGGTGGTGGGCGCTGGCCGGGTTGGCGCTGTCCTCGTTGACCTACCTCGGCACGGCGGCCGCGTTGTGGGCCTGCGCCTCGGGGGTGGTGAAGTACTGGCCACTTGTGCTCATGCAGATCGCGAACACTTTCGCCGCCACGACCACGCCGGCGCGTGTCGGCGGTTTGGCGTTGAGTGTGCGATTCCTGCAGAAGGGCGGGGTCGGAGCGGTCCGGGCCACCGCCGCGGTCGCATTACAGCAGGCCGTCCAGGTGTCGACCCATATCGGGTTGTTGGTGCTGTTCAGCGTGGCGGCCGGAACCTCGGCGAACTTATCGCATTTCGTGCCCTCGCCTACCGTGCTGTACCTGATCGGCGGCGTGGGGGTGGGCATCATCGGCACATTCATGTTCGTGCCGAAACTGCGCCGCTGGCTCAACACTTCGGTGTTACCGCAGTTGCAGGAGGTGGTCGGGGAGCTGGCCCGGCTGGCCCGCGACCCGAAACGCTGCGCGGTCATCGTGCTCGGCTGCGCGGCCCTGACCCTGGGCCAGGCCCTGGCGCTGTGGGCGAGTGTGCAGGCGTTCGGCGGAGGCACGACATTCGTCACCGTCACCATCGTGACGATGATCGGCGGAACCCTGGCCTCGGCCGCGCCCACACCGGGTGGTGTCGGCGCGGTCGAGGCCGCGCTGATCGGTGGCCTGGCCGCGTTCGGTCTACCGGCCGAGGTCGCCGTGCCGTCGGTACTGCTCTACCGCGTTCTCACCTGCTGGATCCCGGTTTTCTGCGGTTGGCAGGTAATGCGCTGGATGACCGATAAGAACATGATCTGAGGTAGGTGCCTACAGCCGGTCGAAGGCGTCGGCGGCCGTGCGCAGACCTGCGCTGACGAGCGCGATATTGGACAACGAAGCGGTATGCACCTGCGGGTCGGCCGCGGTCACACAGTCCGCGACCGTGTAGACGGTGAAGCCGAGATCGGTGCCGTGGCGCGCAGTCTGCTCGACCGTCAGGTTCGTTGCGACACCGGTGAGGAAGAGGGTGTCGATATCGCTGTCCACCAGCCAGCGCGGGAGGTCGTTGCCGGCCAGGCCCGAAAGTTTCTGGTTGTCGACGATATGGTCGGCCTGGTCCGCCATCTCCTCGATCAGCCGGCTGCCCGCGGCGTCCGGCCGGAACTCGTGCTGCGCCGCACCCACCGATTCCATGAACCCGGTGTTGCGCACCAGCCGGCCCTCGTCCTCGGGGACGATGAACCGGGTGAAGACGATCGGCAGCCCCAGGTCCGCGGCCTGTTTGTGGAAGTCGGCGGCCCGTTGTACCACTCCGCTGGCGGCCACCGGTTCGGCGAGCATCGGACCGAAGAAGCCCTCCGGCCGAATGACATTCACCTGCCAGTGCAGGGCGAGAACAGCAGCGTTTTGTTCCGGCATGCCGTAGATGATCGACCATCGGCGGCCGTGCCGCACAATGGGTCGGGAAAATCCCAGGACACCGGCGCTACGCGGAACCATGCCGGGCCGGCCGGTGTGGACACCGGCCGGCCCGGAGCATGCTCGAGTGGTGCGGGGACTACGCGCCGTCCTTGCGCAGCTCCACCTTCACGACCTTGCCGCTGGCATTGCGCGGCAATTCCGCGACGATCACCAGTTCCTTCGGATGCTTGTAGCGAGCCAGGTTCTCGTTGAGGAAGGGTTCCAGTTCTTCGAGAGTGAGCGTGCCGTCCGCGTCGTTCAGCGCGACCACGGCCACCGGAACCTCGCCCCACTTCTCGTGCGCCCGTCCGATGACCGCTGCCTCCCGGATCTTCGGATGCGCGAACAGGACGTTCTCCACTTCGGCGCAGTAGATGTTCTCCCCGCCGGAAATGATCATGTCCTTCTTGCGGTCCACGACGTAGACGAAGCCTTCATCGTCCTGGCGCACCAGGTCACCGGAGTGGAACCAGCCTCCGGCGAAGGCGTCCGCGGTGGCCTCCGGCTTGTTCCAGTACCCCGACATCATGCTGGGGCCGCGGTAGACGATCTCGCCGACCTCACCGGGCGCGACATCGTTCATCTCGTCGTCGACGATCCGGGCCTGGATGGTGGGGATGACCTTGCCGACCGAGCCGAGCTTGCGGATGGCGTCCTTGCCTTCGAGAACGCAAGTGATGGGCGACATTTCGGTCTGCCCGAACACTGCCACGTTGAACGCGTCCGGGAATGCGCCGGCCATCGCCTTCAGCACGGTATCGGATGCGGGGGCGGCCCCCCAGCTGAGTGCCTTCAGCGCCAGTTTGCGTTGTTTCACCGTCGGTTCGTCACAGATCAGCTGCCATTGCGCCGGTACACAGAACGCGGTGGTGGCCTGCTCGGCTTCGACAGCGTCGAGGAATTCGGTGGGATCGAAGGCGCCCAGCGGATGCAGCACCGTCTTGGAACCCAGCATGAAGGCGGGCGCGAGGCTGCCGAGTCCCGCGATATGGAACAGCGGGGATGTGCAGAAACCCACCGATTCCTGTTCGATCGCCAACGCCCGGATGCAGGTGAGCGCCTGGGCGTTCATATTGCCGTAGGACAGGACCGCGCCCTTGGGGCTGCCGGTGGTTCCGGAGGTGTACATGATGAGGCACGGGCTGTCCTCGGGGATATCGAGCGGGGTGTGCGCGGCACCCTCCTCGGCGAGCGCGTCGTCGTAGCCGATGACACCCTCACCGCTGCTCCCGCCGATAACGAAGACGTGGTCGAGCCCGATGGCCTGTGCCTGCACCGCGGTGGCCAGCGGCTGCAGCACCGTATCGGTGACCACGGCCTTGGCGCCGCTGTCGCCGACGATATAGGCGACCTCGGGCGGGGTGAGCCGGAAGTTCACCGGGACCGCGATCGCGCCGAGCGCGTTGATCCCGAACACGGCTTCCAGGTATTCGGGGTAGTTGAGCGCCAGGAGGAGCACCCGGTCGCCGGAGCCGACCCCGCGCCGGGCGAGCGCGTCGGCGAACTTCTGCGACCGTTCGTGCAGTTGCCGCCAGGTGGTGTCGGCGCCGCGGAATCGGATCGCGACCTCGTCGGGCCGCATCACCGCGTGCGTGGCGATCTGATTGTTCCAGTGGTTGCGACGCGAACGGATCGGCTCGTCGAGGGCCTGCGCACCGGTGGTCATCCCACGTACTCCTCTCGGTACCGCGTGACCCACCGGAGTGTCCGGCGCCACACGCGGTGTGAACATGTCGGCAGAATAACAATTCACATCGGCACCGGCAAGGAAAGCGGGACCGAATGGCCGTTAATTCCGAGGAACCGGACCGTGAAACAGGTTCACGCGCGTTGACGCGCATATTTGCGACGATACCGACACCTCGGCACGCCGGCCAGCTACCGCCGAACTCGGTCACTTATGCGAATCACGGCTCACTTCCAGGGTTGATCGGGTCATCATCGGCATGGCACCATGCAGCATGCGCGGACTATCCGCGGAAAGTGAGGAGAGCAGGCGATGCTGCGGACCAGGTTCACCGAGACCTTCGGTATCGAACATCCGATCGTGCAGGGCGGAATGATGTGGGTCGGCCGGGCCGAACTCGTCGCCGCTGTGGCCAACGCCGGGGGGCTCGGTTTCATCACCGCTCTCACCCAGCCGACCCCCGACGACCTCCGGCGCGAGATCGCGCGCACCCGCGAACTCACCGATAAGCCATTCGGGGTGAACCTCACCATCCTGCCGTCGATCAACCCACCGCCGTACGAGGAGTACGTGCGGGCCATTGTGGACAGCGGGATCAAGATCGTGGAGACGGCCGGGAGCAACCCGGAACCGTTCCTGCCGACCTACCGCGAAGCCGGGATCAAGGTCGTGCACAAATGCACCAGCGTGCGGCATGCGCTCAAGGCACAGAAGATCGGCGTCGACGCGGTCAGTATCGACGGTTTCGAATGCGCCGGGCACCCCGGTGAGGACGATATCCCCGGTCTGGTGCTGATTCCCGCGGCCGCACGCGCGCTCACCATCCCGATCATCGCCTCCGGCGGTATCGCCGACGCCCGCGGCCTGGTCGCGGCACTGGCGCTGGGCGCCGACGGCGTGAATATGGGCACCCGCTTCCTGTGCACCCAGGAATCTTCCATCGACCAGCAGGTCAAAGAGCAGATCGTCGCCAACTCCGAGCGCGATACCCAGCTGATCTTCCGCACCATGCACAACACCGCACGGGTCGCCGACAACGAGATCAGCCGCAAGGTCGTCGAGATCGAGAAGGCCGGCGGCAAATTCGAAGACGTCCGCGAACTCGTCTCGGGCGCCCGTGGCCGGCGGGTCTTCGAGGACGGCGATCTGGACGCCGGCATCTGGTCGGTGGGCCTGTGTCAGGGCCTGATCGAAGACATTCCGACCTGCGCCGACCTGATCGGCCGGATGGTCTCGGAGGCCGAGGAACTGATCAACGCCCGGCTGGCTCGATTCGTTTCGGCCTGAACCGGCCCGTAAGCCGCGCCGGAGGTATGGCGATCGATCCGGCGCCGAGTGTGGGAAGCCGTCTCACAGCAGCCGGCTTCCCACACGGTAGTCCCGGCCTGCCGCGCCCGCGTCGGCTACTCCACCGCCCGCGCCATTAGGGATAACGCTGCCGCGCTATCGGTCCTGCTGCCATCGCAGACCGACCGGGCCGCGAGCGCTGCGGGCACCGCGGGCCGACCCCTCGGCCCGGCCACAAGCGCTGCATCCTCCCTTCCCGAGCGGATGCAGCCACGGCCATGAACATTGTCGGGCCACCTCGGTGGGCGACGACGGCGCCGGATCGACGCGGCGGCGTCCACCTCCCCCCTGGCCACCATCGACTCGGCCGAACCCGCTCATCAGTGCGCAGTGTCGACAACGGCGCCGCGCCGACGCGGTTGCGCCCACCTCCATCCCGGCCGGCCCCAGCTCGTCAGTGCGCGGCCAATGCGGCGACGGCGTCGTAGTCGTGCGCGGCCACCACCTCGATATCGGCCGGTAACGCGTGCAGTCGGTGAATGGTTTCGAAAGCCTGATCCCGGTCGGCGTCGAACAACTGCCCAGGCATCGGCGCCTTCTCCCGGACGAGTTCGATCTGCAGCCGGTTCCAGACCGCATCCCCGGCCAGCAGCACCCGGCGACCGCCGGCCGTGGCCAGGAGTACGCCGACACTGCCCGGAGTGTGCCCGGCCAGGTCCACCAGCAGCACGGACCCGTCGCCGAACAGATCCAGGCTGCGTTCGAAGGTGAGCACGGGCGGTCCGTCCAACTCGAGCGGATCCAGCGATCGGCCCTGCAGCGGGCCCCGCACCACTCCGGCCGGTGCGTGCGGGCCTTCCAGCGCCCAGCCCAGTTCGGCGGCGGGCAGCCGTACCGGCACCGATTCGGGAAGTTCGAGCAGGCCGGAAATATGATCCCAGTGCAAGTGGGTCGGTAGCACGAAATCGATGGTGGCGGGATCGATATCGCGAGCGGCGAGCGCATCGGCCAATCCGAGCACCGGCTTGTCCGGCGCGACCAGCAGGGGGATCGGAAACGGCAGATCCGGCAGTACCTGACGATGAACATGGGCGCAGAGCGCGGGATCGACCAGGAATCGCGCTTTCGGATGTTCGACCAGATACGCCCCCATCACCATCGGCAGATGCCCCAGACTGCGTACCCCCTCGGCCACGATGGCGGTCGGCGCCTTCATCCGGCCCTGCAACAGCACGGTCAACTCGACACTCACCCGGGCCCGCGGCGGGGATACCGATTCCAGTCGCGACAGCAGCGAGGTATCGGCCTTACGGGGCCGCAACAGCCGCGCCGGTGTGGCGGCCAGGGCCGCGCAGCAGCGCAGCACCGTGGGGAAAGTCGGGGTTCGTCCGTCGACGGAAGCAGCCACACCGCAACGGTACCGGCCCATCCGGGGCGGGCGCGAGCGGCACGAACAAACGCGGCACACCGCAGCCGGGGCCCGGCAAACGAGGTGCAGCACCGGCCGGGAGCGCGGCCGCGGCACATTCTTCGGCGCTGTGACCCTGGCCCGTCGGGTCCGGCACGGTGGCAGCAAGGCCGCCGGACACCATCTGAGCCGCCCCGGCCGGAGCCGAGGCAACGACCCGGCGGGCCCGCGGCTCGGCAGATCCGGCCGCGGTCGCCATATGTTTGCCGGACATTTGCGTCGAATTCTCACGGACAGCAGCAGATTTCGTACACCCGCGGCCGGTCCGGCACGGTGGATTCTTCCGGCATAATCGTGGCGTGAGGCGGGACACGCAGCTGCTGTGCTGGATTCACGGCTCGCCGAGCGGCCGGTGGCGCGTGCGCACCGCTCGCCCCGGCCGTAGCCGCACCCCGTCGTACCCGTTGTCGTGCCGATGACCGATTCTGCAGGCGGCGTGATTTTCCTGTTCTCGCCGGAAGGTGGCGAACACGCGCGAATGGGGCGCACCCTGGCCGGACGATACCCTGCCTTCGCCTCGGCGGTGCTCGGCACCAGTGACGCCGTCGTGGCGGCGGGCGGGCCGCGGGTATGGACTCCTCGCCACGGTTTCCGCCACCCCGGTGCAGCGCAGTGGCCGGACCGGCAACAACAAGATCCGGTGTTTGCCCAGGCCGCCCTGTTCACCTACCAGGTGGCCACGGCGACGCTGCTGATCTCATGGGGTGTGCGACCCGATGCGGTGATCGGCCACGGTATCGGGGAGGTCGCGGCGGCGGTGACCGCCGGTGCTCTCCCCCTGCCCGATGCCGTCCGCGTAGCCCTGTCCCGAGGCCAGGCCGTGCGCCGGATGGCGGAATCCGATGTCGTCGCCGAACTACGGGCCTCGGTGCCGGAGGTGCGGCGTCTGGTGGACCCCGTGCGCGAACAGGTCGTGCTCGCCGCCGTCCACGGGCCGCGCTCGGTACTCGTGTCCGGGCCGCCCCGTTATATCGACGCCGTCGTGCGCCGGGCGCGACGCCGCGATATCGCGGCGCAGCGCTGCGATACTTTCGCCCCGCCGATCGGCCGATCGGCGGCCGCGACCGAATCCCGCGTCACCTTGGGCTCACTGCGCCCCACAACCCCGAATATCCCGATGTACTCCACCGCCCGCCGCGGTGCACTTATCGATACACCGACCACTACGGACCGCTATTGGATCGAGAACTTCACCGGACCGGTACAACTCGCGGCCGCACTGGATCGGGCCGCAGCGGGCCCGGAATCGACCATCGTGCTGGAGGTCGCCCCGCATCCGGTTCTCTGCAATGTACTGCGCGAATTCCCGCAGTTCACCCATACGACCTATCCCACGGCTCGTAGTGACGACGAGGGAACCACGTTCCTGACCTGCCTGGCCCAGGTTCAGGCGACTCGGGCCACCGCGCCGCACCTGAACCGGCCGTTCCATGCCGGCGCCAACGGCCGGGAACCGTATACGGGAACGGCCAATGGCGGGTCACAGGTCAGCGATGAATACGTAAACCGTTGCGCCCCGGCATCTTCGACCGAAACGGGCGCAGCGGAGGAAACGGCGGGCGATCCGTCGACGGACCGGAACCATCAGGATCCGGCCGCCGCTGAAATCGGCCCGGCCGGAGGAGATTTGCGGGCGGAGGTCACGGGCGCCGGAACGCTGGCTTCGATACGGCTCACCGATAACCTCCCACCCACAGATATCATCGCATGGACTCGAATGGTCGACGCCAACCGGGCTATCCGGCTGCTTGCGGCCCAGGTCGCACTGGATCCGCCGATGCATATCGATACCGCGGGCACCTATGTGGTCAGTGGCGGACTCGGCGCGCTCGGCTCGGTCATCGTGCGCCGGCTACTGGTATCCGGTGCCCGCGATGTTCTGGTGCCCACCCGTTCGCCGCGCCCGGTGCCTCCACTGCTCGACGGTTTCGAAGACCGGGTCGTGGTGGTGCGCTGCGATACCGCCGACCGTCACGATCTCGACAATGCGCTGCGCGATATCCGCGAATCGGGGTGCACCATCCGCGGCGTCGTCCACGCGGCCCAGGTTTTCGAGGACACCGTGGTAGCCGCACTCTCCGCGAATACCGCGACAGGTTCAGTTCGCGTAGGGCAGATACCGCCCGGAGCACCGGAGCCGGCATTGGATGCGGGGCGACTCGCGCGGCGATTCGCACGAATCTCGCCGGCGGCGGCCAATCTCATCGAACTCACCGCCGCTGATCCGGTGACGTTCTTTGCCGTGTTCTCGACACCGTTCGGTGGCATCGCCGCGTCCCGGGAGATCGGGGACCTCACATCGGTGGATATGCCCGGGCACCATCCAGCACCCTGAACGAAGTCCGACCGCTGTTCCGGCCGCAGACCCGAGCACGTGGGTTTGCCCGGAAAGCTGCCGGATGGGGCGCGATCGCCACACGCCTGGGGGTTCGACGGCCGGTCGCGGTGCCGAATCAGCGGTCGGTCCGCCCCAGCAGGCGATCGGTTTCCCGGCGATCCCGTTTGGTGGGGCGACCGGTTCCGCGATCGCGTTGCGGGAGGGCGGCGAGGACTTCCCGCGGCGGCGGGGCTGGACTGCGGTCGATCAGGCATTGGGCGGCGATCGGAGCACCTACCCGTTTGGTGATCACCCGTTCCACGATGACGATCCGCTCGATCCCCGAACTGCGGATACGGATCTCGTCACCCGGTCGCACCGGCTGCGCCGGTTTGGCTGTCGCACCGTTGACACGTACATGCCCACCGCGACACGCAGCCGCGGCAGCCGATCGCGTCTTGAACAATCGCACAGCCCAGATCCAGGAGTCGACCCTGGCCTGGCCCGGACCATTGTCCGGAACAGAGGGAGCTGGACTCACCCCTTAGACGATACGACGCGCGGTGACCACATCGTCGGCGGAAAGGTTGGTGTAGGACACCGGCTCACCGGACTGCACCGCATTCAGGAGCTTGCCGTCACCGGCATAGAGACCGACGTGCCCGCCACCGTTGGTGATGACGATATCGCCGGGCTTCAGATTCTGGAATGCCACCGGCGCGCCCACATGGGACTGCTCGAAGCTGGTACGCGGCAGTTTGATGCCGGCCTGCTTGAACGCCCACTGCACCAGGCCGGAGCAGTCGAAGTTGTAGGGACCCGCGGCGCCCCAGGAATACATGGCGCCGACCTTCGTCTTGGCGGCGTCGAGGGCGACATCACCGGCGGTCTGCGGCTGCGCCGGCGCGGGCGGGGCGAAATTCGGCAGTGCCGGTGCCGCGGGCATCGCCTGCGGGGCCGCCGAGAGCGCCTGGTTCAGCTGCTGATTGAGCTGGTCTGCCTGGGCTGCGTACTGATCCGGAACCTCGACATCGAACTTGCCGATGCCGGGAACATCGATCGTGGTGGTCGCGGCATTGGCGATCGCGGGCATGGTGCCCGTGGTCGCTGCGAGAGTGCCCATCACGAGCGCGCCCTTGACAGAATTTGGCAGCTTGGATTCTCGCTGCAAGCTGTGCTTACCCACCGAGCTCCGTCTCCGATCTTCGTGCTCTCCCACCATCGTCGGACGCGCGTCCTACGCATATCGCGACGGCCTGCGATGGCGGCGACCAGTGGCGCCGCCTCACTGACGAAACGACTCGACTCCACTAAGTCACAAAGAGGTTACGATGCCTGCCCGGTGTTGTCCAGCCGAACGGGCCCACTTTTCTCGCACGCTGGGAGTACAGGTGTAAAACACTGTGCGCGAAGGGTTTTTCGGCACGGCGATAGGTCACGGCAAGGTATCGGCGGGCGTGTCGATTCGGCTACGGACCCCTCCGCCGCCGCGAGACGACTCCACCACCCTCTCTGGATAGCCGCGTCTAGGACACGGCATAGATTCGCCCATATATATGGATAGGCGCGCTACGGTAGGAGAGTTATGGACCCCGTGCGCAACCCGTATGCACCCGGCGCAGGCCAGCGTCCGCCCGAACTCGCCGGGCGCGGAAAGCAACTCGATGCATTCGATGTCGTCTGCGAACGTATTGCGCGGGGCCGTCCGGAACGCAGCGTGATGCTCACCGGACTCCGCGGCGTCGGCAAGACCGTTCTGCTCAATCAGTTGCGATCGGCCGCCGGCGCCCGCGGCTGGGGTACCGGCAAGATCGAGGCGCGACCGGATCAGGAACTGCGACGGCCGCTGTCTTCGGCGCTGCACATGGCGGCCCGGGCCATCGCCAAAGCTCATAACAACAGTGAACGTGTCGATGACTTCCTCGGCATACTCAAGGCATTCGCCCTGCGCGCCACCGCGGACAAAGGAATGCGGGAACGCTGGCAGCCCGGTATCGATGTCCCGGCCGTCACCGGCCGAGCCGATTCCGGCGATATCGAAATCGATCTGGTGGAACTACTGACCGAAGCCGCCGGCCTGGCCGCGGATATCGGCGTGGGTATCGCGATCTTCATCGACGAGATGCAGGACCTCGCACCGACGGATATCTCGGCCATCTGCGGCGCCTGCCACGAGTTGAGCCAGGACGCCGCACCCCTGATCGTGGTGGGTGCGGGTCTGCCGCATCTACCGGCCGTACTGTCGGCGTCGAAGAGCTATTCCGAACGGCTGTTCAGTTATCACCGGATCGACCGGCTGGATCGGGAGTCGGCCGATCTGGCTCTTATCGCGCCGGCCGAACGCGAAGAGGTGAAGTTCTCCGACGAGGCGCTGGCTGCGCTGTACCGCAAGGCCGACGGCTATCCGTATTTCGTCCAGGCCTACGGCAAGGCGACCTGGGATCAAGCCCCCGGTAGCCCGATCACCGCCGAGGACGTGGAGGTCGCCGCACCTACCGCCGAGGAGGAACTGGCCGTCGGATTCTTCGGTTCCCGCTACGAGCGCGCGACTCCGGCGGAGCGCGAGTACATGCGCGCTATGGCCGATCTGTCCGGCGACGAGGGCCCCGTCGCGACCGCGGCGGTCGCGACGGAGCTGGGCCGCAAACCCGCATCCCTTTCACCGGCTCGCGACGGCCTGATCAAGAAGGGGCTCATCTACTCCGCCGAACGGGGGACGATCGGGTTCACGGTGCCCCATTTCGGGCGTTACCTGCGGAGTGTGACCACCTGAGTCGCCGATTCCGCATTATCCGACTGTCTAGCAGTTACGCTAGATAATGCCAGAGAGCCCGATCGAGACCCAGCCAGACCGTGACCCGCACGGCCGGTCCGCGCGCAGACGATCAGGGAAATCTAACAGCTTCTAGTGATTTGCCCAGAAACCGGGATACTTCGCCCGCTTCGTGGTTCGATGAAGCTTTCTAACCTGCTCTAGCGAAAATCGTAGTTGCCGCTCGAAACATCTCGACGCCGCGACCGCACCACCGCCGGTCGGCTACCGGGCCGTCGCCGGGCTCCGGCAGTTGTACACATCGGCTCCCAACCGAAATCTGATCTTGACCATCCGACGAGCCGGAATCGCATTTTTGCCGTACTGTGTTGTAGATCACCTTGTGTGGTCGGTCACAAGCTACGCCGGATGGCCAGTGCAGCCCACGCGGCGTCACCCACCGCGACCGGTGAGCAAATCAGGAGGTATCCATGACACGTAGCGACTTCGCGGAACTCCGGTACGCCGTAAACCAGCTCCGGCAGTCCATCGGAGTGTTACGCGCCCACTACGGGGACGCGGGCACGATCCGCCGGCTGGAGAACGACCTGGAGCGGCTCTGCATCGATGCCGACGAGTTCGAACAGAGCCCGCCGCCACCGGTGGCCCGCCGCGCCCAGGAACCCATCTACGTACCCGACAGCAAATCAGATGAGTCGGCGTGGATGGGCGCACAGGACGAGGGGCTCGGCTTCCATTCACGGCCGCGCACCCAGTAGCACCCCCGGGTTCACCACCGGATAACTGAACCTTCCACCCCGGGCCACGAGCCGGGGTGTCGAGAGCGGCCGGTCGCCGGAGAGGCGGCCGGCCGCTCGTGTTTGCGGTGTATTCACCCGACAAGATCGGCAGTAAATGTGTCGCAAATCACTACACCCGGAGGGGGCCGAGATTACGCAGACCCCGCTCGACCGATAGCGACCCTGCCGTATGGTGCTCAGCATCACATTCGATCGCGGAGGTCTTCCGGCTTTCCGCACCGCCGATCAGTGAGGCATCGACCAGTGAGTGCCGCGACAACTTCGACCGCTCCCGAATCGGGAACAGGTGTTTTCAGCAGGACCCGGGCCCGGATCAGCGCCCGCACCCTACGTACGGATCGATGGTGGCTACCGCCCCTGATCACCGTGATCGGGCTCGGCGCCTTCGTCGTCTACGCGACCGTCAGATCGTTCGTGCGCACCGCGTACTGGGTGCCCGACTATCACTACCTGACGCCGTTCTACTCACCCTGCCTGAGCACGTCGTGCGTGGAGGGTGCCAGCCATTTCGGCACGCCGTTCGGCGATCTCCCGATGTTCATTCCGCTCGGGTTCCTGGTGCTGCCGTTCCTGCTCGGGTTCCGGCTCACCTGCTACTACTACCGGAAGGCCTACTACCGGTCGGTGTGGTTCTCCCCGCCGGCCTGTGCCGTGGCCGAACCCCACGCGAAGTACACCGGGGAGACCCGGCTGCCACTCATCATCCAGAACGCACACCGCTATTTCTTCTATGCCGCGGTGATCATCTCGGTGATCAACACCTACGACGCGATCGGCGCCTACCACGGTGAATCCGGTGGTTTCGGGATGGGTCTGGGCAGCTTGATCCTCACGGGGAACGTGATCCTGCTGTGGGCCTACACCCTGTCCTGCCACTCCTGCCGGCATATCGCCGGCGGCCGGTTGAAGCATTTCTCCGCCCACCCCGTGCGCTACTGGTTCTGGACCCAGGTCTCCAAGCTCAACACCAGGCATATGCAGCTGGCCTGGATCACGCTCGGCACCCTCGTACTCACCGACTTCTACGTGATGCTGGTGGCGAGCGGCACGATTTCTGATCTTCGCATCATCGACTGAGGAGTTTGGACGGCTATGCCCGAAGTGGAACGGCACACCTACGACGTGGTCGTGATCGGTGCCGGCGGTGCCGGACTACGCGCTGTGATCGAGGCCCGCGAACACGGCCTCTCGGTGGCGGTCGTATGCAAATCGCTGTTCGGCAAAGCACATACCGTGATGGCCGAGGGCGGCTGCGCCGCGGCCATGGGAAACGCCAACGAGAAGGACAGCTGGCAAACCCATTTCCGCGACACCATGCGCGGCGGGAAGTTCCTGAACAACTGGCGGATGGCCGAACTGCATGCGCTGGAAGCCCCGGACCGGGTCTGGGAACTGGAAACCTATGGCGCCCTGTTCGACCGGACCGCCGACGGCCGCATCAGTCAGCGCAACTTCGGTGGCCACACCTATCCGCGGCTGGCGCATGTCGGCGACCGGACGGGTCTCGAACTGATCCGCACCATGCAGCAGAAAATCGTCTCGCTGCAGCAGGAGGATTACGCCGAAACCGGTGACTACGAAGCGCGGATCAAGGTTTTCGCCGAATGCACCATCACCGATCTGCTGAAGGACGGCGACCGGATCAGCGGCGCTTTCGGCTACTGGCGCGAATCCGGGCGTTTCATCCTGTTCGAAACCCCGGCCGTGGTACTGGCCACGGGCGGTATCGGCAAGTCCTACAAGGTCACCTCGAACTCCTGGGAGTACACCGGTGACGGGCATGCGCTGGCCCTGCGGGCCGGTGCGCGCCTGATCAATATGGAGTTCCTGCAGTTCCATCCCACCGGGATGGTCTGGCCGCCCAGTGTGAAGGGCATCCTCGTCACCGAGGGGGTGCGCGGGGACGGCGGGGTGTTGAAGAACACCGAGGGCAAACGCTTCATGTTCGACTACATTCCGGCGGTCTTCAAAGGCCAGTACGCCGAAACCGAGGAAGAGGCCGACCAGTGGCTGCGCGATAACGATTCCGCCCGCCGCACCCCCGATCTGCTGCCCCGCGACGAAGTGGCGCGGGCGATCAACGAGGAGGTGAAGGCCGGCCGGGGCACCCCGCACGGCGGTGTCTACCTCGATATCGCCTCCCGGCTGACCCCCGAGGAGATCACCCGGCGGCTGCCGTCCATGCACCACCAGTTCAAGGAGCTGGCGGATGTGGACATCACGAAGGAACCCATGGAGGTAGGCCCGACCTGCCATTACGTCATGGGTGGTATCGAGGTGGACCCGGATACCGGTGCGGCGCACGTACCGGGTCTGTTCGCGGCCGGGGAGTGTTCCGGGGGAATGCACGGATCCAACCGGCTCGGCGGCAACTCACTGTCGGATCTGCTGGTGTTCGGCCGCCGCGCCGGGCTCGGCGCGGCCGAATACGTCCGGCAGCTGTCCGGCCGGCCGGTGGTATCGGAGACCGATATCGCGGCCGCGGCGGATATCGCGCTCGCCCCGTTCGACCCGCCGGAAGGCGGTTCGGGTGAGAACCCCTACACCTTGCACACCGATATGCAGCAGACCATGAACGATCTGGTCGGCATCATCCGTAAGGAGCAGGAGGTCCGCGAGGCGATCGACCGGCTCGACGAACTGCGCGAGCGGTTCGCACACGTCACCATCGAAGGGCACCGGCAGTTCAATCCAGGCTGGCATCTCGCCCTCGATATGCGCAATATGCTGCTGGTCAGCCGATGCGTGGCGCAAGCCGCGCTCCTGCGCACCGAGAGCCGCGGCGGCCATACCCGCGACGACCATCCGGGCATGGACCCGCAGTGGCGCAACAAGCTGCTGGTCTGCGCGATCGACGGCGAATCGACCGAGACCGGTGTCCCCGACATCTCGGTGACCGAACGCGAACAGACGCCGATGCGGCCCGAACTGCTGGCCCTGTTCGACTTCGCGGAGCTGGAGAAGTACTACACCCCGGACGAACTCGCCGGACATCCGGCGGCCCAGGCCGGTTCGGCCGCGCCGGGCCGCGAAACGAAGACCGAGGAGGCGTGAGGCGATGAGTTACGACGCCCAGTTCCGCGTATGGCGCGGCGATTCCGAGACCGGGGAGCTCCGGGATTTCACGGTGCCGGTGAACGAGGGCGAGGTGGTTCTCGACATCATTCATCGACTGCAGGCGACGCAGGCGCCCGATCTGGCTGTCCGGTGGAACTGTAAGGCCGGGAAGTGCGGGTCGTGTTCGGCCGAGGTGAACGGCCGGCCGCGCCTGCTGTGCATGACCCGAATGTCCACCTTCACGCCCGAAGACGTTGTCACTGTGACACCACTGCGGGCCTTCCCGGTGATCCGCGATCTGGTGACCGATGTGTCCTACAACTACGAAAAGGCGCGGGAGATACCGTCTTTCACGCCGCCGGCGGATCTGAAACCGGGTGAGTACCGAATGCAGCAGGTGGATATCGCGCGGTCGCAGGAATTCCGCAAGTGCATCGAATGTTTCCTCTGCCAGAACACCTGCCATGTGGTCCGTGACCACGACGAGAACAAGGAATCGTTCGCCGGGCCGCGGTATCTGATGCGTATCGCGGAGCTGGAGATGCATCCGCTCGATGTGGCCGATCGCCGCGACGAGGCACAGGAGCAGCACGGTCTGGGCTACTGCAATATCACCAAATGCTGCACCGAGGTGTGCCCGGAGCACATCAAGATCACCGACAACGCCTTGATTCCGATGAAGGAACGGGTCGCCGATCGAAAGTACGACCCGATCGTCTGGCTCGGCAACAAACTGTTCCGCCGCTGAGCGGGAGACGCGGCGGCAGCGTTCACGGCCGGCCGGGTGTGGTCACAGCATTGTGACCACACCCGTGGCCACCAAAGCCACGAGCACACCGACGAACAGTGCCGACAGCACCGAGCCGGTGAGTACGAATACCCCCACCGCGGCCGCCGCGAAGAGCAGCCCGACGATCAGCCACGCCACACCGTCGCTGGGCCCCAACTTGCGCAGCCGAGGATGGGAATTCTTGATCCCTCGGTCCACATATCGTTGTCTACCCGTTATACGACCTGGTAAACCCGCCGTGACCGGGTTGTAGCGGACGATCGCAGGGGACGGGCCGGATCACGGACGATCGAATTCGCCATCCCGTACGCCGGCCGTGAAGGCCGCCCACTCACCCGGGGTGAAGACCAGCACCGGACCGTCGGGATTCTTTCCGTCCCGCATCCCCACATGGCCGTCGGCGAGCATCGCGATCTCGACACTGTGCGAACCGGGCGCACCGTCCGGGGGGCTGCTCAGCCATTCGGCGCCGGAAAGATCCACCTTCGTACCGTTGTCGACGCTCATTCGGGTTCTCCTCCATCAGCCGCAATATGTTCCGTCGAGGGGCGGCGCCGCCCACGCCGGCACCGAGCGCGATGCTACGCGCACGGGCGGCCACACCGGGCCGGATACCGGTGGTGTACCGGTGCAATGCGAATTCGATGCGTGCAATACCACCGAAAATCACCCGTTCCGGACGCTTCTCGGCCTATGGTGAGCTGTTGGTCGTATGTGCACACCCGGAAACCCACCGCGGACAACAGGATCGCCGCGGTTGACAAGGAGGTCGTGTGTGATGCGGTTGAATCTGAGTACCCAGATCCCGACTCTGCTCGACTGCGGGGACGATCCGGGAGACATGACCGCCGAACAAGCTCATTCGGCAATGCAACTGCACCTGGACTGCACCGTAGATATGTGCCGGGTACGCCGCCGGGCCCGGGCGACACTCGTGGAATCCGGCCGCTGCGTATTGGACAACCGCGCACTCCAATAGGCCGCCGACGCCCGCGACGCCGCCCACACCAGTGGGTTCGGCCCATCTCGTTCCAGAGCGGCAAACCGGTGCACCAACGCGGCGCCGCCTCGGAAACCCCCCATGGCTCAGGGCTGTCTCGTCCTGGAACGACCGACCGCGATAGCGAACGCGCCGCCGCCCCTCGCCGAGGCCCACCCGATGGTTCGGGGCCCGTCTCGTTCTGGAGTGGGCGAGTGAAGAACGAGACCCAAGAGGCCCCGAACCCCGCGCCGCCAGAGGCGGCGCCATGTTGCAGCTCAGCGTCGGCTGTGGTCGGTGATCGGAGCGCGTGGGCCGAACCGTGGTTTCCGGGCCTGACCGCTGACCTCCAGTAACCGGATCGTCCGGTAGCGATGCGGGCGCACCGGCTCGAGGAACTCGACCATCTCGGCATCGTCGATATCCCGGCCGAGCAAAGTCCAGCCCACCAGCGACGCCAGGTGGAAATCGCCCACCGACAGGGCGTCGGCATCACCGAACGCGCGCTGGGCCGTCTCTGCGGCTGTCCACTCCCCTATACCCGGGATGGTCCGCAACTTGCGGGCGGCTTCCGCCGGCGGGAGTTCCGCCGTACGCTCCAGCGAATCGGCCACCCGCGCAGCCCGCACGATGGTCTGCCAGCGCTGCGGCCCCACATTGGCGCGGTGATAGCTCCACGAGGGGATGCGCGCCCAGGTCGCGGCGTCCGGCGGAACCCGCATCCCCTCCGGTGCGGGGCCCGGCGCCGGCTCACCGAAACGATGCACCAGGGCCCGCCACGCGGCGTGCGACGACACGATGGTGACCTTCTGCTCCAGGATCGCCGGCACGAGAGCTTCGAACACCCGCCCGGTGCGCAGCATGCGCAAACCCGGATTCCGCTGGTGAGCGGCGGCGATCGTGGGATGGACGGGCACGAAATCATCCACGTTCTCGTCCAGGCAGAACATCGACTCGAGCTGGTCGAGAAATTCCGCGGCGCCCGCGCCCCAGGCATCCGCCGTGATGGTGCGGGGTGCGGTCTGGGTCAGCCGGTAGGTCACGGGGCCGGTCGGCATCCGCGATATCCGCCAGTGCGCACCGTCGCTGTCGATCTGATGACAGGGGTCGGCGGGCCCACGACGAAGCGGCGCCAGGGTATGCGCGAGGTGGATGGGCCCACCGGCGGTCAGCACGCGGGTGGTTCGCGCGGAGTCGGCCGGTGATCCCGCGGATCGAAGAGGCACCCTGCCATTGTGCCCGCAAAACAGAGAACACCACGCCCGCAAGAACGGGAACCCGGTCGTTTCGTTCCGTGGTAACGCAGGTGGTTTGCGAGACGATATGACCCGAGTTGAGCAAATATGTGGCCGCCGCCACGATTGGAGGGTTTCATGATCACCGAGGCACTCAATTGGCTGCTCGATCTATGGGGCAGTGTTTTCGCCGGTAGTTCCGGTTACGAAATCCAGCCGGGCACGCTGCCGTCCGGAAGCTGATCTCCGCGGGCGGGTGACCGGGCCTGCTGCCCGGCCACCTGCATACCCGGACCGACGCCTCGGGTCCGCGAAATCACTAGTGGCCCAACAGGATCTGTGCAAGATGTCGTCCGCGGCCCGCAGCCAGCTGGGCGGCCTGAGTACGACACGAGAAGCCGTCGGCCACGAACACGGCATCGGAGGATGCGCCCGCCAGCGCCGGTAACAATCCGTTTCCGGCCACCGACACCGATATTTCGTAGTGCCCCTGCTGAATTCCGAAATTACCGGCAAGTCCGCAGCAGCCTGCGATTTCGGTCACATTCATACCCATTCGGGCAAATATCTGGCGATCCGGTTCGAAGCCCAGAACGGAATAGTGATGGCAGTGCGGTTGCACCACGATCGTTCGCTCGGGGCGGCTGGGCGGACACCAGTCCGGTTGTGCCAGCAAGAACTCGGCAAGCGTGCGCACGGCGGCAGCGACCGGGCGGGCACGTGCGTCGTCGGGGAGCAGCTCCGGTAGGTCGGCGCGCAACGCGGCCGTACACGACGGTTCGAGGCCGATCACCAGTCCGCCGGCGCCGACATGGGCGTCGAGCTGATCGAGGGTCCGGCGGAGCCGGGCACGTGCCCCATCCAGTTGCCCGGTACTGATCCAGGTCAGACCGCAGCACACCTGTCGCTCGGGCAGTACGACCCGGTACCCCAGCGAGTTCAGCAGGGTTACGGCGGCCTGCGCGATCTCCGGGTCGAATGCATTCGTGAACGTATCGACCCAGAGCATCACGGTCCCCGCTTCCGGGGCTCGCACCTGCTGTCGCGACGATTCCGTTCGCCAGATACGCCGGAACGGGCGAGTGGCCAGCTCCGGCACCGCACGCCGCGGATCGGCGCCCGCCGCGCGCATACCCCAGCGGCGCAACGGCCCCAGCCGCCCCGCGGCGTTCACCAGACGCGGCAGGCGAGTCGCTCCGGCGAGCCAGCGCGGCAGCATACCCAGCGCGTAATGGTCGCGCGGGCGGAGACGCCCCCGGTAGCGGCGGTACAGGGTTTCGGACTTGTAGGTCGCCATATCGACGCCGGCCGGGCAGTCGGAACCGCACGCCCGGCAGGACAGGCACAGGTCCAGGGATTCGGCCACCGCAGGCGCGGACCAGTCCAGGTCACCCCGGACCACCTCCTGCAGCACTCGAGCTCTCCCCCGGGTGGTGTCCTTCTCATCGGCCGTCGCGAGGTAGGACGGGCACATGAAGCCGCCGGCAACGCCGGTGTCGGCCCGGCATTTGCCCACCCCTACGCAGCGATGCACCGCGGTGGACAGGTCACCACCGTCGCCGTCGAACGCGAAACCACCGGCCGCCGCCACAGGCCCCAGCCCACGCAGCCGGAGATCGGCATCCAGCGGCCGAGGCTGCACCAGCACTCCCGGGTTGAGGACACCCGCCGGGTCGAACAGCGCCTTGAACCCGGCGAAAACGGCGCGGACCTCGGGCGAGTACATGATCTCCAGCAGTTCCGAACGGGCCCGTCCGTCGCCGTGCTCACCGCTGAGCGAACCACCGTGACGTACGACCAGATGTGCCGCATCGGTCAGGAAGGCACGGAAGCGGTCGGGCGCGCCGGCGAGGGGCAGATCCAGCCGGACATGCATACAACCGTCGCCGATATGCCCATAGAGCAAACCGTCGACCTTGTACTCTCCCATCAGCTCGTCGAAATCCCGCAGGTAGGCGCCCAGACGAGCAGGCGGCACGGCGGCATCTTCCCAGCCGGGCCAGGCGGGTTGCCCGTCGCGAGTACGTCCCGCCAGGCCGGCACCGTCGGCGCGGATCCGCCATAGTGCCGCGGCGGCGCCGGGGTCCTCGATCACGCGGACGTCGAGAGCACCGGCCGTACGGCACAACCGGTCGGCGGCCGCCCGGGCCTCGGACGGACCACCACCCGCCAGTTCGACGAACAACCAGCCCTGACCGCGCGGAAGATCCGGTACGCGCCGGCCGTGGGCCCGCACCATATCGACCAGGCGCGCATCGATACCCTCCACCGCTACCGGCGCCACCGAGACCACCGCGGCGATATCGTCGGCCGCGGTCGCCAGATCCTGGTAACCGAGGACCACGAGCAGGGTCGCGGCAGGTATCGGTACCAGTTCCACTTCGGCGTCCAGCAGCACACCGCATGTGCCCTCGGTGCCGACGAACGCCCCGGCGAGCGAGCTACCCCGCTCCGGAAGCAGATACTCCAGACCGTAGCCGGAGGCCTGGCGGTCGAACCGGCCGAGATCGGTACGCAGAACTGCGAGCGAGGCGCCGGTGAATTGGGGTAATCCGGGGATCGCGGCCAAATCGCCGGCAAGCCGGCGCTCAGTTCCGTTTCCGTCGAGAATCCGCAGCTCACGAACGCGATCAGAGGTTCGTCCCCAGGCGATGGCATGCGGTCCGCAGGCGTTGTTGCCGATCATCCCGCCGAGGGTGCAGCGATCCTGCGTGGACGGGTCCGGACCGAATCGCAACCCGTGCGCGCGGGCCCGGCGCTGCAGATCGGCGAGAACCACGCCGGGCTGCACCCGCGCGGTCCGCCGTTGCGGGTCGATCTCGGCGATACCGTTCATATGCCTGCTGAAATCGCAGACGATGCCGGGTCCGACGGCATTGCCTGCCACGGAAGTTCCGCCGCCGCGCGAGGTGAAGGGCAGTCCTTCGGAACGGGCGAACTCCAGCGCCGCCACCACATCCGCGTCCCTGCGCGGAAACACGACCACTTCCGGCAGGACCCTGTAGTTCGATGCGTCGGAGGAGTACTCCACCCGGCGGCGACGGGAGATATCCACCGCATCCGCACCGATCCGGGTGCTCAGCTCCCGCCCGAGCGCATCCCGCCGCCTGTCGTCGTCGGTCACGACGACCAGCCTAGGCCCACGTTCGTTTCCGCTCCCGAATTGCGCGTGGCCATGCCGGTCCCCGAACACGCCGATACCTCGGCGCACCGCGTTCTCACGCGGACATCGCACGGTCCCCCGGTCGCACATCACCAGCCTCCGGGTTCCCGTCGGCCCGCCGCAGGCCGGTCACTTCGTGGCCGAGCCACACCGGTGCCCCCGGACGCCCGGGGCTCTCCTTGTGGTCATCCGTCCTCAGCCGGTACAGGAGACCCGCGCGTGCGACTACCGAAGACCCGGCCGGGAACTCGGCTTGTTCGATACCTGTCCGCTGATTGTCGGCGCTCGGCTCGCCCGGCTCGCGGCGCAGGCGGGAACGGTCACGGGCTCCGGTCGTGACCTCGGCGAGCGCCGTGGTCGAGGTCACGCTTCGCCCGCGGTGCTACACACCGACCCGATTCGATCGCGTCGACCACGGCTCGGAATACCTGGCCGGAGGATAGTACGGCCGGCGGAGGGCCCGGAATTTACAGCACCGAGCGTAGCCGCGGCGTGGGTCAGGAGTCGCCGAGATCTCGTTCGACGGAGCGCACGGTGCCCTGGGCGAGCGCGCACTGTACGGGATCGGAACCCGCCGATTCGGCGGTGATCACGCAGCTCACCACGGCCTGGCGCCGCGTGGACCCGGTGACCGCGGCGACGGCGCGCAGGCGTTCGCCGCGGGCCGGTCGCAGGTAGGTGACCGAGAAACCGCCGGTGAGCACGTTCGCGCCGAGTACGGTTCCGGCGGCAAAGGTGATCGAGTTATCGGCCAGGTAGGACAGCACTCCGCCGTGGACATACCCGAACTGCTGTGTGAGCTCCGGACGGATCGGCACGATCAGGGTCGCGGAACCGGTTTCGAAGGCGGCGAGCTCGGTGCCGACCAGGTTCGCGAACGGCTGGGCGGCCAGCACTTTCGCGGCCAGGTCGAAATCGAGCGGGGCTGGATCGGACATCTTCGCCTTTCGGTCGGTGAGCGCGTGCGCCGCGTCGGCTCTGCGAACGCGCCACTCGGTGGAGCCGCGCCCGGTGCCCGGCGGTGTGACCCCAGTTTGCCGCCTCGGCGGACCTGCCGGGCCCCCGCCGGGCTACTCCGGGCCGGTCACCCGGTGGACCTGCCACGTCCCCGGTCGGACGGGACCGCCCGGCGGGCTCTCGGCCGCCGGTCGGCGGACCTGCATGCCCCTCACCTCCAAGCCCCTCGCACCGGTGCTACGACGACGTCCGCAGGTACAGCGAATGTGTAGCCCGCGCCCGGTGATATCCCCCGGTTGTCACCCGGGAGGAGTAAGACTGCATACGTGGCCAGATGGCTGTTGCATGTCGACCTCGACCAATTCCAGGCCGCGGTGGAATTCCGGCGGCATCCCGAACTACGCGGGCTGCCGGTGATCGTGGGCGGGAATGGGGACCCCGAGGAACCCCGCAAGGTTGTGACCTGCGCTTCGTACCCGGCTCGGGCCTACGGGATCCGGGCCGGGATGCCGTTGCGGACGGCTGCGCGCAAATGTCCCGAAGGGGTTTTCCTGCCGCTGGATCCAGCCAGCTACGACGAGGCTTCGGAGCAGGTCATGGCACTGCTGCGCACTTTCACCGACCAGGTGGAAGTGTGGGGCTGGGACGAGGCGTTCGTGGCGGCCGAGACCGACGCCCCGGAGAGCCTCGCCGCCGCGATCCGCACTGGGGTCGCCGAACTCGGCCTGACCTGCGCGGTGGGTATCGGGGACAACAAGCTGACCGCCAAACTGGCCACCGGGTTTGCGAAATCTGTCGGTAAATCCGCCGATACGGCGGCCGAGCAACCGGGCGCCCACACGGGCATGTTCCGGCTGACCGCGGCGAACTGGTCGCAGGTGATGGCGCACCGGCCGACGAACGCGCTGTGGGGAATCGGTACCCGGATCGCGGCCCGCCTGGCCGAATTGGATATTCACACGATCGGCGATCTGATGGCGGCGGACCGGTCGGTGCTGGCCGCCGAGTTCGGGCCCACCAACGGCCCTTACCTGTGGGTCATGGGGCGTGGGGCCGGTGATACCGAGATCGTGACCAAACCGCCGCCGGCGGTGGGCCGCAGCAGATCGGAGACCTTCCCGCGCGACCTCACCGAGCGTGACGAGATTCGCGCGCAGGTCGAGCGGCTGGCGGCGGAGGTCACCGCGGAGATCGCCGCGGCGGGCCGGATAGCGGTCCGGGTGGCGGTCACGGTGCGGACCAGCACCTTCTATACCCGCAGTAAACAGTCGAAACTGGCCGAGCCCACAACGGATGTTGCGACCATCGTCGATACCGCGTTGCGCATTCTGGACCGGTTTCCGCTGGACCGTCCGATCCGGCTGCTCGGTGTCCGGCTCGAACTGGCACCCGTTCCCGGCCCGGCAGCTTGACCTAAATAAAGGTTGAGCTTTTAGTGTCGGTGCACTGGAGTTGAATCGGCTCCGGAGCGGAAGGACATGTCGGATGAGCATGGAATCGGTTGCCTGGGATCAGATGTACCGGCGTATGCACGCCCCTGAGGAACAGCGGGCGTTCAGCCTCGCCACGGCGCGGCGAATCCTGGGATTCGCGCGGTCGCACCGGCGCCGGATGGCCGCGTTCCTGGTACTGAGCGTCGTGGCGGCGGTACTCGCGGTGGCCACACCACTGCTGGCGGGCCGGGTGGTCGACGAGATCATCGACGGATCCGCCGCCCGGACGGTGATCATGCTGGCGCTTGCCATTGCGGGCCTCGCCGTTCTCGATGCCGGACTGGGTCTGGCGATCCGGTGGCTTTCGGCCCGTATCGGGGAAGGGCTGATCCTGGATCTGCGCACCGCCGTGTTCGATCACGTCCAGCGCATGCCGATCGCGTTCTTCACCCGCACCCGGACGGGCGCGCTGGTCAGCCGCCTGAACAACGATGTGATCGGCGCCCAGCGCGCCTTCAGCGACACCCTCTCCGGAGTGGTCGCCAATCTGGTGACCGTCATCCTCACTCTGGTGGTGATGCTCCAGCTGTCCTGGCAGATCACCCTGCTCGCCCTGCTGTTGCTACCGGTATTCGTGATACCGGCCCGGCGGATGGGTGACCGGCTGGCCGATATCCAGCGTGAGGCCGCCGGCCTGAACGCGGCCATGAGCACCCAGATGACCGAACGCTTCTCGGCACCGGGCGCTACCCTGGTGAAACTGTTCGGCCGCCCGGATCAGGAGTCCGGCGAATTCGCGCTACGCGCGCGGCGGGTACGCGATATCGGTGTTCGCACCGCCATGCTGCAAACCGTGTTCGTCACGGCGTTGACGCTGGTCTCCGCGCTCGCGGTGGCACTGGTATACGGACTGGGTGGCTGGTACGCGCTGCGCGGGCAGCTCGACGCCGGGGCGGTCGTAGCCCTGTCGTTGCTGCTGACCAGGCTGTACTCGCCGCTCACCGCGCTCGCCAGCGCCCGGATGGAGGTCATGTCGGCGCTGGTCAGTTTCGAGCGCGTCTTCGAAGTCCTCGATCTGAAACCGCTGATCGAGGACGCGCCGGATGCGCGACCGGTCCCGGCCGGTGGCGTCGCGGTGGAATTCGACGATGTGCGCTTCGGCTATCCCGCCGCGGACAAGGTCTCGCTGGCTTCGCTCGAGGAGGTCGCGACCCTGGACACCCGCGGTGGCGAGGAGGTGCTGCACGGAATCAGCCTGAGCGCCGAACCCGGCGAACTCATCGCCCTCGTAGGTTCCTCCGGAGCCGGTAAATCGACCATCGCCCAGCTGGTTTCGCGACTCTACGATGTCGATTCGGGTTCGGTACGGCTGGGCGGCACCGATGTTCGCGAGTTGAGCACCGCCTCGATCCGGGAAACGGTGGGCCTGGTTACCCAGGACGGCCACCTGTTCCACGACACCATCCGGGCCAACCTGCTACTGGCGGCCCCCGAAGCGGACGAGGAGCAGCTGTGGGATGCGCTGAGCCGCGCCCGGTTAGGCGATTTGATCGCCTCGCTACCCGACGGCCTGGATACCGTGGTCGGCGAACGCGGCTATCGGCTCTCCGGCGGCGAACGCCAGCGCCTCACCATCGCCCGCTTGCTGCTCAAACAGCCGCGGGTAGTGATTCTCGACGAAGCCACTGCCTCATTGGATTCCACATCCGAAGCGGCGGTACAGGCAGCGCTGAACGAGGCATTGCAGGACCGCACCGCGCTGGTGATCGCCCATCGCCTCTCCACCGTGCGCGCGGCGGACCAGATCCTGGTGGTGGAAGCGGGGCAGATCGTGGAACGCGGAACCCATCCGGAACTGCTCGCAGCCAACGGTCGCTACGCCGAGCTCTACCGCACCCAGTTCGCCGGCGCACCGGAACCGGCCGCAGCCTGAAACCACAACCGGACGCCGCGCAGCGGCCGCCGGGAGCCCGAAACCGTCCCGGAGCCCTCTCGTGCCATCGCTGACCTGCGCGGCCTCATTCGGCATGACGACCGCTTCGAGCTTGTGGGCGACCCTCATCGACGGTGACGTACTCATCGGCAGTGTCTTCGCGGACGACGAACGGTCGCGCAGCCAGAACCCGGTCCGCTACGTCTACGACAAGTAGCTCAATGGCCGGCTACGGGCACTACGAAGGCCGGCACCCGCGCCCCGGGTGCCGGCCTTCGTATTTCTTATGGGGCTGCGAGTTCCCACCAGAATGCCAGTGGCACTTACTCGACCCGGAAGGTTCGGGTGTGCCAGCCGGTGGCGCCGTCGGGGACCGGATCGGCACGCTGTTCGGTCTGTACACGGCCTTCACCGTCGGTGGCGCGGACTCGCAGGGTGTGGTCGCCGGGGACCGCGTTCCAGCGCCAGGTCCACTGGCGCCACGTGTCCGAGGAGTATTCCGGCGCGAGTTCGGCGGGCTGCCACGGGTCGTTGTCGACCTGGACTTCGACGGCGGCGATACCGCGCTGCTGGGCCCAGGCCACACCCGCGACAACAGCCGGCCCGGGTGCGATTTTCGCGAACGGGGTGGGTACGTCGATTCGTGAGGCGGTTTTGATCGGGCCGCGCGCCGACCAGCCGCGGCGGGTCCAGTACGCCTGGGCCCTGTCGAATCTGGTGATCTCCAGGTCGACCACCCATTTGGTCGCGCTGACGTAGCCGTAGAGCCCTGGAACCACGAGCCGGGCCGGATAACCGTGCTCGACCGGTAGGGGTGCGCCGTTCATACCGACGGCCAGCAGCGCGTCGCGACCGTCGGTGAGGGCCGCTACCGGTGTTCCGGCGGTGAATCCGTCGGCGCTGGTGGACAGCACCATATCCGCGTCGGGGCGAACACCGGCCTCGGCGAGCAAGTCCGCCAGCGGGTAGCCGATCCAGCGGGCGTTACCGGCCAGGTCTCCGCCTACCTCATTGGAGACGCAGGTCAAGGTGATCGTCTTTTCCACGGCCGGCCGGCGGCGTAGCTCGTCCATGGTCAGTTCGATCTCACGGTCCACCATGCCGTGGATTCGCAGCCGCCAGTCCTCGCTGGTCACCGCCGGAATTCGCAGGGCGGTGTCGATCCGGTAGAACGTGTCGTTGGGCGTGATGAATTCGGTGAGCCCGCGGACCGGCGGATCGGTACCCGGTGGTGGCGGGGCAGCCGCGGTCACCGGACGCGGCAACACGAAACGCTCCAGATCGGCGGTTACGGCCCGCATTCGCTCACCGACCCAGCGTCCGGCGGCCGCGCTTCCGGCTGCTACCGCGGCGGCACCGGCGACCAGTACGAGGAACCGGCGCCGGGACGGGTCGGCGGCCGATACCTCGTCCGTGGGCTCCGGGTTCGGTGCCCGCGTGATCAGATAGCGCAGTGTGACAATCCCCGCCGCGCTACCGACCAGGATCGGAATCACGAATACCGCAGTGGCGTTGGGCCGTCCCAGCACTGCCACGCAGACGAGCAGCCCGAAGGCGATCAGCAGCGCACTTCCGTACGGCCGCCGCCGTTCCAGCAGGCCCACGGCGACCGCGAGCACCGCCATCACCACACTCATCGATACGAACAGCACGGCTTTGTCGGCGGTGCCGAATTGTTCGATGGCGAACTCACGCAGTGCTTTCGGCGTGTAGTCGACTACCGTGGCACCGGTCGAGACGAACGGCGAGGCATCCGGGTCGATCAGTCCTGCGAACAGTTCCGCGATACCGAGCACCATCCCGGCGGCCGCGAGACCGCACAGGCCCGCCGCGACAACCCCGGGCGTGGGTTCACCCGCCGGCTCCCGGGATCGTTGCGCGATTCCGGGTGAATCCGGTACATCCTGCATCAGCACCCTCGTTCCGCCATCGGGCCATGTGCCCGCCTGCCTCGGTGTCGTCGTACTGCCTCGCTGCGGATGGTTTCATTGCGGGCACGGTTCCGGAAGAGGCGCGGAGCCGGCGTCACCGAACCGTCAGGAATTCGCGGGCGGCGATGACCGTGTCGTGACCGCCGGATGCGGGGAAGGAACCGAACGGCGGAGCGGAATTCGCTGCCCCGACTCGCCGGCCCGGCCACTACTACCCGGGCGGACCTTTCGCGCGGAAACACGAACGGGCCGCGGTAGCCGGTGGCGGCTACCGCGGCCCGAGCGGCGGTGTCAGGCGGTGGCCGCCAAGGACCGGTTGTCGAAAGCCGGTTCCCGGATCGGCTCTATCGCGTGGGCCAGGATCTCGGCCACATCGGCCACCGGCCGGACATCCAATTCGGCCAGCACATCGGCGGGGACATCATCCAGATCGGCCTCGTTACGCGCCGGGATGAATACCGTCTTCAGACCCGCGCGCTGGGCGGCGAGCAGTTTCTGCTTCACCCCGCCGATCGGCAGCACCCGGCCGTTCAGCGTGACCTCGCCGGTCATCCCCACATCCGAACGCACCGGACGCCCGAGCGCCAGCGATACCAGCGCGGTCACCATGGTGACCCCGGCCGACGGACCGTCCTTGGGTACGGCGCCCGCGGGAACGTGCAGGTGCAGGCTGCGCTCGAAAACACCGGGTTCGATACCGATCTCACCGAGATGCGAGCGCACGTAGGTCAGCGCGATCTGCGCCGATTCCTTCATCACATCGCCCAGCTGTCCGGTCAGTGTGAGGTTGCGTTCACCTTCCGCGGTGTTCGCCTCGATGTAGAGGACGTCACCGCCGAGACCGGTGACCGCGAGCCCGGTCGCCACACCCGGGACGGCCGTACGTTCCGCCGAATCCGGGGTGAACCGGGGGCGGCCCAGGTAGTCCTTCAGGTCGGCGGCATCGATACGCAGGGATTCACTCGGCGCGCTGATACCGGCTGCGGCCTTCCCGATCGGGCCGTACCCCAGTTCGGGGTCGTAACCAAGACCGCGCGCGACATCCGCACCTCGCTCGGTGTCGGCCTCGAAGCCGCTCGGGGTCGTACCGGAGTCCCCGGTTTCGGACAACCGGGTAGCGGCCTTGCGCAGGATCTTGGCGATGAGCCGTTCCATCTGCCGGACCCCGGCTTCCCGGGTGTAATCGGCCGCGACCTCACGCAGTGCGGCATCGGTGACCTGGACTTCCTCGGCGGTCAACGCATTGCGTTCCAGCTGGCGGGGCAGCAGGAAATCGCGGGCGATGGCCACCTTGTCGTCCTCGGTGTAGCCGTCCACGGTGATCACTTCCATCCGGTCCAGCAGTGGGCCGGGGATGGTTTCCATAACATTGGCGGTCGCCAGGAACAGCACATCGGAGAGGTCCAGGTCCATGTCCAGGTAGTGGTCCCGGAAGGTGTGGTTCTGGGCCGGGTCGAGCACCTCGAGCAGCGCCGATGCGGGGTCGCCGCGGAAATCGGCACCCAGTTTGTCCACCTCGTCGAGCAGAACGACGGGGTTCATCGAACCGGCTTCCTTGATCGCGCGCACGATCCGGCCGGGCATCGCACCCACATAGGTGCGCCGGTGGCCGCGGATCTCGGCCTCGTCCCGGACACCGCCGAGCGCGACCCGCACGAACTTGCGGCCCAGCGCCCGGGCGACCGATTCGCCGAGCGAGGTCTTTCCCACTCCAGGCGGTCCGGCGAGCACCAGCACCGCACCCGAGCCGCGACCGCCGACGACCTCGAGCCCGCGCCGGGCCCGCCGCGCGCGGACCGCCAGGTACTCGACCATCCGGTCTTTGACCTCGTCCAGGCCGTGGTGGTCGGCGTCGAGCACCGCCCGAGCCGCGGCGACGTCGGTGGAGTCGGTGGTCTTCACCTGCCACGGCAGTTCCAGCACGGTATCGAGCCAGGTGCGGATCCAGCCGGTTTCCGGGCTCTGATCGCTGGACCGCTCCAACCGGGAGACCTCACGCAGGGCTGCTTCGCGGACCGACTCCGGCAGATCGGCCTGCTCGACCCGGGTTCGGTAGTCGTCGGCGCCGTCCGGCTCGTCCTCGCCCAATTCCTTGCGGATGGCGTTGAGTTGCTGGCGCAGCAGGAATTCGCGCTGGCTCTTCTCCATGTTCTCGCGGACTTCGTCACCGATCTTCTCGGTGACCTCGGCCTCGGCGATATGGGCCCGGGTCCATTCGATGAGCCGGTTCAGGCGCGTCGCGACGTCCGGGGTTTCGAGCAGTTCCCGTTTCTGCTCGGCGGTGAGATAGGCGGCGTAACCGGCGGTATCAGCGATGGCCGAGGGGTCGGTGAGCTGGTTGACCGCGTCGATGACCTGCCACGCTTCACGGCGTTGCAGTACCGAAACCACCAGCTTCTTGTATTCGTCGGCCAGTTCCCGGGTGCGGCCGTCGGCGGCGGGGGTTTCGACCGGTTCGGCCTCCACCCACAGCGCGGCCCCGGGCCCGGTGACCCCGTGGCCGATCTTCGCGCGCCGTTCCGCCTTGAGCACGGCCGCGGGGGTACCGCCGCGCATCCGGCCGATCTGCTCGATGGTGGCGAGCACGCCGTAGGCGGCATAACCCTCGGTCAGGCGGGGGGCCAGCAGTACGGTTCCGGTCTTCGCGGCCTGCGCGGCATCGATCGCAGCCTGCGCGGATTCGTCCAGTTCGATCGGGACGACCATGCCCGGCAGCACGATGGGATCGGTCAGGAACAGCACCGGAAGATTCAGTGGTGTAGTCACGAACACAACCTCCAATAGTTGAGCTATCCCGACTCAACTTCACCGGAGTCGCCGTTGTTCCCTCCGGCGCCCGTGTTCGCCCAGGGCGAAGATGTAGATTCTCATTCGCGGTGTCGTTCTCTCATGTTTCTGTCGGTAACTTGTCGCCCCTTCTCATCTCTTGTCGCAGGTGAGACCATGGAGGGGTGTCCGCGCGGATCCCCTCCGTGCTGGAGGTGGGACTGAGTTACGCGACCGAGGAGCTCGGCCGGGCGGACACGGACGTGCGTTCAGCGGACGCAGAGCTGCTGGTGCACGGGCGGCCGGTGCGACGGGTCCATACCGAGGCGGGGAAGAAGCACTACACCGGCGTCTTCTGGTCCTCGACCACAGGGACTCAGCACCATTACGAGAGCCGCCTGGAGTTGGACCGGCTGTGGCTTGCTGATTTCGATCCGCATGTCGTGTGGTTGGCCGCGCAGCCGTTCTGGTTGTGGGGTCGCGATGGTACTGCTGTTCGTCGGCATGTGCCCGATCTGCTGCTGAAGCTGGATTCGGGCTCGTTCGTCGTGGTCGATGTCAAGCCCGCGAAGTTCCAACAGGAGCCGAAGGCTGCGGCGGTGTTGCGGTGGACCGCGCGGGTGTGCGCGGCCAAGGGGTGGCGTTACGAGGTATGGGGCGGAGGCGACAAGGTCGAATTGGCCAATATTCGTTATCTCGGGCGCGCACGGCGGCAATTTCTTCGCCCCGCGGGCGATATGGAGGTGATCGCGCGCTGCGATCCGGCCGGCCGGCGGTGGCGTGTGGTACGGGAGGAGCTCGTCCATGCCCGGGTCAGCGTTCCTGATCTGTGTATTTCGGCGATGTTGTGGCACGGGCGGTGGGTGGCCGACCTCACCCGACCTCTGGCCAGCTCGTCGGTAGTGAGGAGGCGAGAGGGGTAGTCATGACATCGACGATGCAGCTCGGGATCGGTGTAACAGTGTGGATCGCTGGGCGTAGCTGGACAGTGCAGTCGTTCGATGGTGGGACTGTGGTTTTGGTTTCCGCTGATGAGGTCATGCGGGTGGAGATCGGCGAACTGGCGCGGATTGCCAGGCTGGTGGAGTCCGATCCCGTTTCAGATCCAGCGAGCGCTGTCCCGGTCGGGGTCCTGCTGACCAGTCTGAAGTCGAAACAGCTGCGGAAACTCGAAAAGCGGGCTGCGCGCCTGCGTGAACTCGGTTCTGTGCCGATGTCGGAACGCGCTCCGGCTTACCGGAAGCTGGCATCCGAGTTGGGGGTGTCGGTGCGGACGCTGCAGCGCTGGCTGTCGGCCTATGAGACCGCGGGCACCGCCGGCCTGGTCGATTCGAGGATTGTGAGAAGTACGCGTCGTGGTGTGGACCCGTTGTGGGATGAGGCGTGTCTGGCGGAGTTACGGCAGTATACGAACCGGTCGACGCCGTCCAAGGGCGCCATTATCGAAGCCACCGCTGTCCGGCTCCAGAACGAGCACGGGTCCGAAGCGGTCCGGGTTCCGTCGCAGGCGACAGCGTACCGGCGGGTAAAGGAGCTGTCGAAAGGCAAGTACTCCTTCGGAAATGCCAAGGCACGCCGGTCTGTCGCCAACCGGCCGGGCACCCCGTACGGGCGACTGCGTGCGACGCGTCCGGGCGAGTACGTGGTGCTCGATACCAATGACCTGGATGTCTTTGCGATGGAGCCTGTCACGCTACGGTGGGTTCGGGTCCAACTGACCGTGGCTATGGATCTGTACAGCCGCTGCATTCTCGGCCTGCGGTTATCGCCGATCTCGACGAAGTCGGTCGACGTCGCCAACGTGTTGTTCCAGTGTGTGTCGCCGCAGCTCGCTGCCGAGGGCGGTATCTGGCCCTTCCATGGTGTTCCGGGGACAGTGCTGGTCGGTCATGAACACATCTCGCCTTTGAAAGTGTGGCATACGGGTGACTTGCTGGCCTGTATGCCGGAATCGGTGATCTATGACCGCGGTGCCCAGTACATGGCTGCGCATGTCCTCGGCGCCTGCCAACGCTTCGGAATCAATGTCCAGCCGGCGATCCCGAAGAAGCCCACCGATAAACCTGCGCTGGAGCGATTCTTCCGTACCTTGCGGCAGGGCTTACTCGAATACCTGCCGGCATACAAAGGGCCTGACATCGCTTCCCGCGGGTTGGATGTGGAGGGCCAGGCCTTCTACTACGTCAGTGAGCTGGAGCAGATCATTCGCGAGTGGGTGGGGTCGGTGTATCACCGCTCGCGACATACCGGGTTGTGCATCCCGGAGTGTGCAGGCGTGAAACTGTCGCCGAGCGAAGTTTTCGAGATCGGTGTCGCCGCGTCAGGTGGCTTGACGCTGCCGACGAATCCCGACCTGGCCTACGAGTTCCTCGACGTGCAGTGGCGCCAGATCACACACGAGGGTGTGTCGATTGACAGCCGGATCTACGACGGCCCTGGTCTGAGCGACTATCGCGACACCCGCTCCCCGTACAAGGGCAAATATGCAGGCAAATGGCCGATATTCGTCGATGTCCACGATATCCGGCAGGTGTACTTCCGGGACCCCGATCCCGGGCCGTCGCAGTCGGTGAAACCGCAGTGGCATCCGCTGACGTGGGAGCACGCAGCGGCTCTGCACCAGCCGTTCTGTCAGGACGCCGCTGAGTATGTGAAGCGAGTATCTCTGCGCGAGAACCGCTTCGTCGAGCCTCGCAAGGCAGTGCGGGAACTACTCGAACAGTGGAGCCGCGGACAGGTCGAAACCCGCCGGGATCGTAACCTGGCCCGCCGCCTCAGTGCGCAGCGCGCCACCCAGGACGCTGAGCTGGGCAGGATCACAGACCACGGTGGGGCCGAGGAAAGACGGGAACGCGCATCGGTGCCGGGTGTGGCGGAGATGCTCGCGGAACGCGATCTGCGCGCCGCGCAGGTCGAAGCGAACGACGACCTGGATGTGTTCGCCCGATATTACGACGAGCATCCCGACAGCGCCGGTTTGGAGGTGCTCGACTGATGAGTAACCCTTGGGCCGCCTGGCTTGCCGAACACGACACCCGCCGATTCCCGTTGTCCCGTAAGCAGGGCTGGGATGCTTTCGCCACTGGTCCGCCGCGCCCCGGGTTCGAGGCCTTGACCCGGGCACAGATGTCGCGACTAGGTCAGGAAGAACTCACCGATTACAAGCAGGCCCGCTTCGTATGGCATGCCAATCCGCCGGTGGTGAAGACCCAGCAGCTCAGCGCCGCGTTCGAGGTGATCGATCAGGTGATGTGTGAGAACTATCGCGACAGCGATAGAGTCAAGGGCTCGGTGGTCATCGATGCCAAACCGGGGTTGGGCAAGACGACCATCGCTACGCGGTATGGCAAGAAATTCCACCTGGACCAGTACCGCCGCTACGGGTCGGTGACAGCCGAAGGTAACCAGCGTCTGCCGGTGGTGTTTCTCCCGTTGTCCGCGGGGATGACCCTCAAGGATCTCAATATCAAATTGCTGCAGTTCTACGGCCATCCCGCGGCCAGAGCCAAGACGAAGGCGACGTTGGGGTCGTTGGCGGTCGACTGCGTCTTCAGCTGCGATACCAGACTGATCGTGATCGACGACCTGCACTTCATCAATTTCCGGCATCGCAACGGCACCGAGGTGTCCAACCACCTGAAATGGCTGGCCAACGAGATGCCGGTCACCTTCATCATCGTGGGTGTCGGGCTGGCGCGCAAACACTACTTCGACGAAGGCCTGTTCGGTGATGAAGCCGAATATGCCCAGACCGGGCGGCGCGCCACCGCCTGCCCTGTCGTTCCCTTTGCCATCGACACCGCTGCCGGCCTACGAGCCTGGACCGACCTGCTCCGCGCCTTCGAAAAACACGCGATCCTCGCCGACGCCCACCCGGACATGCTCACAAACCACGCGCGTGAGCTGTTCCGAATCACACAGGGCCATATCGGATCCCTGACCAACCATTTCGATCGAATGTGCTCACTCGCGATCACCACCGGCGCAGAAACCATCGACGAAGACATCGTCAAACGAGCAATCGCAGATGTCGCTGCCCAGTCCCGCCTCCGGCCCCCCGCCTGACTCCGAGGCTTTCCCGAGCCGGCCCCAGGCGCCGCCAGCCGCCGGCCGCGATATCGACGCATGGCCACTGGCGGTCCCGCGCCACCACGATGAACAGTTCGAACGGTGGCTCGGCCGAGTCAGCCACCGATACGGCGTGTCGCTGAGTCAGATCGTCAGGACAATGGCACTGCCCTCCTACGTGCAAGACAACACCATCGGCATGGTTATGGCGGTCATGCTGGACTACGCGCAATTTGCACGCACAGTGGGGGTTCCGTACAACCACACCGACGAACTCAAGGATCCCGATGAGGTTGGCCTGGCAGTCGGGACCGCCGTGGACAAGCTGAGAGCTTTGAAGCCACGGACGGTCGGCCGTTGGTGTCCTGCCTGCTTGGCAACCTCTGGTTATTGGCGAGGTCAGTGGCTGGATTGGTGGGCGCTGGCCTGCCCGGTGCATCGACTCGAGCTGGTGTCACAATGCCCGAACTGCGGGCAAATGCCGTGGTCGTCGAAGGCGTGGATTTTCCGCGCCGGCCCGGTCGATCGATGTCCGGAGAAGTTGCCCGGCTCGCGCCGATACGATCAGTGCGGCGCAGACCTCACCCGGGCGCCGGCCGAGACTGTCGACCCTTTGCTGCTCCGCACGCAGTTGCGTTTCGATCAGCTGTTCGATCGAACCTTCGACGCACCGTACGAGCACATCACTATCGGTGACTTCACCGTTCCGCGGACAATGTTTCTCCATGCCCTGTGCTGTGTCGCGGCGGCCGTGGCCGGGCAGTACGGCACAGGCTCCGACGACTCCAGTCGGATCGTGCGAGCACTCGCTGAGGCCTTCGAGCTCTTCGAGGACCTGATTGCCGGTCGCAGCAGCGAAGCACTCGATACCTTGCTCGGTCCGTCTGGCCTGTTGGATCCGCTGACGAGCGAGTGGGACACGACCAGGTCGATACCGAATCCTGTATTGACGGCCGCGACGCTGCGCCGAGGTGAAGACCGCATGGGGCCCGGTGATCATTTACTGTTCCGCTTCGGCCGTAACCACCCAGCGCTGCCACCGGCGCAGCTGGATATTTCCCTGGATGGGCGGGTGGGGCTACGCGACTTGCTGCCCGACCATCGGACTGTGCCGCTGACCGTGCCCACGCAGTGGGTGCCGCAGCAGCTGTGGCCGGAGGTGGTCGACGGTATCGGCGAGGAGCCCGCCGTGCGCGGTGCACTGGCGATCTGCCTGTTGCGGCTCGGCCGCGACATCCACACCGGGGCACTGGCGTTGGAACTGGGCTTGCCGTGGGGTACCGCGGTCGACGTAGACTCCGAGATCGCTCGTATGCTGGGCCACCACGGGTGGCCACAGCTATTGCACACACTCGAGCGCATCGCTTCGGAACTCCACCGCGCACCACCACCTATCGACTACCGTGCGCGCCGTATCATCGGCGCCCGACCCGAGCTCCTCGACGCTGCGCTCACTACCGCCAACCGCCGAAGTGGCAGGGAAAAGCTCACTCCCGAGGTCCGTGCACGTTTCTGGGAGCGCTTCACCGGCAACGACATCGCCTGGGCTCCCGTAGGGCTGTCCCGCCCTTTCCGAGACACGACCGCATACACCGGCTACGTCCAGACCCGTTATGAGTACGACATACAGTGGGACACCACATTTCGCTCAGCTCTCGACAGGTTGCGAAGGCTCAGCGAATTACCCGTGATCGGGCCACTGGACTGGATGCCTCCATGGTTGTCCGGGACGAGTCGACTTACCGCGGCGTCTTGGCAGCGTTTTCCCTATGAGCACCTTTTCGACGACAAGGCCACCGACCCCGGGCCGCTGCTGGCCTACGTGGTTCTGGCAGCATTGGTCCCCGACTGGGAGGCCGAGGATCACGCTTCGAGCATGTCGGGGTGGGCCTCCGAACGCTACAGACTCATTCATGAGGTCCCCGTCCTACTTCAACGCGGCAAACCCCGTTCGAGAATTGCCCCGCATCCAGGCGAGGAGCATGTCGGCAGGATGGTCGCACATACCTGCGGAAACCCAGCAGCACCGACGCTTGACCTGGCGTTGCCACATCTTCACCGGTGGCCGCACCGCACCACCTGAGAAACAACCGACATCGCAACATCGACTTCGGCAGAGGTCGCCGAGGGCGGGTCCCGCGGCGGTGTCACGGTTTCCGAGTTCATCGCACGCCTGCATGGTGGACAACATCGACAGTAGCGGTTCGATGCTGTCCGCCGTGCAGGGCCCGTGTCTACCGGCGGGCACGGGTCAGGCCGCCCGGGCAGGTTGCTCCTGCTCGTGCCGTGAGACGTCGGTGGGAATCGTTGTCATGGTGGCCTCAGCCTGTGCTTGGATGCGGTTTCGTCGCCACCGCAAGTACAGCCCTGCGCCGCCGATGCCCGTCGCAGCGGTGAGACCGATTCCGGTGCCGACGGAGGGACCTGTCACCGCGCATACCGCGACGATGCCCGGCAGGATTACAAGCATGATGGCGGCGAGGCCGGTGCAGTATCCGACTGTGCGCCAACTCCAATGCCCGCTGGTGATCAGCTTGAGCTGCCTGTCGAGGAAATCGAGCAGGTTGGCCGGCGGGGTTGCGGCTCGTATCAGCGCCAGACAGATCGGTGAGTTGCATCTGCCGCAGCCGGTGTGGTCGGTCGCCGCCTCGATGATCGGGGTGGGGCTTTGATTCGGGGACATGTGCTGCTCCTCCTTGTTCGTGCTCGACGGCCTTGTAGGCCGAGGAGCCTCCCGTTCCCCCGGGTTGAGCAGCTTCGATTATTTTTCCGGCTTCGAGGGGGATGTCGTTCTCCATCGCCCTATAACCACGCTGACCGTGCGCACGATTCGCGCCGGAGCAAGCCAAGTCGGCCTGTCCGACAACGAACGGTGCGCACGTGGAGGAGGCTTCAATGGGTTCGTCGCACAGCGGCGCAATACCACCCGATAGACAGTCAGATGCGGAGGACACGGTCGTTTCCTACGGACCGGAGGACCAAGCAGAGGGGGTCCTTGCACACGGCGTTGCCGAAGAGGAAATCCTCGACCTCACAGCTGACGGTCTGGACGAGATGTCGTTCATCGAAGCGATGCTGGCCAGGAACTACATGCCGGCCCCGTCGGAAGATATCGTCGAGGAAGTCATCAGCGAGGCCACCGACGCGCTCGACGAGGCTGACGCCGAGCAGGAGATGCACACACTCTTGCTCGACTGCAACGTAGAAGGCCCGGTCTGGGAAGAAGTAGTCGCCAGTCTGTCCCGGTATACCAACGAAGTGTTGGATGTCTGGATCCGCAGCGGCGCCATCTACAGCAAACTCACCGGGCACTACATCGCCGTCACCACGTCCTATTCTCAACGCTTCCGTCTGGCGGTGAACGAGGACCTACGCGAAGAGATCATCGCCGAGAGCATCGCGGTCGCATTGGAAAAGCTGCAGGCGGGCATCCGAGACGGAACAGGTTGGAATCCGGCCCTCGGAGCCAAGCTGACCACCTTCTTCCTCCGTGGTTGCCTCTTCGCGTTCAAGCGCACGGTCGAAGCCCATCTCCGGCAAGACCGTAAACGCGCGCTGGGCTCTATCGGGGCCCACGACGTCGAACAACCGGACGACCGCGGCTATCCCTCCCAGTACGGCACTGGTCTCGGTATCGACCCCGCCGAGGCCGTCGCCAACCGAGACTTGATCAGACAGCATCTCGAACAGTTGGACGCTCACGATCGTCAGATCGTGTGGGCCAAGGCAGCCGGCTACACCCACGCCGAGATCGCGCAGCTATTCCCCAACAAAACAGCCAAAGCCATCGAACGAAAACTGGCCCGGCTCGCGGCGAACCACCGTTGGATCGCCAACCTCTCTACGAGGAGATCATGATGAACCGACACGGCAGCACCAACTCTGAAATCGACCGGGTCGCCCGGATGCGTGCGCTGATCGAGCGGTCCTCTCTGGGCGAAGAAGGCGCTCGGCAACTCGCCCAACGCACCTCGGACGGACAAGTGGACCGCATTCGCCGACGTCTCCAGGACATCAACCACACCGAGACCGCAACGACTGAGCGACCAGAGGCCGAGAAGACGACAACCGATGAAGCGCGCCAACCCACCGCCACCGTGCTGGCCGCGCGGTTACCCCGACTTATCGGCGGCGGGGGCCGCCCGAACACGGCGGAATCCAGCAACCACCACTTCTACGACATGATGATCTGCAGTAAGCCGATAACTTTGACTCCGCAGTCGAGCTCGCATTCTTCCGCACTCGAGACTTACCTTGTTTTGATGGCCGACAGCGCGGGAGCATGTGCGTGGATAGCCACCCCGACCAGGTTCGCATCCGATGGAGAGAAATACAGAATATCAGCAATTCTTGCATCCCGAGATAATTTGAGCCGCAATGAACAACTCGTACGCCATTCCCTTTCGGTGGCTTCCGATTGCTTTTCTCGAAAGCCTTCCGCCAAGGAGATCTTCACCCAACTCAACGAAAAATACCTTACAGAACTGAAGTCTGCATCGAAACTTTCCACCGAGGGCGAACTCGACGGATCCATTCCAAGAATAGAGAAAGAAGACGCCAAGGGTGATACTTCCGAATGGATCCGCGAATACTACACAAGCCGGCTTCCTTTCACTCAGCAACTCCCGCACCCATTCGCCCTGCGCAGAAGCGAACACTCCAGGGAAAGAAACCACCTGGAGTCGCTGGTAATCGCAGTCAATCGGCGTGGCGTCGGGCTCACCGCAGAGCTCGGGGAGAGCACGTCCAGCTACATCTACAACGCCGTTCAGAAGGCCACCCCCAAAAGTGGTGATCGACTCGTTAAGGCAACTCCACATTTGCGTTCCGAATTGCGGAGAATTGTGGATCTCATGAAACCAGGCGCTCGAGTGGTCAGGTCATGGAAAGAACCGACCGACTCCGATATAACGCATGATTTGTTCATTATGTTTTCGGAAATACTGAGGAACACGAGCGGCTTACTGCCACCTGCTCTGGACCCGATCATCAAGGTGCATTTGGAGGAATTTGATTCGCAGTCACAACCTTGCGTCGGTGTCATAGAAACGACCTGGCGTACTTCCTATAGCGAAGCCGAAGAGATGGGCCCATTCGAATCCGATTTCGACAATCATTCTCCTTGTGGACAGTCTCGCTAGCCAGCAGTTACGGTCGAGTTCCGACTGACGTGGCTCGCGTTACACAGGGCCGCGCGCCGGGCCCGGAAAGTGGGATCCCGGTCTCTGATCTGTGTTCGATTAACTACTGGTCAGGGTCGCTTTTGTGACATGTTTTCTGTAGTCTTTGTTGTCATGACCGTCGCATTGGGTGATGCTGCCAGGAAGCTGCAGAGGACTCCGGTGGGCAGTTTCGTTCACGCGAGCAGCCTGCCGGGCTCGACTGCTGCCTCATCTTCAGCACTGAAACGTGCTCGTGAACGGGGTGAACTGGTCAGAGTAGCCAAGGGCGTGTACTGGAAAGGTAAGCGGACTCGCTACGGCATGGCCCTTCCACCAGCCACCGACATCGCCTTCGAAGTGCTGGGCACGCGAGGCGTCGGACCGACAGGCTTTTCGGCTGCTCGATGGTTCGGCCTCACCACCCAGATCCCGCCGAAGCCGGCGCTGGCGGTGACCGGCAAATCGCCCAAAGGTTTGCCTGTCATAGTGACCTACCGGGCGAACCTGCAGCGTGCCTCGCTGACTCCGGCCGAAATCGCTGCACTCGAACTGCTGCGTGGTGATTGGGAGACCACGGTCGATGACGGGTGGCCAGCGCTGTCGAGGGCTCTCGCCGTGGCTATCACCGGAAGAAGGCTTCGCTGGGCAAAGCTGGTGAAGGCTGCCACAGGGGAGCGATCCTCGGCCTTGCGGTCAAATATGAAACGGCTGAGCGAGGATCTGACCGCATCGGGCATCCTTGCCTGATGCGGTCATACCTACGCGCGCATCCGGATGAGCTGGCGGCTCTGGTCAGCCGTGCCTCCGAAAGCCTCGCGCTCGACCAGACGTTCCTCGAGAAAGACTTCTGGGCGATGGAGGTGTTACGCGCCTGCACCGCCGAGGTCCAGGTCGGCGAAGCCGGGCCGCTGACCGTGATCTTCAAGGGCGGGACCTCATTGTCACGCTGCTTCGACCTAATCAAACGGTTTTCCGAAGATGTCGACCTCCTCGTCCAGTTTCCCGAAGCGTCCGGTAACGGAGCTCGTGAAAAGGCCCTCAAGCAAGTTATTGCCAACGTGGGCGAGCATCTTGCGCTGGAAGAGGGCCAGGTGCAGCAGTTCAACAGCACGAGAGGGGTGAAGCGGCACGCTCGCTACACCTATCCCGCCCGAGCCACAGCGTCGGCATCGGCGGCGGCCGCCCTGAGTGAGGGAGCGCTGCTCGAGATGGGCTCTCGTGGAGGAACCTTCCCGACCGAGAAGCATCTGATCCGTTCGACCATCGCCGACTACGCGGTGAACGAACTCGGGGATACCGAAGCGACCTGGCAGGAGTTCCAGCCGTTCACCGTCGCTGTGCTGGCACCGGAGCGAACGATGCTCGAGAAGCTGTCTGCCCTGCACGACGGCGCGGCCCGGGCCCCGGACCTTACAGCGCTCGATGCTTTGAGGCGCGGTGCGCGCCACCTCTACGACATTCACTGTCTGCTCAACGACCAAGGGATCCGCGCCGCCCTGAGCGAACACGGCCCAGCTGGTGTGACGCAGCTGTGCGCCGACATCGACGCGCACAGCGAGGCGGCGGGATGGAGCTGGACGGCAAGACCGGACACCGGGTACGGACACAGCCCGCTCTTGAGCAACCACCCCGGTAGTGAGGCACTTTCCGAGGGGTACACCGCGGCGATGAAACTGGTCTATGGACCAAAGCCCTCGATGGAGGACTGCCTCGGCACGATCCGGTCCAACGCCGACCTGCTGTGACCGACGGCGTTCGGAGCGCCTACCAGCGACCGCAGGAACAGGTCCGCGGCCGACAGCGCTCATGACAGTGCGCCTTCTTCGGTCGAACAAGCCAGCAGACAATCCGCAATTGGCCTGCGTGCACCGCCAACCTCCACTTCTGTGTCACCACCGTTGGCACAGGTTCAATTGGCGAGAGGGGGAGTTCGGGCTATGCGCCGTTCACCGTCTGGCCAGGCCAGACCGTGCAGCGGCACCAGTGATTGGTATTCTGTGTTTGTGGATGAGAGCTCGTCTGAGCTAGAGGTCTTACGGGCTGTCCTCGCAGCAGGGGAGGGCAGTGGGCCGTCCGCTGAATTCGATTTCCAACGCCGCATCGAAGAGTTGACCGCGCAGGCAGCCGATGCCGGTCTGATCGACGATTTCCTGGCTGGACGGTTGGTCCGCAGCAGCGAACCGACTGATACGTCCGAGCTGCCCGTCCCCGGCAGGCCACCGCAATAGGCGCGGTTCAGGCTGGGGCCAGACGGGCCAGGCCCATTCGAGATACGGCGAACCACTCGGTAGGCAGTGCAGGTGGATGCCGAGCAGGTCGGCGACGACGCCTGCCTCGAGGCACCGGTACTGGTGATCATCACAGTGCAGCGGGTGACGAGTCCGCAGTCCGTAGTCGGCCAGCAGAGTGCCGAGCATTTGAGCGCAGTAGGGCGGTGATGTGACCCGCCGGGAAGAGAAAGCTTCTTGGTCTCCGATCCGGATTCGGATCCAGAGCGCCGTCGACGTCCTGGGTTGAGGCACTCGCCGAGGGGCGCGTCCGGTGATGGATCCGAGGGATCGCACCCGCTTGCGCACCTATCGGGGTCGACACAGCGGTGCGTGACATGGTGCCCGGCGGGCGAGGAAGCGTAGCGTCACCTGTATGACCGGCGAATTCAGCGACCGAGCGGCAGCGGCAGTTCGGGCCGAAATGGAGTCCATGACTCCGGAGCAGCTGATGGCCATAGTCGATCGTTCGGTGTTCACAGACGGACCGCTCGACATCGACCTGGCTCCTGATACCGATGCCGACCGCACACCGGAGATGCGGCCGCGACCAGTGGCGATGTCGGATGAACTGGACGTGAGATGCCAGATCCGGGCGAGTGATCTGCAGTTGAGCCGGTCGGCCTATATTCGCCAGTTGATCGAGCAGGACCTGCGAACCGCCTATGAAGGCCGGTAGAACCAGCTACCGCGATCTCGACACCTCGAGATCGCGGTAGGTACCGGCAACACTGGCCGGCGGCCGAACTCACTTCCCCATCCTGCCGACCTCGTGCACCAGCGCACCACCTCGGCGGCGGCAGTATCCAGCATCGAGAAGGGCGTCGACCTCGAGGTGAACGGTCGAATCCGCTCGACCGCGATCGCGGGTGGATTCAGCGCATGCTGTCCCGCCTAGATGCCCTCCAGGGCGAGGATCAAGCGGAGCCACGCCGAGATCAAACACCGGGCTGAGACGCGAGAAGATCGCGCACCCCGTCACGATCGTTGCACAGAAGCAGGACCTCACGTGCGTTTTGTATCGCGTGCGATACGCTAGGTGGGTCGATGCGGTTTCTGTTCATGCCTGCAGCGCGGCATCGCAGTGGCTGTGGCATGCGATGATGCGGCCATGCCGGTGCCAGAAGCCTCGCTGAGCCCACAGCAGAGGAAGGAGCGCAAGATGAGGCGCGACGCAGTCGGCGCCGCAATTCGGCGAGCGCGGGAATCGGCGAATATGACCCAGGACGAGCTCGCCGACGCCTCCGGGCTCTCACGACCGTCGATCGCTCGGATCGAATTGGGCACCAGCGGGGTGCAAATCGATCGGCTTTTCGAACTGGCCGACGCGATGTCGACCACCCCGTCTGCGCTGCTCGCTGATGCAGAACGCGAGCTCGCGCGCCACAACCGTCCATGAGCGCCGATTTGCCGCGGATCACGGTGCCGACGCTGCCGCCGACCGAGATGCCCCGGCACCGTGGAGGAGTAGCTATCCGGCGGCGGCGCCACGCGCGGCACACGGCAGATCCGCCGTTGCCGTACAGGGTTCGTGGATGACGATTTCCCGCATCGACTCTCGCGCTTTGCTCTACTCACTGAAGTACCAGAGGCCGGTCCGCCGTCCGGCATGGCCGTCCGCAGGCCCAAGTGGCCGATCCGAATAGTCCCATACCCGGATGAGTTGCGCAGTAGCTGGCTGGCGCGGATATCGCAGCGCTACGGTGTCCCCCTGCGTCACCTGGCCGCCGATCTCGGGATCGGCGAAGGATCCCGGCGCGCGCCGGCGCTGCTGATCGACGCCGCCGCGGACCGATGGTGCGCCGCCCTGGGCGTTCCCCGGCACATGTTTCCGCTCTCCGATCGCGACCCCGATTGGCCATGCCCGCCGTGGAGTCCGATCGACTTGCGCACGCCGTCCCTGGGAAGGTATTGCCATCGTTGTCTGTCCGACCGTGGGTACTGGCGGCGGTCGTGGCTGCGTGCGTGGGTGCTGGGGTGCCCCGAGCACATGATTCGGCTCTCACGAACCTGTCCGTCCTGTGGCAAGCGGCCGTGGTCCGATACTGCCTGGCAATCGCTGCTTGCGGCGCCCGACCAGTGCCTGAATCGCCTGACAACCGCCACGGACGGTGGGCGGCGCCGCGTCCATCCGATCTGCGGCGCCGATCTAGGTGTGACTCAAGACGTTCCTTTGTCTCTCGACGAGTTGCACGGCCAGAACCTGTTGACGCAACTGCTCGACGACGCACGAGCCGACGTCTCTCCATCGCGGCGCTGCCACGGTTTCGCCGTGACGCCAGCGATGCGGCTGCATGTATTCACAGAACTGCTCACCGAGAACTGGATGGCCGAAAAGGAGCGTGGTTCCGCCTCTTTGGCGGCGGCGTTGGCGATCACGGCACGGCGCTTCGACGCCTTCGATCAGACGTCGCTGATCGACCGCGCGGTTCCTCGACCACGCAAGATCATCAGCCCGCTCGGGCCGGGTCAGAAAGTTCGCCGTCGTCCGCACAGCCCGATCGTGACCGCAGCGTGCCTGGCTGCCGAAGGCACGAACTTTGCGCCAGCGACTCAGCTGCAGTTCCGCACCGGGCGGACCCACCCGTCCTACCCGATCGACTGGTTACCCGGGCAGGAGCTCAGCCTGCTTCTGCCCGAGCACCGCACCGAACCGCTGATCGTTCCTCTCGAATGGGTACCTCAAAGCCTTTGGCGCCATCCTGCCCTGGGGACGTGCACTCCAGAGCGCAGCGTCGTTCTGGCGATGTGCTTGCTGAAGCTCGGTCGGAGTGCGCGCTGGTCGACCATTGCGGACTGGCTCGGGTTACCGCGTAGCGTATGCGTCTGGATCCGAACCGAGTTGGCCGACCTGCGCCGGACAGGCAACTGGCAGCGAATCCTTGGGGCCTTGGAGCAGGTGTTCGACACCCTGCGCCGAGCCCCACCCCCGATCGACTATTGCGCGAGACGTCGAATAGCCTCCACGCCCGGGCTGATAGACCGCGTCTTACGGGCAGCCGTCGACACGGAGTCGATCCCGGAGGTGACGCCCGCGGTCTATATGCGCTTCTGGGCACTGTTCACCGGCGGATACACAGGGAGCGAACCGGACCATTCGTCACGCACCGTAGGTGACCACACCGCGATCGCCGGCGCCGAACCCCCGTGGCAAGCAATCTTCGAGCTCACACACAAAATTAGCCCACAGCCGATCGAAGGACCGCTGACATGGGAACCGTCAACGGCATAGCCCTGGCTCGCGCCTTCGGACCATCGACCGTGTGCCCCTCCTGGACCGCCTACTGTGGTCGAACCAACTGCACCAGCGGCAACCGAGCACCACTGCAGCCGACAAGGCGAATGTCGAGTCCAGTCACCGACAAGACGACCTGCGATCGTCTGCCGAGAATGGTGCCAGCACGCTGGCTGCCTCGAAGAGGTCATGACTACCGCAGCGACGGTTCGACAACTTGCACCTCCGAGTGCGACGTCGTCAAATCGGGGCGATATATCCGGTACCCCACGGTATCGCTCGTTTCATTCCCATGACGTAAGATATCGCACGCGATACATGGCGAGTGTCGTGCCAGGGTATATCGCGTGGATTGACAGAGGTCGCCACCTGTCGGTCAGCGCCCGTCAGGCACAGCGATCTGTCGATCAGCGTCAGCAGTGAGGTGTTGGAAACCGCAAGCAATTCATAGGAGAAACGGCATTGTCGATACCAATCGTCACCAGTACGAATCTCCCCGGCCAGAGGCGCCCGAACCATTCCGGATCACTTCTGACGGCGACCCGGCGCAGCCCTGAGTACGTGCACGGGTGGCAGCAGTGAGGAAGTACACCGAAGAGTTGAAAGCTCATGCTGTCCGCTCCTACCGTGAGGCATACCCCAAGCCGTCAATTCGTCAGCACGCCCGCGATATCGGCGTCAACCACGAAGCGCTACGCTCCTGGATCCGACAAGCAGAAGCCGATTCCGGAGAACGAGAAGGCGATCTGGTTGCCAAAAATCGCGAGCTTAAGAAGCGGGTCGCGGACCTCGAGCGGCTCAACTCGCTGTTACGCTCCGCCAGCGCATACTTCGCCTCCGAGATCCATCAACCCAGGCGGTAGTCACGCCGCAGGCGAACACCGGTTGTGGACGCTCGCGGTTGCCCGAATTGAGTGGTGTGGTCGTCGGCCATCAGATTGGTTTCTTGCCCATGGCTGAACCGAGAGAACGCGGTGTGGTCTCGCTGTTGGCACCGTCGGTCGTTTCGACAATTCGGTCCGGTAGCAAACGCGTTCGGGTCTACGGAGGCAGAATGGGAAGCGCTTCCGCGAGGTGCGACTGCGCCGAGTTCGTCTCCGTTGCGCTGGCGTTGTTGGTGGGCTCGATGACTACTGCCCATATCGCACAAGCATTCCAGGCACGTTCGGTGATGAGGGCATGCCCATCGCTGCCCCAGGCTCGGCCCCAGCTGTTGCGTACGCACACCAGGTGATGACCCGCGGGCAGCGAGCCGACGGCGTCGTCGAGTCGGGCGATACCGACGACGGTGACCGCGTGGCCGTCTTGTCCTGGCTCGGAGCCGTCGACGACGCCGCCAGAGGGGTTGCGGAACTGGGTGGTGACCCGGATCGCGGCCACGGGCAGCAGCCCGGACTCGAGCTGGTCGGCCAGGCGCCTGGGTGTGTGGGGCACTTGTCGGGTGCCTGCGGTGTGGAACGGTCCGGTGACCCCGCCTGGGGGATCGTATGCGGTGGTGTCGTTGCGCATGGGGTCATAGGACCACTGGTCTCGCGGAGGTTGCCCCGAGTCCCGCAAGGCACGGCGCAGCCCGAATGTGGTCCCCTGTCCGCGGGGTCCGCATGCCCAGTGCAGGTACTCGATGCTGAGCGGGCCTGGCCCGTGGTGTTCGTGGGCGGCGGTCGCCGCCCACGACACGCACGTACGCCGCGGGCCTTGATCTCCGACCGGTTCCGTACTCGCACGCAAATCTGCGAGCCAGGTGAGCGTCACGCTGCCGCCAGCTCGTGAACTCGCCGTTCGTTCTGGCGGGGAGCAAATCCCTGTCTCGGCAGCGTCCGTCGCGGCGTCGCGGTCACTGTGACTCGACAATGTGCCGCCGGTGATCTCGTGGATTCCCATTCTCGAATCAGGCGGAACTGGAACGTATGCTGCCCTGCTGCCCCCGGCGAGACTACAAAGACTTTCATACCGAGTCCGGGCAGGACGCGCTCGTGGCCGGACCGAGTGCCAACCAGGTCGAACAGCGTGTCGTGGTCTTCGGTAGCCGTAGCGTCGAGACGATTATCGGGATGGGTATGGAATTCGGCGAGCACGGCGCTGTCGGTCGGCAATGCCTCGGGTTCGACCGGCGCGATGGCGGTCGGCCCGAGGGTGAGGTGCGATGCTCCGTCCCAGAGGAAGCGAGGTGCTGTGCCGACAACGTCGAGGGCCGGTCGTCTATGTGGGTCTGCGAGGCTCCAGGTGTACCCGGTGCCGAGGTCTTCGGGCAGGCGGATATGGATCTCGTCGCCGACGCGGCAGGTAAGCGCCTGTATCGCCTCGGTTCCAATCTGAACGGGGATTTCCAGAGTCCAGAGGTCGGCACGTGCGTCGGCTATCGGGGGGCCGCCACGTAGCGCGTCTTTGACCGGACGCACACCGGCCTCCGACAGCGCGTCGGCCCTCCGGCGGTCGAGTCGATTCAACTCGGCGAGTCCCCACACCATGGCGGAATAGCTGACGGCGAGGTCACGGCTGGCGAGGTAGATATCGCCGGCGGCGGGTTCTGCGGAAGTATGGAGGCGGCGCAGGGTGTGGTTCACCAGGGGGCCGGGCATGAGCAGTGCGGCCGCGAACGCTTGAGCTTGCTGTTCGCGTAGGGCCACATCGGCGCTGGCTTCGACGGTGACCTTGTCGTCGGTGTGACTGCCATGGCCGAGCAGGTGGTGCCCCAGTTCGTGGGCACAGGTATAGCGCTGCAGCACCTCGGGGTGGCGGCTGTTGAGGACAATACCTGCGGCGTCGTTGTCATTGAGGTAGAAGCCGTAGGTGTTGTCCAACGGCTGGGTCGCCAGCCAAACGCCGAGATGTTGAGTGAGCGCGAAGACATCCACCGGGCGGTCCATGGGCGTGCGCATTCGCTGATGTAGTCGCGCGGCCCGCATGCGCGCGTCTGCGAGCGCGTGTCGGCGTGTGAACGGTGGCATCGTGCGATTGACCTAACGTGATCGCGGCTGGCCGACCTCGTCGTCCAGTTGGGGCGCGGGCCCGGCGTTGCGCAAAAACTCCGCGAAACGCAGCACCTGCATGCGGTCGTGGTCGGACAGGGATTTGGTTGTGCGGAACAGCGCTGTTGTGGTTTCGTCTTCCTCTGGAGCGGCTCCGAGCAGGCGGTCGACACTGGTGCCGAAAAGCTCGGCCAATCGTTTGAGTTCCTGTCCGCTGACCTTGCGACGACCGGTCTCGATGGCACTGACCGCGGCGCGTGAAGTCTTGAGGACTTCGGCGACTTGTTCTTGTTTGAGATTCAGGTATTCGCGTTCGCTGCGGATCCTGTCGGCCAGACGCCGCCCCTCGTCGTCGACACGGATGTCGTCGCGGCCACCGTCGTGGGCGGTCATCGTGAGTTCCTTTCTTCCAGTGGTGTTCGGCTGGATTGCGTGGGTAGGACTGCGATCGCCGCGGCGATCGCGAGGTCGGTTTCGTGGCCGAGCGACACCGACCACTCCCATAGATGTGCATCGTCTGGCCAGGGCAATCCCGTCGTGGCATGCACCCATGGTCTGCCGCCGGGTTCACGCCGGATTTCGATCTGTTGCGGGCTCAACCCGCGGAAGCCGCTGCCGACCGCTTTCGCGACGGCCTCCTTGGCCGCCCATCGCACGCCGAGCCGGTCGGCGCGGCCTTGGCAGTATTGCAGTTCCCCCTCGGTGAAGGTGTTGCTCAGGAATCGTGCAGCGGTCGGGGATTGCAACTGGCGAGCCAGAAGCGTGAGGTCGCAAGCATCGACACCGATCCGGACGCTCAAACCCGGCGGAGGTACGACACAGTCAGCGAGCAGTTCGCGCGCACGCCGCGCCCGGTCGGAGTCTGCGAATCCGCCGTGAACATCGGAATCCCGGGTCGGCCCGGGCGTGCGGGTCATGGTGCGGCGGCCCGGGCAGAGGACGGCAATTCCAGATCGCTCCATGATGCGCCGAGCGGGCGGGTGGACACCTCGATCGGGTGGACGTCGCCTTGTGCGTCTGCGGCCCTAGCGAGTAGATCACGGTGGTGCGCCCGCGTACCCATCTCGAGGTCGGCATGGGTACCCACGACCAACATGCCACCGACCTCGCGACCGCTCTCGCGCGCCAGGAAGTTCAGCAGGCGGGCCAGGCCGAGAAAGTTCCCGTATGCGCGGGCGATGTAGTGGTGGCGGCGGTAGAGGGCTGTCAGGTGTACCGCGCCGTCCAACACGGTGAAACTCAGGTGCGCCAGGCATGGGTTGCCCCGGACACGTCGATCCTGCGGTCCGATCACCAGCGCGTCGGCTGTTGCCGCGTCTACGTCGTCCGCTTTCCCGATGAGCTCGGTCGATTCACCGGGAAAGGTCAGCGGCGCTTCGTAGCGGTCGGCCCACGTCTTGCCCTCGGCGAGCACGTCGAGGAATCTTTCGAGCTGATTGACGGTCGACCCGTCGGGAAATGGGTAGGAAACCAGGCGCCCGAAGTAGGTCCCCCACTCGTTTCGCCGGCCGACATGCAGAGACCCCACAGACTGAGCTCTCTCGAAGAACTTTGCGGCGGCATCGGGATGGTCCGGGTTGTACATCGAGATAGGAAAGATCGTGTTGGCCACGGTGTGGACGCTGTGCAGGGTCGCGGGCTTGCTGGCACCGTTACCGCGAGCCAGCCTCACCAGAGACTTTTCGAGCTCCTCACGTATCCCTAGGTCCTCCCGGAGGGGGTCTGTGATGCTGACAGCAAGGTTGACGAGGGTGCGGCCGGGAGCCTGGGCCAGTGCCTGCGCGGCTTGCAGCCAGGCGTCGCCGATATCACCCGCGTGGATGGAGGTGGCCATGGGTCTCATCATCGTCGACCACCCACCGCAGTGGTTATCGCGGCCTGCAAAGCAGCCACTGTGGCGAACTGCTCGCGCCGCAGATCCGCCGGCTTCGGCAGCGGCCATGTCAGGCCGAGTACGAACTCGACGTGCGCGATAACCCATTCGGCCAGTCTGCTCTCCAACTCGAACGCGTAGTCGCCGCCCACCGCCGCGATCGCCTCCTCGACCTCGCCGGATGTAACGACGTTGAATTCGGCGATCCCCGCGACCAACGCATCCCGCAGCACGTCTTCGTCGATCACGGACACCTCCCCGGGCGCTTGACTTCCAACCAGAGTAATGCGAGCGTGATTGATAATCAATCATAGTTGGGGTGCATGATGGATTTCGACGAATACCAGAGCGAAGCGTGGGCCTACGACCAGAACCAGGAGGATCCCGAGCGGGCGTTGACGATTGCCCTGCTCGGCCTGGGTGGCGAAGTGGGGACGCTGCAGACCAACCAGAAGAAGATCGTGCGTGATGGCTCGATCCACCGTGACCACCACACCGTCGCGGTTGAGGACCTCGGTGACATCCTGTGGTACGTCGCCGACACAGCGACCTGGCTCGGCGTCAGACTCGACGAAGTAGCAAGTGCGAACCTGTCGAAGATCGCGTCGAGATGGCCGCGGCAGGCCTCAACACTGCCCACAGCGCAGCCCCGAGGGCCGGTAAGAGTTCCTACGGCGCCAGTGGACCGCATCGGGCCCGCGCGAAGCTTCGACACCCGGGACACACCCGAAACACAGAGACTGCCACGCCAACTGGAGGTACTCATCGCGCCCTCCCCACACAGCATCGAGGGCCAGCCCCCGCGGGTGGTGCCAGTGAGTGGCGAACGGGCATGCGGAGACCCGTTGGGCGACAATGCCTACGACGAGGACGGCTATCGGTATCACGATGTCTTTCACCTCGCCCACCTTGCAATCCTGGGATGGAGTCCGGTGATGCGGGCGTTGTTGAAACGCAAGCGCAAAGCCAACCCGCGTGTCGACGACGTCGAGGACGGCGGACGGGCCATCGCCATCGAAGAAGGCCTGTCGGCCTTCGTGTTCGAGGCGGCCGGTCGCGCCAGTTACTTCGCCGGCGCGACCGTCGTCGACAGTGAGATTCTGCGCCTGTGTCGTCGGATGACGGCCAATCTCGAGGTCGGCGTGTGCACCGAGATGGAATGGGAGAAGGCCATCCTCGACGGATTCCGTGCGTGGCGCGCCGTGCATGAGCACGGCGACGCGGCAGTGCTCTGCGACCTGGACGCTCGAACGCTGACCGTCCGGCCACTCACCGATGCGGAGCGTCGCCACCACACGCACGTGTGCGAGCGCGCGATCGCTGAGAAGGACATGAGCAAGCGCCTCGGAGATCAGCAGGCCGCATCCGTGTAGTCCGGACGGTCAGTTCAAGCCCCATTTCGGGGGAAACCATGCGGTCACCTGCTCCGGTACCGGTGCGAACAGTTGTTTGATGCGAGTCCTGCCGCTGTGGCCTGCGATGTCGGGATGCATCACCCGAGCGTATTTGTCGACCTCGCAGAACAGGTTCTGGCAGTCGATCAATTGCAGCGGGCGCCGACCGGCCAGACCGGCAAAAGCCAGGCCGAGTCGATGGAAGTGCTCATCCTGATGTTCGGCCATGTACCGGATCACCTCCGGCTCGATGCCGTTGGCAGCCCGGCCGAAGCATTTGCGGATTCCGTCGCGTGCGCCCGGCCCCGGGACCACGAATTCCATCTCGTCGAAGTTCAGCACGCTCGAATAGTTCAGATCGATCGCGAACTGGAACGCCAGGAAGTCCCCCAGCGCGGGATAGTCCACCAGCGCTTCGAACACCTGCCGCAACGAGGTGGCCGATGCGAGTTTGTCGGGCAGGCCGGTAACCATCATGTGCCGCAGCAACCGCAGGTGGTTGGTGTGTTTTCGGTCAGCACCCAGACGCGGCGGAGGCACCACGTAGGCGGCGGAATAGAGTCTGCGGCCCTGCGCGAACTCGGCGGTGAGGACCTCGTTGAATGCGTCCAGGTCGAAGTCGCGCCAGCTGACGTCGCTGAATGCCTCGCTCAGTAGCTGCCAGGTCGAGACCTTGTTGAACAACTTGAACAACAAGGTCCGGAACACTACCTCGTCGAGGTCTTGAGAGCCTCGATAGGAAACGTCCTGTATCAGGTACTGGCTGACCCGGTCGGCGGCGCGGTAGCAGTTGGTGAAGCGGTGCCTCAGCAGCACTGGATCGGTGGTCCACGGGCCGGCACGGCCGGCGAGCCGGGCCTCGTATATTTCCTGGCGGCGAGCGGCGAAACGCCAGTAGGTATCGAACACCGGCGTCGGACGCAGCGTCCGCCCGGCAATCGTTACCTCTTGGCCAGCCATCGGTGACAGTGTGCTCGGCGCCGGATCCGAAGTCAGCGGAGGGACCTCTAAATCGAGCTCGCACTGTTCGGCAACGGCCGTGGTCGGCACCATCGCGTCTGCACCTCCTTTTGTGTTACGTGATTCGCGTAACGCGTTAGATTGTAAGCGTGTCAGTGCAGAGGCGGGAGGCGATCCGCAATCTATCGGCAGCGATCTTCGGCAACCGCTATATGGTCGATGTCGTCTCCGCGATCGCACGGCTCGCCGCCGACAATGAGGATGAAGGAATCACCGTCCGCATGATCGCGACGGCTACCGCGACCGCTTCGCATGCTCAGGTGCCCGACGCTCTCGTCAAACAAGTCGTGAAACGACTGGTCGACGCCGGCGTAATGGCCGTGCTTCCACGCAGCAGACCACGCGGTCCGTTGTATCACCGTCTCGACCGAAGCAACCGAGCGTGGAGGGCGCTGGCACATCTGAGCACCGAACTCGAGGCCGATCCCCCGTCGATCGCCACAACAACTCAGCCAAGCCCTCACCCAGCCACCACGAAGGACAACCCGTAACCCGCAGTCCTCGCCAGTCCACTTCAGCGATGGCCGCGGCCGGCTATCTGCCCTGATCGCTGGAGGTACACGGGTTTTGATTTCCGGTACGAGCCGTCCTGAAATTCGCGCCCTTGACATCCGCATTGGAGGAGCGCAGGTTGAGGATAGGGAGAGCGTCGATGCGCGTGCGCACGTCGGGCGAGTGATTTATGCGGCCTCATCCGAGCAACTGCGAGGCAGCGGCGAAAGCGGGTAGGAACCCGTACACGGATATGAACCATGACGCGATCCCGCGACTGGTGACGACCTGGCATCGGCCATACAGTTATCAACAATTGCAACGCCAAGTGGGCAACCGTCGCACCGCCAGGTGCGGACTGCCGTAGAGCTGCACGACACAGCCGAGTCGGCCAAGTCCACAGGGCCGCTAGCGACGCCCTTGCGAACGCGGCGTTGCGGCGACAGGTCGGCGGACCGATCGCAGGACGACTGCCGACTACCCGGACCATCTTCTCGATCGCACCGAGACATGGGGCGAAACTCACGAAGGGACTGTCACAGTGACAGGCCGTGGAGAGGTCATAGGAGCCGATGTTCGGCAATCCGTAGTCGAACTGCGCGAGGTGGCCGACGATGGGGCGGCAGCCGACGATCCGGTTTCTGATCGGCACGCGAGCCGTCAAGAAGTGCGTTCCCCTCACACCACGCGCGCATATCGGTCTGCGGTGCATCGGTTCGAGACGTGGTGTGCTGAGCAGGGGTATCGGTCGAGCCCGGCCGATCCGGAGGTAGTCGCAGCGTTCCTCGCTGCGGCAGGCGCCGAGTGCGATGCAGGCATTTACCGATATTCGGCCTCGACATTGAGTGTGTGGGCTGCAGCGATTCGACGCGACCACCTCGACGCCGACTTGCCTGATCCCGTCTCCACCCCAGTCGTTCGAACCGCGCTGAGATCGATGGCCAAACGCCGGAGCGCGGCAGGTCAGGTCCCCGAACGAGCAGATGCGCTCTTGGCCGACGACTTGCGTGCGCTGGTCGACTCGATCAGCGCCCGGGCGGCCGCGGGCGACTGGAAGGCCCACATTGCCGCGTGTCGGGACATAGCGCTGATCGTGGTGGGGTTCTGTTCCGCGCGGCGGCGCTCGGAAATCGCAGCGATCCAGTTCGGCGACCTGCGCATAGTCTCTGACGAGGCAGGCTCGAAGGAGCAGTGGATCACGATGCGGATCCGCGGATCGAGAACCTCACTCACCTCTGTGGCATACGCGCAACTGCCACGCAGCCGCGACTCCCGCTACTGTCCGTGGTGCCGGCTGCTGGACTGGCTGATGGTGGTGACAGTCCACGACAACACCATCCGCACCGCGAAGGACCATGGGGAACCCGAGGACCAGCAGGTCCGGGCCGCCCGCCGGAGCGTGATCCGACTGCTGGACAACCTCAGCGACCGCGACCCACAGCTCCACCACTGCGACCGCGAGTTACCAGTCCATCGCCGCGCCACCGCACCGGTGTGGCGAGCCCTGGCGAAGAGCACGAGGTACCTACCGGCCGACACCGGCCATCCACTCACCGACCAGACTATCCCCTTGATACTCAAGAAGCGTTGCCAAGAGGCAGGTTTCGACTCAGCGCGAATCGCGCGGATAAGCGGACACTCGCTACGCTCCGGATTCATCACCCAGGCCCGCGCCGACGGCATCGCGAGCGAAGACATAAAACGCCAGAGCGGCCACAAACGGACCGACACCGTCGACCACTACTACGACAGCGCCCCCAGCTACCACAAGAACGCGGCCAACCAACTTCAGCTATGACCCCTACCGACCCGCCCAGTCTTCCCGCACGCTACCGCGGCGCCTGGGAAGAGTTCGAGGACTGGTGTACTGCGCTTGCATTACCGTCCCGGCCGGCCGGCCCCGACGTGGTTGCCGCGTACTTAGCCGCCACCCGCGGCAGACCACAGACCCAGCGTGGCAGGGTCACTGCGATCAACGCCGCACATCGGCTCGCCGGCTACCCTGAGCCCGGGCGCGCCGAGGCTGTCCGTCAGGCATACAACCCAGCCCGCGCTGCTCGCCGCGCTCGCACCCGCCGAGCCGTCGACACCGTACTCGCGGGCCTTCCGGAACACGGCTGGGTCCGCGGCCTGTTCGGTCGCCGCGACGCGGCGCTACTCACTCTGGCCGGGGCCGGCCTGTCATTCCCGCGCCTGGTTGCCCTGCGCCAGGAGCAGATTCAGATCACCGACACCACTGTTGTGGTCGACGAGGGCATGCTGGTCCTGCCAGCCGACCCGGACCAGCCACAACTGTGCCCAGTACAAATCCTGCGCCGCTGGGCAGCGGTCACCAACCTCGTGCCCCTGGGCGACGGGCACGCATTACTCGCCGAACGTCTCACCCACGGCACCCTGGCACCAGCCGATTTCGACCCACGCTGGGCGCCACACCCCGTCGTCACTGCCTTCGACGCCTACGGTCGCCCCACCGGCCGCGCATCGATCGGCGGACTGCACCCCCTGCACGCCACAGCGGCCGCCGCGATCGCCAGCGCCCACCTGTCCGGGAACTCGCCACAGCACCGCGACTATCCCCGGCCCGCACCGGCCAGCGAACCCCTCGAGCTAGACCCCAACTATTACGAACGCGGAGCGGACGCCCGGCAGCGCACCCGGCCGATACTCGACGAACTCGACGACTTGCTCGACGACTTAGAGGCCAGAATTCAAACAGTCGACGCGCAGTTGCCAGCGATTACATCGAAAATGTCGCGAACTTCATCAAAAAGGTCAACTAAGGGACATACTTGACGTCGTCAATGTCATTTTCGACGTGTTCCTGTCTGTGGGCGTGTTCGGGAGTTACCCGCCGGGGCAATGATCGACCGTAGGCGACCTTCCCCGATAGGGGAGGGTTTCTTCGTACGCTCGGTGCGACACTTCGAGAACCCGGTAGCCGACCCGGCCCTCGCACGTCACGTACACGGCTTCATCGGCCAAGGGCCACCCACGGCCGCGAGCACCGCGCCGTCGACGCGACCGGCTCCAGCAGATGGGATTACCACACTCGCTGGCAAGATGCCTCGACCCGCTAGTTCGTCGGCCGTTACGAGCGGTTGCTGTCACCGCTGACAGTCTCAACTGATTCGGTGGGCATGTCCGACCCATGTTCGGGAAATTCGTCTGTTCCGTTGCGAGCGGAACAGACGAATTTCCCGAACATCTAATACATCATGTGCCCTCGAGGGATGAGCGAACTCGGGGAAACGCGGCTGACCGGTCTCGTCGACATACCCGCCGAGCGAACCACAGATAGCTCAGCCGGGCGGACACGGACGTGCGTTCAACGTACGCAGAGCTGCTGGTGACACAGGCTGACGGTGCGGCGGGCCCATACCGAGGCGGGGAAGAAGCACTCCACCGGCGTCTTCTGGTCCTCGACCACAGGGACTCGGCACCACCGCTACGAGAGCAGCCTGGAGTTGGACCGGGAGTTGCTGATTGTCGTGGGGCAGCGACACCGTGCTGTGGTGGGACTCGATCGCTTGCGCTGTGGGCGGGGCTTTACGGTAACGGGACGCTCCAGCGCAGCGTGGTGCCTCGGTCCGGTCGTGCGGTGATGGTGAACTTGCCACCGCCCTGTTCTGCTCGCGTTGCCATATTGGCCAGTCCGCTGTGGCGCTGCGGGTTTTCGGGGATGCCTATGCCGTCGTCGGTGATCTCCACGCTGACGTCGTTGTCGATATCGAGGTCTACCGAGACGGCGGTCGCGTTCGCGTGGTGGACGACGTTGCTCACTGCTTCGCGGATGACGGCTTCGACGTCGTCGGCCAGTGGATCCATCAAGACGGTGGCGGGGCCGCTGACCTTGACGGTGGTGCGCAGTCCGGTGTCTGCGGTCAGTTCGGCGATCACCGAGTGCAGGTGTTTGCGGAAGTCGACGGACCCGGCTTCGGGGCCGTTGTGCAGGTCGAAGATGGAGTGGCGGATATCTTGGATGATCGCTTGGATGTCCTCGATCGCGTAGCCCAGGCGTGCTTTGACCTCTGGTGAGCGGGCACGCTGGATTGTGCTCTGGAGTGAAAGTCCTACCGCGAAGAGTCGCTGGATGACGTGGTCGTGCAGGTCGCGGGCTATGCGGTCGCGGTCGGCGACGATATCGAGTTCACGCATTCGGCGTTGACTGTTGGCCAGTTGCAGGGCCAGCGCTGCTTGGTCGGCGATCGCGGTCATCATCGCTTGTTGGTCGGTCTCCAACGGTCCGGCGTCGGCGGGTTGGACGACGCCGAGAATCCCGATGATGGAGTGCTCGACGCGCAAGGGCAGGATCAAGGTGGCGCCGACGTCAGCCTCGAGGTCTGGCAGGTCGTGGTGGCGGCGGTAGTCGAGGGTGACTGTTTCACCTTGGAGAAATGCTTCGGTGGGAGAGCTTGGCATGGGTAGCCGTTGCCCGGCCAGCCGGTCGGCCTCGGCGCCGGCTGCGGCGACTACGACCAGTTCGGGGACTTCTTCCACCGGTAGGTCGGTGTCTTCGGGTAGGGCGACGAAGGTACACGCCGAGTCGGTGATGGTCAGTGCGCGCTCGGCGACAAGGTCGAGTACTTCGTGGGGTTCGCCGCCGGTGAGCAGCTCGGTGGCGACGTCTTTGGTGGCTTCGAGCCATTGCTGGCGGACGCGGGATTGTTCATAGAGGCGGGCGTTTTCGATGGCGATTCCGGCGGCGGCGGCCAGTGCCTGTACGACGACCTCGTCGTCTTCGGTGAATTCCTGGCCGCCGGCTTTCTCGGTGAGGTAGAGGTTTCCAAATACTTCGTCGCGGACCTTCACAGGAACACCGAGGAAGGTGCGCATCGGCGGGTGGTGAGGTGGGAAGCCGACCGAGGAGGGGTGCTCGGAGAGGTCGGCGAGCCGGATGGGAGTGGGGTGTTCGAACAGCAGGCCCAGGACTCCGCGGCCTTCGGGGAGATCGCCGATCAGGATGCGGGTGTGGTCATCGATGCCCTCGTTGATGAAGGCGGCGAGCTGTTTGGTAGTGCCGGTGTCACGGACGCCGAGTGCCCCGTACCGAGCGTCGACGAGCTCGATGGCGGTGTGGACGATCGAGTGCAGTGTGTTGTCCAGATCCAAGCCTGTAGTGATGGCCAGCATGGCTTCCATGAGCCGGTCCATGCGGTCGCGGACGTCGACGATCTGGGTGATGCGGTCGCGGAGCTCGTTGAGCAGCTCGCGGAGCTTGAGCTGCGACAGCGCTTCCATCACCGGAGCTCGGCCCCGGGCATCGCCTGGCTGCGCGCCCTGTGCGCCCATAGCCCTATTGTTGCACCGGCCCGCCGACGAAGGTCAACTGTGACTCGTCATCGCTTCAATACCGTTTGCGCTGCTGTTTGAGCTGGGAGGCCATGACGGCGGCTTGCGTGCGGCGTTCTACGCCGAGTTTGGTCAGTAGCCGTGACACATAGTTCTTGACCGTCTTCTCGGCGAGATACATCTGTTCGGCGATCTGCCGGTTTGTCAGCCCTTCGCCGAGCAACGACAGCAGGGTGCGTTCTTGTTCGGTCAGGTCGGCCAGGGGGCCGGTCTTTTTCTCGGCGTCGCTGCGCAGTTTGGCCATCAGCGCGGCGGCGGCCCGGTTGTCGAGCAGTGAGCGTCCGGCACCGACATCGCGGATGGCGTCGATGAGGTTGAGGCCGGTGACGTCCTTGATGACGTAGCCGCTGGCTCCGGCGAGGATGGCATCGAGCATGGCCTGCTCGTCGGTGAACGAGGTCAGAATCAGGCAGCGCAGGCCCGCAACGGTCGAGAGCAGTTCGCGGCACAGTTCGATACCGTTGCCATCAGGTAGCCGGATGTCGAGGACGGCGACATCGGGTTGCAGGGCCGGTATCCGGGCCAGGGTGTGCGACACGCTGTCTGCTTCCCCGATCACATCCATATCGGGTTCGAGGGTCAGCAGTCCGGCGATTCCGCGTCGGACGATTTCGTGGTCGTCGACCAGGAAGATCTTGATCATGGCTTCACCTCCTGCAGCGATGTCTTCAGACTACGACCGCGCGGTGCGCCAGGAGCGCACGTCGCGGGCTCCGGTGTGGCAGGTGTCGAACGGCCGGGCCGTTGGGCGGCGACGGGTCGGGCGGGCGGAGATAACTGAGGTCACCACGACCGGGGTCCTCGTGCCCTACAGGTGCCGGGGTGGCTGCGCGAGGCTGGAGTGCAGTTGGAAAACCCATCCGGAGGACGCCATGGAGCAGGGACTGCCCGACGACCGTACGGTCGCGACTGCGTTGGCGCAGGCTGAACGGGCGCCGTCGATCCACAACACCCAGCCGTGGCGGTGGCGTATCGGTGACCGGTCGGTGCATCTGTACCTCGATCCGAGCCGGGCGCTCACCGTAACAGACCCCGACCAGCGTGATCTGGTGATCAGCTGCGGCGCCGCGCTGCATCATCTCTGTGCTGCTTTCGCCGCGCTGGAATGGTCGGCGGTGGTGCACCGGCTGCCGAACCCGGACGATCCCGCGCATCTGGCCTCAGTCGAGCTGGTGCCGCATCGCTCGACCCCGCTCGATATCGCGCTGGCCTCGGCTATTTCGCGTCGGCGATCCGATCGCAGACGCTACGGTTCGTGGCCGATTCCCGCGGGCTACCTGGGGTTGGTGACCGAGCGGGCCGGGGCGCTGGGTGCGACGATCAAACTGGTGTCCGACGGTTCGCGCGATCGGCTCACCGACGCCATCCGCAAGGCTGCGGCCTGGCATGCCGCGGATCCGGAGTATCTGTCCGAGCTGGCGATCTGGAGCGGCCGGCACGGCAGCACCGAAGGTGTGCCGGCGCGCAACGCTCCACAGCCGCGGCCCGGCGACGAACTGCCGGCGCGGGCCTTCGCGGCCGCCTCGCTCGCCGATCCGGCCTATGAGCCCGATCATGCCGAGTTGCTCGTTGTGGGTACCTCCGGCGATGATCGGCTGTCCCGCCTGCGGGCCGGGGAAGCGCTGAGCTCGGTTCTGCTCACCGCCACCAATGTCGGACTCGCGACCTGCCCGCTGACCGAACCCCTGGAGATCCCGAAACTACGCCGCGACGTGCGCGTCGGTGTGCTCAACAACGTCGCCTACCCGCAGGTCGTCATCAGGATCGGCTGGGCACCGACCAGTGACGCGCCGCTTCCGGCCACACCTCGCAGGTCGGTCGACGAAACCGTGGAGCCACTGCAGACACCGGTCTCCTGACAAGGACACACCAGGTGCCGGTACCGGCAGGCAGGGTGTGTGCGGCAGGCCGGTCTCTTCTACCGGTCCACCGCGGTCGTGTGGTGCTCGATGGCGTGTAGTGCCGCGGCCAGTGCTTCGCGCGCCAGCCGAGCGATCGGTTCCAGCTCTTTCGCGGTCTCACAGGCGCCGGTGAGCAGTTCGGGGTCGAGGGCTTCGACCACCGTGTGACCGCCCTCGGCGCGCACACCAACCTGGCAGGCCAGCAACGGCCCGAGGTGGGAGTCGATAGCGAGTACGCGGTGGGCGAGCTGCGGGTTGCAGGCGCCGAGGAGCCGGAACGGCCCGGTCTCCACGCCTGACTCCGCCGACAGCGCGGCCTGCATATCGATGTCGGTGAGTACCGTGAAACCGTTGTCTGCCAAGGCTTGCCGCGTACGCGCTACCGTGTCGTCGAAGGGGGCGGTGACCCGGATCGACAGCTCTTCGGCCACTACGGGGATGCGGATCTCGGTGACCAGGTCGCCCGGGCCGACCGCGGCCTCCGGGCCCACCAGATACAGCTCGGTGGGTGGCCCGATCGGCCGGTACCCCGAGTCACTGAGCCACCGCTGGAGTGTGTCGTAGGCCTGCCCGAGCCGGCTGTAGTCACCGCGGTGCACGGTGCGGGCGGTGCGGGTCGGTTCGGTGCGGCGCAGGGTGCACTCCCCGGTGCGGCCCTCACCGGCGCCGAAGGTGACCGCGATCCCGAAGTCGACTGCGGTCGGCTCGCCGGAACCGAAATCGCCGAGGTAGGTCGTCGACGGCGGGCCCACGGTGAGGAGGTTGGCTGCGGCAGCGACCTCGAACAATGCCTGCATGCCTGCCCCGATGTCGTCACCGGCGTGGTCGGGTCGCACGATGCGTCGCAGTTCGAGGACGGTCTGCGGTTCCGTGCGGTCGACAGTGACGTGGTAGGGCACCGAACTCACCGCCTATCGGGACTGCCGGGCGCGGCGATCGTTTTCTTCGGAGGCCATGTGCTGGGCCCACAGTTTCGCGCGGTCGAATTCTCCTGCGGCCAAGGGTCCGGTCATACCGACGACATAGAAGTCGATCGGCCGGCGCACGAGGACGAAACCCGCCCGGCGTAGTTGTCGGCCGATCCCCCGTGCGGCGGACCCGGGCAGCCAGCTCGGGCGCTGCAGTTTTGTCGCGAATGCCGCGGCGCGGGCACCGCGGGGAGCCTGGTGTTCGGCCTCGAGCCACTCGCGGATACCTGTTGTGCTCTCGTTCGGCCCGAATGGCCCCCCGATGCGGTCTGCGGCATCTTGCCGGGTTTGGCGGCGGCTCATTCCGAAGGCGTGCGTCGGCCCTCCGATGACCAGCAGATCGACCGGCGAGTGGCTGTCGGGCGTCGCATCCGCCACGTTCACCACCTCCACCTCCGCATGTTCTTGCAGGCCTCGGGCGATGGCGGTCGCCGCGGCCTCGGTGTTGCCGAATACCGACTCGTACACGACGCGTGCGCGCATCTCCGGATCTCCTCACTGTTTGTGAACAGCGGCGATACTGTCTCGCTGCTACCGAAGCTACTGGTGCAGACAGTAGGTTCGGCAGTGCCGAACGGTGGAGCTGTGTGGTGACCTTCGGCCACCGCACAAAGGTCTCCGGGCGGGTTCGGTTCGACTATCGGCGGCAGGCTGGCCGACACCGGGCGGCACCCGGGGAAAGTTACGGATCCGGTGACTTCTGCCCATCTCGGGCGGAGAGCTGATCGTTCGCCGTGGACCCGTGTCGGCACGGCTGCTTCCCGGGCTCACGCATCTCCATGGCTACCGCAAGGCATGGCTGTGGCGGCCGGACAGCCGCATCGCTACGCCGCCCTGGCGGCGGTGCCGGCCGTGCTGGTCGGGGGTGTGTGTCTGGCCGCTGCGCCGGCCCGGCTCGGGGTGCTGGCCGATATGTTGTCGGGCTGGTGATCTACCGCTACGACGCGCCGCTGTGTTTTGCCGATGCCGAGGATTTCCGGCAACGAGCTGCCCCGTCGAAGTCGATCTGACGGCGATGGACGCTGTCGAGCAACTCCATGACGAACTCACCGGCCGGGGCATCGTGTTCGTGCTGACGCGGGGTGAAACAAGATCTTCGCGACGATCTGGATGCGTGTGGACTGACCGAACGGATCGGTGCCGGGCATCTGTATCCGACCTTGCCCACTGCGGTCGCCGCGTTCGAGGCCGACGGTCTGGGGCCACTCGGCCTGCCGGGGAGATGACTTTCTTCTCTGACGCCCGCCGTCTCGAGGCGCGACGCTTTACCCAGAGCAAGGTGTCGGAAGAGGTGTTGGTGATGAGCGAGCCCGGGCCGAACGCCCATATCCGGTGGGCTGGGGTCACCCGCAGTTGGGCACTGCGGCCCACCAACCCCAGCGTGCTGATGCGCCCGTGCGATCGCCTCGAAACCACCATCCGGATCCTCGCAGTGCTGGCGGTGGCGGCGCTGATCCCGATCTCGGCAGCGCTGGGGACCAGCGTCTACACCACCGTTGCCGGGCAGGTCGAGGTCGAGCAACGCAGCAGGACCCCCGTCGATGCTGTCATCATCGGCGAACCGAGCCGCAGCGGTCTGCATGCCGCCGAAGCGAAGGTGAGCTGGGAGCACAGGGGCCACCGCGGTGAGGCCGACGTTGCGGTAGCTCCCACGGCAGTGCCCGGCGACCGGATCACGCTGTGGGTCGATGATGCGGGCCGGCGCACCGGGCCACCACGCCACTCCAGCGCCGCAGCGACGAGCGGCGTGACCGTGGCGGTTGCCGTCGTCGTCTCGGCGGGTTTCGCCGCCTGGGCCACCGTCGGATCGGTGTCGTGGCTGCTGTCGCGGCGGCGGAACAGCCGGTGGGACCGGGAATGGCGCGCCCTCACCGGCACCACCGAGAACTTGACCTGACACGGCAACCGGCTCGCCGCGACCGCACCTCATCGTCGCGGGCAGGTTGCAGGAAAGGAGCCCACGCATGGCACGTGACGGTGATTCGAACAGCACGAAAGAGCCTGCAACCCCGACGATTCTGGCAGCGGTCGACGGTTCGGCCGGTGCCTACCACGCCGCTGCGTGGGCGGGAGCGGAAGCGGCATTGCGGGGGTGTGCCCTACACATCCTTACCTCGATGTCGGTCGCCGGGGGATTCGATCCCGACATGGCGCCTTCACTGCCGGAGCGGCACCGTTGCAGTCGCGAGGGAGATCAGATCGTGGGTGAAGCCGCCCGGATAGCCCGCACGACCTCGGGCGGCGCGGCGGCAGCGATCACCACGGAAGTGACGTTCGAGCTCATCGCGCCGGCGTTGATCACACGGTCTCGGCAGATGCAGATGCTGGTCGTCGGCAGCCGGGGAATGGGCGCGTTCCAGCGGGGTCTGCTCGGTTCGGTGAGCACCGCCGTCACTCACCACGCACACTGCCCGGTCGCGGTCATCCACACCACCTCCGCGCTCGACGCCGTCTCGGTCGGCAAACCGGTTGTGGTCGGCGTCGACGGCACCGGCGCCAGCGCCCCCGCGGTAGCGCTGGCATTCGACGAAGCCTCTCGTCGCAAGGTCGGCCTGGTGGCGGTACACACCTGGAGCGATATCAGCGGCCTCGACCTCCCGGCCGCGGATTGGGGCCAACCCGCCCGGGCGGTACTGGCCGAAAGCCTGGCCGGCTATCAGGAGCGCTATCCCGAGGTCGAAGTCGAGCGTGTGGTCGCCCTCGACAGACCCGTGCGTGCCCTGCTGGATCAGTCCGAGTACGGCCAACTGCTGGTCGTGGGCAGCCGCGGGCGCGGCGGATTCAGCAGCATGATGCTGGGGTCGACCAGTACCGCTCTGCTGCATGCCGTGGACATCCCGATGATCATCGTGCGGGCCCCGCGCCCCGATTGATGTGGTGGAGCATCGATGACTGCGCATGCACGCTTCGCCCGGGCCGGTCGGCACCTCCGTGTCACCTCAACCGGCACGACCGCAACGGCGGCGAGCGCGGCACCCGCGCGGATGCCCGACTCCTCCGGGCCGCCGGTGACCGCACCGACGGCGGAAATGCTGTGGTGGTGCTGGTTCCGTTACGTCACTGTGAGTGAGCTGCTCGGATTCGTGGGCAGGAGCGGTCATGTCGTCGGTGATGGCCGGGATCACCGGAGCGTGGTTGGTTCATCTGCTCAACGGTCGACGAGGCAACGCCTGGGGCGAAGGTCGAAGGTTCCGCCGAGCCCGGGGCTTGATGCCCTGCTAGCGCGGCAGGTGACCGTGTTTCGATCCGTGGGGAAGCGACTCAGGTAGGAGGCAGCGTGGAAGAGGTGGATAAGCTCGTGCCGCGCCGCGATCGTCCAGATGCCGGACGGCACACGGTCGAGTTGTCACGCGAGGAGGCGATGGCACTTCTGGCGAGTGCACCGTTCGGCCGGATCGTGTTCACCAGCAACGCCTTACCGGCGGTGCGTCCGGTGAACCATCTCGTTGAACCGGGTGGCTCGGTGATCGTGCGTACCAGCTTGTTGCCGGGGCTTTCCCTCTTGCGGCCCATCGGCTCGGTGATCGTGGCCTACCAAGCCGACGCGATCGACCCGTTGCAGTGGCTGGGCTGGTCTGTGCTGGTCACCGGTCCCGCGCGTACGGTGACCGCACCGGATGCGCTGGCCGGCTACGAACACCGCCTCGATGCCATCTTCGGCAGCGGAGACAACCCGGTGATCGTCATCGAACCCACGCTGGTGACCGGAATCAGGCTGTTAGAGCGGCCCTCGGAGCCGATAGCGCAGTGAGCGCGGCACCCGGTACCCGGGTAGAACGGGGCCGCGGCGGGGACGCTCGGCCGTCGGTTGCGGTCCCGCAGGGATCACAGGGGGATGCTGTGGCACGTACCCGTGTCATCGGGCAATGCCCGGCGTTGGACTCGTTCCTTGATGCCGAGCAGCATTTTGCGTTCCATGACCCAGCTGCCGGGTTCGACCACGCAGGCGAACAGCACGCGCTGCAGTGAGGTGCGGCCGGTGAGAACGATGCGGTTACGGCTCACCAGGCGGGTGTGATCGCCGGTGGGGTAGAGGCATAACGCCCATACCCAGGCGTGCTCTCCATCGGCGAAGACCAGCGTGTGTGGCCGGGACAGGACCTGCACACCCATGTTCGGCCCGGAGGAGCCCAACGAGATGGTGTCGCCGACGGACAGGTTCTGCCACTCGGGCCGGATCTCGTCGGCGCTGTGCATACCCAGGCCTGCCAGGTTCTCTATCCAGTCGTAGGTGTAGGCGCCGCCGCGGCCGGGCCCGATCTGCACCAGCCAGGGCCAGATCGCGTCAGGCGGGGCGTGGATGGTCACCGCGCGGGTGGCAGTGAGGTCGGGTTCGGGCTGCAGGTCATCACCGGGCATGTCCCGGGATATCTCTGCGCCGGTTGCTCCCCAGGTGAGCAAGCGCGGTCGCAGCCACACGCGGTATCCGACGGCCAGGCCTGCCAGCACCATCGCATATGCCGTGCCGGCATTCTCCCGGAGTACTCGCAAGCCCACCGCCTCTCGTCGTGGTTGGTCGTGGCCAGGAGAACGCCGCGCCCGTACTCGTCTGCCGGTGCGGATCCAGCGGTTCCTCCCGTGCCGTAACCGCCGGTGTCAGTCGCGGGGACGTGCGACGATCACCGGTACTTCGCTGCGGTGGACCACGGCCCGGCTGACCGACCCGAGCGTCATTCCGGCGAATCCTCCTCGGCCGCGGCTACCGACCACTACAAGCTGCGCCTTGTCGGCCTCTCGCAGCAGCCGCCGGGCCGGCCGGTCTTCGACCACCACGCGGACCACATCGACGTCGGGATATCGCTCGGTGCGGCCCGCGAGGCTCTCCGACTGGATCGCACGGGCCTGCTCGGCCATCTCGTCACGGGAAACGTAGCGGAAGAACTCCGACCACACCGTGACGGCGACCAGACCGACGCCGCGGCGCGAGAGGCTTCGTCGAAGGCGATATCGATGGCCAGGGCTCCCTCTGCGGACCCGTCCACGCCCACGACAACGGGCCGGCCTACTCGTTCGGCCACGTCGGCGCCGTCGGCTTCGGGGATCACAGCGACCGGGCAATGGGCATGACGGACCAGGGCGCTACTCACCGAACCGAGCAGGGCACGTCCCACCGCGCCGTAGCCGTGAGTACCCACCACCATCGTCAACGCATCTTTGGACCGGTCGATCAGCACCGGGATCGGTGGCGGATCGGCGACCACTGTGTCGATGTCGAGTTCGTCGGGATGGGTTACGGCCTCCCGGGCGGTCTTCTCGGCGGTGCGCAGCATGGCCTCGCCGTCGGCGCGCATGGCCTGATTGTCGAACGCGACGACGCTGATCCCCGGGCCGTAGTCGATCGGGGCGCCGACTGCATAGATCAATCGCAGCGGCGCGCGGCGCGCCTCGGCGGCCTGGGCGGCCCAGCGCAGTGCCGCCATCGACGGTGATGATCCGTCGATTCCGACGACGATGGCAGGCTGGGAATGTGTGGTCATGGGAGGCCTTCCGCTCGGTGTCGGCTGCGGGCAGCCGACGGTGTCTCAACGCTCGGACGCGTCGCCCCGGATGACGGGGTTTCGGTTGATTACCCTCACCGTAGGAGTGGTGGTGGCACTGTTCTGCTGCCGTTTGTCCCGAATTCGTGGGTCGAAAGTTGCTCGGGCGCCGAAAAACAGGCGCGGGGCCGATCAGCAGTCCATCGTGGAAGAGCAAGGAACCGTTGCAGCCCACTGAACGGAGTCCGGTTCGAATAGACCGAGGTACAGGCGGAGAGGCGAAGAAAGGACCGAACGTGTCGATGCGAGCATGGCGAGTGGACTCACCGGCCGATATCCGGCAGCAGCCGCTGCGCATGAACGTTGAACCGATGCCGGTACCGGCCAAAGGGGAGTTGCTGGTCCGGGTGCTCGCGTGTGGGGTGTGCCGGACCGATCTGCACGTGGTGGAGGGTGATCTGCCCGTCCATCACCAGCATGTCGTGCCCGGCCACGAGGTCGTCGCGGAAGTCGTTTCCGCGGACACCAGTCCCGGCCACGCCTTCGTGTCCGGACAGAAGATCGGCGTGCCGTGGCTGCGCTACACCTGCGGCGAGTGCCGCTACTGCCGCCGCGGCGCGGAGAATCTGTGCCCGCGCTCGCGCTACACCGGCTGGGACGCCGACGGCGGCTACGCGGAGTTCACCACCGTTCCCGCGGAGTTCGCGCTGCCGCTGCCCGCGGGCTACGACAACGAACATCTCGCGCCACTGCTGTGTGCGGGGGTGATCGGCTACCACGCGCTGCAGCGCGCCGAGGTGCCGGACGGCGGAGTGCTGGGGATCTACGGGTTCGGTGGCAGCGCCCATATCACCGCCCAGATCGCGGTGGCGCGCGGTGCCCGCGTGCACGTGATGACCAGAGGAGCGGCCGCGCGCGCCTTGGCGCTGTCGCTCGGCGCCGCGTCGGCCTCCGATGCTGCCGCGTCGCCACCGGAACCACTGGATTCGGCGATTTTGTTCGCCCCAGCGGGTGAATTGGTGTTGCCGGCTCTGGAAGCGCTGGACGCCGGCGGGACGCTGGCGGTTGCCGGAATCCATCTCAGTGATGTGCCGCCGCTGAACTATCAACGACATCTGTTCCGGGAACGCCAGATCCGCAGTGTCACCTCCAACACGCGTGCCTCGGCGCGCGAGTTCCTGGAACTGGCCGGTCGGCAGCGGCTGCAGGTCACCACCCACCACTATCCGCTCGATCACGCCGACTGGGCGTTGAGCGATCTCTCCGCCGGCGCCTACGACGGCGCGGCGGTCCTGATTCCCTGACCGGGGATTACCGAAGACCTGCCACCGAGTACCTAGGTCCCTGCCGCGGCGAGCCCCGGGTGGCGAGGATGAACTCACCACCGAAAACGCGACGTCAGGGAGGCAACAATGACCACTGCCGGGGCCGTGATGCACGACGATGTGGCCCATATCGGGGTACGCGACAAACTCGACACCGCGGCACAGCAGATGCGTCAACGCGGTGTCGGTGCCCTGCCGATCTGCGACGGCGAAGGCCACGCGGTCGGTATCGTCACCGACCGCGACATCGTCGTGAAATGCGTCGCGCAGGGCCACAACCCCGCCACCGCCACTGCCGGTGAATACGCCCAGGGCGACGAGCTGCACACCGTGGAATCCGACGCCGATATCAGCCAGGCCCTGGCAGTGATGGAGCGGTACCAGGTGCGGCGACTGCCGGTCACCGAGCACGGCCGGCTGGTGGGCATCATCACCGAGGCCGATCTGGCCCGGAACCTGCCCGAAGAAGCTGTCGGCGAGTTCGTCGAAGCGATCTGTGAACAGAAGCTACCCGCGCAGACCGAGACCTCCACACCGTAACGGCGCAGCTACCACCGTCGGCCGTCGCGGCTGCGACGTCCGGTTACCGTGCCTCCGGAATCTCCGGGTTTCGACGACGGCGGACTCGATCGAGGCAGACGCCGGAATCGGGCGGGAGAATCAAGCCGGTCCTCGGCCGGTTCTCGAGAACAGGTGCCGCGCCCAACTCTCGGCGGCCGATCCGGTGCGGGCGACACCGGACGAGTGAGGAGGCTGGGCAGGCGGCGAGCCAGGAGGCTGTGCCGGCTCCGAACGGTCGGTGGCGTCGGCGAGTGCGTCCCACACCAGGCAGGCGGTCGACACCGCGGTATCCGGCGGGTTGCCGGTGTCGATATCGGTTGCTTCCGGCCATGGGTCCGCTGCGTCGGCCAGGGTGGCGGCAATGCGTGGTGTGGCCTCGGAGGTGTCGTTCCGGCGGCGGCGGATGCGTTCGGCGGTCACGGGTGCCGGGCAGACGCAGCGCAGCGCCGCGAAACGTGCACCGGTCCGGCGGGCGAGGGTGTGAGCGCGGCGGCGTTCGGTGGCGTCGCCCCAGCTCGCGTCGAGGATCACCGATCGACCCGAGTCCAGCAGTGTCCGGGCGCGGTTCAACAGTTCGGTGTAGACACGCTGCTTGTTCTCGGGTGAGTAGGCGCCGTGGCCGTAGATACCGCTTTCCCCGACGATTTCGCCGGCTGCCCGCAGCTCGGCACGGATTGTGTCGCTGGAGAGCACGGCGGCATCGGTGTGTTCTGCCAGTCCGACGGCCAGGCTGGATTTGCCGGTGCCGGGTAGTCCGCCGACGAGGACCAGTCGTACGGTCGACGCCCGCAGGTGCTCGACCGCGATCTGTAGGTGCCGGTGGGCGCGGTCACCGCCTTCTGTGTCGCCTTGGCCGGCGCGGATGGCGTCGACCTTGGCGCGGACCAGCGCTCGGTAGGCGATGTAGTGGTCGGCCAGCGAGGCCGGGGCGGTGTCCGCGGTGCGGCGCTGGTAGGTGTGGATCAGGTTGGCCGCGTGTTCGGGGTGGCCGAGGAACTGCAGGTCCATGGCGAGGAAGGCGATATCGTCGAGGCAGTCCACGAACCGCAGATCATCATCGAAGTCCAGGCAGTCGAGAATGCGGAATCCGTCGGGGAGTTCGAAGATGTCCTCGGCGAGCAGGTCGCCGTGCCCGTCGATGATGCGTCCTGTGGCGATGCGGTCCTCGAACAGGCGCTGCCGGCCGGTCAGGTATTGCCGGGCCAGGGTGTGGATGGTGTCGAGCAGTGCGGGGTCGAGGATTTCGGGTGGCTGGTGACGCATGCTTGTCAGCAGGTCGGTCCACCGGCCCCAGAGCCCATCGGCGGTGCCGGCGCGGTCGATCTCGGGTCCTCGTCGTGCGGTGGTGTGGAAGTCGACGAGCACATCGATCAGGGCCGTGAGGTCGACGGGTTCGCCGGCCGGTTCGCTGAGCCGATGCGATAACCGGGTGTGTTCGGGGAGGCGGCGCATGACGATCACCGGCTCGTACGGTGCTTCGTCGGGCTGGGTGAAGTGGCCCAGTCCGAGGTAGATGTCGGGGGCGAGCCGGCGGTTCAGTTCGATCTCGCGGGCACAGGCGCGTTGCCGCTGTTGCGGGGTGGCGAAGTCGAGGAAGTCGGTGGTGATCGATTTTTTGACCTTGTATACCCGGTTCCCGCAGAGGATCACGATCCCGGTGTGTGTTTCCCGCAGTTCGACCGCTGGATCCATGCCCGGGTCCTGTCTGTTGCGCGGATGTCCGGCGCGGCGCCGGAGGTCCTCTGTCATCGGTCGGTCGCGCGGACGTGATCGAGCAGTAGCCGCCGTTCGGCGGTATCGATGGCGTGTCGTGCCGCGGAGATGGCGTCGGTGGTGACCGAGATCGAGGTGATGCCCATCCGGATCAGGTGTTCGGCGAAGTCGGGGTTTCTCGACGGTGCCTGCCCGCACAGCGAGGAGGTGATCCCCGATTTGCGGGCGGTGGAGACGATGGTGGAGATCGCGTCGAGCACTGCGGGGTCGGATTCGTCGAACAGCGGTGCGCACTCGGTGGAGTCGCGGTCGACTCCCAGGGTGAGTTGGGTGAGGTCGTTGCTGCCGATCGATACCCCGTCGATGCCCAGGCCGACGTATTCGGGCAGCCAGTAGGTGATCGACGGCACTTCGGCCATGACCCAGCGGTGCATTCCGCGCTGGCGGCGCAGTGGGCCGGAATCGATGAGGTCCAGGCATGCTTCCAGTTCCCAGCGGGTGCGCACGAATGGGAGCATCAGGTGCAGGTTCGGGGTGCGTTGCCGGACCTCGGCCAGGGCGGCCATTTCGAGCTGGAACACTTCTGGTTCCTGGGTGTAGCGGTAGCAGCCGCGGTAGCCGATCATCGGGTTGTGTTCCCGCGGCTCGTAGTCGGCCCCGCCTTCGAGGTCGCGGAATTCGTTGCTGCGGAAGTCGGTGGCGCGGTAGATCACCGGCCGCGGGGCGAATGCGGTGGTGATGTGGGTGAGTGCGTCGACCATGCGGTCGAGGAATACGCGTTGTTCGCCGCGGGCGATCACTTCACGGGGGTGGCGGTTGTCGAGGGCGCGGGTCAGCAGCATCTCGGCGCGCAGGAGCCCGACGCCGTCGGTGTCGGCGGCGGCTGCGCGTTGGGCGGCTTCGGGCAGCGCGAGGTTGACATACAGTTTGGTGGCCGTAGCGGGGGCTGCTGCCGGGGTCGTGCCACCGGTGTGGAGTTCGGTGACTACTTCGGTGTGGGGTTGTGCGCCGGCGCGGACTTCGCCTGCGGAGCCGTCGACGGTGACGGTGTCGCCGTCGGTGAGCGTGGTGGTGGCCGTGCGGGCGCCGACGATGCAGGGAACACCGAGTTCCCGGGCGACGATCGCGGCGTGGCAGGTCATTCCGCCGCTGTCGGTCACCACGGCGGCGGCGCGGCTGATGGTGGGCAGCCAGTCCGGGTTGGTCATGGGCGCGACCAGGATCTCCCCGTGCGCGAGCGCGGTCCCTTGTTCCGGTGCGGACAGGACGCGCACGGTCCCGTCGGCGGTGCCGGGCGCGGCGGCCAGCCCACGGACGAGCACTGTCGCCGAAGGAGGAGCGGCCGGGGTGGGATGGGGTTCGGGCAGGGTGGTGATGGGCCGGGCTTGGACCAGCCACAGTGCGTCCTCGTTGTAGACCCATTCGACGTCTTGTGGCCGGTCGCCGTGATGGTGGTGTACTGCCAGGGCGAGTTGGGCAACTTCGACGGCTTCGTGTTCGGTCAGTGCGGGTGCTGTTTTGTCTTGCTCGCTGAGTTCGATGCGGCGGTCTCCGCCGGGTCCGGCGACGATGGCGAAATCTTGGTGGCCGGGCCGGTGTTCGAGCAGGCGGGGGCCGTCGGTATCGAGGAGGTAGGTGTCGGGTTGGGTGGCCCCGGAGACCACGACCTCGCCTTGGCCGCGGGCGGCGTCGATGACGATGCGGTCCCGGCGGCCGGTGGCGGGGTCGGCGGTGAAGGCGACACCGGCGCGACGTGCCTGCACCATCTTCTGCACGACCACAGCCATAGCCGGTGTGGCCTGCATATCGCGGCGGGCGCGATAGGTCAGCACCCGTGGACTGAACAGCGAGGCCCAGCAGTCGAAGATCGCCTCGATCAGCTGCTTTTCGCCACGCACATTGGTGCGGGTCAGGTTCATGCCCGCGAACGAGGAAGTCGCACTGTCCTCGCCGACCGCCGAGGACCGCACTGCCACGTCGGCGCGGTCACCGAGTGAGCGGTAGGCGGCCGTGATCGCCGAGCGCGCTTCGGTGTCGAAGGTGCAGGCGTGCACGATATCGCGCATGCGCTGACACAGGACGTCGACCCGGACGGGATCGGCCGCCGCGGCGGCGAGTGCTTCGGCGTGCAGCGCCGCGAGTTCTGCGCCGTGGGCTCCTCGAGCGACGATCTGCTCGTAGCAGGAGCGCAGGACAACGAATCCCGGCGGGACCGGGAGACCGGCGGCGACGAGTTCACCGAGGTTGGCACCTTTGCCGCCGGCCTCGTCGGCGTCGGCCAGGCGCAGTTGATCGAACGCGGCGACATAGGCGCCCATCATCGACTCCCTTGGTTGTCGGTACCGGCGGCGAATGTGCTGCTGAGCAGTTCAGCGGTGAGCAGCCGCCGTAAGGGGGCGGGTACTTCGGCGAGGAGCCGGCCCAGTTGCCCGGTGGAGAACAGCCGGCTCACTGCTTCGGTGACCGCGCCGAGCAGGGCAGCGGCCTCGTCGTCGGAAACGCCGGCCTCGGCGGCGAACTGCGCCAGAAACGACTCCACGGTGTGCGGGTGAGGTACCTCGTCGGGTACCCAGCCCTCGTAGAAGGTGCCACGGAACAGTTCCGGCAATTGGGCCGCCAGTTGTGCGGCGGTGCCGGCACCGACACTGTCACGCACGGTGTGCAGCCAGGCGCGCAGCGCCCGGTGTGCGAAATTGCGGTCGTAGGTGCCCAGATCCTCGGTGACCGCGCGCAGCCATTGGTGTGCTGTGTCGATCGCCGGGGCCAGCGGATCATGAGGTAGGGGCATGGCCGGTCCTCCCGGGCTCGGCGGCAACCATCGCCGAGGTCGGCGGGCGCTGCGGAGTCTGCCTGGGCATGGGTCCAGCGTGGCCGATACACCGGCCGCCGGGGCAGTGTCGTCGTGCCTGAGCCGCTGGGACCTTGGACCTCTCCGGCGTGGCTGCCCGGTCGGCTCACCGGCCCCTGCGTCTCCACGGGACGAACGGCATGTCCGAAGGTCACAGGTTCTCAGGACGCGATTGCGTTGGTCGGCCGACGATACAGGCCGGTGGGCTCTGGCCGGATTCGCCTGTGGACGGCCACTCTGGGAGGAAATAGTGCCCGGTTGCTCCGAGGAGAGGGATATGGTCGCCACCACGAGACCCGATGTGCAGACAGTGCGCGAGATTGTAGCCAGGGCGTGCCGTGCGCCGTCGCTGCACAACAGTCAGCCGTGGCGGTGGACCTGGAACGGGGAATTTCTGCGGCTGTATGTCGATGATCGGCGTCTGCTGCCCTACACAGATGCGTTCCATCGGCAAGGGATCATCGCCTGCGGCGCCGCACTCGACCACGCTCAGGTAGCAGGTGCGGCATCGGGGTGGGAAATGCAGGCGTCGGTGTTTCCGGATCCGCTGGACCGGGCGCATCTGGCGTCGCTGTCGTTTCGTGGCCGGCATGCGCCCTTGGAGGCCGATGAGCTGCTGGGCGCGGCGATCGAAACCCGCTACACCGATCGGCTGCCGTTCACTGCGCCCTTTCAATGGATCGGCCTGGAGGTGGTGCTGAGGACGCTGTGCCGCAACTTCGGCACCCATCTGCAAGTGCTCGACCGGTCCCAGCACCGCGACCTGGACCGGATCTCGGACACGGCGGCCGCGTTACGCCGAGCCGATCCCCGATATCAGGACGAACTACATGGATGGGCCGGCGACACCTGGCGACCCTATGCCGGTATCCCCGTGTCTGCCCGGGCGACGGCCCAGGCCGCAGAGAAGGTCGTGGCGGGCCGGATGTTCCCGGTCGGCGCGGCCGGTGCGCACCTGCAACCCTCGACCGAGGACCGTGCCGCGATCGTCGTGCTCTCCAGCGACAACGACACCGTGGAATCCGTCCTCGAGTGCGGGCGGGCGCTGTCGCAGCTCCTGCTCGAGTGCACGGTCGAAGCGATGGCGACCTGCACGTTGACCCACGTCACCGAAACTCCGTCGGTGCGGGCCATGGTGAGCGACCTGCTGGGTCTCGACTATCCCCAGGTCCTGGTTCGTATCGGGCAGGCCACCGCGGCGCCGCCTCCGCGTACCCCGCGTCTGCCGCTGGAGTCGGTATTCGACCTCGGCCACGACAGTCCCGGCCCTGGGGACGGCCGGTCCTCGGCGGCGGCGACCTGAGTCTCTGCCGGAGGTGACCGCTGTCCCTATACCGCACACATCGCGGCGGCGTGGAATCGAACAGTGTCACCCGACAACCCATTGATCAGGAGGAGCAATGAGCCTCATCCCCGCACACCGCCAACAGCATTCGCTGCTGCCCGACTTCACCGACGTCTGGAACTCACTGGCCCCGGCCGCGGGTCTGGCATCGATGTTCGGTACCCACCTGCTACGCGTCGAGGACACCGTCGACGACGGGCACTATGTCGTCCGCGCCGAGATCCCGGGCGTGGACCCGGACAAAGACGTAGAGGTATCCGTACGGGACGGTCAACTGACCATCAAGGCCGAACGGTCGGAAAAGCATGAGGAGAAAGGGCGGTCGGAATTCAGCTACGGCTCCTTCGTCCGCACCGTCACCCTGCCTCAGGGCGCGGACGAGGACGCGATCGAAGCCAGCTACGCGAAAGGCATTCTGACGGTGTCGGTGCCTGTCGCCGAACCGGCCGGCGAAGCGAAGAAGGTCCAGGTGAAGCAGGGCGAGTAAGCGACCCCGCCGCTCAGATGAATCGCCGGGAATCCGGACACGAGCGCCCGGCATCCCCGGCGTGCGTCTAGGTGTGCAGGAGGCGATGGTGGCGCCCATTGTCACGGTGACGATGAACCCGGCAATCGACCTGTCGACCTCCACCGACCGGGTGGCAGCGACGGAGAAGATGCGCTGTGCACAGCCGCGGACGGATCCGGGCGGCGGCGGTATCAATGTCGCCCGAACGGTGCTCGCGCTCGGTGAGCCGGTACTGGCGGTGCTGCCCGTCGGCGGCCCGACCGGAACAGTGTTGAAAGATCTGCTGGAACGTGCCGCAGTACCGTGTCGGATCATCTCGATCGACGGGTCGACGCGGGAAAGCTTTTCGGTCACCGACAACGAATCCGGCCGGCAGTTCCGGTTCGTCCTCCCCGGCCCGACGTTGACCCCGGCAGAGTGGAGCCGCTGCCTGGACGCCGCGATCGACGCCGCACGCTCCGCCCAGTACGTGGTGGCCAGCGGAAGTTTGCCACCGGGTGTGCCCAGCAACTTCTACCAAGCGCTGGCCACCCGGGTGGCTGGGGCAGGCCGCCGGTTCATACTCGACACCTCCGGGGAGGCACTGCGACAGTTGCGCCACGGCGCGTATCTGGTGAAGCCGAGCGCGCGCGAACTCGCCCACTACGTCGGCCACCCCTTACCCGACACAGACAGCCGGATCACCGCGGCGCGGGAACTGATCACCGGTGGTGTCAGCGAGCTCGTGGTGGTATCGCTCGGTGCCGACGGGGCACTCGTGGTCGGCCGGGACTGGTGGGAGACGGTATCGGCGACACCGGTCGCAGTCGCCAATGCCACCGGTGCCGGCGATGCGATGGTCGCGGGCCTGACTGTGGGATTCACGCGCGGGCTCGACACGCTGGACGCGATGGAACTGGGGATCGCCGCAGCATCGGCTTCTCTGGTGACCCATGGCACCAACCCCGGCCACCCCGATGTCATCGCGAACCTGCTCGACGCGCGCACTACGACACCGGCACCGCTGTCGCACAGTGGGGATTGACCGCCGGCCGTCACCGATGCCTCGGCCCGGCCGCACAGCTCCGGACTCGCACCCGGAGGAAGACCAGGACAACTTTTTTCGGCAAGAAGGAGTCACCGATGCGTTCATCCGTCCTATCCATTTCCGCCGCGGCCACCGCTGCCGCGGTAGCGCTGCTGCTGCGGCAGCGCATGCTGCGCTGGGGTGCGACCGACGAAGAAGTGGCGGCGACCTATCCCGGTGACGAGCTGATCAGCCGGCCGTGCTCACGGTCGACCATGGCGACGACCCTGCCCGGCCCGCCGGCCGCGGTGTGGCCGTGGCTGGTGCAGATGGGCGCGGACCGAGCCGGTTGGTACAGCTGGGACCAGTTCGACAACGACGGCCGGGCCAGCGCGACCGAGATCGTCGAGCAGTGGCAGGACCTGCGCGCCGGTGATCGGATCTACGCCACCATTGACGGCAGCGTCTACTTCACCGTCGCTGTGGCCGAGTATCCGTCGACGTTGGTGCTGCGCAGTGATTACGCGCTGCCCAGCGGTCGGCCTCTCGACCCGGCCGAACCCGACCCGCGCGCGTTCGCCCGTGGAGTGTGGGGCTTCCACCTGCGCGAACTGCCCGGAAACGAGACCCGGCTGGTGGTGCGCACCGTCGGCCGTGACGGGCCCCGCGCGGTCACCGCGGTGTTCGACCGGTTGTTCGGGGAGCCCGCTCACCTGATCATGCAGGCACGCCAGTTCCACAACCTGGCGCAGCGGGTCCGTTCCACCGCGGACAGCGCCGAGCCCGCAGCGCCGGCCACGGCCGTAACGACCCGTCCCGAGCAGCTCGCGGATCGAGCCGCACCGGTTCCGCACTGAGGCCCCGGCAACCCTCGGCAGGTACCCGGATTGCGCCGCCGCGGCACTGTTGGCGCGGCACGCAGCGAGGACCGCGCGGAACAGCGGAAAGCCGGCGGGGTCGTAGGAAAGGCGAAGAAGTGACTTTCGCCCGTGTTCGCACCGTCGTGGGCGGGACGAAGCTGGGAACTCCAAGGGCCCCTGCGAGGGAGGTTGCCGACATGGATTCGTTCTCGGGTCGCAGTGCGATCGTCACCGGCGGCGCACGCGGTATCGGTGCGGCCGTCGTCCGGTCGCTCACCAAGGAGGACCTCGGTGTCGTGGTCGCCGATATCCTCGAGCGGGAAGGCACCGCGCTCGCCGACCGGCTCGACGGCGCTGCGATCTTCCACGCACTCGATGTCACCGATGAGACGCAGTGGCGGCAGGTGCTCCGCGACGCCGAGGCCACCTACGGGCCGCCGGCAGTGCTGATCAACAATGCCGGCATCGTCGATTTCGCCGGTGTGGAGGATGAATCGCCGGCCATGTTCCGCCATGTCGTGGATGTCAACCTCTACGGCGCCTGGCTGGGTATGCACGTGTGCGCGCCCGCGATACGCGCCGCCGGCGGCGGGGTGATCGTCAATATCTCCTCGACCGCCGGCCTCATCGGATACGCGGGAGTCGGCGGCTACGTGGCCAGCAAATGGGGGCTGCGCGGGGTCACCAAAGCCGCGGCGCTCGAACTCGGACCTGCCGGTGTGCGGGTGTGCTCGGTGCACCCCGGGCCGATCCACACCCCGATGACCGCCGCGCTGCCCGAGTCCAACGCCGCCCGTCAACCGCTGCCCCGTTTCGGCGAACCCGACGAGGTCGCGGCCTTGGTGCGGTTCCTGGTCACCGAGGCAACGTTTTCCACCGGCTCGGAATTCGTCTGCGACGGCGGCGCCACGGCCGGCCAGACACTGGATCTGGCCGACGTCTCCTGAACCCGACCCCGCCCGAGCCGCGGGCTGCGGTACGAACTCGATCCCACCGGAAGGAAACCCCCACGATGACCGGTAGCAGCGTACCCGGCCCCGAGACCGTCCACTCGGCGCTGGCGCTGGCCAGCCGGGCGCCGTCGGTGCACAACAGTCAACCTTGGCTGTGGCGCCTGGGCGGCAGCACGGTCCACCTGTACGCCGACACCAGCAGGCACCTGCCCTTCACCGACCCCGATTCCCGGGATCTGCTGCTCAGCTGCGGCGCGGTGCTGCATCACTTCCGCATCGCCGCGCATTCGCTCGGTTGGCGCACCATCGTGCACAGGTTGCCCAATCCCGACGATCCGCAGCATCTGGCGTCGATCGAGTTCGTACGGGCCACACCGGATTCCGGGGTACTGCAATTGGCGCGCGCCATCAACCGCCGTCACACCGACCGCCGGCGGGTCACCTCATGGCAGGTGTCACCCGGCCATATCGCCACGTTGCTCGCTGCTGCCACCGACGAAGGGGCCGACGCCCTGGATGTGACCGAGGAGCGGCAGCGCAGCGTATTGCGTGAGGCGTTCACTCGCGCGGCCGACCGGCATCAGCACGATGACGGTTACCGCGCCGAACTGTCGCGGTGGAGCGGTCATTACGCCACCGCCGACGGTGTCCCCGCCCGCAACGCGGTCGTGGCCGCCGACCCGCTCACCCGCGAGTTCCGCGGGCCCACCATGCAGCAGGTGGTCGACGACACGATCGACGGTGCGCACCTGTTGCTGGTGCACACGCGTTCCGATGACCGGTTGGCGCGGCTGCAAGCGGGCGAGACCACCAGCGCCGTATTGCTTTCGGCCACCGAGTTGGGTCTGGCGACCTGCCCATTGTCCGAACCATTCGAGATCGGCGACACCCGCGAGCAGGTGCGCACAGAAGTCTTGCACGGCAGCGGCTACCCGCAGATCGTCCTGCGCGTCGGATGGGCCTCGACTCGCGCGCCCTCGGTGCCGGTCACCCCCCGCCGGCCCCTCACTCACATGGTGAAGCCGCTGTGATGCGGTCCGGAACGGGTCGCATCGGCGGACCCGGACGGCAGAGAGGAGCCGCGCGATGAGGCACACAACTGTGGCCGACGTGATGACCCGAGATGTCGTCAGCGTCGATGTGGACACACCATTCCATCAAATTGTGCAACTTTTGACCCAGCGCGGAATCAGCGGTGTACCCGTTCTCGACGCCCGCCACCGGTGCATCGGAATGGTGACCGAAGCCGACCTGCTCGCCAGGCAGTCCCGCCTCGGCGGGCCGATCACGGGCACCGTGTGGGCGGTGCTGTGGAAGAAGACGTTCGCGCGCAAGAGCGAAGCGCTCACCGCCGACCAGTTGATGACCGCCCCGGTGATCACGGTCATGTCCGATGCTCGGGTATCGGCGGCCGCGGCGACCTTGGCGCGCCATGACCTTCGCTGCGCACCGGTCATCGACCCCGGCGGTGACCTGGTCGGGATCGTCAGCCGCAGAGATGTCCTCGCCGTGTATCTACGCCCGGACGGCGAGCTCGCCGAACTGATCGAGGACGACGTTTTGCACCGTGCGTTGTGGCTGCCGCCGACCGCGGTCTCGGTCGAAGTGCACGCTGGTGTCGTCACGCTGAGAGGTGCGGTCGAGGCGGCCATGATCGGTCTGATCGGTTCCTTGGTCGCTGCGGTGGACGGTGTCGTCGAGGTGCGCAATCGGCTGATCGCCGATACCGCTCGCGCGTTGATGCACGCCGGTGTGCACAGTATCGACGCCGGGGAATCGGTGACGGCCGCCGCATGCCGGATGCGCGCCGACGACGTCGGGACGCTACTGGTGGTCGATACGGCGGGGACTGTCACCGGAATCGTCACCGATCGCGATCTGGTGCTGCGCTGTGTGGCCGACGGACTCGACGCACAGCGCACCCCGGTCGAGGCCCTCGCAACCCACGCCGTGGTCACGGCACAGGCCGATCAACATGTCGACGACGTGGTGGCCATCATGCGCGGCCACCGGCTGCGCCGGGTACCGGTCCTTGCCCACGGTCACCCGGTCGGGATCGTTTCCGAAGCCGATATCGCCCGTCGTCTACCACGCGCCGCGACCGGGGCCTTGGTGAAACACCGGTACAGCACCCGGCCGACAGATAGCAGCCACCGCTAACCCCGGGCCTGCCCGAACCGGTCACGGAGGATGGTATGAACTCGGTACATCACAGCAGCGCAGCGACTGCGTCCACCTGCCGGCCGCCCATCGACAAGCCGCCCGCCGTGCGTGCGCAGGCCAATCTCACCGACTACCGCCGTGCCTGCACGGAATTCGACTGGGGCACCGCCGCCGGCGAACTCGCCACCCTGCCCGGCGGCGCGGTCAATATCGCCCACGAAGCCGTCGACCGTCACCTGGACACACCGCGAGCCGCCGCACCCGCCCTGCATTGGCTGCGCGCCACCGGCGGGCGGGTCACCCTGACCTATGCGGATCTGGCGGCATCGAGCAATCGGTTCGCCGGTGTCCTGGACACGCTCGGCGTCAGCCGTGGCACGCGTGTGTGCACCTTGCTCGGACGCAACCCGGAGCTGTACATCGCTGCCCTCGGGACCTGGAAGGCCGGTTGTATCGTCTCGCCGTTGTTCTCTGCCTTCGGCCCCGAACCCGTGCGCCAGCGCATGGCCCTCGCCGACGCCGAAGTCCTCGTCACCACGCGCGCCCACTACCGGCGCAAAGTCGCGCCGATCCGGCGGGAACTGCCCGGGCTGCGCCATGTTCTGATCACCGATGCCGAAGAACTCGGGGCGGACCTCGATGGTGTCGTCGACCTCCACGCGGCCATGGCCGCCGCCTCACCGGACTACGCCATCGTCCGCACCGATCCCCAGGACGCGGCGCTGCTGCACTTCACGAGCGGGACCACAGGAACACCGAAAGGTGCCGTACACGTGCACAATGCGGTTCTGGCGCATCGGGTGACCGCACGCTATGCCCTGGACCTGCGGGGCGGGGATGTGTTCTGGTGCACCGCCGACCCCGGCTGGGTCACCGGGATGTCCTATGGTGTGATCGCGCCGTTGAGCCTGGGCGCCACACTGATCAGCGACGAGGCCGAATTCGACACCGGCCGCTGGTATGACATCCTGACCGCCGAGCAGGTCACGGTCTGGTACACCGCACCCACCGCCTTGCGCATGCTGATGCGCCACGGTCAGGACCTTCCACCGGGCACCGACCTATCCCGCCTGCGTTTCATCGCCAGCGTCGGTGAGCCACTCAATCCCGAAGTCGTCGTGTGGGGACAACGCGCATTCGGCCGGCCTGTGCACGACAACTGGTGGCAGACCGAGACCGGCGCGATCATGATCGCCAATCTCGCGGCCGAACAGGTCCGGCCGGGCTCCATGGGGCGACCGCTGCCGGGCGTGCACGCCACGATCCTGCGCCGCGGCCCCGACGGCCCCACGATGGTCGACGGGGACATCGTCCACGCCGATATCGACGAGATCGGCGAGCTGGCGCTCCACACCGGCTGGCCGTCGATGTTCCGCGAGTACTGGCAGCAGCCGCAACGCTACGAGAAAGCCTTCGCCGGGCCCTGGTATCTGTCCGGTGACCTGGCCCGCCGCGACGCCGACGGATACTACTGGTTCGTCGGCCGCGCCGACGATGTCATCAAATCCGCGGGCCATCTGGTCGGGCCGTTCGAAGTGGAAAGCGCGTTGATGGCGCACCCGGCCGTCGCCGAAGCCGGCGTCATCGGCGTCCCGGACCCCCTGGCCGGGCAACTGGTGAAGGCGTTCGTGTTGCTGCGTCCGGACTACACATCGACCGAGGCCTTGCGCGACGAGTTGATCGCGTTCGGTCGCCGCGCACTCGGCGCGGTCGCCGCCAAAGACATCGAATTCGTCGACAGCCTCCCGCACACCCGCAGCGGCAAAGTGATGCGGCGGTTGCTGCGCGCCCGCGAACTCGGACTTCCCGAAGGCGATATATCGACCCTGGAGGCGCTGCCGTGACGATCACCGAACACCCGGCCGAACTCGACCACACCGACCCCGGGTACGGGCTCGGATTGCTGCAGCAGATGATGCGCATCCGCAGTTTCGAAGAACGCTGTGTCCAGCTCTACAGCGCGGAGAAGATCCGAGGGTTCCTGCATCTCTACATCGGTGAGGAGGCCGTCGCCGCGGGCCTGCTCGGCGAACTCGGCGCCGACGACGCAGTGGTGTCGACCTACCGCGAGCACGGACACGCCCTGGCGCGCGGCATACCGATGGCGGCGGTGATGGCGGAAATGTTCGGCCGCACCACCGGCTGCAGCGGCGGCCGCGGTGGCTCCATGCACCTCTTCGACGCCGGGCGAAGGTTCTACGGCGGCAACGCCATCGTCGCCGGCGGGCTGCCTCTGGCGGTCGGGATCGCGCTGGCCGATGCCATGGCCGGCACCCCTCGAGTCACCGTATGCCTGTTCGGTGACGGCGCGTTCGCCGAGGGCGAGTTCCATGAATGCGCGAATCTGGCAGCACTGTGGCACTTGCCGCTGCTTTTCGCCTGCGAGAACAATCAATACGCGATGGGCACCGCGCTACGCCGCGAACACGCCAACACCGATCTCGCCCTGCGCGCCGCTGGTTATGGTATGGCGGCGTGGCTGGTGGACGGGATGGACGCCGAGGCCGTGGCCACGGCGTCGCGACGCGCGATACAGATGATCCGCGGTGGGGCAGGACCCTGCTTCCTGGAATTGCGCACCTATCGGTTCCGGGCGCATTCGCTCTACGATGCCGACCGCTACCGCGACAAGGCCGAGATCGACCAGTGGAAAGCCCGCGACCCCATCCCACGCCTGGCCGCGCAACTCCGCGCTGCCGAGCTCATCGACGACCACCGGTATGCGGAGATGCAGGCATCGGTCGACGCCGAAATCGACGCGGCGATCATCGCCGCCGAAAACGCTCCCGAAGAACCCGTCACCGACCTGACCCGCCACGTGTATGCGGAGCGGATATGACCACCACCTACCGACAGGCGCTGACCGAAGCCCTGCGTGAGGCGCTGGACCGCGATGAGCGGGTATTCCTGATGGGCGAGGACGTGGGCGCCTACGGCGGCTGCTTCGGCGTCAGCCGCGGCCTGCTCGACGCCTACGGCCCGCGCCGCATCCGCGACACTCCGTTGAGCGAATCCGCCTTCGTCGGCGCGGGTATCGGCGCCGCGATCGCCGGGATGCGCCCGATCGTGGAGATCATGACCGGCAACTTCAGTCTGCTCGCCCTGGACCAGATCCTCAACAACGCGGCCACGCTGCGGCATATGTCGGGCGGGCAGATCGGTGTGCCGCTGGTCATCCGTATGGCCACCGGCGCCGGACGCCAGCTCGCGGCCCAGCATTCCCACAGCCTCGAAGCCTTCTACGCCCACCTCCCCGGACTGCGCGTCCTGTCACCGGCGACGGTGACCGACGCCCGAGCCATGCTGTGGCCGGCCCTGCAGGACCCGGACCCCGTCGTGATCTTCGAACCGATCGCGCTGTACAACAGCAGCGACGAACTCCCCGAACCGGACACCATCACCGATATCGACACCGCCACGATCTCCCGCCCGGGCAGCGACGTCACCATCGTCGCCTACGGCGGCACCCTCCGTACCGCACTGGCCGCCGCCGACCGGCTCGCCGACACCGATATTGCCGCCGAAGTCATCGACCTGCGCACACTACGACCGCTCGACACGGACACAATCGTGGGCTCGGTGGGCCACACACACCGGCTGGTGATCGTGGACGAAGGCTGGGGCCGGGTCGGGATCGCCGCCGAAATCGCCGCGGCGACCGTCGAACACGCATACTACGAGCTCGACGCCCCGATCCGCCGGGTATGCACCGCCGAAGTGCCGATCCCCTACGCACGCCAGCTCGAGGAAGCGGCCCTGCCCTCACCGGCGGCCGTGGTCGAGGCAGTGCACGCGGTGGTGAGCTGAGATGACCGAATTCCGGATGCCTTCCCTAGGTGCGGATATGGTCGAAGGAACGGTGCTGCACTGGTTCGTGCACCCCGGCCAGAGGGTGCACACCGGAGACATCGTCGCCGAGATCGACACCACGAAAGCAGCCATCGAGGTGGAAAGCTTCGACGACGGCGTCCTCACCGAAATCCTCGTGCCAGAAGGTGCCACGGTCGCCGTCGGGACACCCCTGGCGACCATCGACACCACGGCAGAACCCGCACCAGACACCTCACCACCGGAGCGCGGTGATACCGAGCCGGCACCGACCGACGGCTTCGGAACGGCCCCTCTGCCACCGACGGCCGCACAAGAACCAACCACCCACCCGGCCGCCCCGCCGCGCAGTGATGGGTCCGAGCGCGATCACCGTGCCACCCCCCTGATCAGGAAGCTCGCTGCCGAGGCAGGGATCGACATCGCTGCCGTCCCCGGCAGCGGCCCCGGTGGGCGGGTCATGCGTGCCGACATAGAACGCGCCAAGACCGGCGCTTCATCACCTCCACCGGGTCGCCCAGGCCCGGCGCCCACAGGCCGCGCTACCGCCGCCCGCGCAGGCGCTGCCGAGGTCAGCGCGGCGAAACCGTATACCGGGCGCGCATCGGGATACGCGCGCCGCTTGGCACACGTGTCCGGAGTCGAGCTGGCCGGTCTCACCGGTACCGGCCCGGACGGCGCGGTACGCGGACGCGACCTTCCCATCGGCGGGCGGGTGACGGCTGCTGGTACCGGACAACCACAGACACCGCCGACCATCCCGGACGACTCCGGTGAGATCGGAGAGAGTCCTCCGCACGATCCCACCGCCGCCCGGCAGCTGATCGCCGCGGCGATGACTCGGTCGAAACGCACTGTGCCCCACTACTACCTGTCGAGCATCGTCGATATGGAACAGGCCACCCGCGCGCTGCGCAGCCTCAACGAACAGGCACCGGTATCCGAACGAATCGTGGTCTCGGCGCTGCTGCTGTGCGCTGTGGCCCGGGCAGCGCGCGCCGTCCCCGAACTCAACGGATTCTGGATCGGCGACCGATTCCGGCCGGCGTCGGATGTTCATCTGGGCACAGTGGTGTCGCTGCGCGGAGGCGGAATCCTGGTGCCCACCATCCCCGACGCCGACCGGCTCTCGCCCGCGGAGATGATGCAGGCCATGCGCGGGGTGGTCGGCCGGACCCGAAGCAGCCGATTACGTTCCCGCGACACCACCCAGGCCACCATCACCGTGACCAACCTCGGTGATCTCGGAGCGGACGCGGTATTCGGGGTGATCCCGGTCCCGCAGGTCGCGATCGTCGGATTCGGTGCGGTAACCGAACGGCCCTGCGCGGTGGCCGGCCTGGTCGGAGTCCGCCCGCAGGTGACCGCGACCTTGTCCGCGGATCACCGAGCCAGCGACGGCGCCGTGGGTGCGCGGTTCCTGCATCGCCTCACCGACTACCTACAGCATCCGGAGGAGTTGTAGATCATGACCGCTGGAATCACCTCGCGGGCCGACGCACTCGCCCTGGTACGCCGATCCCTACAGGGCTTCGCCACCCAGGACGAAATCACCGGCCTCGACGAACACCAACCGTTACGCAGCGCGCTCGAACTCGACTCGATCGATTTCCTCACCTTCGTCGAACGGCTCTCCGCCGGCAGCGGCCGCCGAATCGACGAGGATGACTACCCACGTCTGGCGACCATCGAATCCTGCGCCGACTTCCTCACCACCCCCGGGTAGAGGACCAACTGCGCCGGCGCCACCGAGGTTGATGCGGTGCCGCGACCGAGCCCAGTGATCCCGTACACGCAAGCCGGGACAGGCACGTGCCGCAGCCAGGGAGGACCAAAGTCCCGATCGTGAAGGGTGTTCGCGACTCCCTTCGGCAGTCCTGTCGGTGACGTTTGTTTCTGTGCCGGCAACACCGGTGGGGCGAAGTATCGGGTTCATCACACTTCACTACAACTCCGGGGACGACAGCATGGACGCAGACGAGCGGCGCAACGATCCGCCACACACTCGTGACCGGCGGTCCCCCGCAGGCGAGGCACCGCCTCCTGTGCGGGCCGACTCGGGATTCGGTGGCTCGGCAGCAGAGTTGCGCCGATGGTGGTTGGTGCTGGCGACGATGGGGGCCGCCGCCGCGTGGGCGGTTCCGGTGCTCGCCTACTCGACGATGGTCGACCCGGCCGCCCGATGGAATCCGGCGGCGGTTATGGTGCCCGCCGGTGCGGCGGGCTCAGCGGTACTGGCCGTCGCGCAGGCTGTCGTTCTCCGCCGATGGCTGAGTGCGTTCCCCGTCCGCCGGTGGACGGGGACCTCGGTAGCGGCCGGTGCTGTGGAGTGGTCGGTGATCGCGCTGGTCGTCGTCTACGGGGAAAAGGTAGGAGCCATGCCTGCCGCCGGCCAAGTGCCGCTCGTGGTCGTAGGGATGGTGTCGGTGACGTTCGCGCTCGGTATCGGCCAATGGTTTGTCCTGCGGCGGTGGTCGGATGAGGCTGTGCTGTGGATCTGGGCCAACGCCGTGGCCTGGATCATGGGCACAGCTGTCTTCGTCGCCATCGCACAGCCGTTACGGGTCACCACCGCGATGACTGTCACAGCGGCAGCAACCACCGCGGTGGTGGGAGCGCTGCTGCGGGGCGCGGTGGTTGCTGCGATCACCGGGGTGTATCTGCTCCCCATTCTTTCCGAGGTCCACCTTCGTCCCGTCGTTCCCAGCTCCGCCGGTGCACCGTCACGCAGCGGTTACCGCCACGCAGGCACCGCGGCACGCAGGTTTGTCGGGGCGGGGGATCATCGGGCACGGCGTACGGTGCGGGACTCTGCCCGGGCTCTCGCCCTGCTTCACACATCCGACAATTCTCGGCTGTGTCCGAACTCCGATGCGGCCGCTGCAGACAGCTGACATCCGATTCGCTGGGCCCGTAGGGCTGCGCCACCTCGACCATGAGCTCGGGGGCGAAAGTCGCCGGGAGTGAGGACTGCCGGCACTAGGGGAGCAGTCCATGGCCGGGGGATTGTGGATTCCGTAGCAGCTATTCGATGGACATGAGAGGGGACCGATCCGATGCGAGCCCAGGTCGGGGATTGGCTGGTCATCGAATGCGGATCAGTGGGCGGCGGCATCCAGCGCGGACTCATCGAAGAAGTCCATGGGCCTGACGGCGGCCCGCCCTACCTGGTCCATTGGATCGATACCGGACGACGGGCCCTGATCTTCCCCGGACCGGATGCGCACGTGGTCACCAGCGAGGACCTGCACGCCGGCCAACGGCTGGCAGCACGTCACTTCCTGTTCGGAGGCCGCGAAGCCGAGGACCCCGCCCAGTCATCGTGAACGGGCGACGTCACGGTCCAAGGCCCGCCCATGTGCCCGGCGTGCGGTCGACGGTCAGGGCTTCCTGACCGACAGCATGGTTGTCACCACAATGGTGACCGAGAGCACGACCGCGATCACCACTGCGGCGGTAGGCCAGTCCATGTCGGTTCCTTCCCTCGACGAAGTCATCGGCCGCGCAAACCGAACATCACAATTGCGGGCCAGGCTCATTCAGTTGCTGTCGGATTCGTACCCGAGTCTTCCGGGCGGCTCGCGGCAGCAATATGGTCCATTCGCCTGCGCTGCGGGGTCGATGGTCACTGATCGGCACCGGCACGGTGTTCATCCTGGACCGGTGTGGGGCAGTCATTGTGGCCTTGCTTGGTCGTCGGGCCGCGCACCGGCCGCGAGGACCTTCCGGAAGCCGGAGTCGATACACGCGACGAAATCCGCGATATCGGGTACGGCCGCGGTATCGATGGTCAACCCGATGTGGCAGGTGCCGAGATGGGACAGCAGTGTGGCGTTGAAGGCGGTGCCGAGGGTGGGGCCGAAGGCGTGGACGTGTTCGACTTCGGCGCCTGCGAGGTAGAGCGGTATCGGTGAACCGGGTACGTCGGAGGCGACGAAGTCGACGTGTTTCAGCATTTCCGCGAGTACTGCGCTGGGCATCCGGTTGAACACCGCGGCCACCGTGTTGGACAACGGGATCGCTGGTTCGCGCCGCCACCGTTCGACCAGGGTATGCACCTGCCACATCTGTTTGAGGGCATTGTCGGTGTCGGCGGGGATTGCGAATCTGGCGAGGGTGATGCGGTTGCCGCCGATCGGATCGTCAGGTGTTCGCAGGCTGATCGGCATCGTCAGGCGCAGCCGTTCGATCGGGGCGTCGTAGCGGGCGTGGTATTGCCGCAGTCCCAGTACGAGCGCGGTGAGGAAGGCGTCGTTGAGGGTGCATTCCACTGCGAGTGCGGAGTCGGACAACTGTTTCAAGGGGAACTGCAAGACTGTCAGTTGCCGGCCGAGGCTGCGGTCGGTCATGACCGGCGACAGGGTGGTGGTGACTGGTCTGGCGAGCCGCAGAACCGAGGTTGCCAGCGTGGCGCTGCCGCGGACGGTGCCGACCGGGTCGGCCAGGGATCGCATCAGCTTCGGTGTGCGGGCGAGGCTTCCGGTGAGAAGACTGCTGCCGGTGGCCCAGTTCCAGGCCACGATATCGGCGAGGGTCCCCATGCTGGGTTCGTTTCCGACCTTTATCGGGCCGCGTTCTGTTCCCTCACGGCTGAAATCGAGAATTTCTCCGGCGATCTGGATCCCGCCGATGCCGTCGGTGAGGCTGTGGTGGACGGTGAGTACGGCGGCGCATTTACCGCCGGGCATGCCGGTCAACAGGGTGAATTTCCACAATGGCCGGGCGGGGTCGAACGCGGTCATGGCTTCGGTGCGGGCGAATTCGAGCACGGCGGCCAGATTTGCCGGGCGGGCCAGGGTGGCGCGGCGGATATGCCAGAACAGGTCGAAGTCCTCGTCCGGTTTCCACCGCGGCGGTGCCAGGCTCAGTGGCACGGGGGACAGGGTGTGGCGGAAGCGTGGTACGACGCGGGTTCCGCGGTCGATCATCCGGACCAGTGTCGCCCAGTCGGGTTCGGTGTCCAGCAGCAGCACCGTCACGATCGTCGAGCGCAGCATCGGGTCCTGTTCCATACTCCAGGTGAACAGGTCCGATTGGGTCATGTGGGATGAGCGAGAACCCATGGTCAGCTACTTTCCTGGGCCGCAGGGGAGCGGGCTCGATGCTTTCACTGTGCCCCCGGTGGCCGACCGGTCGACAGGGGCGAAGGTCCCCGCCCATGGCCCGCGATAAGGTGAGCGTGATATCGCATGTGTGCTCCTGGTTGGCGGCGGCTGCGGCACCGCGTGTGGTTCCGGACTGACTTTGGTCCCTGTGATGAGGTATTTGCGCACTGGTGGGGGCGGTAACCGGCGACGAGTCTGGAGATGGACCGGTGCCCCGTGGTGTCGTGCGTAGCAGGGCCTCGAACGGCATCGGGCGGCCCTCAACCGATCAGCCTGCGATGAGGTGATCTCGAATGCGTGCACGCGATATCCTGAGCCGACCTGTGGTTACGGTGCGACGAGACACGGCATTGACCGACGCCGTGGCATTGCTGACCGGGCACGGTTTCGCCGCGTTACCCGTCGTCGACGAGCGAGAGCGTGTGGTGGGCATGTTGTCGGAGTCCGATGCGATGGCCGCGATCGAATCCGGGCGGGAAGCCGGAATTGTCGAGGTTGCGATGACGACTCCGGTGCAGGTGGTCGAGCCGACCACAGAGGTGCCCGAGATGGTGAAGGTCATGCTCGATCACCACCGGCGGTCGGTGCCGGTCGTGGAGGCCGGTGTGCTGATCGGCATCGTGGCCCGTCGGGACCTGCTACGGGCGCTGGCACGGGACGAGCAGGCGCTCGAGGCGCGCGTGTGTTCATTGCTCGAGGACTATTCGGGCAGTCACCGGCAATGGGATGTCGAGGTGGTCGACTCCGACGTCACGATCCGCGGGATCTGTGCCGACGAGGCCGAGCAGCGGGTGCTGGCGGCGATCTCACGTACGATCCCTGGTGTCGGTGAGGTCCGTGTGGTGGATACCGCGGCCATCCCGTCAGATCAATGACGCCCGCCTGGGGCCGGGTGGATCCGGCGACCGGAGTGTCGGCTCATGTGTCCGCGGCGACCGTGACCGGTTCGGTGCGGCGCTTCGGCGGGTGCAGGATCCGGTCCAGGCGCGCTGCCACATAACCGAGAACCGAGACCGCGCTCACGATCAGGAGATCACCGGCAGTCAAGGCCTCGGTGCCGAGAAGCTCACGCAGCAATGGCAGGTACAGGCCTGCGAGCTGCAGCAGGAGCGCACCGGCCACGGCGACCAGGAGCATGGGATTGGCCAGGGAACGCACCCGGGTGCGTGAGCCCAGGGCCACCCCGAGCTGCGTCATTCCGAGAGCCAGGAACGCCATGCTCTGCCACGGTCTCCCGGTATGGTCGGCCCAGACGGCCACCCCCAGCGTCACTACGGTCAGCGCGATCCCGATCCGGATCACCCGCAGCCACAGCCCGGCACCGAGGATGGTTTCGGTGGGTGGGCGCGGTGGCCGGTTCATCGCGTCGGGTTCGGCGGGTTCGCCACCGAGCGCGACTCCGGGCAGCCCGTGGGTGAGCAGGTTGATCCACAGGATCTGGGCAGGAAGAAGGGGCAGGGCGAGCCCGAAGAAGGGCCCGAGCAGCATCACCGCGATCTCGGCGGCCCCGCCGGAGAGCCCGTAGACCAGGAATCGGCGGATGTTGTCGTACACCCGGCGGCCTTCTTCCACCGCGACGATGACGGTGTCGAGGTTGTCGTCGGCGAGCACGAGGTCGGCGGCTTGGCGGGCGACTTCGGTGCCGCGGCTGCCCATCGCGACGCCGATATCGGCGTCCTGGAGCGCGGGCCCGTCGTTGACACCGTCACCGGTCATGGCCACGACCTGACCGTCGTGATGCAAGGCGTCGATGATCGTCAGCTTCTCGCCGGGCGTGGCCCGCGCGAATACGGTGCCGGTGACCAGGTCTTCGTCTCGAACGGATGCGCGGCAGTCGATCACCGGTTCGCCAGGGCCGCGGATCCCGAGACGGGTCGCGATCGCCTGCGCTGTTCCGGCGTGATCGCCGGTGATGAGCACGGGCCGGATCCCGGCCGTGCGGCAGGCGGCGATGGTGGCTGCCGCCGCGGTCCGGGGTGGGTCGAAGATGGCGATCAAACCGAGCAGCCGTAGGTGCTGTTCCATGGTTTCCTCGCCCGAGGCCGGGGCGTCGGCCCGATACGCGTCGGCCACAGCGAGTACCCGGAACCCGTCTCGGGCCCAGCGCTCGGCTTGTTCGGCGGCCTGGCTCAGCGGCAGCGGTTCGTCGTCGAGGATCGGTGCGGTGAGGATCGCTTCGGGTGCCCCTTTGCAGATGACCCGGTAGCCGCCGGCCGGTGCGCGGTGGGCTGTCGACATGCGTTTGCGGTCGCTGTCGAACGGCCGTTCGGCGACTCGCGGCATCCGGGCGTGCAGTTCGTCGGTGTCGAGGCCGAGCTTCACCGCCGCCGACAGCAACGCCAGCTCGGTGGGATCGCCCAACGCCACCCACTCGCCCGTCTCGCCGTCGGCCCCCGGCGTCAGGCGTGCGTCGTTACACAGGGCGGCTGCCGCCAGGAGCTCGGTGAGGGCCGGTTGGTCGCCGGGACGCAGCTGCCGGTCACCGGCGAGCACGGCACCGGTCGGGCTGTAGTCGGTGCCGGTGACCGAGGCCTGCGCGTGCGGAGTCCAGATCCGGCGGGCCGCCATACGCCCTTCGGTCAAGGTGCCCGTCTTGTCGGTCGCCAGTACCGTCACCGACCCCAGGGTTTCCACTGCGGGCAGGTGGCGGATGAGCGCTGCGCGTTGTGCCATGCGCCGGGCCCCCAGGGCCAGGCTCAGGGTCACCACGGCCGGCAGCGATTCCGGGACCGCAGCCACCGCCAAGCTGATCGCGGTGACCACCATCAGTTCGACCGGCTGCCCGCGGAACAGACCCAGGATCAGCACGAGTACACACAGGACGATGACCACGGCGGCCAGCAGCCGCCCGAACCCGGCGAGCCGGCGTTGCAGCGGGGTGGCGGCATGGCCGCGGTCGAGGAGGTGGGCGATCTGCCCGGTGGCGCTGGCGGACCCGGTCGCGGTGACCACGGCGGCGCCCCGGCCGCGGACCACGACCGTACCGGCCGAGAGCCCGGATGCTGTGGTGAGATTCTTGTCCACCGGCACGGATTCGCCGGTGACTGCCGATTCGTCGACGGCCAGCGATTCGGCGGTACACGCGGTGGCATCGGCGGCCAGGATATCGCCCTCGCCGAGCACCAGCAGATCCCCGACGACCACCTCGGCCGCCGGAATCTCGCGTTGCGCCCCGTCACGCAGCACCCGTGCGGTGGGCGCGGTCAACTCCGACAGCGCCGAAATCGCACGGTCTGCCCGGATCTCCTGGACGACACCGACCACCGTGTTGACCACGACGACGGTCAGGATGATCGTCATATCGGCCCAGTCACCGGTGAGGACCGTCAACAGCGCGGCGGTCAGCAGGACGACGATGAGTGGATCCCGCAGCTGGGTGAGCACGCGCTGCCACCACCGCGTCGGCGGGCGTTGCGGCAAGATATTGGGTCCGTCGACGGCCAGCCGTTGCGCCGCTTGCGCAGCGGTCAGCCCGGTGGCGCTCGGTGCGGTGGCGCTCTTGTTCAGTGACATGGGCCCGTCTCCCGGTGCGGATTCATTCGTCGGTGCGGGAGCGCACGATGAGCAGCGGGGTGTCCACGGCATGCAGCAGGGCGTTGCTGGTGGAGCCGAGCAGCATGCCGGTGAAGCCGCCGCGACCGTGGCTGCCGACCACGACCAGCTGAGCGCCGGCCGCGGCGTCGAGCAGCGAGCGCACCGGCCGGTCGGTGGTGATGACCCGCTCGACCTCGACGTCGGGGAACTGCTCGGCGTACCCGGCGAGGCTTTCGGCGAGGACGGCGTCGGCCTCGGCGCGGGCCGAATCCCAGTCGCGCACCGGTAGTTCCAGGCCGCTGGTGTCGCTCCACGCGTGCAGTGCGATCAGCCCTGTCTCGCGGCGGGATGCTTCGTCGAAGGCCGCCGCAACGGCGGGGGAACTGTTGTCAGTGCCGTCGACGCCGACCAGAATCGGCTGGCGGGCCGTTACGGCGTCGACACCGGCGGGGGAGCGTAGGACCGCGACCGGGCAGCGTGCGTGGCGGGCGACGGTGGTGCTGACCGACCCCAGCAAACCGCGCTGGAACGCTCCCATTCCGCGGCTGCCGACCACGAGCATTCGCGCCGGCGCGGAGCGGGTCAGCAACGCGTGCGGGGGCAGCTCTTCGGTCACCTCGGTGGTGATGGACACCGGTGTGTGTTCCGCGCCCGCTGTGCGCGCCACTCGCGCGGCCTCGCTGGTGACGTGTTCCCCTTCTCGTCGCAGAGACTGTCGTTCGGCGTCACTGAGCACAGCTCCGGGCCCGAACCCGCCCGGTACTCCGACAGCGTTGAGGATATGCAGGTCGCAGTGGTGCAATCCCGCTTCGGTGGCCGCCCAAGCGACTGCCCGCAAGGAGGTGGGGGACCCGTCGGCGCCGACCAGGATCCGAGACGCAACCTGCGAGATCGGTTCGCGCTCTGATTCGGACATGCTCTGCTCCTGTGTCACTGAGGCGATGCGGGATCGGGTCGGTGGTGTCGTGCGATGATCAGCGGGCACTCGGCTGCGTGTAGCAGGGCCACGCTCGTGGAACCGAGCACCATGGAGGCGAAGCCGCCGCGCCCGCGGCTGCCGACCACCACCAGTTGCGCACGCTCGCATTCGGTGAGCAGGCTACGCGCGGGCGCATCAGAGGTGACGACCCGCTCGACCGGGACAGTGGGAAATTGCTGCGCGAAGCCGGTGAGCTGCTGGGCGAAGCGGTCCTCCTCGGCCGCGCAGGAGCGTTCCCATTGCGTTCGCACGTCGATCCCGCTGGTATCGCTCCATGCGTGGACCGCGACAAGGCCTACTCGACGGCATGCGGCTTCCTCGAAGGCGAGCTTCAACGCTGTCGCGCTGTCCGGAGATCCGTCCACCCCGACCAGTACCGGCCGGCATTGTGACACCGCGTCGGTGGCGGAAAGATCACGGATCACCGCGACCGGGCAACGTGCATGCCCGGCAACCGCCGCGCTCAGCGATCCGATCACGGTAGGTGCCACACCACCGCGGCCGCGGCTGCCGACCACGACCATCCACGCCGACAGCGACCGGTCCAGCAGGGCCAGCGTGATCAACTCGGAGGTCACCTCGGTACTCACCGCCACGGAGTCGTGACCAGCGGCGGCCTGCGCGATGCGGGCGGCTTCGGCGACGGTGTCCTGCGCGATCGATTGCAGCTCTTCGGCCGGGCGGCCGGTAAGAGCGAACGCCGGGATACGCGCGGTGGACAGCAGCAGATGCAGCGGGCGGCCCCGCAAATGTGCTTCCAACCCTGCCCACGCCGCCGCCCGGTAGGACGTCGGGGAGCCGTCGACGGCGGCCACGATCGGCGCTTCGGTGTCCTGATCGCGGTGATCCTCGGTCATCGACGGCATTCCTTTCCGCTCCTGCCGCGAAGGGGCACACCCCTCGGGCCGGTCGGGGGCTCGCGGCTCGGCGTCCTACCGGGCAGGTGATCACGGGTGGATGGTGTGGGTTCGTGCGGCGGGCAGCCCGAGTGAATCCGCGATACCGGCCGACCATGTTTGGATCGCGGCCCAGTCCCGTAGGTCGCCGTAGCGGCCACCGCCCATGAGCCGGTAGAGGATGCGTGCCTTCAGTGACACGCCCTGACGCTCGTAGGTGCCGGCGAAGGCCTGGTAGTCGCGGGCATGCACCGCCTCTCGACGGGCGGCGATCTTTTTGGGCACCATGCGACCGACCCGGCGGCCGATAGGGCCACGCAACGCCGGCCCGAGACCGACGGTGAACAGGCGGACATCGGTGGACGCCAGTTCGGTCCGGTTGTGTTCGAGATAGGCCGCAGCCGACGGTAGGAGATCCATATTGTGGACGGCGCTCCCGAGGACCACCGTGTCGACCTGCCCGGGAGCGGGCGCGTGGTCGATATCGTGCAGCTCGACGCGAGCACCGCGTTCCGCCAGATCAGCGGCGATGAACTCGGCGATATCGCGGGTGCTGCCCTGTTCGGTCGCGTAGATGACTGCCACCCTGCGCACGGTCGATGTCATAGCTGTGAGTGTGGCGCTGCGCCGGTGCCCGCGCGCAGGGTCATCGGGCCCCGGCCCCAGGGACCATCGACCCGCGTGCCGCCAGGACCCGAAACCGCCGGACTCCGCTCCCGGGAGCGTTCCCGGTGGCAGCGTCGCGCAATGGGAATATCCGGCCACGGAGATCAGGGACCAATGGCCCCTGCCTTGTCGCAGCGGGTTCCCTACCGTCGGAGATATGAACGAAGTACCGGCAGGAGCAGTGGTCGAGCGGGCTGTCCGCTCGGCGGGGCGGGCTCCATCGCTGCACAACAGCCAGCCGTGGCGTTGGACATTCGACGGTGACACACTGAGCCTGTATGCGGTGCCCGAGCGGATGCTGCCTACCACCGATACCGGCGGTAGGCAGATGCTGATCAGTTGCGGCGCCGCCCTCGACCATCTGCGCGTGGCGATGACCGCTGCGGGGTGGCGGCTGTCGGTGGCCCGCTTCCCGAACCCGAACAACCGTGATCATCTGGCCGAGATCGGTTTCCGCCGGGCAGCGATCGTCACCGAGGGCGACCGTGCGCGCGCGGAGGCAATCGGCCGCCGCTACACCGACCGCCTGCCGTTCGGGGAGCCGGCGGGCTGGACCGACTTCGAGACGATCCTGCGGTCCACGTTCGACCCCGACGACGCCGTGGTGGACGTGTTGCCGGAGGACAGCCGTCCCGCCCTGGCGCACGCCGCGCAGATGATCACGTCCCTGCGGCGATACGATTCGGGATACCACGCCGAGTTGCATTGGTGGACCGGCCATGTCATCAGTGCCACGGGCGTACCGAAAAGTGCGCTCGTGTCCCCGGGCGAGCAGGAGCAGGTTGCGGTCGGGCGGCGATTCCCGGCCGCCTCCGGGGAAGCCGACCGGAGCGTCGAAGAGGCCGACGACCATGCCGCGATACTGGTCTTGTCGACCCTGGCGGATACGCCCGAGGAGGTCCTGCGCTGCGGCGAGGTTCTGTCCACCGTGCTGCTCGAATCCACGCTGGCCGGATACGCCACCTGCCCGCTGACGAATCTGACCGAGGTGGCGCGCAGCCGCGACGTGGTCCGTCAGCTGATCGGTGGACGGGGCAGACCCCAGGTTCTGGTCCGCGTCGGCGCCACACCGCACCGCGACCAGCCGCCGGCATCGACACCGCGGCTGCCACTGCACGAGATCCTGTCCACCGAGGGCTCCCAGGCCCGGTGAACCCGAGACGGCCGAACACCTGACCGTGCCGGTGGCCGGAGGTAACCGAGAGTGGGGCTCCCGGGATCGGTCGCTGCTGGTCGACGGACAGCCTTGCTGAACCCTTCTACTCGAGATCGGTGACTTTCTTCCCTCGTTGCGGTCGCGTCATCGGGCCAGACTCGGGTGGGGTGGGCTGTAGGACTGATCGGAGGCGGTTATGGAACCGGGCGATACTGCCGTGATCGACCGCGCCGGGCTGGATCGGCTGGTGGATGTGTTGCGGGCGCGAGGCTACCGGGTGATCGGACCGCGAGTGCGTGAGAACGCCGTGGTGCTCGACGAGCTCGCCTCGGGTGCCGAGTTGCCCGATGGCTGGGGAGTGGAGACGGCGCCCGGGTACTACCGGCTGCGCCGTCGCGAGGACCGAGCTGTGTTCGCGCATTCGGCTGGGCCCGGCTCCTGGAAACAGTTCCTGCATCCGCCCCGGCGCAGAGTGCTCGCGGTGGGGCTCGACCTCGAACCGGAACCGGAACCGGCGGAGGAGACGCCGGTTCGTTCCGCTTTCCTCGGCGTGCGTGGCTGCGATCTCGCGGCCATCGCCATCCTCCGTCGCGTGCTGGGTGGCGGCACGTATCCGGACACCGGGTTCACCGAACGCAGCGGCGGCCTGTTCGTGGTCGCCGCGAACTGCACGGAACCGGGTGGCGTGTGTTTCTGCGCGTCGATGGGGACCGGGCCGGGGGTGACGGACGGCTACGATCTCGCGCTCACCGAGCACACAGGTGCCGGTCACCGTTTCGTCGTCGATGTGGGCACGACAGAAGGTGCGGCGGTGCTCGCGGAGATCGGATCGCACCGGCCCACGGAGTCGGAGGTGGCACAGGCCCGGGAGTCGGTATCGGTGGCGGCCGGGCGGATGGGGCGGTCGATGCCGGAGGTCGACATCAGAGGACTGGTCCGCGATTCGCGGGATTTCCCGCATTGGGAGGACGTGGCCGCTCGCTGCCTGACCTGCGGAAACTGCACGATGGTGTGCCCTACCTGCTTTTGCACGACCACCGAGGATGTCACCGATCTGACCGGTGACCATGCCGAACGCTGGGAACGCTGGGCGTCGTGCTTCGAGCTGGACTTCTCCTATATGCACGGCGGGAGTGTGCGGCGCACCGGTGAGAGCCGCTATCGGCAATGGCTGAGCCATAAGCTCGGCACCTGGCACGACCAGTTCGGCAGTTCGGGATGTGTGGGTTGCGGGCGGTGTATCGATTGGTGCCCGGCCGGTATCGACCTGACCGCGGAACTGGCGCGGCTGGCCGAGGAGGCCTCCGGTGCCGGCAGCTGACGATCTGTCGGAGTTCGCGAGCCTGGCCGCTCTCGACCGGAAGGAGCTGCGCGCCCTGGCCCGGGTGGGCAGGGAGGTGACGTTCCCGCCCGGTCACCGCGTGATCCAGGAAGGTCAGCGGGCGGATCGATGCTGGTTGATCCGCAGCGGGCGGATCCAGCTGGACGCCCGGGTCGACGGGCATGCCGATATCACTGTGCAAACCCTGCACGGCGGCGACCTGCTCGGCTGGTCGTGGCTGATACCGCCGTACCGCTGGCATTTCGGCGCGGTGGCCACCGAACGCGTTACGGCCGTCGAATTCGATACGGCGGCGTTGAACCGGTTGTCCGACGACGATCCCCGATTCGGGCGCGTGCTGCTGCTCGCGCTGGCCGCGGTCTTGGTCGACCGGCTACAGGCCACTCGGGCCCGGCTGGTAGATCTCTACCGCAACCCGGCCGAGGACTCGGGTCGCCAGAGCATGCGGGGCGGGTCGTGACCAGTGCGGTCCGGTCCGAGCCCGCGGCCGCGGGCGATGTGATGCTGCCGTTCCGGGTCGTGCGGCGGACCTTCCAGACCCGCGATACCGTCACCCTGGCGTTGCGGCCGGTTCACCGCGCGGCGCGAGGTTTTAGGGCCGGGCAGTTCATGATGCTCTACAGCTTCGGAGTGGGCGAGATCGCGATCTCGCTCAGCGGGGATCCGGCCGCGCCGGACGGGTTGCTCGAACACACGATCCGCGCGGTCGGCGCGGTGAGCGGCGCCCTGAGCGGAGCCGGGGTCGGCGATCGGATCGGGGTACGGGGGCCGTTCGGCACCGGCTGGGATGTCGAGGCGGCAGCCGGAGGTGATGTCGTGATCGTCGGCGGCGGTGTCGGATTGGCGCCGCTGCGGCCGCTGATCCTCTCCGTGCTCGCCGACCGCGCGCGTTATCGGCGCGTCACCGTGATCACCGGTGCCCGCACCCCCGCGGATGTGTTGTTCCGGCGCGATCAGGACTGCTGGGCGCGAGACGATTCCGTGGCACTGGTGTCCAGCGTTGATCATCCGGCCCCCGGGTGGTCGGGGCAGATCGGTTTCGTCACCGAGCCGCTGGCGCAAGTGGATCTCGACCCCGGCCGGACGAGCGGCTTCTTGTGTGGTCCGGAGCCGATGATGCGTTTTTGTGCGCAGGTGCTGCTGCGCAAAAAGGTTCCGGCAGAACGTATCCGAGTGTCGCTGGAACGGACCATGGAATGCGGGGTCGCGCGCTGCGGGCATTGCCAGCTCGGCCCGTTGCTGCTGTGCCGGGACGGACCGATCGTCGACTACGCCACAGCCGAACCCTTGCTCGCGGTGCGCGAACTATGACCACGCCACCGACTCTGGCCGTCTGGAAATTCACCTCCTGCGACGGATGCCAGCTGACGCTGCTGGACTGCGAGGACGAGCTACTCGCCCTCGCCGGACGGGTGCGGATCGTGCACTTCACCGAGGCAACGAGCACGGTGGAACCCGGCCCCTACGACGTTTCTCTCGTGGAGGGCTCGGTGACCACGCCCGACGAGTTGCGGCGGGTCGCCGAAATCCGGGAGCAGTCCCGGATTCTGGTGACGATCGGGGCCTGCGCCACCCACGGGGGTATCCAGGCGCTACGCAATTTCGCCGATATCGAGGAGTTCACCTCGATCGTGTACGCCAGTCCCGAGTACATCGAGACACTGTCCACATCGACGCCGATATCGGATCATGTGCCCGTCGATTTCGAGTTGCGCGGCTGCCCGATCGACCGGAGGCAGCTGCTCGATACGCTGTGCGCGTTCCTCGCCGGGCGCGCTCCCGATATCCCGAACACCAGTGTGTGTACCGAGTGCAAACGCCGGGGCACCACGTGTATCACCGTCGCGGAGGGAGTCCCGTGCCTCGGGCCGGTGACGCAGGCGGGCTGCGGTGCGCTGTGTCCCGCCTACCATCGCGGCTGTTTCGGTTGTTTCGGCCCGATGGCCCAGCCGAATATCGGCGCGCTGCTGCCGATACTTCGGATCAACGGTATGTCTGCCGAGGAGGTCGACCGTGCCTTCCACACCTTCGCCGCCGCCGCACCCGAATTCGCGGGACGAGACCGTACCGGCGGAACGTAGAACTCTGACCGTCGATTCCCTGGCGCGCGTGGAAGGCGAAGGCGCCCTGCATATAGTCGTGCACGAGGGTGCCGTGGAATCCGCACAGCTCCGAATCTATGAACCGCCCCGGTTTTTCGAGGCGCTGCTGCGCGGCCGGGCCTTCACCGAGCCGCCCGACATCACCTCGCGTATCTGCGGGATCTGTCCTGTGGCCTACCAGGTCAGCGCCTGCAACGCGCTCGAACAGGTCTGCGGGACGGAGCTGGATCCACCGCTGCGCGCGCTGCGCCGGCTGCTCTACTGCGGCGAATGGATCGCCAGCCATTGCCTGCATATCTTCCTGCTGCATCTGCCCGATTTCCTCGGGTTTCCGGACGCGGTGGCGCTCGCGCAGGCCGAGCGGGCCCTCGTCGAGCAGGGCCTGGCACTGAAGAAAGCGGGCAACGCCCTGCTGGAGCTGATCGGTGGGCGGGCGATCCATCCCGTGAATGTGAAACTCGGAGGCTTCTACTCGACACCTGAACCGCGCGCCCTCACCGAACTGGCCGAGCAATTACGCCGCGGTCTCGACGATGCCGTGCAGATCGCGCGGCGGGTGGCGCGGTTCGACTTCCCCGCAGTCGATCTCGGTTGCGACTTCGTCGCGGTTACCGACGCCCCGCGCTATGCCATCGAAACCGGCGAGGTGCGGACAAGCGGTGGCCAGACGTTTCCCGCGGCCGGATTCGCCGAGCACATCACAGAACAGCAGGTGCGACACTCCACGGCGCTGCATGCGACTCTCGACGGCCGGCAGTATCTGACCGGCCCGCTGGCCAGGTACACGCTGAACTCGGCGCAGCTGTCCCCGATCGCGCGGGAGCTGGCCGACGATATCGGACTGGACAGCAGCTGCCGCAACCCTTTTCGTAGCATCCTGGTACGCCTGGTCGAGGTCGCTTACGCCCTCGACGAGGCGCTGCGCCTCATCGCGGACTATCGGCAACCACCGCGCGCGGCGGTCCCGGTCCGTTCGCGGCCCGGGACAGGTCACGGGGTGAGCGAGGCTCCTCGCGGCCTGCTGTATCACCGCTACGAGCTCGATACCGAGGGCATCGTGCGTACCGCCACTATCGTGCCACCCACATCGCAGAACCAGGCGGTGATGGAGGAAGACCTGCGCCGAGTGGTGGGTGCCAACCTGCATCTGTCCGACGCGGAGCTGACCGCACTGTGCGAAAGCACCATCCGCAACTACGACCCCTGCATCTCGTGCTCGGCGCATTTCCTCGCGCTCGAAGTGACCGGCCGTTGACCGGGTGGCGGGCAGTGGTCGTGGGCGTCGGCACCGGCTGCCGCCACGACGACGAACTGGGGCCCGCGGTGGCCGAATCGGTCGCGAACCTGCACCTGCCGGGAGTAGACGTCGCGACCTCCGGGGGCGACCTCACCGAACTGCTGGAGCTCTGGCGGGGAGCGGATCTCGCTGTCCTGGTGGACGCGGTGGCCCGTGCTCCGTCTCGCCCGGGCCGGATCGAGCGGATCGACGCGGAGAAAACGACCGCGGCGGCCGCGGCGGCCAGTTCGCACTCCCTCGGGGTGGCCGAGGCCGTGCGATTGGCCCGGTCACTCGACCGGTTACCGGGCAGATTGGTGGTGTTCGCCGTCGACGCCGCTCGACTGGACCTCGGTTTCGGATTGTCCAGCGCAGTGGCGGCCGCGGTACCGCGGGCGGTGTCGGCGGTGGTGGCGGAGCTGGAGCGCTCACGCATCTCGGCCGAAGAATGAAATCTCGGGGTCCGGCTCTCGTTCCGGAGGCCGGGGCGTGGCCGGACTTCACTGTTCCGGTCATTGAGGACGTATCCGATCTCCGGGGTTCGGCCGGCCGGGTGCTGCCGGGCGGGCCTCGGCTGGCCCCCGAATGACCGGCAGAGCAGCACTCCCGACCGGCAGGAAGGCCCCGCGCGTACCGGGCCGTGGTGCTCTACGGCGCCGGTGCCGGCGCAGCAGTTCGTCCGCCGCCCAGACCACGACCGGGAAAGGGAGTGTTATCGCCACCATCCACGGCTCCAGCGCCGCGGTGCCGAACACGGCTTGCAGCGGTGGGGCATAGATCAGGGCGGCGGCGAAGACGATTTCGAACAGACAACCGGCGAGCAGGAGCCGATTACTCGTCAGGCCGACAGAACGCAATGACGCCCATTCCGTGCGCGCGGCGAAAGCGGTACCCAGCTGACAGGTGACGATCCCGGCGAAAGTCATGGTGGTGGCCTGCATATAGGCGTGGTGCAGTGGGGCATCCGGCCCCACCGGGGCCCCGGGGTGCCAACCGGCGGCGAACAGGACGACGAAGAACCCGGCGGTCACCAGCACCGCCGACACCACACCGAGCAGCGCCCACGCCCGCAGCAGCAGCCATCGGGTGATGACCCCCTCCCGGCGGGGCCGGGGCGGCCGGTCCATCAGGCCGGGTTCGGCCGGTTCCCGGCCCAGCGCGAGCGCCGGCAGCGTTTCGGTACCGAGATCGATCGCCAGGATCTGCAGTACCGTCAGCGGCAGCGGGATCGCGCCACCGGACAGTGCGAACAGCAGGAACGGCACCACTTCGGGCACCGCGTGGGCGAAAATATAGAGCACGAACTTGCGGACATTGTCGAAGACGCGGCGTCCCTCCTCGATACCGACGGCGATCGTGGCGAAATTGTCGTCGGTCAGGATCAGGGTGGCCGCCTCCCGCGCGACGTCGGTACCGCCCCGGCCCATCGCTACGCCGATATCCGCCCGGCGCAAGGCCGGGGCATCGTTCACGCCGTCACCTGTCATGGCGACCACTTCGCCGTTCTGGCGCAGTGCGTCAGCGATCCGGAGCTTCATTTCCGGTGTGGTGCGGGCGAAGACGATTTCACCCGGCTCCGCGAGCAGGCCATCGAGGCGTTCGTCGGACATCTCGTCGACGGTGTTGCCGTCGACCACCCGATCGGCGCCCAACCCCACCTGCCGCGCGATCTCGGCGGCCGTCCGGCCGTTGTCCCCGGTGATGACGTGTACCCGGATCCCCGCGGTATGCACGGCCCGCACCGCGGCAGGCACCTCGGGCCTGGGTGGGTCCAGCAGGCCCACCAGCCCCACGAACGTCAAGTCCTGTTCGGCGGATTCCGCATCCCGCGGTGGGGCGCCGTCCGCCCGGCGCCGAGCCACCGCCAGGACCCGCAGCCCGCGGCCCGCCAGCTCGTCGACCTGTGCCCGGACCTGATCGGCCGTCGCGTCCCGGGGCCACCGAGTACAACGGGGGAGTACCGCCTCGGGCGCGCCCTTCACATGGACCCGTGCCGTTCCGCCGATGTCGTCCACGGTGGACATCATCTTGCGCTGCGCATCGAAATCGTTGAGTGCCAGGCGTTCGGTGTCCCGGCGCGCCATCGGCACCGCGCGGTCCCGGTCGGCGGCGTATCGGAGCAGAGCGATCTCCATCGGATCGCCGCCCGCATGCTCACCCGGGTCCGCGGTGGCGCACCGAGCGACGATATCGGCCGTATCCCCGGGGTTTCCGGTGACCTCGATGACCCGCATCGCATTCATGGTGAGAGTGCCGGTCTTATCGGTGCAGATGACGGTGGTGGATCCCAGCGTCTCCACGGCCGACAGCCGTTTCACCACGGCACCGCGGCCGGCCATCGACCGGACACCGGCGGCGAGCGCGAGGGTGATGGTCGGCAGCAGTCCTTCCGGCACATTGGCGACGAGTAGTCCGATCGCGAACAGGAACGCCGCGCCGAGCGAGAGCCCGGCCAGCAATCCGAGCGGCAGGAATGCGGCGCCGGCGCCCACGGCGACCGCGGCGATCAGCCACGCCACCCGGCGCACCTGATGCTCCAACGGGCTTTCCTCCCGGTGGACATGCTGGGACAACGCCGCGATACGCCCGAGTTCGGTATGTACTCCGGTGCTGTGGACGACCGCGCGCCCGGAACCTCCGACACAGGCGGTTCCACTGAACAACAGCACCGGTGAATCCAATGAACGATCTGCCGTATCGGCATCGTCGGCGGTACGGACCACAAGGGCGGATTCGCCGGTGAGCGCGGACATGTCGACCTCGGCGGTGCCGGCGATCAAGCGCGCGTCGGCCGGAATACGCTCGCCTTCCTCGATGAGAAGGACATCGCCGCGGACCAGCCGGCTCGCCGGAACCGGTACCCGCTCTCCGTCTCGCACAACACACACCTGGTCGGGCAGGAAACGGCTCAGCGCGCGGACGGCGTGTTCGGCCTGGTTCTCCTGCCAGAACGCAAGAACGGCGTTGAGCACGATCACCACGAGGATCGCGTTTCCCAGAGCGGCGGCCCCGCTGCCGAGTGCCAGCGCCGCGGCGACCCACAGCAGAAGTGCCAGGGGGTGGACGAACTGCCGGCCCAGCGCGGCCCACCAGGGCGTCCCGCGGCGGAGCGGGAGCTCGTTGAGACCGTACAGGTCGAGGCGGCGCGCGGCTTCACGCGCGGTGAGCCCGTCGTACCCGGTACGCAGATCCCGCAGCAGCGCGGCGATCGGTTCGCGCGGGTCGACGGCAGCATCGGGTTCCCTCCGGTCGGGCGGTGGGTGTGCTGAGCCGATGATGTGCATCGTGCCGGTCTCGAATGGCTACCGGGACCGGGCCGCGTGCGCGCCGGACCACGATATTGCTCGTAGATCCTCGTGCCGGCCCGTAACAACCAGCGCTACCGTGCTCGCCGGCCCGCGCGTGATCCGCAGAGCGCAACGACACCGGTCGCCGGTTTCACCTGCCCACCGCACGGCGGGACCGGAGGACCCGGGCCCGTCGGCGCCGACCACCACCCGGCCGGCCGGATCCGCCGAGTCGTTGTTGCAGGACGCACTGTCGATCGCGGGCATTGCGGACCTCCCTGTGTCCGGCGCGGCAGAGATGCTGCCGAGCATCGTGAGGGCGCTGCACGTGTCAGTCTCGTTATCGGTGAATCCACTGGGACAGGGGAAAAAGTCACCGGTCGGCCGGTTCCGGGGCCCGTCGCGGGGCGCTGCCGGCCGGTGGGTGTGACCTAGGTCGTCCACGCTGTGGTCTTTACGCCCTGCCGCGCTGTCCCGCAGCGTCGTTCACTGGGGTGGCCCGGAGAGCAGCGGCACCCGGAATCTCGACACGAGACCCGGGCGGGGCTACTCGCCCGAGTTCAGCGGAGGTGAGTGCGGTGATGTTCTGGTACGACCACGGTATGAGCGGATGGGGGTATGCGTGGATGGGCATCGGGGCGCTGGTGTTCTGGGTGGCGCTGACCGTGGCCGTCGTCCTGCTCATCCGATACGGCATCGATTCCGGCCGTAGCAGGCCGCAACCACCGCCGGACACCGCGGAGCGTATCCTCGCCGAGCGATTCGCCCGCGGTGAGATCGGCCGGGACGAATTCCTGGACCGGCTCGATATCCTGCGCGGTCGTCCGACGCGCTGATGCCCGGGCGGTGGTCTGTGTCCCCAGTCGGGATGCTCGCTCGTGGGCTCGTTCGGGAGGGTTTGCTGGATGGTGGGTACAAGGGCACAGGTCGGGGCGCGCCGATTCCCTGTACCGGATCGGTGACTTTGGCCTCTGCCGGTCCCTCGGGCGGGGGAGCACAGTGAAGGAACATGCCGATGGCGGGCTGCGGCGGCCGAGGAGAGAGCGTGTGATGCACGAACTCGCGATAACTCAGGACATCGTCGATACCGTGTGTGAGCACGCGGCGGGACGGCAGGTGTATCGCGTCACGGTGGAGATCGGTGAACTCACGGCCGTGGTTCCCGAGGCGGTGCGGTTCTGTTTTGGGCCTGCCACCGTCGGCACTGTCGCGCAGGACGCGAGCCTGGAACTCGTGGGTGTCCCCGGTGTGGCCCGCTGTCGTGCGTGTGGTGCCGAATTCGCTGCCGCCGATCCGGTGTTGCTGTGCGTGTGCGGACGCGCCGACGCCGACGTGCTGTCCGGACGGGAAATACGGATACGTTCGATGGAGGTGAGCCGCGAATGTGCGCGACCTGCGGATGCGGCAACGATACAGCCGGCGTGAGCACGACCGCGCCGCGCGATGTACCGGGCCGGGGTGCCGGGCTTCACCACGCGGGCCATGACCACGGCAGTGCCGGGCGCGAACCACCCGCGGGTGAAACAGTAACCCTGGAACACAGGGTTCTCGCCGCGAACGACCATATCGCCGACCACAACAGGCGGTGGCTGCGCGGGCGCGGGATACTGGCGGTGAATCTGACGAGTTCGCCGGGAGCCGGGAAGACGAGCCTGCTGGAACGGACGATCGGTGACCTGGGTGAGGTCCCGATCGCGGTGATCGAGGGTGATCAGGAAACCGCACTCGACGCCGAACGGATCCGCGCGACCGGGGCCCGGGCGGTACAGGTGAACACCGGCTCCGGATGCCATCTCGACGCGCAGATGACCAGCAGTGCGCTCGCGGCACTCGACCCGGAACCCGGATCGATGGTTTTCCTCGAGAACGTGGGAAACCTGGTGTGCCCCGCGATGTTCGATCTCGGCGAAAACCACATGGTGGTGATCGTCTCGGTGACCGAGGGGGCCGACAAACCGCTGAAGTACCCGCATATGTTCGCCGCGGCGGAACTGGTCCTGGTGAACAAGATCGACTTGTTACCGTTCGTCGACTTCGATTCCGCAATGTTCGCCGCGGCTGCCCGATCGGTCGGTGGCGGACCGGACATCCTGCCGATATCCGTGACCACCGGCCAGGGGCTGGACCGATGGTACGACTGGCTGTCCTGGCGACATGCCTCGGCGGCGTGACTCCGCCGCCCGGCGCGGGCACACCGCGGTGGCGCGGGAGTCCGGCGTGACCGCCGAGCGCCGCCGCCGTCGCCTTCGGATCCGGGGCGTCGTGCAGGGCGTGGGCTTCCGGCCATTCGTCTACACCACAGCTACCGAACTCGCGCTGGCCGGCGAGGTCGGCAACGACGAGGCCGGTGTACTGGTGGAGATCGAGGGCACTGCGGCGGCACTGGACGAGTTCGCCGACCGGCTGCGGCAGCCGCCGCCCGCGGCGACGGTCGACTCGGTGGAATGCACCGATCTCGCGGCCCGTGACGACACCGGATTCCGCATTGTGGGCAGTATCCGGGCCGGCGGGCGGACTACGGTGCCTCCGGACGCCGCCCTGTGCGATGTATGTGCCGGCGAACTGCGGGACCCCGGAAACCGCCGGTACCGGCATCCGTTCATCAATTGCACCGGCTGCGGACCGCGTTTCACCATCGCGGCGGGTCCGCCGTTCGACCGGGCCCGGACCTCGATGGCGGATTTCACACTGTGTGACAGTTGCGCACGCGAATACGCCGACCCGGCCGACCGGCGTTTCCACGCCCAGTCGATCTGCTGTCCCGGCTGCGGTCCCGTTCTCACCTACTCCGGAGCCGGTACCGGCGATGCGCTGGCGGATGCCCGGGCACTGCTGCGCGCGGGCGGAATCCTGGCGGTGAAGGGGATAGGCGGCTACCACCTCGCCTGCGACGGGGCGGACGCGGCGGCGGTCTCCGAGTTGCGGCGGCGTAAGGGTCGTGGGGACAAACCATTTGCGGTGATGGTCCCGAACCTCGAGACGGCCGGGCAAATCGCGCGGGTGAACGCGGCATCCGCCGAGTTGCTCACGAGCGCGGCCCACCCCATCGTGCTGCTGCCCCGGCGCAGGTGCCCCCGGTACGACCACGGTACCGATGCGGCGCCTTCCGACCTCGCCGAGGCGGTGGCACCCGGAAGCCCGGATATCGGTGTCATGCTGCCGTATACCGCGCTGCATCTGCTGCTGTTCGGGCTCCCGGGAGATCCGCCCGGCCCGCGTGTGCTGGTGATGACCTCGGGAAACACTGGCGGAGAGCCGATCTGCTACGACGACGAGGACGCTCGCACCCGCCTCGCCGGGCTGGCCGACGCGCGATTGTCACACAATCGGCGCATCCTCGTCCCCTGCGACGACTCGGTGCTCCGAGTTGTCGACGATATCGGGCTGCCGGTACGCCGCTCCCGCGGTTACGTTCCGGTGCCGATCGCGCTCCCGATGGCGGCACCGCCGACTCTGGCGGTGGGCGGCGACGTGAAGAACACCTGCGTCGTCGCCTCCGGCCGGACCGCCTGGCCGAGCCAGCATCTGGGTGATATGGACCGGCCGGCCACTCTGGCCGCCTTCGAGACCGCAGAACGGCACCTCGAACGATTGACCCGGGTGACGCCAGCCCGCGTAGTCGCCGATGCCCACCCCGGCTACCGGTCCACCGGATGGGCCCGCCGGCATGCCGGGCAGCGGGAGGTTCGCACCGTGCAGCATCATCACGCCCATATCGCCGCGGTCATGGGCGAACACGGACTCGATCCCGCCGAGACGGTTCTGGGTTTCGCGTTCGACGGCACCGGATGGGGACCGGACGGCGCGATCTGGGGTGGGGAACTGCTCGTGGCCGGATATCACGGGTTCCGCCGGTTGGCGCATCTGAAGTATGTGCCACTCGCCGGTGGCGATGTCACCGTCCACCGGCCGTACCGGATGGCCCTGGCCCACCTGTGGGCCTCGGGGTCGGGCTGGCCGGAAAACCTCGCCCCGGTGCGCGCCTGCCCGCCCGCGGAACGCGCGGTACTGGCGCATCAGCTGCGCACCGGCCTGGGCTGTGTGCCGACCTCCAGCATGGGACGGTTGTTCGACGCGGTGGCCTCGCTGGCGGGCGTCCGGCACGTTGTGGACTACGAGGCACAGGCGGCGATCGAACTCGAAGGCTCGGCCCGTGATGTGCCCACGGGCCGGGCGGTCTACCGGTTCGCGGTCCTGCCGGCCACGGAACCTGCCGTAATCGATCCCGCCCCCGTGATCGCCGCGATAGCCAGGGATGCCTCCGATGCGGTACCCGCGGGGGTTATCGGCGCCCGGTTCCACGTGGCCGTGGCGCGTCTCGTCCTCGAACTGGCGCTCGGCCATGCCGAGATCACGCGGACCGTGGTCCTTGCGGGCGGGGTTTTCCAGAATTCGCTTCTGCTGTCCACGACCCGGGCCCTGCTGCGCGACCACGGATTCACTGTCCGGTGCCCGCAACGGCTACCACCCAACGACGGCGGCCTGGCCCTCGGGCAGGTACTGGCGGCCGGTGCGAACTGAATGAACGGAGGGACATATGTGCCTGGCAGTTCCGGGAAGGGTCATCGGCCGGCACGAGCGTGCCGGGACGCCCATGGCAGAGGTCGATTTCGGCGGCGTCCGCAAGGACGTATGCCTGATGTACACGCCCGAGGCGGCACCCGGCGACTATGTGATCGTGCACGTCGGGTTCGCCATCCAACTGCTGGACGAGGAATCGGCGCGCCGGACACTGACCGAATTCGAGCATCTCGGAATGCTGGACGAGGAATTCGGGGCCGGCTTCGCCGGGGCCGCCCGGCAAGCCGGCCTGCCGAACCCGGATCCGGAGGCGCGCCAGGAGGAACCGGAGACCGCATCGTGAAATATTTGGACGAATTCAGTGACCCCGCACTCGCCCGGCGGCTCCTCGACCGCATCCGCGCCACCGCGACCCGGCGATGGGCGCTCATGGAAGTCTGCGGCGGACAGACCCATTCGATCATCCGGCACGGCATCGACCAGCTGCTTCCCGACCAGATCGAGATGATCCACGGGCCCGGCTGCCCGGTATGCGTCACACCGATGGGAATCGTCGACAAGGCGCTCGAGATCGCCGCCCGGCCCGACGTGATCTTCTGCTCGTTCGGCGACATGCTACGGGTCCCGGGAAGCAACGGGGATCTGTTCCGGGTCAAGAGCGAAGGCGGCGATGTGCGCGTGGTGTACTCACCGCTGGACGCCCTCGAACTCGCCCGGGCCAACCCCGGCCGGCAGGTCGTCTTTTTCGGAATCGGATTCGAGACCACCGCCCCGGCCAACGCGATGACCGTGTACCAGGCGAAGCGGCTCGGTGTCGGTAATTTCTCGGTGCTGATCTCCCATGTGCTCGTACCACCGGCGATCGCCGCGATCATGGAATCCCCGCGCTGCCGCGTACAAGGCTTCCTGCTGGCCGGACATGTCTGCACAGTGATGGGCACCGGGGAGTACCCACCGCTGGCACAGCGGTACCGGGTCCCCATGGTCGTCACCGGATTCGAACCCCTCGACCTGCTCGAGGGCATCCGGCGCACGATCGTGCAGCTGGAAGCGGGGCGCCACGAAATGGAGAACGCCTATCCGCGAGCGGTATCGGCGGTGGGTAACCCGGCGGCGAAACAGATGCTGTCGGATGTTTTCGAGGTGACCGACCGGGCATGGCGTGGCATCGGGGTCATTCCGGACAGCGGGTGGCGGCTGTCGGAACGTTATCGCGATTTCGACGCGGAACACCGGTTCGCCGTCGGCGCAGCCGAAACCCGGGAATCTCCGGTCTGCCGATCGGGCGAGGTGTTACAGGGCCTGATCGTACCGACGGAATGCGCCGCGTTCGGCACCCGGTGCACACCGCGTCATCCGCTCGGCGCGACGATGGTGTCCACGGAGGGCGCCTGCGCGGCCTACTACCGGTACCGGCGGCTGGAACGAGTGGGGTCGGGCGATGCCTGACCGCACCGGTCAGCCGGCCGCCGTCACTATCGATGGTGACGGCTGGGTCTGCCCGGTTCCGTTGCGGGACGCGCCGAATATCGTGATGGGTCACGGTAGTGGCGGTGCCATGTCCGGTGAGTTGATCGAGCATCTGTTCCTGCCCGCATTCGGCGCCGCCGCGGCGAACGGGCTGGGCGATTCCGCGGTGGTCGATATCGGGGGCAGCAGGCTGGCATTCACCACGGATTCGTTCGTCGTGAAGCCGACTGTGTTCCCGGGCGGCACCATCGGTGATCTCGCGGTGAACGGAACCGTCAACGACCTGGCCGTGGCGGGCGCGCATCCCCGGGTGCTGTCCACGGCGTTCATCCTGGAAGAAGGCACCCCGCTCGCGGAGATCGCCCACGTAGCGGAGGCCATGGGCGCCGCCGCCCGCGCTGCCGGGGTGCACCTGGTCACCGGGGATACCAAAGTGGTCGACGCAGGGCACGGCGACGGGATCTTCGTCAACACCACCGGCCTCGGCTCGCTCGCTCCCGGCGTGGACATCCGGCCGCAACGCGTCCGTCCCGGTGATGTCGTACTGATCAGCGGTGAAATCGGCGTCCACGGGATCGCGGTACTCAGCTGCCGCGAGGGTCTGGAATTCGGCACGACGGTGCACAGCGACACCGCACCGCTCCACGAAGTGACCGCAGCCCTGCTCGCCACCTGTGACGTCCACATGATGCGCGATCCGACGCGCGGTGGGGTGGCCGCGACAGTGAACGAGGTGGCCCGCGCCGCGAATGTGGGTGTGCGGCTGGAGGAGAACACGTTGCCCGTTCCCGCAGCGGTATCGGATGCCTGTGGTCTGCTCGGACTGGACCCGCTTTATGTGGCCAACGAGGGAAAGCTCGTGGCCTTCGTGGCGCCCGGGGACGCCGATCGTGCCCTCGCGGCGCTGCGGTCGCATCCGCTCGGTAGGCAGGCGGTCGCCGTCGGTGAATGCGTGGCCGAGCACCCGGGAGTCGTAGCGGCCCGGACCGGTCTCGGTGGGACTCGGATAGTCGACCTTCCCGCGAGCGAGCAGCTGCCCAGGATCTGTTGAAGGCGACCTGATTCTGTGGATGCCGCCCGGACAGGCTTTCTGTCAGCGAAGTATCCCCGTTGTTCCCGGGAAGCGGACCGTGTCTCCGGCGGCGAGTTCGACGGTCTGGTCCCGGCAGGACACCGTGATCGGTGCGGCGGGACCGGGATGGGAACCGATTTCCACACCGTGGCCGCTGACGTGCACGCTCAGCCGGTGGCCGCGATACACCATGGGAAACGACAGGGTCCCCAGCGAACGCGGCCACGAAGGGCAGAAGACGAGTTGATCCTCGCGTACTTCGAGGCCGGTGAAGCAGCGTTGCAGCAGATCGGCGCTGCCGGCCATGGCGGCGAGGTGGATCCCTTCGGCGGTGGTGCCGCCCTGGATATCGGCGATATCGGATTCCAGTACCGATTCGAAGTACTCCACGGCACGGTCGCGATGGGCACGCGCCAACACCCAGGAATGCACTACGGCACTCAGCGTCGAACCGTGTGACGTGCGGGCCAGGTAGTAATCGATCGTCCGGGGGATCATCTCCGCGGGCAGCTCGTAACCGAGATGCCCGAGCAGCGTGCGCAGTTCGTCGGCGGAGAACACATAGAACAGCATCAATACATCGGCCTGTTTTCCGGCGCGGTAGGCGTTGATATCGTCGCCCTCGGCTTCCAGGATCCGATCGAGTCGCCCGATATTGCCGTACCGGCGCCGATAATGGTCCCAGTCCAGTTCGCGTAGCTGGTCGTAGCCGTCGAACTGGCTGATGACACCGTCGTGGAACGGCACATACATCCGGCGCGCGACATCGCGCCAGTGCTGCAGTTCGCCGGGTGTCAACGATAAGACGTCCAGCAGTTCGGCCCGGGCAGGCGGGGGCAGGACGTCGAGGGCGTCGAGGGCACGCAGAATCGTCCAGGCGGCCATGATGTTGGTGTAGGCGTTGTTGTCGATGCCTTCCTGCGGGGCGTGTGGATATCCGGAGTGGAATTCGTCGGGGCCGATGACGCCCCGGATGCTGTAGCGGCCGCGGCCGGGGTCGAGTTCGGCACGGGCGGACCAGAAGCGGGCTATTTCGGCGAGCATTTCGGCGCCGCATTCGGTGAGGAAATCGATATCGCCGGTGACTTGGTAGTACTGCCAGACCGTGTAGGCGACCGCGCTGCCGATATGGTGGGCGCGATGGCTGGGGTCGGGGTTCCAGCGTCCCGACAGCGGGTTGAGGTGCATGCGCTGGCTTTCCTCGCGGCCGTCGCTGCCGGACTGCCACGGGAACATCGCCCCCGCATACCCGTCGTGCGTGGCGGCGCGGCGGGCTTGCGGGAGGCGCCGGTAGCGATACCGCAGCAGGGACCGGGTCAGCGCGGGGAAGCGGGGGTTGAGTACCGGGAAAACGAACAACTCGTCCCAGAACACGTGCCCTCGATACGCTTCGCCGTGCAGGCCGCGTGCCGGGACACCGACATCGAGGTCGACGGTATTGGGGGCCAGTGTCTGGATCAGGTGCAGCAGGTGCAGGCGCACGATCCGCACCGGGCGGGTCGCGCCGTCGAGGTCGATGCGCAGCCGTGCCCAGATCCGGTCCCATGCCAGGATATGCCCGTCGCGGAGTTCGGTGTAGCCGGTGAACTCGTCGAGCAGGCCGGCCGCGGCTGCACCGGGATCACCGGTTGCGGGGTCGCGGCCGGTTGCTACCGCCATCGTTTTTTCTACCGAGATCGGTTCTCCCGCCACCATATCGAGCCGGAACTGATGTCCGAACGCACCGCCGTGGTGCAGGTAGCGTCGCTCGGCTTCGAGGGCATCACCATGTTTGCGCACCACGGTGCGCACAGTCATCGCCAGTGGCAGCCCGGCCCCGTTCGTCCGGGTCCGGACCAGGACCGAATCGGTGGACAATTGCCGGCCGTGGGCTGTGGTCAGGTGCTTACTCGACAATCCGCGGTAGCGGGCCACGAGTGTGTTGGCGACCGCGGTGTCGATGGTTGCGCGGATCTCCATCGGCCCCGACCAGTTCTCGGCGACGATCGTGGCCTGCAGCGCGCCCAGGTGCGGGCGGTGCATGGCGGCGAAGCGGCGCTCGGTGACCTCGGTGACGCGGCCCTGCGCGTCGCGGAACCGGAAGCGGCGCACGAGTTCTGCCCGGCGCAGATCCAGCTGCTGCCGGTAGGACAGCAGGTCGGCGCGGTCGATGTCGAACCAGTCGCCGTCGCCGATGCGCCAGGTCACCGGTAGCCAATTCGGGACGTTGACCAGGCTTTCGTTGTCGATGTCCCGGCCGGCGACGCGGTCGTGGAGCCGGTTGTACAGCCCGGCGAGATAGGTGCCCGGATAGTGGAGCTCACCGGCCGCCGATTGCGGTGCCGCACCGCGGGTGGCGAAATAGCCGTTGCCGACGGTGCACAACGCTTCGCGCAGTTTCTCTTTCGCCGGGTCGTAGCCGTCGAAGGTGATCGCCCAGGACGGGGGCACCGGAGCCTCGGCACCGGCGGTCAGCAGCCGGGCGAGCCGGTGCAAAAAGTCGCGGACGCGGGTGGGTTCGGCCAGGGAGAAACCGGCTGCTGTCGCGCGCGTGACGCTTTCATTGCTGCGCACCACCACGCCCAGCCCGTCGGCTTCCACCACATCGAAGGCGTCCTCGTCGGTCAGATCGTCGCCGATATAGACGGGGAACACGGTGCCGGGTAGGCGTTCGACGATCCAGCGCAGCGCGGCGCCTTTGTCCCAGTCGGTATCCGGCCGCAATTCGACCACTTTGCGGCCGCCGGTTACTCGCAGTCCGTGCGCGCGTCCGGCGGCGTGTACCGCGGCCACGACCGGGCCGATATCGCCGGGTGCGACGTTGCGGTAGTGGGTGGCGACCGCGAACCGCTTGTGCTCGACCAGCACACCCGGCACATCGCACAGGTCGCGGTGCAGTTTGTCCGCCGCTTCCGTGAGCGCCTGCTCGGTGCCCGCGGGGATCGCGGCGGTGTGGCGGGTGCCGTCGGGGGCGAGTAGTTCGAATCCGTGGCTGCCGGCGTACCAGAGCCCGGTACCGCCGACGCGCCCGCGGAGATCGTCGAGCTCGCGCCCGCTGATGACGGCGACCGGGCAGTGCGCCGCCAGTTCTTCGAGGACTTCTTTCATCCCGGGGACGAGGTGCGCCGCGGCCGGATCGGGCACGATATCGGACAGTGTGCCGTCGAAATCGAGCAGGACCGCAGGGGTTTCGCCGCTGAGCAGATCGGTGATGCGCGACCAGAACGCGAGCGCATCGGGTACATCGGATACGCGCCGGAATCCGCCGCGTACCTCGATCCGGGACAGATCGTCGACAACGATGTCGGCGCCGCACGCCCGCAGCCTGTCGGCATGGCCGCCGCGGTCGACGCCGACGACGAGCCCGAAACCGCCGTCGCGGCCGGCTGCGACACCCGCTTCCGCGTCTTCGACGACCACGGTGCGTTGCGGTGTGCTGCCCAGACGGCGGGTGGTCTCGAGCAGGGTCGCCGGGTCCGGTTTGCCTGCGAGACCGAGGCGTTCGGCGTCGATTCCATCGACCCGGGCGTCGAATACTCCGGTGAGCCCGGCGGCGGTGAGGATGTAGCCGAGGTTGCGGCTGGCGGAGAAGACACCGGTCGGCATACCCAGCGCACGCACCCGCCGGATCAGCGCGGTCGTGGACTCGAACACTCGCACTCCGTCGCGGATGACTCGGTCGCGGAACAGGCGATCCTTGCGGTTGCCCAGCCCGCACACTGTCTCCGCGGTCTCGGGGTCGGTGGGCTCGCCCCACGGGAGGCTGATGCCGCGGGCAGCCAGGAAGTCGGCGACGCCGCAGTAGCGTGGTTTGCCGTCGACGTGGCGGAGATAGTCGTCGGGGGTGAACGGCGACCGGTCCTGGCCCGTGGTCGCGCCGCGCCGGTCGAGATAGGCGTCGAACAGTTCGGTCCACGCCGCCGCATGCACCGACGCGGTATCGGTAACGACACCGTCGAGATCGAACACGACCGCGTCGTAGCGACGCGTGTCGATCACGGTCGCGGTGTCTGCACCGTTGTTCACCCCTTCACTCTCCACCACCTGCGGTGGCAGGTGATAGGGCAAGAAGTCTCCAACCGGTGACCTGCGGTCCCGCGCACCCATATCGGAGACGGGGTCCTGCTGCGGGCCCGGCCGCCGGTGGCAAGTCCGTCCACCGACCGGGTGTGCGCACAGGTCAGGGCGGCCCGAGCAGCGGGCCGGACTGTTCGGTACAGCGCGACATCTCTGCCAGCTCGGCCTCGATGGCGGCGGCGATCCGTTCGGCGGGCAGCATACTGTCGTAGTCGCTGAGCACGCCGAACCGCAGGAGGCCGTGGTAGCTGGTGACCGCGACGGCCAGGCCGATGCGCATGGCCAGTGGGGGCAGCGCGAACGCGTCCAGCACGGTACGGCCGAGGAATGACAGTGTGTCCGGTGGCCCGATGACATTGGTGACCAGTGCGCCGACGGCCTGCTGCCGGTAGCGCGCCGCGAACCGCAGCACGGCGGCCACGGAGGCTGTCGGTAGCAGTGCCGCCGCGCCGAGCGCCAAGCCTTCGGCTTCCACCTCGCCGGTCGCCCGCTGCCGGGCCACCCGCTGATGCACACGGGTGAGGCGCTGGCGAACGGTTGCGGCGTCCAGCGGCAATTGCGGGGTGAGGGCGGCGACGACGTTGCCGAGTCCGTCTCCCGCCCCGGGCCGGGTGGAGACCGGAACAAGGATACGCAAGTGTTCGGTGGCCGGGTCCCTGCCCTGTGCGATCAGTACCGACCGCACCGCGCCGGTGACCGCGGCGACCGCGACATCGTTGACGGTGACCCCGAACGCGGCACAGACGGCGCGGATATCGGCCAGGTTCGCCTCGGCGACACCGTAGCGGCGCCTGGGCCCGAGCCCGCCCGCGCCCAACGAGCCGTTCCCGGCCGGTAGCAGTGCCCGGGTCAGGGGTACGGCGTTGCGGACCAGGCTCCCAGCGCCACGGGCCGCGACGGCCGCCACGCGTGTACCGGCGGAGACGAGGCGTGTCATGGTGGGAATCGCGGGCGGCTGCCCGAGTGGTGAGTGGTCGGTGTGTGTGCCGGTGTCGTCGCAGAGTTGTTCGAACAACCGCATACCGGCCATACCGTCGACCATCGTGTGATGGGCCGCGAAGAGCAGCGCCCATTGATCGATGCCGTATTCCTCGATGATCAGGCAGCGCCACAGCGGGTGGTCTCTGTCGAATTTCTCGGTCGACTCCGCGGCGATCAGCTCACACAACTGCTGCTTGCCGCGTGGTTGCGGTAGCGCGCGCCACCGCACGTGTCGCGCCAGGTCGAAGCCGGGGTCGTCGACCCATCGGGGTGCCTGCAGGTCCAGGGGTGCGCGCTGGACTCGCTGCCGCAGGCGTGGATCGCGGTCGACGCGCTGTTGGAGACGTTCGATGAGTTCTGGCTGTGACGGTGCTCGCCCGGCCAGCACCGCGGCGATGCCGATGCCGACATCGGCGGTCGCGTCGGCATCTTCGATGTACAGGAATGCCGAATCGAGAGGGTGCAGGCGGCTCATCGGCTGTCGTGCTCCGGCAGCGCCCGGGCGATATCGACGCTGCGCAGCGTTGTCCCTTCGAGTAGGTTCCCGGCGGTACAGCTAGCCGGATCATGACCTACAGCAAAGCATTTCACCACGAAGTCGCAGTCTGTCCCGATGCCGATCGGGTGGCTTTGCCCGTCACACACCGGTAGCGATCCGATGCTGTGCTGCCGCATCTGCCAGGGCGCTGTTGTCGTCGTGTCGCGCTGCCCGAGGCAGGTGACGTCGCGGTGCATGATGGATTGAACCGGTCTCATCGTGGGATCTCCCAACGTCCGGGGCGCTGCCGATTCAGCATCACCGAACTCGGCGCTCTGCTGGTAGGGCACAAGGTCACCCTCGCGCCGGGAAAGACACGGACTCGGTCCGCCGACGGCCGAACGGCCGTCGGCTCTCATCGGGGTGGCCGCCCACAACAGGTGGTACCGGGTGCTTCGGTGATACCTGTCCAGCGGTCACGTCCGGGCGGATTCGACCATGTGCCCGGTGCGGTGGTCGGGACCATTTCCCTGTGCCTCGGCGACTTCCGGCCCTCGCCGAGGCGGGCACCGGAATCGATGCTGGAGGAGCACCCCCAGCCGGTATCTCGGACCCCTCGAGGAAGGCAATGGTATGGCGCATCACACCGATCCTCTGGCCGCGGAGGTTCATACCGCGCACGCCTGGCTGAACACCATCGCCGACGGCCTGGGCGCCGAGGACCGCCATTTCGCCCTCCGCGCCCTACGCGCATGGATGCATGCGGTCCGCGACCGGGTCGGGGTGTCCAACTCTGCCCATGTGACCGCACAACTCCCCGAGTTCCTTCGCGGAGTGTGGTACGAGGGCTGGATACCGGCCAAAGTCCCGGTCCGCCACGGTGTCGCCTCGTTCATCGACCAGTTCGCCGAGGAAGCACGGATCGACCGCGACGATGTTGTCATTGTCGCCGGGAAGGTCACACGGTCGTTGGATCAGCTGTTCGCCCCCGGCCAACTGGACAGTATCTTCGCTGTTCTGCCCGCGCCGCTGGATATCGCCTTGTGGGGCGATTTCCTCGGCGAAACGACCGCGGCCAGGACGGTGTCGCCGGTCCGTGCCCTGCGCGCTGCGCAGCGCGAGCGTGACCTCGCCCAGCAGGTCCGGGTGCTGGGCGAAGCGGTCGCTGTGCTGGCCCGTGGGCTCGAACAGTTGCCGTCACTGCCCGCTGACGAACAACGGGTCGCCACGGCAGCGCAGTCGGCGCACCGCATCCTGCTGGCCGAGGGGCTGGTGGATCAGCACGCGACCGAGTGAGGTGAGCATGCTGCAGCCGACGGTGCGCTGGACTGTCCGGCCGGACACTGCGGCGCCTCGATGTGACCTTCGGCGCCAGTCCGCCGGACACGGCCGGATAAGTGGTCTGCTTCCCATGAGCTGGTTTCTCAGCGGTATCCGGTTTCGGTGGCCGCCGGTCAGGTTCGGTGGGCAACGAGGACTGGGCAGTGGGCTCGTTGCACGATGATGTTGCTGGTGGAGCCCATCAGCAGACCGTGGAACCCGCCGCGGCCACGGCTGCCGACCACGACGAGCTGCGCCGACTTGGACCATTCGATCAGGTGCAGGTCCGGGCCTGCCAGGTAGATCTTGCGGATCACCTGGACGCCAGGGTATTTCGCCATCCACTCGGCGAGCCACTCGGCCAGTTGTGCCTCCGCCGCAGCGGCGATATCGGGATCGTCGACGGTCTCGGGCATGCCGGCGAACCAATGGAAACGCAGATCGTGCCAGGTGTGTAGGGCAATCACAGGCACCCGCAACAGGTCTGCTTCGGCGAATGCGGCGGCCGCGGCGGCGTTACTGGCCGCAGTTCCGTCGAGGCCCACGACGACGGGCCGCTCACGGCCGGTACTCGATTCGGTCCCGTGCCCGCGTACCACGACAACTTTCCCGTGACCATGGCTGGTGACCGCGAGCAGAGTCGATCCGAGATGGGCCGGCGTGGATCCTTCCCCGGAAGCGCCGATCACGGTCAGTTCCGCGGAGGCGGACTCTTCCACCAGCAAACGCGCAGGTTCCGCATCGGACAGTGCTGTCTCCACCGTGAGAGAAGGGTCGATCTGCAGCGCCTGCGAACGGGCGCGCTCCACACAGTCGTTTCCGCGGCGATACGCCGCCTCGAGCACAGGCCGCTCCATCTGGTCGTAGACGCCGGTGAGAGTGCGTGCGGCAGCCAGGTTGTATCCGTGCACGATACGTAACCGCCCGCCGCGCCGGGAGGCGGTTCGGCTTGCCCAGCGCACGGCGAGTTCGGACGGCTCGGAGCTGTCGACACCGACAACGATCGACAGGGACGACTCGGACGACTGTGCGGAACTGTCCATTCCGGCTGTCCCTTCGTGATCCAGTGCTGCGATTCTTCGAGACTAGGCCGGTAGGTACAACCGCTGCGGCGGTCATTCGTCACCCGTGGCCGGGACTTCGGTCGCCTGCACCCCGGCCCGCATGACCGCTGAGCAGCCCAGACCACATCGCGCAGCGGGACCGGCCCATCTCCGATGGGACGCGACAGGCGGCCGTTCCGGGTGGAAGCCGGGTGTGGCCACTCGGCCGCCTGGACGACAGGGCGCTCCGGAACGGCACCCTCAGCGGATATTGTGCTCGCCGGTGGTGAATGCCGGCGGGCCTTGGTAGGGGCGTTGCAGGGCGGCGAATTCGGGTGTGCGCGCGGCATCGATCACCGCGCGCAGCAGTGCGGTGGCGCGGTGAGGGGACGGTGGCGCGGTGAGCACCGGCCCACCGAATCCTTGTCCGTCGATCGAAATGATGGGACTTCCGCCGCGAGCGCCGAGAGCCTGCTGGGAGTCCCGATGAGCATCGACGACCAGCGAGTCGAACGAGGCGTCGTCGAGGGCGGCGAGAAGGGCCGAATCCAGGTCGGCTTCAGCGAGGGCCGCCGTGGCGGCGGCATCGTCGTCGGTATCCGGTCCTCGCGGATGCAGCCGCGGCCCCAACGCCAGGTAGAGCGGAACGAAGCCTGCGGGGCCGTGGCGCTGTTCGGCGGCGGCGAACATGCGCCCGAACCGGCGTGAACGGCTGATCATCGGTTCATGGCCGGCGTCGACGGTCTGGCCATCGTTGAGTACCGCCAGACTCATCTGTTTCACGGCCACCGTGTGCGGTGTCGAGCAGCCAGCGGGCTGTCACCCAGGCGAACGGGCATACCGGGTCCACGTACAAATCGATCTCGGCCATCACGGTCCTCCTTCGCGAGGTTCCGGCGGTTGAGCGGGGTCTACAGGGCGGCTGCCTACCCCACTTGCTCAATATACCCCCAGGGGTATTATCGGAACTCGACGATACCCCCAGGGGTATGAAGAGAGGTGTGGGGGCTTTCCGAAGAGGTGGAGGTACAGCGGTGACGGAGACGATGACCGGACGGGCAGGCGCCGACGCGACGATCGGCGGTCCGCTGGCGCGACTCGGCGCGACGATGGCCGGGCGCGCCCGCTGGGTGTTCGGGGTGTGGCTGGTGGTTCTCGTCGCTCTCGGCGCGGCCGCGCCGAGTGTGTTCACCTCGCTGGCCGGAGCCGGATGGCAGGCCGAGGGGTCGGAGTCGGTGCAGGTGCGCGAACTGGCCCAGCAGCATTTCGGCGGGAATTCCTCCGCGGCCGTACAGGTGGTCATGCATTCCGATACCGCTACTGTGGACAGCCCCGTGGTGCAGCGGGTAGTGGCCGAGGTGACCACCGAGTTCGCCGGGGACGACCGCTTCGCCGGTGTGGTGCCGCCGCAACCGGGGATGACGATCAGTCCGGACGGGCACACCGGCATCGTGATCGCGGGCGCGAATGCGTCCACCGATGACATGGTCCGCGCGGTCGACGACCACAAAGCGGCGTTGACCGCCCTGTCGGGCGAGGGGGTGGAGGTCTATCCGACCGGCGCGTCGGCGCTGTGGAGCGATTTCAACAAGGCCAACCACGACGCGATGATCAAAGCCGAATTGTTCTCCTGGCCGGTGACGCTCGCGATCATGGTGCTGGCGTTCGGGTCGCTGGTGGCTGCGGGCCTGCCGCTGTTGCTGACCGTCGCGGGACTGGTGGCATCAGCGGGCGGGCTGGTGCTGTTGAACGAGATCACTCCGATCTCGGTGTGGGCGATGAACTTCGCGATGATGTTCGCCCTGGCCCTGGGCATCGACTATGCCCTGTTCATCGTCGCCCGGTTCCGCGACGCCCTGAGCAAGACGGCCGATACCAGGCGTGCTGTGGCCGAAACGATGGACACTGCCGGCAAAGCCGTAGTGCTGTCGGGCGCCACTGTGCTGGTGAGTTTGTCGGCGGTGCTGCTGGTGCCCGCACCGGCGGTGCGCACCATGGCCGTGGGCATCATGCTGGCCGTGGTCTTCGTGCTCGCCGCGACGGTGACACTGCTGCCCGCGGCGCTGGGCGCGCTCGGGCCCAAGGTCAATGCCGGCGCCCTGCCGTATGCGAAGCGGCAACATCATCGGTCGCCGCGTTTTGCTCGGTGGGGCGAGATTCTGCACAACCACCCGTGGCCGTTTGCCATCGCGGCACTGGCCGTGCTGATCGGACTGGCGCTACCGGTGCTGGGACTCAAGGTCGCCATGCCCTCGATCCAGGTCGTGCCCGCCGACGCCCCGGTGCGTCAGGGCTATGAGCTGGTGCAGCGGCAGTTGGGCCCGGGTGCGCCGGGAGCATTGCAGATCGTGACCCCGGCCGAAAGCGCCGTCGAGACCGCGGACAAAGCCGCAACGGCCGAGGGAATCGCCATGGTCACCCCCGCCCAGCCCGCCGGTGATGGATCGGGTCTGGTGATGCTGCAGGCGCTGCCCGAGGTCGATCCCTCCGACGAGCGCATGGGCACCATCCTCGACGACCTGCGCGCACAGCTACCCGAGCAGGCGCTCGTCGGCGGCGCCCCGGCCGAGAACCTGGATCTACAGCAGGCCCTCGACAACTACCTGCCGGTCATCGTCACGGTAATCCTCGTGCTGGGCTTCGTGCTGTTGCTGGTCGCCCTGCAGGCCCCGCTCATCGCAGCGCTGGGCACCCTGGTCAGCCTGCTGTCGACGGCCGCGGCGTTCGGAGTGGCGAAACTGATCTTCCAGGACGGCCACGGCTCCGGGTTGCTGGGGTTCACCCCGCAGGGATTCCTCGACGGCTGGGGGCCGGTGTTCTTCTTCGCGATGATCTTCGCGATCGCGATGGACTACACGGTGTTCCTGCTGGCCACCGCCAAAGAGCACTACGAACGCTCCAAAGATCCGAAAACCGCCCATATCGACGGGCTGGCCCACTCCGGGCGGGTCATCTTCGCCGCGGCAGCGGTCATGGTGGCGGTGTTCTTCACCTTCGCGCTGGCCCAGCCCCTGCCGCCGAAGGAGATGGGCATCATCCTCGGCGTCGCGGTCCTGCTCGACGCGCTCATCGTCCGGCTGGTTCTGCTCCCGGTCGTCCTGCGGCTGACCGGCCACGGCGCATGGTGGTCACCACGATGGCTACGCCGAGTCCTACCGGCCATCAACTTCAGTCACTGATCACCACCCGCCCGAAATACCCCAGGGGGTATTGTTGATGGGGAACTGCGAAACAGGAGAAGACACCATGATCGGCGACGAAAACACCATCGCTCCCGTGCTCAACCGCCTACGACGCGCCCATGGCCAGCTCGCGGGCGTGATCGCGATGATCGAGGCGGGCCGCGACTGCAAAGACGTCGTCACCCAGCTCGCCGCGGTGTCCCGCGCGCTCGACCGCGCCGGATTCAAGATCGTCGCCACCGGTCTGCGTGAATGCCTCGACCGGCAGGACGACGAGAACACCGACCCGTTGACCATCGACGAACTGGAAAAACTGTTCCTCGCCCTGGCCTGACTACAGGGCCGGGACGTAACCGCTTGTGAAAGGACGGGCCCACCATGCCGACATCGGTGCGTCACCGCGAATGGACCATCGACCGAGTCGTTCCGCTGCTGGCCGCGACGATGGTCCTGCTCGGCACCGTACTGGCCGCAACCGTCTCACCGTGGTGGCTGATCCTGCCCGCGCTCGTCAGCGTCAACCTGCTGCTCTACGGCGTCGTCGGCTGGTGCCCGGCCACCCTGATCATGACACGCCTCGGCGTGCCCTCCGGCTGCGCCGGCCCCCGCGCGTGAACCCCGCGGACCCGTGAACATCCAACGAACACCGGAAGCGAGGAGATCCATGACCGAGACCACCGCACTCGCCTTGTCGGCCACACTGACCACCGGCTTCGATGATGCCGTGGCGCGCACCCGCGCAGCCCTGTCCGAACAAGGATTCGGCGTCCTAACCGAAATCGATATGCGCGCCACTCTCGAGGCCAAACTCGGCCACGATATGGAGGACTACCTGATCCTCGGCGCCTGCAACCCGCCCCTGGCCCACCGTGCCGTCGACATAGACCGTCAGATCGGGCTCCTGCTGCCCTGCAATGTCATCGTCCGTCGCGACCCCGCCAACGACACCGACATACTCGTCGAAGCCATGAACCCGAACATCATGGTCCAGGTCACCGGACAACCGGCCCTCGCCCCGATCGCCGAGGAAGCAACGACGAAACTGAAGGCGGCGATCGGCTCCCTCCACACCAGCGGGAACTGACAGCCGCGGTTCAGTGGTTCGCCGCTCCGGGTTCGGTTCGCCCGCCGATCCCGGCGGCGCGTCGGCACAGCCGCCCCCGTCACCGCCGGCATCCGCCGGTCTGCCGGTCGCGCGCACGGGGTCTTGCGCCCACGAACTCGGGGACCTTGTTCCCTGCTCCGCGCGGCTCATCGCAGGGATGCTCGGTTCAAGGACGGACCGGATACAAAAGCACCCGGTGGAGCACACCGCAACTGTTCACGCCATCGGAGGCCGATTCCCACTCCGGATTCGTCGATGCCCGCCCGAGCGGATCGCGTGCGCGGGGCCGCCAACGAGGAAGGCAGAGCATGACGGGACACACCGACCCGGCGCACGAGAAACGCACCGTACGGGATGTGGTTGCCGCAGTGGACGGCTCACCGAGTTCGTATCGAGCGGTGGCCTGGGCGGCGGTCGAGGCGAGTATGCACGGCTGTGGGCTGCATTTGGTCAACTCGTGGGCCATTCCGTCGGGATTCGGTCCCGAGGCCACGATGACCGAGAACGACCTGCGCTGGTTGTACGACCAGGGCCAGCGAGTCGTCGACGAGGCCGAGCACGTGGCCCGGAACGCGTCGCCGGGTAAAGAGCCGGTCATCAGCACCGAGGTGACCTCCTTGCTGATCACCACGGCACTCATCAAACGATCGCATGCGGCCCGGATGGTGGTAGTCGGCAGTCGCGGCCTGGGCGCGTTCCAGCGCGGTCTACTCGGATCGGTGAGCACAGCCGTCGCTCGGCACGCGTGGTGCCCGGTGGCGGTGATCCACGCCGACGCACCGCTGGACTCGGCGGCGGCCGGGCGACCGGTACTGGTGGGAGTGGACGGCAGCGACAACAGCGCGCCGGCGGTGGCGCTGGCGTTCGACGAAGCGGCCCGGCGAAATGTCGGACTGATCGCCGTGCACTCCTGGAGCGACACCAGCGGACTCGATTTCCCGATCCGTGACTGGGACGACGTCAGGAACTCGGCCGACAGGGCGCTCGCCGAGACCTTGGCCGGCTACCACGAACAGTATCCCGATGTCGCGGTGCAGCGGATTGTCCGCGTGGACCGGCCTGCGCGTTCGTTGCACGACGCCTCGGCCGATGCGCAACTCGTCGTCGTCGGCAGTCGTGGCCGCGGTGGATTCCGCGGTCTGCTGCTCGGCTCCACCAGCGACGCCTTGCTGCATTCGGTGGACACCCCGCTGATCATCGTCCGCACCCCATCCGCACACAAGGAAAGTGCAGGCGAGCATGAGTAGGGGAGTGCGCGACGTCTGCGCTCCGGCAAGGGCTGCATCGGCAGTCCAACTGCCGGCGGGCGTGCCGCTGTGCGGCCGAGGCGTCCGGTTCTCGGCGGGTGGCGCCTGCTCGACGGCCGCCGCGCTCCCCGCCTCAGCCCTGCCGGGACTCACACATCTGCACGGTGGCGTGCGCGTAGTCCTGCCAGGCGCAGTCCGGCGAAGATCACCACGACCGCCACGAATCCGGCGGCCGTTATGAGCCGGTTGACGTCCACGGCCGGTTGCCAGCGCACCCGGCCGTCGGCGAGCACATAAGCGCCGACGGGCTTGGCGCCGACGCCGAAGCCACCGCCGGAACCTTCCTTGCCCTCCTCATCGGTACCTGTGCCCCCGCCCGCGCCGCCGGAGACCGCCGCGGCGGTGATCACCGTGACCCCGTCGCGTTCGACGGGGTCGGCGAACACTCGCCGGACACTCATCGAGTCCTTCGCCGTAGCGAGAATATCGTCGACCTTCATCGTGTCCTCCCTGCTGTTCACCGAGCGTCGTGCGCAACCATGACCGGGCACCTCGCGTGCTGGACCACCGCATTGCTGGTGGAACCGAGTAACAGACCCCGGAATCCGCCACGCCCGCGGCTACCGACCACCACCAGTTGCGCCACCTTCGACCATGCGAGCAGCTGGTGGCGCGGACCGAACAGATAGACCTTGCGGACGACGTCGACCTCCGGGTACTTCTCCTGCCAACCCGCCAGCTGCTCGGCCACAACGGTATGAGCAGCGGCAGCGACATCGGGGTTCGAAATCGCGTTCGGATATCCCGCGAACCGGTCGAACCGCTGATCACTCCAGGCGTGCACCGCGATCAACCAGGTCGACCGCTGCGCTGCCTCGTTGAACGCGGCAGCGACAGCAGCATCGCTGGTGCGGCTCCCGTCGACCCCGACCACCACCGGCAGCGCCGCACGGGTGTGCCGGTCCGTATCGTCACCGCGCACGACCACAATGCAGCCGTGACCGTGGGCGGTGACGGCCAGCAGAGTGGAACCGAGATGGGCGAACGTCCCACTGTCGCCCGAGGCTCCGAGAACGACCAGATGCGCGTCGGTCGATCTGGCGAGCAGCAACCGCGACGGATCCTCTTCGGCGACCTCGGTCCGGATCCGCAACTCGGGGTCGACGGTGCCGGCGAGCGCGGCCGCCGCGGCAACGTACTCGGCCCCGCGACGACGGATGTTCTCGAGAACCCCGGGAACCGTCACATCGTAGATGCCCAGCGCACTCGAGGCGGCCATAAGATCGAGCCCATGCACGATAAGTAACTCGCGGCCACGCAGGGACGCGGTTTCGGCGGCCCAGCGAACCGCGCGGTTCGCGGCGTCGGAGCCGTCGGTTCCCACCACGACAGCCGCCGCTGCCGACCTTCTCGAGCGTCCGTTGCGGTCAGTGGCCATTACGCTGATCCCTTCGGCTCAACGAGGGCGAATACCCGCAGCATAAGTCGGCCGTCCCGTGAGTCTCGCGTGTCATTGGTCATGAACACAAAGGCCCTTTGGAAGCGACGGTTCATTTGATGTCGCGGGCGCCAGAGTCTTGCAGTACGCACGATCAGCACGTCTATCTCTACGCGTCAGCAGCTAGAGGAGCTGAAAGCAAGGTGCGACTGCGGGGGCACGCTGGTGTTGGTGTCCAACCGACGTTGATGAGTCGGAGCGCCACCGCAAGATGCGCCTGAGCCGCGACAAGTTAGCGAGAAATTCTTGTAGACAGCATCCTGAGAATATGCAGGTTGTGCCCGACAGGTTAACCGAGAATCTACAGAAGATGTAGATTCTCATCGAACGTGTCGTTTTCTCACCTTTGTGTCGGTGACTTGTAACCTCCTTCTCATTAGTTGTCGCAGGTGAGACCATGTAGGTATGTCCACGCGGCCCCCTCCGCGTTGGAGGTGGGACTGAGTTACGCGTCCGAGGAACTCGGACGGGT
>NZ_BDCG01000018.1 GCF_001613385.1 Nocardia flavorosea NBRC 108225 | reverse complement strand
AGTATCGCCATCGAAACCTCCGGCGATATAACCCCAGCCATGGGCTCTCCCGCACTCCTGCTCCAATTGACCACGAACCTCGTTCACAACGCGATCGTGCACAACCTGCCCGACCGGGGCACCGTATGGGTTACGACCAGCGCGCAACCCGGCACGGTCGTGCTCACTGTCGAGAACACCGGTGCGGAAATCTCGCCACAGGTGGTGTCCACGCTGGTCGAACCGTTTCGCCGCGGCACCGAACGCCTGCACACCGACCACGCAGGTACCGGACTGGGCCTGGCAATTGTCCAAAGCATCGCCAGAGCTCACCACGGAACCCTGACCCTCACTCCCCGCCCCTCCGGCGGGCTCCGGTGCACCGTGCGCCTACCGGCCGCACCACCAGACACCAGCTGACGGTCACAGGCGCAGAAGTGCCGGCCCGAGCGAGGTCACGCCGGCTTCGCTGAGCCATCGGCTTCCGAGACGGTCAGCCGGGCTTGCTTGTTGCGGGCAGCGCCCCGCGAACCTCCCCTATTACCCTTCGCGCGTCTATGTTCCTGGTGATAGCGCTACTCGTGCGGTTGAGTGCCCAACTCGGCACCACCGGGCGTAGCGGCTGTTTCACACCAGACTGTCTGCGCTGGCAACGGAACTCCCACACGAACCGCTGCGACCACGAATCGACCCCCGAGTTCGATGCTTCTGCCGGACTCGGGGGTCGTGATTCGTGGGGTCAGGGGCGGTCGAACTCGCCGTCCTTGGCACCTGTCAGGAAGGCGTCCCATTCACCGGGGGTGAACACCAGGGCGGGGCCGGAGGGGTTCTTGGAGTCGCGGACGCCGACATGCCCGCCGTCCAGGTAGGCGGCCTCGACGCACTCGCTGCCCCCTTGGCTACGGCTGCTCTTGAACCACTCGGCCCGAGACAGGTCGATCATCCTTCACTCCTTCGAAATCCGCAGCATCAGGTCTCTCGATGCCGCCGGCGACAACGCTACATGCCGGATCCGCTCGGCCTCGCGAGCGTACTTCGAAACCTCGGTGTCTCGCTCTATGTACAGGTCGCCGGTGAATCCTTCCATGAAGGCCACCGGCGGTTCCTGAAGCTTGGATGCGCGCAGCGGCGGAAAGCTGAATAGATGAAACGACCTGGATATCAACCCGACAGGGCTGGTCTCGACGCTAGGGACGATCCTGATCTCAATGCCCGGATCTTGCGACTTCTCGATAAGGTGCCCCACCTGATCTGCCATGACGGACGTGCTACCCACGTTGTACCGAAGTACCGCCTCGGTGAGCAGAGCCTCGAACCGGAAGTCCGAACGGTCCAGGAGGTTTTGGCGCCGCTGCGCAAGGTCCAGTGTGCGGTTGACCTCATCAGGAGATTGATTCGGATTCGTTGCCCAGGTGAGCGCCTGACGGTAGTCGCGAGTTTGGAGCAAGCCAGGGACAACCGTGGTTTGCCAGGTGGTCACCCAGTTCGCCGCCTCTTCGAGGGCAAGATAATGATCGAATCCCGACACCATCGCGTCTGCGTACGCGCGCCACCACCCGCCGCCGGACGCGGTGGCCTCTCGGATCTCGCGGGCGAGGTCGAGAAGGAGCCGACGCTCCTGGTCGGTGGCTTCGTAAGCATTGGCCAGCGCGTTCAGCCCCAGATCGGTGACCTTAGTCTGCCAGCCGTCCTCGATGCGCCCATACGACTGGGGAGAAATCTCGGCTACTCGCGACGCCGCCGATTGCGTATACCCGGCCCGTTCACGGAGTTTGCGTAGTTGTCGGCCCAGCGCCCGTCTGGGCAGCGTAGACGCGTTCGTACGTGTCGATCCTTTGACCATGTCGTTGCCTTTGCTAACAGGAAGTGTGAATTCTGGAAGCCCGCACAAGGAAGCCGATACATGGAAATCTCAGCCCCGCAATGAGTGTGGAGGAATTCCGGAAGTTTGTCTTGGAAATTCCGGTTTCCGGCTTCCCATTCAACTGGGCCAGGGCTCTACTGATAACGCGCCCGGTGCGGGCCACCTCGAATCGCAGTCGAGGACACCGGTTCGACGCCTGGAGTGCCGAAAACCGGTGGTCTGACACAACACAGCCGGTGGAACCGTAACAGGACACCGACACCACATATCCGACCCCGCACCGGGTGCACGCCAAATCCTATGTCACGAGTGGGGATTCATCATGTGCGCAAAAGAGTCATTGCCGGTGCGGGTCCGCGGCGAATTCGCGATCCCCGCGCCTACCGCCTGGACATCACCCACCCTCGCCCACCTGGAACTGATCCGCGAGGCCATGCGGCGGTGGGCCGAGGACGGTGAGCATGCCTGACCGGGTACCGGCGGCGGTCGGCCTCATCCGGCTGGATATCCCGGCACCCGATATCGACCTGCACAGAGTCGCCGAGCGCAACGGATGCCGGCTGGTGCACACGGTGAGAACGAACGCCCGGCCGTTCGTCACCGCGCACGCACTGGCCCGGTACGCCGCCGAATTCGACGCTCGGGCCGTCATCGTTCCGGGATATTCGCACGCACGCGATATCCGCCGGATCATCACCGAGAATGCCGCGCTCATCACGCCGAGCCGGGTCTATCCCCGCGGTTTCCGCTGGCACAGAGAGGACACCGCATGCGGTGGGGAGAGGTAGCGCTCAGCGTGGTGACGCTCGGCATGCTCGGCTCGATCGGCTACACGATCCTGCTCGCCCGGTCGATCGATCGGGACGAAGGCATGCGCCGGACCCGGTCCGCGCTCGCGCGGCTGCTACAGCATTTCCGCGTGTAGTGAACGGTGTCGAGCGGACTCGCGAGTGTTCGCGCCCGGCAGGCCCGAAACCGCGATAGCACTGGAGCTTCACATCGCGGCTGGTACATCCACTGGGCAGCCCGTCACCGCGGGGCCGTACGCGCGGCGCGTTCGTCGAATGCCGCGAGGCCGGCCGAACGCTAGTGGTCGGCGGCGTCCACTCGGGGCGAGAGAGGGGGCGTCGACGCCGGACCGGCGGCGCCCACGTCGCCCAGTGCCGCGCACGCCGCGTCCACGGCTGCCGTCCGCAGTTCGTCCACCGGGACGTCGGCCAGCAGGATCAGGCAATCACCGAGACCACCCAGTGCGACGATGGCGCGGGCCCGGTCTGCGACACCGGCGTCGGGACCGACCAGCAATGTCGTGAGCCGGCGACGCCAGTCGACCACATTCTGCAGGAAGCCCAGTTCGCCGAGGGGCGCGATATCCCGGAGCAGCAGGGCCGTTACGTCGCGGTGTTTATACGAGACATCGAAATAGCGGGTGAGCAATTCGCGGGCGTTCACTTGTTCGTCGCCGCCGTGCCGCGCCTCGTCCTCGGCGATCACGGCGTCGACCTCGTCCACCAGTGGCTGCACCAGGCTGCGCAGGAGGTCCTCGCGCGAGGCGAAGTGGTAGTACAGCGCGGGTTTCGTGATGCCCAGGCGCTCCGCGATCTGGCGGAGGCTGGTCTCCCGGATCCCGTGGGTGGCGAACAGTTCCAGCGCGGCGGCCTGGATGCGGTCACGCGTCTCGGTGGATCGAGCTCTGGGCATCGGCCAACCCTAGCGCGTTGACCGCCCGGTAAGTAAACTCGTTTACCGACCGTTAAGTAAACGAACGAGGAGCCGAGGTGGACATCCTGATTTCCGGCGCCGGCGTCGCCGGACCCGTTCTCGCGTACTGGCTGCAGCACTACGGGTTCACGCCGGTGGTGGTGGAACGCACCCCGCAACCCAGGCTCGGGCTGGGCGGGCATGCGGTGGACCTGTTCGCTCCCGCAAGCGCGGTGATGGACCGGATGGGCCTGCTCCCCCGGCTCCGCGCGGTAGCCGTCGAAACCTCCGCGCTGCGCTACGAACGCCCCGGTGGTTCACCCATCGAGGTCGACCTGCGCGATATCTCGGAAGCCTTCGCCGACAACCGCCACCTGGAGATCATGCGCGGCGAACTGGCCGTGATCGTGCACGCGGCCACCGCCGACCGGGTCGACTACCGGTTCGGCGATTCGATCGCCACTCTCGCCGAGGACGAAGCCGGTATCGATGTCACCTTCGACAGCGGTCGCTCCGGCCGGTTCGACCTCGTCATCGGCGCCGACGGGCTGCACTCCACAGTGCGCCGCCTGGTATTCGGGCCGGAAGACGAGGTGAGTCACCACCTCGGCGGATATCTCGCCGTGGGGACCCTGCCGAACTATCGTGAGCTGTCGACGCACACCGTCCTCTACAACGCGGTCGACCGGATCGCCGCCATGTACCCCGTGACGCAGACGGGGCAGGCCCGCGCCGTCTTCCTGTTCCGCCGCACCACCGAACTGGTCTCCGACCACCGCGATATCGATGCCCAGCGCCGGCTGTTGCGCGCGGAGTACCGGGCCGAGGGCTGGGAGATACCCCGGCTGCTCGACGAGATGGACCGGGCGGACGATTTCTATCTCGACGCGATCAGCCAGATCCGGCTGGACTCGTGGTCACGGGGGCGGGTATCGCTGGTGGGTGACGCGGGATACGCCCCGGGCCCCGCGGTAGGCGGCGGCACCACCCTTGCGGTCGTCGGCGCCTACCTCTTGGCGCGCGTCCTCGCCGAGACCGGCGGCGCTCACGAGCACGCATTCGCCGTCTACGAACAACAACTGGGCGACTACGTGCGACGATGCCGGGAGGTGGCACCCGGCGTGCTGCGGCGTGGAATCCCCCGCTCCCGTACCCACCTGCGGTTCAACGCCGCCGCCACGCGCCTGCTGACCAGGCTGCCGGCCACGCTGCGCAAGCGGCTCCTTGCCGGTGGCGCGAGCAGCACCCTTTCGTCGTTCGCCCTACCGGACGAGTCGACGCCGCCGGATATCGAAGCACCGGAACACGCCCGCTAGACGCGCCGGATTCCGGCCCTTCGCCGCGTGGCATGCAATATGCAATATCGAACCGCGACCACATCGGTGAGAGCGCGACCGGCCGGCCCGGATGACCGCGCCGACGTCCTACCCCCGCCGTGGCGTGGTGCGCGGGCGGCGCCGGGCCTACCGCTTCTCGACGACCCGCTCCCCCTCGCCCGGCTTCCAGATCGTGATCTTCAGGGTGTCGTCGCCGACCTCCACCGAGGACGCGGAGGTGAGGTCGGCGACGAAGAAGTGGTCGAACGCCTGACCGCGCAGGTCCATTCCGCTGTCCTCGTACAGGTACTGGGCGAAGCGGGCGTGCAGCGCAGAATCCGGATCGTCGACCACGACACCGAAGAGTTTCGCGTCGCCGTCGGACACCATGGTGTCGACCGTGGCGGTATGCAGGCAGAAACGTGGATCGCGCAGGAGATCCCGGAACTTGGTGGTGCCGGGCATACCGGCGATCACCAGTTTCTCCTCGAAGATCATCGGTTCCACCGGGCTGACACGGGGATACCCGTCCGATCGCAGGGTCGCGAGCATGCACAGGTTGCCGGTCGCGGTGTGGCGGCGCCGGAAGACCGTGCTGATATGGGGCGCCTCGGTGGTGAACTCGCTCCATGTCGTCATACCCGCCACGGTACGACGCTCCGGCAACACCACGGTCGAGGCAAGCGGATCGAAATCGCCGCGACCGGCTGCGTGCCGACCTACCCACGGATACAGACCGAGTCTCCGGATCGGACACGGTCCGCACCACAGGCGACCGAACCGAACTACCGGCCCGGAATCATCGCTACCCGGGCAACGATTTCGCGGATCGCGCCGTGAGGGGCTACGAGTCCGTGGACCCGCCGGGCTCGTTTCCGCCGAGTAGTTGCCGCCAGCGCTCGGCCGAGGCGACCATGTCGTGGCCGACGAATGTCAGAAATTCGCTCATGGTGCCCAGTCGTGATCCGGCCGGAGTGGCCGCTCCGAATACGGCGATTCCCTGGTGAGCGGCTTCGGCGAGCAGGTGGACCTGCCGAGCACTGGCCAAGGTCGCACGGACCCAGGCGTCGTCGTCGATGAGATAGCGATCGCGCCTTCCGCTCGCGTTGCGCTCGCGGCGGATCAATCCCTGAGTTTCCAGCAGGACGACGGCGGCGGAGACGGTAGCCGGGCTGACCTGGAGTCGCTGAGCCAGGTCGGCAGCGGTGAGGCCGGGAGCGTTGTCGGCGTACAGAGTGGCCATCACCTTGGCTGCGGTACGTGGGAGTCCCGTCTGCGTGATCAGGGCACTCAGCCGGTCGAGGTACTCGCGGGTCGCGATATCGTCGGGGCCACCGGTTGCTGCCGGTTCGGCCGGTCTCTTGTGCCGGCGCGCGCGTTGTTCGGTAGCGCGTTGCGCACGTTGCGGCTGGTAGCGGTTGGGCCCACCGTTGCGAAGGACTTCGCGGCTCACAGTGGACGTCGGGCGCGCCAATCGGCGAGCGATCTCGGCGTAACCGATTCCGCGCGCCAGCCCTTCGGCAATTTCCTGCCGATCGGCGGCAGTGAGCCGCGTGCGATACGAAATCACGCACTATCCGCTGGCCGATGCGGGAGAGCTCGCACCTGCCGTACCGGGCGATATGCTCGGCGTGGACCCTCCCGAGCACACCCGCTACCGAAAACTGCTGACCGGTAAGTTCACCGTGCGCCGGATGCAGCAACTCAGCGACCACGTTGCCGATATCACCACCACCCATCTCGATGCGATGGAAAGCGCCGGCGGCCCGGTCGATCTCGTCGAGGTATTTGCCTTCCCGATCCCCGCGCTCGTGATCTGTGAACTACTGGGCGTGCCGTACCACGACCGCGACTTCTTCCAGCAGCACGTCGCCGCCGCGGTCGGCGGCGCGGACCATTCCATGGAGGCCCGGGGCGCGGCGTTCGCCGCCGTCCAGGACTACCTCCGAGGCCTGGTGCTCGCCAAACGCAATGCGCCGACCGATGACCTGCTCAGCGATCTCACCGGAACCGACCTGACCGACGACGAACTCTCGGGGATCGGGACTCTGCTACTCGGCGCCGGACTGGATACCACCGCGAACATGCTGGCACTGGGGACCGCGGCGCTACTCACCCACCCCGATCAGCTCGCGGAGTTGCGCAACGACCCGGAAACCACCGACCGCGCCATCGAGGAGTTGCTGCGCTACCTGAGCATTGCGCACACCAGCGCGCGAACCGCCCTCACGGATGTCGAGCTCGACGGACAGCTGATCAAGAAAGGCGAAACCGTAGCGGTATCGATCCAAGCCGCCAACCGTGATCCCGCGAAATTCCACGAACCGGACACTTTCGATATCGGCCGCTCTGCCGTCGGGCACCTCGGCTTCGGTCACGGCGTGCATCAATGCCTCGGTCAGCAATTGGCCCGAGTGGAGATGCGCGTGGCGTTGCCCGCCCTGGTACGCCGCTTTCCCACACTGCGCCTGGCAGTGCCGGTCGCCGATATACCGCTGCGACACGGCCTCGACATCTACGGCGCACACGAACTTCCGGTCACCTGGTGAGGGACGAGGGATGAAGATCGTCGTCGACCGCGGCCGCTGCATCGGTTCCGGTATGTGTGCCTTGACCGCGCCACAGCTCTTCGATCAAGACGAGGACGGCAATTCGATCCTGCTGGAATCCGAACCGAGCGGCCACGGGGTCGCCGACGCACGTGCCGCCGAAAAGGTCTGCCCGGCAGGAGCTATCCGGATAAGCGAGATCGGCCGGCGGCGATGAAATACTGCGCCGGCGGCGCCGGTTTCTCATCCGGCTTCCGGGCGAACCGTCATCCGGAGTTGCGCAGGGCGGTAGCCAGACCGTTCATGGTGAGCAGGATGCCGCGTCTGACCAGCTCGGAATCGTCACCGCCACGCAACCGGCGCAGCAGTTCGACCTGCATCTGGTTCAACGGCTCCAGGTACGGGAACCGGTTGTGAATGGATTCCGACAGTGACGGGTTGTCGGCCAGGAGGTGATCGTTACCGGTGATCGCGGCGTGCATGGCGACGGTCCGGGCATGCTCGCGTTCGATCATCCCGAAGATGCGCTCACGCAGTTCGCTGTCCTCGACGAGTTCGGCATAGCGGGCCGCGATCGCGAGATCGCTCTTGGCCATGACCTGGGCGAGGTTCGACAGCACAGTGCGGAAGAACGGCCACCGCCGGTACAGGTCCGACAGGCGGGTGAGCCGCTCCGGATCGCCGTCCACCCACTCCTCGAGCGCGGTCCCGGTCCCGTACCAGCCGGGCAGCATCACCCGGGCCTGGCTCCAGGACATCACCCACGGGATGGCGCGGAGGTCGCCGACTGATTTCGTGGGTTTGCGGGAGGCGGGACGGCTGCCGATATTGAGATCGCCCACCTCGGCGACCGGTGTCGATTGCCGGAAATAGTCGACGAAACCGGGGGTGTCGTGCACGAGGCGGGCGTAGGCGGCGCGGGCGCGGGCGGCGAGATCGTCCATGAGGGCGTACGCGGATTCGGCGTCGGATCCCAGACCTTCGACGTCGAGAAGTGTCGATTCGAGTGTGCCCGCGATCAACGATTCCAGGTTGCGGTACGCCGAACCGGGTTCGGCGTATTTCGCGGCGATGACCTCGCCCTGTTCGGTGAGTCGCAACGCTCCGCGCACCGCTCCGGCGGGCTGGGCCAGGATCGCGTCGTAGCTGCGCCCGCCGCCGCGGCCCACGGTGCCACCGCGACCGTGGAAGAGCCGCAACCGGATTCCCTGCTGCTCGGCCAGCTCCACCAGGTCCAGTTCGGCGCGGTACAGCGCCCAGTTGGCAGCCAGATATCCGCCGTCCTTGTTCGAATCGGAGTACCCGAGCATCACCTCCTGGCGCATACCACGCGCGACCACCAGGTCCCGGTACTCCGGAACCTGCAAGGCGGCACCGAGGGTGGCGGCCCCGGCCGCGAGATCCTCGATGGTCTCGAACAGCGGCACGATCCCGGCCGGGCAGAACGGGTCGCCGCCGGCCTCACCGGGATCGAGCAGGCCCCCTTCCTTCAGCAGCAGTGCCGCCTCGAGCAGATCGCTGACCGAGGTGCACATCGAGATGATGTAGTTCGGCACGGCTTCCGGCCCGAGCGCGGTCACCACTTCGGCCGCGGCCCGGATGATGCCCAGTTCCTTGGTGGCCAGCTCGCTCAACCGTGCGTGCGGGCCCAGAAGCGGACGGCGGGTGCGCAGTTCGCGGGTGAGCAGGTCCACCCGATCGGCTTCGGGCAGGCTCGCGTAGTCCGGGTGCACACCGGCCCACGCCAGCAATTCGGCCACGACCTGCTCATGGGTTTCGGAGTTCTGCCGCATATCCAGGCCCTGCAGATGGAAACCGAAGGTTTCCACGGTATGCCGCAGAGCCGCCAGCTGGTCGTCGGCGAGCAAACCGTCACCACTCGCGCGCAGGGAGGTGTCGACGGCGTCCAGATCGTCCAGCAGCTCCTGCGGTGACGAGTAGGGGCGGATACCGGACACCACCGCGCCGCGGCCGGTGAAGTCCCGCAGTGGGCTGTCGCTCGCGGCGACCGAATCCGGCAGGGTCGCCGCGGCGTCGGTATCGCCCGCTCCCACGGCACGCAGCGCGTCCCGTGCGGTCACCGTGAGCCGCGCCCGGATACCGTAGAGCGCCCGGCGATACGGTTCGTCGGCGTGGATATCCGGATCCGGGTATCCCGCATCCGACAGCGCCTGCAGCGACGGGGTCACCGGGACCAACCGCGCCGACAGCGCGAGAGTTTTCTCCAGTTGCGCCAGATCCCGCAGATACCGACCGAAAGCCACGCCCGCGGCATGCGCGGCGGCGGTCCGCACCACCTCGGCGGTCACATAAGGGTTGCCGTCCCGGTCGCCGCCGATCCAGGACCCGGTACGCAGGATCGGTTTCGGCAGCAACCGCTGCTCGGGCCAGCGTGCCCACAGCGCCGCCCGGACATCGGCGTTGATCGCCGGGATCACATCGAGCAGCGTCAGCTCGTAGTACCGCAGCCCGACCGCGATTTCGTCCTGGATCCGCAACCGGGACAACCGGATGAGCGCCGTCCGCCAGAGGGTGAGCACCTGGCGGCGGATCTCCCGGTCCAGTGCGGGCTGTTCGGCCGCCGCGGCACGCAACCGCTGCCGCATGAGATCGGTGATCCGGGTCTGGGTGTCGAATACGGTGCGCCGGCGGGTCTCGGTGGGATGAGCGGTGATCACCGGCGATACCAGGGCATCGGCGAGCAACTCGGCCACCCGCTCTCCGGGAACTCCCGCCGCGTCCAGCTTCCGGTAGGTGGCGGCCAGCGAAGAATCCTGCGGCGGCTCCCCCGCCGCTTCGTGCACCGCGCGGCGCCGGTCGCGCTGGATATCCTCGGCCAGATTCGCCAGCAGCACGAAATAGCTGAACGCCCGGATCAACGGGAGCGCCACCGCGATATCCACCCCGGCCAGCATTTCGGCGACCGCGCTGCGCCGCACCTCCTCCCGGCGCACACGGAAGGCCTCCACCCGGACCTTCTCGACGAGGTCGAATACCTCCGGCCCCTCGTGATCGCGAATGGTGTCCCCGAGTACGCCACCGAGGAACCGGATGTCCTCGCGGAGCGGCCGGGTCGCGTCGTTTCCACCACCGGTCTGCGCATCGCCCATGGTCGGACAGTATGGTCGCCCGATCCGTCCCGGTCTGTGACGACGCACACGGCCGCGCCGAAACCGTGAGTCGATCGACCCGGCGCCGCGCGCCTCTTCCTGCTGCACCGGATCCGGCACCATCTCCGGTGTCTCCAGGATGAACTCGACGCCGGGCTGCCCGGACGGTCACCTCGGACGCCACGCACGTCCGGAATTCATCGCTCGCCGGAATTCCGGCCGGTGGACACCGGCGCCTGTCCAGGCCCCGACAACCACATCGCGGTCGCGACGATGCCCCATGCGAAGAAGAGTTCGGCGGCATTGGTCAGCAGCATCGGCAGCATGGCCGCGGAGACCACCGCCATCGTCGCGGTCGTCACCGTCCACAGCCGGTACCCGCGCACCCGCCACACCGCTACGGCCGCGACCAGCACCGCCACGACCGTGATCACCGGCGGCAGCACCCCTGCCAGGGACGAATGCCCGGTCGTGTAGCGGATCGTGCCGGCCCATTCGGCCGGGCGCAGGGTGAGCCGCATCAGTTCGCCGAACACACCCAGCGCGATCACCGACAATGTCGCGGCACCGACGGCCGCCCGTACCCATGTCGGACGCAGCCACGTCACACCCGCCCGACCGGCCGCCGCGCACGCCCACGGCATCAGCAGCGGAGTGAGCACGAGATGCGCTACGAACCGGAACACCGACAACGTCTCCAGAGTGCCGCCCACCCCGATCCAGCGGCCCGCCGCCACGATCGCGTTGTCGTATACCAGGGCCGCGCACACCACGGCCGGCACGAAGAGCATCCGGTCACCCGTACGGCGGTACCGCGTACCGCACCAGCCGACCAGCGCCAGTTGGCCGGCGGCGAGTACCGCGAAAAGTATCGAAGCCGGCACGGCGACCCTTTCCGGCCCGCTCGATCGCGGACCGCGGCCTACCCTACTTCGGAGGCCGCAGGCGGCCAGGGCGGTTCGCCGTCGAACACTGTCACGCGCCGGCAAGCCCCGCCGTCACGCTGTCAACCGACTCGGACTGGCGTCCGCCGAGGACAGCGCGACCACACGACGCCACCAGCAGCGCGATCGCCACCAGCACACCGCTGCTCACGACCGGCCCGAGCGATCCCAGCCGCGTTCCCAGGGCGAGCGCGGCCACAACCGGTCCCACGGCCGCCCCGATATTCAGCGCGGCGGTCGCATAGGACCCGGCCATGGCCGGCGCCCCCGCAGCCTCGTACAGGACGCGGGTGATCAGGGTGCTGCCGAGCGCGAAGGACAGCGCGCCTTGCACGAAGACGAGGATCAGCACTACCGGGGGCCGGTCCGCGGCCACTGCCATCGCGAACCATCCCGCGCACAGCAGTGGTCCCGCGACCGCAACCACGGCCCCCGGCCGGGTATCGGAGTACCGGCCGGCGAGGGTGACCCCGGCGAAGGACCCGATACCGAAGAGCACCAGCGCCGCCGGCACCCACAGATCGCCCAGTCCGGCCCGGTCCGTCAGCAGCGGAGCGAGGAAGGTGAAAGCGCCGAAGGTGGCGGCATTCACCAGGGCACCGAGCAGCATGACGGCCATCAGCCGCGGCCGGGTCAGTACCGCGAGTTCGGCGGAAAGTCCCGGTCCGCGATCCGCCACGGCCCGCATCCGTGCCGGGATACCGGTGAGCACGCCTATCGCGGCGGGTACGCAGAGCAGCGCGACCGCCCAGAAGGTGACGCGCCAGCCGAATACAGTGCCCAGCAGCGCGCCGCCGGGTACACCCGCAATTGTGGCCATGGTGGTCCCCGAGAGCAGTACCGCCAGTGCCCGACCGCGCCGATCCGCCGGAACCAGTCCGGTGGCGGCGGTCAGGGCGACCGCGAGGAACCCGGCATCGGCGAGCGCGGCGACCACGCGGGTCGCAACCAGCACCGGGAACTCTGCGGTGACCGCACCGGCGATATGGGCCGCGAGGAATACGGCAATGAAGACCAGCAGGCTCGACCGCACCGGCCGATTCCGGGCGAGCACCGCCATCACCGGTGCGCCGACGGCCATTCCGACGGCGAACGCCGAGGTCAGCAGGCCGGTACCGGCGAGCTCGACATCCAGATCGGCGGCGATATCCGGGACGAGCCCGGCGAGCATGAATTCCGAGGTCCCCATGGCGAAAACCGCCATGGCGAGCAGATAGAGAGCAAAGGGCATCGACAGCTCCGAGGTGGGAGAGACAACAGTTCACGTCTCGCCACCCCGGTCAGCTACCCGGAGATCGGCTGTGGGCGATACCGCCGAGAGGCGGCACCGCGGGGAAAAAAGGGATCAGGGGCTGACGGGGGTGACCGACAGCCCTGCCCTGGATGCTTCCGGACTCGACATGACGAGCACGCTACCCACCGACCCGCTCACGGCGCATCGCATTTTTCGCCGCCGGTTACCGGTCAGGCGGTGCTGTCCGGCCGGACCCGCACGGTCACCCGGCCCTTCTCGTCGCGCCGCGCCGTCGCATGCCCGCGCAGCTGCCCCTCCCGGAAATGCAGCAGGATCGGGCTGCCCTCGCCGAGGAAGTTCCGCCACCACGTTTTCTTGTCGGGCATGGCGACGCGGATAACGTATTCGTCACCTTCCTTCATGAAGTTGACCGGAGTACGGAAAACCCGGCCCGATCGCCGGCCCACGTATTCGACCTCGGCGAACACCTTGCTGAGCAGCGGTCCCAGAACCGGGGCGCCCAGCAGGGCCACTATTCCGCGGTTGACTCCCCGAACTGCCCGGCCCATCGGTGTCGTTGCCACGAATTCCTCCTGGTAAGTAGCGATATTGCCGACCTTAGCGGCTTCCCGGGGCCTGCGCCGCTCGCGGACGATACGCCGGACTGTCATGCCACACCGAAGTCGCCCGGCACCGGAGCATCCGCGATACGTGGATCGGGCCATCCGCCCACCTCGTGGCCGGTTTGCGCGCCGTCGGCCGGGCTGCCACCATCACCTGCCGTGTGGTGCCGGACCTCGGACGGACACCGCAATCGACTTGCCGACCGGGACCACGCCCGGCGGTGTACCGCAGCGTTTCGATACGGAGTTGGGTGGATGTTCAAGGGTTTCAAAGATTTTCTGATGCGCGGCAACGTCATCGACCTCGCCGTCGCGGTGGTCATGGGCACCGCGTTCACCGCCATCGTCACCTCGGTGACCAAAGGTGTGCTGGAGCCTCTGCTCGCTGTTCTGGGCGGCAGCAGCCAGCTCGGTTTCGGCGTCACCCTGGTCGCCGGTAAACCCGCGACGTTCATCGCGCTCGGCCCGATCATCAGCGCCGCCATCAATTTCGTCATGGTCGCGGCGGTGCTGTACTTCGCGTTGATCCTGCCGATGAAAACCGTGCAGAAACGGTATCTGGCCCGTAAGGGCGCCGATACGGACAAGCCGGTGCCGACCGATACCGAGCTGCTGATCGAGATCCGCGATCTGCTGGCCGAACGTGCCGCCGGGACACAGAACGGCTCCGGTGGCAACGGTTCGGAAAAGGAGTCCGCACGGGTGCAGTAACAGTGCCGCACCGCGTGTCCCCGGCCACCGGATCAGGGCGCCACTAACCGACGCAGCGCGGGTCCACCACACATCCGCAGGGCGGCCATATGGCCGAACGGGCGACCGTGTCACGGCACGACGACCGAGGCAGGTGCCCGCTCGGTCTCTTCGTTCCCGCGTTCGCGGGATCACAGTCCGAACGCCGCGCCACAGGCCCGAAGTGGACCGCCCCGAAACGCGCCGGTGCCCCGCCGTCCGCGGCAGGAGGTGGGTTCGGTCCGGGTTCACCCGGTGGGCGTGAGAATCTTCAGGATCTCGTCCGAGTAATAGAACGGCTCCAACCGTTCCCTGAGAAGCCGTTCCAGCACCCCGTCGCGTTTCGCGACCTCCACGACGGCCGGTCCGTAGCGCAGGATCTCGGTGGCAATATCCTCGCCCGTCAAACCCAGCTCCCCGAGTACCGCGGCCATGGTGTGGTCGCGGTACTTCTCGTGGAACACCTGCACGCATTCGTCGACCAGCAGGCCGAAGTACTCCTTCTCGCGGGTGGTCACGGCGATCCGGTAGCACAACCGCACCAGCTCGTTCAGGTCCTGTTTGGTGAGGTACTCGCGCAGGCCGCTGATCGGTTCGTCGGCGTGCAGATCCCAGAACTCCATGGTGGCGTCGTGTACCGGCGCATCGCGCAGCATTTCGCGGATCGCGTTGTTGGTGCGTTTGAGCGCGTACATGGCGCCTTTGCCGGCGATATCCCCCAGGATGGTGTTGCTCTCGGCGGCCTTACGGGCACGGTCGGCGGCGGATTGGCCGAGCGACATCAATGTGCCCATACCGGGGATCTTCTCGGCGCGCTGCCGGTTGACCTCCACGAAGTCGCCGACCAGTTTGTCCACGAATTTGGAGGCGACGGTGGCCACGAGCGGGCTGTCGGTGAGGCGTTCCAGAACCCGCTCCTGGGTTTGGTGCATATCGACGATCTTCTGCAGCAGTGCTTCGACCGGTTCGCGTTCGACGAGTTCGCCCAGGGTGTGGTCTTCGTTGGTGGCGATACTGTCGTAGATCGCGTCGGCGAACACCCCCACCGTATCGGCGAGCACAGCACTACCGCCGACCTTGTCCACGACCGTGGCGACCGTGGTTTCGAGCTGCTCGACTCCGACCACCTCACCGGCGGGCACGGTGGCCGCCACATCGAGGACGGCCGCCACATCGCGGGCGACGACCTCGGCGAACCGGTCGCCGCTCACCTCGTCGAGCAGCCACCGCACCTGCGCGTCGAGGAGCCGGTCGGCGAGCGCGCGAGCCGTCGGGTCGGCGCTGCCGGTCATGAATTCGCCATCGGAGCAGATTCCTGCGGCCGGCGGAGGCCGAAGCGTTGGCGGAGGTATCGCATCATCGGATCATCCCTTGTCGACGGTTGTACCGGCCCGCCACGGGCCGGAACCGGCCGCGGGGGCGCTGTAGCCAGACGACCCTATACCGGGTCCGGCACCGTCGGCGTGCTTGTCCGAGACGGATCCCGGCGCCTGCGGAGCCCGGCCCCGGCAGCCCCGGAAACGTACCGCCTCGCCTGCACTGACCTGCGGAAACCACCGACCCCACCAGCCGGTCGATAGCTCGCCGTCGCTCAGGTGGGCAGAATCACAGGCCGCCCGTACTACTACCGGCGGTCGCCCTCGTGCAGAGAGGTCCGGATCTGCTCGAGGCGTTCCCGCGCCGCCTGCTCGCGGGCTTCCCACTGTTCTTCGACACCGCGGCCGGTCCCGGATTGCCGATCGAGCTCGCGGTGGCCGAACGCAGTTCCGATCCGCCGCTGGAACTTGTCGCGGACAGAATCGAAGGTCGGCATACCACCGCCGGTGTAATCGGCAGTGGCGCCACCACTTCCGGCCGGTGTGCCGATACCCCCGAGCTGGGTGACGGCGCCTACCTCGCCACCGGTGGGAATCCCCGTCGGCACGTTCCCGGCGATCCCGGCCGGTGTGGCGCGACCGGTTTCCGACAACAACCGGGTCGCGACCTCGTACAGGGAAGCCAGTTCCTCCCGGCCCGCCGTGGCGACGACCAGCACGGCCAGCAACTGTTCGTCGGGCAGGGCCGCCAACCGCGCGGCGAGCGCGCCCGGATCGCCTGCGTTCGGTTCACTCATACGACCAGCCTACGACTTCCGGCCCGCCCGCTCGGACCGGCCGGAAGTCTCTCGTACAGTACGGGCGGCCGACGGCCCGCGCCCCCGGCCGAGATACCGCCTACGACCGGATCAGGGCGCCCACCGCCTCCGCGGCGGCCGCCACCGCGGCGTCGCGGGCCGCGCTGGCCTCGTCCTCGGTGAGGGTCCGGTCGGCCGCGCGGAACCGCAGCGCGTAGGTGAACGATTTACGGCCTTCACCGGCCTGCGCGCCCTCGTAGACGTCGAACAACGCGATATCCTCGAGCAGTTCCCCGCCGCCGGAACGCAACGCCGTCTCGACCGCGGCCGCCGCCACCTCCGCCGGCACACTCACCGAAACGTCCTGCAGCACCGCGGGGAACGGGGAAATGGCCGGTGCCGGCCGGGATTCGGTCAGCGGCAGCGCGTCCAGGTCGAGTTCCACCGCGCAGGTACGCGGCGGCAGACCCGACCGTTCCAGCACACCGGGATGCAGTTCACCCGCGTACCCGACGACCGTATCGCCGACCACGAGTTCGGCACAGCGACCCGGATGCCACGGCAGGTACTTCCCGGGCCGCCGCTCGATCCGCACACCGGCCGCCTCGGCGATCACATCGGCGAGAGCGAAGGCGTCGGCGGCCTCGGCAGCCCGGCCCGGGCCCCACGGGCCGCGCGGTTCCCGGCGGCCGGTCAGGACCAGCGCGACATGCTGCGGCTGCGCGGGCAGCGAATCCAGCAGTTCGGTGATCTCCGCATCGGATGGACGACGGTCGACCGGCAGCGGATCCACCGGTTCGGTCTCCGGCCCCGGCAACACCACCTGGGCGATCCCGTAGAGCGAGAGATCGCGGGCGCCGCGCGAGATATTGCGGGCGGCGATCTCGAGGAGTCCCGGCAAAAGGGTCGTGGCCAGCTCGGCGCGTTCGACATCCAGCGGGTTCAGCACCCGGGTGGTAGTGCGGCGCGGATCGTCGTCCTCCAGTCCCCAGGTATCGAAAACACCGGCGGGCAGGAAGACCGGCGGTGGCACCTCGACGCAGCCGGCGAAGGCCAGCGCGCGACTCACCGCGCGGCGGCGGCGCTGCACCGCGGTCAGGCCACGGCCGGCCGGCGCCTGCGGCAGCACCAGCGGAATCTGTTCGAGCCCCTCCAGCCGCAGTACCTCTTCCACCAGATCGGCGGGCTGTTCCAGATCGGGCCGCCAGGACGGCGGTGTCACCACCAACTGGCCGTGACCGCTGCTCTCGTCCACGGCGACCTCCACATGGCAGCCGATCTGGGTGAGCCGGCGCGCGGAGGTCCCCGGGGGGTAGTTGACACCGGCCACCCGGTCGGGCAGATCGATATCGATCCGGATCGGAGCCGGCGGGTCGAGCTGGGTGCGGATATCGGTGAGCGTGGATTCGACCGTGCCCCCGGCAATTTCGGCGAGCAGGGTCGCGGCGCGGTCCAGCGCGGCCAGATTGAGTTCCGGATCCACCACCCGCTCGTAGCGTTTACTCGCCTCCGACACCAATTTGTGCCGGCGCGCGGTGCGGTAGACGAGCAGCGGATCCCAGGTGGCGGCCTCCAGCACCACATCGGTGGTTTCGGCGTTCACCTCCGTGGACGCGCCGCCCATCACACCGGCCAGCGATACCACTCCGGTGCTGTCGGCGATCACCACATCCTCGGCGTCGAGTTCCCGTTCGGCGTCATCGAGGGTGCGCAGGGTTTCGCCGGTCCGGGCACGCCGCACCACCAGGCCACCGCTGAGTTTCGCGGCATCGAACGCGTGCAGCGGCTGACCCAGTTCGAGCATCACGTAATTGGTCACGTCGACCGCGGGCGAGATCGGCCGCACACCGGACAGCAGCAGCCGCCGCTGCAACCACCACGGGCTCACCGCCTGCGGGTCGATCCCGGTCACCCGGCGGACGCCGAAGCGGGTGCAGCGCGATTCCGATTCCACGCGCACCGGCCACGCCTCCGGCCCCTCGGGCAGCGTGCGCACGGCCGGGTCGGCGTATTCGAGATCGAATCCGCACGCCAGTTCCCGGCCCAGGCCGCGCACCGAGAAGCAGTAGCCGCGATCGGGGGTGATGTTCAGTTCGATAACGGTATCGCCGAGGCCGAGCAGTTCGTTGGCGTCGGTACCGGGCTCGGCGGTACCGGGTTCCAGTACGAGGATGCCGGAGTGGTCCTTGCCGATACCGAGTTCGGCGACCGAGCAGATCATGCCGTTGGAGGTGTGCCCGTAGGTCTTACGCGAGGAGATGGCGAAACCGCCGGGCAGCACCCCACCCGGCAACACCACGACCACGAGATCGCCGACGGCGAAGTTGGTCGCTCCGCAGACGATCTCCTGGAGTTCGGGCGCCCCGATATCGACCTTGCAGAAACGGATGGGTTTTTTGAACTCGGTGAGTTCGGTGATCTCGGCCACCCGGCCGACCACCAGTGGATGGTCGATTTCACCGCCCACCGGTTCGAGCCGGTCGACCTCTTCGACCTCGAGCCCGACCCGGACGAATCCGGCGTCGAGTTCCTCCGGTGTGACCTCCCAATCGGGGACGGTGCGGCGGATCGTTTCGGTCAGCCAGGACTGCGCTACTCGCACTGTGACGTTCGCTCTCTCGCTCGGGAAATCAGGACCGGATACCGAAGGGCAGGGTGAACCGCACATCACCCTCGACGATGTCGCGCATATCGGGAATACCGTTGCGGAACTGCAGCGTGCGTTCCAGACCCATCCCGAACGCGAAACCGCTGTATTCGTCGGGGTCGATACCGCTGGCGATCAGCACCTTGGGGTTGACCATGCCGCAGCCGCCCCATTCGACCCAGCCCGCACCGCCCTTCTTGTCCGGGAACCAGACGTCCACCTCGGCGGAGGGCTCGGTGAACGGGAAGTAGTTGGGCCGGATCCGGGTGGTGGTGTCGGGACCGAACAGCGCCCGCGCGAATGCGTCCAGGGTGCCGCGCAGATGCGCCATGGTCAGGCCTTTGTCGATGGCCAGGCCCTCGATCTGGGAGAACACCGGCGTATGCGTGGCGTCCAGTTCGTCGGTGCGGAAGGTGCGGCCCGGGCACACCACGTAGATCGGCAGATCGCGTTCGAGCATCGAACGCACCTGGACCGGCGAGGTATGGGTGCGCAGCACCTGTCGCGACCCGGCGGGCGCGATATGGAAGGTGTCCTGCATGGTGCGCGCGGGATGGTCCGGGAGGAAGTTCAGCGCATCGAAGTTGAAATGTTCGGTTTCCACCTCGGGGCCCTCGGCAATCTCCCAGCCCATCGCGACGAATACATCGGCGACCTGTTCGGAGATGACCGTGATCGGATGCCGGGCGCCGACCGGCCCCCGGTTCGCCGGCAGGGTGACATCGATCGCCTCGGCCACCAGCACCGCCGCATCACGTTCGGCCACCAGGACCTGGCGGCGTTCGTCGAAAGCTCGCGAGACCCGGCCGCGCGCGACGTTGACCCGCTTACCAGCGTCCGCCTTCTCCGGCTTCGGCAGACTGCCCAGCGACCGTTGCGCCAGCGAGATCGGCGATTTACCACCCATATGCTCGGTTTTCGCGGTAGCGAGGGCGTCCAGGTCGGCGGCGGCCGCGAAGGCTTTTTCTGCGGCCGCGGCCGCTGCGGCCAGGGCTTCCTCGGTGAGCGCGGATTGCTGCCCGCCGGTCGCTGTGCCTGCGTCGGTGTCGTCGGCCACGGTCTACTCGTCTCTCCCCTAGGCTTCTGTGAGCGGACCCCGGTAGGCTCCGGCGCCCGTATTGCTGCTGGTGGAATCGTATTCGATGGCCGGTGGCCGGTTCACCCCGATATCCCCCGGCGATCACTGGCCGAGTGCGACGACACCTCGAACCGGTAAAGTCCCTCACGATGACGAACGCCCCGACCCGCACCGAGACGCTCGCCGGACGTGCCCGCCAGCAGGCGATCTGGCTGCTACCGCTACTGGCGATGATCGTGACATGGGTACTGATGTCACGATCGGTGGACCCGTTCCGCGGGATCAGCGGCGACTACATCGATCTCGAGGTGTACCGGCTGGGGGTCGAGGAGTGGCGTTCCGGCGGTGATCTCTACGGGCAGTTGCCGGAGACGGCCGCCGATATCAGCCTGCCGTTCATCTATCCGCCGTTTGCCGCGCTGGCGCTCGGCATCTACGCCCTGCTGCCGTGGGCGGCCGCGGTGCTCGCCTATCTCGCGGTGTCGGTGGGCGCGCTGGCAGTCACGCTCTACCTGGTCGCCCGGCAACTGTGGCCCGCCCAGGACCAGCGCAAGCTCGCCCTGCTGGTATGCGCGACGGCGACGCCGCTGGCGCTACTGCTGGAGCCCATCTGGTCGACGCTGGACTTCGGCCAGGTCAATCTGATCCTGATGGGCCTGGTGGCGGCCGATTGCCTGACCCGTAACCCGCGCTGGCCACGCGGCCTGCTGCTGGGTCTGGCCGCCGCGATCAAACTCACCCCGGCCGCGTTCGTATTGTTCTTCCTCATCCGCAGGGACTACAAGGCCGCGGCGACGGCCGCGGCGAGCGGTGCGGTCGCCACGATCATCGGTTTCGCGGTCATGCCCGACGAATCGGTGCGGTACTGGTTCGGCGGGTTCGGCAATGTCGGCGGATTGAGCGGGTCGGAGTATCAGACCAACCAGTCCATTCAGGCCGTGCTGGCCCGTTTCGGGATCACCGGTACCCCGGCCACGGCGCTGTGGCTGCTGGCCGCCGCGGCCATGGTCGCCCTGGCCGTGGTCGCCATCCGCCGGGCCGGGACACCGCCGATGATCGCGCTCGCGGTGAACGCGGTGGTCGCGCTGCTCGTCTCGCCGATCTCCTGGTCGCACCACTGGGTGTGGGTAGCGCCGGCCCTGCTGGCGATGGCCGGTTTCGCGACCACACTGCCGTGGCCGCGGGCCGCAGGCTGGTATGCCGCGGTGGTGGCCACCGCCGTGGTGTTCGTTCTCGCCGAGCACAGCAACCTCCCCGGCAACGACGGCCGGGAGCTGGACTGGTCGGTGCGGGAACAGGTGATCGGCAACGGTTACGTCTGGTTCAGCGTGCTACTCGTCGTGCTGTACGCAACCGCCGCCGGGCGCCGCGCCCGGAGCGCACCCCTGCCCACCCCGATTCCTGCGGACGGCTCCCTGGTCACGGTCCACAAAGGCTGACCGGCCGTACTGCGGCCGATACCGCGCCGCCGCACGCGGGCAGCGGGATCGCGGCCGACGCTGCGGCGGCCGGCCCATACTGCGGACCGGCCCCTGCGGGGTCGGGCGCCGAGCTCACGCCATCATGGCACTCGGGTTCGGGCACCGCCCTCGGTATCACTGCTGCAGTCGCGCCGAGGCCTTGTCGTCTACCGATGACCAACAGCGGCAATAGTATGCATCGACTGATAACCTGTCGGTAGTCCGAGCGACCCCGAGGAGGACCGTGCCGGAATCGAGCAGGATCAGGATGACCGCCGAGGAACGCGGCGCCCAGGTTTTGGAGGCGGCCGTCGCCGCCTTCGCCGAAAGCGGCTACGCAGCCACCCGCACCGACGAGATCGCGCGGCGCGCGGGTGTCTCCCAGCCCTACGTCATCCGCCTCTTCGGCTCCAAACAACGCCTGTTCCTCGCCGCGGTGGACCAGGTCTGCGACCGCATCGAGGAGGCCTTCACCGACGCTGCCGAGGCCGCCGGCCCGGACGCTGCCCTCGACGCGCTCTCGCAGGGTTACCATCGGCTCCTCACCGACCGCAGCCTGCTACTGGTTCTGCTGCACGCCTTCGCCGCCGCGGGCAACCCCGATATCGGGCCGGTCATCCGCGACCGCTACGGCCGCATCTACCACCTGATCCGTGAACTCACCGGCGCCCCGGTTGCCGAATCCCGGCGCTTCCTCGCGACCGGCATGCTGCTCACCGTGATGGCCGCACTCCGGGTGACCGGGCCGGACGCCATAGCCGCCGACTGGGCCGAGGATATGCTGACCGACCTCTACCAGAACGGCATGTGAACCGGCCCGGAAGGCCGGCTTCCGGTTCCGGCGGGGTTCGGGTCACCGAAACCGGTGCATTCACGGTCGGGCCGATTCCCGAACCGCGGTTCCGCCGACAGCTACATCGCCGATTCCGTCCCATGTCGTACCCGGGAATTCGCATACAGGCAGATCGCGGCGGCCGCGGCGATATTGAGGCTTTCCGCCCGCCCGCGGATCGGAATGCGTACCCGGTGCCGCGCCCGGCGCGCCACCTCCGGATCGAGACCGTGCGCTTCGTTGCCGAACAGCCAAGCCACGGGACCGGTGAACAGTTCCCCGGCCTCCTCGAGGTCGAGTTCGCCGTCGGCCGCGGTGGCCACGGTGGCGATCCCGGCCGCTTCGATCCGATCCAGCACCGAATATGTCTCACGCTCGCGCACGATCGGCACATGGAACAGGCTGCCCGCGCACGATCGGACACATTTTCCGTTGTGCGGGTCGACACTGTCACCGGCCAGCACCACCGCGTCCGCGCCCACCGCATCGACCACCCGGATGAGCGTGCCCGCATTACCCGGATCCGCGATGCCGACCGGCACTGCCAACATCCGGGGCGTATCCGCTCCGGGGTCCGCCGGGACGATACGGTCCAGCGGTACATCCACCAGATCGCAGACGGCCACCAGGCCGGGCGGTGTGACCGTCTCCCCCAGTGCCTGTGCGGCTCGATCGGTGACGAGCGTCGTCCGCACACCGGCCGCTGCGGCTCCGGCGATCAGCGCATGCTCGCGGGCGGCGCCGCCGGCCGAATAGAAGAGTTCCCGAACCCGCCCGGTATCGAGTGCCGCCCCTACCGAGTTGGCGCCTTCGGCGAGGAATCTCCCCGCCCGTCTACGCGCCGCACCGCGGTGCAGCTTCGCCGCCGCGACCACCCGCGAGTTCCGTAGATCTATCGGTTCTTGTCGGTCACCCACCAGGAGATCGTAGAGCCCGGACCGCGCCGAGCCCTGTCGCCGGGTCGGCCAGGAAGTCACTGATGGCCGCCGCCATGGCGGGCGCAGCATCGTCGTGGACCCAATGTCCGGCGCCCGCGATCTCGACCAGACGAGTACCCCGCCGTTGTGCGGCCATCCGCGCCGCCAGCCGCGGCGGCAGCATACTGCTGCGCTCCCCGCGCACGACCAGCGCCGGGCACGTCGAGCCCAGCCAATCCGCCCACCAGTCCCCGACGCCGCTGAGCTGCACCGCCATCATGTCCTCCCAATCGAAGAGGAACCGGCACCGCCCGTCCGGTGTCGTGACACTGCTCTGCAGAAAATAGCTCGCATCCGGAATTCCTCGTGCCCGCAGCGCCGCCGCCAGATCCGCCTCGGTCGCCGCTATCGCAGGCCAGCCTCGCACCGGCAGCACAGGATCGGCGATTTCGGGCTGCTGCATGACCGGACCGACATCCTCGATGACCAGCCCCGCAACGAGTTCCGGATACCGCGCGGCGAGCTGATAGGCGGTGATTCCACCGCGGGAATGGCCGAGAACCACCACCGGTGCGAGCTCGAGCTGCTCCAGTAGCCCGGCAGCGTCCGCGACGAAATCCGCGCAGGTATAGCTTTCTCGCCGATCGGTGCGGCCGTGCCCACGCTGGTCCGGTGCGATGATGCGGGCCACACCGGCGAGCTCGCGCGCCAGTCCGGCGAAAATCCTTCCCCGGCCGAACGTTCCGTGCAGAGCCAGGACCGGTATCCCGGTCACGCCGAAATCCGTATAACAGACCCGTACCCCGCTCGGTACCGACAGCCACTGTTCACGCATTCCGCCAGGCTGCCAGTACCTCGCGCGGGAAGCGAACAGGTTTCCCCCGATCAGCGCAGCCGGACCGTCGTGACCGGGTACGCCGCGCCGACCGGGTGCGTGCGGTCGCAGCCGCCTGTCGCAAGTGGTCACGTCTCCGGACAGCAGAAAGCCCCGACTCCCTCCGGCAACGACGAAGGCCCCCTTCTCTGTGGGTTCACACAGAGAAGGGGGCCTTCACCACATCGGAGGCGGAGCGAGCTCCGGCTACGGATTCACCACTCAGGCAGCCGGGGCGTTGACATCGGCCGGCAGCGCGGCCTTGGCGACGGCGACCAGGCCGGCGAACGCTTCGGCATCGGAGACGGCCAGCTCGGCGAGGTTCTTACGGTCGACCTCCACACCCGCGGCCTTCAGGCCCTGCACGAAGCGGTTGTAGGTGATGTCGTTCGCGCGGGCCGCGGCGTTGATACGCGCGATCCACAGCTTACGGAAATCGCCCTTACGCGCCCGGCGGTCCCGGTAGGCGTAGGTGAGCGAATGCAGCTGCTGTTCCTTGGCCTTGCGGTACAGGCGCGAGCGCTGCCCGCGGTAGCCCTTGGAGGCCTCGAGGATCGAACGGCGCTTCTTCTGAGCGTTGACGGCCCTTTTGACGCGTGCCACTGGTCAGTCCTAATCGATCTTGGGGGTGCTGGTTGGGCGCACCCGAGTGGGTCGGTTCATCGGCGTCCGGTCGCGTAGGCGGTACCGGACGGTATCTGCCCCGGAGCGGGAGATCAGATACCCAGCAGCTTCTTCACCCGGCGGACGTCGGCGGGAGCGACGGCCTCCGTACCTTCCAGGCGACGGGTCCGGCGGGAGGACTTGTACTCGAACAGGTGCCGGCGGTTGGCCTGCTGACGGCGCAGCTTGCCCTTACCGGTCACCTTGAAACGCTTCGAAGCGCCGCTGTGGCTCTTCATCTTCGGCATGGCAACCTCAATCTGTGTCGTGCCCGCGCAGGGGCGGACCAGGTGTGCTGATCAGCGTTATTGCGGGCTCGACGCAATATCGCTGCGGCGTACGCCGCTGGTGCGGCGGTGCGCCGCAGTGTTCACGGCTACGCCGTTGTTATTGCGCGACCGGCCGACCGGCATTCGGCGCCGCGCCGCCGGGCTGCGGCCGGGCCGAATCCTGCGCGGCCTTGGCCCGCGTCTTCGCACCCTTGTGCGGGGCGAGGACCATCGTCATGTTGCGGCCGTCCTGCTTGGCCGAGGTCTCGACGAAACCCAATTCCGCCACATCGGAGGCCAGCCGCTGCAGCAGCCGGAAACCGAGTTCGGGCCGGGACTGTTCGCGTCCCCGGAACATGATGGTGACCTTGACCTTCGCCCCGGCTTCCAGGAAGCGCACGACGTTGGACTTCTTGGTCTCGTAGTCGTGGTTGTCGATCTTGGGCCGCAGCTTCTGTTCCTTGATCACGGTCTGGACCTGGTTCTTCCGGGACTCGCGCGCTTTCTGCGCGGTCTCGTACTTGAACTTGCCGTAATCCATGATCTTGCAGACCGGTGGACGTGCGTCCGGTGCGACCTCTACGAGGTCCAGGTCTGCCTCCAGGGCGACGCGGAGTGCATCTTCAACACGCACGATCCCAACCTGCTCTCCGCCGGGTCCGATGAGCCGGACCTCGGGAACACGAATGCGATCGTTGATGCGGGTCTCAGTGCTGATGGGGCCTCCTAGGTCTAGCGGTGTCGTCCGACGACCGCTCGAAATGAACCCCTTGTTCAACACGAAAACCCCGTCGCGGTATTTCACCGCCGACGGGGCCCGATGTCGACCGATCCACGCAGGTGCAATGCCTGCGCCACACTCCCGGTTCATCCGGGACCGTGGTCCCACCGCGAAGGTGGGTGACCGGACCGTTTGACCAGGCGATCACTCGCCGGCAACGGTGGGAGTCGGGCTCCACTTGTCTGCCCCGGACAGGACCGGGGCGGTCGTCGCGGACGAGTCTAACAGTTCCGCACCGGATGAACGAATCGCCCGGTCGCAGCCCGGTACGAAAATCGGTTGCCCATCGGCGCGGGCGCCTGACAGGGTCGACGCCCGTGAGCAGCCGACGCGACCTACTCCGCTGGCAGTTCGACCTGATCTGGTCGCTGTCCCGGCTGCATTTCGACGCCGTGACCGACGACGATACCCACTGGGCACCCGCGGAGGTGATCTGGACGGTGCACCGCGGCGCCGACGGGAGATGGCGCCCCGATTTCGCAGAAACGGAGCCCGACCCCGTCCCCGCGACCACCGTCGCCTGGCTGACCTGGCATATCGGCTGGTGGTGGAGTTCGGCGATCGCTCACGCCGAGCAACGGCCGGTACCCGACCGCACCGAGGTCTACTGGCCGGGCGATACGGCGGCCGCCCTCACCTGGATCGACGACCTGCGCGAACAGTGGCTCCGAGTCCTCGACGGATGCGATGACACAGAACTCGAACGGGCCACGTCTCACCCGTGGCCGGCCGACGCGGGACTCACCATCGCCCACTTGGCGGCATGGGTCAATGTGGAGTTGCTGAAGAACGCCACCGAGATCGGCCAGTTGCGGATACTGCGCGCGGCCGGGGCGGCGAACCGGTAGAAACGAGGCGCGGCGCACATCCGCTCACGGCCCCGGCACGGCTGCCGCCGGGGCGCGCTTAGGCTGAACGCCATGACCGAACAGCCCGAGGGCGATGTGCGTGAACTGGCCGAAATCCCCGCCGTGGAGGTGATCAGCCGGGCAGCGGTGATGCTGATGAGTTCGGCCGCGGAGAAACTCGGGCTCGGCGACGACGATCCCGAGAACAGTCCGCGCCGGGATATGGACGAGGCGCGGCGCCTGATCACCGCGCTGGCGGGCCTGATCACCGCGTCGGTGGAGTACCTCGGACCACACGCCGGGCCGCTTCGGGAGGGTCTGCAATCGCTGCAGAAGGCCTTCCGGGAGAGTTCCGCCATACCCGACGCCCCGGGGGCCGGGCCCGGCGAGAAGTACACCGGCCCCGTCCACTGACGCGTCACGCCCCGATCGGCAACTGATCGAACAGCTGCGGTGGGATCTACGCCGCCGAATGCGCGGAGGCCCGCCCGGCAGGCAGCAGGCCCCCGCTCATCCAGCGGCCCGAACTACCTGCCCGAAGCGGGAATGGCGGCCCTCCGTACTGCTGTGGCGGGCCCAGCGGTCGAAAACGCCAGGCCTGCCGCGTCGACGCGTTCCGTACTCAGCGCAGTGCTGCCGCCTTGCGGGCCAGGCGTTTCGCCTTCTGCGCGTCCGGCGATTTCATTGCCTTATCCGCCGTATCCGACGATCCCGCCGCCTTCTTCTTCGCCGCCGGCGCCTTCTTGGCCGCGGACTTACGGGCGGGTGCGGTATCCGGTTTCACCGCACCGGTATCCGGCGCCGGACCGGTGGCAGCGGGCTGAGCCAGGATCTCCTTCAGGAACTCGCCCGTGTAGCTACCGGGTGTTGCGGCGATATCTTCGGGCGTCCCCTCCCCGACCACTGTTCCGCCGCCGGACCCGCCCTCGGGTCCCATATCGATCACCCAGTCCGCGGTCTTGACGACGTCCAGGTTGTGTTCGATGACGATCACGGTATTGCCCTTGTCGACCAGGCCGTTGATCACCGCGAGCAGTTTGCGGATGTCCTCGAAGTGCAGGCCGGTGGTGGGTTCGTCGAGGATGTAGACCGTGCGGCCGTTGGAGCGTTTCTGCAGTTCGGCCGCCAGTTTCACGCGCTGCGCCTCACCACCGGAGAGGGTGGTCGCGCTCTGGCCCAGCCGCACATACCCCAGGCCGACATCGACGAGGGTGGCCAGGTAGCGATGGATCGAGGTCACCGGTTCGAAGAACTCGGCGGCCTCCTCGATCGGCATATCCAGGACCTCGGCGATGGTTTTGCCCTTGTAGTGCACCTCGAGGGTTTCCCGGTTGTAGCGGGCACCCTGGCAGACCTCGCACGGCACATACACATCCGGCAGGAAGTTCATCTCGATCTTGAGGGTGCCGTCACCGGAGCATGCCTCGCAGCGGCCGCCCTTCACGTTGAACGAGAACCGGCCCGGCTGATACCCGCGCACCTTGGCCTCGGTGGTGGCGGCGAACAGGCTGCGGATCTTGTCGAACACGCCGGTGTAGGTGGCCGGATTGGACCGCGGGGTGCGGCCGATGGGCGACTGGTCCACCCGTACGAGTTTGTCCAGTTGATCCAGCCCGTTGACCCGGGTGTGCCGGCCCGGCACCTGGCGCGCGCCGTTCAGTTTGTTCGCCATCACGGTCGCCAGGATGTCGTTGACCAGCGTGGATTTACCGGATCCGGACACCCCGGTGACCGCGGTCAGCACGCCCAGCGGGAACGCCACATCGATACCGCGCAGATTGTTCTCGGTCGCGCCGACCACGGTGACCCGCCGCTTCTTGTTCACCGGCCGCCGCATCATCGGGATCTCGATACGTTCGCGGCCGGAGAGGTACGCGCCGGTGAGCGAGGCCGGATCGGCGAGCAGTTCCGAATAGGGACCGCTGTGCACCACCTGGCCGCCGTGTTCACCGGCGAACGGGCCGATATCGACGACCCAATCCGAGGCACGGATGGTGTCCTCGTCGTGCTCGACGACGATCAGGGTGTTGCCCAGATCCTTCAGCCGGGTCAGTGTTTCGATGAGCCGGCGGTTATCGCGCTGATGCAACCCGATCGAGGGTTCGTCCAGTACGTACAGCACCCCGACCAGCCCGGACCCGATCTGGGTGGCGAGCCGGATCCGCTGCGCCTCCCCACCGGAGAGGGTGGCCGCGGCGCGGGACAGGGTGAGATAGTCCAGACCCACGTCGAGCAGGAACCCCAGCCGCGCCTGCACCTCCTTGAGTACCTGACCGGCGATGGCCGCCTGCCGCTCCCCGAGGGTCAGCGCGTTCAGGAACTGCGCGCAGTCGCGAATCGAGAGTTCACTGACCTCGGCAATGGATTTCCGCTCCGCGTCCGCGGACAGCGTCACGGCCAGGATCTCCGGCCGCAGCCGCGCACCGTTGCACACCGGGCACGGGACATCCCGCATATACCCCTCGTAGTGCTCCTTCATCTGCTCGGATTCGGTGTTGTCCAGGCGCCGCTGCAGGAACGGCATCACGCCCTCGAAATCGGCGTAGTAGGACCGTTTCCGGCCGTACCTGTTCGTGTAGACGATATGGACCTGGTCCGAACTGCCCTCGAGCACCGCTTTACGCGCCCGGGCCGGTAGTTCGCGCCACGGGGTGTCCAGGTCGAACCCTTGGGCGGCGGCCAGCCCGGAGAGCAGCCGCACGAAGTACTCGGCGCTCTGCCCACGCGACCACGGCGCGATCGCGCCCTCGGCCAGGCTCAACTCGGGGTCGGGGACGACGAGTTCCGGATCGACCTCTTTGCGGATACCGAGGCCGGTGCAGTCGGGGCAGGCGCCGTAGGGCGAGTTGAACGAGAACGACCGCGGTTCCAGATCCTCGATATCGAGAGCGTGGCCGTTCGGGCAGGCCAGTTTCTCGGAGAAGCGGCGTTCCCGATCGTGTGCGTGTTCGTCGCGGTCCACGAAATCGAGGACGACGATCCCGTCGGCCAGGCGCAGCGCGGTCTCGATGGAATCGGTGAGACGCTGTTTGGCGGCCGGTTTGACGGCGAGGCGGTCGACCACCACCTCGACGTCGTGCTTCTCCTGCTTTTTCAACTTCGGCGGATCGGTGAGCGGATACACCACCCCGTCCACCCGCACCCGGGCGTACCCCTGCGAGTTCAGCTGGTCGAACAGGTCGACGAACTCACCTTTGCGAGTACGCACCACCGGCGCGAGCACCTGGAAGCGGACTCCGGGTTCCATGGCCAGCACCTGGTCGACGATCTGCTGCGGGGTCTGTTTGGCGATGAGTTCGGAGCACACCGGGCAGTGCGGGACACCGGCGCGCGCATAGAGCAGGCGTAGGTAGTCGTGTACCTCGGTGATGGTGCCGACCGTAGAGCGGGGGTTGCGGTTGGTGGATTTCTGATCGATCGACACCGCGGGCGAGAGACCCTCGATGAAGTCCACATCGGGTTTGTCCATCTGGCCCAGGAACTGCCGGGCGTAGGCGGACAGCGATTCCACGTACCGGCGTTGCCCTTCGGCGAAAATCGTATCGAAGGCCAGGCTGGACTTCCCCGAGCCGGATAGGCCGGTGAAGACGATCAGACTGTCGCGGGGCAGGTCGATATCGACCCCTTTGAGGTTGTGCTCCCGCGCGCCGCGGACAGTCAGGCGTTCCGCCACCAGGTGGGTCCCTTCTCGTATCTGTTCGTCGTCGCGCCGCCAGGCGCGCCATGATGTCGTTCCGCTGGAGCCCCCACCGGCCCGGTGGGGGCGGCGGTGCGGGGGACGGCCCGTTCTACCCGGTCGTCGCTTTGTGCTCGGGCCGCGGATCGGCCCCGCGCTGATGCTAGGCCGGGCCACCGACAAGTTTCGCCGAACGGCCGGTACCCGGCTGATACGGTGCGATCCGCCGGCTGCACGGCGTATACCGGCACAGTGTCCGCGCGCACCGGCAGGGCGAGGAGCGGGCCGGACGGCTCTAGTCCAGGGTAGGTCAACCGGGCCGGTCACCGGGGCGTGTCCCCGATCACCCGGCCGGGCCCGTACCGGCCGCCGTACCCGGGACTCCCGGCGAGTCCCGCGGCACCGGCCGTAGCCGCCGCCCGCACCGATCCCGGCGATCGACATAAGATCGATGGTGAAGTCCGGTGTCTTGCACAGCATTTCCCCCCGGGGCCCCGGCCCCCGGTGCACCGCGGGGACACGTTGTGACGTGGTCGCCGGGGGCATCTTGTCCACAAGACGAGTTCGCTGTGTGTGGATGCCGCCAGTTGTGCCGTGTTTGAATGTCCGGGTCAACCGACGATGGGGGTTGGTATGGGAGATCGCAGGGCCTCCGCCGCCGAGCAACTCGCGCATCGGTATCGTTCCCTGGTCGAACACTCCCCGGACGGAATTTTCGTCCACGAACGCGGCATCGTGGTCTACGCCAACCCGGCGTGCCTGCGGCTTCTGGGCGCGAAGAACCTCGCCGGAGTCCTGGGTCAGCGTGTCGCCCGTTTCATCCACCCCGATTCCCGAGACACGATGTTCGAGCGGCTCGCCGGCCTGACCGCGGCCGGTGTCGCCACCGACCCCACCGAGATGACGCTGCTGGCGCTGGACGGCCGCGAGGTCCCGGTGGAAACGGTTTCCGTGCTCACCGCCTGGCACGACCGACTGGCCTACCAGGTGGTCCTGCACGACCTGTCCGCCCAGCGCCGCGCCGAACGCGCCCAGCGCCGCGCCGAACAGCACTTCACCACGGTGGTGGCGCAGCTCGAGGAGGGCGTGGCGGTCATCTACCGGGACGGCATCATCGGCTCCGCGAATCCGGCGGCCCGGCGCATCCTCGGCATCGACGAGAACATGCCGGTGGTCGGCTCCCGGATCGCCCAGCTGCCGGTGGAATGGCTGGACGCCAACGGTGCCCCGTTGCCCCCTTCCCGGCATCCGGTCGCGCGGACCCTCGCGACCGGCGAGACGGTCACCGCCTTCGTCTTCGCGATCGGCCGGCCGGACGGCCGCCGCCGCTGGCTCAGCGTTTCGAGCCGCCTGCTGACCCCGGACGAACCCGGCGCGGCGGCGGTGTGCTCGTTCACCGACATCACCGAATATCTGGCGGGGCGCCGCCAGCTCGAATACCAGGCCACCCACGACCCGCTCACCGGCCTGGCCAACCGTTCGCTGATCCTGTCGCAGCTGTCGGGGGCGCTGGCCGCCAGCGGGGCGCACCGCCGGGTGTCCACCGTGATGTTCATCGACCTGGACCGCTTCAAATCGATCAACGACACCATGGGTCACGCCATCGGCGATACGGTGCTGCGGATCGTGGCCCACCGGTTGCTGCGCGCATTGCGCGCCGAGGATCTGGTGGGCCGGCTCGGAGGCGACGAATTCCTCGTCCTGCTGGCCGGGCGCCCGGACGACGAAGAACTCGAACCGCTGGTGCAGCGATTGCGCGCGGCCATGGCGGAGCCGATCGTCGCGCGCGGGCACCGGATCGCGGTCAACGCCTCCATCGGGGTCACCACGCTCGAACCGGGCGATACCCGCACGCCGGAAGCGGTCCTGCACGACGCCGATATCGCAATGTACGAGGCCAAACCGGCGGGCCACCGCGACGCCACCGGCGGTCGCGGGCTCCGCGGCGACAACAGCAACGTCTCCTGAGAAATAGGTCACCGACCTGGGGGAACGGCATGTCCCCGGAGTCCGCAGTAGACTCGACAACTCTGTGCACACCCCAGCGCAACGCGTGCACACCGTGATTTCGTGTCCGCCGACCTTGTCCCGCAGTGGGTGAGAAGGAGCCAGAACTTGCCCGACAACCGCACCCAGGAACGCGCAGGCGCCCTGGACTCCGCCGAGGTAGCGCCGGACGCGGCGACCCGAGATATCGATCAGGAGCAGGCGTACCTGTCGGTGCTGTACGACCGGCTGGACGGGATGCGCGCCTACGCCGACCAGCGGTTGCGCACGGTACTGCTGGAAACCGGCGGCACCCCCCAGGCACGCACCGAACGCGAATCGTTCAGCCAGCTCTACACCGAGGACCTGGCCAAATACGATGCCGCCGAGCACGGACTGTGCTTCGGCCGGATCGATATCACCGACGGCGAGGAAGGTCCCGAACAGCGCTATATCGGCCGCCTCGGCATCCTCGATGAGGACAACGATTACGAAACCCTGCTCCTGGACTGGCGCGCTCCGCTGGCCCGGCCGTTCTACCTGGCCACCACCGCCGCTCCCGACGGCGTGGCCCGCCGGCGCCATATCCGCTCCCGCAACCGCCGGGTGACGGCGGTCAACGACGAATATCTCGATCTCGACGCCGCCCGAAACGCCGGCGTCGCCGCCTCCGACGGCGGGGTCGGCAGCGAGAGCGCGCTGCTCGCGGCCCTGAACGCGGCACGCACCGGACATATGTCCGACATCGTGGAAACCATCCAGACCGAACAGGACGCGATCATTCGCGCCGAGCACAAGAGCGTTCTGGTGGTTCAGGGCGGGCCGGGTACCGGTAAGACCGCGGTCGCGCTGCACCGGGCCGCCTATCTGCTCTACACCTACCGCCAGCAGCTGGCGAAGAGCGGTGTGCTGATCATCGGACCCAACGCCACCTTCCTCGACTACATCGGCCAGGTCCTGCCGTCGCTCGGTGAAACGGGAGTGCTGCTGTCCACCATCGGAGACCTGTATCCGGGGGTGAAAGCGACCCTGGAGGATTCGCTGCGGGCCGGTGAACTCAAGGGATCGCTACACGTTCTCGATATCCTGAAGAACGCCGTCCGCGACCGGCAGGAGGTGCCGCGCGAACCCATCACCCTGACCTTCGACGGCTACCCGGTGACACTGGACCGCAAGATCGTGACCCGCGCCCGGGGCCGGGCCCGCTCCTCGCGCCGCCCGCACAATCTGGCCCGCCCGATCTTCGTATCGATGGTGATCGAAGCGCTCACCGACCAACTGGCGCAGACCATGGGCGCCGACCCACTGGGTGGTGGCCGTAGCCTGCTCAGCGCCGCAGATCTGAGCGAGATCAGCGACGAACTACGCGCCGATACCACGGTCACCCGGGTGCTGGCCGAACTGTGGCCGCTGCTCACCCCGCAGCAGGTCCTCAGCGATCTGCTCGCCGATCCCGAGCGGCTCGACCGGGCCGCCGGCAAAATCCTCGCTCCGGAAGACCGCGCCGAACTCCTGCGCACCGGCACCGGCGAGTTCAGCGCCGCCGACGCACCCCTGCTCGACGAGCTGGCCGAACTCCTGGGCACCGACGATGCAGAGGAACGCGAACGCGCCCGGCGGCGCTGGCGCGCCCAGCTCGCCGAGGCACAAGACGCCCTGGACATCCTGACCGGTTCGGCCCCGCAGGATCTCGAGGACGAACTGGACCCCGAAATACTGATGGCCTACGACCTGATCGATGCGAGCCAGCTCGCCGAACGCCAGCAGGTGCGCAACCGGCAGACCACCGCCGAACGCGCCGCCGGCGACCGCAGCTGGACCTACGGGCATGTGATCGTGGACGAGGCGCAGGAACTGTCGGAGATGGCCTGGCGCATGGTGATGCGCCGGATCCCGAACCGGTGGGTCACCGTGGTCGGAGATATCGCGCAGACCGGTGATCCGGCGGGCGCGCATTCGTGGGCGCAGATGCTGGAACCGTATGTGGCCAAGCGCTGGAAACGCACCGAGCTGACGGTGAACTACCGCACCCCCGCCGAGATCATGGCGGTCGCGGCGGATGTATTGGCCGCCATCGACCCCACCGCCCGGATGCCGCGCTCGGTACGGGAAACGGGGCGCCTACCGCAGGCGCACCGGGTGGCCGCTACAGAGATCGCGGGCACACTGGCCGCCCTGCTCGCCGAGCAGCAGGGTCCGGGAACCGCGGCGGTACTGGCCCCGGCCGAGAACATCGGCGAGCTCGCCCATCTGGCCGGTGAGTCGGTACGGGTGCTCACGGTGACCGAGGCCAAGGGCCTGGAATTCGATGCAGTGTATCTCGTGGAACCGAGCGCGGTGATCGCCGATTCTCCGCGCGGCCGTAACGATCTGTACGTCGCCCTCACCCGCGCGACCCAGCAGCTCACCGTGGTGCACAGCGCGGACCTCCCGCCCGAACTGCACCGCCTCGCACGCTGACCGGGGCCCGCCGGGCGCGTTCCGCCGGCCCGGCGACATACCCGGCGCCGGATACATCGGAGCCGGTCGTCGCCACCGGGTCCCGGAGCCGAAGGGGACAGTTCCGCAGTACCGATATGGGCGACCGATCAGGCATCCGGCGGCGTCACGTGCGCAACTCCAGCTGATCCTGTGTGTGCCGACCGGGTGCACCGGTCGGCCGCACCCCGGTACGCGAACGCCCCGCCCGGAACATGTTCCGGGCGGGGCGAAGGCGACAGATACGCGGTTCAGCGCACCGTGTGCACGATCAGGACATCGGATTTCGATTTACGCGCGACGTCGGAGGGCACCGACCCCAGCAACCGTCCGGCCAGCGTGTTCAGGCCTCGGTTGCCGACCACGAGCAGATCTGCCTGCGTTTCCTTGACCAGGTCCAGCAGGGATTCGACCGGTTCGCCGACCATCGCCCTCTCGACGATCTCCTTGGCGCCCGCTGCCACAGCCCGATCCCGCGCGGTACGCAGGATCTCGTTGGTGGGCGCAGAACCGCGGACCTGGTACGCCTCGTCCTTGAGCATATCGCTCGCGGCAGCGACGTCACGGTCGTCGGTCGGGTAGTAGGCGCAGGCCAGGATCAGTGTCGAACCCGCGGCTCCCGCCAATGCGGCGGCCTTGTCCACGGCGACATACGACGAGTCCGAGCCGTCGGTACCGACGACAATGGTCCGGTAGGCGGTCATTCTCTCCTCCAACTGTGCGGGGTATAAACGCGGCTGCGCCGAACGGTGCCGGAAAGTCGGCAACGGCGCAGCGACTGCGTAGACCATAGCCGTAACCGAGGCCCGAGTAACCTGATTCGTTCTACATCACATTGGGTCGCGGCGGTATCGGTGTTTCACATTTCCGCTTCCCGGACCGGCAGCGACCTCATCTACCTGGATGTTCCCGTCGCCGCGCGGTCGAACATGTGAGACATCACAAGAAGGGCGAACACCATTGGCGCCGTAGGATTTTCCTCACAACCCAGGTGGCCGCCACGGCACCGGATCACCGAATACGGCCCCTGCTAGAACAGCGGTCCGGTAATGGTCAGCCCCAATTCCTCGGTATGCGCGAAAAAGCCGAACAGCATCACCAGGGCGCCCGCGAGGGCGAGGTCCTTGTTGAACTGAATGGTCTCCGACTGGGTTGCCTCCGGATCGGTTTCCTTCCAGAAACTGTGCATCATGATCATGGTGGGGACGATCATCACCAGCAGCAGCAAGGCCCCCAGATCGGCCCAGATGCCCAGCAGAATGCTGATACTCCCGAGCAACATGAGTGCACCCGAGGCCCGGACAGCCATCTCCGGCATCGGCACCCCCTTGGACTGCGCATAGCCGGCCATCGCCTTCGTCTGGGTGAAATGCCCCATTGCCGAGCTCAGAAACAGGATGACGAACATCACCCGGCCGATCAATACCACGACATCCATGTGCAGCTCCTCGCTCTCACCGACGGGTACCGCTTACATGTCGAATCCGAAATTCGATTATGAGGCAGGCAGCACCTTGGAAGTCACCTCATCGCGCGAGCGTAACGAATTCTTGGCATATTCCAGTGGCGCCATTCCGACCTCCGCGGTGAACTCGCGTGTGAAATGCGCCTGATCGAAATATCCGAGGTCGGCGGCGAGCGCGGCGAGATCGCCGGTATGGCCGCGGGCCAGCAGATCCGCACCGTCCTGGAGCCGGTACCGGCGCAACACCCATTTCGGCCCGGCACCGATATACCGGCGGAACAGCCGCTGCAGGGTCCGCGCCGAAACACCGAACCGCTCGGTCACCTGATCGACCCGGGTCAGCTGCGGATCCTGCGCCATCGCGGCCGCGATCCGCAGCACGAGCCGATAGTTCGGATCCTCACGCCGGGTCCGGGCGCGCAGATAGTCCTCCACCGACCGGCGCCGGTCGGCATCCGCGGGGGTGGCCAGCACTCGGTCGGCAAGATCTCCGATATCGGGCAGCACCTCGGCGGCGGGCACGGCCCGGTCCCGCAGCCCGCCCACATCGAGGCCGGTGAACGCCCCGAACCCACCGGGCCGGAACCGCACGCCGAAGGTCTCCCCGCGACCGGCGAGCTCCCGGACATATTTCCGGGTGCACACACCGTTGACGAATCCCCCGAAACGGTCGCCGTCGCGTTCGAAGGTGAGATGCACACACGGAAACGGAAGCACCTCGGCGAAGTAGGGCGCTCGCCCGCGCATATCCCAGCGCACGGCCCAATACCATTCGACGTACTCGGCGACCGCCGGACCGGCCGGCAACCGCTCGAGCGTGCGATAGCGCTCCTGCTCATGCGGATGCAGAATCGCCTTACGATCATCGGCCGCGGGCGCTGCGCGGCGCACCGGGAATTCCGGGCGGCTCACGACAAGGTCCTGTCCCGCCGTTGCGCGTGGTCCACCACGCACCATCGAGCCCGCCGGCCCGGCCACGGTGAGCCGGATACCAACGCGCGGAGTCGTCGAACTACGAGGAGAAGCAGGCCGGGACCGGTCGTGCCGGGCCGACGTGCCTGCCGGAAGTCGCGCGGCGACCATTCGGCGATTCCGTCCGGATGCCACCTCTCTTGACAGAGGCACCGGCCGCCTCTGAGCGGTGGGCGGAGGTGTTGCCGGCACCGAGAAGGCTCTGCGCGCTGTACCTCCGTGCCGGGCACCGGCCGGTGCCCGGTCACGACGTCGGCTTCGGCCGGCCGTGGCTTCCCGACCGGAACCGCTGGGCCGCACGCCCGCACGCCGGAGATCGTCGCCTCTGGCGCCCCGGCCCCGGTCCTCGCCCACAGAGCACCGGTGACCAGGGACGCAGGCCGGGCACCAGATGAGGGCCACCGGTACCGCGACGGCATGCCGTCTGTTACCGGGGTGCCCCGGCCGCTGCGCCGGTCCTGCACAGAATTGCGGCGGCGGCTACTCCGTACACCGATTGCGCCGCCTGCAAATCCGCGTCGGCGCCGGACCGGCACGACGCCGGCTCCGGCGAGCTGTCGCTTTCTTACAAGATCCCGGCCGCGCACCCGAGCAGACTCGAACTCATGAGCGAAACAGTGAATCCGATTCCCGAGGGCTATCACTCGATCACCGTGTTCATCGCGGTCCCGGACGGCAAGGCCGCCATCGACTTCTACCGCGCCGTTTTCGGTGCCGAGGTGCTCTCCCGCAACGATATGCCCGACGGGCAGCCCGCCCATGCCGAACTGAAGATCGGCGATTCCACGATCCAGCTGGGCATGCCGGTACCGGACCAGAACGTGCTGGCCCCGACCGGTGAATGGGTGCACACCTCGCTGGTGCACTACTGCCCGGATGTCGACGCCGTGATCGCCCGCGCACGCGAGCACGGCGCGAAGGTCGCCGAGGATCCGGCCACCTTCGTCACCGGCGACCGCTACGGGGCCCTGCTGGACCCGTTCGGTCACCGCTGGGTGGTGATGACCCGGGTGGAGAACGTCTCCCGTGAAGAGGCCGAACGCCGGGTCGAGGAATGGATGGCCACCCAGGGCTGACCGTCCGCGGGAAACCGGCGCGGTCACTTCAGTCCGGCCGCGTCCATACCGCGCAGTTCCTTCTTCAGATCGGCGATTTCGTCGCGGAGCCGGCCCGCGAGCTCGAACTGCAGTTCGCGGGCCGCATTCATCATCTGATCGGTCAGCTCGGCCACCAGATCGGCCAGTTCGGCCCGTGGCATCGACTTGATATCGCGACCTTCCACGATGCCCGCGCTCACCGCCCGGCCCGGCTCCCCCTGCGCCCGCCGGCCGCGGCTGGCATTACGGCCGGAACCGCCGACCGCGACCTCGTCGTCGGCCTCGGAATAGACCTGGTCGAGGATATCGGCGATCTTCTTGCGCAACGGTTGCGGATCGATGCCCATCTCCGCGTTGTAGGCGAGCTGTTTGGCGCGGCGGCGTTCGGTTTCGTCGATGGCGTCGCGCATCGAATCGGTGATCTTGTCCGCGTACATGTGCACCTCGCCCGAGACGTTCCGGGCGGCACGGCCGATGGTCTGGATGAGGCTTTTGGTGCTGCGCAGGAACCCTTCCTTATCGGCATCCAGAATGGCGACCAGCGAAACCTCCGGCAGGTCCAGTCCCTCGCGCAGCAGGTTGATCCCGACCAGTACGTCGTATTCGCCGAGACGCAACTGACGCAGCAACTCGACCCGGCGCAAGGTGTCGATCTCGGAATGCAGGTAGCGCACCCGCAAACCCAGCCCGAGCAGGTAGTCGGTGAGATCCTCGGCCATTTTCTTGGTGAGCGTGGTCACCAGTACGCGCTCGTCGCGCTCGATCCGCTGCCGGACCTCGTGCACCAGATCGTCGATCTGCCCCTTGGTGGGTTTGACCACCACCTGCGGATCGACCAGACCGGTCGGACGGATGACCTGTTCGACCACCTCACCACCGACGCGGCCGAGTTCGTAATCGCCCGGGGTGGCCGACAGGTACACCGCCTGACCGATACGTTCGGCGAACTCCTCCCACGTCAACGGGCGATTGTCCACCGCCGACGGCAACCGGAACCCGTATTCGACGAGGTTGCGTTTGCGCGACATATCCCCCTCGTACATACCGCCGATCTGTGGCACCGTGACATGCGATTCGTCGATGACCAGCAGGAAATCGTCGGGGAAATAGTCGAGCAGGGTGGCCGGAGCCGAGCCCGCGGGCCGCCCGTCGATATGCCGTGAATAATTCTCGATACCCGAGCAGAAACCGACCTGGCGGATCATTTCCAGGTCGTATTGGGTGCGCATCCGCAACCGCTGCGCTTCGAGCAGTTTGCCTTTGCTCTCCAATTCGGCCAGCCGTTCCTCCAGCTCGGCCTCGATATCGGTGACCGCCCGCGCCATCCGGTCCGGCCCGGCCACATAATGGGTGGCCGGGAAGATCCGCACCATATCGACCTTGCGCACGACATCCCCGGTGAGCGGGTGCAGATAATAGAGTTCCTCGATCTCGTCACCGAAGAACTCGATCCGCACCGCCAGTTCCTCATAGGACGGGATGATCTCGACGGTATCGCCGCGCACCCGGAACGATCCTCTGGTGAAGGCCATATCGTTGCGCGTGTACTGGACGTCCACCAGCATGCGCAGGAAGGCGTCGCGGTCGACCTCCGCGCCGACCTCCAGCAGCACCGAACGATCCAGATACGACTGCGGAGTGCCCAGGCCGTAGATACAGGACACCGAGGCCACCACCACCACATCGCGCCGGGACAGCAGCGCGGAGGTGGCCGAATGGCGCAGCCGCTCCACATCGTCGTTGATCGAGCTGTCCTTCTCGATATAGGTATCGGTCTGCGCGATATAGGCCTCGGGCTGGTAATAGTCGTAATAGGAGACGAAATACTCCACCGCGTTGTGCGGGAGCATTTCGCGCAACTCGTTGGCCAGCTGCGCCGCAAGGGTCTTGTTCGGGGCCATCACCAGCGTGGGCCGCTGCAATCGTTCGATGAGCCAGGCCGTGGTGGCGGATTTACCGGTACCGGTGGCGCCCAGCAGCACCACATCGGGTTCCCCGGCCGTGATCCGGCGTTCCAGCTCCTCGATCGCGGCCGGCTGATCCCCGGCGGGCTGATACGGACTGACGACCTCGAATTGCCCGCCGGTCCGCTCGATCTCCCCGACCGGGCGGAACTCCGATTTCGCCAGGGGAGTTTGCCCGTCGGCCTCGGTTCCGCTGACGCCGGCCGCACGGAGTTCGGTTGCGAATGCCATATCCCCAGACTAAGCCCGCCCACCGACACGATTCCGGTCTCCACACGGTGGCGGCGGCCACGCCGCCCGCCGCCCGGCGGTCTTGCCGGGTACGGCACCGCGCACATCACCGCCGTCCTGGGTAGATTCTCCAGCTGTGACCAACGCAGCCAGTGTGCACGTCCACCGGCCGAAGGTGGAGTACTTCGATATCGCGGAACTGACCAATACCGATCCGAAAGGGTTCATCCGCGCGGTCGAGCGCTACCATCTCGAGCCCTGGGGCCTGTACATGGCCCGCACGGCCGACCACCCTCAGTTCCACTACCTCGAATCCTGGCTGCTGCCCTCGCTCGGCATCCGTGCGACGGTGTTCCACTTCCATCCCGCGCATATGCGCGACCAGGACTACTACCTCGATATCGGGGAGTTCGGCGAATTCGAGCCGAAACGCTGGCGATCGGTCGACCACTACCTGGACCTGGTGGTCCGGACGGGCCGCGAAACCCAACTGCTGGACGTCGACGAACTCCTGGCCGCACACACGGCCGGCCTGATCGACGCGGCCGGCGCCGAACAAGCCGTCGCGACCGCCACCCGCGCCATCGACGGTATCGCTGCCCACGGCCACGACTTCCTGGCCTGGACCGCCTCCCTGGATATGCCGCTCACCTGGATGTGAGCCGCCGCCCGCGGTTCGATCGCACACAGTCCGCCTTCGAACCGGCGTCGCGACGAACCGGAAGCCACCCGCACAGGCGAGCCGGCAGGTAGCCGACGCGAACGGTTCCGCCCGGCAACGGCCGAACCGATCATCCGGCCTCTCCGTTCCGGTGATACCGGGCTGCGACCGGGCCGGCGCACCGGCGGTCCCGCGATGGGGCCCGAGCCCCGGTTGCCACGGCGCCCTCCGGGATCTCGGTCACCGGCGGGTTCGTGGCCGGCGGCCGGTGCCGACGTGAACCACGGCAGCTCGGCGCGCCCCGCCGCCGAACCATTTGCGCTCGGCGCACCGGCCGGCCGGCTCATGGCTACAACTGCTCCGCGTTCCGGCCGCCCGGCTGCTGGAACACTCCGGTCAGCCAGGGTTGCCGCGCCGCGGCATAGGCCGCCCACGCCTCGTCACCATCGAGCCCCGCGGCCTTGTTCGCCGCGGCACGGATCACCTCCGTGTACTCGGCGCGTATCTGCTCGTCGGTCCGCAGCCGGTCGCGGAACGCCAGGGCCAACTCCTGGCCTGAACTGCCCGCCACGCGCAGGTGCACGAGCGCGGGACGTCCGGGATCCGCACTACCGTGCATCCCAACCGCGGTGGAACTGTCCGCTGCATCGGTAGAAGGCTCGGGGACCGGCGTCCGAAGCTCCGGGAATCCGGCCCCGGCCAGAGCGTCCCGAATACCGGCGGCACCGGCCGCGTCAGCGACCGTGATCTGCAATTCGAGCACATCCGGCGCGGGGAGATCCGGCACCGCGGTAGCGCCGATATGGTCGACCCGGACAGCTGCCGCTCCGGCCGCAACCTGTAGCCGGGCAATCAGCCGCTGCGCCTGCGCGGCCCACTCGGGCCTGGCTTCCACGATGCCGAACTCGGGGCGCACCGCGATACCGGCGCGCATATTCGCTTCGAACGGCACCAGCCGCCGCTCCCACAACCGCGCGACCTCGGCTTCCACCGCGCCCGCGGCACCGTTGTTGTCCAACAGCACATCGGCGGCGGCGTAGCGCTGTTCGTCGGTGGCCTGTGCCGCGATCCGGGCGCGCGCATCGGCCTCGTCCACACGACGGAATTCCACCAGCCGCCGCAACCGGGTTTCGGTGGCGGCGTCCACCACCAGTACCAAGTTCACGAACGGCGCCATATTGTTCTCCACCAGCAACGGAACATCCTGCACCACAATGGCGTCCGGCGCTGCTGCGGCGAGCAGCTCGGTGGTGCGCTGCCCCACCAAGGGATGGGTGATGGAGTTCAGGGTCGCGCGGGATTCGTCGTCGCGGAACGCCTTGGCGGCGAGGGCGGGCCGGTCGAGGCTTCCGTCGGCGGCGAGGATATCCGCGCCGAACGCCTCCACGAGGGTCGCCAGTCCGGGAGTACCGGGTGCCACCACCTCCCGTGCGATGACGTCGGAGTCGATGATCACCGCCCCGTGGTCGGCGAGTGCCCGCGCCACCGTCGATTTGCCCGCGCCCATACCTCCGGTGAGGCCGATTCGTAACATTGGCTCAGTTTCGCATCCGCGGCACCGACCACGCCGGACAGGTCGATCCGCGGCCGCGGTACGACACGCCCACGGGTGCCCGATCCGGAAATGTCCGGACCATGAGATCCACTCGGATAATCTGCGTTCGCCGCAATATCGACGGGAATTGCCCTTTTTCCGATAGCACTTGTTACGACAAGCAAAGGAAAGAGTATGCGCACCAGAGAAATCCGTACAGGCCGCCACCGGCTGGGTTCGGCGGGTCGCGTGCATTGCGTTTTTATTCCGGCCGTCGCGAGATATCTGCGCGAAAACCGGCGTTCGTGGTTCACCGTTTTCGTGGTCCCGGCGCAACACAGTTTCGCCGCCAAACGCCACCGGCCCGTCGTACCACGAGTGCGTATTCGCTGGATTCCCGCGCCCGCAGGCTGAAAAAGAACACTGGTGGACGGCCCGGCACCTCGGTGCCGGGCCGTCGCCGTTTCCGTATCCGTCACTCGGACGTCGAATCGTCGACCCGAACGCCGTTCCGCAGCCACGCCCGGCAGCCGGCCCGACCGGAACCCCGGCAGCCGCGCGACTCCGCGATGGTCGGCCACCGATAGCGAAGACCCCCGGTTCGCGAGGAACCGGGGGTCTTCGTCAGATCTTCGGGGCTACCCGACGATGCCTCAGGCGTTACCGGAGAGCTTCTCCCGCAGGGCCGCGAGCTGAGCATCGCTGGCCAGCGAACCACCCGACTCCGCGGGAGCGCTGGACTGCGCGCCGCTTTCGGAGGAGTAGTTCGACGAACCGCTGCCGTTGACGGCCTCGGCCGCGGCGTCGGCCGCCATCTTCTCCATCTGCGCGGTGTGCATCTTGTGCCGGCGCTCCGCCTCGGCGTAGCGGCCTTCCCACTCTTCGCGCTGCTTGTCGAAGCCCTCGAGCCATTCGTTGGTCTCGGGATCGAAGCCCTCGGGGAAGATGTAGTTGCCCTGCTCGTCGTAGCTGTCGGCCATGCCGTACTTCGACGGATCGAATTCGGGGCTGTAGTCCTCGTTGGCCTGCTTGAGGCTCAGCGAGATCCGGCGACGCTCCAGGTCGATATCGATGACCTTGACCATCGCGTCGTCGCCGACGACCACGACCTGGTCCGGGACCTCCACGTGGCGCTCGGCCAGCTCGGAGATGTGCACCAGGCCCTCGATGCCCTCCTCGACGCGGACGAACGCGCCGAACGGGACCAGCTTGGTGACCTTGCCCGGCACGATCTGGCCGATGGCGTGGGTACGGGCGAACTGCCGCCACGGATCTTCCTGGGTGGCCTTCAGCGACAGCGAGACGCGCTCGCGGTCCAGGTCGACGTCGAGGACCTCGACGGTGACCTCGTTGCCGACCTCGACCACCTCGGACGGGTGATCGATATGCTTCCAGGACAGCTCGGAGACGTGCACCAGACCGTCGACACCGCCGAGATCGACGAAGGCGCCGAAGTTGACGATGGAGGAGACCACACCCTTGCGGACCTGGCCCTTCTGCAGCTGGTGCAGGAATTCGCTGCGCACCTCGGACTGGGTCTGCTCCAGCCAGGCGCGACGCGACAGAACCACGTTGTTGCGGTTCTTGTCCAGCTCGATGATCTTGGCCTCGATCTCCTTGCCGACGTACGGCTGCAGATCGCGGACGCGGCGCATCTCGACCAGCGACGCGGGCAGGAAGCCGCGCAGACCGATGTCGAGGATCAGACCGCCCTTGACGACCTCGATCACAGTGCCGCGAACGGCCTCGTCCTTCTCCTTGAGCTCCTCGATCGTGCCCCAGGCGCGCTCGTACTGAGCCCGCTTCTTGGACAGGATCAGGCGGCCCTCTTTGTCCTCCTTGGTGAGGACCAGGGCCTCCACCTCATCGCCCACGGAAACGACCTCGTTCGGGTCGACATCGTGTTTGATGGAGAGCTCGCGAGACGGGATGACGCCTTCGGTTTTGTAACCGATGTCGAGCAGGACCTCGTCGCGGTCGACTTTGACGATGGTTCCTTCGACGATATCGCCGTCGTTGAAGTACTTGATCGTGGCGTCGATGGCGGCGAGGAAATCCTCGGCGGAGCCGATGTCGTTAACGGCTACCTGCGGCGAGGTGACGGTGGTGGGCATGTGGCGGTTTGCTCCGGACGGATTGTGATCGGTTGCGGACATTGAGACTTTCGGTACGCTGCGATACACCCAGCGGCTCCGGGTGTGATCACTTGCGGGTTCAGCGTACGCGACCCGTATCCAGCCGGGCAAACGACCCCCCGCTGCGGATCTATAAGCTTCGCGTCGTGTCCGACGACCTCGTTCAAGATCGCCACGCTCAGGCCACCGCACTACTGGGAACCACGGGTGCCGCACGCTCGCGAGTCGATTCGAAAGAAAGCGAGCGGGCGAGCCGGCGCTGGTGGGATGCCGACGCCGGCGACTACCACGATACCCATGGCGAGTTCCTGGGCACCGCTAGTCCGGGGGGTGAGTTCGTATGGTGCCCGGAAGGGCTGCACGAAGGCGATATGCGGCTACTCGGGGAGATCGCCGGAAAGCGGATCCTGGAACTCGGCTGCGGATCGGCGCCCTGCGCGCGCTGGCTGGCCGGTCAGGGGGCACACCCGGTGGGGCTGGATCTGTCGATGGGGATGTTGTCTCGGGGGCTTGCCGCGATGGAGCAGGGCGGGCCTCGGGTCCCGCTGGTCCAGGCAGGCGCGGAGGATCTGCCGTTCGCGGGCGAATCGTTCGATCTGGCGTGTTCGGCCTTCGGCGCCGTGCCGTTCGTCGCCGATTCCGCACGCGTCATGCGGGAGGTCGCCCGGGTGCTGCGGCCGGGCGGCCGCTGGGTTTTCGCGGTGAACCATCCGATGCGCTGGATCTTCCGCGACGATCCGGGGCCGGACGGCCTCGAGGCCGTGCTCCCCTATTTCGACCGCACGCCGTACACCGAATTCGACGGCGACGGCCGCTGCACCTATGTGGAACATCATCGGACGATCGGTGATCGGGTCCGGGAAATCGTGGGCGCGGGATTGGTACTCGACGATATCGTCGAGCCCGATTGGCCGGAATGGCTCGACCGGGAATGGGGGCAGTGGAGCCCGCTGCGGGGACAGATTTTCCCGGGTACGGCCATATTCGTCAGCCATAAACCGGAGTAAGCGGTCCTGCTGCATCGATAAAGCATCCTCCGGTCCGCGGCGTCCGCGGACCGGAGGATGAGAGGAACTGTTCAGGAGTCGTCGCTGCGGGAAGTCCGCGGTGAACGGCCGGCCTGGTCGAGAGCGCGCCGGAGCGCGAACTCGATCTGCGCGTTCACGCTGCGCAGGTCGTCGGCCGCCCATTTCGCCACCGCGTCGTACACCGCCGGGTCGAGCCGGAGCAGGACCTTCTTGCGTTCGGCCATCAGCTGTACAGCGATCCCGCATTGACCACGGGCTGCGCGGGCCGGTCACCGCACAGCACCACCAGCAGGTTCGAGACCATGGTGGCCTTGCGCTCCTCGTCCAGGTCGACCATGCCTTCGGCGGTGAGCCGTTCCAAGGCCATCCCGACCATGCCGACCGCGCCCTCCACGATCCGGGCCCGCGCCGCGACGACCTGGTTCGCCTGCTGGCGCACGAGCATCGCCTGGGCGATCTCGGGCGCGTAGGCGAGGTGGGTGATCCGCGCCTCGATGACCTCGATCCCCGCGGTTTCGGTGCGTTCGCGCAGTTCGACGGTGAGTTCCTCGGCGACTTCGGCGCCGTCCCGCAGGCTGGTGCGGTCGTCGTCGTGGGCGTCGTAGGGGTGGGTGGTGGCCAGATGCCGGACCGCTGCCTCGGACTGTGTCGCCACATATTCTTCGTAGTCGTCCACGGCGAACGCGGCCTTGAAGCTGTCGACCACCTTGTAGACCACCACCGCGGCGATCTCCACCGGGTTCCCGTCGGCGTCGTTGACCTTCAGCTTCTGCGTTTCGAAGTTGCGGACTCGCAGCGAGATACTGCGCCGGTCGGTCATCGGGAGAACCGAGAAGAACCCGGGATCGCTCACCGATCCGATATAGCGGCCGAAGAACTGAACGACCTTGGCCTCGTTGGGGTTCACCACGGTCAGTCCGGTGATTCCGAACAACAGCAGTACGGCCACCACGCAGGCGACGATCGCCCCGGTCAGCGCGGCAGCGTTCCCGTTCTGCCCGAAGGCGACGAAACCGGCCACCGCCACGGCCGCCAGCGCGATCGTGAGGACCAGCCAGATCAGCAACACCACGAACCCGTTGACCCGTGCGACGTCCCGAAACTTCATGACATCCTCCCTCTATCAAAGTGATATCACTACGATAGCAGCGAGCGAGGACGGCCACAAACTCCGGGCTCGAGGGCGCGCAAGCGCCCAGCGGAACCGGCACGGCACCGGATCGACGACCGCCGGGCCGGACGACACCGGTCCGGCGGTCCACGCCACGGGCGCGCACTCCTGCGACGATGACCGGATGGACGGGACGGTATCGGGCCGGCGGCTACGACTGGGTCTCGTCGAGTGCGATGGGCTCGGGCCCGAGGTGGCCGGTTCGGCGCGACGGGTGGTGGACGAGGCACTGACGGCCGCCGGATGCACTGCCCCCGGAAGTGGTCGACTTGCCGATGGCCACCGGGCGATCGACGAATTCGGCTCGGCGCTACCGGAACCCACCCTCGACGGTTTGGCCGGCACCGATGCCCGGATCCTCGGCTTGCACGACAACGCCTCCTATCCCCCGCAGCATCGGCACCCGCGGCGAAAGTACCGCTCGGGCAACTGCGCATCGCACTGGTCCACCCGACCGCGACCGGCCGCCGCTACTACAGCAGCCGGGACAAGAATTCCTTCGTCCGGTCGTGGCGCGGAGCGGCCAGTAACTCGGCGGGCGGTCCTGCTTCGACGACCACCCCTTGGTCCATGAACACCAGCTGATCGGCGACCTCCCGCGCGAAACCCATCTCGTGGGTGACGACCACCATCGTCATTCCGGAATCGGCGAGTTCGCGCATCACCGTGAGTACTTCGCCGACCAGTTCGGGATCCAGGGCGGAGGTGGGCTCGTCGAAGAGCATGAGTTTCGGGTCCATCGCCAAAGCGCGGGCGATCGCGACCCGTTGCTGCTGCCCGCCGGACAATTGCGCGGGATAGGCATTTACCTTGTCCGCCAGACCGACTCGATCCAGCAGTTCCTTCGCGCGTGCGGTCGCCGCGGCTTTGCGCACCTTCTTCACCTGCATCGGTGCCTCGATGACATTGCCGAGCGCGGTCCGGTGCGGGAAGAGGTTGAAATGCTGGAAGACCATCCCGATCTCCCGGCGCTGCCGCGCGGCGTCACGCGGGTGCAGTTCGTAGAGCCGCCCGGCTTTCTCCCGGTAGCCGACGAGTTCCCCGGCGACATACAACCGTCCCGCGCTCACCTGTTCGAGATGGTTGATACAGCGCAGGAACGTGGATTTGCCCGACCCGGAAGGTCCGATGAGACACAGCACCTCACCGTGCCGGACCTCCAGCGATATCCCGTTGAGCACGCGCAACGCGCCGAAGTTCTTGTGCACCCGGTCGGCGCGGACCATCGGCTCCGTACTGGTCGCGGTCATTTCGCCCGTGCCTCCCCTTGTGCATCGGCCAGCTCCTGAAGCTGTTTGGCCGTCAGCTGCCGCGATATCCCGCGTGAATAGTATTTCTCCAGGTAGTACTGGCCGACCATCAGCACGCTGGTGATGGCCAGGTACCAGGTCGCGGTGACCAGCAGCAGCGGGATGGGCAGGAAGTTCACGCCGTAGATATCGCGGGCCCGCCCGAACAGGTCCGTGCTGAGCGGGATGGCGGTGACCAGGGCGGTCGTCTTCAGCATGCTGATGAGTTCGTTACCGGTCGGCGGGATGATCACCCGCATGGCCTGCGGTAGCACCGTCCGGCGCATGGTCTGTGACCAGGACATTCCCAGGGCCGTCGAGGCTTCCCGCTGCCCCTCCCCTACGGAGTTGATGCCGGCCCGGACGATCTCGGCCATATACGCCGCCTCGTTGAGACCCAGCCCGATCACCGCGAACGCGAAGGCCGCCTGCAGGCTCTGGACATCGAGCTCGAACAGGCGCGGCCCGAACGGCACACCGAGCGCGACATGCTGGTACAGCGACGGCACCAGCCCCCAGAACACCAGCTGCACATACACCGGGGTGCCGCGGAAGATCCACAGGTACACCCAGGCGGTGGCGCGCAGTACCGGGTTCGGCGACAACCGCATCACCGCCAGCGTTGTGCCGAGTGCCACGGCGATCACCATCGCCAGCACGGTCAGCTCCAGGGTGACCACGGCACCGGATGCGATCCTGGTATCCCGCAGATACTGCCAGTACACATCCCAGCGATAGGCGGGATTGGTTGCCGCACCGTAGACGAACAGGCCTACCAGGACCAGGACCAGGACCGCCGCGAGCCACCGGCCCGGACGCCGCAGGGGGACGGCCTCGATCGGTTCGGGTTCGTGGTCGTCGCGGGTCGCGCCCGGATCGGTGGCCATGGTCAGCTCCTCGCGCCGTTGATCACGGAGGTGCCCAGCGCACCCTCCTGCACACCCCAGTTCTCGGTGATCTGCCGGTACTGCCCGCTGTCCATCAGATGCTGCACCGCATCCCGCAGTACCGGTGCGAGCGGGGAACCCTTGGCCACCGCCCACCCGTACGGTGCGGCGTCGAATACCGGACCCGCCGGTTCGATCTTCCCGTCGGTCTGTTTGATGGCGTACGCCGTCACCGGGGAATCCGCGGACATGGCGTCGACCTGACCCAGGACCAGGGCGTTGGTGACCGAGCTCTGCTCGTCGAACGCGTCGATGATGATCGGATCCTTCCCGGCGGCGACACACGCTTCGCTCTTGGCCGGAACCTCCTCGATATGTTCCACGGTCGTCGCCTGGACCGCGACACGTTTACCGCAGGCGTTCTCCGGATCGATATCGTCACCGGTGCGCTGTGCCCACTGCACACCGGCGCTGAAGTAGGTGACGAAATCGACCTGCTGCTCCCGTTCGGGGGTATCGGTGATCGACGACATCCCGATGTCGTAGGTTCCGGCCTGCACGGCGGGGATGATCTTCTCGAACGCCGATTCGGTGTAGCGGGCACGGATTCCCAGTACCGCGGTCACTGCATCCATCAAGTCGATATCGAAGCCGACGATAGCGCCGTGCCGGTCGCGGTACTCGTTCGGCTGATACGGCACGTTCACGCCGACGACCACTTCCCCCGCCGCGGCGATATCGGGGGGTACGCGGGCCGCGAGCTCCGGCACGGGCTGCACCCCGATCTTCGGGGGTACCGGCCCGGTGTCCTCGATATTGGTTACGCACCCGGCCGCCAGCAGCACACCGGCGATCACGCACACCATCCGCCGGATCCGGGAACCGGATCGATCAGCCACCTTGACTTCCTCCCGGAAGTGAACGTCCGGGATTCCTCCTGAACCGCGTGGTTCTCCGGTGGGTTCCTGTTTCACTGGAGCGTGCCTTCCGCTACGCGGCCGGGCTTACCGCCCCTCCGCAGGCGTTTCGACTCTCCGCAAGCCCTGCGGCGAGTATGTTGCGGGCCGCGTTCAAATCGCGGTCGTGGACAGCACCGCAGGTGCACGTCCATTCCCGCACCTGCAGCGGTTTCTTTTCTCCTACCATCCCACACGCCGAACACATCCGAGTGGAGGGAAACCAACGATCCACCCTGGCGAAGGTCCGGCCGTACCGGCGAGCTTTCTCTTCCAGCATCCGCGTGAACATGCCCCATCCCGCGTCGTGCACCGACTTCGCGAGCTTCGTCCGCGCAAGACCTTTCACATACAAGTCCTCCACGAATATCGCTTGGTTATCGCGAATAATCCTTGTGGAATGCTTGTGTGCGAAATCTCTGCGCGTATCGGCTACCTTCGCATGCGCCTTGGCAACCCTGACCCGGGCCTTCAGCCGGTTCCGTGAGCCCTTCTCCTTACGGGACAGGCACTGTTGCGCCTTCTTCAACCGGCGCTCGGCCTGCCGCAAAAATCTGGGGCTGTCGATCTTGCGTCCGTTCGACAAGACCGCGAACGTAGCAAGACCGAGATCGATACCCACCTCGGGGCCGGCCTTCGGCAACGCGCGTTCCTCGACCGTGACCACGAACGACGCGAAATACCGGCCTGCCGAATCCTTGACGACCGTGACCGAGGACGGTTCCGACGGCAACTCCCGCGACCAGGCCACCTTCAAATCCCGACCTTGGCCACGTACAGCTTCCGATTCGCACGCACACTGAAACCGTTGCGGGTGAGCCGGATCGCTTGGCGATTGTCCTTCCGGGACCGCCACCGGGGTTTGCCGAGTTTCGGGCCCTTCCGTTTCCCGGACAGCGAGTCGAGCCAGTTTCGGTACGCCGCCCGCGCGTCCTGGCAGGCCTGCACCAGCACCACCGACGACACCTGTGACAACCAGACCCGCTCGGGCCTGCGTTTAGCTTCGGTGACCACCCGCCGCTGAATCTCGGAATCCGAAAACTTCACCCCGGCTGCATACGCGGCTTCGCGGGCCCGGAGGTTGTCGTTGTACACCACCCGCGCACACCCGAACGCCCCGGCCAGCGCGATGCGCCGGCCGGGCGCTGGATAGATACGGAAGTTGTACCGAAGCTGCACCCGCGCACCGTAACAACCCCTACCGACACCAACCCTCAAACCCTGACCGGGGAGCTGTTGACGCCCTATCCCGGCCCTGATGGACCGGGCTTGTACGCTACGTTTCACGGTCAGCACAGTTGGCGAACAGCGGGTGCAACACGGCCGTAGTAACCGAGATTTGACCCACGCGCAGCACGAGACCGGCCGATCCGCCGGATATCCGGCGAGCGAACGGCTACCGTCTGCAGATCATGGTGCAGTCGGTGGAATTACTGCTCGACGAGACGTCCGAGCAGCGGATCCGGCGACAGTGGGAACTGCTCGCCGAAGCAGGCCTGCCCGGTCTGGGACGCGGGGCCCGCGCCGGCGACACCGAAAGCCATCGGCCCCATATCACCGTGGCGGTGGCCCGGCAGATCTGGCCGCGGATCGACACCGACCTGGACCGTCTGCCTTTCCGGCCGTTCCCGATCCGCCTCGGCGGTGTGCTGGTCTTCGGGGCGCGGCGACCGATTCTCGTTCGTGCAGTGGTGCCGTCGGAACAACTACTGGCCTGGCATCGGCGGGTGTATCAGATCGTGGCACCGTGCCCGGATGTTCCGGCGAACCTGCATCCGAACCAGTGGACTCCCCATATCACGCTGGCCCGGCGGGTGCTGCCGCAACGGATCGGGGAGGCGGTGAGTGCGGTGGCCGCGGACAAGGACACCGCCGCGACCGTGGTAGGTCTGCGGCGCTGGGACGGGGACCGCCGCCGGGCCTGGCCGATCGCCGGACACGGCTGACCGGAGGCCCACGCGAGCCGATATAGGACAACGTAGGGTGGGGCCAGGTGGCGTACGACACCGCCGTGGAACAACCGCGGCCGGGGCCGGCGTTGCAGCCTGTATACCGACCACGAGAGGACGTCATGGCCACCCAGACACTGACGCAACAGAACTTCGATGAGGTAGTCACCGGCAACGACGTGGTACTCGTCGATTTCTGGGCTTCCTGGTGCGGACCGTGCCGCAGTTTCGCACCCACCTACGAGGCATCGGCGGACAAACACCCCGATGTCGTCCACGGCAAGGTCGATACCGAGGCCGAACAGGGCTTGGCCGCGGCGGCCAATATCCAGTCCATCCCGACCATCATGGCTTTCCGCGAAGGCGTGCTGGTCTTCGCCCAGCCGGGAGCGCTCCCGCCCGCCGCCCTCGAGGATCTGGTTTCTCAGGTCAAGGCGCTCGATATGGACGAGGTCCGTAAGCAACTCGCCGAGCAACAAGCAGCCAACGGCGAAGTGGCCGAATAGAATCGACGAACGACGGCGGGCTCCACACTTTCCGGGGATGGTGTAGAGCCCGCCGTCGTGCCGTATCCGGCACCGGGTCGATACCCGGCGGCGGATCAGCGGATCAGCGCTGGGCGACCAAGCGGTTCACGCTGGCGATCATCGCGCGCACCGAGGATTGCGCACCGTCCGCCGCGAGGGCCACGCCCCAGCCGCGCCGGCCGTCGAATTCGCATTGCACGAAGGTGGCGGTTCCCGCGGCGGTCCGGCGCTGATGGAAGCGCAGGATCTCCACCGGATAGCCCGCCTCGTAGAGGGCGGAGGTCATGGCTGCGATCGGGCTACCGGCGGCCACCACCGAACGCGACCACCCCGGGAATTCGAGGGTGGCGGTGAACGCGCCGCCGCGGGCACCGGTGGACGAGCAGCCCGCGAGGCGGATCGGACCGGCACATTCGCCGAAGCGTTCATGGAATTGGTCCGCGGTGAGCTCCGCGCATTCGGTGCGCAGGCTACGGGGAGCGGCAGTGGTCAGGGCGTCGTTGTCCAGCGTCAGTGTGGTCATGAGCACGTAGGTCTTCCCAGAGAAGGTCGGCAGGTTGGGGGACCAGCAAAATCGAGAAAAAGGGGCCCGCAGCGAGGGGGCCGGTCCGAATCAGACCCCGCTACGGCGGGTTACTACTACCGCAAGAACCCGCCCGGCCGGCTTCGCGAGACGCGCAAGAAGCGCCGCGCCCTCGCGGTCCGCGAGAATCGGCGCGGCACGTAGGCCGTCGGCGTGGATCTGCACGGTGTCGAGGATAAAGACTCACCGGGCGGATAGCAACCACATACACCCCGCGGTTTGCGCTACCCGGCAGTAGCGTTTCTGCTGGTCATCGACACGTAACCCAAAATTTCCCCAGCCCCTGGGGTGACCGAGCAGACTCCGAACCCGTCGTGCTGTACAACCGGCCGGCAGCCACACCGGCGTGCCTCGCCCCGAGCCGACGACATATCCGAGCCACGGCTGGGTCAGGCAGAAGCCACCAACGGGACACCTTCCTCGTCGGCCGCCGCGCCAACCTCACCACCACGATGGGCTGAAACCCCGGTCCGCGCGACAGCCACTGCTGTTCCACAACGTTTAGAACCCAAAAGTAACGAGCGTCCCGGGCGGACGATAAGAGGGCGAAAGGGTTCCTACCAACATCAAGGAAATCGTGAAATCGACCGTCAAGTACCTGCTCACCGGCGCGGCGGCAACCGCGGCGCTGACTCTCGCCGGGGCACCGCAAGCGATCGCGTATCCGGTCGGACCGTGGGGAGTCGAAGGGCCCTGCGCGGGCATAGAGGCGGGCCAGTGCCCCTCGAGCCCATCCGAAGACGGACTCACCTGGTCCTACAAGGGGCACTCCTCGCACTACGACAAGATGGGAAACTACGTCTGCAACACCAATCAGTGGGATGCCCTCCCCAGCGCATACTGCAACGCGGTGATGACCCTGGTCCGTGCGCTACCGCCGATGCCGATCGGCGGTCTGCTCGCCGGCCAGAGCTGATCCACGGAAGTTGCCGAGCGTTCGGCCTATGCGCAGCGAGCCACCGGCTCGGCAACACACGGAATCGTGCAGCAGTGAACCGGCCCGGACATACCAAGGACATCCGAAAGCCTGTACTCCCATCCGCCGGATCACTCGGGTGAGTGCCCGTCAGTGCGCAGCCGCGTCCCAGCTGCGTCCGATACCGACCGAAACACTCAGTGGCACAGATAGTTCGATCGCCGAGGACATATTCTCGCGAACCAGGTCGCGCAACTGTTCCTGCTCTCCCGGCGCCACCTCGAGGACGAGTTCGTCGTGGATCTGCAACAGCATCCGGGAACGCAGGCCCGAGTCGGCCAGGGCCCGGTGCACGTTGATCATGGCGACCTTGATGATATCGGCGGCCGTGCCCTGGATCGGGGCGTTGAGCGCCATCCGTTCCGCGGACTCGCGGCGCTGCCGGTTGCTGTGGTCGAGGTCGGGCAGGTAGCGGCGGCGGCCGAACAAGGTCTGGGTGTAGCCGACCTTGCGGGCCTGGTCCACGACGGCCTGCAGATAATCGCGGATCCCGCCGAACCGGGCGAAGTAGACCTCCATCTGCTCCTTCGCCTCCTGGGTACTGATCTTCAACTGGGCGGACAAGCCGTAGGAACTCAGGCCGTAGGCCAGCCCGTAGGACATCGCCTTGATCCGGCGGCGCAGTTCCGGCGATACCTCGGAGATCGGAATATCGAAGGCCTTCGACGCGACGAAGCTGTGCAGATCCTCGCCGGAGTTGAACGCCTCGATCAGGCCCTCGTCACCGGACAGATGCGCCATGATGCGCATCTCGATCTGGCTGTAGTCGGCGGTCATCAGCGATTCGTATCCGTCGCCGACCACGAACGTATCCCGGATCATGCGGCCGGTATCGGTGCGGATGGGGATGTTCTGCAGATTGGGCTCGGTGGACGACAGCCGGCCGGTGGCGGCAATGGTCTGGTTGAAGGTGGTGTGGATCCGGCCGTCGTCGGCGACGGCTTTCAACAGGCCGTCGACAGTGACCTTCAGACGGGTGGCATCGCGATGCGCGAGCAGATGCTGCAGGAAAGGGTGCTCGGTTTTCTCGTACAGGGATTCCAGCGCGTCCGCGTCGGTGGTGTAGCCGGTCTTGGTGCGTTTGGTCTTCGGCATATCGAGCTCGTCGAACAGCACCACCTGCAGCTGTTTCGGCGAGCCGAGGTTGATCTGCTTGCCGATCACGTCGTAGGCGGCGTTCGCGGCGTCGGCGACCTTATCGGCGAACTGACGCTGCAGCGCGGTGAGCTGATCGTTGTCCACCGCTATCCCGGCATCCTCGAGGTCGGCGAGCACCCCGAGCAGCGGCAGTTCCATCTCGTCCAGCAGCGGCCGGGACTCGATCTTGCCGAGCTCTTCGTCCAGGGCCCCGGCCAGATCGGCCACGGCGCGGGCACGCAGCATCTCCCCCTGGGCGAGTTCCGTATCGACCGCGTCTTCGGCGTCCAGGAGCGAAAGCTGCGGTGCCGCCTCGGTTTCGGTGCGCAGTTCGCGATGCAGATAGCGCAGCGACAGATCGTCGAGGTTGAAACTGCGCTGGCCCGGACGGACCAGGTAGGCGGCCAGGGCCGTATCACTGGTGAGTCCCGCCAAGGTCCAGCCGCGACCCCGTAGCGCGTGCAGCGCGCTCTTGGCCTCATGCAGAGCTTTGCCCGGGCCGGGATCGGCCAGCCAGGCCCCGAGCGCCGCCTCGTCCTCGGGCGTGAGGGCGGTGACATCGATATAGGCGGATTCTTCGTCCGCGGCCGATATCGCGAGGGCACGCACATCCCCGGCGGCCGGAGCGCCGCTCCCGGCGATCGAAATACCGTGCCGGACACCGGCACCGGCATGCTCACCGAGCCAATCCGCGACGCTGCCCGGCGTCAGCGTCTGACCGCTGATCTCGAAACCGGATTCGGCCTCGACGGTGGGCGGTGCCAGGGTTTCGAACAGCCGGTCGCGCAGGACCCGGAACTCCAGATCATCGAACAACTGGTGGATCCGCTCCCGATTCCAGGCGCCCTGGGCGAGCTGGTCGGGGGTGTAGGGCAGCGGGACATCGCGGACCATCTCGGTGAGCTGGCGGTTGAGCACCACACTGCTGAGATTGGCACGCAGGGCGTCGCCGACCTTGCCGCGTACCTCGTCCACCTTGTCGACCAGAGTGTTCAGATCGCCGTACTCACGGATCCATTTGGCCGCGGTCTTCTCCCCCACCCCGGGGATCCCGGGCAGGTTGTCGCTCGGGTCGCCGCGCAGGGCCGCGTAGTCCGGGTACTGGGCCGGGCTCAGACCGTATTTCTTGTCCACCTCTTCCGGGGTGAACCGGGTGAGTTCGGAGACACCCTTGCGCGGATAGAGAACCGTGACGTTCTCGTCGACCAGCTGGATGGCATCACGGTCGCCGGTGACGATGAGCACCCGGTAGCCCTGCGGTACCGCCTGAGTGGTGAGGGTGGCGATGATGTCGTCGGCCTCATAGCCCTCGATCGCCATCACCGGGATACCGAGGGCACCCAGCACCTCTTTGGTGAGTTCGACCTGGCCGCGGAACTCGTCCGGGGTCTTCGCCCGGTTCGCCTTGTACTCGGGGAACGCATCCACGCGGAAGGTCTGCCGGGAAACGTCGAAGGCGGCGGCGACGTGGGTGGGTTTCTCGTCGCGCAGCAGGTTGATGAGCATGGCGGTGAACCCGTACACGGCATTCGTGGTCTGGCCGGTGACGGTTTGGAAGTTCTCCGCCGGCAGCGCGTAGAACGCACGGTAGGCCAGTGAATGCCCGTCCAGTAGCAGCAGCGTGGGCCGGGTCTCCGGCGATCCGGAGGTATCGGCGGTGGCGGGGAGGCTCGGCTGCGCAGTGGTCGGTGGGGTCACACCCGGAGAGTCTAGGGACTCCCCCCGACACCGAGCCCAGGGAGTGTCTCGGATACCGCCACCGGGCAAACGACCGTCGCCACAGCGCCCACCTCCGGCACAAGCACCCGACCGCCACCCCGACACAACGCCCAGCCTCCACACTTCCGGCACAACGCCCGATCACCACTTCCGGCACAGCCCCCAACGCGCATTCGACGCAGCCCTGAACGAGTACCTACGGAATCCGGCCCCGATCGGGAGGTGTCCGACCGGCGCTGCTTCGGTGTCAGCCGACGCCGAGATAGGCCGCCTGTACAGCCGGGTCGTCCAGCAGTTCGCGACCGGGCCCGGATTTCGTGACCGCACCGGTCTCCAGGATGTAGCCGCGGTCACTGCGGGCCAGTGCCTGCCGCGCATTCTGTTCCACCAGCAGCACGGTGGTCCCGGTGGCGTTGATCTCGGCGATGATCCGGAAGATCTGCTGGATCACCATCGGCGCGAGCCCCATGGACGGTTCGTCCAGGAGCAGCAGCCGCGGCCGCGCCATCAGAGCGCGGCCGATGGCCACCATCTGCTGTTCGCCGCCCGACAGGGTGCCACCCACCTGTTTCTCCCGCTCCCGCAGCCGCGGGAACAGTTCGAAAACCCGGTCCAGGGCAGCGGCATGATCGCCCTTGTTCCGGAAGGGCCGGGCGTAGCACCCCATATCGAGGTTCTCCCGCACCGTCATCCCGGGGAACACCCCGCGACCCTCCGGCGCCTGCACCAGCCCGGCCAGCACCCGCCGATGCGCCTGTACCCCGCTGATATCGCTGCCCTCGAACAGGATGCGGCCGCGGGTCAGCGGGAGCAGGCCGGAGAGCGCGCGCATGGTGGTCGTCTTCCCGGCGCCGTTCGCGCCGAGCAGTGTCACCAGCTCACCTTCGGCCACGCGCAGTGAAATACCGTGCAGCGCCTCGATTCTGCCGTAGCCGACAACGATATCCTCGACCTCGAGGAGCGGTTCGCCGCCGGGTTTCCCGCCCTGGGATGCGGCCATCACCGGGCCTCCGATTCCTCGCCGGCACCAGTGGCCGGATCGTGTTCCGCACGCAGTGCCACGGTGGACACCGAGACGTCCTCGGCGGTCAGTTCGTCGTCGGGCACCCCGAGATACGCCGCGATCACCGCAGGATCGGCCCGGATATCGGCGGGCAGGCCGTCGGCGATCTTGCGGCCGAATTCCAGCACCACGATCCGGTCCGTCACGCCCATGACCAGCCGCATATCGTGTTCGATCAGCAGTACCGTGAATCCGTCGTCGCGGATTTTGCGGATCAGCTCCATGAGCGCGGATTTCTCGCTCGGATTGAATCCGGCGGCCGGTTCGTCCAGGCACAACAGTTTCGGCTCGGTGGCCAGTGCCCGGGCAATTTCCAGCCGGCGCTGGTCGCCGTAGGAGAGATTGCGGGCCTTCTCCACGGCGCGGGGGGCGATACCGACGAATTCCAGGAGGGCCATGCCCCGGGCGATCGCATCGTGTTCCTCGCGCCGGTGCCGTCTGCTCCGCAGAATCGCGCCGGGCACGGAGGTACGGTGACGGGCGTCGGTCCCCACCACCACGTTCTCCAGGGCGGTCATCTCGCCGAACAGGCGGACGTTCTGGAAGGTCCGCGCGATCCCGAGCCGGGTGATCGCGTGCCGTTTGGTCTTGGTGAGCGGTTTCCCGTCGAAGAACACCGTCCCCGCGCTCGGCCGATACACCCCGGTGATGGCGTTGAAGCAGGTGGTCTTCCCCGCGCCGTTCGGCCCGATCAGTCCCAAGATCTCACCGCGGCGGATATCGAAACTCACCGAATCCAGGGCGGTGAGCCCACCGAACTGCACCGTGAGGCCCTCCGTGCGCAGCAGCGGTGCGCCGACCTCGGCCCGGATCTCCCGGTGCCCGGCCACGGCCTCGGCGACCGCGGCGTCGTCGGCGAGCGCCGGATCGACCGCGATCACGTCCACCTCCCCCGCCGATTCGGCACGGAGTTCGGCGGTATGGCCCACGGCCATATCCTCGTTGTCGAACAGGGCATCGCCTGGGTTCGGGCCGGTCACGAGGTCACCTCCACGGTCTCCGGCGCCGGGCGGCGAATCGCCCGCACGATCTGCCGGCCGAAAGCGAGCAGCTTCTGACGGACCGGGAACAACCCCTGAGGGCGCAGGACCATCATCACCACCAGTGCAATGCCGAAATACAGGTACTTCAGGTCACCGAGGCGCTGTTCCCCGCCTTCGTCGAAGAGCAGCAGACTGCTCAGCAGCAGCACCGCGTATACCGCCGCCACCACACTCACCGCGAGGTACACCCATCGTGACCAGCCCGCCCGCCACCGCCGGCCCGCCAGCAGCGCCGCACAGAGTACCGCGACGATCGCCAGCTGCACATAGGCGTCGGCCCGGGTCTCGACGATCGAAACCGACATCAGCCGGTTCGGCAGGTACACCACCAGGAAGGCGCCGACGATGACACCGAGCTTATTGCCCTGACCGCCGATCACCACCGCACACAGGAACAGCATCGAATTGATGATGTTGAACCCGGTGGGATTGATGAATTGCACCTGCCCGGCGAACAACGCCCCGGACAGACCGCCGATGGCGGCGCCGATCATGAACGCCCACAGCTTGAACTTGAAGGTCGGTACGCCCATGATCTCGGCGGCGTCCTCGTCCTCGCGGATCGCCACCCACGCCCGGCCCACCCGGCTCCGTTCCAGATTGCCCACCACGAGCAGCACCACGACCACCGCGAACATCCCGACCCAGTACCACCACGTGCCGGAACTGGCGCGGTCGAGGAGATTCGAGCTCTCCGGTGCGCCGACATTCCCGGCGGAGAACACACCGTTGGGATGGGACTCGGATTCACCGACCCGCGGATAGGCGATACCGGACAGGCCCAGGCTACCGTTGGTGAGCTCCCCCAGATTGTCGGCGAGCAGGCGGACGATCTCGCCGAAACCGAGGGTCACGATGGCCAGATAGTCACCCCGCAGGCGCAAGGTGGGCGAACCGAGCAGCAGACCCGATACGGCGGTCACCATGATCGCCAGCGGCACACAGGCCAGCCAGGCCCACTCGGAGTTCAGCCAGCCGTCGCCGGTTTGGTTCCACGGACTGTTCGGACTGGTCAACAGACCGACGGTGTACGCACCGACGGCATAGAAACCGACATAGCCGAGATCCAGCAAACCGGCTTGTCCCACCACCACATTCAGACCGATGGCGATCAGGGCATACATCGCGAACTGCGCCAGCACACCGCCGAAACTGGTGCCCGGGGTGTCCAGCAGCGGAGGCGGAAACAGCGGAAGCGCAGCGAGCAGCAACAGCGCCGGTATCCCGAGCGCCCACTGCGCCGGCCTGCTGAGCCCGGTCCACCACGCCCGCAGCTCGTCGCCGAAGCCGTGACCTTTCTTCTCGGTCGCCGCAATACTCATGTGCGCGCCCTTCCGAGACTTTCTCCCAGGATGCCGGTCGGCCGGAAGAACAACACCAGTACGAGCACCAGGAAGGCCACCACATCGCGCCATTCGGTGCCGAACAGCATCTGCCCGTAGTTCTCCACCAGACCGAGCAGCAGGCCGCCGAGCACCGCGCCGCGCACATTGCCGATACCGCCCAGCACAGCAGCGGCGAAAGCCTTGATGCCCAGGATGAATCCGCCGTTGAAGATCACGGCATGCGGAATCTTCATCACGTACAGCATGGCGGCGGCGCCGGCCAGCAGGCCGCCGATGAGGAAAGTGAGCATGATGACCCGCTCCCGCGAAACACCCATCAGCGTCGCGGTATCGGGATCCTGGGCCACCGCACGGATACCGCGGCCGAACCGGGTGCGATTGATCAGGATCTCGGCCGATATCGCCAGTCCCACCGCCGATATCACGATCACCAGGGTCACATTGGTGACCTCGGCCCCGGCGATGGTGAACTGTGTTTCGGGTTCGACCAGGGTGATCTGCTGCTGGGCGTTGTTCCCGCCGAGGCCCGGCCACAGTTGCGGCAGCACGAAGTGCACGAACTCCTGCAGTACGAACGACATACCGATCGCGGTGATCAGGAAGGTCAGGGGTTTGGCGCCGCGGCGCCGCAACGGCCGGTAGGCCACCCGTTCCAACCCGACCGCGGCCGCCCCGGATACCGCCATACCGATGAGCATGGCCACACCGAGATACACGACCGTGAGCACGATGCCCTCGCTGTAGGCATTACCGCTGGGCGCGAATCCCAGCAGCATCAGGCCCACGTACTGGCCGAACATCCCGAGCATGAACACTTCGGAGTGGGCGAAGTTGATCAGCCGCAGTACCCCGTAGACCAGGGTGTAGCCCACCGCCACCAAGGCGTATATCGCGCCGTAGGACAGTCCGTCGACGGTCAGCCGCCAGAACTGATCTATGACCCCCTCGTAGTTGAAATCGATCGATCTCTGCGCCCAGACGGCCACATCGGCCGCAACGGCTGCTCTCATCGGCTATCCGCCCTCGTCCTCGGACCCCGCACCGGGGCAGCGAGCGGTACGCACCCGGCCCAGGTCCGGTGCGCGTACCGTTCGCGCAGCGGTCAGCCGACCTCGTACACCCAGATCAATGCGGCGGACAGTTCGCCGTCGGCGTCCCACTGGTAGTGCCGGGCGAGGCCGTCACCGTTGTAGCCTCGGACGTACTCCAAGAGGCCGGGGCGGGTCGATTCACCGGCGTCGATACCGGTGGCGAGAATGGTGGCCAGATCGTAGGCCTCCACGGAATACACGCCGGGGGCCTGACCGTGCAGTTCCTCGTAGGCGGTGGCGAACTCCGCCGGGGCCGGACCACAGGGGCAGGACAGCACCGCACCGGTCGCCGAATCGCCGGCCTGGCTGACGAACTGCGGATCGTTGGTGCCGTCGGCGGAGACGAACGCCGCTTCTACATTGCCGTCGCGCAACTGCTGCACCAGCGGCGCCGCCTCGGCGTAATAGCCGGAGTAGAAGATCGCGTCCGGCTGCGCGTTCGCGATCTTGGTGACGGTGGCCGAGAAATCCTTGTCGCCCTTCTTGATACTGGCCGCGCACGCCGGATCGGCGGCCGCACCGAGACCGGCGGTGATGCTCTTCGCCAGTCCGACACCGTAATCGGTGTTGTCCTGGACCACGCAGACCTTCTGGTAACCGGCGGTGTCGACCAGGTACTTCGCCACCGACGGTCCCTGCACATCATCGTTGGCCAGACCACGGAAGAAGGTCTTCCATCCGTTCTGCGTCAAGGTCGCATTGGTGGCCGACGACGACACCGCGACCAGCCCGGCATCGCTGAGGATCTGCCCGGTGGCCTTGGTTTCGCCGGAGAACGCCGGACCGACCACACCGATGATCGACGGATCGTTCACGATCTGCGGTATCACCTGGCTGGCCTTCTGCGGATCACCTTCGGTGTCGAACGGCTTCACCTGGATCTGACAGCCCGGATTGGCCTTGTTGTGCTGGTCGATCGCCAAATGCACACCGTTGACGATATTGATTCCGAGCGCCGCATCAGGTCCGGTCAGCGCGCCGGCCATGGCGATCGACGTGGTGGGCGGACAGGTCGCCTTACCGTTACCCGCCGGATCTGCCGCGGTGGCGGCGTCGGCGGCCGGGACCTCCTTGCCCGCGGCATCGATCTGCATCAGCGGTTCGATGGACAGCCCGCCGGCACCGGGCCCCTCCGGGTCACCCGCGGATTTGTCCCCGCAACCTGCCAGAACCAATGTAGCCGCTGCGGCGACCGCCAGAATCCCGCGTACTCGGCGGCTGCGCCGCGGCATACCCGACCATGTCGAAACGAACACGATCTACCCCTATGTTCCTCATCATTCCCCGGCCGGACCGGGGTAGCCGACTACGCCGGCCTGTGAGAAACATAACTCCGGTATGTTGATCGCGCGTGACATTCGGATCATCGCGATGATCTCGTCGCAGATTCTTGCCCGAGTATTGTTTCGAGCGGGTAAAATCGTCCCGCTCGCCGGTAACGCACCACCGGTGAGCGGGTCGTCTCACTGCGGTGCGAGGTTCTCCAGCACGACCTCCGCCACTGCCTTCATCGTGGTGCGGCGGTCCATCGCGGTGCGTTGAATCCACTTGAACGCCTGCGGTTCGCTCAACCCCTGCGTCTGCATCAGCACCCCCTTGGCCCGTTCGACGAGCTTACGGGTCTCCAGCCGCTCCCCCAGGGTGGCGACCTCGCTCTCCAACGCCGTGATCTCGTGGAACCGGCTCGCCGCCAACTCGATCGCCGGGACCAGATCCGATTTGGTGAAGGGTTTCACGAGATAGGCCATGGCGCCGGCGTCCCGGGCCCGCTCGACCAGGTCCCGCTGGCTGAACGCCGTCAGAATCACCACGGGCGCAACCCGTTTCGACGCGATCTCGGCTGCCGCATCGATCCCGTCGCGGCGCGGCATCTTCACATCCATGATCACGAGATCGGGCCGGTGCTCCACCGCGAGGTCGACGGCCTGCTGCCCGTCACCGGCTTCCCCGACGACCCGGTAGCCCTCTTCGGTCAGCATCTCCACCAGATCCATCCGGATCAACGCCTCGTCCTCGGCGACAACCACACGTTTCGCCCCGGCGTCTGCACTAGTGCCCATAAACGACCCCTCTGGTTCCGATGCCTCGTCCCGATATCGCGAACGGCGGATCGACACCGATGCCCGGCCGTCGATCCGCCGTCACGCGATCGGGTGGTGTAGAGACTACCGTTCACCAGGAACGCCGCTGCATTTACCCTGCTTACCACCCTTCCTCCCCCGGCAACCCACCCGGAATTCGGCGATTCGGCCGGCTCGGGCTATCATTTGCACCCGGTGCGCCGAGTTGGCGGAACTGGCAGACGCGACGGTCTCAAAAACCGTTGTCCGAAAGGACGTGTGGGTTCGAGTCCCACACTCGGCACCAAGGTCGGGCGGGTGGTGCGCCACCGCCCATTTTCTTCGCACAGCACAAGCGAGCGTCCGGTTTCGGGAGATCCCGCATGAGACGGGGTCAGGTGGTCATCCGCTCGGTGCCCGTTACGCGCATCAGGTCGAGTGCCGAGGCTTCGCGGGTGGCGGCCGCGGCGGAGTAGACGATCATCGACTGGTCGGTATCGGGCAGCAGCAGAGTGTCGCAGTCCAAGACGAGCCGCCCGAAATCCGGGTGCTCGACGGTCTTGTGCATCGACCGCCACGTCGTGGAGTTTCCTTCCTGCCACAGCCGGTGGAATCGCGGGCTGCGGGCCATCAGCTCGTCGATCATTTCACGCAGCTGGGGGTCGTCGGGGTAGCGCGAGAGCGCGGTGCGGAGCGATCCGACTGCCTGCCGCTCGGTCGATTCCGCTTCCTCCGGATCGAGCACCACGCGAGTTTCGCCGGTGCCGAGGAACCGCTGCCGGAACAGGTTGCGTTGTCCCTCCGGCCGGTCGGCGAGTTCGCCCAAGAGAGCGCGGGCCATCGAATTCTGCACCAGTACATCACCTTTTGCCGACAGCACGAGCGCGGGCAGGTCGGTCATACGCTGTAGCAACCGCAGCACACTCGGCCGCAACGACATCTCGACCCGACCCGCCAGCGGCGGGGCGCTCCCGGCGAGCCGGAAGACCTGATCGCGTCCGTCGCGGTCGAACCGTAATGCCCTGGTCAGCGCCGCGAGCACCTGGATCGATGGGCGCGGCGCGCGCCCCTGTTCGAGGCGCACCACATAGTCGACGCTGAGCCCGGCGAGTTGCGCGACCTCTTCACGTCGCAGACCCGCAACCCGTCTCCTGGGGCCTGCCACAAGCCCCACCTCTTCGGGCGCGATACGTGCCCGCGCGGCTCTCAGGACATTGGCGAGTTCGGCGCGATCCATGTCCTCGAGTTTCCCCGGCCGGATGCTCGCTGTCCTGGTACCGCCACTCCTAGCTTCGGAAGTCTCTGGATCACCTACCGCTACCGGGCCATCGTGGTGACAGGTGCCGGTCACGAGCACACCGAATCCGCGCCCGATTACGCGTACGGGGCAGTTCCTGGCATCCACACCTGTTCGAGCCCCGAGGAGAACGATATGAACCGCGGAGACAACGCAGAAATACCTGGCTACTCCACCGCCGAGCGTGACCGCCGCTGGCGCCTGACGCGCGAATTCATGCAGCGTGAAGGGCTGGACGCACTGCTGGTTTTCGGTGAGCACGAAGATGCCGGTCCCGCGCCGTTCGCCTTCGATACCTGGTTCACCAACGCCAGGGCGGGGACGACGGTCGTCTTTACCCGCGACGGCGACCCGCTGTCACTGTTGCCGATGGAGATGTTCTGGCGGGACTATCTCGAGGGCATTCGCCGCGGCGACATCCCCTGGATCACACCCGATAACATCCGGGTGTCTCGCGACTCGGCGGCAATTGCCGAGACGCTCACCGCATTGGGACTGTCGACGGCAACAATCGGCGTCGTAGGCCTGGAGCCGTATCCGCCGTGGCATCCCGAGGGGCTCGTGCCCTACCGGCAGTGGAACACCATCCTCGACACGTTCCCCGACGCGGAATTCGTCCCCGTCGCCCGGCCGCTGTCCCGTCTGATCATGCCGCTGAGCAGCGAAGAGATCGCCGTCGTACGCCGCGCGGGGAGCATCGGAGACGCCATGGTGGCCGCCATGGTCGCCACCGCGGCCGCCGGTGTCTCGGAGAGCGAGGTCTACGCAGCAGGAATGGCTGCAGGTTACGCGCGGGGCACCACTCCGGCGGCAATGCATCTCTACTCCGGTCCCGCCCCTTTGGCCCGGGCCGTGCCGCCGTGGAGCTACCGTCCGCAGGCGCCCCGCGTCCTGGCCGACGGTGATGTCGTCTCGGCGGAGGTTTTCGCCAACCTGGGCGGACGTCATACGCAGCACCAGGCCACGATCACGGTCGGCGAGCCGCATCCGGATCTGCTGCGTGCCGCCGAGGTTGCCCGCGCGACGTATGACGCGGGCCTGCGGTCGCTGCGCCCGGGGCGGACGTTCGGCGACGTCGTCGCTGCTATGCGGGAGGTACTGGACCCTGCCGGCGGCTGGGAGTTCGGGCCGTCCGTGCACGCGCTCAACCCGGCGATCGCGCTGAGCGGCTTCCCCGCCGACGCCGGGCAGTGGATTCCCGGCGCCGAAGCCTACCCACCCGAGCCCGACCACCCCACGATCGGTGCCGACCTCGAACTCGTGCCCGGCATGACCTTCGCCATGGAGCCCAACTACGTCTTCGGCCGGCACCTGGCCTACCTCGGAGGCACCGTGATCGTCGGCGACCCCGACCCGATCGAACTCAATCCGTACACGGCGCAGATTCTGCGCGCCCGAGGCGACAACTCGGCCCTATCGGCATAGCCGCTGCGGTGTTATCGGCGAATCCCAGTCAAGGAGCAAGTATGGCAACAGTTTTCATCACCGGCGGTCATTCCGGCATCGGGCTCGAATGCTCCAGGCAGCTCGCTGCCCGGGGAGTCGACCTCGTACTCGCCGGCCGAAGCCCGCAACGAATGCAGGCAGTCGCCGAAGAACTGCGCACGGTGCACGATATCGACGTGGTGACGGTCGAACTGGACACCTCGTCTCTCGCCTCGGTGCGTACCGCGGCTGCCACGTACGGTTCGCTGATCGAACGCGGTGCGGCCGCACCGCTGCAGGCACTGATCTGCAACGCCGGTGGCCGGTTCGACGGCAAGGAGAAATACAGCCCGGACGGCTACGAACTGACGTTCGCGACGAACTGCCTCGGCCATTTCCTTCTGGTCGAACTCCTGCTTCCGGCGATATCCGCGGACGGTCGTGTCGTGTTCACCGCGAGCGGTACGCACGATCCAGACACCATGGACGGCAAGCTCGTCGGCGCCGCCGTCGAACCGAGGGCCGTCGAGCTGGCCAACGACGGGCTGAGCGGGGCGAAACCCTTACCGGCCGGCAAACGCTATTCGACCTCGAAACTCTGCACGGTCATGTACGCCTACGAACTCGCCCGCCGCCTCGACCGCGCCGGCAGCGCGATCGCCTCCCTCGCCTACGACCCCGGATCGGTTCCCGAGACAGGCTTCTTGCGGAATATGCCGAAAGCGGTGCAATGGCTGGCAGCGAGTTCCCTGATGCAATCGATATCCACATATATCGGCGTCACGACATCGACGGTCGCGTTCTCCGGTGCCGCGCTGGCCGATCTCGCGGTCGACAAGCGCTACGCCACGGTATCCGGTAAGTACTTTCAAGCACGGGAGGGAAAGCTGCGGCGGAGGCAATCGTCGAAGGTTTCCTACGATGAGGAGCGCGCCCGCACGCTCTGGAACGACTCGAAGCGGCTCGTCGGCCTCCGCTCAGAGGAGGAACCTGCCCATCTCCGCCGGCGATCTGGTATCGAGCCGGAGCCACAGAAAAACAACGTGCTAAGCGGAGATGAATTCACCGGCCGGATGATGTGATATCGAGCGAACACCGGTTCTGCGCAGGTCGCGGGCGTCTTACCGTAGCCACATGCACATCCTGTTCGTCTGCAATGGCAATGTGTGCCGGTCGGTGATCGCCGAACGACTCACCCGTTCCATCGCGGTCGAATACCGGCTGACCGGGATCACCGCCGAGAGCGCCGGGACACGGGCCCTGGTGGGTTTTCCGGTGGAACCGCGGGCTGCCGAGGCCATCACCGGCTTGGGCGGGGATCCGAGTGACTTCCGGGCCCGCAAACTCAAAGCCGAGCATATCGATCGGGCGGATCTCGTTCTCACCATGACTGAGAACATCCGGGATGAAGTTGCGGAAATGGGGGCAGCGGGGCCGCGGACGTTCACGTTGCTGGAGGCGTATCGGATCGCGCGGGTCACCGGGGCACGCAGCGTGGCCGGACTGCACCGCAGCCGGCACAACCTGTCGCTGGTGGGGCGGGAGAACATCGGCGATCCGGTCGGACTTTCGGCACAGGCATATTGCGAGGTCGGGGACACGATCGCGGAAGCGCTTGTGCCGTTGCTGGTGGCGCTGGCGCCGGTGAGTACACCGGCCGAGCGGCACTGGGGACGGCCGCCGCTGGTGGTGCAGCCTGGACCGGCGGCGCGGTGGTCGCCGCTGGTCGCCGCCCAGCACACCGGCTGGTACGCGTGAATACGGACGCCGCCGATATCGGAAATCGACAACGATGGCGACTCGGAGTCTGACTTTCCCGGCCGCGCCCACTACACTCGCGCTCCGGAACACCGAGAATCCCATCCCGTTGCAGGTTCGACACACGACAGGAATCGCGCATGCCGAAACGCATTTCGGATGTTTCGCTTCATGTGTATGTGACACCGGAAACCCTGGACAGACTCGTCGAGTCCGTGCGCACCGATCTGGCCGAACACCTCGATGACGGTGAGGTCTGCGCCTGGCGGTGCACACTGCCCGTCGCCGAGGACGATTCGCGGCACCGGGAATTCGACAGCCGCTGGCGCGCCGGGAATCCCGGCGCGGAACCCTGCGGGCATGCGACGTTCGAGATCGCGCTGAGCCTGGCCGGCGATCCGGCCGAACTGACCGACGGCTATATCGATGCGCTGGAGCACCGCCTGCTGCGGGGCTTGGACGAACTCGGCCCCGGGGCACCGTTCACGCTCAGTGCCGAACAGCGCACCGATGTCGATCTCGAGCCGCTACCGGCCGAGCGGCTCTGACCGCTCGGCGGGCGGTCAACGCCGCGCCGGGAAATGGCGGATAACGCCTTCCTGCACGGTGGTGGCCAGCAGATCGCCCGACCGCGAGTAGAAACGCCCGGTCGCCAGCCCCCGTGAGCCTGCGGCCACGGGGGACTCGGTGGCGTACAGCGCCCATTCGTCGAACCGGAACGGCCGGTGGAACCAGATGGAATGGTTCACCGTGGCGGCGACGATCCGGTCCAGACCCCACGACAGGCCGTGCGTGGTGATGATCGAATCCAGCACCGTGGTGTCGGAGGAGTAGCTCAGCGCGGCCACGTGGATGAGCGGATCGTCGGGCAGGGTGCCGTCGGCGCGCATCCACACGCGGTTGTGGTTCAGCTTCTCGCCGGTGCCCTTGAGGATCCAGGCCGGATCGTTGGTGTAGCGCATATCGATCGGGTGCGGAGCGTTGACGAACATCTCCAGCTTGTCCTCGAACCCGGCGAAACTCTCCTGGACCCGCGGCAGCGTCTCCGGATCCGGGACTTCCGGCCGTTCGTGCGCGTGCTCGAGCCCTTTGCCCCACTCCTGGAAGGAGGCCAGCATGACGAACAGTTCCTGACCGTCCTGGACCGCGGTGACGGTGCGGTTCGCGAACGCACGGCCGTCACGATGCCGTTCGACGTGGAAATCTATGGGTTTCTTCACATCGCCGCCCCGCACGAAATGCGCGTTGAGCACGTGGATCGGCCGATTTCCGGCCGTGCGGCCGGCAGCGATCACCGCCTGGGAGACCAGCTGCCCGCCGAAGGTGCGGCTGGCGACCTTCTCCGGATGGTGCCCGCGGAACACATCCTCGGACACCTCCTCCAGGTCCAGCAGCTCGAGCAGAGTGTCGAGATCGCGGTGCCGGTCGGTGACGGTCTCGTCGACGGGCGCGCTCACCGGGCGGCTCCGGGGTTGCTCGGCATCAGTGGTCCTCCTCGCCGATACGGTGCACGTGGATCAGGTTCGTGGACCCGACGGTACCCGGTGGGGAGCCCGCCACGATGACCACGAGGTCGCCCTTGGCGTAGCGGTTCATGCTCAGCAGCGCCTGATCGACCTGTTTGATCATCGCGTCCGTGCTGTCCACGGTGGGCACGATGAAGGTTTCGGTGCCCCAGGTGAGCGCCAGCTGGCTGCGCACCTCCGGAAGGGGGGTGAACGCCAGCAGCGGGATCGGGGTGTGCAGGCGGGCCAGGCGGCGCACCGTATCGCCGGACTGGGTAAACGCCACCAGCGCCTTGGCGTTGAGCCGTTCCCCGATATCGCGGGCGGCATACGAGATGACACCGCGTTTGGTGCGCGGTGTATGCGTCAGGGGCGGCACATTGGTGGATTCGGTTTCCACCGCGTGCACGATGCGCGCCATGGTGCGCACGGTCTCGATCGGATACTTCCCGACCGAGGTCTCACCGGACAGCATCACCGCGTCGGCGCCGTCGAGCACCGCATTGGCCACATCGGAGGCCTCGGCACGGGTAGGACGCGAGTTCTCGATCATGGATTCGAGCATCTGGGTCGCCACGATCACCGGTTTCGCGTTCTCGCGCGCCATCTGGATGGCACGCTTCTGCACGATCGGTACCTGCTCGAGCGGCAATTCGACACCGAGGTCGCCGCGGGCCACCATCACCGCGTCGAAGGCCAGGACCACGGCCTCGAGGTTGTCGATCGCCTCGGGCTTCTCCAGTTTGCCGATCACCGGGACCCGCCGGCCCACCCGGTCCATCACGTCGTGGACGAGCTCGATATCCGACGGTGAGCGGACGAACGAGAGGGCGATGAAATCCACGCCCAGATTCAGGGCGAATTCCAGATCCTCGATATCTTTTTCGGAGAGCGCGGGCACCGAGACGTCCATACCCGGCAGCGACACACCCTTGTTGTTGCTGACCGGGCCGCCCTCGGTCACCTCGCACACCACGTCGTTCCCCTCGACGCGGATCACCTCCAGCCCGACCTTGCCGTCGTCGACGAGCAGCCGGTCACCGGATTTGGCGTCGGCGGCGAGCTGTTTGTAGGTGGTGGAGACACGGTCGTGATCACCGACGATCTCGTCGACGGTGATGCGGACGACCTCACCGGTCGCCCAGATGGTGCGTTCCTCGGCGAAACGCCCCAGCCGGATCTTGGGGCCTTGCAGATCGGCGAGAATACCGACGGCGCGGCCGAGATGTTCGCAGGCCTGCCGCACCTTCTTGTAGTTTTCGGCGTGGTCGGAGTGCTCGCCGTGGCTGAAATTCAGCCGGGCGACATCCATACCGCTTTCGACGAGCTCTCGAATACGTTCCTCGGTGGCAGTGGCCGGGCCGAGGGTGCACACAATCTTCGTCCGTCGCATCACGTGTCGAGCCTAATCCTGCCGGGGTACGGCGTCCCGCCCGGCCCGCGGGCAGCGGCGAGAGCGCCGAACTCCGGGTGAACGGCAACCCAACGCCGCCCGCCTCCGAATGAGCGGGAGGTCGTACGCGACTGTTACCGCGGCGCTACGAATCACCCCGGATACACGAATGCGGGCCCACCGTGGTGGACCCGCACTCCGCACACCGGGGGGGATTCAGTCCCGCAGCGGACGACCGTGGGTATCGGTCACCTTGCCGGTGAGAATCATGATGCCGTCGATGAGACCCCAGATCGACCCGGCGATACCGCAGGTGAAGATGCTGGCCGCGATCTGGCCGATACCCATCCCGGTATCACCGAGGTAGAACCGGCCGATCCCGAGATAGCCGAAGAAGATCTGCAGCAGTCCCGCCACCATCTTCTGTTTGTCCGACAGCGGCACCCCGTACATATCGCGGCCGTAGGGCGCCTCCGGATCCATCGGGTTGTACCCCATGGGCGCGCCGTAGCCAGGTCCCGGCTGCCCGTACGCGCCCGGTTGCCCGTAGGCAGGATCCGGCTGCCCGTACTGCGGGCCCGGCTGTCCGTACCCGGGCGCGGCCCCGTACTGCGGGTCGGGCTGCCCCGGATACGGCTGCGGCTGCGAGGCGTAGGGCTGGGACGGGTAGGGCTGCGACGGATACCCCGGCGATTTACCCAGATCCGGGCCGGTGCCCTGCGGGCCGTACTGCGGTCCGCCCTGCTGGTACGGATCGGTCACTGCTCCTCCTGTGTTATAGGCGCCGCCTCCGGCGGCGCGGGGTTCGGGGCCCTATGTCTCGTTCTTCACTCCGCCGCTCCTCCGCAACGCTGCCCCGCTCTGTCGCTCCAGAACGAGACGGGCCCCGAACCCATTCAGGTGGGCAGTCACGGGAGGGATTCTTCGGCGGCGCAGTGCCCGGGGACATCTGTCTCGTAGTTCTTTGCTCACTTCCCCGTTGTGTCATGGCGCCGCCTCCGGCAGCGCGGGGTTCGGGCCCGTACCGCGCGGTGGGCTGTGGAAGGCTGTTCCAGTCGCCTCAGGGGTTCCTCGGTGCGGTGGCCGCGGAATCCGTATCCGCCGACGACACGGAATCGGTGTGTGCAGCGCCGGATTCGTTCGCGCCGGACTTCGGATCGACGGCATCTTCACTTGTCGCGGATTTCGGCGACTCCGCGGACCCGCCCAGTCCCGCGGAGTCGGGCTCGGCAGACGAATCTTGCGGGCCGGCTGCGGAATCGGCGGGCTCGTCCGTTTTCGCGGACTCGGCGGCTCCCTCCGGCTTCGCGAGCGGATCGGTGGCGCCGGACCCACCGCCGTCCTCCGAGTCCGCTGCCTCGGCCGGGGGATCGGCAGCATCGTAGTGCGCGGATTCGGTGCCGGTATCGGATTCGCGCGCGGCGGCATCCTCGTCGCCGGAGCCGGGACCGGTCGCCGCACCTGCGGCCCGTAGCGCGCCGAACTGCCACGGCCACGGGCGTGGCCCCCCTCCGGGCCGGAGCTGTTCCGGAGTTTCCCGGCCCTTGGTCGCAAACAGGACGTACGCGATCGCGGCCAGGAATACCAGGCCGGAGGTGAAGGAGTTCACCCGGATACCCGCGATCAGGGTGGCCTCGTCGTCGCGCATGAGTTCGACGAAGAAGCGCCCGAAGCAGTAGCCGGCGACGTACAGGGCGAACAGCCGCCCGTGCCCGATCCGGAAACGCCGGTCGATATAGACCAGTGCGAGCACGACCGCGACATTCCACAGCAACTCGTAGAGGAACGTCGGATGCACGACGGAGTGGACCTCGCCGGAGGAAACACCGTTCATCATGTCGAGGCGGCCGGCGTCGTCGAAGCGCAGGTAGATCTCCAGGCCCCAGGGCAGATCGGTTTCGCGACCGTAGAGCTCCTGGTTGAAGTAGTTGCCGAGCCGGCCGATGGCCTGGGCGAGCAGGATCGGCGGGGCGATCGCGTCACCGAGTGCGGGCAGCGGGATCTTGTAGATCCGGCAGGCGATCCAGGCGCCGATACCGCCCAGGAATACCGCCCCCCAGATGCCGAGACCGCCCTGATAGATCTTCAGGGCATCCACGGGGTTGCCGTCCGCCCCGAAGTACTTCTGCCAGTCGGTGGCGACGTGGTAGATCCGGCCGCCGATCAGCCCGAACGGTACGGCGAACACGGCAACGTCCAGGATCGCGCCCGCCTCGCCCCCGCGGGACTGCCAGCGTTTCTCGCCCCACCAGATGGCGACGATGATTCCGACGATGATGCAGACCGCGTACGCGCGCAGCGGGAACGGCCCGATATCCCAGACGCCCTGCGGCGGGCTGGGCAGATAGGCCAGCAGCTCGGTGGCGGGCGATACGGCGGTCGAGGTGGTTTCCGGTACGGCGAGAACGGTCACGGGGCAACCGTAGTCCAGGAGGCCACGTTGGCAAGTTCGGCCTCCGGCTCGCGTGTTATCTCCGGCCCCGGCCGGCCACCTACCGCGGTGTCATACGCGCCGGGGCGGGTTCAGGACGCGACCGTGGCGGCGCGGACACCACCGGCCAGTTCCGCGGTCAGGGCGTGGACCGCGTCCAGCCCCTCGGCGGCGGCGCTGACCAGCGCGGAACCGACGATGACCCCGTCGGCGTAGGCGGCGATCTCGGCCGCCTGCGCCCCGGAGCGGACCCCGAGACCGACCCCGACGGGAATATCGCTGTGCTCGCGGATCCGGGCGCACAGCGCGGGCGCCATGGTCGAGACCGCGTCCCGGGCACCGGTGACACCCATGGTCGACGCGGCGTAGACGAAACCCGAACTGGCGTCGAGGGTGGCGGCGAGGCGTTCCTCGGTGGACGACGGCGCCACCAGGAAGATCCTGTCGAGGTGGTGCGCGGCGGAGGCACTGAACCAGTCGGCCGCTTCTTCGGGGATGAGATTGGGCGTGATGATGCCGGCACCACCGGCGGCGGCGAGATCGCGGGCGAATCGGTCGACGCCGTATTTGAGTACCGGATTCCAGTAGCTCATCACCACCGCCTGGGCACCCGCGTCGGCCACCGCTTCGACCACGGAGAACACATCGCGGACCCGCACCCCGCCGCGCAGCGCCTGATCGGCCGCGGCCTGGATGGTCGGCCCGTCCATCACCGGATCGGAATAAGCAACGCCGACTTCGACGATATCGCAACCGGATTCGACCATCGCCCGCACGACCTTGCGCGACCCCTCGAGGTCCGGGTATCCGGCGGGCAGGTAGCCGATGAGAGCCGCGCGGTTATCGGCCTTACATGCGGCGAAGGTGGCGCCGAGACGGGATTCGGAACTCACTGACCGTTCTCCTTGCCCGTGTCCGGATCGTCGAAGAGCCCGAACCAGCGGGCAGCGGTATCCATATCCTTGTCGCCGCGTCCGGACAGATTCACCAGGATGATCGCCCCCTCGCCCAGCTCACGGCCCAGCTCGAGCGCCCCCGCGACCGCGTGCGCGGATTCGATGGCCGGGATGATGCCCTCGGTGCGGCTGAGCAGCAGTAGCGCGTCCATCGCGGCGGTATCGGTGACGGGCAGGTACTCGGCCCGGCCGATATCCTTCAGGAACGCGTGCTCAGGACCCACGCCCGGATAATCCAGGCCGGCCGAGATGGAATGCGATTCGATGGTCTGGCCGTCCTCGTCCTGCAGCAGGTACGAGTAGGCACCCTGGAAGGCGCCCGGGGAGCCACCGGCGAAGGTCGCCGCATGCCGGCCGGTTTCCACGCCGTCACCGGCGGCTTCGTAGCCGACGAGCCGGACGCCGGGGTCGTCGATGAAGGCATGGAAGATACCGATCGCATTGGATCCGCCGCCCACGCAGGCCGCGACGGCATCGGGTAACCGGCCCGTCAGGCTCTGGACCTGGGCGCGCGCCTCCATTCCGACGACCCGCTGAAAATCACGGACCATCATCGGGAACGGATGAGGGCCGGCCGCGGTGCCGAAACAGTAGTAGGTGTCGTCGGCGTTGGTGACCCAGTCACGCAGGGCCTCGTTGATCGCGTCCTTGAGCGTCTGCGAACCGAGAGTCACCGAGACGACCTCGGCACCGAGCAACCGCATCCGGGCCACGTTCAAGGCCTGCCGGGCGGTATCGACCGCACCCATGTAAATGATGCAGCGCAACCCGAGCAGCGCGCAGGCGGTGGCCGTGGCGACCCCGTGCTGCCCGGCGCCGGTTTCGGCGATGATCCGGGTCTTACCCATCCGCTTGGCCAGCAGCGCCTGGCCCAGCACGTTGTTGATCTTGTGGGAACCGGTGTGGTTCAGATCCTCGCGCTTCAGCAGGATCCGCGCACCGCCGGCGTGTTCGGCCAGCCCGGTGCATTCGAAGACCGGCGAAGGGCGACCGGTGTAGTCGCGTTGCAGCCGATCGAGCTCGGCGAGAAAATCCGGATCCAGGCGGACCTTGTCGTATTCGGCCGTGACCTCCTCGATCACCGCCATCAGCGCCTCGGGCACATGCCGGCCGCCGTAGACGCCGAAGTGGCCGCCCTCGTCCGGTTCGTGCTCGCTACGGTGCGCCACCCCGCGACTCGCGGCGGGCAGTGCATGATCGGTGGAGGACCCGGACGCCGCCATCATCGCCCCCGCCGGGCCGGTTTCGGGCAAGACGGATGGGTGCCGGCGGTGACCAGCTCCGATACCGCCGCCCGGGGATCACCACTGGTGACCAGCCCCTCGCCGACGAGAACCGCGTCCGCGCCGGCGCCGGCGTAGGCGAGCAGATCGGCGGTACCACGGACCCCGGATTCGGCGATCCGCACGACCTCGGTGGGGAGCCCCGGCGCGATCCTGGCGAAACAGTCCCGATCGACCTCGAGAGTTTTCAGGTTGCGCGCGTTCACACCGATCACACTCGCTCCCGCGGTGAGGGCCCGATCGGCCTCCTCCTCGGTATGCACCTCGACGAGCGCGGTCATCCCGAGCGATTCGGTCCGATCGATGAGCGAAGCCAGCGTGTCCTGTTCCAGGGCCGCGACGATCAGCAGGATCACATCGGCGCCGTGCGCCCGGGCCTCATGGATCTGGTACGGGCCGACGACGAAATCCTTGCGCAGCACCGGGATATCGACGGTGGCGCGAACGGCGTCCAGATCGTCGAGCGATCCGTTGAAGCGCCGGCCTTCGGTGAGCACGCTGATGATCCGGGCGCCACCGTCCTCGTAGGCCTTGGCCAGGCTGGCCGGGTCACCGATATCGGCGAGCGCGCCCTTGGACGGACTGGCCCGCTTGACCTCGGCGATCACACCGATGCCGTCTTCGAGAAGGGCCGCCTTCGCATCGAGCGGTGGGGTCGCGGCGGCGGCCGCTGCCTTCACCGCGGGGAAGTCGAGCACCGCCTCCCGAGCGGCTACATCCGAGCGGACCCCGTCGAGAATCGAGTCGAGTACCGTCATCTGGCTCGAATCCTTTCTGGGGAGACACGCAACTTACGCCTGAAGGATTCCCCCAGGAGCTGTCTCACCGATGCTGAACAAGAGTAAATGGCAGGCCGCGGCACCCTGACGCCGGGGGCGGGTCGCCCTGCCGCGACCGGCCTGCTAGGGGGTATCACCGGACCTCGGCGTTGCCGAGCGGCCTTCGTCACGGGCCGCCGCGTCCCTGTCCACCGGATCTGCCGAGCCGGCCGAGGTGGACCGAGCCGTTTCGTTCGCCGGGCCGGTGCGGGTGGACGGCTTATCCGCGCCGGTCGGGTCGCTCCCACCGGTCGAGTCGGTCGCGCCGGTCGGATCGTCCGCGTCGGTCGGGTCGGCGCCGGCGTCCAGCGCGTCCCACAGCACCCGTTCGGGCAGCACATCGCCGGACCCACGCTGCTGCACCGCCTGGGTGGCCGCGGCCTTCCGCGTCGCCGGGTTGTCGTATTTCCCGGACAGCTGCTCGGTACCGGCCGGCATCCGGGCCAGCAACAGCCCCGCACCGAACGCGGCCAGCGCACCGCACAGTGTGAGCGCCGCCGGACCACTCGAGGTCACCAGCTCCTGCACCTGCGCCCGGCCCGGCAGCCCGGCCAGCTCCGCGGCCCGTTGCTCGGTGGCCCCGGCCCCGGTGAGCAGTGCCAGCGCCGGTACCGCTGTCACGGCGGCGATCAAGGCAACCACCACACCGACCAGCCGACGCATCCAGCCCCGGGTCGCCAGGACAGCGGCGATGGCGGCCAGCAGAACCAGTGCCAGCGGCGTCAGCGCACCGAACCAGACCCCGCCGTTCAGGTCGTCGGTGCGCGGTTCGGTCAAACCGTCCGCAGAGGTCACCGTCACCCAGGTGAGCCGGGAGGACCCCCACAGCGCGGCGGCACCGAGGGCGAGCAATGCCAGCGCGGTAACCGGTTGCCGGCCACCTCGGCCGGTCCCGGCCCCGGCGGCAGGTGCAATTTCCTCGTCGCCCCAGTCGATCGGCCGGGATCGCGCGGCGACGGATTCACCAGCGGACCCGGTGGCCGCTTCCGCGGAATCCTGCGCTGCGGCTGCCGACGCGACGCCACTCGTATCGGCCGTGAGCGAGTGCGCCCCGGCCGCGCTGCCTGCTACCGAGCCCGGCTCGGCCACACCGCTGTCCACGCCCGCTGCGCCGGAGCCGGTTGCCCGGGCGCCCGGCTCGGTGGCCGCCACAGCGCCTGCGTCGTTCGTGGGGGCCTCAGCCGCTGCGGTAACAGCGGAATCCGTCCCGTCCGCACCGGTGCCGGTGGCCACGAACTCTGCCGACGGAGCGACGTCCGCGCCTGCTGCGGCGCCCACGGGCGCTCCGCCCGCGGGGTTACTCGTCTCCGGGCCGGCGCCGGGAGCGGCATCGCTCGTCGGCACGCGAGCTTCCGTATCGTTGCCTGCGGGCTCGCCGGCCCCCGCGGTACCGCTCCGGTCTGCACCGCCGGAGTCCTCGCCGAGCGGGCGGCGGGCGGGCTCGCCGGCTGTCATACGCCGCCTCCGGAGGTCACGGAGACCGATTCCCGGCCCGCTGCCTCCTCCGCACCGAAGGCGCGCACCGTTTCGGCGGCGGCGACCGCACGCAGCACCGCCATCGCCTTGTTCCGGGATTCGGTGTCCTCGTATTCGGCTTCGGAATCGGCCACCACCCCGGCGCCCGCCTGGACGTAGGCCGTGCCGTCCTTGAGGAGAGCGGTGCGGATGGCGATCGCGGTATCGGCGTCACCGGCGAAATCGAGGTAGCCGACCACGCCGCCGTATACACCGCGCCGGGTGGGTTCGAGTTCCTCGATCAACTGCATGGCCCGCACCTTGGGGGCGCCGGACAGCGTGCCCGCCGGGAAACAGGCGCGCACCGCGTCGAGTGCGATCTTGCCGGGTGCCAGCCGCCCGGTCACCGTGGAGACCAGATGCATGACATGGCTGTAGCGCTCGACGTGGCGGTACTCGGTGACCCGTACCGTCCCGGGCACACACACCCGGCCCAGATCGTTGCGCCCGAGATCGACCAGCATCAGATGTTCGGCGTTCTCCTTCTCGTCGGCCAGCAGGCCCTTCTCGAGCAGCAGATCGTCTTCCTCGGTGGCGCCCCGCCAGCGGGTGCCCGCGATGGGGTGCGTGGTGGCGACCCCGTCCTGCACCGCCACCAATGCTTCCGGGCTCGATCCCACGATGGAGAACGCGGTGTTCCCGGCGCCGTCCGGGATGTGCAGCAGGAACATGTACGGGCTCGGGTTGGCCGCCCGCAACATCCGGTAGAGGTCGATGGGGCTGCCGCCGTAGTCCATTTCGAAACGCTGCGACAGCACCACCTGGAAGGCTTCCCCGGCCTCGATCTCCGCGACCAGGCGGCGGACCCCCGCGCCGTATTCGTCCGGGGTGCGGGCGCGCCGGTAATCCGGTTCGGGCTGGTCGAAAACGGACACCGTGGAGTCCGCGGGCGCGGCCAGCGCCGCGGTCATCCGGTCGAGCCGGGCGAGGGCGTCGTCGTAGGCGGCGTCCACATTCTCGGCGGTGCCGTTCCAGTTGACGGCGTTGGCGATCAAGGTGATGGCGCCCTCGTGGTGGTCGAACGCCGCCAGATCGGTGGCCAGCAGCAGCACCATCTCGGGGAGATGCAGATCGTCCTCGGCATATTCGGGCAGCCGTTCCATGCGGCGCACCGCGTCGTAACCGAGGTAGCCGACCATCCCGCCGGTCAGCGGGGGCAGACCGGGCAGCCGTTCGGTGCGCAGCAGTTCGAGGGTTTCGCGCAGGGCGTCCAGAGGGTCGCCGCCGGCCGGAGCACCGGCGGGGGTCGCGCCGAGCCAGGTGGCGGCGCCGTCGACCGAGGTGAGCGCCGACGGACTGCCCGCGCCGATGAACGACCAGCGCGACCACGATCGGCCGTTCTCCGCGGATTCGAACAGGAATGTGCCCGCCCGGTCACCGCCCAGTTTGCGGTAGGCCGACAGCGGGGTCTCCGAATCGGCCAGCACCTTCCGGGTCACCGGGACGACCCGGTGCTCGGCGGCGAGTTCGTGGAATCGTTCGCGGGTGGTAGTCGCGGGAGTGGTCGCGCCGTGCATTCGAACCATCATTCCAGCCGGGTGCCCGGTGCGCTCGACGCACCCCGCGGGACCGCCGCCGGCGGTAGTGTCCGGGTATGCAGATCGGCCAGCTCGCCCCGGTATTCGAACTCCCGGACCAGACCGGCGCCCTCCGTTCGCTCGATTCACTGCTGGCCGGCGGGCCACTGGTGTTGTTCTTCTATCCGGCCGCGAATACGCCGGTGTGCACGGCCGAGGCCTGCCATTTCCGCGATCTCACCGCGGAGTTCGCGGCCCTCGGCGCGAGTTGCGCGGGGATCAGTGCCGATGCCGTCGATGTCCAGGCGGGGTTTGCGGGGGCGCAGCGGCTCGAATACCCGCTGTTGTCGGACGCCGACGGGACGGTCGCAGAAAGCTACGGGGTCAAACGCGGACTGCTGGGCAAGCTCATGCCCGTGAAACGGCATACCTTCGTCATCGACACCGACCGCAGCGTTCTCACCGTGATCAGCAGCGAACTGCGCGCGAATGTACACGCCGACCGCGCCCTGGATTTTCTTCGCACGCGAAAAAGCGCGTAGCGGCTTCGATCCGCTCAGTTCGTGTGAATGGCCTCACCTTCGTTTCCGAGATGACCCACGTTCGAGCGAAGTCGTGGCAAACTTTTCTTCGGGTAGCCCGGTGGCACATGCCGGAATAGCCACCGGGCCGGAGAGAAGGCGGATTAGTGACGGAGTGGCTGAACCCGGTCGAGGGACGGGCCTGGCGCGCAGTGGTCGCGGTGCTGAACCGTTTGCCGGGGGCATTGGATACCGATCTGCAGCGCGAGTCCGGCGTGACTCATTTCGAGTACTGGGTGCTCACCCTGCTCTCGGAGGCGCCGGACCGGCGGCTGCAGATGAGCGAGCTCGCCCATCGAGCAAATTCATCGCTATCGAGACTTTCGCATGTGGTCTCCAAACTCGAGCGGATGGGCTGGGCGACGCGTACCGCGACCACCGGGCGTCGCGGCGTCCTGGCCGAACTCACCGACGACGGCCATCAGAAGGTCGTGGAAGCGGCACCCGGGTACATGGATGTGGTGCGGCGACTGGTCTTCGACGGGCTCGATGCCGAGCAGACCGCAGCGATGGCGGATCTCGGCGAAACGCTCGCCGACCACCTGGGCACCGTTCTCGGCCGTACCGCCCCCTAACCGGGGCGCAGCAGCGGCGAGGGGTCGCCGCCGGGCCCGGGTGTGGCGTACCGACCGGACAGCCCGCACCACTCCAGGCAATCCGGGCGGGCAGGTCCGTGGTGGTTTCAGCCCGCCGGCCCGGCGAAAAAGGCAGTGGCTGCCAGCGCCAGAGCCAGGAAACCCGCAGGGAACGCAATGTTGTGGAATACCCGCGCCCGTACGTGGACGCCGACCGCTACCACGAAGAACAGGACCAGCCCGACCGCTGCGGCGAACCCTATGGATTTCCAGCCGAAGAGTCCCGCGACCAACCCGGCCACACCGGCACCTTCGATTACCGCCAGGTACGGGATCCACTTCGGTGCCACGCCGGCTTCCGCGGCGTTCTGCACCATGAACGGCGCGCGCACGGCCTTGGCGACGACCTCGGCAGCATTCGCCAGCACACAAACCACGGTCGCGACGAACAGTGCAGTATCGAGCGCGCCGGTCACCGGGTGTACCGGCCCAGCTCGACGGCGGGTCGCGGGGCGACCGGGCCTGCCCACTCGGCCAGCCGTGCCCGGAATTCCCGGGCTTCCGGAATATCCAGAAGCGGGTTGGCGTCGGTCAGCCGGAGAATCAGCACGAACTCGCCATCCGGGCCCACCCGCATCGCGGTGTAGTCGATCCCTTCGGGACCGGCGGCGTCCACCGCAGCAAACAACTTCGTAACGGCCTGTTCGACCTCTGGTATCCGCTCCGGGGCGGTGGTGAACCGGAGAATCTGTACGCTCATATCTGTCTCCTCGAAGGCGTGCAATGTCGTGGTAGTCATCACTCACCCCTCCTGACGTCCGTCACGCACGAAAGGTGACCTCCCCGTGGAAACAGTCGAGAAGTTCGAGGCGGCCCGGCCGCGGCTGCTTTCGCTCGCCTACCGGATCGTCGGCTCGCACCAGGACGCCGAGGATGCGGTGCAGACCGCGTGGACCCGGGTACAGGTGGCGGACCTGTCCGAAGTGGCCGAACCGGACGCCTGGTTCACGACCGTGACGGCGCGGTTGTGCCTGGATCTGCTCCGGGCGCGGGAGCGCCGCGGCGAACTCCCGCTGCTGCTCGACGATATCGGCGGTGAACAGACCGGAGCCGACGAAGCATTCCTCCGGCGCGAGGATGTGTCCCGGGCACTGCTCGTGCTGCTCGGCGAGCTGTCACCGGCCCAGCGGGTGGCCTATGTGCTGCACGATCTCTTCGCAGTACCGTTCGACCGGGTCGCCACGGTACTCGAGGCGACTCCGGCGGCAGCGAAAAAACTGGCCAGCCGGGCCCGCGGCAGGCTGCGCGATGCACGGCCGCCCGAATCCGGTACTGCGACCGGGCATCCCAGTTCCTCCGGCTATCCCGATACCGCCGCGCATCTCGAGATCGTCGAGGCCTTCCTGGCCGCTGCCCGCGGCGGCGATATCGCCCGGCTGGTCACCCTGCTGGCTCCGGATGCCGTCCGGATCGCCGATCCGCGCCTGCTCCCGGCGGGCGCGCCCACCGAGGTTCGCGGCGCCACGGCAGTCGCCGAGGAAACACGGTTGTTCGCCGACCGGATCGCCGTCACCACGACGCTTCTCCTCGCCGGTAGCCCCGCGGCGGTGATCGCGCCCGGCGGGCACCCCTTCGCGCTCATCCGTTTCCGGATCGAGGACCGGCTCGTCCGGGCAATCGAGATCGGGCAGTGTATGCCCGGCACGATATCGCCGAGCTGACCGTGCGCGGTCCCGGTATGCGGGAACCCTCGATATCCTCGGCGGCACCGGAACTACGAGGTGATCAACGGCGATCTCGCGGCATCCACGCTATCCATCGACGACCAGCGGCCACGCACCGGTGGTCGTCGGCCAGGTCCACGAATGCCCGGCCGATTCCGGTCGCCGGGGCGCCCCCTCGAGCAGCACAGTTATCGCCGATCCCGGCGCGGTCGGGCCACCTGCGACCGGCCCTTGGTGTGATGTCACCGGCACGCGACAGACCTGTCGTCACACCTGTTCGGAAGGCAGCAGTACGTCGGTGTCGAAACAGGTATGCGTGCCGGTGTGGCAGGCCGCGCCCCGCTGATCCACCACCAGCAGCACCGTATCGCCGTCGCAGTCCAGCCGGACCTCGTGCACGTACTGCGTATGTCCCGAGGTCTCCCCCTTGACCCAGTACTGCTTCCGGGACCGGGAATAGTAGGTGGCGCGGCGAGTTTCGAGGGTGCGGGCCAGTGCCTCGTCGTCCATCCACGCCATCATCAGTACCGCGCCCGTCCCGCGTTCCTGTGCCACCGCGGCCACCAGTCCGGCGTCGTTACGTTTGAGCCGGGCAGCGATCGCCGGATCCAGGGCCATCTCAGCGCACCACCAGATCGGCCGCGCGCAGGGCATCCTTGACCTGCGGGATGGTCAGGTCACCGAAGTGGAAAACGCTGGCGGCCAGCACGGCGTCCGCACCGGACTGCACTGCGGGAGCGAAATGCTCGACCGCGCCGGCACCGCCGGAGGCGATCACCGGAATCGAGACCGCGGCACGCACGGCGCGGATCATCGGCAGATCGAACCCTGCCTTGGTGCCGTCGGCGTCCATCGAGTTGAGCAGGATCTCCCCCACCCCCAGCTCGGCCCCGCGCACCGCCCATTCGACCGCGTCGATCCCGGTGCCCCGGCGACCGCCGTGTGTCGTGACCTCCCAGCCCGACGGGGTGTCCGGTTCGCCGTCGGGCACGGTGCGGGCGTCGACCGACAGCACGATGCACTGCGATCCGAAGCGCTGCGACATCTCGTGCAGCACCTCGGGGCGGGCAATGGCGGCGGTATTCACCGAGACCTTGTCCGCGCCCGCGCGCAGCAGCCGGTCCACGTCGTCGACGGTGCGCACTCCGCCGCCGACGGTGAGCGGAATGAAGATCTGCTCGGCGGTCCGGGTGACCACGTCGAACATGGTGGCGCGGTCACCGCTGGAGGCGGTGACATCGAGGAAGGTGAGTTCGTCGGCGCCCTGGGCGTCGTAGGCGGCGGCGAGCTGCACCGGATCGCCGGCATCGCGCAGGTTCTGGAAGTTGACGCCTTTGACCACCCGCCCGGCATCGACGTCCAGGCAGGGGATGACACGTGTCGCCAGGGTCATGAACGCTCCTCACCGCCGCCGGGAGCGGCATTGTCCACACGACTTCCGGGGGCGGCAGTGCCCGCACCGCTGCCGTAGGCGGGGCTGTCCGCACCGCCGGAGTGGGCACTGTCCACACCGGCGTCCGAGCCGGCTCCGTCCTCACCGGACGCGGGCTCCGCCGCCCGACCGGGATCGCGATCACTGCCCGGCACGGCGAATCCGGTACCGCGGGCCGCGGCGATCATCTCGAGCAGTTCGGCATGCACCCCGGGCGCCGCCGCGAGCACCGAACCGGATTCGATCGTCCAGTCCGCCCCCTCGAGATCGGTGACGATCCCGCCGGCGCACCGCACCATCAGCGCGCCCGCCGCGTTGTCCCACGGATGGTGACCGAACACGATCGCGCCGCCCAGCGTTCCGTCGGCAGTGAAGGCGAGGTCGATTCCGGTCGAGCCGTGCATCCGTACGCGGGACGACAACCGGCTCAGCGCGCCGAGTACCCGATGCCGGAACAGGCCCGGGACGCGTCCGGTGGATTCGATGTTGAAGGCACCGAACCCGATCATCGCCTCGTCGAGCAGCGCAGGGGGTAGCGGTGGCCGGGCCACTCCGTCCACGAGAAGTGGCCCACCGGCGACGGCGGCGTACCGGCGGTCCAGCGGCGGGAACCAGGCGAGCCCGAGGACCGGTTCGCCGTCGCGGATCAACGCGAGCAGGGTTCCGGTGAGCGGATGACCGGTCGAATAGTTGAAGGTGCCGTCGATGGGGTCCAGCACCCATGCGGTGCCGCCGGTGAGCGACGGCCCGCCGAATTCCTCACCGTGCACCTCGATACCGGTCCGCGCCACGAGCAGCTCGGAGATGGTGCGTTCGAGTTCCAGGTCGAGTTCGGTGGCGAAATCCCGGGAGCCCTTGGCCACCGCGCTGGGAGCGCCGCGTCCCTCGAGAAAACGGTCGCCGACGCTGTCGAGTACCTCGGCCGCCGTACTCAGCAGCCCCGCCAGTTCGGTCTCTGCCCTGGTCATCGCTTCGGCTCCCGGTTTCTCGCGGTCGGTGTGCGGCCGTACGCCCGCACGGTGCGTTTGCTCCTGCGCCCGAGCCCGGCCGCTACGACCCCGCGCGCGGTCAACGGACGGCGGCCAGCGCCTCGGGCAGGGTGAACCGGCCCGCGTACAGGGCTTTGCCGACGATCGCGCCTTCGACGCCCTCGGGCACCAGTTCGGCGATCGCGGTCAGATCGGCCAAAGCCGAGACCCCGCCGGAAGCGATCACCGGCGCGTCGGTGGCCATACACACCTCGCGCAGCAGATCCAGGTTGGGACCGGTGAGGGTGCCGTCCTTGGTGACATCGGTGACGACGTACCGCGAGCAGCCGTCCCGTTCCAGCCGTTCCAGGACCTCCCACAGATCCCCACCGTCGCTGACCCAGCCGCGGCCGCGCAGCCGGTAGTCGCCGTCCACGATCTGGACGTCCAGCCCGACCGCCACCCGATCGCCGTATTCGGCGATGGCCCGGGCGCACCATTGCGGATCTTCCAGCGCGGCGGTTCCCAGGTTGACACGGGCGCAGCCGGTGGCCATCGCGGCCTTCAGCGATTCGTCGTCGCGGATACCGCCGGACAGTTCGACAGCGACATCCAGTTCACCGACCACTCGGGCCAGCAGCTCCCGGTTGGACCCGCGGCCGAAGGCGGCGTCGAGGTCCACCAGATGCACCCATTCGGCACCCGCGTCCTGCCACGCGAGGGCGGCATCGCGCGGCGAACCGTAACCGGTTTCGCTGCCCGCCGCGCCCTGTACCAGGCGGACGGCCTCTCCATCGGCGACATCGACTGCAGGCAGCAACACAAGACTCACGCGCAACAGCCTAGTAGCCCGGGGTTCGCCCGTGCCGCGCGCCCGGTAGCGAGTCGGCAGGCCGCGCGCCGCGGTGACGGGGGCCGGCGAGCGTTGGGTGATATCACCCACTGGGCCGGTCGGGGTGCCCGCTACACTCATCGGCGAACGCGTGAGAGGTCACCGACGCGTCAGGTCACGATTCGAGAAAGTTCGGAGTGGGCGCCATCGATACCGGTCAGTTGATCGCGGATCACTACCGCCTGGTCGAGCAGATTGGTAGCGGCGGCACAGGCGTGGTCTGGCGTGCCGTCGACGAACGTCTGCAACGGTCGGTGGCGATCAAACAGATCCATATAAAGCCCAGCCTGCCACCTGCCGAGCGTGATGTGCTGCGCCAGCGCGCCACCCGCGAGGCCCGCAACGCGGCTCGTTTCCAGCATCCGAATGCCATCGTGGTGTTCGACATCACCGAACACGGCGGCGATCCGTGCCTGGTGATGGAGTACATGAAGTCGCGCAGCCTCGCACAGGTGCTGTCCTCCGAGGGGCCGCTGCCGTTGCCGCAGGTCGCGCGGATCGGGGAACAGGTCGCGGCGGCACTCATCGCGGCGCATCAGGCCGGGATCGTGCATCGCGATGTGAAACCGGGCAATGTCCTGCTCGACGATCACGGCACCGTCAAGATCACCGATTTCGGGATCTCGCGTGCCACCGGCGATGTGACGCTCACCGAGACCGGGTTGATCTGCGGAACCGCCGCCTACTTGGCACCCGAGGTCGCGCGGGGCGCGGATCCGACCCCGGCCGCGGACGTGTTCGCCCTGGGCGCGACGCTGTTCCACGCCCTCGAAGGGGAACCACCCTTCGGGTCCGGCAACCCGCTCAAAGTGCTGTATGCCGCGGCCAACGGCCAGGTCAGCGAGCCCCAGAACGCCGGCCCGGCCACCGATTTCCTACTCGACCTGCTGGAAGCCGATCCGCGGCTGCGACCCACGATGCAGGAGGCCCGCGAACAACTGGCGCAATTCGCCGGATATCCGGGCGCGAATTCCGAGCATGCCGGGTTCGTCCCGGCGCGCGAGGCCTTCGATCGCAACGGGCACTCCGGCGGAGCCGCCGTCAGCACGATGGAAACACCGGTCCCCGGCCGCACCCGCGGCGCCGCGCCCGCCCCGGCTCCACGCCGGCGGGCCGAACCCCGCGCGGAGGCCGGCCACGACGGAAACGGCGACCGCCCCTCGCGGCGGGCTCCGAATCATCCCCCCACCACCACCCAGCCCGTTCCGGAAGGCTCCGGTGGCGGGGTACGGCGAGCGGTGCTCATCGGTGGTATCGCCGGGGCGGCAGTGGTCGGTGGTGTGCTGTGGTTCAGTTCCTCGGATTCCGGCGACGGCGGATCCGCGCAGGCCGGTACCTCGGTGACCTCGTCGGCACCCCGGACACCCGGGACCACGGCGGCGGCCGCCCCCGCGCTGGGCAGCACGCCCAGTACCGGACAGGTCGAATGGGTCCAGGCCGGCCAGCTGCTCGAGCAGTTCTACATGAATCCGGCGGGTTCGTGGTCCTTGCTGACTCCGGCCGCACAACAGGCCTACGGCAGCCGGCAGGAATTCGAACAGTACTGGTCGACCCGGACCGTGCAGAGTTTCAGCCGCATCGAGGCCTTCAAGGGCAACAACCCCGACGGCTCGGTGGATATGCGGGTGAACAACCTCAGCTACGGTGGCCAGACCCGTAATCCGATACTGCGGGTCGTGCATTCGGGCGGGTCGCTGCTCATCGACAGCGATACTCGCTGATCCGTAACCCGAACTCCCCGCCCGCAGCCGGGCTATCGTGTGCGACATGAATATTCGGGGGATGCTCGCCGCCGAGCGAGCCGAGTTCACCGCTCTGCTGCGCGGCCTGGGGAACGAGGAATGGGACGCGCCGACACTGTGCACCGGCTGGCGGGTACGGGAACTGGTCGGGCATCTGCGCTACGACGCGATCCCGCTCACCGAGTACGCCGGTATCGCCGCGCGCAACCGCTTCTCCATCGACGGCGTCAACAACGCCATGGCCGCCGAGGGATCGCGCCGGACACCGGCGGAACTGCTGGCCGAATTCGAATCCGCCCCACGCACGGTATCGCGGCTGTGGCCACGACTGGGGCTGGCCGATCTACTGATCCACCAACAGGACATCCGGCGGCCCCTGGGCCGGCGCCGCGAAATCCCCACCGACCGGTTGAAGGCCGTACTCGACCATCCCGACCCGTTCGCGCGCCCCGGACGCCTCACCGGAGGGTTACAGTTCGTCGCGACAGATTTCGACTGGGTCAAGGGATCGGGGCCTACCGTCCGCGGGCGCGGTGAAGCGCTAGCGTTGGCGATGGTGGGCCGGCCCGTGGTCCTCGACGAACTCGACGGCGAAGGCGTCGGGGAACTGCGCCGCCGCTGCAGCTGAAACATCCGGAAGTCCGCTTCACCGATGGGAGACGCGCAGATGACCGATTCGGCACTCGTCGCCATGGCGGCGATGATCGGCGAGTGGAGGACGACCAGCGAACAGCTCCCCGATATGGTCGGCCACACCACCATCGAGTGGCTGGACGGCGACGCCTTCCTGCTGGTCCGGCTGACGGTACCCGAGCCGGCGATCGCCCGGACCTGGGTTGTCGGTACCGATGACGCCTACCCGGAACGGCTGAAGGTCCTGCAGCACGACAGCGCCGGTGCCCGCCGGATCTACAACGGCGCGCTCACCGGGCCGCTGTGGCGGATCTGGCGCGACGCCCCCGGCGATTCCCAGCGGCTGACCGGCAATCTCGAGGAGTCCGGGAACATATTCCGAGCCACCTGGGAGCGCTCGGACGCCGAATTGGACCCGCGGACCTGGGAGCACCAGCTCGATATCGTCTACACCCGGATCGCCTGAGCCGGACCACGCGGATAACCACTGGTATCGGCCCGATACCCTGGTGCTGTCGTACTCAGCCGCTGCACAAGGACCGATACCACCATGACATCCCGTATCGAGCTCGCCCGCGTAGATCTGCGCGGCCGCACGCCCACCACCGCGCAGCTGCGCACCGCGCTGCCGCGCGGCGGGGTCGATGTGGACTCGGTACTACATCAGGTGCGGCCGGTGGTGGAGGCGGTCCGGGACCGCGGCGCGGCCGCAGCCCTGGAATTCGGCGCGAAGTTCGACGGGGTGACCCCGGAAACCGTGCGCGTCCCCGCCGCCGAGCTGGCTGCCGCCCTCGACGGACTGGATCCGGCGGTGCGGGCGGCGCTCGAGGTCGCGATCGCGCGGACCCGTGCCGTGCACGCGGATCAGCGGCGCACCGACACCACCACCGAGGTGGTTCCCGGCGGCACCGTCACCGAACGCTGGGTGCCGGTCGAACGGGTCGGGTTGTACGTGCCCGGCGGTAACGCCGTGTACCCGTCCAGTGTCGTGATGAACGTCGTACCCGCGCAGGCCGCCGGGGTGGAATCACTGGTGGTGGCCTCGCCGCCGCAGGAACAGTTCGGTGGGCTGCCGCATCCGACCGTGCTGGCCGCGGCCCGGCTGCTGGGTGTCGAGGAGGTGTGGGCCGTCGGCGGCGCGCAGGCGGTCGCCCTGCTGTCCTACGGGGGCTCCGATACCGACGGTGCCGATCTGGCCCCCGTCGATCTGATCACCGGTCCCGGCAATATCTATGTCACCGCCGCCAAACGGCTGTGCCGCGGCCTGGTCGGGATCGACGCCGAAGCCGGCCCCACCGAGATCGCGATCCTCGCCGACGCCACCGCCGACCCGGTACATGTGGCCGCCGACCTCATCAGCCAGGCCGAACACGATGTGCTCGCCGCGAGTGTGCTGGTCACCGACAGCCCCGCCCTCGCCGATGCCGTCGATGCGGCCCTGACCACACAGCTGACCGTCGTGAAACATGCCGAACGGGTAACCGCGGCGCTCCGCGGCGCCCAGTCCGGCACGGTGCTGGTCGACGATATCGACCAGGGGCTGCGGGTGGTGAACGCCTACGCCGCCGAGCACTTGGAGATCCAGACCGCACAGGCCACCGCGGTCGCCGCCCGGGTGCGCAGCGCGGGCGCGATCTTCGTCGGGCCCTACGCCCCGGTGAGCCTCGGCGACTACTGCGCCGGCTCCAACCACGTCCTGCCCACTGCCGGTTGCGCCCGGCATTCGTCCGGGCTGAGCGTGCAGACCTTCCTGCGCGGTATCCACGTCGTGGACTACACCGAGGCGGCGTTGAAGGATGTCGCCGGACATGTGGTGGCGCTGGCCGACGCCGAGGATCTACCCGCCCACGGGCAGGCCGTACGCGCCCGGTTCGAGGCACTGTCATGAGCGCGCAGGTCCCCGGCGCCGGGATCGGGCTGGACGCGCTGCCGTTACGGGAGAACCTGCGCGGTAAATCCCCGTACGGCGCACCGCAACTCAGCGTTCCCGTCCAGCTCAACACCAACGAGAACCCGCACCCGCCGACGTCGGCGCTGGTGGCGGATCTCGCCGAGGCGGTGCGCGCGGCGGCCGCCGATCTGCACCGCTATCCCGACCGCGATGCAGTGGGGTTGCGCACCGATCTCGCCGCCTACCTCACCCGCCAGACCGGTATCGCGGTGGACGCGGCGAATGTCTGGGCGGCCAACGGGTCCAACGAGATCCTGCAGCAGCTGCTGCAGGCCTTCGGCGGACCCGGCCGGCGGGCACTGGGTTTCGTCCCGTCGTATTCGATGCATCCGATCATCTCCGAGGGCATCGACACCGAGTGGGTGGAGGCGAAACGGTCCGCCGATTTCTCCATCGATATCGACGCCGCCGTGGCTGCCATCGCCGATCGCCGGCCCGATGTGGTGTTCGTGACCAGCCCCAACAACCCGACCGGGCACAGCATCCCGGCCGCGGAGCTGGCCCGGATCCTCGAGGCCGCCCCGGGGATCGTGATCGTGGACGAGGCCTACGGCGAATTCTCCGCACAACCCAGCGCGATCGGTCTCATCGACAGCTACCCGGCGAAACTGGTGGTCAGCCGCACCATGAGCAAGGCATTCGCCTTCGCCGGCGGCCGGCTCGGCTACCTCGTCGCGGCCCCCGCGGTGATCGACGCCCTGCTACTGGTGCGGTTGCCGTATCACCTGTCGGTGGTCACCCAGGCCGCGGCGCGCGCCGCCCTGCGGCATGCCGGCGAAACCTTGGCGAGCGTCGCGGAACTGGCCGCCCAGCGCGACCGGGTCGCCCGGGAACTGACCGCCCTCGGTTTCCATGTGGTGCCCAGCGACGCGAACTTCCTGCTGTTCGGAACCTTCCACGACGCGCCCCGGGCCTGGCAGCACTACCTGGACGAAGGTGTCCTCATCCGGGACGTGGGAATCCGCGGCCATCTGCGCACCACCATCGGGCTGGCCGCCGAGAACGACGAATTCCTGCGGGTCAGCGCGAAACTGGCCGCCACCGAACTGACCGCGCAGAACTGAAGCGACAACCGGAAGTGAGCATGAACCGAACCGCGCGAGTGGAGCGCACCACCAAGGAATCCGGCATCGTGGTGGAACTGAACCTCGACGGCACCGGGCAGACCGATATCTCCACCGGTGTCCCGTTCTACGACCATATGCTCACCGCGCTCGGCACTCACGCCAGTTTCGACCTCACGGTGCGCGCCGAGGGCGATATCGAGATCGAGGCACACCATACGGTCGAAGACACCGCCATCGTGTTCGGCCAGGCACTCGGCAAGGCGCTCGGCGACAAGAAAGGCATCCGCCGCTTCGGCGACGCCTACATCCCGATGGACGAAACCCTGACGCATGCCGCCGTCGACGTCTCCGGCCGCCCCTATTGCGTGCACACCGGCGAACCCGATCATCTGCTGCACGCCGTGATCCCCGGCGCACCGGTACGCGGCCGTAACGATCCCGGCGCACCGTATTCGACGGTGCTCAACCGGCACGTTTTCGAATCCATCGCACTCAACGCCCGGATCGCCCTGCACGTACGGGTGCTCTACGGCCGCGATCAGCATCACGTCACCGAAGCCGAATACAAGGCGGTCGCCCGGGCCTTACGCGCCGCCGTCGAACCGGATCCGCGGGTGCAGGGCGTCGTGCCGTCCACCAAGGGGGCGCTGTGATGGTGTACCGCGCCCGCCCTGAACGACACTCGGCACCGTGATGCGATATCTGCGCCTTCGCTCCGGTGAATCCGGTGACCATGCACTTCCCAGGGAGGAAGCACGTTGACTTCGGTTGTTCTGCTGGACTATGGCTCGGGCAATCTTCACTCCGCTGAACGCGCCCTGGTCAGGGCGGGCGCGCAGGTCGAAGTGACTGCCGACCACAAGGCGGCGCTGGCGGCGGACGGGCTGGTGGTCCCGGGCGTCGGCGCCTTCGCGGCCTGTATGGCGGGCCTGCGGGAGGTCCGCGGTGAGCGCATCATCGGTCAGCGGCTGGCCGGTGGCCGGCCGGTGCTCGGGATCTGCGTGGGTATGCAGATCCTGTTCGACCGCGGGGTCGAATTCGGTGTGGAAACCGAGGGCTGCGGGGAATGGCCCGGGACCGTCGACAAACTCGATGCCCCGGTCCTGCCGCATATGGGCTGGAACACCGTCGAAGCCCCTGCAGAGAGCGTGCTGTTCGCGGGTATGGACGCCGGCACCCGTTTCTATTTCGTCCACACCTACGCTGCCCGGTCATGGGAGCTGCCGCTCAGCGATCACCTCGCCGCCCCCAAGCTCACCTGGACCGAACATGGCAGCCGCTTCCTGGCCGCGGTGGAGAACGGCGCACTCTCGGCCACCCAGTTCCACCCCGAGAAGTCGGGTGACGCGGGCGCCCAGCTGCTGTCCAACTGGGTGAAATCCCTCTGACCCCGGGCTGTCGGCCGGCGGGGCACCCGTACGCGCCGGGCAGGCCCCGGCTGTCGGTCAGACCCGTCCGGGCGCCGTCGCCGGGCCCGGCACGCGCGATTGCGCCACTTCCAATTCGCCGAGTGTCTCCATGAGGTTCGTGCGATGCTCGTGCAGGCGTTCGAGCCGGTCGTCCAGGACGGCCAGCCGGGCCCGGTAGATCTCGAGGGCATGACCGGGGTCGTCGCAGGTGTCCATATCGGACAGATCGAGGCAGGCGTCGAGCTGTCCGATTCCTTCCATCGTCAGTCCCCGCCGCAACAGATCGGCGATCTTACGCACTCGACCGATACAGGATTCGTCGTATTCCCGCCAGCCGTTGGCGCTGCGACCGGACCGGAGCAGCCCGTTCTGTTCGTAGTACCGCAGGGAGCGCCGGCTCACACCGGTCCGCCGTGACAGTTCACCGATACGCATATCGCCTCCGGATTTGCTCTTGACACCTGTGTCACTGTTTAGCGTCGGTGCCATGGCAATTGATTCCCCCCTACACCATTCCTCCCCGGGCAGCCGGCCCTACGGTGACCTGTCCGGCCGCACCGCCCTCGTCACCGGCGGCGGATCCGGGATCGGGGCCGCCGTGGCGGTGGCGCTGGCCGACCGTGGGATGGATGTCGTGGTGACCGGCCGGCGGCGGCCGGCGCTCGAGAACACCGCACGCCGGTCGCCGGCCCTGCGCATCCACGTCGGTGACGTCTCCGATCCCCACGACGCCGCCGCCATGGTCCGAGCTGCACAGGATATGAACGGACGGCTAGACGTGGTCGTCAACAATGCCGGGTTCGGTATCGCGGCGCGGCTGGACGAGATAGATCCCGACGATGCCCTGCGCATGTGGGCCACCAACGTTCTGGGACCGACCCTGGTGACACAGGCCGCCCTGCCGTATCTCCGCGTCCGTGGCGGCGCGGTGGTCAACGTTTCCAGCACTTTCGGCGCCAAGACGGCGCCCGGTATCAGCCACTACGGGGCAGGGAAAGCCGCGCTGGAACAGCTGACCCGGAGCTGGGCGGTGGAACTGGCGGATGCCGGTATCCGGGTGAACGCGGTGGCGCCGGGGCCGACCGAGAGCGAAGCACTGGACCGTATGGGGCTGTCCGCCGCCGAGGCCGAACAGGTGAAAGTGCAGGAAGCCGCGCAGATCCCGCTGGGCCGGCGGGGCCACCCCGGCGAAGTAGCCGAGTGGGTGGTCGCGCTGGCACGTCCGGATTCCTGGATCACCGGGCAGGTGCTCGGTGTCGACGGCGGGTATTCGGTGGTCTGAACGGCTCGAACGTTATGCCGCGCATTTCGCGTTGGGCGGGGCCGGGGGTGCCGCAACGACACCGGCGGCCACATCGACCAGGAAGTCGCGGTTGCCGTCGAGGGGTTCGGTGCCCAGGAGCAGTCGTTCGACCACACATCCCGCTTCGAACAGTGCCGGGCCGACATTGTGGCGGCCGGGTTCCACCACGCCGTCCAGCGTGCGACCGCTGACGATGGAGTACATGGTGCTCGGTTTACCGGCCAGCATGAGGGCGGCCCGCATCTGCATACTGGCCGCATAGGGCACCACCTCGTCGGCGGTGCCGTGGACGAGGAAGGCGTGCCGGATGTTCATCCGGCCGGCCTGCAGCGCCGGGGAGCGTTCGGCATAGGCAAGTGGGCAGACGGCCGGGACACACCCACCGGCATCCCGCTTGATCTGGGCCTGTAGCGCGGGATAGTCGGCGGCAGGACCCTGGTAGTGGGTGAACAGATCCGACGGGCCGAAGGTGTCGACCCAGTAGTCGAACAAACTGGCGGGGCCGTAGGCGGCCGCCAGGCCGGAGGTCATGGCGCCCTGGCTCCAACCCCACAGCACGGTGCGCGTCACTCGCGGATTCGCGCCCTTGTACCACTGGGTGCCGGCCACCAGATCGCGCCAACCGGCCCACAGATTCCAGTCGCCGGTCGGCCACTGCGGGCTACCGCGCAGATCCATCGACAGGATCGGGGTCGCGGTGCGGGCGGCGATCGAGATCAGGTACTCGGCGTACTGGGCCGCGGAACCCTTGTGCCCATGTGCCGCCACCACCAGGGCGTTGCCCACCACACAGCCCTGCGGCTCGTACACCAGGCCGGTAGCCCGTTCACCGTCGACCGGTATCGCGATCGGGCGGGTATGCACCGAGCAGGCATCGATCGCGGCCGCGGGGGCGGCGGCCAGCAGGGTCGCCGTCAAGGCCGGGAGCAGCAACCCGGCCAGATAGCTCAGTGCACGTCTGCTCATAACAGGAATATTTCCATGCTTTAGGCCGAAAGAGCGGGAACTCGGCTGGGCCCGTCGGCAATTCGCGTACAGGTTGTGCCTGCGTACGTATGCCGCCGTAGGTGTCGGTGGGCCCGGCTACCATCCGCCTCATGTACGCCTTCACCACCGAGCAGCGGCGGGCACGGCTCGGAATCCGGCACCGGCTCGCGGCCGGATATCGCAGCGGCGACGTCGCCGAGATCGCGCGCTCCCTGGTGGTGCTGCACGCCACCGATCCGGCCACCGTGCACCTCTCGGTGGCCGCACGGGGCACCGGAATCGGTCCCGCGCAGGTGGAGCGCGCACTGTACGAGGACCGCGCGCTGCTGCGCATGCTGGCGATGCGGCGCACCATGTTCGTAGCACCGGTCGAGCTGGCGCCCGTACTGCACGCCTCCTGCGCCACCGAACTGGCCACCAGGCAACGCCGCACCTATGCGAAGTATCTGGCCGACGCCGGTATCGGTGACGGCGATCCGGAGGCGTGGCTGGCCGCCGTCGCCGACGAGACCCATCGCGCGCTCCTGGCCCGGGGCAGCGCCACGGGGGCCCAGCTGAGCAAGGACGTCCCTGCCCTGCGCACGCAGATCAATACGAACCCGGAGAAGTCGTACTCCAAACCGACCTCCATCACCACCTGGGTGCTGTTACTGCTCGGCACCGAGGGGCGGATCGTCCGCGCCCGGCCCGGCGGCAGCTGGTCCAGCAGCCAGTACTCGTGGGCGCCGATCGAGTCCTGGCTGTCCGTTCCGATCGACGATCTCGACGCAGGCGTTGCCCGCACCGAACTGGTACGCCGCTGGCTGCACACGTTCGGCCCCGCCCCGATCGGCGATATCAAATGGTGGACCGGGTGGACGCTGGGCCAGGTCCGCGCAACACTGGCCCGGCTCGACACGGTAGAGGTCGATCTCGACGGCACCACCGGGCTGCTGCTCGCCGACGATCTCGACCCGGTCCCGCCACCGCACCCCTGGGCGGCCCTACTGCCCGCACTGGACCCCACACCGATGGGCTGGCAGTCCCGCGACTGGTACCTGGGCGAACACAAGGAACAACTGTTCGATCGCAACGGCAATATCGGGCCGAGCATCTGGTTCGACGGCCGGATCGTCGGCGGCTGGGCGCAACGCAAGGACGGCGAGATCGTGACCCGCCTGCTGGAAGATATCGGGGCCGATGCCCGGGGCCTCGTCGCCGCCGAGGCCGAGCGCGCGGCCGGCTGGTACGGCGAGCTCCGGCCGGTCCCCCGCTTCCGCACTCCCCTCGAACGGGAACTCACCGCCTGACCGGCCGCGCACCGAGATAGATTGTTCCCATGCGAATCCGAACGTTCGAGGAACGGGACAGACCGGCAGTGCGGCAGCTGGCACTACGGGCCGGTCAGGGTTCGCCGACCGAAACCCTGTGGGGGCACCCGGAATCCGAGGCGCAGATATACCTCGATCCCTATATGGACCACGAACCCGACTCCTTGTTCCTGGCCGAATCCGAGGGCGAACTACTCGGTTACCTCACCGGCTGCGTGGACACGGATTCTTTCCCGAGCGAGGACCGGCGAATCGCGGACGCCATCCGGACACACCGCCTGATCCGGCACCGCCGGCCGGTTCTGTTCTTCGCCCGCAGCGCATTCGATGCCGCGAGCGCGGCAATCCGCCGCACACCGGCCGCCGGCGAAATCCACGATCCGCGCTGGCCCGCGCATCTGCACATCAATGTGGTGCCAGAGGCGCGCGGCTCCGGCGCGGCGGACGCCCTGATGGAGCATTGGTTCGAACGGCTCCGCTCGGTGGGTTCCCCCGGCTGCTTTCTGCAGACACTGGTCGAGAACACCCGGGCCGTCCGGTTCTTCGAACGGATGGGCTTTGCCCCGCACGGATCGACACCGCCGGTGCCGGGGATGCGCTACCAGGGCAAACGGGTCCACCAGCAGACCATGGTCCGCAGCTGCTGATCGCCCGGCCTACTTCTTCGCCGACCGGGTCGCGTGATCGTCGAGTATGCGGCCCAGCAGGCCGACCAGGGTGCGGCGCTCCGCGACGGACAGGGCGGCGAGCAGATCCTTCTGTGCAAGGTCCAGCTTGCGGTCCAGTTCCCGAAGATGTTCCCGGCCGGGATCGGCCAGATTCACGATATTGCGCCGCCGATCATTCGGGTCGGCGGCGCGGTCCACGAACCCCCTGGCCACCAGGTCGTTCAGGACGGCGACGATATCGCTGCGATCGATTCCGGTGCGGCGCCCGAGTTCGGCCTGACTGCCGGCACCGCGTTCGCGCAGCGTGGTCAGCACCGCGTAGTGGTACCGCCGCGAGCCCGTACCGGCCATCGCCTGTTCGGTCGCCCGGTCTGCGAGTAGCGCCGTTTGGTTGATCAGTCGCGTCGGCAGACTGCGCAGCCTGCCCGCTGCCCCCTGGTGCGCGGCTTCCATACCGGCAATCTAGCAACCATCCGTTGGCAGTACCCACGAAACCTGCCTCGCTGGACGCACCCCGGCCCCGCTGTGGCCGATGACCTGAGCCGGCGGCCGGCATGTATGCCGGGGATCCGGCTCGTTTCGCCACGAGCCGGATCACTGGCGTCGTCGACCGCTGGAAGCGGCAGTCAGTCCAGTGCCCATGGGGCGCGAAGCAACGCCGCGGTGTCCTCGTCGGATAGTTCGATATCGAATACTTTCGCCAATATTTCCGGCAGTTCCGCAGGTTCCAGTTCCCGCGACCGGCCGGACCCGTCGGGATGTTCGGTGGTCAGGACGCGGCCGTCGAGAATATGGTGGGCGTCGGGATGGAAACGCTGTACGAACGGCCGCCGGGTGAACGGCGACCGCGGCGAAGTGGCGACGAAATGGTTACCGACCTCGTAATCCACCCGGTACTGCGGGGCCAGGGTAAAGGTGTAGCGGTCGACCCACCCGTCCTTCGCAAACTGGTGCAGCACCCACTGCTCGGTCTCCAGCTCGCCGAATTCACGGGCCAGCCTGAACCGCCATTCACCGAGCGGGAACTCTGCCGGGCTGTCGGCGAGCGCATAGGGTTCGGCCGGACCCGCTCCGAACCCGACGTCGACGATCCATATCCGGTCGTCATCGGTGGTGGTGACCCGCAGCAACGCATGGGTGGCAGGCCGCAACCCGTCCGCTCCCATCGTGACCCGCCCGGACAGTCCGGTCACCCCGAACCCCAGCCGCTCCAGCACCGCCGCGAACACCGTGACGTTCTCGTAGCAGTAACCACCCCGGCGCTGCCGTAACAGCTTGTCCTGCAAAGTTTCCAGGTCCAGCGGAACCGGCCGGCCCAATACCGCCTCGAGGTTTTCGAACGGGATGGAAGTCGTATGGGCGGCTACCAGTGACCGCAGCACTGCCGACGTGGCCGTACGCGGTCCGGAGTATCCGATCCTGTGCAGGTACAGCTCCAGATCCACCTGGTCGCCGTTCCAGTGATATGCCGCGTCGGCCGGCTTCGGCATGGCACTCCTCGTTTTCGCCCGGTATCGATACCAGCAACCGTGCTCGGCCCGCATATGTTCCCTCCGGGACCTCGTCACAGTCCAGCCGGTCGGCCTCTGGTTTATGCACTGCCCGGGCCACCGGAAGGTGCGTCGCCGAGACCGAGCCGGGCGCCCCACAGGCCGTCGGTTCGATCAGCGTTCCGCGTCATTTCGCATTACCTCGCGTCCACACACCGCCGGAATCACCGCGAGCCCAGGACTCGGACCAGTCCCACAGTGGCTGGAGGGCTTCGCTGAGCGCCAGCCCCGATGCCGTGAGCTCATAGGCGGCTTTCGGCCCGTGTTTCTCCACAAGCCCTGCCCGTGGTCGACGGGGTCGCCGCGGCCGGCGGCAGCGCCTCCGATCGGACACACACCGTGAACCCGGCGGCCGCGTAGTACAAGCCGGCGGACCTGACATCGGCACCGAACCCCTCGGCCTCACCCTCCCCGGATTCCGCGCGCACAGCGTCGATGACGTCATATCGCCGAGCGAGTGACCGAATCGCTGTTGCGGCCGGGTTGCCGAACCCGGCGTCCCGGTGTGATCACCCCAGGCCTATAGCCGGCCAGAACCCTCGATTAGCTGATAAGTTGCCACCTACCCGATCACGCGGTCGGCAAATTGAGGATGCAATATTGCGTTTTCCGTAGCCGAGTCAGAGGTTGTCGGTTACAGTCCCTGTGGATGAACTTTCCTGTGGGGCGTAACAACTGAGACCAGGAGTCAGGGAATGTTGCAGGAGGACACACGTCTGCCGGCCGACGCTCAACCGACCACGCTGGATGGCCCGCTTCCCGGGGAACTTCCGACCGCGGTCCAGTTGCTGGGAGTGTTCCAAGGGGGCACGTTTCGAGATCACGAGCTCTACCGGGCAGCACGCTGCCTGGTGAACCTCCATGTCTGCCGCACCGGCGGCACCAGCCGTGCACCACTCATCGATCTCGATCGACGCCGCGCCGAATTGGTGGGCGAGATCGACGAGTGGTCGATCCGGTACCTGCCGGCCCGATGGAACGAGGCGAGCCGCGAACCCGAATCGCTCGGTTTCGTGATCGATCGACTGGCTCAGGCATGGGCTCAGGCCAACCGCGCCGCCGTTCCGGTGCCGATGACCCGTGGTGCGACGCAGACGGACTGGCTCCGGTTGGCGGAACTGGTCGGCGGTTACAACAACCTCATCGCCGACGTGAAGGCCCGGCGGAACTGCGTGCCGTCGATGGCCCACTGACCACCCCCGCAGACACCGGTACAGGTGCGCAGCGAGCGCGCCTGTCTGTTTCATAGCGATGGTGCCGCGCGTCGCGGTGACCGTCCCCTGCCGGTGCCCGGCGGGATGGTCTACATATCGAGGCCCAGGTCGAGAACCCGAACGGAGTGGGTGAGGGCTCCTACGGCGAGATAGTCGACACCGGTTCGGGCGTAGTCCGCGGCCATGTCCAGGGTGAGCCCGCCCGAGGATTCGAGTTTCGTCTCCGGGGCGGCGGCGTTGCGGCGCTGAACGGCGGCCTGGGTCTGCCAGAGCGGGAAATTGTCCAGCAGCACCAGCTGGACGTTCTCGGCCAGGACCGCGTCGAGCTGGTCGAGGTTGTCCACCTCCACTTCGCAGTCGATATCAGGGGCGGCGGCGCGGACGGCGTGCAGGGCGTTCACCACCGACCCCGCGGCGACGACGTGATTGTCCTTGATCAGCGCCGCGTCGCCCAGGCCCATGCGATGGTTGACGCCGCCGCCGGCCCGGACCGCGTATTTCTGCAGGGCGCGCAGACCGGGCAGGGTTTTGCGGCTGTCGCGGATCCGGCAGTTCGTGCCGGCCACGGCGTCCACCCAGGCGGCGGTCGCGGTGGCGATACCGGACAGATGGCACAGGAGGTTGAGCATGGTGCGTTCGGCGGTGAGCAGGCCCCGGGTCGGGGCGACGACACCGAGTACGGAATCGCCGGCTGCGATACGGGAGCCGTCGGGGATACGTTCGGTGATCTCGTACGCCTCGGCGCCGATCACTTCGTCCAGAACGAGCAGGCCGATATCGATACCGGCCACGGTGCCGGGCTGACGCGCGACGACGGCGGCCTTCACGACGGTATCCGCGGGGACGGTGGCGGCGGTGGTGATATCGGGGCCGTAGCGCAGATCCTCGTCGAGCGCGGTGCGGATGAGGCCGCGGATCGCGTCGATGTCCAGCCCGGGGTCCAAAGTCATTGTGTACTCCTCTTTTCCGTCTTCGCCTGCGGCGGGTGATCCCGGCTGCCGCGCGGGCCCGGAACCCGCACGCAACAGGTACGACCCCGGGCTCGGTCCGAGCCGATCACGAGGGCGCCTCCGCTGGTCCTGTCCCGGCGGTAGCACCTGCGGGAATCCCGGCGTCGGGCATTGCGGCGGGCAAGCCCCGGATACTCGCGGCACCGGTTGCAGGACCCACATCCCCGGCACCGCGACAGCGCAGCACCGGATCATCCGGCACTCGGTGGCGCATGCCCTCGGGGACATCGGCCGGGCCGGTACCACCACCGGCGTGGGTGGGCACACCGGGTCCGTGCACGACAACATCCGGGGAGCCCACAGCGGTTGCGGCGAGATACGGGGCGCCTGAACCATCCAGGCACACCACCGTGGCCTCGGCCGAATCCCCCTGCGGCACAGGTTGTTCGGCGCGGGTATGACAGCCGCGACTTTCGGTACGCGCAGCGGCCGCCAGCAGTACGGCGCGAGCCGTGACCGTCAGTGCGGAACCTTCGAAACGCGCGATCACCTCTGCCGGGGAAACAGGCGATCGACCGGCTATCGAGGCCGACGAGGATTCCGGGGACATCGGCACGATGACCGGCGATTCCTCCTCGACACTGCCGGCGGGTAACCGCGCGTCCCGGCCGATTGCGGCCTCGAGGACGGCCGTGGCCTGCGCGAGACCTCGCCCGTCCCGCACTACCGACGCGTGTTCTGTCATCGTCCGCTGGACCAGTGCCCGCGGGAGCGCGGGACGATCCACGAAACACCGGCCGGACACGAATGCCGGTTCGCCCAGCCGCTCGAGCGCCGCCAGACCGGCCCGTTCACCCATCACCAGACCTTCGAGCAGGCTGTTGGAGGCGAGCCGGTTGGCACCGTGCAACCCGGTGCGCGCGACCTCTCCGGCCGCATACAACCCCGGTACGCCGGTACGGCCGTGCAGGTCGGTGACCACTCCCCCGCACTGGTAGTGCGCGGCGGGCGCCACCGGAATGAGGTCGCGGCGCGGGTCGATCCCGGCGACCCGGCAAGAAGTGGTGATCGTGGGGAACCGGACGGTGAAATCGGGGACCGCGCGGGCGTCGAGGTAGACGTGGTCCTCGCCCAGCTCCCGCAGCCGCGCGGCGATCGCCCGCGAAACCACGTCCCGGGGCGCCAGATCGCCGCGCGGATGGACCCCGGCGGTCACCGAATCACCACGGGAGTCGACCAGTACCGCCCCCTCACCGCGCACCGCCTCGCTGATCAGCGGTTGCCGGCCGAGGCCGCCGGGTGAGTACAGCACTGTGGGATGGAATTGCACGAATTCGAGATCCGCCACCGCCGCACCCGCCCACAACGCCAGCGCGACACCGTCCGCGGTGGCTCCAGCGGGGTTGGTGCTCAACGCGTACAACTGGCCGAGGCCGCCGGTGGCCAGCAGTACCGCCGGGGCATGCACAACACCGGTACCCCGGCCGGAGACCGCGACGACCCCCTGAACACCCGACTCGTCCGTGACTACATCGAGTACGGCCGTCCCGAACAGCACCGGTAGACCGGCCGCCGACAGTGCCCGCTGCACTTCCGCGCCCGTCGCATCGCCGCCGGCGTGGATGATGCGGCGCGTGCTGTGCCCGCCTTCGCGGGTCCGGGAGATCTGACCGTCGCGGCCGAGGTCGAACACCGCGCCGAGATCGGTCAGTGCAGCGACGGCATCGGGGCCCGCTTCCACGATGGATCGCACCGCGGCGGGGTCGCACAGTCCGCCGCCCGCGGCGAGGGTGTCGGCGACATGGGAGTCCACCGAATCGCCCTGCGGAGCGACCACCGCGATACCACCCTGCGCGTATTGGGTGGCGGTATCGCTGGGTCCGCCTTTGCTCAGAATCAGCACGCGCAGACCCCGGCGCGAGGCGGCGCGCGCGGCGGTGAGCCCGGCGACACCGCCGCCGATCACGACCAGGTCCGCGCGCTCTTCCCACGCCGGATTCCATGGTTCACCAGTCATCGTGTCCTCCACTGCCCGGGCGGTCACCGACGGATCGCCGGCACAGCCGGTAACCGGACCAGCTCATGTATCGACCGTTCTCCCCGCTCCGCGGCCCGGCACACTCGCGCCGTGCACCGGGATACCGCTCGGGCACCGAGCCGGTCGGATCTCGCGGTGAGCTCGGCCGATGGCCGGGCTGGACGGCTTGCCTGCCCGGCCCGTGCCACGCCCACTGAGCGGGCCGGCCCACCCTTGCACCGCTCTTATCTGCTCATACGGCGGATGCGACCGCCGAGTCGGCGTATCCGCCCGGCTACCGGACGGACGGATACGCCCGTCGGGCATCGGACGCGAGCGGCCGTTTGCGTCCGCGGTATCCGGAATCCGCGTCATTCCCCGCCGCCGGGGTTCCCGATCTCGATCATGCGCTGGACCGAATGGCGTGCCTTGGCAGCGGTTTCCGGGTCGACGTGCACCTCGTCGCGGTTCTCCTCCAGGCAGCGCAGCAGCGCGGCCGGGGTGATCATCTTCATGTATTTGCACGCGGCGCGGTCGTTCACGGCCTGGAAGTCGATATCCGGCGCGGCTTTGCGCAACTGGTGCAGCATGCCGACCTCGGTCGCCACGAGTACCTGGTTCGACTTGGCGGTGCGGGCCGCGTCGATCATGCCGCCGGTGGACAGGATATGCACCCGGTCGGCCGGGAATTCGCCTTCGCCGGCCAGGTAGAGCGCCGAGGTCGCGCAGCCACATTCGGGGTGCACGAACAGTTCGGCGTCGGGGTGGGCGCGCGCCTGATCGTTGAGTTCGTCACCGTTGATCCCGGCGTGGACGTGGCATTCGCCCATCCAGATGTGCATGTTCTCGCGGCCGGTCTCCCGTTTGACGTGCGCGCCCAGGAACTGGTCGGGCAGGAACAGCACCTCGCGGTCCGGGGCGATGGAGGCCACGACGTCCACGGCGTTGGAGGATGTGCAGCAGATATCCGTCAGGCCCTTCACGGCCGCGGTCGTGTTGACGTAGGACACCACGACCGCATCGGGGTGTTCGGCTTTCCAGTCGCGCAGGTCTTCGGCGGTGATCGAATCGGCCAGCGAGCAGCCCGCCCGCTGATCGGGGATGAGCACGGTTTTCTCCGGGCTCAGGATTTTGGCGGTTTCGGCCATGAAATGCACACCGCAGAACACGATCGTGCCTTCGGGGGCCTCCGCTGCGATCCGGGACAGCGCCAGGGAGTCGCCGACGTGATCGGCCACGTCCTGGATCTCCGGGAGCTGGTAGTTGTGCGCGAGAATGGTCGCGTTGCGCTGCCGCGCGAGGCGTTTCACCTCGGCTGCCCATTCCGGTGTCGCCTCCACCCCGGTATAGCCCGTGGGCCCGTCGACGATCCGTTCCCGCAGTGCGGTACCCGGCGCCGGGGCCAATTCTGCTCCCATCGTCGCCATGGTCGCTCCTTCCTTCGTGCACTCGGCAACCCTGCCGATTCGCACTCAACCAGGTTTTCGACTTATGATCGAAAACGTGGACCAGTTTAGCACCATCCATGAATCGCTCACCGCGGTGTTCCAGGTTCGCCGCTTCCCCGCCAATATCACCGCAGGTGAGAGCGGTCACGACGGGATGACCGACCGCCGGCCGCCGGGACAGCGCAGTGAACTCGCCGTCCTGCTCTGGCAACGGGCACTCGACCCACAGCAGGGCACCTGGTCGCTACCCGGCGGCCGGTTACGCAACGACGAGGACCTCGACACCTCGGCCCGCCGCCAACTGGCCGAAAAGGTCGATGTGCGCGAGGTGGACCACCTCGAGCAACTGTCGGTGTTCAGCGCCCCGGACCGGGTACCCGGCCCGCGCCGGATCGCCTCGGCCTACCTCGGCCTGGTACCACTCACCGCCGACCCGCAACTCCCGTCCGATACCCGCTGGCATCCGGTCTCCGCGCTCCCGGAAATGTCTTTCGACCACGGGACCGTGGTGCAGCACGCCCGCACCCGCCTGGCCGCGAAACTGTCCTACACCAACATCTCGTTCGCCTTGGCGCCGGACCGGTTCACCATGTCGACCTTGCGTGAGATCTATTGCGCCGCACTGGGCTACGATGTGGACACCACGAATCTGCAGCGAGTTCTGAGTCGCCGCAAGGTGATTACGCCCACCGGCGATACCGCGACACCCGGCCGGGCGGGTGGCCGGCCGGCGTCGGTCTACCGTTTCACCGATTCGGACCTGCGGGTCACCGACGAATTCGCGGCGCTACGCCCGCGCATCTGATCGGTCACCGCGCCAACGGCGCCACCGGAGCGGGCAATCAGGTGCGCATCTGCGGGCGCGGCACGCGGGTGCGTCGGTCCGGTGGCACGAAACGATCCACGACCCAAGCGATCAGTTCGACGCACCAGAACAGCACCAGGAATACCGTGACGACAACGGTCGGTATCGCCAGGAAGATGACCGAGGGCACCGCGATCAGCAGGAACACCGCGAACGCCGCAGGCGATATCCCCCGCAACCCGCCGCCCAGCCGCACTGCCGCCCACATCATCCAGCGCCGCGGCCGCGAGACATCGCATTCCCGCAGCGTCCTCCGGAAGATGCCGTCGGCATCGGCCCGGCTGACCCGCTCGGTGCGCACCAGGAAATCGTGCAGAATCGCAGCACGTGTGTACACCCCGTAGCGCGGGATCAGCCATACCAGCGGTCGTGGCACCGACGCGAAATCGGTGCGGAAATCCGCCGGAATCTCGAATACTTCGTCCGCACCCTGATAGGTCAGCGGCTCCCTGACCTTCCAGAACTCCCCGTCGATCTCCTCGACCACGAGTGAACTGGTGAACCCCACGACGTCTTCTCTCTGTCGTCCTCCCGTACGCAGTCAGCCTACGACGGGCAGGACAGGGCAGCGCGGCGGATAGCACGCGGTCCCGCTACGCGGGACCGGACTCGGCCGGCGAGAACCGAACGAGTGTGGAGCAGGAAATACAGCGCCTACCGCGGCGGCGACTCCTGCGGCGACAGCGCGCCTTCGCCGCCGGCCGGCACCTGGGCGCCGGGTTCCGCGGTGCCGTTGGCCGGCACCCGCGTAGACGGTTCACCGGGGTAGAAAGCCTGGTCGTAATCCGAGTACTCCGGCTCCGCATACGGCTGGGGACGCGATTCTCCGAAGGGGCTCATGAATCCGCTACCGAGATCTTCTGTCGTGCTGAGCCCGGCCAGCATCAGGATGACCAGCGCCGCGGTCATCGGCTGGACCAGCAGTGTGAGCGGGCTTTCCAGGCCGACGGGCAACGACACGATCTGTCCCACCGGCGGATCGTCGGGCCGCGGGTTGTCCCAGGAGTTGACCGTTTCCCCGATCCACGCCATGACCCACGCCCCGGCCACCGAGCCCAGCAGCAGCCCGACGAGCTGGATGGGGCCGCGCATCCGCCGCCACCGCCAGGCCGTGGCCGCGGACAGCACACCGGTCACTGCGCCCAGACCGGCGAAGATCGCCAGGGCGTCGAACCTGTGCAGGCTCTCCCCCACCAGTGTGGCGCCGCGGCCCGGTTCGACCACCAGCACCAGTTCGGTCGGCACCAGCAGGCCCCAGACCACGCCGGCGAGCACGCTCAGCGCGACCACGGCGGCCAGCAGCACCGCCGCGGCACGCATCTCCTTACGCGCTCCACCGTGGCGCGCCCCGGCTCCGCCCCCGCGTGACCCGGGCACTGCTACCGCCTCTCCGCGCACGCAGAATCGAGGACCCCGTGCCGCGAGCAACGCGCCCGCCAGCCGCCCGGATCGATCTGCACGACCATCCGGCGCCCGCAGTGCGCGCAGAATCGCGGCGGTTCCAGGCCCAGTGCCACGGCCCGGGAGGCCGGCTCGTCCTGCCCGGGCACGACCCGCGTGCCCGTGAACGGGTTGTAGCGCTCGTCCATATCGCCGACAGTACTCATCCGAGGCCGCCTTCCGCGGTTGACGCCGCCGATCAGAATGTCTCGTTGAGTGCCTTGATCGGCATCCGGAGTTCGCCCAGCAGGTCGAGGTCCTGTTCGGCCGGGCGCCCCAGGGTGGTCAGGTAGTTGCCGACGATCACGGCATTGATTCCGCCCAGGATGCCCTGGCGGGCGCCCAGGTCGCCGAGGGTGATCTCACGGCCGCCGGCGAAGCGCAGGATGGTGCGGGGCAATGCGAGCCGGAAGGCGGCCACAGCACGCAGGGCGTCCGCGGCGGGCAGGACCTCGAGGTCGCCGAACGGCGTGCCGGGGCGCGGATCGAGGAAGTTCAGCGGCACCTCGTCGGGTGCGAGTGCGGCGAGATCGGCGGCGAATTCGGCGCGCTGTTCGAGGGTTTCGCCCATGCCGAGAATTCCGCCGCAGCAGACCTCCATCCCGGCTTCCCGCACCATTCGCAAGGTATCCCAGCGTTCCTCCCAGGTATGGGTGGTGACCACATTCGGGAAGTGGGAGCGGGCGGTTTCCAGGTTGTGGTTGTAGCGGTGCACGCCCATCGCGGCGAGCCGGTCGACCTGATCCCGGGTGAGCATTCCGAGCGAGCAGGCGACCTGGATGTCGACCTCGTTGCGAATGGCCTCCACTCCCGCGGCCACCTGTGCCATCAACCGTTCGTCGGGGCCACGAACGGCGGCGACGATGCAGAATTCGGTGGCTCCGGTCTTAGCGGTCTGTTTGGCAGCTTCGACCAGGCTCGGGATATCGAGCCAGGCCGCCCGGACCGGGGAGGCGAACAGCCCCGATTGCGAGCAGAAATGGCAGTCCTCCGGACAGCCGCCGGTCTTGAGGCTGATGATGCCCTCCATCTCCACCTCCGGGCCGCACCATTTCACCCGGACCTCGTGTGCGAGTTCGAGCAGTTGCTCGAGCCGGTCGTCCGCGAGGCGCAGCACGCCCAGGGTCTGCTCCCGGGACAGCCCGATACCGCGCTCGAGCACCTGTTCCCGCGCAACGGTCAGCACATCGTCCGCGGATGCCTGAGTGGTGACGGTGGCCTGGGTCACTGGCGAATCCCTTCGTCGGGAGGTGTCCGGCTGCGGGCCGGCACACCGAACTTGAACAGCGTTCAGGACAGGGTAACGGCAAAGATTGAACAGCGTTCAGGCTGGGGTAGCGTCAGGGACGGTATCGAAGCCACCGGGAGGACCGACTGTGCAGCTACACCGAGACGATGTCGTGGACGGAGCCCTCACCATCCTCGACCAGTACGGACTCGCCGACCTCACCATGCGCCGGCTCGCCGGTTCACTGAACGTCCAGCCCGGCGCGCTGTACTGGCACTTCCCCAACAAACAGGCATTGCTCGGCGCGGTCGCCGACCGGATCCTGGCCCCGATGGAACACCCCGTCGCCGCGAGCGACTGGCCGGGGGCGATGACCGAATTGGCGCACCGGCTGCGCAACTGCCTGCTCGCCTATCGCGACGGCGCGGAACTGGTATCCGCCACCTACGCCTCCCGCCTGACCACCAGCAAAGGCCGCGAGCGTATCGCCGGCGCGGCGATACGCGCCGGCATGCCCCGCGAACAGGCCGAACTCGCCGCCTACACGCTGCTCTACTACGTGCTGGGCCACACCGTCGACGAACAGTCCCGGATGCAGATGGACTCGGCCGGAGCCCTGCCCACCCCCAGCTCCCCCGAGCCCGCGGAAGATCCCGACCCGACCGCCCGATTCGACTTCGGACTCCAACTGTTCACCGCCGGCATCCGGCACCGGCTGGGCGCGGAAATCCGCTGACCGTCCGCACATCCACACCCTGACACCCCGGCCCTGTTACGCCGAACACCGGAACCCATAGCAACCTTGAACGGCGTTCAAGTATGGTGCCTGGCGTGACCTCGGACCCATTGGCCTGGCTCGACGACCATGCGGCGAACCGCGCGACCGCCGGACTACGACGGCATCTACGCCCGCGCACCGCGGACTCACCGGCATTGGACCTCGCCTCCAACGATTATCTGGGCCTCACGGGCCACCCGGAAGTTCGCGACGGAGCCATCGAGGCGGTACAGCGCTGGGGCGCCGGGTCGACCGGTTCGCGCCTGGTCACCGGAACCACCACCGACCATGAACTCCTGGAAGCCGAACTGGCCGAATTCACCGGATTCCCGGCCGGCCTGGTCTTCTCCTCCGGTTACGCCGCCAACCTCGGCGCAGTGACCGCGCTGACCGGCCGGGGTTCGCTGATCGTCTCCGACGCCGGGTGCCACGCCTCCCTCGTGGATGCCTGCCGGCTCTCCCGCGCCCGGGTGGCGATCGCACCGCACCGCGACACTGCCGCCGTCGCCCGGCTACTGGCCGACCGCACCGAGGAGCGCGCCCTCGTACTCACCGATTCCGTGTTCAGCGCCGACGGCGATCTGGCGCCGCTGGCCGAACTGCACCGCGTGACCCGCAACCACAACGCCCTCCTGCTCGTCGATGAAGCACACGGACTCGGCGTGCGCGGCCACGGAGGGCGCGGCCTCGTCCAGGAAACCGGGCTGGCGGGCGAACCCGACGTGATCGTCACCCTGACCCTGTCCAAAGCCCTCGCCGCCCAGGGCGGTGCGGTTGTGGGCGACGAACGGGTGCGCGCCCATCTCATCGACACCGCACGCACCATGATCTTCGATACCGGGCTGGCACCCGCCGCCGTCGGCGCCGCCCGCGCTGCGCTGCGGATTCTGCGCCGCGAGCCGGGGCTCGGGCGCCGGGTACTGGATCGCGCCGCCGAGATCGCCCGGATCGCCGGGGTACCGGCACCGGATTCGGCGGTAGTCCCGATTCTCCTCGGTGACCCGCAGATCGCCCACGACGCCGCATGCACCTGCCGCGAACTAGGCGTGGAAGTGGGGTGCTTCCGGCCGCCGTCGGTTCCCGAGGGCACCTCCCGGCTCCGCCTCACCGCCCGCGCCGATCTGACCCCCGCCGATCTCGAAACCCTGGCAGAGATTTTGATCCCGGTGCTGGCGCACGCACGGAACACCGCGGTGGTGCCCGCATGACCATGCTGTTCGTCACCGGCACGTCCACCGAGGTCGGCAAAACCGTCACCACCGCCGCCCTCGCGGCCACCGCCCACGCCGCCGGCCGCACCGTAGCGGTCTGCAAACCCGCTCAAACCGGTGTCGCGGCCGCCGAACCCGGCGATCTCGCCACGATCACCGCGCTCTCCGGGGTGACCCGGACGCTCGAACTGGCCCGCTATCCCGACCCGCTTGCCCCTGATACCGCCGCCCGCCGGTGCGGCGCCCCACCCCTCACCCTGACCGAAACCGTTTCCGCCATAGCCGCTCTCGACGATGCAGACCTGACACTGGTCGAAGGCGCCGGCGGCCTGCTGGTGCGGCTCGGCGAGTTCACCTTGCTCGACCTCGCCCGCGAGCTCGCGGCACCGGTACTGGTGGTGACCGCTCCGGGCCTGGGCACGCTCAACCACAGCGAACTCACCATCCGGACCTTGGCACAGGCCGGTGTACCGTGCGCCGGCCTGGTGGTGGGCTCCTGGCCGCAACACCCCGATCTGGCGACCCGGACCAATCGCACCGACCTGCCGCGAGTCACCGGGACTGCAATCGTCGGAACTCTTCCCGCGGGCGCGGGCTCGTGGGCACCGCCGCGGTTCCGGGCAGCCGCGCCCGGCTGGTTCACCCGGACCTGGGCACGGCGGTACCCGGGGATATCCGACGGCGATCAGGCATTTCGGCCTGAGCCGCGCACGCTCACTGCTTAGAGTTCGGTATGGCCACGACCAGGCCCCCACGGGGGTCGCCGTACTACGCACCCGACCCCGCCGACGCCGCGACCGCACCACTGTGGCGCGCCGTCCAGGCGTTCCGGCTGGTCACGCTGCTGTACGCGGTGGGACAGCAGATCGCGTCGGTGCAGCATTACGAGAATCGATTACTGAGCTGGTTCTTCATCACGCTCATGGTGATCTGGTCCGGTATCTCCGCCCTGCTCCTGACCCACCGGCGCACCTCCGATACCGCACGCACGCGCACGCTTGTCGTGGTGGGCGACCATATCGTGGTGCTCGGACTGATCGCGGCCACTCCCCTGGTCGCCGATTACGACTGGTATCACGGACACCAACCGCTACCCACCACCATGTGGTCGGCGAACGCGGTCATCTCCGCCGCCATCCTGCGCGGTCCGCTCGCCGGCGTCGGTTCCGGCCTGCTCATCGCGGCCACGATCATCACCATGCGGCAGCAGTGGGGCGAGGATGTGTGGGCCGATGCGACGGCGCCCGTTCTGGTGTCGGTAGGTCTGGCGCTGGGCCTGGCCGCCAATACCGCCCGCCGCGCCCAGGAACAGCTACAGCGCGCGGTACGGCTCACCGCGGCCACCGAGGAACGGGAACGACTGGCCCGCCAGGTACACGACGGCGTTCTGCAAATCCTTTCCTACATCACCCGGCGCGGCAATGAAATAGGTGGCCCGGCAAGGGAACTGGCGCAGCGCGCGGGTGAGCAGGAAGTCGCGCTGCGACGGCTGATCTCCGAACAGGCCGCGCAATCGGACAACGGTGAGACCGCCGTCGACCTACGTCCACAGTTGACCGCGCAGGCCACGCCCAGGGTGGTGGTCTCCACTCCGGGCGAACCGGTCCGCGTCGGCCGCTGGACGGCCCAGGAGATCACCGCCGCGGTCGCCGCCGCCCTGACCAACGTCGAACTGCACGCAGGACCCGACGCACGCGCCTATGTCCTGCTGGAGGACACCGGTACCGAACTGGTCGTCAGTGTCCGCGACGACGGTATGGGTATCCCACCCGGCCGCCTCGCCGAAGCAGAGAACGAGGGCCGGATGGGAGTGTCCCGCTCGATCACCGGCCGTATCGCCGCCCTCGGGGGTACGGCCGAACTACTCACCGCCGATATCGTCGGCGAGGGTACGGAATGGGAATTCCACATCCCGCGCGCCTGATACCGCACCGACGGCCGGCCGGATTCCCGTCGGAGCGCAACCACCAGGCATGCAGCCCATGAGGTCGGCACGGCCCCCACACGGCTCGAGCCGGTGAAGCAGGCCGCCCGCTCATGGCCTCGGCGGACCGGGAGCGGTCGCACAAAACCCCTTGTACCGACCGCTGCGGCGTGGCCATCATGACCGGTATGGACACGCTACAGGTGGCAGACCCCGCGCGTGTGGGCGTAACCGAGTTGCGAGACGGTCGCCGAACGGCATGGGCGGAATGGGGCCCGGCGGACGGCCGGCCGGTGTTGTTCTGCCCCGGCGCCGGGTGGGGGCGCCGGCTCGGATTCGGCGGTACCGCGACGGCCGAGCTGGGTGTCCGGCTGATCTCGGTGGAACGGCCCGGATCGGGGGAATCCACCGGAATGCCCGGGCGCACACTGCTGGATTGGGCCGACGATATCGGTCAACTCGGCTTCACCGATCCCGCGGTCGTCGGTTTCTCCCAGGGAGCCCCGTTCGCGCTCGCTCTGGCCGCGCGCGGGCTCACCTCCGCGGTGGCGATCGTCTCCGGCGGTGACGAGCTCGCCCACCCCGGAACTGTTCTGCCGGACGACGTTCGGCGATCGGTCGATCTGGTGGCCGCCGATCCGGCCGGCGCCGAACGCGATTTCGCGCAGTTCGGGAGCGCCGAGACGCTGTGGCGGTTGAGCGTCGAGGGCGGTTCCGAGGTCGATCGGGCGTTCTACCGGCAACCGGATTTCGCCGCCGCCTTCCGACGCGCGCTGGTTTCCGGCTTCGCGCAGGGTCCGGCCGGGTATGCACGCGATACGGTTCTGCATTTCGCGCGCTGGCCGTTCCGCGTCGAGGACCTCACCGCCCGCGTCCACCTCTGGTACGGCGGGCGCGACGCCAACCCGACCCACTCCCCGGATCACGGCGCCACCCTCGCGGCGCGGATCCCGAACGCGACCAGGCACTACTTACCCGACAGCGGCGCCGCCCTGCTGTGGACACATGCCGGCGAAATCCTCCGGCAGCTCCTCGCGCAATCGCCGGGCGTCCCGGCGTAGGCGACGGCGCTTGTCGTGATCCAGCGGCAGTTCCGGAAAAAAATTCGCGGCCAGCGATGACTCCGCCGACGATGCCCCGTCCTATCGGTTGAACGCGCTACCAACCCGGCGCGACCGACCAGAAGGACCAGCCATGACCACCGCGAACCCCACCACCACCGTTGTCGCCGACCGCCCCGGCACGATCCGCAACCGCATCCTGTGGACGCTGCAGATCCTGCTCGGCCTGTTCTTCATCATCGCCTCCGGCGGGCCGAAGCTCGTGATGCCGCACGCCTTGTCGGACAACGCTTCCGAGAACCTGTCCATCCCCTTCGCGCTGCTCGTCTTCATCGGAGTGGCCGAGGTCGCGGGCGGTATCGGCCTGATGGTGCCGCGACTTTCCGCCCTCGCCGCCGCGGGCTTGACCGTCCTCACCGTCCTCGCCGCCGGAACACAGGCTTTCATCGCCGACAAGCCTTCGATGGCGATCTTCCCCCTGGTCCTCGCCGCGATCTTCGCCTGGATCGCCTACGAGCGCCGTGCCACCGTCACCGGACTGCGCAACTCTGTCGCACGATGACAACCACATAAGCGCGATCGGCGATCGGTGATACCACCGATCGCCGATCGCGCGTACCCGGATCGATCGCCCGTCGGGTTGGCGGTGATCGATCCAGCGGCCATCCGGTCCGCGGCGCCCTCGCCGGCGCCGCCCCGGGTGGCCGTTCTCGCGTCCGGTCGCCATAGCTCGCTGTGGTCGTGAGCGGCCTGTCGGTCATGACGAAAAGACACCCGGTCGATTCCGGCCGCGCCGATCCATGGCAACCGGATCAGCGCCGGGAGCTCATGGTCCAGGTCCGGTATCGCACCGCTGTGGACCACGGGTACCGGCGGCCCCATGGATACCACCCGGCAGCCGGCCAGGCACAGGACAGCTACCTCGCCGAACTCGATGGTCTGGATACTTCCCGAATCCGGAGACTCCTTTGCGTGCTCAGCCGGTCTGCGGTCGGATCGGGGCATGAGCATCGCCGGATTCGATACCGCCAGAAAACTGGTACACGAACGTTTTCCGCAGGCGCGGGCGGCGTGGCTGGGGGGCAGCACTGTCCTCGGGACTGCCCCGCCGACTTCCGACCTGGATATCACCGTGCTACTCGCGGGCCCGCCTGCGCCGTACCGCGAATCGCTGCGATATCACCGCTGGCCCGTAGAGCTGTTCGTACACACCGAGTCGTCGATGGAGTATTTCCTCGCCACGGAACGCACGGCCAGGAAGCCGACGACCTTGCGACTGATCGGGCAGACGCAGATTCTGCTCGATAGCGACGGGAGCGGTGCGTATCTGCAGGAAAAATGCGCAGCTCTGCTGGCCGCCGGCCCGGAACCGCTCGGTGTCGAGGAACTGCGAGCCGAGCGCTACGGGCTCACCGATCTGCTCGATGATCTCGTGGGCTCCCGCGACGACGACGAACGCCTGCTGATCGCGTTCGGCTTGTGGCGGGCCACGGCAGAACTGGTGCTCACGGGGCACGGCCGGTGGATGGGCAGCGGCAAATGGTTACACCGCGAGCTGGCCTCCTTCGATCGAGAGGCCGGCACGGACTACTCGCACGCGCTGGCGCGAGGGGTCCGGTCTGTGGCGCACGGCACCATCGAACCGTTGGTGGGTATCGTCACCCGGGCGCTGCACGAGTTCGGCGGCCCGCTCTTCGACGGATTCAAAGCCGACGGCCCCGGCTGACCTGGCCTCCGGACGGAGTGCACCGGCCGAGGTATCGGCGATTTCGACACCGCATCCGCCGTGGGCCGTCCTCGACGGTAGCCACCGGAGACGGCGGTCGAACGAGACGCGTACGGCGGCCAGGGCGATCGCGGCCGGTCCGGTCGCCGACCGAACCGGCATACTCGCTGTGTGGACAACAAGGGGTACAGCACGGCCGTGGACTGCGCCGTCGAACTGGACGATCCCGTGGGTGAATCGCTGCGGGGACGGCATGCGCACCTGAGCCGGTGGGCCGGGCGGGCCGGTACGTACCTGCCGGAGGTCGCGTCGTTCGCCGCCGTGAGTAACGAACCGGACGAGCAGGCATGGGAAGACCTGGCCCGGCTGGTCGGGCGCGGTGAGGTCGCGGATATGTTCAGTTGCCCGGCGCGGCCACCCGCGGACTGGGAGCCGGTTTTCGCCCTCGACGGCCGGCAGATGATCGGGCCGGAACAATGGTCCGGCCTGAACGCCGATGTGGTGGAACTCGGCGCGGACAGTGTGCCGGAGATGCTCGATCTGATCGCGCGGACACAGCCGGGGCCGTTCCGATCGCGCACCCACGAACTCGGTACCTACCTCGGCATCCGCGAGCGGGGCAGGCTGGTGGCGATGGCGGGTGAACGGTTGCGGCCACCGGGATGGACCGAGGTCAGCGCGGTGTGCACGGCCCCCGAGGCGCGGGGTAAAGGATATGCGGCCGATTTGATCGGTGAGCTGGTCGCACGGATCGTGGCGCGGGGCGAACGGCCGTTTCTGCATGTGCTCGAAACCAATACCGGCGCGATCGCCCTGTACGAGCGGCTCGGTTTCCGCACCCGTAAGCAGGTCGCCTTCCGGGGGTTCCGCATACCTCGAGGCCGGTGAACGATCGGGATTCCACAGGAACCGAAGGCGGCACTCCGGTGCGAATCCGGTGGAGTTTCCGGCAGCCCGGTCCTTCCGGTTTCTCCCACACTGCGAGATGGGCAGAATAGCGTGGAGATCGGCACGGCCTGTTCTGCACCGGCGGATTCCGGGACGGCCGGACGCATACGGCGACCCGACCCGAAGGGAGCGGTGGCATGGCAGACGAGGCAGCAGCGCCCATTTCGGTGATGGTGGTCGACGATCACCCGATCTGGCGCGAGGGTGTGGCCCGGGATCTCGAGGCGGCCGGGTTCCGGGTGGTCGCCACCGCCGAGGACACCGCAACCGCGGTCCGGCGGGCCGCCGCGGTGCGGCCGCGGGTGGTGCTGATGGATATGCAGCTCCCCGACGGGAACGGCGCCCAGGCCACGGCCGACGTGCTGCGGGTATCACCGGATAGCCGGGTACTGGTTCTCTCGGCGTCCGACGAGCGCGACGATGTACTGGACGCGGTGAAAGCGGGGGCCTCCGGCTATCTGGTCAAAAGCGCGTCCGCGGCCGAACTCTTTGCCGCGGTGAATGATACGGCTGCCGGCCAAGCGGTGTTCACGCCTGGGCTGGCCGGCCTGGTGCTGGGTGAGTACCGGCGGATGGCCACCGCCCCCAGCGATCCCGGTACCCCGGAACAGCCGGCCCTGACCGAACGGGAAACCGAAGTGCTGCGCATGGTCGCCAAGGGACTGTCCGCCAAGCAGATCGCCACCCGCCTGCATCTGAGTCATCGCACGGTCGAGAACCATGTGCAGGCGACCCTGCGCAAACTTCAACTCGCGAACAGGGTGGAGCTCACGCGCTACGTGATCGAACAGGGCCTCGACGATTGACTTCTCCCCGGGCTGAGAGCCGGGGAGCGGTGCCGGAGCGGGTTGCGCTGATGACCGAGCGCTCAGGAAGTCGGCAAACGCGAAAGCGACAGGGCCTGCCTGCGCAAGGTCATCGAATCCGGGCGCTCTGATCGACCGGCGAAGGGCCCCGGACTGTACGTCGTCCGGGAGCTGTCCTGCATCAGCATCCCGTGCGGGTGGTTCGACGACCGTAGTGGGGAGCCCGCGGGACGCCTCCGGTGGAGCCCGGGGCGGTCCCGGTAGAGCCCGGGGCAGTCCCGGTAGAGCCCGGGGGCGGTCCCGGCGGGGCCGGGGCGGAGCCGCCGCGGGCCGGCCGGCGGGAACGGGTAGATCCCGAGGCTGCGGCGAGTAGTTCTACTCATCCGCGGAGAAGCCGCGCGCCCGACCATCGAAATATGACGATTTCGATCGACCCGGCCCTGGTCGCCCGCCTGTCCGGCGAGTTCGACACGCTGGCCGGAGAATTCACCGCGCTCGGCGGACAGATGAACACACTGGGCCGCGACCTGGCCTCCCTGCACCGGCAGGTGCTGCCGACAACACCCGTCCACACCGGATCGCCGGGCACCCCGGAATCCGCCACGCTGCCCGGCCACAAGGCAGCCGCCCCGGACACCGGCCCCGGGCATACGACAGACAAGACCACGGCACCACCCGGCGCTCCGCCGGAGGCAGTGCCGTCACCCGGTGTGGGCGTCGGCGGGGTGCACACACCGGAACCGCCGGGCTCGGCTTCTCCCACCGGGGAGGCCGGGCCCGGCGCCTCACCCGGAACCCCACCGCCGGCAAACGAGTCCACCACTTCCCCGCACCCCCGGCCCGGCGAAGCGTTTCCTCGGCCTGCATGGGGTGCTCCGCCACCGAGCGCGACCGCTGCGCGCACCACACCGGCACCCCTTCACGGCGGACCGCCGACTCCCCCGCAACGCAGGCCGGCACCGTCTCCGCAGAATGCGCAGGCGCAGGCGGGCGGTATCGCGCCCCGGCGCGGCCGGCCCGCCACGACCGCGCAGGAGTACCGGACGGCGATGGGTCAGGTGCCGCCTACGGCGCATCCGCCGCGCGGCCCGATTCCACCGCGCAACGGCGCCCCCGAGTCCCGTCCGCCGTGGTGGCAGCGGGAGGGCGTCATCAGCCGGCTGCTCGCGGTCGCCGGGGTGGCGGTCACGCTGATCGGGGTCGTGATGCTGCTGGTTCTCGCCGCGCAGGCCGGGATCTTCGGACCCGTTCCACGGGTGGTCGCCGGCGCGGTCCTTTCCGCCGCCCTGGTGGGCGCGGGGATGCGTGTATTCCGCCGCCCCGGCGGACGGGTCGGCGGTATCGCCTTGGCGGCCACCGGTTTCGCGGGCGCCTACCTCGATGTCATCGCGATGACCACGATCTACGACTGGCTGCATCCGGTGCCGGGCTTCGCCGCCGCGCTCGGCGTCGCGGCGGCCGGGGTGGGTCTGGCGGTGCAGTGGCGGTCTCAGCCGCTGGCCGTGCTGGTGGTGGCAGGGGCGGCCGTGCTGGCGCCGTTCGTCACGATCGAGCTGGCCCTGCTCGCTTTCCTGATCGTGCTGCACGTGGCCTGTGTCCCGGTGCAGATGCGATACGACTGGCCGTTCCTCCATCTGGTGCGCACGGTCCCCGCGGTGCTGGCCACCCACTTCACGATCCTCGCGTTCGCGATCGAACAACCCGACGATCGTCAGGCGCTGGTGGTCGGGGCGGCGACCGCGGTGGCCGCGGTCGGTCTGGGCGGCGCAATTCTGGTGACGCGGCAGCGGCCGGGCGATCTCGTCGCGAGTCTGACGTGCGCGCTGGCCTGCACACCGCTGCTCGCCGCCCCCGCCCTGATCGACCGGCCGGCGGCCACGATCCTGTCTGCGGGTTACGCGGCGGTACTGCTGGCGGTCGCCGCGACGACACTGGTCCCGAAACTGCGTGACGTCGCCCGCATCCCGGGGCATACCGCGATCGTGGCCGGCACCGGCGGCTCCTTCGCTGTGCTGGAAGCCCTCTGGGGTATCACGACGGGGTCCACCCTGCCGCTGGGACTGCTGCTCGTCGGCGCCTGCTATCTGGGCGTCGCCGGTCAGGCCCGGAACCGGATCACCGCCCTGTTCGGCACCGGCTACGCGGTACTCGGCGGTATCGGCCTGCTCACCGTCGCCGACCCGGAAACCTTGGCCCTGTCCCGCCGGGCCGTCGAAAACCTGAGCACCACGACCGCGGCTGCCGCATTCGCGGGCCTGGGTGTCCTCGCGGTAGCACTGTGGACGCTGCGCCGGCTCTTCGGCACGACCACCGACGAATCGGCGGCCACCCTGCTGTGGATCGGCGCCAGTGGAGCGGCCCTCTACCTGGTGACCACCGCGGCGGTATCGCTGGGTGTCGCCGCCGGTGCCGCGAACGGATTCGTCGTCGGCCACAGCGTGTCCACCATCATCTGGATGGCCGGTGCGCTGGCTGCCCTCTTGTACGGTCTGCGCCGGCTCGGTGCCGACGTATCGGCGACGGTGAAGGTCGCGCTGGGGTCCGGGTTGCTGGTCACCGCCGCCGCCCTGGCAAAGCTGTTCCTGTTCGACCTGTCCACGCTGGACGGACTGGTCCGGGTCACAGCATTCCTGATGGTCGGAATCCTGTTGCTGGTAGCCGGAACCCGCTACGCCCGGGCATTCGCCGAAGCCGGGTCACGGGGCGCCGCGCCCCGATAGCACGCCGCCGGCGAGGAACGGTCGATCGATCGATTCCGGGCATCGCATCGAGCCGCCGCTGCGCACTCCCCTCCGGGTGCGCAGCGGCGGCCGTTCGGCGGACCGGTTGCCCAACGGCGTCGTTCCGGCGTCGGTGCAGCCCCCCGAACCGCGGCTCCGCTTCCGGCCCGTCGAACTCGGCTCGGGATGCGAACCGCGCGGGTGGTGACGACCGCGTCTCGCGGAGTGCGTCGTCGCGGCGGCTCCGGCGGGCCCGGTCGCGCGGCGATATGGCCGCTCCACGCGCCGGGCTCGTCATGCGGCACGATCCCGCGCCCGCGCCGCCGCGACCATGGCGCGGGTGACGGTCTCGAGGTCCGCGGTATCGCTGATGAACGGCGGCATGGCGTACACCAGATCGCGGAACGGCCGGATCCAGGCGCCCGCGCCGACAGCCGCGTCGGTGGCGGCGCGCATGTCCACGGGGCGGTCGAGCTGGATCACGCCGATTCCGCCCAGTACCCGAACGTCGGTCACGCCCGGCAGCTCCCGGGCCGGTGCCAGCCCTTCCGTGAGCCCGTTCTCCAGCCGCGCGATCTCACCGCGCCAATCCCGCGACAGCAGCAGTTCGACGGAGGCGACCGCGACCGCGCAGGCCAGCGGGTTGCCCATGAACGTCGGCCCGTGCATGAGGCCGCCGTGGGCCGCGCTGACGGTTTCGGCGAGTTCGGTGGTGCACAGTGCCGCGGCAAGGGTCAGATAGCCGCCGGTGAGCGCCTTGCCCACACACATGACGTCGGGTGACACCCCGGCATGTTCGGCTGCGAACAATGTTCCGGTGCGACCGAATCCGGTGGCGATCTCATCGAAGACCAGCAGCACCCCATATTCGTCGCAGAGCCGGCGCAGATCGGCCAGATAGCGGGGGTCGTGCCAGCGCATCCCACCGGCGCCCTGTACCACGGGTTCCACCACGACAGCCGCGAGTTCGGTGGCGTGGCGGGCGACGGCCGCTTCGAGCCGGCGCACGTAGCCCGGCCGGTACTCCCGCGGCGGCGCGGAGACGAAGACCTGATCGGCCAGCACATCTGTCCACAGGGCGTGCATGCCGCCGTCAGGATCGCAGACGCTCATCGGAGTGAAGGTGTCGCCGTGATAGCCGCCGCGCCAGGTGAGCAGGCGGCGCTTGCCGGGTTTACCCACCGACCGCCAGTACTGCAGGCACATCTTCACCGCTACCTCGATCGATACCGAACCGGAATCGCAGAGGAACACCTTGTCCAGACCGGCCGGCGTGTGCCGCACCAGCAGTTCACAGAGGCGGACGGCGGGTTCGTGGGTGAGCCCGCCGAACATGACATGGCTCATCCGTCCCGCCTGCTCTGCGAGTGCCGCGTCGAGGACAGGATGCCGGTAGCCGTGCACGGCGGCCCACCACGAGCTCATTCCGTCCACGAGCTCCCGTCCGTCGGCCAGGGTGAGCCTGGTGCCCGAGGCGGACGCGACGACCAGCGGTTCGGTGGTGGCCGGGAATCCACCGTAGGGATGCCAGACGTGGCGGGCGTCCAGCGCCGAGATCTGCGCCGCGGTGAGCGGCGCGGCAGCAGTGGTCACGAAGATCCTCACCTCGGAGACGGCGGCCGCCCCAGACGACCTGAACACCGTTCAAGTTACCAAAGCCACCCGGCGACCCCAACAGTCCCGCATCCCGCCGCCGACCCATCCGACGACGCCGGCCCGGCACACGACCGCGACCGGAGGTGCGCTACACCGGCCCGAACGAACCCAGGGCAGCCAGCGCCCCACCGGCGGCCCCACGACCGACCCGGCACTGCTGCCCCGAGTCAGCAGAGCGGGCAATCAAGCCAGGCCTACTCCCAGGCGCCGAACGACAGCGCCGACCCCGGCAACACGAGGACATTCCGCCGCGGCCACCGGTCCCGATATGAATGGCGACCGCCTCCGCGGCCATCTGCTCGTCCCACGCCGGGACGTCGCACAAGCAGCGCCCGGCCGGCGCAACTCGACACCGCAGGACGCCCGCCGGCGGGCGCGGCGAACATCCCGGTACCCGTTCGGCCACGACACCTCTCCACGCCACCACAGTCACCGATCCGACCCGCCTACCGCTCCAGCTCACCGGGCACTCCCGTCCGGCCCCCGTCGAGGAGGTTCACGACCTGCGTGAGCAGGTTCAGCAGATCGCGCATACCCGTTTCTCCGACCGCACGCGTTATGCGCTGTTCGATTCCGGCGATCCGCTCCCCGGCCAGCGCCAGCGCCGCCCGGCCCGCCGGAGTGCACACCACTTGCCGGGCCCGCCGGTCGGCCGGATCCACCTGCCGGCGGACCAGGCCCACGCTTTCCAGCTGCGCCACCAGTTCGCCCATCGACTGCTGGGTCATCCCTGCCGCCTGCGCCAGCTCACCCACCCGGGAGCCGGCCGGGTCCAGGTAGCGGAAGACCGCATAGTGCGCCGGCCGCACGTCGGCGGACAGCCGGGCCCGCAAGTCGGCGTTCAGTTCACCCTCGACGGCCGCGGAGGCGAGGGTCAGCAGTTTCAACAGAGACGGGGACTCGGGTGTTGACATATTATGAAGGTTACCTTTCTAATTAGGTTATGGCATCCCGGGTCCTGACCTTCCGCAACGGCCACCGCATCACCCTCGTCGAGCAGGGCACCGACGACCGCGGCCCGTATCTACGCCTGCGGCACGACCTCCCCGAACCGGGCCGCCAAGCGGGTCCGCATTGGCATCCGGTCCTCACCGAGGAGTGGACCGTGCGCCGCGGCGCCGTGCGATTCCGGATCGACGGCCGCGAAATTCTCGCCCGGCCGGGCGATACCGTCACGGCCCCGGCGCGCGCCGTGCACGAATTCCACAACGAGGCCCGCGATACCGTGCTCGACCACGAGATCCGGCCACCGCTGCAACATTGGCAGATGTTCACCCTGTGGAGTGCCCTGGACGAAACCGGCGCCACCACCGGCGCCGGTGTACCGCGCAACCCCTTCGCGCTCGCCCTGCTCTGGGAATTGCAGGACGGCTATCTCGCCGGAATCCCCTCCTGGCTGCAACGCGCAACCCTCGGAAGCCTCGCAGCAATCGCCCGGCGAACCGGTTACGCCCGCCGTCTCGGTATGTCACCCGAACCTGGCTGAACAGCTGACCAACGGCCCACGGCGGAACTTCGCCGGAATGGCGCTAGGGTTTTGACCATGCACGCGTCCGACCCGCTGCCCGAGGGTGCGGCACCACCACCGCAATCGCCGGATCCCACCCGGCCACGGGGCCACGCCTATCACCCCCGGTGACCCGTTCCCGCCGATAATCGCGCAGCCCACATCTGTCCGCCGTGCCACCCCAGGACCCGACCGAGAACCGTATGCCCGCAGACCCGCCGCGTTTTCGCCCCAATCCGCGACTCACTCCGGTCCGCAGCACCTACCGGCTGCAGCTGCGACCGGACGGCCTCACCTTCGCGCAGGCCACGGCGATCGCGGAGTATCTCCAGCAACTCGGGGTTTCCCATCTCTACTTGTCCCCGGTGATGACCGCCGCGCGCGGGTCCACACACGGCTACGACGTCACCGACCCCACCGCCGTCTCCCCCGCGCTCGGCGGCCCCGTCGGCCTGAAGGCCCTGGCCGACGAGGCCCGCAACCGCGGTATGGGGCTGATCATGGATCTGGTCCCCAACCATGTGGGAGTCGCAGATCCACAGCAGAATCCCTGGTGGTGGCATGTGCTGCAATACGGCCGCAAATCCCAGTTCGCGCCCTTCTTCGATATCGACTGGAGCCCGGGTAACGGGGTCGGCGGGCGGTTGGCGCTACCGGTGCTGCGCAGCGAGAACGATCCCGCCGCGCTGACCGTCGACCGGTCCGGACCCGAACCGCTGCTGGCGCTGCACGATCTGCGTTTCCCGATCGCGCCGGGCACAGACGGCGACAACGCGCTGCGTATCCACGACAAACAGCACTACCGGCTGGTGAGCCGGAAATCCGGAATCTGTGGTTACCGCCGCTACCTGTCGATCGACGGACTGGCCGCGCTGCGCCAGGAGGATCCGCTTGTTTTCGAGGCCACCCACCGCGAACTGGCGGCCTGGTGCGAACACGATCTCATCGACGGTGTGCGGGTGGACCACCCCGACGGGCTGGCCGACCCGACGGACTACCTGCAGCGGCTGCGCCGGCTGATCGGCCCGAACCGGCTGCTGCTGGTGGAGAAAACCCTCGCCAACCGCGAGCCCCTCGACGCCACCCTCCCGATCGACGGCACCACCGGCTACGACACCCTCGCCGATTTCGGCGGTGTGCTGCTCGAACCCGCCGGCGAGCCGATCCTCACCGAACTGTCCCGCCATATCACCGGCCACGGCAGCGACCGCGTATGGGTGGGCGAAAAAGAACACCGCATCAAACGCGCGGTGGCGGAAAGTATTCTGCTGCCGGAGATCCGCCGGTTGGTCACCGCGATCAAACAGGACGCGGATGCCGAAGATTTCGACACCATGGCGCTCACCAACGCCACCATCGAAGTGCTGTCGTTCCTGCCGGTGGCCCGGGCCGACTACACCCCGCTCGCGGGCATGATCAGTGCCGTCCTGGCGGAGGTGGAGAAACGCAATGCCGAACTGCGGGTCCCACTGTCGGTGCTAATGACGGCACTGACACGCGGAGCTTCCGCGTGGAGCCGGTTCCATCAGGTGAGTACGGCGATCGGCGCGAAGGCCGTGGAGGACATCCTGTTCTACCGCGCGGTGCGGCTGGTCTCGCTGCAGGAACTCGGCGGGAATCCGGCCCGTTTCGGTCGTACCGTCAACGAATTCCATCTCGCCAACGCGTCGCGGGCGCTGCGCTGGCCCGCCTCGATGACCACCCTGTCGACGCACGACACCAAACGCGGCGAGGATGTGCGGGCACGGATCGGGATCCTGTCCCAGGTCCCGCGGATGTGGGCACGGGCAGTGACGCTGTGGCTGGAGAAACTGCCACCGCCCGACGGTGCGACCGCACTGTTCCTGCTACAGAACATGTTCGGGATGTGGCCGGCCGACGGCCGCCCCGCGTCCTCGGTGCCCGGGCTGCGCGAACGTGTGCACCGCTTCGCCGAGAAGGCGATGCGCGAATCCGGGCTGCACACCGCGTGGGAGGAACCCGACGTGGAGTTCGAGAACGCGGTGCATACCTGGCTGGACCAGGTGATCGACGGGCCGGTGGGCCGCCAGCTCACCGATCTCGCGCACGATCTGGCACCGCACGCCTGGTCGGATTCGCTGGCGCAGAAACTGCTGCAACTGTGCGGGCCGGGGATCCCGGATATCTACCAGGGTTGCGAGATCTGGGAGGATTCCCTGGTCGATCCGGACAACCGCCGCCCGGTGGATTTCGGCTCCCGGATCGCGATGCTGCACACCCTCACCACCACCCCGGCACTGGATATCACCGGCGCCGCGAAGATGTGGGTGGTGGCGTACGCGCTGTGGTTGCGCCGGGAGCGGCCGGAATGTTTCGTCGGCGGCAGCTATACGCCCGTATTCGGGCACGGTGAGCACGCCGACAAACTGGTCGCCTACGCCCGCGGGCGAGTCGGGGCGGATCCGGAGATCCTCGTGGCGGTGACCCGGCACAGCGTGGCGATCGGCGAAACCGGCTGGGCCGATACCTATCTCGAGCTGCCGTCCGGTTCCTGGACCGACCGGCTCACCGGTCACACCTTTCAGAACCGTGCCCGGACCGAGAAACTGTTCGCCCGCCTCCCTGTCGCTCTCCTGGTCCGTTGAGCGCTGCGGGCCTCGTCAGGATTCGGTAATCCGCGGGAACGGGCGCTGCGCCTCCAGCAGGAAGGCCAGTTCGAGCAGCGTCCGTTCGTCGCCGTAGGCACCGCTGAGCATTACGCCGACCGGCAGGCCGGTATCGGTGAGCCCGGCCGGAACCGCGATCGACGGCGATCCGGTGACATTGTTGATCGGCGTATAGCCGACGAAGTTCGTGACCCGGTCGAGTAGCTCGTCGAACGGCACACCGGGGCGGAGGTACCCGAGTTCGGGTGTGGTGTGGGTGAGCACCGGCGAAAGGATCACGTCGTAGCGGGTGAGGACCTCGTCGTAGTCGGCGCGCGCCTTGTTCAGCCGGTACAGCGAGCCGGGAGTGGCAAGGAGCCTGCGACGGAAGGAGGCAGCGAGGCCTTTCGTGAATGCGTCCAGGCGGGCGGCGTCGAAGCTGCGGCCATGGCTCAGTTTGCCGGTCACTCCCGACATCTGCGCCAGAAAGCCCCAGTAGCGCAGGAAATCGTCCACCAGGCTCGGCGCGACCGGTGAGGTCATCGGCTCGATGGAATGTCCTGCCGCTTCGAGGATCGCGGCGGTGCTGTGGACGGCGGCCGCGGTCGCGGCATCGGGTTCGCGGCCGTTGCACGCGGTGGTGAGCAACCCGATCCGCAACTTACGCGCCGATGGCCCCTCGATGGCCCCGATGGGCGGGAGTTTCGGGTTACGCCAGTACTTTTCGGCGGCGGCGTGATAGGCGGCCTGATCGCGTACCGACCGGGTGAGGACGCCTTCGGAGACCAGTTTGATCGGCAACTGCCGGGCCTGCGCATTGTCCAGATGCCGGAACCGGCTGGGTTTCAGCGACACCAGACCGGCGCAGGCCGCCGGTATCCGCAGGGACCCCCCGCCGTCGTTACCGTGCGCCACCGGCACCACACCCGCCGCGACCATCGCCGCCGAACCGCCCGACGACCCGCCGACCGTATAGCCGGTATCCCACGGATTGCGGGTGGGATCGCTGCTCTCGAATTCCGTGGTGGAGGTGAATCCGAACTCGGGCATGGTGGTTTTGCCGAGAACCGTGATCCCGGTACTGAGCAGCTGGGCGGTGAAACGGTCGTCCTTCCCCGCCGGATGCGGGGTGACGGCGGCACTACCGTGGCAGCTGGGCAGCCCCGCCACGTCGGCGTTGTCCTTCACGAAGGCCGGGACGCCGTACCAGACACCGGATGCGCTCGCCGCATGCCGTGGAGCGGGGCAGCGGTACGCGATGGCGTTGAGCTGCGGATTCACCGCATCCGCGCGGGCCAGGGCCGCCGCCGCGAGTTCGTCGGGACGTACCGCCGCGGAGGCGGCCAGCTCCGCCAGCGCTACTGCGTCGTGATCGCCCAGCGCATCGTCGGTGAAGGCATGTACTCGATCGCTCATATCTCGGCTCGCGTGTACCTCGGGGCCGCCGGAGGACCGGCCGGACCAAGTTGGACATAAGTTCAGCTCGGCCCAAGAGTAGTACGTGAACGATCATTGCGGAGCCGGAGCGACACACCGATCCCGTCGGCAACCGCACCTACGGCCACTACCGCGCCGTCCGCCACCATCCCCGCGTCCACAGCACCGCCCCGACAGCGGCACCGAGCAATACGCCCGCCTGTAGCGACCCGAGAACGAGCGCCACAACCAGAAGAGACAGCACTCCGGCCCCCAGTGCCTCCAATTTGAACACCGGCCAGGGCGTCCCCGCGATATCGACCTCCGCCCCGGCACGTACGGGCGCGCGGGTGTCGAGAGTCTGCGATGCGGTCATGTAGTAAGGCTACCCGCGTACCCGGTGTTCGGTCCATCGAACTTTTGTCTTCCGCGCGCGTATCCCACGGCGCGCCCGGCGTGAGAGCGCCGGGAACAATCGCCGCAACCTCCGACGTTTTCCGGGGTATGCCATTGACCGGAGAATACGCACCTTCCACGTCCGATTGGGCCCGCGAACAGGCCGAGAAGATCGAGAACTCGGGGGGCACCGAAGGCACCACCTTGAACGGTATGCCCGTCGTCGTGCTGACCACAGTCGGGAACAAGACCGGCAAACTGCGTAAGACCGCACTCATGCGGGTCGAGCACGAAGGCGAATACGCCGTCGTCGCCTCACTGGGGGGCGCGCCCAAACATCCCGTCTGGTACCACAACATCGTCGCCGAACCACATGTGGAACTGCGGGACGGCGCGGTGACCGAGGACTACACCGCGCGCGAGGTATTCGGCGAGGAGAAGGCCGTCTGGTGGGAGCGTGCGGTCGCCGCATATCCGCCCTACGCCGATTACCAGACCAAAACCGAACGGCAGATCCCTGTCTTCGTGCTGACACCGCGCTGACTCCGGGGCCCACGTGCCGTGAAATGAACAAAAAGCCCAGTACAGACCACCCGCCGCAGTCCGCGAGGGCGGCGGGTGGCACCATGGGGCGGGTGTCCGATGTGCTGACCCATCTGCCCGAAGCCCGTCCCGCGCTCACCGCGGACGAGATCGATGCTGCGGCCAAGCGTATTGCGGACATTATCGAGCCCACGCCGCTGCAGCTGTGCCCGCGGTTGTCCCAGCTCACCGGCGCGCAGGTGTATCTGAAGCGCGAGGATCTGACCGTTGTGCGGTCCTATAAACTCCGCGGCGCCTACAACCTGGTCGTGCAGCTCAGCGAACCCGAGCGGGCCGCCGGTGTGGTCACCGCCAGCGCCGGCAATCACGCCCAGGGAGTGGCCTTCGCCTGCCGGGCCATGGGGATCACCGGCCGGATCTACGTACCGACCACCACCCCCAAACAGAAACGCGACCGGATCCGGGTGCACGGTGGTGAATTCGTCGAACTCATCGCCGTCGGGGAAACCTTCGACGCCGCCGCGGCGGCCGCCGCCGCCGATGTCCGGCGCAGCGGCGCCACCATGGTGCCCCCCTTCGACGACACCCGCACTGCGGCAGGTCAGGGCACCATCGCCGCGGAAATCCTGGACCAGCTCGATACGACCCCCGATCTGGTGGTCGTCCCGGTCGGCGGGGGCGGATGCCTCGCCGGGGTCGGTACCTACCTGCGGGAACGCTCTCCGCGGACCGGCATCCTCGGGGTCGAACCGGCCGGGGCCGCGTCCATGACCGCGGCATTGATCGCGGGAACGCCGGTCACCCTGCCCGAGGTCGACCCGTTCGTCGACGGTGCCGCGGTACGCCGCATCGGCAAGGTGCCCTTCGACGCGGTATCGGGTTTCGGCGGCCGGGTGGTCTCCCATGCCTCGCTGCCCTTGATCACCGGCACCGAGTACCCGCCCGGCGCGGGATCGTTCCGTGTGCTGCAGGTCGACGAAGGCGCGATCTGCACGGCCATGCTGGACCTCTACCAGAACGAGGGGATCATAGCGGAGCCGGCAGGCGCCCTCGCGGTGACCGCATTGCTCGAGTCCGCCCCGGAACCCGGTTCGACGGTTGTCTGCCTGGTCTCCGGCGGCAACAACGATGTCTCTCGCTACGGCGAGGTGATCGAACGGTCCCTGGTACATCAGGGCCTCAAGCACTACTTCCTGGTGGATTTCCCGCAGGAACCCGGTGCGCTGCGCCGCTTCCTGGACGAGGTACTCGGCCCCGACGACGACATCACGCTGTTCGAGTACGTCAAGCGCAACAACCGGGAGACCGGGGCGGCGCTGGTGGGCGTGGAACTCGGCGAACGCAGCGGCCTACAGCCGCTGCTGGAACGGATCGCCCGATCGCCGATCCAGTGCGAACGGCTGGAACCGGGCTCGCCGGCCTATCGCTACCTGACCTGACCGGTACCGTCCGCTGCCCGGCCCCCGGGTCAGGCAGCGGCCTCCCGGGGTGCACGGCGGGCGATCCGGCGCGCCGACCGGGCACCGCCGACCACCAGCGGCAGCAGCCACGCAAAAGCCGGCTGGTCCACCGCGAGCATGTCCAGTGACAGCCGGTTGTGCGCGAAGCCGACCGAGAGCCCGCTGTCCGGATCGGCCCAGCCGAACGAGCCACCGAGCCCGATATGGCCGAAACCGCGGGGCGCGCCGACCGTCGGCATCGCGTGATAGCCCAGATGCCACAGCGGCCCCATGTACAGGAACAGTCCCGTATCCGGGCGATACCGCTCGATCCGGCGAATCGCCTGCATGGTGGCCCCGGACAGGTACCGCTGTCCACCGGCCATACCATCACAGGCCAGCGGCTCGTACATGGCGGCCAGCCCGTTGGCCGTGCACACCCCGTTGGCGGCGGGCATCTCACTGTCCAGCACCGGCGGATTCGGTCCGGCGAGAATCGCTTCCGCGCCCGGGATGAACAGCGAACGGCTGCTCACGCCGAGCACACCGGGAATGCTCTGCAACAGGGCGACCAGCCGCGAGCCGTGCGGGGTACCTGCGAACGCGAAGCCGGTCCCGAAACTTTCCGCGGCCATGGTGGTCGATCCCGCAGGCGGACGGCCCAGATGGATACCCTCGATCCCCAGCGGCTGCGCGACCTCCTGCTGGAACAGCTGTTTCATACTCGACCCGGTCACCGCCCGCGCCAGGCCCGCGAGTAGCCAGCCGTAGGTCATCGCATGGTAGGCGGGTACACCGAGGAGCCGGTCGGGTGTGGCGGCGGCCAGCCGTTGTGCCATGAGCTCGTGGTCGAGCAGTTCGGAACCGTGCGCGGCCAGCGTGCCGACTCCGGACAGCCCGGCCGAATGAGTGAGAACCTGGCGGACGGTGATGCAATCCTTCTTGTTGCAGCCGAACTCGGGCCAGTACTCGGCCACGGGGGCGTCGTAGTCGATCAGCCCGCGGTCGGCGAGGCGGTGCACGACGGTGGAGGCGATCGCCTTGGTCGCGGAAAAGACCATGGCACCCGTATCGCGGGTCCACGGCCGCTCGGGTGCAGACTCGCCCGTCCAGATATCGAGAATCGGTTCCCCGTGCCGATAGACCGCCAGCGCCGCACCGACACCCTTCCGGCCACCGTAGACCCGGGTGAAGGCGGACGTCAGCCGCCCAAATCCTGCTCCGGCGGTGCCGGAATAAGCAACGCTGCTCATCCTTACACAGTAAGGTCATTGAGCACGTTCCGGCAACGCCCGTCCGGGACGGTATACGGCGCGGCGACCCTGCGCACCGATATCACCGGTATGCGGTGAGCTCCCGGAGTCGCGGCACGGCCCGATACCCGAATGCGACCGTCCGGGCCGGCCCTCGGTCCCATGGCGTACAGCCGGCCGCGATAATTCCCGTCCGGTGATACGAAATAGTCACCACCGGGACGCGAAATGATTCCGGATAATTCCCCTTGCGAAATATCGAAGACACTCGATAAACATTCCGGACGGCAAAATTCTCGAAATGAATAATTCCGTGGATATAGTGGGCCGCATGACCTCCTTGGAACCGCCGGTCGTGCGGGACCAGGTGCGCGACGACGCGCTCCCGGTCTCCGACGCGACCCTCTACGCCGGCTGGTTTTCCTGCCTGGCCGACCCCACCCGGGTCCGGTTGTTGCACCAGGTCGCCATGAGCCCCGCCGGAATCCATATCGGGGAAATCGCCGAAGCACTCGGAATCGGTCAGCCCACCGTCTCCCATCACGTCCGCAAACTCACCGACGCCGGATTCGTCACGGTACACAAAGAGGGCACCGCCACACTCGTCATGATCAACCCCGACCGCTGTACGGAACTCCCCCATACCGCCGACGCGGTCATGGGCATTCTGACTCCGCAGCCACTGTGCCCCGACGATCCGCCCGCGGACGTCACGGTGCGCGCGATGAACGACGACGACTGGCCCGCGGTCCGGGCCATCTACGCCAGCCGCGGCACCACCTACCCCGCGGTCTTCGCCGCCGAAGCGCCCGATAGTGAGGTCCTGAACCGGCAGTGGCTACCCGGCCAGCGCTGGATCGCCGAAACCGCCGGCCGGATCGCCGGATGGGCCGCGCTCACTCCGGTCTCCGGGCACGAGTTCTACCGCGATATCGCCGATAGCTGCGTGATGGTCGCCGACGATCTGGAGCGCCGCGGTATCGGCACCGCGCTGCTGCGCCGGCAGGTGATGGCCGCCGAAGAGGCGGGGCTGCGCACGCTGCAGACCACCCTGTACCCCGAGGACCGGACCGGTATCTCGGTCCATCACGCGGCAGGTTTCCGCACCGTCGGAATCCGGGAGCGGATCGGCCGCTCCGAAGGGCGCTGGCGCGATGCGGTGCTACTGGAACGCCGCAGCCCGCTCAACTGAGGACGGGGCGGTTCACGGGCCGGTACGAACCGGCCGCAGGATCACCTTCAACCACATGGTCGACAGACCGCACAGCACACACAGCACCGCCACCACCGCGGTCAGCCAGTCGAGAAACGACAACCCACCGAGACCGTGCTCCCCCAGGACGGCGAGCGGATGAACACCCGCGATGAGCATGGCGACGGTGCCGAACAGCGACACCAGAGAAGTCGGTACCCAGCGCATCCACCGGAACGGCCGCACCACCTCGTCCGGCGCCCGGCCCGAGAACACCTGTTCCACCCGCAACCAGGCCACACAGTTCGGTACGAGTACGGCCAGATCGATCAGCAGCGCCGCCAGCGCCACCCCGAGCGCCGCCCGCGGCACAGCGGTCACCGGCCATGCCACGGGCAGGACACCGCTCACCAGCCCGCAGACGGCGAGCACCACCCCCACGGCCGCCACACCCGACCACACCACCGACCAGCGCCACCGCGACGCCGCCAGGACGACCGTATCGGCGCGCTCATCCCGCGTACACGCGTCATACCATCCGGGCGTACCGGCCGAAATCCTCATGGAGCTTCCCCGTACCGATCGATCCTGCTGCCACCGCGCCGCTTACGGCCCGGTACCGGCCTCCGCCCTGCCGCACCAACCCTAACGACCGGACCGGCACCGCGGAACCTCCCCGCTGCCCGGCCCCGAGTCGGCGGGAGTACATCCATGAAGCCCGGAACGCGGCCGGTGCCATCCTGACGCGCATTCCTCGCAGCGCCTGCACCCGCTCCCGCGGAGTCGTCCCTTCGGCTCACACGGTCGCGCAGATCGCGCATTCACTGGATACCTTTACCGCCGGGAGACGGAGTGCACGCCACGCTGCGTTGGACCGGCACCACGTACCGCTCAGGGTCCGGGCCACGACCGCCGCTGGATGCAGCCCTGAACCGATCGAGACCAGGAGGTACTGCCCCCTTGTACCTGCAACGGCTCCCAGTTGCACGGCGATGTCTCGGGGCCGACGGCGGCGCGTCGGCGGCCAACTCGCCCTGGCTTGCCCCGTGGCTGTCCACGGTGGCGGCCCGGCGCGAGTCCCGGGCGAGCCGATCCGGCGGCTGGACGAGCCAATCCTGCGGTCAGCGGGTGGGAGTCCGCGACGGGCGGTAACGCCGGTCGGCTGCGATTCGGCTCGGGCTGAGCCGATTTCACCGGCGACGCCCGGAAATGCCTGCTCATCCGGCTACGGAGCATCACGGCACGGCCGTGGACATCCGACCAGGGGTGTCCGATCCCGGGTAGACCGGGGTTTAGGGTTGTCGATCATGGCCAGACTGTCCCGTGCGCTGTTCGCGGCGCTACTGCTCGCCGTCGCGCTGCTCGCGACGGCCTGCGGTAGCGGCAACGGCGGTGAAACCGCCGCCCGTGATCTGTGCGCCCCACCCGGCCCCGAGGCGGCGTCGGCGGCACCGGAGAAACTGAGCGCGCCCGCCGGCGGATCCGAGGACCGGTTCACCACCCCGTCCACCATGCCCGTCGAATCGGTGGACATCTCCCGGCTGGGCCTGATCGAGCCCGGGGTGCTGAGCGTCGGCACACTCTCGGACGCGCCGCCGAGTATCTGCGTGAACTCCGCCGGTTCGTTCACCGGTTTCGACAACGAGCTGCTGCGTGCGGTGGCGGCGAAACTCGGGTTGCAGGTGAAGTTCTCCGGAACCGAGTTCGCCGGTCTGCTGGCCCAGGTCGCCGGTAAACGTTTCGATGCCGGGTCGTCCAACATCACCACCACCGATGCGCGGCGCGAGCAGGTCGGTTTCACCAACGGCTACGACTTCGGCTACCACTCGCTGGTGGTGAAGGACGGAAGTCCGGTCGGCGGATTCGGCGATCTGGGCCCGGGGTCGCGGGTCGCGGTGGTGCAGGGCACCGTTCAGGACGAGTACGTGGTGAACGAGCTCGGCCTGGACCCGGTCGAATTCCCCGACTACAACACCGCCTACGCGAATGTGAAAACCGGCCAGGTGGACGCCTGGATCGCCCCGTCCGCGCAGGCCGACGGCGCGATCGCACCGGGTGATGCCACCTCGGTGGTGGAGAATTCGTTCAGCCTGGACAATTTCGCGGCGTGGGCGGTCGCGAAGAACAACCAGCCGCTGATCGACGCCCTCAACGCCGGCCTGGACGCGGTGATCGCCGACGGAACCTACGCTCGCCTGTACAGCGACTGGGTGCCCCGGGAACCGCCACCCGGATGGAAACCGGGGTCCAAGGCCGCGCCCGCTCCGGATCTTCCGGATTTCGCGGCGCTCGCCGCCGAACGCGAACCGCAGCAACGCTCCGAACAGGCCCCGAAATCGACGCTGGAACAGTTGCGCGACACCTTCTTCGACTGGTCGCTGTACAAGCAGGCGTTCCCGGAGCTGTTCAAGACCGGGCTGCCCAACACCCTGATCCTCGCGGTCGTCTCCGGGATCCTGGGCACCGTCATCGGCATGCTGCTGGCGGTCGCGGGGATCGCCCGCACCCGCTGGCTGCGCTGGCCGGCCCGGATCTACACCGATATCTTCCGCGGGCTGCCCGCGGTGGTGATCATCTTGATCATCGGGCTCGGTATCGGACCGGTCGCCAGCGGGATCACCGGTAACAACCCCTACTGGCTGGGCGCGGTGGCGCTGGCCCTGCTCGCCTCGGCCTATATCGGTGAGATCTTCCGATCCGGCATCCAGTCGGTGGAGCCCGGCCAGCTGGAGGCGGCCCGCGCGATCGGCTTCGGTTACCGGCAGGCAATGACGCTGGTGGTGATCCCGCAGGGTGTGCGCCGGGTGCTGCCCGCCCTGATGAACCAGTTCATCGCCTTGATCAAGGATTCCTCACTGATCTACTTCCTGGGCCTGCTGGCGACCCAGCGCGAACTGTTCGCGGTCGGCCGCGACCTGAACGCGCAGACCGGGAACCTGTCCCCGCTGGTCGCGGCCGGTCTCGTCTACCTGCTGCTGACCATTCCGCTGACCCATCTGGTGAATTACATCGACCACCGGATGCGCACCGGGCGCCCCGACCAGCCGATCGACCCGGTCGAACAGCAGACCATCACGGAAGGGCGAGGATAGGCGATGAGTTCCGCACTGACCGGTACCGGATTGCATCTGCGGCTGGGTAACAACCAGATCCTGCGCGGCGTGGACATCCACGTGGAGGCGGGCCGGACGACCACCGTGATCGGGCCCTCCGGATCGGGTAAATCCACCCTGCTGCGGGTCCTCAACCGGCTCTACGAACCGGATTCCGGCGATATCCTGCTCGACGGCAAATCCGTACTGGCCGAGCATCCCGACCGCCTCCGCCAGCGCATCGGGATGGTGTTCCAGCAGTTCAACCTGTTCCCGCACCGGACGGTCGCCGACAATATCGCGCTGGGCCCGCGCAAACTACGCGGGCTGACCAAGGAGAAATCGCGCGCACTGGCCATGGAACAGCTCGAGGTGGTGGGGCTGGCCGGTAAAGCCGATTCCCGGCCCGCCAACCTCTCCGGCGGCCAGCAACAACGGGTGGCGATCGCGCGGGCGCTGGCCATGAAACCCGACATCATGTTCTTCGACGAGGCCACCTCCGCCCTGGACCCGGAACTGGTCAAGGGCATCCTCGCGGTGATGGCGGATCTGGCCGCGGGCGGGATGTCGATGATCGTCGTGACCCACGAAATGGGTTTCGCGCGCAGCGTTTCCGACCATGTGGTGTTCATGGACGCCGGCCAGGTCGTGGAATCCGGCCGGCCCGAAGCTCTCTTCGACGATGCCGAAACCCCCCGGCTGCGCCGCTTCCTCGATCAGGTGCTGTAGAGGCTCGGCGTTCTGTCGCAGCTCAGCGTTGCCGCCAGCTCAGCGGACCGGGTAGGTCGATGCTGTTCTTCTTCGTCCGGGAGTTCCACGACCACGGGCCGATCTTCATCCCCCACGAGGACATACCCGACTGGGTGAAATTGAACTTCAGCGGTCCGAAGGGTGTGCGTTTACGGAATCTGATGGGCATGACCGACCTCCCTGACTCGGCCTCAGGATAGCGGTTCCGGGTATTCACCCATGGCGTTCGATCATGCCGGGTGCCAGAGTGGAGGACGTGGGAATCTACCGCGATCGTTTCGTACCCCGTTTGGTCAATGTTGCCTGCGGGATGAAAGCGAACGAGCCGCTGCGCGAGCGAGTGTGCTCGGGGCTGTCGGGCCGGGTGATCGAGCTGGGTTTCGGGTCCGGTCTGAACGTGCCGTACTACCCGGCGACTGTCACTTCGGTGAGCGCCGTGGAACCGGCCGACCTGGGGTGGAAACTCGCGGCCGCGCGGCTGGCGCAGGCCCGGGTGCCGGTCGAACGGGCCGGTCTGGACGGTCAGCGGCTACCGTTCCCCGAGAACAGTTTCGATACCGCGCTGTCGACCTGGACCATGTGCACCATCCCCGATATCGACGCCGCCCTCGCCGAATTGCGTCGTGTCCTGGTGCCCGGCGGCACCCTGCATTTCGTCGAACACGGACTCGCCCCGGACCCGAAGGTCCAGCGCTGGCAGCACCGGCTCGACCCGCTCCAGCAGCGAATCGCCGGCGGCTGCCATCTGAACCGCGATATCGCCGCCATCATCCGGGCCGGTGGTTTCGAGATCCGCGATCTGGAGGTCTTCAAGGGTCAGGGGCCCGCGTTCATCGACTCCCAATCGCTCGGAGTTGCCACGGCCGCGTGAACCGGCCGCGTCCCGGCCCGCCGTCGCCAGGGTGGCCGACCAGGTGGCCGCCGCACTCGACGCCGCAGCCCCGCACTAACCGTTCTCGGCACCGCCGCCGGATCAGCGCAACCGGTCGGCGGCGCAGCCGCACAGCGACGCGCCCTCGCCCGCGCGGCCTTGCCCCGAGACAATACGTGCCGGCTCGGGTACTGAGCCCGGGCTGCCGTTGTACGCGCCCCGCCTGGCCCGGGGTCGCATGCGGTCGACGCACCGAACCGGCACAAATCTCGCCGCTACCACCTCGGCAGGCACGGCAAAGCGCGCCGCCCCACGGGTGCGGCCTCGACCGGGCCACACTCGCCGCGACGTCCACGGTGACGACTACACCGCGGCGCGGACCGTGGATCCGCCTCGGGATTCCTGCAAGCCGGCCCGCAGCCCGCGCCGATCAGGTCAGGCAGCCGGGACCGAGGAGGGCTTTCAGGTCTCCCATGAGGGCCGACGACGGTTCGACCCGGAGACTGTCGTCGAGTTTGAGCAGGGTGGTCTTTTCCCGGGCGCCCACGTGCCGCACGTGCACATCCGAGGTGCCCGGGTGCCGGGAGAGCACCCGCTTCAACTCGCTGATCTTGTCCCGGGTGCACATCCGGGTGGAAATCGTCACCGCCAGTGGTTTCGCCACCCCGATCGCGGACAGATCCGGGACGGCGAGATCGTTGGCGATAAGCGAGATACGGTCGTCGCGCATGGAGACCCGGGCCTTCACCAGCACCACCGCGTCCTCCACCACGTCCATACCGTAGACCGAGTAGGCCTGCGGGAAGAACAGCACCTCGATACCACCGGTGAGATCCTCGAGCTGCGCCGAGGCCCAGGCCAGGCCGTTCTTGTTGATCCGGCGGTTCACCGAGGCCAGGATGCCGCCGACGGTCACCTGGGTACCGTCCTTGATATCGCCCTCGAGAATCGCCGGGATCTGCGTATCGGCCGCGGCGGCGAGTACATGGTCGATTCCGTTGAGCGGATGACCGGATACGTAGAGGCCGAGCATCTCCCGTTCCAGCGCGAGCCGGTGTTTGCTATCCCATTCCTCGTCGGGCACCTTCACATCGAAAACCGAGGATATGGATTCCTCGCCCTCTTCGCCCATACCGCCGAAAAGGTCGAACTGGCCGATGGCCTCGGCCTTCTTGGTGGACATCACCGCGTCGATGGCATCGGAATGCACGAGCATGAGCCCCTTGCGGGGATGCCCCAGGTCGTCGAAAGCACCGGCCTTGATCAGTGATTCGGTGACCTTCTTGGTGCACGCCACAGCATCGATCTTGTTCAGGTAGTCGGAGAAATCGGTGAACTTGGATTTCTCCGCACGCGCCGAGATGATCGACGACACCACATTGGTACCGACGTTGCGGACCGCACCCATACCGAAGCGGATGTCCTTGCCGACCGAGGTGAAGTTGTGCTCGGACTCGTTGACATCCGGCGGCAGCACCGTGATCCCGAGGCGCCGGCAGTCCGCCAGGTAGACCGCGGCCTTGTCCTTGTCGTCACCGACGCTGGTGAGCAGCGCGGCCATGTACTCCGCGGGATAGTTGGCCTTGAAGTAGGCGGTCCAGTACGACACCAGGCCGTAGGCGGCGGCATGCGATTTGTTGAACGCGTATCCGGCGAACGGCAGAATGGTGTCCCACAGCGCCTTGATGGCGGCCTTGGAGAAACCGTTCTCCTGCATACCCTTCTCGAAACCCTCGAACTCTTGCGCGAGGACCTCGGCCTTCTTCTTACCCATCGCGCGGCGCAGGATATCGGCTCGTCCGAGCGAGTATCCGGCCACTTTCTGGGCGACGTGCATGATCTGCTCTTGGTAGACGATCAGACCATAGGTTTCGCCGAGGATCTCGCTCAGCGGTTCCTCGAGCTCCGGGTGGATCGGTTTGACCTCTTGGCGCCCGTTCTTGCGGTCGGCGTAGTCGTTGTGCGCGTTCATGCCCATCGGGCCGGGGCGATACAGCGCGCCGACGGCCACGATGTCCTCGAAGGCAGTGGGCTGCATACGGCGCAGCAGATCGCGCATCGGCCCACCGTCGAGCTGGAACACGCCCAGGGTGTCGCCGCGGGCGAGCAGTTCGAAGGTCTTCGTATCGTCCAGCGGCAGCGAATCCAGATCGACATCGACACCGCGGTTGGATTTGGCGTTGTGGATGGCGTCGCCGAGCACCGTGAGGTTGCGCAGGCCCAGGAAGTCCATCTTCAGCAGGCCGATGGCCTCGCAGGACGGATAGTCCCAGCCGGTGATGATGGCGCCGTCCTGAGCCCGTTTCCACACCGGGATGGCGTCGGTGAGCGGCTCCGAGGACATGATCACCGCGCAGGCGTGCACGCCCGCGTTGCGGATCAGGCCCTCCAGGCCCTTCGCGGTGTCGTAGATCTTGGCGATATCCGGATTGGACTCGATGAGCGTACGGACCTCGGCGGCCTCTTTGTAGCGCTCGTGTTCGGGATCGGTGATCCCGGCAACCGAGATGTCCTTGGCCATGATCGGCGGCGGGAGCGCCTTGGTGATCTGGTCGGCGATCGCGAAACCCGGCTGCCCGAACAACACTCGGGCGGAATCCTTGATGGCCGCCTTGGTCTTGATGGTGCCGAAGGTGATGACCTGGGCGACCCGGTCGCTCCCCCACTTCTCGGTGGCGTAGCGGACCATCTCACCGCGGCGGCGATCGTCGAAGTCGATATCGATATCGGGCATCGATACGCGCTCGGGGTTGAGGAACCGTTCGAACAGCAGACCGTGCGGTAGCGGATCGATATTGGTGATTTTGAGCGCGTAGGCGACCAGCGAACCGGCCGCCGAACCACGACCGGGGCCGACCCGGATACCGACCTCGCGAGCATGATTGATCAGATCGCCGACGACCAGGAAGTAGGCCGGGAAGCCCATCTCCAGAATAACGCCGATTTCGTAATCGGCCTGGTCGAGATACTTCTGCGGAACGCCGTCCGGGAAGCGGTACTCGAGCCCCCGCGCGACCTCCTTGCGCAGCCACGATCCCTCGGTCTCCCCCTCTGGAACCGGGAATTTGGGCATCCGGTCGCGGTGGGTCCAGATCTCCTCATAGGATTCGACGCGTTCGCCGATCAGCACCGTGTTGTCGCAGGCCCCGGGCACTTCGTCATCCCAGAGTTTCCGCATCTCCGCAGCCGACTTCAGGAAGTAGCCGCTACCGCCGAATTTGAACCGATTGGGATCCGACAGCGTCTTACCGGTCTGGATGCACAGCAGCGCTTCGTGATTGGTCGAATCGGATTCGTGCACGTAATGGCAGTCGTTGGTGGCCAGCGGCGGGATACCCAGCTTCTTGCCGATCTCGATCAGGCCGGAGCGAACCCGCGTCTCGATGGACAGGCCGTGGTCCATCAGCTCGAGGAAGAAGTTGTCCTTGCCGAAGATCTCCTGCCACTTGGCGGCGGCCTCGAGCGCCTCACGGTCGTGCCCGAGCCGCAACCGGGTCTGCACCTCGCCGGACGGGCAGCCGGTGGTGGCGATGATGCCCTCGGCATACGTGGCGATGAGCTCCTCGTCCATCCGCGCCCATTTACCGAGCTGGCCCTCGATACTGGCCAGCGAGGACAGCTTGAACAGGTTGCGCAGGCCGGTCGCGTTCTCGGCGACCATGGTCATATGGGTGTAGGCACCCGAGCCCGAGACATCGTCGCTCTTCTGGCTCGGATCGCCCCATTGGATACGTTTGGTGTCGAACCGGGAACCGGGCGCGATATAGGCCTCGATCCCGATGATGGGTTTGATCCCGGCCTTCTTCGCCGAGTTGTAGAACTCCGCGGCGCCGTACATATTGCCGTGGTCGGTCATCCCGACCGCGGTCATACCGAGGCGATCGGCCTCGGCGAACAGCGGCGAGATCTTGGCGGCACCATCGAGCATCGAGTACTCGGTGTGGTTGTGCAGATGAACGAATCCGGACGAGGCCAAGATCTGTCCTTCCTCCCAGTGGCTCGGCGGGGGTTGGTGTAGCGAGTTTATGCGTACGCACCGACAGCTTCGCCCCCGGATCGGCGTGCCAGGCGGGAACCGGCGTGTCGCTTCCCCGGTGACCTTGCGGCGCCGCCGAATCGGCCACCGGCCGGGCCGGACGCTGGTAGGGTCGGGCCGCGTCACGATCGGATCAACCGGAGGTTCGGAGGTCCGCCTGCACCACAACAGCCCGGACCCCGAGGATCGACCCCGCAAGCCCACGAACGACCCAGCGAGGTGAACGATGACAGCACGTACCACGGCGTTCGCCCTCCCAGCGGCCGCGACGGCGCTGACGGTGGGAGCGCTCACGGCCACCGCGGCACCCGCGGCGGCGGACGGCGGCTCGTTCCAGCCCGTCTATTCACTCGCCCAGGGCGCCTGCGTCGCCCAGCTCGACGCCTCCGTCACCGGCGACGCCTACCCCGAGCACGCGGCATTCACCGTCTCGACCATCATGTTCGGCGTCGGCCCGTGCGCCCTGCCGGTGACCCTGAACTGGCGCAATCTCGATACCGGTGCCACCGGATCGGTCACGCAGACGGCGAACGGGCCGGGACACTGGATGAACGACGGGCGCTCCGCGCTGTTCCATCCGGGTGTGGGCCGGTTCACCGCGACCATCACGGTCGGCGCGGCACATGTACCCGAACCCGGTTCGGTGGACTTCACCGTCACCGAGTACCGGGGGTGAGCGGCGGCCCCCGATAGCGCGAAGCGTACCGGTCACGACCGGCCGGTGGCCGCTCCCGGCCGCCCCTACTCTCCCGCTCACCGATCCCCTCGTGTGCCGCCTCGCCGGCCCGGGCCGGTTATCGCCTCCGGAGAAGGTTTCCCGCAGCAATGGCGGTTGCTGCGGGAAGCGTGAGACGATGACCGGCCCCGGCCGGCGAGCCGGCCGGGGTCTTCAGGCCGGCGTATGCGCGGCCGCTGCGAACCGGTGAGGATGGGGGTCGCGCCGGCACAACGTGTTGTGCCCCGCGGCGCCCGGCCCGTGCGAGAGAAGGTGGCCGAATGGCCGCGACCGTCGTCGCGATCTGTGCTTCCGCGGCGTTGCTCGCGGTGGCCCTGCTGGTCTGGGCCCGGCCGCGCCGGATGGTCACCACGCCCGCGGAACGCGCGGTGCACGCGGCACTGCACACTGCTTCGCTGGCAGCCCGGTCGTTGCGCCGCGGGCTCACTGCCACCTCGGCCCTCGATGCCGTCCCGCATCTGCGGGCACTCGTCGGCGCCGAGGGGCTCGGAGTGGCCGATCCCGACGGGGAACTCCTGGCATGGGACGGCGCACATCACGTCTCGGAGGAGAAGTTCACCGCGGCCGTCCGCGAAGCCATCGCGGGGCGGCGGCCGGTACTGGTCCACCTGCCCGATCCCGAGCATCCGGGCCGCACCCTGGTGGCCCAGCCGCTGCTCACCGACAGCGACGCCGTGGCGGGCGTGCTGGGGATGGTCACCTCGGCCCGGCCGGGGCCCGGTACCCTCGGCGCGCTGGCCGAGGTCGCCCGCTACGCGTGCGGTCAGCTGGAACTGGCCGAACTCGATGCCTCCCGTGCCCGGCTGGACCGCGCGGAAGTGCGGGCGCTACGAGCACAGATCAGCCCGCATTTCATCTACAACGCACTCAACACCATCGCCTCGTTCGTCCGCACCGATCCCGGGCGGGCCCGCGAGCTCATCCTGGATTTCGCCGATTTCACCCGCTATTCGTTCCGGGCCGCCGGTGAATACACCGTACTGGCCGACGAACTCAGCAATATCGAACGGTATCTGGAGCTGGAACGCGCCCGGTTCGGGCGGGCGCTGCAGGTACGGTTGCGGATCGCGCCGGAAGTGCTGGGGGTGACGCTGCCGTTCCTCGCGTTACAGCCGCTGGTGGAGAACGCGGTGCGGCACGGGCTGGCGGGACGGCCCGGGGGCGGAACGGTGACCATCGAAGCGCTCGATGCCGGCACCGACTGCCTGATCAGCGTAGAAGACGACGGCGCCGGAATGGATCCGGAGGTTCTGCGGTCCGGAACACTGGATGCCGCCGGAGATATGCGCGAGGCACCACACATCGGGCTGGCCAACGTGGACGATCGGTTACGTGCAGCGTTCGGCAACGACTACGGGCTGGTAGTGGATACGGCGCCGGGGGCGGGGACGAAGGTGAGTATGCGGGTGCCGAAGTTCCGCGCCGGAATCCGGCCCTGAACACGGCGCAAGGCCGGGCCCCGTTCACCCTCACAGAACGGGGACCGGCCCTCGGCAACCGGAAATCGCCCGGATGCCGCCGGCACGGCATCCGGGTCCCGGTATCAGTGCGCGACGGCCTTTTCTGCGCCGACGCCGGTCAATGCCCTGACTTCCATTTCCGCGGCCTTGGCCGGATCCTCGTCGTTACCGCCCAGATAGGTCCCCACCACACCGAGCACGAAGGCCAGCGGGATGGAGACGATGCCCGGATTCGACAGCGGGAACCAGTCGAAATCCATACTCGGGAGCATGGCACTCGCCGATCCGGATACCGCCGGGGAGAACACGATGAGCACGATCGTGGAGATCAGCCCGCCGTACATGCTGAACAGTGCACCCCGGGTGTTGAAGCGGCGCCAGAACAGCGAGTACAGGATGGTCGGCAGATTGGCCGAGGCGGCGACCGCGAAGGCCAGCGCCACCAGGAATGCGATGTTCTGCCCGTTGGCCAGGATGCCCAGCCCGATGGCCAGCACGCCGATCACCACCGCGGTGATCCGGGAGACCCGCACCTGGGCGTTGTCGTCCACTTTTCCACGGCGGATGACATTGGCGTAGATATCGTGCGCGAACGAGGCCGATGCGGTGATGGTGAGCCCGGCGACCACCGCGAGAATGGTCGCGAAGGCCACCGCGGAGATCACGCCGAGCAGGATCACCCCACCCAGTTCGAAGGCCAGCAGCGGAGCCGCCGCATTCTGTCCACCGGCCGCGGACAGGATGCGATCGGGGCCGACCAGGGCCGCCGCACCGTAACCCAGAACGAGGGTGAACAGGTAGAAGGCGCCGATCAGGCCGATCGCCCAGACCACCGAGCGACGTGCTTCCTTCGCGGTCGGCACCGTGTAGAAGCGCATCAGCACATGCGGCAGGCCCGCGGTGCCGAGTACCAGGGCAAGACCCAGCGACAGGAAGTTCAGCTTCGACATCTCGCTGCCGCCGTATTGGGCGCCGGGCGCCAGCACATCGCGGGCGGCGACCTTCGGGTCGGTGGATCCGGTGATCGCACTCTGGGCCCCGCTCAGGATGTCGGATGGGTTGAATCCGAATTTCGCCAGCACCATCACGGTCATCAGGCCCGCGCCCGCGATCAGCAGGACCGCCTTGATGATCTGCACCCAAGTGGTGCCCTTCATCCCGCCGACCAGTACGTAGACGATCATCAGCACACCGACCACGGCGATCACCACGGCCTGCCCGGCCTCACTCGATACGTTCAGCAGCAACGCCACCAGGCCGCCCGCACCGGCCATCTGCGCGAGCAGATAGAACAGCGATACCGCCAGCGTCGTGATCGCGGCCGCGGTCCGGACCGGGCGCTGCTGCAACCGGAAGCTCAGTACATCGGCCATGGTGAATTTGCCGGTGTTGCGCAGCATTTCGGCCACCAGTAGCAGGGCCACCAGCCAGGCCACCAGGAAGCCGATCGAGTACAGGAATCCGTCGTACCCGTAGACCGCGATGGCCCCGGCGATCCCCAGGAAGCTTGCGGCGGAAAGATAGTCGCCGGCGATGGCGACCCCGTTCTGCGGGCCGGTGAATCCGCGGCCGCCGGTGAAATAGTCGGTCGCGCCGGAGGTGTTGCGGCCGGCCCAGAACACCACGATCATCGTGACGACGACGAACAGGGCGAAGATACCGATATTGGCCGCGGGATTGCCGACCGCGCCTTCGGCGGCGTACAGCATGGTCACGACCCGCTTCCTTCCAGTTCGGCGAGCAGCGCAGCCGCACGCGGGTCCAGTTCCCGGTTGGCGAACCGGACGTAGAGACCGGTGATGAGGAAGGTCGAGACGAACTGTCCCAGGCCGAGCAGCAGCCCGATATTGATCTCGCCGATCACCTCGGTACCCATGAAATCGTGTGCGTACGCACCGAGCAGCACATAGCCGAGGTACCAGAGCAGGAACAGGCCGGCCATGGGGAAAATGAAGCGACGCAGCCGATTACGGAGTTCATTGAACTCCGGGCTGGCTTGTACTGCGACGAAATCGGGGGGCGCTGTGGACTGCCCGCCACCTTCGTCGAGATCCGTATCGGTCATGCCGAGTCCTCGCAATGTGATGTGTGTTACCTGAACTGAAGCTAGCGAGTCCGGCGTGGCGGCAACAGATGTGACGGCGGTCACTCGGTGAAGGTAGGTGACTGTGCGGTGAATGGTCGCTGAGACGCGATGAGCGGTCGGGCCCGAACTCCGGTTCGCCCCGCGTCGGTTCAGCGATCCGAGCGTTTTCCCGGCTCACGGTCGGCGCCCATACCGAGCCGCTCCGGCGCGTGCATCCGGACGAAAACCCGGCCCAGTTCCGCGGGTTTCGCGGTGAACCGGCTGACCAGCACCATCGTCCCGAACGCCAGCGGTACCGCGACCGCCGCGGGATAGCCGAATATCGCGGCGGGCCACCCGCCGGCCAGATCCGGAGAGACACCGCCGAATACCGAGATCACCGTCGCCCCGCCCGCCACGACACCACCGGCCACCAGTCCCGCCACCGCACCCGCCGCGGTGAGCCCACGCCACCAGATCCCCAGTACCAGCAGCGGGCACAGGGTGGATGCCGCGAGCGAGAAGGCCAGCCCCACGGTGCGCGACAGGTCGAGTGAAACGACCGACAGCGATAACGCCAGCGGAACCGCGCCCGCGGCCAGCGCCGCCACCCGGAAGTCCCGGATCCGCCCGCGCAGCACATCCGTGCTCAGTACCCCCGCGATGCTCACCACCAGCCCCGAGGAGGTCGACAAGAACGCGGCCATCGCCCCTGCCGCAACCAGAGCGGCCAGCAACTGCCCCGGCAATCCGGCCAGCGCCGAGGACGGCAGCAGCAGAACCGCGGCATCGGAGGTCCCGGTGATCAGCAATTGCGGTACGTAGAGGCGGGCGAAAACCCCGAGCAGCACCGGGAACAGGTAGAACACCCCGACCATCGCGATCACCGTCAGCGCGGTGGCGCGCGCGGCCCGGCCGTCACGATTGGTGTAGAAGCGGACCAGGACGTGCGGAAGCCCCATAGTGCCCAGGAAGGTCGCGATCATCAGCGAGTACACCTGGTACTGCGGATGGGGCCCGGCGAACCCCCCGCCCGGCCGCAACCAGTGCGCACCGTCGGCCGGCGCACCCGCCACCACCGGCACCGCCGAGCCCGGTTCGAGGACGAGCCGGGTATCGCGCGCCAGCTCATGGGTGCCCGCGGTGAGCAGCACCGGTCCGTCCACCGGACGGTCATCGAGTTCCCCGTGCACCGCGACCCACTGCGGCGCCGGTAACTGCACCAGGACCGGGGTCGTCACCTCCACCGTGGTACGTTCGCCGACCGTCGGCGGCGCCGCCGCACCGATCTCGCGTTCATCCGCACCGCTACCGAAGAAATGCCCCAGCAGAACGAGAGCGGGTAACGCCACCGCGGTCAGTTTCAGCCAGTATTGAAACGCCTGGACGAGGGTGATCGAACGCATCCCACCGCCGACCACATTCGCCACCACGATCCCGGCGACCGCCACCGCACCGACCCACCCCGGCACCCCGAGCAGAATGCGCAGGGTCAAACCGGCGCCCTGGAATTGCGGGATCACATAGACCGCGCACACCAGCACCACCACCAGGGCGGCGAACCGGCGGGCCCGCGGTGAACCCAACCGGAACTCGGCGAAATCCGGGACGGTGTAGGCGCCGGACCGTCGCAGCGGCGCCGCCACGAACAGCAGTAACGCCAGGTAGCCCGCCGTGAATCCCACCGGGTACCAGAGGGCGTCGGCACCGTACTTGGCGATCAGACCCGCCACACCGAGAAACGATGCGGCCGAGAGATACTCGCCCGATACCGCGGCGGCATTCCACCGCGGGCCGACACTGCGCGAGGCCACCAGGAAATCGGAGGTGGTACGCGCCCAGCGCACCCCGTACACGCCGAGGGTCACTGTCGCGACGGCCGCCGCCAGCAACGCGGCCACCGTGAGACCGGACGAATTCACCGCAGCTCCCCTGCACCCCGGGCACCAGGACATCCGGCGCCACCCGGCGACCGGCGAAGGGATCGGCGTGAGACCCGCGCCGATCCCGGCGGCCGGAAACCACCGGCGGGACCGGTGCGACGCCGATCCGGGCTGCCGGGCATCGCCGGTCGAACCCTGGACCCACCGATTCCGCACGCCCGGCAGCAGCCGGCGTCTGCGCCTCGGCGGTGTGCCGGCCCAGGCCTGGCACGACGGCCTCCGCGCGAGCCGCTGCCCGTTCGAGCAGATGCGGCTGGTTCCCAGTGCGAACCGCGAGGGCGCCCGCGCCACCATGCCCTGGCGGCGGCGCGGCCGCCGGACCGGTGTTCGCACACCGGCCCGAACGTGCGGCACGAATTCCGCGCGACCGGCGGCAACGCCATGACCTCGCGGCACAGCAACCGGAGCACGATCCCCGCACCGGGGGCCGAAAGCGGTCCAGGTACCCCGCGGTACCTGTGGAATTGCTGCGCGGCCCGCACGGCACACCGCCGCAGCACCGGCACCGTGCCCGTACGGGAACGCCGGGCCGGGGAACCGGTTGCTCGACGCTCCGCCCGTCGCGGACCTGGGCGCGCACAACTACCGGGGCGGTAGTCGCGCACGGAACACGAACGAGGTCCGCGGCCCCACATATCTGTAGCGCCGCCGGCTGTCGTCGGTCCCGGCACCGTCCTCAATCCCCGGTGAGTTCGAGGAAATCGTGCTCATTGCGTTCGGCGAGCCGCACATAGATCCGGCCGGTCGACCACAGCAGCGGATACGCCGCCCCGCCCAGCAGCAGCCACGGTAACCGGATCCCGAGCACCACCGTCTCGGCGACCGCGGTCACCCGGAACAGCAGTGGCAGTGCAGCAAGAAGCAGGGCCGTCACCAGCGCGCAACTCAGTGCCAGCCCGAGTTGCGCGCGGATCAGGCCGCCGATCAGCGCCGCCCCGATCTCGGTCTGCTCGGCGACCTCCACCCGCGTGCGTACCCGCCGCGCGCCGCGTCGTTCGGCGAGTACCACCCGCTCGCGCGGGCCTCTGGGCGGCGGGCCGATCATCGTCGGTCCGGATGCGGGCCCTGTACCAGCCGCTGTTTGAGTTCGCGGACCTGCCGCCGGCTCACCGGCAGTTCCACCTGCGCGGCACCGCGCAGGCAGACCCGGGTTGCTGCGCCGACCGTGCGCAGGCCGGTGACCCGGTCCAGTGCTACCAGATACGACCGGTGCACCCGCAGGAAGCCGTCCCGCCAGCGGTCCTGTAATGCCGACAGCGGGATCCGCACCAGGTGCGAACCGGTATCGGTATGCAGCCGCGCGTAATCGCCCTCGGCCTCCACCCAGCTCACCTGGGACCGGTGCACCAGCGTGGTCACACCACCGAGTTCCACCGGGATCACCTCGTTGTTCCCGGCCGGCGCGGGCTCCGGACCGGTGCGGGCGCGCCGGTCGGCAACCCGCCGCAAGGCGGCGCCGAGCCGAACCTGTCGCACCGGTTTGAGAAGATAGTCCACCGCGCCGAGGTCGAATGCCGCCACCGCATGGTCTTCGTGGGCGGTGACGAAAACAACGGCCGGTGGATCGGCGAATTCGGCGAGGACCCCCGCCAGTTCCATACCGTCCAGGCCCGGCATATTGATATCGAGGAACACCACATCGGCGCCGTGCGCGCGCAGTATCCGCAACGCGCCGGTCGCATCGGCGGCGCCGTGGAGTTCGGTCACCGCGGTGTCGGCGCGGAGGAGATACAGCAGCTCGTCCAGCGCCGGCGGCTCGTCGTCCACGGCCAGCACCCGCATCCGCCCGACCTTTCCCGCTACATCGACCCGATCATGGTAATCATCGGTACCGAGCGGCGGGGGCGGGTCCGGTTATCCGGTCGGCAACGGTGCCGGGGTCACGTTCCGAGCTGGTCCATACGCCGCTGCATTTCTTCCGGCTCGATATCTTCCACATGGGTGGCGACCGTCCACTGATGTCCCCACGGGTCGACGAACGAACCGGTGCGGTCGCCGTAGAACTGGGTCTCCGGAGCGCTGATCTCGGTGGCGCCGCCCGCCAGCGCGACGGCGTAGGCGGCATCCATATCCGCGACGTACACGTACAGGTTGACCGGCGTACCGCCGATGGAATGCGGATCCCGGAAGGCCATATCGGGCGCCGGATCACCGAGCATCAGCACGGAGTTGCCGATGAGCAGCTCGCAGTGCATCACCGTGCCGTCCGGCCCGGGGATACGCATCCGCTCGGTAGCGCCGAAAACACGTTTGTAGAATTCGACCGCATCGGTGGCGCCGGCGATCGCAAGACCGGGCGAAATGGTGGGATACCCTTCGGGGATCGGGGAGACATCAGCCATCACAAGACCTCCGGTCTCGGATCGAATGGTCGGATACTGCGAGCTTAGGCCCCTGCCGCACCGATCGCCGGTGTCCGACACAATCCGGCCCGGATCAGTCGCCCCAGCTCACGTTCGTCTCGATGACCTGCCGCAGCTCGGTCGCGTTCCGCGGATTGCGGTAGAACTGGTGCCCGCCGATGGTGATCGATCCGGCAACCGGCAGCGGCAGCCCCAGATCGACGGTGATCTCGCCGCTGCCCTGCATCGTGTAATCCTCGATATCGAGGGTGCCGGCCGCATTCGGCAGATCCCAGATACTCGATTGTGGTGTCTGGGTGACGTCGAGCCGGATGTACAGCCGGCCCCCGTCCCGGTCCACGAGCGTGGCCGTGGTGACCTGGTCCAGATCGACCCCGCCGCCGACCGTCTGCTGTACCTGCCATACCGCGCCCACGCCGACCGGTTCGTCGGGGAATGTGATGGACCGGTATACCGCCTGATAGAAGGCCTGTTCCAGCGCAACCCGCGCCGAATTCGACGTTTCGGGCGAGGGCGCCAGACGCAGCGCGGTGATACCGCCGAGTTCGCTCATCTCCAGTCCGGCATGCGAACCGTCGGCCGCGGTGAGCGCCTCCGACAGCGCCGGATCGGGGGTGGTGACCTCGCCGAGGGTCAGAGCCACCCCGTTCGAATCCGCCGTGGCGGTCATCGGAATGGTGAGCGCGGGACTGGAGAAGTCGCGGACCTGCTGGGCATCGATCTGCTGCTGGATGTGGTGGTCGGTACGCAGGGTGACCGCCTGGATCGTGCCGTCGTAGTAGGAGGGACGCAGCAGTGAACGGGGTTCGCTACCGGAATCCACCACGTTCACCTGCGCCGCGGCGATCGGCACCGTGACCTCGTTACCGATACCGAGGGGTTCGGTACCGTCCGCCTCGGCCGCCGATTCCCGGGTATCGCTGCAACCTGCCCCGAAGGTGGTCAGTCCCAGCGCGAGAACCAGCATCAGCACTCTGGACCGCGCCTGGCGGACCGAAGGAAGCGAACACAACACCGTCACGCTCGACAGCCTACGAGGCGTTCCTGAGGAAGGGCTGGGACATTCACCGGGAACACCTGTGGGTGGACGGTATGCACACGTCCGGGTGCCCACGTACCGGGCCGCGCTGCCTCGAGAGATGATGGGCGTTGTGACTGAGGACCCTACGCGCGAGCAGGACCCCGACCGCCCGAGTGGGGACGGACAACAGCCCCGCCAGCGGCTGCCGCTCCTGCTGACCATAGCGGTGACCCTGTTCACGCTGGATCTCATCACGAAAGTCGTGGTAGTCCAGCAGATCCAGCCCGGCGAACGGATCCCGTTGATCGGGGATTTCGTCCAGCTCGTCCTGGTACGCAACCCGGGCGCCGCGTTCTCGATGGCCACCGGGATGACCTGGCTGCTGACGCTCATCGCGGCGGCGGTCGTGATCGGTGTCCTGCGGATCGGCCGCACCCTGCGGTCACCGCTGTGGGCGATCGGCCTCGGCGGAGTACTGGGCGGCGCGTTCGGCAACCTGATGGACCGGTTGTTCCGGGCGCCTGGCCCGATGCAGGGTCATGTGGTCGACTTCTTCTCGGTCGGCTCCTTCCCGGTGTTCAATGTGGCCGATTCCTCGATCGTCTGCGGCGCCATCCTGCTGGTCGTGCTGACGGTGTTCGGTTTCGAACCCGACGGCACCCGCTACAACCGCAACACTCCGTCCGAGAACGCCACCGCATCCGATGCGCCGCCCGCCACTCCCCGGCCCGGCCCGGCCGACCACCCCGGTAGCGGAACCGGCGAATCCCCCACACCCGATCGTGGCGAACCCACCCGCGATCCGGAACCCGAGGCCTCCGCCGGCACCCCGGCCGCCCGCACCGGCGAGGGCACCGCCGCATGAGGGAAACCAGGACCATGCCCGTCCCCGACGGTCTCGACGGAATGCGAGTGGACACCGGACTGGCGCGGCTGCTGGGCCTGTCCCGGACGGCGGTGGCCGCCCTCGCCGAGGAAGGGTCGGTACAGCTCGACGGTGTGGCCGCCGGTAAATCCGACCGGCTCGTCGCCGGCGCCTGGCTGGAAGTGGTGTTCCCCGAACCCCGCCGCGAGCTGACCATCGAGGCCGAACCGGTGGAGGGGATGAAAATCCTCTACGCCGACGACGATATCGTCGCCGTCGACAAACCGGTCGGCGTGGCCGCCCACGCCGGCGTCGGCTGGACCGGGCCCACCGTGGTGGGTGGCCTGGCTGCGGCCGGATACCGGATCTCCACCTCCGGTGCCCACGAACGGCAGGGCATCGTGCACCGGCTCGATGTCGGCACCTCGGGAGTGATGGTGGTCGCGCAGTCCGAGCACGCCTACACCGTGCTCAAACGCGCCTTCAAACAGCGCACCGTGGACAAGCGCTATCACGCACTGGTGCAGGGTCATCCCGATCCCAGCAGCGGCACCATCGACGCACCGATCGGCCGCGCCCGGGGCGGCGAGTGGAAATTCGCGGTGACCTCCGACGGCCGGCCCAGCGTCACCCACTACGACACAGTGGAGGCGTTCCAGGCCGCCAGCCTCCTCGATATCCATCTGGAGACGGGCCGAACCCATCAGATCAGGGTGCATTTCTCGGCGATCCGGCATCCCTGCTGCGGCGACCTCACCTATGGTGCGGATCCGCGGCTGGCCGAACGGCTCGGGCTGCAACGGCAATGGCTGCACGCCCGTGCGCTGGGCTTCCAGCATCCGGCCGACGGCCGCTATCTGGAGATCACCAGCGACTACCCCGACGACCTCGCCGGTGCGCTGCAGGTGCTGCGCGAGGCGTGAGCGGTCATGCCCGCGAACCCCGACGTGCCCACAGAGCCTGAAGAAGGCGCGGTCACCGGCGCCGGACCGGCAGCGCCGGCAAGCCTCGGCCACGACGCGTCCACGGCCGCTGGATCCGCGTCGGCCGGCTCGTGTCGCGGCGTGGATCACGACGCTGCGGTGGGTACCGAGCCCCCGCCGACGGCGACCCGTAGTGGGCTGCGCGCACTGGCTTTCGGTGCGACGGCCGCAGTCTGCGCGGCGGTCGTCGTGCTTCTGGGTATCGCGAATCCGCCCGCCCCGGACGGCGTGTCCACCGACCGGCTCGGTCCCGACACCGGGGAAACGATCGCGGCATACCTCGACCGGGCCCGTGCTTCGCTGTCCGGCACCGACGACAGTGACCGCTGGGCGCTGGTGTCGTTCGCCGGCTACCGGCCCGCCGCCGCACTCCCCGGCCTGCCGGACGGTGTGCGGGTGAGTCAGGCGCTGTATCAGGTGCCGCTCCCCCGGGTGGCGGCCCCGCTGGTGGCGGTACAGGTTCCCGCAGAGGCGACGGCGCTGACACGGTCCGGGACGGACGCGGCCTGGCAGCTGGCCGACCGCCGCCGTTATGCCGCCGACGGCACCCGCGGCGCCCAGGTCCTGGATGTATCCATCGCCCGGCTGCGCGCCGGCTGCGCCTGCTCACCCGGACTGGTGGTGCGGGCGCCGCTGTCCCGGTTACGCGAACTGGCGGGCCGCCCCGGAGTCCGCGCGGTCCAGGCGCTCCCGGCGGATGCCGTCGCGGAACGGTTCGCGGTGGCGCCCCTGCTCCCGGACAGCGCGGACCCGGTCGCTCCGCGGCCCGACGACGGCCCCGTCCCGGCCGGCTGATTCAGAAATCCAGGCTCACCACACCGTCGAGATACCGGCGGCACCGGCCGCTCAGCAACACCCGGTCACCGGCCAGTTCGACCCCCAGAGTGCCGCCCCGCCGGGACAGCTGCCGCGCGACCATCCGCTGCCGCCCGAGTTCGGCGCTCCACAGCGGCGCGAGCTGCGCATGCGCGGAACCGGTCACCGGATCTTCCGGTACGCCGGCCCCGGGCGCGAAGAACCGCGAGACGAAGTCCACCTCGTCACCGGGCGCGGTCACGGTCACACCGCGGGGCAGCGGCGGGAAGGCACTCAGCGCCGGTGCCAGATCCCGGACCTGCCGCTCGGACTCCACCACGAGCACCACATCGGTTCCTGTGAATGCGCGCACCGGTTCCACGCCGAGCGCGGCCACCAGCGCCGGATCGGGGTCGGCCGGCGCGGATGCGACGGCGGGCAGGTCGAGGATGTAGACATCGTCGTCGGTTCGGTCGACTCGCAGCCAGCCGCTGTGGGTGAAGAAGCTGACCTGGTCCTGTCCGGGCGCGATATCGGTGAGGATCTGCGCGGCACTCGCCAGGGTCGCGTGCCCGCACATCGCCACTTCCACCGCCGGGGTGAACCAGCGCAGGTGGTAGGCGGGGCCGCCGGCAGGTGGCGGTTCCGCCTCCGGAGGCAGACGCGAGGTGTAGAAGGCGGTCTCGGCGAGGTTGTTCTCCTCGGCCAGCTGTTGCAGCACGCTGTCGGGTAACCAATCCGGTAACGGCATGACCGCGGCCGGATTCCCGGAGAACGGTGCGTCGGCGAACGCGTCGATCTGGTGCAGCAGAACCTCCATGCCATGAAGGTACTCCAGCCGTGAATAAGCGCCCTGCACAAGCCATCTGGGCCTCTATGGACACGGCTCCCGCCCCGCTCAGGCGACGGATCGCCGGTCGGTGCGGGGTGTCGCGAGCATTCTCCGTGTCCCCGCCACCACAGGTTCGGCGGCGACGCGCCCCGGGCGCGTAAAGTCTGCGGAAGCATTCGTACCTCGGTGAGCGGCGGTGTCTTCCACCGGCCGGGTGGATCCCAGAGCGCGGCGCCGGCGATCTCGCCCGCCGAATCCACGCCGATATCCACACCGCCGGACGCGAAATGGTGATGCCGGGTCTGGGCCTCGAACAGCCGTTCCAGGCTCCTCTCCCGCCGCCGCGGATCCGGCAACATCCACTCCATGACCGGGTCGTCCCGGAAGGCGGCGGCCAGCGTCCGCGCCAACGCCGCGATCTCGTCGCGGCGCGCCGGTCGTACCTCGAGCTCGGTCGGCAATGCGGTGTCCTTCTCTCTCGTCGAGGCTTCCGTCCCGCGCCGACCGGCCGTCCCGGCTCGGCCGGGGTGATATCAGCCGCCGCGGAGATGCCGTGACAGTAACCCGGCCCGGTGACAAGTGGCCCGAACGCAGCACACTCGGCAACGGCGCGGTACCCACCGGCGATATTTCAGGATTCGCCCGGGGCCGCGGGGACCAGTTTGTGTAGTTCGCCGCGCAGCGTCGCACTGACCCACCAGGCAACTTCCACCAGGACGATGCCGACCGCGCCGCAGAGGAACGCCGCGGTGGTGAGGGCGATGTTCGACGGGTCGAGCGCGAAGAACTCCCGGGTGAACGGCACCGTGAACAGCACCAGGTACGCGAGCACCGAGACGACCAGCAGCACGATCTTCCACCAGTTGTACGGCCGGGCAACGATCGCCAGTACCCAGACCGCGATCATGATCAACGTGATGAGCGCGGTGGTACCCGCCTGCATCTTCTGTTCGTCGCCGGCTTCGGGCCCGGCGTAGGCGATGAGATAGGCGAGGAAAGTCATGGTGCCGATCACCACACCCGACGGGATCGCCAATCGCATCACCCGGCCGACGAAACCGGGCCGGGCACGTTCGTTGTTCGGGGCCAGCGACAGGATGAAGGCGGGGATACCGATGGTGAACCAGGCCGCGATCGTCACATGCCGGGGCAGGAAGGGGTAGCCGATCGGGTCGTAGCCGAAGATCTGCGAGCCCACCCCCGCCGCCCCCACCAGGAAGGCGAGCAGCACCGAGTACACGGTTTTGGTGAGGAACAGATTGGAGACCCGCTCGATATTGCCGATCACCCGCCGGCCCTCACCCACCACATACGGGAGGGTCGCGAATTTGTTGTCCAGCAAGACGATCTGGGCGACCGCCCGGGTCGCCGGGCTACCGGCGCCCATGGCGACACCGATATCGGCGTCCTTGAGCGCCAGCACATCGTTGACCCCGTCGCCGGTCATCGCCACGGTGTGCCCGCGCGACTGCAGAGCACCCACCATGGCGCGTTTCTGATCGGGCCGCACCCGGCCGAACGTGCTCTGCTGCGCCAGTACCCCGGCCAGTTCGTCCCGGTCCTCGGGCAGGGTGCGGGCGTCGACGGGGTGGTCACCGCCGGGCAGGTCGAGCGAGGAGGCGACGGCGCCCACCGAGACGGCGTTGTCGCCGGAGATGACCTTGATGGAAACGTCCTGGCTCGCGAAGTAGTCCAGGGTGTCGCGGGCATCGGGCCGGACCTTCTGCTCCAGCACCACCAGCGCCACGGGAGTGATCGTCCCGGGCGCATCGGGTGCGTCCACGGCCCGGTCCCCGCGGGCGAGCAGCAGCACCCGCAAGCCGGTCGCACCCAGCTCCTCGGCGGCGCGAGCGTCATCCGAGGCCGCGTCGAGCAGCACATCGGGAGCTCCGAGCAACCAGTCGCCGTGCGCACCGTAGGAGAAACCGCTCCATTTCTTCGCCGAAGAGAACGGCGCCACCGCGGTGTATTTCCAGCCGGGAGTATCCGGCAGCGCCTCCGCGATCGCCTGCACGCTGGCATTCGGTCGCGGGTCGTCGGCCGCCATCGCAGCCAGGGCCTGACGGGCGGCCGGTTCCGCACCCTCCTCGAGCATGCGGAGTTCGGCCAGGCGCATCCCGTTCTCGGTCAATGTGCCGGTCTTGTCCGCGCACACCACATCCACCCGCGCCAGCCCCTCGATCGCGGGCAACTCCTGCACCAGGCAGTTCCGCTGCCCCAGCCGCACGACCCCGACCGCGAACGCGATCGAGGTCATCAGCACCAGCCCCTCCGGCACCATCGGCACCAGTGCCGCCACCATCCCGGTGACCGCCGGACGCCAGGATTCCCCGCTGGACACCAGCTGGTTGTAGATACTCAGCGCGCCGGCCGGGATGAGCAGGTAGGTGATGACCTTCAGAATCGTATTGATCCCGTTGCGCAGCTCCGAATTCACCAGGGTGAATTTGCTGGCCTCTTCGGCCAGTTTCGCGGCGTAGGCGTCCCTACCGACCTTGGTGGCGCGGTAGGCACCCGAACCGGACACCACGTAGCTGCCCGAGAGCACCTGGGCGCCCGGCTCTTTGGCGACATCGTCGGATTCGCCGGTGAGCAGTGATTCGTCGATCTCGAGCAGTTCGGCTTCGACGACCACACCGTCGACCACGACCTGATCACCGGGCCCGAGTTCGATCAGATCGTCGAGCACCACATCCTTGGGGGCGATCTGCTCGGCCCGGCCGTCGCGGCGCACCGTGGGCCGCGCCTGGCCCACGATCGCCAGCCGGTCCAGCGTCCGTTTCGCCCGGACTTCCTGAATGATGCCGACCGCGCTGTTGGCCACGATCAGCAACCCGAACATCCCGTCGATCACCGAGCCGGTGGCCATGACCAGGACGAACAGCACACCCAGGATGGCGTTGATCCGGGTGAGAACATTCGCCCGGACGATATCGCGGACCGAGCGGCTCGCCCGGTCCGGTACATCGTTGGTGAGCCCGTCCCGGCGCCGCCGGTCCACCTCGGCGGCGGTGAGCCCGGGCGAACCGACAGCCTCCACAGTTGTCGACATGACGGTCAGCCTAGCCAGCGCGGTGGTCGGCCACTCACCAGGCGACGTTGATCGGCCCCGGTGTCCAGGTGCCCGGGTGATCCTCCTGCGTGACCTGTGGACGGGCGGGGACCGCGTCCGGATCACGCGGCAGGAACTGCTGGAGCTGGCCCCAATCGCGGTCCCAGTCGTGGTTCAGGTAGGTCGGCAGGGTGCGGGCGTGCAACAGTAGTTCGGTCCAGCCGAGCGGGCCGCCACCGTCGTGGTTCTGCCACAGGTTGGTGTCGTGGGCGCCGACCCGGTCCGGCAGTATGCGGTACTTCGGCACCTCGGCGATGCCGATGCGGTGGTCGAACGGCCGCTGGCACGGGAACTGCAGCCCGACAGCCCAGTCGAGCAGCACCGGATCGGTGGAGCCGACCACCGTGTTCAGATCCTGGGTCTGCGGCATCCGGGGCGGAGTGAAGGCCAGCCACTGCCGCGGATCGCGGTCCCGGTCGTGCGCGACGATACGGACGGTATCGGCGTCGGCATACGGCTCCAGCGGAACCCGCAGGTTACGCCAGGACGGCGCGGGACCGATATCGATCGGGTTCACCCGCCGCAGCGCGACCGGTTCGGTGGCCGAGGCGCCGGGGGCGGTGGTGGACCCGAATTCGAGTTCGAACGATTGTCCGTGGGTGACGACCCCGTCGGCGTCGCGTGACCAGATCCGGCCGGCGGCGCTCACGGCGAGGATATCGGCGCGGTCGGCGACCGGCGGAAGCCGGAACCAGCCGCTGGTCAGTTCCGCCGGACCGTCGGCCTGGAAACTGCCCAGTACCGGTGTCGCGGGGTCGAGACCGAACGGCAGCGCGGGACCGGCGGTTTCGGTGGCGACCCCGGTGCCGCCGCCGGCCCCCATCGAATCGGCGATGGCGGCGTCGGCGCCCTGTTCGGTATCGGCGCTCAGGTCCGCCGCCACACCGGTCGGCGTGAAACCGGTACTGCCGTTACCGGCCAGAGTGGTTGCCGGGTCGCCGGCCAGCGGGGCGAGCATGCCCCGGTTCGGATCGGTTTCGACCAGGACATGCGGGGCCAGCCCGCACGCGTTGCCGGTGAGCGCGCCGAAGTTCGAACCGGCCAGGGAGAACGCCGGATACTGGCTGACCGCGCCCTTGGCGAACGAGGCGACCTCGAAGAGCACCATGAACGCCGCCGCCACCGTGAGCGGCGGAATCTTCGCGAAGCGCCACCCCCACCGGGAGATCCGATGATGTCCGGTATCGGGCGCCCGCACATGCCACCATGCGGCCAGCGCAAGCAGTAGTACCGCACCCAGCAGGAAGACCTTGTTGAGGGCGATACCGGCGATCGAAGGCTGTTTGTCCCACCAGGGGATGCTGAAGGAGGAGACGTACCACCAGCCGTTGGGCCCGGAGAACACCAGCGCCATCAGGAATGCCACTCCGGCGGCGAACAACGCCCGGTTCCGCGGCCCGCGCATGACCCGCGGGCCGACCGCCACCGCGGTGAGCACCGCGACCGCACCCGCCAGCCCGGCGAAAACTCCGAGGTGGTGGGTCCATTTGGTCGGTGTCGTCATCATGAGCACCATGGCGCCGATGGTGACCCCGAGGATCCGGCGCGACGGCCCCACGGCGGCGGTCGGGATCCGGCCACCCTTGTGCAACAGCGTCAGCAGGCAGACCGCCAGCCCGACGACCATCACGAAGATCCCGAACCGGCGGGCCAGCGAACCGTCCACCGTGCCCATGAACAGGTACTGATAGCGGAGGTACTCGTCGAACCACAGCACATTCGGCCCGGCCAGTTCGTGCACCCGGCGCATTTCCTGCATGGCACTGAACGTCTGGTCCGCGAAGGCGACGACGAGCACCAGCACGCCCGCCGCACCGAGCGGGAGCAGCTGTGCGAGCCAGCCGACCTGTCGCACCCGCGCCGAAACGATCTTGAACAGCGGGCGCAGCCCGGCCAGCAGCGCCGCGAGACAGATGAGCCCGTGCGGGCCCGCCGTACAGCTGAACGCCGCGATCAGAATGGCGACCGCAAACGGCAGCAACCGCCGGGTCGCGATCCCGCGCTCCACCGAACACCAGGTCAGCAGGACACCGAGCGCAACCAGCGGCTCCGGCCGCAGGCCGTTGTTGTACGGCAACCACACCGCGAGGAAGACCAGCGCACCGGTCCACGGCACAAACCGGTTGCGGTGCAGCGCGGCCCCGAGCCGGGGCACGACTTCCCGGCTGATCACCAGCCAGGCCACGATTCCCGCCAGCAAGGTCGGCAGGCGCACCCAGGGACTGGCCGTACTCACATCCGCCATCAGCCCGATGAGGTCGTAGTACGGGGTGCCGATCGGATTCTCCGGCACGCCGAAGTACCGGAAGTAGTTCGCCATATACCCCGCGACCTGCGAAGTGCGGCCCATCCCGAACTGATAGCCGTCGTCGGAAGTGGTGGCGCCGATGAAATGCCAGAGCACCAGCGTGCCGAGCACCACGAAATCCACCGGCCGGAAGGTCCACCAGCGGGCCGGCAGAAAGCGCCGGGCACGACGCCCGTCGAGGTTGTCCAGGCGATGCAGGGCCACCAGCGAGAGCACGGTCGCCACTACGGCCGCCCAGATCGCGAGGTGTTTCACCAGGGTCGGGGTGGAGCTGTACCGGCTGTCCACCTCCGCGGTGACGGTGGCACCCGCCGGATCGCCGAGATCGCTGAACACACCGACCATCTGCGGCCGGTAATCCCCGCCCAGCACCACGGGTTCGTGCCCGGTGAGCGTGGCCACGGATTCGGTCATCCCCGCGCCCACGGTGAGCTCACACCCGGGCGCCAGTTCGGCCACCGGCACGCTGAACAGCGACTGGTTGCGCAACACCACGTCGAGTACGGGGCCGGATTCGGGCGTAGGCGGCCGGACCTGGGCCAGGAACCCGTACCGCTCCAGATCGGGGGCGCCGTAGGGCGCGGTGGCGGAGAGCACCCCACCGGCAGGCAACTGCTGAATCGCCGCGCAGGGCACGGTGGCTTCGAAGCTCAGCGGCGCATAGGCGACCAGCGGCGCCTCGACCGACGCGGCGGAATCGTCCTGCGGCCAGGACAGTGTCGCCGCATCCACTCGTACCGGCAGGAACGGAACCGCTACCGCGAGCAACGCCCCGATCAGGGCCGACACCAGGGCCACCGGCCGTGCCCAGCCGCCCCGCCTTCGGGGTCGCGGACTTTCGGAGATCTCTGCCGGCTCGGACGCCGCCACCACCATCGTGTCAGCCACGGAGCGCCATCCTAATGGGCGCGATCACGGCGGCCACATCCACAGATACCCGCGGTCCGGGCCCTGCGCCGGCGCCTCCCGGCGCAGGGCCCGGACCAGCGCTTGCGCCACCGGGCGCCCCTCGGGACAGTCGCGCGTTCCCCTGCATCCCTGCATGCCGCCGATCCGGAGACAGAGCCATCCGACACAGAATCGGCCGGCCCGCACGGATGCGGACCGGCCGATTAATGCATACGCCCGATTCAGGCCGCGCAGGCAGGCGACTGGATCTGGGCGTTGGCGAGCATGGTGCAGGTCCACTGCTGCTGGACCTTCCACACCCCGTCCTCGGCCACGAACGGCACATCGGCCACATTGGTCTGACCGTTCAGTGTGAGGTTGGCCTTGGCCTGGATCTCGGTACCGAAATCCTGCACGTCGGTGACCTCGATCGTGGCGCCCGACTGGGCGTAGAACTGGCTCAGCTTCGACGGCAGCTCCGGATCGGCCTCGGCGCCCTGCACCATCTCCAGCTTTTCCTCGTTCGGAACGTTCGGGTCGAGCGCGCGCTGGAGCTGAGTGTTCAGATCGGCCGGGGTCGGGACGGGCGGCGTCTCGGCCTCCGCCTCCGTGGTCTCGGCCGCGGCCGTGGTGCTCGTCGCCGCTGCGGTGTCCGAGTCGGAATCATCGCTACCACACGCCGTCAGGGTCAGCGCGGCCGCGGCGGCCAGGCCGGCGATCGCGATACGTCCGGTTTTGCGAAGCTTCAACTGCTCGTCCTTTGCGTTCGGGGTTCGGTGTCGTGCGCTGCGGCAGCCCCACCGGAACCGGCGACGCTGCCCGGCACCAACCTACCCGGCGGGGTTCAGGACAGGCTGCCGAGCGGGTCCGCAGGGCGCAACTCGGTGTTGTCGGCAGCGAAAGTACGCGCGATCCCCGGCCCTGTCGAGCGGGACTCGAACCGCACGGTCACCCGCCCGTGGCCTGCCCCCTGCACCCAGCCGAAGCCGAATTCCGGATGCAGAACATCCGATCCGGCCCGCCAGTCCACGACCGGACCAGCGGTTACTCCCGGATCCGCGGCCGTGCCGACGGTTTCGGGGCGCGCCATCCCGACCGTCCCGGCGGAGGCACCGGAAGAGGCCTCGCCCACGGTAGATCTCACCGAATCCACAGAGCTCTCTTGCTCTGGTGCCACAAACTCGGGCTCGGCCACCCGCTTCCCGGCACCGGCCGGGTACGAGTCGCTGTCCACCGAGACCCCCGCGGGGAACTCCTGCCCGACCGGTCCACTCGCCTCGCCGTCCGATGCCCCGCTCGCGAAATCGCGTACCGGCGCCTCCGTTTCGCCGTGGCCGGCGATGTCCACACCGGGATCCGTGGAATCCGCTCCCCGCCGGTCCAATTCGGGAAACAACGATTCCTGCCGGATCGTCGACAAACCCGCGTACCCGACCCCTACCAGCCGCACCGGCCCCAGATCCCGCGGGTCCAGAGCCGCCCGCTGGGCCGCGGAGGTGAGCGTGGCCAGATCCTCGGTCGCGTAGGGCAGAGTGCTGGACCGGGTGGTGATACTCATGTCGGCGCGTTTGAGTTTCAGCACCACGGTGCGCGCGGCCCGCCCGTCGCGCACCAGCCGCCGGTGCGCGGCCGCGGCCATCTCGGTGATCGCCGGGCGTAGCCGTTCCAGCGTGACGATATCGGTTTCGTAGGTGGTTTCGGCGCTGATCTGTTTCGCCTCGGCACGCTCGGCGACCGGCCGATCGTCGATACCTCGGGCCAGCCGGTGCAGTGCGGCGCCGATACTTCCGCCCAGGATCGATTCGGCCTCCACCTCGGGCAGAGCCGCGAACGCCCCGACCGTTTCGATCCCGAGTGCTCGTAACCTGCTCTCCGCCACCGGCCCGATCCCCCAGAGTTTGCGCACCGGCAACCCGGCGAGCAGCTCCTGCTGCTCACCGGGCGCGATCACCCTGATCCCGTCCGGTTTGGCCATTCCCGAAGCTATCTTGGCGAGTTGCTTGCCGGTACCTACACCCACCGAAGCTACCAGCCCGGTACTTTCCCGCACCGCCGCCCGCAACTCCGCGCAGAAATCCAGCACCGCGGACACGCTCGCGCCCGCCAGTTCCGCGGGTTCACCGAACGCCTCGTCGAACGACAAGGTTTCCAGCACCGGAATCCGCGCCCGCAAGGTATCGAACACTCGCCCGCTCAGCACGCCGTACAGCGCCCCGCGCGGCGGCACCACCACGGCCGTCACCCCGACCAGCCGCCGCGCCTGATGCATCGGCATGGCCGACCGCGCCCCGAACACCCGCGCCTCGTAACTGGCCCCCGCCACCACCCCGCGCGCCCCGGTCCCCCCGACGAGCACCGGCCGGCCCCGCAACGTCGGCCGGGTGAGCTGCTCACAGGAGGCGAAGAACGCATCCATATCGATGTGCAGTACCCAGCGCCGCGCCGTTTCCCGGGCGAACACGTGCCGAGGTGCTCCGGAACCCGGCTCGGAGCGGTCGCCGTTCACCACCGGACCTGGTTCCACATCACCCGCACCGCTGGTCACGCCCCTGTTGGTACATACCGCGCAATCTACGCGCGAGCACCGACAGCCCGGCCGGGCACCGGCGGCGACCGCTGCGCGTGGCGCCGTGCCCCGGCCAACGCAGGATCGGATCGGCGCCGGGCTCGCACCGGCCGGTCGCCGGCCAACAGTTCCCTGCCGGCTCCGGACGCGACACGGCGGCCAGGGCCACCCCGCTTCCCGGGCGCGCAACGGAGCCCGGCGAAAACCGTGGGGACACTGTCGGCGCCGACATCGCCGGATACCTTCCGAACCGGCCGGCCGAACCGGCGAAGGCCTTCGTCCGACTCCTTGCCGGTGGGCGCGGTCGGTCCGATCTCGGCCCGCATGCCGGATGCCCTGCACACTCGGTGGCACGCCGACACCGAGCACTCGGGGATCGAGCCTGCGCCGTACACCGCAGTTCCTTGCTCACGGCCGGCCGGGCCGGGGGCCGGGAGCTACCGAGCCCACCTGTATCAGGCACGAGCATCGCGGTGCTTTCCCGAATTCGGGCCGTGGATGGCCACCGCAGGCCGGGCCGGTCTGTCCGCTCTCCGTCGTGCCGGCCGATTCGGCCCGGCATCACCGACAGCCGCGTTCGGCAAGGTCACGCGGGCAGTTCGCCGGCGGAAACGCGCAACCTTGGGGCCGCAACCCACGCGCGCCACGGGAGAGCCATAAACTCGGCCCATGATGATCCGCAAGGCTGTCATTCCCGCTGCCGGTATCGGCTCCCGGCTGCTGCCGCTGACGAAGGCGATCCCCAAGGAGATGCTGCCGGTCGGCGACAAGCCGGTCATCGAGCATACGGTGCGCGAGTTGGTGGCTTCCGGGATCACCGATATCACCATCGTGGTCAGTGGTGGAAAATCGCTGATCCAGGATCATTTCCGGCCCAATCCGGCGCTGGTCGCCCAGTTGCGCGCCGACGGCAAGACCGCTTACGCCGATGCTGTGGAAGAAGTAGGCGAACTGTCGCGGCTCGGGCATATCACCTACCTGGATCAGCACGGCCCGTACGGTAACGGCACCCCGGTGCTGAATGCGGCCCGCGCCGCCGGCGACGAGCCGATGCTGGTGCTGTGGCCCGACGATGTGTTCGTGGCCGAGGTACCGCGCGCGCAGCAGCTCATTCGCGCCTACGAGGCCACGGGATGCCCGGTATTGGCGTTGATGCCGATGAACCCGAACGAATCCCAGCGCTACGGCGTCCCGGTGGTGCGTGAGGATCTGGACGACGGATTGTTGCGGATCTCCGGCCTGGTGGAGAAGCCGAAACCAGCCGATGCGCCGTCGGCCTATGCGGCGATCGGCGGCTACGTCGTCACACCCGGAATCATCGACGAACTGCGGACGCAGACCGAGAACTGGTACACCCATCGCACCGGTGAGGTGTATCTGACCGATTCGATCAACGCCTACGCCGCCGACCACGCCGTGTACGGGCAGGTCATCCAGGGACGCTGGTACGACACCGGCAATCCCGGCGACTACCTCGTCGCGCAGTTCGCCTCGGCGCTGGCTCATCCCGATTACGGCCCGCTGCTCCGGCGACAGGTGGAGTGAGCGAGGCGGGCCGCCGTCACCGACCCGCCCGGAAGCCTCAGAAGCGCCGGATACTGTGCACGTAGAAGTGCTCGAGTGGCGTGAGCCCGACCGGGACACCGGCGCCGTAGGCATTGAGCACCTGCCCGGATCCGGCGTAGATACCGACATGGGACGCATCGCGGTTGATGATCACCACATCCCCCGGGGCCAGCGCATAGGGGGGCACCGCCGCGCCGACCTCCGCCTGCTCCCAGGTGGTGCGTGGTAGCGCCACGCCGACCTGGCGGAACGCCCATTGCACCAGTGCCGAACAGTCCCAGGTGTCCGGTCCGGTAGCGCCCCATTCGTACATTTTCCCGGTCTGCGTGCCGGCGGCGGCGAGGGCGCCGAGACCGGCAATCGTCGATACCGGGAGCCCGGCCGAACCGCTGGCGCTGAGCGAACTGGAGCCCGAGGCCGATCCGCTCGCGCTGCCGGAGGGTTGTGCCCAACCCGGTGCGGCCGCGACCGCGGTGACGGCCGTGGTGAGAAGTAAGCCGGCGATACCTCGCCGCAGAGCGATCCCGATCACGTGCCCACCCTTCTGCCGGTCGATGCACGAGACACCGTGGGGCGTCCCGGTTTACTCGCGGCATCCGCCGAGTAGCCGGCTACCGCGGACCACTGGAGCTACGCCGGAGCGAATTCACTCCGACGCAACTCCACTCAGGTAGAACCGAGCGAAATGATCACCGTTCCCGCTGCTCCCAACGGAACGGTCGCAGCTGTATCGCGATGATTGTGCCCGGCAGAAGGGCGTTCACCAAGCACCCTGGCAAACTTCTAGCATGTGATCTAAATCACAAAAATGTTTATTGCGTTTGCGTCAGGATGTCGTTCAGGGTCTTCAGCACCGCGTCCTTGGTGGCCGACGGCGACTCCACGAAGACCCCCACCTGCCAGACCGGTTCACCACCGGGCTCGGCGGCGACATACCGGCTGAGATCGATGGTGTACTTACCCTTGTCGTTGGTGGGTGTCTCCACATACGAGGTGTTCGGATCGAACTGTTCCGCCGCACCTTCCTTGTCGAACCAGTCCGCGTCGAACCGGGTCCGGGTGGCCGCATCACAGGTGGACGGGCATTTACGCAATATCAGGTTGACTCGCTGACCGGCCGAGGAATCCTGCTCGTCGACGCATCCCCACGCCTGTGCCTCCGGGATGGTATCGATCGAACCCTTCATACAGCCCCAGGAGCCCGGCGTCCGGAACGCGAAAGGCCAATCCTTGAAGGCCATGGTGTAGGTGTCCTCACCGTCTTCGAAGGTCGGCCCGAACAATACGACCGGCGACAGCCCCTCCTTCAAAGCCGGCGCGCCTTCCATCGGCGGAGCCGCGCTCGTGGTGGTCTCGGTGGCCGTAGTCGTTGTCGTACCGGTCGTTTCCGTGGCGCCCGCCGCCGCGGCGGTGTTCTCCTCCGAACCCCCCGACCGTAGGATCACCAGCCCGGCCACACCGGCCAGCACCAGAACCACCACCACGGCCAGCACCGCGATCAAGGTGGCATTGTTGTTCCGCGGTGGGCCTCCCTGCCCGCCGGAGCCGAGCGGCGGTACTTCCCATGCGCCCGACTGCGGAACAGGTTGCGGAACCTGTCCCGCGGTCTGTCCCCATTGCACCCCCGGCTGACCGCCCTGGGACTGATAACCCTGTTGCCACTGCCCCGAAGGGGAGTCCTTTTTCTGTTGCCCCTCGGGCGCGTGCTGCCACCACTCGTCGGGGTTGTCCGAAGCCATAGGTGCATACCCTAGTGGGACACTCCATCCCGGTCATGGCCACAACATCTCGGGCACCAGCGCCCGCCGGGCACGATCGTGCGAAGCACCGCAGCTCCGTCGACTCGGTGCAGCGAGGCAGGGCCGGCAATTCCGTTCGTCCGGCGTAGCCGGCCGGCAGCCGGTGCGGTGATCGCCAGGGAATCCGGCTCCGACATCCCGGTGATGGCCGCCGACTCCAGGAAAGCGGGTAGATCGGCGATGGGCAGTGATGCCGAGCGCACACCACCGCACATCGCCGAAGCCCGCTTGCCTAGTGGCTCACCTTCGCGATCCGGGCCCGCGACCCACCCGTCAGCTCGGCACCATCCGGACCGGCCGGGCCGAATTCCAGCTCGACAGCCAGGATCTCGCCGGCGATGAGTTCCCGGTGGGTCCGCGCCCACTCCTGCCGGTCCGCCGGAACCTCGAGTGTCGCGGTGATCCGGTCGGAAACCTCCAGCCCCAGCGATTTCCGGGTCTCCTGCAGATCCCGGATGATATCGCGCGCCCAGCCTTCGGCCTCGAGTTCCTCGGTGACCACCGAATCGAGCACGACCAGCCCGGCATGACCGGGCAGTGCCGCGGTGGATTCCGGTTCGGCGGCCACGAGGCGCTGCGTGTATTCCTCGGGCAACAACTCGATTCCGGCCGCGGTGACCACACCGTCGGCGCTTTCCGTCCATTCCCCGGCCTTGACCGCCTTGATCACCTGCTGAACCTCGCGACCCAGCCGCGGCCCCGCCGCCCGGGCGTTGACGGCCAGTTCGAACCGGCCGTGCGCGGCGACATCGGTGGTCAGATCGACCTTCTTGACGTTCACCTCGTCGGCGATGATGTCGGCGTAGGGCGCCAGCCGTTCGGCGTCGGCGGCGGCGATGGTCACCTCCGCGAGCGGCAACCGGACCCGCAGCTGCTGCGCCTTGCGCAGGCTCAGCACGGTCGAGCACACAGTGCGCGCCTCGTCCATCGCCGCGACCAGTTCCGGATCGGCGGGCAGCGTATCGGCAGCGGGCCAATCGGCCAGATGCACGGATCGTTCTCCGGTGAGACCGCGCCAGATCACCTCGGCCACCAGCGGCAGCAGCGGCGCCGCCAGCCGGGTCGCGACCTCCAGCACGGTGTGCAGGGTATCGACCGCGTCCCGGTCCTCGGCCCAGAAGCGCGAACGCGACCGGCGCACATACCAGTTGGTCAGCGCGTCGGCGAAGGTCCGCAGCTCCTCACAGGCGCCGGCGATATCGAACTCCGTCAGCGCGGCGGTCATCACATCCCGCGTCTGCGCCAGTTTCGCCAGGATGTAGCGATCCAGCACATTCGCCGAATCCGTACGCCAGGTGCCGGTTTCGGGGGCGTACAGCTGTAAGAAGGTCCAGGCGTTCCACAGCGGCCGCAAGGCATGGCTCGCACCCTCTCGGATACCGCGTTCGGTGACGATGAGGTTCCCGCCGCGCAGGACCGGCGAACTCATCAGGAACCAGCGCATCGCGTCGGAACCGTCGCGCTCGAACACCTCGTTGACGTCCGGGTAGTTGCCCTTGGATTTGCTCATCTTCAGGCCGTCGTCGCCCAGCACGATGCCGTGCGCGACCACGTTCTCGAACGCGGGGCTGTCGAACAGCGCCGTGGCCAGCACATGCAGGGTGTAGAACCAGCCGCGGGTCTGCCCGTTGTACTCGACGATGAAATCGCCCGGGAAGTGGGAGTCGAACCAGTCCTTGTTCTCGAACGGGTAGTGCACCTGGGCGAAGGGCATGGAACCCGATTCGAACCAGCAGTCCAGTACTTCCGGCACCCGGCGCATCGTCGAGCGCCCCGTCGGATCGTCGGGGTTGGGCCGGGTCAGTTCATCGATCATCGGCCGGTGCAGATCCGTGGGCCGCACCCCGAAATCGCGTTCCAGTTCGTCGAGCGAACCGTAGACATCGATACGAGGATAGGCAGGATCGTCGGAGGTCCACACCGGGATCGGGCTGCCCCAGTAGCGGTTCCGGCTGATGTTCCAGTCCCGGGCGCCTTCGAGCCATTTGCCGAACTGGCCGTCCCGGATATGTTCGGGCACCCAGTTGACCCGCTTGTTCAACTCCACCATCCGGTCGCGGAACTCGGTCACCCCGACGAACCAGGACGGCACCGCCATATAGATCAGCGGCTGCCCGGATCGCCAGCTGTGCGGATAGGAGTGCTCGATGGTCTCGTGCCGCAGCAGTTTCCCGGCTGCCTTGAGATCCTTGATGATCACCGGATTGGCATCGAAGACCATCAGCCCCTCGTACGGGGGCACCATCGAGGTGAACTTGCCGCCCGGGTCGAGCGGCTGCACCAGTTCGATCCCGTTGGCGCTGCACACCTCCATATCCTCTTCACCGAAGGCGGGCGCCAGATGCACCAGGCCGGTACCGGAGTCGGTGGCGACATAGTCGGCCGACAGCACCCGGTGCGCCCCGGGATGGCCGACGAAGAAATCGAACGGCGGCCGGTATTCGAGGCCCACCAGCGCGGCGCCGTCGTACTCGCCGAGCACTACCGGCTCCTGGCCGAGTTCACGGGCGTAGTGGCCGAGCCGTTCGACGGCCAGCAGGTACCGCTTACCGTCGACACCGCGAACCTGCACGTAGCGCACATCCGGATGGACCGCGATCGCCAGATTCGACGGCAAGGTCCAGGGGGTGGTGGTCCAGATCAGCGCCGCCGCACCATCGAGTCCGGCCAGCGGATGCTCGGCCGGTACGCGCAGCACCATATCCACGGTGACCGCCGGATCCTGGCGCATCTTGTAGGCGTCGTCGAGCCGGGTCTCCTGATTCGACAGCGGCGTCTGCTCGTACCAGCTGTAGGGCAGCACCCGGAACCCCTGGTAGATGAGCCCCTTCTCGTACAGCGATTTGAATGCCCACATCACCGACTCCATGAAGTCGAGATCGAGGGTCTTGTAATCGTTGTCGAAGTCGACCCAGCGCGCCTGACGCGTCACATAGTCGCGCCATTCCCCGGTATAGCGGAGTACCGAATTCTTGCACGCCGCATTGAATTCCGCGAGACCCATCGAGTCGATCTGTGATTTGTCCGTGATACCGAGCTGCTTCTCCGCTTCTATTTCCGCGGGCAGTCCGTGGCAGTCCCAGCCGAATCGCCGATCGACCCGTTTCCCGAGCATCGTCTGGAAACGTGGGATGACATCTTTGACGTATCCGGTGAGCAAATGTCCGTAGTGCGGCAGACCGTTGGCAAACGGCGGGCCGTCGTAGAACACGAACTCACCGGCGCCGTCCGGGCCGGCCGCATCCGGCGCGGGGGCGCGGTTGTCGATGCTGGCGCGGAAGGTTCCGTCGGCGGCCCATGCGTCCAGGACGGCCCGTTCCATCTCGGGGAAGGTCACGCCCGACCCGCCGCCGAGATCGACGCGCGGATATGCGCTGCTGCTGGAATTCTCGTCCGCCATCGCGGATTCACATCTCCTCGTGCCCGGCGCCGCAGCGCTCTCGTATCCGGCACGGGGACGACGACCGGCGCAATCGGTGCTCCGGTACCGCGGTACCACCCCGCTTGTCCACCTGCCCGGCAGGGGCGGGCGGACCACTCGTTTCCAGCTGTGACGGGCTGACCCGTTCGGTTCTACTGAGCGTGTGCGGCAGCGCAGGAGCCGCTGCACGGCGCCGTTCTTCCGAAAGCTCCCCGGTGATGGCCGGATCGTCGCCTATCAGGTTTGATTCTAACCGTGACGGTCAACTACTTATAAGGCCCGCCCCGCCGCGCACCACGGAAGGACAGTTCGGTTCTCGTTCGTAGTAGTCCTCGTCAGTGTTTCGCGTGCTGATCCCGCGGCGGCAGTTCCTCCTCGGGTGCACGCATCGACAGCGCGCTCACCAGCAACACCACAGCACCGAGTCCGCACACCACGATGCAGCCCCAGGCCCAGACCACCGACCCCGTGGTCAGCGACAGGATCAGCAGAACCAGGCCGATCGCGGCGAGCGCCAGTGTCAAGACAAGCATGTTGACCCCCAGGACAGCAGGCCGGGTGCCCGTTCGCGCCCAGCGGTATCGAGCGCTTACTCGCCCTGGCCGAACGATGCGGGAGCAAGCTGGTTGGCCCCGGTATCGAAGGTGTCACCCTCGTCCACCGGTACGGCCGACCCCCGGTTCTCCAGCTCTTCGAGCTGCGATTCCAGGTACGATTTCAAGCGCACCCGATACTCGCGTTCGAAGGTTTTGAGGGTCTGGATCCGGCTCTCGAGAACATTGCGCTGCTGGGTGATGGTGCCCATGATCTCGGTGTGCTTGCGCTCGGCATCGGCCTGCAGCGCGTCGGCCTTCTCCTTGGCCTGCCGCAGCTGGCTGTCGGACCGGGTCTGCGCATCGGAGAGCATGGCATCGGATTTGTGCCGGGCGTCGGCGACCATCTCTTCCGACCGGGCCCGCGCATCGTTGACGAGCCGCTCGGAATTGGCGCGGGCATTGGCCAGCAAATTCTCGGCTTCGGTTTTCGCGTCGCTGGTGAGCCGGTCGGCCATCTCCTGCGCCAGGCTCAGCACCTTCGCGGCCTGCATATTCGCGTCGGCGCCCGCATCCGCCGCGGCGGGCGCGGCCGGAACCGCGGGGATGGGGACCGAGGGCGGCGCCTGGACCGGCGGTTTCACCGGTTCCGGCGGGGGTGCCTGCTGCACCGGTTTACCGAGCCCGGCACCGGCCGGACCGCGGCTGCTCTTGGCATCGGCCAGCTCCGCGTCGAGTTCGGCAACCCGCTGGCGAAGATCCGCATTCTCTTCGATCAGCCGGGAAAGTTCCTGCTCGACCAGATCCAGGAAGGCATCGACTTCGTCCTCGTTGTAGCCGCGTTTCCCGATAGGCGGTTTGCTGAACGCGACGTTGTGCACATCGGCTGGGGTCAGCGGCATGGAAGGATCCCTTCGCGCGTTGTCAGATCTAGCGGCTCTGGCAAGTCTTCTCGGACCATTCTGTCACACCGGAGCTACCGACCCGCCGAGGCCGCTGACGACGGACATCAGGATGAACACCAGGAACAGCAGGACCATAATCGACAAATCCAGTCGAATTCCGCCCAGCGAGACCGGTGGTATCAACCGTCGCAGCAGCTTCACGGGGGGATCGGTGATCGTGAAGATCACCTCGAGTATCACGACAACCACCCCGGTGGGACGCCAGTCACGGGCGAAACTACGGATGAACTCGACGATCACCCGACTGATCAGCAACAGCCAGAAGATGAACAGTACGAAGTACAGCACCGCGAACAAGGCCACGGTCTCACTCTGCCGCAAAATCGGCGCGGTGCAAAATGCCCGCGCCGACTTCGGTCCCGGCAACGTCGCGCCCGCTCCGGGCGCGACGGCCGCTATTTCTGGTTGTAGAAACCGGTTTCGGCGATCCGGCGGCGCTCCTCGGCCGATACGTCGACATCGGCCGGAGAGAGCAGGAACACCTTGGTGGCCACCTTGTCGAACGAGCCACGCAGGGCGAACGCCAGCCCGGCGGCGAAGTCGACCAGACGTTTGGCGTCGGCGTTGCTCAGGTCGACCAGGTCCATGATCACCGGGTTACCCTCCCGGAACCGTTCACCGATGATCGCCGCTTCGCTGTAGTCACGCGGGCGCAGCGTGGTGATCTTGGACAAGGGACCTCCGTCCTCGAAGATCGCGGGACGGCGGGCGGCGGCCGGTTCGGGACGGACCCGTTCGGCCAGCCGTCGCTCCTCGGCATCGGGATCGACTGCCAGCGCTCCCCTGGTCGCGCCGCGCAGGGAGGCACCGCCGCCCGGACGATACCGGCCGGACGCGGCGGCGTCGATCCGGGTGGGGCGGCGCGGACCCTCGTAATCGTCGGCGTAGGTGTCGCCCGGGTAGTCGTCCCGCCGGGGCGGCGGGTAGCTGGGCTGGTACGAGGACTTGTACGGCGCCTCGCGGTAGTCGGCACCGTCGTAACGGTCCTCGGCGTACCGGTCGTAGTCCGGACGGTCGTCGTAGTCACGGGGAGCGCGGTCGGAGTAGTCACGCGGCCGGCGTCCGCCGCGATCCTCGACCCCACGGGGGGTGCGATCGTCGACGTAGTCGTCTTCGTAATCCTCGAGCGGAACCATGCCGAAGTACGCCTTGAACTTGTGCAGTGTGCTCATGATTGCGCCTCGCTGTCGCTCGGCCCGTACACGACCACGCTCGTGGCTGCGCCCACTACTCGCTCGCTGCGCTCGCTCATTCTGGTCGACCTTCCTTCGGCCCCGGTGGCGGCCGGGTGTTGAAGTCTTGCTCAGCCCTCGTCGTGTCCCAGCATATGTGTCGAATGTGACTGATGAGGTTTGTTTGCTACGCCGAGGTTATCGGTCGCTCCCCCATGAGGGCGGTACCGACACGCACACACGTCGATCCATGGGCAATAGCTCTTTCAAGATCATTGGACATCCCGGCGGACAGTTCTGTGGCAGTGGGATGCGCTGCACGTAAGCGGCTGTGGACCTCGGCCAGCCGCGCAAATTCCGCGTCCGGGTCGGCGACCAGCGGCGGAATAGCCATAATCCCTGCCAACCGGAGCTCGGGGGAGCTCGCGATCCGATCCGCCAGCGCCGGGACACCGGCGGGTTCCATCCCGCCGCGGGCCGGATCGGCGTCCAGGCTCACCTGGATCAGCACCTCCAACGGCTGCTGCCGTTCACCGGCGTCCAGTGCCGCGGCGACCGCTGTTTCCAGTGCGGTCGCCAGACGTTCGCTGTCCACCGATTGGACGGCATATGCCCAGCGCGCCACCTGCCGCGCTTTGTTCCGCTGCAACCGGCCGATCAGATGCCAGCGCAGGGGCCGTAAATCGTGCAGCTCGCCCGCTTTGGCACCGGCCTCCTGAGGCCGGTTCTCACCGAAGTCGTGGCGGCCCAGACGATGGAGCACGGCGATATCCGAGGCCGGAAAATATTTTGTCACCGGCAACAGCCGCACCTCGCCGGAATCGCGGCCTGCGGCCGTGCACGCTGCCTCGATGCGGGCGAGCAGGCCGGTGAGCCGGCGAGCCAGCACATCGGCGCGGGCCGTACTTCCCGGCCCCGACGGACCACTGTCCGGGACAGCGAATCCGCCCTGCGGCACCGCGCCACCTGCTTCCTGTGGCCCATCGCCGGGCGTGCGTTCCGCCGAACCCTCCGGATCCCAGGCGCATTCGCCCCGCACGCCACGCCCGATCCCACTCATCGTCGGCCGCCGATCCGGTTTCCGCGTATCGCCGTGATCATGAATCTCCTCCTCCGCACTCGGAAACCGGATCCGCGGCCCGGCGCCGCGATCCGCGCACTACCGGATCCCCGGCAGACCCTCCGGGGTGCGCCGGAGCGCCTAGGTGGCGTGCTCCATCCAGATAACGCTGCCCAGCCGGCCGGTCGGCGCGCCGCGGCGATGACTGAACAGGGTGGTGTCCTCGATGGTGCAGCGCGGATCCTCGGCGACGGCGCCGACGCCGGCCGCGGTCAGCTGACGCCGGATTCCGGCACGCAGATCCAATCCCGGTGTACCCCGCACTGTTGTCGTGGCACTGCCGGGCAGATGCGCCTCGACATCGGCACGCATCTCGGCCGGCACCTCGTACTGCCGCCCGCTGGCCGCCGGCCCCAGCAGCGCGCCGATTCGCTCGGGCCGCGCCCCGGCGGCGACCATCGCCTCCAGCACGCGCGGCACGATCCCGATCCGAGCCCCCACCCGGCCCGCGTGGACTGCCGCGATCACACCGGCTTCGTCGTCGGAGAGCAGGATCGGTACACAATCGGCGGTCAGCACCACCAGCGCCAGCCCGGGCCGCGCGGTGACCAGTGCGTCGGTGCCCGGCACCGGTTCGTCGCGCGGGCCGTCGACCGTCACTACGGTTCGCCCGTGGATCTGATCCATCCAGATCAGATGATCGGCGGGTAGGTCCAGCGAGGCGGCGAGGCGGGCACGGTTGCGACGCACCGCTTCCGGGTCGTCACCGACGTGGTCGCCCAGATTGAACGAATCGTAGGGTGGCGCGGAGAAACCCCCCGCGCGCGTGGTCACTACCCGTCGAACGGTGAGTACCGGTGGCGCAGTCATGATGTCGAGCCTAATGGGCGCAACGCGCGTACCCATTCACCGACCGCTCGCGGCGAACCGAATGGGATCGCGTGCGGCCGGGGATACCGAGGCCCCGGCCGGCGCATGCCCGGACCGCACGGCACGGGACGCGGTGGCCGGGATACCGGAGTACACACCAGGTCACTGCCTGGCGACGAAGCTCCGGCACCGGCGAAAGCGCCTGGGGCCTCGAACAGTGCCGGTACGCCGGCGGTCGCCGACGCCGCTATCGTCCGCCCCGGGCACGCCATGGCGGGTCGGTCAGCGACGCATGAAATCCGGGACGTCGACGTCGTCGTCATCGTCGGGCAGTTCCGGCGACGGCTGGATATGCGACCGGCTGTTGTGCGTGAGGGTCGGATCCACCGGCGGACGGCTGCGTTCGGTATCGCGGTAGCTCGGCGCCGGGCCCCGGGCGACCGACGAACCGGAATCCGACGACCGCAGGGACGCGGGCTCTTCGGAATGGCCGCGTGCGGCACCGAGTTCGGCGGTACGGGAGTGACCGAGTTCGGCGCTGCGCGCAGACTGCGCGGAGATCTCCGCCGTCCGCCCGGAACCGAGCGATCCCCGGCTGCTCGCCGTATCGAAGGTGCGTCTGGTCGGACCGCCGCCGTCGAACCCGGCGGCGATAACGGTTACCCGTACCTCGTCGCCGAGCGAATCGTCGATCACCGTACCGAAGATGATGTTGGCCTCGATATGGGCGGCTTCCTGCACCAGCGATGCGGCCTCGTTGATTTCGAACAGGCCGAGATCCGAACCGCCGGCGATCGAGAGCAGGACGCCGTGCGCACCGTCCATCGAGGCCTCGAGCAGCGGCGAGTTGATCGCCGCCTCGGCCGCTTTCACCGATCTGCCCTCCCCCCGGGAAGAACCGATACCCATCAACGCGCTACCCGCGCCGGACATCACGCTCTTGACGTCGGCGAAGTCGACGTTGATCAGGCCCGGGGTGGTGATCAGATCGGTGATGCCCTGCACACCGTTGAGGAGTACTTCGTCGGCGGAGCGGAAGGCGTCCATCAGGCTCACCGCCGCATCGCCGAGCTGCAGCAGCCGGTCGTTGGGGATCACGATCAGGGTGTCGCAGGATTCGCGCAGCATATTGATGCCGACCTCGGCCTGGTTACCGCGGCGTTTGCCCTCGAACGAGAACGGCCGGGTGACCACACCGATGGTCAGCGCGCCCAGTTTGCGCGCAATACTCGCGACCACGGGCGCACCGCCGGTACCGGTACCGCCGCCCTCGCCCGCGGTCACGAAGACCATATCGGCGCCCTTGAGCACCTCTTCGATCTCGTCCTTGTGATCCTCGGCGGCCTTACGGCCTACCTCCGGGTCGGCGCCGGCGCCGAGTCCCCGGGTGAGCTCACGCCCGACATCGAGCTTCACGTCGGCATCGCTCATCAGCAGTGCCTGGGCGTCGGTGTTCACCGCGATGAACTCGACACCCTTCAGGCCTTGCTCGATCATTCGGTTGACGGCGTTCACGCCGCCGCCGCCGATACCGACGACCTTGATCACGGCAAGGTAGTTGTGCGGGGGCGTCATGAGCTCTCGCCTTCCTTCGATCCAAAGTCTGTCGTTTCCGGATACCCCGTACCGGTCCGTCTGATCGCAATCCGCGAACCGTGATCCGGGCGAACCCTGAACCTCAACCATAGGGTTGGAGTTATGTCAAGTATCCGACTGGTGCCGAACGCTATTCGCCGCCGTCTCGATCCGCTCGCAGGCGCGCCGAGACGATCAGCAGTTTCTTCGGCGAACTCGCCGCCGTTGCGGCGGTGCCCGTCGTATCGTGAACGGTTGCCGTACGGCGCGCGCCCACATCGTGGTACGCCCCCGGCACCCGCGGCGGGAAATCGCCGCGCGATCGCCCGGGGACGCCGCGGCGCGGCGAACCGGACAGGGTCGAACCGAACAAGATTGCTGGAACTCATTTTACCGTGACCAGACTGGGACTCGAGACGTCGAACACGGTTCCCGGACGCGTCAGTAGCGGTAGCACCACCGCCGATTTGCGTTCGCCGTCCTCGCTGCTGCCCCACAGTACAGTGCGACCGTCGCGCAGTGTCAGCGAAATATCCGAGACGGTTTCGGCGCGCACACTGTCCACCTGCACCGTCAATCCCGGTGGCAGCACTCTCACCACGGCAATCGCCGCCCGGGTGAGTGCATCCGCACTGCCCGGTTTCTCGGTCTCCAGCTTCGGAACTCCGATCGGTGCGGGCTCGATCGCGTACTCGATTCCGTCCGCGTCGAGCAGATGTGCCCCCTCGGCGGTGTCGTAGTACAACACCGGGGTGCGCGGCTCGATCCGCACCCGCACCGTCGACGGCAGCACCCGCTGCACGCGCGCACTGCGCACCTTCGGAATACTCGCCACCCGCTGGGCCATTGCGGCGGTATCGATCCGCAGAATCGATCCCTGGTCCGGAATCTGCAGCAACTCCCGGATCCGATCCTCGGGTATCGCTCCCGCCCCTTCGATCTGCACCTCGCGTACCGACAGCATCGGCGAGAACCATGCCAGCGCTGCAAAGGTGAGCGCCAGCGCTACCGCGGGCACCGCCCACAACCGGAAACGCCGTGACCCGAGCATCCCGAATCGCCGCGCCCCGGACCGCACTCCGCGTCACCGCCCGTACTGCGGACGCGCGCGTAGTCCGTCCAGGATCTGGCTGCCGAGCATGGTGACATCCCCGGCGCCCATCGTTATCACCACATCGCCGGGCTGGGCGAGACCGGCCACCTGCCGGCCCACCCGCGACATATCGGGCTGGTAGTGCACGGGTTTGCCGACCGACTGGGCGACCAGGGCACCGTTGACACCGGGTAAGGGTTCCTCCCGGGCGCCGAATACATCGAGCACCACCACCTCGTCGGCCAGATCGAGTGCGGCCGCGAACTCGGTGGCGAAAGTCGCGGTACGACTGTACAGGTGCGGCTGGAAGACCACGATCACCCGGCCGCGGCGCGACCGCGCACCGTCGCGCGCCTCCTGATCGACCAGTTCGGCGGCGGCCCCGAGCACGGCGCGGACCTCGGTGGGATGGTGGGCGTAATCGTCGAAAACGCGGACGCCGTTCTCCCGGCCCACGAACTGGAACCGGCGGTGAACGCCACCGAAACCCTCCAGCCCCTGGATGATCTCGTCGATATCCGCGCCCGCGGCCCGCGCGGCCAGCAATGCGGCCAAAGCGTTGAGCGCCATATGGCGGCCCGGTACCGACAGCCGCAAAGTGCGCGGTGCGGATTCGCCGCTGAGCTGGAACTGGGCGATACCGCCCACATCCCGCGGTTCCCAGCTGTGCAACCGGACCCCCACGGGAACCGGCGCATCGGGCAGATCACCCGAACCGTATCCGAGGACCTCGACCCCGCGCTCGGTCAGCCGCGGTCCGACCCGCTCGGCGAGAGCTCGCGCGCCCGGATCGTCCAGGCACACCACCAGCAGGCCGCCGGCCGCGAGCCGGTCGGTGAAATCGTCGAAAACCTGTACATAGGCATCGTCGGAGCCGAAGAAGTCGAGATGGTCGGATTCGATATTGGTGACCACGGCGACATCCGGGTCGTACTGCAGCAGCGATCCGTCGCTCTCGTCGGCCTCGGCGACGAAGGTGTCACCGCTGCCGTGGTGGGCATTGGTACCCGCCTCGTTGAGCTCACCGCCCACCGCGAACGACGGGTCCAGCCCGCAGTGCTGCAGCGCGACGATGAGCATGGAGGTGGTGGAAGTCTTGCCGTGCGTCCCCGAGACCAGCAGGGTGCGATGGCCGCTCATCAAGGCGGCGAGGACGGCCGGCCGCAGCACCACCGGAATCTCGCGGCGCCGGGCCTCGACCAGTTCGGGATTGGTTTTGGGGATGGCGGCGTAGGTCGTGACCACCACCGTGGGACCGCCGGGCAGCAGGTCCAGGGCGCCGGCATCGTGGCCGATACGCACTTGTGCCCCGCGCGCCCGCAGAGCCAGCACACCGCGGCTCTCCTTGGCATCGGAACCGGACACCGCACCCCCACGCGACAACAGGATCCGGGCGATCCCCGACATCCCCGCGCCACCGATTCCGACCATATGTACCCGGAGCAGCTCCGGCGGGAGCGTGCCCGGCCCGGCGGGAACTGCCGTCACCTGGTCCTCGCTCACCGGCCCGCCGCCCGCAGCACGATCCGCGCGACCTCGTCGGCGGCGTCGCGGTGACCGGCACCGGCAGCGGCCCGGCCCATCTCGGCTATGCGTGCAGGATCCGTGAGCAGCGGTATCACCTCATCGATCACATACTTCGCGGACAGTTGCGGGTCACCGACGATTCTGCCACCACCGGCGGCGACAACGGGCCGGGCATTGAGTTCCTGTTCGCCGTTTCCGTGTGGTAGCGGCACATACACCGCAGGCAGGCCCACCGCCGACACTTCGGCGACGGTCATCGCGCCGCTACGGCAGACCACTGCGTCGGCGGCCGCGTAGGCCAGATCCATCCGCGAAAGATAGGGCACCGCGACGTAGGGGGCGTGCGGGTCCGGGGACGGCACCTCGAGGTTGTTCTTCGGACCGTGCGCATGCAGGACCGAGATACCGGCCGCGGCCAGTTGCGGCGCGGCGCCGGAGATCGCGGCGTTGATCGACCGCGCGCCCTGCGACCCGCCGAACACCAGCAGCACCGGCCCCTCGGCGGGCAGCCCGAAATGGTCACGGGCCTGCGCCCGCAGTCCGGCCCGGTCCAGCGAGGTGATCGCCGAACGCACCGGGATCCCGACGATATCGGCACGGAGTCCCGAATCCGGGACTGCCGCGAGCACCCGCGCGGCCCGGCGGGCCCCGACCTTGTTCGCGATACCGGCTTTTGCATTCGCCTCGTGCACCACGATCGGCACCGCACGCCGGCGGCGCAGCACACCGGCCCCGGCAGCCAGATACGCAGGCAGCGCGACATAGCCGCCGAATCCGACGATCACATCGGCACCGACCTCGTCGATGATCTCCCGGGTACGCGCCACCGAGGCCCGCACCCGGCCCGGCAACCGCAGCAGATCCATACTCGGTTTCCGCGGCAACGGCACCGGCGGGATCAGCTCGAGCGGGTAGCCGCGCTCGGGAACCAGCGTCGTCTCCAGCCCGCGCCGGGTGCCCAGCGCGGTCACCCGGGTGCCCGGGGCCAGCCGGCGCAGCGCATCGGCCACGGCCAGGGCCGGTTCGATATGTCCCGCGGTGCCGCCGCCGGCGACGATCACCGATATCGCGTCCGCACGTGGCGCCGGATCCGGACCCGTATCCGGCCGGGTCGAATCCTCGTGGGCGGACTGAGCTGCGCTCACCTGTACTTTCCCCGTTCTCGTCCGTGTGTCACCGAATAGCTGGGTTCCCAGGCCCGCGTCGCCCGCAGCGTATCGGTACCGCGGCTGTTGGCCCGGGTACGGGTACGCGGCCGGTCATCGTCGCGCGGGGTCGCGCGGGCGGGTGCTTTGCTGCCGGCGGCCGGCGTACCCGAACGCGACCGCGGCGAGTGGTAGATCTCCGGTTTGGGCAGGCGCAGCAGCCGGCTGACCCGGCCGTCCTGCCCGGCGTGCAGGGCCGCCACCGCCTCGGGTTCGTGCCGGGCGGCGTTGGCGATGATGCCGAACATCAGCAGGGTCAGCGCGAGCGACGAACCACCGGCCGAAACCAGCGGCAGCTGCAGCCCGGTCACCGGTAGCAGGCCGACCACATACCCGATGTTGATGAGTGCCTGAGCGGTGATCCAGGTGGTAGCGGTGGCGGTGAGCAACCGCAGGAAAGGATCCACCGAACGCGCCGCGATCCGCAGACCGGTGTAGACGAACAGCGCGAACAGACCCAGCACCAGGGCACACCCGAGGAAGCCCAGTTCCTCACCGATGATGGCGAAGATGAAATCGTTGTGGGAGTTGGGCAGGTAGCTCCATTTCGCCCGGCTCTGGCCCAGCCCGCGCCCCCACAGCCCGCCGTCGGCGAGCGAGTACGTGGCTTGGCGGGCTTGGTAGTTGATGCCCTGCGGATCGTCGCCGGGGTTGAAGAACGCTCGCATCCGGTCCGAGCGGTACCCCGCCGACAACGCCAGTACCAGGGCGGCGATGGCGCCGGAGGCAAGGATCGCCAGGAACAGGCGCACCGGCAGGCCGCCGAACCACAGCAACGCCAGCAGGACGATGCCCATGGCGATGGTGGTGGACAGGTTCGGCTGCAGCACGATCAGCAGGCAGACCAGCAGCCCGGCGGGCACCAGCGGTACCAGCAGGTTCTTGAGCCCACCGGGATCGTTGGCGGCCCGCGCCGCCGCGCGGCGCGAAACCAGCAGGTGGGCGCCCCAGATCACAAAGGTCACCTTCACGACCTCAGAGGGCTGGATGGAGAACAAGCCCAGGTCGATCCAGCGCCGGGCGCCGTTGACGGTACTGCCCACCCCGGGGATCAGCACCAGCGCCAACAGCAGCACCGACGCCGCGAACAGCGGAAACGACACCTGCCGTAGCCAGCGCAGCGGGATCCGCAGCGCCAGATAGAACAGCACGGCGCCGATCACCGCGTACATGGCCTGCTGGACGAACAGCGCATACGCCGATCCGCCGTCTGCGTACGATTCCACGCTCGAGGCCGACAGGACCATCACCAGGCCCAGCACGGTGAGCAGGGTGGCGATGGTGACCACCAAGTGGAACGAGGCGAGCGGTCGCGCCAGCCAGGCGCCGAATCGGCCGACCTGTACCTGTCGCGTACCGCGCGGACTCATAACCGCCGCCCGAGGTCCTCGTCCTTCAGCTCCTCGACCGCGCCGGCGAAACTGCGGCCCCGGTGGGTGTAATCGGTGAACATATCCAGCGACGCCGCGGCCGGTGCCAGCAGCACCGTATCGCCCGGCCCGGCAAACGCCGCCGCCTCCCGCACCGCGCGGGCCATGACCGCGTCGGCGACAGCGTAATCCGGCGAACCGGTGATCGCTTCGTTCATGAGGGCCTGACCCATGCCGGAATGGTCTCGCGTATCCAGCTCCACGACGGGGACTTCCGGTGCGTGTCGCGCCAGTGCGGCCGCGATCACGGGGGCGTCCATGCCGAACAACACCACGGCGACCAGCCGCTCGGCCACCTCCTCCACCAGGTCCTCGACGCCGGCGCCCTTCAGCTGGCCCCCCGCCAGCCAGATCACATGCTGGTGAGCGAGGATCGACGAACGCGCGGCATGCGGGTTGGTGGCCTTGGAATCGTCGACGAACTCCGCACCGCCCAATTCCCGCACCAGCGCCGACCGATGCGGGCCTACCTTGTGCGCCACCAGTCCTTCGCGGACGAATTGCGGCGCCACATCGATCGCCCGGGTCAGCGCGGCCGCGGCCAGGGCATCGGCGATACCGGCCGGACCGGGTGGGCTGATCTCCTTGGACTCGGCCAGGATCGCCGCCTTGGTGAACGCGCGGTCGAGGAGTTTGCCGTCGACCACGCCGAGTTCACCGTCGGCGGGCACACCGATACGGAACCCGATGGTGCGGCGTGCCTTGGACCGGCGGGCCAGCCCCGCGGCGATCGGATCGTCGAGCCCGACGACCCCGATGCGGCCCAGCAGGGCCCGCGCCTTGGCGGCGGCATAGGCGTCGAGACCGCCGTGCCAGTCCAGATGGTCCTCGGCCACATTCAGCACCACACCGGCCTCCGGGCGTACCGAGGGTGCCCAGTGCAGCTGGAACGAGGACAGTTCCACCGCCAGCACCTGCGGCCCCGGGCTGCGGCGCAATGCGTCCAGGATGGGCAGGCCGATATTTCCGCAGGCCACGCTGGGGACACCGGCGGCCCGCAGAATGGAGTGGGTCATCGCGGTGGTGGTGGTTTTACCGTTGGTCCCGGTGATCACCAGCCATTTCCGTACCGGACCGTAGAGCCGCGCCTGATCGACCCACCAGGCGAACTCCACATCACCCCAGACCGGGGTTCCCTCGGCCACCGCCGAGGCCAGCACGGGCGAATCCGGCCGCCAGCCCGGGCTGGTGATCACCAGCGCGAACCGCGACCAATCGGTGTTCTCCAATTCGGGCGCCGGGGCGATATCGAGCCCCAGTTCGGCCGCCTCGGCCAGCGCGCGGGCTCCGTTGTCGGTAACGACCGGCCGGGCGCCGATATCGCGTAGCGGCGCGATCAGCGAGCGACCCGACACTCCCCAACCGGCGACCAGAACCTCCCGGCCGCGCAAGAATTCCAGCATGGGCCCCGGCGAACGCAGGGCCCGTGGTGCATGATCCTCCATCGTCAGCTCACCCGACCGCCGAGAGATATTCGCTGTAGAACAAGGCGAGTCCGGCCGCCGAGGCCATCGCGGCCAGCAACCAGAATCTGATGATCACCGTCGTCTCCGCCCATTTACTCAGTTCGAAATGATGATGGAACGGCGCCATCTTGAACAACCGGTTGCGGGTGGTGCGGAAGACCGCGACCTGCAGCGCAACCGATGCCGCCTCGGCGACGAACAGCGCGCCGATGACGACCATCAGCAGTTCGGTGCGGGTGGTGACGGATATACCGGCGAGCAGACCACCCAGCGCGAGCGAACCGGTGTCGCCCATGAAGATCTTGGCGGGCGCGGCGTTCCACCACAGGAATCCGATACACGCCGCGGTACCGGCGGCGCAGACCAGCGCCAGATCCAGCGGATCACGCACGTTGTAGCAGCCGGTCTCGGGTTTGGTCTCACACGAGTGGTAGTACTGCCAGAACGTGATGACCACGTAGCCACCGAGCACCAGGCTCATCGACCCGGCGGCGAGACCGTCCAGGCCGTCGGTCAGGTTCACCGCGTTCGACCAGGCCACGACGATGAAACAGATGAACGCCAGGAACACCACCACGCTCATCGTGACGGTGTTGATATCGCGCACATACGACAGTTGCCGGCCGGCCGGGGTGAGCCCGTTACCACCCGGGAACTGCAGCGCCAGCACACCGAAAACGACCGCGGCGGTGACCTGTCCCAGATACTTACCGGCCGCTGTGAGCCCGAGGTTGCGGCCCTTGCGGAGCTTGATGAAATCGTCGATGAATCCGACCACGCCCAGCGCCGTGGCCAGGCCCAGCACCAGTAACGCGGAAGCGGTGGGCCCCTCGGCGTCGTAGCCGATGCCGATCAGATGCGACCCCAGGTACCCGGCCCACATACCGATGATGATCGCGACGCCACCCATTGTGGGAGTGCCCCGCTTGGACTGGTGGCTGGCCGGTCCGTCGACCCGGATCTCCTGCCCGAAGCCGCGCCGGGCGAATATCCGGATCAGCAGCGGGGTCAACAGGATCGACACCGTCAGTGCGATCGCCGCCGCGAACAAGATCTGTCTCAACGCACTGCCTCCGTGCCTGCCCCATCGGCGGTCGAGCCGCCCGGCGCCGGAGTACCGGCACCCGTTTTCTTGCTTCCCGCGGCCAGCAGCTTCTCGGCCACCGCCCACAGTCCGACCGACTGCGATGCTTTCACCAGCACCACATCACCCGCTTCGACTTCGGCGTCGAGCAGCTGTACGGCCGCTTCGATATCCGGGACGAGCACCGACTCCTCACCCCATGAGCCTTCCATGACCGCTCCCTGGTGCATGCCCCGGGAGGGCCGTCCGGTACCGACCACGATCAGCCGGTCCACATCCAGGCGGACCGCCAGGCGGCCGATACCGTCGTGTTCGACCACCGATTCCGGGCCGAGTTCGGCCATCTCCCCGAGCACCGCCCAGCTGCGGCGCGCTGTATCACCCGACCGGGCCATGGTGACCAGCGCTTTGAGCGCGGCCCGCATGGAATCGGGGTTGGCGTTGTAGGAATCGTTGATCACCGTGACCCCGGCGGCGCTGGTGCGGACATCCATCCGGCGCGCAGACACCGCGTGGGCCCCGGCGAGCGCGGCCGCGAGAGTATCGAGGTCGGCACCGCATTCCAGCGCCACCGCGGCCGCCGACAACGCGTTACCCACCTGGTGTTCGCCGTGGACGGCCAGGGTGATGTCGCGGTCACCCTGCGGGGTGCGCAGCGTGAACGAGGCGCGGGCCTGCTCGTCGAGTGTGACTCCCTCCGCCCGGACCTGCGCCCCGGCGCTCTGCCCCACCATCAGCACTCGCGCCGATGTCCGCGCGGCCATCGCACTCACCTGCGAATCGTCGGCGTTGAGAACAGCCAGACCGGTATCGGGCAGTGCCTCCACGAGCTCACCCTTGGTCGCGGCGATCGCCTCCCGGCTGCCGAACTCACCGAGATGGGCGGTACCGACATTGAGTACTACACCGATACTCGGGGGCGCCACCCGAGCGAGCGCGGCGATATGGCCGGGCCCACGGGCGGACATCTCCAGGACCAGGAACCGCGTGTCCGGACCGGCGCGCAGCGCGGTCCACGGATGTCCGAGTTCGTTGTTGAACGATCCCGGCGGCGCCACCACGGGACCGAGCGGCGCCAGTACCGACGCCAGCAGATCCTTGGTCGAGGTCTTCCCCGAGGAACCGGTGACACCGATAACGGTCAGCCCGCCCGCAGCGACCAATCGCCGCACGTGGGCCGCGGCCAGCGCCGCCAGCGCGGCCAGCACCGCGGCGCCGGAACCGTCGGAATCGTGTTCGAGAGCAAGCGCATTGGTCGAGGAGGCGGATACCGGCGGAACGACAACGGCCGGAACACCGACCGGCCGGGCGGCCAGCACCGCCACGGCCCCCGCCGCGAGCGCGGTCGCCGCGAAATCGTGGCCGTCGGCCCGTTCCCCGGGCAACGCTACGAAAAGACCGCCGGAACCGGTACGGCGTGAATCGAATTCGACAGAACCGGTGACGACTGCCTCGGGATCGTCGACATCGTGGAGTTCGCCGCCCACGATCTCGGCGACCTCCCGCAGTGTGAATCCCGCCCCGAGCGGTCGGGACGGGCTGTCCGGCATATGTGCGTCCGATGTCTCGGTGGGTTCCTGGTTCACCGACCACCGCCGGAAGTATTTTCGGTCCTACGCGGTCTCCACCGGTAGCCGGCTGCGCGTATGCCACGCCTCGAGGTGATGTCGATCATGGAATCGTCAAGTCCTCCGCGTTCGCACCCTGCGGACGGTCCGGCCGGGTCGACGCGATCGCCGCGGTGAGCGCCTCCCGGTCGTCGAACGGATATTTCACGCCCTGGATCTCCTGTCCCACTTCATGTCCCTTACCGGCCACCAGCACCACATCGCCGGCGTGCGCCCAGGCGACGGCGGCCTCGATCGCCGCTGTCCGGTCGCCGATATCGCGTACTTCACCGCGCTGTTCTGCGGGCACACTGTTCGCCCCGGCCACCAGCGCCGCACGGATCGCGGCCGGATCCTCACTGCGCGGATTATCGTCGGTGACGATCAGCAGATCTGCGCCGCGCGCCGCGGCCGCACCCATCAGTCCACGTTTGCCGGTATCGCGATCGCCACCGGCACCCACCACCACCGCCAGCCGGCCCGCGCCGCCCGCAGCGGCCAGATGGGCGCGCAGGGTCGCGATCACCGATTCCACGGCGGCGGGTTTATGTGCGTAATCCACCAGGGCCAGGAAATCCTGCCCCCGATCCACTCGTTGCATCCGGCCCGGTACGTCCACCGTGGCGAGCGCGGGGGCGGCGGTGGCCGGATCGACTCCCGCCGCCGCGCATACCGCGAGCGCGAGCAATCCGTTGGCGACGTTGTAGTCACCCGGCAGCCGCAACCGCACCGCCGTCTCCCCCGCGGGGCCGGCCGCGGTGAAGTCCTGCTCGCCACCGTGCGTGCGGGCGGGCCCGGCCAGCGACCAGTCCGCGGGGCCGGTCGTACAGACCCGCACCGGAGCAGCCAGCCCGTCGGCGAGCCGGCGCCCCCACGCATCGTCGATATTCACCACCGCGGTACGCGCCGCCACCGGCGAATCCGGCTCGAACAACCGGCGTTTGGCCGCGAAATAGTCTTCGAAATCGGCGTGGAAATCCAGATGGTCCTGCGTCAGGTTGGTGAACGCGCCCACCGCGAATCGCACACCGTCCACACGGCCCAGCGCCAGCGCGTGACTGGACACCTCCATCACCACCGCGTCCACACCCTGTTCCACCATCAGCGCGAACATGGCGTGCAACTGCGGCGCCTCGGGAGTGGTGAGCGCACTGGGTACGCGACGACCGCCGATCCGGGTCTCGATGGTGCCGATCAGCGCAGTGGAAAGCCCCGCGGCAGCCAGCCCGGCCTCCACCAGATAGGAGGTGGTGGTCTTACCGGAGGTACCGGTGATCCCGACGATCGCCAGCCGCTCCGACGGATGGCCGTAGACAGCCGCCGACAACTCGCCCAGGACAGCGCGCGGATTCTCGCGCACCACCACCGGCACCGGCAGCTCACCCGCTACCTCGGCGCCCGCGGGATCGGTCAGTACCGCGACCGCGCCGCGCGCCACCGCGTCCGCGGCGAACCGGGCGCCGTGCGCGCGTGATCCGGGTAGCGCGGCGAACAGATCACCGGGTAACACGGCGTCGGAGCGCTGCTCGATACCGGTGATCCGCAGGTCGGCGGGCACCGCCGGCCGCGGGTCGGCGGCGATCGTTTCCAGCAGATCGGACAGCGGGGTCGACGGCGGCCGGGCGGGCCGCAGCACGTGCTGGCTGGACTGCGCGGGCACGGGGTTCCTCTCTGCATGATGAAGCGCGCGGATACGACGACGAGTCAGGTTACCGACGCCGCGTCCGGGCCGGGTAAGCCGGTTCGCCGAATCACGACGCCTGCAGGACGAACTGTTGCTCCGGTTGCCGCGACGGCGGTATCCGGTCTCGCTGCAGCGCCCAGGAGGCGATATCCTGGAACAGCGGTGCCACCGACTGTCCCCCGCCGCCGTCGGAGCTGCGTTGCGGCGCGTCCAGCATCAATCCGATCACATACCGGGGATCGTCCGCGGGCGCGATACCGGCGAAGGTGATCCAATAGGAATCGCTGGAATAGCAGCCGCAGTCCGGGTCGACCTTTTGCGCGGTTCCGGTTTTCCCGGCGATCCGGTAGCCCTCGACCGCCGCGGCGGCCCCGGTACCTGTCTGGACGCCGGTCGGGTCGTCCTGAACCACCGACTGGAACATCGTCCGCACAGTGCGCGCGGTCTCCGGACTCACCACCCGCACTCCCTCGGGTGCCGGTTCCTCGGTGCGCGAACCGTCCGGTGCGACCGTCGCGCGCAGGATCCGCGGCGGCACCCGCACCCCGTCGTTCGCAATGGCCTGGTACATACTCGTCATCTGTAGTGTCGTCATCGAAAGCCCCTGCCCGATCGGCAGGTTCGCAAAAGTGCCGCCGGACCATTGATCGCGGGCGGGCAGCAGACCCGAACTCTCCGCGGGCAGGCCGACCCCGGTCCGCCGGCCCAGGCCGAATCGGTCCAGCATATCGGCGAACCGGTCCTCCCCGACGCGCTGCGCCAGCATCAGGGTGCCGACATTGGAGGATTTTCCGAAGATCCCGGTGGTGGTGTAGGGCTCGACGCCGTGCTCCCAGGCATCGCCGACGGTCACCCCCGACATCTGGATCTTGCCGGGGACCTGGTGCACTTCCTGCGGATCGGTGAGACCGTATTCGATGGCGGCCGCGGCGGTCACCACCTTGTTCACCGAACCGGGTTCGAACGGCTGGGTCACCGAGGGGTTGTCCAGTCCTGCGGGATCCCAGTGTTCCGGCCCCAGGGCAGGGTTGAACGTATTGTCGTTGGCCATCGCCAGGACCTGGCCGGTTTTGGCGTCCAAGACCACCGCGGACCCCGATTTCGCGCCCGATCGGTCCTTGGCCTGCTGGATCTGCTGCTGCACGTAGTACTGCAGATACGAATCGATGGTGAGCTCGACATCGTTGCCGTCCACCGCGGGCTGGCGGTCGCGCCAGCTCCCCGGGATGACCGCGCCGTCGGACCCGCGATCGTAGGTATAGGACCCGTCGGTACCGGCCAGGACCGAGTCCAGCGCACCCTCCAGGCCGACCCTGCCGTGCCCGTCCCATCCGGTGGCGCCGACGATATTCGCCGCGAGCGAGCCGCCCGGGTACTCACGCAGGTCCTGCCGTTCCGATCCGACCTCGGGGAACTTCGCGGTAATGGTGTCGGCCTTGCGGGGATCGACATTACGGGCCAGATACACGAAAGGTTCGTCGCTACGCAGTTTGTCCAGCAGCTCGCCCTCTTCGGGCCCGTCCGGGCCGAGCACTTCGTGCACGGTGCGCGCGATCTCCTGCAGGCGTTCATCGGGTTCGGGCGCGGTATCGTCCGCGGCCCGGGCATCGGCGAGATCTTTGCGCACCCGCACCGGCTGGAAGCTCAACGCCTGCGCGATCACCGTGAGCGCCAGCGATTTACCGTGCCGGTCGGTGACGGTGCCGCGGGTGGCGGGCAGGTCTTGGTAGGTGGTTCGCTGCCCGGCTGCCTGCGCGGACAGTGTGGGCGCGGAAATGGTCTGGATCCACAGCAGCTGCAATGCCACCACGGTCAGCGCGACGAGCATGATCACCCGGCCCACGCCCAGCCGCATCCGCACGGGCCCGTCCTTTTTCGCCCCGGCCCGCGAGCGTTTGGGCCGGCCGGGGGCGGGGGCCGGACGGCCCTTCGCAGAACCCCGGTTGCCCGCGGTACGGGACTTCGGCGCGTCGCGCCCGCGTCCCGACCCGCGCGGATTCACCGCATCTCCTCCCCGGCAACCGCTCCCGGGGCCCCTGCGGGCACCCCGGCCGGAGCCGGTGGCGGTACGGCCGCGCCGCCGTCACCGGCAGCCGCGCCCGGTTCGACCGGCGGCTGCGGCGCCACGGCACCGTCCACCGGAGCGGGAACACCCACCGCGGGCGCGCCCGGGGCCGGAGCAGCGGGAGGCACCGCCTCGTTCCCCGGGACCGGAGCAACCGGCGCACCGGCATTTTCCGGTGCCGGGGTAGCACCCGCGGGAGGCTGACCGGGTTCCGGTGCACCACCGGGGGCCGGCTGTACGGGATCCACCCCCGGGGCAGCGAGCACACTGCCTGACTCGGGACGCGCAGCGGGCACCGGCGGGGTGAGCGGCACCGGGACGACCCGCTCTCCCGGATCGGCACCATGAGGCGGGGCCGTCCTCGGCGGCGCGTTCAACGGCGGTGCGGGCGGGCCCTGGGCCGGTACGGGATCACCGATCACGGTGATCGTTCCGTCCGGCGCCACCACCAGGCGAGCGGGGTCGTCGGCGGGAATCATGCCGAGTTCCCGGGCACGAGCGGCGAGTACGGGGGCGGAATCGGCCGCGGCCACCTCCCGCTGCAACGCCGCGCGTTCGTCGGAGAGCACCCGGTTGACCTCGCGAGCATCGCTGAGCTGGTAGCTGTCCTCGGCGGCGCGCGTCGTCAGCACGAGCGTCAGCGCCAGGCCACAACCGAACATGGCCAGGATCGCGGCGACGAACGGCGCCCGGCCGGTCAGCTCCGAACCGGCCGGCGCGGCGGGCGTCGTCACCCGCTGCCGGCGGCGTTCGTAGGCTCGCTGTGCCGCACCGGATTTCACCCGCTCGGCGCTGTGTGCGCGCCGGGCCGGCCGCCCGATTTCGGTACGTGTTCCCACACTCATACCAGACACCCCCGTATCGGTGTGATGGCTCGCGACGTCCTGACGCGTGCCCCTGTGCTGTATCCGTCCGCGGTGTCCGACCGCTTCACCTCCGGTACCGCCGGACACGTGCTCACGATGCGATACGCGGGTACCGCATACACCCTGTAGTACTCGATATTTCGTTCGTGGACAATCGAATTCGATATACCCACAGGATCGGATAAGGTGCGCACGGACGGGCGGGGGTGCCGGCTCATACCGCCTCCTGCACGATCTTTTCCGCGGCCCGCATCCGTACCGGCGCCGCGCGCGGGTTGTCCTCGATCTCCGCGGCGCTCGCCTGTTCGGCGCCGCGGGTCAGGATCCGGAACAGCGGGCCCATACCGGGCAGTTCGACCGGAAGGTCCACCGGCGTCCGCGATTTCGCCCGGCCCGCCAGTTCGTGTTTGACCACCCGGTCCTCGAGCGATTGATACGACATGACGACGATCCGCCCGCCGGGGCACAACGCGTCCAGCGCGGCGGGCAGTGCGGCCCGTAGCGACTCCAGTTCGGCATTCACCTCCACCCGCAGGGCCTGGAAGGTGCGCTTGGCCGGATGTCCGCCCGTTCGCCGGGCGGCCGCGGGGATGGCGTCGTAGAGCAGGCTCACCAATTCGGCACTGGTCCGGAACGGCTGCTTGGCCCGGCGGCGTACGATCTCCGACGCGATCCGGCTCGCGAATCGTTCCTCGCCATAGGTTTTCAGGACCCGGGCGAGCTCACCGTGACTGTAGGTGTTGAGCACATCGGCGGCCGTGGGACCGGTGGTCGGATCCATCCGCATATCCAGCGGCGCGTCCACCGAATAGGCGAAGCCGCGTTCGGCTTCGTCCAGTTGCATGGACGAGACACCGAGGTCCATCAACAGGCCGTGCACCGACCCCGTCGCGGGCAACCCTGCCTCGGCGAGCGCATCGGCTATCCCGTCGTAGCGGGTGTGTACCAGAGTGGTCCGGTCCTGGAAAGGCCGTAACCGTTCGGCGGCATGGGACAGCGCGTCGGTATCCCGGTCCAGCCCTACCAGGCGCAGGGCGGGATGGGTCCGCAGGAAGTATTCGGCATGGCCGCCCAGCCCGAGGGTGGCGTCGAGGTACACCGCATCCGGCCGGTCGAGCACCGGGTCGAGCAATTCCGCCGCGCGAGTGAGCAGAACAGGGACGTGTCGCGTGCCGTGCTGCTCACGGTTCACCTGACCTCCCGGAATTGTGCCTTGCGACCGGCTGCGGGTCGTATCGGACCGTGGCGGCGGCGCGGATGCCGTCGCCGAAGCGGTGCGGAAATTTGCGTGAGATGCGGCACCGCCACCGCGATGGGGACGGCCACAGAATGTGCGACAGAAGGAAATCGGTGACCGAACGAATGCCGCGGGGGCTCTGACCGAAGCGGCACCTGGCGTCGGGGAAGTACGTCAGGGTCCGCGTCCGGGCAGAGGCCGCGTGGCACTCGCCGCGGGCTAGAAGATTCCGCCCAATGCCTCGTCTCTCGCTTGCGCGTAGCCCTCCTCGTGTTCGGCGAGGTAGGTCTCCCACGCCTGCTTGTCCCAAATCTCCAGGAAGTCCACCGAACCGATGACCGTGCAGTCGCGGGTGAGGTTGGCGTACCGGCGATGTTCGGCCGACAATACGATCCGGCCCTGCGTATCCAGCCGCTGTTCGTCGGTTCCCGCCGCCAGCGCCCGGATGAATGCCCGCGCCTGCGGATTGCTCCGGGATGCCGAAGCAGCTCGCCGGGCGAGTGCACTGAACTCTTCCTTCGGATAGACGGCCAGGCTGTGGTCCTGCCCTTTGGTGACCATCAACCCTCCCGCCAGATCGTCTCGAAACTTCGCGGGCAACGTGAGTCGCCCCTTGTCGTCCAACCGAGGTGTGTAAGTACCGAGAAACAACCCCGATACCTCCTACCGGACCACCTCGAATGGTGTTGGCCGGCTGGGCCGGCCGAGCGCCTTACGGCCTCTCCTGTAGTGCGCGCTCCACATTACCCCACTTTCCCCCACTTTCAATCGAAACACGGGGTGATGTGGCTCCCCGGTTCACGGATTTCGCAGGTCACCCCAGCTATCACAGGTGAAGCGAACTTTTCGCGCGCTCTGCCTCCTTGCGCGCGTCCACACACAGAGAGCTGAGGGGGCCCCGTCAACTTCCAGCAAACCCCCTGTTCACACACCGTCACAGGGTGCAGTGGGGCATCGTGGAGGGCTCCGGTGGGGAGATGTGGGAAAGCGGGCTCCGGGACGTTTGCCGCGCCCACCGGACCGCATCTGCCGGGCCGGGCGGCACGGCACCGGACAAGCGCGGACAGCGATGCCGCACCGGATTCCGGTGCGGCATCGCTGTCCGCGCAATATGTGAGAAGTCCGCCTCGGCGGGCTACTACTCCTGTTCGAACCTTCTACGGAACCGGTCTTCCATCCGCTCGGTGAAACCACCGGAGCGGCGTTGCCGGCCCCGACCACCGCCGCGCGGCGACGATCCCGACGCGGCCGGCGGATCGTTCGGGGACGTATCGCCCCCATCCGCCGGTCCACCCTTCGTTCCGCCGAGCAGGACCAGAACTCCCGCACCGAACATCACGATGAATCCGATCAGACTGATGATCGGGAAACCACCGGGCCGCACCGGAAGGGCGATACCGGCGATCAGCAGGACGAGGCCTATCAGGAACAAGGCCGCGGCCTGGAGTCTGCGGCGACTCGACGGCGTACGGAAGCGTCCACCGCGGACGGACGACGCGAACTTCGGATCCTCAGCATAGAGAGCGCTCTCGATCTGTTCGAGCATGCGCTGCTCGTGCTCGGAGAGTGGCACGGTACCTCCCCCGGCACTAGGACGTGGCTGTCGCCTCCGGGTAGGCGACAGATAACCCCTTGGCGGCTATCTGCCACCAATGATACGAGTTCCCCCAGAGCCGTACCACCATATGGGTACAGCCGAGCGAACTTCGTGATCGCAGCGAGCCCGGCAAGTACCGAAAGCCGTGGTAGACGGCCCGCACCGGGACAGGCGGGGATGCACCGCAGCCGAGGCCGGGGCGTCGTCCGGCCCGCGTGGGCCGGCCGGTCGGCAGCACCTACTCATCCGGGATCTCTCCGGCCCGACACCGGTCTGCTGTTCACTGGCACTGAGCCGATACCACCTCCGGTCGGCGCCGTGCGCGGAATACCGCGCACGGCCCCGTGGCACGGGCGGCCATATGGCCTCACAGCATGTCGTTACCGTCTCCCGCGGCACGCAACCGAGCCGCCGGTGCGATCAGATCCTCCACATCGTGGAGGAATGCGCCCACCCGTGCGTAGAACTCGTCGGCACGCGTATCCCCGATTTCGCGCGGCAGACCGGCCTCCAGCGCCGCACGGGTCGCGGAATGGCCGCTGAAATAGTCCGCCCACATCACGAATTCGGGCGCGGCACGCTGCAGCATCACCCAGGCGTTACGCGAGCGGGCCCGCGGCGCGTTATCGGCGCCGGTGAGTGCCAGTACCGCCCCCGCCCCACGCAGCGCGGCCAGATATGCGACCCGGAATCGCTCCCGTGGATCGTGCTCCCCCGCCGCTTCCATCAACAGTCCGTCGGCGCGTTGCAGCAACACCCCTGCGCGGCCCGATCGACCCGGGTGAACGTGTCGTTCCGCCATGGCCGTCCCTCCGTATCTCCCCCGCCGACCCCCGTGGCGGCCCGCCGGTATGGCAGGCTGAGCGTGCACCGTGGGGGGCCGAACAGGTATTCGAACGTTTGGCTCGAGCTTGAATATAGAGACGACCACCGACATGTTCGCCCGCCGGAAAGTCCCAGCTCCGCCCCGCCGACCGCGAAAGAGCCCACCGATACCGCAATGACCGCCGTCAAACCCAACCATCTCCCCGCCCCCGTCGTCGTCGACCTCTCGGTCGACGCCCTGCGCGCCCGGCTGCACGACGCACTGTCGATATATGTCGCGGCCATGGACTATCCGCGCGGCACCGAGCACCATCGCGCGCCGATGTGGACCGAGCACACCCAGCGCGCCGGCTGGCAGGCCGTCGCCGCGGTCGTCCCCGAGGACAACGGCGGCTTCGATATCCGCACCTCGCCGCTCGTCGCCATCGCCTACGGCTATCGCGGCGGACCACACCAATGGTGGCAGCAGCAGGTGCATGCGGGTATGCGGCGGTCCGGCTGGTCGGTAGCGGCGACCCAGGGACTGCTCGGCAACTATTTCGAACTCACCGAACTGCACGTCCATCCGAGCGCGCAGGGGCGCGGTATCGGCGCGATCCTGCTCCGCAAACTCCTGCATGACCGGCCCGAAGGCGCGGTACTGCTGTCCACACCCGAAGTATCCGCCGAGGACAACCGGGCCTGGCGGCTGTACCGGCGGATGGGCTTCCAGGACGTACTACGCGATTTCGTCTTCGCCGGCGACAGCCGCCGCTTCGGTATTCTCGGCCGGCCGTTACCGATGCCGCCGCCATGACAGCGGTGATCGTCGGCTCCGGGCACAACGCACTGGTCGCCGGGTGTTATCTGGCCCGGGCGGGCCATCCGGTGCGCGTGCTGGAACGCGACAGCATCCTCGGCGGTGCGGTATCGACCGTGGAGCGCTTCCCCGGGCATCGCGTGGATCGCGGATCGTCGGCACATCTGATGATCCGGCATACCGGGATCATCGAGGATCTGGCGCTGGACCGGTTCGGCCTGCACTATCTCGACTGCGACCCCTGGGCCTTCGTCCCCGCCTGCCCCGATACCGGCGCGGCCCCGATCGTCTTCCACCGCGATCTCGACCGCACCTGCGCGTCCGTAGCCACCGCCTGCGGCGACCGTGACGCGGCGGCCTATCGGCGTTTCGTTGCGGTCTGGGAGCCACGCGCAAGCCGGATGATGCGCTCGTTCGGGGGCGCCCCGGCTCCCGGCCATCTCCTGCGTTCGTTCTGGGGCCTGGATGCCCGTGCGGGAGGTAGCGCCCTGTCGCGGGAATTCCTGCAGACCGGTGACGCACTGCTGGACAACTGGTTCGACGATGAACGGCTCAAGGCCGCGCTGGCCTGGTTCGGGGCACAATCGGGCCCGCCGATGTCGGAACCGGGGACCGCACCGATGGTGGGGTTCGCGGCGCTCATGCACACCCTGCCGCCCGGCCGGGCGATCGGCGGAAGCGGCGCGCTCACCGAAGCGCTCGTGGCCCGGCTGCGCGCCGACGGCGGGGAGATCGTCGCCGGTGACGCGGTCACCGCGATCGCCCACCGCGGCGACCGGTGGCAGGTCCGTACCGACGCGGGACGCAACCACACCGCCGATACCGTGATCGCCGGAACCCATATCCTGACCACCCTCGAACTGCTGGGCGCCGGCGGTTTCGATCCGGAAACGCTGGACGGGTGGCGGCGGCGGATCCGCGTCGGTCCCGGTATCGGCATGGTGGTGCGGGCTGCGACCAGCGCGCTGCCGCAGTATCCGGGCGCGACATCCGCCGACTCCGCGACCGGTCTGCAATTGCTGGTCACCGGTCGCCGGGAGTTGCGGCTCGCGCACGGAAACGCCCTCGGCGGCCGGCTCCCCCCGCGGCCGGTGGTGCTGGGGATGAGTTTCAGTGCACTGGATCCCGGTATCGCTCCGCCCGGAGAGCACCAGCTCTCGTTGTGGTCGCAATGGCATCCTTACCGGCTCGCCGACGGTACGCACTGGGCGTCGCACGCCGAATCCGAGGCCGACCGGATCATCGGTGAACTGGACCGGTACGCGCCCGGCGCGGCGGGGACGGTCTTGCGCCGCCACATTCAGACCCCGGTCGACCTGGAAACCGAGATGGGTCTGCGCGGCGGCAATGTCATGCATATCGAGATGAGCCTCGATCAGATGATGCTGTGGCGTCCCCTACCGGAACTGTCCGGGCAGCGGGTACCCGGCGCGCCCGGCCTCTACCTCACCGGTGCCTCCACCCATCCGGGCGGCGGGGTATCCGGAGCGAGCGGCCGTACCGCGGCGCGGCTGGTCCTGCGCGACGGGCGGCGTAGGCGGCGGTGGCTGCGCAGGTGAGCGTGGTGGTATCGAAGATCGGGATGGACAGCCCACGTGAGCCGGCGCCCGCCGGGTGCCTGCTCCTGCTCGTCGCCGTGCAGATCGCGTATCCGCTGACCGACGGGTCCGCCCGCGATGTCGTCACGGTGGCGGTGGTACTCGCCTCGGCCGGCACCGCCCTGATACACGCGGCAGTGACACGCGGTCTGCGGTACGCGGCGGGGTTCGGCGTCATCGTTTCCGGTATCGGTCTCGTCGCCGAGGCCGTGGGCACCGCCACCGGGTTCCCGTTCGGCGCCTACGAGTACGCGGTAGGGCGGCTGGGTCCGGCACTGTTCGACGTGCCGCTGGTGGTCCCGCTCGCGTGGACCGGTGGGATATATCCGATCTGGGTGGTCGCCGGGATCCTGTGCCGGACGGCCGCGCCGCGGATCGCCGCCACCTCGGCAGGTGCCGTGGGCTGGGATCTGTTCCTGGATCCGCAGATGGTGGCCGACGGCCAGTGGTGGTGGGCCGATAGCGATTCGGGGCTGCCGGGTCTCGCGGCCATCCCCTGGACGAACTATCTCGGCTGGTTCCTCGTGGCCGGCCTCATCGCCGGTGCGCTGACCGTATGGGACCGGGCCGCCCCGCCCACCCGGCGAGTGGGTGTACCGGTACTGATGTTCCTGTGGACGTGGCTGGGTTCCGCGCTGGCACACGCGGTTTTCCTCGGCCTGCCGTACTCGGCCGCCTACGGCGGGGTCGCGCTGGGTCTGCTCGGGGTTCCGCTGCTGGTCCGGACGGTTCGCACCGGCCTCGGGCGCAACGATGTGCCCGGTGGCGACGCGGCCGGGCCCGTCGCATGGCGTCGGTGAGTCGCGGCCTGGCACCATGTCATCCGTGCCTTCGAGTCCCGTTACCGCGAAACCCGGCTCCCCGGTCCCTGTTCTGCGCTCCCGCCGCCTGCGGGCGCGGGTGACGGCGGCGATCGTACTGGCCGCCCTGCTGGTGCCCACCCTGGCCGGTTGCCTGCGGGTCCAGGCCTCGATGGGGTTGTCCTCCAACGACCGGGTATCGGGCCGGATCGTTGCCGCGGTCGTTCCGGAGAACAGCGAGGACAAGGGACCTCAGTTCACCGCTCCGGAGGCACTGGCCACCAAAGTGCGGATCGAACCGTACAACCAGGACGGTTACGTCGGCAGCGAAATCTACTTCGACGACCTGAACTTCGGCGAGGTCGAACAGCTGGGCCAGCTGTCGGAGCAGGCACAGGGCCTGTTCGACCTGAAATTCCAGCGCAACGGCGATCTGGTCAGCCTCAACGGCCGCGTCGATCTGGAAACGCTGGCCCCGCACGGCTCGGATGTGCAGTTGAGTGTGGCGTTCCCGGCCCGGGTCGCCAAAACCAACGGCACCCGCGAGGGCGATGCGGTGGTCACCTGGAAACTGCCCGCCGGTGAGGTGAGCACGGTCCGCGCCGAAGTCGGCTACGCCGATCCGAACACCCGCTCGTTCGCCGGCTGGGCCGGTATCGTCGGCGGGATCACCCTGGCCGTCGCGGCCGTCGTCGCCGCGCTGGCCTACCTCCACCGCAACCCGCCCGCTTCCGGCGCCCCGGCCGGTTTCTCGCTGCGCCGCTGGTGGGATCAGGTCAAAAACGACGCATGAGGTCCATCGCGCGGGGTCGAACGGGCTCATTCCGGTCGGCCGCCCGGCCGCGGTCGCCCGGCTCGGCTCGCACGCCGGCTTCCGTCGCACCGTCCACCCGAGCAGCACCCGCTGCATCCTCTCCCGCACCGGACCTTCCCGCGCCGCTCCACGCGGCGGATTTGTCACCACTGTCTCGCGCAACCGACTCCACCCCGCCACGCCGACCGGCACATTCGACTCCGCCCGCTCGCGTCGCAGCAGGTTCTTCCGCATCTCGCGCACCGGGCCGGCCCACGCTGCTCCACGCGGCGGGCTTGTCACCACTGTCTCGCGCAACCGACTCCACCCCGCCACGCCGACCGGCTCGCGCAGCAGGCTTCACCGGGAGGGCACTGCGGCGACCGGCACGGCTGGTCGCCGTGGGAGCCTGGTTGGCCGCTGGTTGTGCGGCGCTGACGGCGTGGAACCGGCTCACCGTGCCCAGGCTGTCCCCCACTGCTGCGCCGATCACCGAGGCGGTGACAGTCTGTGTCCCCGCCCGCGACGAAGCCGACCGGATTCCCGCCCTGATCGCCGATCTACGCGCCCAGACCGATATCCCACGGCTGCGGATACTCGTATTCGACGACGACTCCACGGACGGAACAGCCGCACGTGCAGTCGAGGCAATCGACGGCGACCCGCGCTGCACATTGCTGCGCGGCAGCGGAAACCCGCCGCCGGGCTGGACCGGCAAGGCCGCGGCCTGCCGGGCGCTCGCCCATACCGCGGAGCAGCTCGCGGACACCACGGTGCTGGTGTTCCTGGACGCCGATATCCGCCTCGCGCCGGGCGCCCTCGCCGCGGCGGTGGCCGAACTGCGGCGCCGGGATATCGCGCTGGTGTCACCCTGGCCGCAGCAGCAGGCGCGGTCCCTCGCCGAGCACCTGGTGCAACCGCTGCTGTGCTGGTCGTGGGCGTCGACGCTGCCGGTGGTGTGCGCCGATCGCGGACTACGGACCTCGACGGTGGTCGCGTGTGGGCAGTTCCTGGTGTTCGACGCGGCCGCCTATCGTGCGATCGGTGGGCACACGACGGTCGCGGACAGTGCCACCGAAGACCTCGATATCGCCCGCGCGCTGCGCCGCGGCGGCTACCGCACCGGGCTGGCGGCGGCCGGCGATCTGGCGCGGACACGGATGTACCGGGGTGGAGGCGAACTCGCCACGGGATACCGGCGCTGGCTGTGGTCCGCGTACGGCGGTTCGATTCCCGGTGGGCTCGCGGTCGCGGCGGTCGCGGCCTGGGCGTACTGGTTGCCTCCGCTGGCCGGTGTGCTCGGCCGCGGATCGGTGCGGCGGTGGGGGCTGGTCGGGTACGCCACTGCCGGTGCCGGACGGTTACTCGCTCGCGGGCTGGAAACCGGACGACGGCCGGAATCCGGCGACTTCGCTGCCGCAGTGTCCCACCCAGTGGCAATAACGGCCTACTTCTTGCTGTGGGCACGCTCACACCGCGATCGGCGCCGCAACGCTCTGACCTGGAAGGGACGCACTCTCGGGCCCGGAGAAGAGCTGAACTCACGCTGATTCTCAGTCTTGTGCCCGATGTTCGCGTGGCCGGATGATGAACCGGCCCGGACCGATCGGCGGGCAACAGGCCCTTTCCGGCCGGGTTCGAGGAGGCTCGTATGACCATCGCCGTCCATCCCAGTGTCGATACCGACTGGACACAGTGGCACAGCCGCTACTCGACCCGCCTGCACAGCGCACACCGCGAAACAGTCCCGCTCGCCCGGCACATCCTCGGCGAATCCCCCGAGCAGGTGCCGGGAATCCCCGGCACCTGGTGGGTCGTGAACGGCCGGGTGTTCATCGCCGCCAAACCGGGCGACCGGCTCGACCACGACGGCGCCCGGATCGCCGGCATCGAGATCCTCGATCCCGTGGACGGCGCACCCGGGCTGATCCTGCGCCACGACGACCATGCCCTGGAGGTTCTCCGCCAAGGCGAACGGACGATGATCCACGTCCACGCCCCGCTCGTCTAGCCGCGCCTCCGGCGTACAGCGGTAACCGGGCCCGGTCCGCGAGAACCCGAAGGGATCAAATCCCTACTCACACTCGGAGCGGCTTCGCTGGTGCATTCCGCGGGCAAGCGGACCGGCCGGGCGGTACGGCTACGACGTCCACCGGGAACGGCTGCGGTATGCCGGGCCGAGCACGAAGGCGCGCTCGGTAGCCCCCGCTGAGATCGACCGTCCTCGGAACTGTCCACCGCCGTACCGAGCGGGACCGGCCGCCCCGGCGACGCTGCCGTTCTCGGCCTCTGGCTGCGCGCCCCACAGGGCGTGGCCGTCGTGCTGCACGCACCGGTCCGGACGCGGGGCCCGGCCGAAGGCCGCCGCCGAGGTTACCTGCCTGGACGTACGGCGACCCTCCGGTCGGCCCGACGCGACTCCGCAGCTCAGGCGCTCAGTGGTGCCGCGGTGACCCCGTAACCGAGGTTGGTCAGCACCTCACTGGTGGCCTTGGCGAAATTCAGAGTGATGAAATGCAGGCAGGGAGCGCCTTCGGCGATCAGGCGTTCACCCATTTCGGTGGCGATCTCGATCCCGGCGGCGCGGACCGCGGCGCGGTCCTCCTCCGCACCGGAGCCCGCGGCGCGGCGCAACCGTTCCAGGACCGGCTCCGGAAGTGGGCGTCCGCACAGCTGTTCGGCTCGCTCCACAGTGCGCAGCGAGGTGATCGGCATCAGCTCGGGAATGATCGGTTTGGCGCCTTCGACCGGGTCCAGGGCGGCTACTCGGTCACGCAACCGGAGATAGTCGTCGACATCGAAGAACATCTGAGTGATCGAATACTCCGCGCCGGCACGCAGTTTCGCGGCGAGGTAGGCGGTATCGCAATCCAGATCCGGCGAACGGTGGTGCCCCTGCGGAAACGAGGCCACCCCGACATGGAAATCGCCGAGGTCGCGCACGATCCGCACCAGTTCTTCGGCGTACTCCACGCCGTCGGGGTGCTTCTGCCATTCGCCCAGCGGATCGCCCGGCGGGTCGCCGCGCAGCACGAGGATATTGCTGATCCCCGAGTCCGCGTAGGCACCGACGATGGACCGCAGCTCGGCGACACTGTGCCCGACCGCGGTGAGATGCCCGACCGGCAGCAGCGTGGTTTCCTGGGCGAGCTGCCCGGTGACCCGTACCGTGCGATCGCGGGTACTGCCACCGGCGCCGTAGGTCATCGAGACGAAGGCGGGATGCATCCGCTCGAAGGTGCGCACCGCACGCCACAACCGCTGTTCACCGGCTTCGTCGCGGGGTGGTGAGAACTCCACCGAGAAGGGCACGCCAGCACCGGCATGCCGATCCAGGCTCTGCACGACCGAAGGGGTCGTGGAGAGCTGCGGTGTCGTGGGATTTATCCAGCCAGAGGCCGGAACCCGGGCGTTATCGAAATCGACGTCCTCCCGGGTGTCACCAACCGGAACTCCTGCTATACCGCTGTGCGGTATCTCGGTGGGTTCCTGCTTCACAGCAGACCGCCCCCACAAGTGAAGGTCTTACATCCGCTCCACAGGCGTTCAGCCTCTCTGCCCGCCCGGCGACGAGGATGCGCCGAACCATACCAGCACAGTCGGCTCTGGACTGACCCGGTCCCGGAGGACCGAGCCTGCGCGCTACTTTTTCCGGTCACCGGGCCAGTCTAGAGCCGTAAGTTCGGGCGATCCGAGCCTCTCCCCGGTGCAGCGCACCGCCCGTTGCTGTTCGGGACCTGTCCGCGCGTATTCTGCGATCAGGTCCCGTCGCCACGGCGGGTGACCATGGGACACCAGCGGAGGGGCCCTGCGGACGATCTCGGTGGCGGCCCCCATGGCGAGTAACGATCTGGGAGGTCATCCTGTCCGCCGGAACCGGAACCGACACCACGACCCATCCGGGTCCCCTCTCGGCCGTCCCCGGGACAGCGGCCTTCGCGACCGCCGTCGAACAGGCCCTGACCGGCTACTTCGCCACCCGCGCGGAAGCCGTCACCGAACTGGGTCCGGTATTCATCGACGCGGTCGGCGCGCTCGAATCGTTCGTATTGCGCGGCGGTAAACGCACCCGCCCCGGTTTCGCCTGGATGGGCTGGCTCGGTGCCGGGGGCGATCCGGCCGGTGCTCAGGCCGGGCCCGTGCTCCGGGCCTGTGCCGCACTCGAGCTGGTGCAGGCGTGCGCGCTGATCCACGACGACATCATCGACTGTTCCCGCACCCGCCGCCGGTTCCCCACTGTGCACGTGGATTTCGAACAACGCCATCGCCACCGGGGCTGGACGGGCGATTCTGCGCACTACGGCGAATCGGTGGCGATCCTGCTCGGTGATCTGGCCCTGGCCTGGGCCGACGATATGGTGCACGGCAGTGGCCTGGATCCTGCGGCATTGGGCCGGTTCGCCCCGGTCTGGGCCGGGATGCGTACCGAGGTACTGGGTGGTCAGCTGCTCGATGTGCACGGTGAGGCCAGCGGCGACGAATCGGTGGCGGCGGCGCTGCGGATCAACCGGTACAAAACCGCGGCCTATACGGTCGAGCGTCCACTGCACCTCGGTGCGGCCCTCGCCGGCGCAGATGCCGATCTGGTCGCCGCCTACCGCACCTACGGTACCGATATCGGGATCGCCTTCCAGTTGCGCGACGATCTGCTCGGTGTGTTCGGGAATCCGGAGGTCACCGGAAAACCCTCCGGTGACGATCTGCGCGAGGGTAAACGCACCGTCCTGGTCGCCGAGGCACTGCAACGGGCCGCGGCGGGCAACCGCGCCGCCGGCGACCGGCTACGCGCCGCGATCGGCACCGACCTCTCCGACGAACAGGTGGGCGAACTGCGCGAGCTGCTGATCGAGCTGGGCGCGGTCGATGCCGTGGAGACCCGGATCGCCGCACTCACCGACCAGGGACTCGCCGCCATCGAAGCCAGCTCCGCCACCCCCGAGGCCAAAGACCGGCTCCAGGCAATGGCGCTCGCCGCCACCCGGCGCGCGGCATGATCGGGTCAGGCCCGGAGGGGACAGCACAGCACCACCACGCAGGGCCCCCACCCGTGCCCCGCCGACACAGCATGACCGGTTCACGCCCGGACGGGGTAGCACAGCATCACCACGGAGGCCCCCCGCCCATGCCCCGCCGACACGGCATGAGCAGTTCACGCCGGGACGCCGCAGCGTGCCGTCACCACGCAGGCCCACCGTGTGTATCCGTCGGGCTCGGGATGAACGGTTCACGCCCGGCGACGGTAGCGCGGCCCGCGTTCGGTGGGCTCCGATGAGGACTGTGCGTGGCCCGGTAGAGCGTGTCGTCGTGGTCGGGGCCGGGCTGTCCGGATTGTCGGCGGCGCTGTACCTGACCGGCGCGGGCTGCTCCGTTACCGTGGCCGAACGTGCCGATCATCCCGGCGGGCGGATGGGCCGCTACCGGCTCGACGGCTACGAAATCGACTCCGGCGCCACCATCCTCACCCTGCCCGAACTCGTGGACGATGCGCTGGCCGCCGTGGGGCTCGACACCGATACCGCCCTGCCGCCGTTGCGGATCCGGCCGCTGGCCCCGGCATATCATGCCCGTTTCGCCGACGGATCCGATCTGCGCGTGTTCTCCGATGCCGATCGGATGAGCGCGGAGGTGACGCGGGTCTGCGGCCCGGCCGAGGCAGTGCGCTACCGTCGGCTGCGTGATTGGCTGGGGCGGGTGTACCGCGCCGAATACGACGAATTCCTGGCAGCGAATTTCGATTCGCCTCTGGATCTGATCCGGGTTCCGGCGAAACGCGCGGCACTGTTCGACCTCGTCGCGCTCGGGGCGTTCGGCCGGCTGGGCCGGCGCGTCACCCGTACCCTGCGCGACCCCCGGTTGAGCCGGCTGTTCACCTTCCAGGCGCTGTACGCCGGTATGGCGCCTGCCCAGGCGCTGGGCGTGTACGGCGCAATTCCTCATATGGATACGGGTCTGGGCGTCTATTTCCCCAAGGGGGGTATGCGCGCGGTCGCCGATACTCTCGCCGGGGCGTTCACCGCCGCGGGCGGGCGGCTCGAGCTCGGCACCGAGGTGACGGGTATCGACTACCACCGGGGCCGGGCCCGGCGAGTGGTAACGGCGGATGGCCGGACCCTGCCCTGCGACGCCGTCGTGCTCACGGCGGATCTCGGATCCCTGGACCGTTTCGGGGTCCGGCCGCGCCGCGGTCTGCGGGCCTCGCCGTCAGCGGTGGTCGCGCATGGGCTCGTTCCGGTCGCGGTGGCCGGACAGTGGCCGGTGCGGGCGCATCACACGATCGAGTTCGGTGCCGCTTGGGCGCAGACCTTCCGCGAGATCACCGCGCGGCGCGGCGGCCGGCCGATGAGCGACCCGTCGCTGCTGCTGACCCGGCCCGCACTGAGCGACCCCGGCCTGTACCTCACTCGCGACGGCGTCCGCTACGAACCGTTCTCACTGCTCGCACCGTGCCCGAACCTGGATTCGGCGCCGCTGGACTGGGACCGGCTGGGTCCGGCCTATCTGCGGGAACTCCTTTCGGTACTGGAAGCGCGGGGATATCACCGTATTACGAGCGAATTCGTCGTCGACCGGCTCGACACGCCCGCGACGTGGCGGGATCAGGGCATGATCGCCGGGACTCCTTTCTCCGCGGCGCACCTGTTCCGCCAGACCGGCCCGTTTCGTCCGCGTAACTTCCCGCGCGGCAGCGAGAACGTGGTCCTGGCAGGTTGCGGGACCACGCCGGGTGTCGGAGTTCCCACCGCGCTGCTGTCGGGAAAACTCGCGGCACAGCGCATTGTGGGCGAGAATCGCGAAGTCCGGACGCGTGCCTCCGCGACCGTCCGGCTGTCTTCCCGGAGGGAAGCCGTAAACTGAGCGCCGACCTATTCGCCTGCGGTTGCGACCGCCGACCACCCGGGGGGACCGACAACTGATGCCAGCCCCCTATACACACACCGCCGCCACCGCCGTCCGTCTCCCCGGCGCCGACGCCCCCGCGCCGGCCGCGCCCGCTCCTGCCCAGCTGACCGGCCGGGCCGGTTTCGCGCCCGGCCTGCTGGGCTGGCTACGATTCTGCGCCGATTTCCTGCGCAGCCCGGAAGGGCATGCGGCGCTTCTCGGTTTCACCGGGGCGATCATGATCACCTTCGGCGGGTTCGGGGCCGGCAGTGTGCGCGAACGCGATCCGATACTCGAAGCGGTGCATCTGTCCTGGCTGCGATTCGGACACGGGTACGCGCTGTCGATGATCTGTGTATGGGCCGGCGTGCTGATGATGGTGGCCGCCTGGGTGCGGCTGGGCCGGATCACGCTGGGCTTCGGCGGCCACTCCGGCGATGTGCGCCTCAACGAATTGCGCGCCATCGTCGGTATCTGGATCACCCCGCTGATGTTCGCGGTACCGATGTTCAGCCGTGACGCCTACTCCTACCTCGCCCAGGGCGCACTGCTCCGAGACGGTTTCGACCCGTATCAGGTGGGTCCCGTCGCCAACCCCGGCATCCTGCTCGACAACGTGAGCACCGTCTGGACCACCACCACCGCCCCCTACGGCCCGGTATTCCTGCTGATGGGTCGCGCCATCACCGCGGTCACCGGCGACAGCGTGGTCGCGGGCACCATCGCGCTCCGCTTCGTGATGCTGCCGGGCTTGGCGCTGATGATGTGGGCGGTGCCGTATCTGACCAAACATCTCGGTGGCCGGCCCACAGTCGCGCTGTGGCTGGCCGTGCTCAATCCGCTGGTACTGATCCATCTGATCGGCGGCGTGCACAACGAGATGCTGATGGTCGGCCTGATGTGCGCGGGAATCGCGCTGGTCCTGGAACGTCATCACGTGGCGGGGATCGTGGTGGTGGCCATCGGGGTCGCGATCAAGGCCACTGCCGGTGTGGCGCTGCCGTTCCTGGTGTGGATATGGATGCTGCACGAACGCGACCGGCGCGCCGAGGACGGCCAGCGTGCGGCACTCGCGACGAGTAGCCGGGAATTCCTGGCGCACCACTGGAAGATGTTCGCCAAGATCGCCTCACTCGGATTGGCGGTGTTCGCCGTGGTGTTCGTGGCGGCTTCCGCGATCGCCGGGGTGGGGATCGGCTGGCTCACCGCGCTGTCCGGGTCACAGAAGATCATCAACTGGTTGTCGCTACCGACGATCCTGGCGCATATCACCACCTGGATCACCCCCTTCGAGCTCGGCTCGACCCTCGAGGTGACCCGCTTACTGTGCATGGCGGCGCTGCTGGGCCTGCTGGTGTGGACCTGGTGGCGGTTCAAACTCAGCGAACGGGATGCGGTGCTGGGAATCCTGATCGCCTTCGTCGCGATCGTCATCCTGTCGCCGGCCGCGCTGCCCTGGTATTACTCGTGGCCGCTGGCGCTGGCCGCCGGATTCGCGCTGTCGACCACTACTCTCATGACGCTGGTCGGCATCTGCACCTGGTTGATGCTGGTGTTCCAGCCGGACGGGTCGATCGGGCTCTACAACTTCTGGCATGTCGCCGCTGCGACCTTCGCCGCCATCGTCGCCGCGCTCTCGCTGCGAACGGTGGATCCGCTGCGTCTGCGCGGAACGCCACGGCAGGTGACGACCCCCACAGTCACCGCTGGACCGTGAACGCCGAACGCGGTCCGAAACCCGCCGGCGAACGCGGTCTTCACGCCGCGGGACAGGCCGGAGACGCACTGGCAGCATCCGCCCGGCCCCCGGAAGCACCGCAGTCGTCGACGCGGGCGTCGACGACACAGACCCCATCGAATCGCGTGTCGAGGAATGTGCAGGGCAGCCCACCCGTGGCCTCCGGTACCGAGCGCGGTCCCAGTGGTGACACCGGGACCGCGCCCCCGGCCGAGCACAACACCACGCCCCCGGCCGAGCACAACGCCACACCCTCAACCACACGCAACGCCACAGTCACGCACGGGCGATCGACCGGTTCCACGGTGAGCGGAGAGGATATCGATAACCTGGCCTCCCCGGAGCGGCGTGAGCACGCGGCGGCGGCCTCCGGCACCACCGGTTCCCACCTCATCACCGACCCCGAAGTGTTGCGCCGGGCGTACGAACGCTGCCGCCGGACGGCCGCCGTCCACGGCCGCACCTACTACCTGGCGACCCGGCTGCTGTCCGCCGAGCGGCGCCCCGCCGTCCACGCCCTCTACGCCTTCGCGCGGATGGTGGACGATATCGTCGACGGCCCGGCGCGCCGGCATGCCCCGGCGGCCGTGCTGGACGCCGTCGAGTACGCCTTGCGCGCCTCGTGGTCACCGTCCGCTGCGCCCCTCCCGTTCGTCCCGCAGCAGCTGGGCACGGCCGTCCCGGCGGAGCTCAGTACTACCGCGCCGTTCAACTCCCCGCGGTCGACCGCGCCCCGTCGGCTCGACTCGTCCCAGTCCACCTCGGCCACCCCGCTCGACTCCCCCCGGCCCAGCGCGAACACGCCACCCGCCCCACCCCATACCACCTCGAACACCCCGCTCGACTCCCCCCACTCCAGCGCAACCCCGCCGCTCGGCGCACCCCGAGTCGCCGAGCTGCCCGCCAGGTTCGACCAGATCGCCCTGGCACTCACCGACACCGTCACCCGGTTCGCCATCGATCCTCGCCTTTTCTGGACGTTCCTGGACTCCATGCGTATGGACGCCCCCGGTTCACCGTTGTTCCGGAACCGCTACCCGACCATGGCTGCCCTGGACGAGTACATGCGCGGATCGGCAGCGGCCATCGGCCTGCAACTGCTTCCGGTACTCGGTACGGTCGTACCCCGCGCGGCGGCCGAACCCGCGGCGGCTGCTCTGGGCAACGCCTTCCAGCTCACCAATTTCCTGCGCGATATCGGCGAAGATCTCGACCGCGACCGGATCTACCTGCCCGCCGACGAACTCGCCGCCTTCGGTGTCGACGAGGAGCTGTTGGTGTACTGCCATCGGACCGGTAGCACCGATCGCCGGGTCCGTCGCGCGCTCGCGCACCTGATCGCCGTCAACCGTGACCTCTACCGCCGCGCGCACCCGGGCATCGAGTTGCTCAGCCCACGCGTACGCCCGGGGATTCGCACGGCCGCCACCGTGTACGCGGCCATCCTGGAACGCATCGAAGACAGTGGTTACAACGTATTCGCGCGGCGCGCCGTGGTCCCGGGACCTCGTCGGCTGCGGCTGGCGGCCGGCGCCGCGTTGCGCCGGTAGTCCTGGGCGATGCGTGCGGTCGGGGGACCAGGAAGACCTGCCCGAATCCGCTGAGGAGCAGCGCGGCGAATCGTCACCGTTCCGGGCCGGCGAGGGCCGCCGGACAGCCTGGCACGACACGGCACCGTCAAGTGCACCCGCAGCACGTCGCTGCCCGCAGCCGATACCCGCGTCGGACAGGCGTCTACACAGACTGCGCCGGCGGGTCACCGATACCCGTCGGCGCGCGACACTGACCGGCAGTCTCGGCGTGATCGTTGCCGATTCTGCGCCGGCGACGCGAAGGGTGACCGACCGGCGTACCGGCCACGGGCGGCCCGCGGAAGACCGAAGACTGCACCTCCGATCGGGAAGTGCGCTGGTCCCCGGCTGCGGTGACCGGCGTTGCCGCTTCTACGACCACGGAGTGGAGAGGCAGTGGTCAGAACGGATCGGCGGCGGCGCGGCGCAGCACCTCACGGGCCAGCGGGCCGTGCAACGCCTCTACCGGTTTACCGGGCAGTGTGTCGTCGTCGGTGAAGATCCATTCCAGAATCTCCTCGTCGGTGTACTTGGCGTCACGCATCACCGTGATCAGGCCCGGCAGGGATTTCAGTACCGCACCCGTTTCGTCGAAGAAGATCTCCGGGATCCCCACGACGCGGTCCCGGCGGACCGCGAGCAACTGGTTGTCCCGCAGCATCTGGTGCACCCGGGTCACCACGACACCCAGGTTCTTCGCGACATCGGGTAGCGAGAGCAGCGGTACCGAGGCGGGCAGGACATCGGCACTGCAAGGAAAGGTACTCACGGAAGACAACCGTAGACGGCGGTCGCTTGCACGCCGTGAGACACCCGCACCGGTTCGGCCGATAACATGTGGGAGCCGCAGCGGCGGCGACCGTGTGGACGCGGTACGAGGGTGGAGAGGTTCGTGACAGCCGGAGGAGAATTGATCGGCGCCGTACTGGATCGGCGCTACCGGATCGACGCGCCGATCGCCCGGGGCGGGATGTCGATGGTGTTCCGGGGTGTGGACACGCGGCTCGGCCGGCAGGTCGCCATCAAGGTGATGGACCCCAAGTTCGCCGGTGATCCGCAGTTCCTGACCCGGTTCGAGTTCGAGGCCCGCGCGGTGGCCGGGCTGAAACACCCCTCCCTCGTCGAGGTGTACGACCAGGGTGTGGACGGCGAGTACCCGTTCCTCGTGATGGAATTGGTCCAGGGCGGGACGCTGCGCGAACTGCTGCGCGAACGCGGGCCCATGCCGCCGCATGCGGTCCGCGCCGTCGCCGAACCGGTGCTGGCCGCGATCGGGGTCGCCCATGCGGCCGGTCTGGTGCATCGCGATGTGAAACCGGAGAATGTGCTCATCTCCGACGCCGGCGACGTCAAGATCGCCGATTTCGGGTTGGTCCGCGCCGTCGCAGCCGCCAATACCACCTCCGCAAGCGTCATCCTGGGTACTGCGGCCTATCTCTCGCCCGAACAGGTCACCAGCGGTAGCGCCGACGCCCGCAGTGATGTGTACGCATTCGGCATCCTGATCTTCGAACTCCTCACCGGCAAGGTGCCGTTCACCGGTGACAATTCGCTCTCGGTGGCCTACCAGCGGGTCGAGAACGATGTTCCGAGCCCGAGCGAGTTCATCGCCGGGGTGCCGCCCGAATTCGACCGGCTGGTAGCCCGCGCGACCGCCCGCGAACCCGGGCACCGGTTCGCCGATGCCACGGAAATGGTGGCCGAACTACGATCCATTGCCGCGCGGCTGAACCTGCCCGACTATCGGGTTCCCGCGCCGCAGGATTCGGCGGAGCACACCAGCGCCCGTCATCCCGTCGCCCGCCCGGCGCCCGAGCCCGTCGCGGCGCAGGGCCCGCAACCGACTCGGATGGTGACCACGGCGCAGCCACGAAACGAACCTCCGCCGCCGGCCTACATTCCGCCGCAACGCCCCACCCAGTACAACTCCTTCCGGGAAAGTCACGCCGCCAAGCGCCGCAACGGAATCATCTGGACGGCCGCGGTGGTGGTGTTGACACTGCTGGTCGGGATCGGCGGCTGGTGGCTGGGGATGGGTCGCTACAACTCGGTGCCCTCGGTCGCCGGGATGACAGTCGAACAAGCCACCGCCGAACTCCAGGAGGCCGGATTCGAGACCGGGACCAGGGACAAGGCTTCCGATACCGTGCCCGTCGGTGGTGTGGTGGGCACGGATCCGGGGCCGGGCGCTCGCGAGACCAAAGGCTCGACCGTCGATATCCTGGTGTCCAGCGGTAAACCGGAGGTGCCCGCGGTCTCCCCCGGTGCCGACTGGGACGAGGTCCAGCAACTGATCCGCGATCAGGGCCTGCAACCGGTGGACGCGGGCGAGGTCGCCAGCACCGCACCCGAGGGCACTCTGGCCCGGATCGATCCCGCACCCGGCACCGTGCTTCCCGCGGGCGCGCACGTCCAGGTCTGGAAGAGCAATGGATCCGAACCGGTCCAGCTACCCGATCTCCGCGCCGAGACCCCGGATCAGGCCCGCAAGAAACTCGCGGACCTCGGTCTCACCGTCGCCGGTGAGCAGCAGGTCTACGACGAACTGGTAGAGGTGGGCCGCGTTATCGGCACCGAACCCGGCGTCGGCACCACCGTCGACGCCGGTTCCTCGGTCACCCTGCTGATCTCCGAGGCGGTGACCATGCCGTCGGTGGTGGGCAAATCCGTCAGCGAGGCCCGCCGCACGTTGGAAGGGCTGGGTCTGCAGGTCGAGGTGCGTCAGTTCGCACCGCTGGATTCCTCGGTCGTGATCTCGCAGCGTCCCGCGGCCAACGCGAACGTCGAATCCGGCGCCGCGGTGTCGCTGGTCGCGGTGCCGTAGTTTCGCGCGCAGGCGCGCTTGAAGTCCGCTGGATCCGGATCCCTCGCTGAAGTGGGCGCGACCGCCCGCCGACTCCGGTTCGGCGGGGGCGCCGAACCGGCATACTCGACCGGTATGCCCGCAACTGGGTGCCGCTCTTCGAGGGCGACGCGGAATGGGCCGCCGTCGCCCTTTGCGTGCATCGGTCACCCACGGGTCGACGGTCGGCTCGAACGGTCATGTTGATCCGGCAGCGACACACGTCCGCCGGGACCGAGTTTCTCCCGCCGAAGGTTCCGCAGGAACTATCGCAGCATCTCGGCGACGAGGAAGGACAGCTCCAGCGACTGCTGCGTATTGAGGCGGGGATCGCAGGCCGTTTCGTAGCGGCCGGAAAGGTCCAGATCCGAGATGTCCTGGGCTCCGCCGAGGCATTCGGTGACGTCTTCGCCGGTGAGTTCGATATGCAGGCCACCCGGGTGAGTACCGAGGGCGTGGTGCACCTCGAAGAACCCCTGGACTTCGTCGACGATCCGGTCGAAATGGCGGGTTTTGAACCCGGTGGACGATTCGTGGGTGTTGCCGTGCATCGGATCGCACTGCCAGATCACCTGATGGCCCGTGGCCTGCACCTTCTCCACGATCGCCGGCAGTACCTCGCGGACATTCGTATTGCCCATCCGGGAGACCAGCGTCAACCGGCCGGGCTCGTTGTTCGGGTCGAGCCGTTCCACGTACTCCACCGCCTGCGCCGGGGTGGTCTTCGGGCCGATCTTCAGGCCGATCGGGTTGGCGAGGAGTTCGGCGAACGCGATATGCGCGCCGTCGAGCTGGCGAGTGCGTTCCCCGATCCACAGGAAATGCGCGGACAGATCGTAGAGCACCGGATCGCCCGCGGAGTTCTCGGCCAGGCGCAGCATGGCGCGTTCGTAGTCCAGCACCAGCGCCTCGTGCGACGCGTAGATGCGGGCCGATTTGAGGCTGGGGTCGTTGACCCGGCACGCGGTCATGAACCGCAGGCCACGATCGATCTCCTCGGCCAGCGCCTCGTAGCGGGCACCGGCCGGCGACTGGGCCACGAAATCCCGGTTCCAGTCGTGCACCCGGTGCAGATCCGCCATACCCGCGCTGGTGAGCGCCCGCACCAGGTTCATCGCCGCGCTCGCATTGGCGTAGGCGCGCACCAGGCGCGACGGATCGTGCTGACGTACACCGGCCTCGGCAACCAGTGAATTGACCATATCGCCGCGATAGGACTTCAAACCGAGCGCGTCGGTATCGGCGGAGCGGGGCTTGGCGTACTGACCGGCGATCCGCGCGACCTTCACCACCGGCAGGCTGGCGCCGTAGGTGAGCACGACGGCCATCTGCAGCAACGTCCGCAGGTTGCCGCGGATATGCGGTTCGGTGTTGTCGGCGAAAGTTTCCGCGCAGTCCCCGCCCTGCATGAGGAAAGCCTCGCCGCGCGCGACATCGGCGAGCTGCTCACGCAGCTCGTCCACCTCGGCGGGCAGGCAGATCGGCGGCACACTCTCCAGCACCGTCCGCATGTCCGCCGCCTGGTCGGCGTCCCAGGACGGTTGCTGCAGAGCCGGCCGTGCCAACGCGTCGTCGAGCCGTTTACGCAGTTCGGCGGGCAACGGCGGCAGCTCGGGCAAACGGTCGATGGGTACGTCGACGGTCCAATTCACCAGTTCAGGATAAGTGGTGGCCGATCCCGGGATATTTCCGGAGGTGTTTCCGGGCGCACCCCGGCCCGTCGCCGGGCACAACTAAGCTCGGTGCGTTCTGTCGACCACCGAGGAGACCCGCCGATTTTGAGGTATTTCTACGATTCGGAGTTCATCGAGGACGGTCGCGTGATCGATCTCGTATCGATCGGCGTCGTCTGTGAGGACGGACGAGAGTTCTATGCCGTCTCCTCGGAGTTCGATGCCGGTCGGGCCGGGCCCTGGGTGAGCAAACATGTCCTGCCGAAGCTGCCCCCGCAGACGTCGCCGCTGTGGCGGACCCGGGCGCAGATCCGGGAAGAGCTGCACCGGTTCCTGGTACCCCGCGCGACCGTGCAGCCCGAGATGTGGGCGTGGGTGGGTGCCTACGACCATGTGGTCCTGTGCCAGCTGTGGGGTTCGATGGTGGACCTACCGCCCGACCTGCCCCGCTATACGAACGAGCTGCGGCAGCACTGGGAGGCGCACGGCCGCCCGGAGTTGCCGCCGCCGCCGCGTGACGCGCACGACGCCCTGGCCGATGCCCGGCACAACCTCGCCAAATTCGAGGCGATCGAGGCAGCTCGGCGCCGCTGACCCGCAGCGCCGGCTCACCGAGCCGTGGGCGCTCCGGAAGTCGCCGGCGGCGGCGGTTACCGCGGCGAACAGGCAGACCACGACGCGGGGATATGGGCGCCCTGCGTCGGCGGATGCCGCTGGTCTGCGCGAGCTGAGCACGCATCCGGGCCCCGGCCTCCGTCCGTCACCGGCACCGGAAACGCCGATGGCGCCCCCGGAAGATTTCCGAGGGCGCCATCGGGCGCTAGTGCGAACCGACCGCAGGTCAGTGTTCGTGCTGCCCGTTCGAGCGTGCGTCGTCCTGCACTCGTTTCAGGATGGCCAGCTGCCGATGCTCCTCTTCCAGTTCGGTCGCGAAATGCTGTTCGCTCTCCGCAGGGGGATCGGGCCGCAGGAAGCTACCGGTGCCCGGCTGACCGGCCGACCCCAGCTGGTTCATCTTCTTGGGCACCACCGCACCCTGGTATTCCAGCGGCAGCGGGTGGCCGTGGTCGTCGACCGGGCCCAGCGGCTGGTGCACCTCGATGTACTCACCGTGCGGCAGGCGCTTGATCACACCGGTCTCGATACCGTGCTCCAGCACCGCCCGGTCGCTGCGCTGCAGGCCGATGCAGAACCGGTAGGCCAGGAAATACGCGATCGGCGGTCCGAGCAGCAGACCGATACGACCGATCCAGGTCGTCGCGTTCAACGAGATATCGAACTTGAGCGCGATGATGTCGTTGACGCAGGACAGCGTGAGCACCACATAGAAGGTGATCGCCATGGCGCCGATCGCCGTGCGGACCGGGACGTCACGCGGACGCTGCAGCAGATTGTGCCGGGCGGTATCACCCGTGAGCTTCTTCTCGATCCACGGGTAGGCGATGAGGACCACGAACACGAGCCCCATGACCAATGCCACCCAGAAGGCCGCGGGCACGGTGTACCGGCCCAGATACAGCTCCCAGGGCGGCATCAGACGGGCCATACCGTCGGTCCACATCATGTAGAAGTCCGGCTGCGAGCCGGCCGACACCTGTGACGGGTTGTACGGACCCAGGTTCCAGATCGGGTTGATCTGCAACAACCCGCCCATGAGGGCGACGAAACCGAGGGTGAAGGCGAAGAACGCGCCCTGGTCCGCGGCGAATACCGGGACGATCCGGGAACCGACCACATTGTTCTCGGTGCGGCCCGGGCCGGGGAACTGGGTGTGCTTCTGATACCAGACGATCGCCACGTGCGCGGCGATGAGTGCCAGCATGATGCCCGGCAACAACAGCACATGCGCGATGTACAGACGCGGCACGATGATGTCGCCGGGGAAATCGCCACCGAACATCAGCCAGTGCAGCCAGGTGCCGACCACTGGGACGCCGATGGTGATACCGGAGAACGCGGCACGCAGACCGGTTCCGGAGAGCAGGTCGTCCGGCAGGGAGTAGCCGAAGAAGCCCTCGAACATGGCCAGGATCAGCAGCAGCGAGCCGATCACCCAGTTCGCTTCACGCGGTTTGCGGAATGCGCCGGTGAAGAAGATGCGGAACAGGTGGATGATGATCGACGCCGCGAACAGCAGCGCCGCCCAGTGGTGCACCTGCCGGACGAACAGGCCGCCGCGCACCTCGAAGGAGATGTTCAGCGCGGTCTCGTAGGCCCGCGACATCCCGACACCGCGCAGCGGCTGGTAGGCGCCGTCGTAGGTGACATGCGCCATCGACGGATCGAAGTACAGCGTCAGGTACACACCCGACAGCAGCAGGATGATGAACGCGTACAGCGCGATCTCACCCAGCAGGAACGACCAATGGGTGGGGAACACCTTGTTGATCGATCGCTTCATGAAGGCGGCGGCACGATACCGCTCGTCGATTTCGTTGGCTTGTGCCGCGAGCTTGCGGCCGGTAGCCGTTCCAGCACTCATGATCGACGCTCCCAGAAGGCCGGGCCGAGGGGTTCGATGAAGTCACCGTTGGCGACCAGGTACCCCTCTGAGTTTACGGTGATCGGCAGCTGCGGTAGCGCCCGGGCGGCCGGACCGAAGATCGGTTTGCCCCATTCGGTCGCGGAGAACTGCGACTGATGGCACGGGCACAGAATCCGGTTGGTCTGCTGCTCGAACAGCGAGGTCGGGCAGCCGAGGTGGGTGCAGATCTTCGAGTAGGCGAAGTAATCGCCGAAGTTGAAGCTCTCCTGGCCCTTACGTTTGATCGCGTTCTTCGCGTCCTCGGGCCGCAGGCGGATGAGCATCACGGAGTTGCGGATACCGCGCAGCGACTGCAGGGTCGCATGCTCGTCACCACGCCAGGATTCCTTCCACGGGAACACGGTCTCCATGGCGCCCGCGTCGAGGTCCTCGGGGCGGACCAGCACGATGTCCTGCGGACGGCCGGTATCGCGGCGGATGTAGATGGTCTCGCCCTCGTAGTCGGGGGTCCAGCCGGACACCCACAGCGGCGATTTATCGCCCTTGGCCCACGGGTTCTTCACCATACCGCCGACGAACACCAGCAGTGCACCGATACCCAGCACGCCGACGCCGGCGCCGGCGGTACGTGTGATCAGCTTGCGGCGGCCCAGGGTGGAGGTCTCGCCGGCGTCGGACAGCTGCGCGGCCAGCGTGCGCCGGTCGACCTCACTGGACTTGCCGTCGTGCCGGTCCTGGACCGACAGCTCCGCGGGAATGAACTTCTTACGGATCAGCACCACGGCGATACCGATGGCCAGGATCGAGATACCGAAGGTCAGACCGTACAGCGGCGTGGTGAGCGAATAGATGCCGTGACCGGAGTCGTCTTTGCCCTTGTACTCCCAGGGCCAGAACAGGAACACACCCACCAGGGCGGCCGCGGCCAGACCGGAGATCGCGAACCACATCGCAACCTGCCGCTCGGCGCGTTTCTCCGCGCGGGTACCCGGCACCGGCCAGCGTTCCCGCCGGTAGGCGACCTCGACGCCGTCCCGCGCGGTGCCGAGCTCGACCAGCTCGTCACGCGACATCGCGTCCAGTTCGGCCTCGGTCGGTTCCGCCGGGGTCGCGGCCGCGGAATCTTTGTCCAGGCGACCCATCTCGTTTCGCTCCTGTTCTTCACTCATGGCTGAGGCCCTTCCACTGGGGCATGCCCGGCCGTGCGCCGCAGGTACGGCGGACGGCACCGGATACCGGCCCGATCATGTCCGGGATCCGATCCAGATCGCGGCACCGACAACCGCCACGATGCCGATCACCCAGATGGCGAGGCCCTCGGTGGCGGGACCGAAACCACCCAGACCCCAGCCGCCGGGATCCTTCGCTTCGGCGGCGTCCTTGACATAGGCGATGATGTCGCGCTTCTCCTCCGGCGTGAGCTGCCGGTCGGAGAACTTCGGCATATTCTGCGGGCCGGTGAGCATCGCGGTGTAGATCTGCTGCTCGGAGGCCGGGTCCAGCGGCGGAGCGAACTTACCCGAGGAAAGGGCGCCGCCACGGCCGGTGAAGTTGTGGCAGGAGGCGCAGTTCATCCGGAACAGTTCGCTACCGCGGCCGATATCGTCGCCACGCAGCGATTCCTGGGCGATCTCGCCGTTGGCGTCGCGGATCACGGTCGGACCGCCACCGTTGGCGGCGACATAGGCGCCGATCGCGTCGGTCTGGTGGGCGTCGAACTTCGGAGGTTTGCGTTCGGCCTGCGCTTCGTTGCGGACCATCGGCATACGCCCGGAGGACACCTGGAAGTACACGGCCGCTTCGCCCACACCGATCAGGCTGGGGCCACGGTCCGGCACACCCTGCAGGTTGGCGCCGTGACAGGTGATGCATGAGGTCTCGTACAGCTGCTGGCCCTCGCGGATCAACGCCACCGAATCCTCGTTCGCCGTGGCGACCTGGGGCTCAGGGGTGAGCGCAGAGGCGAGGAATCCGGCTCCGACGAGGCCCACCATGAGCGCGAGACCGCCCGCGATCCGTCGGCGGACGCGGCGCTGCCTGCGCTTCTTGCTGGCCTCGCCGTGCCCACCGCTGGCGGGCGCTGGCGCTGTCGGGGGCGATGAACTCATCTGTGTCCCTTTGGAGTAGACGGAACCGTGGTCGGCAGTGTGGCATTGTGCGCCCGAGCTACGCCTGCGTGGTCACGCTGCGCTACCTCCTTCGGCGCTGACGCTCGGACGCTGTCCGGCGTCACTGGATGAAATAGATCACGGCGAACAGCCCGATCCAGACGATGTCGACGAAGTGCCAGTAGTACGAGACGACGATCGCGGCGGTGGCCTGCGCGGGCGTGAACTTGCTCATCTTGGTACGCGCGAGCAGGAACAGGAAGGCGATCAGACCGCCGATGACGTGCAGACCGTGGAAACCGGTGGTGATGTAGAACACCGATCCGTAGGCACTGCTCGAGATCGACGTGCCGTGGTCGACCAAGTGGATGTACTCGTACGCCTGGCCCAGTACGAAGAACAGACCCATGAAGAAGGTCAGGGTGTACCAGCGGCGCAGCCCGAACACATCACCGCGCTCGGCCGCGAACACACCCATCTGGCAGGTGAACGACGAGGCGATCAGCACTGCGGTGACCGGGATGGCCAAGCCGAGGTTCAACTCGGTCGGCGGCATGGGCCATTCGGGCGCCTGACTGCGCGCGACAAAGTACATCGCGAAGAGGCCGGCGAAGAACATCAGCTCGCTGGACAGCCAGATGATGGTACCGACGCTGACCATGTTGGGCCGGTTCAGCGAATGCACACGCTGGGTTATGGCCGATCCTGAGGTACCTACTGCGGTCGTCACGGGGTAAGTATGACTCTTCGTAGTACGACAGTCGAAGTCGGGTTCCCCTCTTGATCTTTTGTGTCGGGATTCACCGGCTCAGCACGTCTCTCGCACCGACCCGGCGCGTCGGAGGCTCCGGCGCCGGAGCGACCGGCGAACCTGCACAGATACCGGCCCCGGCCGGTCGGAAACCCGAACGCCACACATATTGGCAGCCGTCACCCGATCGTGATCAGCCATGGGGCTCGACCTTCGTTTCCGCTCGGATCCGGGCAGCCGGCACCCGGCGGCCTCCCCCGTGTGCATCTCAGGCCGGTCCGGATGCGCTGCGGCCGACGGCAACCGCCCCGCACAGGACTCCCTATCCGGTCCGGTGCCGCGCGCCCGCGCTATCGGAACCCCGGCGGGGCATCTGCGCCGATCGAGATCCGGTCCCGCCCGCGGCCGGCGCTGCGCCACCGGACGCTGCGCACATTAGGGTGTTCCATGACCGTTCGGTCACCGGTAATCGGCGCGACGAGGAGATAGAGATGAGCGTGCGCAGCTGGCCCCAGATGCTCGGGGCCCTCGCCGACGGACACGACCTCACCGCGGACGATACGACCTGGGTGATCGACGAAATCTTCACCGACAACTCCACCGCCGCGCAGATCGCCGCCTTCGGCGTGGCCATGAAGATCAAAGGCCCCACCCCCACCGAACTGTCGGGTATGGCGCGCGGCATGCTCGGCCACGCGCGCCTGGTGAAGATCGACGGCGACGCCGTCGATATCGTCGGCACCGGCGGCGACCGGTCGGGGTCGGTGAATATTTCCACGATGTCCGCGGTCGTGGTCGCCGCGGCCGGTGTGCCGGTGGTCAAGCACGGTAACCGGGCCGCGTCCTCCAAGAGCGGCGGCGCGGATGTGCTGGAAGCGCTCGGCGTGAAACTCGCCCTCGGCCCGGAATCGGTGGCCCGCTGCGTGCGCGAGGTGGGGATCGGGTTCTGCTTCGCCTCCCTGTTCCACTCGGGACTGCGGTTCGCCGGTCCGGCCCGTAAGGAAATCGGGATCCCGACTGTTTTCAACGTGCTGGGCCCGCTCACCAACCCGGCCCAGCCGCGCGCCGGGCTGGTCGGCTGCGCGTTTCCCGATCTGCTGGAGACCATCGCCGGCGTTTTCGCCAACCGCGGGGCCGGGGCGCTGGTGGTACGCGGACACGACGGCCTGGACGAGATCACCACCTCGGATACCACCGACGCCTACGTGGTGGCCGGCGGCCGGGTCCGGAAAACGGTGATCGACCCGGTGCGACTCGGTATCCCCCGGGTTCCGCTGGATGCGCTGCGCGGCGGCGATGCGCAGGTCAACGCACAGGTCGCCCGGGATGTTTTCGCGGGCGATCCGGGTGCGGTACGCGATGCCGTCCTCGTCAACTCGGCGGCCGCGATCACCGCCTACGATCTGTCCCGTGGCGCGGAACTCAACGGTGACCTCGACGATCACCTCATCTCCGGGATCGAACGCGCCGCCGCCGCCCTCGACAACGGCGCGGCCGCGGCTCTCCTGGACCGCTGGGCCGCGCTCACCCGAACTCTCGGCGAGGCCTGAACCGCGCTCCGGCTACGACCGTCGGCACCGGGTGGCGGCACGGTGATCCGGTCCGGTAACGGCTCCCGATTCCGCGGGGCTCCGCTCTACAGGCCGGCTCGGACGCGGCGCGCGAACGTGTCGACGGAGTCGGTCGGGCAGGCCGCAGATGTTCCTGGATGTACCGGGACGGAGGAGGCAGTCCCCGGCCGCACCGGAGCTCCCCGGCGAGTAACTCTCACTCTCCGATGGAGAACCCGGCCTCGACATCCGCGCTCGAATAGGATTTGAACGCGATATGGGTCACGGTGCGCTGCACCCCGGCAACCTTGTCGATCCGCCCGGTGACCACCTCGGCCACCTGTTCGTGGTCGCGCACCCGCACCAGCGCAATCAGGTCGACATCGCCCGCACACGAATACACCTCGGCGACGCCCTCGGTATCGGCCACCGCCTGCGCGGTCTCCGGGATGCGCCCATTGTCGGCCTGGATCAGAACGATCGCGGTAATCATGCCAACAGCCTAAGCACCTCCGGCCCGCGCCGCCTGCGGCAGCGCCACCGACCGTCCCGGGAAGCCCGGCGCTCGGTCGACCGCCCTCCGCGGCGGGCCGAGGAACGGGTCCCGCCCGCCCCGCTGCAACTATTCACGGTGCGATAGCGGCCGGGTTTCCTGTGCGGGCCCTGCCCCTGCGCATTGCCGCCGCAACGGACCGCAGGCAGTCCGCGAGCACCTGGCCGGTGGCCGGCTCACGCCGGTCTGCGCCCGCCGGCCGGTCCGCCGCCGGGCAGGACACGGACGTGCCAGGTCCGGCCGCATATGCTTCGGACGGCACGAGGTGGCCCCGCGGCACCGATTCGGAAAATTTCGCGAAACATCGGCTTACCGCATGCCGCCCGAACGACGAGCCATCGGCCCAGTGCGCGCCGAATGGCGCATGTGCGGACGCAGCGGGCGGAGATCGACTGGGGTGAGTTCCACGCCCGGAGGGAGCATTTGCGGCCTCCGATCGGCCGGTTCCGGCACACGACCGGCCGAAGAGATACCCCGCCGAGGCACGCGACCGTGCCGCGGGCAGCCGTACACCGGCATTCGACACCGCTGCGCTGCCCAGGCGGCAAGCGGCGGCGCGTACCTCGAGATCGTGGGTGCCCAGACGTCGGTGACGTATCCCGCTGCGGGAGCAGGCAGGTCCATCAGGAGCTTCGGGCCGGCTCGGGCCCCGCTCATCGGTACTGGACTGCTCACCTGATGCCGTGTCCGCCGCAGAGTCGGCACCAGGTGACCTGGTCGGCGGCGATGCAGGACCCCCGGCCGGAGCTTGGAGCCCGGCCGGCTACCCGCGCTCCTCGGTATAGGACCGGCCGTCCCGCGTCGCATCGGCTGCGGCATCGGCTGCGTCGGCCCACGCGACCCAGCGGGCAGCGCCGCGGGCGGGTTCTGCGTAGCCGTCGGCCGTCCGCACGATTCGCACTCCGGGGCGTTCCAGCCAGCGCACGATCACCCCGGCCTCCTCCGGTGGGGCACCACGCAGCGGCGGAAAATGTGGCCGGGTATCGGCCAGTGGTAATTCTGCGTGGTCCGGCGGCCCACCTGCCGGCCGTATCGTCTGGGCGGCGGCCACGATCTGTTCGACCACCGGCATCGGTGGGGTGCCGCGGCGGGCGGTTCCGGCGCCGGCGAGGCGGCCGTAGCGGATCACCGCGAATTCCCAGCCCCCGCAGCCGTCGGGGTGCGCGGTGATCAATTCCGGAATCCGGGCCAGCGCGGCCAGGCGCTGGGTGCGGTGCAGGGCGCGGATCACGGCGGCCAGGCGGTCGCGCAGGCGGGCGGCGGATTCGTACTGTTCGGAGGTCGCGTACTTCTCGATCCGGGCCAGCATGTGACGGATCGCCGCGTCGTCGGTGCCGGCGAAGAGTGCTCGTGCGGCCGCGGCTGCCGGGGCGTAGTCGGCGGCGGTGCGGGGTGCCTCGGCCGCCGCGGAGCAGCCACCGAGCGTTTCCGGCGTACAGGTGTGCAGTGCCGTGCGCGCGAGTTTGGTGGTACACGTGCGCAGCCCGCAGTATTCGGCGAGGGTGGCGGCGATATCCGCGGCGGCGGCCCGCGCATGGAACGGGCCGACCGCCGGACCGGCCGGGTCGCGGACCACAGTGAGCCGGGGAAACGCCTCCCCGCTGAGCGCGACCCACCAGGCCCGCTTGGGGAATTTGGACCGGCGGTTGTAGGGCGGTGCATGCGCGGCCAGCAGCCGCAGTTCCCGGACCCCGGCCTCCAGACCGTGCGCGCACACGACATGGTCGACCCGGGTGGCCAGCCGGACCATCTCCTTGATCCGGCCGCGGGTTTCCGAACCGGTGAAGTAGCTGCGGACCCGGCGCCGCAGATTCACCGCGGTCCCGATATAGAGGACTTCGTCCGACGGTCCGCGGAACAGATACACACCGGGCGCGGTGGGCAGGTCGACGGCGAGGGCGCGTTTGGCGCGTTGACCGGCGGTCACATCGGGCAGATAGTCGATCAGTTCGGGGAGACTGTGCACTCCTTGATTACCGACCCGGCCGATGAGCGCATGGAGGACGTCCACGGTGGCGCGCGCATCGTCGAGCGCCCGGTGGGTCGGTGTCGTACTCGCCCCGAGTAGCTGCGCCAGGTAGCCGAGCCGTACCGAGGGTGCCTCGTCGCGGCCGAGTACCCGCCGCGCGAGTCGAACCGTGCACACGACCTGCGGCCGGGGCCACGGCGTTTCGCAGCGTGCCGCCGCGGCCTTCAGGAAGCCGATATCGAAGCGGGCATTGTGCGCGACGAGCACCGCCCCGGCCGCGAACTCCAGGAACCCGGGCAGGACCGCTTCGATGGTGGGCGCCGCCCGCACCATCGCCGTGGTGATTCCGGTGATCTGGACGACCGCGGGCGGGATGGCCTGCCCCGGATCCACGAGCGTGGCGAATTCGCCGAGAACCTCGCCGCCACGCACCTTTACGGCGCCGATTTCGGTGATGGCGTCGTCGGCGGGGCTGGTACCGGTGGTTTCCAGGTCGACGACCACGAAAGTGGTGTCGTAGAGCGGGGTATCGAGCTGATCGAATGCCAGCTGCCGGGCGTGCAGCGGCATCGATTCGGACACGGCGAGCAGAGTACTGGCGGGGCCCGACAAGTTCGGCGATACCGGACCGGGACGATCGCGGCGACAGGCAGCGGAACCTGTTCCTGTTCCCCGGTTGGCACCCATTCACCACATATGTGTGCGCCAGCTCACAGTCGATGTTTATTTGCTATCCAATTGCCCATTTACACGGAATATGGTCGGTCGGCCCAAAACCGATTGGGCCACACAGGGCAAATATTCGGGCACAACACATTCAGGCCATTGTCACCACTGCGACATCCACCCGCTCAACCCTGGGAAATCGCACGATAATCGCACGATATTCGAGAGAGAACCCGCTGTAACGCCACCGATCGATCCGCCGCGCGCCTGCTGGACGTAACCGCGACGCAACCGAATCGTCGATTGTGACCCAACTCGCACAATTTGCCGCCGGAAAACTGATCGACCCACGCTTATCGCCCTCTCAGGCTTTACAAACCACCGTGATCTGTTCGTAATCTTTTCGAGACCTCGCGGAGTTCGGCGCACCAACCCGGTACCGCCGGCGGGGAGATCGGAAGGACCGCATCATGGCGTTCAACACCGTCAAGCGACAGGCGCGGCGGGCTGCCGCAACCGGAGCCGTCGGCGCTGCCACCCTGGGCGCGTTCCTACTGCCCGCCGCCCCGGCAGCTGCCCAGCCGGTGACCATCCACGGCGTAGGAACCTTCGAGGTGCCCAACGAGATCCCGATCCCCGCGGGCATCCCCGGCGTCGAAGCTCCCAGCTCCCCCGCCACCCCGCCGCCTTTCGTGACCCCCACCAAGTCCGCCGGCGATCTGGCCCTCGACGCCGCACTGTCGAAGGTCGGCGCACCGTACGTCTACGGCGCCGCCGGCCCGGACGCCTTCGACTGCTCCGGCCTGGTGCAGTGGTCGTATAGACAGGCAGGACTCGAGCTACCGCGCACGAGCGGCGCCCAGCTGTCCGCCGGCGCCCCCATCTCGCTCGACGACCTTCGCCCCGGCGATGTGGTCTCGTTCTACGGCGGCGGTCACTCGGGCCTGTACGCCGGCGACGGCAATGTGGTCCACGCGTCCACCTCCGGTACCCCGGTTCAGCTGGCGCCCATCTCGTCGATGCCGTTCGCCGGGGCCCGCCGCTACTGAGCCGGCCACGGTCCCGCGGGGGTCAGGTGACGCGGTACTTTCATCCGACGACGTGACTGTTCCGTGTCGTACTGGACACCCCGCGGGACCGTTCCGTAATCTGATCGAGACCTTCACCGGTTCATCGCACAGCGTCACAGGGAGAGCGGGGCACGGCAGGCCGTGGCAACACATCATCGGAGTCGCCGCAATCTCGGGCCGTCTCGCCGGCCCGCCCGTACCGTCCTCGCGGCGGGGCTCCTGGCGGCGGCGCTCTACGGTGGCGGCCCCGCCGGCGCCGATCCGGTCCCGGCACCCGCTCCGGCCTCGGCCACCGAAGCGGTCCAGCAGATGATCGACCTGTCCCGGCAGGCCGAACAGCTCAATCAGCAAGCACTCACCGCGCAGGCCGATCTCGACGCGAAGCTCACGATCCAGCGCGATGCCGACGCCAAGGTGGCCGCGGCCACCGCGGCCGTCGACGCGGCCCGCGACGAGGTCGCCGAATACCGTCCGATAATCGACCGCACCGCGATCGCCGCCTACCAGGGCGCGCGTACCAACCGGCTGTTCTCCGTACTGGTCAGCGATTCACCACAGCAGCTCCTGGACCAGATGTCGACGCTGGACGTGGTCGCCACCCAGACTTCCGACCAGCTCAAACAGTACAAACGCGCCACCGACGCGGCCACGGCCGCACAAACGGCGGCCCGGGCCGCCGCCGATGCCGCACGCACCGCCACCGATCAGGCCAATGCCGTCCGCGACGATGTAGGCCGTAAACAGACCGATCTGCAGAACGCGGTCGCCAAGGTCATCGAGGTCTGGGGCACCCTGTCCACCGCAGACCGGACCGCGCTCGCCGGTTCCCCGTTCCCGCCCGGTTTCGACCGCGACAGCCTGCTCGCCGATCTGGTCCCCGGCAGCGGAACCAGCGCGCTGGCCGCCGGGCTCACCCGCGTCGGCGACCCCTACGTCTGGGGCGCCACCGGCCCCGACCAGTTCGATTGCTCGGGCCTGGTGCAGTGGGCGTTCGCGCAGGTCGGCAAGCAGGTGCCGCGCACGAGCTCGGCACAGGCCGCCTACGGCACTCCCGTGGACCGCGCGGATCTGCAACCGGGCGATGTCGTGTTCTTCTACGACGACATCTCCCATGTGGGTATCTACGCCGGTAACGGCCTCATGCTGCACGCCTCCACCTTCGGAGTTCCGGTGGCGGTAGCGCCGGTGGATTCCACTCCCTACCATTCGGCGCGCCGCTACTGAGGCCCCGGAGCGGCGCCGGACAGCGATCGCCAATAGTGTGAGTCATATGGCTCGAACTCTGCTGGTTACCAATGATTTCCCGCCACGTCCGGGAGGTATCCAGTCCTATCTGCAGGCGATGACCGGTCAGCTGCCGCCCGACGATCTGGTCGTCTACGCGCCCCGCTGGCGCGGTGACAGCCATACCCGATTCGACGCGCAGCAACCGTTCCAGGTGGTCCGCCATCCCACCTCCCTCATGCTGCCGACCCCCGCCGTCGCGCGCCGCGCACGTAAGCTGCTGCGTTCCGAAGGCTGCGAAACGGTCTGGTTCGGTGCCGCCGCTCCCCTGGCGCTGCTGTCGCCGCTGCTGCGACGGGCCGGCGCGGAACGGATCATCGCCAGCACCCACGGTCACGAGGTGGGCTGGTCGATGCTGCCGGCGGCGCGGCAGGCATTGCGGGTCATCGGCGAGAACACCGATATCGTCACCTACGTCAGCAAATACACCCGGCGCCGGTTCGCGGCCGCCTTCGGGCCGGATGCCGCACTCGAACATCTACCGCCGGGCGTGGATACCGAGAAGTTCCGCCCCGACCCCGCCGCCCGCGCCGAACTGCGTGAACGCTACAACCTCGGCGATCGGCCCACGATTCTGTGCTTGTCCCGGCTCGTACCGCGCAAGGGGCAAGACGTCCTGCTGATCGCGATGCGCTGGATCCGGGAGCGGATCCCCGGCGCGGTCCTGGTGATCGCCGGTAGCGGTCCGTACGAAGACCGGCTGCGTGGCCTCGCCGAGGCGCTCGGCCTCGGCGACGATGTCGTTTTCACCGGCCGGGTCGCCGCGGCCGAACTCGCCGCCCACCACACCATCGCCGATGTTTTCGCCATGCCGGCCCGCACCCGCGGCGCGGGCCTGGACGTCGAGGGTCTCGGCATCGTCTACCTCGAGGCCTCCGCCAGCGGCGTCCCCGTGGTAGCCGGAATGTCCGGTGGAGCACCGGAAACCGTGCGCGACGGCGAAACCGGACGCGTCGTCGACGGCCGTCGCGCCGACCTCGTCGCCGAAGCGATCGGCGATATCCTCGCCGATCGTGACGCGGCCGCCGCCATGGGCGCCGCGGGCCGCGCCTTCGTCGACCGCCACTGGCGCTGGGACACCCTGGGCACCCGCCTCCGCGGGTTCCTGTAGGACCTCGGGCTCGGCCCCTGCCCGGCATCGGAACGACCACCGTGGTGCCGGCTCCAGCGCGACCCTGAAACGTCCCGATCCATGAACATCACCAACCCGGCCGGCAGCACCGTTGAGTCCAGCAAGCCCCTCAACGATCCCGCCCGCACCGGCCCCGACGCGCCCAGCGGCGCAGTCGAGTTAGGCGAGGCCCTGAACGGTTTCGCCCGTCCCTGCTGTCGGTGCTCGATGCGACGCGGCGCAGCCGCGGGTGTCGAGTGCTGACAGCAGCGAGCTCGGGGGCCGAAACCCGCGCCGCCGCTGGTGGCGCAAAATAAACACAGCGGCCACAACCCCCGGCGCCGCAGGCGCCGCATGTTTCAGCATCTACTACGCTCAGCCGGGTGAGCAGTATCCAGGTCGCCGACCAGACATTTCTCGCCGCGCCGGGTGCCGCGGTGGCCGCCGCGCTGTCCGCCCCGGGAAAATGGCGGCGCTGGTGGCCCGATCTCGAGCTCGATGTCCGGGAAGACCGGGGCGACAAGGGTATTCGCTGGTCGGTGCAGGGCGCATTGACCGGCACCATGGAGGTGTGGCTGGAGCCTGCGCTGGACGGGGTGATCCTGCACTACTTCCTGCACGCCGAGCCGTCGCGGCAGCTGCCGCCACGTAAACTCGCCGCGGCCAACCGGGAGCGACGGGTCGCGGGCAAGGTGATGTCGTTCGAACTCAAGGATCGGCTCGAGGGCGATCGGCCGGCCGGAGTCTCACCCGGGAACTGACGAATTCCATACCGCACCGCCGAAAGGAACCACTGAGAACCTATGGCCGACCGGACCCAGAGATCGATCGTCATCGCGGCGCCCGCCCCGCAGGTGATGTCCGTTATCGCCGATCTGGCGTCCTACCCGGAATGGGTATCGGCGGCCAAATCGGTGGAGGTACTCGAAACCGGACCCGATGGTCGCGCACGCACCGCTCGATTCGTGCTGGACGCCGGTGTCGTCAAGGACACCTACGTGCTGTCCTACACCTGGCGCCCCGATGATCTGGCAGTGAGCTGGACGCTGGTCAGCGGTGAGCTGCAGAAGGCACAGGAAGGCCGCTACGAACTCGCCGAGCAGCCGGACGGTGGCACCGAGGTGCGCTACGAACTGACCGTGGATCTGACCATTCCGATGATCGGCATGTTCAAACGCAAGGCGGAGAAGGTGATCACCGATACCGCGCTCAAGGAACTGAAGAAACGGGTCGAAGGCTGACCGGGCCGCGCAGCACCGGAGCGCAGGCCCGCCCCGACGGCGTGCCGGGCCGTACCCGGCGCGTGCGGACGCGGGTCGAATTGTTCGTCGGCAAGGGCGGTGTCGGTAAGACGACGCTGGCCTGCGCCCAGGCCATGGGTTATGCGCGCGAAGGACAGCGGGTTCTGGTGGCCTCGCTGGACCAGGCGCATTCCCTCGGGGATGCACTGGGTTTCCGGTTCGCGCACGACCCCGGTGCGGTGCCCGGAATCATCCGGGTCGTCCCCGGTCTGGACGTGATCGAACTCGATTCGCTGGCGTTGCTGGAAGACCGTTTCCGGGAGATCGCCGATGTGCTGGCGGCCGATCCCGGCCATGACCACGGGCTCGACCTGGGCGCGCTGGATCCGGCGGAGCTGACCGGGCTGCCCGGTGTCCAGGAACTGCTGATGCTGGTGGAAATCACCCAGTACGCCGCCGACGACGACTGGGATGTGATCGTCCTGGATTGCCCGCCCACTGCCGATATGCTGCGCATCCTCACCGCGCCGGACACTCTGCTCGGTTACCTGGACCGGATCTGGCCGCCGCATCAGCGGATGATGAGCGCGATCGGTACCGATCTGCGGCGCGCGGTCCTGGCGGCGACGATGCAGCGGATCGTCGCCGCCGTCACCGAGGTCCGTGATCTGCTGGCTGATCCCGAACGCACCAGTGCCCGGCTGATCACCCTGGCCGAACGGGTGGCGGTCGCGGAATCGGCGCGGGTGCGGTCGGCGACGGCGTTGCTCGGGCTACGACTGCAGGCGGTGGTGGTGAACAAGGTGCTGCCCGAAGTCCCGCCGCCGGGGCCGGAACCGCAGCATCCTGCGGTGCGCTGGTATTCGCATCGCTACGCCGAGCAATGGGATGTGATCGCCGGACTGCGCCGGTCGATGCCGGAGATCCCGGTCTTGGTGGCCGGCCATACCGGCGCCGAACCGGTGGGTATCGGCCCGCTCGCGGGATTGTCCTGCGTCGTTCCGGCGCGGTACAGCGGCGACCTCGTGCTCGCGGGCGGCACCGGAGACCGCGCGCCCGCCGGCGGGACCGGGGCCGTGAGCGATACCGGCCACGCCGGGGCCGTTCGGCGTGACAGCAACGCGGCGATGCGCGACGATGCGGGTTCGGCGGCGGCCGGCCAGGCCGCGGCCCCCGCCGTCCGATTGGAATCGGGCACGGGTTTGCATTCGGTATATGCGCTGCGTATCCAGCTACCGGTAGCGGATCCGGCCACGCTGCGCCTGGGACGAGTGGAGGACGATTTGATCGTGGGAGCCGACGGCGTGCGCCGGCGGTTGCGCCTGGCGCCGGTACTGCGCCGCTGCACCGTCAGCACCGCCGAACTGGACAACGGATACCTGGTGGTCCGTTTCCGGCCCGACCCGCAGGAGTGGCCGCGATGACCGGAACCGAATACCGGCAGCCGGAGGGTATCGCCGAATTCGCCGAGGAACTGCGTCTGCTCGCAGAGGCCGTGCTGGAGCGGGTCGAACCGGTACTGCGCGACGCGGCCGCGGACGGCAAACCGGAATGGGGCAATTGCACCTGGTGCCCGCTGTGTGCCGCGGCCGCACTGGTCCGCGGGGAACAGCACGAGGTGCTGGCGACCGTCGCGGCACACGGTACGGCGATCGTCACCATCCTGCGGGAGGCGCTTGCGGGCGAACCGGTCGATCCGGTGATGCCGCATGGTCACGGGGCGGGTTACTCAGCCGCGCACGGTCGTTCCGGAACCGGCCATCAGGAAGGCCACGAGACGGCGGCCGATTCGGACGAAGCACCACCGGCCGCCGCACCCGCTGCCGCGGCGGGCAGCCGGGCGGGCCGCCCGGATAGCGGCGCCCCGGCCGAACCGACCGCCCCCGCGGCCGGAAGGTCCCGGTATGTCGGTATCCCCATAACCATCAAGCCATGAGCACGTCCGCTCCGGGCGCTCCACTGACCGTGGGTGTCGATATCGGCGGGACGAATATCCGCGCCTCGGTGGTCGACGGAACGGGCGAGGTGCTCGATACGGTGCAGTGCCCGACCCCGCATTCGGCGCCCGCGCTGGAAGGCGCGCTCGAACGCGCCGTCCGCGAACTCGGCGACCGGCACGATATCGACGCCGTCGGCCTGGCCGTGGCCGGGTTCGTTTCGGCCGATCGCAGCACGGTCCGGTTCGCCCCGCATCTGCCCTGGCGCGACGCTCCGGTGGCGAAACGCCTCACCGGCCGGATCGGCCTGCCCGTCCTGCTGGAGCACGACGCCAATGCCGCCATGTGGGCCGAATACCGGTTCGGCGCCGCGGCGGGCGGTCACAACGTCGTTCTCGTGGCGATCGGCACCGGGATCGGCGCCGCGCTGCTGATCGACGGTGTGCTGTATCGCGGTACCCACGGTGTCGCACCGGAACTCGGGCATCTGCAGGTCGTCCCCGGCGGCCGCGACTGCGGCTGCGGTAAACGGGGCTGCTGGGAGCGGTATTGCAGCGGAACGGCATTGGCCGAATCCGCGATAGAACTGGTAGCCGTCGACTCCACCCCGTCGCTGCTGGCGAAAGAGGTGATCGCCGACCCCGGTGCACTCACCGGCCGCCGGGTGGCCGGCGCCGCCCAGGACGGCGACCCGCTGGCCCTGCGGGTGATGGCCGATTTCGCCCGCTGGCTCGGCCTGGGCCTGGCGTTCGTGGGCGATATCTTCGACCCGGACCTGGTTGTCGTCGCCGGCGGGGTCAGCAGTTCGGCCCCACTGTTTCTCGACGAGGCCCGGGAAGAATATGCAGCCTCCGTCACCGGCCACGGCCACCGGCCCCTCGCCCGCATCCGCACCACCCAACTGGGCGAAGCCGCCGGAATGATCGGCGCCGCCGAACTCGCCCGCACCGCCCTCATCGCCGGCCGCTGACGACCCGCCCCTCCTACAGGGCCCCACAGGGCCCCGGTGCGGACGGCTTGCCCCGAGACCCTCGGTCGATGCAACCCCCGAACGTGCATCACCGAACACGACGCCACAGACCGAGAATTAACATGGCCGGGCTTGGAGGAGTTCCGTGACCGGCGGTAGAGTCGGCACCCGAGGCTCTTCACATTTCCATCCCAATTCCCGGAGTAAGGACGTCATGTTCTACTGGCTGCTCAAGTTCGTGCTGCTGGGTCCGTTCATCCATCTCTACAACCGCCCCGAGGTGGAAGGTGTGGAGAACATCCCGGCCGACGGTGCGGCCATCATGGCGGGAAATCATCTGTCGTTCGCGGATTGGTTGTTCGCGCCGCTGTCGAGCCCGCGCCGAATCAACTATCTGGCCAAGGCGGAGTACTTCCATACCCCGGGTCTCAAGGGGCGGTTCCAGAAGTTCTTCTTCAGCGCCTCCGGCCAGTATCCGATCGATCGCAGCGGCGCCGATGCGGCCGAGGACGCGCTCAACGCCGCCCGCAAACTGCTGGACGAGGGTCGCCTGGTGGGTTTGTATCCGGAGGGCACCCGCTCCCCCGACGGCCGGCTGTACAAGGGCAAAACGGGTATGGCCCGGGTCGCGCTGACCACCGGGGTCCCGGTGATCCCGGTGGCCGTGATCGGCACCGACGAGGTGAGCCCGCCCGGACCGTTCCGCTGGCGCCGCCGCAAGGTGACCGTGAAGTTCGGTAAACCGATCGATTTCTCCCGGTACGAGGGAATGGCCGGTAACCGGTTCGTGGAGCGTGCGGTGACCGATGAGGTCATGTACGAGCTGATGCGGATGTCCGGGCAGGAATACGTCGACGTGTACGCCGCCAGCCTGAAGAAGAACATACCTTCGGGTCCGTCCTCGCATACGCCGCGAATTCCGGAATCCGCCGCGAGCTGACCCGCCGCGTACGATGAACGGGTGACGGTTCGCGCGAAGGTTTGCGGAATCCGGTCGGCGGCCGATCTGGAAACGGCAGTGAGCGCCGGCGCGGATGCCGTCGGATTCATTTCCGGAACCACCCACTTCAGCGAGGACGCGCTGACAGCGGAGGCCGCGGCCTGGCTGTCGGAGTCCACGCCCTCGTTCGTGAACAGGGTGCTCGTCACCCATCTCGAGGAGGCGCACGCCATTCTCGAATTGGCCGACCGGATCGGTGCCGACACCATCCAGGTGCACGGCCTGGTGGATACTCCCACGCTGCGGGCGGTGCACGCCGCCGCCCGCGGCCGGACGATCGTTCGCGCGGTCCATGTCACCGGGGCCGATGCCGTGGCCCGTGCCCTGGACATAGCCGTGGACTGCGATGCCGTCCTGCTCGACTCCCGCACCACCGACCGGCTCGGCGGCACCGGCCGCACGCACGATTGGGCGGTCAGCGCCCGCATCGTCCGCGAGCTGGCGCTCATCGGCCGGCCGGTGATCCTGGCAGGCGGTTTGACCGCCGACAATGTGGACGAGGCGATCGAGGCGGTACGCCCGTTCGGGGTGGATGTGAACAGCGGTGTGGAGACCGAAACCGGCGACAAGGACTTCGCCGCCTGCGCCGCATTCGTCAAGACGGCGCACGAGCACGAGCCGGGCTACCCAGTTCCAGTCCCACGGCCCCGAGGACGAGGACTCCAGCCATCAGGGTCGCCACGGTGATCTCGGAGCCCACCAGGATCGCACCGGCAAGTGTCGCCACCACGGCCTCGTTGAGCCCGATCAAACCCGTGGTCACCTCGTCGAGCTCCCGCAGCGCCAGCCAGTAGCAGGCGAAACCCGGTCCGAGCAGCAGTGCGCCCAGCACCGCGAGCGCCACCGTCTGCCCTGCCGTGGGTCCTTCACCGAACAGCATCGCCATACCGAGTAACGGGGCAGCCAGCACAGCCGCGGCCAGCAGCTGCAACCCGGCCGCCGATGCACCGGCGCGGGCCGCCGACTCCCGCACCACCAGGGTGATCAGCCCGGCCACACACCCCGCGCTGATCAGTGCCAGCGCGCAACCCACCAGGGCGGGCCCGAGGGCCGTATCCGCCGGCCGGTGCCCGGCGACCAGCCAGATCGCCGCGCCGATCGCGACCAGTTCCGCGGCCAGCACCAGCGTGATCGCCCGCATTCCGCGGACGATGCGGACGACGATCAGCAACACCGGCGAGGTGAGGTGGAGCGCGACCACGACCGGCAGCGGCCCGATATGCAGTGCGGCGACGTATGACACCAGGTTGAGCACCTCGAGCACTCCGAGCCGCAGGAACAGCCCCGGCGCGCTCCGCAGGTCCCGCCACGGATGGGCGCCCCGGGCCAGCGCGAAACCCAACAGCGCCACCGCCCCGCCGGCGGCCACCGGGGCCGCCGCGATTCCCGGGGCACCCACGGCGGCGATACCGGCGCTCGACAGCCCCCACAGGCTGGTGGCCACGCCGAGCAGCGCCGGACCGCGCCAGGAGACCCTCACGAGAGCAGGAAGGTTACGACGGGCAGGATGACCGCGGTGTAGGCCGCGAACACCGCGGCCGCCGTCCGCCCTTTCGGTACCGAGGGCAACCGGGTCGCGATACCGGTGTAGGTGCCGAGTGCGATGAAGAATGTGCCCCAGACGACCAGTGCACGGCTCGCGACCACCCCGAGGTCGGGGGCGAAGAATACGGCCAGCAAAGCGATCGTGAGCCCGGCGGGTGCCGCGGCGGCCAGGGTGAGCCCACCGGCATAGCTGTTCATCAGCACCGTCCGGTGCCGATGCCCGACCACTTGCTGCGCATCCCTCGGGTGTGCTCCCTGTTCCCGGCAGATCAGATCGAAGATCACCGCCGGGTTGACCCGTTCGTCGACCACCCGGCGTACCGCGAGCATCGCCTCCAGCCCCTGCACGGTCGCGAACGAGGTGATGAAGCCCCCGGTGGAGGTGCGGAACCCGCCACAGACGGCCGACCGCTCCTGTGTCTCCTGTAATTCCAGCAGTTCCACCAGGCCGCGGCGCACGCCCGGATCGAATACGGCGCGCTCGTCGGCGGCGACCACTGCGCCGACGGCGAGGTGCAGGCCGAGATGGCGCCAGGTGGAGGCCATCAGGCCCTCCCGGAAGGATTCTTCCTCGGCGCCGGCCGTACCGTCGCGCAGGGCATACAGCATGCGCCGCACGGTGAGTTCACGGACCTTCTCGACCCGTTTCCCGCCCACCGCCGCGATTTCCGGCCGGGCGAGCAGCCGCGCGACATGCGCGCACGCATACACCGGCTGGGCGCGGGGATCGTCGTCGAGCATCATCGACACCACCAGCGAAGTGCCCTGTAGCAATGCCTCGGCCGCGGTTTCGTCGGCATCGGCCAGACCTGCCAGTGCGTGCAGCGCGGCCGTGGTGGCCGTGAGAGAGATGGGGCCGACGGTTTCGGACAACCGCCATCCCCGGGTTCCGGTATCCCGGGCGGCATACAGCTCCCGCAGGCACTGCTCGACCGCGGGATCGGTGGGCGGTACCCCCAGGCACCCCAGTGCCCGCAACCGCCAGGACAGATCGATCGGCGACCGGAACACCCATTCCCCGCTGTCGGTGTCCACGACATCGCGGCGCACCAGAGTGCGCACCTCGGCGAGCCGAGGTATCCGCCGGCCCGCCGCCGTCAGCGCCACCACGACCTCCGCGGTGTTCTGCGGATTGGGCAGCACATCGGACAACCAGCCCCAGCCGGCACCCCCGTGACGGACGCTGGCCTGGCTGCGGTGCAGCCATTCGACCGCCCAATCGATTCGTTGCTCGATATTCGACACGGAACCTCCATCCCACCCCACCGAGGCCGGATTCCCCAGGAGCCCAAGGCGATGCCGACTCTACCGGCACCCTCCGACACGAACAGGCGATCCGATCTACGCTGTTGATCCGACAGCCCCGGGGCGAGGAACGATTCGCGGGCGGGGGCGAAGGGAGACGAATCGATGTTCAAAACTCTGCTGGGCGCGCTCGGCACCGGCTCCACGGAGGTGGAGACCGAACTCTTCACACCGGGCGTGCAGCCGGGGCAGCCGGTACAGGGGGTGATCCGGATGCGCTGCCAGGATCGGCCGGTGCGGATCAACGGGGTCTCGGTGGAGCTGATCACCCGGGCCGAACGGGAATACGACGACGGGGAACAGCTGCTCGATATGGCGTTCGCCCAGCTGCCCGTATTCGGCCCGTTCGAATTGCGGCCCGGGCATCCGCTCGAGGGCCGGTTCGAACTGCTCACGCCGTGGGAAACACCGATCACCTTCTACGACGGCCGGCACCTGCACGGGACCGCGGTGGCGGTCCGCACCCGGGTCGATGTGGACGGCGGATTCGATGCCACCGATACCGATCCCATCGGTATCGGTGCTCTGCCGCCGCAGCATGTGCTGCTCGCGGCCGTCGAGTCCTGGGGTTTCGGTCTCCGGCACGCCGATGTGGAGGCGGGCCGAGTGGACCGGATCCCACAGCAGCTGCCGTTCTTCCAGGAAATCGAATTCGGTCCCTCACCGCGCTTTCCGGGCCTGAACCAGCTCGAGGTGACCTTCCTCGCCGACCCGCACGGTATGTATGTCGTACTGGAAGCCGACAAACGCGCCATGATGTTCGCGCCGGGCCGCGATGTACAGGACGCGATCCGAGTCGATTTCGCGACCTTCCAACAGGTGAACTGGGTCGATGTGATCGGGCAGCGAGTGCATCTGCTCGCCCGCTGACGGATTCGCCACGCCGGTACACCGGAGTGTCCGGGCCGGCGGTGGACGTTCACCTACCGTCGACCCGGGCGCGGGAGACTCACCTCGTACGAAACCGGTCCGGGCAGCGAAATCCCCCTGGACATCGCGCGAAAGGCCGGGCACGTTGCGCGGTCTTCCCCCGGCCCGGTCGAGAGCGGGGTAAACCCACAGGTCACGGTCCATTCGACAGGCAGGCGGGAGCAGATCTGTGATTCGATATCGCCGCGGCCGCCGCGCTGTGGTTAGCTTTCGTGCCATGAGCACGCCGCACATCGTTTCCCCCGCCGAGTACCTGCCTCGCGACACCGCGGATGTCGTTCGCACCGTGCGGAATTCCCGGAATCACGCCAGGCCGCTCACCGTTCACGGCGGCGATCCCGCCACCGACGGTCTCACCCTGCCGGATCAGCAGGCCGTGGTCTCGCTGCGCCGGATGAACGCCATCGTCGATCTGAACCTCGGCCGCCGGACCGTACGGGTCCAGGCGGGCGCCCGGCTGTCCGATATCGACCGCCGTCTGGCCGCGCACGGACTGGGCCTACCGGTCGTCGGCGATCACCGCGAGATCACCGCCGGTGGTTTCGCCTCGGTCGGCGGCGTCAGCACCTCCTCGCACCGATACGGGTTGTTCATCGATCGGATCGTGGACCTGGAGTACGTGGACACCGACGGCCGGATCGGTACCTGCGGGCGCACCCATCACACCGAACGTTTCCATCGCCTCCTCGGTGCGGGCGGCCGGGCGGGCATCATCACGGCACTGACCCTCGACGCGGTCGAGGTCGACAAGGACAACACCTGGCTGTCCACCGATTCGCACCGCTTCCTGGATTTCGACAGTTTCCTCGACTACGCCTACAGCGAGATCGCCAACCCCCGCGACGCCGTCCTGCAGGTGGGCCGCTGGGTGGATACGGCACCGCTCAAGGTGACCCGCCCGGTGGGCGCCGGGCAGGTGCAACTCGGCACGGTCCGATTCGGCCAGTGGTCGAGCCTCTACCCCACCGCACCGACCCGTTCCCTGCGCGCCCGCCGCGAGGTCGGCAGCCGGGCCCGCAAATCGCTCGGCGCCATCGCCTCGGCCAGCAGCGGCAAGGCCGGTATGCCGGTCCGCAACGCGGCGGCCGGCGCGGTGATGTTCACTCCCAAGGTGCTGACACTGCGCGATGCCGAATATCTCGCCGATACGGTCATCAGCTCATCGGAACGCGGGCCCGCCTACCGGGTCGGGGTTTTCGCTCCGCTGTCGAACTACACGTCGGTCTTCTACCGTCTGCACGATCTGTTCAACGGGCACCGGGAACGGACCGGCTGCTTCACCGTCATCTCCGCCATGACCTATGGGGTGCGGTCGGACTATCTGCGCGCCGAATCCACGGCCCACAGCCTGCCTGCGGCCGACCACGGGCTGATCACCTTCACCTGCCGGTTGCGACCGCATGCGCTGCCGTCCGAGCAGTTGCGGGATATCGTGACCGGTATCGAGGAGATCTGCCGGTCGGAGAACAGCATTCGGTACGAATCGGTGGATTGAGCTGTAATTTCGGAGACGCTCCGCCTCTCGAGGGCGGGGCCCTGTCAACCCCTGGTCTTCCCTCCTCCGCTTCGCTCCCCCGGCTCCGTCAGTCCAGACCAGGGGCTGGCCCCGCCCATGGGGCCATCCGGAGAAGTTCTCTCGGCGGCTGACCCGGACCCGAATGCTCCAACACAAAACCCCGCTGTCCACTCGGACAGCGGGGTTTGTTCGCTCGTGGCCCGAAGGCGCCCGAACTCAGTGCTTCTCTGGGCCGAGGTAGTACTCGAAGACCAGGCCACCGGCCGCGGTGAGGATCAGGATCACACCCAGACCGATCAGCCAGGGCTCGAAGAAGGCGAAGCCCAGGGCGGTGACCGAGGCGGCACCGGCAAGCAGGATCGGCCAGGGGCTACCGGGCGAGAAGAACCCGAGGTCACCCGCGCCGTCGACGATTTCCGCGTCTTCGTAGTCCTCGGGCCGCAGGTCGAGACGGCGGGCCACGAAACGGAAATAGGTGCCGATGATCAGCGACAGGCCGGCGGTCAGGACGATCGCCGTGGTGCCTGCCCATTCGATACCGGTGCGCGATTGCGCGGTGAAGAAGCCGTAGATGACACCCACGATGATGAAGAACACCGTGAGCAGTTCGAACAGTCGTGCTTCGATCCTCATCGGAGATCAGTCCTCACTTGCTCTCGGTGGTATCGGTCTTGACCGTGCGATCGGTGTTGAACGGCTTGGTGGAGGTGGCCACCGGCGACTCGCCGATGGATTCCAGTGCCGCGGCGTTGGTCATACCGGATTCCCGGGCCTTGATATAGCTCTCGAACTTCTCGGGAGTCACCGCCCGCACCTCGAAGTTCATCATCGAGTGGAAGGTGCCGCACATCTCCGCGCAACGACCCACGAACGCGCCCTCACGGTCGATCTCGGTGATCTGGAAGACGTTGTCGGAGTTGTTCTCCTTCGGGTTCGGCATCACGTCCCGCTTGAACAGGAACTCCGGAACCCAGAACGCGTGGATGACGTCGGCGGCGGCGAGCTGGAACTCGATCACCTTGCCGGTGGGCAGCACCAGGATGGGCACCTCGGTGCTGGTACCGACCGTTTCGATCTTGTTGTAGTGCAGGAACGACAGGATGTCGTTCTCCGGGCGGCCGTGCACGGGGCCCGGCTGCTCGTGGCCGTCCTCGTTCGTCCGCTCGGCGTATTCCTGCAACTGCTCCTGGTTGGCGTCCTCACGCACGGTGTCGACACCGTTGTAGGTGAAGCCGTTCTTCAGGTCGACCTCGCGGTAACCGAACTTCCAGTTCCACTGGAAGGCGGTCACGTCGACGACCACATCGGGGTTGTCGACCTTCTCGTGCACGTAGTTCTGCACGACCACGGTGAAGTAGAACAGCACCGCGATGATCACGAAGGGGATCGCCGTGTAGCTGAGTTCGAGCGGCACGTTGTAACCGGTCTGCCGCGGGAACTCCGGCGAATCCTTCTTCTTACGGTGGAAGATGATGGTCCAGAAGGTCAGACCCCAGACCAGCACACCCATGATCAGGGCGGCCACGACCGACCACGTCCACAGTTCCCGCATCCGGTGCGCCTGCGGGGTGACACCCGAGGGCCAGCCGAACCGCAACCACACATTGTCGATCGAGCAGCCGGAGACGAGCATCGCGGTGATCCCGAGGGATACCGCCAGTCCGGCCCGCCGCAGGACACTTCCCCGCCGCCGGGCAGGCCGTGCCCCGATCTCGTCGCTCGCCTTGTGCGCCACGCTCACGCCTTCCTGGTCGCCACACATTCCGACATCGCATCCACGGTGGCAGGACGCCTCCGGTGATACAGACAAACAGCTCATCGGGCCTTCCGGAGGCTCCGCGCACCACGCGGCACCACCCGGAACAGTCCGAGTACTACGCAGCGTAGACCAAACACGCGCCCGGTACGCCGTCGGGTCGGCTTCGGCACTCCGCGCGACAGCGTAGCCGCAGAACGGAGGTGTATCGCACGGGAGAACCGGGCGTGCGGCATACTCGGACACTAGATTTCGCCCGCCGCGCCCGCATCCCTCGGCGCGGACCCCCGACCAGAGGAAACGAGGTTAGCGCCGCAGTGTGTGGACTGCTCGGATTTCTGACGTCCGATACCGCAGCGCCGGAAACAGTGGAACGGGTGTACGACGCCCTGCACTGTGTGCGGCACCGGGGTCCGGATGAGCGCGGCACCTGGCACGACGACCAGTTGATCTTCGGCTTCAACCGGCTCTCGATCATCGATATCGAACATTCGCATCAGCCGCTGCGCTGGGGGCCGGCCGACGACCCCGAGCGCTATGCGCTCACCTTCAACGGCGAGATCTACAACTATCTGGAGCTGCGCGAGGAACTGGCCCGCGACCACGCGGCCGAATTCGGCGAGCAGCCGATGTTCGCCACCGAAGGCGACGGCGAGGCCATCGTGGCGGCGTTCCATTACTGGGGTCCCGACGCGGTACGCCGGTTGCGGGGGATGTTCGCCTTCGCGATCTGGGATACCCGCAGCCGGGAGCTGTTCCTGGCCCGCGACCCCTTCGGCATCAAACCGCTGTTCCTGGCCACCGGGTCCGGTGGTACGGCGTTCGGCAGCGAAAAGAAAAGCCTGCTGGAGCTGCTCCCCGACCTCGGGCTCGACGAATCGCTCGACCATCGCGCGCTCGAGCACTACACCGTGCTGCAGTACGTCCCGGAGCCGGAAACGCTGCACGCCGGTATCCGGCGGCTGGAATCGGGTAGTTACGCGGTGCTGCGGCCCGGCGAACGGCCGGTGACAACCCGCTACTTCGTACCGAAATTCGATATCCGCCCGTTCGCGGCGGGCAGCGAGGCCACCCGCTACTCCGAGATCGCGGCCGCGCTCGAGGATTCGGTCGCCAAACATATGCGTGCCGATGTGACCGTCGGCTCGTTCCTGTCCGGTGGTATCGATTCCACCGCCATCGCGGCGCTGGCCATGCGGCACAACCCGAACCTCATCACCTTCACCACCGGTTTCGAACGCGAGGGCTATTCCGAGGTCGATGTGGCGGCCGAAAGCGCCGCGGCGATCGGGGCCCGGCATATCGTCAAGGTGGTCTCTCCCGCCGAGTTCGCGGCCGCGATTCCGGAGATCGTCTGGTACCTCGACGACCCGGTCGCCGATCCGGCGCTGGTGCCGTTGTATTTCGTGGCCAAGGAGGCCCGTAAGCACGTCAAGGTGGTGCTGTCGGGCGAGGGGGCCGATGAGCTGTTCGGCGGCTACACCATCTACCGGGAACCGCTGTCGCTCGCCGCGTTCGACAAACTGCCGGGCGGACTGCGCCGGCTGGCCGGCAAGGTATCCGATCTGATCCCGGAGGGCACGCGCGGTAAGAGCCTGCTGCATCGTGGATCGCTCACCCTGGAACAGCGCTACTACGGCAACGCCCGCAGTTTCAGCGACGCCCAGCTGCGGTCGGTACTGCGGGAGTTCCGTCCGGAATGGACCCACCAGGACGTCACCGCCCCCATCTACGAGCGGTCGGCGGGCTGGGATCCGGTGACGCGGATGCAGCATCTCGACCTGTTCACCTGGTTGCGCGGCGATATCCTGGTCAAAGCCGACAAGATGACCATGGCGAACTCGCTCGAGCTGCGGGTGCCGTTCCTGGACACCGAGGTGTTCCGGGTGGCCGAACAGGTCCCCCTGGAGCAGAAGATCACCAAGGAGACCACGAAGTACGCGCTGCGGCAGGCGCTCGAGGGCATCGTCCCCGGGCATGTGCTGCATCGCGCGAAGCTCGGGTTCCCGGTCCCGCTGCGGCATTGGCTGCGCGGTACCGAACTCTACGACTGGGCCCGGCAGCAGATCACCGAATCGCAGACCGACCACCTGCTCGACAAGGCGGCCGTCCTGGCGATGCTCGACGCGCACCGCGCCGGGGACGGCGATCACAGCCGCCGGTTGTGGACGTTGCTGGTGTTCATGATCTGGCACGGGATCTTCGTCGAGGACCGCATCAAACCGGAGATCGCCGAACCGACCTACCCGGTGCAGGTCTAGCAGGCACCACCCCGGTCGAAGGCCCCGCTCGACGAACGAGCGGGGCCTTCGGAGTACTGCGTCGAGGCACCAGGCGATCGAAGTCCGAGCCGGTCGAGGCACCAGGCGATCGAAGTCCGAGCCGGTCGAAATACCGAGCGGACATAAACGAGCCGCCCGGTACGGAGATGCCCGCTGGTCCGGCGCGCCCCGGCGCCAGTTCTCGGTGTGGGCCTCACGACCCCCCTCTGTTGCGGTCGAACCACCGCCCGCCCAGTCGGCGGGTCTGTTGCCGTACGTCTCCGGGGAGTGTCCGTTCCCATCGCCCCCGGTCGGGATGAAGACCGGGACGTACCGCCGGCCGCTCTCCTTGTTCGCCCGGCACGGCGTGCGGTACAGCTCAGCGCAACAGCGGTTCGAGCTCCGCGGCAGCCTCGGCACCGTAGGCCTCGCCGAGCCGTTTCAGGGCGGCATCGGCGTCCAGCGTCCATTCCTGGGTGCCGACGGTTTCCAGCACCAGCACCGCGATCAGCGAACCGAGCTGTGCCGAGCGCTGCAGGCTCAGCCCGGAGGTATGACCGGTGAGGAACCCTGCCCGGAAGGCATCGCCGACGCCGGTCGGATCGACCTTGGCCGTCTCCGGTACCGCCTCGACCCGCACCTCGGTGCCGTCGGTATCGACCACCAGCACACCGTCCTTGCCGAGAGTGGTGACCCGCACCCCGACCCGGGCGGCGATCTCTTCCTCGGTGAGGCCGGTCTTCTGCTTGAGCAGGCCCCATTCGTATTCGTTGGTGAACAGGTAGGTGCTGCCCTCGATGAGCTGTACGGCCTGGTCGCCGTCGAGGCGGGCGAGCTGCTGGGACGGGTCCGCGGCGAACGGGACGTGCAGTTCGCGGCATTCGGCGGTATGCCGCAGCATGGCCTCGGGATCGTTCGCGCCGATCAGCACCAGATCGAGGGTGCGTTGTTCGGCGAGCGCGGTCAGCGAGATATCGCTGGCCTCACTCATCGCCCCGGGGTAGAAGGAAGCGATCTGGGCCATATCTTCGTCGGTGGTGCAGACGAAGCGCGCGGTATGCGCGGTCTCGGAGACCCGGACCGCCGAACAATCGACACCGTTGTTCTCGAGCCAGGTGCGGTAATCGTCGAAATCGCGGCCCACCGCGCCGATCAGCAGCGGTGTACGGCCGAGTAGACCCATGGCGTAGGCGATATTGCCGCCCACCCCGCCGCGCCGGACGACCAGATCGTCGACGAGGAAACTCAGCGAGACATGCTCGAGCTGATCGGGCAGCAGTGCGTCGGCGAACCGGCCGGGGAAACGCATGAGATGGTCGGTCGCGACGGACGCGGATACAGCTATGGACACGTAGGTGGGCCCCTTCGGAATCAGCGCGAACAGAAAGTGAACGGGGCCTTGCCCCCGCTGAGTTACCGTATCAACTCACGGGAGCTACGACTATGTGTCGTAAACGGTGTTTATCCGGCGATACCCTCGGGCAACAGCCGATTCCGGCCCGTAATCCGGGTTGACGATGCCGGACTCCACCGCCCGGCCTCCGGCTCGAACCGCGCCGCTGGTGCGGCGCAGCCGCCGGTATCACGGGCCGGACGCTGGTCCCGAGGAGCCGGGGTTGCGCCGCGCGGAGCGGCGCACATTCAGTTGAAGGAGTCGCCGCAGGCGCAGGATCCGGTGGCGTTCGGATTGTCGATGGTGAAGCCCTGCTTCTCGATCGTGTCGACGAAGTCGATGGCGGCACCCTGCACATAGGGGGCGCTCATCCGGTCGACGGTCAGCGTGACGCCGCCGAAATCGGCGGTCAGATCACCGTCGAGAGTGCGGTCGTCGAAGAAGAGCTGGTAGCGCAGCCCGGCGCAACCGCCCGGCTGTACCGCGATCCGCAGCGCGAGATCGTCGCGGCCCTCCTGATCGAGCAGCGCCTTGGCCTTACTCGCGGCGGTATCGGTCAGCTTCACGCCGTGGGTTTCGGTGGCGGTCTCGTTCTGCACAGTCATGAACTCTCCTATGGACAGCGTGGTCGGTCCGTGAACAGCGCACGGTTCAGGGGTCAACACCCTCGGACGGGCTGCTATTCCCCATCTTGCCATCTGAGGCCCCGCCCGCCACAGCACCCGGGTCGGTTCGCGAATCGTATCCGGACCTACCGTCCGTGAGGGCCGCCACGACCGGTCCGCGTGGTGACTGTTCCCACCGAGCTACCGCCCGGCTTCCGGGCCGGTCAGCCGACCGATTAGCCTGGTTACCGTGAAGTTGTTCCGACGCGGTGAGTCCAGCGGTACCGACGTGCCCGCCGACAGCTCGCGGGCCGCGACCGCCACCGAAGCCGACGCGGCACCGGCAAAAGCCACCCCCACTGCAGGGAAGGGCCGGCCGACACCGAGCCGGCGCGAAGCCGAGGGCCGCCGCCGCGGCCCCGTAGCGCCACCACCGATGACCGCGAAGGAAGCCCGTGCCCGCCGCAAGGAGACCCGCGGCAGCAAGGCGGATCGCAAGGCCGCGGCCGCGGAACGGCGGGCCGCCGCGCAGGACCGGCGCGCCCGGATGCTCGCCGGCGAGGACAAATACCTGCTGCCGCGCGACCGCGGGGAACTGCGTGCGTACGTGCGCGATATCGTCGATGCCCGCCGCAATCTGGTCGGGCTGTTCATGCCGATGGCCCTGCTGCTGATCCTGTCCATGTTCGCGGCCCCGGCATGGCAGTCCATCGTCACTCTGGCCATGCTCGTGATGATGGCGTTCATGATCGCCGAGGGTTTCCTGCTCGGCCGCATCGTGAACCGGCGGGTCCGGGAACGCTTCCCCAAGAGCACCGATACCGGTTTCCGGCTGGGCTGGTACGCGTTCGTGCGCGCTTCGCAGATGCGCAAGATGCGCGCGCCGAAACCGCGCGTCGGTCCCGGCGACGCCATCTGACCTTCCTTCCCGGTACCGCACCCGGTTTCCGCGGCGCACCCGTCCGGTCGACCGGTTACGTACCCCGGTGCTCGTCAGCTCCCGGTCGGGGAAATCCGCCTACACGAATCCCTGGCCGGTACGGGTCCGGTCCGCTGTATCGCCACCGCGATCCCCGATCCGGCGGAACCGGATTTCGCCGCCCGCCGCGTGTAAGCCACCGCCCGAATCACTATGCGCCGTGCTTGCGGGCACGCCACGGTTCACGTGACGAACGCGTCCTGTGCGCGGAGTGCCCGAATTCACTTCGGCGCCGTGCGGCGGGCCGTGCTGCGCGCGCCGGGCGGTTGCCGGTCAGCGCGTGCTGTCACCTGCCGCGAACCAGAGGCGGCCGGCGACGTCGTGGGACGCACGGGTAACACCCATGCGTGGGGCACGGTGAGCCGGGGCGTCGCGCGCGCCGGCGACGGCCGGGTCAGCTCATTCATCTCGTGCCGGGCGCCCGTCATCGGCCATTTCGTGGCGGCGTTCGGCGAGCTCGTGGTCCGCGGCGAAGTAGCCGGTCGGTGTGTCCGCCGGGCGGGCGAAGACGAGGCGGGCGCCGACGGCGAGGGTGGCGGACAGATCCCACACGGACACGTCGAAGGTAGCAAGGGTTTTGCAGGACGGTATCGGCGGCAGTGAGCCGGTAGCTGTCGATGATCCAGTGTGTCACTGGACCGTGCTTCCATATGCGATCATGGAGAACATGCCGCGCGCCGAGGTCTGGGCCGCAATACACCGGGAACGGACCGCATTGGCCGAGGGACTCGCCGAGCTGACACCGGACCAGTGGGCCGCCCGTTCGTTGTGCGGGCAGTGGACGGTCGAGGAAGTCGTTGCACATCTCACTGCCGCGGCGAGTACCGGCCGATGGCGGTGGATCCGGAGTATGGCCGGTGCGCGTTTCGATCCCGACCTGCACAATCAGCGGCGGATGCTCGAGCAGCGCGGGGCAGGTCCCGATGAGACGCTGGCGCGTTTCCGGGCGGTGGTCACCAGTACGACCGCGCCTTCCGGGCATACACCGGCCTGGCTCGGTGAGGTCGTCGTGCACGGTGAGGACATCCGCCGGCCCCTAGGGCTGCCCGGAACGCCGGAGCTCGCCGCGGTCACCGAGGTCGCCCGGTTCTTCGCCGAACGTGATTTCACCGTGGCCGGGCGCACGATCCGCAAGGGTTTGCACCTCGTCGCCACCGACGGACCGTTCGATATCGGCGCGGGTCCGGAGGTCCGGGGCAGCACCCTGGCACTGGTCATGGCGATGGCCGGGCGCACCGACTACTGCGACGAGCTCACGGGGCCGGGTGTGCCCACCTTGCGGTCCCGAATCGCGGATCGACGCCCCCGGTCGGGCGGTGGCAGGGCTGCCGACGCGCTGCCCTGAATACCGGCCGGAGCTGTGCCGCCGACGGCGAACACCCACGGAGACCGCCGACACAGCGCGGCATGCCCTCCGGGTGCGCGGCAGCCGCCGGGACACCGCGGCGGTAGGCCTGAGGAGTGGGCGACGGTCGTGTGGCGGGTGCCTCGCGCTGTTACTCGGACGGGCGGGCAATATTGTCGGAAGGACCGGCCATCGCGGCCGGGGGCCGGTCACCGGCTTCCGGTCTGCGTCCCGGCACGTCAGCTACCCGACCGGAAGGCTCCATCAGTGTCAGAGGGATTCGCACCCGTTGCTCCGCCGGATGCCGGCGTCCGCGCGGCGGCCGAGCAGCGGCAGGCGTCGCTGACCAAACCGCCGGGGTCGCTGGGACGGCTGGAGGAGCTGGGCAACTGGGTCGCCGCCTGCCAGGGGCTCTGTCCGCCGCGGCAGTTCGAGCGGGCCCGGGTAGTGGTGTTCGCGGGCGATCACGGTGTGGCAGCACATGGCGTGTCGGCGTTTCCGACCGAGGTCACCGCGCAGATGGTGGCCAATTTCCAGGCGGGTGGGGCGGCGGTCAACGCGCTGGCGCGGGTGGCCGATGCCACGGTGCGGGTGGTGGATATCGCGGTCGCCGCCGATACGGATCCGGCGGTGAGCGCGCACAAGATCCGCCGGTCCAGCGGCGCCATCGACCGGGCGGATGCGCTGACCAGCGCGGAGGTCGCGGCCGCGCTCGCCGCGGGCCGAGCCGTCGCGGACGAGGAGATCGATGCGGGCGCCGATCTGCTGATTGCCGGCGATATGGGAATCGGCAACACCACACCGGCCACCGTGCTGATCGCGACCCTCACCGGCACCGAACCGGTGAAGGCGGTCGGCCGCGGTACCGGGGTCGACGACCACGGCTGGATGCGCAAGGTCGCGGCTGTCCGGGACGCCATGTGGCGGGTACGGCCGGTCGCCCGGGACGGGATCGAATTGCTGCGGGTGGCCGGCGGCGCCGATATCGCGGCGATGACCGGTTTCCTCGCCCAGGCGGCGGCCCGGCGCACGCCCGTCCTGCTCGACGGAGTGATCGTCACGGCCGCGGCCCTGGTGGCCGAGGATCTGGCGGCGGGCGCCTCGGCCTGGTGGGTGGCCGCGCACCGCTCCACCGAACCCGCACATACGGCCGCGCTGACGAAGCTGAAACTCGACCCGATCCTCGGCCTCGATATGCGGCTCGGCGAGGGTTCCGGCGCACTCACCGCGCTGCCCGTGCTGCGGTCGGCCGTAGCGGTGCTCGCCGAGATGGCGACCTTCGCCGACGCCGGGGTCAGCACGGCCGCCGCTCCCACCGAAGATGCCGATAGCCCGGCTATCGATATGCGGAAGTGACGGCCCTCGGCGCGGAGACTGTCCTGTGCTGACCCTCCGGCTCACTTTCTCCTGGCTCACCGTGCTCCCCGTCCGCGGCCCGGCCGAGGTCGACCGCCGCGCGGCCGCCCGCGCGATCGCACTGGCACCGATCGCCGGGCTCACGCTCGGGCTCGCGGCGGCGGCCGTGCTGTGGCTTCTGGAACCGGCGGGTGCGGCGGCCGGGTTCGCCGCGGTCGCGGTCCTGGCGCTGCTGACCCGGGGCATGCATCTGGACGGGCTGGCCGATACCTTCGACGGCCTCGGGGTGTACGGTCCGCCGGAGCGGGCGCGGGAGGTCATGAAAAGCGGCGGCGCCGGACCCTTCGGGGTGTCCGCCATCGTGGTGGCCGCCGGTATCCAGGCCGGTGCGTTCACCGCCCTCGCCGCATCCGGGCACTGGTATGCGGTGATCCTGGCGGTGGCCCTGGGACGGGTCGCGGTCGTGGCCGCCTGCCGCCGCGGTATCGAACCCGCGCCCGATACCCGGTTCGGCGCGCTGGTCGCGGGAACACAGTCCTGGGTCACGGTCGCGGTTTGGGTTGTCGTGACTGCCGCGGTATCGGTTTTCGCGGTACCCGGACTCGTATGGCCGGGGCCGCTGGTCGCGGTGCTCTCGCTACTGGTGGCCGTACGGCTGGCCGATCACGGGGCCCGCCGGATCGGCGGGCTCTCCGGCGATCTGCTCGGCGCCGCCGTCGAGCTCACCACGGCGTTGTCCGCGTTGGGGTTCGTTGCCGCGGCGAACGCTGTCTGAACGGCAACGCATGACAACGCCCGGCATCATTCGATCGGAGGCACCCGGGTGAGACCGGCGTCGGCAAATCGCCGCGCCACCGAGCGGCGCTCCCGCGCCTGCCCGATCGGACGGCTCACGGAGACCCCGCGATCCGATCCCGGCGCGCGATGGCCGGTTCGTTTCCGTATCGCTCCGGCGTTCCGGACCTTCGGCAAAGGGTGACCCAGACACGTTGCGCACCACAACCCCCAGGCGTCCTGATGTCACCCGCCTCAATATTGCGAACGCAGCGTCTCACCGCCGCGCCACTGCCCATAAGGTGGAAGGTATGTCAGCCGAGCGCCTCTACTTCCGTCAACTGCTGGCCGGCCGGGATTTCGCCGTGGGCGACCCGATCGCCACGCAGATGCGTAATTTCGCCTATCTGATCGGTGACCGGGGCACCGGTGAATGCGTCGTCGTGGACCCGGCGTACGCCGCGGGCGATCTGGCCGGTATCGCCGAGAACGACGGGCTGAAACTGTCCGGGGTATTGGTCACCCACCACCATCCCGACCATATCGGCGGCTCGATGATGGGTTTCACGCTACGTGGCGTGAAGGAACTGCTCGAAGAGTCCACTGTTCCGGTTCATGTGAACGACGAGGAGAAATCCTGGGTGGCGAATGTCACCGGGATCGCGCCCAGTGAGCTGACCGGGCACGGGCACGGCGACAAATTGAGCGTCGGCGTCTTCGATATCGAATTCCTGCACACTCCGGGCCATACTCCCGGTAGCCAGTGCTTCCTCGTCGACGACAAGCTCATCGCCGGCGACACTCTGTTCATCGACGGCTGCGGCCGGACCGATTTCCCGGGCGGCGATTCCGCGGCCATGTTCGCCAGCCTGCGGTCACTGGCGGATATGCCGATCAACCCGGAGGTATACCCGGGGCACTGGTATTCGGCGGACCCGCATGCCTCGCTGGACTCGATCCGCGACAACAACTACGTGCTGCGCCCGCGGTCGCTCGCCGAATGGCACGCCCTCATGCCGGGCTGATCTGCCGCCCGGGTACCGGACGCGATCCGGTACCCGGCGATCACCGGATGTCCCGGGGGTTCAGAGCACCCGCATCCACTGGTGCACATCGGCGAAGGTGCCGCGCTGGATTCCGGTGAGGGTGTCGCGCAGCGCCATGGTCACCTCGCCTGGTTCGCCGCCGCCGATCACGAATTCGCCGTCCGGCCCGCAGACCGAGCCGACCGGTGTGATCACGGCCGCGGTACCACAGGCGAAGACCTCGGTGATCTCCCCGGATTCCGCGCCCGCGCGCCAATCCTCCACCGAGATCTTGCGCTCGGTGACCGGATAGCCGGAATCGGCGGCCAGAGTGAGCAGCGAATCGCGGGTGATACCCGGCAGCAGCGACCCGGACAGTTCGGGGGTCACCAGCCGGGCGTCGGCACCGGAGCCGTACACGAAGAACAGGTTGTTGGTGCCCATCTCCTCGACGTAGCGGCGTTCGACGGCATCCAGCCACACCACCTGGTCGCAGCCCTTGGCCGTGGCCTCGGCCTGGGCGAGCAGCGAGGCCGCGTAATTACCGGCGACTTTCGCCTCGCCGGTGCCACCGGGGGCGGCGCGCACGTATTCGGTGGACAGCCACACCCGCACCGGCTTCACGCCGCGTGGGAAGTAGGCCCCGGCGGGTGAGCCGAGCAGCAGGTACTTGTACGAGGAAGCCGGTTTCACGCCCAGACCCGATTCGGTCGCGAACATGAACGGCCGCAGGTACAGCGATTCCTCGCCACCGGCGGCGGGCACCCAGGCCGAGTCGACCTCGAGCAGCTGGCGCACCGATTCGATGAACAGTTCCTCGGGGAGTTCGGCCATCGCCATCCGGCGCGCGGAACGGCGGAACCGGGCCGCGTTGGCGTCGATCCGGAAACACGCAACCTGCCCGTCCGGCTGCCGGTAGGCCTTCAGCCCCTCGAAGATGGCCTGCCCGTAGTGGAAGACCATGGTCGCGGGGTCGAGGGTGAGCGAACCGTACGGTTCGACGACCGCATTGGTCCAGCCGTCGGCCTCGGTGTAGTCGATGGTGACCATATGGTCGGTGAAGAAGCGGCCGAAACCGGGCGCCGCCAGGATCTCCTGTACCCGCTGCGCCGGGGTGGGCGCAGGATGAGGGATACGGGCGAACTGTGCAGCAGCGGTCATGACCAGCAGTCTATGTCCTGGGGTCGGGCAGAATACGCGGTGGTCGGTTGTCCGGCATCGGTGAGACGCGGTTTCGCCCGGCTACCCGGCCCGGATCAGCTGGTGCGCGGCTTCACGAACGGCGGCCGCACCACGGTGCAGCGCAGCGCCCGCCCTCGCACATCGACCTCGACCTCGCTCCCCGGAGTGATCGCCGGGTCGAGCAGGGCCAGGGCGATCCCGATCTGCTTGGTCGGTGAGAAGGTTCCCGAGGTGGTCACCCCGGCCTCGCGGCCGTCGTGGCGCACGGTCTGGTTCTCCCGTGGGATCCCGCGGTCGAGCGCCTCGAGGCCGAGCAGGACGCGCCGCGCGCCGGCTGCGCGTTCGGCCTCCAGCGCCGCCTTGCCCCAGAAGTCGGTCTTCGCCCAGCCGACAGCCCAGGACGCCCGGGCCTGGACGGGCGTGATCTCGGTGGACAGCTCGTGCCCGTGCAGCGGATAGCCCATCTCGGTCCGCAAGGTATCGCGCGCGCCCAGCCCGGCCACCGCGCCGCCGGCGGCCCGCACCTGCTCGACCAGGGCCCGGAACAGTTCCTCGGCTCCGGTCCAACGGGGCAGCAGTTCGTATCCGTGCTCGCCGGTGTAGCCGGTCCGGCAGACCCGGACGGGCTGTCCGTACCATTCGGCATCGGTGAACGCCATGAACGACAGGTCCGTGGGGAACCCCAGCGCGTCGAGGACCTGTGTCGACTGCGGCCCCTGCACCGCGAATACCGCGTAGTCGCGGTGCTCGTCGGTCACGGTGATCGCCGGTGGCGCGGCGGCCGCCAGCAACTCGACCACCGTGGCGGTGTTCGCGGCATTCGGCACCAGGAAGATCTCGTCGTCGCGGACGAAGTAGGCGATCAGATCGTCGACAACTCCCCCGTCGGCGGTGCAGCACAGGGTGTACTGGGCTCTACCCGGGCCGATCCGGCCCAGATCGTTGGTCAGCGCCGAGTTCACGAATTCCGCCGAGCCCGCCCCGCGTACCGTCGCCTTGCCGAGATGGCTCACGTCGAACAGTCCCACCGATTCCCGGACCGCGGTGTGCTCGGCCACGGTGCCCGCATAGGAGACCGGCATCTCCCATCCGCCGAACGGCGCGAATTTCGCTCCGAGTTCGACGTGAACTCCATGGACAGGTCCCTGTTTCAGCCCGGCGTCACTCACCCGGCGAGCTTATCCCGCCCCGAGCCGCCCCAGCGGACGCAGCGCCCGGGCCCGGTATCCACGACCGTGACCACCCCGGCTGGGCCAGGCAGGACCGAGCCGAGCCAGGCGGGTCCAAGCCATGCGCACCGGGCCAAGCTGAGCCGAGCCGAGCGGGGCGGGGCCGAGCGGGGCCGAGCGGGGCCGGGCCGAACGGGGCTGAGTTGGGCCGGACCGGGCCGGGCCGAGCGGGGCCGGGCCGAACGGGGCTGAGCTGGACCGGACCGGACCGGGCCGAGCGGGGCCGGGCCGGACCGGGCCGGGCCGAGCGGGGCCGGGCCGAACGGGGCTGAGCTGAGCCGGACCGGACCGGACCGGACCGGGCCGGGCCGAGCCGAGCGGGGCCGGGCCGAACGGGGCCGGGCCGAACGGGGCCGGGCCGAACGGGGCTGAGCTGAGCCGGACCGGACCGGACCGGACCGGGCCGAGCCGGGCCGAGCCGGGCCGGACCGAGCCGGACCGAGCCGAGCCGAGCCGAGCCGAGCCGGACTGAGCCGAGCCGGGCCGAGCCGGACCGGGCCGAGCCGGGCCGAGCCGGACTGAGCCGAGGCTGGTCGGGTGCACAGGTCTCGGTAGCCGTCATCTCGGCGGCCGGAGGCATGATCAGGCCTCGAACCACATCGGGATCAAGGTCGGACCGTCCTCGGGCAGGGTGTGGGTTTCGCCGATGCGCACGAACCCCTGCCGGGCATACAGGCGTGACGAACGCTCGGTACTGGCCTCCAGGTAGGCCGGAATCCCCGCGGCCGCCAGCGCCCGGATGCGATTGCCGAGAATCGCCGCACCGGCACCCCGGCCGCGGTACTGCGGGACCGTGACGATCAGCTCCAGGTAGCGGTGCGGGAACCGCCGCGGATGCTCCCGGGCCAGGAGCTCGGTGACGTACGCCGAACGCTGCACCGGCCGGAAATCCGGGGCGCGGTCGGCGTGTGCACGGGCGATCGCCGCCTCGGTGTGCAGCCGCTCGACGGAATCCATGGCCTGCCAGAGCGATACCGCCCAGATCTCGCCCGCGGCGCCCGCGACCCAGAGTTCGTCCTCGGCGAGCCCGCGTTCGATGAGCTCGGGCAGATAGACGTCGAGAAACTGATCCGCAGGGTGACCGCGCATGATCCACTCCGTCACCGCCTCGTCCGGGGCCGCTACCAGGAGCGCGGTCAGCAACGCGTCGAAGTCGCTTTTTTCCGCACGCCGCACATCCAGTTCGGTACCCACGTTGCCTCCTCGTGAATGGTGTTCCTGCGATTCGAAGTTATGCGCCCTACCTCTGCACAACCACTATTTCGTCACGGTATTTCGTGTGTTGAAATCGAATTCGTGACTCACTGTGTGCGCTGCGGCGCGGAGCTCCGGCAACCTTCCCGGGGCCGGCGCCGGCAATACTGCTCCCGCTCCTGCCAGGCGCGCGCCTACCGTGCCCGGCAGACCGCCGCGCCGGCCCGCGTCCGCCCGGCGCCGCGCCGCCTGTCGGCAGTCGTGATCACCCGGGCAGCCGTGGAACTCGCGGATCGCACCGGCCTCGACGGCCTCACCATGCGCCGGCTGGCCGGGGAGCTGGGAGTGGCCACCGCGGCGCTCTACCGGCATTTCGACGATCGCGAACAGTTGCTCGCGGCAATGGTCGAGCTGGTTCTCGACGCTCCCTCGCCGCCGCCCGGCGAACTGTCGGGGTGGCGCGCACGCCTGCGTCACGAGGCGCAGCGGGAATGGCAGCTCTACCGGCGCCACCCGTGGGTACTGCCGGTGCTGGCACGCGTCCGGCCACCGCTCGGCCCCGGGTTGCTGGACACTCTGGAGCGCACGATGTCGGCCTTCGGCGAATTGGATCTGCCCCGCGCCGAGCTGATGTCGGCCTATCTGAGCTACTCGGCGCTGGTACAGGGGCTTGCCCTGCTGTGGGCCTCGGAACGAACCGATCGGCTGGGCGGACCGGACGATACCGCGGTAGACCCGCCGGGTCTGGCCGATCTCATCGACGCGACAGCGCGGCCCACGCTGTACCGGGTCTTCGATCCGCAGGCCTGGCCGCCGCCGGAACTCGACTTCGACGCGCTGCTGTCCTACGGCGTGGACATGCTCCTCGACGGTGTCGCGGTACGGCAGCGGACCGTCACCGAATAGCCTGAAAGCCATGACAGCTGTCGCAGATCGTCCGCTCGGACCGGAATTGGCACGTACCCAGACCATCGAGCCCGGCACCGACGTCCTCGTCGTCGGTGTGGCCACCACCGACGACGGGCCCGCCCTGGTGCCCGAGGACCTCTTCGGCGATGTGCTCGACGCCGACCTGCGCGTCCGGCTGCTCGATCAGGTGACCGCGGTCGGCGGCACCGGTAAGGCCGAACAGCTGATCCGGGTGCCCGCACCGGCCGGGCTGGACAATGTCACCAGCGTGCTGGCCGTCGGACTGGGCAGCGCCGCCGACCTCGACGCCGAGCAGATCCGCCGCAGCGCGGGTGTCGCCGCCCGCTCGCTGACCGGGGTCACGCGGGCAGTCACCACCCTGTCCGGTCTCGATATCGGCGCGGCGGCGGAGGGTTTCTACCTGGGCGCATACTCCTTCACCCCGTTCCGTTCGGCGAAATCCGCGCCGAAACCGGAGGCCGCCCCGCTCGCCCGGCTGGAACTGCTCGTCCCCGAACCTGATTTCGGCGGTGACGCCCTGCTGCGGGCGCAGCTGACGGCCGAGGCCGTGGCCACCGCACGCGATTTCGTGAACACCCCGCCCAGCCATCTCTTCCCGGCCGAATTCGCGCGCCGGACCGAACTGCTCGCCGAGGGCGCCGGGCTCGAGGTCGAGATCCTCGACGAGAAAGCGCTGGAAGCCGGGGGTTACGGCGGCGTCGTGGGTGTCGGCAAAGGATCCTCGCGGCCGCCGCGACTGGTGCGGCTCACCTACCGCGGCGGCGACAAGAAGGTCGCGCTGGTGGGCAAGGGCATCACCTTCGACACCGGCGGTATCTCCATCAAACCGGCCGCGAACATGGAGAACATGACCTCGGATATGGCCGGGGCGGCGGCGGTCGTGGCGACGACCTTGCTGGCGGCACGGCTCAGCCTGCCGATCACCGTGATCGCGACCGTGCCGATGGCCGAGAACATGCCGTCGGATACCGCGCAGCGGCCCGGCGATGTACTCACCCAGTACGGCGGCACCACGATCGAGGTCACCAATACCGACGCCGAGGGCCGGCTCATCCTGGCCGATGCCATGGTCCGCGCCGGGGAGGACGATCCGCAGTACCTGATCGACGTCGCCACGCTCACCGGCGCCCAGATGGTCGCGCTGGGCACCCGGACCCCGGGCGTGATGGGCACCGACGATTTCCGCGACCGGGTCGCCCGTATCTCCCGCGAGGTCGGCGAGCACGGCTGGCCGATGCCGCTCCCCGGGGAATTGCGCGCCGACCTCGATTCGAAGGTTGCCGATATGGTCAACGCGACCTCGCACCGCTGGGGCGGGATGCTGGTGGCCGGCACCTATCTGAAGGAATTCGTGCCCGAGGGCGTCCAGTGGGCGCATATCGATATCGCGGGTCCGTCGTACAACACCGGCGGGCCGTTCGGCTATATCGGCAAGGGCGGCACCGGCGTCCCGGTCCGCACGCTTATCGCCGTGCTCGAGGATATCGCCGCCGAATAGGTCGCAGGCCGAGTCGGGCAGGTAACGAAGCGACCTACATCCGGCGCCGTCCGCGGGCGGCGCCGGATATCGGCCCGATCCCCGCCGGCCGAATCCGGCCCCGGTCACGACTCGTCCGCTGGGATGACCGACTGACGAGTTGACGCAAGGACCGGGAATTTTCCGACGGCGCCGGAGACAGTGTCCGACCGCACCGCGGCTCCGGATCATCGACCGGCGGGGCCGGCAGCCCCTCGCCGCGCGGGCGAGAGCCGGACGCCACGGTGCCGCGCGGTGGGCGTTCGAGTAGGTGAACGGGACGAGCCTCGGCCTTCTGCTTCGGATCCCGCCCCGAGGTAACCGCGACCGAGCGTCGCGCACGCGCCGTGAACGAGCGACCCGGCGGAGCGGGCACAGCTCCCGCCCTGCCCTCGGGCCGGGGATCCGCACCCATGTCACCACGGGCAGGGCACTCATGGACGACTCTTCGGTTCGCGCCCGCCGGGATGCCACGGCGGCGACCGATAGCGGGTGGCCGTTCGCCGGGAGTAGGCCCCGCCGCCCATGGTCGTACCGGCCGGTGCCGGCCGTACCGCTGGGGGACGCGCTGATCAGTCCTCGCCGAGTTCGCGTTCGAGCGCGTGTTTGCGTTCGATCCGGCGGCGGGCGTCGTAGTCGCGCATCCGTTGCGGATAGCCGGTCTTGCCGACGTCGTATACCGGGATCCTCAGATCGCGGGCGAGTCGCCGGGCGCCGCGTTCGCCGACGATCCGCCGGGTCCACTCCCCATCCGCGGCAACGAGCACCACGGTGACATCGGTCACAGTCGTCTTCGGTTCTACGAACCCCTCCACTCCGGTATGTGTGCGCACCCAGTCCGCCAGATACGCGGCCTCGGGCGAGCGGCCACGGGAAACACGGCCACGCCCAGCTGCGACGCGACGGAAACGATCGAGTAAGCCCACTGCGGCCGACCTCCTGCTCGCTACTCGAACCCGCCGTACAGGGCGGTGATTCCATGGTGCCGGATCGCAGAATGGGATGCCCTCCGGTAACCGCGCGCGGCGGCGGGTGCAAGGATGGTTCCCGGAACAACAACCACACGGATCTCCGGCGCCGCGCAGAATGAACGTCGGCTGGAACACTGTCGCGACCCGCGACGGGATCCACCGGAACGAACTGTTGTAGACCCGTCGAGCAGTTAGAGGAGTCAACGGACATGGCCTTCTCCGTCCAGATGCCCGCTCTTGGTGAGAGCGTTACCGAGGGAACGGTGACACGGTGGCTGAAACAGGAAGGAGACACGGTCGAGGTCGACGAGCCGCTGCTCGAGGTCTCCACCGATAAGGTCGACACCGAGATCCCGTCCCCCGCGGCGGGTGTGTTGACGAAGATCGTTGCGCAGGAAGACGACGTCGTCGAGGTGGGCGGCGAACTGGGTGTTATCGGTGAGGCCGGCGAATCCGCCGCCCCCGCACCGGCTCCGGAGCCGGCTGCCGCCGAACCCGAGCCTGCCCCCGCGCCCGCGCAGGAAGCCGCGCCCGCACCGGAGCCCGCGCCGGCTGCGCAGCCCGCGGCGGCGTCCGGTTCGGCCTCCGGGACCCCGGTGAAGATGCCGGAACTCGGCGAATCGGTCACCGAGGGCACCGTGACCCGGTGGCTCAAGGCGATCGGTGACGAGGTCGCGGTCGACGAACCGCTGCTCGAGGTCTCGACCGACAAGGTCGATACCGAGATCCCCTCGCCCGTGGCGGGCACCCTGCTCGAGATCACCGCGAACGAAGACGATGTCGTGGAGGTCGGCGGTCAGCTCGGCGTGATCGGCTCCGGCGCACCCGCCGCGAGTTCGGCGCCCGAGCCCGCTCCGGCTCCGGCTCCCGAGCCGGCCCCGGCGCCCGAGCCCGCGCCGGCCCCCGCCGCTGCCCCTGCTCCGGCACCTGCCCCTGCTCCGGCACCTGCCCCTGCTCCGGCACCTGCGCCCGCTCCGGCACCTGCCCCTGCTCCGGCACCTGCGCCCGCAGCGCAGGCCCCCACTTCGTCCGGTAACGGCGCCACCCCGTACGTGACCCCGCTGGTCCGCAAACTGGCCGAGGAGAACGGCGTCGACCTGTCCACTGTCACCGGTTCCGGTGTCGGCGGGCGGATCCGCAAGCAGGATGTGCTCGCCGCCGCCGAAGCCGGGAAGGCGCCCGCCGCCCCGGCACCGGCTGCCGCCCCCACGGCGAAGACTCCGGCCGCGCCCGCGCCCAGCCCCGCGCTGGCGGCGCTTCGCGGTACCACGCAGAAGGCCAACCGGATCCGGCAGATCACCGCGACCAAGACCCTGGAATCGCTGCAGACCACCGCGCAGCTCACCCAGGTGCACGAGGCCGATGTCACCAAGATCGCGACCCTGCGGTCGAAGGCCAAGGCCGAGTTCGCCAAGCGCGAGGGCGTGAACCTGACCTTCCTGCCGTTCTTCGCGAAGGCCGTGGTGGAGGCACTCGGGGCGCACCCGAACATCAACGCCAGCTACGACGCGAACAGCAAGGAGATCACCTACCACGCATCGGTGCATCTCGGGATCGCCGTGGACACCGAGCAGGGCCTGCTCTCGCCGGTGATCCACAATGCCAGCGACCTCTCGCTGGCCGGGCTGGCACGCGCTATCGCCGATATCGCCAACCGGGCCCGCACCGGCGGCCTGAAGCCGGACGAGCTGGCCGGTGGCACCTTCACCATCACCAATATCGGCAGCCAGGGCGCGCTGTTCGACACCCCGATCCTGGTGCCGCCGCAGTCGGCGATGCTCGGCACCGGCGCGATCGTCAAGCGGCCTACCGTGGTCACCGACGATTCCGGTAGCGAATTCATCGGCGTCCGCTCGATGTGCTATCTGCCGCTGACCTACGATCATCGCCTGATCGACGGCGCGGACGCCGGACGGTTCCTCACCACCATCCGGCACCGCCTCGAAGAGGCGGCGTTCGAGGCCGATCTCGGCCTGTAAGGTCACGTAGATGCTGGTTGTGGTGGCCGGTTCGTCCGGGCTGATCGGCACTGCTCTCGTCGCGGCACTACGCCGCGACGGGGAGCAGGTGCTCCGGTTGGTCCGGCGCCCGGCTGCCGCTCCCGACGAACGCCGCTGGGATCCCGCCGGTGGCGAACTCGACCCCGCCGTTTTCGACGGTGCGGACGCTGTGGTGAACCTGTGCGGCGCCGGGATCGGCGGTAAACGCTGGTCCGGTGCGTACAAACAGGAACTCCGCGACAGCCGTATCACCCCCACCGATGTGCTGGCTACGGCCGTCGCGCGGGCGGGTGTACCGACGCTGGTGAACGCCAGCGGTGTGCATTACTACGGTGACACCGGCGCCCGCGCGGTCGACGAAAACGGTGCGCCCGGTACCGGTTTCCTGCCCACGCTGTGCGTGGATTGGGAGGCCGCCACCCACGCGGCCACCGAGGCGGGTGCCCGCACGGTCTTGCTGCGCAGCGGGGTCGTACTCGCCGGCACCGGCGGGATGCTGCCGCAATTGAAGGCCCTGTTCCTGTTCGGTCTGGGCGGCCGGCTCGGCAACGGCCGGCAGTATCAGCCGTGGATCTCCCTCGACGACGAGATCGGCGCGATCCGGCACGCGCTCACCACCCCGTCGGTCCGGGGTCCGCTCAACGCGGTGGGCCCCGCACCGGTCACGAATGCCGAATTCACCCGCGCCCTGGGCCGGGCCCTGCATCGGCCGACCCCCCTGCTGGTCCCGGGCTTCGCCCTCAAACTGGTAGTCGGCGAATTCGCCGACGAGGCGATCCTGCACAGCCCCCGCGCGCTTCCGGGCGTGCTCGAGGCGACCGGTTACGAATTCCGCCACCCCACGGTCGGCGCGGCACTCACCGCCGCGGTGGGCCGGTGAACCCCGCCACCGCCACCCTGGTCCGCGATGCGCGGATCAGTGACCTGCCCGCGATCCTGGAGATCCACAATCGGGCGATCGCCGAAACCACCGCCATCTGGGACGACGAACCCGTCGATCTGGCCGACCGGCAGGCCTGGTTCGACAACCGCACCGCGCACGGCCGGCCGATCGTGGTGGCCGAGGTCGACGGTGAGCTCGCCGGTTACGCCAGTTACGGCCCGTGGCGGCCCAAATCCGGTTACCGGCACACCGCCGAGAACTCCATCTATATCGCCGACCACTTCCAGCGGCGCGGTATCGGCGCGGCCCTGCTGGCCGAACTGATCGAGCGCGCCCGGGCCGGCAACGATATCCACGCCATGATCGCGGTGATCGAATCCCGCAACACCGCCTCCATCGCGCTGCACGAACGGTTCGGTTTCCGCACCGTAGGCCGGCTGCCCGAAGTGGGCCGCAAATTCGGCCGCTGGATGGACCTGACACTGATGCAGCTCACACTGGAGATGAGCGTAACGTCGTGATCGTGAACAACACCCGTACCGCAACCCGGTCGGCACGCTACGACAGCACCCCCGTCGACGTGCGCGACCTGGGGCTCATCGAGTATCAGCAGGCCTGGGATCTGCAACGTGAACTCGCCGCCGAGCGCGCCGACGGCCGCGGCACCGACACCCTGTTGTTGCTGGAACACCCGTCCGTCTACACCGCGGGCCGCCGCACCGAGGAAGCCGACCGCCCCGCCGACGGCAGCCCCGTGATCGATGTCGACCGCGGCGGCAAGATCACCTGGCACGGGCCCGGACAGCTGGTGGGCTATCCCATCATCCGGCTCGCCGAGCCGATCGACGTCGTCGATTACGTCCGGCGGCTGGAGCAGGCGCTGATCCAGGTGGTCACCGATGCCGGTGTGGAATGCGGGCGGGTGCCCGGGCGCTCCGGTGTATGGCTCGCCGCGTCCGGTCTGTTGCCCGAACGCAAGATCGCCTCCATCGGGATCCGGGTGCAGCGCGGTGTCACCCTGCACGGGATCTCGCTGAACTGCGATCCCGATCTCGGTGCTTTCGGCGCCATCATTCCCTGCGGTATCCGGGATGTGGGGTCCACCGGTCTCAGCCAGGAACTCGGCCGCACGGTCACCGTCGCCGAGGTCCGTCCGCGGCTGGCCGCCGCGATACCGGCCGCACTCAACGGTGAGCTTCCCGTTACCGAGCACGATATTCCGCAGGCCCCCACCCCGGCCGCCGCGGAGCCCGCCGCCGCCACCGCGGCAAGCGATTCGAAAGGTCCCACCGCATGACCTCCGCCCAAGCCCCTGCCGGCCGTAAACTGCTGCGTATCGAGGCCCGCAACGCCGAGACCCCGATCGAGCGCAAACCCGGCTGGATCCGCACCCGCGCCACCATGGGTCCCGAATACACCGAGCTCAAGGGCCTGGTGAAACGGGAAGGCCTGCACACCGTGTGCGAGGAAGCGGGCTGCCCCAATATCTTCGAATGCTGGGAGGACCGCGAGGCCACCTTCCTCATCGGCGGCGAACAGTGCACCCGGCGCTGCGATTTCTGCCAGATCGACACCGGTAAACCGTCCCCGCTCGACCGCGACGAACCGCGCCGGGTCGCCGAGAGCGTCCAGGCCATGGGCCTGCGCTACTCCACCATCACCGGTGTCGCCCGCGACGATCTCGACGATGGCGGCGCGTGGCTGTACGCCGAAACCGTGCGCGCCATCAAGCAGCTCAACCCGAACACCGGTGTGGAACTGCTGATCCCGGATTTCAACGCGAAACCCGACCAGCTCGCCGAGGTGTTCTCCACACGTCCGGAGGTGCTGGCGCACAACCTGGAAACCGTGCCCCGCGTCTTCAAACGGATCCGGCCGGCATTCCGCTACGAACGCTCGCTCGCGGTGCTCACCGCGGCCCGCGCCGAAGGCCTGGTCACCAAATCCAACCTGATCCTCGGTATGGGCGAGACCCCCGAGGAAGTCACCCAGGCCATGCGCGACCTGCACGAAGCCGGCTGCGATATTCTCACCATCACCCAGTACCTGCGCCCCTCGCCGCGGCATCACCCGGTGGATCGCTGGGTGAAACCCGAAGAATTCGTGGAGCATTCGAAGGTCGCCGAGAAGATCGGTTTCGCCGGTGTGATGGCCGGTCCGCTGGTGCGTTCCTCCTACCGCGCCGGTCGGCTCTACGCCCAGGCCATGGCGCATCACGGCCGCACCATTGCGGACACCATGGCGCATCTCGCCGACGGGGGCACCGCCTCCCAGGAGGCCAGCGCAGTCCTGGAACGGTTCGGGTCGCGGGCCTGAGCCCTTCCCACAGCGCCGTACGCTCCGGGAGTCCGGTTGCGCGACCAGCGCCGGATCCCGGAGCACCCGACAGGCTCCAGTCCGCGGTCCCGCGCTGTTCCGCCGCGAGCGTCCGCCGGTGCCCGGATCGCGCCCACAGCCCGGTTGACCATGCGTTCGGTGTGCGGCATCGGATGCCGAGCACGCACCGATGAATCGGGCTGCCCGGTTCGGTCTCTATCGGTGAATCGACCGAACAGGAGCGAAGTAGATGGTCATCGTCGCCGGACACCTTCTCGTCGCACCGGACGCCCGCGAGGCGTATCTCGCCGGCTGCGTCACCGTGATCACGCAGGCCCGGGCCGCGCCGGGCTGCCTCGATTTCGCGATCGGTGCCGACCTCACCGATCCCGGCCGGATCAATATCTTCGAACGCTGGGACTCCCAGGAATCGGTGGAGGTATTTCGCGGCTCCGGCACAAGCGCCGAGCAGAATGCGGAGATCGCCGGGGCAGTGGTGTCCGAATACGATATCGCCGGAACTCGTCCGCTGACCTGACCGCCGACCGGCGTCGTATTCCGGTCGCAGCCGATGCGGCTCACCGGGCTCAGGATCATGCCGCCGCGGCATGATCCTCGAGGTGATGAAACGAAAAATCGGGTCCGGCCGGATGGTGTTGTACCGTCCGGCCGGACCCTTCAGTAGCGGGGACAGGATTTGAACCTGCGACCTCTGGGTTATGAGCCCAGCGAGCTACCGAACTGCTCCACCCCGCGTTGCATCGACAACCGTAGCGCACGAAGGGCCGCGGGACCAAAACGCCCTCCGGACGTCCGGCCGCCAACCCCTCGAATCGGTCCGCCGAAGCCCGCTCGCTCGTCGGTACGCGGCGCCGGCCGAGTGAGGTGATGCACATTCCCGCACGGAATGCCCGGCGGGCAAATCCGGGGTGTTACCGTGACCGCGCGCTGGTTACCGCCCGTCGACGACGAGTGGTTCGTAAGAGGGAATCCGGTGGGAATCCGGAACTGCCCCGCAGCGGTGAGTGGAAACGACCGCGGTCATCAGCACTGGGCCTTGCGCCTGGGAAGCGACCGCCAGTAGGCAATCCCGGTATCCGGGAGCACGTCCACGAGTCCGAAGACCTGCCCGCGTGGCCATACCGCCGGTGTGGCCGGTGTCGACTCCGAGGGAGCGGTTGACAAGATATGGGTCTTCGTCGCGCACGTATGCCTGCACACGGTCATATCGGGGACGGGTGGCCGGTTCCGGCTCGATGAATTCGCATGGGCTGCGACGGCTTCCGGTGGCGATGCTGCTTACCGGTCTCACGGTGGCATTGGTGATCGTCGCCCTACTGGGATTGATGCTCGGCGCGGTGCATATCCCGTGGCGGGCCGTCCTCGGTTTCCTGTGGGCCGAACTCACCGGCGGTGTCGTCGTGGCGGCGGATATCGCCGAGTACCGGATCGTCGTCGACTCCCGGTTGCCGCGGGTCGTGCTGGCGGCCGCGGTCGGCGCGGGGCTCGGTGCGGTCGGGTTACTGGTGCAGGCCATGGTGCGCAACGCCCTCGCCGATCCGTATGTACTGGGTATTTCGTCGGGTGCCTCGGTGGGCGCCACCGCGGTCGTGCTTTTCGGCGCCTTCGGCGCGCTGGGGGTCTACGCACTGTCGTCCGCGGCATTCGCCGGAGCGTTCGGCGCCACTGTCCTCGTCTACCTGATGGCCCGGTCGAGTGCCGGGCTGGTGCCGTTGCGGCTGGTGCTCACAGGTACCGCCGTCGGCTACGGTTTTTCTGCGGCGACAACGGTGCTGGTATTCATGGCACCGCACGGCGATGCCGCCCGTTCGGTGATGTTCTGGTTGCTCGGCAGTCTGGCCGGGGCGACCTGGCAGATGGTTCCGCTGGTGGTCACCGTCGCCGTGGTGGGCCTGGCGATCATCGCGGCGTTCGCCCGGCACCTGAATGCCCTGTCGATGGGCGATGAGGTCAGCGCCGCTCTCGGCCTGAACGCTGCCCGGTTCCGCCTGCTGCTGTTCGTGGTCTCCGCCGCGATGACGGGCTGTTTCGTCGCGGTCTGCGGGGCCATCGGTTTCGTCGGTCTGGTGGTACCGCATGTCGCCCGGCTACTGGTCGGCGCCGACCATCGGCGGCTGATGCTGGTGACCCCGCTACTGGGCGCGGTATTCCTGGTGACTGCCGACCTCGTGGCCCGTATTCTCCTGCCGCCGCAGGAATTACCGCTGGGCGCCGTGACCGCGGCGGTGGGCGTCCCCGTGTTCGTGCTGCTGATGCGGCGCCGCGGCGCACTGGCCGGGGGCGCCTGATGCGTGTCGACTACGACGATGTCACCGTGGAAATCGACGGTACGACAATCCTCGAGGAGGTGACTCTGGCCGCCGACGCCGGGCAGTTCATCGGCATCGTGGGACCGAACGGCAGCGGTAAATCCACCCTGCTGCGGTGTCTGTACCGCGCGCTGTCCCCCGGTTCCGGGCGGGTCCTGGTGGACGGCACGGATATCGCAGCGCTCGGTATGCGCGCGAACGCCCGCCAGGTGGCGGCGCTGACCCAGGACACCACCACACCGTTCGATTTCACCGCCGCCGAGGTCGTCGCCACCGGGCGGCTACCGCATACGGCACTGCTGCGCGGCACCCCTCGGCGCGACGACGAGATCTGCGCGGCGGCGATGGCGACGGCCGATATCGCCCACCTCGCCGACCGCGGTTTCCTGTCACTGTCGGGCGGGGAACGCCAGCGCGTCCTGATCGCCCGGGCCCTGGCTCAGCAGCCGCGGGTGCTGGTATTGGACGAACCGACCAATCACCTCGACGTGCACCACCAGTACAGCGTGCTGTCCGCGGCGCGAGAGCTGGGGATCACGGTGGTCGCGGCCCTGCACGATCTCAATCTGGCCGCCCAATACTGCGATCGGCTCTTCGTCCTGCACGGCGGCCGGATCGCCTGCGCGGGCACACCGCACGAGGTGATCACCGCGGAGGTGATTGCCCGCTGGTTCTCGATCGGCGGTCATATCGTCAGCCATCCCCGGCTGGGTGTTCCGCAGATCATCTTCGACGAGAAGGACTGTTAGATGAGGTCTCCCCGATTGCTGGTGGCATCGGCCGTGGCGGCCGCGGTCGTTTCGACGGCGTGCGGCGCCGAGGTGCAGCGGCCCGCACAGGCCGCGACCGGCACGCCGGTCACGGTCACCAACTGCGGTGCGCCGCTGACGGTCCCGGGCGTCCCCGAGCGGGTCGTCACCAACGACACCGGGATCACCGAGATGATGTTCGCGCTCGGATTGGCCGACCGGCTGGTAGGCCACAGCAGCTATCCCGGAAAGGAGCGGGATATCGCCTCCTCACCGTGGCAGGCCGAATTCGAGCGCACACCGCTGCTCGGCTACGCGTTCACCCGCGAGGTGGTCCAGGCGGCCGATCCCGATTTCGTCTTCGCCGGGTGGAACTACGGGTTCAAGGAGTCCACCGGTCTCACCCCGGAGTGGGTGCGTTCGATCGGTGCGGTCCCGTACCAGTTGACCGAGGCATGCCGGCAACCCGGAACGGATCGCCGCGGCGTGATGGAACCGCTGGATGCGCTCTACGCAGATCTGGCCAATCTCGGGGATATCTTCGGTGTGCGCGCGAAGGCCGATCAGCTCATTGCGCAGTATCGCGACCAGGTCGCGAAGGCCGCCGGCAGCGCTCCCGCCGGGCGGGAACCGGCTCGGGTGTTCCTGTTCGACAGCGCAACCCCCGAACCGTTCACCTCCGGCCGGACCGCGGCGCCGTCGCAGATCATCCGGGAGGCGGGCGGGCGCAATATCTTCGACGATCTGAACGATTCCTGGACCAGTGCGTCGTGGGAGGCGGCAGCGCAACGGGATCCGCAGGTGATCCTGATCGTCGACTACGGTGCAGGCCCGGAGAACTCGGTGCAGGCGAAGATCGAGCAACTCCGCACGCACCCGCTGATGGCGGGTACCACGGCCGTCCGCGCGGGCAATATCCTCGCCTTGCCCTACGCCGCGCTGGTGGAAGGACCGCGTAACCCGCACACGGTGGTCACAGTGGCGGATTTCCTGCGGTCGAAGGGCTTTTAGCGTAGACCGCTCGTCACAACCGATCCGTTGCAGCAGCGCCGGGACCTTCGATGCCGGCATCAGGCCTGCTACGAGAGCTTCACCGACCGCACTCAGCGGCGCATTGGTCGCGTGCTACGTCCACTGGATCGACGGCCGCCTCCCGGTACCACGCGACCGCGTGATCGACGCGGCCACCGAGATCGTCCTCGCTCTCGCGCGCACCCCACCTGGAGCCGTCGTTTCAGAAGTACCGGGGAGGCGCACTCGCGTGCCGGTCCCGGCGGCCGAACTCGTCTCCGCCCAGAGCGGCGGTGGAGGCGACGGGAGGCGGATTCGGCGTAGGTGTGAGTGGGTGCCGGATTCGACGGCGGTCCGGTCGGCGTGGGCCGTGGCGACGGTATAGCCGAGGACGCCGGTGAGAAGTGCGCGGCCCCCTATGCGTGATCCCGGACCGCGTGGCGGAAACATTCCTCCGGTGTCCGAAGCTAAGGTGTAGCCGCGTCCGGCGGACCCTCCGCGCCGGTTCGTTCGACCGGTTCTCCCACGCAATCGTGCACGCCCGTGTGTTCGTCGAATGAAGGTGGTGTGACCATTACCAGCGCAAACCCCGGCCACCGACGTCGTCCCGGCATCACCGCGTTGATCTTCGTATTCGCCGTGGCCGGTCTGGTGGTCCCGCCGCGCGCCGAGGCCGTCGTCGACGCAAGTGCTTGTGGCGCAGCGCTGGCGCCCACCGCCGTCGCCGAAATCGTCGAACTGTCCGATACTTCCGAGCTGCTCGACGAGAACACCGGCCCGTCCCTGGCCCGCCTCGAACGTGCGGTGGCCCAGCATCGGCGGATCACCGAGATCCTGGTGGCCCATCGGGACCGGCGGGGTCTGCTGGCGCTGGGACTCGACGCCGTGGAGCGGGCCGCTGTCATGCCGTTGCAGCGCAACCCCCGCGCGTTCGACGACCCCGAGTGGGCACACCGCATCAGCCTCGATCTGCTGGCCAGGTTCCTGGGCAACCTGCACGCCGAATTCACCGGCGCACCGGCCGAGCCGCAGTGGGCCCACTACTTCGCGCTCACCCGGCAGTGCGAACTGTCCCCGGCACGGGTCGCGATGGCGGGTTACAACGCACATCTCACCGTCGACCTCGCCTATTCCGTCGCCGCGACGCGGGCGACACCGGCTCAGGCGCGCGACCATTTCACGATCGTCGACGCGATCGCGCAGCACGGTTTCCTCATCGTCGATCTCACGAAGGCCGTCTACGGCGGCGATCTGGGGCCGCTGTGGCGGTTCTATTTCGTGGGCGAGGGACTCGACGCCGTCCTCGGTGCCGGTGCGGCAACCGGCCCCTTGCTGCGCCTGGCCGATGCGGGCGCCAATGTGGTGATCTTCGGTAACGGTCTGGCCCTGCAGGATCCGGCGGCCGCGCCGGCGGTCCGGGCGGAGATCGATGTCCTGTGGCGCAGCGCCGACGCCGCCTTCGAGGTACTCGCCGCACGCGGCGCACTCTAGTCCGAACGGGCGATCCGGAACCCGATATCGTCGAGGCGCAGTGTCGGGTGGCTGCGCCGCCGCACCGAGGCCCGGCAACTCCAGTGTTCGTCGAACCAGCCGCCGCCGCGCAACACCCGGTATTCGCCGTAGACAGCGGGATCATAGAAATCCCAGCACCATTCCCAGACGTTTCCGAGCATGTCGTACAGTCCCCACGCGTTGGGCTGCTTCCGGCCGACGGGTTGCGCTGAGCCGCCGGAATTACCGCGATACCAGGCGATCTCGTCGAGTTCGCCGTAGCGAGGGCCGGCGGTGCCTGCCCGGCAGGCATATTCCCATTCGGCTTCGGTAGGCAGACGGTACCCGTCCGCCGAGACCGCCATTTCCGTGTTCTCCCCGTCCCGGCGGTAGACGGAGATCAGGCCTTCCTGCTCCGACAAGCGGTTACAGAATCGCACCGCGTCATCCCACGACACACTGTCGACCGGCTCGTCCCCCGCCTCTGCCCCGGTGTCGTCCCCGGCGATCGCCGCATACTGCGCTCGCGTCACCGGCCTCGCTGCCAACCGGTACGCCGCTACCTCCACCGGCCAGCGGTGTTCCGTCCGGCGATCCGACAGCTCCACGTGGCCGGGCCCGATATCCACCAGCTGAATCCCGTCATGCACCGCATGTGTCTATCATCAGCGCCGCCGCGTAGTTCACGAGGAAGCCCGTTCGTTCCGTCCTTCGCCATGGCATCGCGGGACCGGGCCCCTCGACCACAGCCTTCTCCGGAAGACGCGGATTGCCAAGGGATGCACTGGGCATCCGGGGGCGTGCTCGGTGCGCCACCCTTCACCTCCCCCGCACCGACCGGGGCGGTCTCGACACTGGGGGGCATCAGGACGGTAGCCCTGCCAGCGCCGCACTGTCACGCCAGAGTGTTCGCGCCGTTTCCGGATCGGACGCGGTAGTGCGCGAGGTGGTTGACTGCGAAGGTGGTCTCGTAGCCGTCGGTGGTCCGGCGGGCGGCGTCGGGAAACACTACGCCGGCGTTCAGTATCAGCGCGTCGATCGGAGTCCCGGCCAGTTCCTGGCGGACCGCGGCGGCGAACGCGCGCACGGATTCCAGTTCGGTCAGGTCCAGCGGTAGCGACCCGCCGCATTCCTGTGCCGCCGCGCGCCCAGCAGCAGGCGAGTATCGCCCGGACATCGGAGGCGGCCGGCCGCAATGGCACCGAACCCGGACGTGCCGCCGGTCATCACCATCGTCGACATCAGCGCCCCTCGACATCCGCCGGACCGTGCTCCCCAGCATAGGGTTTCTCCCGCGCCTCCACCGCAGGTGACGCGAAAGGGGCCTTGGCCCAACTGTGCCGGTGCCACCACCAGGTCGCGCACCGGCCTCTGCGCCGCGGAACAGAATCAGTAGGCGGCGGTGAACCGCATCCCGCGATGCGCGGATCGTTCGGCTTCGTCGAGCAGCACCACCGCGAGGTCGGCGTAGGACAGTGCCGACCGCCCGTGCCGATCGACCACCAGCGCATCCCGGCCCAGCCGATAACGTCCGGTGCGGGCACCGTTATGCAATTGCGCGGGTGGGCTCAGGTAGGTCCAGTCGGTGCCGGTGGCAGCGCGGCACACCGCGAGCTGATCGGCGCAGGCACGGGCGATGGCGTGCAGAGATTCGGGGAATCCCGGTTCGTCCATCACCGTCACCCCACCGGTGCCGGGCACGGTCAGCGTGGCCGCACCGCCCACGAGCAGCAATCGCGTTCCGGTACGCGCGGTGGCGGCCGTGAGGCCGGTGGCGGTGGTGATCAACTCGCTTTCCCGGCCTGCGGCCGGACGGGTCGCGCTGATCACGAGATCCTGGCCGTCGGCGAGATCGGCGACATCCTCGGGGTTCGCGGCATCGCCGATGCGGACCTCCGCGGCGCGCGGTATCTCCCGTGCCCGATCCGGGGTGCGCAGTACCGCGGTGACCCGATGGCCGCGGTCCAGCGCTTCGGCGACCGTGTGACTGCCGGCCTGTCCGGCTGCGCCGAAAATGGTGATACGCATAGATTTTCCTTCTCTGATCAGCAGTGATACGAACGGCGGTTACTATTCTCGAGTTGCCCGGTCGAGCGTCCGGTCGGCGGCCCACAGCAGGACCGTGGCGGTCGCCAGCACGCCCCCGGCCACGCCGACACCGAGCCATCCGGCCCGGTTCCACGCGATGGCGGTGAGCGCCGACCCGGCCGCCCCGCCGAGGAAGAAGGCCGTCATGAAGGCGGAATTCAGCCGGTTACGGAGTTCGGGGGCGAGCCCGTACAGCACGTTCTGGTTGCTGTTGAGCAGCGCCTGCTGGCCCACGGTGAGCACGATCGCGCCGGCGATCAGGGCCGGTAGAGAGCTCGCGCCGGCCGCGAGGAGGAGCCAGGCCACCACCAGCAGGACCGCGCCGGCGCCCGCCACGCGGTGCACCTGCCCGCGGTCGGCCAGGCGTCCCGAGAGCGGCGTCGCCACGGTGCCGGCGATCCCGACCAGCCCGAACAACCCGATCGTTGCCTCGGACCACCGATAGTCCGGGCCGGCGAGCAGGAATGTCACACCGGTCCAGAACAGCGTGAACGACGCCATCGACAAGGCGCCGAGCCCGGCCCGCCGGCGCAGGACGGAATTCGTGCGCAGCAGCCCCGCCGTGGACCGCAGCAACGCCGGATACGACAGCCCCACCGGTGCATGCACCGCGGGTAGCGACCGCCACAGGGCGGCGGTCACCACCGCCAGGGCGGCCGCACCGACCCAGTAGACGGTGCGCCAGCCACCGACTTCACTCAGCAACCCCGCGACGGTCCGGGCCAGCAGGCCGCCGACCAGCAGACCGCTCATCACGGTGCCGACCACCCGCCCACGCCGCTCGGGCGTGCTCAACGCCACGGCGAAGGTCACCAGTACCTGCGCCGCAACCGAGGTGAACGCCGCCAGTGCGGTCGCGGCCAGTAGCACCACCCCGTTGCCGGCGATACCGCAGGCCAGCAGGAAGAACGCGGTCGCGCCGAAGAGGGTCACCGCAAGACGCCGCCGCTCGAACAGGTCGGCCAACGGCAGCAGCAGGAACAAGCCGAGCGCGTAACCCGCCTGGGCGGCCGTGACGATCAGCGCCGCGGTGCTCGTACTCAGGCCGAAGTTGCCGCGGATGGCGTCCAGCAGGGGTTGCGCGAAATAGTTGCCCGCCACGATCAGGCCGGTCGCCACCGACATCAGCAGCAGCAGTCCGCGGGACAGGCCGCGGGCTTCGGACGGGTCGACTCCGGGATGCGGCCGGGCCGCTGTCGTCATGCTCATGACTCAACCCTGCGGCCGCGCGATCAATGAGTCCAACACATGTTTGTCACCACAACAATCATGATTCACGATGGTTCCATGGAACTGCAGCAGATGCGCTACATCGTGGCGGTGGCGGAGACGAAGAATTTCACCCGGGCAGCCCGGCAATGCCTGGTGGTGCAGTCGGCACTGAGTCACCAGATCGCGCGACTCGAACGGGAACTGGGCGCGAAACTGTTCGAACGCACCAGTCGCCGCGTCGAACTCACCCCGGCCGGCGCGGCGTTCCTCCCCGCGGCCCGGCAAGCCCTGGAAGCCGCCGATCGGGCACGCGCGGAGGTCACCGCGGTATCCGGTGAGATCCGCGGCCGGCTCGCCATCGGCGCGATCCCCAGTGTCGGCGCCGTCGATCTGCTGGGGACACTGCAGGATTTCCGCACCCGCCACCCCCGGGTACAGATCAGTCTGCAGGTGGGGATGAGCGACCACCTCGTCGACGATGTCCGCCAGGGCCGGCTGGATATCGCGTTCCTCGGCCTTCCGGACGGTACCGAACCGCGTGGTGTCACAGCGCGCGCACTCGCCCGCGGCGAATTGGTCGCCGTGGTCCACCCCACCCACCCGCTGGCCGGGGAACGCGATGTCGGCACAGAGCGGTTCAGCACGGAACTGTTCGTGGATTTCCCCGCCGGTTCTCCCGGGCGGGCACAGACGGAGCAGGCCTTCACCGCCGCCGGGGTGCACCGTGAAGTGGCGTTCGAAGTGGTCGCAGTGGACTATTTCGTCGAATTGATCCGGCGCAATCTGTGTATCGGCCTGCTGCCCGAGTCCATCGTGGCGGCCTTTCCCGATCTGCGGACCGCCACCCTGCGGAATCCGCCGCGCCGGGTCGAGTACGTGGTGTGGGGCCCGCGAAAACCCGGTCCGGCTGCCGCGGCCTACCTTTCGGCGCTCGAAACGTCGTAGATTTCCGAACGTGGAGGTCTCGCGCTAGTGCGACAGTACGGCCACCAGGAAATCGGATTCGGCGGTGAACGGGCGCAGATCCCAGGTCGAGAGCAGCAGGTCTTCGTGGAAGCCCTGCTCGGCGGCGTCGGCACGGAACTGCGCGAAATCGTAATCGCGGCCCGCGCCGAAGCCGACCACCAGGCGGCCGCCGGGGGCCAGATGCCGCGCGAAACCGGCGAGCACGGCCGGGCGGGTGGCCGGCGCCAGGAACGTCACCACATTGCCCGCACAGACGATCACCTCGAAATCGGCGGGGACACCGCGCGCCGGGAGGTCGAGTTCGGCGAGATCACCGACGAGCCAGTCCGGACCGGGATAGTCGGCTTCGGCGGCGGCGATCAGCACCGGATCCACATCCACACCCACCACCGTATGCCCGGCATTGTGCAGGAATCCGCCCAGCCGGCCGGGACCGCATCCTGCATCGAGTACCCGGCCCCCGCGGCCGAGCATCGCGTCGATCAGCCGTGCCTCTCCGAAAATATCCTGGCCTTCGGCGGCCAGGTCGCGGAATCGCTGCACGTACCACTGCGAATGCTGCGGGTCGGCGGCAACGAGCTCCTCCCATTTGCTCGGAACGCGCCCTTCCGGGGTGTGGGCGTTCATCGGATTTCCTCCTCGGCTCGGACTCGGCGGTAGACACCGTCACCACACGGTACGGCGGCCGGGCACCCCGGTCGGCCGCGGCGTCCGGTGGCGCACAGCGCGATGTCGGATCGGGGCACCGTATCCGACGGGGCCGCCACGTGTTGCGTTCGCAATTGCGGTTGGTGCCGTAGCCGTGCTTCCATTGCGGCGCACCGCCCCACCTCCGGCATCGTGTCGGGTCGAACTCGGAGTTTCGCGCCCACCGTGGTGGATGGTGTCGTCGGCACCGGCATTCGGCCGGTGTTCGCCGGATCCGGCGCTGCCGGGCCCGGCTCCGGCACCGTCAGCCCAGGTGTTTACGCAGCACTTCCAGATGAGTCGGCTTGGCGTCGTCGAGCCGCGTCCGGCCCGCCGGGGTGAGTTTCAGGAAGTTGGCGCGCCGGTCGAAATCACAGGCCGCGCGTTCCAGCAGGCCTGCCTTCTCGAGCCGCGTCACGGTCCGCGAGAGGGCGCTCTGGCTGAGGTACATCTCCGCTTCGATGTCCTTCATCTTGACCTTTTCGGTCTTCTCCGCGCCGCAGCGTCCGCCGAGGACCTGCAGGAGTTCGAACTCGCTGAGCCCGAGCTGATGCCGTGCCTGTAGCGCGTTCTCCAGCTCGCAGGACGTGCCGTGGTAGAGGCGGAGCGTCTCGGACCACTTCGCGCAGACATCTTTGTCGGTGTCGTGGTACATGACCCGAGATTATCATGTCAAGTCATTATATGCTCCAACATTACATGCGTTGACATTTAATGTCCTCGCATCTAAGTTTGCCGTCGTGACCCTGACTGCAACCTCGCCGCAGAACCTCACCCCGGCAGAGACATCCCCCGCGTCCACCCCCGGCCGCTGGAGCCCCCATCTGTGGGCGATCCTGCTGGTCGCCGGCCTCGCCATGTTCCTCGATGCCCTCGACGTCTCCATGGTCGGCGTGGCGCTCCCCTCCATCGGCCAGGAACTGGGCCTCGACACCTCCGCACTGCAGTGGATCGTGAACGGCTACATCCTGGGTTACGGCGGCCTACTGCTCCTCGGCGGTCGCGCCGCCGATCTCCTCGGCCGCCGGCAGGTCTTCCTGACCGCCCTGGTCGTCTTCGGTATCGCCTCACTGGTGGGCGGGCTCGTGGACGAAGGCTGGCTACTGATCGCCACCCGGATCGTCAAGGGTGTCGCCGCCGCGTTCACCGCCCCGGCCGCGCTGTCGATCATCACCACCACGTTCAAGGAAGGCCCCGACCGCAACCGCGCACTGTCGATCTTCGCGATCTTCGGCGCCACCGGATACGCCTCCGGACTCATCGTCTCCGGTCTGCTCACCGGTATCGACTGGCGGCTGACCTTCTATCTGCCCGTCGTCGTGGTCGCGGGAGTCGTGCTCGCCGCCTACCTCGTGGTGCCGCGCAATACCGAAAAGGAAGAGGGCCGGATCGATTTCGCCGGCGCCGCACTACTCACCGGTGGCACGCTCGCCGCGATCTACACCATCGTCACGGCCCCGGAGACCGGTTTCACCGCCACTGTCATCGCGACCACCGTCCTGGCGGTCGGCCTGCTGGGCAGCTTCTTCGTGGTCGAGAACCGCGTCGGTCACCCACTGGTGCGCCTGAGCATCTTCAAGGTGAAGTCGATCGTGCGCGCGAACCTGGCCGCCCTGGCGATCTTCGGCTCCTACCTCAGCTTCCAGACCATCGTCTCGCTGTACCTGCAGAACACACTGCACTGGGAACCGCTGCAGATGGCACTCGCCATGGCTCCGACCGGCATCATCGTGGCCGTTCTCTCGCCGCTCGCGGGCAAGCTCATCGACCGCTTCGGCACCACCCCGATGATCCTGGCCGCACTCTCCTCCTTCGTGGCCGGCTATGCCTGGTTCCTGACCCGCGGCGGTAACCCCGAGCCGGTCTACGCCCTCGACTACCTGCCCGCGTTCCTGCTGCTGGGACTCGGTTTCGCACTGGGTTTCTCGGCCGTGATGGTGCAGGCCACCGAAGGTATCGCCGACCACGAACAGGGCCTGGCCTCCGGCCTGGTACAGACCTCGTTCCAGATCGGCGGCGCGGTGGTACTGGCCATCGCGACCGGTCTGATCAGCGGTGCCACCGGCAACGGTATCGCCGGGTACCGGCCCGGCCTGTACCTGGTCACCGCGGTCGCCGTGGCCGGCCTGGTGGCGTCGATCGCGGCAGTTCTGAACCGTAAGCCAGTGGCCGCCGCACTCGCCTGAGCGAGGCGTCGCCACCACCTGTGATCCGTTTTCGCCGCCCGGATCACCGCCCGGCCCGCAACCCCGCTCGGGGTTGCGGGCCGGGGCATCGGCAGACCCACAGCCGCGCGTCCCACCCCGCAGGATTCGCCGCAGGGTCGGTCGGCGTCGATATCGACCACCGCGCCCGCTGCGGAACAGGCCCGGCGGAGTCGAACATCACCACAGTCCCGCCGATGAGCCCCCATCCACAAGCGGCCGGGACAACGATCGGAAATATCCCCGGCGAGCGGAAACGAGCTCGCCGCCACCAGCTTCGGTGGACAACCGGTCATACGGGCGCGGACACGAAGACCGCTCCGGGCACCGGACTCGCGGGCCATCGGACCGTCCGCGGCCCAGCTCCCTGCCCGGGCGTCGCCGGTCGTTTTCAGATCGGCTGCTGAGTGCGAATGACTTCGGCAAGGTAGGCGTAATCGTCGGCGCGGGCGGTGGACGCGCGGTACACCAAGCCGAGTGTGCGACCGGGGGCGGGCGCCGCGAACCGCACGATATCCAGGGCGCCGCGGCCGGTTTCGGCCGCTACCGCCATCTCCGGGATCAGGGTCACCCCGAGCCCGCCCGCCACGCATTGCACCACCGTCGACAGCGATGCCGCCCGGGTATCCCCCGCCGCACCCGGGCGGATCTCCGCAGAACGGCACAGTTCCAGGGTCTGGGCGCGTAGGCAGTGGCCCTCGTCGAGGAGCAGGATCGGCAGGGCGTCCAGCGCCGCCGGGGCGAGATCGGTGCGACCCGCCAGCTCGTGACCCGCCGGCACCACCACGACGAAGTCCTCCGTGTACAGCGGTATCTCCACCACGCCGGGGACATCGGCGGGGAGGGCGAGCACCGCGACGTCCAGACTGCCGGTGCGCAGCTCGTCGAGGAGGCGCGCCGTTCTGTCCTCGACGATCCGTGGTGTCAGCGCAGGCAGGCGGCGACGCAGGGTCGGCAGCAATGCGGGCAGAAGATACGGTGCGACCGTCGGAATGATGCCCATCCGCAGGACACCGCCGAGCGTATCGCCGTTCGCGGCGGACAGGAATCGGTCGGCGGCATCCAGTGTGGCGATGGCCTGCGGGAGCAGCCGCCGGCCGGCCTCGGTCACCAGGACCCGGCGGGTACTGCGCTCGATCAGCTGCAATCCGAGACCGTTTTCCAGCGCGGCCAGCGCCTGCGAAAGCGTGGGTTGGCTCACATCGAGGCTCGTGGCGGCCGCACCGAAATGCCGATGTTCGGCGACGGCGACGAAGGCACGCAGCTGCGACAGGGTTGGCTGATAAGACTGATCGGGCATTCCTATCAGTGTAGTGCGACCTATCACTTTTGCCTTTTGCGGGTTCATTGGCAAGATCGACACAGAATGCTCACCCGCCGGCGAGATCCGCCCGGCCACTCGATACGACAAGGAGTTCGACAATGCCCCTGTTGACCATCGGCGACCAGTTCCCCGCCTACGACCTCACCGCGGTGATCGGCGGTGACCTGTCGAAGGTCAACGCGCAGCAGCCCGACGACTATTTCACCCGGGTCACCAGCGCCGACTACGCCGGCAAGTGGCGGATCGTCTTCTTCTGGCCGAAGGATTTCACCTTCGTCTGCCCCACCGAGATCGCCGCCTTCGGCAAGCTGAACGACGAGTTCGCCGATCGCGACGCCCAGGTGCTCGGCGCCTCGGTGGACAACGAGTTCGTGCATTTCCAGTGGCGGGCCCAGCACGAGGACCTGAAGACCCTGCCGTTCCCGATGCTGTCGGACCTCAAGCGTGAACTCGCCGCCGCGACCGGTGTGCTCAACGCCGACGGTGTGGCCGACCGCGCCACCTTCATCGTCGACCCGAACAACGAGATCCAGTTCGTGTCGGTGACCGCCGGTTCCGTGGGCCGCAATGTCGACGAGGTGCTGCGGGTGCTGGACGCGCTGCAGTCCGACGAACTGTGCGCCTGCAACTGGAAGAAGGGCGATCCCACCATCGACGCCGGCGAACTGCTGTCGGCGAGCGTCTGAGAGACGAGGTAACACAGTGAGCGTCGACACTCTGAAGAACTCGCTGCCCGAGTACGCCAAGGATCTGAAGCTCAACCTGTCCTCGCTTGCGCGTACCACCGTGCTCAACGAGCAGCAGCTGTGGGGCACCCTGCTCGCCACCGCGGCCGCCACCCGTTCGGCCACCACGCTGCGCGAGATCGCGGAGGAAGCGGCCGACACCCTGTCCGCGGAGGCCTACAACGCCGCTTTGGGTGCCGCCTCGATCATGGGTATGAACAATGTGTTCTACCGAGGCAAGGGCTTCCTGGACGGGAAGTACGACGATCTGCGGGCCGGGCTACGGATGCAGATCATCGGTTCGCCCGGCGTGGACAAGAACGATTTCGAACTCTGGTCGTTCGCGGTGTCCTCGATCAACGGCTGCCAGCACTGCCTGGAAGCCCACGAGCACACCCTGCGCGAGGCCGGTGTCTCGCGCGAGGTGATCTTCGAGGCCCTGCGGGCGGCGGCCATCGTGGCCGGCGTGGGCCAGGCCGTGGAGGCGAGCGAGGCGCTGGCCGGCGCCACCGTCTGATCTGCCGCTCTCACAGCGATTTCGTGCCTCAGCCCTGTGGGGGCCGCCGAATTCGGCGGCCCCCACAGGGCTTTTCAACAGGTACATCAGCACGGCGCACAACGAGACGGTCATCGATCCCCGGCCGTGCACATCGAGCCCGGCCTCTCTCGCCGACAGCTACGACACCAGCTTGCGCAGGTGCCTGCACACGCGGCACCACCTCGGCGTCGGACAGCCGCCCCGGCTCTTTCCGAGCAGCACCACACCCCTTGTTTTCGGCACTACTCACGGAAGCCGGTAGGCCGCCCACCGCGGCGCCGGTTTCGCCCCGCTCCCAGCCCGGACTTGCGGCAACCATAGAGCGAGAAACCCCGCCGCTCGTCAACCTTGGGTTGACGAACAGCAGATCGTCAACCTAAGGTTGACGGCGACCGGCGTAATCGGCACCGGCGGAGAACCGATACGGGAGTGGTAGTGGCAGCCATCCAAGCACCGGATGCGGCGGATACGAAGAAAAAGCGGGCCCTCGTGGTGGGCGCCGGTATCGCCGGACTCGCCGCGGCCTTGCGGTTGCACCCGCAAGGCTGGGAGGTCGTGGTGGTCGAGCGCGCACCGGGCCGGCGCAGCAGCGGGTACCTGGTGAACCTGCACGGCCCCGGATACGACGCGGCCGAGCGACTCGGGCTGATACCGGCCCTGGCGCCGCACGATATCGGCTACTTCACCTCGATCATGGTCCACGCCGACGGTCGCGAGAAGTTCCGGTTACCGGCCGCCGTCGCCGAGGCCGCCGTCGGAACCCGCGCACTCGGCGTCTTCCGCGGAGACCTGGAATCGGCGCTGTACGACGCGGTGGCCGGACACGCCGATATCCGGTTCGGCGCCACCGTGCACGCGGTGACCCAGAACGCGGACGAGATCGACGCCACTCTCGGCGACGGCAGCCGTATCCGGGCCGATCTGCTCATCGGCGCCGACGGCGTGCACTCCCGGATCCGCGAACTGGCGTTCGGCCCCGAAACGGAATACCTGGTGGACCTGGGCCATATGGTGGGCGCCTTCCCACTCGAAACGGTCCCCGCGCATGTACCGGAAGGGGCCGGAACCACATTCATCGGCCCAGGCCGCACCGCCGCGGTGATGAACCTCGGCCCCCAGCGTTCCTCGACGTTCTTCACCTATCGCTGCGCCGATACCCGAGCCGAACTCGATCAGGGCCCCGCCGCCGCGCTCACCCGGTCGTTCGGAGATCTCGGCGGCGGCGTCACCGAAGCGCTGCACCGGCTCGAGACCGACCCGGCCGGCGCCTATTTCGATTCCGTCGGCCAGGTGGTCATGGACCGCTGGAGCGACGGCCGCATCGTCCTGCTGGGCGACGCCGCCTGGTGCGTGACCGTTTTCGCCGGCTACGGCGCGGCCCTCGCCCTCGACGGCGCCGACCGCCTCGGCTCGGCCCTCGGCGAGCACGGCGCAGATATCCCCGGTGCGCTCGCCGCCTGGGAGTCGTCGTTGCGACCGGAAGTCGGTAAACGGCAAGCGCTGGCACGCAAAGGAATAGGTAGGTTCGCGCCGTCGACTCGTGCCCAGGTCTGGGCCGGTGAGCTCTTGCTGCGCGCGATCGGGCTACCGGGTATCCGCGGCCTGGTCCAGCGCTCGATCCGGCGCGCGAACAACTAGACCGTCCGTTCGGATCATCCAGTGGGCCGACGGAAGCTGAATCGGTGGACACTCGCAGCCAGAGGCCGGCGATGGCCCACAGTCGAAGACGGTCGTGACCCCCTTCCAATTGCCGTACTTCCCGGGCATTCTCGGCTTCAGGCCGTGATGGGTGCCGCGAGCCGGTCCGCGGCGGTGCGGGGTGCGCGGCCGAGGAGTTCGGCCAGCAGCGGGCCGGTGTGGGCGAAGTAGCCCGCGCGAGCTGCCCGATACCAGGTGAGCATGAGTCTGGTCATCCGCTCCGGCACACCGGTCGCGATGTGGTCGGCGATCCACCGTTCGTCGTCCAGGACGATGTGCCCGATGGTGCGACCGGTGAGACCCGAGGCGATCTCGGTGAGATCGTCGAAGGTAACGGCGGTGGGCGCGGTCAGGGCGACAGGACCATCGAAGGCGCGGTCGCCGGCGAGGACGGACGATCCGCCGGGCGCCGGCCGGTGAGCTGTTCGCCGTCATCGACCGCGCCCGGACCCTCGACGACGTCGGCGAGCGGATCACGTACTACCTCACTGCGATCCGTGACCTTCAGTACCGCCGACCCGCCTTCAACGACGTCCTGTTGCAGACCTATCCGCACTCGCAGCAGCTCATGGAGATCTGCCGAGCCGGAAGCGAGGCCAACGACGAGCTCATCGCAGCGGCGCGGAGCTCCGGTGCGTTGCGGCCGGGGTTCACGGCCGGCGCCCTCCACGCGCTCGTCGTCGACACCGCCCTCGCTCTCGAGCACGGCACGCGGCCTCTCCGAGACGACTACGATCGCCGCACCGGATACCTCCTGGACGGGATCCGGGGGCGCTCCGACGGACACTGAAAGCGCCTGTGCCCGGGCGGCCCGCGTCGCTCTCCGAGCCGTAGCCACGCCGGCCTGGTCGGCGCGCGCTACGCCGCCGGGCACAGTGCGGCCCGGTAGAACTCCGCGAGCGCGGCGTCGGCCGGATGCGGCTGCGGTTTCCCCGTGGCGTCCGGCCGGTTGGCACGCACCAGGTTCACCGCGACCGACATCTGGCGCTGCCCGTCGGCCGAGTGCAGCGACATCATCGAGGCACCGAAAACCGAACCGTCGTGGCCCCACAGTGTGCCGCATCCCGGCAGTTGCACCTTGTGCAAGCCGAGCCCGTACTCGATCTGCTGCCCGTCCAGTGCAATCACCGGAACCGTCTGCCGCATCTGCTCCAGCGCCTCCGGGCCCACGATCGCACCGCCGAACAGCGTGCGGTAGAAGGTGTTCACATCGGCCATGGTCGAGACCAGACCGGCGCCGGGGCCGAGCCAGGAGTTGTCGTAGATGCTGTAGTCCCGCGGGGGGTCGACGATGCCGTACAGCGCCTCGTACATCCGCGAGTGCGGTTCCGCGAGTTCGGGCCGGTCGGGGAAGTACGTATGCTCGAGCCCTACCCGTGCGATGACCTGTTCGGTGACGTACTGCTCGAACGGCGTACCGGTCGTGTGCCGCACCAATTCGCCCAGGATGCGGTAGGCGGTGTTGGAGTACACGCCCGGGAGCGCGCCCGGCGCACCGGCGGGCGCGTTCACGCCCAGAGCGATCAACTCCGCCGTATCCCACTTCCGGAACCGGTTGTCGTCGAGGCTTTGCGCCGAAATCTCACCGCCGGTGAACAATCCCGCAAGCGAAGGAAACGCGTACGGCAGATAGTCGGGCAGCCCGCTGGTGTGGTTGAGCAGCATCCGCACCGTGATCTTGCGGCCGCGCTCCCCCGGCACCACATCCGGCAGATAGTCGCCGATCGGCGCGTCGAGGTCGATTCGGCCTGCCTCGACCTGCTGTATGACCGCCACCGCGGTGAAGGTTTTGGTGACGCTGCCTATGCGGTGCCGCATATCCGGGGTGACGGGGCTACCGGTGGCCAGGTCGGCGACCCCGGCGGCCTGGCTCCACACCTGATCGCCGGCGCGCACCTCCGCGAAAACTCCCGGTATCCCCGCGCGCTCGATCGCTGCCAGCGCGGCGCGCAAACGCCCGGTGTCCAACGCGTCCACGGGCCCGGAGGTGGCCGACGACGCCATGGTGCAGGCGCTGATACTCAGCGCGGCGGTGAGCATGATGGCTATATATCGGATCTTCACGTCGTCGTCCTCTCGAAGCAGCTCGAACGCAACAACCTTCGCGCCGGCCGAGGGGCCGGCGCGTCTGCCGGGAGGCTTCTCCGGGTACGAAAGCAGTCGTAGAAGGACGGGGCCCCGCTACGCCGGCCGTCGTAGGCGACTCATAGCTCGTATGTGCGCACGACTACCATCACGTCGCCGTCCGGCCGGATCGAGGCGATCGTATCCGCCGGTCGTGGCCGGAATCCGGGTGCTTCGGCGAGACCGTGACTTTCGTCGAACGCCGTGATATGTACCCGGTCCGCGCCGGGGGTGCGCACCGTGAAATCGACTCCCTCCGGTGGTAGGTCGCGGAAGCGGATCTCCCCCGGAAGACCGTCCGGACGTGTCCCCGTGACGGAGACGGTGACCGGTGCGGCACCGGGAACCGTTGCGGTGGCCAGATCGATCGGCCGATCGAAGCGCAGGATCACCGACGATGCCGCGCGTGGTGATGTCACGTGCATCGTCACGGTATCGCCGTCGCGCCCGCGCGGCTCGACCCGCGGTGCTTGCGCGTCGGCCGGGTCCGCCGGCCCCGTCCACAGCGGCTCGTGCGCGTATCCGGCCGGGAGACCGGAGGTATCGCGGTCGGTCACGTATCGGCCGGTCCAGTCGGTGGGATACCGTTCGGCGCTCACCCAGTGCGCCCGCCCGGTTTCGGCGTCGAGGACGTAGGCGAGATGGCTGCGCTGCGGATGTGCCGGATCGGCGGCATCGGCGACGAGACCCGCACCCACCGCGGCGATTCCGAGTACCGCCACGGTCGCGGGTACCGCCCAGGCCTTGGTCCGGGGCAGCGCCCAGGGTTTCCCCGTGAACGCCTCGGGTTCGGGCAGCAGCAGCTCGACCGCGGGCAGCAGCATGAGACCGAACAGCGCCAGGCAGGCGGCGCCTGCTCCGGCGTACACCATCCCGACCGCATCGAAGACTCCGCGTGCGACAACCGGCAGGTACACGGCCGACATGACAAGCCCGCCCGCCAGCGTCACCGCGGACCACCCGGCCCAGCGCACCGGCATCATCGCCAGCAGCGCACCGAGCGCGGCGAACCCGGCCGGCAGGGTGAACAGGAAGGCTGCGCCCGGCGCCGCCGCCGCGCACACCGCTCCCAGCCCCGCCGGCCAGGCGAGTGCCCCGATCGCCAGCGCGGCCGGACCCAGCCGCCCCCGCAACAGCAGATACCAGGCGAGCAGCGCGGTGGCAGCCAGTGCGGCGAGCGCGGCCTCGTAGAAATCCGGCCGGTACAGCAGGCCGTTCATCATGTGGTATCCCGGTCGCAGCGCCACCAGCAGCCACCACAGCGCCTGTCCCAGCCCGATCACCACACCCAGCGGCAGCACCACCGAAACCGCCGCCAGCATCATCCGCGGCGTACTGGCCAGCTCCCGGCGCCGCGCCACGACGGCCAGCCCCGTCACCAGGGCCGCGGCCAGCCCTGCCAACGGCCAGACCAGCGCGTTCGGATAGTGAAGAGAGAACGGGCCGATCCTGAAATAGGTGGCGTCCCGGTCGGTGTTCAGGTCCGGCAGGTCGGCGGCGCCGAGTGCCCGGGTCATGGCCAGCATGTTCTCGCCGTGGTGCTGCAGACTACGCGGATCGAGGTTGGCGAGCGTATCGCCGGCCGTGTGATAGAACGCGGGCTGTTCGATATAGGCGAAGTTCAACCCGGTGAATCCGGCTTCCCGGAACTCGGTGAAATCCGTATCGTTCGGCAACTTCCGGTAGATCTCGACCATCGACGAATCGCCCCGCGGGTCCGGCACGGTCTCGGCGAACAGGGCCGACAGTTCCGCATTGCCGCGTGAGGTTTCGAACATCAGCGACGGCCCGCTCACCCCGCGGGCCTCCCAGTTGAGCACCACCCCACCCGCGTGACCCAGCGGATGCTCGCGGACGAACGCCTCCGCACCCAGCAGCCCGTCCTCCTCGCCGTCGGTGAACAGCAGTACGAGGTCGTTGCGGGTCCCGCCCTGCGCAGCGATCAGCCGCCCCACCTCCAGCATCGCCGCGACCGCGGCCCCGTCGTCGGATGCCCCGGGGCCGGTGGCGGCGGAGTCGAAATGGGCGGCGACCACCACGGTCCCGGTCGGGTCGCGGCCCGGGAGAGTCGCGATCACATTGTCGACCCGGCCGAAGGCGGCCAGCCCCGGCGCCGTACTGGCCCCGACCGCGTGCTGGATCTCCACCTCGAACCCGGCGGCGCGCATCTGCCCGGCGAGGTAATCCTGCGCCTGATCGCTTGCCGGGCTCCCCAGCGGCCGCGGTTCGGTCGCGAATCGTTCCAGGTGCGCACGTCCCCGTTCGGCGCTGAACTGCCCGGTTTCCGCGGCGGGTACCGGCTCCCGGCGGTTTCCTTCCGCCCAGATCGCGAGCACGGCCACCCCCGCCACAATCAGCAGCACCACCACACCGAGCACCCGCCGGGGCGTATCGATCAGTTTTCGGATCACTACCCGACATTAGAAGCTGCTGCGGCCGCCCGGCACTTCACCACAGCACGGCGCCGACTCCGATACCGGCCAGCACCGCCAGATAGCACAGCACCAGGCGGGTATCCCGTAACCAGCAGCGACTGCGCCGCAGCCCACGCCGCCGGGCCCGCCAGTATCCGGCGAACGCCAGGCCGGCGAAACCCGCCAGCGCCACCGGACCGAGGAGCCAGGTCAGCAGTGCCACCGTCGCGTAGATGCACAGGTTCAGCGGATCGGGCGGTTGCCGATGCCCGATCGCCTCCGCGTAGTACACACCGGAGTGGGCCGCATCGTCACCGTTCACGGCACAGTCACCGGAAGCAACGTCCGACCGGCCGGTGCCGCCGCGGGCAGCCGCTGGCGGGACAGCGCCGGCCACGCCTGCACCGCGCAGAACGGCGCGCACTGGTCGGCATCGGCGCGGGTGCCCACGTGCACACAACACTGGGTGAGCCGTTCCTCGATCATCGTCGACATATCCATGAACGGTTTGACAGTGATCCGTACGACCCGCTCCCCCAGCAATTGCCGTAGCCGCGCCCGCCGGCCGGGCAACGCCGAGGACGCCAGCGTGAGCAGGGTGTTCATTCCCAGGTCGCAGTTCTCGCAGATATTCCGCCAGACGGTGCCGATATCCGGGTGTGACAGCGATGATTGTTCCGAGAGCAAACCGAGCAGCGATTCGCGTACCGCGAGCCGCATCTCCTTCGGCAGTTCCCGGTCGGCGATCCGGTTCGCCACCAAACCGAGCCGCTCCTTGAGCCGGTCGTGCCCGATCAGGCTCACCAGGGAGCGCCATTGTCCACCGTCGTCGCGCAGTAGGTATCCCACCGAGCAGCAGTGCGGATGGGAACAGGGCAGCGCGGTGAGATCGTGCCAGGCCACCAGCCCGCCGGTCTGCGGGCCGAGTCGCGCCAGCACTCCGGTGTGGGTGAGCCGTCGCATCGGGTCGATGCTGCCGGACCGCCCGGACCCGAACTGCGGCTGGATCGACACCCCACCGACGAACGGCGTGTCCAGGGCTGTGCGCACCACCGCTCCGATCTCGTCGTCGTTCACTCCGAGCGCCGCCGTCATGACCAGGGTGGTGAATATTCCGTTCGACGAGAGGCGCTGCAACGCTTCGTCTTTCAGCGCCCGCAAATCGCCGCCGCGATGGTGTTTCGACGCTTCCGCGGTGACACCGTCGAACTGGAGATACACCTCCACCCGTTCCCGATACCGCGCCAGCAACTCCGTCAGTTCCGGATCGCGTGCGATACGAACGCCGTTCGTGTTGAGCAGGATCCGGGTCACCGGTCGCGCGACGAGTTCCGCCAGTAGCCGTGCGAGTTCCGGGTACAGTGTCGGCTCGCCGCCGCTGAGCATCAACACATCCAGTGTGCCGTTCTCCCGTGCCAGCCGCTGGTCCACGTTTGCCAGAACATCCTCGACCGGCACCACTCCCCGCAGGTCGGGCGACGATTCGGCGAAGCAGGTGGGACATCGCAGGTTACAGCTGTCCAGGAGGTCGGTCAGCAGGATGCACGTGTGCTGGGTCTGCATTTCGGGCAGTCCGCGCAGATATGCCGCCGGTACGGGATCGAAGTTCCCGGCGACGTCCGGCAGATGCGCCTTCGTGGGCGCGGTCCATTCCTCGAGGTAGGTCAGGATTTCGGGGTTCTCGTCGTAGAGCGTGCGCACCATTCCGTGCGACGGGCACCCGCGTTCGAGGTACACCTGCCCGTCCCGTGCGGCAAGCCACCCGGAAAGCCGGGCCACGTCCGTGAGCGGGCGCTCCGGGTCCTCCTCGTGACAGTGTGGGCAGAAGGCGTTCACATATCGCAGGATCCGATCGCCGCGCAGCGGCATCCCCGCCGTCACCTGCTCGCTCCGGCGGCAGCGAGGTTGTAGAGATCCGGGTTCACTCCGGTGCAGAAGCCGACCGTGCATATCGTCACCAGCGCCCAGCCGATCATCATCCCCATCCCGAACCCCTTCTCCCCCGTCGATCCCCCGCGGATCAACAGCGCACCCCCGCCGAATGCCACCAGTATTCCCAGGACCGTCGCCATTCCGATGATGACGGGATAGCCCCGGTCCCCCTGCGTGCCGGCGAACAGGAACGCGGCGAAGCCGTACACCGCATTACCGACGATGAATACGAAAGCCCCGGCCATTGCCCAGCCCGTCATCTCGAGCCCCGAACCCCGTGGTGACCGGTTGCCCGGTGGTGGTGGATTGTTCACAACGCAACCTTTCGCCGAAGAACACCGTCGTAATGACCGCGCCGGTATCCGATACCCAACCGCACTGCGACGAGCATCAGCCCCGGCAGCAGAAACCATTGCGGCCGAGTGAGGTCCAGCCACACCGTCTCGTTCGCCCGGGTGAACTCCACCAGGAACCGGAACACCGCGTACGCGCTCACATACAGCGTGAACAGTTCCCCCGGAGCGGTGATCCGATCCCGCGCCCACCGCAACCACAGGAAAGCTGCCAGCTGGAACACGATTTCGTACACGAAACTCGGATGCATCGCCGAACCGCTCGCACAGCCCGGGCAGGCCGGGACGGTCCCCGGTGCGTGCACACCCCACGGCAGGCCCGTCACCCGCCCGGGTGCCTCGGTGAGATGACATCCGATCCGGCCGACCGCCATTCCCAGCGCCACCGCCGGCGCGAACAGGTCCCCGGTGCGTTCCCGATAGCCGATGATCCGTTTCGCCACCAGCACACCGAGGTAGGCTCCGAGCAGCCCACCGAGCACACTGCGGGCCCCGAACATCCAGCTCTCGTACGGGTCGAGGGTTTCGGCCAGGCTCGACAAACGCATTCCGATCGCCCCGCCCACCAGCGCACCGGTTACGGCGACCAGAGATTCTTCCCGTAACGCGTTGCGCCGCCGGCATTCCAGTACGAAGACGACCGCCGCCACCGCCACACCCAGCGCGACGAAGAAGCCGTGCGTGGGAATTCCGAAGAGCAGGTGCGGCACCATGAGGCGAGCCTATCCGCGGGGAGCGCCCCGAGGATGAGTGAAACTACTTGTCGATCGCAGGTACCGACCTGCTCGGCAGCGCTGTTCAGCTCCGCAGAACGGCGGCGGGGCGCTGTCTACGCACCGGTATATCGCCGAACACACCGCCGGCCCCGAATACCCGTTCGGCGAACCGTTCGCCTATCAGGTGGTGCGTCGCGGCATCCGGGTGGAGCCGGTCGGGTAGCGGGTTCTCGCGGTAGTCGGTTTCGCCGTACAGTTCGCGCCCGTCGAGGTAGAACAGATTCGGATCCAGTACCGCCCGCTGGGTGACGATGCGGGACAGCTCGTCGCGGATACTGGTGAGCGTCAGCTTCCCTTTCGCCTGGTCGGCCGGCTTGCCGATATCGTCGCCGGAACCGCCATCGGGCCGGGATCACCATATTCGCGTCTACAGACTCGCCAGATGAGCCCGGTCCGATGGACCCGGCAGTACGTGCTGCGGTGCTGCTGGTTGTTATGCCTCGCCGGAACGGTGACAGCGGTGGCCGTCACCGTGGTGAACAGCGGAAGTACAGCCGTGGCCTTTGTATTCCCCTCCTGCATCGTCGTGCTGCTGACGTATCCGTGGCTGTCCCTCCTGGAGCCGGACGCCTGGCACGTCGCCACCTTCTGTGGATCGCCGCGGCACTGCTGCTCTCCGGTACGGTCTGGTTCCCGGCGTGGTGGGCGGTCGCGTAGCAGTCCCCGCGCTCGTCGCCGTTCTCTTCGGCTGTGCCTTCGCACTACGAGCGGCGATACGGCGGGCCGGGCAGCCGTTCGAGGTCCGGGACTACCTCGAGCCCGGCGACGAGCCGTAGCGGGCGCCGCCGGAGACCGTGGCCAGCGCGGACGCCGCCACCACCGCGGACGCCCCCCACAGCAGCACCGTCAGCCCGGCACCGTCGAGGATCACCCCGCCCGCGAACGACCCCAGCGCGATACTTCCGGTGAAAGCACCTACGTACAGGCCGGTGACGGCTTCCCGCCGGTCCGGCGCGGCCTGAACGGCCCAGATCTGGCTGCACACCGAGACACCTCCGTAGGACAGTCCCCACAACACCAGTACCGCGGCGGCGCTCAGTGGTCCGGTTCCGAGCAGGAGCAGTGCCGGCAATGCGACGGCGATCCCGGCCGCCAGGACCAGCAGCGTCGCACGGACTCGTCGCGTGGCCGCCGCGCCCGCCGCGAAATTCGCGACGATCCCGCAGAGCCCGTAGAGCAGGAGCAGCAACGAGATACCGACTCCGTGGACACCCGACAACTCCTCCAACGCGGGCCGCACATACGTATAGGCCGCGAAATGCGCGGTGACGAGCAGAGTTACCGCCACCAGCCCCCTCCGCACCGCCGGAATCGCCAGTAGCGAACCGGCCTTCGCGTCGCCGGCTGCCTCCGGTTGTGCGGGCAGCGCCGGCAGGAGTACAGCCAGCCCCGCGGCAAGTGCGAGAGCCGCCAGCGCGAGCGCCCCGAAAGCACTACGCCATCCCGCGATATCGCCCAGCACGGTCCCGATGGGCACGCCCAATACGGAAGCGACCGCGACACCGCTCACCACCATCGACACCGCAAGACCCGCACGGCGTTCACTCACCAGCCGCGTGACCAGCGCGACCGCCAGCGCCCACACCGTCGCCATGGCCAGCCCGACCACCACCCGGCCGAGAGCGAGAACCGCGAACCCCTGAGCGGCCGCGGTGATCAGATTGCCCGCGGCGAGCAGCACCGCGGCCGCCACCAGGACACGGCGCCGGTCGAGGCTGCCGATCGTCCGCGCGACGAAGGGCGCGGCCACCGCGGCAACGACACCCGTGACAGCCAGGCTGAACCCCGCGGTTCCCGCGGAGATACCCAGCCCCGCCGATATCGGCGTGAGAATGCCGACCGGCAACATCTCCGCCGTCACGACGAGAAAAGTGGACAACGCCAAGACGGCGATCGCCGCCCAGCGTTCGGCGGGTTCGGCCGCGGGCGCCCGCGATTCACTCACAATGGACATGAATCCAGTCAATGTCGCGCCGGATCGCGGAACAACAGTGATCAGCTCATTGTTCGATCAGCTGAACTGATCGATCGCGGCGACCGGGAGGAGCGGGCGTGCCGGACCTACCCGTCCGTGAGCTGGAATGTCTGCTGGTACTGGCCGAGGAACTGCATTTCGGCCGGACGGCTGAGCGGCTGCGGGTGTCGCAGAGCCGGGTGAGTCAGCTCGTCGCCGCACTGGAACGCACCATCGGCACACAACTCGTGCACCGCACCAGCCGCCGGGTTGCACTCACCGATTTCGGCGCCGATTTCGTGGAGCGCGTGCGGCCCGTGTACACGGAGCTGACCGATCTCGTCGGTGGTGCGCGGCGGGAAGCCCGGCAGGAACTCCCCGGCCCGATCCGCGTCGGCTTCCAGGGCATCGCCTACGAGACCGTCACCTGGACGCTCACCCGATTCGCCCGTGACAACCCCGATGTGACCTTGTCATTGCAGGAAATACCGCTGGGCGATCCTTTCGGTGCCGTGTTGTCCGGCCGGGTCGATGCCGCCGTAGCACTGCTACCGGTGCGGGAGCCGGAGCTCTCGGTCGGTTACGTGTTCCCGCCCGCACCCCGGATGCTGGCCGTCGGGCACAGCCATCCCCTGGCATCCGTCGAGCGCATCGATGCGGAAACCTTGGCGTCGGTGGACCTCGTATCGATCGACGGCCCCGCCCCGGAATACTGGCGCGACGTGCATTTCCCGCGCTTCACCCCGCTCGGCAGGTCCATCACCGCGACGGTCCGGGTGGCGACACTCCAAGAAGGTATGACCCTCGCCGCCACCGGCCGCTACGCGATGCTGACCTGCCGCCCGGTAGCGGAGCGCAATCAGCGCGCCGACCTGCGCTTCGTGCACGTCACTGGTTTCGACGAGGAGTCGCGGATGGCACTGATCTGGCGCTCCGCCCACCGCCGGCCGCATCTGACGAAGCTGGCGGCGTTACTCGGTGAACTCCCCGGCGCGGCACCACTACGGGCCGCCCCCGGCCGGGCTACCGTCGCTTAGCCGCACCGGCCGAGCGGGCCGCACTTTTGCCGAATATCGCGCTTGCGTTCCCTCGTACCGAACCGGAGGCCGTGGCAGCACGAATCCCCTTCCGATGTCGATCCGGCCGGTGGACACCGCCACCGCCCGGCGTCGTCCGGAAAGTGACCGCACGAGGCATACGAAAGGCCCCGACTTCGACAACGCGATCCCTACGCACCACCGCAGTGCGGTGCGCCCTCACCGCCGCCTGCCTGATCGGCACCGGGAGCGCCGCGACAGCGGACCCCGCGGCGGCCGTGGTCTCGGTGCGGCAGGTGAACGACCGGCAGCGGCTGGGACGTGCAAACCGGCGCCGTGGACTTCCTCCGCGGGAAGGACATCGATGTCGTCACCCCGTTCGGTGGCGCCGGCTCCTACTACACCGACTGGATCCGCGACGACGCCGCCCTGGGTCGCCACAAATGGCAGACCTTCCTCAACGAAGAACTACCACCGGTGATCGAGGAATTCCTGGGCGCCGACGGAAACCGGGCGCTGGCCGGCGTATCGATGAGCGGCACCTCGGTCTTGAACCTGGCCATCGCCAAACCAGGCTTCTGGAAAAGCGTTGCCTCCTACAGCGGTTGCGCGCAGACATCGGACCCGATCGGGCAGGAGTTCGTCCGGATCACCGTCGAGAACTGGGGTGGCGGGCAGAGCGTCGAAAACATGTGGGGCCCACGCAACGGCCCACTGTGGCGCGCCAACGATCCTTTGGTGAACGCCGACCGGCTGCGCGGCACCCACTCCTGGGGCTACTGGGAGGACGACCTGCACCACTCCTGGCCTTTCTTGGCCGAATCGCTGGGGCCCCGGCCTGAGGATCCTGTCCGGATTCGGCGCTGGATTCGCACTCGTCCCGGCCGGCTCCATCGGCGCTGTCGCCCGGTGCGCCGACCGGCCCGACCGCAGTCCGGTCGGGCCCGGCACCCAGGCGGGGCACCGATGACTTCTGTCCGGTACGCCGGCACGGCGCGGCACGCTGGAGCGGGCGACGGGTTCCCCGGTACTGCGACGGAATCGATCCCGGACAAGTCGCCCGGCGCGCCGCGTGATCGGCTGATCGCTATCGAGCCCGCCGGCGATCGTACTCGCGAGCGCCTGGCCGAAACCGGCCGTATCGGACCGAAGTGGGTCCGCGCGGGTGTCAGCGCTGGGCCACGATCCGGTCGAACAGCCCGGGCAGTTCCTCGGCGAGCTGCGCGACCGCGTCCGGCATCCCGGACAGGGTGTACAGCAGGGCACGTTGGAAAATGCCGTCCATCAGGACATATGCCGCTGCCGAGGATAGCGACGGCGCCGTGTCGGCGAGTTCGGCGTATCGGCTCACCACCCGCCAGATCATGGCTTCGCGGCGTTCGTCGATCTCGAGGACATCGCTGCGGAAGGTCTCGTCGAACAGGCTCTGGTTGCGCAGGTCGTACCAGAGCCGGTGCAGCGGCGCGTCCGCGTCGAGCGTGGCGAAGAACATCGTGGTGAATTCGTCGCGTAGCTGAGCGGGCGTTTCCGCGCGGGCGACGACCTCGTCGTAGCGGGTGACGCAGACGGCTTCGTACTGACGCACCGCTTCGGTGACGAGGTCGCGTTTGTCCGCGAAGTAGTAGTGCAGAACGCCGTGCGAGAATTCCGAATTCTGGGCGATCTCCCGCAAACTCGTGCGGGCGTAGCCCAGATCGGCGAGGGTGTGCAGCGTCGCGATGGCGAGCTCGGTTCGCCGCGCGTCGAACTTGTCGACCTGGCGGCGCGCTATTCGCTCGCGTTTCTTCTCGACGACTTCGGTCACCCTGTTCGTCCCGTCGGCTCGGTGCAGTCCGCGGCTGCGGTATTCCGGCAGCAGTCTATCGTGCACCATTTCGAGCGATCTTGACAACTGTCAAAGAAAATCTTGACGACTGTCCAAACGCTGTTAGTGTGTGACCCACGCCGCACACTCGGCCTTGCGAGTCCGGCGATTCAGCGCTCTCGAAGAGGAGATTCCGAATGACGAGTTATGACTTGACGGGCCGAAAAGCACTGGTCACAGGGGGTGCGCGTGGGCTGGGCGCCGGTATGGCCGAGGCCTTGGCGGCCGCGGGCGCGGCAGTAGCGATCGGCGATGTACTCACCGATGCCGGCAAGGAGACCGTGGAGTCCCTGCGGAGCTCGGGCGCCACCGCCGAGTTCGTCGAATTGGATGTCACCGACGACGCGAGCTGGACCGCGGCCGTTCCGGGGATCGTCGACGCGCTGGGCGGGCTGGACCTGGTGGTGAACAACGCCGGTGTCGAGATCACCAGCCTGCTCGCCGATCTCGACCCGGCGGGCCTGCGCACCATGCTCGACGTGAACGTGCTCGGCACCGCACTCGGCCTCAAACACGCCTTCCGGGCCATGCGCCCCGGCGGCCCGGCCGGCAACGGCGGCGCCGTGGTCAATATCGCCTCGGTCGCCGCGACCATCGCGTTCCCCGGTATCGCGGGCTATTCGGCCACCAAATCCGCCATCGACCGGCTCACCCGCGTCGCCGCCGCCGAATCGGGCAAGCTCGGCTACGGCGTCCGCGTCAACTGCGTCTATCCCGGGCTCACACCCACCGTGATGGGCACCCAGCTCGCCGTCGACTGCGCCGAAATCGGCCTGTTCCCCTCACCGGAGGCAGCCGTGCAGGCCGTCACCGAACTGACTCCCCAGGGACGCCTCGGCCAGGTCGACGATATGGCCGACGCCGTGGTGTTCCTGGCTTCCGACGCCGCCAAATTCATCACCGGCGCGGGCCTGCCGGTCGATGGCGGCATGGGCATGTGAGCACTCTCCCCTCTGACGGAAGGAAATCCCGTGGCAACTGACAAACAGGTGGTCGTCTACGGCGCATCCGGCTACACCGGCCGGCTGATCTGTGAATACCTGCGCGAGTACAACATTCCGTTCCTGGCGGCCGGTCGCGACCGCGCCCGTGTGCAGGAGGCCGTCGCCGCGGTCCCCGGAATCGACACCGTCGAGCACGAGGTGGCCGAGGTCGAACACGATACGGCCGCGCTGACCGAAGCGTTCCGCGGCGCGAAGGTCGTGCTGAACACCGTGGGGCCTTTCGCGCGGTACGGGCACGAAGTCGTGCAGGCCTGCCTGGAAATCGGCGCGCACTACACCGATACCAACGGCGAACAGAACTGGATGCTCGACGTCCAGGCACAGTACGGCGCCGAATTCGCCGCCCGGGACCTCGTACTCACTCCCGGCCTGGCACAGATGTACACCATCGGCGAGATCGCGGCCAATATCTGCCTGGAGACACCGGGACTGGACACCCTCGATATCGAGGTCTTCTGGAAGGGGCACCCGACGGTCGCGTCCACCAATACGATCCTGACCAACGCGGCCTTCGCCGCGGCGTATTACCTGGAACAGAACGAATACGTGGAATGGCCGGCCGACGGAGGACTCTACGAACTCGTCGTACCGGGTCAGCACGAGCTCGGCCTGGCCCTGCCGTGGGGCGGCACCTCGCATCCGGTGTGGTTCCGCAACGATCCGCGGGTGGCGAACGTACGGGCACTCGGCGGGGTGTTCAACCGTCCCCTGATGCAGGCCGTACCGCAGATCGTGGCGGGAGCCCTGGCACAGATGGAGGGGTGCACGACGGAGGAGAAATACCGGATCATCGACGAACAGTCGGCACTGGTCCGCAGCGAGATGCCGCCACGGGAGAACCCCCGCATCAACACCTCACTGGATTCGGTATACGCCTCCGGCCCACTGGGCCGCGCGCACTGCGTGATCCACGGCAACTGCAACTACAAGCAGACAGCGCTGCTGAACGCGCACGCCGCATCGCATCTGCTGCAGGACCGCCCCCGCAAGACCGGATTCGCCTCCAGCTGTCAGGCATTCGGGCACCGGGAACTACTCGGGACGCTGCGCGCGTTCGGTCTCGTCCTCGAACCGAAACTCGAAGTCCACCACTGATCCACCGGGCCGGCCGCTACCCGCGGCCGGCCCGTTTCCCCACTCCCACAGCGAGGTACCGATATCGTGCGGCTGGCAGACTATCTGGACAAGGGCGTCTCCCTGGGCGGCGACGCGCCCTGTTTGACCATGAACGGTGCGACCCTCACCTACGCCGAGGTGCAGTACTCGTCCCGGCGGATCGCCGCCGCGCTCCGCGCATCCGGTATCGGCCGCGGCGACCGGGTCGCCGTCCTCTCCGGTAACGACCCCTCGGCACTGACCTGCGTTTTCGGCATTTCCCGCATCGGCGCCGTGTGGTGCCCGGTCAATCCCCGCAACGAAGCGGACGAGAACCGCCAGCTGCTCGACCTGTTCGGCTGCCGCTGCCTCCTGTTCCAGCAACAGTTCGCTCCGCTGGTGGCCGCCATCCGCGACGCGCTACCCGAGCTGACAACCCTCGTCTGCCTCGACGGCACGGTAGACGGCGCGCTTACCTTCGCCGAATGGATCGCGGCCGCTCCCGAGGGCCCCTTGGAGGAGGTCGTGCCCGGCGGTGACGAAGTGTGCATGCTGGCCGGAACGGGCGGCACCACCGGAAAACCCAAGGGCGTCCGGCTCACCGGCACCAATATGGCCACCTCCACCGCCTCGGCACTGATGAGCTACCCGTTCGGCGACCGCCCCCGCTACCTGGCGCTCGCCCCGCTCACCCATTCCGCCGGAGTACTCACCTTCCCGATCCTGTCGCTCGGCGGGGAGGTCGTGATCATGCCCGCTCCCGACCTCGGCGCGTTCCTCCGCTTGATCGAGCGCCACCGCATCACCCACGCATTCCTCCCCCCGACGGTGATCTACGGCCTGCTCGATCATCCCGCCCTCGATACGACGAACCTGGAGTCCCTGCGCTGCCTCTGGTACGGGGCCGCGCCCATGTCACCGACCCGCCTGGAGGAGGCGCTGCACCGCATCGGCCCGGTGCTCGGACAGCTGTTCGGCCAGACCGAGGCGCCGAATATGATCTCCACCCTCGCCCCCGCCGACCATTTCCGCGCGGACGGGTCGATCGCCACCGAACGCCTCACCAGCGCCGGCCGGCCCACTCCCCTGACCCAGGTCGCGGTGATGAACGAGGCCGGTGAACTGCTGGCCCGCGGGGAACGCGGCGAGGTCGTGGTGCGGGGCCCGCTGGTAATGGCCGGCTATCACAACGATCCAGACGCTACTGCGGCCGTGAGCAGGTTCGGCTGGCACCACACCGGCGATATCGGGTACCTGGACGAGGACAATTACCTCTATATCGTCGACCGGGCCAAGGACATGATCATCACCGGTGGTTTCAATGTGTATTCGGCGGAGGTCGAACAAGCGTTGACGGCGCATCCCGCGGTCCAGGACAGCGCGGTCCTCGGGCTCCCCGACGAGAAGTGGGGCGAACGGGTCACGGCCGTGATCCAGCTGCGCACTGGGCAAGCGGTCACGAGCGCTGAGCTGACCGAATTCGTGAGAAGGCGACTCGGCAGTGTGAAAGCGCCCAAGCAGCTGGAGATCTGGCCGGATCTGCCGCGTTCGAAGATCGGCAAGGTCCTCAAACCGGAGATCCGGAAGGCGCTGACGAACCCCAGGTGAGCTCGTCCGGTATCCCGGTCGTGCGGCCTCGAACCGGACCGGCGCCCTCGGCACCACCCCACTTCACAGCCTTGTCGCCTCCACGTATCGGACCGCTTCGAGGTACCGGGCGCAACCATGAGGGGCGTGGACGGCCATCTCCTGATGCGCGTGCGCGTAGCCGCGGATCTGGCCCATGCTCCGGCAGTGTGACGCCGGATGGTCGTCCGGTAACGCCCGTAACCCCTCGGTGATCCGTTCCAGCAGTGCACGATTGTGTCGGCGGCCGGTAGGCCAGTAGCGCAGCGGCGCGGCCCGGTACTTCGGATGGCGCGCGGGTAGCGGCGGCGGGGTCTCGCCCATGGGGTCACCTCACGGGTTTCTGGGGCTGTTGCTGGGGCCACCCGCAAACCCGGTGACGTGGTCGGAAATGGGCCCGGGTGACCGACTCGACGCTATGGCCAGAACCTGCGCCGCCGCTACGATGTTGCGAAATGTTGCGACAATCCACGATCCGCCCGGCTCTTCGATGTGCCGCAACCAAACCTCCTTCCATATCTCGACGGCCCCTCGGCCACGGGCAACGCCCTGGCGGACGCTGTCGCGGTCCGCATGCAACGCCGGCGGGCCCTCCAGCGCGGCAAACGATTCGTGAGGGATGAGGAATGCGATGGGCGTAATACGACGGAGGAAGACAGCCGGTGCCCTGGCCGTCCTGGTGACCGTGCTGGCCGGTATGACCGGATGCGGTAGCGACAGCCAGGACAGTGGCCGCCCGACCGAAGTCCACCGGCAGGCGAACACCACCGACGTAGTCAGGGAAGCTTCGGCATTCGCCGGGATCGTCATTCCGGCGAATGTCACCGTGCTGGACGCCCGGACCGAGCGCGGGATCGATACGCTGTACCAGCTGGCGGTGTCGACGGATCCGCAGGGCCTCGACGAGTTGCTGGCCGCGTCACACTTCTCCACGCCACTGACCAAGGCGTACAGCGTCCCCGAGACCACGATCGCGGGTCCACCGCTGGAAACTTCACCGGCGGTCCTGGAGGCCTCGGATACCTACCGGAACGCCGAGGGCAAGACGGTCAACCGGAGCATCATCGTGGACGAACGGGCCCCATCGATCCGCTTCGTACACCTGCAACTGTTCGATACATGATCCGCACGGTCAGTCGACGCTGCGGCCGGGCCTGGGCGGCAGTGGCGCCTCGTGCAGCCTCCGAATGGCCGCGCCCGCCGCGGCCCACGCCGCCGGAGCGGTCGACGGCTCGCCGAGGCGGCCGAGTGCCGTCCCGGGGAGTGCCGCTAGTGCGAGCACGGGCGGCTTGCGCCACAGGATCTCCGGAGTGGGGATCGGTGCCGAGGCCATCGCCTCGACTTCGGTATCGGTGGCGGCCTGATCGGCGTCGATCTTCAGGAACACATCGCCGACGCGCAGGGTCGCGCGCTCGTGATGGGAGGCGACGACCTCGACCTGTTCCACGCCGGCAATTATCGCGGGAACGACCACCGACGTCGCCCGGTTTATCGCGTGCCGAGCGTAGTCGTCCAGTCTGCCGGTCACCTCGGGTCACCCCGCGTCCAAACCTCGAGACCGCGGTGCCGCGCCGCCGCGAGTTGGCGAGGCAGTCACCGCGTCCTATCCAGGCGAGAACGTTGAATGCGCGACCCGCCCCCTTCGCGCTCGATCGACGCTCACGCCGTAATCTCCCCGAACAGATCGGTCACCGCTGGATGTCGGCTATCACCTCGGCCAGCTCGACAACCCGCCGGTCCGAGGCGCCGTGCCGTGCCTCCATCTGACCCCGTAACCGAATCAGCCGGTCCACGGCATCCGCCTTCTTACCGAGGTGCAGAATACATTCCGCGAACCGGCGCTGGCAGAACATGACCTGGTCGTCGTAGGGGCCGCGTTCGGAGGTCAGGTCGTCGATGAGGACGCGATACAGATCGGCGGCTTCGGCGTAGCTGTCGGATTCGTAGCGCAGTCCCGCCAGCGCGACGCGCGCGTCCACCACGTCGGCATCGCGTGCCCCCAGAACCGGAACCGCTGCGTCGACAACGGTTTTGAGATGCCGGATGGCGGGGTGGTAGCGGGATTCGTCGGCGAGCCGGCGGGCACGTTCGACCGCCCGATGTAGATCGCCGCGGCTCAGGTCATCGGTGGGGACCGGCGTCGGTGACGAGCTGTACGCGACCTGGACCGTTTCGACGGGCGTGCCCGCGGACACGGCGCCCGCCCCGGAAGCGGAGGCGCTCACCGCGGCGGCGTACATGCGGGCGGGACTGTCCACATCGTCGACCAGATCGCCGAGTCCGGCCGCATGGCGAATCAGTACCGAATGCACGATCTTCGCTCCGGCTGGACGGCTTTCCGGTTTCTTCTCCAGCATGCACATGATCAACCCGGCCATATCGGACGGGGTTTCGGGCCGCTCGGCCCGGATATCCGGCGCGACCGCGGACACCTGCTGCGACCACACCGTGTAGGCGTTGTCGCCCGTGAATACGCGCTCGCCGGTGAGCATTTCGTGGACGATCAACCCGAGTGCGTACAGGTCGGTTTGCGGGGTCACGTCCCGGGATTCGATCTGTTCCGGGGCCATGAACGCGGGCGTGCCGATCGTCTGCCCGGTGGTGGTGTAGCGGCTGAGCCCTGAATCGAGGGCGACGGCGAGGCCGAAGTCGAGGACTTTCACGGTCCCGTTGTCGCAGAGCATCAGGTTCGACGGTTTGAGGTCACGGTGATAGATGCGGTGCCGGTGTGTTGCCGCGAGTACCGCCGCGACCTGCGCCCCGAGCGCCGCCACGGCGCCGACGGGTAGCGGCCCGCGCCGGGCCAGCAGGTCGTCGAAGGTGACCCCGTCGACGAACTCCATGACGAGAAACGGGCGCGGTGTCGATTCCTCGGTGGTCCCGGCGTCGTAGATCGCGGGTGTCCCCGGGTGGCTCACCGTCGCCATCACTTCGGCTTCGCGCAGGAAGCGTTTGGTCCATTCCGGGTCGGTGTCGAGGTTGGCGTGCGTGACCTTCACCGCGATGCGGCGTTTGAGGTTCCGGTCGAATCCCTCGTACACCTGCCCCATTCCCCCGGCCCCGACCTGGCGGATGAGTTCGTAACGGCCCCCGACGACCTGCACGGTCACCTCCGTGAAACCTCGAATCCGATGATTATGCGCCGGCCACCGGCCGCAGACGTCCGGTCGCCAGCCCCCGGTGCCCGAGACGCACCAGTTGTTCGATCTCGGTCCGGCGGGACTGCCAGTCCGCTTCGAGCCTACGGAGCCGCGCGAACTCGGCCGCGTACCGGCGTTGCACCTCCAGGGGGAATCGTGGAATCTCCACCTTGTGGAGGTCGATATCGCCCTCGGGCATATCGTCGACCGCGGCGCGGAGAATTCCGGCGAGGAAGCCCGGGTCGAGTGTTTTCGGATCGATCCGCAGCAGGTCGAGCCCGGGGCCGAGCAGGGCACCCGGTTCCGCGCACACTCGTACTGCCCCTTCCCGCCGCGCCACCGCGATATCGCCGGCGCGTATCACCACGGCACCGGCGACACCCGCGTCACCCAGACGCGAGGGCGCCCGCCCCAGCCGGATGTCCTTTGCTGTGAGCATCGGCGTGGTCCCCTCGGCGCTGACGACCGTCGGTGGTGACCGGTGCATTTCAACAGCCCCGGCGTCGGCGAGCTCGCCCAGGGTGAGCACGCCGTGTGTGGCGGGATCCGGCTCCAGTAAGGGCGGCTCCTCCACCGGCCGCTCCAGGTAGGCAGTCCGCAACACCGGGAACCGACCGACCTCGACGGTCACCGGGCGCGCCGGAGTCAGATCGACTTGATCGTCGAGTCGATCGACGACCCGCACGGCAAACCCGGCGGCGGCAGCGTGCGCGGGATCAGCCTGGAACCCACGCCATGCGGCGGCGACCCGTGCCGGTTCTCCCGCCGCGTCGATCAACAGCACCTGCTGGGACCGTTCACTTTCCACCTCACACAGAAGCCAGAGGTCACGATCCTCCGCCAGCCCGGTGACCAGTGCGCGGAGCACGCCTGAACGCAGCAACGTCCGGCGCAAGGCGCGCGCCCGTCCGTTCGACGCCGCCGCGGCCGGCATGAGCACCGCCACCGCGCCGGACTCCGAGGCCTGCGTCAAGCATTGCCGCGCCCAGGCGTCGGCCCCTTCGGCCGACTCCCAGCGTTTGTCGCCGTCGTCGCCGAAGTATCGGGGGTCGTAGACGGTCGCATCGAAGGTCTGCGCCGCGAACTCGTGCCACACGTCGAGCCCTTCCTGCCCGTCACCACATGTCCTCGCAAATTAGCAGCCCGGTACCGGTGATCACTGTTCTTCCTGCGGTATCAGCGCACCGGTGGTGAGTCCGGTGAACACCTGGTCGGCGAGGTCGTCCGCGGCCGCGGCGGCGCGTGCGGCCGCGAGCCGGAGTTGGAAGAAACGCCGGAACAGCAGGCCGTAGTGCTGCTGTTCGACCGCGGACACCACCGGGATCCTGATCTTGCCGGGATCGAAGCGCGCGGTCGAGCCCCGGGCCGCGGAGATGCCGTCGGAACCGGTCAGGAATCCGGCGAGGAACCAGGGGTCGAGGCGTTCCCGGTCGACCCGCAGCGTATGCAGATGCGGACCCCGCACCGCCGCGGCGTCCTCCGGTCCGGCGACGCGAACGACACGGTTGTCGCCGTGATCGGCCCGGACCGCCGGAACCAGCACGTCACCCGGTTCGATACCGATCTCTTCGGCTGTCCGCGCGGAACTCGTCGTCCCCGACGGCAGCCTGCCGGTGGCGATATCGGCGGCGGTCAGCACCACCCGCCCGGAGCCGGATTGCTCGCCGGCCGGTGGCTGCGCCCGGAACCATTGCACCTGCCCGTGTTTCACCAGTTCCGCGATGGTGACCCGGCGCCACGACCGTCCCCGCGATTCGGTCCAGCCCGCCAGCGCGGCGCGCGCCGCGGCGAATTCCGCACCGGCCTCGCCGAGCCGGTGCACCGCGGCGTCGATCCGGTCCGACACTCCTTCGGAGTCCACGGTTTCGTGCACATACAGCGAAGGCGCCAGGTCGACCGTGTCGTCGAGGATATCGATCGAGCTGACCGCCGCGGCGACCTTTGTCGCAGGATCCTTCCCGCTCCCGAACGCTTCCCAGGCACTGACTACGCTCTCTGTCACGACATCCCAGGCGATTCGGTCTTCTCCGCTTCCGGGCGGTATCCGGTTCGTATCGACGAACAGCACGGTGTCGGATGCGGGGCTATCCGGTGCGGGCTTGCGCAGCACCCAGATCTGCAACCCGACGTGCCGGGGTTGCGCGGCTCCGGGCGCCAGCCCCACCACCGCCCGGAGCACACCCGCCCGCACCAGACCGGCCCGGATCTTGCGACCCGACGGCCGCCCAGCCACCGCCGGGGGCAACAGCACGGCAGCCGTTCCCCCCGGTCGCAGATGAGCGACAGCGTGCTGTACCCAGGCCAGCTCCGATTCCAGGCGGGGCGGTAGCCCGAATTCCCAGCGGGTGTCGAACGCGAGCTCGGCCACGCCCCAATCCCGGTCGCCGTAGGGCGGATTCACGAGCACCGCGTCGACGAGCAGATCGGGGAAGGCGTCGGCCTGCAGACTGTCCCCGGCACGGATGTCGGGTTCGGTCCCGGTTTCCGCGGCTACCGTCAGGCGGGCGCGCTCCACCTGGACCGGTGCACTGTCCTGGCCGTAGAGTTCGCCGACGCCGCGCCCCGCGGCGGCTGCCAGCAATGTCCCGCTGCCGCAGGCGGGGTCCAGAACGCTGCGGAAGCTACCGGTGGGCGGACCGCAGGCCAGCCGTGCCATGAGAGCGGCCACACGGTCAGGGGTGGGGTAGACACCTGTGGTGGGCTGGTGTTCCATGGCCCGTTCGGCGAGAGCGTCGACCGCCGAACGCGCGCCTTCGGTGTCCTGCACTTTCGTGAGAAGGGGCAGCACCCCGCGTGCGAGTTCGGCGGGTGCCGATTCGTCGGCGACCCACTCTGCTGCGCCGTGACGCAGACCGCGCATCAGCCGCGTGACGTCTTCCGGTGTCGCCTCGGCCCGGATCAGTGTCCGCAGTTCCGCGATCGGCGATTCGGCGGGCGCGATGTCGTGATCGGACAGCCAAGCCCGCACCGCGGCGAGTTCGAACTGAGGCCGGGCCTCACTGCCGCCTACGGGTTTGGGGAAGTCGCTGTGCCGTCGCCGCCAGTTGCTGACGGTGGCGCGTGTGACCCCGGCCAACCTGGAGAGCTCTGCCGCACTGACCGTGGACCCGGACTCCGGCATACCACTCCTCTCGCTCCGTGGCGTCAACTCTGCCCACCCGGTGAGCAAAAATCAACATCCGCAAATGTGTTGACATTGCTTTCACGATATTCGTATGGTTGCTTCACTTCAAAGCCCCGCTTCGCCGGCGGCTCCCTTCACACCGTTCCGGGGGAACACATGCTCAGCACCACCCGCCCCCTTACCGCCGTTCTCGCCATCGCCGCCGCGGCAACCCTGTCCGTCACCACCCCCACCGCCTCGGCCGCCCCCGCGACCGGTTCCGCCGGTGGCTCGTCCGCGCCCGGCTGCGCACCGCGCTCCGACGCCGATCACGTTTTCCTCTACGAATCCCACTTCGACGAAGAGCCCTGCGACGTCCAGGACGCCGCTATCCAGCTCGCCCGGGCCGACTGCGACTGGCTCGACGTGTACGGCGGGTCGGCGAGTAATCGGATCGCGCTGGCGGAAAGTCACGAGGACGCGGTCGATTACCCGTACATCTTCGTGCACGCGGCCATCACCGCCTACTGCCCGCACCACGAGTACTGAGCAGGTGGGAGGGATGGGAACCAAGCCCACCATGCGAACCTCGCTGTGCACACGACGGTGGACGGCCGTCAACGAATCCACCTATGGGCACGAGCGCTCCGCCCTGGAACGTATCCGCGCCGCCATGCCTGATGCCGACCCGTGGCGGGCCTGGTCCAATTTCAGCTTCGCGACCGCCACGGGCCGGCTGTTCGAGGTCGACCTGCTCATCACCGCGCCGAGCGGTCTGTATCTGGTGGAGTTGAAGTCCTGGCGCGGCCGTCTCACCGCGACCGAGTCCGGCTGCTGGGTACAGACAAAAGATTCGAACCAGCAGATCACGCACGGCCGCCCGCTCCAGCTGACACTGCACAAGAGCACGGCGCTCGAGCGGCTCTTGTGCGCGGCCGGTGAATACGTCGCCGTTCGCCCGGTGCTGTGCCTGAGCAACGACCAGCTGCAAATCGAGCTCCCGGGCCGGGAGCGCCGCCACACCCTGACGGTCGATTCACTCCTGGAGCGGCTGTCCCGCCCGACGCACAACGCCTGTCACCGCATGACCCGGAGCCGGGTCGACGGTATCGAGCGAGCGCTGGCCTCCGTGGGAATCGCGCCCCCCGAGCAGTTGCTGTCGGCAGAATGGCCTGGTGGCGAACCTGCTCCCGGTTTGAGTGGAATCGCGTAGAAACAAATCAGGGCCCGCAAGCGAGACTAAGTTGATTCCTTCGGCCGTCCACAGACCAGGAGCACCATAGATGACCCTCGTGCACCCGCGTGACGCTCTCTCCGTAGCGCCCGGCTCGATCGTCGTGGTCCGTGACGAGGAATGGCTGGTGACTTCTGCCGAACAGGGGTCCGACGGCTGGTTGCTGCGGGTGCGTGGTCTGTCCGAACTGGTCGCGGACACCACCGCGATCTTCTACAACCGGCTCGACGATATCCAGGTCCTGAACCCGGCCGATGCCGAGATCGTGCCCGACGGCTCCTCCGGCTACCGCGACTCCCGCCTCTGGCTCGAAGCCCTGCTACGCAAAACCCCGTTCCCCTACGGCGACCAGACCCTCACCGTCTCCACCCGCATGCTCGCCGATTCCCTCGGCTACCAGCGCGCCGCCGTCGCCAAGGCCCTCGACCCCCGCCTCATCCGCCCCCGCATCCTCCTCGCCGACGCAGTGGGCCTGGGCAAAACCCTCGAAATCGGCATGATCCTGTCCGAACTCGTGCAACGCGGCCGCGGCGAACGCATTCTCATCGTCACGCCGCGCCACGTCCTCGAGCAGATGCAGCACGAACTGTGGTGCCGTTTCGCCCTGCCGTTCGTGCGCCTCGATTCCGCCGGCATCCAGAAGGTCCGCCAGAAACTCCCGGCCACCCGCAACCCCTTCACCTACTACAAACGCGCGATCATCTCGATCGACACCCTCAAAAGCCCCCGCTACAAAGCACATCTGGAGCGCCAGCACTGGGACGCGGTGGTAATCGACGAATCCCACAACCTCACCAACGTCGGCACCCAGAACAACGAACTCGCCCGCGTCCTCGCCCCGAACACCGAGGCCCTGATCCTCGCCTCGGCCACCCCGCACAACGGCCGCGAGGAATCCTTCGCCGAACTCCTGCGCCTGCTCGACCCCACCGCCGTCGCCGCCGACGGTTCGTTCCGCAAAGAGGACGTCTCCACCCTGCTCATCCGCCGCCACCGCCATCACGACGAGGTCGCCGCGGAGGTCGGCAGCGATTGGGCCGAACGCGCCGAACCCGTGCACAGCCTGGTTCAGCCCTCGGCCGCCGAGGACGCCGTCGCCCGGGAGCTGGCTCAGGTGTGGTTGCACCCGAGTACCGGCGCGTCCCCGTATTCCGGCGAGGCGAAATCCCTGTTCCCGTGGACCTTGGCGAAAGCCTTCCTCTCCTCCCCCGCCGCGCTCCGCGAGTCGATCAGCCAGCGCCGTAGCAAGCTACGCGAGGAGGACGGCCCGCACACCCCCGAGCAGCGCACCGAACTCACCGCCCTCGACACCCTCGCCGACCTCAACGACAAGGCATTCACCGAATCCGCGGGCAAACAGGCCGCACTGGTGCAGCGCCTGTGCGAGATCGGTGTCGGCCCGAAATCGGACCTGCGCGCCGTGGTGTTCGCCGAACGTATCGCCACCCTGAAATGGCTCACCGAATCCTTGCCCGACGCATTGGGTTTGAAGCCGGAGAACATCGCCATGCTGCACGGCGGCCTCTCCGATACCGAACAGATGAAGATCGTCGACAGCTTCAAACTCGAAACCTCCCCCCTCCGAGTCCTCGTCACCGGCGATGTCGCCTCCGAGGGCGTGAACCTGCACGCCCAGTGCCACCACCTCATCCACTACGACATCCCCTGGTCGCTGATCCGGATCGAACAGCGCAACGGCCGTATCGACCGTTACGGCCAGCGCCGCCCACCCGTCATCTCCTCCCTCGTCCTCGAACCGTCCGACGCCGAGTTCTCCGGCGACCTCCGCGTCCTGTCCCGCCTGCTGGAGAAGGAGAACCAGGCCCACTCCACACTCGGTGATGTCGCCTCACTGATGGGCAAACACAGTGTGGGCGAGGAAGAGTCCGCGATTCGCGACGTCCTGGCCCGCAAAACCACCCTCGACGATCAGGTCCGCAGTATCGACGAGGTACTCGACGGCGACGATATCGACGCCTTCTTCGCCCAGCTCGACCTCGACACCGACGAGGCACCCGACCTACCCGAACAGCCCCGCCAAAGCCTGTATCCCGACGACATCACCTTCCTCGACGAGGCCCTGCGCGCCGGTTTCAACGACGTCCCCCACGCCGACCCGACCGCCGGCGGCGTCGGCTGGACCGTCCACCGCGACCACGGCATCGCCGAACTCGTCCCCCCGAAAGATCTGCGCCAGCGCCTGATCCAGCTCCCGCAGAACTACCTCCAGCACGGCCGCGTCCTCGAACGCCTCAAACTCGCCACCTCCACCCAGGTCGGCGACGCCCAGCTCCGCGCCGCCAAGCAGGGCAAGGGCGTGAACAACACCACCTGGCCCGAAGCCCATTTCCTCGGCCCCCTGCACCCCGTTCTCGACTGGGCCAGCGACCGCGCCCTCAGCGCCCTGGGCCGCAACCAGATCTTCGCCATCCGCGGCACCCTCGACGCCCCCACCGTCCTGCTCATGGGCACCCTCATGAACCGCCGCGGCCAGCTCGTCTCCCGCGTCTTCTCCACCGTCGTCTTCCCCAACCCCGACAGCCCCACCTTCTCCCTGGTCAACACCCACGAAGACCTCGACTTCCTGCTCACCGACACCGGCCTGCGCCCCGGCACCGCCAACCCCGGCCCCCTCACCGACCTCGACCGGTTACGCGAGCTCATCCCCACCGCCGTCGACAAAGCCGGCCAATCGATGAAACTCGTCCTCGACCAGCAGGAACACACCGCCACAGAACTCCTCACCGAATGGCGCCGCCGCGCCGACCGCTGGCATTCCACCGCCGAACAACTCGACCTGTTCGGCAGCCAGAAAACCAAGGTCGACAAACTCTCCCGCCGCATCGCCGAAGAGCAGCGCCTCGCCGAATCCCTCGCCCCCACCCAGCAGCTGGTGCGCCCGCTGCTGGTGATCGTCCCCGAAAAGGATCAGTGACCATGGCTTCCTTCGATTCCATCGTCGTCGGCGAGGACTGGATCAGCGAGCACTACTTCACCACCGATTCGGTGAAGGAGTCCTTCCACGGCCGTGTCATGGACCTGCGCAAAGGCTGGGACGCCGAAGCCAAGGAAGGCCGCCCCACCGTCCGCAGCCGTTTCCTCTCCGCCGCCCGCGACCTCCAAACAGCCCTCGCCGCCCTCGCCGAATCCCCCGACGCCGCCCCCAAAGCCCACGCGCAGATCCGCGACGTCTTCGGCCACACCGGCGACCTCGCCCCCGTCACCGCCGAACGCGCCGGCTCCGACCTGCACATCCCCGAAGCCCAACTCCCCGGCACCCCCAACATCCTGTTCCTGCAAGCGCACCCGGTCGACTCCCTCGAAACCCTCCTCGACCCCGACACCGGCCGCCTGCTCACCCCCGCCACCGAAGACGGCAAACCCATCGAATCCCTGTCTAAAACCGTCTCCGCCGCCTTCCGCTCCGACACCCCACCCGCCTTCATCGTCGTCCAGGCCGGCCAATGGCATCTCCTCGCCGAAGCCGAACGCTGGGCCGAGGGCCGCTACCTCGCCGTAGACCTACTCGTCGTCGCCGAACGCAAACACGAAGCCCGCGGCGGGGAGGTCGACCGCACCGCCGCCATCTTCGGCGCCCAATCCCTCAAACCCGACGCCGACGGCAATATCTGGTGGACCGGCGTCCTCGAAGATTCCGTCAAACACACCGTCGGTGTCTCCAAGGACCTCCGCGAAGGTATCCGCCTCTCCATCGAGATCATCGCCAACGAAGTCGTCCGGCGGCGCCGCGAAAAGGGCGAGTCGATGGACGGTATCGACGCAAACGAACTCGCCAAACATTCCCTGCGGTTCCTGTACCGGATCCTGTTCCTGCTGTATGCCGAAGCATCCCCGGAAATGCAGGTACTCCCCACCGGCGCCGCCGAATACGAGGAGGGCTACGGCCTCGACCGCCTCCGCGAACTCACCCTCACCGAACTCGTCTCCCACCGCGCCCGCACCGGCACCCACCTCTACGAGTCGCTGAAGAAACTGTTCGACCTGGTCGAAGACGGCCACACCCCACACGTCCGCGAGAACATAACCGACGACCCCGCCCCCGGCCTCCAGTTCAACCCGCTGCGCGCCGACCTGTTCTCCCGCAAAGCCACCGAGCTCATCGACGAGGTGAAACTCGGCAACGAAGCCACCCAGCAGGTGCTGGCCCACCTCCTGCTCACCAAGGAATCCAAAACCCGTAAGGGGGCGGATCGGGGGTTCATCAGCTACGCCGAACTCGGTATCAACCAGCTCGGGGCTGTATACGAGGGGCTGATGTCGTACACCGGGTTCTTCGCTGAGGAAGACCTGTATGAGGTCGCCAAGGACGGCAACCCGGAAAAGGGTTCCTGGGTGGTGCCGGTGCACCGCGCCGACCATCTCTCGGAATCCGATTTCGTCCGCGGCGAGGACCCGGATACGGGCGAGCTGAAACCGGTGGTCCATCGCAAAGGCACCTTCGTCTTTCGTCTCGCCGGCCGGGAACGGCAGCAGTCGGCGTCGTACTACACGCCCGAAGTGCTCACGAAGTTCGTGGTTTCCCAGGCCCTCGAGGAACTCCTCGACCAGAACGGCACCCGGACCACGCCCGAGGAAATCCTCCAGCTCACGATCTGCGAACCCGCGCTGGGGTCGGGGGCGTTCGCCATCGAAGCGGTCCGGCAACTGGCTGCCGAATACCTGGCCCGCAAACAGCAGGACCTCGGAAAACGCATCGAACCCGACCGGTATCCGGTCGAACTGCAGAAGGTGAAAGCGCATATCGCGCTGCACCAGGTGTACGGCGTGGACTTGAACGCCACCGCCGTCGAACTCGCCGAAATCTCCCTCTGGCTCGACACCATGGTCGCCGGGTTGCAGGCGCCTTGGTTCGGGTTGCACCTGCGGCGGGGTAACTCCCTCATTGGCGCCCGCCACGCCGTCTACCAACCCGGCGATCTCGCCCGAAAAACCTGGCTCAAAACAGTCCCCAAGGATGTCCCACTGGGCGAAGAAATCGGGGCTGGCATCCACCATTTCCTCCTCCCTGCCCAGGGCTGGGGCGCTGTGGTCGACACGGCAGAGGCCAAGACCTACGCCCCCGAAAAGCGTGAAGAACTCCGCCTGTGGCGAAACGAAATCCGCAAGGCCCCCTCCAAAGAGATAGCCCGTCGTCTCGCGGGCCTGGCACAACGAGTGGAAACCCTTTGGGAATTCACCCTCCGCCGCCTCACCATCGCCGAATCTTCCATCCGCCGCGACCTCCACCTCTGGGGCACCGACCCGATCGAGCAGCAGACCCCTGCAGTAACACGCGAACAAATCGAAGAGGTCCTCTATAACGAAAACGGCGCCTACCGTCGCCTCCGACGAGCCATGGACGCCTGGTGTGCACTGTGGTCCTGGCCGGTGACCACAGATACTCCCGCACCTGTCTGGGATCAGTGGATCGGTGGGCTGGAAGCTATTCTTGGGGTTCAACCGAAGGCAGGGAAGTACGAGAAGCACGGGCAGATCAGCATCGGGGGGGACCTGAGCTGGTACGACCTAGACGTTGCCGAAGACACGGATCGTACCTTCTCCCAGGTCTTCTCGATCGAGAAGACCAAGATAGCGTTCCCCTGGCTAAGGGTCGCCGAGGACATCGCGTTCGACCAAGGCTTCCTTCACTGGGAGTTGGACTTCGGTGCGGTGTTCACAAGCGGCGGGTTCGATTTACAGGTGGGCAACCCGCCGTGGGTCCGGCCGGACTGGGACGAAGCGTCCGTACTTGCTGAATTCGATCCGTGGTGGCAATTGGCCAACAAACCAGCGGAGACGATCAGGCGGCAAAAGCTGTCGGAAGTAATCGCGGACCCACGCGTCCGAACTGATTACCTAAACGAGCGCACGAAACAAGCAGGGCAGAGCGAGAGTCTCGGCTCTGGAATCCAGCGGCCTGTACTGGCTGGACTGCAGCCGGATCTATACCGGTGCTTCATGGAACGTACCTGGCAGTCGATGCACCCCGATGGAATCGTCTCGTTAATCCATCCAGAGAGCCATTTCACCGAGCTTCGAGCCCAAAGCCTTCGACGTGCTTGCTATCGTCGCCTTCGGCGTCACTGGCAATTCAGAAATGAAGCTCGGCTATTCGAAATACACCATGCGAAGGAATACGGCATCCACGTCTACGGGGCAGACTCTGAAATTGGATTCAAGCAGGCATCTTCCCTATACCATCCGGACACGGTAGATAGGTCCCTGATTCACCGTGGCGAAGGACCGATCCCGGGCGTGAAGGACGAGGGCGGGAGTTGGGATCTACGTCCGCATGCGCAGCGCATTGTCACGGTATCCGAATCAGTCTTGGCGAGCTGGGCCGCGTTGATCGACGAACCTGGCATTCCAGCTGCAGAAGCGCGAATGCTCTACCCCGTCAATCGCGCCAGCGCAGAAGTTTTGGACAAAATTGCAGTAGCGCCGCGCCTTGCGAACGCAAGCTTCAAGTGGACGCGAGGTTGGGAAGAAGATCGAGATCGTAAACTGGGATTTTTCGAGTCTCGTTCTAGTATCCCTGAGTCTTGGAATGATGTTATTCTGCAAGGCCCACACATAACGGTAGCAAGTCCTACGTTTAAACAGCCAAACGAAACCATGAAAAACCGGCTTGATACCACACCAATTGACCTTGAGTCGATCTCCGGCGACTTCATTCCACGAACGAGTTACCAACGTGCTGTTGAGGCCAGTTCATTTCGTTCGGCGTACCCGAAGTGGGACAGTAAGCCGAGTTCTGATTTTTTTCGCATCGCATGGCGAGAAATGTGCGAGCCAGCCAATGTACGCACTCTCCACGCGACCCTGCTTCCACAAGGTCCCACGCACGTTCATGCGGTTCATAGCCTGACCCTGCAGGGTGACAACAAGGGCCTTGTGGTCCTGGCAGGCGTCAGTCATTCCATCATTGCCGATTTCATGATCAAAGTGATCGGCAATGCCCACATCAAAGCATCGACGTGGCTGCAACTCCCGCACCCGACAGGCCACACCCTCGAAGAGCACCTGATCGTCCGAACTCTGCGCCTCAACTGCCAGGTAGCCCCCTTCGCCGACCTGTGGAACGAGCTTTACAACCCATCCTGGCAACAGGATTCATGGACTCCCGGCCTCGCGCCAGCCCCCACAACCGCCCTCAACGCTGCAGGCCCGAGGTGGGACTCTCATACCCCACTCCGATCGGCATCCGACCGCCGCCAGGCGCTCATAGAAATCGACGCAATCGTCGCCGTCATGCTTGGCATCACCGCCGATGAACTCCTGACGATCTACCGAACCCAGTTCCCCGTCCTCCAGAAGTACGAACGCGAAGCCCTCTACGACGCCAACGGCCGCCAACTCCCCACCAAACTCGCCTCCGAATACCGCAAAAAGGCCGGCCTCCCCACCTCCGACCTAACCGTCGACGGCATCACCTACGAGGAACCAATCAGAGGTGTAGACCGCGAACACGACATGCAACTAGCCCACGCCCACTTCTCCGCGCTCATCGCCTCGAAGACTCTTTGCCCCCCACGAATACGCAAGAAATGATTCACAAACCTGGAAGGACAAGCGGTTACACATGAGTTACCGAAATAAGACGTACGTCGCCTTTGCCAGCGAGAACATCCACTGCTACCGCCTCATGGAGGCGTGGCGCGACAACAAGAATATCGACTTCGATTTCTTCGATGCGCACGATCTATTCATATCGAACGACTCCAGCCAGCCCGAAACAATAAAAAGAAATCTTCGACAGCGGATGAAGAATGCTAAGCAGATTGTCCTACTCGGGAGCAGTGATGCAAAGAGAAAAGGGGGCGACGGAAAATCATTCCTTGCTCACGAGGTAAAAGTGGCGATAGAGTTCAACCTACCCATAGTTGTATCCAACATAAAAGATACTACCAACCGGGCTGTCGACCGATCAATCATCCCAACACCCTTACTCGATGACAGTTACTACATGATGTGCGTGTCCTTTCAGCCCGCAATCATAAGGTATTCCCTCGATGAATACGCTCCCAATTTTGGAGCTTCAGATAAGTCCGGCCCCTACCAATACAAGTCGAGCGTATACGACTCACTCGGACTGTAGCCGATACCCACCAGCATCAATAATCTCGCGCGATGCTTTCCTGAGTCGGTCAGCGATCTTATCGGTCTCTTCGATCGACAATTCTGAGACATCACCGAAGTTGGTACCTCCCCCTGGAAGAGTTCCAGCAACGTGGAAGTGCACGTGCGGTATCGCCTGATGCGCCGGCCGTCCGTTGTTCTGCCACACTGCGATTCCAGGACGTTCATATACTTCGTCGATCGCATGCGCCACCACCGAAACGGCATCGATCAGTCGATGCCGTTCGGTTTGGTTTAGTTCCAGAAGGGTCGGAGCATGTCTCGTCGGCACGACAAGGACATGTCCGACACCACGTTGCTCCCTGGTGACAAGGACAGCTACTTGGTCGCAGCGACACAGGATGGTGAACGGCCGTGCGCCGCTGAGGTAGTCACAGAATGCACATGAATCGCTTTGCGGAACCTCTAAGCTGTATTCTGCCACTACGTCTCCAGTGAAGTTAGAAAAGCCTGAAACTCTTGCATGTCGATACGATCGGCTGCACTGGGATGCACTACGATTCGCAACTCTTCGGAAAATCTCTGACGCTTAGACCTGAGAAGGTACGAAAGCACGGTAATACGCAGTGACAACTCCGAACTCATTTCTGGGATTCTCGCCATACCTTGACCAATCAAGGGCACGCAAATAGCCCTTCCATTACCAACTCGGTCGCACTCATCCCACAGAGAATTCAGACTGTCGAGCATTCCCTGCACCGTACCATGAGCGATATTATGTACGTCTAAATCGGTATACGCGACACAGAAGTACCTTTTTCCGTCCGGCACGGATATAGTTGCCACAGTCCCGATCGGATACACATCTTGCTTGCCCGGCTTGTTAACCGTTCCTATCGAGACCGCGCCAGATGCAGCCAGAGCGCGATCAATCGCGTCATCCAGGTTGGCTATTGATCCAGCATAATTCCGCTCAAGAAACTGCCCTTGTAAGCTGTTCCGCGCGATTATTCCACTATAAACATCCGTATCGAATGTCGATGCCATCCCGATCAGAATATGCGCGTCACGCTGATCGAATATATCACCGACTACTAAACGTATGGTTGTGTTACAGCGATAATCCCGAGAAGGAGCCTGAGGGCGCCCCGCCCACAAGGACCAAATGAATGCCAGCGCACCCACAATCGCAGCTATTTGCCATTGCCCTTTAAAGAAATCGGGATACACGAGTCCCCAGAGACCTATAAGGAAGGCCATCAAACCCACGGCGGCAAAGTAGCTTCGACCGAATTCTTTCCAGAATCGCAGACGCTTCAGCTGAGATCGGTAGATTGACGTCACTTCTCAGGCTTCTCCCGCCACTATCCAGGTACTTTGGTCCAAAGTCTAACTGAAGACAGCACTTCCGTGCGCCTGTCCAGTTAACGCCTGATATTGGTGATTGCACTTGCATTTACAGCGAAGACGGCAGTCTTGTAACGGTTGCCAGGTCGCAGCTAGCTTCTCGCAGGTGTCAGGTGGTCCCGTCAACAGGAGTCGCGCCGGAGGCTTCCGAGATCCTGTCGATGTCTCGCGCAAGGTCGAAGTCCAGCTCCGTCAGCTTTCTTCCGGCATCGTGGGTCGTGATCCGAAACTCGATCCGCTGCCAAGTGATCAGCATGTCCGGATGGTGGCTCACCTCGCGGGCCTTCGCGGCGACATACATGGCCAGGTGTACGCACTCGTGGTAGGTGTGCGCGAAAGTGCGCGTGATCTCGTCGCCATCGCGCTGCCAACCGGGCAGGTTTTCGAGGCGATCGGCGATCTCACAGTCGTCGAGCGGAACGGGGAGTGCGGTCATGCGACGGACTCTACGAGGGCGCGCAACTCACGTCCCGCTGAGGTGTTTACCCACGCGCGAGCATGGGAAGCAGCCTCTTTCAGTTCGCGACAGAGTCTGGCCGACCCGGTAACCCGTACTGCTTCCACTGCCTCCGCAGCCGCCCATACGGCGCGGTCAGGATCAGGCACTCTGGAAAGCACAGCCGACTGCCGCGCCCGGAACACCGCGTTGTCGCGGCGTGCAGATTCCGGCATAGAGTCCATGATTTTGTCCCACAGCGCTGCCGCATCGGCGGCGTCCCGAGTCCTCCCAGTGCGCCCATAACAGGTTGCTCGCTGGACCTCCATATGGTGCGGGGTACGGCGGCAGGAGTTCCCCCACGGGTACACGTCGTCGATCCGGCCGATCAGAGGCACGGCTTCGTCGAGCAGCCGGTCCGCTGTGGCTCGATCGCCGAGCATGGCGTGGCCCTGCGCCTCGTGCTGCAGCGCAATCACACGAACCTTCGGGGCCAGCTCTGTCCCTGCCGCACGAGCGGCCCGCGCGTAATCGACGACAGTTCGGCCGTCGTTATGGTCCAGGGCGAGCATTGCCATGTTGGACAACGCATAGGAGATGAGCTGGGGATTGCCGGACCGGTGCGCGAAAGACAAGGTGGTGTCGCGCCACCTTGCGGACGTCGCGCGGTCACCCGCGTCCTGGTATAGCCAGCCGAGCAGAGCTGCGTACGCGGTGCCGATTTCGAGCAGCCTCCACCGCACCGGCGTGTCAGCAGTGCCGGCGAGGCGGCCGATTAGTTCTGTCTGAGCCCGCACAGTAGGGATGAGGTACAGCGGCCCAAGATACATGTCTGCGGTGTAGTGCCCCGCGAGCTGGGTGCGGAAGTAGTCCACGAGTTCGGGGGCTACACGCGCACCATTCACCAGGTCTGATATCTCGGTGGGAGTTCCCGTCATATCCGACTCAGCCGCGCCCGCAGCGAGAACAGGAATTCCGATGATGGCGGTCCCGAAATCACGTCGCCTCACGTCGTCGAGCTCCTCTGCATCGAGCACAACTGATGCAGTACCCGGTGAGGACACTTCGGCCCCGATGGTTTGACGAGCATCGCCCAAATCCCGTCGTGCGGCATCGAAGCGTGCCCGCTGCTCATCGTCGAGCCGCCGGTGGGTGGTGTCCATGCACTCGGAATACTTCGCGCTCAGAGTGATATCTGCACCTCTGCGTTCCCATTTGCCGACCGCCTCGAGCGAGCACCCGATCCGGGCGGCGAACTGAACCTGGGTATCCCGCAATGCTGTCCGCAATGCGGCAACCTCGAGCCCGGTCCACGTCACGATCGTCATATCTCGGAACCCCTCCCCTCCGCTGTAATACCGTCAGGGTACGGGTTCGGTACCCACGGCATCAATGAACACAGGTATGCATCAGATCGTGAACAGATCATCTCATGTAGTCCTCGCATCGTGGTCTGATCGCCACCGGAACACCAGCATGGACTACGTGCCAGAGGGAGACCTACAACAAGCGATCGGCGCGAACGTCGCCCGGATACGTCGCGAGCGTGGACTGAGCCAGGAACGGCTCGCCCACGAGGTCCTGGGGCTATCCCTGCGGTATGTAGCCGACATAGAAGCAGGACGCAGGAACATGACGGTCCGGGTCCTGGAGCGGCTGGCCGAATCGTTAGGGGTCGAACCACTCGAACTGCTGAAGGGGGAAGAGTGAACCGATACCTGAGCCGGTTCGGCGGTGCTCTCGCCGCCGGCCTGTTGGTTGCCGGGTGCGGAGGCGCGGCAGGGAAAGAAACTCCGGCAGACACAACGGAACAGACACCGACCACAGTCGCGTTCAATCCGTGCGATGAGCTCTCCGACGAAGCCCTCCAAGCGGCCGGTCTGGACCCGAGCACCAAACAGACTTCTGTCGACTCCCCGACTGGTGGAGTCTGGAAGATCTGTATGTGGCAGCCGGTCGACGGCACTCCGTACATAGTCAGCATCGGCACCACCACGTTCGCTCAGGAAGACCTCCCGGACAACCCGACAGTGACCGGATTCGAGGATGTGCAGATCGGCACTCGGGCCGGGAAGACCTACCACCAAGCCGATGATCCGGAACCGCTCCGATGCTACGTCTCCATACCCGCCGCGGGCGGTGGCATGCACAACGTAATCCTTGGTTGGCGCACGTCGCAGAAGGAATCCATTCCGGAATCGCCGCCATGCACGCTCGCTGTGGAACGGGCGAAGGAGCTGGAACCGCATCTACCGTAGGGGGCGGACGTGGCCGACGAACAGGAAACCCAGCTCAAGCACTGGCAGAACCTGAGAACACAAGCCGAGAACGGTGAAATCGTCATGGAGGCGGATATAGCTGCAAAGCTCGCGGCCCGCTGCGACACCTTCATGAAACAGTTGGATATTGCGGTTGAGCAAGCCAGCAACCTGCAGTACATCTCAGGCTTCGGGGGTTTGAGGTCAGCGCAAGCGCTCGCCGCGAAGTTCTCCAAGAAGGCGGTCGGCGACGAAGATTCAGCGGTGAACCGGCTGAACCAGTCGATTGAGATCGTGAAACTCATGAAGCAAACGTTCGAACTGGCCCGCAAGCAGATTTCCGAGACCGACCAGCAGACTTCACAGACTCTCGGTAACGCCGGGCCATAGACCGAACCGGTCGCCTATCAGTACAGCAACCCCATCGACCGACATAGGAATGAAATGGAAGTAGATCCGGAAATATTACGAGTTTTCGCGACCGAAGTAGACGAAGCGTCCCGCACAGTGCGCGAAGCAAATCTTGCGGGAGCCTTCTCGACAGCCTTCGACGGCACTTCAGGGTCCGCTGCACAATGGATGGCTCAACGCGTCGGAGAAGTAATGAAGACACCGCTGACCAACTTTTCCGACGATATCGACGATATGGCTACAGCAGTCCGGGGAACCGCTCAGGACTTCCAGGTCGAAGACGAGACCCTGGCAGGAAGGTTCACGGGCATTCACGCCACGCACCCCGGCACGAACGGATTGAACTGACAGCCATGATACCCACCCGAACTCGATTGAACTCCTGGAATCTCGGCAGTCTCCTCGATACAAAGAAGTCGGTATGGCAGGCCGGGCAGAACGTGGAGATGGCCGTGCACTCGCTACGCGCGGACTGCGCGGACCTCCCGCAAATGAGGGCCTGGTCCGGACAGTCCCACGATGCGGCACTCACCATGTTCACGCGTACCGCACAGCACTCCGCATTCTTCGGCGACATCGCCGACGACACCACGGGAATACTGGATGCCTACTATCATGCATTGACCTCCGTCAAGGGCAGAATCGACACGATGGTGGCGAAGATCGAGGCGGGCCCGCTATTCGTCGATGATAAGTGGGTTGTACTCATCAAGCCGGAGCAGACCAATGCGGAACGTATCAAAGTGCTACGCACTGCGCAGACGGCATTCCAGGAGCAACTCAACCCGTTGATCACCGAACTCGGCAAAGCCGACAGCGACGCCGTCGGCAAACTACAGCTGATCAACTACCGATATTCCGACGTCCGATTCGATCCGACCGATCCGAATCTCCATCCCCGGCCCGACGACGGAGTGCCGGATCCGCAATACGAAGGCGGCAGACAGGCGCAGGAGATGATTCAGCAACAGGATGCCGCGCTGACCGTTGCCTACGTCACGGAGGAGGACAAGGACGGCAGCCACGTCAAGACCATCACCATGCAGGACGGCAGTAAGCAAGTGGCCACGACGACCGCCAGCTACCAACCGCCACCCGGAACCGACCCGCGCAAGTTCGAAATTCAATCGCTGCATCCTCGCCCAGGTGACTCGGTACAAACTGTCGACACCTACGACGCTGCGGGAAACAGAACATCTACGGTACGCACGATCAAGAACAGTCGAGACGAGGTCGTGCAAACCGATTTTTCGGCGCCCGGTCAGATGTATCTTCAGCTGAAGCCCGATGGCACAGGTGGTGCCATGGCCTTGATGGCCGGCCCGGATGGACAGTTCATCGATGTTCCGAAGGACAGTCCGTTCTTCACTCACCCATCAATAACCACGGTGGGAGGTGCGATCACCGGGCTGGAAACGGCCACCGGAGGTAAAGGGCTCGACGGTATGCGAATGGTCCTGGACGAAGACCAGCTCGCGAAGGTCAGCGCTGGAGCGAAATACGCCGGGCCCGGACTCGGAATCGCCACCACCCTCTGGGATATGGCCGCCGCTGAGACCGCACGTGATGCCTGTGTCGCCGGGGTGTCGGGGACAGTGGGAACCGTCGGAAGCGTTGCGGTAGGTACCGCTTTCGGAATGGGCGGAGGCCCGGTCGGGACTGTGTCGTCCGTTGTGGGGTCGATGGCCGGGGCCTGGGTATTCGGCAGTCTCGGTTCCCGGCTTGGCGAGGCTGTCTGTTGACGGCCGGCGTACCTACGTACTTTCCCTTGCCGGAAGAGTTCCGTAGCGGATTGACCTGGATGGAACGTATATCGTTCCTTCTCGTCGGCGCAGCCTCGGTTTATCTGATTTTTCTCGCTGTGCAGGAGACAGGTTCGGCGCGAACAGGCGACATTCTGTTGTATCTCTGTGTGGCCGTATTTTTCGCCTGCGGTATCGCCCTACTAGTTGCTGGCAAGAGTGGCCGTGACCGCGTGACGATCGACAGTGCCCGCCTGCACTGCCGAGACGGCGAACTGATCGCGGAGCATTCGCTCGCCCACCGAGCGACACTGGTATTCCTGATGCTGTCCGGGGCAGCGACCGGCGCATTGATATTTGTCGGCTACCCGTCCGAAGACTCAGTGCTGCCGATGGACGACGGCCAGCGACTGTTTTTCGCTCCCGTCGCTGGTATCTGCTGTCTCTTCATGGTCGCGTATTCGGTGCTCTACCTCGCACGGCGCGGCTCACGCCGGCTCGTGCTGTCACCCGCCGGAATCAAAGTCCCGAAAGTCATTTCCTTCGAATCTGAACTCAAATGGTCGGACCTGAAGAATGTGGAGGCCGAGCATCGGACGAACGCCACCGGTGTAGTTCGCCTGCAGTCCAGAGGCCGGCAACCAGCCGAAGTCGTCACGAACAGGGTCTACGCCGAACGACTGTCGGTCGGAGCGGCAGCGACATACTGGACCATCCGCTTCTACCACGACCATCCAGAACTCCGTGACGAACTATCCGATGAACGAGCCGTCGCACGTCTCCGTTCATACGGGGTCGTCGACCAGGAACAGCGGTGAGGAAGTTGACAATGGCCGACGATCCATACGCTGATCTACCACCTGAATACCTGCAGATACTGCGTGAGAAGGAGGCGGAGCAAAGTACAGAACCCACCGAAAGCGTGATTCGATCCGACCCACGCGGGCCCACTCAGGAAGAAGAGGAAGAAATGGACCGCTACTACGGTCGAGCAAGTTGGCTCGAAACCGACCGCCCGCGCTCGACTGTAGAACCCCGCGAAGAGTGGTATCCACCGGCGATCGGGGACGGAATCTAAGCGACTACGCACATCGGACCCGCCGTTGGCGACCAAGTGTTCATAGATTTCGATCACCGCCGACGACAATCTCCGTCAGTAGTACTCGACCGCCACCCTCGCATCCGCCGAGGTCGTGAACAGATTCCCCGTCTGCTGCATCAATGGATGCACCGAGTCCTTCGGTTTGCCCTCCGCGGTGAGATATTCCGGATTGAACCACACCTGCTCCACCTCCCCTACCGTGATGCCGTGGTCACCGTTCAGGTCGATCCGAGCTACCACACGACAACTCAGCCAACCGATCCCGGAGGGCACAACCGGTCCGAAAGGCGAGGCACCTCGGTCCAACTCGAGTCCACAGGACGCCAGCTTCTCGACCGGATCAACCACCCGCGACTTCGAATAGCGCGCCCCCAGCTTCCACACCGAGTCCAACTGATCGATCGTCGGCACTGTCACCGTGAACCCCTCGGCCGCCAGCAGATTCTTGTACGTCCGCCACTGTTTGAGCACCGCTATCGCCACTTGCTGTGGCTTCGTGGACACCGATGTCAGGTTGGATACGGGGATCAGGTTGGCAGTGCCGTTCTCGTCCTTCGTGCCGATCAGGTAGGCGATGCGCGGCGCGAGGAGCCGGTGTGCCAGATCAAGCGAGTCTGCCATCCTCCACCTTCGTTGTTGTCGTATCCATCGCAAACGTTCGGATGGCGTCCAGCATCATTCGTCCGTCGGGATCAGCTGCGGCTGGGTGAGACAGGAGATCCTTGTGTATCGCTCGTAGAGCGACGTGAAATTGTGGCAGTCTCTGAACCGCACTGACTTCCAACGCGGGCAGCAAGGTGTCGAGAGCTACACGTGGGCCTTCGATGTGGAGCCGTGCCCTCGCCAGATCTGCCTGGGCCAACGTCAGGGTGACCGGCCAGGACGAAGCCGGGTTCGGCCGATAGCAGCCGACCACAGCCTCCGCTTCTCGCTCGGCTTTCTTCCAGTCGCCCAGCCTGGCGAATGTCGTCGCGTCATAGTAGTGCTGGCGCGCCGAGGAGAAGGTAAAGATCGGACCGAGATCGGCCAACTCATCTTGGCCTGGCCAGCGTTCCCTGTGACTCCGAGCAGCATGCAACGCGGCCAACGCCGATTCACGGTTGCCGCACTGCGCATGGGCGCGTGCTTCGAGGCCGCGCAGGCGAAGACCGGCGACACCGTACTTGGCGCCGGCTCGGTCGACCTCCCGCAACACCTGCCCAGGCCGACCCCACCAGGATGCAATCATCGCCCGAGTACAGAACACCCACGACAGCAGTGCGCGGTGACCGGCGAGTTCGGCGAACCGGCTTGCGGCCCTGGCCTGAGCCATCGCGGCCTGCGGCTCGGCGAGATCGTGGGATACCGAGGCCAGCAATACGCAGGTGGCGGAAAACAGAACATACAGATCACGAAGGTCGGCGACCCGACCAATTCGTTGGATCGCCGCTGCGATCTGATCACGCAGAGCGGTGAGGCGAACGAAGATCCGAGCAACATCCGGATCGGTGGCATAGTCCGATGCCAGTCGATACAGGTCTTCGGCCGCATCGTGCAGCGAATCCGGGTCGGCCGGCGACCGCTCGACAGCGTTCATCAACACTGTGGACTCCCGCGCCGCATCGTTCACAAGACCGGCGATGCTTACACCGCCACTCAACGCGGATATGCCCAATACCTGCAGTGCTTCTCGGCGGTTCGTGGGATCACCTCCATCATGCGCAGGAACTTCCGACCCTGTACCAGCGTGGCTGCCTGGAACGACGTCGGCAAGGTCAAGCCCCTCGCTTTTCTGGGAGGGGAGCTCTGACGTGCATGCCGTCAACTGCGCGAAACGCGCCTTCTGCTCGTCGTCGAGCCTCCGGCAGGCGGTGTCCATGCACTCGGAATACTTTGCGCCCAGGACGATGCCTGCACCTCTGCGTTCCCATTTGCCGACCGCCTCGACCGAACACCCGATCCGGTCGGCGAACTGCTCCTGAGTATCCCGCAACGCCATACGCAACGCGGCCACCTCGAGCCCGGTCCACTTGATAATCGCCATGTCTCGATGCCCTCCCCTCCGCTGTGATACCGCCAGCGTACGGGCTCGGTACGGGTTCGGTGAGTCCTTCCGGCGCAACAACACAGCAATGCTGGAAGTGATCATTTACCGCCATCCGAACAGGCGCACGCTCGACTTTCCCCCCGACAGAACCCGGAGCCGACCGTTATGCCCGTACCCCCAACCCGAACCAGCATCCACCAGCCGGCCGGGATAGATCCGACCCCGGCCGGTATCGCCCCGACCGACGACCACCTGCGCCAGGAACGACCGAAACTCCCCACCAGACGCACGCACAACCAGTCGATGGCGGCCACCATACGCCTCTGGCACACCCGCAATCTCGACCTCCTCGAACGCGTCGCCGCCGGCCTCCGCCACCTCGACAACGCCGCCTGCAACAGCACCGATCCCATCCGCGGCAGAGCGCACGCCATCCATCTCATGGCCGACCACACCAAACACGACTGCGCCCGGTTCCGGCTCGCAGCACAGTACATCGAGGCCCAACAGTGACCGCCGGCCTGAGCGCATGCGACTCGGTCGCGGTACATCCAGATCGAATCGTGGAGGGGCTGCCGCTGTGACCGAATCCGACGCACCGACACGGGCGGTTGCCCTGCTGCACAGCACCCACGACCCGGCCACATACGAAGCCTTGACACGAAAACACCGGCTGAAGGTCGTCTACACCGTCCACACCGATGCCACCGCCGTCCTGGCCGCACTGATCGCCGTCCAGTACTCATTGGAGCACGCCGTGGACGCAGTCGTGATCCCCCACCTCGGCCCCCTCGAGCCCCGCACCCCGTGGTGGGTGGTCACCCAAGCCGCTGACCTGATCACCGCAACACGGCACTATCCCCTGGGCTCGGCAGTCACCACCCAGACGAGGCCCGAACAGTGATCACGCTCGGATTCGCCATCGCAATCGGACTACCGCTCGCCGTGCTGATCCTGTCGGTGACGCTGCCCGAACGCCGGGACAAGTAAGGCCCCTCCGCGTTCCGAGTAGGCAGGTCACCAGTCCTCCTCGGAAAACGCAACAAACCCACAGCTGAACGCACCCACAGGTGCGCGAACGGGAGTCGAGATGAGAATACGTACGATGCTGACGACAGCGGCGGCAGCGATATCACTCGCAGGGCTCACGCCCGGCACCACTGCCCATGCCACGTTCCCCTGGGGAGCCTGTGGCGTGCACTCATCCGAGGACAAAGTGGTCGCGACGTTCGGAAGCTGGAAGCTGCTGTGCGGGAACAACGACTGGGGGTACCGCCACATCCAGGCCCGCCACATGAGCGAATGGGAAGGACTCGCGGCCATCGAAGGCCGCAACTGGCGCGATATCGCCGATACGGCGCTGGCCAAAGCGCACGACGCACCCGACTGGCACGGCCCGCAAGGCAGCGGCGCGTATTGTCATTCGGGGCAGATCTACCTGGTCAACCGGGCCACCGGCGCAATCGCGAAGACCGTCCAGCCCACCGTGATCGTGACAGACGACGGAATCGTAATCACCGCCTGCCCGGGAGGAGGATGCCGTGGAAACGCCTGAACCCAGCGCCGCCGAACTGGTCGAATCGGTGGTCCGCGCCGGGGCCGACGCCGGCTACCGGATCGACCGAGACACCGAGGGCCGGCTGCAGATCACGGCAATCAACAACGAACCGGTGAAACACTCACTGACGTTCGCCGTCACCGACCAGGAACTCCGCGCCTACTATCTACGCCTTGCGGCAAACACCGGAAAACCCGTGGCCGCAAGCACACCATGGCAGACCTGGACACTTCTGATGTCGGCACATCTCGACGAAGCCGTATACGAGGCCGAAGTCTTGGACCGGGCGTGCATGATCACCGTCGGCGAAACGGGCTTCCAACCGATGCCCACGTAGGCATCGACGGCTCACCTCGTAGGACTCGCCCACGACGACGAACGTAGAATCGCAACT
>NZ_BDCG01000017.1 GCF_001613385.1 Nocardia flavorosea NBRC 108225 | reverse complement strand
TTATAGGACAGTCCACCGACCAGATCCAACAGAACGTCCTCGACCTCTTTGGGGGCCTTATAGATACGGCACAGTTCCCGTACTTGTAGGGCTGATATTCGTGTCGATTGGCCGGTCTCCAGGCGCCAGAGCGTCTGGTGCCCGACTCCGATCGCCTTCTTTGCCGTCTCGACGCTCACCCCTGATGTTTCCCTCAGATGCCGTAGCTGCCGACCCAGCATCCGCCGTGCAAACGTGCTGTCGGTCGCCTTGTCTGCCATCCCCGTTCCTCCGTTGTCGGAACCCGATGCATCTCGTACTGGAATGCAGTGTCCCCCATGCTGGAACCTGGTACGGCCCAAAACTGGAATGTCGAAGATTTTTCCTGGTTTTGTCGTATGGGAAGGTTCCAAACCGACAAACTTGCCGATGTACTGAGGGCGCACCCGGCGCAGGCCACCTCCCAGAACCACTGGGAGACACCAGTTCAACGCCAGGAACGCCGCGAACTGGCGGTCCATCATTCACAGTTTGGTCGCTGATGCCCTGATGGGCCCTGCGCCGGGTGCTTGCCAAGACTATTCCAGGAGCAGTGGACAACTCATGTCTATCAGCGGGTTTCAGGGTCATGGTCGATCACTCGGTGCGCGCCCGGCGCGGCTACCGGAACGGGTTCGCGGTTCTTCCCGGATCCCGGACGGGCCGGCAGCGGTGCTGCCATCGGTCGAGCGACTGGAATGCATCGCCGCGGCCGTACGTCGCTGGTGCACGGACTCGGGAGACCCGCGTGACGATCGATGAACGTCCCAAGGCGGTCGCGCTGGTGCGACGTGACATTCCGGTCTCCGTAGTCGACCTGTACGCGTTGGCGGAAAGGCACGGCTACCGGCTCGTGTTCACGGTGTTCACAGACGCGGGGCCGAATGTGACTGCGCTGGCACTGGCCCGGCATGCGGGGGAGCATGATGCTGCGGCCATAGTTGTGCCGGGATTCGAGCACGTGGATGCGATCCGGCATCTGGTCACCGATAACGCCGCCCTCATCACCCCGATACGGCTGTACCCGCGCGGTCACCGCTGGCCCGGGAACATTACCGAGCGCGAGCGGCAGGTGGATGGCTGATATGGCGCTGGTGCAGCTCATGCTCGGCCTGCTGGGACTCACCCTCGCCCTGTGGTGGCCCGAACAATGACCCTGAATCGGGCGCGGTTCCGGCCAAGGCTGCACCCGTCCGAGTGGGGGGACTTCCGGCGGAATCACATCTGTGCAGCTCATCGGTAACGCAGCTGGTCGCAAGCAGCGCGGTCGATAAGATCATCGGCATGCCCTTCCACCTGCGAGCATCTGCCGGTCGTGCCGGCGCGGTGGCGGTATCGGCGGTCGCGGCCGGTGCCCTCGCCTTCGGTGGCGCCGAAGCCGCCGCCTCACCTTTCCCAGTCCCGCCGCTGACGGAGACCGCGGCGGCGGGGACCGAGGGGCTCGATCCGCTGCTGGCGCTCGCGTACACCATGGCCGAGCGGGAAGCGCATGCCGCGGGTGTGCCGATGTGGATCAATTCCGGTTATCGCAGCCCGGCCGAACAGCAGGCGATGTGGGAGGACGGGCTGCGTACCTACGGCACGCCGGAGGAGGCGCGCCGCTGGGTATTGCCGCCGGAGGAGTCGACGCATGTCACCGGCCGGGCCGTCGATATCGCGCCGCGTGAGGGTGCCGCGTGGCTGGAGACCAACGGCAACCGGTGGGGGCTGTGCCGCACGTTCGACAACGAATGGTGGCATTTCGAGCTGGTCACGATCCCGGGGACGGCCTGTCCGCCCCGGGTGCCCGACGCCGCGCACCGCTGAGGTGTGAATCCGCGCCGGGCGTGCGCCCACGGACTAGTTCAGGTGCCGGACACCGCGCGGAGTTCGTCCAAGTACTCCTGAGTCTGCGGATCGTCGGGGAAATGTGCCATCAGTTCCCGCCCGACCTCGCCGCCGATGCACAGCAATGAGGGCAGCGACCGGCGTTTCGATTCGAAGGCTTGCCGCCCCTCCGAAACCGCCAGTTCGAGATCGCGGCCGCGGGCGGCGACCATCGCCAGGGTGAGGTGGGCTTCGGCGACCCGCATCGGGTTGCGGACCGTGCCGTCCAGGGTGGTGGAGTCGGCCAGGACGGCACGGGCGAATCGTTCGGCCCGAATATCGTCGCCGACCACCCGGCAGCAGTCCATGGCGTAGAAATCGAACTTCTGCGGGTCGACGACGAAATGGTTCTCCAGGTCCTCGGGGTGGCCGAGCCGGTCCAGCAGCATGCGGCCTTGCGCCAGTGCCGCGTCCACCGCGCTGCGGTCGCCGAGGCGGGCCCATGCCTTGGCCCGCTGGGCGGCGAGCTGCACGCCGACGCCGCTGTCGGCGCATTCCGGAGGTACCGAATCGACAGCCTGGATGACACCGCGGTTGTTGCCCTGGGTCAGCGCGAACCAGGCCGCGAGTTCCGAACTCCATCCGATGATTTCGGTGTTCCCGGATTCCATGCCGAGGGATCGGGCGGCCCGCCGGGTGGCCTCGGCGCCGCCGCGGCGGCCGAGATCGTATTCGAGGCAGCCCAGGAGCAGCGCGACCCAGCCCGCGAGTTCCAGGACTTCTTTGTGCTGGGCCAGCGTCAGCCGGCTGTCGAGCAGGGCCGCGATCCGCCGCAGCCACCCCGATGCCTCACGGTGCAGTTGGTGGGCATCGGTGGAGGCGTAGTCGCGGCAGAGGCGTTCGGCGGTGATGCGGACGGCGTCGAGGGTGGCGGTCGAAACATCGGACATCCGTAGCCGTCCCATGAATTCGAGCGTGTCCATCCCGGTGGCGGTGAGCAATTCGTCGTCACGGCTCGGGCGGGCCTTGGGGAAGAACGCCGCGGCGACGGTATCGAAGGCGGCGGCGATGAGGGGAGCGTAGAAATCGTCGGGGCGGGATTCGCCCGATTCCCAACGCCGCCAATTACGTAGCAGGGTGCTGTCGGTCGGTAGGTTCTGGGACGATTTGGCGCGTAGCGCGCGTACCGCCTCGGCCTGTGACCACCCACGCGCATCGCGTTCCGAGCGCATCCGGATGGCCCACAGCGGACGATCTTCAGCAGCAGTCACGCCGCCAGTATTGCACCAGCAAACTTTTCGTGGACCGCATAGGGCATGAAGATGTCCCCCGCATGACCTCTTCTGCGTGCGTTCGCCGTCGGTCATGCTCGAATCGAACCGGCTGCGTGCCGGTTCAAGCAACACCCCCGCGAACGCGGGAGGAGATCCCGGAGCAGGAAATGGTTCCCCGTCTCGTGCGGGGAAGGATTCAGGAGGTTCGGGTGGAAGCGTTGGTATATGGGTATTTACGCGACGATCTGGCCGCGGGCGACGGCGACGATATGGAGGCCGCGCTACGTGAGCTGGCCGATGCCCACGGATTATGCTTCGCCGCGACATTCCACGAATCACAGGCGGGTGACGGAACGGCATTCGCCGAACTGACCCGGGAACTCCAGCGGGCGGATGCCCACCACGTGGTGGTGCCCTCGCTCGATCACCTCACCGGCCAGACCATTCCACGCGAACTGCTGATCGCGAAACTGGCCAACGACGCCGCCGCCCGCATCTGGTCGGTGGCGAGCTGAACCGGCGGCCCGGCGGCTCGGCGTTCCCCCTCAGCGTCCGAAGCCGCCGGGCCCCCGCCGGCGCAGATACTTCTCGAATTCGGCCGCGATGGCATCACCGTCGATCTTGGCCATGACCTCGTTCACGTCGATCGCGGCATCGCCGCGCTCCTCGAGCGAATGCACGTACTCGGCTATCTCCTCGTCGGCGACGGTCATCTCGTTCACCGTCGACTCCCACTCCTCGGCCTGCTGCGGCAGCTCCCGCATCGGCACCTCGATATCGAGGACATCCTCCACCCGGTGCAGCAGCGCGATCGTGGCCTTCGGGTTCGGCGGCTGGGAGACGTAATGCGGAACCGCCGCCCAGAACGACACCGCCGGGATCCCGGCCTTCACGCACTGGTCCTGCAGCACGCCGGTGATCCCGGTCGGCCCCTCGTAGCGGGTCTGCTCCAGACCGAACCGTTCGGCCGCCTCTTTGCTGTAGGCCGAACCCGTCACCGGCACGGGCCGGGTATGCGGGGTATCCGCCAGTAGCGCCCCGAGGATGACCACCGTCTCGACACCGAGCTGGTCGATGAGCTCCAGGAGATCCGAGCAGAACCGGCGCCACCGCATATTGGGTTCGATACCGCGCAGCAGGACCACATCGCGATCACTACCGGGCGGAGAGCACACCGACAGCACCGTCGCCGGCCACACGATCTCGCGGGTGACACCCTCCACCTGCCGGACCATCGGCCGGTTCACCTGATAGTCGTAATAGTCCTCGGAATCGAGTTCGGCCAGCGGCCGCGCATCCCAGATCAACTCCAGGTGTTCGACGGCGCCACTGGCCGCGTCACCAGCGTCGTTCCAGCCCTCGAAGGCGGCAACGAGCACCGGGTCACGCAACGCGGGCAGTTCCCGATCCACTGGAGATTCACTCGAGCTCACCCCAGTCAGCCTACGGTGCTGGTCGTGACCGGCGCGCAGTATCGGTCCTCCCGCGCCTGTCGCGGCCGGTCGCCGGGCCTGCGCGGTGGTGATCGGAGAGGCTCGTCACCGCCGGTGCGCGGGTCTCGGGTCACGGACAGACCGTGCCCCGGTGGTGCGGTGGGTGGCCCGGCCGCGGCCGCCCCGACTGTGGCCGCCCCCACAGGTGTGAACTAGGCGAACATCGTCGCGGAGCCGCCCACTACTCTGGAATCCATGTCTGCCTCCCGCCCCGCCGAGTTCGATACCACCTTGCTCGACACGCTCAGCCGCCGTGTCGTGATCGGTGACGGGGCGATGGGCACGATGTTGCAGGCCGTGGATCTCACCCTCGATGATTTCCGCGGCCTCGAAGGATGTAACGAGATCCTCAACGACACCCGTCCCGAGGTGCTGCGCGATATCCACCGCGCCTATTTCGAGGCCGGTGCCGACGCCGTGGAAACCAACACTTTCGGCTGCAACCTGCCCAACCTCGCCGACTACGATATCGCCGACCGGATCCGGGATCTGTCGGAGAAAGGAACCCGGCTGGCCCGCGAGGTCGCCGACGAGATGGGTCCGGGCGCCGACGGGGTGCCCCGCTACGTCCTCGGCTCGATGGGCCCGGGCACCAAACTGCCGACCCTGGGCCATGCCCCCTATGCGAGCCTGCGCAACGCCTACACCGAGGCCGCGCTCGGCATGCTCGACGGCGGCGCCGACGCGGTACTCATCGAGACCTGCCAAGACCTGCTGCAGGTCAAGGCGGCGGTCAACGGCACCCGCCGGGCCATGAAACAGGCCGGACGCCGCATCCCGATCATCACCCACGTCACCGTCGAAACCACCGGCACCATGCTGGTCGGCAGTGAGATCGGGGCGGCGCTCACCGCGCTCGAACCACTGGGAATCGACCTGATCGGGCTCAACTGCGCGACCGGCCCGGACGAGATGAGCGAACACCTGCGCTACCTGTCGCAGCACGCCCGGATTCCCGTCTCCGTGATGCCCAATGCCGGCCTGCCGGTACTCGGGGCCAACGGCGCCGAGTACCCGCTCACCCCCGACGAGCTGGCCGCGGCGCTGCGCGGTTTCGTCGCCGACTACGGCCTGGCCCTGGTCGGCGGCTGCTGCGGCACCACTCCGGAGCACATCCGGCAGGTCGCCGAAGCCGTCCGCGAGGTCGAACCCGGCTTGCCGCCGATCGGGCAACGCCGCACCCCGCAGCCGGAACCGAGTATTTCCAGCATGTACACCGCGGTGCCGTTCGAGCAGGACGCCAGCGTGCTGATGATCGGCGAGCGCACCAACGCCAACGGGTCGAAGGCGTTCCGGGAGGCCATGCTGGCCCAGGACTGGGGCAAATGCCTCGATATCGCCAAGGACCAGACCCGCGACGGCGCCCATCTGCTCGACCTGTGCATCGACTACGTCGGCCGCGACGGGAGCGCCGATATGTCGGAGCTGGCCTCCCGGCTGGCCACCGCTTCCACCCTGCCGATCATGCTCGACTCCACCGAGCCGCCCGTATTGCAGGCCGGGCTCGAGCACCTCGGCGGCCGCTGCGCGGTGAACTCGGTGAACTACGAGGACGGCGACGGGCCGGACTCCCGGTTCCATCAGATCATGAGCCTGGTTGCCGAACACGGCGCCGCGGTGGTGGCGCTGACCATCGACGAGGAAGGTCAGGCGCGGACCGCCGAGCACAAGGTCGCCATCGCCGAACGGCTGATCGCCGATATCACCGGCAACTGGGGCTTGCAGATCGGCGATATCATCATCGACACCCTGACCTTCACCCTCGGTACCGGCCAGGAGGAATCGCGGCGCGACGGCCTGGAAACCATCGAGGCCATACGTGAACTCAAACGCCGCCACCCCGGTGTGCAGACCACGCTGGGCCTGTCGAATATCTCCTTCGGCCTGAACCCCGCCGCGCGCCAGGTGCTGAACTCGGTCTTCATGCACGAATGCGTGCAGGCCGGGCTGGACAGTGCCATCGTGCACGCCTCCAAGATCCTGCCGATGAGCCGGATCCCCGACGAGCAGCGCGAGACCGCCCTCGACCTGGTCTACGACCGGCGGCGCGACGGCTACGACCCGCTGCAGAAGCTCATGCAACTGTTCGAGGGCGTGTCGACGGCCGATTCGCGGGCCTCGCGCGCCGACGAACTGGCCGCGCTGCCGCTGTTCGAACGTCTCGAGCGGCGCATCGTCGACGGTGAACGTGCCGGGATGGACGCCGACCTCGACGAGGCGATGCGCGAGGTGCCGCCGCTGAAGATCATCAACGAAACCCTGTTGTCGGGGATGAAGACCGTCGGCGAACTGTTCGGGTCGGGGCAGATGCAGCTGCCGTTCGTGCTGCAGTCGGCCGAGGTGATGAAGGCGGCGGTGGCACATCTGGAGCCGCATATGGAGGCCACCGACGACAGCGGTAAGGGGCGCGTGGTGCTGGCCACGGTCAAGGGCGATGTGCACGATATCGGCAAGAACCTGGTCGACATCATCCTGTCCAACAACGGCTACGAGGTGGTGAACCTCGGGATCAAACAGCCCATCGCCAGCATTCTCGACGCCGCGGTGGACAAAAAGGCCGACGTGATCGGAATGTCGGGCCTGCTGGTGAAATCCACTGTGGTGATGAAGGAGAACCTGCAGGAACTCAACAGCAGGGGAGTGGCCGAACAGTTCCCGGTGCTGCTCGGTGGCGCCGCGCTCACCCGCTCCTATGTGGAGAACGATCTCACCGATGTCTACGAGGGCGATGTGCACTACGCACGCGATGCCTTCGAAGGGCTGCGGTTGATGGACGAGATCATGGCCGTCAAACGCGGGGCCGGACCCGGCCCGGACAGCCCGGAGGCGGAGGAACGGCGGCGTAAGGCCGCCGAACGGAAAGCCCGCCACGAACGTTCGCGGCGGATCGCCGAACAGCGCCGGGCCGAGGAAACCCCGATCGTGGTCCCGGAACGGTCCGATGTGGCCGCCGATGTCCCCGTTCCGGTGCCGCCGTTCTGGGGCACTCGCGTGGTGAAAGGGCTGCCGGTACAGGAGTATTCGGGTCTGCTGGACGAGCGGGCCCTGTTCCTCGGCCAGTGGGGGCTGCGGGGGCAACGCGGCGGTGAAGGGCCGAGTTACGAGGAACTCGTGGAGTCCGATGGCCTGCCGCGGCTGCGGGCCTGGCTGGACCGGCTCAGCACCGAAGGCGTCCTGCAGCATGCGGCGGTGGTGTACGGCTACTTCCCGGCGGTGTCCGAGGGCGACGATGTGGTCGTGCTCGCCGAACCGGAACCTGATGCGCCGCAACGGTACCGCTTCACCTTCCCACGTCAGCAGCGCGATCGGTTCCTGTGCGTGGCCGATTTCATCCGCTCACGCGAGTACGCCCGCGAGACGGGACAGGTCGATGTGCTGCCGTTCCAGCTCGTCACCATGGGACAGCCGATCGCCGATTTCGCGAACGAGCTGTTCGCCGCCGACAACTACCGGGACTACCTGGAGGTACACGGTATCGGCGTCCAGCTCACCGAGGCACTCGCCGAGTACTGGCATCGCCGGATCCGCGAGGAACTCACCCTCGAGGGGCACGCCATCGCCGAATCCGATCCGGCGGATGTGACCGAGTACTTCAAACTGGGTTACCGCGGCGCCCGCTACTCGTTCGGTTACGGTGCCTGCCCGGAATTGGAGGACCGCGCCAAACTGGTGGACCTGCTCGATGCCGGGCGGCTCGGTGTCACGTTGTCGGAGGAGTTGCAGCTGCATCCCGAACAATCCACCGATGCGTTCGTCCTGCTGCATCCGGAGGCGAAATACTTCAACGCCTGAGCCGGCTAAACACCCAGGCGATGTGATTGTGGTCACATTTGTAGGTCGCTACTGCGTCGACGGCCGGGTTCCCCCGCGGAAACCGCAGGTGACCGGTGCGTGATCAGGTCCGAAATCCCATACTGCCCGCAGGGGTTCGGGGTGCCGGAGCGTACGATTTCCGGGAATTTCCGCCGAGGTTCCCGCGGAACCAGAAATCCGGACAAAGCCGTTCGGGTGCGTTGCACGCGCCGGGTCGACGCGGAACCGTAGGCAACCGCCTGTGACGCGCGGAGTGCTGGACGACTCGGCGGCAAGCAGAAGGGGCCACGACTTCAGATGAGCAAGGATCGGCTGATAGCCGGACGTTATCGGCTCACCGATCCCATCGGCACCGGTGCCATGGGAGTGGTGTGGCGGGCGCTCGATATCCGGTTGCAGCGCACCGTCGCGGTCAAACAGGTGCTGCTCGGCCCGAACCTGACCGAACAGCAGACCGCGGAGGCGCGTAAACGCGCACTGCGCGAAGGCCGGATCGCCGCGCGCCTGCACCACCCCAACGCCATCTCGGTATTCGACGTCGCCGACGAGGACGGGCAGCCGTGGCTGGTCATGGAATACATGAACGCGCCCAGCCTGGCCAACCGGCTCAATCTCGACGGCACCCTCGCGCCGCTGAAGGTCGCCGAACTCGGGGCGCAGGCCGCGGCCGCTCTCGCCGCGGCGCACGACGCCGGAATCGTGCACCGGGATGTGAAACCGGCGAACCTGCTGGTGGGCGACGACGGTACGGTGAAGATCACCGACTTCGGAATCTCGCGCGCCACCGGCGATGTCACCGTCACTGCGACCGGATTCCTGGCGGGCACCCCGGCCTACCTCGCCCCCGAGGTCGCCCGCGGGGAACAGCCGATACCGTCCTCGGACGTCTTTGCGCTGGGATCCACGCTCTATCATGCGATCACCGGACGCCCGCCCTTCGGCGACGGCGACAACCCGTTGGCCGTATTGCACGCGGTCGCCGGCGGGCAGGTCGAGCCGCCCGAAGGCGCGGGCGCGCTGGGCCCGGTGGTGATGCGGTTGCTGGCGACCGAGGTCGCCAACCGGCCCACCATGGACGAGGCGCGGGTCATGCTGGAGGAAGTGGCCGCCGGCCGGGCGCCGGAACCGGTCGGTACAGCGCCGTCCGCCACGACGAAGGTCATCCCGCCCACGCTCGCCGCCACGGCCACACTCGACCGGCCCGATCCGGAGCCGGCCCCCGCCGACACCCGCCCGCCTGCCGCAGCGCCGGCGTTCCGGGATGCCGGGGTGCCCGCGGTTGCAGGATCGGCGCCCGCGCCGGCCGCGGCCGTACCCACCGGCCCTGCCGGTGAGCGCCGTTCCGGCACGCGGTCCCGTACAGCCGTGCTCGCCGGCGCCGCGGCATTGCTCCTGGTGGTTGTGGTGGGTTTGGTTCTCGCCGATATCACCGGCGGTGACGACAACACCGCCGCCGGGCCCGAGAGCAGCCAGGTGGAGGTACCGGAGCAGACCGGGGAACCGCAGGCAGAACCGAGTGATCCCTCCACCACAGCTGCGTCGACGACCACCACCGAAACGGGCCCGCCCTCGGCTGCCCGGGTAGAACAGTTCGTCCGCGGCTATTACGGGCTGCTACCCGGCAACACTGCCGCCGCATGGTCACAGCTCGCGCCCGAGTATCAGGCCGTCGCGGGCGGGTACGCCGACTACCAGGGCTTCTGGTCGACCATCAGCGCGGTCAGTATCGGTTCGGTCAGCCGATCCGGCGACGGCAGCGCGGTCGCCACCGTCACCTACACGATGCGCGACGGTTCGGTGCAGTCGGAGAGCCGGTCGTTCCGGGTGGCGCCCAACGGCGGACAGTTGGTCATCACCGACTCGCAGGTCTTGTGACCGCGACCGCCCGGGTTTGCCGCCGCTTGCCCCGCCGGGCTACGGTCGGCCCGGGTTACCGATCACGCCCCGCGCCTCGGTGCCGTCTCGATCCACCATGACGAAAGGTCCCGACGTTATGGCCCAGCCGGCCGGTGTCCTGTGGGATATGGACGGCACGCTGCTCGATTCGGAGAAGCTGTGGGATATCGGCGTCCGTGAGCTGGCGCGGGAGCTGGGCCGGGAGATGACACAGGAGATCCGGCACGCGCTGATCGGAGCTTCGGGGACGAATGCGCTGCGGATCATGTTCACCGAACTGGGGGTCGACCCGCACCCCGAGGCCGTCGAGGCGGCGGGCCTGTTCCTGGAGGAGCGGGTCACCGAACTCATGACCGGTCCGATCCCGTGGCGGCCGGGCGCGGCGGAGGCACTGGACATGGTCCGGGAAGCCGGCCTGCCCTGCGCGCTGGTGACCAACACCAAACGGTCGCTCACCGAACTGGCCCTGGAAACGCTGGGCCGGCACCGGTTCGATGTCACCGTGTGCGGGGACGAGGTGCCGCACGGCAAACCCGATCCGGCCGTCTACCTCCGCGCGGCCCATCTGCTCGGGCTGGACGCCCGGGACTGTGTGGCCGTCGAGGATTCGGTTACCGGGGTGGCGGCCGCCACGGCGGCGGGCTGCGGAGTTCTGGTGGTGCCCTGCGAGATTCCGGTGCCTCTCGATCCGGCCCGGACGCACCGTGACACCCTCATCGGGTTGACCCGCGCCGATCTGGAGTTGTGCTTGCGGACGCGCCTCCGCCACGCCGAATCACAGAGCTGCTGACCCCGTATCCGGATTACCTGTGAACGAGGGCAGTCGATGTGTTGCTCCGTTGAAGCGTTGCGATCGATGTGGGAGCCGCTGGCCTCGACCCCGGCCCCTGTCGAGCATTGCCGAATCGGGGGGCACGCCAGCGGGAGCCCGGTGAGGATCTGCCCGGTGAACGGTGCGTGTTCGGATGATGTCGGCACCACCGTGGAAGCGGTGACCGGGGGGAAACCTGTTCCGGCAGGGCTGGGTTCCGCGCTCGGCCCGGTGGCCGGGATGCGCTCGCTCGGTTCGACGCTTGCGGCCGGGACAATCGGCACGCACCGCGAGCCTCGGTGGCACCGGCAGGCGGGCGGAAAACAGTGGCGGCGCGGCACGGTACTCTGGCTCGTGCTTCTCCTCGGTGACCATCCGCCGAACCGGGCAAGGCCAGGCGTCGAAAGCGCAGTGTCCAACCGGGTGCGCCGGTAAACGGTGCGAAGCGACAACGTTGCGCTGCGAATGGTATTGCGGATCAACAAAACCGGATGGTCCGTGACCGGTCTCACCAGGCATCTCGTGGATTCGCCGGGCGTGTCGGTCGTCCGGCGGCAACAATATCGCTATGGCCGCCACGGTGACCTTGGACGAAATCGTCGATACTTCCCGCTACCCGCTCGCGGAGCCCGATACGCCCGGCTGGCATACCGCCGTCGCGGCCGCGCGCGCCGATCTCGCGGAGGACGGCTGCACCGTCCTGCGCGAGTTCATCCGGCCGGAGCTGCACGCGCTGCTGGCGGAACAAGGGGAGCAGATGGCTCCGCACGCCTACTACCGCACCGAACGGGTGAACGCCTACAACATTCCGCTCGACGCCGAACTGCCCGCGGACCATCCGGGCCGGATCATCTTCGAACGCGGTAACGCCTTCGCCCCACGCGACCGGATCCCGGCCGCCGCGCTGATCCATCAGCTGTACCTCGGCACCGAATTCCAGCGGTTCCTCGCCGCCTGCTTCGGCCGGCCACAGCTGCACGAATTCGCCGACCCGCTGGCCGGTCTCGTCCTGAACGTGGTGGCACCGGGCAATTCGCATCCCTGGCATTTCGACACCAACGAGTTCACCGTCAGCATGCTCACGGCGGCACCGGAGTCCGGGGGTGTGTTCGAGTACTGCCCGAATATCCGCTCCCCGCATACCGAGAACCTCGGGGATGTGCACGCCGTGCTCACCGGCAGCGGCGCCGGACTCGTCCGGCGCCTGGAGCTGCGTCCCGGTGACCTGCAGCTTTTCCAGGGAAGGTTCTCACTGCACCGGGTGTCACCGGTGCAGGGCGCGACCCCTCGGCATACGGCGATCTTCGCCTACAGTGACCGTCCCGGTGTCATCGGCACCGTGGAACGTACCCGCCAGCTCTTCGGGCGGGTACTGCCGGATCATCACGCGGCGGCCGACGCCGTCCGTGGTGATCGGCTGCTGGATTGATCAGGGACCCGATCGAGTGGGTACCGCCCTACCGAGAGGAACACAACGTGCCAGTGCCGTTGCACACCACCGGGAAAGCATCCTTCGACGATATCTACTCGAGGCCCGACCCCCGCGACTACTACGCACGCATGTCCGAACTGGGCTATCGGATACCGGAACTGGCGAAACCGTATCTGCGTGAGCAGATAACGGAGTGTCAGGAAGTGGCGGGCACTGCCCCTACGGTGCTGGACATCGGATGTTCCTACGGTGTGAACGCCGCACTGCTCCGTCTGGATCTGAGCCTCGCCGAGCTGGCCGGATCCTACACCGAGTCCGTGCTCGGCACCGGTGATCTGATCGCCCGCGATCGTGACCGGGTCCGCGATGCCACCGCCCTGCCCGGTGTCCGGTTCATCGGAATGGATGCTTCCGCACCGGCCCTGGACTACGCCCGGGCGGCCGGGCTGCTGGACGGCGTCGTGCACGCCGACCTCGAGGCCGCCGACCCCACCGACGAACAACGCGCGATCCTCGCCACGGCCGATCTGGTGGTCTCCACCGGCTGTATCGGCTATGTCACCGAGAAGACACTCGTCCGGATAGCGACCGCCGACCCGGATCGCCGCCCCTGGATGGCACACTTCGTCTTGCGCATGTACGGTTTCGGTCCGATCGAGGCGGAACTGGACGCCCTCGGATATCGCACCCGGCGGATGCCGGGCGAGTTCGCCCAGCGCCGATTCGCCTCCGATACCGAACGCGAGCAGGTACTGGACACGCTCACCACCAACGGCATCGATCCCACCGGCCTGGAGTCCGAAGGTCGGCTGTATGCCAATCTCTATGTGTCCCGGCCGGTTTCGTAGTACACCGAAGCCGTGTGACCCGGGATCAGCCCGACCGTCGAGCAGCACCGAACCGAACCGGAGAGACGACTTGACCGAACGCACCTTTGCCGCCGAAGACCAACTGCCCAGGGTCCCGCTGCCCACCCTGGAGGACAGCTGCGCCCGCTTCGTGCAGTGGTGTACACCCCTGCTGACCGCCGAGGAACTGGCAGCGACCGAGGAAGCCGTCGCCGATCTGCTGCGGCCGGACGGCGCCGGCCGGACCCTGCACGCGGCCCTGTGTGAGTACGACCAGACCCCCGGCGTCGGCAGCTGGCTGGACCGGTTCTGGCCGTCCCGCTACCTGGGGCGGCGCGACCGGATCGCGCTCAACGCCAACTTCTTCTTCCTGTTCCGCGACGATACCGCGCTGGCCGCTTCCACCGCGGCGGGCCAGGCCGACCGCGCCGCGGCCCTGGTCGCGGCGGCTGTCGACTACAAACTGGCCCTGGACCGGGAAGAAATCCCGCCGGTCACCCAGCGCGGGCAGCGGTTGTCGATGTGGCAGAACAAATACCTGTTCTCCGAAACCCGGATCCCCGGCGCCGAACAGGACACCGTGCGCGTGCCCTACACCGCGGAGTGGCCGGGGCCGTCCGACGCCCGCCACATTCTGGTACTGCACCGCGGCAACATGTTCCGGATGGATGTGCTCGGCGCCGACGGTGACCCGTACGCCCACGAGGATCTGCTCGGCGGTCTGTGCGCCATCCTCAAATCCGCGACCGAACCCGCGCCCGCCGGAACCTCGGTGGGACATCTGACCACCGCGGCCCGGGCCGACTGGGCGCGCGCCCGCGCCGAACTGCTCACCGATCCGCACAACGCGGCCGCGCTCGATACGATCGAAACCGCCCTGTTCTGCGTCTGCCTCGAGGATTTCGCGCCCCGCGACGAACTGCACGCCAGTGACACCCTCCTGCACGGTGACAGCGCCAACCGCTGGTTCGACAAATCGGTGTCGTTCATCGTATTCGCCGACGGCCAGGCCGGGATCAATATCGAACACTGCGGGCTGGACGGTACAACGGTGCTGTCCTTCGTCGACGCCCTGCTGGAAACCCCGGTGACCGGGCATACCGAACGGTCCGGGGCGCGGAGCCAAGGGCTGCCGCCGGTCGAACAGATCGAATTCCGGCTGACCGACGAACAGCGCGCCGCGGTGACGGCCGCGGGTGCGGCCTTCGCCCGGTACGCCGCCGATAATGCCACCACCACGGTGTCCTTCGACGATTTCGGTACGACCCGCGCCAAACAGCTCGGCATCTCGCCCGACGCCTTCGCCCAGCTGAGCTACCAGCTCGCCCACCGTCGCAGCAAAGGTCTCACCGGAGCCACCTATGAGTCGATCGCGACCCGGCAGTACCGCAACGGCCGGACCGAGGCCATGCGGGTGATCACCCCGGAGATGATCGACTTCGTCGACACCATGCAGGATCCCGCCGCCGATACCGCCGCGAAACTCGCCGCGGCCCGCGCCGCGGCCGGCGCTCATGTGGCCCGGGCCAAACAGTGCCAGTCCGGTGAAGCACCGGAACAGCATCTGTGGGAACTCGAATGGATCCAACGGCGCAGCGGTGCCGAATTGGGCGTCACCGATCCGATCCCGCTGTACAGCAGCCCCGGCTGGACGATCATGCGCGACGATTACCTCAGCACCAGTTCGGCGCCGTCGGTGAACATCCGGTACTTCGGTTTCGGCTCCACCAGCCCGAAATGCATCGGTATAGCCTACGTCCTGCTGCCGGACCGGTGGAACCTCTACCTGGCCACACCGGCCGCGGTGGCCGGCGAAATGCACGCCTTCGCGGGCCACCTCCGCACCGCGGTCGCCGAACTGGAGGAGTTGCTCGCCGAGCAGTAGAGCGCCCACGCAGACCCCGGACGGTTCCTGCCGTCCGGGGTCTCCAGTCGCTACATCCGCACGTCGGATGCCGGCCGACTCGTCTCGGAGGGCTCCGGGCTCCTCGGCGCCTGCTGGATGCCGGACAGGCCGGTCCAGCACAGGCCCGCCGTCGTGGCGACGGCTTCGTGGCGGGGGAGCGGCTTCCCGGTGAGAACCCAGTGCCGCGCACACGACTGCGCGATCGCGACCACCTCCGCCGTGATCAGCCAGCCGCGTTCGGCCTGCGCCGGCGGATAGGGTGCCAGGGCCTTCAAGAGGGTATCGGTGCAGATCGTCGTGGCCCGGTGGGCCACGCGCTGCGCCGACGGTTCGTCGACCACCGCGGCACCCGCAAGCAAGGTGGCACTGCGTGGATGAGTGTCGGCGAAATCGAATATCGCGGCCACCGTCGCCGACACGATCGAGCGCATGCCCTGGGCCGGTGCGAGGGCCTCTGCGAGCGTTTCACCCAGCACCTGCAGGGCCTCGTGCAGAACCGCCAGGTAGAGCTCCAATTTGCTGGTGAAGGAGTTGTACAGGACCGGCTTGCTGACCCCCGCCCGGCAGGCGATCTCGTCCATACTCGCCGCTCGGTAGCCGCATGCGGCGAACAATCCGGACGCAGCGGTCACGATCAGGTGCCGGCGCTCTTGCCGGGCCTGTGCCATGTTCTCGTCCACGGTCGGTGACCACCTCCTCGGATCCTCACAGTACCGATGATGCGCATCCGGCCCGGCGGTGGCGGTCCGGTGCGGGTTGCGAGAGCTCCGGAGGCGGGCGGATGAGTGCTACGGCACAGCGGTGCGCGGTCGGGGACAACCGCGCGGGGGTGGTCTGAAACAATGACCTGCCGTGAAGACTTTCGAGGCCCTGTTCGCCGAGCTCCAGGATCGCGCAGCCACCCGTCCCGCCGGGTCGGGCACCGTCGCCGCACTGGACGCGGGCGTCCATACCCAGGGCAAGAAGGTGCTGGAGGAGGCCGGCGAGGTGTGGCTGGCCGCCGAACACGAGGGCGACGAGGCGCTCGCCGAGGAGATATCGCAGCTCCTGTACTGGGTGCAGGTCCTGATGGTGGGCCGCGGGCTGCGGCTGGAGGACGTCTACCGACATCTGTAGACGCCCCGACCGTTCCCCGAAACCGAAAGGACCTGCCATCATGCTGCGCGTCGCAGTACCCAACAAGGGTGCGCTCTCCGAATCCGCCGTCGCCATCCTCACCGAGGCCGGTTACCGCAAACGCACCGATTCGCGTGACCTCACCGTCCTCGACCCCGCCAACCAGGTGGAATTCTTCTTCCTGCGGCCCAAGGACATCGCCATCTACGTCGGATCCGGAGAACTGGATCTCGGCATCACCGGCCGCGATCTCGCCCTGGACTCCGGTGCGCCGGTATCCGAACGTCTCTCGCTCGGATTCGGCGGCTCCACCTTCCGCTATGCCGCCCCGCAGGGACGCGACTGGACGGTGCAGGATCTGCAGGACAAGCGCATCGCCACCTCCTATCCGAACCTGGTGCTGGCCGATCTGGCTCGCCGCGGGATCGAGGCGGAGGTGATCCGGCTCGATGGTGCGGTCGAGATCTCGATCCAGCTCGGCGTCGCCGATGCCATCGCGGATGTGGTGGGTTCCGGGCGGACCCTGCGCCAGCACAATCTGGTGGCATTCGGGGAGTCGCTGTGTGATTCCGAAGCGGTGCTCATCGAGCAGGCCGAAGCCGATCGGGACGACCGGGCGCGTAACCAGTTGATTGCCCGGGTCAAGGGTGTGGTGTTCGCCCAGCAGTATCTGATGCTGGACTACGACTGCCCGAAGGGGCTGCTCGAACGCGCCGCGCAGATCACTCCCGGCCTGGAATCGCCCACCGTGGCGCCCTTGGCCGACGAGGGCTGGGTGGCGGTCCGCGCCCTGGTACCCCGCAAACAGGGCAACGAACTGATGGACCGGCTGGCCGATCTCGGCGCCCGCGCCATCCTCGCCACCGATATCCGGTCCTGCCGCGCCTTCTGAGTTTTCGGCGCCGCCTCCGGCGGCGCGGGGTTTCGGCCCGCTGGGGTCCCTGCTGTCAGCACGAGACACTCGCGCCTGCGGCGCATCGCATCGAGCACTGACAGCAGGGACGGGCCGAAACCTTTTCCGGGCCTCGCTGAACTCGACGGCACCGCTGGGCGCGTAAGGCAGTGATGACGGGTGTGGCCACGCGACGCCGGTGTCGCGACCCGCCAGCGGCAGCCGTCGGCCATGTCGGTGTGGCATGTCTTCGGATGCCTCCCTGAACGCGGTGCCGACCGGCGTGGCGCTCTTCTCGGGACAGGCCGCGGCGGCACCGAAAGGACTCAGTCCGATACCGATTCGGCGAAGGTCTCGGCGGCGGATCCGCCGTCGGCGGACCTGCCGGGATACGGCGGCGGGGTTCCGTCGAAGGCGGGACAGAGTTTTTTGTAAGCGCAGTAATCACACAGCCAACCCGGATTCGGCGGAAAATCTCCGGTCTCGGCGGCCGTGGACACTGCTTCCCACAGGGCCATGAGGGTGCGTTCGAAGCGGAGGAGTTCGGCTTCCTCCGGCGCGTAGGTGAGCAACTGCGCGCCGGCGAGATACACCAGGCGCAACTGCGCCGGGACCACACCACGTAGACGGAGCAACATCAGGCCGTAGAACTTGAGCTGGAACAGGGCCCGTGTCTCCTGATTCGGACCCGGAACCCGGCCGGTCTTGTAATCCACCACCCGCAGCTCCCCGGTGGGCGCCACATCGATCCGGTCGACGAAGCCGCGTAACGGGGCACCGTCGGCGAGCTCGACCTCGAGCCGGGTCTCACAGGATTCGGGTTCGAAGCGACGCGGATCCTCCAGGCGGTAGTAGCCACGCACCAACGCGCGGACCTCGCCGAGGAATGTCTCGAGCTCCCTTTCGCCGGCGACGACCCGCGCCGCTTCCGGCTCCGCCGCGATCACACGCTCCCACGCGGGACCGGCCAGTGCCGCCGCCCGCTCGGGTTCGCGTTCGGCGGCCGGTAGGGCGTACAGATCCTCGAGTACCGCGTGCACCACGGTTCCGCGGACCGCCTGCCGGGTGGGAGGTTCGGGGATCCGGTCGATGGCCCGCAGACGATACTTGAGCGGGCATTGTTTGAAATCGGCTGCGCGCGAGGGCGACAGCGCGGGCCGGGCGGACCGGGGCGGTGCCTCGGGATCGGGACTCGCCGGGGGTGTGCTCGGAGGCGCTGACATACCTGGCAGGCTATCCGTCGGCACCGACACGGTGCCGCGCGCGAAAACGCGGACATCGCGGGAACGGAGATTCATGACGGCCAGACGGACCGGGCCATTCGTCGTCGGCGACCGGGTGCAGCTGACCGATGCCAAGGGCAGGCTGTACACGGTGCTGCTGGAGCCGGGAAAGCAGTTCCACACCCACCGTGGCGCCATCGACCACGACGAACTGATCGGCGCCGAGGAGGGCACGCTCGCGCACTCCAACAACGGCACCCCGTACCTGGCGCTGCGCCCGCTGCTGACCGATTATGTGATGTCCATGCCGCGCGGAGCGGCGGTGATCTACCCGAAGGACGCCGCCCAGATCGTGCACGAGGGCGATATCTTCCCGGGTGCCCGCGTCCTCGAGGCGGGTGCCGGCTCCGGTGCGCTGACCTGCTCGTTGCTGCGTGCGGTGGGGCCCGAGGGGGCTGTGGTGTCCTACGAGATCCGGGACGACCACGCCGAGCATGCCGTCCGGAACGTGGAACGGTTCTTCGGGGAGCGGCCCGCGAACTGGGAGCTGACCGTCGCCGATGTGGCCGACTACGCGGGGGAGCCGGTGGATCGGGTGATCCTGGACATGCTGGCCCCGTGGGACGCCCTACCGGCTGTATCACAGGCCTTGGTACCGGGCGGGGTGCTGATGATCTACGTCGCGACCGTGACGCAGCTGTCCAAGATCGTGGAAGCGCTGCGTGAACAGCAGTGCTGGACCGAACCGCGGTCGTGGGAGTCGATGGTGCGCGGCTGGCACGTGGTGGGTCTGGCGGTACGGCCCGAGCACCGGATGCAGGGGCATACGGCCTTCCTGGTGAGCGCTCGGCGGCTGGCCGAAGGTGTGGTCACTCCGAAGCCGCAGCGGCGCCCGTCCAAGGGCTAGCGGCACCGGGGCGGTGCGGAAACGGACGCGGGCCGCGGTGGAGTTCCACCGCGGCCCGCGTCGTTGCAGGGTTACGCCGGAGCGCAGGGAATCTGTGCGAAGCCGAGCAGCAGACAGGCCCCGGTGTCGGACAGCTTCCAGGCGCCGTCGTCCTCCTCCCAGGTGACCGGCGCCGGCGGCGCACTGCTGCCCCGCGGGCTGGTGATGGTGGTCTGGCCGGTGGCCGTATCGCCGTCCACGGTGATATCGGCGACCGTGTAGCTGAGCCCGCGGTAGTTCTGCAGGGCGGCGTTGAGCTGCTCCAGCTGGCCGCGCCTGTTCTCGCCGTCGACGATGAGGTCCACCTTCTCGTCCACGGTGACGTCCGGATTTGTGATCTGTTCGAGGATGGACTGTAGGCTCTGCGCGGTGGGTGCGTCCGCGGAATCGCCGTGCTCGGTGTCGTCGCCGTGGTCATGCGCCGACGCGCTGGTGGTGACCGCGACGCTGGAGGTTGCAGTGGTGCCGGTGTCGTCATCGGATCCACAAGCGGTCGATCCCAGCGCCAGTGCAACGGCCGCGGCCGTCGCCGCCGCGACGCGGGACAGCCTCGGTGTCCGTGCGGGAAGGTGCATAGCTGGCAACCTTTCGGCTAGTCGGTGGGGAACCCCACCGGTCGAGGGTTAGGGCAGGCTAACATGGTCTGACCAGCATGATGGTCGCGGGCCAGATGTGATCACCACGAAATCATGTCGGACAGCGCAAACGGGTCGCGCCCGGTAGCGTTGATAGACCGGGACTGGGAGGAGCAGCACATGAGCCCCATCGAGAATTCGGATTCGGCGGCCTGGAGAGAACTCGAGGCAGTACGCGCCGAAGCGGCTGCACTCCGGAGGCAACTCGCCGACTCACCGGATCGCTCACGGGAATTGGAAGCCCGTATCGATTCGCTGACCATTCGCAACACCAAACTGATGGATACCCTGAAGGAAGCGCGGCAGCAACTCGTCGCGTTGCGTGAGGAGGTCGACCGGCTCGGTCAGCCGCCCAGCGGTTACGGGATTCTGATCGGTGTCTACGAGGATCAGACCGTCGACGTGTTCACCTCCGGCCGCAAGATGCGCCTGACTTGCTCGCCGAACATCGATACGTCCACCCTCGCCTACGGCCAGACCGTCCGGCTGAACGAGGCGCTGACGGTCGTGGAGGCGGGCACGTTCGACTCCATCGGTGAGATCGGCACCTTGCGCGAAGTCCTCGACGGGGGCCGCCGCGCCCTGGTCGTCGGGCATGCCGACGAGGAGCGGGTGGTGTGGCTGTCCGGTCCGCTGTCCAAGCTCGCCGAGGCCGACGATCTGGAGGATCCGGATTCCCCGATCCGCAAGCTGCGGCCGGGCGATTCCCTGCTGGTCGATACCAAGGCCGGGTTCGCGTTCGAGCGCATCCCCAAGGCCGAGGTCGAAGATCTGGTCCTCGAAGAGGTGCCCGATGTCGGCTACAACGATATCGGCGGCCTGGGGCGGCAGATCGAGCAGATCCGCGATGCCGTGGAGCTGCCGTTCCTGCACAAGGATCTGTTCCGCGAGTACGCGCTGCGCCCGCCCAAGGGTGTCCTGCTCTACGGCCCGCCGGGCTGCGGTAAAACGCTGATCGCCAAGGCCGTGGCCAATTCGCTGGCCAAGAAGATCGCCGAGGCGCGAGGCGAGGATGCCAAGGAGGCGAAGTCCTACTTCCTGAACATCAAGGGCCCCGAACTGCTGAACAAGTTCGTCGGTGAAACCGAGCGCCATATCCGGATCATCTTCCAGCGGGCCCGGGAGAAGGCCTCCGAGGGCACGCCGGTGATCGTGTTCTTCGACGAGATGGACTCGATCTTCCGGACTCGCGGGTCGGGTGTCTCCTCCGATGTGGAGACCACCGTGGTGCCGCAGTTGCTCAGTGAGATCGACGGTGTGGAAGGGCTGGAGAACGTCATCGTCATCGGCGCCTCCAACCGCGAGGATATGATCGACCCCGCGATCCTGCGGCCCGGCCGCTTGGACGTGAAGATCAAGATCGAGCGCCCGGATGCCGAATCCGCACAGGATATCTTCTCGAAGTACCTCACCGAGTTCCTGCCGCTGCACGCCGACGATCTGGCCGAGTTCAACGGCGACAAGGTGGCCTGCATCCGCGCCATGATCGAGCGGGTGGTGGACCGGATGTACGCCGAGAGCGAGGACAACCGCTTCCTCGAGGTCACTTACGCCAACGGTGACAAGGAGGTCTTGTACTTCAAGGACTTCAACTCCGGCGCCATGATCCAGAACATTGTGGACCGGTCCAAGAAGTACGCCATCAAATCGGTTCTGGACACCGGAAATCCGGGTCTGCGGATCCAGCATCTCTACGATTCGATCGTGGACGAGTTCTCCGAGAACGAGGACCTGCCCAACACCACGAATCCCGATGACTGGGCCCGTATCTCGGGTAAGAAGGGCGAGCGGATCGTTTATATCCGCACGCTGGTCACTGGTAAGAACGCCAGCGCCAGCCGGGCGATCGATACCGAATCCAACACCGGCCAGTACCTGTAGAGGCACTGCTGTCAGGGTCGTGCTCCGCTGGGGGCGCGGCCCTGATTCGTTTGCGCCAAGGCCGGTCCGGTACCCCGGCCGATAGCCCTGTGGGTGGATCATAACGTGCCCCCCGATACCCGCCCCCGGTCGTTCCGAAGGTGGACGGCAGGGGCCTCGTGGTATGGATATATTCCGAGGGGCAGGCGCCCACCTCAGGAGAATCCGTGACCACGATCCGCATGGCAGATCCGTCGCCGGAGAGCGAAGCCGCGGCTGCGAGGCAGATCGGGCTCTACGGCGAGTCCGGCTGGCCGGAATTGGCCGGCGGCGTGGTCGCGGCCTATCACCGCGTGAACGTGAGCAGTCCGCCGTGATCACCGGCAGCTATTGGCAGGCGGGTGCGCTCGACCAGCCGGCGGGCGACCGGCTACCGCCCGTCTACAGTCCCGCCCGCGGTTTCGGGTACTTCGGCGCGTCGCCGGACACGGCGAAGACTCTGGTCTGCGTGGGCGGCGATCCCGATCGGCTGCGGGCACAGTTCGCTGTACTGGAGCCGCTGGGCCGGATCGATACGCGACTCGGTTTCCTCGACAACACCAGGGATGTCGTGGTGTGGAAATGCGCTGAGCCGCGGGTTACCTGGTCGCGCGTATGGCCGGAATTGACGCATATGTGAGCACCGGGCGCTGTTGCCGGCCCACGAGGGGTCCAGCAGTGTGCAGGTTGCGTCGTACGCGGCGGTTACGCTCCCGGTATGAGTACTCCGGAAACCGAGATCTGGCACAACCCCCGCTGCACCAAGAGCCGGGCGGCGCTGGCCCATCTGGATGCGACCGGCGCCGGTTATTCGGTCCGCCGGTATCTGGACGATCCGCCCACCACGGCGGAGCTGCGGACCGTCCTGGACCGGCTCGGCGCCGAACCCTGGGAGATCACCCGGACCGGCGAGGACATTGCCAAGGAACTCGGTATGTCCGACTGGGGGCGTACCGCCGCGGACCGGGAGCGCTGGATCGCCGCACTCGCCGAACATCCCCGGCTGATCCAGCGCCCGATCGTGTTCACGGCCGACGGGCGCGCGGTCGTGGCCCGCGACGAGGATGCCCTGCGGTTGCTGGACTGAGCGCTCGCCGATTGCCGAGATGTCACGCTGAATCTGCCGGAGGCCGCCTTCGGGCGGGGACGCTGCGGGACTGGTCCGCGACGGCCACCTCGGAGCCGATCCGTGTATGGGGCCTAAACTATATAAGGAGTAGTCTTCGGATCCGATCGGACCAGCGTGAATCGCGCGACCGCAGGCTCCCCGGGGAGGTAGTCATGTCGATCCTCGGGGAACCTCTCGTCTCCGGGCTCGGCGGCGATACCGCTCGGGCCGGTTCGCTGCTCGGCGTGGGAACGGCCGCGGCTCAGCCGGACACGTTCTGCTCGGCCGAGCCGGTGCCCGGGACCGCCGTTTATTCGCAACGCCGCGGGCCGGTCCGGTATCAGGTCGGGGGGTGCCCGCCGGGCCTGGTGGAACTGGTTCAGCAGCTACGAACGGTGGGTAACACGGCGTTCGTAGCGCAGCAGTCGTGGGATCTGCTGTTCTCCATGCAGCGCCGGGAAGTAATCGTCCACTGAGAGTCCGCTCGGATCCGGCGCAGACCTCGGTAAACGCGGTGCGTGGCCGCTCGGGGCGGTCGCGTACCGGATCTCGGCCGGTGTCGCACCCGGGCGGTACTGTCGGCTCATGAAAGTTGAACTGCGGCACAACCCCTCGTCCACCGTGGCGCGTTGTGTGCTGGCAGGCGGGGAACCGGTACGGGTGGAAAGCGGCGCCATGGTGGCGCATTCGGCCGGAGTGACGCTGGAAGCCAAGGCCGAAGGGGGCATCCTGGCCGGGATCAGACGGTCGGTGCTCTCGGGTGAATCGTTCTTCGTGTCCACCTTCACCGCGCCGGTGAACGGCGGCTGGGTCGATGTGGCGCCCTCGCTGCCCGGCGATATGCTCGCGCTGCCGATCGCTGTGGACCGCCCGTACTTCATCAGCAGGGGCGGCTGGATCGCGCATTCGGCCGGCGTGCGGGTGGAGAGCCAGTGGGGCGGTTTCGCGAACCTCTTCGGTGGCGAAGGGGGTTTCGGGCTCCGTGCCGAGGGACAGGGCGAGGTGGTGGTCGGCGTTTTCGGCGCCATCGACGTTTTCGATCTGGCCCCCGGCGAACAGGTGAGCATCGATACCGGGCATGTGGTGGCCTACGACCTCGCGATGCAGTTCACCATCCGCCGTGCGGTGTCCGGGCGCTCGCTGCAATCGCTGAAATCGGGGGAGGGGCTGGTCTTCGATTTCACCGGGCCCGGCCGGGTACTGCTGCAAACCCGCAACCCGCGGGCCTTCGCATCCTGGACGGCTTCCGTCTCCTCGGGCTAGGCATGTCCGACAATCGGCGCGTCACGTCACGCCATGCCGCATCGGTAGCGGTGCTTTCGACTATCGCCCGAGCGCCGGAGAATGGCCGGCCGTGCCGATCCATCCGCACCGGCAGCACGTCCGCGATCACCGCCCACTGATCATCGGATAACACCCGAGGCCCCGACGTCGGACGACCGTGCTGCAGGCGACAGCCTCCGGTGATTGCTCGTGGCCCCGATGGCTTCAGGGCATCGATGCGTCCATCGGCGGGCGTTGGTGGCCCGGTCGGCCTGCGGGCAGACGACACATCGTCGGACGCGCGCTGGTGCCGGAGCTTCGAGTAGCACGCCGTTGCTGCCCGTGCGACGGGTCCTCGGCCGCCGATCGAGTACAGCCGGTACGTGGGTGGCGAGCGGCTCCGCTGGATGTACCGGGTGGTGCGCTCGCCGTACCGCCGTATGTATACCAGAACCTCGGTCAGTGCTGTTGACGAACTACTTCGTATCGAACACAGGCGAATTCGCCGTTTCCTGCTACCTCGGTCACCCGCAGTTCCCGCTCGCGCGGCAGTAGTGGAGCGCCCGCGCCCAGCGTCACCGGGGCGATGGAGACGATGATCTCGTCCAGCAGGCCGTGGTCGGTGAAGGCGCCCGCGAGTTCGCCGCCGCCGACGACCCAGAGGTTCTTACCGGCCGCGACGGCGGTCATCGCCTTGTGCACCTCGGGGATATCCGCACGGGTGAAACGGATATCGGCGTCGGTGCGGGCCGGGAAGTCGCGATGGGTACACACCCAGCACGGCACCTCGTAGGGCCACGGCTCCGCGCCCTCGTTATCGAGTATCCACTGGTAGGTGTTGGCGCCCATGACGATCGCGCCGACCCCGGCGAGGAACTCGGTGAAATCCATGGGTCCGGCTTCGTCGGATTCGCGGGACAGCAGCCAGTCCAGCGAGTGATCTGTTGTGGCGATATAGCCGTCCAGGCTGGTCGCCGTGTTGTAGATGGTGCGCGGGGAGGTAGACGGGGTGGTCAACTCAGTCTCGCTTTCGTAGCCATTCGATGGGATCGCCCCAGCCGACCGCGTCGTCGGCCGCTGCGTCACCGCGAATCCAGTACCGCACCTGCTGGCGGCGATACGCGGAGTAGGTGAGTACATGGGCGATCACGCTGCCGAGCAGAAAACTCTCCGGGGGGTCGCACAGTGCGTCGATCAGCGTGTCGCCCCAGCCGCCCCGCCGATCGATCTCGCGGACTGTGTCCAGCCAGCGCGGGCCCACCTCGTCGAGCCGGGCCAGCAGCGCGGGGATATCGTCGCCGCCGTGCGCGGGAGTATCGGCGCCGTCGATCGAGGCCAGCCACGATTCCTTGGTCCGGATCAGATGGTCCAGTACCGCGGCGATCGACTCCTCCGGACCGTCCCACGGCAGTACGGTCGTCGCGCCGGCGCGGGAACACCGATACTGTTCCTCGCTCAAACCGGTCGCCGCCTTCAACAGCAGCCGCGTGTCGTCGAGATCGTGGTGTAGCAGCAACGCGGTCGGATCCATATCGGAACGTCCCTTCGGTTCTCCTTCGACCCATAGCGACATGGGGGGATGGAAGTGGATCCCGTTCGCCGCGGGCAGCCAGCGAGGTGCGCGGCCGGCCGGCGGTGGGGTCGCGCTCGGAGGATGGCCGAATGCGCGGGTGAATGCCCGGCTGAACCCCTCCACCGTGTCGTATCCGGCGGCGAAGGCCACCTCGGTCACGGTGGCACCCGTACCGAGCTGCCAGCAGGCCCGTTCCAGAAGTACGCGACGCCGCAGGCTCACCGGTGATTCGCCGGTGCCCCGGCTGAACTGCCGGGCGAAATGGAACGGCGACGAGTAAACTCCTGCGGCCATCCGGCCGAGGGTCGTGTTGTCCTCGTCGAGAACGGCATCCAGTAGTTCGCGCAGTCGGTCACGTCGGGTGGTCACGGATAGAGTCTGTCGGCTCGGCGCACCGATCCGCTTGACCGATATTGCGCAGTGTCGCGCGACGGCAGCTCAGCGCCGTGAAATTCGAGCCGCTCAGCGGCTGCGATATTCGAGCCGCTCAGCGGCTGCGCCGTTCCAGGCCCTTCCGGTCGTAGACGAAAGTGGAAACCGCGCCTAGGACGAGCCCTATCGCGAGGCCGGCCAGACTCATCCAGACTCCGCGCGCAAGTCCGTTGCCGAGGTCGAAGTACAGAATCGCCCGGACGCCGAGATAGATCTGGTGCATCGGCTCGAAGCCCGCCAGCCAGGCCATATATCGAGGGGTCGCCTCCAGTGGGATGGTGGCCCCGGCGGAGGGCAGGCCGAGAACGATGAACAGCACCAGATTGATCAGCAGACCGGCCGAGCCGAACGTCGCCAGGACAGAAAGCGCGGTCACCCCGACGGCCACGATGGCCAGCGTGCTGAACAGGAACAGCGCCGGGCCGTGGGTGATGGGCATATCCAGCAGATATCCGATTCCGAGGAAAACCCCGGACACAACGGGTGCGGTCACCGCGATCACCGCCCACTTCAACAGCAGCGTGCGGAGGCGCGAATGCGGCGCGGTGGGGTGGTGGACGAACCAGGGCCCGTACTCGGTGGGTATGAAACCGAGCGCCGAATCGACCATGGTGTGCACGATCATGGCACCGGTGAACCCGGCCAGGACCACCAGCAGCGTGTAGAAGAACGCGGACAGTCCCTGCCCGGTACCGTCCGGCAGCGGGCGGTAAGGCTCGGTGATCACGTCGATCGGGTCCGCCAGGACGAGGCGGGCGGCACCGCTGAGTTCGGGGCCACCGGCGGGTGCCGAACCCAGTTCGGATTCGACAGTCGCGGTGAGCTGCTTGCCGACCTCGGCGTCGACCTGTGTCAGCGCTCGATCGGTCACGGTGTGCAAGATCTGGGTGGCGTAAGTGCCGGTCCGGGGGTTGGTGATCACGATGATCGCCGGACGGTCGATATCGCCGGGGACCACCGAGCCGGCGCCGAGGATCGACAGTCGCTTCGACAGATCACTGGGCAGCACGATCGCGCCGTAGACCTCGCCGTTGCCGAGCAGCCGCTGGGCCTCCGCGATACCGGTCACCCGCAGGTCGATCTTGTCCGCCGGGACCTGTTCGGTGAGTGCGCCGGTGATCTGGTCACCGATATTGACGGGTGTGCCATCGCGTATTTCACCGTCGTCCTGATTCACCAGCGCGATCGGGAACTCGTGCAGGTTCTTCTCCGGGTCGATCACATAACCCAGGTACATGGTCGACAGCAGGCCCATCAGCGCGGTAATGACCAGAATCGGGCCCAGCCACGCCCGCACGGCGGTTCGGCGCCGGGTCGGTCCGGTCTCCGTCCGTGCCGCGACCGCGGTGCCGCTCTCCGACTCGCCGCTGGTGCCGTTCGGCTGCATCCCGTACTCCCTCCGGATCAGGGCGGCCGTCCGCGGGGCGCGCGCCGGCCGTTATCCGATCAGGATCATCGTGGCAGCCGGGCGGCAAGTACAGCCGGAACGCCGCAGTGTGTCGGACAACTCGACAGCGGGCCGGCGTGCGCGAATTCACCCTCGCGGGCCGGATGCGAGCCCGGCCACGCGGTGGCGGCGGGCCGCGGCCGAGGTAGCCACGACCGCCGTGTGCACCCGGTACGGTGCGCCGGTTGCCCATGATCGGACCGACCTCGTTGCCGATGCCTGTGGCCCGTGCACCCGCCGTCCGACGGGGTCGCTCACGCGCCGATCCCGTCCGGCGGCTCGCTGGGGCATCCGAGTCGCCCGCACCGCCGGCCGGTTGGTTCGCCTCCATACGCAGGAATCAGGCCGGCCGCGGCGTACTCGCCGGGCTGTGTGCGGCCTGCCTGCCGGGTGATCGACCGGGCCCGGCGTCGTCAGACGATATGCGGAGGTGCCGGCCGTGCCGGGCCGAGCCAGCGGTCGAGAGCCGTCTGCAGACCCGAGACGGAACCATCTGTGGCCCAGGCGATATAACCGTCGGGCCGGACGAGCAGGCCCGTCGCATCGGTATCGGAGCTGGTGGCGGTGACGGCCGCGAGATCGTCCCGGTTGCCGGCGGTCGCGGCGATCCCGGCTCCGAGATCCAGCAGCAGCGGGCGGGCATCGTGCAGCAGATCGGCGACGCGCCGCGTACCGTCCGCGGTCTCCAGGACGAGATCGGGGACCAGCCGCCCCGCGAGCGGGTGGCTGTCGCCTACGTCGTAGCGCATATCGGAGCCCGCGAGTAGATGCCCGATATGCCCGGCTACCTGCGGGATTCCGAGCAACTCGGTGAACAGTTCGCGCAGGGCGGTCACCTCCGGGCCGGGCGCCAGCAGCGCGCTCTGCGCGAGGCTGTGCATGATGACACGTTCGGCGACCGGACGTCGTTCGCTCTCGTAGGTGTCGAGTAGCCCGTGCGGTGCCGTTCCGCGGAGGTACGCGGCCAGTTTCCAGCCCAGATTGACGGCATCCTGCAAACCCAGGTTCAGGCCGGGGCCGCCGATGGCCGAATGGACATGGGCCGCATCGCCGAGCAGTAGAACGCGGCCTTTCCGGTAGTGATCGGCCAGGCGGGTGTTCTGGTCGACGATGCGCCGCAACGCATGTGGTCCCGGGCCTGCCGGCGGCCGCATCGGCAGATCCGCGCCGAGGACGCGGCGAACGCTGTCCCGTAGCTCGTCGAAGGTCATCGGGGCATCCGGCGCGACCGGCGCGCCATTGTGCTCATGCACGCTCACCAGCGGTTTACCGGGAATCAGTTCGGCGAATACGAACATCCCCCCGCTTTCGATCCTGTTGTGCCCGAAATGGAAGTGGCCGGCGCCGGGAACCTCGAGCCCGCCGTCGGGTGTGCGGAGTTCGGCGGGGATCTCGGCGTGGCCCAGCCGGCCGATGTGGTTGCCTGCGGTGATCCCGGAGAACATGATCCCGAGCTTCTTGCGGACCGGGCTGCGACCCCCGTCCGCTGCGACCAGGATCCGGGCAGTGGCCCGGTAACCACCACCGCCGGGGCGGGTTATCGTCGCGGTGATCGCGTCGTCGGTTTCGGTGAATTCGCCGAGGCTGTGTCCCCACCGGATATCGGCGCCGAGGTCGCGGGCGCGGTCGGCGAGCAGCCGCACCAGAACCGGCTGCGGGACGGGTAGGCCGTAGAGCGGGTTGTCCGGTACCTCCGTGAGTTCCAGTGACATTCCGGCGAAGATGTAGCGCGAGGCGGGCTCCGGAGTCCCGGGCTCGACGGGGAAGCCGAGACGCGCGAGTTCCGCGGCGAAACCCGGGTACAACCCGCGCATATCGAGGAGCCGTACCACCTGGCCGACGAGCCCGTTGGCCTTGGGTTCGTCGCTCGGTCCGGGTAGCGGATCGAGAACGACCGGGCGGATCCCGCCTAGGGCGAGTTCACAGGCCAGCATCAGCCCGTTCGGTCCGGCGCCGGCAACGATCACGTCGTGCTCGGGTTCGTGGAGTCTGTTCTCGGACATGCGCGGACTTCCTTGTCGGTTCGGGGCTTCGCCGTTCGGGTGACTGAGCCCTGGCGGTACGTTGCCCGTTGCGAGGCGGAGCCCTGTGACATTGGCGCGGCCTCTTGCGGGTTCCGGTCGTGAGGGTGTGCGCAGACCGGAAGGGAATCGGGCCGGGTGCGGCCTCCGCTGGTGCCGGGGCAAAGCGGTGGGTTCGTTCCCGGTGCGGGAGCGCTCGGGACGGTCAGTCGGCCGGTGCCGGGAGACCCTGGGACAGGTGCGCCAGAACCTCGCGCAGGACGGTTGTGACCGGAGCCGGCGGGTCGGAATGGGAGTAGGTGTCGAGTGCGACCAGATAGGCGGCATTGACCGTGGCCGCGACGAGTTTCGGGTACAGATCGGTGGGTTCGGTGCCGCTGCGTTGCGCGACCGCGACGATCAGCTCGTCGCCGAGCGCTTTCGCTGCGGCAGCCTGCATCTCGGGAGCTGCCCGCAGTTTCCGTGTTTCGGCGAGCATCTGGAGTGTCGGCGGACCCCCGGCGCCGTCTTCGCGCAGGGGTTCGACGAGAGCCTCGGTCAGCGCGGTCCACAGCGGTTCGCCCGCCGGGCGGGTGAGTAGGAGGGCGGCGCTGCGGCGCAGGCGTTCTATGTGCCGGTAGGCCAGGGCTTCGAATTTTCCGGCGAAGTAGTTGTTGAAGGTGCGTACGGATACGCCGGCGCGTTCGGCGATGTCCTCCCGGACCACATTGTCGATACCTCGCTCGAACATCAGCTCCAGTGCGGCATCGCTGAGTGCCTTGCGGGTATCGCGTTTCTTTCGCTCTCGCAGGCTCGGGTGTGGTTCGTCGGCCATGCCTCCAGTGTCCCATAAACCTGCCCACTGGGCAATAATTCCCGCTGGGCAATTTCATGCCGGCTACGCCCCGGCGAGCCGCCGGTAACCGGCATGCCACAGCCATTCCACCGGCCCGCGTTCGAACCGGCGCAGCCAGAAGTGCGCGAACAGCGCGATCACCAGGACCACCACCAGATAGGTGGCGACAGTGAACGGGACCCGGGCGTCCGGCGCGAATCGCGCGGCCAGCCCGAAGCCCCAGCCGTAGCAGATGATCGCGGCCACCAGGTTCTGCAGGATGTAGCAGCTGAGCGCGGTGCGGCCGATCTCCGACAACCTCCGGCCGGTGAATCCGGTCGTGGACCGGCGTATGTAGAACTCGGCGACCAGAGCCAGGATCGCCAGCGATACCAGCGGTGCGACGGCATACCGGGTCACCAGCACCCAGTCGCCGCCGCCGAACACACCGAGCAGCAGATCGACCGGCGCGGCGACGCCGAACCCGAGCACCAGCAGCCGGCGGCGCAATCGGGCACCACCGGGCGCGAAGATGCCCGCGTGGAACAGCCGGGCGCCGACGAGGAACAACGCGATGGACAGCGGCAGGATCAGGACCGCCTCGAACCGGAACAGCCCTGCGTTCTCGATCCGGAACAGCACCAGGTCCCAGAAGGACCCGTCGGCGTAGGGATTGGGGGACAGCGGTTCGGCGCCGGAGCCGTCCGTGGCCCCCGCCATGGTGAGACTCAGGGCGTACACCGCGATCAACGTGAGGTGCAGGCACAGCATGCCGATCAGCCACCGCCCCTGGACGCGCGGACTGCGGGCGAGCAGGAACGCGACGATCAGGGCGGTCACCGCATACCCCATCAGCACGTCGAACTCCGCGACCAACAGGAAGTTCAGCAGACCGTCGAGGAACAGCAGTGCAGCCCGCCACGGATACTTACCGGGCCAGCGCCGGCCACCTCGCCGGGCCGAGGCCTGCTGGATGGCCAGGCCGATCCCGAACATGACGGTGAGCAGCCCCAGGAATTTCCCCTGGGCGAGTTGCTGCAGCACCTTTTCTGCCCACATCCAGCCGTCCTCGGGGGCGGTGACAAGCCGGTTCAGGTACCCGACCATGCCCTCCGGGTCGGTGAGAATCCAGATATTGGTGCCGAGGGTGCCGAGGATGGCGATACCGCGCAGCGTATCGAGCGCTATCAGGCGCGTCGGGCGCGGCGGTGCTCCGGTCGGCGCGGAATCGGCTGCGGTACTGGTCATATCCCCAGCATGGCGCAGCGCCACGGTCCGGCATCCGCCATAAGTACGACTCCGGGGATGATTCGCCGGGGCGGGGCCGGGCGCCGATCGCCTGCCGAACGCGAATCGTCGCCTACGCTCGATAGCATGCAGCGCATCATCGGTATCGAGGTCGAGTACGGGATATCCACACCGACCGAACCGTCGGCCAATCCGATCCTCACCTCTACCCAGGCGGTACTGGCATACGCCGCGGCCGAGGGGGTGCCCCGCGCCAAGCGCACCCGGTGGGACTACGAGGTGGAATCACCGCTGCGCGACGCCCGCGGTTTCGATCTGAGCCGGATGAACGGCCCGGCGCCGGTGATCGATGCCGACGAGGTCGGGGCGGCGAATATGATCCTGACCAACGGCGCCCGGCTCTACGTCGACCACGCCCATCCCGAATACTCCGCCCCCGAGGTCACCGATCCCATGGACGCGGTGATCTGGGACAAGGCCGGCGAGCGGGTCATGGAAGCCGCTGCCCGGCACGCCTCCAGTGTGCCCGGTGCGCCCCGGATGCAGTTGTACAAGAACAACGTCGACGGTAAGGGTGCCTCCTACGGTACCCACGAGAATTATCTGATGAGCCGGGATACGCCGTTCAACGCGGTCATTCTCGGGCTCACCCCGTTCTTCGTATCCCGGCAGGTGATCTGCGGCTCGGGTCGCGTCGGCATCGGGCAGTCCGGCGACAACCCCGGGTTCCAGCTCTCGCAGCGATCGGACTACATCGAGGTCGAGGTCGGCCTGGAGACCACGCTGAAACGCGGCATCATCAACACCCGCGACGAACCGCATGCCGATGCCGACAAATACCGCCGGTTGCACGTCATCGTCGGCGACGCCAACCTGGCCGAGATGTCGACGTACCTGAAGGTCGGCACCACCGCACTCGTGCTCGACCTGATCGAATCGGGCGCGGACCTCTCCGATATGCAGCTGGCCCGCCCGGTCACCGCGGTGCACACCATCAGCCACGATCCCACGTTGCAGGCGAAGGTCGCCCTGGCCGACGGCCGGGAACTGACCGGACTGGCGATCCAGCGGCTATACCACGAACGTGTCGCGAAGTTCGTCGAGGAACAGGGCAACGACGACGCGCGCGTCCGCGATATCCTCGACAACTGGTCGATGATCCTGGACAAGCTCGAACGCGATCCGATGGAATGCGCCGACCTGCTCGACTGGCCGGCCAAACTGCGCCTGCTGGAGGGTATGCGCAGCCGGGAGGGGCTGGGCTGGGCCGCCCCCAAACTGCATCTGATGGATCTGCAGTATTCCGATGTCCGCCTCGACAAGGGGCTGTACAACCGGCTGGTAGCCCGTGGCTCGATGAAACGGCTGGTTACCGAACAGCAGGTACTGGACGCCATGACCAAGCCGCCCACCGATACCCGGGCTTATTTCCGCGGTGAATGCCTGCGCCGTTTCGGCGCCGATATCGCGGCCGCCAGCTGGGACTCGGTGATCTTCGATCTGGGCGGCGATTCACTCGTGCGAATCCCCACTCTCGAACCCCGGCGTGGGACCAAAGCTCATGTGGGCGATCTGCTCGCCAGTGTCGATACCGCCGCTGACCTGGTGCAGAAGCTTACCGCCTGACCATCGGGCCCGGCCGGCGCGTGGGTTTCCCGCTTCGAGGTGGGGCGTAATCCGACTACGTGTCGGCCCGGCTGGGTAGTGTTGAATTACGAGCACACCAGGCTGCTCACGATTCGTCCGGTGCGAACGAGCGCCGGTCGGTGGAAAACAGAGGAGGTCGGCTGCGATGGCACAAGAGCAGACCAAACGCGCCGGGGGCGGCGACGATGACGAAGGCGTCGACGGCGTAGACGCCGCCGGTCAGGAGCGGCGCGAGAAGCTGGCGGAGGACACCGACGACCTGCTCGACGAGATCGACGATGTGCTCGAAGAGAACGCCGAAGACTTCGTTCGCGCCTACGTGCAGAAAGGTGGCCAGTGACCGCAGGTGACCCCTTGCGTCTCCATCTGGGGTACGCCCTGTCATCCTTTTCCGAACATTTGCGCCAGCACGCGCCGGATCTGCTGCCCAGCAACAGATTCGACACGCTGGGTCAGCCCGCCGCCGCCGGGAATCCCGGCGGCGGTGCCGCGGGAGATATCGCACCGCACGGTACGACCGTGGTCGCGGTGTCCTACCGCGGCGGTGTGCTGATCGCCGGCGACCGGCGCTCCACCCAGGGCAACCTGCTGGCCGGTCGTGATGTGGAGAAGGTCCACATCACCGATACCTTCTCGGCGACCGGTATCGCCGGAACCGTGGGTATGGCCATCGAACTGGTGCGGTTGTTCGCGGTGGAACTCGAACACTACGAGAAGATCGAAGGCGTGTCGCTCACCTTCGACGGCAAGGCCAACAAGCTGTCGAAGATGGTGCGCGACAACCTCCCGGCCGCCATGCAGGGCCTGGCCGTGGTACCGCTGCTGGTCGGTTTCGACCCGCAGGCCACGGATCCGGACCGGGCCGGGCGCATCGTCTCCTACGACGTGGTCGGCGGGCGCAGCGAGGAGCGGTTCGGTTTCACCGCCGTCGGCTCCGGTTCGATGTTCGCCAGGACATCGTTGAAGAAGCTGTACGCCAAGGGAATAGACGCCGATCGAGCCCTTCGGATCGCGGTCGAATCTCTTGTCGACGCCTCGGACGACGATACCGCCACCGGCGGGCCCGATCTGCTGCGCGGTATCTACCCGACGGCGATCCTCATCGACGAGGAGGGGGCGGTCGAGGTGGCCGAATCCCGGCTCGAGGAGATCGCCCGCGGTATCGCCGCGGACCGCCAGGCCGTCGAAGAAGGGAGCGCACGGGCATGACCATGCCGCTGTATGCGTCCGCCGAGCAGATCATGCGCGACAAGACCGAGCTCGCGCGTAAAGGGATCGGCCGGGGCCGCAGTGTCGTCGTGCTCTCCTACGCCGAAGGTGTGGTGTTCGTGGCGGAGAACCCGTCGGCCACCCTGCACAAGGTGAGTGAACTCTACGACCGCACCGGGTTCGCGGCGGTCGGCAAGTACAACGAATTCGAAAGCCTGCGCCGCGGCGGCATCCTGCAGGCAGATCTGCGGGGTTACCAATACGACCGGCGCGATGTCACCGGCCGGGCCCTGGCCAATGCCTACGCGCAAACGCTCGGGTCGATCTTCACCGACCAGCTCAAACCCTTCGAGGTGGAGATCTGCGTCGCCGAGGTGAGCTACCCCGGGCAGGAACCGGAATCGGTGCTCTACCGCATCACCTTCGACGGTTCGATCGTCGACGAACGCGATTATGTGGTGATGGGTGGTACGACCGAACCCATCGTCACCGCCCTGAAGGAGTCCTACCGGCCCGGGCTGGATCTGTCGGACGCGATCCGGGTCGCGGTCGAGGCACTGCAGGTGACCGAGGGGCCGGACAAGGAGAAGCGCACACTCGGCTTCGACTCCCTCGAGGTGGCCACCCTCGAACACGCCCGGCCGCGGCGAGCGTTCCGCAGGATCGGCAATGCCGCGCTCGAACGGCTGCTCGCCTCATCGGGAGACGGGGAGCAGGAGAGCGGCGAAGAATAGCCGGATAGGCCACGCCACCGAGACGTATCAGGCCGGATGCGGCCCTGGTGACGTGGCCTGTGCGGTGCCCGACCCGGCCCCGTGCATTTTCGGTGGCGCAGTGTGCAGTTTCAGCCCCGCATTCGGGCAGGAAATGGCCGTTTCGGCGCTGCATGCACTCGCCGGGCAGCCTCACCTTCCGGCGTGGCGGTCCCGGCCTTCCGCCTGGCCCATGCGCCCACGCTGGTGCCGATAAGCTCATCAGAACACCCGGAGATGGTCACCGCACCGAACCCTTCCCCAGTGGACAGGCCAGTTCAGCGAGCCCTGACAACGCCCACACGCCCTCCCGACGCAACCAGCGGCGGTGCCGAGTTCAGCGAGGCCCTGAGAGGTTTCGGCCCGTCCCTGCTTTCCGTGCTCGATGCGATGCGGCGCAGCCGCGAGTGTCGAGTGCGGAAAGCAGGGACCAAGGGGGGCCGAAACCCGCGGCGCCGAAGGCGCCGCAAAATAAACACAGCCAAAATCATTACGTTTTTCGCACTCACCCGCAGGAATCATTCCGCGCTGTAACCTCGATAGTGTGCAGCGACGAATCTTGGGGGTCGAGACCGAATTCGGTGTGACGTGCACCTTCCACGGGCACCGCAGGCTCAGCCCCGACGAGGTGGCCCGGTATCTGTTCCGCCGGGTGGTGTCATGGGGGCGTAGTTCCAATGTGTTCCTCCGGAACGGCGCCCGGCTCTACCTCGACGTCGGTTCGCATCCGGAGTACGCGACCGCCGAATGCGACAGCCTGGTCCAGTTGGTCACCCATGACCGGGCCGGGGAGCGGGTGCTGGAGGAACTGCTCATCGACGCCGAGCAGCGTCTCGCGGAGGAGGGTATCGGCGGGGATATCTACCTGTTCAAGAACAACACCGATTCGGCCGGAAATTCCTACGGTTGTCACGAGAACTTCCTGGTCGTGCGGGCCGGTGAGTTCTCCCGCATCTCCGATGTGCTGCTGCCGTTCCTGGTGACCCGGCAGTTGATCTGCGGCGCCGGGAAGGTGTTGCAGACGCCGAAGGCGGCCACGTACTGCCTGTCACAGCGGGCCGAGCACATCTGGGAGGGGGTCTCCTCGGCGACCACGCGGTCGCGGCCGATCATCAACACCCGCGACGAGCCGCATGCCGATGCCGAGAAGTACCGGCGCCTGCATGTGATCGTCGGCGATTCGAATATGGCCGAGACCACCACCATGCTGAAGGTCGGTACGGCCGCCCTGGTGCTGGAGATGATCGAGGCCGGTGTGTCGTTCCGCGATTTCGCGCTCGACAACCCGATCCGCGCTATCCGCGAGGTCAGCCACGATCTGACCGGCCGTCGTCCGGTGCGGCTGGCCGGCGGGCGCCAGGCCAGCGCCCTCGATATTCAGCGCGAGTACTACGCCCGCGCCGTGGAGCATCTGCGCAACCGTGAGCGGGATCCGCAGGTCGACCAGGTCGTGGATCTGTGGGGCCGGACCTTGGACGCCGTGGAATCCCAGGATTTCGCCAAGGTCGACACCGAGATCGACTGGGTGATCAAACGGAAACTGTTCCAGCGCTACCAGGAGCGGTACGGGATGGAGTTGTCCGACCCGAAGATCGCCCAGCTGGACCTCGCCTACCACGACATCAAGCGCGGCCGCGGTGTATTCGATCTGCTGCAGCGCAAGGGGCTGGCGAAGCGGATCACCGAGGACGACGCGGTGGATGCGGCCGTGGATACGCCCCCGCAGACGACGCGTGCCAAACTCCGCGGCGATTTCATCACCGCGGCGCAGGCCGCCGGCCGCGATTTCACCGTCGACTGGGTACACCTCAAGTTGAACGATCAAGCTCAGCGCACCGTGTTGTGCAAGGATCCGTTCCGTTCGGTCGACGAACGCGTGGACCGCCTCATCGCCTCGATGTAGTTCCGTAGTTTCGCGGCGTCGCAGGCGCCGCGTACACGGCCTGCACTACGCTGTGTCGGGTGGCGATATCCAAGGTCGAGCGCCTGATGAATCTGGTCATCGCGCTACTGTCGACCCGGCAGTTCCTGACTGCGGAGCGGATCCGGGAGAGTGTCGCGGGGTACGAGGAGTGCGCCAGCGACGAGGCGTTCAGCCGGATGTTCGAGCGGGACAAGAACGAGCTCCGTGATCTGGGCATTCCGCTGGAGGTGGGCGCCTCGGGCCGGTTCTCTACGGTGGAGGGGTACCGGATCAACCGGGATGCCTATGAGCTGCCCGATATCGATCTGAGCAGCGAGGAGTCGGCAGCGGTGGCGGTGGCGCTGCAGATGTGGGAGTCCCCCGAGCTGGCCTCCGCGGCGGCCGGTGCGTTGCTGAAGTTGCGGGCCGCCGGAATCCATGTGGAGACCGATACCGCGTTCGCGGCCATTCCCGCGGTACCGGCGCGGACGCGGGGGTCCGAACCGGTGCTGGGCAAGTTGCTGGCGGCCATCGACGCCGGTCAGGCCGTGCGGTTCGAGCATCGGGGGGCCAGTAACGCGCCCTATCTGATGCGTGATGTCGAACCGTGGGGTGTGGTCACGCTGCGGGGCCGCTGGTATCTGGTGGGGCACGACCGGGACCGGGACGCCGTGCGAACCTTCCGGTTGTCCCGTATCGGCGAAGAAATCACCCCCTACGGGCCGCGTAACGCGGTGAAGGCGCCCACCGGAACCGATCTGCGGGGGATCGTCGCGCAGGTCACCGGGACCGCTCCGGTCACCGGTTCCGCGACGATCTGGGTGGCGCAGGGGCGTGGCCGGGATCTGCGCCGGATCGGTGAGATCGTCGGCAGCCGCAGTTTCGGTGGGCGGCCGGGCAGTGTGCTGGAGGTACCGATCCGGTCGCAGCATTGGCTGGCCCGCCTGATCACCGGCTTGGGTCCGGACGCGCTGGTGCTCGAACCCGCGGATCTGCGTGCGGATGTGGTGGCGCGATTGCGTTCGGTATTCGATCGGACCGAGGTGCCGCTGTGAGTACGCGGTTGTCGGCGCGGTTGTCGCGCCTGTTGAACATGGTGCCGTATTTCGTGGCCAACCCCGGGATCAGTGCCGCGGAGGCGGCCGCGGACCTCGGGGTCACCACCAAGCAGCTCATGGCGGATCTGAACCAGCTGTGGATGTGTGGTCTGCCGGGCTATGGGCCCGGCGATCTGATCGATCTGTCGTTCTCGGAGGAGAGCGTGCAGGTCACCTTCACCGCCGGTATCGAGCGTCCGCTGCGCCTGACATCTATCGAGGCGACCGCGGTGCTGGTGGCGTTGCGGTCGATCGTCGACCTGCCCGGCATGGTGGATCCGACCGCGGCCCATGCGGCGATCGCGAAACTCGAGGCGGCGATTTCCGGGGGCTCGCCGGCCGCGACCTCGGTCGGGCCTCCCGAGGAGGCTCCGGCGGTCACCACCGTTCGTTCCGCGGTGGCGGCGGGCCGGGCGCTGCGACTGGAGTACTACTCGGCCAGCCGGGACGTGGTGTCGACGCGGGTGGTGGATCCCATCCGTATCGTCGCGGTGGACGACAACAGCTATCTGCAGGGCTGGTGCCGGGAAGCCGAGGGCGTGCGGCTGTTCCGGTTCGACCGGATCGAATCGGCCGAGGAACTCGCCGAACCGTCGCAGCCGCCGCAGGAGGCGCGGGCGACCGACGCGGGCCTGGATCTGTTCCAGGACGATCCCGCCGTACCGCTGGCCCGGCTGTTGATCGCTCCCGATTACGGCTGGGTGCTCGACCAGTATCCGATACACCGGATAGCGGTACACCCGGACGGCAGCCTGGAGGCGACGATGCGGTTCGCCACGCTGGACTGGATGGCGCGTCTCGTCCTCGGGTTCGGCTCCGGGGTGACAGTACTGAGTCCGCCGGAACTGGTGGCGGCGGTCCGGGACCGCTCCGAGGCCGCGCTGGCGGCGTATCACAGCGCCGGACTGGACGAATCGGCCTGAACCGGACTGCTCCGCGCCGGCCGCGAGAGTGCCGCGCAAGCGGCGCGGCGGTAAACGGCGGTCGACAACGGCTGGGACATGCCTGTGAGTGCCCCCGCTCCCGTTCGGTATCGGCATTACGGCAGGTAGCATCAGAGAGACCACAGTCTTGGGAGGTTTCCACAATGGGCTCTATGAGCATCTGGCACTGGGTGATCGTTGCGGCGGTGTTCTTGGTGTTCTTCGGCGCGAAGCGGATGCCCGAGGCGGCTCGCGGGCTCGGCCGGTCGCTGCGGATCTTCAAGAGCGAGGTGAGCGAGATGCACAACGACAGCAAGTCCGCGAGTACCGGTGTTGCCGCGCCCGCTCCGGAACTGCCGTCGGGCCGGGAGGCGAACGCATCGCCCACCGAGCACCGGAGCGAGTCGAAAACGCTCTGAGACCCGTCCGGCGTGGGCCAGGGTTCGCCCGGCCCGCTGCGATGGCTGTCCACCCGGCGCTGCCGACCGGGCACCGTTCCCCACCCCGTGCAGGTGAGCCTCGGGGTGGGTACAGTGCCGCAGGCCGAGCGGAGCGAGGCACGCTGATACGAGGGCATACACACCTATGCGAATTCCGTTCGACCCCCGGCGCAGCAAACGGCGCACGAATCCCGACGGCACGATGTCGCTGGTCGAGCATCTCCGCGAGTTGCGTACCCGGCTGCTGATCTCCCTCGCGGCCATTTTCGTCACCACAGTCCTGGGATTCCTCTGGTACGCGAATTCGTTCCTCTGGATGGACAGCCTCGGCGAGGTCCTTCGCGGTCCCTACTGTGATCTGCCCGATTCGGCTCGGGCCGCCCTGTCCCCGGACGGGGAGTGCCGGCTGCTGGCGACCGGGCCGTTCGAGCAGTTCATGCTGCGATTGAAGGTCGGTATGACGGCCGGTGTGGTGATGGCATGCCCGGTCTGGCTGTATCAACTGTGGGCGTTCATCACACCCGGCCTGTACCCGAAGGAACGTAGGTACGGAATCGGCTTCGTGTCCTCGGGATCGGTACTGTTCGTGGTCGGCGCGATCCTGGCCTACTGGGTTATCGCGCACGCTCTGAGCTTCCTGCTCAGCATCGGTGACAATGTGCAGATCACCGCGCTGAGCGGTTCCCAGTACTTCAGCTTCATCATTCAGTTGCTGATCATCTTCGGTGTCAGTTTCGAAACGCCCCTGCTCATCATCGGCCTCAACCTGATCGGGATCCTCACCTACGAACGATTGAAGGCGTGGCGCCGCGGCATCGTTTTCGGGCTGTTCGTTTTCGCGGCCATCGTCACCCCGCAGGACCCGTTCTCGATGCTGGCCCTGGCCTTGGCACTGACCGTCCTGTTCGAGGTGGCGGTGCAGTTCGCCCGGATCAACGACCGGCGGCGCGCCAGACGCGCCGAACAGGAGCTGGGGGCTCTCGACGATGAGCAGGCCTCGCGGATCGCAGCGCCCTCCCCGGTCGACCCGGCAGCCCCGGTCACCGCGACGGAACCGGTGCCCGCACCCGGCCAGGCGAAGGGGCAGGCACCGGACTATTCGGACACGCTCTGAGCCTCGCTGCCCAGCCGGGAACGACGGGGAGATTTTATCGGCGCGACCGGTGTCGTAATCCTCCATTAGTCTCGGACACGTGACACCGAACGCGTCGCTGACCGCCGAACTGTCCCGGTTCGCCGCCGAGCTGACATTCGAGCTGGACCCGTTTCAGCGCCAAGCCTGTACCGCCCTGGAAAACGGCCACGGGGTGCTGGTGTGCGCGCCGACCGGCGCCGGGAAGACCGTGGTCGGGGAATTCGCGGTGCATCTGGCGCTGGCCTCCGGCGGAAAATGTTTCTACACCACGCCCATCAAGGCATTGTCGAACCAGAAATTCGCCGATCTGACCGAACGGTACGGCCGGGGCCGGGTGGGGCTGCTCACCGGCGATCAGTCCATCAATCCGGACGCGCAGGTGGTGGTGATGACCACCGAGGTACTGCGCAATATGATCTACGCGTCGTCGGACACTCTGCGGGCGCTGTCGTATGTGGTGATGGACGAGGTGCACTACCTGGCCGACCGGTTCCGCGGCGCGGTCTGGGAAGAAGTGATCCTGCACCTGCCGGCCGAGGTGCGGTTGGTGAGCCTGTCCGCGACGGTGTCCAATGCCGAGGAGTTCGGCGCCTGGATGGAAACCGTGCGCGGCGATACCGCGGTGGTGGTGGACGAGACCCGCCCCGTGCCGCTGTGGCAGCACGTGATGGTCGGCCGCCGGATGTTCGATCTGTTCGACAGCGAATCCTCCGATCAACGCGTTCTCGTCGATTCCGATCTGGTCCGCTACATCAAACAGCGGGAGGCCGCCGACCGGATGGAAGGCTGGGGTGGACCTCGCGGCCGGGGCGGCCCGCGCCGGTTCTTCCGCCCGATGCCCCGGCCCGAGGTCCTGGCCCGGCTCGACGAGGAAGGGTTGCTCCCCGCCATCACCTTCATCTTCAGCCGAGCCGGATGCGACGGTGCGCTGGCCCAGTGCCTGCGGTCGGGGCTGAATCTGAGCGGTACGGCCGACCCGGAGGTCGTGGACGCCATCATCGACAAACACACCGGCGAGCTGCCGCGCGCGGATCTGGAAGTGCTCGGTTACTGGGAGTGGCGCGAGGCGCTGCACCGAGGGCTGGCCTCGCACCATGCCGGGATGTTGCCCGCGTTCCGGCACACGGTGGAGGAATTGTTCGTCAAAGGGTTGGTCCGGGCCGTTTTTGCCACGGAAACCCTGGCTCTGGGGATCAATATGCCCGCCCGCACCGTCGTACTGGAGCGGCTGGTGAAATTCAACGGTGAAACGCATGCCGAGCTCACACCGGGGGAGTACACGCAGCTGACCGGCCGTGCGGGCCGCCGCGGTATCGATGTCGAGGGGCACGCGGTGGTGCTCTGGCAACCGGAGGTCGATACCAGCGCGGTCGCCGGCCTGGCCTCCACCCGCACCTATCCGCTGCGCAGCTCGTTCAAACCCGGTTACAACATGTCGATCAACCTGATCGACCGGCTGGGGTCCGATGAGGCGCGGATGCTGCTGGAGCGGTCGTTCGCGCAGTTCCAGGCCGATCGTTCGGTGGTGGGTCTGGTGCGTGGTATCGAGCGCAACGAGGGGCAGTTGCGTAAACTCGCCGCGCAGCTCGGCGGCGAGGAAGGCGATTTCCTCGAATACTACGGCCTGCGGGAACGGATCAAACAGCGAGAACGTCAGCTGAACAATCAGACCCGCAGCGACCGGCGTACCGCCGGGGTCGCGGCGCTGACCGAATTGCGGCGCGGTGATGTGGTCGCCATCGGCGCGGGCCGCCGGGCCGGTCTGGCGGTGATCCTGGAACCCGATGCGACACCGGGCGATCCGCGTCCACTGGTGCTCACCGAGGACAAATGGGCGGGCCGGGTGTCGGTGGCCGATTTCCCGGTGCCCGCCGAACCGCTGGGCCGGATGCGGCTACCGCGCCGGGTCGACCATCGCACTGCCCGCATCCGCCGCGATCTGGCGTCGGCGTTGCGCAGTACCGGGATCACCGCACCCAGCCGTGGCCGCCGCGATAAACGCGCCCGTGGTGCCGAGGATCCGGAGCTTGCGACATTGCGGCGCACCTTACGTTCCCATCCCGCGCATTCCCGGCCCGATCGCGAACAACTGGCGCGAGTGGGGGAGCGCTACAACCGGGTGCGCCGGGAAACCGAGGCCATGCGGCAGAAGGTCGCGTCGACCACGAATTCGCTGGCCCGCACCTTCGACCGGATCGTCGGCCTGCTGGAGGAGCGCGGATTCGTACACGACGGCGAGGTCACCGCGGATGGGCGGCGGTTGGCCAGGATCTATGCCGAAAGCGATCTGCTGGTGGCCGAATGTCTGCGCCAGGGGTTGTGGCGAGGTCTCGGTGCGGCCGAATTGGCGGCCGTTGTCTCCATATTGGTCTTCGAATCCCGGAGTGAGGGCGGGTATCTCGGGGCCACAGGGCCGACGGCACCGATCCGCCGGGCGGTGGCCGATACCATCGCCCAGTGGTCCCGGCTGCGGACCGACGAATCCGAGCACAGGCTCGCGCCGACCCGGGAACCCGATCTCGGTTTCGTCGACGGAATCTACAAATGGGCCCGCGGCGATGCCCTCGTGGACGCCATGCTGGCCGGTGGGGATCAAGGCACGCCGTTGTCGGCCGGCGACTTCGTGCGCTGGTGCCGCCAGGTCATCGATCTGCTCGACCAGATCCACAGCACCGCAGACGATACCGAGGTCGCGGCCACTGCGGCCAAGGCCGTACGGGCGATTCGGCGCGGTGTCGTCGCCGTGGACGCGGCATGAGAGAGTCAGGCCCGGAGGCGGTGGTGCGATACCTCCGCCTTCGCTGCGGCCTCCGCGTCCGTATGCGAGAAGCGATCGTCGGCCTCGCTCATGCCGCAGTAGGCACAGCGTGAGACCATCGATTGTGATTTGATTTCAACCGCACGCGGGGGGCTACCGTGTGTTTGACGATGCGAGTGGAGGCAACCAGATGAGTGGGCCGTACGGACCGAACGACGCCCCGGGACCCGGGGAGGGACGTAACGATCCCACCCAGGTCTGGGGCGGGCAGCAGCCGCCCGGCGCAGCGCCGCAGTGGGGGAACCAGCCACCCGCACAGCCCCCGAACGATCCACAGCAGGCGCAGGCTACCCAGCAATGGGGCAGTGGTGACCAGAGCGGTCAGCAGTGGCAGCCGCAGCCGCAGCAGTGGAGCCAGCCGCAGCCCCAACCGCAGCAGCCCCAGCCGCAGCAGTGGAGCGACCCGACCCAGCAGCAGTGGGGTCAGCAGCCGCCGCCGCAGCAGTGGGGTGACCCGAATCAGCCCCAGCAGCCGCAGCAGGCGCAGCAGTGGGGCGACCCGAATCAGCCGCAGCAGCAATGGGGTGACCCGAACCAGCAACAACAGCAGTGGGGGCAGCAGCCGCAGCCGCAGGCACAATCCGGGCAGTGGGGGCAGCCGGCCCAGCAGCAATGGGGTGCGCAGCAGCCCACCGGCGGGGGCGGTAAGAAAACCGGCATGATCATCGGGCTCGTGCTGCTCGGTGTGGTGGTCGTGGCCGGTGTGGTGGTCGCGATCCTGATGCTGACCGCCAAGGACCAACTCGATCAGGCCGCGGTGCAGACCGGGGTGGCCAAGGTGCTCGAGGAGTCCTACGGGATCGAGGACGTCAAGGATGTCCGGTGCCCAGCGGGACAGGAGGTTGCGGTGGACGCGACGTTCACCTGTGATCTGAAGGTCGGCGGCGAAGACAAGACCGTTAATATCAAGATCACCAAGGACGACGGGACCTACGAGGTCGGCCGGCCGAGCTGAGTTGTCTTCGGTTGCGGTGCAGCCGTTTCGGCCCGTTCCTGCTGTTGGTATCAGCCCCTTGCGGCGTCGCTGCATCGTGTCGAGCGCCGGGAGCGGGACGGGCCGAGCCGTTTCCGGACTCGGGGCTCGGACCTGCCGAATCACCCGTAATGCGGCGGTGTGCTGTGCTCGGGCGAGGGTCGGCGCGGGTGGCGGTGAGTTCGTCGATGAGGCGTCTGCGTTGTTCGTCTTCCGGCAGAGGGCTGGGCCGCCCGCAGGAAAATAATTCCCATATGACGATATGCGCATCTGAATGGTTGCGACCGGGCGGACGGGCGACCGACCAGAAGCGGCAGCCGTAGCGATTCGGGGGTATTGCGGACGAGTTGCCACCTGTAGCGGTTGCCGCTGACCATGACCACCATGATTCTGGAGGAGTCGGCCGGAATTGGCGCCGGCGGGGCGGCCGGCCGCCGGAATACAGCACCGGCGAGCCCTGCCTTCCGTCGAGTCGCGGTGGTCGCCGCCCGCGCTGTGGTTCCACGGTGCGTTCGGATCGGTACGCGGCCCTCGTAGACGCATATCCGGCCGAGTTCGGTTTCCGCAGCGAGTTCGGCGGATGACTCTGGCCGGACTGACTCCGGCCCCTTTTCCGGGTGGCCTTCAGCGGACCGTTCAGGCGCAGGTGGCGAGGGCCGCGATCAAACGTTTGACGGGGCTTTCGGTGTTGTAGATGGTGGCAAGCTCCTGCAGCGCCTCCGCGTCGGCGGGGATGGAGTGGAGGTTATCGGGGCGGGACAGGATCACATCCGCGTCGCGGACCACGCGCACCACCGGGGCCGCGGCATCGAGATAGTCGGCGGCGGCGCGGAGTTTGGCGCGGACCCCCTGGGCGAGCTCGGCGCCGGGATCGTCCACGGCGGCGCGTAACGCCTCGAGCGAACCGAACCGGCTGATCAGGGTCGCGGCGGTTTTCTCGCCGATTCCCGGCGCACCGGGCAGCCCATCGGACGAGTCACCACGCAATGTGGCCATATCGGCGTAGGCGGGGCCCGCGTTCTCCGGCGGTACGCCGTATTTGGCCGCTATCTCGGCGGGGCCGAAAAGTTCGGCCTTGGCCAGCCCGCGACCGGCATAGAGCACCCGGACCGGCGGTGCGGGTGTATCGCGCACGAGTTGCAGCAGATCGCGGTCGCCGCTGACCACGACCACCGGATCGGTGCGTTCGGTGGAGGCCAGGGTGCCGAGCACATCGTCGGCCTCGAGGCCGGCCGCGCCGCCGGTGGCGATACCGGCGGCGGCCAGCACCTCCAGAATCATTTCGACCTGCGGTGTCAACCGGTCCGGCACCACTTCGGCACCCGGTTCGGCGTCTGCGGAGGTATCCAGGCGGTGCGTTTTGTAGGTCGGTACCAGATCCACCCGGAACTGCGGGCGCCAATCCAGATCCAGACAGACCACGAGGCGGGTGGGGCGATGCCGGGTGATGAGGGCGGCGACCATATCGATGAATCCGCGCAGCGCGTTCACCGATCTGCCGTCCGGTGCGGTGATCTTGTCCGGGATGGCGTGGAAGGCCCGGAACCACAGACTCGCTCCGTCCAGCAGCAGCAGTGGACGCGGTGTGGATTCGGTCGTAGTCACCCGCCGGAATCTACCGGGCCCTACCGACGGATCCGGTGTACCGCCCCCGGACACCGGGTAAGTTCGAGATCATGAGCGCGCACACGGAGTCACGGTTCGCGGCGGGAATCTACGAGCAGCGACTGGAGCGGGCGGTACAGCTGATCCGCGAAGCGCATCTGGACGCGCTGCTCATCACTCCCGGCCCCGACCTGCGGTATCTCATCGGATCGTCCGCGCAATCGTTCGAGCGGCTCACCTGCCTGGTGATCACCTCCGATAAGGCCACCCCCTCGGTGGTCGTGCCGAAACTGGAGGTGGCCGGGCTGCGGGAATCCGCGGTGGACGAGCTGGGACTGCGCGTCCTGGACTGGGTGGACGGCGTGAACCCCTACGACCTGGTGCAGTCGGCACTGCATATCGGGTCGCGGGTGGCGGTTGCCGATACCATGCCCGCGCTGCATCTTCTGCCGCTCGCGCACAGTTTCAGCGGACTGCCGGTTTCGGCGACCCCGGTGCTGCGGGAACTGCGCATGATCAAGGGCGACGCCGAGATCGAGGCGCTGCGCCGGGCGGGTGCCGCCATCGACCGCGTTCATGCCCGGATGGGCGAATTCCTGCAAGTGGGACGCACCGAGGCCGAGGTCGGGAAGGATATCACCGACGCGATCGTCGCCGAGGAGCATACCGGCGCCGAGTTCGTGATCGTCGGCAGCGGGCCCAACGGTGCCATCCCGCACCACGAGGTGTCGGACCGGCGCATCGAGGCCGGTGATGTAGTGGTCATCGATATCGGCGGCCCGGTGGAACCCGGCTACTACTCCGATTCCACTCGCACCTACGTCCTCGGCGAACCCGATCCGGAGATCGCCGCCCGCTGTGCCGAACTGGAACGGGCGCAGGCCGCCGCCGTCGCCGCCGTACGCCCGGGTGTACCGGCCGCCGCGGTGGATGCGGCGGCCCGTGAACCGCTCGAGGCCGCCGGGCTCGGTGCGGCATTCGTCCACCGCACCGGGCACGGGATCGGCCTGTCGGTGCATGAGGAGCCCTATATCGTCGCGGGCAACGATCTGGAACTGCGCCCCGGCATGGCCTTCAGTATCGAACCCGGGATCTATTTTCCCGGTGAATGGGGCGCCCGGATCGAGGACATCGTGGTCGTCACCGAAGACGGTTGCGTTTCGATGAACCAGCAGCCGCACGGCCTCACCGTCCTGCCCGCCTGACAATCTGCCCGAGCGGAGGCTACCGTCCGGCACACGGCGGCCGCCGCGAACAAGCCGGCTGTCAAGGACTGTCCTTCCGGGCTACGGGCAGCGCGCCTGCGCACGTCCGGCGTCACGGGGGAAGGTGGGTTCTTCCCACTCACCGGCCGCGGCTCAGCAGTGTTTTCTCGATGTCCTTGTCGACCTGTCCGGGCACGAGCACCGTGACCGGGGGTTACCTACTGCCGATGCGCCGTGGCCGTACGCCCGAGCGCTCGGATGAGGAATCGGCAGGCAGCGCGGCACGGTCCGGGATCCCGGGTGAACCCGCCGGCGGGCTCGTCGCCGTTGAAATCCGGGCAGTCAGGCGGTCCGCAAGGCGAGCCCGCACAGTACCCGGTGGACTTCGATCGCGAGTACCACGCGGGTCGGGTTCTCCCGCGGGGTGCGGTATCGCTCGGCGTAGCGGCGTTCGGCCTCCCGGACCTGCACCGGTTCGTCCAGCACCGTGGCGGGGCCCTCGAGGGTGAGCCAGCGCCGACCATCGACCTGCCCCACGGAGGCGTACCCCGACCGGCGTACGTTGCGGGCCTTGACCGAGGCGCCGTCGGTGATCACGCGGACCAGCCCGGTGGCGCCGTCCCAGGTGAAGCCCACCGGCACCACGTGCGGGGTGCCGTCCGCGCGCAGGGTGGTGAGGGTGGCCAGATGCCGTTCGGTGAGGAACTCGACGGCGGCGGCCGACAATTCGACGGTGTGGGTTGCCATATGAGGACCGTAGCCGGTGACCTGTACCGGACTCGGGTCTCCCGGTGCGGGTCGTCACCGGTCCCGGATGACAGACTGAGCGCATGGTTGTGCGTCGTAGACGAGGGATCGACCCGGGCACGGTGCTGGTGCTGGGCGGACGCAGCGAAATCGGTCTGCAGGTGGCGCTGCGGCTGGCACCCGGCCGGGCCGTGGTCCTGGCCGCGCGGCGGTGCGAGGAATTGCACACCGAAACCGCGGCGCTCACCGCGGCCGGGGCAACGGCCGTCCATCCGGTCGAATTCGATGCCGCCGACACCGCGAGCCATCCGGCGCTGCTGGCCAAGATCGTCGCCGACTACGGCCCCGTCGGTGTCGCGGTCCTGGCGTTCGGTGTTCTCGGTGATCAGGCTCTGGCCGAGGCGGACCCCGCCCACGCGCTGGCCGTGGTGCACACCGATTACACCGCCCAGCTCAGCGTCCTCACGGTACTGGCCAACGAGTTCCGTGCCCAGCGAGGCGGACATCTCGTCGTTTTCAGTTCGGTGGCGGGAGTGCGGGTCCGGCGGGCGAACTACGTGTACGGGTCGGCCAAGGCCGGGCTGGACGGTTTCGCCAGCGGTCTGGCCGATGCGCTGCACGGTAGCGGGGTGCATCTGCTGCTCGCCCGCCCGGGTTTCGTGATCGGCCGGATGACCGAGGGGATGAGTCCGGCGCCGTTCTCCAGCACACCCGACCAGGTCGCCGATGCGGTCGTGGGTGCGCTGGGCCGGCGCGCCGCCCGGATCTGGATACCTGGGATTCTGCGCCCGTTGTTTTTCGGAATGCGACTGCTGCCCCAGGCCGTCTGGCGGCGGCTGCCGCGGTGAGTACGTGCACCGGCCGGTGCCGGAATGATCCGGTCGGCGCCGGAGCGGGGCTGCGCCGCGTCGTCCGCCGGGAGCGATCGATATCGGTCCGGCAACACTGTGATCCCCCCGGACCGACCCCGGGGTGCGCGGTATGAGTGCGGACTCGGCGATGTGGTCGGCCGGGCCTCGTATTCCCGTGGTCGGTATCGGCGCCGACGGCTGGGCAGGGCTGTCGGAGACCTCGCGCCAGGCGTTGCGGGAATGCACGGTGCTGCTGGGGTCGGATCGGCAGCTCGGCCTGCTACCTCCCGAGATCGCTGCCGACCGGCAGCCCTGGCCGTCACCGCTGGTACCCGCGCTCCCCGGTCTGCTGGCGGATCTGCGCGGTGCCCGGCTCGGGATACTCGCCAGCGGCGACCCGATGTTCTACGGCATCGGTACGACTCTCGCCCGGTTGCTGGGCCCCGAATCGCTGCGGGTGCTGCCCCAGCCGTCGTCGGCCTCGCTGGCCTGCGCCCGGCTCGGCTGGCCGCTTCCCGAGGTCGGCATCGTGAGCGCGGTCGGCCGGCCGGTCCGGCGGGTACTGCCGGAACTGATCGACGGCCGGCGAGTACTCGTCCTCAGCGCGGATGCCGATACTCCCGCCGAGATCGTAGAACTACTGCGCTCCTACGGTTTCGGGCCCTCCCGTGTGACATTGCTGGAGCAATTGGGTGGCCCGGCTGAGCGGATCGTCTCGGGCCTCGCCGCGGACTGGCGGGAAGTACCCGGTGATCCGCTCAATATTGTCGCGATAGCGGTGGCCGGTGAACCCGGGCATCCGCGCCGCACCCGGCAACCCGGGCTGCCCGATTCCGCGTATACCGGCGACGGTCAACTCACCAAATCGGAGATCCGGGCGCTGACCCTCGCCGCGCTGGCACCGGGACCGGGCGAGATCCTGTGGGATATCGGCGGCGGTTCGGGCAGTATCGCCATCGAATGGTGCCGCACGCATCCATCCTGCCGGGCGGTGACATTCGAAATCCTGGACCGGCGCCGAGAGCAGATTGCCGGAAACGCACGCGCGCTGGGCGTCCCCGATATCGAGATGCGGGGTGAGGCGGTTGCCGAACTCGCCGGTGAGGCCGTACCGGGCGCGCCCGACGCGATCTTCCTCGGAGGCGGCCTCACCACACCGCAACTGTTCGATCTGTGCTGGTCGCGGCTGCCCGCGGGCGGGCGGCTCGTGGCCAATGCCGTCACCGCAGAATCGGAAACACTGCTGATTTCGTGGGCCGGGGAGCACGGCGGGGACTTGCGCCGGTTCCAGATCTACCGAGGGGAGCCGCTGGGGCGTTTCACGACCTGGCGTCCGCAGTTACCGGTGACGCAATGGTCGGTCGTGAAGGGCCGATCGCCCGCTGCTACTGCGTGACTGTGCCATTCGAATGGACGAACCGGACAGCGGGAGTATTCTCGGTGTGCGTTCCGAGCGTGGGTCACCGGGCTCGCGCGCAACGTCGGAGAACACGAGTGAAATACAAGAGATTCGCCGCCACCGCGATCATGGCGGCCGCGGCCACCGGAATCGCCGCCGGCACCGGCTACGCCGCTCCCGCCCCCGCAGCACCGGCCGTCGAACAGCAGGCGAACGCGGTACCGGAGGTCACCGGCCACGACGGCGGCGTCGATTACACGCTGGCCCTCGCCGAGGCCGGTAAATCACTGGTCACCACGGTTTCCGGGGGTGTGTTCAGCCTGGATGCCGCCAACGACGCCGTGGTGCTGACCAATGCCGCCGGGGAACGCCTCACCAGTATTCCACTGAGCCGGCAGGCGGACGGCCAGGTCGTCGCCGTCGCCGCCACCATCGACGAGGACAGCAGCAGGCTGACCCTCACCCCGCAGGCCACCCCCGTGGCGGGTGCGCCGGCGCAGGCCCAATTCATCGGTGCCCAGCAGTGGTTCATGAACGAACTGCAGGACGCCTCGCTGGGGGCGGCCGTCGGTGCGGCCATCGGCGCGGGTATCGGATTCCTGTTCCTCGGAATCGGCCTGCTCCCGGGGGCCATCATCGGTGCCGGAATCGGGCTCGCCGTGGCCGGTGGGCCGCCACTGCTGGATTCGGCCATGGCCTACTTCAGCGGGCAGCCCTGAGAATTCTGCTGCTGGGCGGCACCGGGGAGGCCCGGGAACTGGCCCATGCACTGGCCGGCGCGCGAGGGCTTGAGATCGTGTCCTCGCTTGCCGGTCGCGTATCGGATCCGGTCCGTCCCGGTGGGATCGTTCGGGTGGGCGGCTTCGGCGGTGCCGAGGGATTACGGAATTGGTTGACAGGTAACGCCATAGAGCTGATCGTGGATGCCACCCATCCGTTCGCGGCGACCATGACCGCACATGCCGCGCGGGCGAGCGCGGAGCTGGGCTTGCCCATGATCCGGCTGAACCGGCCGGGCTGGACCCCCGTCCCGGGCGATCACTGGCTGCGGGTCCCGGATATGGCCGCGGCCGCCCGGGTCTCCGCGGAGACCGGCGACCGGATCCTGCTCACCATCGGCCGGCAGGGGGTCGGTGCATTCGCCGGATACACCCGCCCGTGGTACCTGATCCGCACCATAGATCCACCCGACGCCGCGTTGCCGCCGCGCCACGAGGTCCTGCTCGCCCGCGGGCCATTCACAGTGGAGTCGGAAAGCGCGTTACTGGCGCAACAACGTATCGAGGTGCTCGTCACCAAGGACAGCGGGGGTGCGGCTACCTCCGCCAAACTCGCCGCGGCCCGGGAAGCGGGCATTCCCGTGGTGATGGTCGACCGGCCCCCGGCACCGCCCGGGCTCGTCGAGGTCACGTCCCTCGGCGCCGCGCGGGAATGGGTTATCGATTATGCTGCCGCGCACCGTGGTCGGACCCCGGAGCGCAGGTAGGGCTGGTTCGTGCGGTGACCTGGCCGAGGCAGGACGGGCGTCCGGAATCGGCTGGGCCACCACCCACCTCTGCGCCGCCCGCGGTGACACCGTGACCCCGGCCGCGGCTCGGCGAGGAACCGGGCCCGGTTCAGTGTTCGGCACGGCGGAGCCGCGGTGCGGCCGGGCAAGGCAATCGCTGTCGAACCCATCGTGTGGCCCCGTGTCGGTGCGCACGCCGAGACCGGAGACGAATAGTAGACAGGCATTGCGGGTGCGGGCCAGGACGACCCACGATCGGTCACCGAGGCTCCTCGCAAGCTCGGAGCGCCTCAACCACCGGCCGGCCTATTGATTCATTCTTGCTGCGTCGGTGGGAAAGAACGTAGCCGGGCGCACGGGCCCGATTCGTACCGGAGGTGGAAGGCCGGTCCGGGAGGAAAGTGAGGGGACTAGATCTCAGGGGCCAGGATTTCCGGTAACCGGTCGAACCACTCCAGAACGGCACGCTCGTAACCGATCCCGAACTCCAGAGTGGCGCGCGCGTACGGTGGCATGGTCCGGGCCGACTCGGCCTGGTAACGGTCCAGCCGCTCCTGGTGTACCTTTCGGCTGTTCTCGATGATGGCGGCCAGATGGGTGCGGTCCACGTGGCCACCGAAATGCAGGGTGAGCAGCAGCGGGAATCGAATGGTCTCCGCGCCGGGATCGCGGGCGATCCATTCGGCGAACTCCGCGCGCCCGGCCTCGGTGATCCGGTACGGGGTGCGCTCCCGGGCGCCGGTTTCCCCTTTCACCACCAGGCCTGCGGTATCCATGGTGGCAAGCTCCCGATAGACCTGGCTCTGGGTGATGGTCCAGAAATCGCCGATCCGGTCCTGCGCGAGGGTCACCAGATCCCACCCGGACATCGGTCCCTCGTGCAGGAAACCCAGCAACGAGGCGGCCGTGGAGTTCAATGGCCGCTTCCGATTGCCGTTCACCACATAACCCCTTTCCCCGACGTTATTCCATAGTGGAATGCTATCGGATCGGGGTTTCAGCCGTGATATCGCCGTGCGGTGAAAACTCGTGGCGCGTCGTCTCCACCGACCAGAGCGGTAGTGGAGGCGCCGATGATCAGCAGGGTGCGCATATCCACCTCGGCAGGTTCGAGCTCGCCGAGCGGCACCACCCGTACCGATTCCTGTGGACCCCCGACATCGCGGCCGAGAACGACCGGAGTTTCCGGCGCGCGATGCTCGAGCAGGACGTCCTTCATCGCCCCGACCTGCCATCTGCGTTTACTGGACGCCGGGTTGTAGATCGCGATCGCCATATCGGCGGCAGCGACCGCCGCCAGTCGTTGCGCCACGACTTCCCACGGTTTCAGGCGGTCCGACAGCGAGATGGTCGCGTAATCGTGCCCCAGTGGTGCGCCCACCCGGCTGGCTACGGCGTTCGCCGCCGTCACCCCCGGAAATACCCGTACCGGCACCCCGGCCCACTGCGGGTCGGCGGATTCCTCGAGCACCGCGGCCGCCATGGCGAACACCCCGGGGTCGCCGGAGGACACCACGACGACCTGCCCACCGCGCGCGGCGAGATCCAGTGCCATGGCGGCGCGTTCGGATTCCACTCGGTTGTCGCTGGCATGGCGGCGCTGCCCGGTGCGCATCGGAACCCGGTCGATATAGGTGGTGTAGCCGACGAGATCGGTCGCGGCGGCGAGCGCCGCGGTGACCTCCGGAGTGGTCCACGCGGTATCGCCCGGGCCGAGTCCGACGACGACGACTTCGCCCGTGCCCGTCCCGGATTGCGTCGGCGTTCCGGCAGGACCGGGTTCGCGGTGTGCGTCGCGGGCTCCGGATGCCGGGCTCGCGACGATATCGCGCGCCGCGGCAGCACGGCCTCGGTCCCGATCCGGTAGGTCGCCGGTGGTGCCGTGGTTCGTGGCCGCGACCGGTACGGTCGTCGGTTCCGGTCCGGGCACGATGGTGATCGCGAAATACGGGACCTGTGATTCGTCCACATCACCGGCGGCCAGGACGCGTTCGCGGCCGGTGCTGGCCCGTTCCACATAGTAGGCGCGGTCGAGCCGGCCGGAGTCGGCGAGCGCCTTGCGGACGGCCGGATAGGTGCGGCCGAGTTTCATGATCGCGGCCGCATCGCTGCCGGCGAGCCGGCGGGTGAGTTCCTCGGGCGCCATGGTGCCGGGGAGCACGGTCAGTACCTGTTCGCCCTCGACGAGCGGCATACCCAGGGCCGCTGTCGCCGCGCTCACCGAGGTGACACCGGGAATGATCTCCGCTTCGAACCGGTCGGCCAGCCGCCGGTGCATATGCATATACGAGCTGTAGAACAGCGGATCCCCGGCGGCCAGCAACGCCACCGACCGGCCCGCAGCGAGGTGCGCGGCCAGCCGCTCGGCGGCCGCGGCGTAGAACTCGTCGATGGCGCCCTGATAGCCGCCCGGATGGTCGGTGGTCTCGGTGGTCACCGGATAGACCAGATGCTCCTCGAGCTGCCCCGGCCGCATATACGGTTCCGCGATCCCGCGCGAGATACTGCGGCCGTGGCGGGCGCTGTGGAACGCGATCACATCGGCTTCGGCGATGATCCGCGCCGCCTTCACCGTCACCAGTTCTGGGTCTCCGGGACCCAGTCCGACACCCCAGAGTTTTCCGGTCCGCACGGTCATTCCTCTTCGCTCGCGATCGCGTTCAGGGCCGAGGCGGTGATCGCGCTACCGCCGCGCCGTCCACGGACGGTCAGATATTCCAGCCCCGAACTCTCGGTGAGGGCTTCCTTGGACTCGGCGGCGCCGACGAAGCCCACCGGGATACCCAGTACCGCAGCGGGTACGGGGCCACCGGCCGCGACCATGTCCAACAGGTGGAACAGCGCGGTCGGCGCGTTTCCGACGGCCACCACGGCCCCCTCGAGACGGTCGCGCCACAGTTCGAGCGCGGCTGCCGAGCGGGTGGTCCCGAGCCGGGCCGCGAGATCGGGGACCCGCGGGTCGCGCAGCAGGCACAGCACCTCGTTGTCGGCGGGTAACCGGGTACGGGTGACGCCCGACGCCACCATGTTGGCATCACACAGGATGGGCGCGCCGCCCCGCAGAGCACCCCGCGCCGCCGCCACCACACCGGGCGTGAACGCGATATCGCCCGCCAGATCGACCTGCCCGCAACCGTGGATCATCCGCACCACCACCTGTGCGATATCCGCCGGAAACCGATCCAGCTCGGCTTCGGAGCGGATGATCGAGAACGATCGGCGATAGATCTCGCCCGCGTCGGTGAGATAGCCGGTGCATGTGTCGGACATGGGCATACCTTATGCGGGGCCGCGCCGGGCGGGCAGGTGTGGGTCCGGCCGCCCGTACCGGCGCCCGTGCCTGCGCGGCGCCGGTCCTGCGTCGTTCGCGCGGTGGTTCCCGCCGGGAAATACACGGTATGACTCCGCTCGGTCCTGAACTCACCGAGGTCACGAACGCACCACGGCCGGACGTCCGGCCGATCGCGGGTTCGCGAGCCGGTTCGGCACGTTGCCGACCCTGCTCCGTAGAGTCGGCACGGCCGGCCCGTGCTCGAGGCGCCGACGTCGGTGCGAAAAGGGAGGAAGCATCGGCCGCGCCCGATCCGATGCAATGGCATCCGTCCACGCGTCCGGACCTGACGAACGTGGTGTTCCTGGGGAATCAGGTCGACTCCCCGTTCATCGAGGTGGGTGCATTCACCCACTTCGACGACGAGGGCAGTGGTGTGCCGTTCCAGGACGGCAATGTCCTCTACAACTACGGCCCGCAACGGCTGGTGATCGGCCGGTTCACCGCGATCGCTCCGCGGGCGGCGTTCCTGATGCCCGGAGGCAACCATCCCATGGCCGGCCCGTCCACCTATCCGTTCACCATGTTCGGCGGTACGTGGGCGGAGAACACCCTGGAGGTCTTCAGCGCGATCGATCCACTGCCCGATACGGTGATCGGCAACGACGTGTGGATAGGCCGGTCGGCCACGATCATGCCCGGGGTCCGGATCGGTGACGGCGCCGTGGTCGCCGCGCATTCGGTGGTGACCAAGGATGTCGAACCGTATGCGATCGTGGCGGGTAATCCGGCACGTACCGTCCGCACCCGTTTCGCCCCCGACGAGATCGAGACGCTGCTGCGGGTCCGGTGGTGGGACTGGCCGACCGAGGTGATCACCGAGCACACCGCCCTCATCATGGGCGGCACTCCGGACGATCTGCCGGCCGTGGCGCAGACGCACGGAACAGTGTGAACCGCCTGATGCCGGTGGTCGTTCACGCGCCGACGGATACATAGCCCCAGACTTCGGTTTCTCGACTTCGTCGATACCGCGGCGGTGACGGCGCGGTATCGACGGGAACTGGCCGGAATCCGGCGATTCGACGGCCGACGCAGTGATCGGCACGCTCCTTGCGGCCCGCGAACGGTTTCCCCGGCTCCGGGCCGTCCTCCTCGGTGATATCACCTTTCACCGCAGCTCATGGCTCCATAGGATGGGTCCATCCGCCGATTCACGAGGAGCCACCGTGACCACGTATCGCGCAGTTCATCGCATTCTCGGCTTCATCTCCGCACTCGCCGCCGCGGTCGCGCTCATCGCCGCCTCCGCCGCCGCGCAGCCACCACCCGCGGGTCCGGCGCCCGTACCCGCTCTGGACCTGGACCGCTATCTGGGTACCTGGAATCAACTCGCGGCCGTCCCACAGCCCTTCAATCTGGAATGTGCCCGCGATACCCGCGCCGAGTACACGCCGGACCCGCAGGGCAATATCGCGGTGTACAACAGGTGCACGACCTGGTCGGGGGGTAGCAACGAGATCAGGGGTACCGCGAAGGTCACCGATCCCTTCTCTCGCGCGCAACTGCACGTCGGTTTCCCGGGGGTGCCCGGTCAGGACTCGATCGACGGGCCGCCCAACTACATCGTCACCGCACTCGCTCCCGACTACTCGTGGGCCGTGGTCACCGACCCGAGCAGGCTTTCCGGTTTCGTCCTGGCGCGGGGCGTGGCGCTGGACGCCGCGGCCTGGCGGCAGGTGCGTACCGCGATCGAAGCGGCGGGGCAGAGCCCGTGCATCTACCTCACGTCACCGGCTACCGGTGGTATCGCGGATATCGCTCCGCTGTGCTTGCGCTGAGATACCCGACCCGCCACGGAGGAGGTCGTGGACCGGACCGGCCGGGACTCCGCTCCGGCATCCTCACGTTTCGTGACAGCGGCGATCGTCTGCCGGTTTTCAGCGCCGGCAGTCCAGCCGCAACATCGATTTCCGGCCCCACTGCCTGCCCCGCCGTGGCGGCGGAAACGGCCCAGTAGGAGCGTGAGTACGAAGGCCCGGAACTTGTTGCCGTACTCGGCTGTCAGCGCCCGCTTCGCTGTGCGCACCTGATCGGCGGGCAATATCCGGGCGGTTCCGGGGCGCAGGCCGGGAGATCCACGCCACACGTCTGTGGCGCCGGGCGTGGCGGGGTGGCCGACGGCATAATCCCCGGTATGGCTGACAACTGGAACACGCAGATCATCGAGGAATTCCGGGAAAACGAGGGTCGCGTCGGTGGGCCTTTCGAGGGTGCGCCGATACTGCTGGTGCATCACCGCGGCCGCAGAAGTGGGCGCGAATCCGTGGCCCCGACGATGTATCTGCCCGACGAGCAGAATCCCGCCGACCTCGTCTACGTATTCGCCAGTAAGGCCGGTGCGCCCACCAACCCGGACTGGTATTACAACCTCACCACGGCCGGGCAGGCGACGGTGGAGCGCGGTACCGAGACCTATCCGGTTACCGTCACCGAGGTATCGGGTGCCGAACGGGACCGGATCTATGCCGAACAGGCCCGCCGCTACCCGGGATTCGCCGAGTACGAGGAGAAGGCCCGCGGGATCCGCACGATTCCGGTGCTCGCCCTGCGGCGCGCGTAACGCCTGGCGAGCACCGCGCTCACCGGTCGGCGTCGGTATAGCGGATGATGCCGCGGATATTGCGTCCGGCGAGCATGTCCTGATAGCCCTCGTTGATGTCCTCGAGCCGGTACTGCCGGGTGACCATATCGTCGAGATTGAGTTTGCCCACCTGGTACATCGACAGCAGGTGCGGGATATCGTAGTGCGGGTTGCCGCCGCCGAAGATGGTGCCCTGCAGGTTCTTCTGCAGCAGCGACAGCATCGACAGGTTCAGGGTGGCCTGGTTCTCGGTGAGGCTGCCCATGGCGGTGAGTACGCAGGTACCCGCCTTGGCGGTGATTCCCATCCAGCTGTCGACATCCTCACCGTGCACTTCGCCGACGGTGACGATCACCTTCTTGGCCATACCGCCCCAGGTGATCTCCGCGCATGCGGCGGTCGCCTCTTCGATGGTGGCGTAGGCGTGGGTGGCGCCGAATTTCAGTGCCTGTTCGCGCTTCCACGGCACCGGGTCGACCGTGAAGATGTATCGGGCGCCGGCGTGAACGGCGCCCTGTAGCGCCGAGATACCCACTCCGCCCAGGCCGATGATCGCGACATCGTCGCCGGGCCGGATGTCGGCGGTGCGCACCGCCGATCCGTAGCCGGTGGTGACACCGCAGCCCACCAGGCAGGCGACCTCGAACGGGATCGACGGATCGATCTTCACCACCGAACTCTCGTGCACCACCATGTACGGAGAGAAGGTGCCCAGCAGGGCCATCGGGTAGACGTCCTGGCCGCGGGCCTGGATCCGGAACGACCCGTCGGTCACCGAGGTGCCCGCGAGCAGTAACGCACCCAGGTCGCAGAGGTTGCGCAATCCGGCCTGACACGACGGGCATTTCCCGCAGGACGGGATGAAGGACAGCACCACGTGATCGCCCACCGCGAGGTCCTCGACCGCCTCGCCGACTTCGATGATCTTGCCTGCGCCCTCGTGACCGCCGAGGACCGGGAAGCCCATCATCGGGATACCGCCGGTGACCAGATGGTGGTCGGAATGGCACATCCCCGCGGCTTCGAGCTCGACTTTGACCTCGTGTTTACGAGGGTCGCCGATTTCGATCTCCTCGATCTGCCATGGCTGGTTGAATTCCCAGATGAGAGCGCCTTTGGTCTTCATCGTGTACTCGCTTTCTCAGCGCCCCGGGCCCGCCGCGCCGCCGGGCAATGGGCTCCGAACTCACATGAACATCTGTATGGACAAGAGTCCGGACAACGATACGACATAGTGGCTCCGAGGGGGCCGCTATTCGCCGAGCGCGGTGTTCTTCGGGCACCCGGAAAGACGAGAGAGTGAGATGGTGAACTAACATCCGTCTCATAGCTTCGCCTCGGAGAGAGAAGGAGATCGGACCATGGGTGCTCCGAACACCGCCGTTCCGCTTGCCCCGGCCGGCGCGCCGATCGGCCCGGGTTCGCTGACCTGGAAGTACGCCGGCGATCTGCGGAACATGTTGTTCCTCGGGCGCACCGGCATCCTGCAGAACATGCATCCGGCGGTAGGCGCCGCGCTCCAGGACCATTCGAACTTCTTCGCCGACCCCTGGGATCGCCTGATCCGTTCCCTGCCGCAGATCCAGGGCATGATCTACGACGCCGATGCCGAGGAGCAGGCCGCCCGCGTCCGCGACTACCACCGCCCGCTGAAGGGCACCGACTCCCGGGGCGAGCGCTACCACGCGCTGAACCCGGATGTGTACTGGTGGACCCACGCCACGTTCGTCGAACTCACCCTGGCCCTCAACGAGCATTTCGGCACACCGCTGACCGCCGCGGAGAAGGATCAGCTGATCGCCGAAGGGGTCACCTGGTGGCGGATGTACGGACTGTCCGACCGGGTGCTGGTCACGAATTACGCCGAGTTCGAGGAGTATTGGAACCGCACCATCGACGAGGTGCTGGAATCGAATGCGACCACCGATTTCGCGCTCCGCCTCGGCAGCGTCCGGATCCCCGCCATGCCCGGTATCCCGGAGCCGATGTGGTCGGTGATCTGGCGCCCGGTCATGGCGTTCAATGTCTGGCTGGCCAATGCGCTCATGCCCGAACGAGCCCGCGAAATTCTGGATCTGCGCTGGCGTCCGCTCGATCAGAAACTCTTCGGCCTCTTCGCGGCAACGGTGCGAACCGTCTGGCCGCTGCTTCCGGAGCGCCTGCGCTACGCGCCGCGCGCGTACGCCGGAATCGAGCGGGTTCGCAAGGCCTGAGAGGATAGCCCGAGGGGCGCATATCGGCGCCGCAACTGTCGAGGGCGTGTGTGGTGAGGGCACCTGCGTTACCAACCGGTCGGCGTCGTGCCGAGTGCCCGGCCGTTCAGGCGACAGCCAGTGGTGCTGCCACCGTTCGGCCGAAAGAGCTGGGAGGGATGAGCTGGGCCCGCCGGGCACTCAGCGTGGTTCGACCGCATTCGCCCCACGGCGGAGCGCGGTTCGCCCGGCCGTTTCCGGAGTTTGCTGCCCGATGCGGGAGGGGGGTCCGGTCGGTCGCACCGGTCATCACGGTGATGTCGCTGCTCACCGGGGCCGGTGGGCTCCGGCCGGTAGTCGCCGCCGTGACGACCGGCCGCGCGGTGCGAGCTCGAACTCCGCTGGGTGGGGGGTCAGTCGATCGGGGAAACGACCCGGTAGCCCGCCGGTGTAGCGGTGACCTCGGTGACCGGCCCGGCCGGTCGCCCGCAGTGCCGGTCGCAACCGGACCAGTGTTGCCGGCCGGCCGTGACGATCGCCGCGGCGGAGACCGCGTCGGCTTCCGCAGTTGCTGCTGCGGTGGTGCGGCCCGTTTCCACGGCGGTCGCGGCATCGGCGCGGATATCGGTATGCGATTTCGCGCAACCCGGCCGGCCCGCGCAGGCGGTGATCCGCAACCACGGTGAGTCGGCGTCGAAGAGCAGTCCCATCGGCGCCAGCACTCGGACCACCTGCTCGGCCGCTGCTTCACCGAGATCGGCGACAATCAGGCTGCGCCACGGGGTGAGCAGGATCGGGCGTTCGATCGCGGCCAGGAATTCGGCCGTGCGGGCGGGCAGGGAACCCAAGCGCACACCGGCGCCGAGTGCGACGAGCCCGTCGTCCTGTGGGAGCCAGCCGATCGGCGGACCGGCCGGGTCGGTGAATTCCAGACGTTCGGTGCCGGGGGAGCGGCCCAGCCGGGCAGTGAGGCGTTCGGTGCCGCCGTCGATCTCCTGGAGACGCCAGTGGCCGCTCCCGATTTCCAGGAAGCCGTGCGCGGCTGCCAGCACGGTATCGACCACCTCGGTGGCCGATACCCGGACTCCGCTGTCCCGGCCGGCCAGCAGCAGGGCGAAACGGTCGTCGCCGAGGCCGTGTATGCCGATATCGGGATGCAGGGCGCTCGTATCGCCGCGGCCGTCGTCCAGCGTGAACAACACACGGCCGGGGAGGCCGGCCAGTTGCGGGGAGCCGAGCAGGCCGGTATCGAGTGCGGTCACCAGCGGCCGGATATCGGGGTGCGGGCCGATACGCCCGGACAGTGGGGAGGCGATGATATTGCGGACCCGCTCATGGGTCCGGCTCGGCAGGAGCCCGGCGTCGCCCAAGAGGTCCGCGAGTGCGCCGGTGTCGCGTACCCGCCGGAGTTGCACATTGCCGCGAGAGGTCAGTTCGATATTTCCGTCGCCCAGCCGGTGCGCGGCCTCCGCGAGTGCCTGGATCTGCGTGGGTGTCAGTTGTCCGCCGGGGACGCGGATTCGCGCCAGCGGTCCGTCGGCGGCCTGGTGTAGCCGGAGGATGCCGGGGCAGGAATCGGCGGTGGTGCGTGACATAACCCGACCAGGATACGAGGTCGGTACCGGGTGTCCGGCGGTCGCCGCCACTGCCGGGCCGCGTTCCCCGCGGTGAGGCGCCGGTCGGCCCGGCTCCCGTGAAACTGCGGCGCTCTGGACGCCGGGCGTAGCTAATATTTGGCAACCATTTGATTGTGGTATCTGTCGTAGTGTCCCGGACACTCGGCGGGAACCGGCGGCCGCGGCCGGTGGGTGTGTGTGCTGCCTTCTGTCGGGGGCTGTGCCGGGGTCGTGTGGGGCGGGTAGCGGCGGGCCCACGAGCGGGGTGATCCGGTGCTGTCCGGTCCCGGTCGCGGGATCGGAAAGTGGGTTCGCGGGGGAATTCCCCATCCGCCGGGCGGGGGAGTGTTGCCCCCGTTTCTCCGTTCTGAAATTTTACTGCTCCAAAATATTTCTGTTCCCGCTCGATCCCGGGCAGAATCGCGATAGTGTCGATCGGTCTGCCTGCTTTCCGTGGGCATTCTTTTCATCACGAAATCGGTCCGTAGGAACAGGTATGAGCGCAGGAATGGATAGCGCGGTCGGCGAGACCACGGCGGAAATCGCAGCGATGACGGAACAGTTGGCCCCGCGCGATGCCGTGTTCTACTACGACGAAACCGACCGGCACCCTTCGACCATCGTTGCGGTCTACGTATTCGATTGCCGCGGCGCGGAACCGCTCGATACTGCCGCGGCAGTGCGCTGGGCGCAGGAGCGGGCAGGGTTCGCGCCGCTGTTCCGGCGCAGGCTGCGCCGCGTGCCGTTCGATCTGGACCTGCCCTACTGGGTTCCGGATCCCGCCTTCGATATCGCCGGCCATGTGCTGGTCGAACCGGCCGGCGCAGACTGGGATACGGTCCGGCGCCGGCTGGGTGAGATAACAGTGGCACGAGTGGATCTCGGCCGTCCGCCGTGGATGTTCCATTTCTTCGATCGAGTCCACGGGGTACCGGGCACCCCTGGGCCGACGACGATATTGGCGTTGAAGTTCCACCACAGCGCCGTTGACGGGGTGGCGACTCGGGAGCTGGAAGCGCAACTGTTCAGCGGTCGAACGGCCTCGGCCGCGCCGGGCGGTGTGCCCTGGCGGGCCCCGGTCATGGGCATACGTGCCGCACTGGTGTTCCCCTACCGGCTGGCGTGTTTCGTGGCCAGCCTGCGTCGTGCCGGCGCGGCCCGCACGGAGGTGCGTGAGCGGGCCGCGGCCGGATTACTGGACGAGCCGCTGCCCACTCGGCCCGCCACCCGGTTCAATCGTGCGGCCGGCCCCGGCCGGGCGGTCGATCAGGTGACGCTGGCGTTGTCTCAGGTCAAAGCGGTGTGTGCCCGCTGCGCGGAGCGTACGACGGTCAACGATGTGATGCTGACCGTCGTATCCGGGGCGCTGGCCGCCTACCTCGGCGAGAAGCAGGAGACACCGCCGGATTCGCTGGCCGCCATGGTGCCGATATCGATGCGGGGTATTGCGGAATGGCATTCGGCGAACCGACTCGGTCAGATGGCCGTCGACCTGCACACCGATATCACCGAGCCCTCGGCACGACTGGCGGCGATCCGGGAATCGGTTCGCCGGGAACGCCGCCGCAACACCGATCCGGCGGTTCTGCGGTATGCCGCCCGGGTGGAGACCTCGCCGGCCTGGCTCCTGCGGTTGGCCGGCTGGGCCCGCGCCCAGCGGACTTACGCCGGAGCCGGGTCGATTCCGCTGAGCAACACCACGATCAGCAATGTTCCGCCGACCGGTGACGGTATGACCTTCCGCGGTGCACCGCTACTCCGCGCGTTCGGTGTCCTGCCGGTACTCGACGGCGACGGACTGCGGCATCTCATCTCCTCTCAGGGCGACGAACTGGTGATCACCTTCCACGTGGATTCGGCGATGATGCCCGACCCCGAGCGCTACCGGGAACTGCTGGTGCAGTCGTTCCGCGACCTGGTGGACGCCCTGGGATGAGTGGCGGGCCGTTCCGGATACCGCGCCGTGGGTATCCGGAATCAAGCACCCAGCGCCGCGGCCAGCAGTGGCCAGGAACGGTGCAGGTCGTCCTCCCAGTACCCCCAGGAATGAGTGCCGGACGGTCGGAGATCGAAGACGATATCGGTGCGGCCCAGCTCTCGGGTGCGTTGCTGCAATGCGCGGGTGCAGTAGTCGGCTGCGGCCTCGATCCCCCCGCCGACCAGCAGCTGATTCCACAGCATCTTCTCGTCTCCGTGGAGCCGGGGGCTGGTCGCGGTGTCGTGGCGGCCGGGTAGTCCGCTGCCGCTGGAGATGTACATCGGGATATCGGGGAGCCGGCCCGCCTGCAGGTAGGGGTCGTGCTCCCGCCAGCCCGGACCACCGACCGGGCCCCACATGTTCTCGGAGTCACCGCCGCCGAGGCTGACGACCAAGGTGACGAAAGCCTGTCCCAACGGGTCGCTGGTCATCGCGCAACCGCTGTAAGCGGCCGCGGCGCGATACAGCTCGGGGGCACGGATGGTGAGGTCGAGAACCGAGGTCGCGGCCATCGAGATACCGGCTATCGCGTTGGCGCCGGTGGTGTCGAAGGCGGCGTCGACCAATGGTGGTAGCTCCTCGGTGAGGAAGGTGGCCCACATATTGCGACCGTTGTTCCCGAGGTTTTCTGCCAGCCCGGGATCGGCCTGCTGCCAGTCGGTGTAGTAGCTGAAGGCGCCTTCCAGAGGGATCACGATATTCACGTGTTTGTCCGCGAAGAAACCGGCCACATCGGTTTGCGCCGACCAGCTCGCGGCGTCCTCGCCGCCGCCTGCCCCGTTGAGCAGGTAGAGGGTGGGGGCGGGGGTCCGGGTATCGGCCGGGCGCAGCACCTGCAGGGCGATATCGCGCTGCATGGAGGGGGAGTGCACCGTGATCTCGAGCGAACGTCCGGTGCCGGGTGTGCGGGACACGATGGACGCGTCGGGTTCGGCGGTCGTGGTCGCCGCGGTACCGAGTGTCAGGAGGGTAGCCGACGCGAGCAGAACAAGCGCCCGCCGAGGGCCCCGCAGGAGTGAATTCATATACGCCTCAGGGGATGTTGTCCGGCGTAGGCCCGGCGCTGGACGCGCCTGCCGGCACAGAATTGCAGGGGTACACCATGGCTCATGGCGGAGGGGTCCATCCGTCGTATCGGATGGACCCCTCGTCTGGTCCCGGATCTACTTGCCGGGGGCGGGCGTGCCACCGCTCAGGGTGACCAGGGCGTTCACCAGGTTGGTGCCGAGCCCGCCGGCGCTGGCGGTGCCCATGCCCAGAATTTCCATGAGGGATCCCATGTGTTTCTCCTTGTATCACTGGAGTGCGGAATTCCGGACGGAATTCCGCTGTATGAATGGATTGCTCAGTCGCGAATTATGCGATGATGGCTTCGAGTGAACCCAGGAACACATCGAAGAGACCGTCGCCCGCCACGGCCGATCCGAGAGCCGGAATCAGTGCCATGAGCAGATCGCTCAACGAACCCATGGTGAATCTCCTTCGGAGGTTGAAGCGCCCTCTCCGTCGTGGACTGCGCGTCGTGAGGGCGGTCACGGCCGGTGCGGCCGATGGTGACCCAGGCAACATAGCAAGCGTCCAATTTTCCCGCAACGAATTCCTCTAAATTCGCCGCGCCCTCGTTCGGCAAATATATGGCAACATTTGCGGCCTGCTGTCTGGGCTGACGAATACCGAGGACCTGTCGGCGATACCCGGGGCACCCGCGGGCTCGGCTGCCCGGTGTGCCGACGGGCCCGGCCGGCCGTCGCGATACCATGCGAGCGCTCGACGGGTGACGAGGAAACCGGTGGAACTCCGGTGCGGTCGCGCCACTGACACAGCCAGACCCTCTCCGGCGAGCACACCGAACCCCGACGGGCGCGTCACCCAGGAAGGTCACCCTTGTGATTCTGCTGCTGTCCACCTCCGACACCGATCTGCTCAGCGCACGTGCCAGCGGCGCCGACTACCGGTGGGGAAATCCGGCCCGCCTGCTGGTGGACGATCTGCCCGGCCTGCTCGACGGCGTGGAACTGGTGATCGTGCGCATCCTCGGCGGTAAACGCGCCTGGGAGGACGGACTGGCCGCGGTGCGCGACAGCGGACTTCCCGTGGTGGCCGTCGGCGGGGAGATGGCACCCGACGCCGAACTCATGGAATGCTCCACCGTCCCGGTAGGGGTGGCGTCGGACGCCCACAACTATCTGGCGGCCGGCGGACCGCAGAATCTACGGCAGTTGCACAACTTCCTGTCCGATACCGTTCTGCTCACCGGGCACGGATTCGAACCACCGGTACAGCTGCCCAGCTGGGGCCGGCTCGAACGCGATGCGCGAGATCCGGAGCCGGTGGCCGGGAAACCCACGGTCGGCGTCGTCTACTACCGGGCCCAGCATCTGGCGGGGAACACCGGCTATATCGACGCGCTGTGCGCTGCCGTCGAGGACGCCGGCGCGGTACCGCTGCCGATCTACTGTGCCTCGCTGCGCACCGCGGAGCCGGAACTTCTCGGCACCCTCCGGCAGGCCGACGCGCTGGTGGTCACCGTGCTGGCGGCCGGCGGGACCAAACCCGCCACGGCCTCCGCGGGTGGCGACGACGAAGCCTGGGATATCGGCGCGCTCGCCGAACTGGATGTACCGATCCTGCAGGGCCTTTGTCTGACCGGCGGCCGCGCCCAATGGGAAGGCAACGACGACGGTCTGTCCCCGCTCGATGTCGCGACGCAGGTCGCGGTGCCGGAGTTCGACGGGCGCATCATCACCGTGCCGTTCTCCTTCAAAGAGTTCGACGCCGACGGGTTGTCCACCTACGTCCCCGACCCCGAACGCGCCGCACGGGTCGCGGGGATCGCCGTCCGGCACGCCCGGCTGCGGTACATTCCCGCCGAGCGGAAACGGCTGGCACTCATGCTTTCTGCCTATCCGACCAAACACGCCCGGATCGGGAACGCCGTCGGCCTGGACACTCCGGCCAGCGCAATCGCCCTGCTCGGTGAGCTCCGCGCGGCCGGATACGACCTCGGCGCGGCAGGCGAGGTGCCCGGCCTGGAGGAAGGCGACGGCGACGCGCTCATGCACGCCCTGATCGCCGCCGGCGGCCAGGACCCCGACTGGCTCACCGCCGAACAACTGGAGGGCAACCCCATCCGGATCGGCGCGCAGGTGTACACCGCGTGGTTCGACACCTTGCCCGCCGAACTGCGCGAGGCCGTGGTCGAGGCGTGGGGTCCGCCGCCGGGTGAACTCTATGTGGACACCTCCGCCGATCCCCGCGGCGAAATCGTCATCGCGGCCCTGCGTTTCGGCAATATCGTGCTGATGGTGCAGCCGCCGCGCGGGTTCGGCGAGAACCCGGTGGCCATCTACCACGACCCCGACCTCCCGCCCAGCCATCACTACCTCGCCGCCTACCGCTGGCTGTCCACCGATATCGAATCGGGCGGTTTCGGTGCCGACGCGATGGTGCATATCGGTAAACACGGCAACCTGGAATGGCTGCCGGGTAAAACGCTGGGGATGTCGGCCGCCTGCGGCACCGATGCGGCGCTGGGTGACCTGCCGCTGATCTACCCGTTCCTGGTGAACGATCCGGGGGAGGGCACGCAGGCCAAACGGCGCGCGCACGCCACCCTGGTGGATCACCTGATTCCGCCGATGGCGCGGGCGGAGAGCTACGGCGATATCTCCCGGCTCGAACAACTACTCGACGAGCATGCCAACATCTCCGCGCTCGACCCGGCGAAACTGCCCGCCATCCGGCAGCAGATCTGGACCCTGATGCGGGCCGCGAAAATGGACCACGATCTGGGGCTGGCCGAACGCCCGGACGAAGAGGTCTTCGACGATATGCTGCTGCACGTCGACGGCTGGTTGTGTGAGATCAAGGATGTGCAGATCCGGGACGGACTGCATATCCTGGGCCGCGCGCCGGCCGGGGCGAGCGAGGTCGATCTGGTACTCGCCATGTTGCGCGCCCGGCAGCTGTGGGGCGGCGAGAGGTCGGTGCCGGGTCTGCGGGAAGCGCTGGGGCTCAGTGAATCCGGCGACGAAGCCCGGGAACGGGTCGACGCCGTGGAATCGCGGGCCCGGGAACTCCTGGTGGCCCTGCAGGCCGCGGAATGGTCACCCGGGGCTGTGCACCAACTCGTCGAACGGTTCTCCGGGGACCTTTTCGGTGACGCCGGTGGTGATCGGGAGGCCGTGGCTGCCGTGCTGCGGTTCGCCGCGACGGAAGTCGTTCCGCGGCTGCGCGGGACCGAAGTCGAGATCGACCGTGTCCTGCACGCGCTCAACGGTGGATTCATTCCCGCCGGGCCCAGCGGGTCGCCGCTGCGCGGACTGATCAATGTCCTGCCCACCGGCCGCAATTTCTATTCGGTGGATCCGAAGGCGGTGCCGTCGCGACTGGCCTGGGAAACGGGGCGGGCCATGGCCGATTCGCTGCTGGAACGCTACCTGGCCGATCACGGCGAATACCCGCGGTCGGTTGGTCTTTCGGTCTGGGGTACGTCCGCGATGCGTACCTCCGGCGACGATATCGCCGAGGTGCTGGCACTGCTCGGTGTGCGCCCGGTGTGGGACGAGGCGAGCCGCCGCGTCACCTCGCTCGAGGTCGTCGACCTCGCGGAACTGGGGCGGCCGCGGATCGACGTCACCGTCCGGATCAGCGGTTTCTTCCGTGATGCCTTCCCGCATGTGCTGGCCCTGCTCGACGATGCCGTCCGCCTGGTCGCCGCCCTCGACGAACCCGCGGAGTCGAACTACGTTCGCGTCCATACGCTTTCGGATCTGGCCGAGCACGGCGACGAACGCCGCGCCACCACCCGTATCTTCGGTTCGAAACCGGGCACCTACGGCGCGGGCCTGCTACAGCTCATCGATTCCAAGAGCTGGCGTACCGACGACGATCTCGCGCAGGTCTACACCGCCTGGGGCGGTTACGCCTACGGTCGCGACCTCGACGGTGCCCCCGCGGCCGACGATATGCGCACCGCGTACCGCCGGATCACGGTGGCCGCGAAGAACACCGATACCCGCGAACACGATATCGCCGATTCCGACGACTATTTCCAGTACCACGGCGGAATGGTCGCCACGGTGCGGGCGCTGACGGGGAAGAACCCGGAGGCCTATATCGGTGACAGCACCCGCCCGGATTCGGTGCGCACCCGCACCCTGTCGGAGGAGACGACCCGGGTGTTCCGCGCCCGCGTGGTGAACCCCCGCTGGCTCGAGGCCATGCGCCGCCACGGTTACAAGGGCGCATTCGAAATGGCCGCGACGGTCGACTACCTGTTCGGCTACGACGCCACCACCGATGTGGTCGCCGACTGGATGTACGAGAAGCTCGCCGAAAGCTATGTTTTCGACGAGACGAACCGCAAGTTCATGGAGCAGTCCAATCCGTGGGCGCTGCACGGTATCGCCGAACGCCTGCTCGAGGCCGCCGAACGGAAGATGTGGGCCGAACCGGAACAGGAAACTCTCGACCGGCTGCGCCAGGTCTATCTCGAAGCGGAGGGGGAACTGGAGTAGCAACTCCGGTCCTGGAAGCTCGCGGGATCGCCGAAGCATCCCGCGAGCCGGATACCGAAACCTCGGACCGGTTGCGTCAGATCTACCCGGAGGCCGAGGGCGAACTGGAGTGGCCGCCGGTCCGTCGAATCCGACTACCGCAGTCTGCGGCAAGCGGGCCCGATATCGCCGGCACCGGTTCCGTCATGATCGTCCTGAATGCCGTGTAACCGGATCCGGTGCGCTGGATCCGGGGCAAGACTGCACCTGATCGTCTGCGCAGCAGACGCGTCATCCTGGCGAGGGTGTGGTCAGGGCCCAGGCTTACGCAGCCCAGGTGCCCTGGATGTAGCCGTTACTGGTTGCGAAGACTACCGCGACGGGTTCCTGGCCGTGAGGCAGTTCGAACGCGACCAGTCCGCGTCGTACTTCGCCGGGATCCAGCAGCCCGAACTGCAATCCCCCGGGGATATCGGCGAGCGCGCCGAGGTTCTCGCCGCCGGTGGTGGCCAGGTTCAGGTCGTACGGGCCGATACCTGCCGTTTCGCCCTGGGCTTCGACCTCGACCTCGTACACGATCACGCTCGCGTCGTTCATCCGTGGCGGCATGGTCTGATCGGTTGCTCGCACGGTGATCGCCATCGGACCCATGCTCTGAACCTGGATGGGTGTGCCCAGTGGCACTGCTTCGGTGGGCTGCTCGGCGCGGATATCCACCTGCGATGGTGGTGGTTCGGCGGGGTCGGGACCGGCCACGGCCGGGGCTCCGGACAGGGCGGGGAGGGCGATTGCGAATGCGGCGATGAGCTTTCTCATGGTGCGTCCTTCGGCGGTTTCGGTCGCTACCGGGCACTGGTTGCTTTATCTCCGGGTCGACGCGCGAACCGGCCGGCTCACCGCGACGCCTGGAAACGCTGATACCGCAAGGCCATACGCTTACACATAATCGCTCATATGCGTGCGGGTCGGCCTACAGCGAGGGTATGCCCTGTCCGGCGGCTACCGAACCCGGTGACCGTGATCTTGCCGAAGGCGTAGTACTCGATCTTGACGATGCCGCGCCGTGACAGACCGTCAGAGGGTCCAGGCGCCCTGGACGAAATCGTCGTTGGTGGCGAAAACGATTTCCTTCGGCTGCTGCTCGCCGGTGAGCTCGAACGCGACCAGCCCGCTGCGCGGTTGCTCCGGTTCCACGAACCCGCCGGGATACTCGCCGGGGACACCGGTGAGCGGATAGACCATATCGCCGTTCGTGGTGATCAGCCGCAGGTCCAGGGTCGGCAGGAAGTAGGGTTTACCGGCAGTCTGTTCGGCGCTGACGTCGAACACGAGTACCGAACCATCCGCAGCGCGGGGCGCGACCTCGGCCTCGGAAGGATGGACCGTCACCGTCATATCGCCACCCGTACGAATCGGGTAGGCGGTGCCCAGCGGGCCGGTGGCTGCGGGTTCGGCGAGCACTGTGGCGGGTGGGCCGGGTTCCACCGGGGTGGGTTCGGAAACGGCCGGGCCCGCGAAAACGAGGGGCAGGACGACCGCGGCGGCGGTCACGACGATCTTTTTCATCCTCATCCTTCTCCGGGGTCTCGGTCCTCCGCGAGCCTAGGGGCGACACGCCGCTGTGCCCAACCCGGGAGACCTTTGGTACCGAAGCTGTGATGTTCGATCTTGGAGAGACCGCACCGTTATCAGCGGATGTAGCGGCGGTGTCAGGGCGAGCCGTCCGAACTGCGCCGCACCGCGATCCGTACGTACGGCAGGGGCCGCACCTGCGGAAAGAGGTTCCTGTTCCTACGCGCCGGCGGTTTCCAGTATGTGCCGGGCCGCGTCGATCTGTTCCGCCAGTACGTTCGAATCCGGGCTCAACCGAGTGATGATCGTATCCATCTCACGCAGACCGGCGCGTTCCAGCAGGCGTTTCTCGTTGGTCACCCATTCGCCGCGCGCAGCCAGGATGGCATGTGCCGTCTGCATCGCCGCGGTGGCCAGCGCGCCGGCGGTTTCGGTGACCCGCCCGCGTGGTGCATAAGAGGCGCGGGCGTAGCGCAGGCCGAGATCCGCCTGGCGCCGCCAGATCGGCGGCGCCACCGTCCGCATCGCGTCCGGGAATGCGGGTTTCGGCAGCTCACCGCGTAACACCCGGGAGACGGCGAGTTCGCCCACCACCAGATAGCTGGGAATGCCCGCCAGATGGAACGCCAGCGGTTCCCAGCGGAATCGGCCCTGTTCGGCCTCGGCGAGTTCGTTCTCGATCACCGTGAGATCGCGGTAGTGCACATCGACGGCGCGGCCGTCGATCGTCAGCCAGGCGCCGCCGTTGAAGACGCCGCCCCAAGCCCCGATATCGGAGACCTCGCCGGGCCAGCCGACGGCTCGTAAACCGGCCGCGTCGAAATTGTCGCGGTAGTAGAGCGCGAAATCCCAGTCGCTGTCCGGTCCGTGTGTGCCCTGGGCCCGAGAGCCGCCGAGCGAGACGGCGACGACCCCGGGAAGGGCTGCCAAACGGTCTGCGACGTGGGCAACGAAATCGTCGTCGGTGCGCACGGGTTCCTTCCTGTGGTGACGGCCCTGAACGGTCTCACGCCGATCCGGTGGTATCGGCTCCGCCGGACACCGTATCGACGTTCGGCTGTGCACGCAGCCGGTTTTCCAGCCCGTCCAGCACGCAGATGAGCCCGAAATCGAAGCCGACTGCCTGGCCGACCGTCGAATCCTCGGGCATCACGGTGTGGTAATCGGCGCGCATTTCCGGATAGTCCGCCGCCAGCTCGTCCATTGTTTCCAGCACATCGGCCCCCCGGACCGGGCCGGCGTGGGCCTTCTGCATGGCGATCATCGGAACAACCTGACCGAGAACGTAACTGTTCACGGTGCCGCCCGCGAGATACACGTCCAACTCGCGGAAGCCGGCCTCGTGAAATATCCGGCGCAGTTGGTCCCCGAGCCGGAACGCGCGTGGCCCGAAGCTCGGGAGCCGGCCGATGAGGGCGGCTGCCCAGGGGTGCGCGAGCAGGACCGCCCGCAGGTTGTAGGCGTAGGTGGTGAGTGATTCGCGCAGGTCGCCCGGCCGGTCGAGCCCGCCGCCGTCGTCGACCAGACCCCAGAACTCGTCGAGTGCGAGTTCGAGCAGTTCGTCCTTGTTCGCGACGTGCCAGTACAGGCTGGTGGCGCCCGCGCCGAGGCGCGCGCCGAGTTTGCGCATGCTCAACGCCTCGAGGCCGTCCTCGTCCAGCAGGGCGATGGCGGCTCGCACGATCTGGTCCCTGGTCAGGCCCGAGGTCCGGGGTTGCCTGGGTGCGCGGGTCCATACGGAGTCGAACTTCTTGGCCACGAATAGATCCTAGCCCGGATCGCACAATGTTCGATCTGATCGTACAGTGTGCGAGTGGAATCGAACACCGTACGAGACCCGCGCCGGTGGCTGATCCTCGCGGCGCTGTGCCTTTCCCTGTCGGTGCTCATGATCGACAGCACCGTGCTCAATATCGCGATCCCCTCGCTGATCCGTGAACTGGACGCCACCCCCGCCGATGTCCAGTGGATCCTCGACTCCTATGTCTTGGTCTTCGCCGGTCTGCTACTCACCTCCGGGAGTCTCTCGGACCGGTTCGGGCGACGGCGGATGCTGGTACTCGGCCTGGTCGTGCTGGCGATGGGTTCGCTGGCAGCGGTCGTGGCGAGCGAGCCGTGGCAGCTGGTCGCCGCCCGCGCGGTGATGGGCCTCGGCGGGGCGCTGCTCATGCCCTCGACGCTGTCCATCCTCATGACCACCTTCGACGAGACCGAACGCCGGATGGCCCTGGCGGCCTGGTCCAGTGTGTCGATACTCGGCATCGTCGCCGGACCTGTCCTGGGCGGTCTCCTGCTGGAGCATTTCTGGTGGGGATCGGTTTTCCTGCTGAATATTCCGGTGGCCGTCCTGGCCCTCGTGGCCGCCCTCGTCCTCATGCCGGAAACCACCGGCGAACAACACCCGATCGACTTGGTGGGCGTGGTGCTGTCGGTGGTGGCGCTGGGATCCACGGTCTATCTGATCATCGAGCGGGAGTGGAATATCGCGGGCCTGCTGCTCGCCGCCGGGTCGGCCGTCGCGTTCGTGCTGTGGGAACGGCGGCAGGAACATCCGATGTTGCCGCTGGGCTTGTTCGCCAACAGGGATTTCACCGGTACCTGCGCCACGGTTCTTCTGATGGTATTCGGGATGGGGGCGGTGATGCTGATGCTCACCCAGTACCTGCAGTTCGTCCTCGGCTACGGGCCCATGAAAGCCGGCCTGGCACTGCTGCCCTATGCGCTCGCCGGGGCGGTGTTCAACGGTATCGGCGCCACTCTGGGCAAGAATCTCCCGAACAAAACTCTCATCGTCTCGGGTCTGACCGTGATGGCCGTGGCGTTCACCGTCCTCGCCGTCGTCGATGGGTATCTGTGGGTGCTGGTGAGCATGCTGGTCATGGGTATCGGCGGCGGCCTGGCCGGTCCGGCCGCCTATACCGCCATCATGAACACTATTCCGTTGCGGCACGCGGGCGTGGGCTCGGCGCTCAACGACACACTGCAGCAGGTGGGTATAGCTCTCAGTATCGCGATCCTGGGCAGTGTGCTGGCCGGTGTGTTCACCGCACGGATGCCGGGCGACGCCCCAGCGGCCGCCCGGGAATCCATCGGCGCCGCTTTCGACCTCGGGTACGCCGATATCGCGAAAGGGGCGTTCACCGATGCGGTTTCGGTGGGCGCGTGGGTGAGCGCCGGTTTCAGTCTCGCGGCCGCGCTACTGGGGCTGATCCTGCTGCGCTCGCGTCCGGCGCCGGCCGGCCATCGCGAACCGGTGGCCGTATCCGACTGAGCACGGCCGGCAGCCGTGCTCGTCGCTACCGCGGCCACCCGGCCACGCGCCGGGCGCACGCCGTGCGCCTTATCGGAAATCGCGTTCGATCATCTGCGCGAGTCTCGCGATGTCCTCGCGGTCGTGCCCGCCCGCGACGAGCGGTGTGGGCCTTGTGCCGCGGTAGGCGGCGCGCCCCGGTGCAGGGTCGTCGATCAGGTCGATGAGCGGGCGCACCGCGGCGTCCGGTCGTTTGCCCAGGACCGTGCCGAATACCGCGGCGGAAATCTTCATCCCCGGCCCGACCTCGCCGGCAAAACTTGTCCTGACCAGACCGCTGGGTCCCCAGGTGACATAGGCGAGGTTCGGATCTTCCGCAGTGGCGAGTATGCCCAGGAGTTCATTGGCCCGCCGCTGCTGCGCATTGGAGCGGGTGAAGGAGAATCCCCGGCTCATGCCCGGGTCGTCGAAGTCGATGGCATCGGCGCGCGCTCCCGGTACCGCCGTATTCACCACGATCGGCCGCGTTGCCGCGCGGAGGCGGCCGGCGAGCCCGGTGACCAGGAGGTATTTGGATACGAAGAAGAGCACCCAGGATGCCTCGTATCCCTCCGCCGTCAGATGCCGGCGCTGCCGGATGTACGACGCCGCGAGTACCAGTGCATCAATACGCTCGTGCTCGCGCCTCAACTGATCGACCATGCGGCGGGTGTCGGCGATCGACGACAGGTCGGCTGCGACGAATTCCGCGTGCACCGGGCCGGCGTCCGAGGCCGCCGGACCTGTCGCGGCCGGGGTCGCGGGGGGACCGGCCGCGTCTCGTAGTGCCTCGAACTTGGCCCGGTCGCGGCCGATGACAACAACGCGGTCGCCCACGGCCAGGTAGTGCCGGGCGAGGGCCGCGCCCATACCGTCCGTGCCGCCGGTGATCACGATGGTTCGCATGTCCACACCCTTTCCGGAACATTGGTTCCGGATAAGCGTACCTCGAGCGGAACGAATGTTCCGGTTCGCTATAGTGGTGCGGTGGCAGCAGACCGGAAACCGCGGCGCGATGCCGTCGCCAACCGTGAGCGAATCCTCGCCGCTGCACGTATGACTTTGCGCGACAGTGGAATATCGGTGGATATGCGTGCCATTGCCGCCGCGGCCGGCGTCGGTATGGGCACCCTCTACCGCCATTTCCCCACCCGGGAGAGCCTCGTGCAGGCCATCACCGGGACCGATCTCGACCAACTCGCCGAGGCGGGCCTTCCGGACGGGATGTCCGCTCTGGCGGGCCTCCGAGTGCTCTTCACCGCGATGACCACGCAGCTCCTCGACAACCAGGCGATGGTCGACCTGCTCGCCGCCGGGCCACCGTCGAGCGCCGACCTGGAACGCTGCCTCGAACACCTCACCGAACTCGGCCGGGAGGCCGTCGACCGCGCGCGTACCGACCACACCCTCGCCCCCGATGTCACCGCCGCCGATATCGCCTACCAGCTCCTGGGCCTCATCCGCATTGCCCAGTTGATCCCGGCTTCCGGCCCGGACGCCCTCACCCACCATGTGGATCTTGTTCTGCGTGGATTGGCCGCGACATGAACAGTCGGAGGTCGTCACACCTGGCTCGGCCCATGTTGGCGGCAGAAGTCTGCACGCCGCTCGGGTAACCGAGGCCCGGGACCGACCGTTGGTGTCGATTCCCGGCGAACACTCGCATGCTCGACCGTGACAGCGCTCGATATCGCAGTGTTCGTGTAAGGCATGGCCTCGACAGCCGGGGCAGTGGTGACGTACTGCAGGATTCGCCGGCGATCGTTTCGCGGAAGCTGGTACCGGTGCAAGGCCGCGGAACGGTTTTCGCAACCGCAGCCGATAGGTTGACCGGTATGACGTACGGGGTGTTCCGCCGGATACTGCTCGGCGCGGGGTGGTGTGCGCTACTCGCCGCACTGGCCGGTATCGCGCTCTATCTGGGCGGCTGGCAACGGCGAGAACTCATCCTGCTCGCGTCCGGTGCGACCTACTTGATGCTCGGTGCACTGGCGGCGCTGCTGTTGTTCTTGTTCGCCCGAGGCTGGCGCAGCGCCGTCGCGGCCGGAATCGTACTGGCCGGTGTGGTGTGGACACAGCTCCCGCTGTACGTGCCTGACAGCAACGCCGCCACCGGCACCGAACTGACGGTCTTACAGACGAACCTGCTGTTCGGCGGTGCCGATACCGGTGCGGTCGTCGCGGCCGTCCGGGAACAGCAGGTCGATGTCCTCACCGTCGACGAACTCACCCCTGATTCCGTATCGCGACTGACGGCGTCAGGTCTGGACACCCTGCTTCCGTACCACTACCTCGATCCCGGACTCGGGGGCGGCGGAACCGGTATCTACAGCCGCTTCCCGCTCTCGGATACCGTCCGTCACCAAGAATTCGTCATGGCCAACCTGTCCGCCACGCTCGCCCATCCCGCGCTCGGCCCGGTCACCGTTTTCGCGTTCCATCCGCTGCCGCCGAATATCGACCACAGGGTGTGGCTGAAAGAATTATCCGCCGTCGCCACCCTCCTGGAGGCGACAGAAGGACCGGCGATCGTCGGCGCCGATTTCAACGCCACCAGCGATCACGCCGCCTTCCGCAGGCTCGTGAGCGGCCACTTCGCCGCCGCGGCCGAACAGGCGGGCGCGGGCCGGATGCTCACGTACCCGAACGATCGATCCTGGGGGCCGGTGATCGGCATCGACCACATCCTGCTGTCCGGCGGAACCACCGACCACATAGAAACTCTCACCATCCCCGGCTCGGACCATCGCGCCGTCCTGGCCCGCATCCGGTTGTCGGCCTGATCCGCCGGCACCTTCGAAATACCGGTAACCCTCATAGGAGATGCATCATGCTTTCCGGCACCCGTCTGCGCACCGTCACCTACACCGCAGTTATCGCCCTCGCCGCCGGGCTGGGATCGGCCGCCTGCAGCAGCGACCGCTGGTGTGAATTCGACGCCACCGATACGAAGGTCGCCGATTCCTACTGCGAAAAGGGCACACCCGGCTACGAATGGGAACCGGACAGCGACGGTAAGAGCAAGAAGTCCACGACCTCCAAACGCAACAAGTAGCCGTTCGTCCACGAACACGAATCCGAGGCCACCGCCCACTGCCGCCCTCACTGCATGGCGGCCCTTGGTGGTGTTTCCCGGTGATGCTCCTGGCATAGTTGTGGTGCGCACCCGGCTATGGGCCGGAGATGGTGCCGGCGTGACTCATCCGGACCACCGGTCATCGAGGGCTCCGATATTCCCTTGCCGAGACACGATTATTCCGGTGTCGAGACACGCTTATTCCGGCGCTACCACTGGGTGCGGCTCAGGCAGGCGGGATCCGGAACTGTTTCACTTCGTCTCCGGCTACGGTCACGAAGGCTTCGGATTCGCCGTTGAAAACCCGGCTACGCCAATCGAAGCGCAGATGCGTTGTATCACCGTCGGTGTCCGCCGACAGCACGGTCATCCTCGCGCCCGCTCCGATCGCGTCCGAATCGGCCCAGTTACGCACTCCCTCCGGCCCTTCCAGTACCCGCCCCCAGTCGTCGACCGCCCCGTCGGCGGCGAAGGCCGTCACGAAGGCCTCGGTATCCCCCGCATTGATGGCATCGACCACCCGCGCCACGGGCCCTGGTAGTTGCACGCTCATCGACCTGTCCCTTTCCCTCGTCGGCCTGCCGTGCTTCGACGGCTGATGATCCGCGACGACCGGTCTCCCGCAGCGCAGCCACGCCGCCCCGAACCCGATCTTTCTCAGCTCGCAATACTGTCGGTCGCTGACTCGAAGTTGCTTGTGGCTCGCCGCCTGGTCCGAATTACGGCGACCGGGCTCCGGTTACCGATCCGGCCGGTCGGACCACAGAACACAGAACTTACGCGACCGGATTCACCGATCGACACGGTCACTGAAGTATCGAATCGGGTCGAGCAGCTCAACGCTGGGAGCAGGACTCCGGTCGCTGACCGCCCAGCCGACGGTTCTGCGTGGCGATCCGCGGTTCGCGCATTTGCGGCGGTAGAGTGCCGAGCGCGTAACAGCACGTCGGTAGGTCTTCTCGGTAGCGCGATGCGAGGTGATCGGGTGGCGATGGACAGGCGTTCTATGTTGTCGATCCTGGCTGCGGGAACGGCGATGGCGTTGACCGGATGCAGTGCGGCGCAGGGTGAACCGGCTGCCGCAGATCTCCCGGAAGCGCCGGAGGCGGCCGGAGGGGCGCCGGTTGGTCCGGCGTTGCTCCCGGCCCCGCCCGGTGGTCCGAAGACGGCCATTGCGCCCGCCACGATCACCGCGCTGCCGGGCCCGGGGAGCTGTATGGCGCTCACCGTGGACGATGGCGCGAGCGAAGAAGTCGTCGGCGCGTATATCGAGTTCGCGAAGGACACCGGGGCGCGGTTCACTTTCTTCGTGACGGCGTATTACCCGTCGTGGACGGCGCATCGCGACGAACTGCGCCCGCTGGTGGAATCCGGGCAGATCCAGCTGGCCAACCACACCTGGGATCACGCCGATCTGACTGCCCTGTCCGAAACAGCTGTGGCCGACGAACTTTCGCAATGCAAGTTGTTCCTGCGCAACACTTTCGGTGTCGACGGTATGCCCTACTATCGGCCGCCGTTCGGACCGCATAATACGACCGTGGACCGGATCGCCGCCGATCTCGGCTATCCGGTGCCGGTGATGTGGTACGGGTCGTTGTCGGATTCCGGGCACATCACCGAGCAATATCTGGTCGAATGCGCGCGGAAGTACTTCAATCCGCAGACGATCGTGATCGGGCACGCCAATTTCGCGCCGGTCACCCGCTGCTACGGGCAGCTGGTGGACATCATCCGCGAACGCAATCTGTCCCTGGTGACGCTCGACGATGTGCTCACCGTTACCTGAAGGATCTCAGGGAATGTGCAGTGGCGGTGAGGACGGGAAGATGACGGGCAGGGCAGCCAGGGTGCGGTGCAGCGGTCCGGGGCGCCAGGTCAGTTCGCCGGCGGCAATCGCGAGTTCGAGTTCGGGCAGGGCGTCGAGTAGCTGGTCGATGGCCTCCTGTGCGACCACATATGCCGTGTGCTGGGCGGGGCAGGTGTGCGGGCCGGCGCCCCAGGCGAGATGGGCGCGGTTGCCGGTGTGGTTGCCGGCGCGGATCTCCGGGTCGTTGTTGCAGCCGGCGAGGCTGATCACGACGGGCTGATGGGCGGGCAGCCAGGCGCTGCCGACCAGGACCGGCTGGCGGGGATAGGTGACGCTGGCGTTGGGCAGCGGTGGATCGTCGAACAGCACTTCGTCGAGGGCGTCGCGGGTCGATACGGCGCCGCCGAGCATAACGTCGGCGAAACGGTCATCGGTCAGCATGAGACTCAACGCGTTGATGACCAGGCTCTGCATCGGCCCCATGCCGACGCCGTAGAGCGCCAGCACTTGGTGCACCATCTCCTCCTCGTCGAACCGGGCGGGGTCGTTCAGCAGCCGGGTGGTGATGTCGTCACCCGGCGTGCTGCGTTTGAATTCCACGAGGTCGGTAACCGCCTCGCCGAACATCCGGTTGCCCGCGTCGGCATCGACACCGTCGAATATGGCGGCAGTCGCCGCGGCGGCTCGCTCACTGATCTCCGGCGGGCAGCCGAGCATCGCGTTGATGACCTCGAAGGTGAGCGGGAACGCATACTCTCGAACCAGATCGGCCGACCCCACCGAACAGAATGTGTTGATCAGCGGGACCGCGAACTGTTCCACGGTGCGGCGCGCGGTGTGCAGGTCTACTCCGTCGAGGGCCGCGGTGGCCGCCCGGCGATACCGGGTGTGTGCGGTGCCCGTGCTACGCGGGGCGTTCGGCCGCCACTGCAGGACCGGCAGTACCGGGCAATCCTCGGCGACGGTTTTCTCCCAGCTGCGGGGATCGGCGGGGAAACGTTCGGGATCGTTGAGGATTCGCAATGCGCTGCGATACCCGATGACCAGCGTTGCGGGAACCCCGGGGGCCAACTCCACCGGTACCAAAGCGCCGTAGCGCTCGCGCATTCGGCGGTAGGCGCGGTGCGGGTGGGCGGCGAATTCGGCGGTGTACAGCGGGACACGCTCTTCGACGCCGCGTCCGGGTGCGCTGTGCGCCCGCCCGGTATCCGGCGGGGTGGTCATGGCTTGCTCCAGGCAGGTCTGCGGACAACGGCATGGGAAACGAGTCGTCGGTCCTGGTGGGATCGGGCCGTACCGCGGCGCTGCGGGATAGGGAGATTCTAGAACACGGCCGGTTATCGGTCCGGACCAACCTCTTCCCGCGGTCGATGGGGCCGTCGACTTTCGACAGTTAGTGTCATATTCTCGTTGGTGCGCCGGGCGGCGGATCAACCACTGCGGATCGGGAGTAGTTCATGGGCACGTTGGACGGTAAGGTCGCGTTCATCACCGGCGCGGGGCGCGGTCAGGGACGCAGTCATGCAGTGGGTTTCGCGCGTGAGGGCGCCGATATCATCGCCGTCGACACCACCGCGCAGGTCCGAACTGTTCCCTACCCACTCGCGGGTGTCGACGATCTCGCCGAGACGGCCCGCTTGGTCGAGGCCACCGGCCGCCGGATCGTCACACGTGATGTCGACGTCCGCGACTACGCCGCCCTGTCCGCCGCGGTATCCGAGGGCGTGAACACCTTCGGGCGGCTCGATATCGTGGTCGCCAACGCCGGGATCTCCAGTCCCGCCCCGACGCTCGAAATGAGCGAAGAGGTCTGGCAGGACATGATCGATATCAACCTCACCGGGGTGTGGAAAACACTGAAGGCCGCGGTCCCGCAAGTGATCGACGGCGGCCGTGGCGGTTCGGTCGTGATCATCAGTTCGCTGGCGGCGGTCCACGCCAACGAGAACACCGCGCACTACTCGGCCTCGAAAGCCGGCCTGGTGATGCTGATGAAGGTGCTGGCCAAAGAGCTGGCCCCGCACAGTATCCGGGTGAACACGGTGCACCCGTCCACGGTGGCCACCCCCATGATCCTCAACGACGCGACCTACCGGCTGTTCCGGCCGGACCTGGAGAACCCCACCCGCGCCGATTTCGAGGAGGCGGCCCGCACTCTCAACCGCCTTCCGGTTGCGGCGGCCGAACCGCAGGACATCACCGATACGGTGCTGCACCTGGTCTCCGACGCCGCCCGCTATGTCACCGGAACTACCCAGATGGTGGACGCGGGCGGGTCGCTGTAAGCGGCGTTCACCTCAGCCGGCGGACCCGGAAGGGGCACGGCGTGCGTTCGGGTCGTAGATCACTGCCACTTGGGAAATGCCCTCCGCGGTGAGGACGGACTCGGACCCCGCACCGGTACCCGGCGACGCAGCAGCCTGGCCGGTGCTCCGCCGGCCCAGGTTCCGTTCCGGCGGATACGACGAGGTGCACCCGGTTCGCGCCACGCGCAGTTTCGGGCTAGCCCTCGGGGTAGAAAACGAACAGTGTGCAGCCGGTAGCGGTGGCCGGTACATGCCACGAGCCGGCAGGCGCGTGCAGGAACGTGCCCGCCGGGTAATCGCGGGCGCCGTCGTTGAAAATGCCCGCGACCACGTAGACCTCTTCGGGACCGGGCTCGTGGATATCGCGGTGCGGCCACGACGTGCCGGGGTCCATCTCCAGCACCTGGGCGTGTGCCCCGGACGGTTCCCTCCACAGTGGTCGCTGCCGGATTCCGGGGAACAGTTCGCGGGTCGGGGCATCGGTTACGGCAGCTGACGTGTAGCCGGGCTGGGTGAGGATCTCGGAGTGCATAGGGTCCACAGTGCCGCGCGCGGCGGAGGGCGGAAAGTGTCCAGAATGACGTCGTAGGGTACTTTTCTGCCATGCATCGCGTGGTGGCCTTGGTGCGGCCGGTGCAGTCGACATTCGAACTCGGTTGCGCCGTGGAGGTTTTCGGTACCGTCCGAGAGGGGGTACCGCAGTACTACGAAGTCGAGGTCTGCACGGAATTCCCCGGGCAGGTGCCGACGACGGCCGGGTATGCGATATCGGTGGACCTGGGACTGGGAGCGCTCACCCGTGCCGATACCGTGCTCATTCCCGGTTGGTCCCCGGTGGAGGCGCCGCTGTCCGCACCGGTGCGACGCGCGCTGGTGCGCGCGCACGATCGTGGGGCGCGGCTGGTGACGATCTGCTCCGGGGTGTTCGCGCTGGCCCGCACGGGACTGCTGGACGGCCGGTCGGCCACCACGCACTGGGCCCGCGCGGCGCAGCTCGCGCACGAATTCCCGCGGGTCCGAGTGGAGCCTGACGTGCTCTACGTCGACCACGGCGATATCGCCACCAGTGCCGGGGCCGGTGCCGGGATCGACCTGTGTCTGCACCTCGTCCGGAAGGACCACGGCGCCGCGCACGCGGCTCTTCTCGCGCGGCATATGGTGCTGCCGCCGCATCGCGAGGGCGGCCAGGCGCAGTACGCACCGCCGCAACAGCCCGGGGACGCGCTCGACGGCCTCCTCGACTGGGCCGGTGCACGCCTGGGGTCGCCGCTGTCGGTAGGTGATATGGCGTCATATCTCAGTGTTTCGCAGCGAACCCTGGCCCGGCGCTTCGCCGACCGGCTGGGTACCAGCCCGGGTGCGTGGCTGCTGGCGCGCCGGATCGTCGAGGCTCGCGCACTGCTCGAGGAAACCGATCTCCCGGTGGAGGCGATAGCTGTCCGCGTCGGGCTCGCCTCGGCAGTCAACCTGCGCCGTCGCTTCCGTGCCCATATCGGCACCACTCCCGGCGCCTACCGGCGGGCATTCCGGGTCGGCTGAGGCCCGCGTGGCTCGGCCGATAGCCGATCGTGTGGCCGATCTCCGGAATCGGTCAGGCGGATTCGGCGAGTTTATCGGTGGTCCAGATCTCGGCGAGTTCTTCGAGGGGGAGTTGCAACGCCCGGCTCAGTGAGACCACCGTGCCGAAACTGGGAGAGGGCAGGCGGCCGGTTTCGATTTTGCGCAGGGTTTCCGGAGAGATGCCCGCGGAGCGGGCGACCTCGCCGAGGTCGCGGTCGGCGCGGGCGGTCCGGATCCGGACGCCGAGGCGGCGGCCGGCTTCGATCTGGGCGGGGGTCAGGGGGAGGCGGACCATGGACCTCAGCTTAGAAGTGGTATTAAAGTACCGCAAGCGTTGGTATTGAAATACCGCTGACTGATGGAGGTTGTCATGGTGGAACTGAAAACGCCCGAGGAGATCGGGCAGATGCGGGTGGCCGGGGCGTTCGTGGCGCAGACTCTGGCCGAGCTGCGCGAAAAGGCCGCGGTGGGGGTGAATCTGCTCGAGCTGGAACTGATTGTGCGGGAAAGGATCCGGGAGCGTGGCGCCCAATCGTGCTACTGGGATTACGCGCCGTCGTTCGGGCGCGGCCCGTTCCGCAATACGGTCTGCCTGTCGGTCAACGACGCCGTTCTGCACGGACTACCGTTCGACTACGCACTGCGCGACGGCGATGTGCTGACCGCGGACCTGGCGGTGAGTATCGACGGCTGGGTCGCCGACGCAGCCACCACCGTTATCGTCGGCACACCCGACCCGGAGGATCAGCGCCTGGTGGGAGCCACGGAGGAGGCACTCGCGGCCGCGATCGAAGCGGCGCAACCCGGTAAGCGGATGGGCGATATCTCGGCGGCGATCTCCGCCGTCGCCCGCGCCCATGGTTACCCGGTGAACACCGAATTCGGTGGTCACGGACTCGGCCGCACCATGCACGAAGACCCACACGTCGCCAACCACGGCCGGGCGGGCCGCGGATTCCCGCTGAAACCCGGGCTGACCATCGCGATCGAACCGTGGTTCGCGAAAACGACCGACCGGATCGTCACCGACCCCGACGGCTGGACCATCCGCTCGGCCGACGGGTCACGCACCGCGCATTCCGAGCACACCATCGCGATCACCCCGGACGGACCCCAGGTGCTCACCACGGCGAGCTGAGTCGGACGCGGTCCGGCCGGAGTGCTCACCATCGCCGCCGCTCGCCGTCTACCAGCCCGCCACCGCCGCCGAGTCGGCCGCCCTGGGCACGGAATACCTGCTCCGACGCGGCGACCGCCGGCCCACTGCAAAGATCAGCGGCACGCCGACGACCGTCGAGGCAGGGGCGCTCAGGAACGCCGGACGGACCTTGCCGGCCGACCCTCACGTCGATCGGCTCGTTCGCGACGGCGCGCCGATCGGCTCGAGTGATGGCCTGCACGGCGCGAGAGGCAACCGAGTCACTGCGGCGCTGCCCGGCGATCCGCTGCCCCCGGCCGGTCGTTTCGTCATCTACCGAGTAGTCGTGAGCGAGGCCGAGGGCTCGATCCGAGGAACTCAGGTGGCCTGGCTCACCGAGGACATGTGGAAATCCGGGATCCGCAGCGGGGGCATGGCCGTCCGGGTGAACCAGTCCTTCCATTCGCGAGGCAGTGTCTGTTCGGTCGCACCGGCTTCGGTGACCCGGCGCAGCAGATCCAGCGGGCTCTCGTTGAATCGGAAATTGTTCACCGCCGCGGTCACCTCCCCGTTCTCCACCAGATACACCCCGTCGCGAGTGAGCCCGGTGAGCAGCAGGGTGGCGGAGTCGACTTCGCGGATGTACCAGAGCGTGGTGAGCAGCAGGCCGCGTTCGGTGCGGGCGATCATCTCGTCGAGACTCGCCGCCGAACCGCCGGTGAGCAGCAGATTCTGCACCGGGACGGTGGGGGAGGTGCTGTAGTCGGCGGCGGTGGCGCGCGGATATACCAGACCGGCGATCGCGCCGTCGCGGAGCCAGTCGGCGCGTTGGGCGGCCATCCCGTTGTCGAAGACCGAGACGGTTTCCGATGACGCCTGCGTGGCCACGAACGGGAGGCATTCGAGGCCGGGTGCGGCGGGGTCGGAGGTCAGGGTGAGCGGGATATCGGTGAGTTTCTCCCCGATACGCGTACCGCCCGGGGCGGCGAACGCTGTATGACCCTCGTGGGCGCCGCGACCCTCCATCGACCAGTACATATAGATCAGCAGATCGGCGACCGCCGACGGTGGCAGCAGGGTTTCGTAGCGCCCCGCCGGCAGCTCCACCCGCCGCGCCGACCAGTCGAGCCGCCGGGACAGTTCGCTGAGCAGGCCGGAAGTATCCACATCGCGGAAATCCGTGGTTCCGGCACCCACCCAGGCGCTGGCCAGATCCGCGCCGTCGCCGCGTTTACCGTTGATCTCCACCGACCCGGTGGGCTGGGTGTAGCGGCGGCGGATACCGGTGGAGGTGCCGAGCCAGGTGGTGTGCACCTGGTGGTGTGCGAAACCGTAGAGCCGGTCGGCGCCGTCGAATCCGGTGGACAGGTCGGCGGCCAGGCCGGAGAACACGTCGATACCGGTGCCGGCCCCCGGCTGCTCCCAATCCGCGGCCGGATCCGGGGCGTCGAGTAGCGGCATGGCGTCGCGGGCGGGTTCGGCGGCCGCGGCGGCGTCTTCGCTGGCCCGCACCACGGCCTCGATCTCGGCCGGATCCACGCTGGTGGAGGCTACACTGCCGACCCGCGCCGACCGGGGGCCGTCGCGCAGTACCGAGATCACCGACCAGCGTCGCGCCACCGAGGTGCCGTTGGTGGTCATGGAATTACCGGCCCAGCGCAGCGACGCCTCGGCTTCGTCGGTGACGATCACCATCGCCTCGTCGGCCCGGGACAACCCCAGCGCCCGTTCGACCACCGCGTTCGCGGGCAGCACCCCCGTACCGGTCAGTGTCGTCATCGGCCTGCCTCCGTCCGCGTGTTGAGCACATTCACACCGCGCACCAGGACCGAGGGGCAGCCGTGACTGACGGCCGCCACCTGTCCCGGTTGTGCTTTACCGCAGTTGAACGCGCCCCCCAGCTGCCAGGTCGACGGGCCGCCGACCGCCTCCATCGAACCCCAGAAATCCGTGGTGGTGGCCTGGTAGGCCACATCGCGGAGCTGTCCGTCCAGTTCGCCGTTGCGAATCCGGAAGAATCGCTGGCCGGTGAACTGGAAGTTGTAGCGCTGCATATCGATCGACCAGCTCTTATCGCCCACGATGTAGATACCGTCGGTGACTCGTGAGATCAGTTCCTGGGTGCTGGTGTCGCGCTCCGGATCCGGTTGCAGGGAAACGTTCGCCATCCGCTGGATCGGCACGTGATGTGGGGAATCGGCGTACGAACAGCCGTTGGACCGGTCCAGGCCGAGGCGGGGGGCGAATACGCGATCGAGCTGATAGCCCACCAGGACACCGTCGCGGACCAGGTCCCAGCGCTGGCCGGCCACCCCCTCGTCGTCGTAGCCGACGGACGCCAGACCGTGCCGCTGCAGCCGGTCGGCGGTGACGTGCATGACCGGGGTTCCGTACTGCAACGTGCCGAGCAGATCGGGGGTCGCGAACGACGTGCCGGCATAGGCGGATTCATAGCCGATGGCGCGGTCGTACTCGGTGGCGTGCCCGATGGATTCGTGAATGGTCAGCCACAGGTTGGTGGGGTCGATCACCAGATCGGCCGGGCCCGGCGTCACCGTCGGGGCCTTCACCTTCTCGGCCAGCCACTCCGGGATCCGGCTCAGTTCCGTATTCCAGTCCCACACACCGTCCGCGCCGGTGACGTATTCCCAGCCCCGTCCGACCGGCGGTGCCAGCGTCCGCATGGTTTCGAACGCGCCGGACGCGGAATCGACCGTGATCGCCTCCAGTTCGGGCTCCAGGCGCACCCGCTGCTGGATGATCGACGAGCCCGCCGTATCGGCGTAGTAGGTCTGTTCCTTGACCTGCAACAGGGTCGCGGTGACGTGATCGACCCCGTCGGCGGCCGACAGACGCCCCGAATAATCCTGTAGCAGGGCTACTTTGTCGGCGGAGGGGATCGTGAAGGGGTCGATTTCGTAGGCCGAGACCCAGCGCGCGTTGTCGTAGCGGGGTTCGTCCGCCAAGGTGACCCGTTCCCGGTTCAGCGCCCGCAGACTCGTCGCGACGGCCACGGCGGACCGCGCGACCTCCGCTGCGGTATTCGCGGTCAAGACCGCATGCGAGGCGAAACCCCAGGTGCCGTCCACGATGACCCGTACCGCGAAACCCAGCTCCACGGTATCGGTCAACGCCTCTACCCGGCCGTCCCGCAAACGGATCGACTGCGTACACAGCCGGTGCACCCGGAGATCCGCATGCTCGGCACCGGCCGCGCGGGCCGCGGACAGCGCCGCATCGGCCAGACTCCGCAGCGGTAGGCCCGCGAATTCGGGATCGATATCGTGCCCGGAAGAGTGCCCGCCGGGGTCGGTGGACGTCGCCATGTTCACCCGACCAACCTACCCACTGCGCAACATTTCCGGGCGACCCCTCGATTCACGCCACCGGTGTCACCCGATCGGTCGGCCGAGCACGGAATCGATAGCGGCGAGGAGCCCCTTCCTGTCGTAGCTGTTCAGGGGCAGGGTGGCGCCGTGGGCGTGCCGGACGATGCCGTCGAGGTCAACGAGGACGGTGCCGGACTGCTGGAGCGCACCGAAGACTTTACGAGTGAGTCCGATCGATTCGTGAGGGCTTGCCGCAGCGCCGGACAGGACGGGGAACGGGATACCGCGCTCGGTTTTCCATGCCAGGGCTGGGCTGCGCCCCTCGGGCGCCACGACCGCGACATGGATGTTGTCCTCGTCGAACCTGTCTTGCCGAGCGGCGAGATCGCGAACGTGCCGGTTGCACAGCGGGCACGATGTCGACCGCATGAAATACAGGAGAACATTGTGCACGCCGCGGTGCTGGAACAACCGCCACGCCTGCCCGGTGGTGTCTTCGAGTTCGAGGTCGGGTGCGGGGGATCCGGAGATGAGCATGGAAACTTCCCTTCGATTCACGGAGTAGGGCGGAGGTCGCGCCGGACCGCGGCGCGCGCACGGTGCAACTGCGATTTCATTGCCGCGGTGCTCAGGCCGAGGGCATCGGCTGTCGCGCGCCCGGGGTGGCCGAGCACATCGCGCATGATCAGGACCCTGCGCTGGAGGTCGGGCAAGGCGCTGATCGCCTGTATGAGCTGGTCGGCGTCGAGGCGGCGCAGGGCCTCCTCCTCGGCGGAGGCGACGATCTCCGGGGCGGCATCAGCGATCTGCGGTCCGCGGTCGAGCACGTATCGGGCGCGACGCAGGCATTCGTTGCGAACGATGCGGAACATCCACGACGCGAGAGCCGCTGTGGCATTCAGGGTGCCGATTTTCCGATACAGCGTGATCAACGCCTCCTGCGCGGCGTCCTCGGCATCGGCGGACGACGCACACAGATGTTGTGCGAAGCGCCGCACATGCGGATGAGCCCCGTGCACGATCGCCGAGATCGCCTCCGGATCGCCGCGCTGGGCCGCTCGAACGAGCTGTTCACCGGGCCAGCCACGGCCCACGGCCCTCACCTCCTCGACGATCTGCCGGAACGGCCGGTGGGTGTGGCGCGCGGAATATCGCGCTGCTTCGTTTCGGTCGGACTCTCATGAGCATAAGAGCGTGCTCGACCGCGAAAGGATTCGAACCGAATCGAAAACGCTACCGGGATCGTCGGCGCCGGTGTCCGTTCGCGGCCACTGCGGGCGGCCGGCTGCAGCGCGCCGTAGCCGGTAATCCCGCTGTCATCGGGTAGTGCAGCCGGGGATCTCGAGGGCCGGTCGGGCGGGTGATGGCCACTCCGGCAATGTGCCGCTCGGAGGGAGGAGAGCAAGATCCGCCGACGGGTCAGCGGTCCCTCGACATGCCGGCTACCCCGTCGAGCAAGGTGTCGATCACCCGGCGGGCGAGGGCGTCCGGGTCGGCCGATGTATCGGGTTCGCTGTCACCGTGGACCGTTTCGGTGATGAGCGCCAGATAGACACGGCGAACCCAATCCAGGTCCGCATCGGCCGGGATGGTCCTCTCGGCTTGCGCACGACGCTGGGCGGTATCGCATTTGCCGAACACCGCGGCCCGGATCTCGGCCACCTCGTCGTCCGCGGGGCCCACCCGGTCCAGGGCGTGCGCGGCACCGTGTTCGATCGCGATGACATTGGCGGTGGCTGGTGCAGCGCCACCAGCGGTGGTGCGGTGCGCGGGCGGGCGGCGTCCGGCCGGGAATGCGGGGCTCAGCCGAACTGCTGCCAGCCCAGCCGGATCACCATTCCCACGACGACCACCAGCAGCACCACCCGAACGAATTCCGCGCCCCGGGCCAGCGCCATCCGCGACCCCACCACCGCCCCCGCGATATTGGCCACGGCCATGGCTGCACCCAGCGCCCACAGCACGTGGCCGGTGACCCCGAAGAAGACCAGGGCGCCGATATTTGAGCCGCAGTTGATCACCTTCGCCATAGCGGCGGCCCGCACGAATTCGGTACCCAGCAGGGTCGCGAAAGTGATGATGAGAAAGGTTCCCGTACCCGGGCCGAGCAGGCCGTCGTAGGCGCCGACCAGGCCGGCGGCCAGTGCGATCACCAGAATTGTTTTCCGGCGAGACGGCGGATGGGTCGCCAGTGTGATCCCGATCGACGGCCGGGCCGTGACGAAAATCGCCACCCCCACCAGCACCACCAGCACGATCGGGATGAACAGGTCACGATCGATCAGGGAGACGGCTGCCGCGCCCGCCGCGGCGGTGACCGCCGCCAGCGCCGCGGCCGGAACCAGTTGTCCCCACTGCAGCGCAACCTTGCGGGCGAAGGTGACCGCCGCGGTCGCCGTACCCGCCACCGCGGCGAGCTTATTGGTCCCCAGTGCGGTCTGCGGCGCGATACCGGGCGCCACCAGCAGCAGAGTCGGCAGCACGATCAGACCGCCACCCCCTACCACCGCATCGACCCAGCCGGCTGCCGTCGCCGCCGACAGCAGGAGCGCCCAGTCGGTCACATCCATCATGCATAAGGGCTGTTGATGGCAAAAAAGACAATGACCAGCGGAGATGATGAATGCACGACAAGCGAGGATATACAGCGGGGGCAGTCGGGTCGTGGGCGGACCGGCCCTGGCCTGCAGCGCTGTCGAGCTACCACGCCGGCAGTGTGAATATGTGCCGGTTCAACCAGGCCGAGAAGTCGAGAACCGCACTCATGATCAAGCCTGCCAGTTGTGGGTTCGGGACATATCAACCGTGAAGCCGAGCTACGCACCCGGGCCGCAAGACCGCCGGGCACGATCGCGCAACGCGGTGGCGGAGTAGCTGAGGCAACCGGTCCGTGCACCGGCTCTAGGCTGGGGGTGTGCGCCGATTCAGTTTGTGGCTCAGAGACAAACCTGTCGTCGCCGATTCCACGCTCGCACTGATCCTGCTGATCCTCGATCTGGTGATCGCCCGCGACAGCACGAACCCGGCCGCGTTCCTGGTGTTCTCGGTGCTGCTCCCACTGCCGATCGCTTTGCGGCGGGTCTATCCGCGGGCGATGGCGGTGACGTTCATGGTGTTGTCGTTCTGCACCAGCACCATCGGCTTCATCGTCGGTGACCCCACAGTGCATGCCGCGCTGCTCGGGCACGGGATCATGCTGTACACGCTGGTCGCGTATGTGGGGCGGCGTGAAGGTTTCTGGTACGCGCTGGCACTGGTCGCCGATACCGCCTACGGCATGGCGGTGGTGACCGGGTTCAAACTCGGCGATCTGGCGTTCGTCGGGATCTACCTCGCCTTCTGCTGGGTGCTGGCCGAGTTCGCCGGTGCCCGCCGCGCCTATGACGCCGAGGTGGCGGCCCGGCACGCCGTCGCCGAATCCGAGCGGGAACGCCGCGCCCACGACGCGGTCTCGGCCGAGCGCACCCGGATCGCCCGCGAGCTGCACGATGTGGTCGCGCACGCGGTGAGCGTGATGATCGTCCAGGCCGACGGTGCCCGCTACGCGCTGCGCACCGCCCCGGACACCACGGAAAAGGCCCTCGTCACCATTGCCGGTACCGGGCGCGAGGCGTTGCGTGAGCTGCGCCGCACCGTCGCATTGCTACGCACCGAACAGGCGCCCGATCAGGTTCCGCAGCACGGCACGGCGGGCCTGGCCAGAGTGGCGCAGCTCATGCGGGATGCCGGGCTGGCCGTCGAGCTGGAACTGTCCGGCGAACTGGACGATCTCGCGCCCGAGGCCGGGCTGGGCGTGCACCGCATCGTGCAAGAAGCGCTGACCAACACTCTCCGGCATGCCGGTGCCCATCCGAAGGCGTGGGTCCGGGTGCACCGGCACACCGGCGATATCGAGATCGAGGTCACCGATTCCGGCGGGGTGCCGGTGCACCCGGAAGCCCGGATCCAGGGCAGCGGCCTGGGATTGGCCGGGATGCGGGAACGGATGGCGGTGCTCGGCGGCAGCCTGGAAGCCGGCCGTACGCCGGAGGGCACCTGGCGGGTGTATGCCCGGATCCCGCTGGCCGCACCGGATACGGAATAACAAGCTGCCGCCACTACATTGGTGTCCGTGCCGATTACCGTGCTCGTCGTCGACGACCAGGAACTGATGCGTGTCGGCCTGAAGATGGTGCTCGGCGCCCACCCCGATCTGGAAGTGGTCGGCGAGGCCGAGAACGGCGCCACCGCCATCAGTCAGGCCACCGAACTGAAACCCGATATCGTGCTGATGGACGTCCGGATGCCGGTGGTCGACGGTGTCACCGCCACCGGCCGGATCCTGGAGGCCGGACACGGCACCAGAGTGCTGGTGATGACCACCTTCGACCTCGACGAACACGCCCTGGGTGCGCTGCGCGCCGGCGCCAGCGGATTCCTGCTCAAGGACACCCCGCCCGAGGATCTGATCTCCGCTATCCGCAGCGTCGCGGCCGGGGACGCCGTGGTTTCGCCGAAAGTCACCAAACGCCTGCTCGACCGCCTGATCGCCGAACAGCCTGCGCCGTCCCGCGATCCTTCGGTGCTGGATGTCCTCACCGTGCGGGAACGGGAAGTGCTGGAAGAAATTGCCGCGGGCCGGTCGAACGCCGAGATCGCGGGCCGGTTGTTCCTGTCCGAGGCGACGGTCAAAACCCATGTCGGCCGGGTGCTGACCAAGCTCGACCTGCGCGACCGCGTCCAGGCGGTCGTGCTGGCCTACGAAACCGGGCTGGTCCGGCCCGGCGGTTGACCGGTCCGGGAGCAAAACGGACATCTCGTGCGTTGTACGGGTAGTCCGACCGAAAGGTTCGCCCATGCAGTATCCATCCGGCAGGCGCGAGGGCCCTGCGTGGTCTCGCTCCGCTACCGTCTCCGGGCCTGACTCGCGCCTGCCTGTGCTCGGCTTCCTCGTCTACCTCGTCGTCGAGATCGCGGTTTTCGCCGCCGTCGTCTTCTGGCTCGGTGCGGTCCCGGCGATCCTGCTGCTCATCGCCAGCTCCGCCGCGGGGATGCTGTTGCTCGGCTCCCAGTGGCGTCGCGTCGGTGAACAGTTCCGCCGCGCCTCCCGTGCGGAGATCACCCCGGGTGCCGCGGTCGCCGACGGTGCGCTGGTGGCGGCGGGCAGCGTCCTCATGTTCGTGCCCGGTCCGGTCAGTTCGGTGGTGGGGCTGCTCATGCTGCTCCCGCCGACCCGGGCGCTGTTCCGTCCGGTACTCGCCGCCCTGGCCGCCCGCCGGGTCGCCAAGCTGGCCGCGACCATGCCGCGGCAGTCGGTGACGGTCGTCGACGCCGATATCGACGGCGTCGTCGTGGACGAGTGGTACACCGACGAACCCACGCGTTCGGCGCCCGCGTTGGAGAAGCGCGTGGTCACCGCCGACGGTTTCGATCCCGGCCCGCGCAGCTGACCGGCCGACGCCGGGGTTCAATCCATTCCTCCGGCGTTTGCCGGAGCGTGCGCCCGGGCCGGTCTGCGCTCAGGGGCCGGTGTGTGGGTGTTTCTGGTCGGACAGCACGTACTCTCCGCGTTCGAGCCGGTCGAGGACACCCGAGGTCCAGCCCGTGAGATTGGCGAAGACGCCGCTCCACAGTTCCAGGAGGTCGGGGAAGTGCGGGGGTTCGTGGCGGCCGGGGTAGTCGGCGATCATGGCGAGTAAGTCCCGGCGCACGGCTTCGCTGCGGGTGCGCTGTTCCTCGAGTTTGGCGACCACTCGGTCGCGAGGGAGTGCGTCCATGAACGCGATGCCGGCGCCTAGTTCTTCCATATCGACGCTGGTGAGCGCGGTGTCGAGGCGTTCGAAGAATTCGGTTTCGCCCTCTGGGGTCAGCTCGAAAAGGGTTCGTCCCGGGCCGCGGCTGCCACCTTCGGTGCCCAGAGTGCGGAGTTTGCCTTCTTGGGTGAGCTGTTTGACGGCGTGGTAGATGGAGCCGGGTTGCACGTTGGTCCAGGTATCCGCGCGCCAGGAGAGCAGTTCACGGCGGACCGCGTAGCCGTGGGTCGGCTGTTGCCGTCGCGTCACTCCGAGGACCAGTAGCCGTACCACCGACATCGGACTCCTTCCGTCACCGGAACAGTACGGTAGTCAAATTTGACGACTGGGTCGGCCGCAGCCTATTTTTGGGTAGTCAAAATTGATTATTGGAGGGTTTTCATGGGCGATACCGCGGTCCCCGTACTGTCCACCCACGACCTGGCGCGCACCCTGGACTTCTGGCGGACGCTCGGGTACACGGTCACGCACGAACAGCACAAGCCCTATGCCTATGGGGCGTTACGCGCGTACGACTGCGATATCCACTACTACGCACCGCCCGCGGGCGGGCACGACCGGCAGGCACAAGAAACGACCACATGCTTGGTCATGGTCGACGATGTGGCGAGCCGGCATCGCGATTTCACCGCGGCGCTCCGGGAGCGGTACGGCAAGGTGCCGGCCAAGGGGCTCGGGCGTATCACCCGGTTCCGGCCGGGCCAGAGCCGATTCAGCGCGATCGACCCGGACGGCAACTGGGTCACCTACATCCAGGCGGGCGAACCCGATGATGTCGAATACGGCGGCTCCGCCGAGCTTTCCGGGCTGGCGAAAGTCCTCGACAACGCTCGTATCCTGCGGGATTTCAAGGACGACGACAAAGCCGCGGAACGGGCACTCGAGGCCGGGCTGCGTCGTCACGGGGCCGACGCGCGCCGCACCGACCGAGCCCGGGCGTATGCGGCGCTCGCCGAATTGGCTGTGGCGCTGGAGAACCCGGCAAAGGCCGATGCCCGGCGCGCCGACCTGGCGGCACTGTCGCTGACCGAATCCGAGCGAGCCGAACTCGCCACCGAACTCGCCGCCGCCGACGATCTCGCTGCTTGGCTGGATCCGATCGCCGGTGAACACCTGCGCCCTTCGGAGTAGAACAGGTAGGTGCTCCCGTGCAGGCAGACGCCGCGGCACCGGGCCGAGTCCGTCCACGACGACCGGCCGCGGCAGTCACAGCCGAAAGAATCGGTCGGCGGGTCTACCGAAGTGGTGCGCCGGTGAGACCGTGAGGCCCCGGACGCGGCGACCGCTTCAGCGACGAAAGGCGGCATGACCGGGGCCCGGACCGGTGATCGGTCGAGCCTGGTCGGCTACTCGGCGGACGAATCAGCCCGCACGGTCAACTCGATACCGACGGTGCCCGTCTTACCGCGGCGTAGCGTGCTGCCCAGCACCACCAGTGGGCCGGAGAACCGGTACTTGCGGCGGATCAGCTTGCGCACATGCTCGCTGCCGGACGCGTCGAGAATGCGGCCGGTGCCGTGGAGTACCTCGCCGTGCGGTTTCCCCTTGTAATCACAGGGCTGCAGCGTCACCTCGGCGTTGCGGCGCAGTCGCTTGACCTTCCACGAGTCCGTGACGGTCCAGACGTAGAGCTTGCCTTCCTCGGCGACTGCCCACAGCGGGGTCGGTACCGGAGTGCCGTCCTTGCGGAAGGTGGTGAGCAGAACATAGTCGGCGGTGCCGACCGCACCGAGCGTGTTGGTCATGTACGCAGGGTAATTCGCCGGGCCGCCGAGCGTGGGGTGCGATGGGTCGCAGGGTGCGTGGGGTGCGATGGGTCGCAGGGTGCGTGGGGTGCGACCGGTCGCAGCGTGCGCGGGCGGGTGCGGCAGACTGGTTCACCGTGAGTACGCAGCTGCTGGTCGGAGGTCGGATCTACAGTGCGAGCGCCCCCGATGCCACGGCGCTCGCGGTCACCGACGGGGTCGTGGTGTGGCTGGGCGCCGATCATGTGGGGCGGGCCCTGCATCCCGAGGCCGAGGTGATCGACCTCGACGGCGCGCTGGTGACCCCGGCATTCGTCGAGCCGCACCTGCACACCACCGCATACGGACTACAGCGCTCGGGGCTCGACCTGTCCGAAGCGAATTCTCTGGAGCAGTGCCTGGAACTGGTGGCGGAGTTCGCCGCCGGCCGGCCCGACGGCGTGATCCTGGCCGACGGCTGGGATGAAACGCGCTGGCCGGAAGGCCGGCCGCCGACGGTCACCGAAATCGATGCCGCCGTGCAGCGCGGCCGCCCGGTGTATCTGGCGCGGGTCGACAGTCATTCGGCGGTGGCCTCCTCGGCGCTGCTCGATTCGGTCCCCGGACTGCCGGCCGCCGCCGGGTACCGGCCCGGGGAACCGGTCTGCGCGGACGCGCACCATCTGGTGCGAGCGGCGGCCCGGGCACTGCTCACCGGGGAGCAGCGGGCGGCGGCGCGGCGAACGGCGCTGGATATCGCGGCCGCGCACGGGGTGGTCGCGGTGCACGAATGTGCCGGCCCCGATATAGAAGGAGAGACCGATCTGCGCGAGTTGCTCGCCTTCGAGCACGACGTGCAGGTGCGAGCATATTGGGGCCAGGCCGTGCGGACGGCCGGCGAAGCACGGGAACTGGTGCTCGATCTCGGTGTGCACGGCCTGGCCGGGGACCTGTTCGTCGACGGTTCGCTGGGCTCGCACACCGCGTGGTTACGTGACGCCTACTCCGACGCCCCCGGGACCGGTGTCTCCTACCTGGATGCCACGCAGATCGCCGACCATGTGCGGGCCTGCACCGAAGCCGGCGTGCAGGCCGGGTTCCACGCGATCGGTGACGCCGCCGTGGACGCAGTCGTCGCCGGGGTCGGGCAAGTGGTCGCGGAACTCGGTGGCCCCGCCGTCGCGGCTCGTGGGCACCGCGTCGAGCATGCCGAACTGCTCGACAGCTCGCAGATCGAAGCGCTCGCCCGGTGGGGCGTCATCGCGAGTGTACAACCCGTGTTCGACCGCGAATGGGGTGGAACCGACGGTATGTACACCGAGCGCTTGGGGGGCACCCGGGCGGCGGCGCTGAACCCGTTCGCCGCCATGGCCGCGGCCGGGATCTCGCTGGCCATCGGCTCCGATGCGCCGGTCACCGCATTGGATCCGTGGGCCGCCGTCCGGGCCGCGGTGCACCACCGCACTCCCGGGCACGGCCTGTCGCCCCGGGCCGCGTTCGCCGCGGCCACCCGGGGTGCGTGGCGCGCCGGGGGAGTCCGTGACGGTGTGGCCGGCACGTTGGTCCCCGGCGCACCCGCCTCGTACGCGGTCTGGGAGGCCGACGAGCTCGTGGTCTCCGCACCCGCGGATTCCGTGCAGCGCTGGTCCACCGATCCGCGCTCCCGGGTGCCCGGCCTGCCACCGCTCACCCCCGGCGCCCGCCTGCCCCGCTGCTTGCGGACCGTGCGCGAGGGCACGACGATCTACACCGGGTGACCGATGCGCAGGCCCGTGGACCGCTGATCATGGTGTGCGTGTGATCACCCGAAATGCACGGTTACGGGAGATAGGGATCCCACGCGTCTTCCTGCTCGCAGAGGCCTACTGAACGAGCCGGCGCCGGTTGCACGCGCCGCTGGTCGAACCGCGTACTTCGCCCGCTGTCCTCTGGGTGCGTGGCACGCTCCGGGTGACGAAGGCAGACCCGTGACCGAGGGTTTACAGGCCGAACGCCTGGGTGTCACCCGGGCGTTCGGTGCTGAACCCGTTCGCCGCGATGGCCGCCGGGGTTCCGCCGGCCATCGGATCCGTGGGTCGCCCTCCGAGCCGCCGTACACCACCACCGGTGCAACCCATGGGTCCATCACCGCACGCCGCCTATAACCGGTGACAGCGGCAGCCACAACCCTGCCGGGGGCCCGCCGAGCGGCGCGGGGGCGCATAGCGACCGTGAGCCCGACGGTGGCGGCCATTCGGCGACAACGGCGGCCGCCGTGTGCCCGAGGCGCTGGTGACGGTGATCGAGGAGTTCACGGCCGGCTGCCGCTCCGGGAACCAGGAGTCCTGGGCGGCCCACGCCCGACTACCACTCCCGCCGGTGTCGACATTCCATTCGGCGCAAGGAGGTCCCGGATGATCTCCGGCGAAGTACTCGGCCGCGCCGGAGAGCGACGGTGCCGTCCGGCGGATCGGCCGGTGGTGGGGCGGGAACGACACAGGATCGGCGGAACGACAGGATGTAGGTGTGGAACAGGGTGTCAGGACAGCGAACCGGTGGTCCGAGCGGCTGGGCCGTTATCCCGCGGTGATGCGCTCGCTCGCCGCGGTAGTGGCGGGGCTGCTGCTGTTCGGCAGTTTCCCGCCGCGGCCGTGGTGGTTCCTCGCCCCGGTGGGTATCGCGGTGCTGACGCTGGTGCTACGGAGCGGGACCGGTCTGCGGTCCGGATTCGGCTACGGGTTCCTCGCCGGTCTCGGATTCTTTCTGCCGCTGCTGCCGTGGACCGGTATATATGTGGGCCCGGTGCCGTGGATCGCGCTGTCGACTGCGTGCGCGGTGTATATCGGGTTGTTCGGGGTACTGGCCCGGCTGCTCGGCCGGCTGCCGGGCTGGCCTGTGTGGGTTGCGCTGGCCTGGACCGCTGCCGAATGGGGTAGGTCGAGTTTTCCGTTCGGTGGATTCCCGTGGGGCCGCCTGGCCTTCGGTCAGGCCGACGGATGGTTTCTGCCGCCGGCGATGCTGGGTGGGGCGCCGCTGGTGAGTTTCGCCGTCGCGCTCACCGGCACCTGTGCCGCGGCAGTCCTGTGGGCAGTCGGTCACGAACTCCTCGGTGACCATGAGCCGAATACACCATCCGAAGTGGTGGCGCGCGGGCGCCGGTCGGCCACGATCGCCGCCGCGCTGGCCTGCCTGCTGCTCCCCGTCGCCGGTCTCGGCCTGCGCGCGGCGTTGCCTGCGCCGATGGCGGGAGACAGCACTCTGACGGTGGCGGCGATCCAGGGCAGCGTGCCGCGCCTGGGTCTCGATTTCAACGCCCAGCGCCGGGCGGTCCTCGACAACCATGTCCGGCGGACCGAACAGCTCGCCGACGAGGTGGCGGCCGGTCGGTTTCCGGCCCCGGATGTGGTCGTGTGGCCCGAAAACTCCTCGGATATCGACCCGTTACGCAATCCCGACGCGGCTGCGCTGATCTCCGAGGCCGCGCGCCGCATCGCGGCGCCGATTCTGGTGGGCGCGGTACTGGTGAACGACGACCGGACCACAACGAATTCGGTAATGGTCTGGACCGCAGAAGGTGGACCGGGGGAACGGCACGACAAAAAAATAGTACAGCCTTTCGGTGAATACCTGCCGATGCGCGGATTCTTCCGGCTCTTTTCCGACTACGCGGACCGGGCCGGTTACTTCGTGCCGGGTCACGGAGACGGAACAATTCGGGCTTCAGGTACGGAAATCGGGATAGCAACCTGTTACGAGGTTGCTTTCGACCGGGCTTTCCGGGATTCGCTGCAGTCCGGCGCGCAATTGCTGGCGGTGCCGACGAATAACGCGACTTTCGGTGACAGTGAAATGACCTACCAGCAACTGGCGATGTCCAGGGTGCGGGCGGTGGAGCACGGACGGTCGCTGGTCGTTGCCGCGACCTCGGGCGTCAGCGCGATCATCGCCGCCGACGGGAGCATCCGGCAGGAAAGTGCATTGTTCGTGCCGGAAGCGCTGGTCGCAGAGGTTCCCCTACGTACCTCGACCACTCCGGCGACGGCATTGGGGCCGTGGCCGGAACTGGCCGTCGTGCTCGTGACGCTGACGGGTGTGGTGGTCGCGCTGATCCGCCGGCGAGCGGATCGGCGGAGTGTGGACGGACTGGAAACAGCCGTCAGCGCCTGATCGCCGGACGCCGTACGCCGCCCCGGCGCCGCGTTTGCCGGAACTTCGCCGACCGTCGATGTAGTAACCGCGAGTGGCCGGTTTATTTTTTGGCGGCAGAGGGTAAACAGACCTGCCCGCAGTGCGTAGTATCTAGGCAACGCCCGGCCCCTCCGGGTAAGAAGTGAGGCGGAATTCCGCCTGGAAGTGTAGGACTGCGCCGGAATTCGGACATCGTCGTCCGAAGGCTGTTCCGGCTGCAGGTAACCATTCGGTTTCGACTGCCAATCCATTCAAGGTGACGCTCCGAATAACCAGTCGTGAATCACACCCACGACCGGTAACGGTCGGCCGTGGGCTGTTCGGGGAGTGTCGAGCTGTAGAACGGAGTGATTGATGAGATCGTCGGCCACCGGGGTCGATAACGGTTCGTCGGCAGAACTTTCGGCCGAACCCTTTCCGCTCACACCGGCACAGACCGCGATGTGGTACGCCCAGCGGATTCAGCCGGAGATCCCTCTCATCATCGCCGAATATGTGGAGTTCCACGGTGATCTGGACCCGGGCCTGCTGTTGTATGCGATCGAACGCTTCGGAGTGGAAACCGAGGTGGTACTGCAGCGCATCGTGCAGGTCGACGGAGTGCCCCATCAGGTAGTCGACCCCACATCGCGGCCCGGCTGGGCCCGTCTGGACCTGCGTGAGGAGCCCGACCCACATGCGGCGGCGCTGCGCTGGATGCACGACGACACCCGCACGCCGATCGATATCGACCACGATCCCCTGGTCTTCAACGCCGTTCTGCGTACGGGGGAACACGATTACATCTGGTACTCCCGCGTGCACCACATCGTGCTCGACGGCTACGCCGCGATGAACGCGCTGATCCGCACCTCCGAGATCTACACCGCCTACGCGGAGGGCCGCGAACCGTCGGTATCACGGGCGACGCCGCTGGCCGAGCTGTACGCCGGCGAGATCGACTACCGGAACTCGCCGCGCCGCGCCACGGACGGCGCGTACTGGAAGGACATGCTCGACGGGGCGGGCGAAGTCGTCAGCCTGTCCACCGTGACCAATGCACCGGCCTCGGCGATCGCCGGGCGCCGGCTGGCCACCGGTCTCCTGAGCGCAGAGACGGAGGCCCTGGTCGCCACCGCCGCCGAACAGCGGGATACCTCTAATCCGGTGTTGTTCGCCGCGGCGATGGCCTGTTATGTGCGCGCGATGACCGGGCAGGACGATGTCGTGCTGAGCTTGCCGGTGTCGGCGCGCACCACGGTGTCACTGCGCCGCTCGGCGGGGGTCGTATCGAATGTGGTGCCGCTGCGGATCCGGTTCGAACCCGCGACCACTGTCGACGATGTGGTGCGAGCCGTGGGCAGCCAGATCACCGGGGCGCTGCGTCACCAGCGCTACCGGCACGACGATATCCGCCGCGATTGCGGTTACGACCGCGAAACCCGCGGCTTCTTCGGTCCGATGATCAACATCATGCTCTTCGCCCGGCCGCTGCGGTTCGCCGACCTCGACGTTGCCGTGCACGTGCTGGCCACGGGGCCGGTCGAGGATCTTTCGGTCAACCTCTACAACAGTGACGGTGACGGGATCCACCTCGATTTCGAGGCCAATCCACAGCTCTACAGTGCGGCCGAAGTCGCGGCCCATCGCCGGCGCTACCTCGATTTCCTGGATCGTTTCCTCACCAGCGAGCGTGACACCCCCGTGCGGGATCTGACCGCGCCCACCGAGGCCGAGCACCGGCAGGTCCTGCACCTCTGGAACGACACCGCCGCCGAGGTGGAACCGGCCACGCTGGCAGGTATTTTCGCCGATCGGGCGGCGCGCACTCCGGATGCCGAGGCCGTGCGATTCGAGGGCGCGACGCTGACCTACCGGGAACTCGACGCCCGCGCGAACCGGCTGGCGCGTCTGTTGATCGCGCAGGGAGCGGGCCCGGAGCAGGTGGTGGCACTATGCCTGCGCCGCAGCCTGGATCTGGTGGTCGCGATGTACGCCGTGATCAAGTCCGGCGCCGCCTATCTGCCGTTGGATCCCGAACACCCGGTCCAGCGGCTGGAACAGATCGTCCATAGGGCCCGGCCCGCCGCCCTCCTGGCGGCCGCCCGCGACGGTCTCGCTCTGCCCGGCACCGTCGCGGCGATCACCGTCGATACGCTGGATCTGTCCGAGCGGGACCCGGCGCCGATCACCGACAGCGACCGGACCGTACCGCTGCGTGGCGATCACCTCGCCTATCTCCTCTACACCTCCGGGTCCACCGGTGCTCCGAAGGGCGTCGGGATCACTCACCGCGCGATCGTGAACCGGTTGCGCTGGATGCAGCACGAATACCCGCTCGATCACACCGATGCGGTGCTGCAGAAAACCCCGGCGACCTTCGACGTCTCGGTCTGGGAGTTCTTCTGGCCGTTACAGACCGGAGCCCGGTTGGTGGTGGCCCGGCCCGACGGTCACCGGGATCCGGCCTACCTCGCCCGGCTCATCCGCGAAGAACACATCACCACGGCACACTTCGTACCGTCCATGCTGTCGGTGTTCGTCACCGATACCGAGGTGGGAGATTGCGTTACGCTGCGGCGTGTCTTCTGCAGCGGGGAAGCATTGCCGCCCGCGACGGTTCGTGATTTCCGGGCGGCGCTACCGATGCCGCAGTTGCACAATCTGTACGGCCCCACCGAGGCCGCGGTCGATGTGACCTATTGGGAGTGCCCGCCGGATCCGGTCACCGTGCCGATCGGTTCGCCGGTGTGGAACACCCGGACCTACGTGCTCGATCGTGCACTGCGCCCGGTGGCTCCCGGCGCGGTGGGCGAACTGTATCTGTCCGGTGTGCAGCTGGCGCGGGGATATCTGGGGCAGGCCCCGCTGACCGCCGAACGATTCGTCGCCGACCCGTTCCATACCGGTGAGCGGATGTACCGGACAGGCGATCTGGCGCGCTGGCAGCTCGGGGACACCCGCCGCGGCATCTTGGAATACCTCGGCCGTACCGATTTCCAGGTGAAGATCCGCGGTCTGCGAATCGAGCTCGGCGAAATCGAGGCGGCACTGCTCGACGACGAGCGCATCGCGCGCGCGGTCTGCATCGCCCACGCGACCCCCGCGGGTGATCAACTGGCCGCCTACGTGGTCGTCCGCGGTGACGCGGAGCTGGATACCGCGGAGCTGCGGGCCGGGCTGGCACGGACACTTCCGGGGTATATGGTGCCCGCGACGGTGACGCCGCTACCCGAACTACCGCTCAACAGCAATGGCAAGATCGATCGGTCCGCACTACCGGCGCCCGGACCCACCGGCGACCGGGTGCGGACCGCGCCGCGCACGGAGGTCGAAGAGGTACTGGCCGCGATCTTCGCCGAACTGCTCGGCGTACCCGAGGTCGGTATCGACGACGGTTTCTTCGAACTGGGTGGAAACTCGCTGGTGGCCGCGCGGGCGGTGGCACGGATCAATACCGCGCTGGGAACCGCTTTGACGATCCGCGACCTGTTCGAAGCCGGCAGTATCACCGCGCTCACCGAGCGGTTCACCGTGCACGAACCGGATCTCACCTCCCCCCGGCTCGTTCCGGTGGTGCGTCCCGGGCGAATTCCGCTCTCCCCGGCGCAACAGCGACTGTGGATCCTCAACCGGTTCGCCGAACATGCCGCCGCCTACAACATGCCGCTGGCCGTGCAGCTGGACGGCAACCTCGATATCGACGTGCTGCGCGCCGGTCTGCGTGATGTGCTCGAGCGGCACGAAAGTCTGCGCACCACTTTCCCCGACCTGGGGGAGGGCCCGCAGCAGCTGGTACATCCGCTGGCGGAGGTACCGCTGACGCTCGAACCGGTGGAGGTTGCCGCCGGCGGAGTCCGGGAACTTGCTGCCGAATTCGTGGCGCGGCCGTTCGATCTGCGTACGGAGTTCCCGTTCCGGGTCGCGCTGTATGCCGTCGACACCGATTGCCATGTGCTCGTGCTGGTACTGCACCATATCTGCGGTGACGGCTGGTCGGTGGCTCCACTGGTTCGCGATCTCACCGTTGCGGTCACCGCGCGGGCCGCGGGCATGGCGCCCGACTGGACCCCGCTGCCCGTGCAGTACGCCGATTTCGCGCTGTGGCAGCGGGAGTTGCTCGGTGAGGAATCCGATCCGGCCAGCGCGCTGAGCCGGCAGATCATCCATTGGCGCGCCGAGCTCGCCGGGCTGCCGGATCAGCTCGACCTCCCGCTCGACCGGCCACGGCCCGCGCACCGGTCCACCGAGGGCGGGCGGGTTGCGTTCACCATCCCGGCCGGTACCCGCAGTGCGGCCGCGGAACTGGCGGCCACCCGCGGTGCGAGCATGTTCATGGTGGTACATGCCGCACTGGCCACGCTGCTGTCCCGGATCTGCGGCAGTACCGATATCGTCATCGGCACCCCGATCGCGGGCCGTAGTGATCCCGCGCTGGACGAGCTGGTCGGGATGTTCGTCAACACGCTGGTCCTGCGTACCGAGGTCGATCCGGCCGGTGATTTCGACCGGATGCTCGATATCGTGCGGGAAACCGATCTCAATGCTTTCGCCAACGCCGACGTGCCGTTCGAGCGGCTCGTGGAGGTGGTGAATCCGGAACGCTCCGGTGCGCGCCATCCACTGTTCCAGGTGATGCTGTCCTACGACAACGCCGGCGAAATCGACCTGAACCTGCCCGGGGTGCGGACCGAGATCATGGCGCTGGACACCGGGATCGCGAAATTCGACCTCCAGCTCGAGGTGCACGACGACAACTCCGGCGGCGAGCTGCACGCCGAAATCGGCTATGCCACCGATGTGTTCGACGAGCGGACCGTGCAATCGATCGCGCGGCGGTTCGTCGCGGTGCTCGATGCCGCGGTGGCCGCACCCCGGCGCCCGGTCGGCGATATCGATGTGCTGGACCGGCGCGAATACGGCAATCTCGTCCCGCTCGCGGGCGGTCCGGCGGAGCCTCCGGTTTCGCTCGCCGAACTTCTCGGCCGGTCCGCCGTCCGCGATCCGGACGGTGTCGCGGTGCGTTTCCGCGGCCGCGATACGACCTACCGGGAACTGGACGAGCGGGCGAACCGCCTGGCCCGGTTGCTGATCGCGCACGGAGCCGGCCCGGAAACCGTGGTCGCGCTCGCACTGCCCCGGGGTCTGGACGCGATCACCGCGATCTGGGCCGTCGCCAAGACGGGCGCGGCGTATGTACCGGTGGATCCCGGGTATCCGCGCGACCGGATCGCGCATATGCTCACCGATTCCGGTGCGCTGCTGGGAGTGACGAGCCCGGAACAGTTCGATGTGCTGCCGGAGCGTCCCGGCGCTGTCCGGCGATGGCTGGTCCTCGGCGATCCTGCGCTGGAATCTGCGTGCGCGGCAGCCTCTTCCGCGCCGGTGACCGACGCCGACCGGATCCGGCCGGTACGTACCATCCACCCGGCCTATCTGATCTACACCTCCGGATCCACCGGCACCCCGAAGGCCGTGGTCGTCACCCATGGCGGGCTGGCGTCGTTCGCCGCGGAGCAGTGCTACCTGTTCGGGGTCACCCCGGCGGCGCGCACACTGCATTTCTCCTCGCCCAGTTTCGACGCGTCGGTGCTGGAACTGCTGCTCGGCTTCGCCTGCGGGGCGACGGTGGTGATCGCACCCCCGCAGATCTACGGCGGTAGCGAACTCGCCACCTTCCTGCAGGTCGAGCGCATCACCCATGCGTTCATCACACCCGCCGCGCTGGCCACCGTCGATCCGGCCGGTCTGGACCGGCTGCAAACGGTCATGGTGGGCGGGGAGGCCTGTGGCCCCGAACTGGTCGACACCTGGGCCGGCCGGTACCGCATGCACAATATGTACGGTCCGTCCGAGGCCACCGTCGCCGCCACCATGTCCGGGCCGATGCGGCCCGGCCGGCCGGTACCGCTCGGCCATCCGGTGCGTGGTATGCGGCTTTTCGTGCTGGACTCCCGGTTGCGGCCGGTACCGCCGGGGACGCCCGGCGAGCTGTACCTGTCCGGGCCGGGCGTGGCCCGCGGATATCACGGGCGGCATGCGCTCACTGCCGCACGGTTCCCGGCGAACCCGTACGGCCGTCGCGGTGAACGGATGTACCGCACCGGTGACCTGGTCGTAGCCGACCGGTCGGGCCGGCTGCGGTTCCTGGGCCGCGCCGACGATCAGGTGAAACTGCGTGGCTTCCGGATCGAACTGTCCGAGGTCGACCACGTCCTGCGCACCCATCCCGGGGTGCGTCGCGCGCTGACCGTGGTGCACACGGATCCGCAGGGCCGGCAACGTCTCGCCGCCTATATCGTCGCCGACGCGGGCGTCGACCCGGCCGGGGTGCGGGCCACGGTCCGCGGCCGGTTGCCCGGCTATATGGTTCCCGACGCTGTCACCGTGCTGCCGGAATTCCCCACCGCCCCCTCGGGCAAGCTCGACCGGAAGGCGTTGCCGGAACCGGACTTCGCCGGCGCGACCACGAACTCCCGGCCGCCGGCCACAGATATCGAACGGCGGGTGGCCGAGGTGTTCAGCGAGGTGCTGGGCCGGGAGGTCAACGGCGTGGAGGACGGCTTCTTCGATCTCGGCGGCAATTCGCTGCTGGCGACTCGGCTGGTGGGCGGTCTGTACGACCGCTTCGGGGTGGACCTGCCGGTGCGGACGGTATTCGAGGCACCGACCGTGGCGGCGCTGGCCGACCACGTCACCCGCACTCCCGTGACGGTCCGGGTGCCGCTGGCCGCCCGGGATCCGCGGCCCGGCCGGATCCCGTTGTCGCTGCCGCAGCAGCGGCTGTGGTTCCTCAACCGCTTCGCCCCCGAATCCAGTGCCTACAACATTGCCTTCGTCCTCGATATCGACGGCGATCTCGATGTGGCGGCGTTGCGTTCGGCGCTCGGCGATATCGTCGAACGGCACGAGGTCCTGCGCACCGCCTATCCCGACGACGGAAACGGTGCCCAGCAACGGATCCTGCCCGTCACGTGGGCGCTGCCCGCCCTGGAAGTCCGTGATACCGATCCGGCCGGTGCCGCCGCGGCGCTGCACGAAACGGCGACCACCGGTTTCGACCTCACCACCGGTACCCCGCTGCGCGCGATCCTGCTGCGGACCGGTGCGCACCGCTACCGGCTCGGTGTGGTGGTGCACCATATCGCCGCGGACGGCTGGTCGCTCGCACCGCTCACCCGCGACCTCGCCGTCGCCTACCAGGCCCGGTGTGCCGGCTCCGCGCCCGAGTGGAGCCCGCTCGAGGTGCAGTACGCCGACTTCGGACTCTGGCAGCGCGAGCATCTCGGCGCCGCCACCGACCCGGAAAGCCTCGCCGCCCGGCAACTCGGTTACTGGCGTGAACGGCTCGCCGGATTGCCCGAGGAACTGCCCCTGCCCTACACCCGGCCCCGTCCGGCCGAACCACAGCAGACCGCGGGGACCGTGCGATACACGATCCCGGCGCCGACGCGGCAGGCACTCGCGGAACTGGCGCGTGCACAGGGCGTGAGCCCGTTCATGCTGCTGCGGTCGGCGCTCGCTGTGCTGCTGCGTTCGGTGACCGGCGGCCGCGATATCGCCATCGGCACGCCGGTAGCCGGGCGTACCGATCGGCGGCTCGACGAACTGGTCGGCATGTTCGTCAACACGCTCGTATTGCGTTCCGACGTCGACCCGGCCCGCTCCTTCACCGATCTGCTGCGGGCCGACCGGGATACCGAACTCGCCGCGCTGGCCCACGCCGATATCCCGTTCGAACAGGTGGTTTCGGCCCTGGGCAACGATCCGCGCGCCACCGGACGGCATCCGCTGTTCCAGGTTGCGCTGACCGTGCAGGACACCCCGGTGCCGACGCTGGAACTGCCCGGACTCGCGGTGGACGCGGCTGCGCTCGATATCGCCCGCGCCAAATTCGATCTCGAACTCCGGGCGGGTGATCTCGATGCCGGTGAACTCGAATTCGTCTACGCCGACGAACTGTTCGACGCGGCCACGGTACATACCATGGCAGATCGCTTCCTGCGCGTACTGGCCGCCGTCGCCGCACGACCCGATATCGCGGTGGGCGATATCGATACGCGTACCGATTCCGAACGGGCCACCTACAGCCCAGCCCGCGGTCCGGTTCCCGGAATCCCGCGCACTCTGGCGGGTCTGTTCGCCTCGACAGTCCTCGCGCACAGTGCGCGCCCGGCGCTCTACGCCGAGGACACCGTCCTCACCTACGCCGAACTGGACCGCCGGGCCAACCGGCTGGCGCGGGCCCTGATCGCGCGCGGTCTGGGCGCGGGTGACCGGGTCGCGCTGGGGCTCACCCGGTCCGCCGATTCCGTCACCGCCATGCTGGCCATCGCCAAGTCCGGGGCCGCGTTCGTTCCGGTGGATCCGAACTATCCGGTCGAACGGGTCGCGCATATGCTCGCCGATTCCGGTTGCACCGTCGGTATCAGCCGCGCGGGGCATGCGGAAACACTGCGTGCCGCGGGTGGTGACCATATCGATTGGCTGCTGCTCGATACCCCGGCCGGCCGGCGGGAAACCGGTGTCCCGGCCGATCCGGTCACCGACGTCGACCGGGTCCGCCCGGTGCGGGTCACCGATCCGGCCTACCTGATCTACACCTCCGGATCCACGGGCAAACCCAAGGGCGTCACCGCCACCCACGGTTCGCTGGCCGATCTCGCCGACGAATTCCGCGACCGGCTGGCCATCACCCCCGGCGCCCGGACACTGCATTTCTCGTCGCCGAGCTTCGATGCCGCGGTCCTGGACCTGTTGCTCGCCATCGGCCCCGGTGCCGCCATGGTGATCGTCCCGCCCGAGGTGTACGGCGGTGACGAGCTGGCCGAACTCATGACCCGCACCGAGGTGACCCACACCTTCATCACCCCGGCGGCCCTCGCCACCATCGATCCGGACAGGTGGCCGTTGCCGCGGCTGCGCGGCCTGATGGTCGGCGGTGAACATGTCGGCCCGGAACTGGTGGCACGCTGGGCGCCGGGCCGGCGGATGTTCAATGCCTACGGGCCCACCGAAACCACCGTCGTGGTCTCGGTGACCCCGGTGGTACCGGACCGCCCGGCCGGTCTGGCCTCGCTGATCCGGGGGGTGCGCGCGGTGGTCCTCGACGAACGCCTGCGACCGGTACCCACCGGTGTCCCCGGCGAGCTGTATCTCGGTGGCCCCGGGCTGGCCCAGGGCTATCACGAACGGTTCGGCCTGACCGCCGGACGTTTCGTCGCCGACCCGTACGGTCCCGCCGGCGCCCGGATGTACCGCACCGGTGACGTGGTGCGCTGGACGCTCGACGGCGACCTGCGTTATCTGGGCCGCAGCGACAGCCAGGTGAAGATGCGCGGTTTCCGGATCGAACTCGGTGAGATCACCGGTGCGCTCACCGCCCACCCGGCGGTGCATTTCGCCCATACCGAAGTGCGCCGGGTCGCCGGCGTGGATCGGCTGGTGGCCTATGTTCATCCGGCCGATGCCGCCCGCCGTCCCGAACCCGAGGAACTGCGCGAATACCTGGCGCAGCGGCTGCCCCGGCATATGGTGCCCACCGCGTTCACACTGCTGGACGAGATCCCGCTGACCCCGGTCGGCAAACTGGATATCGCGGCACTGCCGGAACCGCAGGCACTGCCCACCGGATCCACCGGCCGGTCCCCGCAGACCGCCACCGAACGCCTGGTAGCGGCGGTGATGGGCGATCTGGTGGATGCCCCGGTCACCGATACCGGCGATAATTTCTTCGAGATCGGCGGTAACTCGCTGCTGGCGACCCAGCTGGTCGGGCGCCTGGAAGCGGCCACCGGGGTACGGCTGGCGGTGCGTTCGGTATTCACCGCACCGACCGTCGCCGAACTGGCTGCCCGGCTGGACGGCGAGAACGCCGGCGGGAGCGGACCCGCGCTGGAACGCCGCGAACGCCCCGCACGGATTCCGCTGTCCCCGGCCCAGCAGCGGCTGTGGTTCCTGAACCGGTTCGGTGGGGCCGATCCGGCGGCGGCCCCCGGCGCCTACAACGTTCCGGTGGTGCTGCGATTGCGCGGTCCGCTCGACCGGGTAGCCCTGGCAACCGCCCTGCACACGGTGCAGCAGCAGCACGAAACCCTGCGCACGGTGTTCCCGGAGATCGACGGGGAACCCGCCCAGCTGGTCCGCGATCTCCCCGGCGCCGCGGTCGAGCTGCAGACTCCGGCGACCGAAGGCGACCCGCGTCCCGATATCGAGCGGTTCATCGCACCCGGCTTCGATCTGTCCACCCAGATCCCTGTGCGGGCAGGGCTGTTCGTCGTAGCCCCGGACGACCACATCCTCGTTCTCGTGGTGCATCACATCGCGATGGACGGCTGGTCGCTGGAACCGCTCGCTGCCGATGTGGCAGAGGCGTACCGGACGGTACGGCTCGGTGCCGAGCCTCGCCCCGACACCGAACGGCTGCAGTACATCGACTACACGCTGTGGCAGCGGGAACTGCTCGGCGACGAGGACGATCCGAACTCGGTGATCAGCGGGCAGCTCGGCTACTGGCGCGACGCACTGGACGGACTGCCCGAACTTCTCGCCGTCCCCGCCGACCGGCCCCGGCCGCCGGTTCCGTCCTATCGTGGCGGCACCGTGGAGGAACGGCTCGACGCCCGCGCCCACCGGGATCTGCGCGATCTCGCGGCCCGCCACAACGTGAGCGTGTTCATGGTGCTGCACGCCGCGCTGGCGGTACTGCTGCACCGCCTCACCGGATCCGGTGATATCGCTGTCGGTTCCCCGGTCGCGGGCCGCGGCCACCCCGAGCTCGACCGGATGATCGGTATGTTCGTCAACACCCTGGTTCTGCGGACACCGGTCGATTCCGGCCGGCAGTTCACCGAACTGCTCGAGACGGTGCGAGAGGCCGATCTCGACGCCTTCGCGCACGCCGAACTGCCGTTCGAACGGCTCGTCGAGGTGCTGAACCCGGTGCGGTCGCAATCGCATCACCCCCTGTTCCAGGTGATGCTGTCGGTTCGCGACGAACCGGTGCGGGCCCTGGAACTGCCGGGGCTGAGTATCGAGGCGATGGATATCGACGCCGGTATCGCGAAATTCGATCTCCAGTTCACGCTCACCGAATGCCGGGGCGCGGATCGATCGCCGGACGGTATATCCGTCGCGGTGAACTACAGCGCCGACCTGTTCGACGAGCCGACCGCCGCCCGGCTCGGCCGCCGGCTGGTCCGGCTGCTCGCCGCGATCGCAGCCGATCCGGCCGTGGTCATCGGCGAGCTGGAGTTGCTGGAACCGGCGGAATGGTCGGCGCTGGCCCCGCTGCGCCGGGCAGATGCCGATCAGCCGGTCACGCTGCCGGAGGTTTTCGCGGCGGCGGCGTCGGTCGACAGGAGCGCGGTCGCGCTGGCTGCTGCGGGTGTGGAGGTCACCTACGACGCGCTCGATCGCTGGAGCAACCGGCTCGCGCGGGTCCTCATCGGTTATGGTGTCGGCCCGGAAACACTTGTGGCGCTGGGTATTCCCCGCACCGTGGAATCCGTGGCGACAGTGCTGGCGGTGACCAAGACGGGTGCGGCCTTCGTCCCGGTCGACCCCGGGTACCCGGCTGCCCGGATCAGCCATATGCTCACCGATTCCGGTGCCGCACTCGGGCTCACGCTCGCCGAGTACCGGCCGCAATTGGTGGGTGAAGTCCAATGGCTGGCCCTCGACGATCCCGATTTCCGGGAAGAAGTGCTGGACGCATCCAGCGCACCGCTCGCCGAAGCGGAGCGTAACGGCCCGCTGCGGATGGACAACCCGGCCTACGTCATCTACACCTCCGGATCCACCGGTACGCCGAAGGGTGTGGTCGTCACCCATCGCGGTCTGTCCAACTTCGCGGCAGAAACCGCACAGCGCTTCGACGTCCGGCCCGACAGCCGCATCCTGCATTTCGCGACGCCGAGTTTCGACGCCGCCATGCTGGATCTGCTGTTCGCGCTCGGCGGCGGGGCCACCCTGGTGCTGACCCCGCCCGGTGTGGTCGGTGGAACGGAACTGGCACGGGTTCTGATCGCCGAACGCATCACTCACGCGTTCATCACCACGGCCGCTCTGGCCACGGTGGATCCGACCGGTATCACCGATTTCCAGCATGTACTGGTGGGCGGTGAGGCACTGCCCGCCGAGGTCGTGGCCCGCTGGGCACCGGGTCGTAACCTGCACAATGTGTACGGTCCCACCGAGACCACCATCGTCACGGTGATCTCGCCGCCGCTGGTACCGGCGGGCCCGATCCCGATCGGGGAACCGATCCGCGGGGTCGCCGCGATGGTGCTGGATTCCCGGCTGCGGCCGGCTCCGCTCGGCGTCACCGGTGAGCTGTACCTCGCGGGCGGCGCGCTGGCCCGCGGCTACCACGACCGCCCGGGTCTCACCGCGCAGCGGTTCGTCGCCAACCCCTTCGGGAAGCCGGGCGAACGGATGTACCGCACGGGCGATCTCGTCCGGATCCGGACCGGCGCCGACGGCGGCCCCGGCGATATCGAATACGTCGGCCGTACCGACCACCAGGTGAAGATCCGCGGATTCCGGATCGAACTCGGCGAAATCGACGCCGCCTTGAGCCGGCATCCGGCGGTGGAGTTCTCGCATACCGCCGGGCATCGCACGCCGGCGGGCGCCACCGCGCTGGTGTCGTATGTGAAGGCCGCATCGCACACCACCGCGGCCGACCTGACCGCACACCTGTCCGAATTCGTACCCAACTACATGGTCCCGCAGTCGATCATGCTGATCGACCGGTTGCCGCTGACCCCCGTGGGCAAACTCGACCGCGCGGCCCTGCCCGAACCGGTGTTCTCCGCAGTCGAGGGCTACCGGGCGCCTGCCAACCCCATCGAAGCCGCCTTGTGCGATATCTTCGCCGATGTCCTCGAAGTCGAGCGGGTCGGCACCGCGGACGGGTTCTTCGAATTGGGCGGCAACTCCCTGCTCGCCACCAAGGTGGTCGCGCAGGCCCGGGACGCCGGATTCGACCTGCCGATGCAGCTGCTGTTCGGTGAATCCACCCCGGCCGCCCTGGCCGCCCGGCTCGGCGACGGCACCGCAAGCGATGCGATGGATCTCGCGCTCGCACCGCTGCTGCCGCTGCGGCCCGAGTCCGGATCGGACCGCGCTCCGTTGTTCTGCATCCACCCCGCCATCGGGCTGTCCTGGTGTTATGCCGGCCTGCTCGCCGAACTGCCCGCCGATCAGCCGGTGTACGGACTGCAGGCACCGCAGGCGGCGGGCGAGCCCGGGTTCTCGTCGATCGCCGAGGTCGCCGAGCACTATCTGACCCATATCCGGTCGGTGCAGCCGCACGGGCCGTATCAGTTGCTCGGCTGGTCGCTGGGCGGTCTCATTGCGCATGAGATCGCCGTGCGGTTACAAGAGGAGGGCGAGGAAGTCGAATCGCTGACCATGCTGGACAGCTACCGTCTCTCCGACGATCTGGCCGAACATGCGATGCCGACCATCACGGAGATCATCGGCGAATTCGGTGGTGACCTCGTCGTCGACGGTGCGGAGCCGACCCTGGCCGAGGCCGCCGAAATGCTGCGCTCACGGCCGGGACCGTTCGCCGCACTCACCCTCGACCATCTGGAACGGCTCTACGCCGGCTATGCCGACGGCACAGTGCAGGCCAACGGGTTCCGGCCCGGGATCTTCGACGGCGACCTGCTGTTCTTCGCTGCTGCCGCCGACCCGGTGAACCGTGCCACAGCAGATCGCCACCCCGGCGCGTGGACAGAATTCGTCACCGGCACGGTGACGGCCCACGAGATCGAATGCACACACGCGGAGATGACCACGGCGCAATCCCTCGCGGTGATCGGACCCGTACTGCGTGAACACCTCCGCGCGCGCCTGCGCACGTAACCGTGCGCGCAGGAGTTCGCCCCCAGCCCGGTACCGAAACGAAGGAGAACGCTCAGTGAAGCCCGCGGTACAGATCACCGGCCTGGTGAAGAATTACGGCCGGGTCCGCGTTTTGGACGATGTCGATCTCGAAATACCCGCCGGCACTGTCATGGGTCTACTCGGACCCAACGGTGCCGGCAAAACCACCACCGTCCGCATCGTGACCACGCTGTTGCGGCCCAACGCCGGAACGGTGCGGGTCGCGGGGGTCGATGTACTGCACGATCCGGCGGCCGCCCGGCGACTGATCGGGTTGTCCGGCCAGTACGCGGCAGTCGATGCCAACCTCACCGGCTACGAGAACCTGCGCATGGTCGCGCGGCTCTACGGTATGAGCCGCGACAACGCCACCGAGCGGGCCCGGGAACTGCTGGTGCAGTTCGGGCTCGAGGATGCCGCCGACCGCCGCGCCGGAACCTATTCCGGCGGTATGACCCGCCGGCTCGACCTGGCCGGCGCACTGATCGCCCGACCGCCGGTGGTGGTTCTCGACGAACCGACCACCGGCCTGGACCCGCGCGCCCGCACCGATATGTGGCGGGTGATCGGTGATCTCGTGCGCGACGGCACCACCGTCCTGCTGACCACCCAGTATCTGGAGGAGGCCGACCGGCTGGCCGATCAGATCACGGTGATCGACAAGGGCCGTGTCATCGCGCGCGGATCGTCGGACGAACTCAAATCCTCGATCGGCGGGGACCGTCTCACCGTCACCCTGGCGCCCGGGCAGGATCCCGCGCCCGCGCTGCGGGTACTCGCCGATGTCGGTCTCGGCGAACCTGCGCACGAAGCGAGTGCCGACGAGGTGTCGGTGGTGGTCGCCGACGGTTCCCGCACCATGGTCGAAGCGCTGCGCCGCCTCGACAACGCAGATGTGGCGGCCGTCGATGCCCGCGTGCACCGGCCCAGCCTCGACGACGTTTTCCTGTCCCTCACCGGCACCTCGGCGACCCCGGACGCCGAGCCGGAAACCAGCGATGTACCCGAGGAGATCATGTCGTGAGTACCGCAGAAGTGGCGGTCGAGAACACCGAAACCACTGACCGGACCGAGGAGGACACCGCGGATACCGAACACGCGCCCGCCTCGCACCGGATCCCGAAATCGGCCGAGCCCCGGCTGCGGATCATTCGCGACAGCGCGATCGTCGCCCACCGCAACCTGCTCACCATCATGCGGGTGCCCACACTGCTGGTCACCGCCACCGTGCAGCCGCTGATGTTCGTCTTCCTGTTCGCCTACGTATTCGGCGCTTCCCTCGGCGGCGGTGAGTACCGGGAATTCCTGATCGCCGGGATCATGGCGCAGACGGTCGCGTTCAGTGCCGCGTTCACCACCGTGGGTCTGGCCGGTGACCTCGAGAAGGGCATCATCGACCGGATGCGTGCGCTGCCCATGTCCCGGCTGGCGGTGCTGATGGGCCGGACCCTGTCGGATCTCGTGGTGAGCATGCTGAGCCTGCTGGTGATGACCGTCTGCGGATATATCGTCGGCTGGAGTATCGAGGGCAGCGTGGCCGATGCCGTACTGGCCTACGGTGTGATCCTGTTGTTCGCCTTCGCCATGTCGTGGGTGGGCGCACTCACCGGCCTGCTCGCACCGAATGTCGAGGTCGCGCAGAGCGCCGGGCTGATCTGGCTGTTCCCGCTGTCGTTCATCTCCTCGGCGTTCATCTCCGCGGCGACTCTGCCCGGGCCGTTGCGCACCATCGCCGAATGGAATCCGATCACCGCGGTCGCGGCCAGCGGCCGGAAGTTGTTCGAGAACAGTGCGCCGCCGACCTTCGAGGCGCCGACCGGATGGCCGGCCGAACACTGTGTCGAATACGCCGTGATCTGCTCGGTGGTGATCCTGCTCATCGCGATGCCGCTGGCACTGCTGCGCTACCGCCGGGTGGCCAGCCGCTGAAGCCACGCCGGCTTTCGCCGCCGAAAACGATAAAGGCCGTACCCACCGGATGATCCGGTGGGTACGGCCTCATCAGCCGGTGTCCGGGTTCCGAGCCCGAACCGAGACTCCCGAAGAGCTGTGACTCAGCCCCGGCGGCGGGTCTTGAGCAGCTCCAGGCGCTCCTTCAGCAGCTCCTCGAGTTCTTCCTTACTGCGCCGTTCCAGCAGCATGTCCCAATGCGTGCGCGGCGGCTTCACCTTCTTGGCCTCCTGCGAGGTGCCTTCGAGCAGCACACCTTCCTGGCCGTTCTTGCACAGCCAGGTCGGTGGGATCTCGGCCTCGTCGGCGAACGGGACATCGAATTCTTCACCATTGTCGGTCCGGTACCGGGCGATCCGGCGGGGAGCCAGATCATGGTCGCGGTCGGTTTCGTAGCTCACCGCTCCGAGCCGGCTGCCCCGGAGTACGCGATCTGCCATCTGTACAGGTCCTCTCTGTGTTGTCGGCGCGTTACCGCGCGCAGGTCCGCGGGTTCCCGGACATTCGGTTCCGGATCACCGGATCGGAAACACCTTTCGGCGATCCGCTGCGGTGCACCGGAACCCGCCCGGGGCGAACCGGTGGGTTGACCCCTGTGGTTGTGCTGTTACGAACTTCGTGGGTTCGCATGTCGCCGGCCGTTGCCTTCCGCCGACCGTTCGGGTCACGTCTGCCGGCCGATACCTGCGCACGAACCGCGGTTCGTGCCGGTTGCGGCCTTGCGCCCTGTTTCTTGTCAACGTTCGCGAGGGTCGATCCGTTCCCAGTTCGGGAGAGCCTTGTAATTGTACGGCGTCGGCCCGGGAACTCTGCGCGGTGTGCGGTGTGTACCGCTGCGCGAAGGCCTATTAGGGTGTCGGGTCATGTCGCGCCGGTTGCAGTCCTGTCTGTGGTGTGGTCGGGAAATCGTTGATACGGAAGCGGGGCGGCGGCGCCGGTATTGCCGGCAGTCCTGCCGTCAGCGCGCGTATGAGCACCGCAACAATGTGAAGGGCACTGGTATCCCCGCCGATTCGGTAGTGCTCAGTGCCGCCGAGGCCACCGCCCTCGCGGACCGCTGGTTCGCGGCGCGCTGTGCGGCCGAGGATGTGGCGACCGCCATCGACGAGGGCGCCGGTAACGACGAACTCGCGCGTCTCAGTGCGGTGCTGGTGGAACTCGCCCGCGACGCCGAACGGTTGCGCTGACTCCAGCCGTATCGAAACGGTTACGGCGGGCGGTGGATTCGCCGCGAAAGGCGCGGGTGGCCCGGACCTCACCGGCTGCTCATCATCGACAACGATGGCCACCGGGGGCCCAAAGACACCAGACCGGCCATCGCTGCGGTACAGAGCAGCAATGGCCGGTGCAGGCATCCGATCACCCGACGAAGATCGGAGGTTGTGGGGCGGCCGGTGTTTTCCGGTCCGCCGGGAAGTAGGGTCAGCCCGGGAAGTTCATGACGTCCATGCCGCGCCCGGCGAACCACGGCATCGGGTCGACCTTGCCGACACCCGGCTGATGCACCTCGAAGTGCAGATGCGGTCCGGTGGACTGGCCACGGCTGCCGACGGTGGCGATCACATCGCCTGCCTGCACCGGCTGGCCGACATGGACCAGGATGTCCTGCATATGGCCGTACACGCCGACGGTTCCGTCGTCCTGCTGGACGCGCACCCACAGGCCGAAACCGGTGGCCGGGCCGGCCTCGATCACCACGCCGTCGGTGACCGAACGGATCGGCACGCCCTGCTGTCCGGCGAAGTCGATACCGAAGTGGTTGGCGCCCCAGCGCGGGCCGAAACCGGAACTCACGACCGCATCGACCGGACGCACGGTGGTGGGCCGGGGCGGCGGCGGAGGCGGGAAGGGGAACGCGATGGGCTGATTGTCCGCAGCGGGCTTGTTCGGGTCCCACGCCGCGGGATCGTGGGAGTGGGCCTGCTGTTCGGCGGTGGCCGCGTCGGTGACGGCCGGGGCGGGCGCGGTGGCCGCCACGTTCTTGATCGTTTCGTTATCGGAATCGGCCCCTGCGGCGAGGAGACCGAAACCGGCACACAGCGCAGTCGTGGTGGCGACAACCTGCGTCGTTACGCGGCGACGGCCGATCGACGGCACCGTGAGCTTGCGGAGAGGTAACGGAAGGGTCACGGGCATGAGTTACAAGCTAGGGGACTTGCAGGCCGAGTCAGCAAGCATGTGGTTACCGTCACCACGGGTGCATAAGCCCAGGTCGCTTATAACCGTACGGTAACGAAACCCGGAATTTCCCGCGTCGAGCTGCACAAATGAGACATTCGGCGGGGGTTTGACCGAGGGGTTGCCCGATGGAGACACTGTATGAGTGGTCGCTAACAGAGTTGCGCCGCTGATCGCCCTCGCCGATCCCACCCGGCGGGCGATATTCGAAGCGTTGCCTTCGGGCCCGCGCTCGGTGGGCGAGCTGGCGAAACAGGTCGGGATCAGCAGCTCGGCCGTATCGCAGCATCTGCGCGTACTGCGCGAAGCGCGCCTGGTGATGGTGCGCCCGATCGGCAACCGCCGGCTCTACTCCCTGGACCCACGCGGCCTCGGGGACGCCCGTGACTACCTCGAGCAGTTCTGGCCGAGTGCCCTCGCTGCCTATGCTGCCGCAGTGAACGAGGCACGCGGACGCGTATGAGACCGGGGGCTGGGCCCCCGGACGTGGTCAGCCCACCCGGCGGTACGCGGCGCTCGTCACCCCGGCCTCGGAGCGGCGCTTGCTCAGCTGCCGATCCAGTGCCGCGATCACCTCGGCGGCGCCGATCTGCAGGAGACCGGGATCGGGTGTGGTGCCTTCCCGGTCACCGGTACGACCCGCCCACAGCACTTCGTGCCGGTTGAGCAGGTGTCCGGGCGGCCCGCTCTGCGCCGGGGGGGTGGGCCCGAACAGTTGCACCGTGCGGGTCCCGAACGCGGTCGCGAGGTGGGCGACACCGGTATCGCCGCACAGCAGCACCGAGGCTTCGGCCACCGTGGCCGACAATTCGATCAGATTCTGGTTACCCGCCAGTACCCGCTGTCCGGCCAGCCCCGCCCGGGCAGCGATCCCGTGGGCGCGTTCACGGTCGCCCTCGTCGCCGGTGAGGACCACTTCGTGGCCGAGAACCAGCAGGTGCCGGATCACCGCGGCGAAGCGATCGGCCGGCCACTGCCGCGCGGTGGCGCCCGCGCCGACGTGCACGACCACACTGTCGCGGTGGCTGGTGGTGGCCACGGGCGGTACCAGCCCGAGATTGCGCCGGTCGGCGCCGATCCCGTCGAATTCCAGCAGATGGCACCAGCGGTCGATCGGATGCCGATCGTCGTGCCAGTCCGGGCCGGGAATTTCCGGGAATGCCGGATTGCGGTAGGTGAGGATACGTTCGGCGCCGGTCTTGGCGAGTTCCACGATCGGCGTGGCCTCGGCGCCGTGCAGATTGATGGCGAGCTTGGGTGCCGGTCCGTCCCAGCGCAACCCCTGCGGGTCGGCGATCGGCACCATCTCGTCCACGAGTGCGATCAGTTCGACCATCGGGCGCAGACGATGGGGGGTGGCGAGAACGAGGTGATCGTTTCGCCGGGCCCGCCGCAGGGCACGCAACGCCGGAACAGCGGTGAGCAGCTCACCGAGACCGCGTGCCTGAAGCACGAGAACTACCGACACCCGACTCTCCTAGCCACCTGTTGCCCATTCCGCCCCCTCCCCGCACCATCCCGAGGGCTGGACCACGACGAGAGCATTCCCTTGGTTGACTACCCGTGGTGCCGGTGGGCAAACGTTGGCCGATCGCGGCCTGGATCACATGTCGTGGCTCACAGAATATGTGGTGATCCGCCGTGGCCGACCGCTGTGCCGGCCGGTCGGAGGGTGCGGCCGCGGCGGCGGTATGGTTCCGCGGCTTGCGCTTCGGTGATGCCGGCGCTGTCCGCAGGCAGAACCGGTGCGAGTCCGGGGCCGCCCCGCAACCGTGTGGTTCGCTGTGCGAACCCGAAGCCGGATACCTGCGCTGTGTTCCCGGCGCCCTGCGCCGGAGGTTCAATTCCGGCCCGCGGTGATGTAGTCGTACATCGGGTCGACCAGTTCGAGCAATCGCGCGACTTCGGTATCGGTGAACCTGTTGCGGCGGCTGATGATGATCAGCACGAGATCGTTGATGGCTCGGGCGATGCTGTCGAACTCATCCCCGGCCACAACTCCTGTCGCTGCGATGGCCGGATCACCCGGCGCCGGAATCGATTGCCGTAATTCGGTGCCGGCCTGTGCGGCCCGGGCGCGGAGAACACCGGCGGATCCGCGCGGGCTGGTCACCCGGGCGGCGTGATCGTAGAACTGGACCGCGGCCTGGAGCAGGCCTTCGGGTCGCGGGTGGACGAGCGATCCGGGTGCCGCTCCGGTGCCATGCCCGGCCGGGCCCGTATCCGAGTCCGCCGGGGCGAGGGACTGCGCCTTGGCGGTCAGGTACTGCGCCACCAGGACGTCTCGCAGTGGGCCGTATTCGGCCGTGCGCAGCAGATCCACGGCGGCATGCCGGTAGTTCTCGACGGCGGTGGCCACCGCCGCGGGATCGTGGGCATGGCCGGTATGGTGCACGAATCCGCTCAGACGCAACAGCGCTCGGATATTGCCCTCGTGCCGCCGGCGCTCGCCGGTGGTGACCGGGAAGCAGGCCAGCAGCTCCTGGATCAGTGTCGGCACGCCGTCGCCGAACAGTGCGGCGAACTGCTCGCCGTGTTCGGGAGTGCGGCCGTAGGCCATATCGATTCGGCACAGGGCGGCAATGATTTCCGCCAGTTCACCGGCTTGCAGGCGATCCTGGGGTTCGTGGCGCCGGTCCGTTCCCGGCGCGCAGAGCGCAGGGAGCGCCCGGGCGACGGTATATACGGAATGCATCTCACGCCGCGGATCCTCCTCGGCGAGAGCACGTGCGTGTTCGATATGGAACCGGGCCAGCAGGCAGTGCAGGTCCCAGCCGAGTGCCTCGGCGAATTCGAGCTCGCTTTCCCTGATCGTGCGGATGCGGCTGAGGCCGGTCGGTTCGTAGTCGAGGTTCCGCGACAGCACCGTCTCGGCAGCGGCCGCCGCCCGCGCACAGCGGATACCCATCATGCAATCGAGACGGGAGGCCGGATCGGCGAGTTCCAGTCCGCGCCGGGCCCAATCGCGGGCGGCCTCGACCCGGGGCCGGTCGCCGCGACGGCGCTCGCGCAGTCCACGTTCGGCGAGTTCGGCGGCCCAGTAGAGCATATCGGCGTGGTCGGACGCGGCAGCGGCGCGATCGAACTGGTCCGCCAGTTGATCCAGGTCGTAGTGCCGGCCCGCGAGTCTGGCTTCCAGTCTCCGGGTATCCACACCTGCCGGCGGAATGGATGTGCGGCCCGCAGCCAGCCGGAGCACCTGGTCGGGAACCACCCGGTCGGCGGCAGCCATATTGTCGGCCACCGCCGCGGCCAGGGCCTCGACAGTTCTGAAGTGTTTCCACATCGTGGCCTTCGGAATCGGTCCCTCGGTGCCGTCACGCCGAATATAGCCACGGGCCCGGGCGCAGATATCTGCGGTCGTGAGATGGGCGAGCGCGTCATCGGTATCGCGCTCGGCGAGCCGTTCTGTCATCAGTTGCTCGGCCGCTGCCACGATCATCGCCTGCGTCCGTTCTTCGAGCGCTCGGCCACTGCGCTGCTGATAGCTGGGTCCCGGGACGCGATGTATTGCAGTAGACGACATGCCGGAAAGTCTATTGCGGTGCACAGCGCTGTGAACGCGTCTATCGGAGCTAGGGTCGTCACGGCATACCGATATCGAGAGCTCGATCGAGACGACGAAGGGCGTACACAGTGGAGGCGACAACCGCTGGAAAACTGAAACAACTGCGGGAGAATCTGGCGGTTGCGCACGAACCGGCCGGCGGGGCAGGTGTCGCCAAACGGGCCGCCAAAGGTATACGCAGCCCCCGCGAGCGTATCGATATGTTGCTCGACGAGGGGAGTTTCGTCGAGATCGGTGCGCTGGTCCGTCAACCCGGTGATCCCGGCAGCCTCTACGGCGACGGTGTCGTGACCGGGCGCGGCACGGTCGAGGACCGCCCCGTCGTGGTCATCGCCCATGATCAGTCGGTGTTCGGCGGTTCCGTCGGCGAGATGTTCGGCCGCAAGGTGGCGGCGGCGATGGATCTCGCCGCCGAGATCGGCTGCCCGTTCGTGGCGATCAACGATTCCGGGGGCGCCCGGGTACAGGACGCGGTCACATCGCTGGCCTGGTATGCCGCCATGAGCCGACGGCAGCTGGGCTTGTCCGGGGTGGTGCCGCAGGTTTCGGTGATGCTCGGTAAATGTGCGGCCGGTGCTGTGTACTCACCGATCAACACCGATGTGCTGGTTGCGACCGAAGGCGCCTATATGTTCGTCACCGGCCCGGACATCATCCGGGAGACCACCGGTGAAGAGATCACGCTCGAAGAACTCGGCAGTGCCCACAACCAGGCGCAGAACGGCAATATCCACCATGTTGCCGCGGACGAGGAGGCGGCGTTCGCGTGGGTGCGCAGCTATCTGAGCTTCATGCCGTCCAATTGCTTCGACCGGCCGCCGCTGATCAACCCCGGTCTCGAACCAGAACTCACCGATTCCGATCGCGCACTCGATTCGATCATCCCAGATTCCGATCGCGCCGGTTACGACATGTACGACGTTTTGCTGCGGATCTTCGACGACGGTGAGTTCCACGAGGTCGGCGATGCGACGGCGCGCAATATGATCACCGGTTTCGCCCGGGTCGACGGCCGCAGTGTCGGTGTGGTGGCCAATCAGCCGCTGGTGTCCAGCGGCGCGATCGATGCCCGTGCTTCGGACAAGGCGGCGCATTTCATCCGGCTGTGCAATGCGTTCGACCTCCCGCTCGTCTTCGTCGTCGACACCCCGGGTGTCCTCCCCGGGGTGGAGGAGGAGAAGATCGGTGTGATCAAACGCGGCGGCCGGTTCTTCTATGCCGTGGTCGAGGCCACCGTCCCGATCGTCACCGTGGTGGTGCGCAAGGCCTACGGCGGCGGCTATGCGGTGATGGGCTGTAAACAACTCGGTGGCGATATCAACCTCGCTTGGCCGACCGCGCGGATCGCCGTCATGGGTGCCGAGGCCGCCGTGGGGCTCACTCAACGCCGGCAACTCGCCGCCGTATCCGCGGAGGAGCGTCCGGCGCTGCGGCAGCAGATGGTCGACTTCTACAACACGGCCGTGGCGACGCCGTGGACCGCGGCCGAACGCGGATATATCGATGCAGTGATCGAACCATCGCAGACCCGGTTGGAGATCCGCCGGGCGTTGCGCCTGCTCCGTGATAAGTCTGTCCGGCACGGGCCGCGCAAACATCACCTCATGCCGCTGTAGCCGACGTGTCCTGGCGTCGGCGCCGCCCGAGAGGATTATGGCCCACCCCGAACCCGCGCCTGCTAGAGTGAATTCTAGTTTTTCGAATCGGAGGTGGGCCGTGCCACGGATAGCGGAGCCCCGCGAGCCAGGGCAACCGTCCACCGCCGGGCAGCAGGAACGTCGGCGCGCCATCCTGCGCGCGGCCGCCCGCCTCGGTGCGGAATCGAGTCTGGAACGGGTCCAGATGTCGGAGATCGCGACGGCCGCCGGGGTCGCGCTCGGCACACTGTACCGCTACTACCCGTCGAAACATCACCTGTATTGGGGGGTACTGGCGACTGCTGTCGAAAAGCTGCCCGCGCCGCCGCGAGACCCCGGTGACCCGGTGGGCGCCGTGGCGGATTTCTTGGAGAACGCGGTGGTCGAACTGCTCCGGCGTCCCCAGCTCGGCCGCGCCATGCTGGTGTCGGCCAATGCCGTGCGATCGGCCGAGACGGGCGTGGGCATCGTCACGATGCGGGACCGCATCATCGCCGTCGCCGGTATCACCGACCCGGATGCCGGCGACCTCCAGCTCGCGCGGCTGGCGGAACAAACCGCGTACGGCATCATGACCTGGGCCACTGCTGGGCTCCTGGAGCCGGAGGAGGCCGCGGCCGATATGCGCCGGGCTTGCAATCTGCTGCTGGCCCCGTGGGCGGGACAGGAGTAGGCACGCTGCCCCGGATCACGGGGCCGGCAGCGCGTCGGACTCCTGCTCCGCCGGGGGTCCGGCCGGTTTGCGCCGGCGCTCCCAGGCGCGGGCCAGCAGAATCGTCAGCCCGACATACCCCCACCCCGCAAGCACATCGACCACATAGTGCTCGCCCCCGTAGACAAGCGTGAAAGCCATCGCCAAGGGGAACAGCGCCAGCGGGATCTTCCACCACCAGTTCCGCGCCAGCGGCCACAACGCCACCGTCACCAGCAGGGCGAACGCGGAGTGCAACGACGGCAGGGCCGCCACCGGGTTGCCTTGGGCCGCAAGCCAGTCCCCGCTGACATCCACCGATACCAGATGGAACCCGAACCCGGTGCCCCGGTAGACCTCGGCGCCGAGGACACCCTCACGGGCCGCGTACCACGGGGGCGCCGCCGGTAACAGCACATAGGTGAGCAGACCGAGATAGGACAGGAGCACGATCCGGCGCATATACTTCGACCAGCGTTCGCGCGCCTGTACGTAGAAGATCGCCGCGATAAGCCAGGGAAGAACGAAATGGCTCGTGTAGACGATACCGGTCAACAGGGTCCACCACGGTTGCACACCCTCGTGGATCAGGTGGTCCTGTAACCACACCGTCGGGATCGTGCCACCGAACAACCAGCTCTCCGCCGTCACCAATTCCTCGACCCGCACCGGCATTCCGAGCGTATTGGCGATACCGCGCGTGTGGTCGTAGACCACCAGCGCAGCGATGAGCGGAACCCAATCGATCAGCGTGCGCATATGGTCACGCCACGGCCGATCCGGATTGAACGCGGCGATCCCGACGATGATCCAGACGGCCTGATATATCCGGTCGGTCGGCAGTCCGAACATGACGGTGACAACCGCCAATGCCAGCAGATAGGCCGACCACACACTGCTGCGCAGCAGCCAGCGCGGCCGCTGCCCGGCCGGCGCCTCGATTGCGGGGGCACCCATCTCACCAGTTTTCCACCAGCCGTCCGCAAGGTGAACGGGCGGCCACCGGGAAATGGCATCCACCGCCCAGTCGCGGCCATCCCGGCCGACGCGCGCATTAGGCTCGGGCGGTATGAGCCTGGGCGAAGTGGCCGCGGAGCTGTACGGGCGAACACCCGCGGACTTCGTGGCCGCGCGCAACGAACAGGTACGTGCCGCGAAGGAGGCAGGGAACAAGAAACTGGCCGCCGATATCGCTGCCCTGCGCAAACCCACAGTGGCTGCCTGGACGGTGAACATGCTGGTGCGCGCGGCACCCGACGAAATCGCCGCACTCCTGCGGCTGGGTGCTGATCTGCGTACCGCGCAGCGGGAGCTGTCCGGGAAACAACTGCGATCGCTCACCGCGCAGCGGCGGCAGGTGGTCGACGCACTCGCCGCCCGGGCCGGCACGGTCGCCGCCGAGCAGGGACAGCCGGTGAACGACGCCGTTCTCCGCCAGGTCGGTGAGACCCTCACCGCCGCCCTCGCCGACCCCGAGATCGCCGAAAGGGTTCGTACGGCGACGCTGGCATCGGCGGCGAACTACTCGGGTTTCGGCCCGGTGGGACCGGATCTCGCCGTCGTGCGGGAAGACGAAGTCACCGCCGAAGCGCAGGACGAGTCCTCCAGTCGGAAAGCATCCTCGAAACGCGCGGGCGGTAAGCATCACGACGACCGCGAGGCGCGGCGACGCGAACGCCGAGCGGAGGAGTTCCCGGCCGTCGAGCAGCAGGCGAAAAGTGCACTGGAAGCCGCCGAACAGAACGCCCGGCGGGCCGCCGAGGAACTCCGGCGCAGTGAAGAGCGGCTCGCGGAACTCCGGGCCGAACTGGCCGCGGCCGAAGAACAGCATCGTTTCGCGCGGCACGCCGAACGTGCCTCTCGTCGAGAGGTCCGCAGCGCGACCACCGAACTGGAACGGGCACGCCGGCGGTTGGAGTGAGCGCTCCCGGCCCTCGCCGCCGCCCTAGCGCTGATCTACGCGTGATCGGCCAGGGCCCCGTGCCCGGCCCGGCGTGCGCAGTGCGCACAGCAGAATATCTGTTCCGCCGCCTCGACACCGTGGCCGAGCACCCGGCAGCCACAATGCGCGCAGACCGGGGCGAGCTCGCTCGCGGCACATTCGAAACTGTCGAATGTCCACGACTGCCCGTCACGGCTGACAGTGAACGTCTTGTCGTAGTCGTTGCCGCAGGTAACACAGATGGCCATCGTCCACACACCTCCCAGGCGTTGTCGGCCGGTGCCGGACCGTGCCACCGACCGGGTGTCATCGGCGCCGTACCCGGCCCGGTGCCGGGCAAACACACCCTGTACGGGCCATGCCGGGGGGCTGCGTCGGCCGGCTGTGCGTGACGGTGACGTCATACAACGTCGGGAAACAGCGGGCCGGGCCGCGCCGGCCATATGTCGTGCCGGGTGGTTGCGCGGGTGGTTTCACCCTTCGTGGATGAGGTCGTCCCGCGGACCGCTGGGCACGATCGACGGATATTCGAGCAGGCCGGCGGTCGGGCACGACGCTGCTCGTGCGCCGCGCGAACCGGATCGAGGTCACGTCATGTCACTGCTGGTCCCCGCTGGTCAACGACGAACACTCGACGAACTCACCGACCGGCTCGACCTGGGGATCGGGGAAACGACCACGAAGCGTTCCGCGTTCTGGATCATGCTGACCCTGTCCGGCATCATCGCCGCGTCCGGGGTCGTCGGCGATTCGACCGCGACCGTGATCGGCGCGATGATCGTTGCCCCGTTGTCGGTGCCGATCCTCGGTGTGGGGCTCGGTATCGCCACCGGCCGTGGAGAACTGGTCGCCCGCAGCCTACTGCTCGTCCTGGCGGGGATCGTCCTGGTCGTTCTCGTGGGTTTCCTGTTCGCACAGGTATTGCCGAACCCGACGAATGTGCTGTCGAACTCGCAGGTGGTCGGCCGTACATCACCGAAACTGATGGATCTCACGGCCGCGCTGGCCACCGGGCTGGTGGGTGTGGTGGCGATCATCCGGCGCGATGTCGGTGATGTTCTGCCCGGGGTGGCCATCGCGATTTCGCTCGTCCCGCCGCTGGCGGTGGTGGGGGTGTGCCTGGGGTCGAGTGCGCCGGGTCTGGCGCTGGGCGCTTTCGTCCTGTTCGCATCGAATATGGTCGCCATGGTCATCACCGCCACCGTGGTGCTGGTGGTCACCGGGTATCCGGCCGAAGCCGGGGCGGGTGCCCAGCGGCGCGGGCGGGCGTATGCGGTGCTGGCGGCCGGGCTGATCGTGGTGGCCGTCCCGATGATGGTGAATTCGCTGTCCTCGCTCTGGGCCGACCAGATCGCCGATGCGGCCCGGAACTGGCTGGCAGATGTGCCCGGCGCGCAGGTAACCGATGTCAGCCTGCAATCGGATACCGCGACGATCCAGGTGCTGTCACCGGGCGAGCTACCCCCGACCGGCAGCCTCGAACGGTCGGTGCACGATCTGGTGCCCTGGCATCCCGATGTCGTGCTCGTGCATACGGTCGGCAGCCGGATCGCGAATTGAGGCCCGGCGACTTCATCCGCACCGGGTGACGCGGCCGCCGTCGCGGATACGGCATACCTGTTCATGGGGGATCGGATGAGGAGGACTCATGGCGCATACGACTGGTTCGCCCCGCAATCCGGTCGCACAAGGGGTGGCGGCCGTGACCTCGCTCGGGGTAGCGGTGCTCCTGCTCACGGTCGGGGTACTGTCCATTCTCGCGGGCGGTTCCGCCGTCGCGGGCGACGACCTTTTCGTCGAAGGACGGGATTACCTGTACCAATTGGACACCACGACCTGGGGTTGGGTGCATATCGTGGTGGGCGCGCTGATCGTGATCGCGGCAGTCGGCCTGCTGGCCGGGGCGGTCTGGGCGCGGGTCACCGCGGTATTCCTGGCCGCCCTGTCGATCATCGGGAACTTCCTGTGGCTCCCGTACTACCCGTGGTGGTCGATTCTCGTGATCGTTCTCGACATCGTGGTGATCTGGGCTGTGACCACCTGGACCCCGGATCGGCGATGAGCCGGGGCGGCGTGCCCCGGGTGCGCTGGCTCTGTCGTCGGTCCGGGCGACCTCATCCGTGGCGGGTGATGCGTTTGCGAGGCCGGGACGCCACCATGACGTGATGACCTACACCTCGGATCTCGGCCCGGTCGAATTGGTCGTTCTCTCCTTCCCCGGTGCACGGATCGACCGGTCGGTGACATCCGCGCTGGCCGAGGTGGTGGACCGCGGCTATGTCACGGTCCTCGACCTCATCTATCTGGCCATGGACGAGAAGGGCGAGCTCGGCCAGGTAGAAGTCGACGAATCGCTCACCGATATCGGGCTCGACGGGCTCACCGTCGATTCCCGCGGTCTGGTCAGCGACGAGGATCTCGACGTTGTACGGGCGGCGATGGAACCCGGGACTTCCGCCGTCGTGATCGCCTACGAGCAGACTTGGGCCTGCAAGCTGGCCGGCATGGTCCGCGGTGCGGGGGGCGAGGTCGCGCTGCATGTGCAGATTCCCCGGGATGCTGTGGCGGCGGCATCGTCGGCAGTCACTCGATAAGGAGAATCACATGGTGTTCCGTGCAGGACGTATCGGCCGGCCTGGGCTGCTCGGCACGGTGGCCCGCACTGCGGTGGTGGCGGGTACCGCCCGTGCGACGGCGAACGCGGTCGATCGGCATGCGCAGCGGCGCGCCGCGGAGAGCCGGGCCTACGGGGCGCAACAGGCACCGCCGCCCCCTTCGCAGCAGTACGGTCAGCCGGATCCCTACGCTCGGCCGGCTCCGGCGCCCGCGGCGGCGGAATCGGAGGACCTGGTCGACAAGCTGCACAGACTCGGTGAACTCCACGCCTCGGGTGTGCTCTCCGATGACGGATTCGCCGCGGCGAAAAGACAACTGCTCGGCTGACGGCTGCGCCCCGGTCGAAGCGCGTTCGCCGAGTGAATCCGGATGCGGCCCTCAGCGTTCCGGCGCCGACGTCCGGTGTGGGTCCGTCAGCGTCATACTGATGCCGATCAGGAGCCCGACGGTGACGACACTGATCGCGCCGATCAGCGGGCCGAGTACCTCCAGCGCTTCGGCGCCCTGCGGTTCCGCGGGGTGGGCGGCGGCATGGGCGTGCATCGCGGACATACCGGTGTAGTGCATGGTCGCCACACCTGCCGCCATCACCAGTGCCGCACCCACCGTGGAGACCGCACCCCAGGAGCGCAGGCTGAACCACAGGGTGACGGTGGCCGCGCCCATGGCGATCACCAGGGAGAGGGCGATACGAACCGGGTCGTAATCGATCTGGGCGTCGGTTTGCATCGCCGCCATACCCGTGTAGTGCATGGCACCGATTCCCAGGCCGGTGATCACTCCGCCGGTGAGCAGGATGGCGAGCCCGGAACCGGGTGTGCTCACCAGATAGAGGCCGACGCCGACGACCCCGATCGCGAGGGCCGCGCTGAGCACGGTGAGCGGGACGTCGAAGCGGATCTGGGCGCCGTCGATCGAAAAGCCGAGCATCGCAACGAAATGCATGACCCAGATACCGGTTCCCCCGATGGCGATCGAGGCCATGATCAGCCAGCCGAGCCGGCGCCGGCCCCGGCGCGCCTGTTTGGTGCACTGTAGTCCGATGGCGCAGCCGGTGGCCGAGAGAAAATACGCCAGCGCCGGCGTGAGCCAGCCCAGCGCGAAGTGTTCCAGGTGAAGCATGTCCATCCAATTTTCCGCCGGAATTCCCGGTCCTGTTGTGTGAGATAGACAGTACGACAGAGGAATCGGAGGAGTGTGCTGATTGTTTGCCGATTTACGGTGTTATCCGTCACACTCACTGATTGCGCATTGTGAATACGCAATATTGCATTCTCTGATGGCGGTTGCCGGAATGTGGGAGCGTGTAGGGGATGGACAAGTAGTCGTGGCGAAACCCGATGGGTCATCGGATGATTCGTTCGCTTTGACTGCTCTCGATTCGGTCTCGGGGTGGTGTGGGGGATGAGGTGGTCCGAAGCGGGCATCCGTCCAGCAGATTCGATGCCGGCGGTAGCCATTGCATAACCAAAGGTTCTCGAACTTCGTCGAACCCTCATTGCGACCGGTCTCCCGTGCGGGCTGCGGGCTGTCGATGGGTATCGGCGGATATCGCCGAACGGTTACATGTACACCGGCGGACCCGGCTGATAGTCATTGGGTATGACTACTCCGGGTGAGTTCGAATTCGAGGACATCTACCGCACCGGCGGGCCCTTCGGGCCGGGCGCCACACCGCCGTGGAGCATCGGGGAACCGCAACCCGCGCTCGCCGCGCTCATCGAACAGGGGCGGTTCCACGGCGAAATCCTCGACGCCGGATGCGGTGAGGGCGCGATCTCGCTGGACCTCGCGGCCCGTGGCTACACCACAGTAGGGTTGGACCTGGCGCCGACCGCGATCGAATCCGCCCGGGCCGAGGCGCGCCGTCGTGGGCTGGGGAATGCCACGTTCGAGGTTGCGGATATCACGTCGTTCATCGGTTACGACGGGCGGTTCGGCACCGTTGTCGACAGCACGCTGTTCCATTCGATACCGGTCGAGGCGCGGGAAGGGTACCTGCGTTCGATCGCCCGGTCGGCCGCCCCCGGGGCGTCCTACTTCGCGTTGGTTTTCGACCGATCAGCCTTTCCTGAGGTCACGGGCCCGGGGCCGGCGCCGGTCTCGGCCGACGAGCTGCGAACGGCGGTCTCGAAGTACTGGGTGGTCGACGAGATCGAACCCGCGCGGATCCACGGCAAGATTCCCGCCGCCGCGCTGGAGACCCCGGCCGGCGATCCGATCTTCCGGCTGGAGGCCATGCGCGACGAACCGCACGGCCGCAAATCTGTCCCCGGCTGGCTGCTCTCGGCGCATCTGGGCTGATCCTGCTCGTACCCGGCCCGTGGTGTGAGAGCCGGGCCGGGTGGGCGGGCGCTACGGATTCCCGGCCGGTGCCGGGCGGCAACGGATATCTGCTGAACGACCGGTTCGTCACCTTCTGTGGTGGAGGGCGGTGACCCGTGCGCTCGCCCGGTGGCAGGTGCCGGCGCACTCGCGGCTCGGGGTGGCCGCAGTATTACGGAAATGTCCGGTATTTCCGTAATTATCCGAGTGATCAGGGCGCGCAAGATAATTCGATGTAATACACTCGTGTAATTCCATCGATCGAATTTGGATCGCGCTCTGATTTGATTTCTATTAACCTCGGTTTCGTATCACGTTTGCAAAACGGAACGAGTACGTTAGGATTACGGCACTACCAATGTGGACGGCGCGCAGGGCGTCATCGGTTGGATGATTGATTGGAGAAGGAAATGGGTTCTGTCGACCTGGGAAACCTCGGGACTCTGCTGGGTGCGTTCGGGAGCATTTTCAGTGGATTCGGCGATCTGACGAGCTTCTCCGCCGAGTGACAAGTGGCTCGTGTACGCAGGTAGACCTGCAGGAACAGCCCGCCGGATCGGAAATCCGGCGGGCTGTTCTCATATCTGCCGAAGTCGCCTGGAAAATTGTCGGAGTCAATACTGTTGGGGCTGCCGGATATTCGGTCCAGAGCGGCACCGGCTACGCTGGGGCAGATGTCCGGAATCGACGACTTTGCTCGAAGCGGTACGCCGCTGTGTGACGAACCCGCCGACTCGGCCGGCAGATGCGGACTCGGGTCCGGTGATCTGTGTATCCCGTATCGGCGCGTCCACGACGGCACTTGGGGCTATCTGTGGGGGGACTGCTGGCGCGGGCCGGGACAATCGGGTGATTATCTCGGTTCCCCACTGATTCTGGTCGAGGACGATTTCGATCCGTCCGGTGCCCGCGCCATCGAATTCACGCGCCCGCTTCCGGGAGACCGGCCGGCCGGACAACTGTTCGACTACCGGCACCACGCGGACAACGGATTCGGTGTCACGGAGGTCTCGCGTATCCCCAACGACGCCATCGAATTCGGTGGTCGCACCTTCGTTCAGTACACCTCCGTGCACACCTGGGTCCCGCCGGACTCCGATACCGACGGCTCCGCGTTCTCGGGTATCGCCTACTCCGACGATTACGGCATCACGTGGCAGGACTTCCCGCACCACTGGCCCGGTGCCGCGCTCGGTATCAACGGGAATCCTTACGGTATGTGGACATTCGCCGGTATCGATCCCGACGGCTACCTGTATATCTTCGCCAAGCCGTGGAACGGCAGCCACCATTTCCGCCACGATCGCGGGGGTATCCACCTCTTCCGATACGACCCCGCCGCCTTCTTCCACGGCGATTTCGCCGCCCAGCAGAACTGGGCCCATATCGACGGAGAATGGGGCTGGTATCCCGCCGCCCGGCAAGCCCCGACCCCGATCTTCGGTCCCGGCAACAACCTCGGCGAATTCTCCGTCGAACGTATCGGTCCGGTCTATGTGATGTCGTACTTCGACTGCTCCGACCTGAGCATTCGCACCCGTACCGCGCCGCGCCCGGACGCGCTGTGGTCCGCCGCGAAAACGCAGGTGGTGCACGACGCAACGGCCTCGCCGGCGCACGCCGGCCGCCCGCAACTGCCGAACCTCTACGGTGGCTATCTGCACCCGGGGTCGTCCTCGCCCGACAACCTGACCGCGGTGATCAGCCGGTGGACCGGTATCGCCGGCTCCGGCCCGTACACTGCCACGCAGTGGACGGGCCTATCGGCCTGAGCGGCGGATTCAGCGAGTGGCTGCCAGTAGATCGGCCGCCTTTTCGCCGATCACCACCGCGGGTGCATGGGTATGGCCACGGATAATCGTCGGCATCACCGAAGCATCGGCCACCCGCAGCCCATCGACGCCGCGCACCTTCAGCTCCGGCGTCACCACACTGCCGGAATCACTGCCCATCCGGCACGTACCCACCGGGTGGTACAAGGTATGAGAATGCCAGGTGAGCGCCTCTTCGAGGGTCTCGTCGAGGGTTTCGCGCTCCCGTTTGGGCTGGAGGAACGCGCCGAGCGACGGCCCCAACGGTGCGGTGCGGGCGATCCGGTGCGCAATCCGCAGACCCTCGAGCATCGCGGCACGATCGGCGCCGTCGCTGTCGGACAGATACCTCGGGTCCACGAGGACCTTGGCGGCGGGGTCGGCCCCGGTGAGGGTGACCGTTCCGCGGCTGCGTGGGCGCAGCAGGACCGGCCCGAGTGCGACGGCATGGCCCGGGGCCACCCCGATCCCTTCGTCGAAGAACGGCGCGGGGCCGAAAATGAGCTCGAGGTCGGGTAATTCGAGATCGGGCCGACTCCGTACGAAACCGTAGGCCTCGCCGACATTCGAGGTGAGCAATCCGCGCCGGCGTAGCAGATAATCGAGCAACTGGCGCGGTTTCTCCGCGTCGAAGAGGCTCCCGGAATCGACGCCGAAACCGATGAGTGAAACCAGGTGATCGCTCATATTGCGGCCGATATCCGGAATATGGCGCAACACCGGAATATTATGCGCACGCAACTGCTGTTCGTCCCCGATACCGGAGAGCATCAGCAATTGTGGAGTGTTGATCGCGCCGCCGCAGAGCACGATCTCCTTCCGGGCCCGGACGGTAAAAACTCGATTGCCTTTGCGATATTCGACGCCGACGGCACGGGTACCTTCGAAGATGACTCTGTTCGCGTGCGCCTCGGTGAGCACGGTCAGATTCGGCCGGCGCCGGGCCGGCTTCAGATACGCGTCGGCGGTACTCCACCGCGCTCCGCGTTTCTGGTTGACCATCGTCTGGCAGAAGCCCTCCGGCTGCGCCGTATTGGCCCGCTCGTTCTTGAAACCGGCCAATTCGGCAGCCGCCAGGAATTTCCCGGTCCACGGGTTCGCGGTGCGCTGGTGCGAGACCTGTAGCGGCCCGGACCGGCCCTCGTCGGGTTCGGACGCGCCCTCCACGGCTTCGATCTTCTTGAAATACTCGACGATATGGGCGAACGACCAGGTATCGCCGGCCGCGGTCGCCCACTCGTCGTAGTCGGCGGCGAAACCGCGCACCCACATCATGGCGTTCATCGACGACGAGCCACCGAGCAACTTCCCGCGCGGGTACAGAATCTGACGGTTGCCCAGTTCGGGTTGCGCGGTGGTGAGGTAGCCCCAATCGCATTCGCCTCCGAAGAGTTTGGAGAACGCGGCCGGGATATGAGCGAACCGGTTGGTGTCCTCCGGGCCGGCCTCGAGCGCGACGACCTGGCTTCCCGGACTCTCGCTCAGCCGGGCGGCGAGGACTGCCCCGGCCGAACCGGTGCCGACAACGACGTAATCGGCGGTGGCCGGCAGAGCCGTATCTGCTTTCATCGGTGTGCTCCAGTCGTGGTCAGCCGCGCAGGGCGGAAGCGAAAATAGCGGGCAGCCGCGACCAGCGCGGTTCGGCGGCGAAAGCGGTGAGCAGGCGACCGGTTTGCGCGGCGGTCCGGTTGGTGACGAACCACGGCGGTTTCGGGGTCAGCGACCATTCCCGGTTCAGCAACGAACGCGGCGCGGGCCGGAACGGTCCCCGGACGACGGTGCGTTCGATCCGGTCGATCAGCCAGGCGTTGTGCACGACACCTATTCCGCTCTGGACATCGTCGAGGGTATGGCCGGGATAGGCGCCCCAGCTCGCCGTTGGGGTCAGATAGCCGACCGCAGTCCATGCGTTGACCGCGACGGTGCCGTAGCGCAGCCGCTCGATCAGGTCCTCGAACCCGGCGCCGAGGTCGGCGATGGTGTCCGGATGCGCGACGATATTGATCCCGAGAGTGCCGGTGAGCCGTTCGTTGGCGGTATCCACCGCCGCGCCGGCGAAGGCGGCGCCGGTTCCCGGCAGTTCCACGACGCCGAGAACCGGTGCGAAGTATTCGGTCGTGTACAGCGCCTCCGCGGCGGCGGGATCGAGTCCGGTCACCAGTGCACGTTCGCCCTGGGGGCCCAGCCGGCGGGCGTCGGGGTAAGTCGCGCGCGCCCCGGCCACGCGGTCGTCGCTGCCGGGGTAGTAGGCGCGGCGGGCCGGAGCGCGGTCCAAGGCGGCGGCCAGGGCTTTCAGGAATTCGTCCTTCTGCGGCCAGTCGGCGGAGACGATCACCGCCTGCGCCGCCACACAGTTGTAGCCGCCGTTGTGCAGCCGCTGGGTCGCGATATGTTCGGCCTGGAACTGCACATCGGCCGCACTCCACCGGCCGGGTAGCACGATCGTCGGGGAGACGCCGCCGAGTTCACTGCTGATCGGCTTGTCCAGCAGTGGCGTTCCGGCGGCCTTCCGGGCCGCGGCATCCGGGCCGGTGCCCCAGACGATCGCGTCGTGGGTTGCGGCGCTACCGGTCATGTGGACGTGGGTGACTTTCTCATGGGCGATCAGGCGCCCGCCGATATCGGCGCCACCGGTGAGGATGCGCACCACCCCGAGGTCGATCAGCGGTGCGAAGATCTTCTCGAAAACCGGCAGCAGCGGATCGGTGATCGGGTTCAGTTTGAGCGCAACCACCCGATTGTGCGCGATGAGCTCGTACACCGTGTCCAGCGGCGCGATCGAGGTGATATTGCCCGCGCCGAGTACGGCGCCGATACCGTGCGTGCGGGTCGGATCCAGCTGAGCGAGACCCGCATTGGCTCGCGCCGCGGCCGAACTCACCCCGCGCTGCAGCCAGATCTCGGCGCTGAATCCGCTGAGCAGCAGTTCGTCGTAGAGGCCCGTGGGCAGTACCTGGACAGTCACCTGATTACCGGCTGCACCGAACTTCGTCTTCGCGAGCGGGCTCCTGCCCTGCTCCAGCGATTCGAGAGTGCGCGAGACGGTGGCGAGAGCGGTTGCGAACCCATAGGGACCCGACATCCATTCCTCGCCCACCAGCGGCGACGAGGTATCCAGGCCTTTGATCCCGGCGGCGGCGTCGACCCATTCTTGGGCGTGCTGCCCGGTGAGCGCGCGGACCCGGTCGAGCAGGGCGCGTCTGCCGGTGAGCGGTAGCCGGGACCATTTCTGCTCGCCGCGGGCAAGGTCGGAGACGGCGGCGTCGATCACGGTATCGGCGGCGGCGGCCTGTTCTTTCTGCACGGTGCACTCCGTTGACGAGAATCGCGCGGTTATCCGGACACTGATGAGTGTGACTGTGCTCACGACCGAAGGGTATGTGTCACCGTTGCGTACACGGCGGGCAATATTTGTGCATGCGCACAACCGGGGCGTGGCCTGAGTCACTACCGGATGCGTACACTGCCGGATATGACCACGCCCGCGCCTGTGACTCCCGCCCCCGAAGCGTCGGCCTTGGCCGCCCGGCTGTCGGATGCTGTCGAGGTGCTGACCGATATCCTCGTGGGTCGCATCGCCGCGGCCGACCCCTCCTATGGAGAATCCGGGCTGCTGACCGAGGACCAATTGGCCCACACCTGCCGGGAAAACCTGGGATCGGTGATCGGCGCCCTGGCCGGTACGCACCCGTTCCGGTTGCAACCGGCCCGTGCGGCCGGGCGCCTGAAGGCCGAACAGGGCATTCCGATCGCTGCCCTGTTGCATGCCTACCGGCTCGGCGGCAGGCTCATCTGGGAAGAACTGACCGCACGCTCGGACGGGCCCGGTGATCCGCGGCTGCACGATCTGGCCACGCATCTGTGGGAACTCATCGACCTGTACTCCGACGCCGCCGTCGAGGCCTACCGCGATACCGAAGTCCTGCTCGCGCATTCCGATGCCCAGGTCCAGAGCCGGCTCATCCGGACCCTGTTCGACGACCATTCCGGAAACCCGGCCCGGGTGCTCGACGTACTGCGGACGCTGGGGTTCCCCGAACGCGGTGCGTTCGCCGTCGTCGCGATCGATACCGAATCCACCGCGCCCTTACCGGCGAAACTCGCGGCGGCGCTGGACGGCCTCGGTATCAGGTCGGTCTGGGATGCGCAGATCGACGCGTATATCGGGTTGATGTCCGCGGCCGCGCCGGCCGCAATCGATCGCGCGGCCGTGACGATTTCCTCGATCGTCGCCGACCGGGTCGGTATCAGTACCGTGTTCTGGGCGTCCCAGGCCATTCCCGCGGGGCTCACCGAGGCTCGGCTGGCCGCGCGTTCGGTCCGCGCCGGCGCCACCGGTGTGGTGCGCTTCGGTGACGAACCCGTCGGTCACCTGCTCATCGCCGTGCCCGCGGCGGGACGACGGGCCGCCACGCAGATCCTGGGGCCCGTCCTCGAGCTCCCCGATCCCGAACGTGACGATCTGATCGCGGCCCTCGATGCCTGGTACCGCTGCGGCGGTTCGGCCGCGGCGGTGGCCGAAACGATGCACTGCCACCGCAATACGGTGCGTTACCGGCTGCGGAAGATCCGCGATCTCACCGGCCGCGACACCACCGATCCGCGCCAGTCCGCCGAGCTGTATCTGGCGCTGGAGGCGTGGTCGCTGCTGGGTGCCGGCCGGGAGGCGTGAACTGCCGGCGCCGGTCAGCCGCCGGTGATCAGCAGGGGGAGTGCGCCGGTGTCGAGAATATGGTCGCAGTGCCGGGACAGGATGGTCAGAAACAGCTCGTCGCCTCGGTCGGTGCGTTCCACCACGACCGAGGCGGCGATCGACATGATCACGCCCATGAAACTCTGGCGGCGCACCGCCTCCCGGATCTGCTCCGGTGTCCGTGCCGGTTCCGGGCCCAGTGCCGCATGGTAGGTCAGCAGGAGTTCGTCGTAGTGTGCCCGGCGGAGGTCGGCGGGTAGGGCGCCGCCCAGGAAATAGGCCAGGTCCGTGAGTGCGGGCCCGACCATCACCCCCTGCCAATCCACGACCGTCAGTGACCGCGCCGACTCCCGCGCCCCGAACAACATATTGTCCAGGCGATAGTCGCCGTGCACGAGACCGCGCTGCTCCGCACTCATCAGTGCGAGATAGTGGTCGAACGCGGTGACCAGTGAATCGCATACCGAACGCTGGGGGCCCGACAGGTATTCGCGGTACCGCGCGAGGAACAGCGTATACAGTTGCGTCAGCAGTTCGGCATTCAACAGGGAACCGCGTTCGAGCCAGCCGGCTTCGATCAGCGACGGCCGCCCCGCGGTGAGAGTATGCAGCCGGCCGAGCTCGGTCACCGCGCGCCGCGCCTGTTCCACGGTGGCGCCACGGATCTCGTCACCGGCTACGGCGGGCGCCGCGTCTTCCAGCACGAGATCGAAGGCGCCGGAACCGGCATCGATGGCGGCGTGATAGCAACCTGGAGCCGGCCCGGAGCCGAGGTGCGGTACCAGCTCGCGGTAGAAGCGCACCTCGCTGTCGTACAACCCCATCGCCGCCCCGGTCTGCCGGCTGGTCGGGTCTGCCGAGGCGACTTTCAGGATCACCGACGCCGGCCCGGCCGAGCCGGGTGCGTAGCGGACTGCGATCCGATAGCAATCGCTGACCTGCCCGGTGCCGATGCGTTCGTACGAAAAGCCGTGAACGGCGGCGCCCAGCACGGCTGTCAGCCAAGCATTCGTGAGGTCGGCCGGCTGCGAGACGACCGCGAGGTCCGGAGGGTCCGCCATGGCCGAACGCTACCGTGCGGCCGGGCGCCGCACTCGCCTTTCGAAGATATTACTGTTGTTGTTACCGCACGGCGGAATCAGGTCCACAGCGCCGCGATCAGCACATTGACGATCGCGAGCCCGCCGGCCGCGTCCGGCATCCAGCCCGCGTCCTTGCCCCGTTTCGCGTCGGCCCGAGCCATTTCCGCGAACGCCGCCACCAGTACCGAGATCACCAGCTTGATCCCGATCTTCATCATGTTCAGGTCCTTGTCCAGCGAGGACACCGATTCGGCGAGCCCGACCAGGATTATCCCGGTGATGAGCTGGGCCCGTGCGCCCCAGACCATCACCTCGTTGACCGCGGGCCGCCCGGCGGCGTATCCGCCGACCACGGCCGCCATCCCGAGCAGATGGGTGACGACCACAACGTTGTAGACGAGTTCCATACGACCGAACGCTACTCGATCCGGAGGTCGGCTACTACATAGAGTCGTAAATAGGTGTCGACTCCCGCCGGCCGCGGACCGTATACGCCTGACCCTCCTGCCACCTCGCCCCACAAGAGCGGCAGATACCGCACTCGTTGCCGGATCAGCCGACGAACTCCGCGGCGCGGCCGGCCATATCGAGCAGCGGTTGTGGCGCAATACCCAGCACCAGTGTGGCCGCCGCGGCAACCACGATCGACGCCAGGGTGGCCGGCGGCCTGACCACGACCGGCGCATCGGCAGGCGGGTCGGTGAAGAACATCAGCACGATCACTCGGATATAGAAGAACGCAGCCACCGCGCTGGCCAGCACACCCACGATCACGAGCAACCCGGCATCACCGGCGGCCGCCGCCTGGAACACCGCGAACTTGGCGACGAAACCGGCGGTGACCGGAATCCCCGCGAACGACAGCAGGAGAAGGGCGAATACCGTCGCGAGCCAGGGCGCGCGGCGGCCGAGGCCGGCCCAGCGCGCCAATGCGGTGGCTTCGGTACCGTCGGGTTCGCGCACCAGGCTTACAACAGCGAAGGCGCCCAGCGTGCCCAGTCCGTAGACGAACAGATAGAACAGCGTCGAGGAGATACCGCGGTCGTTCGCGGCGACCAGTGCGGTGAGCAGGAAACCGGTATGCGCGATCGAGGAATACGCGAGCATCCGTTTCATATCCGTCTGGGTGATGGCCAAGACGGCACCGACCACCATCGTGGCCACGGCGACGGCGGCCAGCACCGGACGCCAATCGCCGGCGATCTCGGCGACGGCCACCTGCAGCACCCGCAGCAGAGCGCCGATCGCCGCGATCTTCGTGGCCGCTGCCATGAAGGCAGTGATCGGCGTGGGCGCACCCTGGTACACATCGGGCACCCACGCCTGGAACGGGACCGCACCGATCTTGAACAGCAAACCCACCGCCAGCATCGCGACACCGAGCAGCGCCAGTGTGGGCGCACCGGATTCGGCCGCGAGCGCCTCGGCGATACCGCTCAGCCGGACGGTACCGGCCTGGCCGTAGAGCAACGCCACCCCGTACAGGAAGAACGCCGACGAGAACGCCCCGAGCAGGAAGTACTTCAGCGCCGCCTCCTGCGAGAGCAACCGACGCCGGCGTGCCAGCCCACACAACAGGTAGAGCGGCAGTGAGAGCACCTCGAGCGCAACGAACATCGTGAGCAGATCGTTCGCGGCCGGGAACAGCAGCAAGCCGCCCAGGGCCAGGAGCAGCAGCGGAAATACCTCGGTAGGAGTGACACCCGCCGTCGCCGCGGATCGTTCGGCGCCGCTACCGGGCACCGCGGACGCCTGCGGAGTGAACGCGTCCATACCGTAGTCGGGTACGGCGGCGGCGCGACTCCAGGTGCCGGGGCCCGACCGCGGCCGGGGCAGCGGTCCACGTTCGGCGACGAAGAGCACCGCGAGAATTCCGACGACCAGCAGCGTGCCCTGCAGGAATAGTGTCACTCCGTCGACGGCGACCGCATCGGCGACGGCGGTCATCCTGGTTCCGGACAGCAGCACCACCGCGATCAACGCGGCGACGAGCGCGGTGAGGGTGAGCGCCACCTGGGTGGGATACCGGCGCGAGCGGGGGAGGAACGCATCCACGAGAACGCCCAGTACCGCCGCACCGAACACGATCAGAATCGGGGCCAGTGCGTGGTATTCGATACTCGGCGCGGGTATCGAGGCGGCCAGGATCTCACTGCCGCGTGGATCAGCGCTCATGGGGGACACCTCCGGTATTCGCCGCCTCCGGTTGGACCGGGACCGGCGGTGGGGGATCGACACTGCCGATGGTGGTGAGGGTCTGATGCACTGCCGGATCGATGAAATCGAGGACCGGCTTCGGATACACCCCGAGGAAGATCAGCGCACCGACCAGTGGCACCACCACGACCAGTTCCCGGGGAACCAGATCGTGAATCCCCTCGTTGCCCTTCGCCACCGGCCCGGTCATCATCCGCTGGTAGAGCCACAGCACGTAGATCGCGGCCAGCACCAGGGCGCCGGTGGCGAGGATCGCGGCCAGCTGGTAGCGGCTGAATGTGCCGATGAGCACCAGGAACTCACTGACGAACGGTGCGAGACCGGGTAGCGACAGCGTCGCCAGGCCGGCAATGAAAAACGTTCCGGCCAGCACCGGCGCCACCTTCTGTACGCCGCCGTAGTCGGCGATGAGCCGGCTACCCCGGCGCGACACCAGGAATCCGGCCACCAGGAACAACGCCGCGGTGGAGATGCCGTGGTTCACCATGTACAAGGTTGCGCCGGTCTGACTCTGGCTGGTCATCGCGAAGATACCGAGCACGATGAAACCGAAATGGGAGATCGATGTGTAGGCGATCAGCCGCATCACATCTGTCTGGCCGATGGCCAGCAGCGCGCCGTAGAGGATGCCGATCACGGCGAGGGCGATTACCAAGGGCGCGTAGGTATCCGAGGCGACCGGGAACAGCAGCAGGCAGTAGCGCAGCATACCGAAGGTGCCGACCTTGTCCACCACCGCCATCATCAGCACCGCGCTGGCCGGTGTCGCGGAGACCGCGGCATCCGGCAGCCAGGTATGTAGCGGCCACAACGGCGCCTTCACCGCGAACGCGAACATGAACCCCAGGAACAGGGCATTGAGCACGACCGGCCCGGCGCCGAGCTCGCCCGCGTTCGCGGCCGCCACCACCGTGCGCAGATCGAACGTGCCCGCCCCGTCGGTGCCGAGACCCTGCTGGACAGTGAGCACGTAGAGACCGATCACCGCCGCCAGCATGATCAATCCGCCGAGCAGGTTGTACAGCAGGAACTTCACCGCGGCCCGCGAACGCTGCTGCCGGGCGGGCGCACTGTCGGTGCGGGGCCCGAATCCGCCGATGAGGAAATACATCGGAATGAGCATCGCCTCGAAGAACACATAGAACAGCAGAATGTCGAGGGCCAGGAAGGAGACCAGCACCATGCCCTCGACCAGCAGCGTGAGGGCGATATAGATATGCGCTGCGCGTTTCCCGGAGCCCACTTCGCGATCGTCGTGCCAGCCCGCGAGTATCAGCAGCGGCACCAGACCGGCCGTGAGCAGCGTCAGTACCAGCGCGATTCCGTCGACGCCGAGCGTATAGCCCGCGCCGAACGCCGGTATCCAGGTATGGGATTCGACGAACTGGAATTGTTCCCCGCCCGGCTGGAAGGCCATGGCGACGCCGAGCGCTACGGCCAGGGTCGCCACCGCGAACACCAGCCCGGTCCAGCGGGCCGGGGTCGACCGGCCGGCGGGCAGCAGAAGCACGACTGCCGCGCCCACCACGGGGAGCAGCCAGAGCACGGTCAACCAGGGCACGGCGCTCACCAGATCCTTACGGCCAGCAGGGCGGCGGCCACCAGGGCCGCGCCGGTGAACATGGACAGGGCATACGAACGGACGAACCCGGTCTGGATCCGGCGGGCCCGTGCGGACAGTCCGCCGATGAGGGCGGCGCAGCCGTTGACGAGTCCGTCGATACCGCGGTTGTCGAGGAAAACCAGTGCCCGGGTGACATGCCGGCCGGGCCGCATGAACGCCGCCTCGTTGACCGCGTCCCCGTAGAGGTCACGGCGGGCGGCCACGGTCAGTGCGGAAACCGTGGCCGGTGCGGTGGCGGGGATCTTCGCGCGACCGTACTGCCGGTAGGCGAGTCCGATGCCGACCGCGACCACACCGAGCGCGAGCGCGGTGATCACGGGCACCGGCAGTGCAGGTTCGCCGTGATGTTCGCCGACGACCGGGGCCAGCCAGTTCTGCAGTGACGAACCCCAGACGAAGACCGCACCGGCGCCGACGGAACCGAGCGCGAGCAGAATCATCGGGCCGGTCATCACACCGGGGGATTCGTGCGGGTGGGTATCGGGTTTCCAGCGACGCTCACCGAAGAAGGTGAGCAGCATGACCCGGGTCATATAGAAGGCGGTGAGTCCCGCGCCGATCAGGGTGACGGTGCCCAGAATCGGTCCCGCGACCCCCTCGGCGGCGAATGCGGCCTCGATGATGCGGTCCTTGGAGAAGAACCCGGCGAACGGCGGTACGCCGATGATCGCGAGGTACCCGAGTCCGAAGGTGATATAGGTGATCGGCAGCAGCGTGCGCAGACCGCCGTAGCGGCGCATATCGGTTTCGTCGTCCATGGCGTGCATGACCGAGCCGGCGCCCAGGAACAGGCCGGCCTTGAAGAAGCCATGGGTCAGCAGATGCATGATCGCCACCGCGTAACCGGCGGGCCCCAGGCCGACGGCCAGCACCATATAGCCGATCTGGCTCATGGTCGACGCGGCGAGCGCCTTCTTGATGTCGTCCTTGGCGCAGCCGATGATCGCGCCGAACAGCAGGGTCACCGCACCCACCAGCACCACCGCGACCTGCGCGGTGGGTGCGAGGTTGTACACCGGGTTGGAGCGAGCGATCAGGTACACCCCGGCGGTGACCATGGTGGCGGCGTGGATGAGCGCCGATACCGGGGTGGGGCCCTCCATCGCGTCCCCGAGCCAGGACTGCAAGGGGACCTGGGCGGATTTACCACAGGCCGCCAGCAGCAGGAGCAGCCCGATCGCGGTGAGGGTGGTATCGCTCGCGGCGGAAGCGGATCCGAAGACCGCGTCGAAATCCACCGAGCCGAAGGTGGCGAACATGACCATCATGGCCAGCGCCAGCCCCATATCGCCGACCCGGTTCACCACGAACGCCTTCTTGGCCGCCGTCGCCGCGGTCGGCTTGTGATACCAGAACCCGATCAGCAGGTACGAGGCGAGACCGACACCCTCCCAGCCCAGATACAGCACGAGGTAGTTGTTCGCCAGGACCAGCAGCAGCATGGCCGCGAGGAACAGGTTCAGATAGGCGAAGAAGCGCCGGCGGCCGGTGTCTTCGCGCATGTATCCGACCGAATAGATATGGATCAGCGAGCCGACGCCGGTGATGAGCAGGGCGAAACAGATCGACAGCTGGTCCAGCGCCAGCCCGAAATCGACCTGCAGCCCGGCCACCGGAACCCAGCTGAACAGATCCGCCGTTACTGCCCGGTCGGGATCGGCGCGGCCCAGCATCCCCACGAACGCCACGATCGCGACGGCGAACGAGGCGAGCGCCGCGAAGGTCGCGAGCAGATGGCCCCAGGCATCGGCACGACGGCCGGTGAGCAGCAGTACGGCGGCGCCGGCGAGGGGCAGGGCGGGCAGCAGCCACAGCGTTGCTGTATCCATATCAGCGTCCTTTCGACATGCTCGGGAGCGCTGCGTGGCTACACTGCGCTGCTACCTCCGTGCTCGACCCGAACATGTCAGAACTTCAGCAGGTTGGCGTCGTCGACCGAGGTCGAGCGGCGGGCGCGGAAAATGGTGATGATGATGGCCAGTCCCACCACGACCTCGGCCGCGGCGACCACCATCGTGAAGAAGGCGAACACCTGACCGTCGAGGTTCGCGTGCATCCGGGCGAAGGTCACGAACGCGAGATTGACCGCGTTGAGCATCAGCTCGATGCACATGAACACGATGATGGCGTTGCTCCGCAACAACACTCCCGCGGCGCCGATCGTGAACAACAGCGCGGACAGGAACAGGTAGTTCTCGGGATTCACCGGGGACCTTCCTCGTCGGCCGGGCGAGTGGTGGGGTGTCCGGCGCCGGGCGTCGGGGTATCTCCGATACCGGGTGGTGCGGTTTCGCCGGCGGGACGTTCCGCGGTCGGCGCACCGACGGACAGGATCGCCGCATCGGTGAGTGCCCGGGTGCGGCGATGCCGCAGGATGGTGGAGACGGACAGTTCCTCGAAGGAGCCGTCCGGGAGCCGGGCGGGGATATCGACGGCGTTGTGCCGTGCGTAGAAACCGGGTGTCGGCAGCGGTGTCGGCCGGTGCCCGGGAACGCGGAACCGCCGCCGGGACAGTTCGCGCTGGCCGAGCTTGGGGACGAACTGCTCACGGTGCGCGAGCAGCATGGCGCCGATGGTGGCGGCGATGAGCAGGGCCCCGGTGAGCTCGAACGCCCACACATAACGCACGAAGATCAACTCGGCGAGCGCGCCTATCACGTCCTGACCGGGGAAACCGGTGGCGGGGAAGACGATATCGGAACGCCGGATACCGTGCGCGATCCCGGTGCACAGCAGGATGCCGAAGCCGACCCCGACCACAGCGGCGGCGATACGCTGCCCGCGCAGGGTTTCGCGCAGGGATTCCGCGGAATCGACGCCCACCAGCATGAGGACGAACAGGAAGAGCATCATGACGGCGCCGGTGTACACGACGATCTGGACGACACCGAGAAACAGTGCATCCTGGGCGATATAGAACACCGCCAGGCTGATCATGGTGGCAGCCAGGCAGATCGCCGAATGCACGGCTTTGGCCGCGAAAACCATACCCAGCGCACCGAGTACCGCCAGCGGCGCAAGGATCCAGAACTGGACGGCCTCGCCGGTGCCGGTCTCGGTGAGGGGAGTGGCTGCCAGGAATGCGGTTGCGGGGCTCATCGGGGGCCTCCTTGTCCCGCGCCGGCGACGGGGCGCTCCGTATCGCCGTGTACCCGGCCGAGGTAGTAGTCGGCCTCCGTGGTGCCCGGCTGCATGGCGTGTGGCGGGGCCTGCATATCCGGTGCCAGGGGCGCGAGGAGCCGGTCTTTCTCGTAGATGAGGTCGGCCCGGTTGTCGTCGGTGAGTTCGTAGTCGTTGGTCATCGTCAAGGCCCGAGTCGGGCAGGCTTCGATGCACAGGCCGCAGCCGATACAGCGCAGGTAGTTGATCTGATACACCTGGCCGTAGCGCTCACCGGGAGAGAAACGCTCCTCCTCGGTGTTGTCGGCGCCCTCGACGTAGATCGCGTCGGCCGGACAGGCCCAGGCGCACAGTTCGCATCCGATACATTTCTCCAGCCCGTCCGGGTGCCGATTGAGCTGGTGCCGCCCGTGATATCGCGGCGCGGTGGGCACCTTTTCCTCGGGATAGAACTCGGTATTGGGTTTCTTGAACATGGTGCCCGCGGTGACCGCGAAACCCGCCAGGGGTTCGAACAGACCGGGCGAGGAGGTAATGGTGGAGGTCCGCTCGGGAAGCGGTGGGGTGGGGAAGCCGAGGAAAACCTCGGAACCGCTCGGCGAACCCGCGGTGGGGGCGGCGATATCGTCGTCGGGCGGGAACTCCGGAGCCGGCGCGGGGATTCGGCCGGCCCGCAGGAACAACCCCACCAGCAGCGCGGTCACCAGCAGACCGGCGATCACCAGAATCGGCGTGGCCGCCGCATAACCTTCGAGATCGAGGACGCGGGCGGTGGCCACGACCATCACCCACGCCAGCGAGGCCGGAATCAGCAGTTTCCAGCCGAGGTTCATGAACTGGTCGTAGCGCAGCCGCGGCAGGGTGCCGCGCAGCCAGATGAAGACGAACAGGAACATCCATACCTTGGCGGTGAACCAGAGCAGCGGCCACCAGCCCGAATTCGCGCCCTCCCACAGATTGACCGGGAACGGGGCGCGCCAGCCGCCCAGGAACATGGTGGTCGCGAGCGCGGAGACCGTCGCCATGTTCACGTACTCGGCGAGCATGAACATCGCGAACTTGAGCGACGAATATTCGGTGTGGAAACCGCCGACCAGTTCGCCTTCGGCCTCGGGCAGATCGAATGGCGCGCGGTTGGTCTCACCGACCATGGAGATGCAGTAGATCAGGAACGACGGCAGCAGCAGGAACACATACCAGGTGGGTTGCTGGGCAGCGATGATGCCCGAGGTCGCCATGGTGCCGCCGAGCAGGAATACGGCCGCGAAACACAGCGCCATGGCGATTTCGTAGGAGATCACCTGGGCGGTGGAGCGAAGGCCGCCCAGCAGCGGGTAGGTCGAACCGGAGGCCCAGCCGGCCAGCACGATTCCGTACACCCCGATCGAGGTGATCGCCAGAATGTAGAGCACCCCCACGGGTAGATCCGTGAGCTGAAGCGCGGTGGGGTTCCCGAGGATCGACACCTCCGGCCCGAACGGGATCACCGCGAAGGCCATCACGGCGGCGACCACCGAGATGACCGGGGCGAGAACGAAAATGGGTTTGTCGACGATCGCGGGGACGATGTCCTCCTTGAACGCCATCTTCACCCCGTCGGCCGCGCTCTGCAGCAGACCCTTGGGGCCGACCCGGTTGGGCCCCACCCGCATCTGCATCCACGCGACGACCTTGCGTTCCACCAGGACCCCGAACAGGACGGTCAGCAGCAGGAACACGAAAACGGCGACGGCTTTGGCGGCGACCAGCCACAGCGGGTCCAGGCCGAAAAGGGACAGATCAGTCATGGTCGGAGGCCTCCGTCCGTTCGGCGCGCCGCACGGTGACGACGCTGCCCGGTCCTGCGCCCAGAGCGGTGTGCACCGAGCAGCCGGGTGAATTCATCGGCAGCCACACCACCCTGTCGGGCATGGGCGTAACCACCAATGGCAGAGTGACCGTGCCGTTTCCGGTGGCAACCGTGACCTGCTCGCCGTCGGCCACGCCCGATTCCGCGGCGGTGTCCGCCGACATACGGGCGACCGGCGCCCGGGCGATACCCGCGAGATTCGGCTCACCGTCCTGTAGCCGGCCGCGGTCGAGCAGCATCCGCCAGCCGGCCAGGACCGCGGACCCGGCGGGCGGCGCCGGCACCGGGCCGGCCGGATACGCAGGCGCCGTGGTGGTGGTCCCGGACCAGCCGGTGAGCCGGTCGAGTTCGGCCCGGGCGGCGGCGGTATCGGGCAGGCCCAGCGCAACACCGAGTTCCGCGGCGAGGCTGTGCAGCACCCGCTGGTCCGATATCGGTGCCGCGGTACGGCGCACCGTGCTGTCGGTCAACGCCGCGGTGAACGGCCGTGGGCGCCCCTCCCAGGTGCGGTAGGTACCGGATTTCTCCATCGCCGTCGCCACCGGGAACACCACATCGGCGTACGCGGTCACCTCGCTGTGCCGTTGTTCCAGGGAGATCACGAAATCCGCCCGGTCGAGCGTGGCCCGGGCCGCGGCCGGATCGGGCAGGTCGGCGAGTTCGACACCGCCGACGACGAGGGTGCCGACCCGGCCGCTGCCGTCGAGGATCGTCCCGGTATCACGCCCCGGCCCGGCCGGTATTTCGTCGACGTTCCATACCTGACAGACCTGGCGCCGGGCGTCGGGGTCGGTGACGGTCCGCCCGCCCGGGAGCAGGCCGGGCAGCGCACCCGCTTCCACCGCGCCGCGTTCACCCGCTCTGCGCGGCACCCACGCAAGCGCGGCACCGGTATCGGCGGCCAGCCGGATCGTCGCCGACAGCGCCCCGGGGACTGCGGCCAATCGTTCGCCTGCCAGGATCACCGCGCCGGGCCGGCGCAGCAGCCGCGCCAGGTCCGCCGAAACAGAGTCCGCTACCGCCGAGGTTGCCGATCCGCCGGTTCCGCCGAGTGCGCTGAGGGTCTGTGCTTCGGCACCCGGCACTGTCGGAAGCAGGGTGCCCGACATGCGTTCCAGACCGCGGGAGGCATATGGGGCGAGGGAGTAGACGGGCATGGCCCGGGTGCGTGCCTGCTTCCGCAGCCGCAGGTAGACGATGGGCGATTCCTCCTCGGGTTCGAATCCCGCGAGCAGCACCACCGGTGCGGTGTCGAGACTGTCGTAGCCGACGGAGTCGGGATGGCCGGCGACCCACGCGCCGAGGAACTCGGCCTCCTCCGCGGAATGGGCGCGGGCGCGGAAATCGATATCGTTGGTGCCGAGGACCACCCGGGCGAACTTCGCGTAGGCATAGGCCTCCTCCTCGGTGACCCGTCCGCCCGGTAGCACCGCCGCATTCCCCACTCCGGCACGCAAACCGCGCGCGGCCGCGGCCAGGGCCTCCGACCACGAACAGGACGCCAGTTCGCCGTCGGGGCGACGGAGCAGCGGCGTGGTGATCCGGTCCCGTTCGGTGGCGTAGGCGAATGCCCACCGGCCCTTGTCGCAGTTCCATTCCTCGTTGACCTGCGGGTCGTCACCGGCCAGACGGCGCATCACCTTCCCGCGCCGGTGATCGGTGCGCTGCGCGCACCCCGAGGCGCAGTGTTCGCAGACACTGGGGCTGGACACCAGGTCGAAGGGGCGGGCCCGGAAGCGGTAACTGGTCCCGGTCAGTGCACCGACCGGGCATATCTGCACGGTGTTCCCGGAGAAATACGAGTCGAGCGGCTCGTGCTCGGCGGTGCCGACCTGCTGCAGCGCACCGCGATCGAGCAGTTCGATGAACGGGTCTCCGGCGATCTGCTGGGAGAAACGGGTGCAGCGCGCGCACAGCACGCAGCGTTCCCGGTCGAGCAGCACCGCGCTCGACAGCGGAATAGGTTTGGGGAACGTGCGTTTGACGCCTTCGAACCGGGACTCGGTACGCCCGGTGGACATGGCCTGGTTCTGCAGGGGGCATTCGCCGCCCTTATCGCAGACCGGGCAGTCCAGCGGATGGTTGATCAGCAGCAGTTCCATCACCCCCTGCTGCGCTTTCTCCGCGGTCGGTGAACTCAACTGGGTGCGGGCCACCATGCCCTCGGTGACCGCCATCGTGCAGGACGCCACCGGTTTGCGCTGACCTTCCACTTCCACCAGGCATTGCCGGCAGGCGCCCACGGGCGCGAGCAGCGGATGGTCGCAGAATCGGGGGATCTGGACGCCGATCAGCTCGGCGGCGCGGATGAGCAGTGTCCCGGCCGGAACGCTCACCGTGGTGCCGTCGATGGTGAGGGTGACCAGGTCGGCGGGCTGCAGATCGGCCGAATCGGAACGGACGGTAGCTGTCATCGGATTACCTCTCCGGCCGCGGTGGAGGCCCAGGCGGTGGCGCGTGCCGGGTCGAAGGGGCAGCCACCTCGTTCCAGATGGGCGATGTATTCGTCGCGGAAATACTTCATGGAGGACACGATCGGGCTGGCGGCGCCGTCGCCGAGCGCGCAGAACGATTTACCGTTGATGGTGTCGGCGATATCCAGGAGTTTGTCCAGGTCGGCCGGGGTGCCGAGACCGGCTTCGAGCCGGGTGAGCAGCTGCACCAGCCAGTAGGTGCCTTCCCGGCACGGCGTGCATTTCCCGCACGATTCGTGCGCGTAGAACTCCGTCCAGCGCAGAACGGCCCGGACCGCACAGGTGGTGTCGTCGAAGATCTGCAACGCTTTGGTGCCGAGCATAGATCCGTGTGCCATGACATTCTCGTAATCCAGTGGTACGTCGAGATGTTCGGCGGTGAACAGTGGGGTCGAGGAGCCGCCGGGTGTCCAGAACTTCAGCTGGTGGCCCGCCCGGACACCCCCCGCGTAACCGAGAAGTTCCCGCAGCGTCACCCCGAGCTGCGCTTCGTACTGCCCCGGCCGGGTGACGTGTCCGGACAGCGAGTACAGGGTGAAACCCGGTGATTTCTCGGTGCCCATGGCACGGAACCAGCTCGGCCCGTTCCGGAGGATGGGCGGCACGCTGGCGATCGACTCGACATTGTTGACTACCGTCGGGCTGGCGTAGAGCCCGGCGACGGCGGGAAACGGCGGCCGCAGCCGGGGCTGGCCGCGGCGGCCCTCGAGCGAATCCAGGAGCGCGGTTTCCTCACCACAGATATACGCGCCGGCGCCCGCGTGGACGGTGAGTTCGAGATCGTATCCCGACCCCAGGATATCGGTGCCCAGCAGCCCGGCGGCGTACGCCTCGGCGACCGCGGCCTGCAACCGGCGCAGCACCGGCACGACCTCACCGCGTACGTAGATGAACGCATGCGCGGCGCGGATGGCGTAGGCCGCGATGATCACGCCTTCGATCAGCGAATGCGGGGAAGCGAGCATCAAGGGGATGTCCTTGCAGGTGCCCGGTTCGGATTCGTCGGCGTTGACGACGAGATAATGTGGTTTCACCGTGCCGTCCGGCTCGGGGCCCTGCGGGATGAAACCCCATTTCATTCCGGTGGGGAAGCCGGCTCCGCCACGGCCGCGCAGGCCCGCGTCCTTGACCGTGGCGATGACCTCGTCGGGCGTCATGGCGAACGCGGTCGGCAGTGCCTCGTACCCCTGATGCGCCCGGTAGGTGTCGAGTGTCCAGGAGTTCGGCAGGTTCCAATATCTGGTCAGTACCGGAGTCAAGGTCATCGTGCACCGTCCTCACCGGTCTCCGGCACCTCGGGTGCACGCATCCCCTGTTCCCGCGCGATATCCAGTCCCGCGAGCGTCGGACCGCCGGGATCACCGTCCAGTACGCCGGGACGGGTATCGGGGAATCCGGCCAGCACGCGCGCGGTCTCGCGGAACGTGCACAGCGGGGCGCCCCTGGTCGGCCGGACCGATTGGCCGTCGCGGAGATCGTCGACCAGGGTCTTCGCCGATTCGGGTGTCTGGTTGTCGAAGAATTCCCAGTTCACCATGACGACCGGCGCATAATCGCAGGCGGCATTGCATTCGATGTGTTCGAGGGTGATCTTGCCGTCGTCGGTGGTTTCTCCGTGCGCGATTCCCAGATGCTCGCGCAGTGTGGCGAGGATGGCATCGCCGCCGAGAACCGCGCACAGCGTATTCGTGCAGACACCGACGTGATAGTCGCCGGTGGGCGTGCGCCGGTACATGGAGTAGAAGGTCGCCACCGCCGTCACCTCGGCGCCGGTGAGGCCCAGCAGTTCGGCGCAGAACTCGATACCGGTGCTGCTCACACAGCCCTCTTCCGACTGCACCAGATGCAGTAGGGGCAGCAGGGCCGAGCGCGGTTGGGGATACCGGCCGATGATCTCCTTCGCCTCCGGTTCCAACCGGGCCCGGACCTCGTCCGGATAGGGTTGCGGCCGCGTGCTAAGGCGCAGCAGGATCTCGGTCATCGGTCCACCCCGCCCATCACCGGATCGATACTCGCCACAGCGGCGATCACATCGGCGACCATGCCGCCCTCGCACATCGCCGCCACCGCCTGCAAGTTCGTGAAGGACGGATCGCGATAGTGCACGCGATACGGCCGGGTACCACCGTCGCTGACCATATGCACCCCCAGCTCGCCGCGCGGCGATTCCACCGCCGCGTAGACCTGCCCCGGCGGTACCCGGATACCCTCGGTGACCAGCTTGAAATGGTGGATGAGCCCCTCCATGGAGGTGCCCATGATCTTGCCGATATGCCGCGGTGAGTTACCGAGGCCGTCGGGGCCCAGCGTGAGATCCGCCGGCCAGGCGATCTTCTTGTCCGAGACCATCACCGGGCCGGGACGCAGCCGGTCCAGGCACTGTTCCACGATCTTCAGCGACTCCTTCATCTCCTCGATCCGGATGAGGTAGCGGCCGTAGCAGTCGCAGGTATCGGTGGTGGGGATATCGAATTCGTAGGTCTCGTATCCGCAGTAGGGCATGGCCTTGCGTAGATCGTGCGGGAGCCCGGTGGACCGCAGCACCGGTCCGGTGACACCGAGCGCGATACATCCGGTGAGATCCAGATAGCCGATGCCCTGGGTGCGGGCCTTGAAGATCGGGTTGTGCGTGAGCAGGTGTTCCATATCCCGGAGCCGATTCGGCATCAGCTCCAGCAGTTCCCGCACCTTCGTGACCCCGTCGTCGGGGAGATCCTGGGCGACACCACCGGGCCGGATATAGGCGTGATTCATCCGCAGGCCGGTGATGGCCTCGAAAACATCCAGGATCAGTTCCCGCTCCCGGAATCCGAACAGCATCGGCGTGAGCGCGCCGAGCTCCATACCTCCGGTAGCGAGTGCCACCAGATGTGAGGAGATGCGGTTGAGCTCCATGAGCAGTACCCGGATCACGGTGGCGCGCTCGGGGATATCGTCGGTGATCCCGAGCAGGCGTTCCACTCCCAGGCAGAAGGCGGTTTCGTTGTAGAACGGGGACAGATAGTCCATCCGGGTGACGAAGGTGACGCCTTGGGCCCAGGTGCGGAACTCCAGGTTCTTCTCGATCCCGGTGTGCAGGTAGCCGATTCCGCAGCGGGCCTCCACCACGGTTTCGCCCTCGATCTCCAGGATGAGCCGGAGCACACCGTGCGTGGACGGATGCTGCGGCCCCATATTGACGACGATGCGTTCCTCGCCGGCGCCGCGGAGCGCATCGGCGACATCGTCCCAGTCCTGGCCCGCGACCGTTACCACCTGGTGGTCGGTGTCCGTGCCCGGCGCGGCCGGGGTGGTACCGGTACCGGAGTCGTCGTGGTCGGGCCCACCGGAAACACCGGGCCGGATATCGATTTCACTCATCAGCTGTAGGCCCTCCGCTCATCGGGCGGCGGAATGCGCGCGCCCTTGTATTCGACCGGTATCCCGCCGAGCGGGTAGTCCTTGCGCTGTGGGTGACCGCGCCAGTCGTCGGGCATGGTGATCCGGGTCAGCGAGGGATGCCCGTCGAACCGGATACCGAAGAAGTCGTAGGTTTCCCGTTCGTGCCAGTCGCACGTCGGGTACACGCGATACAGCGAGGGAATATGCGGATCCGTATCGGGTGCCGCCACCTCGAGGCGCAGCCGCCGGCCGTGGGTGATCGAGTTCAGGTGGTAGACGGCGTGCAGTTCGCGGTCCGTTTCGTCGGGGTAGTGCACGCCGCTGACTCCGAGGCACAGTTCGAAACGCAGGGCGGGATCGTCGCGTAACGCCCGTGCCACCGCCACCAGATGGTCCCGGCGCACATGCAGGGTGAGTTCGTCGCGGTCCACGACCACTTTTTCGATCGCCGCGTCGAAACCGGCGCCGGTGTCCAGTGCGGTGCGCAACAGGTCGACGACCGTATCGAAATAGCCCCCGTAGGGCGGGGGAGTACCACCCGGCAGGGCGATCTCGTGCACGAGGCGCCCGTACCCGGAGGTGTCACCGCTACCGGAGATGCCGAACATACCGCGGCGGCGGCCGATCACCTCGTCGTTCGGCCCGATGGGCTGTTCCGGTTCGACGGCTCGGCTGTCGGTGGATTCGGGACGGTCGGTGCTCATCGCAGCAGACCCTCCATCCGGATCGTCGGGGTCGCGGCGAGGGCGGCCTGCTCCGCAGCCCGGATCGCCTCGGCGCGATTCACCCCCATCGGGGTGTGCTGGATCTTGTCGTGCAGGGCGATGATCGCGTTGAGCAGCATCTCCGGTCGCGGAGGGCAACCCGGCAGGTAGATATCGACCGGCACCACGTGGTCCACACCCTGCACGATCGCGTAGTTGTTGAACATTCCGCCCGATGATGCGCAGACTCCCATGGCCAGTACCCATTTCGGCTCGGTCATCTGGTCGTAGACCTGTCGCAGTACCGGCGCCATCTTCTGGCTGACCCGGCCCGCGACGATCATCAGATCGGCCTGCCGCGGCGAGGCGCGGAAAACCTCCATACCGAAACGAGCCGAATCGAACCGGCCGCCGCCGGTTGCCATCATCTCGATGGCGCAGCAGGCCAGACCGAACGTCGCCGGCCACAGCGATCCCTTGCGCATGTACCCCGCCATGGCCTCGACCGTGCTGAGTACGAACCCGCTGGGCAGTTTCTCTTCCAAACCCATATCCGACTACTCCCTGGGCTATGGGCCCGCGCCGGAACGCGGACCGCGGCTGATCGGAGGTTCGCGGCTCAGTCCCAGCCGAGGCCGCCGCGCCGCCATTCGTAGGCGTAGGCGACCGAGACGTTGACGATGAACAATGCCATCGCGACCAGGCCGAACACCCCGAGCGCATCGATATGGACCGCCCACGGGTAGAGGAACACGATCTCGATATCGAAAATGATGAAAAGCATCGCGGTGAGGTAGTACTTCACCGGAAAACGTTGCCCGGTAGTGCTTCCCGCACCCCCGGCCACTGCATGCGGGGTCGGTTCGATACCGCATTCGTAGGCTTGTAGTTTCGCGCGGTTATAGCGTTTCGGGCCGATGAGGCCGGCGATCAGGACCGAGATGACCGCGAACGCGGCGGCAACCGCGCCGAGGACCAATATCGGCAGTTCGGTGTTCACGACTGCGCTTCCCCTCCTTGTGAACTCCGGACCCGGCGGTTGTGCCGCGGGGCCCGCGTACGGGGCCGGGCGGTCGATGGGTACGGCCCGCGCCGCCGGGAGCTGCCCCGGAAACGAGAATGGGCTGGGGGCAGATTCAGGCGTCGCGGGTATATATCATCTCCCGCGCTCATGTGAGCTACAGCACAGCCTACAACTGTTGCGGCAGGGAGAACGGGGATTCACAGACCGGTTTGATCGAATTCGGGACTGAGATTTATGAGCGAATGAACCTAATCGGCTCGGGCTGTATCAGATTGCGCCTGGAGTGTGAGCCCTACTCGGTGACGCTGCGACCGCGACGTGCTCAGGCTTATCCAGAGCGCTGAACTCCAGTCCTGCGCACGCCGATGCTCCGCTACCGCTGCCGGGTTCGACGCGCTCAGGCGGCCGGGCGTCGGCGCAGCAGGTCGACCACGATCTCGGTGAGCCGCAGCGGATCGATGGGATGGGACGCGACCGCCTCGGCACGCGACCAGTTCGCCAGCCACGCATCGTCGGCGCGGCCGGTGAGCACGATCAGCGGCGGGCATTCGGCGAGCTCGTCCTTGAGCTGTTTGGCCAGCCCCATCCCGCCGACCGGGGCGGATTCTCCGTCCAGAACGGCGAGATCGGCCGCGCCGGCATCCATCCGCTCCAGTACCACCGCAGCGGTGGCGACCTCGAGGTACTCGAGCGGGGGGAGATCCGGATGGGGGCGGCGCCCGAGCGCCAGCATCACCTGACTCCGGGTGTCGGCATCGTTGCTGTAGACCAGGACTCGCAACACGGCGGGAGGATTCACATCGGCCACGTCCGCATGGTACGTCCGCGACCGCGCGGTTGGGGCCGGCTTGGCCGAGATGGTCCGCGCGCGGCGCTGGTCTAAGCTGCCGGCGTGATGGACGAATTGGTCGGTGAGCTCATCGATACGGTGGCCTGGGTCCTGATCGTGGACGGGCGGATCCTGTGCGCTCGCCCGTCGGGTAAGGAGATCTTCTACATTCCGGGCGGAAAACGCGAAGCGGGCGAATCCGATGAACAGACGCTGGTGCGCGAGATCGCCGAAGAGCTCACCGTCGCACTGGTCACCGAAACCGTCGAACCGGTGGGCGTCTACGAGGCCGTCGACGGTACGGCCCGGGTGCGGATGAGCTGCTACCGCGCCGAGTACCGGGGACAGCTGACCGCGAGCAGCGAAATCGCCGAAATCGCCTGGTTCGGCTACGCGGATCGACCGCATGTACCACCCGTGGACCAGCTGCTGTTCGACGAACTACACACGGCGGGCGCCCTGCACTGAGTACCGGCTGCGTCTGTTGCGACGGCCCTGCACGGTTACGCGGCGCTTTCCCGCACCGTGCCGGCCGTGAACGCCGAGGGGTGCCGATCGGCAGCCCTCGGATTGCGGCGAAGGTGACGCGCTCAGGCGGAGCCGGCGAGCGACTCCGTCGGCGGATCACCCGGGATTGGCCGTCAGATCCGGCCGGGTGGCCCGATCGATCAGGTACTCGATCAAGCTGAGCAGCACATTCTTCGCCGATACCCGATCACGGGCATCGCAGAGCATCACCGGCATCGAGCCGTCGAGATCGAGAGCATCCCGGACCTCGTCCACGGTGTAGCGCGGGGCACCGTCGAAACAGTTGACCGCCACGAGGAACGGCAGGCCGCGGCGTTCGAAATAGTCGATGGCGGCGAAGGAGTTCCCGAGCCGGCGCGTATCGGCCAGGACCACCGCCCCCAGCGCGCCCCGTGCCAGTTCGTCCCACAGGAACCAGAACCGGTCCTGGCCGGGCGTCCCGAACAGGTACAGCACCAGGTCCTTGTCGATGGTGATCCGGCCGAAGTCCAGCGCCACCGTCGTAGTGGTCTTGGATTCGACACCCGACAGATCATCGATCCCGGTACTGAGTTCGGTGATCATCTCCTCGGTCCGCAGCGGCGGAATCTCGCTGATCGAGGCCACCATGGTGGTTTTACCGACGCCGAAGCCGCCGGCGATGAGGACCTTGACCGACGCGGCCAGGGCCGGCGCCGCGGGGTCGATCCGGGCAGGGTCAAATTTTTCGGATTCCATCCAGTACCGCTCGCAATATGTTGAAGTCGCCGGGGCCGGACTCCATCTGCACCGGAGTCCGGAAGATCAGATGGCTGTCACCGATCAGATCTCCGACGAGAATCTTGGTCACCGCCAGCGGCAGTTTCAAGGCGGCTGCCACCTCCGCCACTGTCTGTGGTTCCGTGCACAACTGCACGATATCGAGATATTCGGGTTCGGTACGACGTAGTGGCGGGGCTCCGCGAGCTCTGACCACGATCGTGAGCATATCCAGATCGTGTCCGGCACCGACGGTCCGGCCCCGGGTGATCGCATACGGCCGCACCAGCGGTCCGGCATCGTCGTCGAACCAGGAATCCCGTGTACCGGTCATCGCCGTATCGCTGTTCTCACGGTTGCTGTGGTCGGTCCCCGGTTCCGCTGCGGGAACTGGTCGAGAGATGGGTACCGACGCGCTGTACGGTCAGGTTCATCTCGTAGGCCACCATGCCGAGGTTGGCGTCCGCGGCCGCCTGGACCGCGATACAGGCGTTATCGCCGGCGGAGGTCACGAACAGGACAGCTCGATCGAGTTCGATCACCGCCTGCCGGACGTTACCGCCCTCGAATCGTGCGCCCGCGCTACGTGCGAGGCCGTGCAGGGTCGACGACATCGCGGCGAAATGCTCTGCTTCGGTGCGATCCATTTTCGAGGAGTGGCCGAGCAGCATTCCGTCGGTGGACAGTACGACCGCCAGCCGGACCCCCGCGAGTCGCTCGACGAGATCGTCGAGCAGCCAGTTCAGGTCACCTTGAGTGGAAGTTGACACTTAGCCTTCCTGTTCATCCGGGGATGCGCCGTCCGGCACCGGGGTCGCGGTGCCGGAATCCGTGGCGGGCAGAGGCCTGCGGCCCTGCCGGGTACCGTTCTCGATCGCCGCCATCAGATCTCGGGCTTGTTCGGCCGAGCGCGGCCGCGCCGTTGCGGCCTGCTGGGCGCCCGAATCTTCCGGTCGCGGTGCGACTTTAGCCTGCCTGGTGCGGCGTGGTAAAGCCGGACGACCGTCGGGCAGCACCTTCGGTTCGGTGGTGGACGTGCCGCTCTCCGCCGGCGCGGCGTCCGGAGGCGCCGGATCGGGGCGGCCGGGCGGCCGCGGGCGGTCCTCGACGAGGGTGGCCGCCGGGGCTTCGGCGCGCTCCTCGGGTGCCGGGGGCGGGACCGGGGCGGCCGGTCGCGCCAATCCCGTCAGCGGTGCGGTCTCCTCCGCGGGGTCGGTGAGCAGGGCAGACGGAACGATCACGACCGCGCGCACACCGCCGTACTCCGATTCCCACAGCCGTACCGAGATACCGTGCCGGTGGGCCAGCTGCGCGACGACGAAGATCCCCAGCCGCGAATCCCGCTGCAGTGACGCGACCTCGAAATCGGGCGGGCTTTCCAGGATCTCGTTGAGCCGGTCACGGCTGTCGGCCAGGATCCCCATGCCCTGATCGGTGATCTCGACGGCCACGCCCTTGCCGATGACCGACCCGGTCACCTGGACTCGCGATTGCGGCGGTGAGAAAGAGGTCGCGTTGTCGACGAGTTCGGCGAGCAGGTGGATGAGATCGCCGACCGCGCTGCCCGCCACCCGCAACTCGGGCAGCCGGGCCAGGCGCACCCGCGGATAGTCCTGGGTTTCGCCGACCGCGCTGCGCACCAGATCCACCAGCGGTACCGGGGTGCGCCACTGGCGGCCCGGTTTCCCGCCGCCGAGCACGATGAGGTTCTCCGCGTTACGGCGTTCGCGGGTGGCCAGATGGTCGAGTTTGAACAATACGTCCAGCATTGCCGGATCCTCTTCGCGCCGTTCGGCCTCGTCGAGGATCTCGAGCTGTTTGTGCACCACGATCTGGCTGCGGTGCGCGATGTTCAGGAAGATCGATTTGACGCCTTCCCGGTTGCGGGCTTCGGTGACGGCGGCCGTCACGGCTACTGCGTGCGCATGCTCGAATGCGGTGGCCACCGCGCCGAGTTCGTCACGGCCGAAATCGAGTTTCGCCGCGGCCGCGGTGTCGTCGACGTCCTCCCCGGCGCGGAGCCGGTCGAGCATATCCGGCAGTCGCTCGTCGGCCAGGGCCAGCGTATGGTCACGCAACCGCACCAGGCGGTGGATGAACCGGTTGGCCAGTACCAGGGATATCCCGAACGCCGCCGCGGAGATCACCAGCACGGCGAGCCCGATCAGCAGCGATTGCGTCGTGGTGCGGGCCGCCGCGTCCAGCGAGGCCTCCTGCATGACCACGTTCTGCGCGTCCCATAGTTCGAGCATCTCGTGATCGAGATGCTCGGCCGCGTCCTGCCAGGCGGCGAACTGGGCGGGCGGCAGGGCCGAGGCGCTGTCGTCGTCCGCGCTCGGGAGGCTGCGGGCGATGAGGGTGTTCTCGGTGCGGGTCAGCAGCTGCCACTGCGGGCTGCTGAGCAGATTGTTCAGCCGCTCACCGAGCTCTGGGGCGAGCTCGCGAGCCAGCAGAGCGGTTTCGGTGTGGTAGAAGCCGGTCTGCTGGATGTATTCCTCGGGCAGCGCCACCGGCCGGCCGGACCGCAGCGCAGCCCCGGCCAGGGCATGGCTGCGGGAGGTCGCCTCGAGCATATGCATGATGCGGGTGGTGAGGGTGAGTTGCGTGGCCGAATGTGCATCCGGCGCGAAGGACTGCGAGATCTGCGCACCGGCCGCGAGTGCGTCGAGCAGACGCGCGTAGAAGGTGTAGGCGTCACCCGCGGAGACCGCACGGCTGTCCACGGCGCCCCGGATATTGCCCAGTTGCTGGATGAGTGTGGCGAACGAGCCGACATCATCGGTGATCTGGTCGGGTTGCAGGCTACGTAGCTGGTGCGAGGCGTCGAGGAGGCCGCGTAGCGCCTGTTCGCTGTCGGGTCGTACGGCGTCCAGCGCATCGGCGGCGGTCGAGTCCCCGGCGAGGTAGGCGAGGGTGAGCCGGCGTTCGTTCTGAACGATCTCGTACACCGTGCGGGTGGGTCCGGAGGCTGCCCGCATCGCTTCGGTCACCTGGCGGTCGTGCTGGCCCTGGTCGATCAGATAGCCGGTCGCGCCCACACCGGCCACCAACAGGGTCAAACTCGGGATGAGCGCGATCGCCAGGATCCGGGCGCGGACACCGAGCCTCGCTCTGAACATCGCCACAAGGTAACCTCTCGACCCGCTTCCGGCACATCGGATCCCATTGAACAGGACTTCCGTCGACCTCGCGACCGACAGCGGGGTAAACGGTGTGGACCTATCCGGGATCGGGTCGGGGTGGCCTCTGCCGAGGACCGTTCGCGCGGGCCGGAATTCTTGCCCGGCCCGCGGAGCCCGTGATCGGGATTCAGCCCCGGCTACGTTTGCGGGTCTCGGAGGCGGCGGCCTCGGCGGCGCTGAGCCGGCGGGCGCGTAACAGGAAAACCGCGGTATCCGCCGGGGGTTCGTCGCCGCCCGCCTGTGGACCGGTGTCGGCGGGGATGTCCACGGTCAGGTGGTCGCGTTCGAATTGTTTGTATGTCTGCGCGCTCATCCACAGTTCGGTATGCCAGGCCAACCGGCCGAAGAGGATATCGTCTTCGGCCGCCCGGAAATCGCGGATGGGCAGCCAGTCGGGTGCCGCTTCGCCCGTGTCGTGGTGGGGCAGGTAGAGCAGGATGGGGCCGTGCTGTTCGATCAATTCGCGTAACGCGTTACGGGCTCTGTCGGTTACCGCCACCCGGTCGCTGCGATACGCCATCAGGAACTCCGTGCCACGCCACGGCACCGTGGCGCTACCGATCCGATCCGATGAAACATTGCGCGCTCCTTGTACCTAGGTTTCCGGCGCCGGCACCGGCCGGACGCACCGATTCCGGCTCGCCGCAGCCCGGTATCCGGATCGCTACTTCGCCAGCACTTTTGCGAACACATTCTTGCGTATCCCGTTTTCCGGGGCGAGGGGGTGTCGTAGGTCCGGCGAAAACTCTTGTGGTATGGGGCATATGGTCGCGGGGGAGCGATCGGCTGCGCGACTCGTCCCGGCGCCGGGGTGGTGAAGGCGTGGCAGCCGGCTATTTCCGGATGAAGATTCCGGCCAGATCGGCCCGTTCGATGGGGGTATCGGCATTGGCCTGGACCGTGCACAGGCCGTCGACGGCGGCCATGGACAGATCCACATTGGTGCCGGTCGGTGCTTGCCCGTGCTGTTCCTCGAGGAACTTCGTGATGGTGACGCGCTTGGTTTCGGGGTCCTGTCCGATGTACTCGCGGCAGGGTGTGTCGCCGCCCTTGTTCAGTGCCTGTTCGATCTCGGTGCACCCGGCCAGGGCGAGTGCAGTGGCCGCGATCAGCAGGCCGAACCGGGCTTTCGTGGCGTTCATCGACAATCCTCCTGGTGGCTCGGACCGGCGCCGCGCCTGCCCGGGACGTGTACCAGCCTATGTGCGCCGACTCGCCGGTGCGGAGGCGGCGCGGCGAACCCACGCGGGGTATGCAGAAGATATGAGCTCATCGACGGAGTTCCGGTTCGGCGTCAACATGGTCGTGCCGGATTCGCGCCACGACTGGGTACGTAAATGCCGCCGGGCCGAGGAACTGGGGTACGACGTGATCGGCGTAGCCGACCACCTCGGCCTCGCGCCGCCGTTTCCGGCGCTGGTACTGGCGGCCGAGAACACCGAACGGGTAAAGCTGAACACGTTCGTCCTGAATGCGCCCTTCTACAATCCTGTGCTGCTGGCCCGGGAGATCGCCGGGACGGATCGGTTCGTCGAAGGTCGGCTCGAGCTGGGGCTGGGCGCGGGGTATGTGCGCGAAGAATTCGATACCGCCGGTATCCCGTTCGGTAGCGGTGCGAACAGGGTGGCATATCTCGAGCAGACAGTGCGGACATTGCGTGATCTGTTCGCCGATCCGGGCTATGAACCGCGGCCCGCCCGGCCCGGCGGCCCGCCGTTGCTCATCGGCGGCTGGGGTGATCGGATGCTTACGCTCGCCGCCCGCTACGCGTCGGTCGTCGCGCTGACCGGGGCCGCGACCACGGGCGCCGGCCCGCTGCGGCTTGCCGGGCCCGCCGAGATCGATGAGCGGGTCCGGTTCGTCCGCGCCGCGCTGGGGGAGCGTGCCGGGGAAGTGGAGTTGAACGTCCTGGTCCAGTCGGTGGTGCCCCCCGGGCGGCGCGCCGAATTCCTCGACAGATACCGGTCGTTCGTGGAGCCCGGGGTGCTGGCCGCGGTGGATGAGTTGCCGACAGTGCTGCTGGGCAGTTCCCGGGAGATCGCCGAGCGGCTGCGGGTCAACCGGGAACGTTTCGGATTCGGATACCTCACCGTGCTCGAACCCGACCTGGAGACTTTCGCCCCGGTCATCGCCGAGTTCCGGTGACCGGGAAAGGGCGGTCGAATACCGTCGCGGACCCTAATGAGAAGAAGGGAAAATAGAGGTAAATATCACGTTGATCGAGGCGGTTGCGGGGGCAATGCAGGGAGTCGCCGGCCGGATGTGCGGGACGTGCCCGGTACCTCCATCGATATCGGCTACTCTCGGTTACAGGTAAAAGGCCGTCTGTCATGATCGACGGCGAACCCGGCACGAACAGACGAGGAACGCAATGACGCGGCATGTCGACGTACTGATCATCGGAGCCGGTCTGTCCGGTATCGATGTGGCCTGTCACCTGGAGAAGGAGAACACCGGGCGCAGCTACGCGATCCTGGAACGACGAACCGCCATCGGCGGAACCTGGGACCTGTTCCGGTACCCGGGGATCCGATCGGACTCCGATATGTACTCCTTCGGCTACGGCTTCCGGCCCTGGCGCGGCACCAAGATGCTTGCCGACGGCGCCGGTATCCGCCGCTATATCGAGAAGACCGCCGACGAGTACGGGGTCACCCCGCATATCCACTTCGGCCGGAAGGTGGTTTCGGCGAGCTGGTCCAGTGCGGACAACCGGTGGACCGTCCGATGCCTCGAGGAAGCGACCGGCGCCGAAGAAGTGTGGACCGCCGGCTTCCTGGTCGGCTGCACCGGCTACTACGACTACGACAAGGGCCATCGGCCGTCGTTCCCCGGGGAGGAGAACTTCACCGGACAGATCGTCCATCCCCAGCACTGGCCCGAAGATCTCGACTACCGTGGCAAGAAGGTCGTGGTGATCGGCAGCGGGGCCACCGCCATCACGCTGGTGCCGTCGATGGTGCCCGACGCCGCCCATGTGACGATGCTGCAGCGTTCGCCCACCTATATCGCCTCGATCCCGGCCGACGATCCGGTCGCGATCGGCCTCACGAAGGTCAAATCTCCTGCCGGCCTCACCTACCACGTCGGTCGCGCGCGCAATATCGCCGTCCAGCAGGCCAGCTATCAGCTTTCGCGCAAACAGCCGGCTCTGGCCCGGAAGATGTTCCTGAACTGGGTCCGGATGGCGGTCGGGCCGAATATCGATATGCGGCATTTCAGCCCGGACTATGCCCCCTGGGACCAGCGGCTGTGCGTGGTGCCCGACGGCGACCTGTTCAAAGCTCTTCGCCGCGGGCACGCGTCCGTCGTCACCGACACCATCGACACGTTCACCGAGAACGGCATCCGTCTCTCCTCGGGGACCGAGATCGACGCCGATATCGTCGTCACCGCCACCGGCCTGACCATCCAGATCCTGGGTGGTGCCACCCTGGACGTCGACGGGGAACCGGTGGTGACACGGGAGCGGGTCATGTACAAGGGGTCGCTGCTCGACGGTGTACCGAACGCGCTGATGGTTCTCGGGTACACCAACGCCTCGTGGACCCTGAAGGCCGATCTCGCCGCGGAATACTTCTGCAAGGTGCTCAACCGGATGCGGGACCGCGGCTACACACGGTTCGTGGTGAACGCGCGCGACAGCGACCGCTCCGAAGTCTCGGTGATGGGCGGTGCGCTCAGTTCCGGCTATATCCAGCGCGGCGACGCGGTGATGCCGCGACAGGGCACCGGCGGACCGTGGAAGGTGGTCAACAGCTATTTCCGGGACCGCGCCTACCTGCGTAAGAGCCCGATCGAGGACGGCATCCTGACCTTCACCGACAGCAACGGCCGCTCGACCACCGGCTCTCGCGCCCGCACCGCCCTGGACCGGATGCCGTTGATCGGCTCGCGCACCGCCTGAAGCCGGCAGGCGCTATCGGCTACGGCCCCGGCTCGTGACAGCCCGGTCCGCGGACGCCGGCGGCGCCCGGGCAGGAGTTCGGCCCGGGCGCGGACGGCGTGTACGCGCCGGGCGCACTCGCGTGCGGCGCAGTGGAGGCCGGGCGCAGATGTCCCCGGCAGCCGTGCCGCGGTGACACCGTCCCGGGGGTATCCACTCGCGAGGTGTGGGTGCTCACTGCACGTCGCTCTCGGTGGAACGGTGAGTGGCAGGACTGCCGGCGGTGCCTGTCGGCCGGTGGGTGGGGAGCAGCGGCCGCCGGTGATACCGCGGGGAACACGGCCGACTGGGTAGGTTGATCGTATGACCGAGCGGTTGGTGATCGTCGGCGGTGATGCGGCCGGTATGTCGGCGGCTTCCCAGGCACGCCGGTACCGGGAGGCCGGCGACCTCGAGATCGTGGTGTTCGAACGCGGGCATTTCACCTCGTACTCGGCCTGCGGGATTCCGTACTGGGTCGGCGGGCAGGTCCGTGACAGAGACCAGTTGGTCGCGCGGACACCGGCCGAGCACCGGGCGCGGGCGATCGATGTGCGGTTGCGTAGCGAGGTGGTCGAACTCGATATCGCGGGCGGCCGGGTGCGGAGCCGCGATCTGGCGACCGGTGTCGAAACCTGGACCGGCTACGACCAACTCGTGCTCACCACCGGCGCCCGGCCGATCCGGCCGCCTCTGCCCGGTATCGATGCACCCGGTGTGCACGGAGTACAGACCCTGGACGACGGCGAGGCGCTCATCGCGGCTCTGGCAGCAACCAGCGGTCGCCGCGCCGTGGTGGTCGGTGCGGGATATATCGGTGTCGAGATGGCGGAGGCACTGATCCGCCGCGGTTTCGAGGTCACCGTCGTACACCGGGGGGTCGAGCCGATGTCGACGCTGGACCCCGATATGGGCGCCCTGGTTCGGGATGCGCTGGGCGGGCTGGACATCGCGGTGGCCGGCGACCGGGAGGTGACCGCGATCCGGACCGGTGCCGACGGCCGGGCCCACGCGGTGGCCGCGGGAAGTAGCGAATATCCCGCGGATGTGGTGGTGCTCGGGATCGGAGTCGCCCCGGAGACCGAACTGGCCCGCGCGGCCGGACTACCGATCGGCGGGCACGGTGGGATCCTGACCGATACCGCCCTGCGGGTTCTCGGGTACGAAAATATCTGGGCCGGAGGTGATTGCGTGGAGGTACTCGATCTCGTCTCGGGGATGCGCCGCCATATCCCCCTGGGCACCCATGCCAACAAGCACGGCCAGATCATCGGCGCCAATATCGGTGGCGGTTACGCGACCTTCCCCGGTGTGGTCGGCACCGCGGTCAGCAAGGTTTGCGATCTCGAGGTGGCGCGTACCGGGTTGCGGGAGAAGGACGCCCGGGCCGCCGGTCTGCAATACGTCACGGCGACGATCGAATCCACCAGTCGGGCCGGCTATTATCCGGACCCGGCGCCGATGACGGTCAAGATGCTGGCCGAACGCCTCACCGGACGCCTGCTCGGTGTGCAGATCGTCGGCCGGGAAGGCGCCGGTAAGCGGGTCGATGTCGCCGCGGTCGCGCTGACCGCGGGAATGACCGTCGCGCAGATGACAGCACTCGATCTCGGGTACGCCCCGCCGTTCTCACCGGTCTGGGATCCGGTGCTGGTCGCGGCCCGCAAAGCCGTTCGCGCGGTTGGGGAGCGCGGATGAACGCGTCTGCCCGGTCACCGCGTACTATCGTCGATCGTCAGAACGGAACGGGTCGAATGAAGGGGGGCGGTGTGCGGACTCGCGGTATCCGGGTCGGGGGGCGCCGGGAACTAGTCGAGAGTGTGGTGGCCGGATGAACCCGGAGACGAACCCCGGGAGCGCCGAGCCGGGCGATATCCTCGACGCGGTGACCGAACCGATGCCGGCGGTGCGCGATACCTTGGATACCCGCCGCCGGGCCGCGGCGGCGGAACGAACAGTTCCGCGCCAGGCGGTCACGCCGGGGATCCACCGGGTGGCGCTACCTGACGACGGTCTGGCGGAAGTGGTTTGCGTGCACTGCGGGACCCAGGGGCGCGGCCCGCGCTGCCCCGTCTGTGACCATCCGCATCGGCTTCAGGATCGGTTCGAAGCCGATCTGGGCGTGGCCGGACTGGTCACCGACCGCGGAATCGTGCATGCACGGAACGAGGATGCCGTGGCCGCGGCGGTTGTGTCCGACGGCAGCGGGCAGCCGGAAACTCTCGTTCTGGTGGTGTGCGACGGAGTGTCGTCGTCGCCGGATCCGCAGGCCGCCTCCGGGACCGCCGTTCGCACCGGCGTGGATGCCTGTCTCGCGGCCCTCGCCGAGGACCGGACGGCCGAGGAGGCCACTGCCGCAGGAATGGCGGCCGCGTCGGAGGCGGTGCGCAATCTGGTCGGGCCGGACGGGGACGCTCCGTCGTGCACCTATGTGTCGGCGATCGTGCGCACCGAGGCCGACGGCCGGGTATCGGTCACCGTGTCCAATATCGGCGACAGCCGTGCCTACTGGCTGGCGGCCGGGGACCGGATTTCCGAACAGCCGGCGCGGCCGGGGCATCCCGGTCCGCTCGCCGGTCCGCAGAAGCTGACGGTCGACGATTCGTGGGCGCAGACGCTGATCGAAGCGGGTGCGATGGACGAGCAGGCAGCTATGGCCGATCCCCGGGCACATACCCTGATGCGCTGGCTGGGAGCGGACGCCGGGCAGCAGCCCTGGTCGGGCGACAGTATCCGTTCCTACTATCTGGACGGCCCGGGGTCGCTGCTGCTGTGTACCGACGGCCTGTGGAACTATCTGCCCGGGCCGGTCGAGCTGTCGCAACGAGCCCTCGGGATGCCGACGAGTGACGGCGCGCGGGCGCTCGTCGACTACGCGGTGGTCTGCGGGGGGAGCGATAACATCACGGTGGCTCTGGCTCCGATTTCCGGCGGCAGGTGACCGTTTTCCCGTCTCGGCGAATCCTCGGCAAACCCGAGGAGCGCCGGCGGCGTGAGCTCCGGTCGCCGTTCGGCGGTGCGGACACGCAGGACATTTGCCTGTCTGCTGTGTTTGCAAGAGTGCGAAGCCGGGTACAAGTCCGGAAAGCCGCTGTGACCACCGAGGGTTGCACGGCGAGCACGTACGCACCTACCGCAAGGAGGTTCGTCATGAAGGGTGGCCTTTCCGCCGCTCCCGGAACAACCATGGTCACCACGAATCATGAGATCATCCGCCAGTGGGCCCAGCGGCGCGGTGCTAATCCGGCGACGACGCCCGGCAGTCAGTACAACGGCGAGGTGGGGGTCCTGCGCCTGGACTTCCCGCACTACGGTGGCGCGGTCCTCCAGCCGGTCAGCTGGACCGACTGGTTCGCCACCTTCGACGCACGCAAGCTGAGCTTCCGTTACCAGGAGCTCCGCGCCGACGGCACTCCGAGCAACTTCTTCCGTTTGGAGCATGCGCACAACATCTGACAGTGAGCCATTTCACTTGGGGGGTTTACTTCGCAGGCATTGCGGCTACTCGTATAACCGGAAGGTTGCTCGAGTAAACTGAGTAGCGGGCTGTCGCGTCGGTTTGGGGATGCGAAACCCGCGCCGCGGCACGCCACGTGCGTCTGCAAGGGATTGAAAATTGAGCGCGAACCTGATGATCGTGGAAGACGACGACCGGGTCCGGGGTGCTTTACGCCTGGCCATGGAGGACGAAGGCTACGACGTCGCGGAGGCCGAGGAAGCCGAGGCCGCGCTCACCCATCTGCGGACGATCGGTGTACCCGACGTCATGATCGTCGATCTGATGCTCGGCGGAATGGACGGTTTCACCTGTATCCGGGAGATTCGCCGGGATCACGACGTGCCCATCATCGTGGTGAGTGCGCGTGACGATACTCACGATGTGGTGGCTGCCCTCGAGGCGGGCGCCGATGATTTCGTCACCAAACCGTTCGAGATCAAGGAGATCACCGCGCGGATGCGCGCCCTGCGGCGCCGCGCGCGGCTATCGGTGGAACGGGAGACGGCGCCGATCGAGGTCGTTCTGGACGCCGACCCCGTGACACCCCTGATCCTCTCGCCCGAGGGCGGCGCAGTGCGGCGCGGCGACGAAGAGATCAACCTCACCATCACCGAATTCCGGCTGCTGTGCGAACTCGCAGATGCACCGGGCCGGGTCCTGAGCCGCGATGTCCTGCTGGAGCGCGTCTGGGACCGGGGATTCTTCGGTGACGAGCGAATCGTGGATGTCCATATGCGAAGATTGCGCACCAAGATCGAGCGCGACCCCTCCGATCCGCAGATCGTGGTCACCGTCCGGGGCCTCGGTTACCGGCTGGACGTGCAGCGCTGAACGATGGTCGGCACAACGGATACGGCCCGGGTCGAACGCGATCCGGGGCACTGGAGCCTGCGCAGCCGGGTGACGACCGCGTTCGCGGCGTCCTCCGGCCTGATGGCGCTGGTCCTGGTCTTGTCAGTGTTCGCTGTGGTCAGCGATGAGAGCCGTACCTTCAGCGAGCGGCTGCATCACCGTCCGGCATTGCTGGTGGGATGCGCCGTCGCCGCGGCGCTGGTCGGCGCCGCGGTCGGGGTCGGGGTGAGCCGGCGCATGCTCAAACCGCTACGCGACGTCGCCGAGGCGGCGGCTCTCATCGCCTCCGGCGAACTGGGCACCCGCCTGCCGGACAGCAACGACCAGGATCTCGCCAGTACGGTCGCATCCTTCAATCGGATGGTCGATTCGCTGCAACGCCGGATCGATCGCGAACACCGGCTCTTCGGGGATGTGAGCCATGAACTGCGTACCCCGATGACCACTCTGACCACCGCGGTAGGAGTGCTGGAACGCTCGCGTGCGGAGCTTCCGCCGCGGTCCCGGCAGGCCCTGGATCTGGTGAGCGCCGAGGTGGAACATTTGCGCCGGCTACTCGACGACCTCCTCGCCCTGGCTCGGGTGGAGGCGGGGATGCATCACGGTGATGTGGATCCCGTTTCAGTGGGAGATCTGCTGGTACACACGCTGCGCGACAGCTACCGGCCTGCCGAACTGCTCACAGTCGCCGAGCCCGTCACGGTGCTGGGCCGTAAACTGGAACTGGAGCGCGCCCTGCTGAATGTGCTGAAGAATGCCGACCGGCACGGCGGGGGCGTGGTGGCGGTGACCGTGCGCCGCGACGGCGCGGAGGCCGTCATCGAAATCGACGACGCCGGTCCCGGGGTCGCGGTCGCCGATCGCGACCGGATATTCGAACGTTTTGCGACTTCCCGTAACAGCCGCCGGTCCAGCACCCGTGGTACCGGAATCGGTCTGGCGCTCGTCGCCGAGACCGTGGCCACTCACCGTGGCCGGGTCGAATGCATGGAACGCCCCGGAGGGGGCGCCCGATTCGTCATCCGGCTTCCTGCCATCGATCGAGAGGGGCGTCATCAGCCTGTAACACAATCGTAAAGAACTCGACCGGGCTACCTCAAAGTTGATTCGTAAGCCTGGGAAAGTACTGCAAGCAGACATCGGAGTTGTATGTCTTTACACACTGAGTCCACGCAGATTGCCGGCTCGACCGGCACGCAGACCGCCGGTCCGACCGGCACCGGCTCGACCACCGCGTCCGCCGCGACCGATGCGGAGCCCGCCAGTACCGGCGTGAGCTTGCGCTCACCGCGGATCACGGACGCCGCGCGATTGTGGCAGATCGCCGACGAGTCGCAGGTCCTGGACGTCAATTCGAGCTATTCCTATCTTTTGTGGTGCCGAGATTTCGCCGCTTCCTCGGTGGTTGCCGAGAGCGACGGCCGTGTTGTCGGCTTCGTCACCGGCTACCTGAGACCCGATGCGCCCGGCACCCTGTTCGTCTGGCAGGTCGCTGTGGACGCCGACCAGCGTGGCCGCGGAACCGGGGTCGCCATGCTGGACTGGTTGGTCGCCACCGTCACCGCGCCGGACCATCCGGCCGGCGGTGCCGTAAACGCGCTGGAGACCACCGTGTCCCCCGATAATCCCGCCTCGATCGCCATGTTCGCCTCGCTGGCCCGCCGCCGCGGGGCCGAAATGGTGCGCAGCGTTCTGTTCGAACCGGATGTGTTCCCGGACAGTCACGCCGCCGAGGACCTCTACACCATCTCCCCGATCGCCCGTAAAAACGAAAGGGATCACTGATGATTACCCCTGAAACGACGATCTTCGACGACCTGGAATCCAACGTTCGCGGCTACTGCCGCTCCTGGCCCGCGGTGTTCGAAACCGCCCAGGGTGCCTGGCTGCGCGACGAGAACGGCCGGGATTTCCTCGATTTCTTCGCCGGCGCGGGCGCGCTGAACTACGGCCACAACAACCCCGTGCTCAAGACCGCGCTGATCGATTACCTGACCGGTGACGGTGTCACCCACGGCCTGGACATGTCGACCGTGGCCAAGCGCAAGTTGCTGGAAACCGTCCGCGATACCCTGCTGGCGCCGCGCGGCCTGGACTACAAGGTGCAGTTCCCCGGCCCGACCGGCGCCAACGCGGTAGAGGCCGCGCTGAAGCTGGCTCGTAAGGTGACCGGTCGCCAGTCCATTCTCAGCTTCACCAACGCGTTCCACGGCATGACCCTGGGCGCCCTGTCGGTGACCGGTAACGCGATGAAGCGAGCCGGCGCCGGTGTGCCGCTGCACCACGCGACCCCCATGCCCTACGACGGTTACTTCGACGGCACCACCGCGGACTTCCAGTGGATGGAGCGGGTGCTCGACGATTCCTCCTCGGGTCTGGACCGCCCGGCCGCCGTGATCGTGGAAACCGTGCAGGGTGAGGGCGGGGTGAACCTGGCCCGCGCCGAATGGCTGCGGCATCTGGCCTCGCTGTGCTCCGCCCGTGGCATCCTGCTCATCGTCGACGATGTACAGATGGGCTGCGGCCGCACCGGCCCGTTCTTCTCCTTCGAAGCGGCCGGGATCACCCCCGATATCGTGACCCTGTCCAAGTCGATCGGCGGTTACGGTCTGCCGATGGCGCTGGTGCTGTTCAAGCCGGAGCACGATGTGTGGTCACCGGGCGAACACAACGGCACCTTCCGGGGTAACAATCCATCCTTCGTGACCGCGCAGGTGGCGCTCGAGCATTATTGGTCCGATGATGTATTGGAGAAGTCCACCGGCACCAAGGGTAAGCGGGTGGCCGCGGCGTTGAACGATATCGCCGTGGCCGCACCGGGAATCTCGACTCGGGGCCGCGGTTTGGTGCACGGCCTGGTCTTCGACGACGCCTCGCAGGCCGGGAAAGTCTGCCAGGTCGCGTTCGAACGCGGCCTGCTGGCCGAGACCTCCGGGGCATCGGATGAAGTTGTGAAACTGCTGCCGCCGCTGACCATCGCCGACGACGAACTGGACCACGGTTTGCGCATCCTGGGCGATGCCGTCGAAACCGTGTGCAGCTGAAAGGAATTACATCGATGATCGTGCGCACCACCGACGAGATCACCGGCACCCACCGCGATGTCGGTGCGGAGGGTTGGCGTAGCAAACGGATCGTGCTGGGCGGTGATGGTGTGGGGTTCTCGTTCCACGAGACCACCATCGAGGCCGGCACCACCCACGTCTTCCACTATCAGAACCATGTGGAAGCGGTCTGGTTGGTCGAGGGCGAAGGCACCCTCACCGATCTGACCAACGACCGCACCTACGATCTCGCCCCGGGCACCATGTACCTGCTCGACGGGCACGAGAAGCACGAGGTGCGGACACGGACACGGATGCGGATGCTGTGCGTGTTCAATCCTCCTGTCACGGGGCAGGAGGTGCACGACGAGAACGGCGTTTATCCGTTGATCGCCGTTCCGGCCGACTGAGAGGAAGGACGAACGACGTTGGTTGACAATCGGATCGATCGCTATCCGACCAGAACCGCCGAGCGGCTGGCGCTTCAGGAGCGACACGACGCGACGGTGTGGGGCCGGATCGGCAACGCGGAGCTGGCTGCGTTCGATACCGACGGTTACGCAATTCTGGATCGTTTGCTCAGCCCCGAAGAGGTGGCCGAATTCGCCACCGAGATCGATCGGCTGGCAAATGATCCGGATTTGCAGGGTGACGACCGGCTCATCGTGGAAAAGACGTCGCAGCGGGTGCGCTCGGTATTCGATGTGCACACGCTGAGCCCGGCGGTGAAGGAGCTGGTGCGTGAATCCCGGGTGGTGGACCTGGCCCGACAGGTTCTGGGTTCGGATGTGTACATCCACCAGAGCCGGGTCAATTATCTTCCCGGGTTCGGTACCGGCTTCTACTGGCATTCCGATTTCGAGACCTGGCACGCCGAAGACGGAATGCCCACGCCACGGGCGGTGAGTCTGTCCATCGCGTTGACGGACAACTACCCGTACAACGGCAGCCTGATGGTGATGCCCGGATCGCACCGCACTTTCGTTCCCTGCCAGGGCGAAACACCGGCGGATCACTACCGCGAATCACTGCGTGAGCAGGAGATCGGGGTACCGAGCCAGGCCGATATCACCGAATTGGCCCATAAGTACGGAATCGAGCAGTTCACCGGTCCGGCCGGGTCGGCGCTGCTGTTCGATTCGAATATCATGCACGCGTCGGCGAACAACATCACGCCGTTCCCGCGGTCGAATATCTTCCTCGTGTTCAACAGTGTGGAGAACACCCTGGAGGAGCCGTTCGCGGCACCGGCGCGCCGCCCGGCATATATCGCGAGTCGCGACTTCACGGCGGTGTAGAAGGGACTACTCGCCCATGGCGACGGGGACGAATCCCGCAGGGTTCGTCCCCGTCGCCGTGTCCGGGTCAGCGGCCTCGCCGGGGCGCCGGACGGTCGTGTGCCGGCGCGGCGGTCTCGTGCAACAGGCGGTACAGGGTGAGCCATGCGGCGGAGGGAACCAATCCCACCGGTAGGCCGGTCGCGATACCGGCCGCCGCGCAGGCCCGGGTCACCGCCCGGTCCGAATGCGAGCGCCGGAGTGAGGCGGCGAGCGAACCACCGACTCCCGAGAAGCCCACGTCCACCATTCGCCGGAATCACCGCGGGCACCGGCCGGTACAACGGGATCGGACGGCGCACTATCCGCAGTATCGCGCCGTCGACCCGGGGCGCCGGAAAGAATCACTGCGCTCGCGTGCTCCTTTGCGGAGTGGGCGTGAGTGAGTTCATAGAGCATGCGCCACATTCGTGGCTAGGTTTCTGGATATGGATAACGACGGTCCCAGCCGGACAGCGCTCATTACCGCGTATGCCCGCGCCTATCACCAGATCGCTGACCGGCCGCTGATCTTCGCCGACCCCGTGGCGGCACGTCTGCTCGGCGTCACCGCAGCCGAATTGACCGAATTGGGCACGCCCACAACCGACTACCTCGATCTCGCTGTCAGGGATCGGTCGCGCCGCCTGTTCTTCGCCGCCCGCGCCCGCTTCGCCGAGGACGCCGTGGCCGCGGCCATCGCCGCCGGTGTGCGGCAGGTCGTGATCCTCGGCGCAGGCCTGGACACGTTCGCCTATCGCAATCCGCTCCCAGAGTTGCGTGTCTTCGAAGTCGACCACCCCGCCACCCAGGCGTGGAAGCGCGAACGCCTCGCGGCGGCCGGAATCGGCCGTCCGGAAACGTTGACCTTCGTCCCGGTCGACTTCGAAACCCAAGCCCTGGCAGCAGGGCTGGAATCCGGCGGATTCAAACGGACAGACCCGGCCGTATTCGTCTGGCTGGGCGTCGTGTTCTACCTGACCCCGAGCGCCGCCCATACCACCCTCGAATACATCGCTGGTCAGGCCCAGCGGGTGGAGGTGGTTTTCGATTATCTGCAGCCTGCGGACAGTGACGAGGGTCGTGCGCACCAGCAGGCACGTGCCGAGCGGCTGGCCGCGGCAGGCGAACCCGTGTGCAGCTACTTCACACCCGTCGATATCGCCGCACAGCTGCGCGCCTTCGGCTTCACCGACCTCGAAGACCATTCCGGCCCTGATCTCATCACCGGCTACCTCGACGGATCCACGAGCTTCGCGAGCGAACTGCCCCGGGCGGTGCGGGCAAACCGCATACTGCGCGCGAGCCGCTGAGAATTGCCCGCCGCGGTGGCAGCCGCCACCAGATGAGCGTCCGGACGCGCGAGCGTCGGGCCAGGATAGCCTGCTGCAGCGACCGGTCCGCCCACCGATGTCGTCGGTGCCCAGGCCGCGGTCACCGCGAGGGCTGGACACCTGCTGCGCGGCAAGAAGTCCGGTTCTGCCATTATCGACCGCCGGGGCGCGCTGACTCTTATTCGCCAAAACGTCGCGACCGCCGGTCGGAAGAGTCGTTAGAGACTCATCGCTGCCGGTTCGCGGTGGCAATGACCTCTTCGGCCACGGCCTGGGTGCGCCACATCCGAGCCTCGGCCAGGGCGCCGCGTTGTTCCAGGAGTACCGCCAGTTCGGCCATCGCCGGGATCATTCGCCGGCCGGCCGCGGTCCGCCACCAGCGCTCCGCGGCGCCGGGATCGTCCCGGCGCAGCGACAGCGCGCCGAGATCGTATATTGCGCCCAGGCTCCCGGCCCGCGCGGCGCGGGTCCACAGCAGATGGGCGCGGTCGTCGTCGCCCTGGGCGTGGGCGATGGCGCCGAGCGAATGAAGCCGAGCGGGGTCGATGTCATCGTCCGGGGGCGGGGTTACTTCTGCGGTCGGCATATCGGTGGGCGATACCGAAGGCGGCGTTACCGGAGCGAGCGAATCGTCGGCGAGGGTGTCGACGAGCGCGTGGTCCTCGCGCATTGCGAATTCCGTGACCGCTTCGCCACCGGCGAACAGCGGTGTGCGGTACAGGGAGGTCGTGGCGGTGGCAGCGGTGGCTGCCGGCCGGGGCGGCTCGGGGCCGTAGTCGGTGAAACCGGCATCGCGGATGACCGGGACGAGACCTGTCAGTTCGGGGTTCTCGGCCCAGCCGTGCCGACCGGTGTCCGAATATGATTCTTCGCCCACGTCAGCCGGGGAATGGTGTCCCCCGCCCGTTCCGGCGAGTGGGTCATCGTATCCGGTGAGATCATCGATCAGAGCGCGGTGCGGCGCGGTCGCCTCCAGGTCTGGAGTATCTGCCGATCCCTCCTCGTACGCCGGGACGGACAGCCGAATATCGGCGAAACTGCAAAGGTAACCCTGTATTTCGGCGTCGTCCTCGATGGATTCCGGCACGGAACCAGGTGCGTCGGCTGCCATCGCAATATCGTTCACGACGGATTCGGCCAAGTGATCGGCGGAAGCGACGGCCGGTGGCGCGTTGTCAGCTACGCCTTCCGCGGTCGCAGATCTATGGGTCGTAGACGCCGGCAGCGCATCGTGAGCGGCGGGTATCGGCAGGGGATCGTGGTCCACGGGGAAGCTGCATACGGCGGATGCAGGCGGGAGAGCGCCGGCTGCGGTGGGCGCCGACGCGGGCTCGGACGTGGCCGGCACCGGGACCGTTCCGGTCATGGTGGGTGACGGCGCGGGACTGGCTGTCGTGAGTGTCGGCCGAGAGTCGTAGCCGGCGGGTGCACTGGTGAAGGTGTACGTGACCGGCGGCGATACGGCGGCGGTCGGCACAGGGGCGGCTGCGGTGGGCGCCGGAATCGTGGGGGAAGTGGTGAAGGTATATGCGGTCGGCACCGACACGGTGGGGGTGGGCAGCGCGTCGACCTCGGTGGGCGGCGGTGCGGGTTCGGGGGGCGTGGCGGATTCGCTCATGGTGGGTGACGTCGCAGGGTCGGCCGTCGTGCGGGCCGACACGGAGTCCTTGGTGGATGCGGTGGTGAAGGTGCCGGTGATCGGCGGCGACACGGTGGGTGCGGACAGATTGTCGGCTCTGATGGGCACCGGGGCGGGCCCGTGAGCGGCAGGTGCCGCAAGAGATTCGTGAGCGGCAGGTACCGGCACCGACTCGGGTGCGGCAGCCGCCGGTACCGACTTGTGTGTGGTGGATGCCGTTGTGGCCTCGTCTGTGACCGGTTCCGGTGCGGAGTCGTCAATCGGAGTGGTCAGCGGGCCGGCTGTGGTCGTCCGCGCCAGGGGGTCGTCGACGGCCGGTATCGCGGGGGAGTCGTCTGCGGCGGGTTCGTAATGCGCTGCCCACGGGTCGAGTTCGAGGGCGTCGTCGGGGGCGGGATCGTCGGGTTCCACCCAGTGGTGCCGGTTACGCCGGCCCTCCGGGGGCGTGGCCGTGGAAATGGCGGGGATGGCCCCGGACATGAACAGGTGCGGGTGCGGGTCCAGTGGAGTGCTGCGCACCTCGATCACCAGATCGGCGAAATGGGGTGGACCTTCGCCCATACTGCACCACAAAACGGTCCGGCCCATTTCCGTGCGCTCGACGACGATTCCGTAATTGCCGGACCACGATTGCGGTTCTCCCGCGGCATCCGACCAGACCGGCGTGAGCGCGAACAGGGCGTCCGGCGAGTCCGCGGCCAGATCGAAGGTTATGCCGCGTTCGAGTGCGTCGCGCCAGATATCGACTCCGGCCAGGTGCCGGTCGTCGAGGTCGATATATCCATCGATCACCGACAGGCCGATACCGACGGCGGCCAATCCGGCCGGCGGTGTCGCCGAGAGCAGGGTCATGGTCAATGCTGATGCCGGAGTGGGCAACTGCTCGCTGTACATGGGATATACCGTGGCGCCGTCCAGATCGATCGGGTCCGCGCTGCGGTAACGGGCGGCGAGCGTACGGCGCTGCGGTGCCGGTTCCGCGCTGTGCCGCGGTCCCGACGACGGCCGCGGGGCGCCCGTCAGCAACGGTGTGGCATCGCGATAACCACCGCGTAGATACCTGGGCAGCTGACCGGCACCCGATACCGGTGCGGACCTATCGGCCTGCGATGGAACGAATCCGATACCCGGCGATCCCGGATCATGCATATCCTGTGCCCCGCCTTTCCACCGCTTCGATTCACCCCGCAGCAATGCGGTGGCTATACCGTACTCGCCGAATCCGCGGCGTGTGGGGTGATTCCGTGGGCGACCACACGTTCGAGTGCGGCGATATCGCGTTCGAGCGTCCGGAACAGCAGATACGCCCCCGCGAAGGCGAGTGCGCTACCCAGCAACAGCACCCGCAAAGCGGGCCGGACCTCGGTGATATCGGCGGCCGGCAGGAAGGTCACGCCGGCCGCACCGAGTAGCGGGACCGCCGCGGCGAGCAGCAGGAAATACGTACTGCGCCGATCCAGTGCGCGCAACTGTTCCACATCGCTGCCGAACGCACCACCCAGCGGCAGGAACGCCGGATACAGCGACCGCACCGCATAACTGCCGACCGGGAAATACGGATACGCCATGGCCATCGCGCCACAGACGATCCGGTTCCCGGAGAAATGCGCGGACGCCGCCACACCCAGTGTGCTACCGGACGCCTGCATCGTGATCGGGACGGCAACTCCCGTGATCGCCCAGAGCGGGAAACCGGGCCGGCACCGTACGACTGCTCAACAGCAGGGTATCGCGGCGGGCGCGGGCCGGCGTGGTGTTGTCGTAGCTGCGACTGTCCCGGCCGCTCCCGCCGCGGCGGAGGCCGCGCAGCACCGAACCCAGAGGTGCGGTGAGCACGGTGGTGACGACGAAACCGGCCAGAAACGCGAGACCATAGGTGAACGGCGCGACCCGCTGGAAGGTCTCGTGCGCACCGGGATCCAGGTCATCGATGATGAGGACTCGATGGTCGGCGAGGCGTCTGTCCTGACCTGTGCACCGCCGGCGCTGGACGAGGTCGATTTTGACCACTTCGATGAGTGCCACGCGCCGGAGGGCGGTAGGCCTGGGCAGGTACTGCGTGAGATCGGGTCGTGCGGGTGAGTCCTGCCACGCCGCGGTGAATCGACGCGGGGTTTCCGCGAGCTGATCGCCGTGCAACCGCCCGAGGGTGTCCGCGCCTGGTGTGGCGGGTTGCCCCATCTGCGCATGGTAGCGCCGGGAGGCGCAGGAATGAGGTGGATAGGCGAGCGCTGACCCAGCAGTATCTGTAACTAGCGGTTACAGGTAAAAACCGGGATGCGGAGAAGTTGCCGAAGGGCGACTGCGTCAGCCTACACCACGCCGTGGCGCCAGCGCTGGACGAGGCCGGGATCGGAGATGAACAGGCGCCCGACGCCTCCCGCCTACATGATGACCATGCAGCCTCCACCCGACGACAACGTGCACAACAGCCGGCTCAGTTCCATGATCAGGCCCTGAACGGGGTTGGACGGGACGACGGCCGGAGAGAGCATCGGTAGCCTCCATGGCTGGTTCGGTGAGCACCTACACCCGGGATAATCGCCGGCCGGGTGCTCGGCGTCAGGGCGGTGTCCTATCGCGGGGACGCGTAGCGCCCGCTCCGGGTGATCAACCCAGCGGCATGCCCGGCGCGGGCGGGAACCGCACCGGGAGCGCGATGAGCGCGCGATGGAACGGGCCCGGCCGCCAGATCGTCCGATCCGGGTCGAACGCGAGAGTCAGATCGGGTAGCGCGTCGAGCAACTGCTCTATCGCCTCCTCGGCGAGCAGCCGGGATATCGTGCGGGCATGGGCCGGGCACGCGTGCGCTCCGCGGCCCCAGGCGAGGTCCCGGTCATCATGGGGTACAGGCGCAGCCGACCGGTCCGGGTCGCCGTGGCAGGCGGCCGCGCCGATGAGTACCGGCTGGTCCGCGGGTAGTAGGACATCGTCGACCATCACGGGAAGCGGGGGATAGCTGATGCTGTGATTGGCCAGCGGTGGATCGTTGGCCAGCACCTCGTCGAGTGCGTCGCGCGCGGGTGGTGCGAACCCGGTGTGATCGCTGGTGAACCGGGGGTCGGTGAGGGTCAGCAGTAGCGTATTGGCGATCAGATTGCGTGGCGGTTCGAGCCCGGTCCAATACAGGCCCAGCAGTTGGTGAACGAGCTCCTCGTCCGACAGATTCGCCGGGTGCCGGATCAGGCGGCTGGTGACATCGTCGCCGGGGTCGGTACGTTTACCGGCGATCAGCTCGGCGAGCAACCCCTGGATCCGCGGCTCGGCACCATCGTCCGCGGCGCCGTCGATCATCTCGGTCAGCGCGAGACGCAGCCGGTCGCCGAGTTCGGTCGGGCAGCCGAGGACATCGTCCATCGTCCGGAACACCAGCGGCACCACATACCGGTCGAGCAGATCGGCGGCGCCTTCCGAGCAGAACCGGTTGATCAGGTCCAGTGCGATACGCGAAACGGTGGTACGCAGCGAATTCGGGTCCACGCCGGCCAATGCGTCCACCGTGGCGGCACGGTAGCGGTCGTGGTCCGGGCCGTGCGTGCGCAGCGGATTGGGCCGCCATTGCATCATCGGCACGATCGGCAGTCCGGCCGGTGCTTTCTGCTGCCAACCGCGGGGGTCGGACGGGAAATGGTCGGCGTCGTCGAGGATTCGCCGCGCCGTCCGGTCGTCCACCACGAGGGTGGCGGGCACCCCGGGTGCGAGGTCGACCGGGGCCACCGCGCCGTACCGCCGGCGCATCCACTGGTAGAACCCGTGCGGGTCGGTCGCGAATTCGCGAGAGTAGAGCGGGATCCGGGAACCGGTGGAATCCGTCGGTGTGACGGTGCTGCCGCGACGTTGTGTGGACGCCGGCCGGGACTGCCCTGTCACCTGGTACCCCCTGCGGTTGTGCGCCGGGACTCCGGGCGCAGTCCGGAACGGCCGCAACCACCTGCTTGAAAAGGCTCGGCCGGTACACGTTTCGCGTACGGCCGGAAATGATACCCACGCGCGGGGCGGCTGTGCGGGACCCCGGGCGCGCTGCGGGTCGCCGCGGGATACGCGGGGACAGCTCAGCGTTCGCGTGGCACCGGCGCCGGTGCCTGCCGGAGTTCGATCGCGACCAGGAGCTCGACGAGATCGGTGACCGTGCGGATATTGCGACCGGTCAATTGCTGGATTCGGCGTAGCCGGTATTTGGCGGTGTTGTGGTGGATGCGCAGGGCGTCGGCCGCCTCACGCAGATTCGTATCGGCAGCGATGAAAGCCCGGATGGTGTCGGCGAGCACCCCGCCCTTGGCCTGGTCGTCGGCGAGGGCGCGGGCGATTCGCGGGTCGACGAGGCCGCGCGCGGTCTCGTCGGAGCTGAGGACGAGATAGCGGAACGGGGTGAGTTCGGGCAGCGCCAGGACACCACCGCTGTCGGGCAGCAGGTCCAGTGCGGAGACCGCTTCCTGTCGGCCGCGGGGAAGCTGTTCGACACCGGTGACGACTGTGCTGATCCCGAACCCGGTGGTGATGCCCTCCGCGAAGAGGGTGTCGCGGGTACGTCGCAGCCGGGTGCACAGTTCGCCGGCCGCAGCGCGGCCGAGCCCCGCGACGGCGACGATCTCGGTATCACGGGCGACGGCCAGGGTGCGGTGCCCGTTGACTCCGGTGCGTGCCAGCGCCGACGAAACGATCTGCGGCGCTTCGGTCGCGGAATGCGTACTGCGTTCGCTGCTGTCGAGGACGGTCGCCGCGATAACGACGAAGCGTTCCCCGGGGGCGGGGCCGATACCGTGGGCGGCCGCGGCCGCCGGGAGCGGTCCACGTTCGGGGAGCGTGCCGCCGAGCAGCGCTTCGACCAGATCGTGCTCGTCGCGCCCGGCTTCGCCCGGGTGATGCTGCTGGAAATCCAGATAGGCCTGTGTGGCTTCGGTGCTGATCAGATCGCAGTACCGGGTGAGCGGAAGTACCAGTGACAGTGTTGCCTCCCGGGCGGCGGGGGAATCGCCGGCGTGTGCGATCAGGTGCTTCCAGAAGGTCTGCTGGCCGAGCCGGAACGCGGTGATGTAATCGGCCAGGGGTAGTCCGGACCGGGCGCGCCGCACCGCCGCCCGGCGGGTATGGGCGAGGTCGGTCGCGGTGACCCGTCGATGGTCCAGCAGTGCGCCCAGTCCGGTGCGGCACAGCCGCGCCACTTGGTCGTGGACGTCGGCGCGGAATTCGCTGTCGCGGCCGGCGTAGCCGGGGATCTGGGTGAGGATGGCGGTGCTGCCCTGCTCGGCGATCTCCTCCGCGCGATCGTAGACGATGCCGGCGACCCGGGTGCGCGCGAGCTGCACCGGTCCGGGAAGCGACGCGGCCGGTGGGTGTGATCCAGCAGACATAGTCGGATGGTCCACGCCCTGATGGGCAATGTCAACATTCGACCGAGTATGTATCAAATTATGACCTGCTCGCTTGTACTCCGGGGACAAATGTGGCGGCAATAATTGGGACGCATGGGCTGATGTGTTTCATTCATGCCGCTCTTACGCTGGCCTGACCCATAGCCGACGCGACGGACTGTGTGCTGCCCCACAGAATTTCGACCGCGACTGACCGCGACCACGCGACCCGGAGGATTCATGCTCGAGATATCCGGCCTGACCGTTCGATTCGGCGGCATCACGGCCCTCGACGATGTCGGATTCGCCGTGGCGCCCGGCGAAATGACCGGTCTCATCGGCCCCAACGGGGCGGGGAAGACCACGCTGTTCAACTGCCTGACCAGGCGCTGTGTCCCGACCGCCGGCGCGCTGCGCTACCTCGGAACCGATCTGCTCGCGGTACGGCCCGATCTCCTGGCCCGGCTCGGAATCGCGCGGACCTTCCAGAACCTCGGCCTGTTCACCCGCATGTCCGTCCGGGACAACGTACTCGTCGGCGCGCACCACCGGGCGCGCGCCGGATTTGTCGCGGCAAGCCTGTTCCTGCCGCCGGTGCGCGCCGAGGAACGCCGGCTGCGCACCCAAGTCGACGGCTTACTCGAACGCCTCGACCTGGTCGATATCGCCGACCACCCGGCCGCCGGTCTGCCGTTCGGCACGTTGAAACGGATCGAACTGGCCCGGGCGCTGGCCGCCGGACCGCGCCTGCTGCTGCTCGACGAACCGGTCAACGGGCTCAGCCACGGGGAGGTCGGCGCATTCGCCGAACTGCTCGCCGGCCTGCGAGTGGATTTCGACCTGACCGTTGTGGTGGTCGAACACCATATGGGCTTCGTCATGGGCCTCTGCGATCGCGTGGTCTGTCTCGAGTTCGGCCGGGTCATCGCCGATGGGACGCCCGATGAGGTGCAGCGCGACCCCGCTGTGATCGAGGCCTATCTGGGTACGGCGGCATGAACGCCCGAGCTACGGGCCGGGTCGTGGAAGGCCATGGGCCGATGAGCCTTTCGAAAGGACGTGTGATGAGCAGTGAACCCCTGCTCGCCGTCACCGGACTCACGGCGGGATATGGCGCCGGCGAGGTGCTGCACGGGATCGATTTCTCCGTGACCACCGGCGAGATCTGCGCTGTCCTCGGTCCCAACGGCGCCGGTAAGACCACCTTGCTGCGGGCACTGAGCGGTCTGGTCCGGGTGCGCGGATCGGTCACCCTGGCGGGAGCCGAAATCGGCGGGCGCGCACCCGAGAAGATCGCCCGGGCGGGGGTCGCGCACGTTCCGGAGGGACGCGGTACCTTCGCCCCGCTCACCGTCGAGGAAAACCTCCGCCTGGGCGCCTACTCCCGCGGCGGTGCCCGATTTCGCCGCGGGGGCGGCAGTAACAGATGCCGCCGCGGAGGCGGAGACAGCCGCGGAGACGGCAGCACTGGACATCGACGCACCCGAGGTGGACTCGATACCGACCTGCGCCGCGTCTACGACTACTTCCCGGTCCTACGCGACAAACTGCACGAAAAAGCGGGCCGGCTCTCCGGTGGTCAGCAGCAGATGCTGGCACTGGGCCGGGCGCTCATGTCCCGCCCGCGGCTGCTGCTCCTGGACGAACCATCGCTGGGGCTCGCGCCGATGGTCACCCGGGAACTCTTCCGCATCGTGCACACCATCAACTCGGAGGAACACACCACCGTGATCGTCGTCGAGCAGAATGCTCAGCTGGCGCTGCGCACCGCGCACCGCGCACATGTGCTGGAAAGCGGGCGGATCGTCCTGTCCGGTGCCGCGGCCGATATCGCCGCCGACGAACAGGTCGCCCGGTCCTACCTCGGATACCGGGTGTGATCGTGTCCGGATTCGCGCAGCAGATCATCGAGGGCCTCAGCGCCGGGGCCCTGTACGCCGGTATGGCTCTCGCTCTCGTTCTCATCTACCGGTTCACCGGGATCGTCAACTTCGCCCAGGGCGAGCTGGCCATGTTCTCGGCGTTCCTGGCCTGGCAGCTGGTGCAGAGCGGTACACCGTTCTGGCTGGCACTCCCGGTGACCCTCGCGATCTCCTTCGCCGGCGGCATGCTGATCGAGCGGATCGTGATCCGGCCGGTCGAGGGTGCACCGGAACTCACGCTGGTCATCGTCACCGTCGGGTTGTTCTTCTTCGTCAACGCGGCCGCGGGCTGGATCTGGTCGTATCGGTTGAAAAGTTTCCCGAACCCCTTCCCGGAAGGCGCGTTGCGGGCCGGTGGGGTCACCGCCGGATACGGCAACCTGGGCATTCTCGCCGTGGTCGCGGTGGTGATGGCGCTGCTGTACGTGCTGTTCCGTTACACCCGGACCGGGTTGGCGATGCGCGCGGTGGCGGCCAACCCGCAGTCGGCGCGGCTGATGGGTATCGGTGTCGGCACCGTGCTCGCGCTCGGCTGGGGGCTGGCCGCCGCCGTGGGCGCCGTCTCCGGCGTCCTGTCGGCGCCCCTGCTGTTCCTCGAACCCAACATGATGGGCGGCGTACTCATCTACGCCTTCGCGGCGGCCACCCTGGGTGGTTTCGACAGTCCCGGTGGTGCGGTGGCCGGGGGGCTGATCGTCGGGGTCGCGGAAACCCTGGCCGGCGCGTATCTCGACGTCATCGGCACCGAACTGAAGATCGGTGTGCCACTGGTGATCATCCTCGGCGTGCTGCTGATCCGGCCGCAGGGCCTGTTCGGCACGCCGGCGGTGGAAAGGGCATGAGCGATATGGGAATCCCGGACACCACGATGGCACCGGAAGAACACCCTCCCGTGGCCGAAACGACCCGGCCCCGGGCCCGATTCCGGCGGATCGACCGGTCATGGGCCGCGGTGGCAGTACTACTACTGGTCGCCTGCTGGGCGCCGTTCGAACTGGCGCCCTTCCACACCTTCCAGCTGTCGTTGGCGATGATCTACGCCGTCGCCCTGCTCGGACTGAATCTGCTGGTGGGACATACCGGGCAGATATCTCTCGGACACGGGGCGTTCTTCGCGGTGGGTGCCTACACCACGGCGATCATGATGGACCGCTGGGACACGCCCTACCCGGTGACCCTGCCGGTCGCGGCGGCGGTCGCGTTCGTACTCGGAATCGGCCTGGGAATCCCGGCCTTGCGGCTACGCGGGCTCTATCTCGCACTGGTCACCCTGGCCATTGCGATCTTCCTGGTGCCCCTGCTGAAACGCTTCGAAACGGTGACCGGCGGCTCCATGGGCCTGACTCTGGACAAACCGGAACCACCGGCCTGGACCGGGTTGGCCGAGGACCAGTGGCTGTATTTCCTCGTGCTCGCGGTCACCGCGGTGAGCTATCTACTGGTCGCCGGGCTGCTGCGGTCGCGGGTGGGGCGGGCGCTGCACGCGGTGCGGGACAACGAGATCGCCGCCGAGGTCACCGGCGTGCGGCCGGCCTTCTACAAGACTCTGGCCTTCGCCTGGGGTGCGATGTTCGCCGGGGCTGCCGGTTGCGTCTACATCTGGGTGATCGGGTACGTGTCCCCGGACTCCTTCACGCTCACCTTCTCCATAACCCTGCTGGCCGGACTGGTCGTCGGCGGACTCGGCGGACAGTGGGGCCCGGTGCTGGGCGGCCTGTTCGTCATGTACGTGCCGACCGTGGCCCAGGACATCAACCAAGCCGCACCGGGGGTCGTGTTCGGGCTCCTCATCATCGCGGTCATGTACCTCGCGCCGAATGGATTGGCCGGACTCGTCGGCCGGGCGGCGCACTGGCTCGGACACCGGGCCCGGAAAGGAAGAACCGATGCGCACTAGAGCGATACAGGCGGCGCTCGCCGCCACCGCGGTCGTCGTCGCCGTCGCCGGCTGCGGGGGTCGCGACGACGCCGCCGGCGATACGGCCTCGGGCGACTGCCACGGCCAGCAGACGACGGGGCTCACCGACAGCACGATGAAATTGGGCGGCGTATTCCCGCTGTCCGGCCCGGCCTCCGCCTACGCCGAACTCCCGAAGGGGATGCAGGCCTACTTCGAATACGTGAACAACGAACAGGGCGGTATCGACGGCCGCAAGGTGGAGTACCTGCTGCGCGACGACGGTTATCAGCCCCCGAAAACTGTGGAGGAGACCCGGCGGCTGGTGGAACAGGATCAGGTGTTCGCCGTGCTGTCCACGCTCGGCACCCCCACCTCGGCGGCGGTCTGGGACTACCTGAACCAGCGGGAGGTGCCGCAGATCTTCGTGGCCGGCGGGGCGACGCAGTGGGGTGTCGGCGACGGGCATCCGTGGACCATCGGCTGGCAGCCCAGCTACCACGCCGAGGGGCAGGTGTTCGCCCGGTACGTCACCGAGCAGAAACCGGACGCCACGGTCGCGGTCCTGTACCAGAACGACGATTTCGGCAAGGACCTGCTGGCAAGTTTCACCGAGGCCACCGCCGGCAGCAGGGTACGGGTGATCGCCGAACAGAGCTACGAGGTCACCGATCCTACGGTCGACCCCCAGTTGCGCAATCTGGCGAATTCGAAAGCCGATGTGCTGTTGAACTTCGCCACCCCGAAATTCGCCGCGCAGACACTGGCGGCGGATGCGCGTAATTCCGAATGGAATCCGCTGCATATTCTCACCCAGGTCTCCAGCACCATGAGCGTGCTCGAGCCGGTCGGGTTCGAGAATGTGCAGAACGTCGTCACCTCGGTCTTCGTCAAGGATCCGGCCGATCCGCAGTGGACCGACGACCCCGGGATGCAGCTCTACCGCGACAAACTCGCCCGGTACGTCCCCGGCGCCGATCCGTCCGACGGATACACGCTCGTCGGCTGGGCGATGGCGCAGAGCTTCCACAAAGCCTTCGACGCCGCGACCTGCAAAACCCGTGAGGGCCTGCGCGATGCGATGCGCTCGCTCGACGATGTGGAGATCGATCTGCTGCTGCCCGGTATCACACTGCACACCGGCGAAGGCGACGGCTATCCGATGGAGGCCATGCAGATCCAGCGTTTCCAGGGAGACCGCTGGGTGCTCTCCGGTGATCTGGTCGATACCTCCGGCCGGTGACGGCCCCGAAAACGTCCGTGGCGCATTCCCGCGCCGACGGCCGCCTCGATATCAACCGATGAGGACACAACCATGAAACTCCGAACCAGTGTCGCCACCGCGGCGCTCGCGGTCGCGGCCCTCGGTGCCACCGCCGCTCCGGTCTCCGCGCAACCCGCGCCCGCACCGCGGGAACTCACCTACGAGATCACGCACTCCGGCGACAGTGCCGTAGTCGAGACGAACGGAAAATGGCAGGTGGCGGGCGATCAGCTCATCCTGCGGGCCGTCGACGACACGCTGCTCACCACGGTGCCGCTCACCTACCGCAAGGACAATATCGCCTTCCCCATCGCCGCGAAGATCGACGGTGGCACGGCGGTACTGACTCCGCAGCGTACGGGTGGTGTGCCGGTCGCGCCGGTCAGCGCGCCCGTGGTCACGCCCGAGCAGGCGGCCCAGGAGGTGGCCGAACAGTTCACGCCCCGCGATATGCAGGCCCTGGGTGTGTTCGCGCAGCGGGCGACGATGAGCGCGGCGATCGCGGGCGCGGTCGGCGCGGTGATCGGCGGCGGCCTGGGCTGTGTGCTCGGCGCCGCGACCGGTGCGCTGGTGTCCAGCCCCATCGCCCTATTGCTGGTCCCGTTCGTCGGCGCCACCATCGGCGGCTGTGTCGCCGGTGCCGCGACACTGGGTGCCGCCGGTGGGATCATCGGTGCGTTCCTGATCGGTGGACCGGTCGCTGTTTTCGCGGCCTTCCAGTACTTCTCGACCATCCTGTCCCCGTGCCCGCCGGAGCATCCGGCGTGCCGGCCGACCACCCCGTAACCCGGACAACGCTGCCCGTCCCGGCCCACCGGGACGGGCAGCGCGTTGTCGGCAGCCGAGTACTGATTACGGCGATGCCTCATGCGCCGCGATTGCGGGTCTTCGGCCCGAGCGGCTCACCGCCCGTTCCGGGGCGCTGTTTCCGAGGACGAATTCGAGCAGCGCGACGAGGCGGCGCTGTGGTGATTCCCCAGTTCCCATCGTCTGCACCGCCACCGGAGACCCGGCGTTGCTCGCCGAATCACGGAGCGCGGGCCGGCTGCGGGATATCGACACCGCCACAACCTGATGATCGCTGAACGGACAGCCACCGCCGACGCGTTTCTGCAGGTCGCAAGAGTCTGAGCGGTTTCGTCCCACTGCGGCCGCTGTCCGGGGAGGCGGGGGGGCGGCGTTCGGGGCGCTCAGCGCCAGCCGGTGGACCATTGCAGGGCGAGCGCCGAGAGGGCGAGGACCACCGCGAGGATGCCGCCGAACAACAATGGTCGCGAACCGGCCGCCCGGATCCGCCGCCAGGTGAGCGATGTGCCGATCGCGGCGAGTACGGCGGCGACCAGCCAGGAACTCAGATCGGTGAGATGCGCGGTCCAGGACGACGGCAGGACCCCGGTTCCGGCGACGACCGACGCGGCGAGGAACAGTACGACGAACAGGGGGATGGTGCGCCACAGGGGAGTCCGGGCGAGATCGACGGTACCGGCGCGGTGGCCGGTGAAATGCAGGCCGACGCACAGCGGGACGATCATCAGGCTGCGCACCAGTTTCACGACCACCGCGAAACTCGCGGCCGCCGGCCCGAAAGCGATACCGGCCGCGAGTACGGACGAGGTGTCGTTGATCGCGGTCCCGGCCCACAGGCCGAATGCCTGCTCCGACATTCCGAGGGCCCGGCCCAGCGGGGGATAGGCGAGGACCGCGACGATATTGAAGACGAAGATCGTCCCGAGCGCGTAGGCGACGCGTTCGCGGTCCGGTTTCAGCACTGCCGTGGTGGCCGCGATGGCGGACGCGCCGCAGATCGTGGTCCCGGCGGCGATCAGGATCACCGATTCGCGATGCAGCGTCAGCAATCGGCCGACGATCAGCGCTGTCACCGCACCCACGCACAGGGTCCCGAGCAGGACCACGGCGGTTTCGCGGCCGACCGTGAATACCGCCCCCACCGGGAGTCCGAGCCCGAGTAACACGATCGCCGCGCCCAGCAGATGCTGCCGCGCCCAGGTCAGCCCCGGGCCGAACCGGCCCGAATCCGCCACCTGGGCTTCGGTGCGCATACCGACCACGGCACCGGCGGCCAGGGCGAGCACCGGCGCGCCCGCGACCGGCACGAGCGTGCCCAGCAGCGTGGCCAGGGTCGCGAGGCCGGCGGCGAGGCCGAGGCCCGGAATTCTGCGATACACCTCGTTCACCTGTCCGACCTTGTCCGACCGGGTCCGGTCCCGGTAGCCGGTGAATCCGCAGGAGGTCATAAGCGAAGCTGATGGGTGCCGGTCGGGCACATTCGCCGACAGCCCATAATCGACCCCGTGACCCTGCCACCCGGAACCCCCGACCTCGCCGTGCTGGACCTGCTGGTCTCGGTCGCGGATACGGGCAGTCTGGGCGCGGCCGCACGCCGGCACGGCATGAGTCAGCCGGCGGCGAGTATGCGGATCAGTGCGCTCGAACGACGCATGCGCGTACAGTTGCTCGACCGCGGCCCCACCGGCTCCTCCCCGACCGACTCCGGCCGCACGGTGGTCGCCGCCGCGCGGACCGTGCTGGATGCGGCCCGATCGTTCAACGACACCGTTGCCGCGCTGCACAGCACCGACACACCACGACTGCGTATCGCTGCCTCGAAAACCATTGCCGACCACAGGGTCCCGCAGTGGCTGGCGGCGTTGCGCGGCATCCGGCCGGATATCGCGGTATCGCTGGAGGTGGACAACACCACCCATGTGGAAGCCATGGTGCGCGCGGGCGACGCCGACCTCGGCTTCGTAGAAGGTCCCCATCCGCCGCCGGACCTCGGCGGGCGGGCGCTCGGCGCCGACGAGTTGTTGCTGGTGGTGGGACCGGGCCATCCGTGGGCGACCCGGACCACGCCGGTCTCGTTGCGTGAGCTGGTTGCGACACCGCTGCTGTGGCGCGAACCGGGCTCCGGCACCCGCGACACCGTCTGGGAAATCCTGAGTGGGTACGGGCCGCCCGCCCCGCCGGCCGCCGAACTGGGCTCCGCGGTCGCGATCGTCGCGGCCGCCCGGACCGGAATGGCCCCGGCGGTGCTCAGTTCGCTGGTTGCCGTGCCCGAACTCGCGACCGGTGCGCTGCGTCGGGTGGAGCTCGCGGACGCGGTGGTCCTCGATCGGCAGTTCCGGGTGATCTGGCGCCGCGCGACGCCACCGGCCGGCGCAGCGGATCTGCTCGTACAGTGCGCCACCCGGATCTGAGCAGCCCTACGCCACGTGGAAGGCCGCGGGATTCCATGTGTTCGAGTGGAAAACGTGGCGTCCGATGGAGCAGTCCATAGGGGTCCACTGTCCGGGACAGACGTGGCATGCTGTCGGCTATGGCCGATATCCGCCTCGCTGTTTCCGATTCCGTTGCCACCATCACCCTGGACCGCCCGGCCCGGCTCAATGCGTTCACCACCGCAATGGGCGAGGAGCTGATCGACGCGTTCGACACCTGCGACCGCGACGACGGTGTCCGCGCGATCATCGTCACCGGCGCCGGCCGGGCTTTCTGCGCCGGGGCCGACCTCTCCGCGGGTGGACAGACCTTCGTCGCGCCGGAGGACGGGAACCCGGAATCCTTCCGCGACGGCGGTGGGGAAGTGGTGCTACGGATGTTCGAATCGCGTAAACCCATTATCGCCGCCGTCAACGGGCCCGCCGTGGGCGTCGGTATCACCATGACCCTTGCCGCCGATTTCCGGCTGGCGGTCGAGGGTGCCCGGATCGGTTTCGTCTTCAACCGGCGCGGTATCGTCCCCGAATCCTGTTCCAGCTGGTTCCTGCCGCGGCTGGTGTCGATGCAGAAGGCGCTGGACTGGGTGTATTCCGGGCGGCTCGTGGACGCGGCGGAAGCGTACGAGGCGGGGTTGTTCTACGGGTTGTATTCGCCGGAAAGCCTGCTGGACGAAGCAGTTGCTCTGGCCCGCCGCGTCACCGAGCATTCGGCGCCGGTGTCGGTGGGTTTATCGCGGCAGATGCTGTGGCGGGGGCTGGGTGCCGATCATCCGATGATCGCGCACCGGGTCGAATCGCGCGGGATCCGCAGCCGTGGAGCCAGCGCAGATGCGCAAGAGGGTGTTTCGTCGTTCTTGGAAAAGCGGGCGGCCAATTTCCCGGACAGTGTGCTGCGCGATACCCCGGATATCTTCGGTGTGGATCTGCCGGTCCCGCCGTTCCGGGATTGACCCGGATTCGCCAGGGCGAGTGTACTTTCGGTACCAGTTAACTCTGGAATAGTGAGTTCGCAAAAGTGCGCGAACACGGTGTCTCTTGTCTAGGATCTGTGGCACAACGATTTTCGGAGGTGCTGCATGCCGGACGAAGTCCTGGCGCCCAATATCGAGCTTTACTCCCGTAACGGTTTCGCCGGTCCGAACACCACCATCGTCCGGGCCCAGTACCGGCCGCGGTTCCTGCGTGCCCGCGGCGAGTACCTACCGCGTCGTTTCCACACCTGGGAACTACCGGCCCAGGTTTTCGCCGAGCCGAAAGCCCTCCCGGTGCCGATCCTGGAGGGGGAGGGGATCGGCCTCGAGCTGAACCGCCGCACCACCGCCATGTCGTTCGGCTACGTCAATGTGTGGGCCGACGAACTGCACTACATCGTCTCCGGGCGCGGCCGGCTCGACACCGAGGTCGGCACACTCGACGTCCGTACCGGCGATTTCGTGCTCATTCCGCGCGCCGTGACCTACCGCTGGGGCGAAATCGCCGAAGAGATCAACGAATTCATCGTGGCCACCACCAGCGAGCTACGCCTGGACCCGGAGGGCGCCCCCGCCACCTTCAACCCCGATCTCCACCTCGATCGCCCCGTCCCGCACGGCCGGCCCGGGGACGCGGTGGACGACGAATACGAGGTCGTGGTCCGCACCGGCGACAGGTTCACGTCCTACTACTACGACGTCGACCCGATCCCCTGCCTCGATGTCATCGGCGCCCCGCTCGTGGTCCGGTTCAATATCGAGAATGTGCAGGGTCTCGCTGTCGCCGAAGGCGGACTGGCGCCTGCCCAGCTGATGAGCAGCACCTCCGGCCGCGACTACATCTTCGGCGTCGGCAGCCGCCACAGCGCCCGGCCCCCGGTACATCACAACGCCGATTTCGACGAGGTCATCTGCTACGGCATGGGCCCCTCACCGTGGGGTTCGGTCGATACGCCCGGCACGGTCACCTGGACCCCGAAGGGCATCCTGCACCAGGGCCCGGAAGAGAACGTCCAGCCCGGCTACCGGGCGTGGCTGCTGGAAACCCGGTCCTCGTTGACGATGACGCCGGCCGGCCGGGATATCGCGCATCTGATGGAAACCGGCCAATACGGCGTCCATCCGGCCGAAGGGCAACCGGTCACCGCGCGCTGAGTTCGGTTAGTGCCGGGCACAGCCGTGGTGCCCTGTGCCCGGCCGACCGGGCACAGGTCCCTCAACTCTCGCCGCGTTCCTGGTATAGCGGTCAACCGTTGCGCGCGGTCCGGCCGAGCCAATCGAGGATCGAATCGATACCGGCCCGGAACCCTGGCGAATCGGGGCGGTCGAGGAAACCGTGCCGCGTACCCGGGACGACACGATGCTCGGCCGGCACCCCGGCCTCGGTGAGTTCACCGGCGAAGGTGGTACTCGAGGCGCTCAATGTGTCGTAGGCGGCATCGAGCAGCAGTACCGGCGGCAGGGCGGTGAGTTTACCGCCGCCCGGGAAAACCTCCGGATCCGCGAGCAATTCCGGCGATCCCGCATAGTTGAGGTTCATCCGCCGGATCATGTGCGGCGTGTAGGTGCCGATCCGGCGCCGGCCCCGCACCCGCGCCCGGACCGAATCCGGTAGCGGCGGCAGTTCGGCGTGCAGGGTCGCATACGCGAGGATTATCCCGACCGGAACCTCCGCGGACCGGTCCCGCAATCGCAGCGCGCCCGAGGCGGCCAGGCAGCCGCCCGCGCTCGCGCCACCGATCACGATCCGCCGTCCGCCCGTCATGAGGTCGGTGGCGGCGGTGAGGACATCGTCCAGCGGCGCCGGATAGCGATTCTCCGAGGGACGCAGAACCGGCGGACCCCAGAGCCGGAACCGCGGCACCAGCGCATAGTCGACGGTGCGTACCCGCCGCCCGGCCGCGGCCACTCGTAACGCCACCGCATGGGATTCGTGCTGATCGAGCCCGCCGGAAACGAACGCACCCCCGTGGATCCACAACAGCGGGTCGGCCGCCGGATCGGGGGCCGCGGGCAGGTACTCCCGGATCGGGACCGCGCCACGGAGCCCGTCGAGGGTCCGATCCCGGACCTGTGGGTCGTTCATCCGCCGTCCTCATCTGTGGCGTACGCGCTTCGGGCGGTCGGCGGCGCCCGGAATCTTCGCCGCCCGGCATCGGAGCCGACAGTCCCGGATACCTCGCAGACCACGGGGAATCGTATCGTCCCGGATGCCGAGCAGGGTGCCAGGCCGGCCGGGCCGGAGCCGCCGCCGCGTACCGGGGCTGCTGAGCACCTGCGGAGGCCGCTCGTCTGCGCCGGAACAGGGGCTGTAACCATGAACTGCGCACTTTGTCGGGGGTCATGGAGCCGGCGCACGCCATCGGCCCGGCGGACACCGAGCGCCGAGTGCTGAGACCCGGTCTCGTGGTCCGCGAGGGCCCCGTGATCAGCAGCGGTCGTGGTGTTGCCGAGCCGCGCAAACCTCTCGCACCCGGGCAGTAACTCGGCGAGCCGGCGACCGGCCGGGCGGACCGGTGCCCCCCGGTGGGTGAACTCACAGCCCGGATGAGGAAACCTGTCCCCGGACCGCCTGTTGCACGGAAGCGTGACTTCTACCGCTACCGGCACGGCCACGACTCCGGGACCCACTGCTCGCACCAGCTGGCATATCCCGGCAATGCTGGCGCTGGCGCTGGGCGGCTTCGGGATCGGCACCACCGAATTCGTGACGATGGGGCTGCTGCCCGATATAGCGGATGCTTTCGCGGTGTCCGAGCCCACCGCCGGGCATGCCGTCTCCGCTTATGCGCTCGGAGTGGTGGTCGGTGCGCCGGTGATCGCGGCGGCGTGTGCATCGGTGGCGCGCAAACGTCTCCTGGTGGTGCTCATGGTGGCGTTCACGGCCGGCAACCTGGCGTCGGCTTTCGCGCCGAACTTCGCGACCCTGGTCGGCGCACGTTTCGTGGCCGGCCTGCCGCACGGCGCCTATTTCGGGGTCGCCTCGCTGGCCGCGGCGACGCTGGCGCCGGTGGGGCAGCGTGCGAAAGCGGTAGCGGCGGTCATGCTCGGGCTGAGCACCGCCAATGTCGTAGGTGTCCCCGCCGCGACCTGGCTGGGCCAGCATCTCGGCTGGCGCAGTGCGTTCGTTCTGGTCGGGATGATCGGAGTGGCCACCGTCGTGGCCCTGGTGCGGTACGTGCCCGCACTGACCGGGATCGCGATCACCAACCCGCTCACCGAACTGGGTGCGCTGCGCCGATCTCAGGTGCTGCTCACGCTGGCTGTGGGCGCGATCGGGTTCGGCGGCATGTTCGCGGTCTACACGTATGTGAGCACGACCCTCACCGATGTGGCGGGCCTGAGCACCGGGCTGGTGCCGGTGGTGCTGATGCTGTTCGGGGTCGGCATGGTGCTGGGCAATATCGTCGGCGGTGTCCTCGCCGATCGCGGCGTGGACCGGTCGATCTTCCTGGCCATGGGCGCTATGACGGTGATCCTGACGGTGTTCGTCGCCGCCGCGCACAATCCGGTCACCGCCGGGATCGGCGCCCTGCTGGTCGGGGCGGCGGGAGCCGCCCTGGCGCCCGGATTGCAGACCCGGCTCATGGACGTGGCCGCCGACGCTCAGACCTTGGCGGCCGCGCTCAACCACGCCGCCCTGAACATCGCGAACGCGGCCGGCGCCTGGCTCGGCGGGCTGGTGATCGCCGCAGGCTACGGCTATACGGCACCCGCGGTGGTCGGCGCCGGTCTCGCCTTGCTGGGTGTCCTGCTCTTCACCGTCACGGTGTGGGCGGCCCGGCGCGGAGTGGCCGCGCGCGCCTGACAGCAGAACGGGCCCGGGCCGCGCGGTCGCGGTCGGGCGCTCGTGAGCTGCGTCCGATGCGCGACCGCGCGGGGTCGAGGTCAGTCGGTTACGGCCTGTTCCTCCAGACGTTGCAGGAGCTGCCGGGAGCCTTCGATCCCAAGGGAATCCTCTACATGTTTGCGTTTGTCCTCTGCGGAAGAAAACCGTGACCGCAGGGTCACTCGTGTTCGGTCGCCGAGCTCTTCGAGATCGACAACGGACTGGAAAGCGGCCGAGCCGAACTGCTCGGAACCGAGGGTGGTGTACACGAGTCGTGTCGGTGGCACTACGCGGGGTGCGCCGATGGTTCTTGTCGTGACCAGGGTGTGGGAATCGTCCATTCCGCTGCTCCCTCGATTATCGAGACTTCGAGGGGGTCGCGCGTCACCGGCTATCCGCACAATGGTTCAGGTTCGGCTGTGGGATCCGGGTGCGCGAAGCGGACCCTGGGCCGGCTCCGACAGCGGATGCGAGAAACCGCGTGGCGGGAATTCCCGGCCGCCGACATCCGGCTCGATATGCGACGGGGCTTCGGGCCTGTCCGCAAGGGAAGCTAATCCGGTGCGGTGACCGCTGTCTCCTGGACCGTGATCCAGCGGTAGGACAGGTCCGGATCGACGCGCAATACCGCCGTGGTTCGCCTGTGGTCCTGCCCGGTAGTGTCGCGCTGGCATTCGACGAAACGGGCCACGGTGGTATCGCCGTCCGAGCGCAGCGTTTCGACCTCGGAGACCTCGATCACCAGACCGGGCCGGCTGTTGCGCGCTCGGTGCAGACCGGACAGCAGGTCGCGTTTGCACACCACCGTGCCCTCGGCGGTGACCATCGAGAAGTCCTCGTCGTGTGCGGCGGCGAACCTGTCGAGGACGCGCGGTGAAGCGGCCGAACCCAGCCAGGTCGCCAGCAGATCGTGGACCCGCTCTATTTCGGCCGCGATATCGAGTTCACCGGTGCGGCCGGGTGACCGGGGAGATTCCGTCATCCGAGCAGAATAGTGCGGCGGCGGCCGGGAACGGGCCATCGAGCCCGTTTCCGCGCGGCGGCCGACGGGGGCCCACGTGTTGCCGGGGTAGTCGATCGGCGCCGTGCCTGCGCTGGGCCGCCCCTCATCGGCGGCCCAGCGCAGTCGGGCCTACCCGATGTTCGCCGCGGGCACGTGAGAATCGGCCGGCCGGTCCCCGGTCGCGGTATCGGCGGCCGCCAGACCGAAGACGAGCGCGGGCGCGATCCCACCGGCATAGGCGTAGTCGTAGAGACCCCCGGTATCGGAACCCGCGGCGAAAAGCCCGGCAATCGTGCCGCCGGTCGCGGACAGGACACGTGCGGTGGCGTCGATGCGGATGCCGTGGAACGGGAAGGTCAGCGCGGGGCACGTTTCGATGAGGTAGTACGGGCCCTTGTCCAGGGGCTGGTCGTCGTGGGTCCGAGTGGGCCGGACCGCGGCACCGGCGGCATTGACCTGCCTGATCTGCTCGGCGACGGCCGCCCCGTCGTATCCCCACTCCGGCGGCAGATAGGCGAAATCCTCCAGGGTCTCCGCAATACCGCAGCGGCCACCGCGGCGCTGGGTGAGCTCGAACTTGTCCACCGCGATCGCCCCCTCGACATAGCTGCCGAGGACCCATTCCCGGTAGACGCGTTCGTCGGCGACGAGCAAACCGCGGGATTCCGGCTGGTCGAGCAGGTGCATCGCGGTGAGGTGATCACCCTGGGTCTCGTCGGTGAAGCGCCGGTTGCCGAGGTTGAACAGCAGTGCATGCTCGCTGTAATACAGCGACAATGCCACGAAATCGGCGGGATCGCGGAACGGTACCTGCGCCGGCACCAGATGCCCGTAGAAACCGGAGCGCGTATTCCCGGTCGCGGCGCCCACGCTTTCGGCCAGGCGCAGACCGGCTCCCGCGCTCACCTGGTTGGCCCGCACCTGCATTCCGGCGGCGCGGGGATGAATGTGCTCGGCGACGAGCGTGCTGTCGGCCTGGAAGCCACCCGTAGCCAGAATCACTGCGGCACTGTGTATCTCGATTTCGGTGCCATCCGGCCTGTGTACTCGGGCGCCGGTTACCGCACCGTCTGCGGTGTGCAGAGCCAGAGTATCCGTGCCGGTGAACAGCTGCCCCCCGGCGCTTACCCGACGCCGGCATTCGTCGAGGTACTGGTTGGTGTCGAAGTGGTGGCCGCGGCCGTAGCGCAGGATCGGTACCGCATCGGCGCAGTGCACGCCGAGCGCCCGGATCCACGCGATACCGTCGGCGAATCCGTCCACGAGTGCGTGGCGCAGCGCCGGATCGCCCTTCGGGTTGGCCTCGTCCATCACCGCCCGGTCGGGTGCGGTCCAGGCATATCCGGCAAAGCGCGCCGACCCCCCGACGGCATCGGCCTTTTCGACCACGACGACCGAAGCGCCGCGGTCGAGCGAGCGGGCCGCGGCGGTGAGGCCGGCCATCCCCGCGCCGATCACCAGGACATCGGTTTCGATCCTCTGCATTCGTACTCCCTTGTTGCTGATCCGGTGGTTCAGGCCGTGAACCGGCCGCCGTTGCTCAACAGCACCGCGCCCACGACATTGGCGGCGGACGGTGCGGCGAGATACAGGATGTTGTCGGCCAGTTCTTCGGCGGTGGCGTATCCGCGGGCGGTGCCTTCGGACATGGCAGCGCGCAGATGCGGTGGTGTGCGCCGGGCCATCCCCGTATCGACCGGACCCGGGGCGACGGTGTTCACCCGGATCCCGAGATGCGCCACCTCTTTCGCCACCGACTGACTGAGCGCGTGCACACCCGCCTTGGACGCCGCATAGTGCGGATAGCCGGCCAGGGTGTCGAACGCCGCCGACGAACCCACGGTGACGATCGCTCCGCCGCCGGAATCCTGCATGGCGCGGACCGCGGCGCGCAGGACGTGGAAGGTGCCGTCCAGATTGATCGAGAGGATGCGCCGCCAGTCGGTGTCCTCGAGGTGGGTGATGACCTCCGGCGGCCGGTTCTGTGCGGCGGCCTCGTAGATGCGCTGTTTGCTGCGCGGATCGTCGACACCGGCCGGGTGGACCACGATATCGACCCGGCCGTGCTCGGTCAGCGCCGCGGCGAAGACCTGATCGACCTGAGCCGAATCGGCCACATCCAGTTCGACCGGGACGCCGCCCGCGATATCGGCCGCCACCGCGGCAACCGCCCGCCGGTCGATATCGCAGAGGTGCACTGCTGTCGCTCCCCGCCGCGCGAGCAGCCGCGCGGTGGCGGCACCGATCCCCGATCCGGCGCCGGTAACGAGCGCCACCTTCCCGTCGAACTGCTGGTCCGGCACGGTCGTCTCCTCGTGTGTGGTGATGGAATCGGTGCTCACTGGAAGATGTTTTCCCAGTCGTTGCGGTACTTTTCGGCGCCTTCGCCGACGGTCACCTCGAGGTTCTGGTCGGGAATGTCCTGCGCCACCGCCAGGGCGCCCTCGATGTCCGGCAGGACAGATCCGTATCCGGGGGACGTCGCCTGCTGGCCGGACCGGCTCACCATGAAGTCCGCGAGTACCTGGGCCGCGTTGGGGTGGGGGCCGAGCCCAGCGCCAGGCCGTACCAGCGTGCCCCCCATACCGCCGGTCCGGCGGTCCAGCCGACGGGTGCGCCCGCCGCCTGTTCCGGCAGCATCGGGTTGCACATCAGCGCGGCCACGATCTCGCCGGAGGCCAGTGCCTGCCCGAGTGGTTGGGAGCTCGGGTAGATACGTGGCGCGTTCTGCGCGAGCCGGTCGAGGAATTCGCGGCCGCCGTAGTTCTCCTCGATATGGTCGTAATAGTCGATGTAGGTCGGCGAGGTCGCCGGGGTGACGATTCCGACCCTGCCTTTCAGTGCCGGGTCGAGCAGATCCTGTGCCGTCCGGATGCCTTTGGGGTATGCGGCGGTGTTCCAGCCGAAGCCGAGGACCACGGCGCCCTCGAGGAAGAACCTCCCGTCGACGATGCTGTCGGCGCGCCGGTACTCGGGCGCGTCGAACGCGGGACCGATGACCTCCACCGCCTTGTCCGTGTCTGCGGCCGCCTGCATCCAGGCCGTATCGGTGATCACCGCGACATCCCCCGCCCCCTTGCCCGTGCGGGCTTCGATATCGACGCGGAAGAGCAGGTCGGAGTCGATGCCCCGGACCACGGTCAGATCGATACGGGGATAAGCCTTTTCGAAGGCTCGCTCGAGGTCCGCGAGCACGGGTTGGGCCTGCGTCGAGTAGAGCGTGACGGAGCCTTCTTCGTTCGCCGCCGCCACCAGTTCGTCCCACGATCCGGAGACCGGCCGGGACACCGCGGTGGGACCACCGCATCCGGCGAGAGTCAGGGTGATCGCCCCCAGCACCGCTACCGTCCCCAGAACCCTTTTCCGAAGGGGTTTCCGCATACTCACCTCTCCTTGTCCGTGGCGAACGGTCCGCGCCTCATCCGGGCCCGCCCGCCGATCACGCCGGTGGCCGGCGCAGTTCTGTGGGGCGCCGGTCACCCGGCCTGTGCGGGCACTCGCGTGCTGCCGAGAATCGTTTCCGCGGCCGCGTAACCTTCGGCGACGGCGTGGGAGACCCGCCGGGGGACGAGGGCATCGCCGATGACCTGCACCCTCGCCTGCGTCAGTAGCTCCGGGAAGGGCCGCCAGTCGGTGGCGATCCGTTCCCCCGCGACCACCACCCGATCGCAGGCCAGCTCACGCAACTCCCCCGAGAACGCGTTGCGGTAGCCCACGACGGTGTCCGGTCCATCGTCGTGCACCTCGACCTGCGCGGCCTGGACGACGAAATCCACTGGGCGGCCCGCCAGCCGGCGCAGCAACTGCACCCGGCTTTCCGCCGGTACCCCTGCCGCGATCGCCGGGCCGGGGACGAGCACGGTGACCCGGCCGGCACCTCGGGTCAGCGCCGCTTCCACGGCGCCGAGGGCAGGCCAGTAGCCGAATCCGTCGTCGACCACCACCACGTGGTTACCGGGCCGGATCTGCCGCGGATCGGTCAGGACCGAGGTGGTCGTCACGGCGCGGGCGGTTTCGGATTCGGTGGCGCCGGTCGCTACGACGATCTCGTCGAAATCGGCGAGATCCGCCGGAGATACCCGGTGCCCGAGTTCTTTCCGGACACCGTCGAGGTTGTCCTGGTAGTAGCGCAACAGCGCCGACCAGCCCGTCCGGTTCGGTGCCTGCGCGGCGGTGCGCAACTGGCCCCCGACCCGCGGCTGTACGTCGAAGAGGGTGACGTCGGACGCCGGAGCCAGCCGGAGGGCGGCTTCCAGACCTGCCGGTCCGGAGCCGACCACCGCGACGCGGCCCGTTCGGTAACGCGGCCGGCCGAAACGTAAGGGCTGCGCCGGGCGTGCCGAGTGACCGGGCGGCGCCAAGACCGGGTTCACCGTGCACAGCAATACCGGGGTGAACGAACGGCAATCTTCGTTACAGGACACACAGGGCCGTATCGTGGAATCCTCACCCCGTAGGAGTTTCACCGCGATCTCCGGGTCGGCAACGAAGGGCCGTGCCATCCCGACCAGGTCCGCGCCGGCGGCGAGGGCGCCTTCGATCTCCGCTCGCGACCGGAACGCCTGGGATACCAGTAACGGGCGGGTGGTCGCCGCGCGCAGCCGGTCCAGTAGCGGGAGCAGCGGCGGTTCGGTGGTGGCCATATCGCGGACGTAGGTGGTGCGTACGCCGGCCGTGATGTCGAGGTAGGCGAACATGTCCAGTAGTGGCAGCAGTTCGCACAGGCCGTCGGCGTCCAATCCCGCTTCCTCTGCACCATCCAGCGAAATCCGTACTCCGACGACGAGGCCGGGGCAGGCTTGCGTGATTTCGGTGTGCAGCCGGTGCAGGATCGTGGCCCGCTCGGTGGCGGTAGTGGCATCTGCCCGGGTGTTCGTGGCCGGAGACAGGAACTGGGCCAGCAGGTATCCGTGGGCGGCGTGCAGTTCCACTGCGGCGAAACCCGCTTCGGCAGCGTGGCGGGAACTGCGGACGAAATCGGCGATCACCCGGTCTATATCACTGTCCGACAGCACCCGTGCGCGGACCGGTTCGCGCGGCGACCGGACGGCCGACGGCGCGACCGGATGTTCCCAGATCTCGGCGCCGAGGGTTTCACGCCCCAGATGTACGAGCTGGCAGGCCGGTATCGCGCCGCCTTCGGCGATCGCCCGTGCGCGCCGGTGCAGGCCCGGGAGGGCATCGGGCAGGGAGGCGTCGGTGATGTTTCCTGTCCGGTTGCCGGAGTCCGATCCGACCACCGTTCCCCCCGCGATGACCATGGCCGCACCTCCGGCCGCGCAGCGCCGCCAGTAGTCGTCGTCGCCGGGCCGGGCGGCTCCGGCACTGACCACGCCGGAGCCGTGTGCGGTCGCGACCAGGCGGTTACGCAGCTCGAGACCGCCTATCCGCAGTGGGTCCGACAGGAGAGGGGAGACCAAGAGTTCCTCCTTGAACTGGATTCACTTCATATTATTGCCACAAGGTGATTGACACCACAATGGGTATGGCATAGTTTCAAACTGACATCAGTTCAGTTCTGTGGGATGTGGGTATTCGCACTATGAAGTTGCTGTTCCAGGCCACGGCGGCCGTCGCGGTCCTCGCTGTCACCTCCGTACTCACTGCCTGTGGCGCGAGTCCCGGAACCACGGCTCCGGTATCGGGAACATGGGACGAAGTGATCGGCGCCGCCGAGAACGAAGGCAGCGTGCTGCTCTACTCGAGCCAGAAACCGGCCAATCTCGAACGGCTCGAAAAGGCCTTCGAAACGGCGTATCCCCGCATCGATCTCGAATTCGTCCGGGGTACCGACGCCGATATCAATCCCCGCGTGGAAACGGAGAACCGGACCGGGCGCGGTACCGCGGACGTCCATATGCTCACCGACGCCACATGGATCACCAATGCCGCCCAATCGGGCAGCTATTCGACCGAACTGATCGGGCCGAACCTGCGGGCACCGGAATATCGGCCGGAGGCCGGCGTGCTGGAGAACCGATTCGCGCTCAGCAGCGCGGCCGTGTTCGCCCTGGGCTGGAACACCGACGCAGTGCCTTCCGGCCTGACTTCGCCACGTGACATTCTCGACCCGAAATACACCGGCAAGATCGGCATCGTCAATCCCACCGGCATCGCGTCGTACGTCGATCTCTACCGGTATTACGCCGATACCTACGGCGCCGACTTCTGGGAGCGGATGGCCGAGCTGAAACCCCGGATATATCCGAGTGCACTCGGTATCGCACAGGCCCTCGCCTCGGGCGAGATCATGGTGACTCCGTCGGTGCAGCCGCTGGTGACCGAAGTGGCCGCGGGCGCTCCGGTCGACTGGGCTCTTCCGCCGCAACCGTGGGGCACACCCTGGTACAGCCATGTGCTGAGCGTCGCGCCACATCCGAACGCCGCCCAGCTTCTGGTTGACTTCCTGGCCACTCGCGAGGGACAGACCGCGCTCAACGAAGGCTATGCCGCAGCGTTGCCCGATATCCCGGGCTCCGTTGTGCAGGCACAGGATATCGCCGCACCCGACACCCGTGATCTGACACCGGACAAGGTCGCGCAGTACTCCCAGGAATGGGCCCGGCGATTCCAGAGCTGATCCGGCTCCGGCGTTCCCGATACATCGACGAAGGATAGGCATGGACGATACGGCCGAGCCCTGGCACGGCACCCACGTACTGGTGACCGGAGCATCCGGCGGGATAGGCGGGGCAACCGCCGAACTGTTCGTCGCGAAGGGCGCGACGGTCTACCTCACCGATATCGACGATATCGCCGGCCGGGAACGCGCGCGGGCGCTGGGCCCACGCGCCCACTACCGTCACCTCGACGTCACCGACGAGGCCGCATGGGACGCGGTGGCCGGCGCGATGCAACAGTCCGGGCACGAGATGAATGTGCTCGTCAACAGTGCCGGAACTGCGATGAAAGCGACGCTGACGCAGACCACGCTCGACGAGTTCCGCCGGATGATCGACCAGCATCTGGTCGCGACATTCCTCGGATTGCGCACCGCGGCCGCGGCGATGACCGGGGGCGGCTCGGTCGTGAATATCTCCTCGCTACGCGGTGTGCTCGCCACCGCCGAACTCGGCGCGTACGGCGCCGCCAAATTCGGTGTCCGCGCGCTGACCAAGGTCGCCGCACTGGAATTGGCCGAACAGGGCATCCGGGTGAATTCGGTATGCCCCGGCAGTATCACGACCGAGATCACCGCGGCCCCCGGCTTCGCCGCCGACGATGTAGCGGCATATATCCGCAGTATTCCGATGCAGCGCCGAGGCGACCCCGCCGAAGTGGCCGCGGTGATCGCCTTTCTGGCCGGCGCCGAGAGCAGTTATGTCACCGGAACCGATCTTCTCGTCGACGGCGGAACCGCCGCCGGCGTCCGCACTCCGAAACTATCGACCCAGAAGGCATGAGATGACGTCGCAATTCACCGTTTCCGGCCTGACCAAGACCTATGGCAACAACGTTGTCGTCGATCAACTCGACCTCACCATCGAGGAGGGCGAATTCCTGGTGCTGCTCGGTCCGAGCGGGTGCGGGAAAACTACGACGCTACGCTGCCTGGCCGGGTTGGAAACACCCCAGGGCGGCGCGATCGCTTTCAAGGACCGGCCCGTTTTCGACGCCGAGGCGCGGCTGAACACGCCCGCTCACAAACGCAATATCGGGATGGTGTTCCAGTCCTACGCGCTGTGGCCGCATATGACCGTCCGCAACAATATCCGCTACCCGTTGAAGGTCCGGAAGATGAAGGAAGCCCTCGCCGAGGGGGCGGTGGAGGCGGCTGCCGAGATGGTCGATTGCGGGAAGTTGCTCGACCGGTATCCGTCCCAGCTCAGCGGCGGCCAGCAACAACGAGTGGCTGTCGCCCGCGGCCTGGTGGCGCGGCCCGATCTGGTGCTGTTCGACGAACCGCTGAGCAACCTCGACGCCCGGCTCCGCGACCAGGTGCGCACCCAGATCCACCAGCTGCACCAGAAGCTCGGATTCACCGCGGTATTCGTCACTCATGACCAGTCCGAGGCATTCGCCCTGGGCGACCGGCTCGCCATCATGAAGGCCGGCAAGATCGAACAGTACGATGCGCCCGAACAGGTCTTCGAGAACCCGGTATCGGACTATGTCGCCGCCTTCATCGGGATGAGCAACAAGTTGTCGCTGCGGCGCGGACACGACGGCTGGGAAACCTCGGCCGGCGACCCGATCGACCTCACCCATGCCGTGGTCCGCGATTCCGCCGATCGGCACACCACCGCCGTCGCCCGGTTGCGTCCAGACGATGTGCTGTTGCACACCGGTGCCGAGGAGGTGCCGCCCGGCAATCTCGCCCTGCACGCCGAACTGGTGACCTACGAATACGGTGGCCGGTACTTCGATGTCACCGTCGAAACCGGTGGTGAACAACTGATCCTGCGGGCGCCCGCCGCCCGGCACAGTGCGGCCCTGCGGGGCAGCCGCCCGGGCGCACGGCTGGTCGTGAGCTTCTCCCCGGCGAGCCTGCGTGTTTTCGCGATGCCGGGAGACGAGCCCGCCGCCGCGCCGGAACCCGTCGCCGTGAGTGCGGGAGGGCACGCCTGATGGCCACCGTCACCACCGCCGTGAACCGCTCGTTCGCCTTACCGGCGCAATGGCGGACCCGGCTCGGGTATTTCGCCCTGCTCGCCGTGCTGGCATATCTGGTGGTGCTGCCGATGATTCGGTTGCAGTCGCTGGCCTTCGAAGACGGTGCCCGCGGCTACCGGGCGCAGTACACCCGTTTCGATATCGGCGAAACCATCGGGACCACCATCGCGCTCGCGCTGGGGTCGCTGGTGATCGCCATGGTGCTCGGCACGCTGCTCGCGTTCGCGGCGAGCCGGCTGCCGCAACGCTTCGGGTTCCTGCGGATAATCCCGATCCTGCCGATCGTGATGCCGGCGGTCGCCAACATCGTGGGCTGGGCATTCCTGCTCTCGCCCGGGCCGGGCTACCTGAACGTCCTGCTCCGGAAGCTGCCCTGGTGGAGCGGCACGGATTCCGGGCCGATCGACGTATACACCGTGCCGTGGATCATCATCCTCACCGGATTCGGGCTCACTTCGTTCGTGTACCTGTTCGTCAGCGCCGGTATGCAGAACATCGGCGCCGAACATCTGGAGGCTGCGCAGATCAGCGGATCCTCGACCGTCGGAGTTTTCTTCCGGGTCGTCCTGCCACTGCTGCGGCCGTCACTGATCTACGGTGGCGGTATCGCGCTGCTGTTGGGGCTCGGCCAGTTCACGGGCCCGCTGCTGCTCGGCCAGAACTACGGTGTGAAAGTGCTGACGACCGAGATGTATCGCCGGGTCTCGGAATCACCGTCGGATTTCGCCGCGGCGGCCGCCGCCGGTTCACCACTGGTGATTTTCGGGTTGGTGCTGGTGCTGATCCAGAAAGGACTGCTGGGCAACCAATCCCGTTTCGTCACCCACGGCGGGAAATCCTTCGCGCCGGCCGGGGGCCGCTCGCTGTGGGCCACGGTGACCATTGTGGTGTACGCCCTGTTCGCGCTGATCATCCCACTGATCGGACTGATCATCGTCGCGCTGACCCCGTACTGGTCCGGGTCGCTGTCCTGGGATCTGCTCACGCTGGACAACTTCCGTGCCCTGGCCGCCGACAGCGCCATCATGAGCTCTGTGCTCACCAGTGTGTCGACCTCGCTGGCCGCCGTGCTGATCTGCGTACCGCTGGGTTATCTGATGGCCACCCTCTTGGTCCGCGGGCGGCAGTTCAAGATCATGGCATTACTGGCCGATCTGATCACCGCGCTGCCCTTGGGTATTCCGGCAGTTATCTTCGGTGTCGGGTTCCTGCTCACCTATACCGAGCCGCCGCTCATCCTGTACGGGACCCAGACCGTGATCATCCTGGTCTACATCGTGCTGATGCTGCCCTACGCGACCCGGATGCAGATGACCGCCATGCTTTCGCTCGGCAACACCTACAGTGAGGCGTCGGCGACCAGCGGCGCGTCGCCACTGGTGACCAATCTGCGGGTGATGCTGCCGCTGATGCGGCCCACCGTCCTCAGCGCCGTCGCCCTGATGTTCATCCTGCTGACCCACGAATTCGCGGCCTCGTTGCTGGTGCGCGCCTCCACCACCCAGGTGATGGGCACCCTGCTGTTCGACCTGTGGCAGAACGGCTCCTACCCGCTGGTGGCGGCGATGGCGCTGCTGATGACAGCGGTGACCACCGCGGGTGTCGGTGTGGCCATGCTCGTCGGCGGCCGCAACGTGCTGAACAAGTTGTGAACGGCCGGCCCGCATACATCTCCTCGAAACAGAAAGGCCTGCCATGGCTACGGGTCCGTCGCGGTTGATCGACAAGGTGATCCTGGTGACCGGTGCGACCGGCGGTATCGGTGTGGAAATCGCACGCCGCCTCGCCGCCGAAGGCGCCGTGCTGGTGGTGACCGACCTCGGCGAGGCGGCATGCGCCGATCTCGTCGCCACCCTGGACCGGCCGGACCACCATCTCACCCGGACCCTCGATATCGCCCGGGAACAGGAATGGGGCGCCGTGGTGAGTGCGGTGCGCGACCGGTACGGGCGGTTGGACGCCCTGGTCAACAACGGCGCCATCGGCAGCCTGGCCTCGGTGGTCGACGAAGATCTCGACCGCTACAACCGGGTGATCGAGGTCGGCCAGACCGGCACGTGGCTGGGTATGAAACATGCCGGAGCCCTGATCGAGCAGAGTGGGGGCGGCTCCATCGTCAATCTCTGCTCGATCCTCGGCACCGTCGGCGGATTGGGTAACAGCCTCGCCTACGCGGCCGCCAAGGGGGCGGTGCGGACGATGACGAAGAACGCCGCCCTGCACTGGGCGGCGAAAGGTGTCCGCGTCAACTCGATCCATCCGGGCTTCATCGAAACCGGACAACTCCTCGAACGCTATGAAGGCACCGACCGGTATCGCGCGATGCTTGCTAATACACCGATGGACCGGCTCGGCAAGCCCGAGGAAGTAGCCGCCGCGGTGGCGTTCCTGGCCGGAGACGACTCGACCTTCGTCACCGGCAGCGAACTCTACGTGGACGGCGGCTGGACCTGCGCCTGACGGCGCGGAAGCCGGGGTTGTCTCCGCCGGATGAGGGCGGAGACAACCTCAGCGGTCTGTTCATCCCTACGGGCCCGCCGCCACGGCATGGGCGCTGGTAGCGCGCCGCTGTCGGGCTGTCGCGTGTGCTATCGCCGGCTGCGTCAGCGGCGGTCGCTGTGGGTAGCAGTGGCGTATTGCCTGCGATCGGGCCGGGGTAGGCCTCCGGCACCCGGAGCTGATGACAGTGGCGACGCAGCAGACGGTGCCCACCCGGCTATGGGATGCGGGCGGATGGCAGACGGTACGCGATCGGGTCACCGTGGTGGGTGTTGCCGGTGCGAAAAGCGGGACTGGGCCCGGTACCGGTCCGTGGAGGGGCTGGGTACTGTCGGGCAGATCCCGGATAGGTCAGAGCGCGGGTGCGAAAAAATCGATACCGGAGTCTGTTTCGCCGGTCAGGTCGTTCCGGGCGACCAGAACATCGAGGTGCGCCATCGTTTCGCAGGCGGCCACCATCTGATTGAACGTATCGAGGGTGTCGAATGGGCGCTCCCGGCGCGTCCAGGTCAGCGCGCGGGCGACTTCGAGACCCGTGCAGGGGGCGAGTTCGGTGACGGCGGTGCGGATCTGCCCGAATCGCCGATCGTGATGATCCAGCAGATCCCGGGCCCGCCGGCCGGCGTTGCCGCCGTCGGGGCCGTGGGCGGGCAGCATGGTCTGATCATCGTCGTCGCGGAGCAGAGCGAGCGAGCTCAGGTAGTTGTCCAGCGGGAGCTCCCAGATGCCCAGTTCGAAGCCGATGGAGGGTGTGATGGTCGGCAGCAGATGGTCGCCGGTGAACAGCAGCCGCCGGGCGCGGTCCTGAAAAACCACGTGTCCCTTGGTATGGCCCGGGGTGGCACGGACCTCGAGTTCGTACCCGCCGAGGGTGAGTGTCCCGGGCTGCAGCCATCGATCGGGGGCTGCCCAGTCGGCGACGTCGAAGGGTTCGCCGATGCTGTCGGCGTACGCACGTGCCGCGATATCGGTGGCGCCGGCGCGGCGTAGTTCGCGCAGGGAACTGGTGGGCACATTGTTGCCGAGTGCGCGGATCTCCGCGAGTCCGGCAGATTCGCCGGCGCCGAGATGGACTCGGCAGCCGTGGCGGCGCCGCAGTTCCACCGCGAAGGTGTAGTGGTCGCGGTGGATATGGGTGACCAGGACATCGTGGATATCGTCGGGGGAGCGGCCGATCCGCGCGAGACCGGCGGTGAGCTCGCGGTAGGTGCCCGGGCGGTGCCAGCCGCCGTCGATCAGGACGAGTCCGGTATCGGTTTCCAGCGCATAGACGTTCACCGCGCGTAATCCGTCCTGCGGTAGTTGCAGCGGAATGCGGTGGATGCCGTCGGCGACCGGGTAGCAGCCGGGCTCGGCCCAGTGCGTGCTCATTCGCCGCTGCCGCCCAGGGGCACCATGGTCTGCTCTTCGCCGAACCAGATCATGCGGCGGCCGCGCATCGCGCCCACATGCTGGACGGCGGCTTTCCATTCGGGGCTGGCCAGCGCCGCGTCGAGCGCCTCGCGGGATTCGAAGCTCAGGATCGACAACCCGTCCCAGCCGGCCGATTTGTCGTCGAAGGTGTCGAGTAGTTCGGTGTGTTGCCAGCGCAGCAGGCCGGGCAGCGGATAGGTCATTTCGGCGTGTTCGCCGCGCCACCATTCGATGAACTGTTCGTGCGACCAGTCGCTGGGCCGGGACGCCAGCACGATGAGGTTGTACACAGGTACTCCTAACTGAATTCTGTTCAGGTTGGTAGGGTGTGCCCCGGCGCCGTTCGCTGTCGCCGTCCGGGAGCCGGGCAGGTCCGGTCCACCGGCCCGAGCGTGCCGGAACTGTGGTCCGCGCCGTGCGGGTGTTGCCGTCAGGCGCGCACCATCCGCACCGCGGTATCGGTGACGGTATCGGTGATCTCCGCCAAGGTGAGCGTGCCGTCCGGGCGATACCAGCGCCAGACGCTGATCACCACGGCCAGTACCATCCGGCCGAGAATCTTGGGATCGCCGCCGGCGAAAACGCCGGCCTCGATGCCCCGCTCGATCAGCTCGGTCCAATTCTGTTCGATCTCCTGGACCAGTTCCCGCGACCGCAGCCGTTCGGCCTCCTCCTTCTCCGATTGGCGCGGTTGGGCGAGCAGGTCCATATGGTTCTGCAGAATGCGGCGTTGCAGGGCGTCGATCGGCTCGGCGCGCAGAGCGGCGGCGACGGCGGCGCGCAGGGCCTGCTCGGGATCCTTCTCGTTCTCGGTCGCCGAGACGAAGCGGTCGACGGAATCGGCGAGTTCGAGGCGCATGATCGTGAGCAGGCAGTGCGCCTTCGACTCGAAGTAGTGATAGAGGGCGGTCTGGCCGATACCGACTTCATCGGCGATGGAGGCCCATTTCGTATGGTCGTAACCGACTCGTCCGAACTGCTCGATGGCGGCCGTCAGGATGCTGCTGCGTTTCGACCGCGGGCTTTCCCGCCGGGCGCCGGTGTCAACGGTCATGAGTTGTGCCCCCAAATATCGGCTGTGTGTGGGTCGGTCAACTCTACAGCCCAACCTGAGATGAATTCGAGTCAGCCGCGGCGAGCCGGGTGGCGAGCTGGATCGCGTCCGGCCGGGACAGTTTCCCGACCCGGTTCTGCGGCAGGTCGGTGACCGGGAAAAGGTATTCCGGCCATTTGAACTTCGGGAAGCCCGCCGCGGCCAGCCGGTCGGTGATGCCGGTCAGCGTCGGCGTCACGCCGTCGGCGACGACCAGCGCCGCCGCCCGCTCGCCGAGCAACTCGTCGGGAACCGGAACCACGCAGACCTGCACGATTCCGGGCAGTGCCGCGATCGCCGACTCCATCTCGTTGATATCGATATTGCGGCCGCCGCGGATGATGATCTGTTTCTGTCGGCCCATCACCCGGATCGAACCGTCTGCGGCCACCTCTACGAGATCGCCGGTGGGCAGGAATCCGTCCGCGGTGAGGTCGGGCCGGCCGGGGACGCCGCCACGGGCATAACCCACGAACAACGACGGCCCCTTCACCTGGGCGTCACCGATCGCACCGGCAGGCAGCCGCGCACCCGATTCGTCGACCGCGCGGACTACGGTGCCGGGGAAGGGCCGCCCGTCGCGACCCAGCCGGATTTCCGGGGGATCGTCCGGCCGCGGGGTCGTATGACCGAGGCATTCCGACATTCCGAAAACCCGGAGGAAGGTGGTGCCCAGCTTGGCCTCGGCCTCGGCCAGGGCTCGCTGGTTCATCGGCCCGCCGCCCACGGTCATCGCCCGCATACCGGCCAGTCGGCCGGCGCTGTTGGCGGTGACCGAGAGCTGTAAAGCCATGGTCGGTACCAGCATGGTCCAGGCGATCCGATGCTCGGCCATGGCGTCGAGCGCGGCCGCCGGAGTCCATCGACCGAGGGTGACCATGGTGCCGCCCAGGAAGGCCGGCAGATACATACCGAAACAGAACGCGGCCACCGAGGACAGCGGTACGAACGCACCCACCGATTCGCCCGGCCGCAGGCCGACGGCTTCGATGGTGCTGCGGCAGGCGTAGCGGATGGCGTCCTCGGACTGGACCACGCATTTGGGACGGCCGGTGGAACCGGAGGTCATGGCGATGGCATTGCCGCCGCGCCACCGCTGTACCGGGCCGAACGGGACGCCGCGCGAACGGAGCACATGGTCGCCGAAGGCGGTGGCAGCGTCAGGGAACTCCGTCGCGGGGACATCCCATCGACTGAGGGCTGCGGGTTCCGCGATCACCAGATCGGGGTCGATATCCGCGAGCGCGAACCGGAATTCGGATTCGGTGGCGTGCGGGCTGAACACGGCCACCACACCGCCCCGAAGGCCCACGGCCAGCGCCGCGGCGAGCGTGCGCCAGGTGTTGTCCGCCTGGATGATCACGGTCGGTCCCCGGCCGTCGATGGCCGCGATACGTTCGGCGAGCGCGTGCGCCGTCGCCATGATCTCGCCCGAGGTGTGCTGTCCGAGCTCGTCGATCACGGCGATGTCGCCCGGAGCCCGGCGGGCCCGCTCGACCATCTCCTGCGCCAGTACTTTCATCTACCCGTTCCTTGTGCCGCTGTGCTCTCTGTTTACTCGCTATCCATCCGCCGCGGGGCGGTTTGTGCCGTTCACCGCCGGCGGGACCAGAACTGCGCGGCCGGTGATACCACCCGACCGCAACTGCCGGTAGATCTCGACCGCCGCGGTGAGGGGGTAGGTCTGCGCGGTGACGTGCAGCGCGCCCCGGCGTGCCATATCGACTACTGCCGCCAAATCTGCGCGCGGTCCCCAGAACGGGGCAGTGATCCCCCAACCGGCCGCCAGTCCCACATCCTTACCGGCCTCGAGGCGTCCGCCCGCACTGCCGACCACCGATAACCGTCCGCCGGGAGCGAGTGCGGCGGCGGCCGGGGCGACCGTATCCGGAGCACCGGCGAAATCCAGGATCAGGTCCGCGCCCTCGCCCAGCGCTGAAGCGGCGGAGTCGATATCGCCGAATACGGCGCCGGCTCCCAGCTCTGCGGCCATATCCCGGGCGTCGGAGCGAGTGTCGACCGCGACGATACGTCCGGCGCCGAGATCACGCAGTACCTGGAGCGCGAGATGTCCCAGGCCGCCGACCCCGATCACCACGCAGACGCTCTGGGCGTCGAGAAGATCGCGATGTTCGCGGACCGCGTGGTAGGCGGTCAGCCCGGCATCGGCGAGTGGTGCGCAGACCACCGGATCGACACCGGCCGAACGCACCAGGAACCGGGCCGCGGGAACGATCACCGCTTCGGCCAGACCGCCCGGATAACCGAGTCCGTTCCCGATCGGTGCGCCGCGACCGTCGCGCGGTCGCAGGCGCAGGCAATAGTTCTCCCGGCCACGCAGGCAGTTACGGCAGCCGCCGCAGCCCCAGATGCCGTGCACCACCACGTGTTCTCCGAGCCAGCCCCGGTCGGCGGCCGGTCCCGCGTCTACGACGGTCCCGGCCACTTCGTGGCCGAGGGTCAGCGGTAGCGAGTAGTCGAAACTGCCGGCCGGGGCGTCCATGACGTGGAGGTCGGAACGGCACAGACCGGCCGCCGTCACGCGGACGAGCAGTTCTTCGCCTCGCGGCCGCGGGGTGGGGATCTCGCGGAGTTCGGGTTCTGCGCCCCATGCGGTGAGCTGAACGGCCAGCATCAGCGTGCCGTCCAGCCGCCGTCGACGACGAGCGCCTGTCCGGTCATATACGAGGACGCGTCCGAGGCGAGGAAAACCACGGCCCCGTCCACCTCACCCGCCCGGCCGCCCCGGCCGAGCATGGTGTTGCGCCGCACCCAGCCCGCGGATTTCTCGTCGGTGAACAGGCCGTCGGTCATATCGGTATCGAACCATCCCGGGACCACGGCGTTGACCCGGATACCGCGCCTGCCCCATTGCCCCGCCAGTTCACGGGTCAATCCGAGCGTCCCCGCTTTCGACGCGGCGTAGCTCGCGCCCCCGATCGGCGCGGTCGATACGAGGCCGATCACCGAGGAGATATTGATATACGACGCGCGTTCCCCCTCGGGGAGCCTGGACGCCGCACACGTCGCCAGGTGGAATCCTGCCAGCAGGTTCAGATCCAGGATGGCGCGGAATTCGGCATCGGTCTCCTGTTCCGCATTCGGCGGCCCGGCCCGGCCCGCGTTGTTGACCAGGATGTCGAGGCGACCGGACTGTTCGTAGCAGCGGTCGACGAGTCCGGCGCGGTCCCCGGGGGCGGTGACATCGCAGCGTACCGGGATGATCCGCGGTTCGTCCGCGGCGAGTGCCTGTACCCGGTCCACCCGGCGGGCGGCCGCGTATACGGTGGCTCCCGCGCCGGCGAGCGCCCGTGCGAAACCGGCGCCGAGGCCGGAGGATGCTCCGGTGACGACGGCGACCCGGCCGGTCAATCCGAATAGATCCTGCACTACCGGTGTATTCATCTGTGCCGCCTCTCAGTACACCGCGGTACGGCCGCCGTCGACCGGGATCAGCGCACCCGTCGTATACCCGGCGGCATCGCTCGCGAGATGGGTTACCAGCCCGGCGATCTCGGCCGGATCGCCGAGCCGCCCGGCGGGCAGCCGGTCGACGATCTTGCCCACGAATTCGTCGTCCCAGTGCTCCGACATATCGGTCGCGAACCCGCCCGGCATCACACAGTTCACCCGCACCGACGGTGCATATTCCTGGGCGAAGGCCATGGTGAGCGCATTGAGCCCGTTCTTGGCCGCGGCGTACATCGCCTCCGGCGGGCTCGGCCGCACCGCACCGATACTCGAGATATTGATGATCGAGCCCCCGCCGGCGGCGGCCATCCGGGCCCCGGCGACCGCCATGAGACGGAACGGGCCCTTCAGATTCACCTCGATGGTCTTGTCCCACAGTCCTTCGCTGACCGACGCCAGATTCTCGGCCGACGGGGCGATTCCGGCGTTGTTGACCAGAATGTCGAGTCTGCCGAAACGCTCGATGATCCCGTCGACCGCCGGTTCGAGGGTGTCCCACCGGCCTACATGTAATTCCAGTGGATACGCGTTGCCCGGTCCGTCGCCGAGCGCGGCGACGGCTGTTTCGCAGGCCGTGAGTTTGCGGCTGGAGACGATCACGGTGGCACCCGCGTCGCGTAGTCCGCGGGCGATGGCCAGCCCCAGTCCACGGCTCGCACCGGTGACCAGCGCGACCTTCCCGCTCAGATCCGTTGTGCTCATCGGTATTTCTTCACCTCGAGACGTGCGATGGTGCGCAGATGTACTTCGTTGGGGCCGTCCGCGATCTGCAGGGCCCGGGTGATGGCGTGCATCCGGGCCAGAACGGTATCGTTGCTGACCCCCGCCGCGCCGAATGTCTGCACTGCGCGGTCGACCACCTTGTGCGCGACCTCCATCGCCGAAACCTTGATGGCCGCGACTTCCGAGCGCGCCGCCGCGTTACCCTTCGTATCCATCAGCCAGGACGCTTGCAGGGTCAGCAGCCGGATCTGATCGATCTCGATCCGGCTGCGCGCGATCCATTCCCGCACCACCCCACGGTCGGCCAGCGGCCCACCGAACGCGGTCCGGTCCAGCGACCTCCGGCACATGAGCTCCAAGGCGCGTTCGGCCATCCCGATGGCGCGCATGGCGTAATGCATCCGGCCCGGTCCGAGCCGGCCCTGGGCGATCGCGAAACCGTCGCCCTCGGTGCCGAGCATATTCTCCGCCGGGATCCGCACATCGGTGAACTGCACTTCGCCGTGGCCCAGCCGGTCGTGGAAGCCGAACATCGGCAGATCGCGCAGTACCTCGATACCCGGTGTGTCGGCGGGTACCAGGATCATGCTCTGCCGGCGATAGGCCGGGGCGTCCGGATCGGATTTGCCCATGAAGATGATCAGTTTGCAGTCCGGATCGAGGATTCCGGAGATGTACCATTTGCGGCCGTTGAGGACATAGTGGCCCCCGTCGCGCCGGATGGTGGAGGTGATGTTGGTGGCGTCCGAGCTGGCGACGGCCGGCTCGGTCATCGCGAAGGCCGAACGGATCTTGCAGTCCAGCAGTGGTTTCAGCCACTTGTCCTTCTGCTGCTCGCTACCGAACATGGCGAGGATTTCCATATTGCCGGTATCGGGGGCCGAACAGTTGATCGTCTCGTTGCCGATGATCGATCGGCCCACCATTTCGGCCAGCGGGGCGTATTCGAGATTGGTGAGCCCGGCACCGAGGCCGTCGTGGGTCATGAAGAGGTTCCACAGCCCCTGCCGCCGGGCCTCGGCTTGCAGTTCGCGCATGATCGGCGGTTGTTCGTGCGGATCGTCCGCGGCGGCGATCTGTTCGTCGTACACCCGCTCGGCGGGATACACGTACTCGTCCATGAATTGTCCGAGCCGGCCGAGCAGTTCTCGGGTGCGGGGGGAGTAGGAGAAATCCACGATAGGGCTCCTGAATCGGGTGAGGACCTCAACCGGCGAGGAGCGCGGTTCCGGTCTCGATGAGGCGATTGATGGTGGCGGGCAGCTTTTCCTGGTCCGGGTCGTGGTGCCGGCCTTCCCGGTGCCGCCGCAGGTTGTGACCCATGATCGCGGCCATCTTCAGCCGCCCGAGCGCGTCGAACCAAGGCAGGTCGGACAGTTCTGGACCACCAGCGCGGTAGCGGTCGACGAGTTCGGCCGGATCGGGCAGGCCCGGCACGGTGCGGCCCACCTCCGGAAAATTCGTGCCGTCGGCGAATACCAGGAACCAGCCGAGTTCCACGCGTGGATCTCCGGCGCTCCAGATCTCCCAGTCGATCAGCGCGACCGGTTCGGTACCGTCGGCGATGATATTGCCGAGCCGGTAGTCACCGTGCACGAGCGTGGGGGGCACGGGTTCGGGGATCCGCCGGCCCAGCAGGCCGAGCAGCCGGTCGCCGCCCGCGACCAGCTCGGGCGGCACCGCGCCCAGGGTGCGCGCCCAGCGGGCGAGTTCATCGGCCGGTGTCAGTGCCGCTTCCGCGCCCGGCACCGAGCCCGGATCGATCGCGTGCAGCCGCGGCAGCACCTCGGCGGCTCGTCGCATTCGTGCCGCCGCCAGGGTGGGCTCGACGGCCGGGTCGTCCAGGACCGGCTCGAGCGAATCCCCTGACACGAATTCCATGGCGAACCACGCGGGTTCGGCCTCGTCGACGGCCACGATACGCGGCACCGGCACATCGGTATCGGCCAGCGCCCGCATCACCCGCGCCTGCCGCAGCATATCGTGGCGGCCGACCGGTTTGCGGCCCTCGGGCACCGCCTTCACCACGAACTCAGGACCGGTGGTGGCGACCCGGTAGGTGAGGCCCGAATGACCGCCGGGCAGTGATTCGAATCCGGTGACCTCGATATTCAGTTCTGCGCGCAACCGGTCACGCACTCGCTGTTCCAGCGTCATGGCCGCGGCTCCTTGGGTAGGCCGAGCGCCCGCTCGGCGATGATGTTGTGCTGGATCTCGTCGGTCCCGCCCGCGATCCGGTACCCGGGCGCGCCCAGGACGTGTTCGGTCCAGGCGTAGGTGCCCCAGCGTCCGGAATCGGCGGTGAGTTCCCGGCCGAGCAGTAGCCGCACAACCTCGGAGGTCCGGGCCATGGTGTCGGTGGCGAGCAATTTGCCGACCGACGCCTCCGGTCCGGGATCGCGGCCCGCGACCACCGCCGCGGCCACCCGCATTCCGGCGATCCGCTGCACATAACTGCGGGTCACCAGGTCCGCCACTCGGTCGCGTTCGAGTTCGGTCAGTTGACGGCCGAGGTTGCGGGCCAGCTCCACGGCCTGGTCCGCATTCGCCAGACCCAGCCCGGCGCCGTCGAGCCGCTCCGCGGCGAGCACGGTGAGGGCCACCGGCCAGCCCTTACCGACCGGTCCGAGCCGCAATCCGTCGTCGAGTACGACGCCGTCGAGATAGACCTCGTTGAACGAACTCCCGCCGGTCATCTGCCGGATCGGCCGGACGGAGACGCCCGGTGCGTCCATCGGCACCAGGAAGACGGTGAGTCCCGCGTGCTTCGGCGCCGCGGGATCGGTCCGGCATACCGCGACCCCGAGGTCGGCGACGCGGGCCCCGGACGTCCACACCTTGTGCCCGTCGAGTGTCCAGGCGCCGTCGGCGTTGCGGGTGGCCTTGGTGCGCACCGCGGCCAGATCCGATCCGGCCTCGGTTTCGGAGAAGAGCTGGCATGCGATGAGATCGGTACGCAGCATCGCCCGCACATATCTTTCCCGCTGCTCATCGGTGCCCCACTGCTCGATCGTCGGCGCCACCAATTGCTGAGTGACCGAGAACATCTCGGTCCGCCGCGGTACCTCGAATTCTTCCTCGGCGCGGCGGAAGGCCAGCGCGTAGGACATCGGCAGTCCCTGGCCGCCGTATTCGGCGGGCCAGGTGAGTGCACCCCAGCCCGCATCGAATTTGGCCTGTTCGTAGGCGCGGATGCGGTCGGTGTGCCGGCGTTCTTCCGTGGCGGTCCAGTTCTCGAAAACCGCCACCGAATCGTCACCGGCGCCCCAGGTGGATGCCGTTCGCGGTGCCGCCGTACCGGCAAGCCAGGCGCGGGCCTGCTCGGTGAATTCGGTGAGGTCGGGCAACTGCTGTGTGTTCACTGTGTCCACCTCAGACCGACAGAACCGTACAGGCGCTGATTCCGGGGGCACCGTACACATGGGTGAAACCGGTTTTCGGCGCGCCCGGTACCTGCCGATCGCCGGCTTCACCACGCAGCTGGGTCACGATCTCGTGCACCTGCCGCAGCCCCGAGGCACCGATGGGTTCGCCATTGGCAATACATCCGCCGTCGGTATTGATCGGCAGCCGGCCGTCGATCTCGGTGGCGCCCGCCGCGATCACCTCCTCTTGTTCCCCGGGAACACAGAACCCGCATTCGGCCATATGCATGATCTCCGCACCGCTCTCGGTGTCCTGGAGTTGCGCGACACCGATCTCCGCCGGTCCGATACCGGCCTGTTCGAACACCGCCGAGGCGGCATCCGCGCTGACACTGGTCGGTTCACCGGTGCCCTGGACAGCCGGACTGAACACCTCGAAGGAGCCGAACCGCCGGGTGCGATGGCTGATGGCCCGCAGCCGGACCGGCCGGCCGCCGAGGCGGCGGACCGCCGCCGAACTTGCGACCACCACAGCCGCGCCGCCCTCACCAGGAGAGCAGAACATCAACTTGGTGAGCGGATCGTTGACCATCTCGGCCGAGAGGATCTGCTCCGCCGAGATCGGATCGCGGCGCCAGGCATTCGGATTGCGACTGCCGTTGCGGTAGGCCTTCTCGGCGACCATGGCCAGCGTCGCCTCGGAGATACCGTGCTCGCGCATATAGCGGCCGATCTTGGCGCCGAAAAATTGTGTCGTCACCATGAGCCCGGCCGACCCGTAGCCCTCGGGCAGACCCCAATCGGCGGGGACGGGGTCGAACGCGCCCCGCGGGTGCTTGTCGAAACCGACGGCGAGAGCGATCTCCGCGGCGCCGGAGCGGATCGCGTTGACCGCGGAGAACAATGCGCTGCCACCCGTGGCGCAGCCGTTCTTGACATTGGTGAACGGGATTCCGGTGAAACCGAGTTCGGCCACCAGGGTGTCCGCCAATCCGGACCCGTCGCTGCCGCCGTAGGCAACCTGGATATCGGGCCAGGTCAGCCCGGCGTCCGCTAGCGCATTGCCGATCGCCTGGACGGCGAGTTGCCGCCCGGTGACCCCGGGCTGCCGGCCGAAGCGGGACAACCCGCTGCCGATGATCGAAACCTGCTGGGTCACCGGACCTCGCTCTGCTGACGGTGTGTGGTGGCGAACCGCGGCACCGGCGCTACCGCGACGAGGCGTACCGGTGCCCGGTCCAGATCGGCGAAATCGTCGCAGTCGAGGATCGCCTCGACCCGGATTCCCTCGGGCAGTTCGACATAGCCGACCGCGTAGGGCGTGAAGCCTTCGGCGGGAACGACATACGGCGGCGCTTTCGGTGCGAACCGTTGCACGGTATGCGCCCACACCACGCCTTCGGTGCTCAGCGTCAGCGGTTCGGCGGTCGGCGCGGCGCAGCGCGCGCAATGCGCGCTCGCCGGATAACCCACCGTGCCGCATACCGCGCACCTACTGCCTTCCAGTACCGGTTTCACCTGCTCGCCCATGTCGTCCCTTCCGATTTGTGACTGCTATCCGGAATTCAGCGCCCGACCCACTTCGGTTCCCGCTTTTCCAGGAAGGCGTTCACGCCTTCGCGCGCGTCCTCGGACTGCAGGGCATTGCCGACGGCGAGGTGTTCCATCACCATCAGCGATTGGATATCGGCATCCAGACCCCGATCGATGGTCATCTTGGTGAGCTTCATGGCGAACGGGCTCTTGTCCACGATCGGAGCGATGAAATCGGCGACGAGCTGATCCAGTTCCGCGGCGGGGGCGCAGGCATTGATCAGGTCGAAGTCGGCGGCCTCGCGGCCGTTCAGCAGCTTGCCGGTGAGCATCAGCTCCTTGGTCTTGCGGATACCGATCATCCGGGGGAGCCGGTAGATCGGGCCGGCCCCGCCGAACAGGGCCCGCCGGATGTGGAAGTCGCCGATCTTGGCGTCCTCGGCGGCGACCGCGAAATCGCAGGAGATCATGAGCTCGAACCCGCCCGCGGTGACGTGGCCTTCGAGTACCGCGACCGACGGAGTGTTCATCGAGTACAGCCGGTCGCAGACCTTCGCGGAGAGCACCGCGACGTCCATGGCATTGGTTTTGCCGACGTAGTTCTCGCGCAGTTCGTCGAGGTCGAAGCCGGAGCAGAAGGTGTTGTTGCGCCCCCGCAGTACCAGCACCTTCAGCTCGGGATCGTTGTCCACCTCGACGATGATCTCGTCGAGCCGGTGCAGCAGTTCCACCGTCACTGCGTTCTTCTTGTGCGGGCGGTTGAGCCAGACGCGCGCGATATCGCCGTCTTTTTCCAGGACGATGTGGTCGGTGTCGATCATCGGAGCCTCTTTCGGGATCATTTCCTGAACTGGATTCACTTCAGTTGTACTCGACGGCGCGAAGCGCGTCAATACGGATTTCCGGCGAACGTCGCGGCTGGTCACACGCCGATCAGTGCGGCGACACGGGTGCGGTGTGTGCGCGCATCGCCCTGTGCCGCTTCGTTTCCCAATACCCGGCGAAGATAGGAGTGCGCGGGATGTTCCCAGGTGAACCCCACTCCGCCGTGTAGCTGCACAGCCTCGGCCGCCGCGTGAACAGCAGCGTCGGTGCATACCGCACCGGCCACCGCGACGGCCAAGCGGGCCGAATGAGGGTCCTCGGCATAGAGTGCTGCCGCATACCGCGATGCCGACCGCGCGCGTTCCAGTGAGACCAGCAGATCGGCCAGCCGGTGTTTGATCGCCTGGAACGAGCCGATGGCCCGGCCGAACTGGTGCCGGGTAGCGGCGTACTCCACGGTCATTTCCAGCAGGCGTTCGATGATTCCGGTGTTCTCGCAGGCGAGGGCGAGCGTCGCCAGATCGCGCAACCGGGAGCGCGCCGCCGGGGTGGCGTCGGGTGCGGTGAGTGCCACGGCCGGGCAGTCGCGCACGGTCAGATCGGCTTGTCGCCTGGTGGGGTCGAGTACACGTAGGTCCGTGCGCACTGCATCATTCGATGGTTGCAGCGCGAACAGTCTCGGGCCGCCGGCCGTTTCTGCCGAGGCGATGACGATATCGGCGCTGCGCCCGCCGGTGAGGTGGGTGACCGTGCCGTCGATCCGCCATCCGTGCGGACTCGGCGTCGCCCGCAGATCGTCGGTGGCCGGATCGAGCGAACTCATCGTGGCGACGAGGTTCCCGGCGAGAACCTCCGGAAGTGGATTGCCTTCGGCTTCCGGTGCCGTCAGCAGTGCGTGTGTGCCGAGGACTGCCGAGCTGTAGACGGGTTCGCAGACCAGCGCCCGGCCGCATTCTTCGAGGACGACCGCCAGCTCGGCCGTTCCGTAGCCGAGGCCGCCGTGCTGTTCCGGTACGGCCAGGCCGGTCACCGACATCTCGTCGACGAGCATCCGCCACAGTTGCGGTGAGTAGCCGAGGCCGGTGTCCGCGATTGCCCGGACGTGGTCGATATTGCTGTACTTTCCGAGCAGTCCCCGCAGCGATTCGCGCAGTTGAACCTGTTCGGGATCGGGGGACAATCCCGGCGGTTCCGAGCCCGGCCAGGGGTGTTCGGCGGGTGCTGCCGAGGTCGGAGGCATAATCTCCCCTTGAGTTGAGTTCAATTCGATAATGCTGACCCTAGCGGCTGAACCTCTCGACAAGAAGAGGTTGGCTGAACTAAGTTCATTTCATGACCCACGTGATCGAGGACTACTACGCGACGGTCGACAGCGGCAGACTGCGGGAGGCGACGGCCATGCTGGCCGAGGATGTCGAGTTCGCGATGATACTGCCGACAGGAGCCAACCAGGGCCGCGGTCGTGCGGCCATGTTCGACTACCTGAGCGGCAGGCCGAAGGTGAACCGCAAACACCGGATGCTCCGGGTGGCCGTCGACGGCGATATGCAGTTCGCCCACGGTGCGGTCACCGAGAACGATTCCGTGACCACCGGCTGGTTCGTCGCCGCCATGCATATCGGCGCCGACGGCCTCATCGACCGGTATCAAGTCTCGTTCAGCGCGGATTTCGCGCTCATACCGGCACAGTCCTCGACCGAAGGGGCGCGGGCATGACGACGGCGGTACCCGTACTCACCCGGTGGTTCGGCTATATGGACTCCGACGACCCGGACCGGGTGCTCGGCATGATCGCCGCCGATTTCACCATGTCCGTGCAGTTCTCCAAAGGTGGCGGCCAAAGTGCCGAATTCGTCGGCGACCGAGCGGGATTGGTTGCCTATCTGGCGCAACGTGAAAAGAGCACGCTGATCCACCACATCGATATCGGCACCGTGGCCGGCGAATACGAGATGGTCGTCGGTCGCACCACCCGCGACGGCGTGTTCGAGGCGTCCTTCAATGCAACCGCGCAACTCGACGCAACCGGCGCGGTGCGCCGCCTGCTCATCGCCCGGACCCCCGAGATCGCGTTCGTGCGCTGAAGCATGCCGAGGATCGTAGTGAAGGACACGCCGTTGAATCGTCACGTGCGGATGGCCCGCCGGCCGTCCGGGAAGCTACTGGCCGCCGACCTCGAGCTGGCCGAGGCGCCGATTCCGGAACCGGGCCCGGGCGAGGCGCTGGTGCGCAACACCTGGTTGTCGATCGACCCGTCGATTCGGATCCGGCTGGCCGAAACAACTCCGAACGGGTATCTCCCACCTCTACGCCCCGGCGACGAGCTGTCCGGGCTCGCCCTCGGCACCGTGATCGAATCCCGGTGCCCGGATTTCGCGGTCGGTGACTTGGTGTCGCATACCCTCGGTTACCGGGAGTATGCGCTGGTCGGCGCTCGAACGCAGACCATCGGAGGCTACGGTGCAGCGTCCCGGATCGATGCCGGAGACCTACCGCCCCAGTGGTTTCTCGGTCCCCTCGGCAGTGCCGGGCTCACCGCCTACGTCGGATTGTTCGAAATCCTGGATCTCGATGCGGACGACACTCTGTGGGTGTCGTCCGCCGCGGGGGCTGTCGGCGTGCTGGCCGCGCAACTCGCGAAGATCCGCGGCGCCACCGTGATCGGGTCTGCCGGAAGCCCCGCAAAGGTTGCGTTCCTGTGCGACGAACTCGGCATCCCCGCGTTCGATTACCACGACGGCCCGCTACCGGAATCGCTGGCAGCGCTGGCGCCCGGCGGTATCGACGCCTATTTCGACAATGTCGGCGGTGACCACCTGACCGCCGCCTTGGACATCCTCCGTCCGTCCGGCCGGATCGCGCTGTGCGGTGCTGTCTCCGGTTACGACGGCGCCGTGCCGCAGGGGCCGCCGAACCTGTTCACGATGGTGTCGAAGGGGCTGCGAATGCGTGGTTTCCGCGCGGGGTCGTTCCTGCACCTCGAGAAATCGATGCGCCGGGAAGTGGGCCGCTACCTCGCGGACGGCCGGTTGGTCTACCGGGAGACCGTGTTCGACGGGATCGAGTCGGCGAGCACAGCTCTGCCGGCGATGCTGTCCGGACTCACCACAGGGAAAACGCTCTGCCGGCTCGCCTTCTGACGATTCCGCGAGCACCGCACCATACTCGATGGTATGGTCAGCGCCCGGTGCGAGCAGGAGGCACGACCATGAACAGGCCGATCGGGCGGCGCGCAGTACTGCGCGGGGCGGCGGGTGCGCTGAGCGGACTCGCCGCGGGCAGGGCGGCGGCGCAACCGTCCGGCAGTCCGCTGCTTTTCCATTCACCGGAGCTGGCGAAGTTCGTGGACGAGATGCCGCGGATTCCGGTGGTGCGCGGGCAGCGGCTGGACTTGGCCGCGGCGACGACGAGGCATCGGTTCCATCGGGACCTGCCGGATGCGCCGGCATTCGGATATCACGGGCAGAGTTATCTCGGACCGACCATCGATCACCACCGCGATGAGCAACTGCACATACGGTTCGCCAACACTCTGGGTGCGCATCCGTTCGCAGCGGATCTGGACACCAGCCTGCACGGCGTACAGGAAAGCTACCGGAGTGTGCCTCCGGCCTCCCTGCACCTGCACGGCGGAGTGACACCCCCGGACAGTCACGGGCATCCGGAACAACTGGTCATGCCGGGGCAGAGCGTGGATCACCACTATCCGCTGCGGCAGGACGCCGGGACGCTCTGGTACCACGACCATCCGATGGCTGTCACCCGCGCCAACGTCTACGCAGGCCTGGCCGGGATGCTCCTGTTGCGTGACGAGTTCGATACGGGGGAGCAAGGGAATCCGCCGGGCCTGCCGTACGGCGAGTTCGAGATGCCACTGGTGCTGCAGGAGAAGATCTTCCGGCCCGATGGGCAGCAGAGTCTGCGGTCCACGATAGTGGTACCCGAAGGGAGCTGGGAGGGCGGTGGCGCGGGCGACACCGGACTGGTGAACGGGAAGGTCTGGCCGGAACTGCCGGTCGCGCGTGGGCTCTACCGTTTCCGGACGATCAACGCCTCCTCGTTCAGCACCTGGAACCTGTTCTTCGGCAACCGGATGCGGTTCTGGGTGATCGGCAACGAACACGGCCTGCTCGATGCGCCGGTGCCGGTGCAGAACTTCCGCTTGGCGGCGGGGGAGCGGATCGATCTGCTGGTCGATTTCTCCGGGCTGGCGCCGGGGGAGACGGTAGAGCTCTGCAACGACGAGCAGCCGGTATTCCAGGCGCGCCTGATCGGACAGGTGGCGATGCCGGTGTTCTGCCGTTTCCGCGCCGAACCGCGGCGTGGGTTCACCGGCCCGGTGCCGGAGCGGTTGCGCGGCGGGTATCGGCAGCCCGCGGTGATACCCGCGCCACTGACACCGACGGTTGTCCGCAACATCACCCTCAGTCAACCCTACGATGTCACGCGGCTACCCCCGGCGATCATGACGCTGAACAATCTCCGCTATTCCGATCCCGATATCGAGATGCCGCGCCAGGGCACGGTCGAGCAATGGAACATCGTGAATATCACCCCCGACCCACATCCCATTCACATCCACCTCGTCACCTTCCGAGTGCTGGACCGGACCCCCCTCCGCACGCTGGAATATCAGGCCGCCCACCCACAGCCGCCGGTCGGTACCCGGTGGACGCCACCGGCCGGCGGGTTTCTCGCCGGCCCTCCGGTTCCGGTGCCCCCGTGGGAGCAGGGGTGGAAGGATATCGTGCGGGCCGACGGGGGAACGGTTACCCGGATCATCGTGCGCATCCCGACGGCGGAGGAACTGGGATTCGATCCCGACGCCGCATTCCCGCGGCTCGACCTCTCATCGGGGAACAGCCACGGACCCGGGCGTCACCCAGGCCGCCGTCCGGTGCACAACAGCCACGACAACCCCACCGACCTACGCGGGTACGTCTGGCACTGCCACATCCTCGACCACGAGGACCACGACATGATGCTGCGCTTGCGTTTTCCGGCCTGAACGCTCGCCGCCGGAAACCACAGATCGACCGGAAGTGGGCGCTCGATCCCCGGCAGTCCGATGGGCAGCTGATGTCCGCCGGGATCAGCGTCCGCGATGGGCGGGATCTGCCTTGCGTTCGCGTTCGCGTTCGGCGGCGGTGGCGAGATAGTCACCGAGTTCGCGGGCCAGCGTCGCGTCCAGTGAACGAGCCAGGCTGCTGTGCACGGCGGCGACACCCAGTTCGCGCATGGTGTTGAGCATGCGGGTGGTGGCGGCGATTTCCTCGTTGGTGTCGGGGAGCCAACCCGGCCCGTGTTCGTCGACGATATGCTTCTTCGCAGCGCGGATAAGGATTCCGCTGATATCGTCGATCCGGGTCGCGACCTCGGCGTATACGGAGATCAGCGTGCCCAGATCGATCCCGTACTCATGGAGTTCGGTGAACGACGTGAGCAGCTGGGTATCGGTGATCGTCACGGTATCGCCGTCGGTGCGGACCAGATCCATCCGGTGCAATTTCTCCACCAGTTCCTCGGATTGTGCGCCGAGAATGGTGGTGAGCAGTTCCCGGGAGACCTCGAACGGTTCCTCCTGGGACCAGTTGGCCGTGACCGCGTGCTGCAGGCCGAGCACCTCGGTGAGGTCCTTACCCGTTTCCCAGCTGGTGATGAAATCGGAGATATGCGCGGTGGTGAACCCGCGTTGCAGCAGCGCGTCGATGAGGCGCAGCCGTTCGAGGTGGGAATCGTCGTAGATACTGGCGCGGCCGTCCTTGGCCGCCGGCGGTGGGAGCAGACCGCGTTCCTGGTAGGCGCGGACATTGCGGGAGGTGGTGCCCGCGGCACGGGCCAGATCGTCGATCCGATACCTCGGCATCTCCGCCGCACCTCCTCGCCCGCCTACCGCCCGGTTGCCCCCGGCTCGAGTGATCGAGTCTAGCCGCCGCTCAGAACGCCGGGACCGACGTCGGCGGAATGATCGCTCCGGGCGGTCGTCACCGTGTAGTCGTCGAGGTCGACGTCGCGCAGCTCGTGGCGGTACTGGGTGGCGAAACCCGGGTACATGGTCGGGTTGAAACCGTCCTCGGTGAGATACCAGCTCCGGCAGCCCGAATTCCAGGTGGTCGCGCCCAGCCGGCGCTGGATCGTCGCGTTGTAACGTTCCTGGCGGTCCGGGCGGACGTCGAGCATTGTCAGGTCGCGGTCCAGGATTATCCGGATGGCGCGAACCAGATAGTCGATCTGCGATTCCATATACACCAGCGCCGAATTGTGTCCGGGGCCGGAATTGGGACCGAAGGTGAGGAACAGGTTCGGATAGCCCGATACGGTGACACTGCGGTACGCAAATGCGCCGCGTCGCCATTCGTCGGCGAGCACCCGGCCGTCACGGCCCGTGATCGGGATCGGAGTGCCTTTCTTGGAGACATCGAAGCCGGTCGCGAACACGATGCAGTCGGCCCGGTGTTCGATTCCCTCGGCCGTGCGGATACCGTCCGGGGCTATTCGCGCGATCGGCCAGGTGATCAGTTTGCAGTTGTCGCGCTGCAGCGCCGGATAGTAGTCGTCGGACATGAGCAGGCGTTTGCAACCGGCCCGGAATTCCGGGGTGAGCTGGCGGCGCAGCCACGGATCGCGTACCTGGCGCCGCAACTGCGCGCGCCCGACCAATTCGACCACCCGGGTGAGCGGGGTATTCCAGACGACGCCCAGCGCCACCGATTCGTGACCGTAGAACCAGGCCTGCCGGGCCAGCGTTTCCGCCCCTGGAACCTGCCGGTAGATCTCCTTGGCCAGTGTGCCGGTGCGGCGGTTGACCCGGGGCAGCACCCAGCCGGGCGTGCGCTGGAAAACCTTGACCGAGCCGGCCTTCCGGACCAATTCGGGAATGATCTGGACCGCGCTTGCGCCGGTGCCGATCACCGCGACCCGTTTACCGGTGAAGTCGTAATCGTGATCCCATCGGGCGCTGTGGATTTTGTGCCCGGTGAATGTGTCGATCCCCGGAATATCGGGGAAGCCGGGTTCGGTGAGCGGCCCGGACGCCAGCACGACCGCCCGCGCCCGGACAGGTTCGCGGCCCTCGAACGCGATATTCCACAGCCCGGCTTCTTCGTCGAACCACATCCCGGAGACGTTGTGCTGCAGTCGAATATGCGGTGTGACCTCGTACTTCGCCGTGATCGACTCGATATAGCCGAGGATTTCGGTACTACCCGAGTAGGTGTGCGACCACTCCGGATTGGGTGCGAAACTGTAGGAATACAGCCGCGACGGTATATCGCAGGCGGCGCCCGGATAGGTGTTGTCACGCCAGGTGCCGCCGATCGCGGAACCCCGTTCGAATACGGCGAAATTCCCGATACCGCTCTGACGTAGACGAATTGCGGTGCCGATTCCGGCGAAGCCGGCACCGATCACGGCGACATCCAGCACCGCCGCATGGTTGGTGGTCATGATGTCCTCGTTCACGCAGCGGGGGTGTAGGTCAGCTCTTTCGACCAGGTCGGATCCTTGCGCAGCAGCTGCCGCGGGATGGCCCCGGTGATCTTCACCAGCGCGTCGGCGAGGAGGTGATAGGGGTGGCCGCGGTCGACGACCCAGTTCGCCTGCAGTTTCACGATCTGATACATCGGGAGCCGGCGTACGAATTCGCTACGCTCGCCTACTTTCCGGTAGCGCTCCATGGCCGTATAGAGCTTCTGCTCGTCCACGCCCATCGCGACGATATTGTCGCGCATCTTGTTCAGCAGCGGCACATAGCTGAGCACGCCGATGAGGAACGTCGGTTTCACCCAGCCGCCGACCAGGTCGATGAGCAGTTTGCGCAGCTCCGCGTGCCCGAGTACATCCATCACCGCGAAATCGACAGCGAGGTGACGGGATTCGTCGGCATTGATCCGGCGGAACGTTTCCTGGCAGACCGGATCGTCGATCTCGTCCATGATGAACTTCACCAGGGCACCGTCGAGCGCGACCTCCAGCATCGGGATCACGGTACCCAGGAACGACAGCGACATATCGTCGGAGTATTTGTCCAGGAAATCGATCACGAGTTTGACATTGACATTCGGCTGCGGGATCTCGTCGCCGTCCAGCATCCCCCAGCGCCGCATCAGGGCGAGTTCGGCATTGGCGTGCCGCTGTTCTTCGGCGTGGAACCAGCGGTAGATCTCCCGCAGGGTCTCGGTGGGCGCTTTCCTCGCCATCGCCGCGAAACCCCGCGCGCCCACGTTCTCGATCCACATCAGATCCGCCATGAACGGCTTCAGCCGGGCGTGCTGTTCGGGAGTGAGCGTTTCCGCGCCCGGTGCGTCCCAATCGATATCGGCCAGCGCCCACTGCCGGTCCTTGATCTTGCCGAGCATATCGTCGAAGTCCATGGTCGCCATATCAGACTCCAGTTCTTTCCGGGGTGATGGACACTGCCGCTTCCTCGTCGGGCAGCAGTCGCGCGAGCAGCCCGGCCACAGCCGTGCACTGGCCGGGGAACAGCCGCTTCAGTAGCCAGAGGAGTTGCGCGTCCGGCTGCGGGACGACGTGCAACCGGCCGCGGTCGTGTGCGTCGAGCGTGGTGCGGGCGATGCTCTCCGGAGAGAACCCGGTCCAGCGCATCAGGGTGCCGGCGAGTTCGCGGGGCCCCGCGGGGACCGGTGCGTCGCGCGCGATATTGGTGCGGACGAAGGTCGGGCACAGTACGGTCACCGCGATATCGGTCCCGCCGAATTCCGCGGCCATCGTTTCCGACAGCGCGAGCACCCCGGCCTTGCCGGTGTTGTAGGCGGCCATCCGCGGTGCGGTGCCGAACGACGCGGCCGAGGCGACATTGATGAACCCGCCGTGGCCGGCCTCGCGCAGCCGTGGAGCGAATATCTCGCACCCGTGGATGACGCCCCACAGATTGATGCCCAGGGTGCGCTCCCATTCGGCGAAACCGATCTCGCCGATGGGCAGCCCGCCCGATCCGACCCCGGCATTGTTGATCACCAGCGTGGCGGGGCCGTCGAAAACGGATTCCGCGTAGCGCGCCAGCACCTCGACATCGTCGCGTTTCGCCACATCGCAGCGGAACGGGTAGGCAACGCCCGGATGCTCGCGCCCGATCAATGCCACCGTTTCCGCCGCACGATCCTCGTCGATATCGGCGCAGACGATCCGGCCCCCGCGAGCGGCCAGCTCGTGGGCGAAGGCCCGGCCGATACCGCTGCCCGCGCCGGTGACGACCGCCCGGGCGCCACGGCTGCGCGGCGGCGGGCCGAAGGGCCGGAAGATATCGAGTCCGAGCATGTCAGCCCACCTTCCGTGCCGTGGACACCGGCAGTGAGGTCTTCGTCGACCTGTTCATATCTGTAAGAATCAGTTATGAATGTGCCATTTGTCAATGGCGGATAATGTCGACGGTGGTCGCGCCGGTTGCCGGGCTGGTCAGGTGCCCGGTCTGCGCACGGTACGCACACTCACGGGACCGGTTCGGTCCCGCGGAGTCAGCGCCCGGATTCCGCCGAGGCATGGACCTGGGCCCCGGCGCTGACGCCGGGGCTTCTCTCATTTCGTCGGTCGATGATTTCGCGGTTCAGTTGAATTCGGCGACAACTCGATAGAGGCTCGGGTACGCAACGGCAGACTTCTCCGCTTCCGCTACCGAGGCCGTTACCATCGGATCGGCACCGGCGGCACGGCAATCTTCGGCGCTGTCCCAATGAGCGATATTGACCAGCTGGAACCGGGAATCCGGAAGCAATGCGCGGTGTAGACGGACATCCCGGAAGCCGGGGGCGGCCCGCATACGGGCTGCCCGTTCGCGCCAGTGGACGATGAACTCGTCGACCGCCTCGGCGGGGAGTTCGATGACGTTGATGAAGGTGACACCGGGATCGGTCACGGCAGGCTCCTGACTGTTCTGACCGGTGGAAAATGGGAGACGAAGGATTCGTGCTGGGGCGCGTCGCTAGTCGCCCCACCCGCCGGCGGCGATGACGTCCTGCCAACTGGGGGCGAGTTCCGGGTGGGTGAGGCGGACGATTTCGCCGGGCAGCGAACCCGGTTGTGCCTTGGCGGGATTCGCTACGGCCTGTTCTTCGACGAGGTGGGTCAGTGCGCGGATTCCGCCGAGTCGCGGATAGTCCATGTGTACGCGGTCTGCGTATCCCCGGGGAAGCATGTCTGCGTTGCCGCCGATATCGATGGCGATACCGTCGACAGCGACCCAGATGGCGGCGGGGCGGCGGCGACGGTAGACGGGGGAGTTGCTGAGGCCGGTGGTGTGGGCAGCGATGGCATCCCAGACGATATCGACGCGCTCGTCGGTCACGCCCTGGGACTCCAGGAATTCGGCGGCGTAGTCGGCGCCGTCGACCTCGAAACGCTGATCGCCGTTGGCGATTTCGGCCAGGCCGATATCGTGCAGGGTGCAGATGAGGTACATGGTTTCTTCGTTGTAGTCCACGCCGGGCCGCAGTCCGCGGTCGGCGGCCGCGGCCCGGGCGAACAGGAACGAGCGGACGCTGTGATTGCGTAGGGCCGGGGTCAGTTCGGTATCGATCACGGTCTGCGCCGCGCGCGCCAGGGGCGTGGCCGGTAGGTCCAGGGACATGGGAACTCCTCGGGGTGAAAGGACATGCGGCAGACGCATGCCGGTGGACGGCCGGGGCCGGTCGAGATTGCTGGGCTGGGACAGGGCGGTGCCGGTCAGGCAGTTGCGGCGGGTTTCGCCGTGATGGCAGTGGCAGTGGTGGAGCGGAAGCGGTCCCGGTAGTCCGCGGGTGACACCCCGAGTCGGCGGTGGAAGGCGCGGCGCAATGATTCGGCAGTACCGAAACCACACCGCCGGGCGACGGCGCCGACCGGATCGCCATCGATCAGTGCGGTCTGGGCGGCTTCGATCCGGACCTGCTCGACATAGGCCGCCGGGCCGACGCCGAGTTCGGCGGTGAAGCGGCGCTGGAAGTGGCGGGGACTCAAACCGGACCGGGCTGCGAGATCGCCGATACTGTGCCGGGCGCCCGGTTCGGCATGGATGGCCGCCACCGCCGCCCGTACGGGGTCGGTCGCGGGCTGCGGTCGCCACAGCGCCGTGCTGTACTGGGTCTGTCCGCCGGGCCGGCGTAGGAAAAGCACCAGGTAGCGCGCTAATTCGAGGGCAGCCCGGCGGCCGAGGTCATCCTCTACGAGAGCCAGGGCGAGATCCATCCCGGCGGTTACGCCGGCCGAGGACCAGATGTTTCCGTCGTGCACGAAGATCGGATCGCGGTCGACACCCACCCGGGGATACTCGCGGGCGAGCTGTGCGGTGAACGCCCAATGCGTGGTAACCCGTTTCCCGTCCAGGAGGCCCGCGGCGGCGAGCAGGAACGCGCCGGTGCATACCGAGGCGACGCGCCGGGCTCCCGCGGCCGACCGGATCCATTGCATGAGGCGGGGTTCATCTCGGGCGGCCTCGACACCGGGCCCGCCGACGACTACGAGCGTGTCCACGGTGACCGGGTCCACGTCCTCCACGCTGCAATCGACTCCTACCGGTAAACCGCTGTCGGATCGCACGCAGCCCGGACGTGAGGCCACGATCTGGCAGTCGTACTCACCGGAACCTCGGAAGACCTCGTAGGGGCCGACCAGGTCGAGCGCTTGGAAATCGTCGAAGACGACGAATACGACACGGCGTTGCTGCACACTTCCCACCTTCCGCCGTACCGTGGATGGCGTCAACGACATGTATCCCACAGATCGCGCCATAAGCGCACTTTTGCTAAGGTCTGCGGTGATGACTACCGGGACGGCGATTCGCCACACACGGATGGGTTACCCGGTGCTGTTCTGAGCACCCCGCGGGTCGATGCCGACCACAACGGTCACGGGATCCCGTGTGTTCGGCGGTCGGCCGCCCTCGCTTACTCGCTTCCGGCGCAGACAGGGCAATCGGTCTTCCCGGCTCGTCGTCGATCCTGGGACGCGGCATGCGGTGGCGGATGCGGGCGACGCTCCCGTACCGGAGGGCCGAAAAGGCCCTGGCCGGTGGGGCTTCGTGATTATGGACCGGCCCCGATCGATGCGGATCAGCCGAGTAGGTTCTCGATCAGGTCGGCGGCCATGCTCGTACCGCCCTCGGCGAGGGCTTGTGCACGTAGCTGAGCAGACCGGCGACTCACGTCTTCGTCGGTGAGGAGATCGTTCAAGGCTGCGCGCAGTGTTTCGGCGGTGGCTTGCTCGGTATCGATCCGCCGGGCCACGCCCAGTTCCACCAGCCGGTCGGCATTCACCGACTGTTCGGCGCCCTGTGGCACAGCGATCATGGGCACTCCGGCTGCCAGCCCCTCCGCACTGCCGCCCATGCCGGCGTGCGTGACGAAGGCGTCGGCCTGTTCCAGGATCGACCGTTGCGGAACCCAGGAGTGCACTTCGACATTCGCGGGGATGGTGCCGAGTTCCTGCGGGTCGGTGTATTTCCCGGTCTGTAGCACCACATACCAGCCCGGCAGGTCACCGAACGCGGCCAGGCATTGCCGATAGAACTTCGGCCGGTGGGTATACGCCGAGCCCAGTGAGATCAGCAGCACGTTCTCGGCCGAGCCGGGGCGGGCCCAGGTGCCGGAATCGCCCTGAGGCAGGCAGGGGCCGGTGTAGGTCACCGTATCGCTGTCGACGTGTTCGGCATTCGGTTGCATCGCACGCGGGATGAGAGCCACGGTCCGTGCGGGACGGCCGGAGAAGGTGTCGACGTCGGTGGTGGCCGCTCCGCATTCGGCGAGCCATCGGGCGAATCGTGCCCGGTAGTCGCCGGCGCCGGGCAGCTGTCGCAAGTGGGCGGCGACATCCTCGTCGTAGCCGTTCCACGCCACGAAGGTCGGGGACAACAGCAGCAGTGGGCGTTGCTGCTTCTCGGCGAGGGCGCGTGCGGCGTAGGCACCGATGTCGTACAGGTAGAGGTCGGCCGGATCGCGATCGTAGTGGGCCTGCAACTGGGGCAGTGCCGCGACGGCATCGTCGAGGAACAGGCTCGCGGCGGCGATCGGGTCGTCGGGCCAGTTGTTGTCGGCGACCGGTAGCGCCGAAGTGCACGAGACGAACGCCGCTCCGGTGGTGGTGATCAGCTCGGCCACGACCGGGTCGTTGGCGTAGGTGACACGGTGGCCCCGGCGCACCAGTTCGCGGATCACCTCGAGGCTCGGCAGGACGTGGCTGACGATCGGGATACCGATCATCGCGATATGTGCGCGTCGGTGGGTCGTGGGCATAGCTCGCTTCCGGTCGATCTGGTGGTGTCCGGTGATACAGCGGCTGCGATTTCCGGCCACTATAGCGACATCTGTTGCGTTTGCATGCTGTCACGGGTTCGGTCCGGTGGGCAACCGGGTTTCCGCGAGGGCGGTTGCGTCCCTGGCACCGGATCGATATACGCCTCCGGCCGGATACCGGTCGAGTCTGGACAGCGATCACACCGGCGCGGACCATAGGACAGAGCATTCGCAGCGAGGAGGACCCCGGCAGGTTGCATCCCGGTGGAAGGAGAGCACGATGATCACAGCACGCGAGCTCATGCACACCGAGGTGGTGACCATCGGTGTACGCGACACCATGGACACCGCCGCTCAGCAGATGCGGCAGCGCGATATCGGGGCGCTGCCGATCTGTGACGGGGAAGGGCATCCGGTCGGAATCGTCACCGACCGGGATATCGTGGTGAACTGCCTGGCCCTGGGACGTAATCCCGCGACGGCGACCGCCGGCGAGTTCGCGCAGGGCGACGAATTGCGCAGTGTCGAGGCGGATACGGAGTTCGGGGCGATACTGGCGCTGATGCAGCAGTACCAGATCCGCCGCCTGCCCGTCACCGAACGCGGCCGGCTGGTCGGGATCATCACCGAGGCGGATATCGCGCACGGCGTGCCGGAGGCGCAGACCGGCGAATTCGTGGAGGCGGTCTGTGAACAGCAGTTGCCTGCCCGAGTCGGTGAGCCTGCGCTCGGGGGCTGATCGCACCTGCGGAGACCTCGATAGCCGACACCACCCGGGGCCGGCCCTCACCTCAACCGGTGATGGCGTCGGACCACCCGGCCTTCCGCCCGTGACCACGGACGGCCCAGCCCGACGGGTCCTGGGCGTATCCGCTGGTGCGCAGGTGGACGCGGTTGTGTATCGCCGCAGTGTCAGAGCTGAGCGCTCGCCACGCCGGGAGTTGGGTTGCCGCGCTGGGAGTTGCGCGATATCAGCTCTGGTCCGGGTTTTCGGGAGCGGGCACAGGGCCGTCCGCGAGTATCGGCAGGTGTACGAGCCGCAAGGTCGTCAGCGGATATCGAATTCGTTGCTGGTGCCGGTGATCGGGTGCAGGGTTCCGCCGGGTGACAGGCGGTCGGCCCAATGGACGAATCGATACCGCCCGGCCGGCGCGCCGGCGGGGATATCCCAGGTGAAGGTGGCGAGGGAGGTCGCCGGTGGGCGTTTGCTCCAGTAGAAGCGCACATTCCATTCACCTTCGTTGGCGATCCGGGTCCAGCGGCCGCCGACCGATCGCTGGACCTCGAGGAAGGTGCCGTTGCGGCGCGGGTTGTGCTTGGGATGGGCGGACACGAACTCCACGATCGCGCGGGTGCCCGCAGTGTAGGAGGGTGCCGGCTGGGTGAGCACCGCGCCGAAATCGGATCCCGGCGGGGCGGTATCGGGGCCCGGCGCGGGCACGAAATTCGGCTGCAGATGCGAGATATCGCGCGGGGCGGGTCCGCGCGCGACGGTCGTGCCCGCGGCCAGCGCCGTGGCGAGGCGGGTGAATTCCTGCTGGTAGGCGGGCAGCGTATACCGACCGAACAGCGTGGACGCGCCCTCGTACTGCTGGACGTCGTACTCCTCCGGGGTCGTGACGTATTCGTGGTAGGCGTTCGCATAGCCCTGCAGCAGGACCTGGGCAATATCCACCCCGAGTGCCGCCGCCACGGCCCGGCGCACCCGCAGGCCTGCCACGATGGTGAACTCGCCACCGGCCGCCGCCAGGTACAACTCACCGATCCGCACGATCTGAATCGGCACGATATTCGGCACCCAAGAAGCCGGTGGTAGCAGGCTGAACGGCACCGCGATCGCCTTGGGGGCCTGGGCATCGGCGAGCCAGCCGGGCGCGGGCGTGTGCGGATCGCCCAGTGTGTCGATGAACGGATTGCGCACACCCTCGGGAATCGGCGCGCCGGGTAGGCCCGGTCCGTCCTCGATACTGCCTGCCAGCAGGGAGACCCCGGCAGCGGCGGGTGCCGTATGGCGGGCCACGCCGTCCGGGGTGAACCGGCCGTCCACGGCGATATCGGCGAGATCGATATAGCAGAACACCGACCCCACCGGGCCTGCCAGCGGACGTGCCGCGGCCAGCGCCGCGCGGGAGGCGCTGTACTGCCGTTCGCCGATGATCCGGGTGTTGTCGAATTCGTTGTCGGTGGGCCCCGAACCCGGTTGCAGGTTCAGGTTCGGCGACATGTCACCGGCATTGGTCTGCGCGAAGGCGGCGACGAAATCCGGTGGTCCCTCGTCGAGGTAGCGGACACCATGGTCGGTGTGTTCGCAGGCGAAGGCCGCATAACCCTTGTTGTCCGAGCTGATCAGCCGGTTCTTGTTCGTCATCGACGTGTTGTGGGTGGCGAACCAGGTGATCGCGCCCGCCGGTCGGCCGCCCCGCTCGATCGACAGCGCAGTGACGGCCGGATCGATGGCAGACGGGAAGTGCTCCTTGTCCGCGGCGGGGTTGCGGTCGAAGGCGACCCGGGACCGGTTGACGCTCGCATCGTGGAGTTCGGAGCGACCCAGCGCCAGAGTGCCGGGCACCAGATCGGCATGCGCCGCGGCGATGGCCTCGACCAGCCCGCCGACCTCGGCATCGTAGACCTGCTGCTGGAATCCCAGAATCGACAGATTGTAGGCGTAATCGTGGGCCGCGCCACCGCAGACGGCATGCGAATGCGTGGAGGTGAGCAGGACATTGCGCTCGGTGTAGAGATCGCCGAACCGCCGCGCCAGTTCGGTGAGCACGCCCCGGTGCACCGACTGGAAGATCATCGCGTTCTCCGCGACCGCGAACACCACCCGCTCGGTGCCGGCGGCGATGACGAACGCGCGGGCGCGGGGCCGCAGATGAATTCCGGCGGTGGTCTGGTCCTGCTGGGAGTACCCCATCATGCCGCATTCGGCCGCCGGCCCGGTGATATCGGAAATCCCCATCCCGATCAGGTATTCGCCGGATCCGGGCGCGGCTGTCGCAGGGGTAGCGGAACCGAACGTGGTGACCGAGCCGAGGGCGAAGGTTCCCGCTGCGGCACCTGCCAGCACGGTCCGGCGCGGAAGTGCCGCGGGCCGATCGCCGGACGGGCCGGTGGCGGTGCGGGGTTCGGGTGTCGCTGCCATCGCGGTTCCTTTCCTGTCGTGTGGCAGCGAACCACACTGTTGAACGTTCGTCCAGATGCGGTTGGTCGATTGTTCAGTTCGTGGTGCCGGTGATGCGCACGGAGGCGGGAGACTCGATCAATCGGGCAGTAGCGGAACCGAAAGTCCTTCACCCCGGCCGAGGAGCGCGGCGCGGGTCACGGCGCTCGACCCGAACCGGGTCCGGACCTCGTCGAGTGTCGTATCCAATTCCGGGCCGGGTCCGTGCTCGAACGGCAGCGTGAGCTGGCGGGGGTCCGCGTCTTCCAGGTTGGTCAGCGCCAACCCGATGAGGGTGAGCCCGCGTTCGTGGATCAGGGGCATGGCGGCAGTCAGCAGGCCGAGAGCCGTGCGCAGGATCGTTTCGGTGTGATCGGTCGAGTCGGGCAGGGTATGCGAACGGGTGGCGCGGGTGAAATCGTCGAAACGCAGACGCAGCACCACCGTCCGGCAGACCCGGTCCGCGTTCCGGAGCCGCCGGCCCAGGCGATCGGTGAGACCGTGCAGATACGCCTCGATTTCGTCCGGGGTCCGCGCCCGGCGCCCGAGCGCGCGCTGAGCGCCGATCGACCGGCGCCGTCGCCCGGTTTCCACCCGGCGTGGGTCGCGCGCCCAGGCCAGGGCGTGCAGATGCCGGGCCGCTGCCCGGCCGACGATCGGCCGCAGCCCCTGTTCGCCGAGTTCGGCCAGCTGCCCGATCCGTTCGATCCCGTGCACGCGCAACGCTTCGGCAGTCACCGGTCCCACGCCCCAGAGTCGCTGTACCGGAAGTGGATGCAGGAACTCGAGCTCGCCGCCGTGCTCGACCAGCAGTAATCCATCCGGTTTCGATGCCGCACTGGCGACCTTGGCCAGGAATTTGGTGCCCGCGATCCCCACCGAAATGGGCAGACCGACTTCGCGCCGCACCCGCGCACGCAGTTCCCGTGCGATGGTGCGCGGCTCTCCGGCGACCCGGCGCAAGCCCGCGACATCGAGGAAGGCCTCGTCGATGGAGATCCCCTCCACGACAGGAGTGGTATCGAAGAAGATCGCGAACACCTCCTTGCTGGCCTGCGCGTATTCGGACGTCCGCGGCGGCACCACGATCGCCTCCGGACACAACTGCAGCGCCCGCCCGATATTCATCGGAGTCCGGACCCCTCGTGCCTTGGCCTCGTAACTGGCGGCCAGTACGACCCCGCCGCCGACCAAAACGGGTTTACCGCGCAGATGCGGCTGATCCCGCTGTTCGACCGAGGCGTAGAACGAATCCAGATCGGCGTGCAGGATCGACGCCTGCGGTCGCGCGGCGATCCGAGCCCGCGGGCCGGGTCCGGGGGAGTGGTGTGTGCGCCCACGTCCCCGGAGGCCGCCATCGGATTCGAACATATGTTCACACTAACACCCTGTTGCCCGGAAAACAGCAGGCCATAGTGGGCGGGCGCGCAGGTCGCCGCGTTCGTGTGGCGCCAACGCGAACCTGTCGTTGCGGCCCCTCGGGAGGGCGGCCGGTGCGGGCCTGTGTTTCCGAGGTTCGGGACCGGTCCCGAATCGGTGGCAGTGATCAGGGGGTGGACGATGTACTGCTAGGCTTAAGCAAGCAATTGCTTGGTTGGTTGAAGGCGTGATGGTGGACGAGTTTTCCGGGCGCCCCGGGGCCGCGCTGGTAGCCGGCGGGACCGGTGGAATCGGTGCCGCGGTGGTGCGGTTGCTGGCCCGGCGAGGCAGCGATATCGGTTTCACCTACCGGGTGAACCGGGCGAAGGCCGACACGCTGACCGAAGACGTGGTGGGACTCGGGCGCTCGGGCCGGGCATGGCCACTGGATCTGGCGGATCCGGACGCGGTAACCGAGAGCGTCGCACAGTTCCGCGAACATTTCGGTGGCCTGCACACGGTGGTATACGCCGCCGGCCCCCATGTCCCGATGGTCCACCTGAGCAGGGTCTCGCCGCAGCAATACCGCGACCAGCTCCTCGGCGATTCCGCGGCATTCTTCAATCTGATGCACGCCACGCTTCCGCTACTACGGGAATCTCGTGGTGCCGTGGTCGCCGTGACGACTGCCGCCACCCGGCGGTACCCGGTCCGCGACGGGCTGTCGGCCGGGACGAAAGGTGCGGTCGAGGCGGTGGCCCGGGGATTGGCCGTTGAGGAGGGGCGTTACGGCGTGCGGGTCAATTGTGTGGGCCCCGGCATGCTCACCGATGGAATGGCCGAACGTTTGATCGGGTCCGGCGATCTCGAGGAATCGGCCCTCGAGATCGCCAGGGGCAATATTCCGCTGCGCCGCTTCGGCAATGCGGACGATATCGCCGAAGCGGTCGCCTTCCTCGCCTCGGATCGGGCGGACTTCATCTCCGGTCAGACGTTGGACGTCGACGGGGGATACACGGCCTGATCGCCGGCCCGCTCCAGCGGGCGGCGCGCCGGGCCGCGGGCGTGGGGGATGCGGTCGGGTCGCCGCGGGACAGGTTCGCCACACGGCCGACCGACGCCGCGGCAAAGCCGCCTCGGTGCAGGCACTTCCGGTGATAGCCCGGCCCACTCGGAGTCCACAGCGGGAGACAGGAACAACGAGTACATCCCGGGGCGTTCGCTCGTAGAACCACCCGCAGGGCTTGTGCCTGATCGTCGATGTAGATGCTGGTGATACCGATCCGCAACACTATTCCTCCAGCCAGCGGTCGGTGAGACCCACGGGGGCGCGCGGTCGGGATAAAGAAATTTGTGCCGCCCGTCGCGATGCGTGCGAACCGGGCCCGCGGCAGCCAGTTGGTCCGGATGCTGGGAGATCGCCTGCCGGGTGGACGACAGGCCGTGCATCATGGTCAGTCGCCCGCACAGTTCGAACAACGTCTACCTGTCGCGGCCGGCCAGTTCGTCGAGAATTGCCCGGCCGGGTCGGATCGGCGAGTGCGTGGCCTCAGGCTCCGGGCCGGAGCCGGCCACCATGGGGCAGAACCCAGGACGCGCCGAGAGCGACTCCGGTGCCCGGGTCGGTGACATCCGCGGTATAGAACCACTCCATGCGCACCCGCTCGGCGGCGATATCGACCACCCCGTAACCGTGCGAATCGAGCTCGGTGTAGCGGATATGACGGTTGAGCGTCCGGAGGGAGTTCTCCAGCGCCACTGTCCCCGTGCGCGGCGGGCCGGGCAGTAGATCACCTATCGCGAGAGAGGTCACCGACGGAACGACGAACTCCGCCCCCGCGGTGGGACCGTTCGGATAGGCCGCTGCGTCGAGTGGCACGTCCGAAGCCCATGAGCTGTGGATATCACCGGTGAGATAGACGATATTCGTCGCCTTTCGGTCGGCGAGGGCCGTCAGCAGCCGCCGCCGGTCGGCCGTGTACCCGTCCCACTGATCGGTGTTGGGCGCCAGACCCTCCCGTGGGATCCCGAGGACCTCGGTCACCGCGGCCGTCGTCGTCGGATCCATCGGCGGGAACGCCAGCGGCGAGATCATCACCGAGTTGCCCACCAGCTGCCAGCGCGCCGAACCCGATACCAGCCCGGCCGTGAGCCAATCCATCTGCGCCGATCCCGTGAGAGAGCGGGCCGGGTCGTCACTGTCCGGAGAGCCGAGATGCGGCGCAGCATCGCGGTAGCTGCGTAAATCCAGCATGGACAGCTCGGCCAGAGTGCCGAACCGCAACCGCCGGTAGATCCGGGGCGCCGCGGCCGTGCCCTCGGCCCGCACCGGCATCCATTCCAGGTAGGCACGCACAGAGGCGGCCCGGCGCGCGGGCCAGTCGCCCTCGGTGGCGGGGTCGTGATTCCCGGCGCCGCCGGACCAGGAATTATCGGCCGATTCGTGGTCGTCCCACGTACAGATGAACGGTACCCGGGCGTGCAACGCCATGAGATCGGTATCGGTCTTGTACTGACCGTGACGGACCCGGTAATCGGCGAGCGAGACGATCTCGTGCACCGGGTCGTGCCGCCGGACGGACCCGGAACGGCCACCGTACGCCCCCGCCGCATACTCGTAGAGGTAATCGCCGAGATGAACGACGCCGTCGAGATCATCGCGGTCGGCAAGATGCCGGTAGGCGGCGAAATATCCGGCTTCCCAGTTCGAGCACGACACCACACCGAAGCGCAGTCGCGGAGGAGTGGCCGCGACGGCCGGCGCAGTCCGGGTGCGGCCCACGGCCGATACTTCGCCGAGCGCCCTGAACCGGTACCAGTAGTACCGCGCGGGAGCGAGACCCCGTACGTCGACTTTCACCGTGTGGTCGCTGTCGGCGGTGGCGGTCGTGGTACCCGATGCCACGATCTCGGTGAATCCCTCGTCGGCGGCCACCTCCCAACGCACACCGGCCGGGGCGCCGGCACCCGATCCGGGCACCGCGCCCGGGTCTACGGTCACCCGGGTCCACAGGATGACTCCGTCGGGAAGCGGATCGCCCGAGGCGACACCGTGACAGAACACCGGCGCAGCGGCCTGGGCGTGGGGCGCGGCCAGAACGCCCGCGGCGGCGATGGCCCCTGCCTGCAACACCCCCCGCCGTCCCAGCGCGCCGCGGCCGGTGGCCATCGAAACGATCCTGTTTCCGCTCACGTGCACCGATCACAGCGGACGCCGAGCGAATCGGCAAATCGGAGCGTGCCAGGCTGTGCAAGTGCCAAGGGACCGAAACACGGCCGGGCAGCCGATACGCGCAGATCGCGAACAATGGCTGTCGCGAACGCGGCCGAGCAGTAGCCCGGTGATGGCGGCGCGGGGCGGTGCGGGGATGAGCCGGCGGCAGTGACGATCCGGCGAATCATCGGGTCGCCGCGAATTCACCGGTGCGCGTCGCGGATTCTCTGGTCGCGGGCATGTTTGGGCTTACGCCGGTAGCTCTTCCCTGAGGGGATGGGTTGTGCGGCACTGGATCGGCGGAGTTGCTGGCGCCGCCGCCAGCCGGTGAGGTCGGGACGTTCGGGATGGTCAGGGACAGGCATCGTTGCTCCGGTCGGTGGGAATGTCTGGCAGGCTTTCGATCTCGTACTTGTTCACGGCATGAATCATCTCGCGCGCACGGCTTTTCCGCCCGTGAATTTTCCTTCGTAAAGGTTCGCGAGGTCGGCCGCGTATCAGCGGCGGGCCGGGTCCGTTGGTGGATTGCCGCGGTGGCAGCACCTCCGGGCTCGGGAATTCGGGACGGCGGTGAGGCCGTCGCGCAGCGGCGCTCAGTCGCGGGCGTTCTCGGTGATCCAGGCGGCGATCTGGGCGCGGGAGCTGAAACCGAGTTTGGTCAGGATATGCTCCACATGGCTCTGGGCGGTGCGCTGGGAGATCACCAGTTTCGCCGCGATCTGCTTGTTGCTGAGCCCCTGGGCCACCAGATCGGCGACCTGGCGCTCACGTTTGGTCAGCGTAACCGCCGCGGACCCGGTAGGGGCCTCGGTCGCCGGCGCTCCGAGCGTGTAGGCGACGGCGGCGTCCATATTCATCGCCAGACCCCGGCGCCGGGCGGCATCGTAACCGCGATCGCCCAGTGTGTGACGCGCCTGCTCCTCGCACTCCTCGTGGTAGCGGGCCATATTGCCGTATACCGTCGTCACCTGGCTTCCCGCCGGAGCCAGTCCGTGCGCGGCGCCCAGTAGTACGGCGGCCCGTTCGGCGTCGCGCCGCTGCACGCGCCGCGCGTCCTCCCCGAACGCAGCCGCGGACGGGCGCGCCCGGGGATCCCGGCTCATCGCCGCTTCCACGAGGTCGATGATATCGCCGGGTATCCCGTTCTCTCGAAGATCGGGCAGCGCTTGACTGGTGATGCGCAGGAACTGGGTCACGATCTTCTCGCCGGTCCCGCGTTCGAATGCCGCATGGCCGGTGAGCGCGCTGAACAGCGTCGCACCCAGGCCGTAGACGTCGGCGGCCGGTGTCGGGGTATCACCCTCCAGGACTTCCGGTGCGGTGTATGCCGGGGACCCGGTCACGGTGCCCTCGGCGGTCCGGAAACCGCCGGAGATATGGGCGATACCGAAATCGGTCAGCGCCGGCTCCCCGTAGTCGGTGAGCAGGATGTTCCCGGGTTTCACGTCCCGGTGCACGACCCCCCAGCCGGTGCGCGCTCTCGAGTGCGCCCGCGATCTTCACTCCGAGTTGCAGTGCGTCGGCCGCCGGCAACGGCCCGTGGCGGCGGATCCGGTGCTCGAGCGAACCCGACGGGTAATAGGGCGTCACAAGGTACAGGCGCCCGCCGTCGGTGACCCCGGCCTCCAGCACGGGGACGATATTGGGGTGCCCGGTGAGGCGGCCCATAGCGCGCTGTTCGCGCACGAACCGGGCCCGGTTGTCCTCGTCGGTTTCGCCGGTGAGGAGTTTGACCGCCACCGTGCGATCCAGCGCCTGCTGGGTGCAGCGGTAGACGACCCCGAATCCGCCGCGCCCGATTTCGGTGGCTGCCGTGAAACCGGCCGCGTCCAGTTCCGCGGCGACCGATGTCGTCGACTCACGACGCGTTCGCAGCGGATCCCCGGCGGTCATGGCCGGAAAACGACCCGCCGGATATGTGTGTGGGCACCGGTCGTCATGCGCTCACCTCTCGCCACCGTCAACTGTATCCCCGAGTGGGCTCGGCGGCGAGATGCGGAAACCGGTAGGTGCCCGGTCAGATACGACCTCGTTATGGACCGCCCGGCCGGTTATGCCGTACAGACGGCCCGGTCCGGTAGTACCGCGAATATCGGGAACCGGTTGCCGCACGGCGGTGCCTGGAAGCGCACCCGTACCGGCTGGTCCCCGGTCTGCGGTATTTCGCCCTCGACCGTGGTGTACACCCATGGACCTTCGTCCAGTTCGACGATGGCGATTATCGCCGGTACGGGATCTACCAGTGCGTTTGCGGCATATTCCACGACCCGCCAGCACACGATGGATCCGGTGCCGGCCGCCGCCACGCGTTCGACATCCTCGGACGAACACGACGAACAGCGCACCACCGACGGCGCGAACAACCTACGACACGCCACGCACCGGCGGATCATCAGGGCGTCCGGCCTGCATTCCGCAGTGTTTTCGCAGTTGTCTCGACACGGGTCAGAACGTCGATATCGCATCTTCGAGCCTCGGTGTTCGGATACTGGTGGACAGCTTCCAGCATCTGCCGGTCCCGCCCGGACCGCGTCGGTCGAACAGCCCGATACATACCTATTTCCGGCATTCCGCCGGTTGTCGGTACAGACACTTTCCGACGGCTCGACCGGGCCGGACTGCGTGCTGTCGATGCCGTCGGTGCGGAGTTCGCCTCGGCCATGTGACGTTCGGAACACACGCGGGTCGCGGCTGAGTAGCGGCGTGTCGGGCGGCGTCGGTTAGGGTGCGGCACCGGCGGCAGGCCGCGCACCACAACGGAAGGATCTCCGATGGTCACTGTCCTCGGCGGGGGAATCGCCGGAACCGCATCGGCCGGTGCGCTGGCCGGATCCGGCCGCCCGGTCACCGTCTACGAACAGCGCCGCGGGGAAGGGGGCGGAGCTTTCCTGATCCTCGACGGTCGCGGGCATCGCGGCCTGATCGAACTCGGCGTGCCGGAGCAGGAACTCCATGCCGCGTCGTACCCGCTCGACGAACTGCGGTACACCCCGGACGACGGTGTCACCCGGCGACGCCCCAGTGAGGGGCACCGGTTCTGGCTGCGCGGCGATCTTATGGCCGTGCTGAATCGGTACGCATTCGAGTCCGGCGCCGAAATCCGCTACGGCGACCCGGTCACCGAGGTCCGGGTCGATCCCGCAGTCGGCACCGTGCTCCGGATCGGTGGCCGTACGGTGACGACCCGGGACCTGGTTATCGGGGCCGACGGTATCGATTCGGTGGCGCGTGCCGGTATCGAACCGCACCGGTCCACGGAATATGCGGGCGATGTGGTCGTGTACGGCATGACAGAGCATGCGGTGCACTGCCCGACCACCCCCTCCGTCCTGCACTTCGACGCCGCGGCCGGTTCGAGTTCCCGGCCGGCAGCCACTGTCGGGCATATCTGGCGGCCGGGGACTGCCGCGGCCCTGTGGTTCCTGCGGATCACCCGGGCGCCGCTACCGGATGCGGAGACCGGAGTGCGGCCTGTCGGCGAATGGGCCGAAGCCGTCGTAACGGCAGCTCCTGGACCGGTCCGGGAGCTGACCGCGGAACTGGTGGCCGCGACCGGCCGGGTACATGTTTCCAACGCCCGCAATGTCCCACTCGGGCCGGCGCTGCCACCCGCGTCTCCGGTGGTGCTTGTCGGTGACGCCGACCACGCGATCACCCCCGCGGCAGGCGTCGGCGCCCGGGAGGGGATCGAGGATGTGGTGGCCGTGTACCGGGCGATCACCGCGGGGGAGTCGCCCGCCGAGGCCATGTCGGAACGCCGCCGCGCGATAACGCAGGAGCGGGACCGGGTGGCCCGCCGGATGCGCAGCACGGCAGCGGCAGGGTGATACCGGAAATCCACTCGCCGGGTCCGGAACCTCTGCGGCGACCGCCCGGTGCCGACGGCAGAATTCCGGTGCTGCTTCAGTGTTCCTCGGCGAGCCGGGCGAGGTTGTCGAGAGATGCCATCAACTTGCCGGTCGTCGTGGCCCGGGCTCGTTCGAGGCGTTTCGGATCACTCAATTGCGACCAGTCGTAGGTATGGGTCACCCGGCTGCGCGCCTCGCTCATGGGCTCGACCTCCCAGCGCCACAGGTGCCCCGGTGGCTGACGGTCGGGTTCCGCAGGCAGCCAGGCGATACGGCTGCCCTCCTCGAATTCGACCACTCGATTGTGGCGCACCGCGCCGGTCGTCAGCGTCATGGTGAACACCTCGCCTGCCCGCGAGACACGCTGCCCGGTGGGGGCTTCGGCCAGATTGTCGTTACCGTCCCACCGTGACTGCTGTGCCGGGTCGGCGATCAATTCGAAGATCTCGTGTGCCGGTGCCGCGATCTCACGACTCGCCGATACGATGCGCGATTCCGCATTGCTGTCTGTCATGACCCGATCGAATCACACCAGGGCAGTGGCCGACAGGACCGTTATCCACCATGCGGACACGCGGCCCGGGCGACGGGCCTTCCGGATGACTGTGCCGTCCGGTCTCGTCCTCGCAGTACTCACGCCGGCCCGCGTACCCGCGACCACCTCGCCTACACCATGAGGAGATTGCGGTTCGGATACACGGGCCGCGTGGCTACCCGCTCAGCTCCCGGTGAGCACTCGTTCCTCGAGGGGCTCCGCACGCTCGGTATCGAGCCGCCTGGCGAGTCCTTCGCCTTCGATATCGAAGGCGGGTACGAGCGGGGACAGCCATTTCGGCATCCACCAGATCCGCTCGCCCACGATCAGCATGACCGCGGGCACGATGAGCATGCGGACCAGGAACGCATCGGCCAGGACGCCCACCGCGAGGGCGAATCCGATGGATTTCAGGATCACATCGTCGACGAGCGCGAATCCGGCGAAGACTCCGATCATGATGATCGCGGCGGCGACGACCACGCGGGCACTGTGGGCGAACCCGTCGATCACCGCCTGCCGCGCGGGGGTCCCGTGGACGTAGGCCTCACGCATCCGGGTGACGAGGAAGACCTCGTAGTCCATCGCGAGCCCGAACAGGATTCCGGTGAGCAGGATGGGCAGGATGAACAGCACCGGACTGGTGGTGTCCAGGCCGACGAGTTCGTTCAGCCAGCCCCATTGGAAGACCGCGACCGTGGCACCGAGCGCGACACCGACCGAGAGCAGGAAGCCCAGTGCGGCCTTGACCGGTACCCAGATCGAGCGGAACACCGCGATCAGCAGGAAGATCGCCAGACCCACCACCACGGCGAGGTAGATCGGGAACACCTCGGTCAGTTTGCCGGCGATATCGACGCCGACCGCGGTCTGGCCGGTGACCAGGGCGCGGGCGCCGGTGTCGGCCGGTAGATCGGCGACTGTGGTGCGGATATCGGCGACCAGGTCCTTGGTGGCCTGATCCGACGGTCCGGAAGCCGGGACCACGGTGATGGTGGCGAACCCGACCGTTTCGAGCTGCTGGGCGAATATCTGACGGGCCTGGGGGGTATCGCTGGTGACTGCCGGGACGACGGTGGCGATATCGGAGTCCGCCTCGGCGGCCATGCTCTGCAGGTCCTCGGTGACCGTTTGCACGGCCGCCGCGGGATCGGGCGCATTCGCGGTGTCGACGACCACGACGAGCGGGCCGTTGGCCCCGGCACCGAAGTTCTCCGAGATCAGGTCGTAGGCGATGCGGGCATCGCTGCCGGCGGGTTTGCTGGAATCGTCGGGCAGCGCGAGCTGCATGGAGGCCATCGGGAGCGCGGCCACCGCGGCGACGGCGATACCGCCTGCGAGGGCGAGCCCTTTGTGCCGGGCGATACCTTCCACCCAGCGGCGGCCGTGCGTCCGGTATTCCGTTTCGCCGGTCTGCTGCTTCAGATAGCGCGGCTTGCCCTTCATGACCTTGTCGCCGGCGAAGCCGAGGATGGCCGGGAGCAGAGTGAGCGAGATGAATACCGCGATCGCGACGGTGAACGCGCCGGCCAGGCCCATCTGAGTCAAGAACCCGATATTGCACACCGCGAGTCCCACCAGGGCGATGATGACCGTGGCACCCGCGAAGACCACCGCCGAGCCCGCGGTGCCGACCGACCGGCCGGCCGCTTCCTCGAGCGAACGACCGGCGCGGACCTCGCTCTGGTAGCGGGACATGATGAACAGGGCGTAATCGATCCCGACCGCGAGGCCGAGCATGGTGCCCAGAGCGGGCGTCGTGGAACCGAGTTCGACGAATCCGGTGAGGGTGGTGATGGCGAGCATCCCGATACCGACGCCGACGAGCGCGGTGAGCAGCGGCATGCCCGCGGCCACCAGCGATCCGAAGGTGATCGCGAGTACCAGCAGCGCGACGGCGATACCGACCACCTCGGCCAGGGGCATTTCGAATTCGGTCAGCGCGTCACCACCGATGGCGACGTCCAGGCCGGCGTCTTCCGCATTGTGGGCGGCGGTTTCCAGCGCCGATCGGTCGGTGTCGGCGAGTTCGTTGGCGGTTTTGCTGTAGGTCACCGCGGCGTAGCCGACCCGGCCGTCGGGGGAGAGGGTACCGCCGGTGAAGGGGTCGGCCACCGATTGCACGTTCTCGGTCGACAGTTCGCGCAGTGCCGTGGCGACCGCCGAGTTGTACGCCGGTTCGGTGAGTGACCGGCCCGCGGGTGCCTCGAACACCACGCGCGCGGTCGCACCGTCCGGGGAAGCTTGCGGGCTGCGCTGTTCGATGAGCTCGAAGGCCTGGGTGGATTCGATACCGGGCAGTTCGAATTTATCGCTGGTCTTGCCTGATAATGTCGCCGCTCCGACCGCCAGAACGGCCAGCAGCACCACCCAGATCGCCGCCACCGCCCTGCGGTGCACGAACGACCAGCGGCCGAGCCGGAACAACTGCCACGCCATGCGCTTTCCTCCGAGCGATTATGTGGACCTTGTGGTCCGGTTATGCTCAGGGTAGAAGCGAGTGGACCCGAGGGTCCACTTCGCCGAGGAAGTTGTGGAGCAACTCACCCTGCTCCCGGGATGAGACGTGCGTCTCGATCCGGCAGGATGGAGCGGATTTCGTGGAGGCGACACCATGACCGGTCGGACGGCAGCGCAGCCGGACACCACGCGCGACGACGCGCACAACGATGACGCACAGAACTGGGCGGGTCGCCGGGCGGATGCCCGGCTGAACCACGAACGGGTGCTGGCCGCGGCCCGGGAAGTGTTCACCGAGCACGGGATCGGCGCCACCATTCCGCAGGTCGCGGCCCGGGCCGGCGTCGGCAAGGCCACGGTCTACCGCAGCTACCCGACCAAAGCCGATCTGGTGCGGGCGCTGGCACAGCAACATATCGAGTGGTTCCACGAACTCGCCGCCACCGCCGTCGCGGCGGCGCACGACGACGCCTACCACGCGCTCGAGGACCTACTGGAACAAGTGACCGCCCGCCTGGCCCAGGACCGGTTGATGGTCGAGGTGCTCAGCGGTTTCGAAGGACTCGACCAGCGGCTGGGGGATCGGCTCGAAGAGCTGCTGACGCTGGGACGCAGGCAGGGCAGCCTGCGCGCGGACGCCACCGGGATGGATGTGCAGATCCTGGTGTCCGGTGTAGCCCGCGCGCTCATCGAGCTCGATATCCGCGACCCGCAGGTGTGGCGGCGCTACGCCCGTCTCGCCCTGGCCGCGTTACGCCCCGATCCCGCGCCGCCGATACCTTGACCTACTCCGGCGCAGTTTTTATCGCCGGTATCGCGATCCGGCAGATCGGCGATGGTTTCGTGCCGTAGGAATCCCTCGCCGCCGCACAGGTAGTAATTGGCGTCAGTGGGTAGTTCGAGGTCGGCTAAGGTGAGCGTGCCGGCCCGGCCGTCGCCGGTGGGCTGTTCGTCCCAGAGCTCGAGGATGGTGCGAGCATCTCCCGCGGATGTGGCAGTGCCGGATCCACCAGATGGGTGGCGAAGGTGGCTATCGATGCGGCCAGCGCCCGCTGTTGCCCGCCCTGCGCCTGATTGCTGCGGTCGAACAGGCCGGTGAGCAGATCGAGGTGAGCGGTGGAACGTCCCGGGAAAGAGTGTGATTCGATTTTCGGTGGAACTGATTCCTACGGTTCGGCTGTCGACAAGATCGTCGAGGGTGTACCGGTCCAGATCCCGGTAGAAACTCTCCTGGGCGTCGGCCAGCATATGCCGTAACCGGCACGCTGCGGCCGGCGGGCAAGGGTTGGCGCCCACGCACTCCACGACCTCGCCGCGCCCTTCCAGGCCGCGCACGATCTGGCCGACGGTGGCCGTGCGCCCGTGATCGGTGAGGAAGATGCCCCCGGTGCGGCCGCCGTGGGAATCCACCAGGCCCAGTTCGGCGAGTTTGGTCACCGCTTTCGCGATGTGGTGTTCCGTCGCGTTCACCTGGCGGGCGTCGGGTTTGACGGTGACCCGTTCCGCCGCGGCTGCGGCGTGCTCCGGCGCGATCCCATAGGCCGGGCCGCGCCACGGTAACTCTCGAACGTTACGTCCGTTTCCCGCCGGAACCTCACGCCGCTCCGAGTTGAAATCGATGGTGGCGTAATCGCCTGCTACCACTCGTCGAAAGGAGGTCCGCGGTTGTCCGACCCACCGCGCTCACGCCTGCTGCCGCTGCAGTTCGTCGCCTTGTCCGTGGCATGGGGATCGAGCTTTCTACTGATGAAGGTCGGTCTCGACGGGTTGTCCCCCTTCCAGGTCGCGACTGCCCGGATGGTTTTCGGCGGTATCGCGCTGGCGGTGATCGTCGTGACTCTCCGAATCCGGCTGCCGGCGTCGATACGGGCCTGGGGACATATCGGCGTCGTCTCGCTGTTCCTGTGTGTTGTGCCGTTCACGTTGTTCGCCTGGGCCGGCCAGCGTATAGATTCCGGGCTGTCGAGCATCTACAACGCGACCACACCGTTGATGACGCTATGTGTCACGCTGGTGGCGCTGCGCGCCGAACGTCCGCGCCCAGAACAGCTTTCCGGTCTCTGCCTCGGCCTGACGGGAGTGCTGGTCGTGCTCCTTCCGGGACAGCTCGACGGAACACGGGCGGTAGGCGGTTCGGCTGCTCAGTTGGCCTGCCTGATCGCGACCGCCTGCTACGGCATTGCATTCGTCTACCTCCGCCGGTTCGTCTCGCCGCTCGGCCTCCCCGCCGTCTCGGTGGCAGCGGTCCAGGTCGGCGTCGGGGCAGCCTTGCTGCTGGCGATGACCCCACTCGTCGACGCACACTCGGTGGCCCTGACGCCTGCCGTTGTCGCGAGCACGGTCGCGCTCGGGGTGTTCGGAACCGGCCTCGCCTACATCTGGAATACCAATATCGTCGCAGGGTGGGGAGCCCCCTTCGCTTCCACCGTCACCTACTTGACCCCGGTGATCGGTGTGGGGCTCGGTGCACTTCTACTCGGCGAGAACCCGACGTGGTACCAGTTGACCGGCGCCGTACTCGTCGTGATCGGAATCGTTGTCGGTCGCAGGCAAGCCTGCCGGACCCGATCCGATCTCGTCGCCACAAGCACCGACACCGTGCGAACAACCGGCCGGGAAACGCGATACGACGAGGCGAACCGCTCGGGAAGGAGTGAGCGATGACAACAGAATTCCCCGGCGGGACGGGGCAGGCGGTGGGGCGTGAACCGTTCCCCCTCCGGAACAGATCCGTGCTGGTAACGGGGGCGAGCAGACGGGCCGGAATAGGCTTCGCCATTGCGTGCACCATGGCGTCCTACGGTGCGAACCTCGTACTGCACCACTTCCGGCCGCACGATCGGCAACAGGAGTGGGGTGCCGATGATCTGAACACTGTCGTTGGCGGGGTGCGCCGGCACGCACTGCCGGAAGCTTCCGTGGTCGAACTGGGCGGTGACCTCGCTGACCCCGCCGAACCCGAACGGCTGATGAACGCCGCTGTCAACGCCGCCGGTCATATCGACGTGCTGGTCTGCAACCATGCGTTGACCGGGGAAGACGGTGCGCTCGGCGAGATCACCGCCCAGGAACTGGACCGGCACTGGGCCATAGACGCCCGGTCCTCGATCCTGCTGGCCCAGGCATTCGCCGGTCAGCACGACGGCAGGCCGGGCGGGTCGGTGGTGTTCATGACCTCCGGGCAGGCACTCGGTCCGTTACCGGGCGAAGTCGCGTACGCGGCCGCGAAGGCGGCGCTGGCCGGGGTGACGACTACGTTGGCCGACCAACTCGCCGATCGGGGCATCCGGGTGAACACGGTGAACCCCGGCCCGGTCGATACCGGCTATCTCACCGCGGAGATGTGGCAGCTGGTCGAGCCCATGTTCCCGTTCGGCCGGTACGGACGTCCCGAAGACCCGGCCCGACTGATCGCATGGCTGGCAACCGATGAGGCGGCCTGGATCACCGGGCAGATCATCAATACCGAAGGCGGCTTCGGCCGATGGCGGCCCCGCGGACAGGGGCAGGGCGCCTGACCCGCCCCGGACTTCGAACCGACACCGGATCCGGCCTCGGCGCGGACTCCACCTGCCGGGCGCATGGTAGCCGTGAGCGGCGGCCCCGGGCGCGGTGTCGGAGTACCCGGCGGCGGTAATCCGGCGTGACCTATCGCAGTCGTTGGAGGGCCGGGTGCTGTTGTATCGCGCGGCGTAATTCGTCCCGGTCGTCGAATGCATGGGTTGTGTCGCCGAATGTTTGTACGGGGTCGTGTCCTCGGCCGGCGACGACTACGACATCACCGGGTCGAGCGAGTGTGGTGGCCAGGGCGATCGCGTCGGCGCGGCCGGGTTGGACGATGACTTCGGCGTGGCGGGCGGTGCGGGCCCCGGCGGCGATATCGCGGCGGAGTGCGGCGGCGTTCTCGGCGAAAGGGCTTTCGTCGGTGACGACGACGGTGTCGGCGAACAGGCCCGCCGTCATCCCCAGCGGTCGGCGTTTCCCCGGGTCGCGTTCGCCCGTGGCGCCGATGACGACGATGACCTTGCCCGTGGTCAAGGATCGGAGGTAGGGGAATTGCCGCTTCTGGCCCGCCGGATTGTGCATGTAATCGACGAATGCGAGGAAGGGCTGCCCGGCGTCGATCCGCTGCATACGGCCGGGTACGCAGTCCAGGCTTTCCATGCCCCCGATGGCCGCGTCGAGATCTGTTCCCCTCTGTGTGAGTGCGGCGATCGCGCCGAGCGCGTTATCGGCCTGGTGTGCGCCCAGCAGTTTCAGCTCGACCGTGGCGCGGCGACCGGGCGCGTGTAGGACGAACGAGGTGCCGTGCTCGTCGGCACGGATACGGTCGGCGTAGAAGTCGGCGGCCGGGGTCTGTGTCGAGAAGGTGCAGTACGGGATGTTCAATGTGGCTGTGAGGCGTTTGCCGTATTCGTCGTCGATCGAGACGACAGCGCAATCGCTGCGCTCGGGCGAGAACAGCGCGGCCTTCGCCGAGAAGTAGTCGTCGAGGTCGCGGTGGAAGTCGAGGTGGTCGGCGCTCAGGTTGGTGAAGATACCGACACGGAAACGGGTCCCCTCGACCCGATACTGTGCCAGCGCATGACTGGACACCTCCATCGCGACAGCGTCGGCGCCGTGGGCGCGCAACGCCGCCAGTGTGCGTTGCAGTTCTCCGGCCTCCGGAGTGGTCCGTACCGCCGGGTGCGCGCCCTGCGGTCCGCGGATGGTGATACCGCTGATCAGCCCGTTCTCTATGCTTGCTCCGCTCAGGCCGGCGCTGAGCAGGTAGCTCGTGCTGGTCTTTCCATTGGTTCCCGTAACGCCGAAGACGTCGAGGTGCCGGGACGGTTCGCCGTAGAGCCAGGAGGCGAGCGGGCCCAGTATGCGCCGCGGGTCGGTGACCACGAAGGTCGGGAGGTCCGCGCAGGGCCGGTCGCTGATCGCCGCGATGGCGCCGCGTGCGGCCGCCTCACCGGCGAAATCGGCGCCGTGATGGTTCGCCCCGGGCAGCGCCGCGTACACCTCACCGGCCGAGACCAGCCGCGAATCCTGGCTGATACCGGTGATCGTCGCCTCGCCGTCGGGGTAGGTCGTGGGCATGCTCAGATACGCGGCCAGATCGTGCAGTGCCCGCTTCACCGGCGGGTGTGGGCGATCGACACTCCTGAACTGCGAGGTCATGGGCCCAGTGAACCACCTCGCGGCCAGATGCCCGGGCAACCGTGCGGCATCCCGCGCGAACGTCGCCGAAAATCCGGCGGCGGCCCGGGTCGCTGCCGGCGTGGGTGGTCAGTCGGACCCGCCGAGGGGAACCTTCGCTCCGAGCAGTTCGAGAGCGTTGTCGCGCATCACCTTCCGGGTGTCCTCGTACGAGAATTCCGGGAACTGCGGGATATCCGCCGTGAATGTGGTGGGATCGGCGAGTCCCTCGCCGTGTGGCCAGTCGGAACCGAACAGCACTTTGTCGACGCCGATGGTCTCGGCGAGGAGTTTGACATCGTCTTCGTAATAGGGCGCGATCCAGACATTGTTCTTCAGCTGCTCCACCGGATCTTCGGTGAAGTGGTAAGGTGCGGTATTCGCCGCCTTCTTCAATCGTTTGATCAGCCGGTAGACGAAGTACGAGCCGTTCTCGATACTGACCACTTTGAGTTTCGGGTGGCGGGTGAACACCTGGTGCACGATTATCGAGGCCATCGTGTCGTGGATCGCGCGGTCGTCGAGCAGGAGCTGATCCAGCGGATCCTTCTTGCCGAACCCTTCGAAGGTCGCCTTCCCGCCCCACAGTGCCGCGATGGCGAGGTAGCCGCTGTCGGACAGATGGAAACCCACCGGTACGCCGGCTTCCGCCAAGCGCGCCCACACCGGGTCGTGCAGCGGATCGCCGAGGGAGCGGGGCCCGGTCATACCGGGGACCGGCGCGGGACGAACAAGCACCAGTTTCGCCCCGCGTTCCAGTACGAAGTCGACCTCGGCGACGGCGGCTTCGGGGTCGGCGAGGGAGATCATCGGCGCCGAGATGAACCGGCCGTCGGGACGATCGAAGCCCCAGTCCTCGTCCAGCCACAGGTTGAACGCGTGCAACGAGGCCATTGTGGCGGGAATATCGTGTTTGAGTGCCTCCTCCACGCCGCAGGCGAAGGTCGGCAGCATGAACACGGTTTCCAGCTTCTGCCGGTCCAGGACCTTCACCCTGGCCTCGCGGTTCTGGTACTCCGGGTGATCCGGTAGGCGGTCCAGTTTCATCAGTGAACCCGGATCGACGCCCTCGGGAATCTCTCCGCGGAACAGCAGATCGAGGCAGCCCGGTTCGACGATCGGGTCGAATGTCGGGTTGGGGACGAAGTGGTTGACCTTCTCGCCCATCAGCGCGAGCGTGCGTTTTCCGCTGGTCACCATCTGCACGCCGCGAGTTCTGAACTCCTTGGGCAGATGGCGAGTGAAGGCGTCCAGCGGTTCGTAGTAGTGGTTGTCGACGTCTACGGCGAGATAATCCAGCGTCGTCGTCATATTTCGTATCCTTTCGGTCCGGCCGTCGGTCTCGCGATCGCCGGATGCCGCTATTCGGTGGCGGTGTGCGCGGTCGCCGCGTCGATCTGTGAGCGGTAGGCGGCCAGTTTCTCTGTGGCAGTGGTCTGCTGGTGGCTACGTGCCTTGATACTGACGTCGTGGTCGGCCGAGGCGGCGCGCAGGGCGCCGACGGTTGCCTTTTCCTTCGGCACGTGAGTGAAGGGGTCGAACGAGTACCACTTCATGGCATTGAGGTGGGTCATCTTGTGGATCTCGTCGTCGGTGACGTTCTCGCTCTCGAACACCGAGCTGAGTTCTTCCGGTGCGCCCGGCCACATGGAATCGCTGTGCGGGTAGTCCATTTCCCAGGCGATATTGTCGATGCCGATCTCGTGGCGCAGCCGGACACCGATCGGGTCGCTGATGAAGCAGGTCAGGAAGTGCTCACGGAACACCTCGCTGGGCAGTTTGCCGCCGAAGTCCTGCATCGTCCAGGTGGAGTGCATATCGAAGGTCCGGTCGATGCGCTCCAGGAAGTACGGGATCCACCCGGTACCGCCCTCGGAAAGTCCGATCTTGAGGTCGGGGTACTCCTTGACCGGGCGTGACCAGAGCAGATCGGCTGCCGCGGAGACGATGTTCATCGGCTGCAGTGTGATCATCACGTCCGGCGGGGAGTCCGTGGCGGGGATGGAGAGTTTGCCGGATGAGCCGATGTGCACGTTGAGCACGGTGTCGGTGTCCACCAGGGCTTTCCACAGCGGATTCCAGTACGCGTCGTGGAAACTCGGATAGCCCAGCGCGGCCGGATTTTCGGTGAAGGTGAGCGCATGCACCCCTTTCTTCGATACCCGGCGCACCTCCTCGGCGCACAGCTCGGCGTCCCAGATCACCGGAAGCGCCATGGGGATGAAACGGCCGGGGTAGGCGCCGCACCATTCGTCGATATGCCAGTCGTTGTACGCCCGCACCAGTGCCAGCGAGAAGTCCGAATCCTCGGTGGCGAAAAGGCGGGCGGCGAAACCGGGGAAGGACGGGAAGTTCATCTGCGCCAGCACACCGCCGGCGTTCATATCCTTGACCCGTTCGTCCACGTTGTAACAGCCGGGACGGATTTCGTCGAGACCCTCCGGTTCGAGGCCGTACTCCTCCTTCGGGCGGCCGGCGACGGCGTTGAGCGCCACGTTCGGGATCACCCGATCCCGGAACTTCCACATATCGGCGCCGTTCTCCATCCGGACCAGGCGCGGCGCGTCGTCGGCGTACTTCGCGGGCAGGTGGTTGGCGAACATATCGGGCGGTTCGATGATGTGGTCGTCGACGCTGACGAGGATCATATCGTTCTTGTCCACGGAGGTACTCCCTTCGAGCCATTTACTGTAAGAAAAACTATAACGGTGCCGGTGCGGCTGTTGCCGGTGGTTCGGCGGCGGCGGGGTCCGGATTCCCGATCGGCAGCCCCAGGAACCGGCGGGCATTGTCGCCCAGGAAATCCCAGGTCCGCCGGTTGTCCATACCCTCGGCGTATTTCCAGTACGCCTTCGGCTCGGGCAACCCCTCCGGATGCGGGTAATCCGAGCCGAACATCACCCGGTCCCAGCCGACGGTGTCGACCACATCGGCGACCGAGCCCTCCCAGAACGGGCTCACCCAGATATTGCGGCGGAATACCTCGAGCGGGTCCTCCGGGAAGTTCTGCGGCATCTTCTCGGTCAGATCGGCCAGGTCGTGGAACAGCGGATGGATCCACGAGCTGCCGTTCTCGACGCTGGCGATGCGCAACCGGGGGAACCGGGTGAGGGTGCCGTGGCAGATGAGGCTGCCGATCATGTCCGAGATCTCCCGGTGGCCGAGGGCCAGCCAGCGGAACGAGCTCATGGCCATGAAGTTCTTCGTGGCGGGCGGTTCCCATTTGTTGACGTATTCGTCCAGCGGCGGCTGGCTGGCGTGCAGCACGATCGGCAAGCCCGAGTCCTCCACGTCGCGCCAGAACGGATCGAATTCGGGCAGGGCGGGCGAACGTCAGCCGTTCACGCCTTTCACCGGCGCCGGTTTGATCAGTGCGACCTTCGCGCCGTTTTCGAGGATGTACTGCAACTCCCGCCGGGCGCCGTCGACCTCGGCGCAGTTGATGACCGGGGTGCTGAATATCCGGTCCTCGTAGACGTAGCTCCAGTGCTCCAGCATCCATCGGTTCAGCGCGTGGATGATCGCCATGGTCAGCTCGGGGTCGTCGGCCGCGGAATGCTCGACCAGGCTGGCGAGGGTGGGGTAGTTGAGCGTCTCCCGGACGCCCTGGCGATCGAGTTCGGCGATCCGGTCCGCGGGGTTGCGGGTGGCGGCCGGTGCCTCGATGGCCTTGCCCTGCATTTCGCGCAGAGTCAGACCCTCGGTGTTCTCGCCGGCGAAGAACTTCTCGTGCGCGCCGGGTGCGGCGACCCGGTCGAAGGTCGGATTCGGGATGAAATCGGTAATCCGGCCGTTGATCGCGATCCGGGTGTGCCGCCCTATGCGGACGTACTGCACCGCCTGCCGGTACCGCTCGGGCAGGTACCTGGTCAGGGCATCGGCCGTCTCGTACATATGTGCGTCGGCGTCGAAGATCGGAATATCCGGGGTGCGAGTCATATCGGTGTCTCCTGAACGGCTATTTGGCGACGAATCTGGTGGTGTCGAGAATCAGGACGACCCGGTCCTCCACGTCCGCCGGGGGCTCGCCGCCGGTGTTGCCGTAGCGCTCGCCCAGTTCGGCTTAGAACTTTCCGTCCTCGTCGCCTTCCACGGTCACCAGCCAGCCGCGAATCTCCAGGCAGCGCGTCGGCGCATCCGGGTCGGTGAGCAGGAACGAGTAGTTCGGATTGGCCTGCAGGCTGGTGAACTTCCGCCGCGGGATCGTATGGCTCATACGCAGATGTGCGCCGTCCCAGGTGAAGCGCATCGGTGCCTGCTCCGGTGACCCGTCGGGTGGCACGGTCGCGACGACGCCCACGAGGGGCCGGTGCAGCAGGTCCTCGAGGTCACCGGGAATTTTCGAGCTCATGAATCCACCTCGCAACTAGCGGGTCGAAATGGTTACCGTTGATATTACCGTAAGCTACCATTGCATGGCCGGATGCGGTACGGGTCATTGCCCGGACGGCTAAACGGTAAGGCTATCGGCAGAAGCGAGGACGACAACGATGCAGCGAATGATCGCACCGGAGATATCGACGTGGCCGGATGGTGACTTCCGGCTCGTAGGCGGGGCCTGCGGCGACTGCGAGGCGACGGTCTTCCCGGTACAGCAGCTGTGCCCGCGGTGCAGCCGGCCGGCGGTCGAGCCCATCGATCTGCCCAACGAAGGCGTCCTGGTGGCCTGGACAACCCAGGGGTTCCTGCCCGGGCCGCCCTACCTCGGCGACGAGACGGCAAAGACATTCGTTCCGTTCGGTGTCGGGCTGGTGCAACTCGGCGATGTCATCCGGGTGGAGGGCAGGCTCACCGAGAACGACCCGCACAAACTGGAATTCGGTATGCGAGTCGGTCTGACCACCGTGCCGCTCGGCACCGATGCCGACGGCAACGAGGTCCTCACCTTCGCCTTCCAGCCGCTGTAGACGACCAGGAGTTTTCAGATGACCAACGATGTCGCGATCATCGGTGTCGGCCTGCACCCGTTCGGCCGCTTCGAAGGTAAGACTGCGATGCAGATGGGCGCGGATGCCATCCGGGCCGCATTGGGGGATGCCGGGCTGGAGTGGAAGGATATCCAGTTCGCGGTGGGTGGCAGCTGGGAAGTCGCCAATCCCGACGCCATCGTGAGTTTGATGGGGCTCACCGGCGTGCCGTTCACCAACGTGTTCAACGCCTGCGCGACCGCCGCCGGCGCCACCGAGGCCTGCGCCGACGCGATCCGGCTCGGCAAATACGATCTCGGCATCGCGATCGGCCTGGACAAGCATCCGCGCGGTGCGTTCACCGTCGATCCCACCCTCGTCGGGATGCCGAAATGGTACGGCGAGAACGGCCAGTACCTGACCACCCAGTTCTTCGGTATGAAGGCCAACCGGTACCTGCACGATCACGGAATTTCCCAGCGCACCCTGGCCAAGGTTGCAGCGAAGAACTACCGCAACGGCGTGCTGAACCCGAACGCGTTCCGGCGCAAGCCGATCGCCGAAGACGATATCCTGGCGGCGCCGATGCTCAACTACCCGCTCACGCACTACATGTTCTGTGCGCCGGATGAAGGCGCGGCCGCCGTGATCATGTGCCGGGCGGACCTGGCACACCGGTTCACCGCCAAGCCGGTGTACGTCCGGGCGGTCGAGATCCGCACCCGCAAATACGGTGCCTACGAGGTGAATACGACCTATGCGCCGGTGCAAGAGGACGTCGCGCCGTCGGTCTACGCCGCCCACGCCGCGTTCGAGTCCGCTGGTATCGCGCCGACCGATATCGACGTCGCCCAGTTACAGGACACCGATGCCGGTGCCGAAGTGATCCATATGGCGGAAACCGGTCTGTGCGCGCACGGTGACCAGGAAAAGCTGATCGCCGAGGGCGCCACCGAGATCTCCGGCTCGATACCGGTGAACACCGACGGCGGACTCATCGCCAACGGCGAGCCGATCGGTGCCTCGGGGTTGCGGCAGTTGCACGAGCTGGTGTTACAACTGCGCGGCACCGCGGGAGAGCGCCAGGTGCCGAACGAGCCCAAGGCGGGCCTGGCACTGCTCTACGGTGCGCCCGGTACCGCCGGCGCCACGATCGTCACGACCTGATGGGCTCCGGTGACAGCGCCCGGCCGTTGGCCGGGCGCACGCTGCTCATGTCGGGCGGGAGCCGCGGTATCGGGCCGGCCATCGCCGTCCGCGCCGCGGCGGCGGGCGCGAATGTCGCACTGATCGCGAAAACCGATGCACCGCATCGGAAACTGCCCGGCACCATCCACACTGCCGCCGCCGAGATCGAGGCGGCGGGCGGTGCGGTCCTGCCGGTTGTGGGCGATATCCGCGACGGTCGCGCAGGCTGTCGAGCGGACCGTCGAACGCTTCGATGGTATCGACATGGTGGTCAACAATGCCTCCGCGATCGATACGGCACCGACCGCCGAGCTGCCGGGGAAGGCGGTGTTGCGGCAGCTCATGGATCTGCCGGATATCGGACTCGGCTGTCACCACCGAGCGTGGCGCCGGGAGCATCCGCTGGCCGGCGGACCCGGTTCGCTGTGGCCGTACTCCCTCCGTCAGGTGAAATCCGAGCCGCCGTCGACGTTGATGTCGGCGCCGGTCATGTACGAGTTGCGCCGGGAAGCAAGAAAGGCGACCACCGGGCCGATTTCCTCGGGAAGCCCGGCGCGCGGCATCTGGGCGGGATGCCCGAAATATTCGCCGATTGCCGTCATGAGGTGGTAGGGGTCGGCGCTGTCCACGCCGATCGAGTGGGCCCAGTTCTGTAACGCCGGTGTCACGAAGGTACCCGGTGAGACCACGTTGACCAGGATCTCCTCCGGTGCCAGTAGCAGCGACAGGTTCTTGGAAATGCTGGTGACCATCGCCTTGGCGGCGGTGTAGGCCACCAGGCCCGTGCTCTGGCGCTGGGTGGAATGCGCGGAGAAGTGCACGATGCGGGCCCAATCGGCCCGGCGGAGCAGTGGCAGCGCGGCCTGGGCGCAGTGCACCATTGTCATCGCACCGTGGTCGATCGCCTCGCGCCATTGGTCCGGGGAGAGGGTGTCGAACGTGCCCTGGACGTTCGGTCCGACCGCATTGACCAGCACGTTCAGCCGACCGCCCCAGCGGTCGCCCAATTCGTCGAAGAGTGCGGTGACCGCGGCAGAATCGCGTACGTCCGCGGTCAGGCCGAACGCTTGTGGGCTGCCGCGCTCGGTGAGGTGGCGGGCGGCGTCCGCGACGCCGGTTGCCGATCGCCCGATCACCGCTACATGGGCGCCCTCCTCGGCGAGGCAGCGCGCGGTGGCGAGTCCCATTCCGCTGCTGCCGCCCACCACGACCGCGGTGGCGTCGGCGAGTCCCAGATCCATCGTCGTGCACTCCCGTTCGTTTGTCTGTACGCGCTTGTTGTGCGTACAGGTCCAGCGTGCGAAGTCGGGCCCGGCCCGGCCGCGCCCTTCTCAGAAAGAAGACTGTAAATACAACGGTATAAGTTACCGTACAGTGTGAAGCTGCGGCGCGGTATGCGGTGAACCGTCACCGGCCGCCGACCGCGACCGATAGGTGGTGGGTTCGATGGACAGGTACAAACACGGCGAGGCCGTCGGTTCCGAGGCCGCGGCAACGCCACTGCCCCGTGCTTCCGGGCAGGCGCTCGGTGATCTGTTGGCCACCAGTACCCGCGACATCGTGGAACATTTCGCCGCATGCCCGCAGTGTGGCTATTCCGTCCAGGCATCGGAGACGTTGATGAGGTTTTCGAAGGGAAATGTGCAACGGACCCTGTTCCGCACCTGCGGGCTGCCTTGTGGGTGGGACGAAACCACCGTCGAGGCCGCGGCGACAGTACATTCGACTACGACCGGACCCGCAGCCGGGCCGACCACACCGGAACTCGTATCCGCCGATCACAACCTGCTGCGATGAGCCGACCACTGCGCTGAGAGGGATAAGAATGACAGATGCGCGAGGCTGGAAGGAAACGCTGGAGGATCTCGACGGCCGCCGGGAGCGGTCGGCGGCCATGGGCGGTCCCGAGCGGGTGGCCAAACACCGGGCGAAAGGGAAGCTGACGGCGCGGGAGCGGATCGCGCACCTGCTCGATCCCGGGACGTTCCAGGAGTTCGGTTCGCTGGTCGGCGGTGAGATCGCCGCCGACGCCGTCGTCACCGGCTCGGGCCTGATCGATGGGGCGCCGGTCATGGTCGGCGCGGAGGATTTCACCACCGTGGCGGGAACCATCGCGCCGGGCAGCAACGCCAAACGCTATCGTCTGGCCGAACTCGCCGTTCGAAACAAGGTCCCGCTGGTGATGCTGCTGGAGGGCGCGGGGTTCCGGCCCACCGGCGCGCACTACGGACGGACCCCCACCGATCTGCTCGCCCAGGCCCGGTGTTCGGGCCGGGTACCGATGGTCACCGGGGTACTCGGCGCCTCGGCCGGCCACGGCGCGCTCATCGCCCCGGTATCGGATTTCGCGATCATGAGCCGGCAGGGCGCCATTTTCACCGCGGGCCCGCCGGTAGTCCGGGAATCGACGGGCGAGGACATCAGCAAAGAAGACCTCGGCGGCCCGGGCGTCGCGGTGCCGAGCGGCCTGATCCACAACCTGGCCGACAACGACGAGGACGCACTCGACGATATCCGGCGGTATCTGTCCTATTTCCCCTCCAGCGCATGGTCGTATCCGCCCGCGCTGCTCTCCGACGGTTCCACCGAACCGCGGCCGACCCCCGAACTGCTGGACATCATCTCGCGGGACAACCGCAACACCTACGACATCCGGGCCGTCCTCGACGCGGTGTTCGACACCCCGGACTGGTTCGAGGTCCAGCCCGGCTACGGCACCGCGATCGTCTGCGCCCTCGCCCATCTCGGCGGGCATCCGGTGGCGGTGGTCGCCAACCAGCCGCAGGTACTCGCCGGCTCCATCGACGCCGCAGCCGCCGACAAGGCCGCGCATTTCATCTCGGTGGCGGATTCCTTCCACCTGCCACTGGTATTCCTCGCCGATAATCCCGGCATGCTGCCCGGCAGTGAATCCGAACGCGAAGGCGTGCTGCGCGCGGGCGCCCGGATGTTCGTCGCCCAGACCACGGCGACCACGATCAAACTGCACGTTACGCTGCGCAAGGCGTACGGGTTCGGTTCGATGGTCATGTCGCTGATCGGTTTCGACGATCAGACAGCGACCTTCGCCTACCCCGGCGCGACCATGGGGGCGATGAGCGCGGCGGCCCTCGGGCTGGCCTCGGGCGCGGACGAAGATATCGCTGCGCAGTTGCGGGAGAGGGAACTACTGGCGTCCTACCACTCCGCTGAGCATATGGGTTTCGACGAGCTCATCCGCCCGGACGAGACACGCGACGCCCTGCTCACTGCCCTGCGTCGCGGGATCTTCGCGCGACAGGAAGTACCGCAACCGGTGACACGCTCGGCAATCGTTCCGTGAGCCGGATGCGGCGCCGGACAACTCGATATCCCGTCGCCGTATTTCGCCGCGGTGTGGTTATGGCACAGTTTCGGGCAGCGACAAGCTCCTACCGCGAAGGACGAACCATGGCCGACCACCGACCCCGGATGACCGATGCCGCTGCCCCGGGGACCGTGTCGTGACCGGTCTGGACGCTGTCGCTGTCGAACGGCGCGGCCGTGTGCAGATCATCACGATGACGCGGACGGCGAAACGCAACGCTATCGACCCATCGATCACCGCCGGTCTGGACGCCGCGTTCAACGAATTGGAAGACGATCCCGATCTGTGGTGTGCGGTGCCCACCGGCGGTGCGGAGTTCTTCTGCGCCGGCGCCGACTTGGCCACCGGCCCCGGGGAACCCACGCCCCTGGGCGGAATCGCTGGGCTCATCCAGCGCCGCCGCACCAAACCCCTCATCGCGGCGGTCGAAGGTTTTGCGCACGGTGGCGGCTTCGAACTTGGGCTGAGCTGCGATCTCGCCGTGGCCTCGCGGACCGCGCGATTCGGTTTGCCTGCGGTTTCCTCCAGATCCTCCGGTCGCGCCAGCGGGTAGGTGTTGCCCTCGAGATCCGCGCAGATATCGAGCGCGATAACACTCGCCCCGCCGCGGCGAGTTCGACCGCGTGTGACCGTCCCTGCCCGCGCGCGGCGCCCGAGACCACCGCGACCTTGCCATCCAGTTTTTTCCCGGACCGTCCTTCCGATTGTTCTGTGATCGTGTCTGTCTGTGTGAATGGTCAGTCGCGGGCCGCGACCCGATGACCGATGGTCTTCGTTTCGAGGTACTGCTGGAAGCCCTCGAGACCGCATTGCCGGCCCACACCGCTGTTCTTGTAACCGCCGAACGGGGCGTCGGCGCCGTAGTACATGCCGCCGTTGACCCCGACGGCCCCGGTCCGGATCCGGCGCGCGATACCGATTCCGCGGTCGGCCGAGGCGGAGAGCACCGCGCCGGCGAGACCGTATTCGCTGTCGTTGGCGAGCCGTACCGCCTCGTCGTCGTCGGTGAACGGCGTCATCACCAGCACCGGCCCGAAGATTTCCTCCCGCGCGATGGGCAGGCTCGGGTCCTCGCAGACGAATACGGTCGGTTCGACGTAGTGGCCGTCGGCCAGATGGGGCGGCAGATCTTTCGGCGTGCCGCCGCCGATGACCAGGCGGGCGCCGTCGCGGACCGCCCGGTCATAGGCATCGAGTACCTTGGCGCGCTGGGCCGCGCTGATCAACGGCCCGACCATGGTTTCCGGCAGCGCCGGGTCGCCCACGGGGACCGCCTGGAATGCGGCCGCGACACCGCTGATCATCTCGTCGAAAATCGATCGGTGCACCAGCATGCGGCTCGTCGCGGCGCAGGCCTGCCCGGCGTGCACGCAGACACGGGCCGCGCTGCGCAGCGCGGCCCGGGGATCGGCGTCCTCGCAGACGATGAGGGCGGATTTGCCGCCCAGTTCGAGAAATGTCCGCTTCATGGTGTCGGCGCCGCGGCGCATGAGCATGCGGCCGACCGCGGTCGAACCCGTGAAGGAGATGAGATCGACGCGCGGATCGGTGGCCAGCAGTTCGGCCACCTCGTTCGACGGGGTAGGGACGACATTCACCACACCGGCGGGGAAATCGGTGCGCTCGGCGACGAGCCGGCCGAGCCGGGTCGCGTTCCACGGCGTGTTCGGGTCCGGCTTCAGCACCACCGTATTGCCCGCGGCCAGCGCCGGGCCCAGCTTGTTGAGCACCACCTCGACCGGGAAGTTCGATGGGCAGATCGCGGCGACCACCCCCACCGGCTCCTGGACGACCGTGCGTACGTTGCGGTCACCGAACAGTCCACCGCCGAACAGCTCACGCTCCCACTGGAATTCATCGATCAAACCGGCCGGGTAACGCAGCGCTTCGGCCAGCGGCCAGTCCAACTGGGCGATCCGCGTGGTGGCGATGGGGCAGCCGACCTCGGCCACTAGTTCCTCGCGTAGGAATTCGCTCTCGGCTTCCAGCGCCTGCTGTAGTTGTTCCAGGCAGCGCTGCCGCAGTGCCCGGTTCGTGGACCAGTCGGTCTTGTCGAAGGCGTGCCGGGCCGCGGCGATCGCGCGGAGCATATCGCCGGCGCCGGACGCGGCGGTACTGCCGAGCACCTGTCCGGTGGCGGGGCCGACGTTGTCGAACGCCTCGCCCGAGGCGGCCGATACCAGCTCCGCGCCGATGAGCATGCGGGATTCGGCCCGTTCGCCTGCCCGGTGGCCCAGTTCCGTACTGGGGGCGCTGTTCTGCCCATCGACCTCGCTCACATCGTCCTCCTGTCCCGCAGGCGCACCGGGCCCGCGGATTCCATTACCGTATAGGTAACCGTATATATTACGGTATGGCAGCTTCGGTAAGAGTTGTCTCGGCGGATTCCTGGGATAAGACCGCCACTGACAGTGGATTCCCGGTGCGGTTCGCTCTATGTCACGCCTTTTGCGTCGTTTGCTCTCCTGTTTCCGGAACAGGCTCCATGGTCTCAGTGACTGTAAAATCTACAGTAGGTGTGTTCGCCGGTGCGGTGCGGACTCGAGACGTTCGGCAGATGATGATCCGCGTGGGTTCCCGGGCACCGGCCGACGGTCCTGCCGGACGACTTCGCCAACGCGCTGAACCTCCCGGCGCAGGCGAAGGTCCGGCCGGTGACGGTGCGCGGCGTCCCGTCGGGCAGGTCCGCGCGGTGGATCTGGCGCGCGGCGGGGTGGTCGCCGTCGCCGAGCCTGCCCCGCCACGCGCCGTCCCGGGCCGGCTACCGGGAACCGTACCTGTACACCTTCTGCTCGAACAACGACCCGTCCATCCTGGTCCGCGGTGCCCACAACGCGCCCCGCCCACCCGGTGAGCAGGCACCGACCGGTCCGCCACCCGGAGCCCCCGCCGATCGGACGGCGACTGCCGCCCGGACCAGTGGAGCAGGCGACGGGGCGCCGAGCGCTCGCACTGGTCGCAATGATCGACGCTGCCTGCGCCGGCGCTTACCGGTAAATCGCCGGTCCGGGGCCATATCGGGATAGCGCCGGCGCCGGGCGGCAGTTGCCCGGTCAGGGCCGGTTTTGCAGCAGACATATCCGGCGTCCGCTACGGGGCTGTTCGGGTCGATCGAATCGTCGGCCGGTTGCGGTGTGGACACGGTCAGGCCACCTTCTCGAAGATTGCGGCCAGGCCCTGACCGCCGCCGATACACATCGTCTCCAGACCGTATCGCGCGTCTCGGTGGTGCATCTCTCGGGCGAGGGTGGCCAGCATTCGGCCACCGGTGGCGCCCACCGGATGGCCCAGCCAGATTCCGGAACCGTGCACATTGGTCCGTTCGAGGTCGGCGTCACCGAAGTTCCATTCGCGCAACACTGCCAGTGCCTGGGCGGCGAAGGCCTCGTTGAGTTCGATCAGGTCGATATCGGCGAGAGTGAGACCGGCCAGGCCGAGTGCCGCCTCGGTGGCGGGGACCGGGCCGATCCCCATCACCTTCGGTTCCACGCCGGCGGCGGCCCATGAGGCGAGCTTCACCAGTGGGGTGAGGCCGAGCTGTTCGGCGCGGTCACGGGTGGTGACCAGGCACATGGCGGCTGCGTCGTTCTGGCCGCTGGAATTACCGGCCGTCACCGTCGATTCCGGGTCGAGTTTCGCGCGCACCGGTTTCAGCCGGGCCAGCGCCTCGACCGTGGTGTCCGCGCGCGGATGTTCGTCTCGTTCGATGACGTTCTCGCCGTCCCGGGACCGGACCGTGGTGGGCACGATCTGCTCGGCGCCGGCGCCGCTCTCGGCCGCCGCAATGGCGCGCTGATGGGAGCGCACGGCCAGGCGGTCCTGTTCCTCGCGGGGGATTGCGTAGGTGCGGCGCAGATTCTCCGCGGTCTCCAGCATCCCGCCGGGTACCGGATAGTGCTGCCCGCCCGCCGTTTCGCGACCCCGCACCAGACTGTCGTGGATCCGGACGCCCCCACGAGCGCCGCCCCAGCGCATATCCATGGAGAAGAACGAGGCATTGCTCATGCTTTCGGCGCCACCGGCGACTACCAGGTCGTGCGATCCGCTGCCCACCTGCAGCACCGCCTGGATCACGGCCTGCAGGCCGGACCCGCAGCGGCGGTCGATCTGCATACCACCCACCGTAACCGGCAGCCCGGCGTCGAGGGCGATGACCCGACCGATGGCCGGGGCCTCGCTGGACGGGTAGCAGTGGCCGACGATGACGTCCTGGACGAGCGCCGGGTCCAGCCCGGTGCGGCTCAGCAGGCCGCGCAGCGCGGTGGCGCCGAGGTCGACCGCGCTGAGACCGGCGAATATCCCGCCGTAACGCCCGATCGGGGTGCGGACCGGTTCGCAGATCACTACTTCACGCATGGGTTCAGTCTCCAAGAGCAGGGAAATCGGCGTGCAGAACGGTATGGGTCCGCGGGTCGCCGCCGGGGCCGGCTGTGCTGGTGAGGGCGCCGGCGAGGTCGGCACCGGAATCCGTATGACGGCCGATGCGCGCGCTACCGGGGCAGAACAGTGGGAGAGGTGGCGGTGCTTTAACCGTGCCGGCCCGGTACCGGGCCGGTCGAGGCGGATGGTCTCGGCGAGTGCGAGGGTCATCAGCGGGCCGTGCACGGCCAGCCCGGATACCCCTTCGCCCCGGTATCGTACGGCCAGTCGTAGTGGATCCGGTGTGTGTTCGCGGTGGCGGCGCTGGACCGCATCAGCAGTTTCCCAACCGTCGTCGGGCGAAGGCCCGCATCACGCGCACGGCCGCGCCGACCGCGCTGGTTCGGCGAGAAGCCGACTGGAAATACGTATTGTATCTATTATCGTAAGCGCAACGGTATTGTCGGTGAAAGGGTGGGTCTCGCCGGGGTCGGCGTCGAGTTGCGGCGTGTGCCGGTGGAATTCGCGAACTGACCCCCGGGCTGCGCCGACGGTGCTACTGTTGGTGTTACTGGATGTGTCTCTGTCCGGATATCGCCCCCGCCGGGCCGTGCGGTGGCGAGCTCGGGCCGATCGCGAGCGAGGAGCGTCGATGTCGCAGGTCGTCGGGTTTGTCGGGGCAGGCCGTATGGGGGAGCCGATGGTGTACCGGCTGGTTGCCGCGGGCCACCGGGTGCAGGTGTACGCCCGGCGTGACTCGGTGCGGAAACGGCTGCGCGAGGGCGGGGCGACGGTGGTCGATTCCGCCGACGCGGCCGCATCGTCGGCCGATATCGTGATCGCCTGCCTGTTCTCCGATGCCCAGCTCGTCGAGGTCCTCGCCGGGTCCGACGGGGTGCTCGCCGCGGCACCGCGCGAGGCAGTCGTGGTCTCGCACACCACCGGGACGGTGAGCACCGTGACCGATCTGGTCGCAGGCCATCCCGGCGGCCCGGCGCTGCTGGACGGGCCGGTGAGCGGTTCGGCCGACGATATCGCCGCCGGAAAACTCACCGTGCTGCTCGGTGGTGACGCGGACGCGGTCGCGCGGGCCCGGCCGGTGCTCGAATCGTATGCCGGCACCGTTATCGCGACCGGTGCGCTCGGCACCGCGTTGAGCGTCAAACTGGTGAACAACGCCCTGTTCGCGGCGAACGCCCAGATGGCCGCCGCCGCACTCGAACTGGGCACCCGCCTCGGGATCGGGGAGCAGCAGCTGCTGGACGCCTTGGCCGTATCCAGCGGCCGGAGCTTCGCCGCCGGTTCGATCGGCCGGACCGGCGGGCTGACGACGTTCGAACAGGTAGTGGCGCCCTTCCTGCGCAAGGATGTGGCGGCCTGCCGGGCGGCGACGGCGGATCTGGGCATCGATATCGGCCGGCTCGGCGCCGTGATCGACGGCGGTCCCCTGGACCTCGGCTGACAGTGCGTACGTCAATCCTTCTCCACCGCCCGGCGGGCGAGAGCTACCTCGGAGCGTGTCGATGAACCACAGTATCCCGGAGATATCCGTGGCAGGGGCCGAGACCGCACCGGCGGCCGAACGCCGCGATCCGGCCGCGGTCCTGGCGGCCCAGCGGCAGGCGTTTCTGCGCGAAGGCCCGCCGAGTGCCGCGGTCCGCCGGGACCGCATAGACCGGCTGGTCGCCATGGTCCTGGACAACACCGACGCCTATGTCGACGCGCTCCTCGCGGATTTCGGTACTCGCTCCCGGACCGGCACTCTGTTCGCCGAGATCATGGGCATGCTGACCGCCATCGAATACGTCCGTTCCCACCTGGCTCGCTGGATGCGCCCGCGGCGGCCGGACCGGACGGCGCGCCTGTACGGAATCCGCGCGGAGGTCCGGCCGTCCCCGCTCGGTGTGGTCGGGATAGTCGGACCCTGGAACTTCCCGCTCAACCTGGTGATCCTGCCCGCCGCGACCGCATTCGCCGCCGGGAACCGGGTGATGATCAAGATGTCGGAGATCACCGCGCACACCGCGGAACTCACCCGGCGGCTCGCGGAACAGTACTTCGACGAATCCGAGCTCGCGGTGGTCACCGGCGGCCCGGAGGTGGGCGCGGCCTTCACCGAACTGCCGTTCGACCACCTGTTCTTCACCGGTTCCACCCGGGTCGGCCGGCTCGTACAGCGGGCCGCGGCGCACAACCTGGTTCCGGTGACACTGGAGCTCGGTGGAAAGAACCCGGTGGTTGTCGCCGCCGACGCCGATCTCACCCGGGCCGCCGAGCGGATCGCCCGGGCGCGGATGGTCAACGGCGGGCAAGTCTGCGTCTGCCCGGATTACGTGCTGGTGCCGCAGGACCGGATGGAACCCTTCGTCGACGCCCTGGCCGGTGCCTGGCGGCGGATGTTCCCCGAAATCATCGGCAATGACGACTACACCGCGGTGGTGAACACCGCGAACTACGAGCGGGTCGTCGGGCTGATCGACGATGCGCGCGAGCGTGGCGCTCGTGTGGAGTCGATCGGTCCGCCCGGCGAAGCCCTGCCCGATCCGGAGCTGCGCAAGATCGCGCCGACGATCGTCCGGGAGGTGACCGACGAGATGGCCATCGCCTCGGAGGAGGTGTTCGGCCCGGTCCTCACCGTGTTGCCCTACCGGGACCTGAACGAGGTCATCGACTACGTCAACCGACGGCCCGCGCCGCTGGTCGCCTACTGGTACGGCCCGGACCGGGCCGATTTCCGGACCTTCGTCGCGAATACCCGCAGTGGTGGAGTGGCGCGCAACGAATTCGCCATCCAGATGTTCCCCGACGACGCACCGTTCGGCGGCGTCGGTGAGAGCGGGATGGGCGCCTACCACGGCAAAGCCGGATTCGACACCTTCAGTCACCATCGCACGGTGGTCGGCACCGATCTGCCCGTACCGATCACCAGCCTGGCCGCCCCACCCTTCGGCCGGTGGACGGGGCGCCTGGTCGGTCTGGCACTGCGCAACGCGCGCTGGCGCACGCACCGGCGGCTGCGCTCAGCCCCGGTGCGCTCGACGACCGGCAACCCCACCGCGTCGGCTGCCCGCCACCGCACCACACCCACAGCCGACGGCCATGTCACCACATCTCCGGTGGCCGAGCCTGCCGCGGGCAACCCGGCCACCAATCACCGGACGTGATCCGGGCTGCGCCATCGCGCCTCAGACGAACGAGGAGTCACCGTTGTCCCCAACTTCTGCGACCGGAACCGAACCACAGTTCACACTCGTATCCGCCGTCGATACCGCCGCCGCCGTGATCCCGGACCGGGATCTGATCGTGCAGGGCGAGCGCCGGCACACCTACGCGCAGGTCGCCGACCGTTCCCGGCGCCTGGCGGCCTATCTGCACGCCCAGGGGCTGGGATGCAGTACCGAACGGCCGGATCTGGCGAACCACGAAGTCGGCCAGGATCTCCTGGGCATCTACGCCTACAACGGACCCGAATTCGTCGAGAGCATGATCGGCGCGTTCCGGGCGCGGGTGGCGCCGTTCAACGTCAACTACCGCTACGTCGAGAACGAATTGCAGTACCTGCTCGCCGATTCCGGCGCCACCGCGGTGGTCTACCACGCCGCGTTCGCGCCGATGCTCGCCGAGGTACTGCCGGACCTGCCCGGCCTGCGGGTGCTGATCCAGATCGCCGACTCGTCCGATAACGACCTGCTCGACGGCGCCGTCGACTACGAAACGGTGCTCGCCGCCACCGAACCCGAACCGCTACCGGTCGAACCCTCCCCGGACGACCTCTACGTGCTCTACACCGGCGGCACCACCGGAATGCCGAAGGGGGTGCTGTGGCGCCAGCACGATATCTATATGGGAGCCTGCGGCGGCCGCGATGCGAGCAGCGGCGCCACGATCGCCTCCCACGACGAAATCGCGGAACGGGCGCGCGCCAATCCGGGGATGAAACTCATGGTGATCCCGCCGCTGATCCACGGCGCGGCACAGTGGGCGGTGCTCACGGCCATGACCACCGGCCAGACAATCGTGCTGCCCTCGGTCACCGACCGCATCGACGCCGACGAGATCGTGCACACCATCGAGCGGGAGAAAGTTTCGGTCGCCATGGTGGTGGGGGATGCGCTGGCGCGTCCGGTGCTGGCCGCCGTGGAATCCGGTGGCGCGGACGTGTCCTCGATGGTGGCGCTCGCCAACGGCGGTGCGGTGCTCAGCCCGGCCGTCAAAGAACGCTGGATCGCGGCGGTCCCGGGTCTGGCAGTACTCGACGGTGTCGGTTCCTCGGAAACCGGCGCGCAGATGCACCACGTATCCGCCGCCGGATTCGTATCGACCGGGAAATTCTCGGCGGGCGCCGATACTCGGTTTGTCGCCGAGGATCTCGGATCCGTACTCGAGCCCGGCCACGACGGGATCGGCTGGCTGGCGCAACGCCGGTTCACCCCGCTCGGCTACAAGGGCGATGCGGAGAAGACCGCCGCAACGTTCCCGGTGATCGACGGCGTGCGCTACGTCCTGCCCGGCGACCGCGCCCGTCTCCTCGCCGACGGCTCGGTCGAACTGCTGGGCCGCGACTCCATGACCATCAACTCCGGGGGCGAGAAGATCTTCGCCGAGGAGGTGGAGATCGCGATCTCCTCGCATCCGGCCGTGGCCGATGTGCTGGTGGTGGGCCGCCCGAGCGAGCGCTGGGGCCAGGAAGTGGTGGCCGTCGTCGAACTCGTCGAGGGCGCTACAACCGAGGCCGACGAACTGATCGCCCATGCCGGGCAGTCCCTCGCGCGCTACAAACTTCCTAAAGCCGTGGTGTACCGGCCCGAGATCATGCGCAGTCCTGCGGGTAAAGCCGACTACCGCTGGGCCCGCGAGCAGGTGACAGGCCAGGCCTGACCGCCGCCGCCGGCTCGGCCGCCGCATGTCCCGGCGGCGGCCGAGCCGGGGGATCAGGCCGGCGGTGTGCCCTGTCGCCGGGCATTCTTGACCAGGCCGCCACCGATGATCAACCGCTGGATTTCGCTGGTGCCCTCGTAGAGTCGCAGGAGCCGGACGTCGCGGTAGGATCCGCTCTACCGGCCGGTATCGGTCAGCTGATGCTGTTCTACCGGCCGCCCGCGCCGGCCGAATCGTGATCGGGGTCCAGGTATGACCGGCACCCGCCATGAGGAAGACCCCGGCAGCGCCTTCGCCGCCCATCTGGCCGGCCGGATAGCGGAATATGGCGAGCGTCCCTGTATCGAATTCGAACAGCGCTGGTACTCGGGCACCGAGATCGCCGCCTGCATCGATGCCGTCGACCACGCAATGACGCCGGCCGGGAGCGAGCCCGGTGCGCGGGTAGGGATTGTCGTGCGCAATCGGATCCCGCACGCCGCGTCGGTACTCGGTTTCGTCGCGGGGCGGCGGCCGGTCGCGATGATCAATTCCTATCAGTCGCCCGGTTCGCTGGCGGCCGAAGTCGAGCGACTGGGGCTGAGCGCGGTACTGGCCGCCGCCGAGGACTGGACGGAGCCGGTCCGGGCCGCGTGCACCCGTATCGGCAGCGCGGGCATCTCCCTGACGGCAGGGCCACAGTGGGTCGAGACCGTGGTAACCGGTGACCCGTCCGCCCGCCGGCCCTGCCGGGAGGAAGCAGGCCTGCACATCCTGACCAGCGGTACCACCGGTCCACCCGAACGTGTGCCGATCGGCACCGCCGCACTGGCACACACCGTGCTGAGTATGACCGGCGGATTACCCGCCGCGCCCCGCGATCCGCCGGGGTTGATGTTCTGGCCGTTCGGCAGTATCGGCATCTGTCAGTTGCTCGACGCGCCCTACCAAGGAAAAGCGGATGATCCTGCTGGAGAAGTTCGCGGTCGAGCCGTGGGTCAGGGCCGTGAAGAACTACCGGATCCGGCGCACCGGAGTCCAGCCGGCCAAACTGCGCATGCTGCTCGACGCCGACGTGGCGCCGGAGGACCTGTCCTCGCTGGAGTACCTGCCCGGCGGATCGGGCCCGCTGGACCCGGAACTGCGCGCGGAGTTCGAACGCCGATTCGGCGTTGCCCTGCTGTGGCATACGGGGCAACCGAGTTCGCCGGTTCGGTGTGCGCATGGACACCCGATCTGTACCGGGAATTCGGCGCCGTGAAGGCCGGCAGTGCGGGCCGGCCGCTGCCGGGTGCCGAGGTGCGCATCCTCGATCCGGAAACCGGGGACGAGGTACCGGCCGGCGAGCGCGGGGTGCTCGCGGCTCGTGTCGAAGCGGTCGGACCCGATTTCCTGCGCACCACGGATCTGGCGTGATGGATGCCGACGGTTTCGTCACGGTGTACGTCCGGGCGGACGGCGCGATCAACCGTGGCGGTTTCAAGATCCTGCCCGAGTCGGTGCGCGTGGTCCTGCTCGAGCATCCCGCGGTCCGTGATGCCTGTGTGGTCGGCGTTCCGGACCGCAGGCTCGGGCAGGTGCCGTTCGCGGCGGTGGAGTTGCGTCGCGAACGTGGGGAACCGGACTCCACCGAACTACGCGAGCTGGTCCGGGAGGCGCTACCCGGTCACCACATGCCGGTCGACATCGCGATCGTCGACGAGCTGCCGCGAAATGCCGCCATGAAGGTGCGGGCGGACGCCGTCGCCGCCCTCTGTCAGGAGAACTGACCGGACGATCGCCATCCACCCATCCGTATGTCTATCGAGGGCTCGCCATCCGGCTGTCTGCCGCCGGGGAGCTGTCGGCATTGGTGTCAGCCGTCGCCAGACGGGCCCCGTAGTCCCCTGTGGCGGGCGCGACAGGACGCGACAGTATGACGGTACTGGCGGCCAACCGAGGAAAGGTGCACCGGAGCGACCCGCCGGTCGGGCGTGGTGCGGTGGCTTACCATGGCGATATGTCCCTGCCGGAGACCGACCGCCCCGACCTTCCCGAGTACATGACCTGGGAGGAACTGGAGCAACTACCCGAAGAGATCGCGGAGCAGATCGAGCTCTGGGACGGTCGGGTGGTGTGGCTGCGTCGCGGTCCGGGCGAGCATCAGATGTTCACGGCACGTATGCGGAACGAAATCGAACGTTGCGCGCGCAAGCGCATGTCGGAAGATCCCGAGACCTGCTGGACCGTGAACTTCGAAACCAACGTTTTCCTCCGAAGCAGCGGGAAGTCCGATTTCCTGACACCGGATTTTCTGGTGTACCACTGTCTCGAATCACCGTTCGCAGATGTCCGGGCCACCGATACGCTGCTGGTCGGCGAAGTATTGTCGCCGTCGAACAAACAGGCGGATATGGAGGCGAAGAAGGGACGCTACGCGGCTGCGGGTATCCCCTGGTACTGGGAGGTCACCCTGGCGTCCGGGCGCAGTGCGATATCTGCCGTCCGCGCGTACGCCCTGCAGACCGGGTACGCATCCCTGCCCGATGATGTCCATCCGCTGCATCCGACCAATTACCTGCTGGTCGACGAGTGGACACCTGCCGATGAGCACGGCATACATATCGGCCATCCGTTCCCGATCCACATCCCGTGGACCGCGCTCGAATACTGAACCGTGCCGTGACGTGTAGCCGCTGCGAGGTCAGCGAGGCCTGAGGGTGCCCGGAACGAAGACGATGGCGGCGACATACGGGTCACTGTGTCGAGTTCAGGTGTCGGCCGAGCCAGGTGTGGATATCTTCGAGCGCGGCCTGCGCCATCGGGGTCGGATGTCCGGTGAACCCGTGGGGCGAGTCGGGGTAGACGCGGAGATCGATGTCCGCGCCGGAGGCCGATAGCCGAGCGGCCATGGCCAGGTTGTCCTGAAGCAGGATATCGGCGTCGCCGACGACCATGAGGATCGGCGGCAGGCCGGTCAGGTCGGCGTAGATCGGAGAGATGTCGGGGTTCGTTCGGTCCGGGGCCGTGCCGGCGTATGCCTCGAGGAAATACTCGTCGGCGATGAGACGGCCGGCCGGTGTCTGTGCGCTCAGATCGTAGGTGCCGAATTGCAGCACAGCACAATCGAATGCCGCGACGCCCCGATCACGCAGGCGCAGCAGTGTCGTCATCGCCAGTGTTGCGCCGGCCGAAAAGCCCCCGATAGCGAGCTTCGCTGTGCCGAAACGGTGCTGGGCGTGCTCGGCGAGCCAGAGTGCGGCGGTTTCGCAATTGTCCGGCGCGGCCGGCCAGGGATGTTCGGGTGCGAGCCGATAGTCCACGCTCGCGACTGCGATACCGAGTGCGTCGGTGAGCCGGCGGTTGCCGAGGTCGCTTGCGGCGGCTGACCCCATATAGAAACCGCCGCCGTGGATCTCCAGGAAGACGCCTTTCACCGCGTCCTCGGGAGCGTGGAACCGTAGCGGGACGCCGCGTCCGTCGCGGCGACCAGTTCTTCGACAGCTGGGGGACTCGCCGGGGCCGGCTCGGGCAGGCCGGCCCGGATTGCGCGAAGCTCCTCCGGACTGTTCGGACCCCGTCCGGTCGCGCGGTTCTCATGGAAAGCGCGTGACTCGTCGGTGAGAAGCCGGAGGCGAGGGTCGACCAGCTGGGCCAGCCCGAGGTGCATGGATAGCCACGGTAGAGCAAGATCGACGGTCACAGGATGGCTCGACCGGTCGTTGTGAGTGCCGCGCAGTGGGTGATTCAGCCCCAGGTGGCCTGGTCGGGCACGGTCGAGGTGGGCAGCGCATAGAAGAAGTGGCCGGGCGTCAGTTCGTTCATGTCGTGCCAATTGCCCCATGGATCGCGCTGATAGAAGTCCGGCATCCCGGTGCCCCAGTGGTAGCAGACGATGCCGCTGGTGCCGAACGGGCTCCAATAGACGTCGGTGCCGGGGCGTGGTGCCCCGAGTGGTGTGCGGAACAGGTGGTTGCACGGCGTGATCACCGGGTTGTACATGGAGGGCTGGGCGGCGGCGGACGGGGCGAGTGCGGTGAGTCCCGCGGCGGTGATCGCGGCGGCGGCAAGCCCGTTGCGGACCGTAGAACGCATCTATCGTGCTCCTCTACTGGGCGGAAAAGGGTCCACTCTCCTGTGCCGGCAAATACTCAGCTACTGTTACGTGCTGACGGCCGACGTGTAGGTAGCATCCTGCCATCGCCGCCGGAACCGAAGGCGGAGTCGATGACGACGGTGTTGTCCTCGGTGCCGCCGAAGACCTCGCCGGCTGGGCGGTATCGGAAGCGCGATCAACCGTGCTGGGCGTGTGCGGAGAAGGACTTCGGAGGGCGTCAGTTGCCGGTGCGGGTGTTGTACCCGACGATCGCGAAGCTCACCGTGGCGAGGGCGGCGAGGTGGTTCTCGGGCATGTTCCGCACCTCGACCTGTACGACGATCGAGCGCTTCCCGGCGTGCACGATGGTGGATACCGCGCGGGCCGTACCGGTGGTGACAGCGCGGAAATAGCGGACGCTCAGGTCCGAGGTCACCACGCCGCCGACCGGCAGGCTATCCAAAGCCAGTGTGCCCGCGGCGATATCGACGAGGGTGGCAACGAGACCACCTTGCAGGCCGCCCGAGTTGTTGACGACGTGAGGTGCCACAGGCAGTTCCCAGGTCATCGCACCTGATTCGTCCGGTTCCTTCCGGAAGCCGATGTGGTCGAGTAGATCGCCGATCGCCTGGGTGGAAGTCATGGTCGGTCCTTGTCGAGGTATCGTCGAATGCATCCCGTTCCGGGTGCGCGGGTCGATTGCGGTGACGTATGCGGTACCGGAGGAGAAGTGTTCAGTGCGGGGGCGCGGTGGCGGTGCCGGCCTCGACACCGCGGTCGGTCAGCAACTTTCGCAGCGCGGCGAGATCCACCTTGCCTGTGGTGCCGCGCGGGATATCGGCATCGGAGTCGAGCAGCAGCCAGGTGGACGGCACCTTGAACGAACTCAGGATCTCCTTGGTCGCGGCGCGCAGCCGATCGACGCTCGGGCTGCCCGTGACGAGCACGGCCGCGGCCACCCGGGCGGCGTCGCTGCGGTCGATATCGGTGACGAAAGCGCCGGTGACGCCGTCCAGCGAGCGCAGCGCTTTTTCGACCTCACCGGGGTAGACGGTCGCGCCGTTGACCTTGAACATATCGTCGCGCCGGCCGTGATAGAAGAGGAAGCCCGCGTCGTCGAGGTGCCCGAGGTCGCCGGTGGGGTAGTAGCCGTCGGGGGTGAACAGATCCTCGCGGGCGCGGCCGCAGATACCGCGCAGGATATGCGGTCCGCGCAGCTGGATCTCCCCGATGGTGCCCGCGGGCACCGGGTGACCGGCCGGATCGGCGATGCGCACCTGCATCCCGTCGAACGGCCGGCCGCAGCTACCGTGCGCGGATTCGGGCATATCGGTATCCGCGGGGTAGCCGCAGTAGGGGCCGAATGATTCGGTCATCCCGAACAGGTTCGCCCGGGCGCCGGGCCGCGCACGCTGCCCGGGCGGTAGTAGGGCCTCGAGGCTGCCGGGCCGCAGCGCGGACAGATCGGTGCCGAGGGTTTCCGCCCGGCGGGCGAGGGCTTCGGCCTGGTCGGGCCAGCCCCGGAACAGGGTGACCCGTTCGCGTTCGAGTAACTCCAGGGTCGATTCCGGCCGCGGTATCTCCTCGGTGACCAGGGTGGCGCCCGCCGCGAGCGCGGAAAGGATGCCACCGCCGAACCCGCCGACCCAGAAGAACGGCATCGGGAGGTAGAGGCGGGTCTCGGCGTCGATACAGCGGGCGGTGAGCCCGGAGCGCACGGCGGCCAGCGCGTTACCGTGCGAATGGATAACGCCTTTGGGCAGGCCACGGCTGCCGGAGGTGAACATGATGAGCATGGGGTCGGCCGGGCGGACGGTGGCGGTCAGCGCGTCGGCGACCTCGGTCGCTGCCGGTGTTACCGCGAACTGCGCAGACGCACTGTGGATATGGGCAGGTCCGTGCGCCGACCGCGTACCGGAGGAGATCTTCACGCCGGAGCCGGCCTCGATCGGGTTCCGGGCTGGATCGAGGCTGTCCCCGGATAGCGGCGGCGGTGCGGAGGCCGGGTCCGTTCGCATGTGCCGGCCGCCGTCGGGGGTGTCGGCGGATCCGGTGGTGGCCGGCGGCTGTGTGCGCTGACCAGGGGCGAGCCCATACGCAGGCCCGGGGCCAGTGCCGGTGTGCGGCGGTTCACCGGTGCCGGGGTCCTGAGTGAGCTGTGCGCCCAGGTCGTGTTTCGGCTCGGATTCGGCGGGCGTGTGCAGGTCCCGGGTGCTGGTGGAGTCCGCCCGGAGCCCGGAGACGATGAGGTTTCCCAGTGATTCGACGGTGTATATGCTTCGGAGAGCGGGCAATTCGCTGTGGTAGATCGGCGTGGTGTCCACTGATTCGCCGAGTACGGAACGGAGTCCGTCGAGGTAACGGTGGCCGCGGAATTCGACGGTGGTGATGAGTACTTCCACGGCGGCGGCGCGTAGTTGGGCGATCAGCTCCGGTGGTTTCAGCAGTGTGCTCATCGGCACCAGCACCGCGCCGAACCTGGTGAGCGCGAGCGCGATCCGCACCCAGCCGACACTGTTGGGGGCTACCAGCCCCACTCGGGTGCCCTTGGTGATTCCGGCGGCCACGAACACGGCGGCCAGCCGGCGGGCGGTGGCGTCGAGGTCGGCATAGGTGGTGCGCGTATGCGGGTCGATCACCGCCGGATGGTTTCCACGCTCGGCGGCATGACGGCGCAGCAGGGTGTCGATGGTGGCGGTCGCCGCGGTGTGCTCAGGCATCGAAGATCTTTCCGAGTCGCTGGATGTCCACTTTGCCGCCGGGTAGCAGCGGCACCTCGCCGGGCCGCAGGGCGGCGAATCGCCGGGGGACCTTGTAGGCCGACAACTCCTGCCGGAGGCTTTCGCGCAGCGCGGTATCGTCGACGGTGGCGTCGGGGGTGACGAGTACGGCGACCACGATCTGGCCACGGTCGGGGTCGGGCAGGCCGAGTACATGTGCGGGCGTGCCGGTGATCTTCATGATCGCCTTCTCCACCTCGGCCGGCGAGATATTGGCGCCCGCGGTTTTGATCATGGCTCCGCGTCTGCCGAGGAAGTAGAAGAACCCGTCGTCGTCCACGCGCACCAGATCACCGGTAGGGAACCAGCCGTCGGCGTCGAAACACTGCTCCCGGCTGCGACCGTGGTAACCCTGCATCACATACGGTCCGCGGATGTACAGTTCGCCGGTCGTGGCGTCGGTGCCGGTGTCGGGGTCGACGATGCGGGTGTCGAAGCCGGGGGCGGGTTTTCCGAACGAACCGCGCCGGTGTTCCGGCTGATCGGAGTCGTCGCCGCTGAGCAGGACCACGCTGCCCGCCTCGGTCATCCCGAGCATATTGTGCCGCAGCTCCGCGTCGGTGGGTCGCGCGTCGGCGGGCATGATCGCATAGAGGTTGCCGCGGCGCATCGAGGACAGATCGCGGGCGACGAAGCTCGGATGCCGGGCCAGATGCGCGACACCGGCCGCGAAACCGTTGGTGACCGTGGGCGTTTCGGCTTCCAGCAGATCGAGGGTAGCGCTCGCGTCGCCGGCGTCGGAACACACCAGTGTCGCACCGGCCAGCAGGGTTGCCAGCAGCGCGAAACCGAAGCCGCCGATCCAGAAGAACGGTGAATTGCAGAACAGCCTGTCTTCCGCCGTGAGGCATCGGATTTCGTTGAGGTTGCGCTGATGGGCCAAGAGTGCGCCGTGGGTGTGCACGACACCCTTCGGCGCGCTGGTCGAACCGGAGGTGTAGATGATCGATAGCGGATCGGCGGCGGTGACGTCGCGTTCCATCGCCGCGAGGAGGTCCTCGCCGACGGTGTCGGCGAGCCGGTCGAGTTCGCCGATATCGCGCGGTCCGGTGCCAGGGCGGTGGCTTATCGCGATATGTCGCAGCTGCGGGGCCTCCGGGCACAGCATCCGGTCGGCCACGCGCGGTGCCGCCCGGGCGAACGCGCCGGGTAGCGCCTCGGCCAGCCGCGCTACGTAGTCGTGACCGCGATGGCCGTCGATCGACAGGAGGATCCGGATATCACTGTCCACGAGCTGGCGGCTCAGTTCACTCGTGGTGGCGAAGGTGGAGAAAGGTACCACCACGGCCCCGATCCGGGCCGCGGCGAACGCGGCGATCACGAAATCGGCCCCGTTCGGGTACAGCACTCCGATATGCGTGCCCTTACCGGCGCCCACTGCAATCAGCCCGCGGGCGAGCCGGGCGGAACGAGCCTGCGCTTCGGCGTAGCCGAGTCGCTCGTGGTCACAGATCAGCAGCGGGTGCCGGCCACGGACGCTCGCCTGCCGGTGCAGCAGTGGGGCGAGGGTGTCGTTATCGGCCGGCACGGTCGCTCCCGTCGAGGTCGACCGGCCGGTGTCGGGTGGTTTCGGCGTATCCGGCAGCCGTGTGTCCGGCCTGGTTGTGTCCGGAGAAGGCATGATCGGCGACCACGGGCCCGGTGGGGTCGGCAGTCTCGTGGTCGGCCGGACCGGCGGATCTGTGCTCGCTCGGATCGGTGGCTTCGTGCTCGGTGCGGCCGACGGTCCCAGGTTCGGTGGGGTCAGCGGTGTCGTGCCCGGTGACATCGGCCGGCGCGGTGGGGCCGGAGAGCGCGTGCCCGGTGGAGTGGGTGGGCGCGTCGGCCGCCGCAGGAGCGGTCGCGTTGCCGCTCGGGTGAACCTGTGCGTGCCGCGACGCGGCGGTTTCGAAATGATTGCGCACCGCGCGGAGATCGGGCTTGCCCGAGGGAGTTCGGGGAATCGACTGCACCACAACCAGTTCGGTCGGAATCTCGTAGCGCGCCAGCCGAGTCTGCAGGAACGTGGTCAACGCGCCGGGCGAGGCGTCCGCGTCCGGGTGCAGTTCCACCATCGCCACCGGGGTCTCACCGAGCCGTGGGTCGGGCCGGCCGACCACCGCGGCACCGCGCACCGCCGGATGGCTTTCCAAGGCACCCCGCACATCGTCGGGCATGATCTTGAAACCGCCGCGGATGATCGCCTGGTCCGCGCGGCCCAGGATCCACAGGAACCCGTCGGCGTCGATCCGCGCCAGATCGGTGGTGCGGACCCAGTCCGCGCCCGGTCCGAGCTGTCCCGGGATCACCTCGAGCACCCCGGCCTCGCCCGCGCCGAGCACCGCGCCGTGCTCGTCGACCACCCGCAGCCGGGCGCCGCCCGTTGCCCGGCCCACACTGCCGCGCTTCGCCGTCCAGTACTGTTCGTGATCGGGCAGCGTCCAGCCGGCCACCCCACCGCCGAATTCGGTGGCGGCGTACGAGGTCAGCACCGGGATGCCGAATTTCTCGTAGAAGGCGTCGGCGTCGTCGGCCGACAGCGGTGCCGTTCCGGAGGTGACGACGCGGATTCCCGCGAGGTCCTCGCGGCACAGTTCCGAATGCAGCACCATCCGCAACGCCGCCGGTACCAGCGAGACCGCGCCCGGCCGGTGCGCGCGCACCGCGCGCACCCAGGATTTCAGCTCGAACCGGGGCAGCAGGACGAACGGCCGGGCCTCGGTGACGCACTGCAGCACCCGGAAGACACCACCGATATGCACCAGTGGTGCGTTGACCACGGCGACCCCTTTACGGGGCCGTGCCGGGGCGTCGGCCGCTGCCGGATCGGTCCCCATGACGCTGCGCGCCAGCATGTCGTAGCTGATATCCACCCGTTTCGGCGGTCCGGTGGTGCCGCTGGTCAACATGCGGACAGCCACGCCCGGCCGCGCCGCTTCGTTGTTCTGCGTGGTCGCCGTACTCCGGACCTCCGGCAGCGCGTCCGGACCCGGAATCGAGACGACCGTGGCCTCCGGTGCCGGTACCACCAGCGCATCGAGGTCGCCGGGTGCGCCGATGAGCAGCGGCAGCCGGAGTGCGGCGATATCGTCGCGGGTCCGGTCGTCCCCACGCGACGGGTTGATCACCACCACCGTATCGCCGGCGAGCAGGACCGCCAGGAGCGCGGCCACGTGCTCGGGCCGGTTCTGCAGGAGAATCCCGACCGGACGCGGCCCCTGGTCCGATTCGATGATGGACCCGATGCGCTGGGTGAGCCCGCCGATCCCTCCCCACGAATACCAATGCTCGTCGAATTCCAGTGCGGGTGAATCCGGTTGCAATGCCAGGACATGGGCTATCCGCCGGCTCAGCGGGTTGGAGTGTACTGCGGTATCGGTCATCAGCGGATCCTCGGTTCGGTCGCGGTGGGCGAGGAGGCGGCCAGTTCGGATTTGCCGATCGGATTGCCGAGCCGGGTGTAGATGAGTCCGTGGTCGAGCGCCGCCCGGTAGGGCTTGTCGAGTGATTCCCAGATCGCTTTGACCGTGCCCTGGGTGGCGGCGGGGGGTTTGGCGGCGATGGCGGCCGCGATGCTGTGGGCGCGGGCCCACAGGTGTTCGCGGGCGACGACCTCCGACACCAGACCGATCCGCAGCGCGGTCTGTGCCGAGACCCGTTCGTCATTGCCCATCAGCGCCATCCGCAATGTCTCCCCGAGCCCGATCCGGCGCATGAGCCCGACCGGTTCCAGCGCCGACACCAGGCCGGCGGACACATGCGAGTCGAAGCAGGTCGCCTCGTCCGAGCAGACCACCACATCGGATTCGTTGACGAAGTAGAACGCCCCCGCGGTACACATCCCGTGCACCGCACACACCACCGGCTTCCACATCTTCTGCCATTTGGGGCTGAGCAATTCGCCGGGATCCTCGTGATGCCAGACGCTGGCCGGTTGCCCGTAATCCGATTTGACGTCGAGTCCGGCGCTGAATGCCCGGTCACCTGCCGCGCGAACGACGACCGCGTTGACCGAGTCATCTAGTTTGATCGTGTGCCACGCGCGCTGGACTTCCTCACACATCGTCCGGTTGAACGCGTTCAGGCGCTCGGGCCGATTCAGGGTGAGTGTCGCGACGCGGTCGGTCGGGTCGACTTCGAGCAGAATCGTTTCGAACTCGCCGCTGTAGTCGCGTGGTGGTGCGTCGGCCGCCGGACCGTTACTGGGCACCGCAGATGCCTCGGTCCGATCGCCGGCCCGGCCGTAGCCGGAAGCCCCGGCTTCCCGGGACGCGGCGCTCATCGGAAAGGCTCCGAGGAAACGATATAAGGCACTGCTGCCTCCCTCCGAGGTTGTCGGTGTGGTCTGAGTCGGAAATCCCGGCTTCGGCTGCTGGGAAGGGTTAACGGCATTGCCAATCGGGTGTGCGCTTCTCGATGAATGCCTTGGGGCCCTCGAGCGCGTCCTCGGTACGGGTGACGCGTTCCCGGAACGATTCGGCGAGCATTTCGGCTTCGTGCAGCGGGACGTTCAAACCTTTGACGATCGCCAAGCGCGTCCCCCGGACAGCCAGCGGCGCATTGGAGTTGACGATGGCGGCGATCTCCTGGGCACGTTCGAGCAGCCGATCGTGCTCCACGACCTCGGTGACCATCCCCAGTTCGTAGGCGCGCTGGGCACTCATCCGCTCATGTTTACCCATCAGCGCCATCCGCAGCGCGACCGTGCGCGGCAGCACCCGGGCCAGGCGCACGACCTCGCGTCCGGCGACCAGGCCGATACTGACATGCGGATCGAAGAAACTCGCCCGGTCCGAGGCGATGACGATATCGCCCGTGGTCACCCAATCCAGCCCGGCGCCGCAGCACACGCCGTTGACCGCGGTGAGCACCGGTTTGGTCATGGTCCGGAACGGGGGCGTGCCCTCCTGAGGCGCTTCCCACTGCTCGTAGGTGGACAGGTACGGCCGTTCGTTGATCACCTTGCCGTCGCCGGGGATGGCCTTGACGTCGGCGCCGGTGCAGAACGCGCGGCCCGCGCCGGTGACGATGAGCGACCACACCTTGTCGTCGTTCTCGGCCTCGTCATAGGCGGAGCGCAGCTCGGTGATCATATGCGGGCTGAGCGCGTTGAGTGCGTCGGGCCGATTCAGCGTGATGGTGGCCGTGTGTCCGTCGACTGCGTAGCCGATGGTGTCGAACGGCATGGTTCCCTCCTGGGCGGACGGGGCACTGGGATGCCTACTGATATAGATACAGTAGACAATACCGTTGATCTTCTGCCAAGGTTTGTGCAGACCTATCGGCGACGAAAGCAAGGTTTCGATGGCCGTGAACGACAAATCCGACCCCGCCGCCGAGGGTGCCACCACGGCATCCCTGCGCTTCGGCGAACAACCGCTCGCCCAGACGGTGGCCGCGGCCGGTGCCTTGCGCCGCATCGCCGGCTTACTGGTTTCCCTGGAACAGCCGCACCCGGCGGTCGACACGATGATCGAAAACCTCGAGCGGTGGGAGCGCGAACTGACCGTTGCGGCACCCCCGGACTCAGCACCCCGGGTCGGGCCGGACGCGAGCGATACCCAGCGCGTCTACCTGGACCACGCCTTCGATATCGGCGCCTACAACCCCTGCTTTCCCGAGTATCGTTTCGATTTGCTCGGCCCCGAACGCGCTGCCGGCCGGATCGCTTTTCCCCTGGTGCACGAGGGTCCGCCCGGTCTTGTGCACGGCGGCTTCCTCGGCGTGTTCTTCGACGCGGCGGTCCAGCACCACAGCTGCGCCGTCGGCGTCACCGGGAAAACCCGTTCGATGAACATCACCTACCGCCGGCCGACCCCGCTGCTGGTGGAGTTGCGTTTCGAGATCGATCGTGTCGTGGACGAGTCCGGAATCCGATCGAAGGCCCGGCTGCTGCGCGAGGACAAACTGCTGTGCACGGCAGAGGTCGAGACCGTCGCGGCGAAACTGACCGGTACTCGCCTCGGCCGCCGCCACGTGCCCGACTGATCTGCGGCACGTACCGCACCTGTGAAGAGAAGAGGACCCCTGATGACCGACTCCAGCGCCGCAGACGGCCGAGTGCACTACGACGTGGACCCCGGTGGCCGGATCGTCACCATCACACTCGACAATCCCGCGCGGCGCAATTCCTACAACGCCGCCATGCGCGACGAACTGGCCCGCCACCTCGACCGCGCGGCCGAAGACGACGACATTACCGTCGTCCTGCTGCGCGGCACCGAGGGCGTATTCAGCACCGGCGCCGATATGAACAACGCCTACGGCTGGTACGGCGACCGCGCAGGCGCCGACGGCAAACCGGCGAAAAGCCGACCCAGTCAGCGCCGCCGGCTGACCGTGGACCGCAAATCGTTCGGCTTCTACCACAACCTCATGGGCTACCCGAAGGTCACCGTGGGCGAGATCAGCGGTTACGCGCTCGGCGGCGGATTCGAAATGGCGTTGATGACCGATATCTCGGTGATCGCCCGCGACACCCGGATCGGCATGCCGGCCACCCGCTTCCTCGGACCGGCCCTGGGCAGCCTGCACCTGTTCTTCCACCGTCTGGGCCCGGTACTGGCCCGGCGCATGCTGCTGACCGGCGATATCCTCCAGGCGGGCGAGGTGGAACATCTGGGGGTGTTCACCGAGACCAGCGACCCGTCCGGTGTCACGGCCCGGGCCCGGTACTGGGCCGAGAAGGCGGCGAAAATGCCCGCCGACGGCGTGGTCATCGCGAAGGAAGCGTTCCGGTTGGTCGAACAGAGCCAGGCGTACCAGGGGGAAGAGGTCGCGAGCTACCTGTTCCACGCGTTCGGCACCAATCTCCAGTTCGCCCCTGGGGAATTCAACTTCGTCAAAAGCCGTGCCGAACACGGCACCCGCGAGGCCTTCCGGTTGCGTGACGAGCACTTCCACGTCCCGGAACCGGATATCTCCTGAGTTACCCGCACACCCGGGCTGGGTCTTTCCGGCCAACGGCTCATCCTGGTTGTCGGTGACTCATGGCAGTGTCAGCCGCTATGACTACGTCAGCTGATGACGGCGCTGCCATGGCCGGTGGCCTCGGGTGGATGTACGGTAGGGATCTGCCGCTGCTCAGCCTCACCTTCGCTCGTCAGATCAACGCCCGGGAACTATTGGAGCGGATGGGCGTCGACCGAAACACCGTGGCAGTGCGCGAGCAGGATGACTTCCACCACGAACTGCGTGATCTTCTCTACGCACCCGACGGATATGTGGTCAGCGCCGGACATTACGGAAGCTGGGCCTGGGTGTGGGAGCACGGTAGCTGGAAGGGCCTGGAAGATCCAGGACTGGTGCTGCGCGCCTCGATCGGAACCGCGGCAGTGGTGCTGAACGCCAACGAGAAACCGGGAGTGGTGTTCCGGTACGCCGAGAACGGCCGCCTTACCACCGGACTCGACACCAGGACCGGCTTCGCGCGGACCGGCGGTGACCCGCACCGCTTCGACACCGAGTTGCAGGGCCTCGGCGCCCGGCCCGAAGAAGACGAATACGGCCCCTTGGGGTCCCGCGAAATCTTCTACAGGCTTGCCGAGAAGCTCGGCGTCGGGTTGCCTCTGGATGACCTCAACGAACGTCCCGTCCTCAGCGGCCGGCTCCTGCCTCCACACTCGCAGTAGCCGGCGACTGACTCGACACCCACGCCGCTGTTCCTCGTTTCCGAGAGCGGTCGGCCGATCAGTCGGATGGGCCGGCGAGCTCGGCAGACGAGGTCGCGGCGAAGTCGATCTGGCGGCGTGCGTTGGACAGCGTGGTCACCACACAGGTGCCGACCGGGCCGTGGCGGTCTGCTGCAGCAGGCCGGCATCGGCAACGGCGATCCACGACTGGATCGGCACAGGCACGGAGGACTGCTCATCCTGCCTCGGCCTGGGAACAGAAATGTGTATGTCCTGCCTGGGCGGTCCTACGTGCTATGACTGCGGCGGCAGCGGTTCGATTCCGTTGTGAGGCATGGTGTCATCCGAGATACGGTTTCGGTCTTTGTTCGGTGTGATGCCGTAGCCGGAGTCGTACCGTCTCGTGCACCGGGAGTGTTTCCAGCTGAGCCGGGGTCAAGAACTCGACATCGGTCGATTCCGAACTGACCGCGATGGTGCCGCCGGTCACGCGGCCGTAGAACGTGATGTTGAATTCTTGTCTGACCTCGCCGTCTGGGTACGCGATCACATGGTCGGGGTCGGTGTATATCCCCAGGATTCCGGTTATTTCGATGTCGAGGCCGGTCTCTTCTTTCGTTTCCCGGATCACGCACTGTTCCAGCGTTTCGCCGATCTCCATGGTTCCACCGGGAAACGACCAGTTCCCCGAGTCGCTGCGGCGTTGCATCAGCACCGCGCCGTTGTCGTCGACTATGAGTGCCGAGCCTCTGGGGACGAGGCTGTTCGCCTCGGGCGCATCCTGGTCTCGGTAGTAGTCACGCCGTGATGCCATCGGAGCCTACCTCTTGCAGGTACGGGGTCACTGCTCCCCAGATCTGTTCGGTTTGGTCTTCGAACGAGGCGAACATACCGTGGGGAGACAGTTTGCGCAGATGCAGCGCTGGGTGCTGGTAGCCACGGGCCCGGACCAGGTAGGGGGTCACGATCATCTGGTCGTCGAACCTGAAAACCGAGTTGTACAGGTGCGTGGTGTGCAATCCGATCCGGCATCCCGGCGCTGTGGCGAGCGGGCCGAGCATACTCAGCGCATTCCGGATGCGTCCGGGTAGCGTCCCCTGCATCTGTTCGAGCGCATCGCGTTCCGCGACATGGGGACAATCCGGATCGGCGAACGCGAGTCGGACAGTGGCACCGTTGCGGCACTTGCCGGCGATCAGGTCGGAGGCATCCGGCATCAATTCGAGTACGAACGGATAGGCGTATCCGATGATGTCTATCCGCTGAGTTGCGCTCGTCAGCAGGGAGATCCAGACGTCGTTCGGGATATCGGCACGGTGCGCGTAAGCGGCTACGACCTCGGCTGTAGCAGGTGCTCCCGCGCTGAGGTCCGGCCGAGTCCGGGGCCACAGGGTGGACTCGGATTCGTGCAGCACACGGGCAACGTCGGCCCTGGTCCGCTTGTGCGGCACCCGCCCGGCCAACCACCGATTCACGGTCTTGGCGTCCACGCCGACCGCGGCGGCGAGTGTGGCCGAATCCATCTGTCCCGAAGCATTGCCGATTCGAGGCGCTGGCTCATGCCCGAACCATACCGGGACATTCAGATGGTTTGAAGTGTCCGAAGAAACGTCCCGGACGTAGTTCAGGTGTCCGTCCAGTGTCCATACGTTGATTCGCGACCCCCGTGGTGTGTGTCGGCGCCGCGCCACGGGGAGTCTGCCAACGATGTGAACCGAAGGGAAGACGATGCGGCCGACAGCATTCGGATGGGTAGATGACGACGTGAGTACCGCGCCCGATTGGGACCGGGCGCAGGTCCGGCGATTGGCCGACCGTCTCGGCTACCGAATCATCTGGTCCGATGTGCGTTCAGTGCTCTCGGTCGTGGACCAGGTGCGCAACGCCGGGGTCGACACGGTGATACTGCCCGCGCCGGAGCACCTCGGCGCGCTCGAACTGAACCGGGTGATGAATGTGGCCGACGTGGAGACGGTCCTACCCCGGTTGTCGTTCGCCCGGTGGTACGCGGCCGGGACTGCGCGGTGACAATGCTCGGCTTGGCGGTGGTGATCGGGCTGCCGGTCGCAGTGATCGTGTGGTCGGTGTTCTGGCCGGTGAACCGCCGGTAGCGCAGCGCAGCCACAACAGCCTCCCGACGCCAGCACAACCTCTAGCGCTTTCCTGCCGCATCAAACGTGAGCTGTGCGCTCTCGTGGGTCCGGCGAATGACTGAACTTCCGGCACCATTGGACGACAGCGAGATCGCCGACAGGGCTCGACGCACATTCCGGCTGTCCGGCCGCCCGATAGTCGAGGGTGCAGTCCTGGACAAGCTGATCCTGGAGGACAACGAGACAGCCATCGAAGTACCGAGGGCTGAAAGGACTTACTACGGTGGAACTCCGCTCGGATGACGACTGGTTCGAACTCTTGGAAGGAGCGCGACGGTCTGCGTTCCATCTCGAAGTGCGGGATTGCTACGCCGAACCGGAAGAGTCGGAACCGCTGCGCCGCTACCTGAACGGCGAACTGGAACCCGAAACCGACCGCTATGACAAAAGCGACTGGATCGAACTCGTCGAGACATTGACGGCCCGCGGCGTGCTGATGAGGCGGGTCAGGGTGATCACGGAACCACTGTCGGGGTATCACCATTGGCTGCTGACGGTAGCCGGTTCGAGCGTAGACGCCGGCGAGGACATCCGGTACGCGCCGCGGCATCTGGTTGAGGACGTGCCGGCTGACGACTGGTGGCTGTTCGACGATGACCGGGTGGGGTTCAACCTGGTCGACGACGCCGGTAAACCGGCGGGCGCAGCAGTGACCGCGGACCCGGGTATCGTCGCTTACTGCCGTGCCACCCGAGACCGGTTGTGGCGGTTGGCGACACCGTTCACCGACTATGTGGCCGCGGTGAACGCCCGGCAGTGACCGACTCTGTCCAGGACGCCAGGGAATCTCTCGGCCAGCGGCTTCGGGAAATCCGCCGCGACGCCGGGGTCACCGGCCGGGAGCTCGCCGCCCGCGAAGGCTCCAGCGTCTAGCGATTGGCGTCGATCAGCCGGCTCACGTTGTCGAGAATGCACTGTAGGCCGTATTCGAAATTGTGCTCGTCCGGTGCACCCGATTTCCGGCCCTTCGACATCGCCTGGGAGAGCAGCGGGGTCTTCTCCGGGTCGATCCGGATCTCTTCGTAGTAGGCGCGGGCCGAATCGCCTAGTTCGGAGTTCTTGTCGTACAGCCGTTGCAGGACCACCGAACCCCGGATGTGCAGGTTCACCGCTGAATAGGTGTCGAATGCCTGATCGACGGTCAGCCCGGCCTCGACCAGGGCCGCCACGGCGCGCTCCATACCGCGGGCGCCGAGGCGGGCGGCGGGTGCGCTGAGCGAGGAGCGGATGAGGACCAGATCGCACAGGATCGGGTTCCCGAGGAAGGCGTAGCGCATGGTGCGGGCGTGGTGGGTCAGCGAGTCGCGCCAGTCGGCGGGGTCGATGAATGGGGTGTCGAAGACGTGCCGACTCAGCGCGCGGTCGGTCATGGCGTTGAGCAGATCGTCCTTCTTACGGAAGTACCAGTAGATACTGGTGACTCCCACATCGAGGTGCTTACCGAGCATCGGCATGCTCAACCCGTCGATCGAGACCTGCTCGGCGAGTTCGAAGGCACCGTCGATGATGTCCTCCGGATTCAGCGAGCCACGCTCCCGCCGCCGGCGCTTCACACCGGTCGCTCTCCTGTTCACAGTGGCACCTCATTTCTTCGTTGCGGGTCACGCACTCGCACCGGGCGTGGTGTACACCGGATCGCGTTTCTCGCTGAACGCCGCGAACGCCTCGAGGACATCGGGGCAGGTCAAGTTGATTCGCTGGGCGTGACCTTCGCCGAGTAGCGCTTCGCGCATGGTGCGGTCGGCGCCGTCGTTCAGCAGGGACTTGGTTTGCGCGAGTGCGGTGGGCGGTCCGGCGGCCAGCCGGGCAGCCGCGTCGGCGACGAAATCGTCGATGCTGTCCTCGGGCTGGACCCAGGTGACCAGGCCGAGCGACCGAGCCTCCGCGGCATCGATGGTGTCGGCGAACATCGCGAGCCGCTTGGCCTGCTGCAGCCCGATCAATTTGGGCAGCAGCCAGGAGCCGCCGCAGTCCAGCGAGAGGGCCCGGCGGGTGAAGATCTGGCAGAACCTCGTATCCGGGGTGGCGGCCACGAAATCGCAGCCGAGCGCGAGATTCCAGCCGGCGCCGACCGCGACACCGCGCACCTTCGCGATCGACGGCACCGGCAGGTCGTGCAACTGCAGCACCGCCTCGTTGATCGCGCGGATCTCCGTGGCGGGATCGGGGAACTCGTCCATCCCGGAGGCGTCCGCGATATCGGCGCCGGAACAGAAGGATCCGCCCGCACCGGTGAGGACGACCGCACCCACCTCGCCGCCGTAGGTGACGTCACGAAGTTCGTCGCGCAGGGCGGACCACATCGCGCGGGTGATCGCGTTCTTGCGGTGCGGCCGGTTGAACGTCAGCGTTCGCACGCGCCCTGTCTGGTGGCTGAGCAGAACAGGCTCATCGGTCACGATACGGTCCTTTCCACTACCGCCCCGGCGGGAACCGCGGGGCCTATCGCGCCTCGACCGCGCAGTGCGGCGAGGGTGCCGGTGTCGAATCCGGCTTCGGCCAGCACCGTGTCGGTGTGCCGGCCGAGTGCGGGGATCGCGCCCATCGGCGGGTCGTAGCCGGCGAGGATCGGCGGCGGCAGCAGTGCGGTCACCGGACCGGCGGGCGTCTCGACGGGACGCCAACGCTGCCGCTGCGTCAGATGGAGATGGGCGAGGACTTCGGTCGGGGTGTTGTACCGGGCGTTGCCGATACCGGCCGCGTCCGCCTGCTGCTGGATGATGTCCAGATCGTGACCGGCGCACCACTGCGCGATCGCCGCGTCGAGCTCCGCGCGGTGTTCGACCCGGCCGGTGTTCGACCCGGCCGGCGTTCGACGCGAACCGGGGGTCACGGGCAAGATCGGGACGGGCGAGCAGCTCGCCGGCCAGGCGTTGCCATTCCCGGTCGTTGGTCGTGCCGAGGACCACGATCTGCCCGTCGCGGGTGGGGTACGCACCATAGGGCGCGACCGCCGGTGATCCCATCCCGATCGGTTCCTGGTCGACTCCGGTGTGGCGAGACCAGGTCAGCGCATAGCCCATCAGCTCCGCCATCGTGTCGAACAAGCTCACCGAGGCGGAGGTGGGGCCGGGGGCCGCCCGGCCGGGAGTGTCGCGGGCGTAGAGCATCGTCACGATCGCCAGCGCCGCGTAGATCCCCGTCGAGACATCGGCGATCGGCGGGCCGGGCTTGGCGGGCGAGCCGGGCGTGCCGGTGACCGCGCAGGCCCCGGATTCGGCTTGTACCAGCAGGTCGTAGGCCCGCTTATGGGAGAGTGTGCCGCCTGTGCCGTAGCCGTCGATCGAGATCGAGATCAGGCCCGGATGCCGGGCGGCCAGCTCTTCTGTGCCGAAGCCGAGCGCGGTGACCGCCCCGGGCGCGAGATTGGAAACGAACACATCCGCGCTGTCGAGCAGGCGATGCAGGGCGCCGGCGCCCTCGGGGTCCTTGAGGTTCAACGCGACCGATTCCTTGCCGCGATTGGCCCAGACGAAATGCGCGGCGAGCCCGTGCACCACCTGGTCGTATTCGCGGGCGAAATCGCCACCGCGCGGATTCTCGACCTTGATCGCCCGCGCCCCGAAATCGGCAAGGATCCGGGTGCACATCGGGGCGGATACCGCTTGTTCCAGCGATACGACGGTGACCCCGCTGAGCGGACCGGGAACGGACTCCGCCGCCATCACATCACCAGGCCGCCGTCGACCGGCAGGATCTGACCGGTCACGAAGGAGGCGGCGTCGGAGGCGAGGAAGACGAACGCTCCGGCAACCTCTTCGGGTTCGGCCCAGCGCCGCATGGGAATGCGGGCCAGCGTCTGTTCGGCGAACTTCGGGTCGGTGCGGATGGTGGCGGTCATCGGCGTCGCGGCGGCCGGGGCGAGCGCATTGACCGTGATCTGTTTACGGGCCAGTTCCTTGGCCAGTGATTTCGTCATGCCCACGATCCCGGATTTGGCGGCCGAGTAGTTCACCTGTCCGAGTGTGCCGACCAGCCCGGCCGACGAGGTGACGTTGATGATCCGGCCGGTGCCGTCGGTGGGCAGATAGTCCAGCGCGGCGCGCGCGCAGCGGAAAGCCCCCAAGAGGTGGATATCGAGCATCTTCAGCACCGATTCCTCGGTGGTGTTCGCGAACATCGCGGGTTCGGTCACCCCGGCGTTGTTGACCACGATATGCACTGTTCCACCGGCGAGTTCGGCGGCGGCAGCGGCCGCGGCGGCAGCAGCTGCGGGATCCCGGACATCGAGATCCGCGGCGACCGCGCGCCCGCCGTCCGCGGTGATCTTCTCCGCGGTGACCGCGGCGGCCGCCGGATCGATATCGGTGACGAGCACCGCCGCGCCGTGGGCGGCCAGTGCCGCGGCGACCGCGGCACCGATGCCCCCGGCGGCGCCGGTGACCAGCGCCGAGCGCCCCGACAGGTCGAACAGGTACCGGCCGGCCATGGTGGGCTCCTTCCCGGGCCGTGGCTCAGGCGACGACATCGAAGGTCACCGGAAGCACATTGGGCGAACGGAACGGCTGGCCGAAGATATGCGGATCGCCCTCATCTTTCAGTTCGAATCCGGTCAGGCGGGTGAGCAGGCGGTCCAGCGCGACCCGGGTCTCCATCCGCGCCAGGTGCAGGCCGAGGCAGGTATGGCCGCCCGCGGTGAAACTGATGTGCGGGATGCGGCGGCGGTGGATATCGAATTCCTCCGGGCGCTCCCAGCGGTTCTCGTCCCGGTTGGCCGACCCCAGGCACAGGTCCAGCACCGCGCCTCGGGGGATCGCGACGCCGTCGAGTTCGGTGTCCTCGGTGACATACCGTTGCACCAGGGTGAGCGGGGTTTCGTAGCGCAGCCCCTCCTCGATCGCCGGGGTGAGCAGGCGGCGATCGGCCTGCACGGCCGCGAACTGGTCCGGATGCTTCAGCAGCAGGTAGAGCAGATTGCCGGAAGACCGGTAGGTGGTTTCCAGGCCGGCCGGCAGCAACAGTCGCAGGAACGAGTAGATCGCCTCGTCGGTGAGTTTCTCGCCGTCGATCTCGGCGGTCACCAGATCGCTGATGATATCGCCGGTGGGATTGCTGCGGCGCTGTTCGATATGTCCGAGGAAATACTCCTGCAGGTCCTTCGACGCCTCCAGTGCGCGCCCCACGTTCCCGGCGTAGCTGATGATTGCCACCGCCGCCTTGCGGAAGAACGGCAGATCCTCCTCGGGCAGGCCGAGGAGCCGGGCGATCACACGGGTCGGGAATTCGAAGGTGAACTCGCGGACCAGATCGGCATTGCCGCGTTCGGTGAATTCGTCGATGAGCGCGTCGCAGATCGGCCGCACGATTTCGGGCTCCCAGGTGAGCAGCGATTGCGGTTTGAACGCCGCCGAGACCAGGCCCCGGTGCGCTTTGTGCCGGGCGCCGTGCATCGCCAGAATGGTCGGCCCCATGAACACGCCGATCGTGGAATCGTAGAGCGCGGTGTTGAACACCTGACTGTTGCGCAGGGCGGCATTGACCGCGTCGTAGGAGAACGCCGAATAGCTGTCCTTGGGCCGCAGCGATTCCGGGGTTCTCGAATAGTCCATCACCGTCCCGTGCGAAACCCCGCTCTCGGCGCGCCTGGCGGCGAAGTACGGGTAGGGGTCACGTAGGTCGAGGGCGTCCCCGGCCGGTGTCGATTCGTCCTGAACAGGGCTGTTCACAGCTCCACCTCTAGCGTCGTCGGGACCTTGCGGAATCCACGTTATTCAACTTACTGTAATGCGTACAGTAAAAGGCTTCATCCGCATCGGCAATCTCCTGTGGTGCGAGGGCTTTCCTCATCGGTCGGCGATGGGTGCGGAACGTGCCGCCTGCCGAGGGTTCGCTGCGGGCGGCACATTCCGGCGCCGATATCAGAGTTGGATGGGCGCGCCCGCCGCCATCGGCGCCACGAAGCCGCCGTCTACGTGCACGTCCTGGCCGTTGATCCAGCGCGCTGCCGGCGAAGCCAGGAAGGCGATGACCGGGACGATATCGTCGACGCTCGCGTGCCGTCCCACCGTGGCCTTGACCATATCGAGGACATCTTTGCCCATGCTGGTCTCGAAATCGCCGAGGATCGGCGTCTCGGTGGGCCCGGGGCTCACCGTGTTGATCCGCACCCCGTATTTCTGCCACGCCGCAGGCGCCAGGCGCTTGGCGTGGATGATCGCGGCCTGCTTCGAGGTGCTGTACACCGGATAGGCGGGGTCCTGGGTGTCCTGCCAGGCCCGGACCGCCTCCGCGTCGGTCGCGTCGAGGAGGCCGGCGAGTTCTTCGAGTCGCTGCTGCCAACCGAGTGCCGCGACCGATGCGACGGTGACGATCGCGCCGCCCTCACGCAGCCGCGGGAGCATCCCCTCCGCCATCAATCGCATGCCGAGGTAGTTCACCGCGAGCACATCGTGGGCCGGGGCGGTGCCGGGCACGCCCGCGACGTAGGCCAGCGCATCCCATTTCGAGCCGATGCGATCCAGTAGCCCGTCGATCGCCGCGGCGTCGCGCAGATCGCACTGTTCGTGCCGGGAGGCCTGGGTGTCGCTCGGGCGGAGATTCACCGCGAGGACGTAATCGCCCTGCCTGTGATAGTGCTCGGCGGTCTCCGCGCCGATGCCCGATCCGGCGCCGACGACGACGATCTTGCGTTGTTCAGAGGACATGACTACCACCGCTCCAATGCCCGGTACGACTTATAGAATGCTTGACAGTATGCCTGACTATAAATCACTCTGGTGGGCGGCACAACGCGCCGGGCCGGCCCCTGGGCGACGGGTCCGACCAGGAGTAACACGAAGATACGGAACGGAAGAACCGCATATGAGCATGCCGATCGTCGACGATGCCGCGAAGGTACTTGCGGACCCGGCCGCCTACACCGACGAGTCCCGATTGCACACCGCACTGAGTTCGCTGCGGGCGAATGCACCGGTGTCGCTGGTGGACGTGCCCCCCTACAAACCGTTCTGGGCGATCACCAAACACGCCGACGTGATGGCCGTCGAACGGGCGAACCAGGTGTTCACGAACTGGCCGCGGCCTGTACTGATGCCGGCCGCCTCGGACGAGATGCAGGCCGCGGTCGGCATCAAGACGCTGATCCACATGGACGATCCCCAGCACCGGATCGTCCGCGCGATCGCCGCGGACTGGTTCAGCCCGAAATCCATGCGCGCCATGGGGGAGCGGATCGAACAGCTCGCCGTGCGCTACGTCGACCAGATGCGTGACGCGGGCGGGGAATGCGATTTCGTCCAGGAAGTCGCGGTCAACTACCCGCTGTATGTGATCATGTTCCTGCTCGGCGTCCCCGAAGCCGATTTCCCGCTGATGCTCGAGCTCACGCAGGAACTGATCGGCAGCGACGACGACGAGTACAAGCGCACGATGTCGGAAACCGAGACGATGACGGCGCTGGCGGAAATGTTCGCCTACTTCAAGACATTGACCGATTCCCGGCGGGCGAACCCGACCGACGATCTCGCCTCGGTCATCGCCAACGCGACCATCGACGGTGAACCACTGTCCGATATCGAGACCATGTCCTACTACGCGATCATCGCCACCGCCGGGCACGACACCACCAGTGCCACGATCGCCGGCGGGATGCGGGCTCTGATCGAACATCCCGCACAGCGTGAAGAACTGGCCGCCGACCTGGGTCTGATGTCCCGGGCCACCGAGGAGATGATCCGCTGGGTCACTCCGGTGAAAGCGTTCATGCGCACGGCGGCGCAGGATGCGAAGGTCAACGGCGTGCCGATCGCGGAAGGCGAGTCGCTGCTGCTGTCCTATGCGTCGGCCAATCGCGACGAAGAGGTTTTCGACGACCCGTTCCGGTTCGATATCCACCGCGAACCCAACAAGCATGTGGCGTTCGGGTTCGGTGTCCATTTCTGTCTGGGTGCGGCGCTGGCCCGGATGGAGGTCGGGAAGTTCTTCGCCGAACTGCTGCCGCGGCTGAAATCGGCCGAACTGGCCGGTGAACCCGAGTTGATCGCGACAACGTTCGTCGGCGGGCTCAAGCACCTGCCGATCCGCTACGAGCTGAGCTGAGGGTCGTGGCCCGGCCGGTCCGCGGCGGTGCGTCGAGCACACCGCCGCGGGGCCGGCGCAACCGCTTCGGTACCGGCTGCCCGCTGTGGGCCCGATGCGCGCTGCTCGATGACCACCTCGCCGCGAAGTTCAGATCGCCGAGCCGGTACCGGGGGTAGCGCTCATCGCTTGTCCCGACGTTCAGGCAATACCACCGCCAGGATCAGCACAGCCGAAGGCAGACCGATAGCGATGACGAAGCCCAGCGTGATCATTGTCGACGCCTTGTCTGCGCGGTGACTGCCGACCACAAGGGATATTCCTGTGTGCCGGTGATGAGATCGGCCGCCTCGGTGACCACCCACCACGGAGTACTGGCCTCGAGCACGCCGAGGTGCGGGATCACGACCACGTCCGCGAGGTGTTCGAGCGCGTGCTGGACCGCGATGAGGGCGGCCAATACGGCCGGCGCATCGGTGTGCACGGTGTAGGCGACGTTCAGCCGGTGTCGGCGCATCAGTTCTTCGTATGCTGCAGGGTCGTGTTCACTGTGCAGCAGGGCAACGGCCCGCCGCGGCTTGTCCGGATCAATCATGGTGTAGCCCCTCGTGATCAGTCGCCGGTGAAGGAGGTAGATCCGGCTGACGGTGATTGCCTTCAGCGTCGCGACGTTCGGACTGTCCACCAATCTCCGTGCGGGATATCCCCAGCGGGGATTGCGTGTTTTTCCACGGCGATCGTGTTCGATTCAGGCGGGCTCGACCGAGCGCTACGGTGAACTGAAAAGCGTCCGGCCCAGCTGAAAGCGTCGATTCATGAGAGAACGACAGCAGTGCCGCTCCTGCGGGAACGGAGCCGCGATCGTGACTGCCGCGAGCTTGTGCGCGGGATGTGCGCGAGCGTCGGGTTTCCGCCACCCCTTGCCTTCCGGGTTTTTCACCAGCCCATCGATGCGGGCTGCGCTGTCCGAACACAACTTCGGCATCGTGTTCGCTGCGATTCGCGAGTGCACCGGCCTCTCGCAGAACCAACTCGGGGCGCTGCTCGGGTTGAGCCAGGCACGGGTATCGGAGGTCGAGGCCGGATCACGGCGGTTGACAGGCGCGAAAACGGCCGCGCGAATTTCGTCGGTCTTCGCTGTTCCCGCGCAGCTGCTCGGCTTCCACGTGGACTCCGCTGAGCAGGCGGCCGGTAGCCTGGCGGGCGAGGAGGTGGACTGGGTGCACCGCAGAGATTTCGTCACCCTGGCAACCGCTGCCGCGCTCGGATCACGTCTGCATCCCGAACTCGAACGACTGGCCGACGTTCTGCCCGATCGGCTGGCCCCCGTCTCCAGACCCCGCATCGGCGATGCCGATATCGATGCGATCGAAGCCATCAGCGACGGATTCCGCCGCTGGGATCTCGCCCACGGCGGGGGCCTTTGCCGCAGCGCCGCACTCAGCCAGCTTCACCAGGTGGCCGCCCTGAACGATGCGGTATGCACGTCCTTCGTCCAAGGCCGGCTGCACATCGCCACCGCAGAGCTGGCGAGCATGGCCGCTTGGCTCGCCTACGACATCGAAGACCACAACGCGGCTCGTCGTCTGTGGACCTATGCCCTGCACACCGCCCAGCGCGCCGAGGGCAACCCCCGCTCCACCGACCTGATGGTTGTGATCCTGCTCGATATGGCCCATCAGTCACTGCATCTGCGTCGGCCGAAAGATGCCCTCGCTTTCTGCCGGTTGGCCGCAGCGACATCCTCCGGTCGCCGTTACCCGGTATCGCCCATCACCGCTGGTTACATCCATACGGTCGCTGCGTGGTGCTGGGCCACGCTGGGCGAACCCGAACCGACTCGCCGGGCACTGGGGGCTTCCGAAGCCGGGTACGCGGAGGCGAGCGTCGGCACGGACCTGGCTTGGGCGTGGGTCGTCACCGACGCGGAAATCGCCGCTCAACACGGTCATTCGCTCTATCTGCTATCGCTGAAGCACCAGGAATTCGGCGAAGCCGCAGCAACGAAGCTGACTGTGGCGGCGGAAGGTCATTCGGCCGAGCACGAGCGCAGCCGGGCCGTGGTGCTGCCGACCTTGGCTGCCGCGCATTTCCGGGCCGGCGACATTGATGCAGCGGTGCACATCGGACAGACCGTGGTTACGGCGGTCACCGCGCTGTCTTCGCAACGCTGTTACGCCCGCCTCCGGGATCTGGATACTGTTGCCGCGCGTCACCGCTGCGTCCAGGAAGTGCTGGACCTGCGCGCCGATATCGCCGCGGCTCTGGCGGGGTGAGCGATGGTAGTAGACGGTGCGCTACCCGGCCGCACAGAGCTCGAAAAAGCCTGTTCGGTGTTCGGTGTGAAGTCGAGTGCGGCCGAGCTGCTACATCGGCGGTCGAATGCTGTGTGGCGGGTAGACGATGTGGTCGTCCGCCTTGCCCCGGACACACCGCTGCGCCGCACGCGCGCCGCCACGAGCATCGCGGTCACCCGATGGCTCTCGTCCACGGCGGCAGAGCCGATAGCGCTGAATCCGCTACCCGGCATACAACCGGTGCTGACCGGCAGTGCGGTAGCGACATTCTGGCCCTATCGACCCCCTGCTGCCCAACCCGCTGCCCGCGATGTCGCGAAACTGGTTCGTCTCCTTCACCAGCAGCCGGTGCCACCGTTCCGGATCCCGGAGTATCGCCCGCTACGACGGCTGCGGGAGGCATTCGAGGTCGACGCCGCGCGAACGCGCCCGGTTTTGAGCAAGCCGGACCGTGCCTGGCTCCGCCGCCGAGCCGACGAGCTGATCGCCCAGTTCGATACGATCCGGTTCCCCCTCGGCCACGGCCTGGTGCATGCCGACGCCCATGAGGAGAACATCGTGCTGGACAACGGCAGGTGGGTGCTCATCGATTGGGACAACGCTTGCTTCGGCCCGCGCGAACTCGACCTCGTCGGCACGCTGCCCGACCATTTCCACACGCCGCAGGCCGACCGCGCGGCATTCATCCAAGAGTACGGCTATGACCTGCTCGAATGGTCCGGTTGGCGATTGCTGCGAGATATCACCGAATACCACTCGCTCGGCGCCTACATACGACTCGCGGCTGCTACACCCCGAGCCGCACACGAACTCGGCCGCCGCGTGGAATCACTGCGCACCGGCGACCGCGATGTCGTCTGGGAGACGATCAGCTGAGCCCGCCGCGAACCGGCGCGACCGCTCCGGTATCGAGTGCACACTGTGGCGCTCTGAGGCGCCGGCCCGTCCGGGCGGCGATACGGGGCAACGACGTGCCGTCAGTGGTCGGCGTCGGTGAATCGGATCTCAGCCAGGCCCCCAGATCGTGCTCCGCGGAGCGCCCGAGTGCGACGATGACCTTCTTGAACATCCGGCCGTCGGTGGCTTCGGCTATGGCGCCTTCCTCGCCGAGTGCCACCACCACGCCGGCGCCTTCGTGTCCGCCGAGGATCGGGAATCCGCTCATCGCGATATCGCCGGTGCGCAGATGATGATCGGATCGGCACAACCCGGCGGCCTCCATCCGGATGCGGCCGGCGCGAGGGCCCGCTGGACATCGGGCTCGACAACTTCGACGAAGACGTCCACCTGGCGATGGGCGCCGAGGGCTGGCTGACTGCGGAACTGAGCAAACCGGCCGACGGCGGGCTGAACCGGTTGCGCCGCCGCATCTGGGATCTGGAGAAGCGGCGCGCGCGGGTGCCGTGGGTGACCTGGGGTACCACCGCGATCGTGGTCGGTTCGGTGCGCGACTACGGTTCGCCCGAACTGCAGGAAGAGGTGCTGCCGAGGGTGGCCAGTGGCGAGGTGCGGCTGTGCCTCGGCTACACCGAACCCGAGGGCGGATCCGATGTCGCGACCTGTAAAACGCGCGCGGTACGCGACGGGGATCAGTGGGTGATCAACGGCTCGAAGATGTTCACCACCGGCGCGCACAACTGCCAGTACGTCTTCCTGATCACCAATACCGACCCGGAAGCCCGGAAACACAAGAGCCTGACCATGTTCCTGGTTCCGCTCGACACCCCCGGTATCGAGATCCAGGGCATCCGCACCGTCGACGGCGACCGCACCAATATCGTCTACTACAGCGATGTCCGGGTCGACGACAAGTACCGGCTCGGTGAGGTGAACGGGGGCTGGTCGGTGCTGATGGGCCCGCTCAACACCGAGCACGGTGTGGTCGACGCCGCGGGCGACGGGCTGCAGGACGTATCGATCATGACCCACCAGGGCGCGATGATGGCGGTGGCGGTCGACCGGATCGCCGCGCTCGCGGCGCAACCGCGCCCGGACGGGAGCCGTCTGCTCGACGACTCCTCGGTGGCGTACCGGCTGGGGCGCAGTGTTGCCCGGATGGAAGCGGCGCTGTCCGCACCGCATATGTTCGGCCGGGTCGCGATCGCGCAGGCCATGCGCGATATCTCACCGGATCTGATGGACCTGCTCGGGCCCGCCGCGGCCCTGCCGGTGGAGACCGAAGGCGCCGCCGACGACGGGGGAGCGGAATACATCTACCGCTGGGCGCCGCTGTGCGGGATCTACGGCGGCACCCTGGAGGTTTTCCGCAACATGATCGCCCAGCACGTACTCGGACTGGGCAGGCCGAACTACTCGCCGCCGGCCAAGCCGAAGGCTGCCTGACGGGCTTCGCGGGAACCAACGAAGGAGTATGCGATATGCCTCGACCTGCAGTCGGCGCACGGGTGGCAGACGCCGACGACACCGTGGACGAGACCACGCGGCCGGTGACGGTCACATCGGCGGAGACGAAGTGCGGCAATGGCCGGCGGTGAATCGGGAACCGAGCCGGAGGACGGTCTGCGCCGTCCTCCCGCCGTGACGCCACAGACCGAGTTCTACTGGACCTCGGGAGCCGACGGCAAGCTCCGCATCCAGGAATGCCTGTCCTGCTCCGCCCTGATCCATCCGCCGCAACCGGTGTGCCGGTACTGCCGGGCGGACCGGATGGGTGTGCGGGCGGTATCGGGTTATGCGGCGCTCATGGGCTTCACGGTGAACCACCGCTTCGCGGTGCCCGGGCTACCGCGGCCGTATGTCGTCGCGCAGGTCGCGCTCGAGGACGACCCACGTGTCCGGCTCACCACCAACCCGGTCGACTGCGACCCCGCCGATCTGCAGCTCGGGATGCGGATGGAAGTGGTGTTCGAGAAGACCGGCGAGGTATGGCTGCCGCTGTTCCGGCCGGTCCGCGGTGGGGACGGACCGGCCGGGCTGCCGCCGGGGGAATTCGAGCCCGTCTCGGCGCACGAACACATCCGGCCGATGCCGACCCAGGAGAAATTCGAGGACAAGGTCGCGCTCACCGGCATCGGCATGTCGCGGATCGGGCGCCGGCTCATGGCCGACCCGCTGGCGTTGACGCTCGAGGCGTGCCGGGCGGCGGTGGCCGACGCGGGACTGGAACTCGACGATATCGACGGCCTGTCCACCTATCCTGGTGCGGGGTCGCTCGGCCCGTTCACCGAGGGCGGCGTCACCGCGGTGGAAGGCGCCCTCGGCCTGCGGCCGTCCTGGTTCAACGGTGGTGCCGAAACCTTCGGCCCGGGCGGATCGTTGATCGCGGCCATGCTCGCGGTCGCGGGCGGGCTCGCCCGGCATGTGCTGTGTTTCCGCACCATCTGGGAATCGACCTATTCGGAGCTGGTCAAGGCCGGCAAGATCGGCCCGCCGGCGGGTATCGCCGATCCGTGGCTGGCGCCCTACGGTGCGGTCTCCGCGGCGCATACCCTGGCCCAGACCGCGCAACGGCATTTCCACCGTTACGGCACCGACCGCGAGACCCTGGGCTGGATCGCGCTCAGCCAGCGCGCCAATGCCGCGCTGAACCCGACGGCCGTCTACCGCGATCCGCTCACCATGGACGACTACCTCGGCGCCCGGCCGATCACCACACCGTTCGGGCTGTACGACTGCGATGTACCGTGCGACGGCGCGGTCGGCACGCAACTCGTCGAACGGCTCGAATGGGACCAGAGCACGCCGACCCACGAACCACAGGTACTGGGCCAGGCCGCGCATCTGTGGTCGCGGACGGGCCTGTGCCACAGCGACGTCGATGTCGCCGAACTCTACGACGGCTTCACCTTCAACTTTCTTTCCTGGATCGAAGCACTCGGCTTCTGCGGAATCGGCGAGGCCAAGGATTTCTTGCAGGACGGCACGAACATTGCCCGCGACGGAGTGCTGCCACTGAACACCCACGGCGGGCAGCTGTCGCACGGCCGGACGCACGGCATGGGGTTGATCCATGAGGCGATCGTTCAATTGCGCGGTGACGCCGGCCCACGCCAGGTCGCTGATGCGCGGGTCGCGGTAGCGAGCAGCGGCGGGCTCACACCCAGTGGTGTGCTGTTGTTACGGGCGGACCGGTGAAGGCCGAAGAGGCGGGCGTGCTCGCGGGTCCGTCGCCGGTTGCCGAACGGATCGTCGAGATCGACGGTATTCCGATGTCGGCCCTGTGCGCCGAGGTGGACCGGCCGCGGGCGGTCGTCGTGGCCGTGCACGGCGGCGCGACCACCGCGCGATACTTCGACCTGCCCGGCTTACCGCGGCTTTCGCTGTTGCGGCTCGGCGCCCGGCTCGGTTTCACCGTGCTGGCGCTGGACCGTCCGGGATACGGTGCGTCGGAGCCCTACGAGGACGCGTTCGACGCACCGGAACGACGGGCCGACGCGACCTACCGCACCATCGATGCGCTGCTCGGCACCGATTCCCGGGGCGCGGGAGTCTTCCTGATGGCCCATTCCGCGGGCTGCGACCTCGCCGTGAACATGGCCGCCGATCCCCGCGGTAGTTCCCTGCTCGGTGTCGAACTCGCCGGTACCGGCCGCCGTAAACACCCGGAAGCACTGCGCCGGATCGACGAGGTCCGCAGGACCCGCAGAAGTACGGCCGTGCGGGATCTGCTGTGGCAGCCGGAAGCGGTCTATCCATCCGAACTCGTGGGCGGGCGTGCGGTCTCGTCGGCCTCGCCGCCCTACGAGAGCACGGTCGTGCGGGAGTGGCCCGCGGACTTCCCCCGGCTCGCCCCGCAGATCCAGGTGCCGGTGCGATTCAGCTACGCGGAGTACGAACAGGTATGGCGCTGCGACCCGGAGGCACTCGCCGAGATCACCGGCTTCTTCACCGCGTGCCCCCGCTTCGTGACCTACCGGCAACCCGATACCGGTCACAACATCAGCGTGAGTTACGCCGTCGAGTCCTATCACCGCAGTGTGTTCTTGTTCGTCGAGGACTGTGTGCGCGGCCGTCCGGCGGGTGACTGTCGCGCCGAGGAGCCGACATCATGAAGTATGTACTCGAATACCCCAGCGAACTTCCGGGCTCCGCCGAGGAATTCCTGCACTCCGAGGTGATTCGCGAGGTCGCGGTCGCCGCTGAGCAGGCCGGGTTCGCGGCGGTGGCGCTGAGTGAGCATCCGGCCCCGTCGCTGAAATGGCGCCGCAACGGTGGCCACAACACCCTCGACCCGATCGCGGCCCTGAGCTTCATGGCGGGCGTCACCCGGCGTATCCGGCTCATGACCAATCTGTACGTGCTGCCGTTCCACAATCCCTATCTGGCGGCGCAAGCCCTGGGCAGCCTGGATATCGTCTCCGGCGGCCGGTTGATCGCCGGAGAGGGTGCCGGTTACCTGCGTTCGGAGTTCAGCGCCGTCGGTGTCGCGCACGAGCGGCGCGCCGAGTTGCTGGACGAGGCGCTGGCAGCGCTGCGCAGTATCTGGACCGAACCCGAACACCCGGTGACCGGCCAGGATTTCGCGGCCCCCGGACCGGTGTGGCTGCCGCAGCCCGCCCAGCGCCCGCATCCGCCGATTTGGCTCGGCGGCAACGGCCCGGCCGCGCTGGCGCGGGTGGTCCGGCACGGCAACGGCTGGATGCCGATCATCGCCGACGCGTCTATGGCGGCCGCGATCCGCACCGAGCCGATCGAGAACCCCGGCCAGTTCGGTAGCGCCGTGGATACGCTGCGGCGCCGGTTGTCCGAGGCCGGCCGCGCACCGGAGACGGTCGAGGTGCAGGCCGTCTGTCCGCATTTCGATATCCGCGACCGCGGATCGGTCCGCGCCGCCCGGGAATTCCTCGACGATCTCGAACGGCGCGGCGCCACCTCGGCGGTAGTGCATGTGGACGGTTCGAGCCCCCGCAAGGCCACAGAGTTCATCGACGGGTTCGGTGCCGCGTTCGCTCGCCGGTAGCCGTCTCGCAGACATCGGAGGTGTCATATGAAGGTCCCCTTCACCTGGAAAGTCACCGGCTGGTTCATGGTCGGCTGGTCCGCCGAGTTCCCGCTCGGCGAGGCGCGTCCGCTGCGCTATTTCGGCGAAGACCTCGTGGCCTATCGCGACGAGGCCGGCGAACTGCATATCCTCACCGGCCACTGCCGCCACCTCGGCGCCCATATAGGGCACGGCGGCAAGGTGGTCGGCGATTGCGTCGAATGCCCGTTCCACGGCTGGCGGTGGGGCCCGGACGGGCGCAACCGCAAGATCCCCGGCGAGGACCGGGTCAACCGGGGCCTGCGATTGCAGGTGTACCCGGTGAACGAACAGAACGGCTGCGTGTTCATGTGGCACCATCCCGAAGGGAAGGAACCACAATGGGAGATGCCGGACATCCTGCGGATGTTCCCCGAACTCGGCAGCGACCCGGACGGCTACTACCGCCCCTATCCCGAATTCTCCCGAAAAACCGAGCAGGAACCGGTGCATCCGCAGGTCGTCCTGGAGAACGGGCCGGACAGCCTGCATTTCGAATACGTCCACGGCGCCACCGTGACCCCGCAGATGCTGGACTACAGCGCCGAGGGCCACACCTGGTCGTTCCTCACCGGCTGGCCCGACGCCCGCAGTGACGATCCGGACAAGATGGCATTGAAAATCCACGCCCAGATGTTCGGCCTCGGCGGTTCGATCAGCGCCTTCGAGGGATCGTCCAACCATCGGCTCATCTTCGCGACCACACCCGTCGACGACGAATGCTCGGACCTGTTCTACTCGATCTGGTGGCCCAAGAAACCGGGCGACGACTCCGACGTCCCGCCGCCCGAGGTGCGGGAACGGGTGGAGCGGCAGTTCCTGGTCACGGTATGGGAGGACCTGAGCATCTGGCGGTACCAGAAGTACGTCGAACATCCGCCGCTGTCACCCAAGGACGCCAAACCCTATCTGTCGCTGCGTAAATGGGCTAAGCAGTTCTACGATGTCCCACCCGTTGAAGCCGGCAGCCCGGTATGAACGCCGGGCGCGGCCGAGGAGTTGCTCGTGGGTAAGCGCGCGCTGAGCGAGCTGATCGCCCCCGAGCGGACCGCCCTGGTCACTCAGGAATGCCAGGGCGCCGTGGTCGGGCCCGACGCGGGCTTGGCCGCGCTCGCCGACGAGGCACGCCGGGAGGCGCTACCCAATATCGCCGCACTACTGCCGGTCGCCCGCGCCGCGGGTGTGCGGGTGGTGCACTGCCTGGTCAACCGCCGTGCCGACGGCCTGGGCTCGAACCACAACGCGAAACTGTTCGCGGTCGGGCGCCGCGGGGTCGCAGTAACTCCGGGCAGTCGCGGTGCGCAGTTGCTCCCCGAATTCGGGCCCGAACCAGCCGATCTGGTACTCACTCGCACCCATGGCCTCGGGCCCATGGGCGGCACCGATCTCGATGCGGTCCTGCGCAACCTCGGCGTCCGGACAATCGTCGCCGTGGGCGTCTCACTGAACGTGGCAATCCCGAATCTCGTCATGGACGCGGTGAACGCGGCCCACGAGGTGGTCCTTCCCTGCGACGCGGTGGCCGGTGTCCCGGCGGAGTACGACGCGGCGATGATCGAAAACACCCTGTCGCTGCTGGCCACGGTCACCACGACCCGGGAACTCCTCGATATCTGGAAGGCGTGACGACCGAGCCGGACCGGCGCGATCAGGCGCCGGGCAGATCCTGCGCCGCGCCGGGGTCGCCGGCCGATCGTGCTGCGCCGGCCCGGTACGCGCGGACGAGTCCGACGCAGCCTTCGAGTACCCGGCCCAGCACCATGCCTGCCATCACCGAGACCACGGTCGCCCAGATGCCGCTGAATCCGAAACCTACGACGAGGAGTGCGGCGACAGCCGTCGTAGCGAGGACGGCGTAGGCCGTCTCACGGAAGAATCTTCTTACCCCCGGCACAGCGGCTCCCTCCCTGCACGCGTATCAACCCGTCATATTATCCGATGCGACCGTTCCGGCGAGGCTGCACCGCACCGAATGCGGCCGGCTGGTGGCGGCCGACGGCCGGGAATGGTCGGCGGATGTGGTGGTCACCGCGGTCGGGATGGAGCCCGACGACGTCCTCGCCGAACGGGCAGGCCTGGACGTCCACGACGGAATTCTCGTCGACGAATTCGCCGCGGCATCGGCTCCGGGGGTCTATGCGGCCGGTGATGTCGCGCGCTTCCCGGACCGCATTCTCGGCGGAACCGTACGTATCGAGCATTGGAACCACGCCCAGGCACACGGCGCGGCGGCGCGGAGCATCCTCGGAATACGCGAGCCCTACGCGGAAGTCCCGTGGTGCCGGACCACCCAGTTCGGCCGGAATCTGCAGATCGCGGGTTATCCGTCGGCGGGCACGGAAACGATCGTGCACGGTGATCTCGCGGACGGAGCGTTGCTGGCCCTGGTTCTCGACGGTGATCGGCTGGTGGGTGCGGCCGGGACCGGCCGGCCGCGGGAACTGTGCGCAGCCAAGATCCTCATCAAGGACGGTCCGTATGTGCCCAGTGCAGCACTCCAGGACGGGACGGCCGACCTGGTCGCCTTGGCCGCGGATGCGGCACGCTATGCGGCGCCGCCGACGGTCGCGGGCCGGTAATCGACCGGGCGATAAGCGGTACGCCATTCCAGACGGTGATACTGTATGTAATACTGTTGGAAAATTTGTACGGTGCACATCGCTACACCGCGAGTGTGGCTCGAACTGAGGTTGAGAGATATGGCCAAACCCGTCATCGTCGGCGCCGTCCGGACAGCGATCGGCCGATCGTTCAAGGGCGCGCTGGCGAACGTGCCGACCGAAACTCTTGCGACCACAGTGCTGCCGGAGGTGGTCCGCCGGGCCGGCCTGGAGCCCGCCGCGGTCGACGATGTGGTGTTCGCCGAACTGAACTACGGCGGTGGCGATCTGGCCCGGCACGCCGCGGTGGCCTGCGGGATGGAAACCGTTCCGGGACAGGCGGTCAACCGGCATTGCGCGGGTAGCCTCACGGCGATCGCCAACGCTTCCGCGCATATCCGTGCCGATATGGAGCGAGTCCTCGTCGCGGGTGGTGTGCAGTCGCTGTCCACGGCGCCGTTGATGAAGTGGCGTAAACCGGATTCGGGACCGGAAATGGAGTTCATCGAACCGTGGATCCCGCCGTCGCATCCGGAAACTCCCGACGCCCCGACCATGGATATGTCGGTCACGGTGGGCTGGAACACCGCGAAAGCGGTCGGTATCAGCCGGGCGGAGATGGACGCGTGGGCGTTACGGTCGCATCAGCGTGCCTGTGACGCCATCGAAGCCGGGAAATTCGTGGACGAGATCGTGCCGTTGAAGGTCACCCGGGCCGATGGCATCGTGCTCGACTTCGCGGTGGACGAACACCCGCGCCGTGACACCACACTGGAGCGCCTGGCCGCGTTGCCGGTGCTGCATCCCGAGATCGAAGGTTTCTCGATCACCGCCGGGAACAGCAGTGGAATCAACGATGCCGGTGCCGCGGTGGCGCTGGTCGGCGACGATTACGCCGCCGCCGAAGGGCTCGAGGTGATGGCGACCGTGCGCGCCTGGGCGAATGTCGGGGTGGCGCCGCGGGATACCGGCCTGGGTGCGGTGAAGGTGATCGGCAAAGTGCTGGAGCGGGCCGGGCTCGCCGTGGGCGATGTGGCGCTGTGGGAGATCAACGAAGCTTTCGCGTCGACGCCGATCGCGGCCTGCCGGGAATACGGGATGGACGAGGAGCGGGTGAACTTCTCCGGCAGCGGATGCAGTCTGGGCCACCCGATCTCGGCCAGTGGCGCCCGCATGGTGACCACGCTGATCTACGAGCTGCGCCGCCGTGGCGGCGGTATCGGTGTCGCCGCGATGTGCGCGGGCGGCGGTATGGGCGGTGCCCTGGTGCTCGAGGTGTGAGATCCCGGCACCGCCACGCCGGATACACCAAGCCTCCGGCAACACGATTCTGTTCATTCACAAGAGTAAGTAGGCGACGGGTGTCGGACGAAGTTCTGGTGGAGCGCCGCGGGCGCACCCTGGTGATCACGATCAATCGGCCGGATGCGCGTAATGCGGTGAACCTGGCGGTGAGTCAGGGCCTGGCCGATGCCATGGACGAACTCGACGACAGCCCCGAGCTGTCGGTCGCGGTTCTCACCGGTAGCGGTGGCAGTTTCTGCGCCGGTATGGATCTCGAGGCCTTCGCGGCCGGTGAATACCCGTATATCCCTTGCCGGGGCATGGGTTTCACCGAGCGGCCGCCGCGTAAGCCGATCATCCCTGCGGTGGAAGGGTTCGCCCTGGCCGGGGGTACCGAACTGGCACTCGCCACCGATCTGGTGGTCGCCTCGCGCAGTGCGCAGTTCGGCATCCCAGAGGTGAAGCGGGGGCTGGTGGCCGGGGGCGGCGGTCTGCTGCGCCTGCAGCAGCGCATTCCCTACCAGAAAGCGCTCGAGCTGGCCCTCACCGGCGAGAACTTCACCGCCGAACAGGGCGCGACCCTGGGGTTCGTCAACGTGCTCGCCGAGCCCGGTGAAGCCCTGACCGAAGCCCTGCGGCTCGCCGACCGGATCACCGCCAACGGACCGCTGGCGGTCGCGGTGACCAAGGAGATTCTCGTCAAGTCCCGGTACTGGAGCGAGGACGAGATGTGGCAGAAGCAGATGGAGCTGCTCGCGCCGGTATTCGCGTCGAAGGATGCGCAAGAAGGCGCGAAGGCGTTCGCGGAGAAGCCGACTCCCGAGTGGACCGGTACCTGACCGGTGCACCCGAACGTCCGGTGCGCCGGACCCCGACCTGTTGATCATGATGAGTAAGGAGAATCCCGTGTCGTTCGAGGGAGAAGTCGTTCTGGTGACCGGCGGTGCCGGCGGACTCGGTGCCGCCACCGTGCGCCGGCTGCACGGCGCCGGAGCGGCGGTCGTCATCGCCGACGTCGCCGACGAAAAGGCCCAGGAGCTGGCCGACGAGCTGGGCAACAAGGCCGTCTACGTACGGACCGATGTGCTGGACGAAGACGCGGTGAACGCGGCGCTGGACGCCGCCGCGGAACTGGGCGAACTGCGGTACTCGGTGATCGCCCACGGCGGTTTCGGTGTGCTGGAGAAGGTGGTGAATCGCGACGGCAGCCCGCATACGCTGAAGGGCTTCACCGACACCATCGGGCTGTACCTCACCGGGACCTACAACGTGCTGCGGTTGGCGGCGGCGCGGATGGCAAAAATGGAGCCGAAGCCGAACGGTGAACGTGGCGCGATCGTGATGACGAGCTCGATCGCCGGATACGAGGGGCAGATCGGGCAGTCGGCATATGCGGTCGCCAAAGGGGGAGTTATCTCCTTGACGCTCACCGGCGCCCGCGATCTCAGCTCGGTCGGGATCCGGCTCAACAGCATCGCCCCCGGCACCATGCTGACGCCGATCATGGAGCTGATTGGCGAAGAGGGCCTGGCGAAATTCGCCTCGACGGTGCCGTTCCCGAAGCGGCTCGGGACGCCGGACGAATACGCGAACCTCGCCCAGCATCTGCTGGAGAACCCGTATATGAACGGGGAAGTCGTGCGGATCGACGGCGCGCAGCGTTTCCAGCCCCGCTGACCTGCCGATCGGCCGCGGAAGCTGCGGGCTTCGGTGTGAAGCCCGCAGCGGCGAGTGCTACTTGGTGGCCGTTCGCGTCCGAGGCTTGCTGGTCTTCGTGGTTGCCGAACGGGTCGCGCGCCGCGCCGTCGTGGATTTCTTCTGTGTGTGGTTTTCGCCCGAGAGCAGCCTGGTCGCGTGGTCGAGGATGGAATCCAGCCCGTGCTCGAAGTTCCGGTCGTCCGGCGCACCGGAGTGGTACCCCTTGGCGGCGGCCTGGGCCAGCAGGGGAGTGGTCTCCGGATCGATGATCACGTTCTCGTAGTACGCGGTGGACTCCGGGCTGAGTTCGCGATTCTTATCCGAGAGACGTTGCAGCACAACGAGGCCGTGCACATGCAATTGGACACGGGAATATGTCTCCACCGCGTCCTCCAGAGAGAAGCCCGCCTCGACGAGGCTGGCGATCACCCGCTCCGTCTGCTTACCGCCGAGCCGTGCCGCTTTTTCACTCAAAGCCGACCTGATCAGGATCAGATCGCACAGGATGGGATTGCCGAGGAAGGTTTGCCGCATGGTTTGCGCGTGCTTACGCAGCGTTTCGCGCCAGTCCTCGGCCTCGATGAAGGGCGTTTCGAACGCATACTGCCGCAGCGCTCGGTCGGTCATGGCATTGAGCAGCTCTTCCTTCTTACGGAAGTACCAATAGATGCTCGTGACACCGACGCCCAGATGCTTACCCAGCAAGGGCATGCTCAGATTATCGATCGAAATCTCTTCGGCGAGTTCGAATGCGCCCGCGACGATATCCTCCGGGTTGAGAGAGCCACGTTCGCGTCTCGGGCGCTTCGTCGCGGTTCCCTGCTTCGCCATCTCGACCCACTTCCTCGCTCGTATGATTTCGGCAGAGGCGTGGTGCGGGGTCTGTCAAGGCGGGCCGGCCATGAAGCCTCCGTGGTGCGCTACTTTGCCGAAACTGTCACTGTTGACGTTACCACAGGGTGTTCTGTCGAGCCTTCTGCGGCCGCGCGCCCTATCGGACTGTGCGGTTGGCGCGGCGGAGAAGTACAGGAAGCCGGCCGGTTCGACGCGGCCCGCGGTCCCGCCTACCGGGAGCCCCGAACAGTGGTTTCTTTGCCTAAGGAATATGGTGACCTGATGGACGGCGCGATTTCTGTGGGCGATGGTATCTTCCGCATTCCGGTTCCGATCACAGGTAATCCACTCGGGAACACTCTGATCTACGTGCTGGAGTCACCAGGTGGCATCGTGCTCATCGATGCCGGTTGGTACGACGACAACGCGTGGGACGGGCTCACAGCCGGGCTGGCGGCCATCGGCCATTCGGTGAACGACGTCGAAGGTGTCGTTCTCACGCATTTCCATCCGGATCACAGCGGTCTGTGCGGACGTGTCCGGGAGGCCTCGGGCGCGTGGATCGCGATGCACGAAGCGGACCACGATCTGTTTGCGGGGATGACGGCGGATCGAGACGAGGCCTGGATGGCGGCTCAGAAGGAGAACCTGGCCCAGGCCGGTGCTCCGCACGCCGATGTGACGGCATACGAGCTCGCCGTGAACGAGGAAACCCGGGTGAGCCGCGATTCGGCGCCGGACCGCACCCTTGCCGACGACGAGCGGATCGCGCTCACCGGCCGCGACCTGCGGGCGATTCACACTCCCGGCCATACCCCCGGCCACGTGTGCTTCTACCTGGAGGACGCCGACGTGATGTTCACCGGCGACCACATTCTGCAGAAGACGACACCGCATGTCGGCAGTTTCGTCTACCCCCTCGAAGAGCGTGACGCATTGGCCGAGTTCACCGACTCGTTACGGCGAGTGCAATCGATGAACGTCACTCGCGGGCTCGGCGCCCACGGGCTCCCGCTCGACGACGTCGCGGGGCGCGCTGCGTTCCTGATCAAACATCACGAAGAGCGACTCGATCACCTCTACAGCGCATTCGGCGACGATCAGATCACCGTATGGGAGGTCGCCGCGCGGATGAAATGGTACAAGCCGTGGGCGGAGATCTCACCGCTCGGAAAGAACATGGCATTGTCCGAGGCGGCTGCGCATCTGCGCCACCTCGTCGCACGTGACCTGATCATCCAGCTCCCAGGCGGCGAACCGGCACGTTTTGCCCGTAGGTGAGGGCTGCTCGTCAGCCGGTGGATACCTCAATGGCGGCCGACGACAAATTATCGTCGACAGGGACCTGGTTCCGCCGGCTGCCGGACTCCGGCAAGGCCCGAAGGGGACCGACATTGTCCGGCCCCCGGTACGCCCAATGTGTGCACCGCTGCGAGTGTCTCGGCGAGTACGCCGGTCCGGGCGAAGTGTCCTGGCATCGCGGGGTAGGGATGGTCCAGGATGTCAGGCCGGGACGGTCTCGGTAACGAGCGGTGTCCCGGTCGCTTGCCGCACCTGATCAACGCTCACCCCGGGCGCGGTTTCGCGCAGGATCACCTGTCCGCCGGCGATATCGAGGACGGCGAGGTCGGTGATCACCCGGTGCACGACGGCTTGCCCGGTGAGTGGCAGGGTGCAGGTGTCGACGATCTTGGGGGAGCCGTCGCGGGTGGTGTGTTCCATCAGCACGATGACGCGACGGGCGCCGTGGACGAGGTCCATCGCGCCGCCCATACCTTTGACCATCGCGCCGGGCACCATCCAGTTGGCCAGGTCACCGGTTCGCGAGACCTGCATACCACCCAGGACCGCGGTGTCGATATGGCCGCCGCGGATCATGCCGAACGACAGTGCGGAGTCGAAGAACGCGGCGCCGGGTTCGACGGTGACCGTTTCCTTTCCGGCGTTGATGAGGTCGGCATCGACCGCATCGTCAGTGGGGTAGGGGCCGGTGCCGAGGATGCCGTTCTCGCTGTGCAGGACGACCTTCACGCCGTCGGGTAGGTGGTTGGGGATCAGGGTGGGCAGGCCGATCCCCAGGTTGACGTACTCGCCGGGGACGAGTTCGCGGGCCGCGCGGGCGGCCATTTCGGTGCGCGTCCAGCTCATCGGGTGGCCTCCTGCCGTACGGTGCGCTTCTCGATTCGTTTGTTCTGCGGCCCGGTGTCCACGATGCGCTGGACGAACACTCCGGGCAGATGCACGTGGGCGGGATCCAGTTCGCCGGGGGCGACGAGTTCCTCGACCTGAGCTATGGTTACCCGCCCGGCCATCGCGGCCAGCGGGTTGAAGTTCAGGGCCGTCTTCTCGAACACCAGGTTGCCGTCGGTATCGCCGACGGCGGCGTGGATGAGGGCGTAGTCGGCCACGATGCTCTCCTCGAGGACGAAGCGGCGGCCGCCGAACACTCGTACCTCTTTCGGCGGTGACGCGACGGCCACCGACCCGTCCGGCGCATACCGCCACGGGAGTCCGCCTTCGCTGATCGGTGTCCCGACACCGGCTGGTGTGTAGAACGCGGGGATACCGGCGCCACCGGCGCGTAGTCGCTCGGCGAGCGTGCCCTGGGGAAGCAGTTCGACTTCCAGTTCGCCGCCGAGGTACTGGCGGGCGAACTCCTTGTTCTCACCCACATAGGAGGCGGTCACCCGGGCGATACGTCCGGCGGACAGCAGAATCCCCAGCCCGTAGTCGTCGACCCCGCAATTGTTGGAGAACACTTCGAAGCCGGTGGCCTCCCCCGCGGCGATGGCCGCGATCAAGGCGTCCGGGACACCACACAGCCCGAATCCGCCGACCGCCAGAGTCGCTCCCGAACCGATATCGGCCACGGCAGCGGCGGCGGTGTCCACCACTTTCGGTTCCATTTCAGCTCGCCTCTCGTCTTATGTGTTCACTCAGCAAACGTTGATACCCGGGTCCGCCAACGAGAACATTCATCCCTTTGAACTGGCAAGTGTTCGCTCTGCTCAAAGCCGAAATTGCTCATAGAGTGAACAGTGCGATAAGTGGCGTCCATTCAGTGAACGTATGATGGAAAGATGAGCGCAGAGCCGAACCCCTCGGTCCTCGGGCGCGCGGCAACCCTGCTGCGCGCGGTGGCCGCAGAAGGTGAGCAGGGAGTGACCACCAGCGATCTGGCGCGCCGGACCGATTTGGCGCGGCCCACAGCCCACCGGTTGCTTGCCGCCCTCGCCGAGGAAGGTTTCCTGGATCGCGACGCCGGATCGGGGCGATGGCTTCTCGGTCCGGAACTGTTCCTCATGGGGTCACTCGCCGCCGAGCGCTACGACATCGGCGACGCGGCCCGGCCCGTGCTGCGGGAACTCGCCCGCGAGACCGGAGAGAGCGCGTTCCTCTCCGCCCGCCGCGGTGACGAGACGGTATGCCTGGCCGGTGAGGAAGGCAGCTTCCCGCTCCGCTCCCATGTGTTGTACCCCGGCATCCGCTTCCCCCTCGGTGTCGCCTCGGCGGGGCTGGTGATCCTGGCGCACCTGCCCGATCGAGATATCGCCGACTATCTAGCCCGTACCGACCTGAGTACAGACTGGGGCGCCACACATGCGCGCCCGGAGCTCACCCGACGCATCACCGCCACCCGTGAGTCCGGTTGGTGTGTGAATCCGGGCCTGCTCGTCGAGGGCAGCTGGGGCATGGGGGCGGCGGTCTTCGACCAGCGCGACGAACCCCGATGGGCGCTCAGTCTCACCGGAGTCGAGAGCCGGTTCCGCGCAGACCGCCGCGGCGAGCTGGGTGGTCTGTTACTCCGCCATGCGCACAGCCTCTCCCGGGAGTTACGCCGGCGCCCGCCGCACCGCACACACTGAATCCCGGCCCGGCTCAACCGGTGCCGCCGAACTGCTGCGCGGTCATCCATGACAGCCGTCCTCGTCAATGAGCGGGCACCGATACGCAGACCATGGTGGTGTCCTCGAGAGCCTCGACGATGCCGGGCGTCTGCTCCGGAACGTGCACGTATTCCCCCGCACGAACCGTCAGTTCGTCGCTCCCGTCACCCAGCCGTAGCGCTCCGCCGAGCACCACCCAGACCTCCGCATAGTCGGCCGGCAGGTCGGCACGCGCGCCCGCGTGGAAGAACGCCGAGTAGGCACTCATCGACCCGCCGGCCGCTTTGCCGAGACCGGGCGCGATGCGGACGCGGTCGCCGAACGCGACGGCGTCGTCACCGATCGCCGAGCTGAACTTGCGTACCCGCGAAGGGGTTCCGACCATGGTGAAGCCTTTCGTGCTGCCTCGTGGCCAGAGTAGCCGAGGCCGTATGCCGCACGGCTGCACCGGCCGGCCCGCCGGCAGAGAACGCCCGGTCGTGACGGCAACCGCGGGGACCGGTATCGGCCGAGATAGCGGAGCGATCCATGACCGTTCCCGGCAGCGAGAGACGAACGGCAACCTGAGGCCGGTCGGTTCGCAGCGCCGCGGTCCGCTGCGAGCCCACGCGCGGGGCCGGCGGTAGAAGTATGGGCGACGTCGGACATGTGTCCGTCGATATTGCGACGCCGAGGCGGACCGGGCAGCCGCGTCGTGTGGTTTCGCCCGTGCACCCGACTATGCGTTACCATCGAACTTAGGGTGACCTAATTCATCGGGAGGCGGGCGTAGTGGAGTCGATCAAGGCGGGGGTCTGGCAGCGATCACGGGGTCGCCGGCTGTTGTCGCTCGAATTGTCCGTTGCGGGGATCTATTCCCTCACGCCGGGTTTCACTCGCGTCGTCCTCGAGGGGGTGGCTCTGGACGAATATCGAGACCCGCACCCGGCCGACGCATTCAAACTCGCGCTGTCACGTGTACGGAGTGCTGCGTCGGCTCCACCGATGCGCGGCGGATCCGGGCTTCCGGAATGGTCCGCCGATACCGTGCCACCGGTACTTCGCGCCTTCACCGTTCGCGGATTCGATCCGGCGGCACGGCGGTTGACCATGGACGTGGCTCGGCACGATCACGGCGTGGGGATCGACTGGCTCGCCGCCGCGCGCCCGGGCGACCCGGTATCGCTGTCCGGAATGCGACCCGAATGGGCGGTCGGTGCCGGAATCCGCGACCATGTGCTGATCGGCGACGGCACCGCACTTCCGGCCATCGCCGCCATCCTCGACGGTCTCGATCCGGAACATGCCGTATCGGCATACATCGCCACCCCGGATCCTGCCGATATCGAACTCGTTCCCGCGCATCCGAAACTGACGCTGCACCACCTCGCCGATATCACCCGGGTCCTCGAGCACATTCCCGCCTCGATCGCCGGCGGTCGCCGAACCCAGGTCTGGATCGCTGCCGAAGCCGCCGAGGTGCGCGGAATCCGCGCGCATGCCGTCGAGGTATGGGGCGTCGACCGCTCCGATCTCCTCGCCAGGGCCTACTGGAAACGTGGCGTCACCAGCACCGAGAACGATTCGGTGAACTTGACCGCCTACCGGCATGCCGCCACCGCCGGTGCCGATATCCGCGATCCGGAATTGGCCGAGTCCATCGACTTGGGTGAAGCCGGTCATGGTCATGGTCTTGTGCTCGGGTCCCGGGCGGTTTCGAGCTGACCTCGGCCTCGCGCCGGCGGGCGGGTCTCGCACGGTGAGAGTCGGCGACCGTCGTCCCGAGGGAACCGCGAGCCGGCGGGTGCCGGCGCAGTCCCGATACGGGCGGCCCCAACCGGAGCGTACCTTGGCATCCTTGCCGGAATCGATGCCGTCGTTCTCGGCGGAGGGGGCGTCCCGGCGTCGCGCTCGCGGCGGCTCGGAGGTGAACGACGCGCATGACTGGTCCGGTCGGAACCGGTATGCCGTGGCGCCACCCTCCGGTGCCCGTTCCGCGATATCGCGGCATCGGGTGGCCGGACGGCGACCGACCGGGCCGGTGTGATCGGTGGGGGAGGCTCCGGGAATCATCGCCTACGGCCCGTGGGCACCACTCGGGCAGTTGCGCTGGTAAGAGTTGGTGCTCAGGCGCTTTCGCGGGTGACGATCCGGTAGCCGATGTCCACGGTGGCCGACTCGATCGCCGTACCGGCCAACCGGGCCAGCAGTAGATCGGCGGCCTTGGTGCCGATTGCGTCGATATCGACGCTCACCGTCGTGAGTGCCGGGTTGAGATGCCGGGACATCTCGAAATCGCCGAACCCGGTGATGGCCAGGCGATCCGGCACGGCGATCCCGCGGCGCTGTGCCGCGAGTACGGCGCCGGTGGCGAGGACGTCGGTGGCGAACATGATTGCTGTGGTTTCGGGGAAGCGTTCCAGGGCCGTGTCGAGCAGGGCGACACCGGTGTCCATCGAGATATCGTGATCCGGCAGGTCGACGATGCGGACGGGCTGGTCCGGTAGCAGGTCGCCCACGGCGCGGGTGAACCCGTCGCGACGCCGGATGGCACGGGCGTCGCCGGAGCCGAAGGTACCGGCGAACACCAGGGCGTGGTGGCCGCGGTCCACGAGATGCCGGACCAGATCGCCGGTTGCGGATTCGTTCGAGAAACCGACCAGGGTGTCCATCGGTTCGTCGATCCAGTCCCAGGTTTCGACGACGGGCGCACCGTAGGTGCGTAACAACCGCAGGGTTTCCGGAGTGTGCAGCGTGCCGACGATGAAGAAGCCGTCCGGGCGCCGCTGGATGAAGCCGCGCACCAAGTCTTCTTCGCGTTCCGGGTGGTAATCGGTGTAGCCGACGATCAATTGGTATCCGGCAGGGTTGAGCCTGCCCGCGGCGGCGCGCAGCGTATCGGAGAAGATCGAGGTCGAGATGACCGGCAGGATCGCGGCGATGGTGCGGCTGCGGTTCGACGCCAGACTGCTGGCGGCCAGATTCGGCAGATAGCCGGTATCGGCGATGGCGCGCTGTACACGGCGCCGGGTCTCCTCGGAGACCTGATCGGGGAAACTCAGGGCGCGCGAGACGGTTTGCGCGGATACTCCGGCCGCCCGCCCGACGTCCTGCATGGTGACCGATTTCGTGGACGATTTGGCGCGAACCCGCCGTCGTCGTTCCACTCCGGCCACGCCACCTCCCGAAACGCTGTCCTTGCTGTCTGCGGAGCATACCGCTGCGCACGGTCCGCTTCGTGCCTGGAGTGTTCACCGATCCGTAGCCGGTCGAGTACCACAGCTTGCGTTACCGCTAACGTTACCGCTAACATTCGTGGCGTGGAACACCATGTGACTACTCGTACAGTGGTCCCGAGGCAGGGAGTGGCAGGATGAATGTGCTGGACGGTATCCGGGTATTGGATCTGTCGATCGCCATGGCCGGGCCGTTCGCCGCGCAGAAACTGGCAGATCTCGGCGCCGATGTGATCAAAGTGGAACCGGTGACAGGGGAGTGGCAACGCCATGTGTCGGCCGGTGGCGCCCGTGGAAACGAGGTCAATGCCTCGTTCCTTTCACTCAACCGCAATAAGCGTTCGCTATCGATGAACCTCAAGGATCCGGCGGGCCGCGAGCTGCTGTACGAACTCGTGCGCGGTGCGGATGTCTTCCTGCAGAACTATCGACCGGGCGTGGCAGATCGGCTCGGCGTCGACTACGAAACCCTCCGGGCGATCAAACCCGATCTCGTCTATGTGTCGATGTCCGGTTACGGAACCACCGGGCCGTACGCCGACCGGCCCGGCCAGGACGTGCTCCTCCAGGCGATGAGCGGCGGCCTGGCCAGCGCCCGCCGCCACGGCGAACCGCCGCGCCCGGCACCGTTCTTCCTGGCCGACGCCATCACCGCCTACTCGGCCTTCGAAGGCGCCATGGCCGCGCTGTTCCACCGCGAACGCACCGGCGAAGGCCAGCTGGTAGAGGCCAATATGCTGGATTCGATCATTGCCGCGCAGATGCAGGAGATCAGCGTCGCGACGGTCGGTGGGGTCCGGCAGGAACCGACCGATCAGATCCATGCCCACTCCTACATCCGTGCTCCCTACGGCGTTTTCCCCACCTCGGACGGCTACCTCGCACTGTCGTTCGCGGAAATGGACGCACTGGCGAAGGTATTCGGCGACGATCGGTTCCTGGCCTACGACGCCGAACGCGATGGATTCACCCACCGCGACGAGATTTCCGCGCTGGTCACCGAGAACCTCGCGGCGAACACCACTGGGCACTGGCTCGCCGCCCTCGGTGACGCGGGCGTATGGGTCGGCCCGGTCTACGACTACACCCAGCTCCACGACGACCCGCAGGTCCGGCACAACAACTCCTTCGTCGAATACGACCACCCGACCGAGGGCACAGTGGTGACCCCCGGTTTCGCATTCCGGCTGAGCAATCAGCCCCAGAAGGTCTACCGGCCGGCGCCGCTGAACGGCCAGCACACCCAGGAAGTGCTACTGGAGCTGGGTGTGAGCATCGACCGGATCGAGGAACTCGAATCGACCGGCACCATCCACCGCCACCGGTCTCCCGTCGTCGCGCGCCATTCCTGACGCCGCATCACCGAAAGATCCCTTCATGAGTACAACCGCCCCATCGGTTCAGCAGGCACGCCGCGCGGCAGCGGCGTCCGCGGTCGGCAGTCTCGTCGAGTGGTACGACTTCGCGCTGTACGGCGCGGCCGCCGCCCTCGTCTTCAACAGTTATTTCTTCGTCGATGCCAGTCCCACGACCGGGCTGCTCGCCTCGTTCGCCACCTTTGCCGTCGGCTATTTCGCCCGGCCCTTCGGCGGCGTGGTCTTCGGGCATCTGGGCGACAAGATCGGCCGGAAACCGGTCATGATCGTCACGCTCGGCATCATGGGTGTATCGACCGCGCTCATCGGTCTGCTGCCCAGCTACCACTCGATCGGACTGGCCGCCCCCGTCCTACTGGTCCTGCTCCGGATCATCCAGGGACTCGGCGCCGGCGCCGAGTACGCCGGCGCGGTGGTGCTGTCCTCGGAGGCGGCACCGCGCGGCAGCCGCGGGTTCTACGCCTCCTGGTCGGGCGGGGGTGTATGGCTCGGCTCGGCCCTGGGCCTGGGCACCTTCCAGCTCGTGCTCTGGCTGACCGGCGACAACTTCGAGCAGTGGGGTTGGCGGATACCGTTCCTGCTCAGCCTGGTCATGCTGGTGATCAGCCTGTACATCCGGCGCCGCGTCGCGGAGACCGAAAGCTTCGAACAGGCGAAAAAAGACGATACGAAGATCCCGCTGCTGGAGTTGTTCCGGACGGCCAAGGGCCGGCTGGCGCTGAGCCTCGGATCCAATTTCATGCTGTCGGGGTTCTCGTATATCCCGCAGGTCTGGGCCCTGAGCTACCTGACCAACGATATCGGCCTCGCGGCCATGGCCGGGCTCGGAATCAATGCCGTGGTCCTGGTGGCGGGCGCGGCGTTCATGCCGGTGTTCGGCCGGGTCGGTGACCGTTTCGGGCGACGCCGATTGTTTCTGTTCGGTGCCGGATTCGGCATCGTCTGGGCCTTCCCGATGTTCGCTCTCATCGACACCCGCATACCCGCGTTGATCGTCCTCGCGCTGGTGATCTGCTTCGTCGGCGCGGTCGCCACCTGCTATGCCGCGCAGGCGGCATTCCTGGCGGAAATGTTCCCGCCCGCCATGCGGTACTCGGGAGTTGCCTTCGCCCGGGAGGTGAGCGGCGCCCTGCTGGGCGGCACCACCCCATTGATCGCCACGGCCATGTTCGCCGGATTCGGGCACTGGTGGCCGGTGGCGGTGTGGATGGTGTTCATGGCGACCGTCGCATTCGTCTCCGTCTATCTCTCCAAGCGCTACCGCAGCGATGCCGATCAGGACAGTGACGACCACTTCAACCATGTGACCACCCATCCGACCGGCACCGTCGGCACAGGAGTGAAGGTATGAGCATCCCGCAATTCGAAAACCGGTACTTCGAGGAGTACACGGTGGGGGAGACCGGCGCCGGTGGCAGCCGGGTGATCGCCGCCGCCGATATCGCCCAGTTCGCCGACCTCACCGGCGACCATCATCCTGCCCACACCGACCCCGGTTTCGCGGAGCCGAGGTTCGGCAGCGTGATCGCCCACGGTGTCCTCACCTTCGGTGTCGTGGTCGGGCTCACTGTCGAATACAACGGCCGCGCCGTGGCATACGGCTACGACCGCATCCGCTTTCCCCGCCCGGTACTGCCCGGCGATACCGTCCGCGCGACCTCGGAAGTCGTCGACCTCGCCGAGCACCGAAACCCGCGCATCGGGCTGGTCACCAAGCAGTACACCGGGGTCAACCAGCGTGGCGACACTGTGCTCGTCTGCAAGCACGTGCTCGCCGTCGACCGCACACCGCATTCCGAGGAGCCGAACTCATGACCGACACCGCGGCCGTCGAACAGATACTTGCCGCCGCCCATCGCGCCCGCCGACCGTCCCGGCGTGCCTCGGCCGCGCAACGAGCGACTCAGCTGCGTGCGATCGCCCAAGGGCTCGACGACGGCGCCGGCGAACTCGCCGAAATCGCCCACCGGGAAACGGCGCTGCCACTACCACGGCTGCGTAACGAGCTGGTGCGCACCGCTTTCCAGGCCCGGCTTTTCGCCGATCGGCTCGAACAGGGCACGTTGTTCGACGTGCGGGTCGATCGGGCCGATCCGGAGTGGCCGATGGGGCCGCGCCCCGATATCCGGCGCAGCCATGTGCCGATCGGCCCGGTCCTCGTGTTTGCGGCGAGCAATTTCCCGTTCGCCTTCTCCGTCGCCGGAGGGGATACTGTCAGCGCGCTGGCGGTGGGGTGCCCGGTGGTGGTCAAGGCTCATGAGGGTCATCCGGAGCTGTCCCGGGCCACTGCCCGTATCGTCACCGAACGGTTGCGTACCGCCGGGGCACCGGAGGGAATATTCGGCCTGATCGAAGGCAAGCAGGCGGGGATCACCGCCGTGCTGGACAAGCGGATCCGCGCCGTCGGGTTCACCGGCTCCGAGGCGGGCGGACGCGCCCTGTTCGACCTGGCGGTATCGCGACCGGACCCGATCCCGTTCTACGGGGAACTCGGCAGCACCAATCCGGTACTCGTCACCCGGGCGGGGTGGGCGCAGCGGGCGGACGATATCGCCACCGGTTTCACCGAATCCGCGACCATGGGAACCGGGCAGTTCTGCACCCAGCCGGGGGTGGTTCTGGTTCCGGATCTGGCCGGGTTCCTGGACCGGCTCGCCCTCCCCGCCGTGGGGCCTATGCTCAATCCGCGGATATCCGACGGATTCGCCGCGGCCTTGGCGGCGGTGGCGAAACACCCGGATATCGAAACCTCCCGCACCGGTCCGTCCGCACCGGACGCGCCGGCCGCGCATATCCTCACCACCACCGCCCGCGCCGCCCTGGCGGATCCGGCGCTCGTGACCACCGAAATCTTCGGACCGGCGTCGGTACTGGTCGAATACGCCGATCCCGCTCAGGCCCTGGCGGTTCTGGAACTGATCGAGGGCAGCCTGACCGCGACGGTGCAGGGCGGCGACGAGGTGGACGATCAGGCTGCCGCCGCGATCGATCTCCTGACCGAACGGACCGGCCGAATCATCTGGAACCAGTGGCCGACCGGTGTCACGGTGAGCGACGCCCAGCAGCACGGCGGTCCCTGGCCCGCCACCACAGCGCCCGTTTCGACCTCGGTGGGCACCGCCGCCGCACTGCGGTTCGCCCGCCCGGTCGCCTACCAGAACCTCCCCACTGGCTCGCTTCCCGAGGAGCTGCGCGGATGACGAGCTGGACCGGCCTGACCTGGGATCATCCCCGCGGCTACCGGGCGCTGCGCGCCGCGACGCAGCACCCGGCCGCACCCGCCTGCGATATCCGCTGGGATATCCAGCCACTGGAGGGCTTCGAATCGGCGCCTATCGCCGAGACCGCGCGCTGCTACGACCTCGTAGTGCTGGACCACCCGCATATCGGTGAAGCGATCGAGACCGGGGCACTACAACCGCTCGACGCGCATTTCACCGCGGCGGAACTCGCGGCCTGGCGAGCCGCGAGCATCGGGCCGTCGGCCCGGTCCTACGAGATGGGCGGACATATCTGGGCCCTACCTCTGGACGCCGCGACCCAGGTTTCCGTTCGGTGCGACACCGGTATTCCTGTTCCACGGACCTGGGCCGAAGCGGTCGAACTGGCCGGTGATATCCCTGCGGCGCTACCGACCTCCGGACCCCATCTGTTTCTCACCCTGTGCGGTATCGCGGTGGGGGACGGCGCCACACCCGGCGCCGGTGATACGTTCCTGACAGAAGAGGAATACGGCGTCGCAATAGATATCCTGCGCCACTTCGTCTGCGGCCGTCCGGCCGCGGGCAACGACAACCCCATCGCCCTGCTGGAGCGGATGTCCGGCGGTGCGGGGCCGGATTTCTGCCCGCATATCTACGGTTATGTGAACTATGCCCGCCGCCCCCGCCCGCTGTGGTTCGCCGACGCGCCGCGCGGCCGCGCCGGTCGTCACGGATCCGTGTTGGGCGGCACCGGCATCGCGATCAGCGCCCGCGCGAGACCGGACCGGGCGCTGCTCGATCATCTGCGCTGGCTCATGACCGCCGACACCCAGCGCCGCTTCATCGTCGACGAGGAGGGGCAGCCGGGGCTCACCGCTGCCTGGGACGACGGTGCCGTCAACGCCGCCGGTCACGACTTCTACCGGGCGACCCGGGCGACCATCGACGACGCCTGGATCCGGCCCCGCCACGCCGGCGCCATCGCCTTCCAGAACGCGGGTGCCGCGGCCGTGCGGGCCTGCGTGTTCGACCATCGCGACATCAGCCGGCTCACCCGCGAGGTGAACGAGAGCTACGAGCGCAGCCTCGCACCGGCCACGACATCGAGGACCACATCGTGACCCCCACCTGGCCACCGGCCGCCGACACTCTTCTGCCCGCCGGCCCCGAGCGTTCCGCTCTCGTCGGGCGGGTGATGGGCCCCGAGGGGCCCTGCGTGGTCACGGTGCGCGGCGGCCGCCTGATAGATATCACCGCACGGGTCGCCACGGTGCGTGATCTCGCCGAATACGACGATCCCGCCGGATTCGTCCGCGACTGTGACGGACCGGACCTCGGATCGCTCGCCGATATCGCCGCCTGTACTCCGGTGGAATCCCGGCGGCCCGAGACACCCAGGCTGCTCAGCCCGATCGACCTGCAACCGATCAAGGCCGCAGGTGTCACCTTCGTGGTGTCCTTGATGGAACGGGTCATCGAGGAACGCTGCCGGGGTGACGCCACCCTGGCCGACCGCGTGCGCGAGCAGATCGCCGGACATATCGGCACCGATCTGGCTGCACTGCAACCGGGTTCGGTCGAAACCGCCCGGCTCAAGGAACTACTGGTCGCCGAGGGGTGGTGGAGTCAGTACCTCGAGGTCGGGCTGGGACCCGACGCCGAGATCTTCACCAAATCCGCGCCGCTGGCCAGTGTCGGCACCGCCACCGATATCGGTGTGCACCCCCGCTCGACCTGGAACAACCCGGAACCCGAAGTGGTTCTGCTGATCTCGTCCGCGGGCCGCGCTGTCGGCGCCTGCCTCGGCAACGATGTCAACCTGCGTGACTTCGAGGGCAGATCGGCACTGTTGCTGACCGCGGCCAAGGACAACAACGCGTCCGCTGCCGTCGGGCCGTTCGTCCGGTTGTTCGACGACACTTTCGATCTCGACACGGTGCGCAAGCTGACCGTGACATTGCAGGTTCGCGGGACCGACGGTTTCACCCTGCGCGCCGAATCGTCGATGGCCGAGATCAGCCGCGACCCGGACGATCTCATTCGCCAGCTCATGGGTCGCCACCACCAGTACCCGGACGGGGTCGTCCTCTTCCTCGGGACCATGTTCGCTCCCGTCCAGGACCGCGCCGAACCCGGACTGGGTTTCACCCACCATATCGACGACCTGGTCACCATCAGCGCACCTGCGCTGGGTGGCCTGACCAATCGGGTACGCACCAGCGATAACTGTGAACCGTGGCAGTTCGGCACGGCCGACCTGTTCCGCAACCTGGCCCGCCGCGGCCTTCTCTAACCCATAACGTTCGGGATTCGTCGTCACCGGCCGTGCTCGATTCCCCTTCGGACAAGCTCGTAAGCCGCCGGAGAACGGACCTCGCCGGCTGGTCCGTGAGCGCGGAATTCTCGATGGCGGTGCCAGGCTCCCGGGCCGGGCGGTAACCGCGGGGCTCCGAGTTTCAGGAGGGTTTGCCCGGGAAACCGTTCGCCGGCGGTCGACCGCCGGCGGTGGATCAACAACAGGGGCTCGGCGCGTAAGGGGCCCGGATCATCGACGTCGACGGTATGCGGTATCGATGGGTCGTCGCGGCGAAGGACGAACCCGAAATGGCCATCGTCGCCGAAACTGCCGACGGCCAGGTGCAACGCATGGTCACTGTCATCGGCAGTCGTGAGCGTCTGTTCGCCTCCGGCCACAGGGTTCCCACCAGCACGTCGATCGACGGAAGTAGTCCTCGGCGCCATGCCCGCTCCTTCCCAGGAGCGAGCCGGACCCGCACATCGAGTTCGGAGAACGATCAACGGCGGAGAGTCGGCTGTTTGCCTTCTCGGACTCCGGGGGGACTGTATGCGGCGGCACATCCGATCTGCCGGCCGATCCGGGTGAGTAGCTGCCGGGTCAGCTCGGGGTCGTCGGTCGTATCCCGGTCGGTGTGGTCGCCCAGGGTGTGAATATCGGTGAACCCTGCGGCGTTCCAACGGTCAGGGGGCAGGGTGTTCCGGCCGGCGACAGCGACAACTGGAAGGGGGTATGAGCGGCGGGCCACCACCGTGGGCAATTTGCCGTTCACGGTCTGCTCGTCGATACGTCCCTCCCCGGTGACGACCAGATCGCACCCGGGTAGATGGCGGTCGAACTCGAGCAAATCGAGGAAGTAGCCGGCACCCGATACGATTTCGGCGCCGAGCATCAATGCGGCAAAGCCCATTCCGCCCGCGCTACCCACTCCGGCCGCGTCCGCGGCGGCTCTCGCGTCCGGGTAGCCGCTCCGGGCGAACGCTTGTACGAGGTTGTTCAGACCGGCGTCGAGAAACCGCACCTCTTCTCCGGTGGCCCCCTTCTGCGGGCCGTACACCGCTGCCGCACCGTTCGGCCCGAGCAGGGGATTGGTGACATCGCCGGCGACCACGATCTCGACTCCGGTGAGCCGCGCGGCCCGCGAGGAGTCGATCGTATGGACTCGCCCGAGAGACCGTCCGCAGCCACGCAGTCGTACCCCGTTCGCATCGGCGAACGTGTAGCCCAGCGCTGCGAGCAGCCCCATCCCGCCGTCGGTACTGGCGCTGCCACCGAGGGCGAGGACCAATCGGCGCGGCCGATAACGCAGTGCTTGCGAGATGGCCTGTCCTACACCGAGGCTGCTCGCGTCCAACGGCAGCTTGCGGCCGTTCGGCAGGGTGGTGAGACCGCAGGTGCCGGCGACCTCGACCACCGCGGTGCCGTGGCCAGCGGCGATCCGCCCGTATGTCGGGGTACCCGCCGCCCCGGCCACGGTCACCGGCCGTGGAGTGAATCCGGCTGCGATCGCCGCCTCCACGCTCCCGTCACCGCCATCGGCCAGCGGCATCCGGTAGCTGCCGACCCCCGCCGCCGCCAAGCCCTCCGCCAGCCGGGCGGCCACCTCGGATGCCGAGAGGCTTCCCTTGAACTTGTCGGGGGCAATCAGAACCTTCACGCGGTCGACTTCCTGTCGGTATATGGGCGGCGGGGAATCGGGTGTCAGTCCGCGTGCGATGCCGCGCCGAGCAATTCCCGGACCCGGTTGGCAACGCTGATGAATTCGGGCTGTTCCATCGTCGTGGCGTAATCCCGGTGGGCCGGGAGGTCCACGTCGAGCAGTTCGACGATCCGGCCGGGCCGCGGGCTCATCACGACCACCCGGTTGGCCAGGTAGACGGCCTCGGCCACCGAATGGGTGACCAGCAGGACCGTTGTGCCCGTTTCCCGCCAGATCCGATGCAGTTCGATATTCATCCGTTCCCGGGTGAGTGCGTCGAGCGCACCGAACGGCTCGTCCATCAGCAGCACTTCCGGTTCGTGCAGCAGAGCCCGGCACAGGGAGACCCGCTGCTGCATACCACCGGAGAGTTCGTGCGGCAGGGCGTTCTCGAAGCCGCCGAGTCCGGTCATCTCGATGAGGCGCGCGCATTCGGCTTCGGCCGCCCGCTTGTTCAAACCGCGCATCTCGGCCTGGAGCAGGATGTTCTTGCGGACGGTCCGCCATTCCAGTAGTGCCGACCGCTGGAATACGTAGCCGATATTGCGCTGTGCCCCTCGTACAGGGACGCCGCCGAGTTCGACGCTGCCCCCGCTCGGATCGGTGAGGCCGGCGACGACCTTCAGCAGTGTCGATTTGCCGCAGCCGGACGGGCCGACGATCGAAACGAATTCGCCCCGGGGTACGCGCAGCCCGATATCGTGGAGCGCGGTCACCTCGCCGCGTTTGGACGAGAACCGTACGGTCAGGTCCTCCACCGCGACGGCGGTGTCGGTGCGGGGGAGTGTGTCGGTGGGTGTGCTCATATCGTCACCTGCTCCGGTCACGGCTTGCTGGTGGGGGTGAACGTCGATTCCCAGTACTTGGCCGGGTCCTCGGCCTTGTCGAGCAGCTTCGCATTGCTGAGGACCTCGACGGTGGCCCGCCAATCGGCTTCGGAGTTGGTGCCCGGCGCGGCACCTTCGGTTTCCGGCGTGCTGAGCAGTGGGATGGTCTGCTGCCACTGCTGGAGCAGGACCTCCTGCGGCGGCAGTTGCGGATCTTTACCTTCCATCGCCGCGACCGCGGCCTCCGGTTGCGCGACGGCCGCGGCGAAGGCCTCGCTGGTCGCATCGACCATGGCCTGTACCAGCTCGGGCGAGGATTCGATGGTGGCCTCGTTCGCGATGAGCCCGTTGCTGAAGAAGCTCAGGCCTTGGTCCGAATACCGCAGATAGCGGACCTCTCGCCCGCTCTTGTTCGCGATGGTGGGGCCCTGATCGTGCGCGAATCCGATGAGGCCGTCGACGCGGCCGGAGAGCATCGCCGACATCTTGCCGGCCGAGTCGAGGCTCTGCTGGGTCACCTGATCCGCCGCAACGCCCGCTTTGTCGAGGTAGACCGGGAAGGTCGTGGTCGGTGCGTCGCCCGCGGAGACAGCAATGGTTTTACCCGCCAGGTCTGCCGGGGTGCGGATATTCGAATCGGCGAAGACCTGCACTGCCGACGGTGTGGTCTGGAGGAAGACGCCGACGCTTTTGACCTTCACGCCCTTATCGATATTGCTCAGGACGGCCGGGGTATCGGCCCATCCGAAATCGGTCTGCTGTGAACCGGTGGCCTGTGTGGTCTTGGTGGAGCCCTGGCCGGCCGAAATGTTCAGGTCGATGCCGTGTTTGGCGAATATGCCCTCTTGCACCCCGTAATAGAATGGAGCGTGCTCACCGTAGGGGTACCAGTTGAGCATCAGTGACACCGTGGTGGTCTCCCCGTCGGTGCCGGGGTCCTTCGCGTCGTTGCCGCCGGCCCCACACCCGGTCAATACCAGGAGTGAAGCAGCCGCAGCGGCGGCCATCGTTGTGAGTCTACGAGTTCCGAATTTCATGCGAGTTCTCCAGCTGTGGCGTGAATGCGGTGGTTCGACAGGCTTATGCCGAGCCGACGGCCGAGGCCGTGGATCGGCGAGAGGCGTGCCAGGGAATAAGGAACTGTTCGGCGATTTCGATGATCGCGAACAGGATGATGCCCAGCATGGACATGATGATCAGGGCGGCGAACAGCATGGCGGTGTCGATATTGCCGTTGGCCTGCAGAATCACGTAGCCGAGGCCTTCGTTCGCGCCGACGAATTCACCGACGACGGCGCCGGTGACCGCGAGAGTGGCGGCAATTTTGAGGCCGGACATCAACTGCGGCAGCGATGCCGGAAAACGCACCTTCACGAATGTTTTCCAATTGCTCGCACCCATGGTGGACGTGAGTTCGAGTATTTCGGGATCGACCGAGCGCAGCCCGGCCATACCTGCGATGACGATCGGGAAGAAAGCCATCAATACGGCGACGAGAATCTTGGGGCTGGTGCCGAACCCGAGCCACACGATGAACAGCGGAGCGATCGCGATCTTGGGGATGACCTGCGCGAAGAGAATGAGCGGGTACATCGTCCGCTCGACACCACGGGAGTAGATCATCACCAGTGCGACGGCTTCCCCGATCACTGCGGCGATAACGAAGCCGACCACGGTTTCGTAGGTGGTGACCCACGTGTTCTGGAGCAGATACGCCGAGTTGTCGGCGGCGGTGCGCCAGGTATCCGCCGGTGACGGCAGAATATACGGTTCGACGAGTTCGAATTCGGTGACGGCCCACCAAGCGGCGACAAGCACTGCCACCAGGGCGAGCGGCCGCCATATGGACGACCATATTGTGGAGGGGGATGGGAGTTTCCGCCGCCGAATGCGAGCGGAGTTGGTCGCTTTCGGTGCGGAGGAACCGGCCTCGACGGACGTGACTACCGCCATCTGGAGTCCTAAGAGCTAGTAGTGGAGCGGGGTTCGCACTACACCCGCCGGGAATGCGCTTTCCGACGCTGGAACAGAGGCTAGTGTGACCGGCCGCACAGTGTCAAGGGTTTCGTGTTTATGCAGGTCGGACCCGTCGCAAAATACTGCTGTCGCGCAGGATCACGCGACCGGGCACGAATTCGTGGATATGTGCGGCCGTCGCGGAGTCGTCGAGTGCCAGCGCTACGGCACGTTCGCCGATGTCCACCAGCGACAGCGCCACCGTCGACAGGCTCGGTACATGGTCGCGCAGCGTCGGGATATCGTCGAACCCGGCGACGCAGACATCATCGGGCACCGTGAGGCCGAGTGCGCGCCACGCCGCGATCGCTCCGATGGCCATCACGTCGCTGACGGCGAAAACGCAGGGTGTTATGTCGCCGGCCCGTCCGGGGCGCAGTTCCAGCGCTGCGGCGAGGCGGCGAGCGGCGCTGAAACCTCCGTCCCGGGAGAAGTCGCCCGCGATTTCCACCAGCGGTGTCACCCCCTGTGTCGCGAGCGCTTCGACGAAGCCGTTGCGCCGGTCGACAGCGGTCCTGATATTGCCCGGACCGCCGATAACCGCGAAATCCCGGTGGCCCTGCTCGAGCAGGGCGTAGGCGAGCTGCGCGGAGGCCGCGTGGTTTTCGGGCTCCACCGCGGCACCGAAGGGGAGCGGCTGTCCGACCACGACCACTTTGCCGTTGTTGTCCAGATATCGAGCACAGTCCTTCTCGAGATCGCGGTCGAGATCGCCGCTCTGGCGCGAGCCGGCCAGGATGATCGCGTCGGCGCGATGGGAGATGAAGGTGCTCACGGATTCGCGTTCGATATCGAAATCGCGTTGCGTGCTGGACAGCAGGACGAGTTTGCCGGCGCTGCGTGCCGCCGCCTGCACGCCCTGCACGATCGAGGAGAAGTAGGGGTCGGCGATATCGTGCACGACGAGTCCGATGAGGCCGGTCGAGGCTCGTGCCAGGGCCTGGGCCTGGGCGTTTGCCACATATCCCAACTCGGCTGCGGCGGCGCGAACCCGGTCGGCGACGCCTTCGCCGGGCACCCGTGCCGAACCGTTGAGCACCCGGGACGCGGTTGCCTGGGAGACGCCCGCGCGGGTCGCGACATCTTGCAATCTCACAGCCGCCATGGCTTCGTGCCTCGTTTTCTCGTGCGCGTGGGGTTGACCGGACTTCGGGACTAGCATAGCTTGGAAAGCGCATTCCGACGCTGCCTTGTCCACTCGACAGCTGCGGCTCCCTCCGCACCGTCCACGACCCATTCCGCGGTCGTCAGCCACGCAAATCAGAAGAGGCACCCAGCCATGCCCGATTCCACTCCGCAGCGCACGCTCCGCATTGCCATGAACGGCGTCACCGGCCGCATGGGCTACCGCCAGCACCTTGTGCGTTCCATCCTCCCGATCCGCGACAGCGGCGGGCTGCTGCTCCCGGACGGTACCCGTATCCGGGTGGAGCCGGTCCTCGTCGGCCGCAATGCCACCAAACTGGCCGAACTCGCCGAACGCCACGAGATCACCGAATGGAGTACCGATGCCGCCGCCGTGATCGCCGATCCGTCGATCGATATCTACTTCGACGCGCAGGTCACCTCCCGGCGCGCCGAGGCCCTGGCCGCCGCGATGAAGGCGGGTAAGCACGTCTTCACCGAGAAACCGACTGCCGAAACCTTGACCGAGGCCGTCGAACTCGCCCGGGTCGCCGCGAACGCCGGGGTCACCGCGGGCGTGGTCCACGACAAGCTCTACCTCCCCGGTCTGGTGAAGTTGCGCCGGCTCGTCGACGAAGGGTTCTTCGGCCGGATCCTCTCGCTGCGCGGCGAATTCGGATACTGGGTCTTCGAAGGCGACGGCCAGCCCGCCCAGCGACCCAGCTGGAACTACCGGGCCGAGGACGGCGGCGGCATCGTCGTCGATATGTTCTGCCATTGGAACTACGTGCTCGAGGGATTGCTCGGCAAGGTCGAGGCAGTCACCGCCAAGGCGGCCACCCATATCCCCACCCGATGGGACGAAGCGGGCAAGCCGTATCCGGCCACCGCCGATGATGCCGCCTACGGGATCTTCGAGATGGAGAACGGCGTGATCGCCCAGATCAACTCGTCGTGGGCGGTGCGCGTGTACCGCGATGAGCTCGTCGAGTTCCAGATCGACGGCACGCACGGATCTGCCGTCGCCGGTCTGCGCAAATGTGTTGCCCAGCATCGCTCGCACACACCGAAACCGGTCTGGAATCCGGATCTCCCGGTTACCGAGCCGTTCCGCGACCAGTGGTTGGACGTGCCGGCGAACGCGGAGCTCGACAACGGGTTCAAGTTGCAGTGGGAGGAGTTTCTCACCGACGTGGTGAACGGACGGCCGCACCGCTACGGGATGCTCTCCGCCGCGCGTGGAGTGCAACTCGCCGAACTGGGACTACGTAGCTCCGCAGAAGGCCGCCGGATCGAGATCCCGGAGGTGACCCTGTGACCGCGGCATCCACGGGTGTGTCGGTCGTGCTGCCCCTCGGCGGACGGTTCGAATCGTACGTTCTCGGTGCTCCGGGAGTGTGGACCCGGCCGGCCCGGCCGATCACCTCGCGTGTGGCCTTCGCTGCCGCGCACGTCATTCCGCGCGCTACGGCGGACAACACACCAGGTGCCCCCGCGGCGGTCGATTGGGACGCGACACTGGCCTACCGGCACGAACTATGGTCCTACGGGCTGGGTGTCGCCGACGCCATGGACACTGCCCAGCGCGGAATGGGGCTCGACTGGCAAGCGACAGCGGAACTGATCCGGCGCTCCGGTGCCGAGGCCGCATCGGCGGGTGGCAGGCTGGCCTGCGGAGCCGGAACCGATCAGCTCGACCTTGCCGGGCTACCCACCGGACCGGCCGGACTCGCGGCGATCGTCGACGCCTATCGCGAGCAGATCGACGTGGTCACCGACGCAGGAGCCCAGGTGATCCTGATGGCTTCCCGGGCGTTGGTGCAGGTCGCCCGGTCGGCAGCCGACTATGTATCCGTCTACGAGAAATTGCTGGCCGGCGTTGACCGGCCGGTGATCCTGCACTGGCTCGGCACCATGTTCGATCCCGCGCTGCACGGATATTGGGGTAGCGCCGATATCGACACCGCCACCGAGACCTTCCGCACGCTTATCGAGAACAACCGATCGAAGATCGACGGAGTCAAGGTTTCACTGCTCGACGCGGCACACGAGATCGACTTACGACGCGCACTCCCCGAGGGCGTGCGGTTGTACACCGGCGACGATTTCAACTATCCGGAGCTGATCATCGGTGACGCGCAAGGGCATTCTGATGCGCTGCTGGGGATCTTCGCCGCGATCTACCCGGCCGCGTCCACCGCGCTACAGGAACTCGACAACGGAAACGTGACGCGTGCGTCGGATATCCTCGGCGCCACCCAGGCGCTCGGGCGCCACATCTTCGCCGCGCCGACCTATTACTACAAGACCGGAATCGCATTTCTTTCCTGGCTCAACGGCAAGCAACCCGGCTTCTCGATGGTCGGCGGGCTGTCCACGGGGCGGTCCGTGACCCACCTGGCCGAACTGTTCCGGCTCGCGGACAAGGCCGGACTCTTTCCGGACCCGGAACTGGCCGCGCATCGAATGCGGATCTACCTCGAACTGAACGGATTGACGTCATGACAACGGTTGCGGCACAGGAGTCTCCGTTCGATCTGGCCGATCCCTACCGTGCGCTGTCGCTGAATACGGTGACGACCAAGCGGTGGACACTCGCCGAAGCGGCGGACGGCGCCGCCCGAGCGGGGCTCGGCGCGATCGGATTGTGGCGCGATCGTGTCGACGAAATCGGTGTCGCGTCGGCGGCGAAGATCGTCGCCGACGCGGGGCTGCGGGTATCCAGCCTGTGCCGCGGCGGCTTCCTGACCGGACCGGGCGAGGCCCAGGCGGCGCTCGACGACAACCGCCGTGCCATCGACGACGCGGCGGCACTGGGGACTCGGGAGCTCGTGATGGTGGTGGGCGGAATGCCCGACCGCGACCTCGCGGCCGCCCGGGCACTGGTGGACGAGCGGCTTGCACTGCTGGCCCCGTACGCGGCCGAACGCGGCGTCCGCCTCGCCCTCGAGCCACTCCATCCGATGTTCTGCGCCGACCGAGCCGTGATTTCCACTCTCGGCCAGGCGTTGGCGATGGCCGAGCCGTATCCGGCGGACACCGTGGGCGTGGTGGTCGACACCTTCCATATCTGGTGGGATCCGGCTCTCGAAGAACGGATTGCACAGGCCGGCGCCGCCGGACGGATCAGCTCGTACCAGGTCTGTGACTGGCTGAACCCGATGACCGCCGAACCGCTGCTGTCGCGCGGCATGATGGGCGACGGTGTCATCGACTTCGCGGCTATCGGCGGGTGGGTTCGCGCCGCCGGTTACCGAGGTGACGTCGAGGTAGAAATCTTCAATGCGGATATCTGGGCCGGCGACGGTCAGGAAGTGATCGAGACCATGAAGCGCCGTTACCGCGACCTCGTCCTCCCCGCTCTCGTGCACTGAATCCGGCCGGGCGGCAGTGCTGCCGCCCGGCCGGCCGGACGAAGGATTCCGAGAACTGTCCCGGCACACTGTCGTTGATGTCGGAGATGGTGGTCTCTGGCTCGGGAATCACAAGGCAGGACAGGAACGACGAACGGTGTCCCCGTCTCCATGCCTCCGTGGGACATGCCCGGCTCCCCGCGTATGGATCGGTGGATGTCGCGCTGGCTCACCTCGATGCCGGCGGAGACCCACCTGTCGATCCTGGCGCTGGTTCTCGGCGGCGTCTTCGACCGCGTCGACGAACGCCTGAAGATCGCCTTCGCCCATGGCGGCGGCTCGTTCGCGTTCTGGCTCGGTCGCACGGAGAACGCCTGGCACGGCCGCAACGACATCATCGGAACCTCGGAGTTTCCGCCGTCTCACCACATCGGTCGTTTCTACGTGGACTCGGTGGTATTCGACGAGCGCGTCCTCCGGGTGCTGGTCGACACCGTCGGCGCCGAACGGGTGATGGCCGGCAGCGACTACCCGTATCCGCTGGGTGAGCGGCCCGTCGGTGAGGTGGTGCGCAACAGCCAGTTCCTGGGTGACACAACTCGCGACCTGATCACCCACCGCAACGCGGAAAGATTCCTGGGACTCTGATCCGATCTCCACGACGCCGCGCGAGTGTCCTCACATTCATGGCCACCGCGGAATTTCCGTCGACGCCGTTCCGGAGACGACGATGAGCGGGCCTTCGTCTCGTGTCGGTACTTCGAAGTGGTCGTAATAGGATTCCGCCTGGGACGGCGTCAAAGCGACGTCGTCGATGCGGGAACCGCTGCGCGCGGCAACTCGGGCGAGAGCCACATCCCGCGGCGTGTCGACATACAGCGTCACCGCTGTGGAACCGAGGTGCTCGATGAGATCACGGTATTCGGTGCGTTTGCGTCGTGACCAGAAAGAGTAGTCCACTACAATATCTGTGCCCTCACGGATCAGGGCAATCAGCGGAAGGTCGCGTACGAATCGGGCGAGGTTATGCCCTTGCGCGTTCGACGATCTGTCGATTGTATTCTCCGCTGCCTGCGGCGGCGGAGAACTGGTGGAGACGTTCGTTCATCGCCTCCTCGGTCGACCGGGCGGTTGAGTGCAGCCGGAGTGTGAGGCAGCGGGCCACGAGAGATTACCGGTGATCGGGCGGTCCCGCGACCGCTTCGAGCACGACAGCGCGATACACCCGGCCCGAACCTGATCGGTGCCGGGTGAGGTCCGTGCACCACCATCGCCCGGCCGCCGGCCTACCGTGGACTGGCCCGCATCGGGTTTCCGGAACCTACCGGAATTCGTGCACCACTTCGATGCGGCCCACGATGTGGCGGTTGAATTCCTCGAGTTCCCCGGCGGGCACCCACAGTTCGAGGATCGTTTGCCCGCCGGCCCGGCGGACGGGATACCTGGCCGCGAAATCGGCATCGATCTCGAACCGGGTCACGTAGCCGGCGCCCGATGCCGCAACATTCCAGTCTCGTGCGATACGTATCGCGTAGTCCTCGTTCAACACCGGATAGAAGATCGGCTGCTCGGGCAGCCGCGGTGGCCACGCCGTCCATTCCGATGCCTCGACCAGCGCCAACTCCTCCGGCCCGGTGGGCCGCCACAGAGTGTGTGTCGTCCGTTCGTTCATCGCCATTCCCCGGTTGCTCAGTTCCGCGAATCATGCCCGGTGTGACCCTCGGATGCCAGGCCTTATTCGCGGCGGTCCGGCTCGCCTCTCGGCAAGCCGTTCGTGTCTCCTATCCGTGCAGCAGCCCCTAAGCTGACGTTTGTGGAGCTGTTCGTCGGTATCGATATGGGGACAGGGAGTAGTAAGGGGGTGCTCGTACGCCCGGATGGGGTGGTGGTTGCCGAGCATCAGGTGAGTCATGAGATGTCGATGCCGCGGCCGGGGTGGGCCGAGGTGGACGCGGTGGGCTTGTGGTGGGCGGAGGTATGCGCGATCAGTCGCACACTGATGGCCGCCGTACCGTCGGGGGCGCGGATCGCCGGAATGTGCGTCAGCGGTGTCGGTCCGTGCCTGGTGTTGTGCGACGAGGATCTCGAGCCGGTACGGCCCGCCATTCTGTACGGCATCGACACCCGGGCATCGGTGGAGATCGCCGAACTCACCGAGTTGTTCGGCGCGGAGAAGATCCTGTCGCGGACGGGCAAATCGCTGTCGAGTCAGGCGGTCGGCCCGAAGATCGAATGGGTGCGCAAGAACGAGCCGGAGGCGTTCGCTCGTGCACGCCGCTGGTACGGCTCGAATTCATTCGTCGTGGCGAAGCTGACCGGTGAGTATGTTCAGGACCATCACACGGCCAGCCAATGCGATCCACTGTATTCGATTCGCGACTTCGACTGGAACGCCGAATGGGCCGGGCGAGTTCTGGGCGCGCTGCCGCTGCCCCGGCTCGTGTGGCCGTCGGAGGTGGTCGGCGGGGTGACCGCGCGGGCGGCCGCGGAGACCGGGATTCCGGCGGGCACGCCGGTCGTTGCGGGCACCGTGGATGCCTATGCCGAGGCATTCAGCGTGGGTGTGCGCGATCCCGGTGATCTCATGCTGATGTACGGATCGACGATGTTCCTGGTCCAGGTGCTGGAATCGTTCCATACGAACCCGGCGCTGTGGACGACGACGGGTGTCCAGGAGGGCACTTTCGCGCTCGCGGCGGGCACTTCGACCGCGGGTACGCTGGCCAATTGGTTGCAGAAGGTGACCGGCGGAGCCCCATTCGACGTACTGACGGCCGAGGCCGCAGCGGTGCCGCCCGGCTCGGAGGGCTTGTTGATGCTGCCCTACTTGGCCGGCGAACGCACGCCGGTATTCGATCCCGACGCCCGCGGTATCGTCGCCGGGCTGACGCTGCGGCACGGGCGCGGCCATCTGTTCCGCGCGGCCTACGAGGGAATCTCCTTCGGGATCCGCCAGATTCTGGAGATGTTCGACAACGCCGATTCGCCGGTCTTGCGGGCGGTCGGTGTCGGTGGGGGGCTGCGCAGTCCGGTGTGGGCGCAGGCGCTCAGCGATATCACCGGGTTGACCCAGCTACAGCCGGAACAGACCATCGGCGCGAGTTACGGTGACGGCCTGCTGGCCGCTATCGGCGTGGGACTGGTCGCACCGGAGACCGATTGGACGCGAATAGCCCGCGAAATCGTGCCGAACCCGGACCACCGCGAGCGATACGACGCCCTGTACGAGACGTGGCTGCAGCTGTATCCGGCCACCCGGGACCAGGTGCATACCCTGACTCGGCTCAGCTGACCGCGTAACCACCGTCGATCGGAACGTCGACGCCGTTGATCATCGAGGCGAGGTCGGAGGCGAGGAACAGCGCTGTCGCGGACACCTCCGCGGGTGCGGCGAAGCGGCCCAGCGGGATGCGGGCCAGCATCGGCGCAGCCTTCGCTTCCTCACCCCAGACTTTGCGGCCCATATCGGTGAGCACAATGGTGGGGCACACGGAGTTCGCGCGCACGCCGTCGGGCCCGAGCTCGAGTGCCAGCACCTTGGTCGCCATCACCAGGCCCGCCTTCGACGTGCAGTACGCATAGTGCTCGGGCAGTGCGCGCAGGGCAGCCGCGGAAGCGACGGTCACGATCGATCCGCCGCCCGTACGGGCCATCGCGGCACCTACGGTGGCGGCGAGCAGTGCCGGGGCGCGCAGATTGACGGTGAGGACCTCGTCGAACGTTGCCGCCGTCAGGTCGGTGACCATTTCCGGATGTGAGATGCCCGCGTTGTTGACGAGCACGTCGAGCCCACCGAAGGCCGCCGCGGCCTCGGCGGCCAATCTCGTGGGAGCGTCCGCATCGGCGAGATCTGCGGCCACTGCCGTGACGCGAACGCCGTACTGCTGCTCCAGGTTCCGGGCCTGGACGTCCAGTGCCTCCTGGTCGCGACCGGAGAGCACGAGCGAAGCGCCCGCCTCGGCGAAAGTCTCGGCGATATCGGCCCCGATGCCTTTCGACGCACCGGTGATCAGGACGCGCTTACCGTCGAGACGAATCGAGTTCACAGATTCTCCAAAAGCTGTTGTGCGGTCGACGGATCGGTGACGAGCTGGTTGAAGTATCCGGCGCGCGCCCCGGCGAGAATCGGGGGCACCTTCTCCGCGCCGACGGCCACGGCGATCCCTACCGGAATTTTCTGGAGCACGGACAATTCCACGGCAATCAGCCGTTCGCGGCCGGGAAAGTCGACGGGTTCGCCCTCCCGGTTGTAGAACCGCGAACACACATCGCCCACCGCTTCGCGCAGGGATGCGGAGGTAGTGGGAACGAACTGCGGTATGTCATCGCGCAGCAGCGGCGGCGCACCGACGCCCATGAGTGCGCACCGTGCCCGTGGCCACAGATTCAGTACGCGCTGAATGGACGGATCGGCATGCAGGGTGTCGTAGAGCTCGGGTCCGGGCAGGGCGGGCGCGAACAGGTAGTTCGGCCGGCCGCCGAGTTTGTTGGAGATGAGCCGGGTGATCTCGTTGGTCTGATACCACTCCTCGGGCTGGTCGTTGCCGCCTACGGTCGGGGTGACGAGGACGCCGGGGATGCGCTCGAGGTCGAACTGCGCAACTTGGTGGACGGTGCGTCCCGACGAGACCAGCAGCACGTCTCCGGGGACCAGCCCGACCTCCGAAAGTGCGCGGGAGACCGCGGGTGCGAGGAAGCTGCCCATCACCTCCACGGTCGGTTTGGCCGGGGTCGGCGTGGGTAGCGGCGCGGACAGAAACACCCGTCGCAACCCGATCGCGTCGGCGAGGGTGTCCGCGAGATCACCGCGGTCGTGGGCATGGGGTGCGCGGACTTCGATGTGGACGATGCCCTGCCGGCGGGCTTCGGACAGCAGCCTGCTCACGGTGGCCCGGCTCACGCCCAGCTTATGGGCGACTTCGGCCTGGGTGGCGTCCTCGTCGTAGTACATTTTCGCGGCCGCGTAGAGCTGCGACGGCGCGAAGCGGCCACCCTCGGCGCTCGTCGGCGCGCGAGTTTCGGAGCTGCTGTGCATGACGGCAGTATCGCATTGCACATCGGTTCAAGCCAATAATTCCGTGAACATTCGTTCTGGACCAATGTGCCGACCTGGGTTAGTGTGATCGGGAACATAGGGATGAAGGGCAGTGGTGATGACGGAGACGATGCAAGCGGTGATCTGCCACGGTCCCGAGGACTACCGGCTGCAAGAGGTTCCCGTTCCGGTACCGGGGCCCGGCGAAGCGCTGGTGCGGGTCGAGGCAGTGGGCATCTGTGCGAGCGATCTGAAGTGCTACCACGGGGCGCCGAAGTTCTGGGGCGATGAGAACCGCCCCGCGTGGGCCGAGACGGAAGTGATCCCCGGCCACGAATTCGTCGGCGAAATCGTGCAAATCGATGCCGCCGGCGCAGCCCGCTGGGGGGTCGGGGTAGGGGACCGAGTGGTCTCCGAGCAGATCGTGCCGTGCTGGAAATGCCGGTACTGCCTACGCGGGCAGTACCACATGTGCAAACCGCACGACCTCTACGGTTTCAAGCGCCGGACCCCGGGCGCTATGGCGGAGTTCATGGTCTATCCCGCAGAAGCGCTGGTGCACAAGGTGTCCAAGGACCTTCCGGCCGCACACGCCGCATTCACCGAGCCGCTGTCGTGTTCGCTGCACGCTGTCGAGCGGGCGGGTATCACCTTCGACGATGTCGTGGTGGTGGCGGGTTGTGGTCCGATCGGTCTCGGCATGGTGGCCGGTGCGCGGGCCAAGAGTCCTGCCCATGTCATCGCGCTGGATATGGCACCGGAGAAGTTGCTGCTGGCTCGTGAGTGCGGCGCCGATATCGTGATCAACATCCGCGACGAGGACGCCCAGGCCATCGTCATGGAACTCACCGACGGCTATGGCGCCGATGTCTACCTGGAAGGCACCGGCCATCCCTCCGCCGTACCGCAGGGTTTGAACCTGTTGCGCAAGTTGGGAACCTATGTCGAGTACGGCGTATTCGGCAGTGATGTCTCCGTCGACTGGAGCATCATCAGCGACGACAAGGAACTCGATGTGCGCGGCGCGCATCTGGGCCCGCACTGCTGGCCGGCCGCCATCCGCATGCTCGAGTCGGGCATCTTGCCGATGGACAAGATCTGTACACATCAGCTGCCGCTCAGCGACTTTCAAAGAGGTCTCGATCTGGTGGCCAGTGGAACCGAATCGGTGAAGGTTTCGCTGATTCCGTCCTGACCTGCCGAAAAGTTCGATGAGGAACAGTTAATATGAGCAGAAATCAGTTCTCGCGCCGGGACATGCTACGGGCTCTGGGCCTGGCCGGTGCGGCCGCCGCGGCGCTACCGGTGCTCTCGGCCTGCGGCGTGGGTGGCGGTTTCGAGGCCGTCAACGGTGCGGGTGAGGTGAGCGGACCCTTCGACTGGCGCGCCGCGGAGGGGACGACTCTGCACCTGTTGCAAACGCCGCACCCGTACCAGCAGTCGCTGCAACCACTGCTGGCCGAGTTCACCCGGCTGACCGGTATCACGGTCGACACCGATCTGGTGCCGGAGGCCGACTACTTCACCAAGCTGAACACCGAATTGGCCGGTGGCACCGGTAAACACGATGTCTTCATGCTGGGTGCCTACTTCATCTGGCAGTACGGGCCTCCCGGTTGGCTCGAGGATCTGGCCCCGTGGATCGCCAACTCCTCGGCCACCAGTGACGAATACGACTTCGAGGACATCTACGAGGGTCTGCGCACCTCCACCCGATGGGACTTCGAACTCGGCAGCCCGCTCGGTACCGGCGGACAGTGGGCGATCCCGTGGGGCTTCGAAAACAACGTGGTCGCCTACAACAAGGCCTATTTCGACCAGCGCAAGATCACGTTGCCGGACACCTTCGGCAATTTCGTCCAGCTGGCCGTCGATCTCACCGACCGTTCCCAGAACAGATACGGCATCGCCACCCGCGGATCCAAATCGTGGGCCACCATCCATCCCGGCTTCATGACGCAATTCGTCAGGGAGGGCGCGAAGGATTACGAACTCGTCGACGGCCGGCTCGAGGCCGCCATGGCCTCGGACGCCTCGGTGGACTTCACCGAGAAGTGGATCGAAATGCAGCGCCTGGCCGGGCCGACGTCGTGGACCACCTACGACTATCCCCAGGCCACCGGCGATCTCGGTGACGGCACCGCGATGATGGTCTACGACGCCGACAGCGCGACCTACCCGAAGAACAAGCCGGGTGCCAGTGCGCAAGCGGGCAATATCGGCTGGTATCCGGGCCCCGCCGGACCGGGTGGAAATTACAACACCAACCTGTGGACCTGGTCTCTGGCAATGAACGCCCAGTCGACGAACAAGCATGCCGCTTGGTTGTTCATCCAGTGGGTGACCGGTAAGGAAGCCCTCTCGAAAGCCGTGCGGGGCGGGATCTTTGCCGATCCCGTACGCAAGTCGGTCTTCGACGGTGTGTTCAAACAGCAGCTCGGCGGGATGCCCGGCTACCTGGAAGCCTTCGAGACGGTGATCGGCAGCTCGAAGATCCAGTTCACGCCGCAGAAGAAGTTCTTCGACACCACGGAGGACTGGTCCGTCGCGCTGCAGGACATCTACGGCGGTGCGAGCGCCCGGTCCCGGCTGGCCAGCCTGGCCAAGACCTGTACGTCGAAGGTCAATCTCTGACCCGGCGTGGGTCGAAGAAAGGGGAGGTCGACATGACCACTCAATCGGTGCGTCCACCGTCACATGCCGACCCGGGAAAGCCGGGTACAGCGAAGCGGACCGACCCTCCGGAGGTGCCGCGATGGCGGCGGTCGCTGCGGCCGTACCTGCTGTCGATTCCGGCGGTGCTGATCGTCGTGGGGATTCTCTACCCGTTCGTGATCGGCGCGTACTACTCGGTGCTCAACTACGCCGCGGTGAACCCTGATCCGATCTTCGTCGGAATCCGCAACTACGTGAGCGTGCTGGGGGACGTCGAATTCTGGACCAGTGTCCGGATCACCGGCACCTTCGCGATCGTGGCCACCGTCCTCGAGACGTTCGTCGGCGTCGGCATCGCCCTCCTGCTCAACCGCTCCAGCATCATCGGGCGGATATTCGAGAAGGTGCTGATCCTGCCGCTGATGATCGCGCCGGTGATCGCGGCCGTCATCTGGAAGCTGATGTTCAACCCGCAGTTCGGCGTGCTCAACCATATCCTCGGTCTCGGATCCACCTTCGACTGGCTCAGCAGTGACAATGCCCTGTGGTCGGTGATCCTGGTGGATCTGTGGATCTTCACTCCGTTCGTCGCGATCCTGGTGCTCGCCGGCATCCGTTCGCTGCCCAAGGAACCGTTCGAGGCGTCGGCAGTGGACGGCGCGAGCTGGTTCTACATGTTCCGCAAGCTCATGCTGCCGATGCTGTGGCCCTACATCCTGGTCGCGGTCATCTTCCGCTTCATGGACAACCTCAAGGTTTTCGACGCGGTCTACGTCCTCACCTCGGGGGGGCCTGGCGTAGCGACGCGGACCCTGCAGATCGGTGCCTTCGAGGACTCCATCATCAACCTCGATTACTCCCGCGGCAGCACCTACATGTTCCTGCTGTGGGTGATCGTGTTCATCACCGCACGCGTCCTCGTGAGCGTGCTCGGAAAGGCGCAGCGTCGCGCTGCCGGAGCGGAGTCGTAGATCATGGCCAAGGAACTCTTACCCGGGCAGCGCCGTTTCACCCCGGCCTCGGTGGGCGCGGATATCGTGCTGATCGGCTGGTTCGTCTTCTCGCTGTTCCCCATCGTGTGGATGGTCCTGCTGGCGTTGAAGACGCCGGCGCAACAGACCACCACCTACTTCACATTCAGTCCCACTCTGGAGAACTTCGGTACGGTGCTGAGCGGGAAAGGCACCGAACTCACCAGCGTGGACTTCAAGGCGGCACTGGTCACCAGCCTGCTCAATTGCGGTGGCGCGGTGATCGTCTCCCTGGTCATCGGTATTCCCGCCGCCTATGCGGCGGGCCGGTGGCAGTACAAAGGCTCCAACGACCTGATGTTCACCATGCTCTCGTTCCGGTTCGCTCCCGAACTGATGGTGATCGTTCCGCTCTTCGTCATCTATAACCAGATCGGCTTGTTCGACACCAAGGTCGGCATGGTGTGGGTGCTCCAGCTGGTGACGATGCCGCTGGTGGTGTGGATCCTGCGGTCCTATTTCCAAGATCTGCCGGAAGATCTGGAACAGGCCGCTCTACTGGACGGATACACCCGCCGGCGGGCCTTCGTTATGGTCGCGCTGCCGCTCGTGCGGCCGGGTATCGCCGCCGCGGCACTGCTCGCGTTCATCTTCGCCTGGAACAACTACGTGTTCCCGCTGATCCTGGCCGACAGCAATGCCGCCACCGTGACCGTGGCGATCACGAAATACCTCGGTGGTGGCGGTCAGGCGTATTACAACCTCACGGCTGCTGCCGCGGTGATCGCGGCGCTACCACCACTGATTCTGGCGCTCACCATCCAGCGATACCTGGTGCGCGGCCTCTCCTTCGGGGCGGTGAAATCCTGATGGCGGATCTGACGGTCAACGGACTCACCAAGCACTACGGTAAGGCGGTCGGCATCGACGATATATCCCTCGATATCGCCGACGGCGAATTCTTCGTCATCCTCGGTCCCTCGGGTGCGGGTAAGACCACCACGCTGAAATCGATCGCCGGGCTGATCCAGGTGGATGGTGGTTCGGTACATATCGGCGGTGCGGAGATGACGAACGTCGAGCCCTATCACCGCAATGTGGCGATGGCGTTCGAGAGTTACGCCCTGTATCCACAGCAGACGGTGGCGCAGAACCTTTCCTCCCCGTTGCGCTCCGGGCGTAACGGGAAGTACTCCGCGGCTCAGCAGCAGGAGCGCGTCGATGCCGTCACTGTGACGCTCGGCATCGATCATCTGCAGCAACGGTTTCCACGGGAACTGTCCAACGGGCAGCGCCAGCGCGTGGCCCTGGGCCGGGTGCTGATCCGGCCCGCGGACGTCTATCTACTCGACGAACCCCTGTCTCACCTGGACGCGAAACTGCGTGCGGCCATGCGCGCGGAACTGCGCGAGCTCGGGCGGATGTCGAATACGACGACCGTCTACGTCACCCACGACTACCAGGAAGCTCTGGCGCTGGGCGACCGAATCGCCATACTGCGCGACGGGAAGCTGGTGCAGGTGGATACGCCGGAGGCCATCTGGCGCAGGCCGGTCGACACCTTCGTGGCCAAGGCGCTCGGCCAGCCGGAAATCAACATCGTCGACGCGATCGTCGATGGTGGCGCGCTGCGGGTCCCCGGCAGCAGCGTCGAGATTCCGGTGCCTACCGAACTCGGCCTCGGCACAGGCAGCGATGTCCGGCTCGGCATCCGCCCCTGCGATATCACCCTCGCCGCCGGAGCGAGCACCGCACCCGGATCGGCGAACCTGACCGGCGTGATCACGCTGACCGAACGACTCGGGCGCAGTATCGAGGTATCCGTCGATATCGGCGAAACGTCGCTGATAGCGCTGTCACCGGGCGGACCGCATATTCGCGAGGGCAGCACCGTGGTGGTGACGGTACCGCTGGCCGATGTGCACATCTTCGAAGCAGGCGAACCCGGCAGCGACAGTCCCCGGCTCGGTGCTGCCGCATCCAACTCCCAGGAGCGGCGATGACAGCCGAAACCAGAAACGAATCGACGGCGCAGCGGTTGACCCTCGAGCGCCTCACCAAGACCTACGTCGCACGCGGACGGGAAAGCTTCCAGGCCGTCAAGGGCATCGAGCTCGATATCGAACCCGGCGAACTCGTCGCATTGCTCGGTCCATCGGGCTGCGGCAAGACGACCACTCTGCGGATGATCGCCGGTCTCGAGACGGTGACCAGTGGCGATATCCGCATCGGCGACCGCACCATCACCAACCTGCCGCCCGGGAAGCGTGGTGTGGGGGTGGGATTCGAAAGCTATGCTCTGTATCCGCCGCTATCGGTGCGGCAGAACCTCGGCTACGGGTTGAAGGCGCGCAAGGTCGCGGACGCCGACCGGCTTGTCAGTGATATCGCGCAGCGGCTGGAATTGCAGGATGTGCTCGACCTGCGGCCCGCGAGCCTGTCCAGCGGGCAGAAGCAGCGGGTCGCGCTGGCACGGGCGCTGGTCCGGAATCCGCCGGTACTGCTGCTGGATGAGCCCCTCTCGCATCTGGACGCCTCGGCGCGGCAGCGGGTCCGGCGCGAATTGAAGGTGCTGCAAAGGGAATTCGGCTACACCACGATCGTGGTCACCCACGACCAGGTAGAGGCGCTGAGCCTGGCGGACCGGCTCGCCGTCATGGACGGCGGAATCATCCAGCAGTTCGGCACACCCGACGAGGTTTTCGACGATCCGGCCAACCGCTTCGTCGCCGGATTCGTGGGTGAGCCGCAGATCAACATGGTCGACGGTGTGGTCCGCCGAGACGGTGCAGGCACGGTCGTCCAGATCGGCAGCGGTACGGTACCCGTCGCTGTCTCGACGGTCGCGGACGGTCAGCAGGTCGCGGTCGGTATCCGGCCACAGGACAGCCGGCTCTCCATCGAGCCGGCCGGCCCCGGCCGGCTGACGGCGTCGGTGCGTTACTTCGAACACTTGATGGAGTTCGGCCGCGCGGCGCTGGAGGTACCCGGTATCGCGGAGCCCGTACTGGTCGAGACCCCGGCCCAGCAGGACTTCGCGGTGCACCAGCAGGTCGCGCTGACGGTACCGCCGGAACGGGTGTACCTGTTCGATCCCGAATCCGGACAACGATTGCGATAGAGGGCATCTGATGACGCGGCTGTACAACGACCCGGCATCGTTCACCGACGATATGCTGGCCGGATTTCTCGACGCCAACGCGGGATACGTCGCGGGTGTTCCGGGCGGGGTGGTTCGCGCGACTGCGCCGCCGCCGGGCAAAGTCGCCGTGATCGTCGGTGGGGGAACGGGCCACTATCCCGCGTTCTGCGGGCTGGTGGGTCGCGGTTTCGCCGATGGCGCCGTGGTCGGCAACATTTTCACTTCCCCCTCGGCAGCCGCCGCGGCCTCGGTGGCCAGAGCCGCCGACGGCGGCGCCGGGGTCTTGCTGACCACCGGCAACTATGCGGGCGATGTGATGAACTTCGGTTTGGCGGTCGAGCAGTTGACTGCCGAGGGTATCCCGGCCCGCTACGTGGCAGTCACCGACGATATCGCCAGCGGATCAGCCGACGATATCGCCGCGCGTCGTGGTATCGCGGGTGACTTCACGGTGTTCAAATGCGCATGCGCGGCGGCGGAGGCGGGTTATGACCTGGACGGTGTATTCCGGGTCGCGACCCTGGCCAACGACAACACGCGCACACTCGGTGTCGCCTTCGACGGCTGTACTCTGCCCGGTGCCTCGACGCCGCTGTTCACCATCGAAGGCGGAAAAATGGGGCTGGGTCTCGGAATCCACGGCGAGCCGGGCGTCGCCACCCACGAGATGCCGAGCGCCGGTGAACTCGCCGAACTACTGGTGACCGGGGTGCTGAAAGAGAAGCCGGCGGGCGCCGGTACACGAATCGCGGTGATTCTCAATGGGCTCGGGCGCACCAAGTACGAGGAATTGTTCGTGGTGTGGGCGACCGCCGCCGAGTTGCTGCGCACGGCAGGCTACGCGGTGGTCCAGCCGGAGGTCGGCGAGCTGGTGACCAGCCTCGATATGGCCGGATGCTCGTTGACCGTGATGTGGCTCGACGAGGAGTTGGAACGGTTCTGGACCGCGCCGGCAGATACCCCGGCGTATCGCCGCGGAAGCATCGCCGAGGCTCCGCCGGCGGCTCGTCGCAACGCTGTCACCCACACCCACCATCACGCGGATACCGCGGCGCCCGCGGACGACGCCGCACGACAGGGCGGCGTCGCCGTCGCCGGGGCGCTGCACGCTGTCGCCTCGGCAATGGTCGAGGCGGAAGCGGAACTGGGCCGCATCGACGCGATCGCCGGTGACGGCGACCACGGGCGAGGCATGGTCCGGGGCACTGCCGCGGCCGGCGCTGCCGCCGACGCGGCCGTCGCACGCGGGGCAGGCCAGGGCGGAGTGCTCAGGGCCGCCGGTGAAGCGTGGGCGGCGCAGGCGGGCGGCACCTCGGGCGTGCTGTGGGGGGCGGCGCTGACCGCACTGGGGGACCGGCTCGGCGATGCCGGCCGCCCCACCGACGCCGATATCGTCGCCGGACTGCGGGTCGCCTATGACTCGCTCACTCGCCTGGGCAAAGCCCGACCGGGCGACAAGACCATGCTCGACGCCCTGCTGCCGCTCATCGAGGTGGCCGAAAGCGGTGCGCCCTGGCACAGTGCGGCCGCCGCCGCCGAGTCCGCAGCCCGCGCGACGGCCGAATTGCGTCCCAAGGTCGGCCGGGCGCGTCCGCTCGCAGAACGCAGTATCGGTAGTCCCGACGCGGGCGCGATCTCACTGGCGATATGCGCGCGAGTCGTCGCCGATTTCTTCGAACCGATCCTCACAGAAGGAGCGCACCGATGACCGAATTGCTCAGGATCGTGGTCGGGTGCGATGACGCCGGGCTCGACTACAAGAACGCCCTCACGGCCGATCTCGAGGCCGACGACCGGGTCGCCGAAGTGATCGATGTGGGCATCGGAAACGGTGAGCACACCGCCTATCCGCATGTTGCGGTCACCGCGGCGCGGACGGTCGCCGCCGGCGGAGCGGATCGCGCACTGCTGATCTGCGGCACCGGCCTCGGTGTGGCGATCAGCGCGAACAAGGTACCGGGGATACGCGCGGTCACCGCGCACGACAGCCTTTCGGTCGAGCGTTCGGTACTGAGCAACGATGCGCAGGTGCTGTGCTTCGGGCAGCGCGTCATCGGCCTCGAATTGGCCCGTCGGCTGGTCAAGGAATGGCTCGGGTACCACTTCGACCCCGAATCGGCATCGGCGGCGAAAGTCGCCGCCATCGGCAGCTACGAGAAATACTGATCCGCGCTCGCCCGGTCGGCTGCCCCGGTGCCGACCGATCTGTTGATTGGAGGATGTTCGTGGCGCGACAGATGACGCTGGTTGCCGGTGTGGATTCCTCGACCCAGGCATGCAAGGTCGTGGTACGCGACGCCGACTCCGGCCGGCTGGTTCGCCACGGTGCCGCGGAACACCCGTCAGGTACCGAGCTCGATCCGGAGCACTGGTGGAATGCGTTGCAGCTCGCCTTCGAGCGAGCAGGTGGGCTCGACGACGTGGCCGCAGTGTCGATCGGCGGACAGCAACACGGCATGGTGTGTCTCGACAAGGACGGCCGGGTCATCCGGCCCGCCTTGCTGTGGAACGACACACGGTCGGCCGACGCGGCCGACGCGCTCGTCCGCGAACTCGGTGACGGCGACCGTGTGCTGGGCGCTCGCCGCTGGGTCGAGGCTGTCGGCACGGTGCCGGTGGCCGCGCTGACCGTCGCCAAACTGCGGTGGCTGGCGGACCACGAGCCCGGCAATGCCGCACGCATCGCGGCGGTGGCGTTGCCGCACGACTGGCTCACCTGGCGCCTGCGCGGCGCCGGCTCACTGGACGATCTGGTAACCGACCGCTCCGATGCCTCGGGGACCGGTTACTTCGACGCGGTGTCCGGAATCTACCGACGTGACCTGCTCGGACTGGCTCTGCGGCGCCACGAGGAAGCTATCCGCTCCCTGGTGCTGCCCCGCGTCCACGGTCCCTGTGAGCAGGCCGGTATGGGAGTTTCCCGACTCGGCCTTTCCCGCACGATGATCGGGCCCGGATGCGGTGACAATGCCGGGGCGGCGTTGGGGCTCGGATTGGACGTCGGCCGGGTTTTCCTTTCGCTGGGTACCTCCGGTGTGGTGGCCGCGGTTTCGGAGCATCGATCGGCCGATCCCACCGGGTCGGTGGCCGGATTCGCCGATGCCACCGGCAAATTCTTGCCACTGGCCTGCACACTCAATGCGACGCGGGTTCTCGACGCCATGGCCGCGGTACTCGGTGTGAACCACGACGAATTCGATGCGCTGGCGTTGAGCGCCGCCCCGGGTGCGGGTGGCATGGTCCATGTGCCCTACTTGCAAGGAGAGCGGACCCCGAATCTTCCCCACGCCACCGGCATGCTCGAGGGTATGACGTTGTCCTCCATGACAAGGGAGAACTTCGCGCGCGCATCAGTCGAGGGTCTGCTCTGCTTGATGGCCGACGCGTTGGAAGCTGTTCGTGAGCAGAACGTTTCGATCGAGCAGATCACTCTGGTCGGCGGTGGCGCCCGGTCGGCCGCGGTTCGTGAGATCGCCCCGTCCGTACTCGGGGTCTCCGTGCATGTTCCGCAACCCGGCGAGTATGTTGCCGACGGTGCCGCACGGCAAGCGGCGTGGATACTGTCCGGCGGATACCGACCACCGACCTGGCCGGTATCCGATATCGGCACCTACACCGCGCAGCGGAATCCGGGAGTGCTCGCCCGTTATCGGCGAGTGGCCGCCGAGGTCGCCGGTTCCTAGGGCGTTGTCGAGCGATGCCGGGCCACCCTGCTTCGGGCGGATTTCTTCCCCGCTGCTCTCGATATCCATTCCGACAACCCGCCTTTCGGCTACCGATTCATCGCCGGCGAGCTGCCGGCCCGCGGTATCCGTGCGAGTGAGCACCGGGTGGCCGGATTGTGTTCGGGGCAGCGGATCCGGAGCGTATTCGCCGAGAAGCGCGGGCCGAATCGGAAGGCCGGCCGCCGGTCCACGACGACTTCGCCGCTGTTTCGGACGTCGCGTGGCCGACAGAGATCACCGAGCCCCGGGCTTCCATACCGATCACCATGCCCGCCGGCCTGGCCCACTCGACGACCGCGACTACGGAACGGTACCGAGCATCTTCACGATGCTGGGTTATCTGGCTGCTCGTACCGAGAAACTCCGCCTCGGAACCGGTGTGGTTGTACTACCGCTGCACAATCCACTGCACGTGGCCGAGCAGGCAGCACAGCTCGACCTGTTGTCCGGCGGCCGGGTCGATCTCGGTCTCGGTAGGGGGTACCAGAGCGTCGAGTTCGAGGGCTTCGGCATGGACCTGGCCGAAGCACGTGACCGGTTCGACGAAGGCCTCGACCTCATTACCGGTATGTGACCCGAGACCCCTTCCGGTTCGAAGGCCGCTACTACCGCACCGGGGAAGCTTCCCTGACACCGAAGCCCCTGCAGACACCACATCCACCGATATACGTGGCCGCGGTGAGTCCCGAGACCGTCGAGCGGTATGCCCGCCGGGGGCTCCCCATCCTGGCTGACCCGGCGGCACCGTTCAAGAAGGTCCACGGTGCCGCAGACAACTGGCATCGCATTGCCGAAGAGGCCGGACATGACACTTCGGCGACCGATCTGGTGGTATCGCGTGCAGTGTGGCTCGCACCGACGGTCGAGCAGGCCAGGGCCGATCAGGCACACTTCGAAGCGAGTTTCGACCGGTCGCGGATCTTCAACGAGAAGAGCGCACCGATCGACTCGAAAACGGGGCAGGTCGCCAAGGGCTTCGAATTCTGGGAGGGTCGCTACCTCAAAGGTGGTCAGGTGGGTAACGATTTCCGGTGGGAACAATTGGAAGTGATCGGCGATCCCGAACGCGTTACCGGGCAGATAGCGATGCTCCAGGAATTCGGTTTCAACCATCTCATGTGTGACTTCGGCAGCACCCGGCACATTCCGTTCGAAGATCTGGCGAAGGCGATCACATTCTTCGCCAAGGAAGTCATCCCGGCATTCCGCTGAGACCGGAACGTGCAGGAGTCCCACCGAAAGGCGTACCACGTGTATACAGAACTCACCCTCGCCGATATCGTCCGCGAGCACCGGCGAAGTCGGCCCCACCGGACTGCGGTGGTGGATGGGAAATGGCACTTGACCTACGGTGAGTTCGATGCTCGGACGGATCTACTCGCCGGCGCGCTGGCCGTGGCGGGAGCCGGGCACGGCAGCCGCATCCTGTGGATCGGCGAAAACTCCTACCGCGTACTGGAACTACTCGTTGCGGCCGCCAAGATCGGCGCGATCCTGTGTCCAGCGAACTGGCGGCAGAGTGCCGATGAACTGCGATTCATCGTCGCTGACCTGGAACCCGCTGTGGTGCTGTGGGATCCATCGGTGAGCAGCATCGAACCAGAGTCGGCGCCCGAAGACGGTAGCCGCTGGGTTCGGTGCACCGAGAGCGAGGACGACGAGTACGAGTCATGGTTGTCCTCGTCGTCGGCGCAGTATCCCGCCGAGGAAGTGGAAGAGCGAGATCCGGTGCTCCTGCTCTACACCGCGGCATTCGACGGGCGGCCGAACGGCGCCTTGTTGTCGCACCGTGCCCTCATCGCACATGGTGCGGTTCTCGCCATTCAACGGCAGATCGAGGAGGGCTTCGTCTTTCTCGACAGCGGACCGATGTTTCACGTCGGCACAATGATGTTCGCCACCGCAACACTGATGACCGGAGGTACGAACGTCGTTCTGCGCCGATTCGACCCCGAGATCGCCTGTGAACTGATCGAACGCGAGCGGTGCCAAGGAGCCATGCTGTTCCCCGCCATGATCAGCCAACTGGTCGAAACCAACAGTGAGGGCCGGTACGACCTGTCCAGCCTGCGGTTCGCGCCTGCGGACCCGGCATGGAACACGATGGTCACGGCCGACACCAGCCCGTGGGGCCGATCGGAATACGGCTACGGCCAGACCGAGGTCGCGGGCATGCTGACCTACCACGCCCTGGGGATCGACGGTCAGGGCAGCCACGGGCGGCCCAGCCCCCTGACCCAGGTGCGGATCGTCGACCCCGAAGACCGAGATGTTCCGGACGGTCAGGTCGGCGAGATCGTCGCTCGTGGCAGTCATCTGCTGAGCGGCTACTTCAATCGCCCCGAGCTCGATACCGAGAAGTTCCGCGGGGGCTGGTACCACACCGGCGACCTCGGCCGGCGGGAAGCGGACGGAACACTGTCGTTTATCGGGCCGAAGCTGCGGATGATCAAGTCCGGTGGCGAGAACATCTACCCGGCCGAGGTCGAGCGAGCGCTGCTGGCGCACCCCGATATTTCGGCTGCAGCGGTGATCGGGCGCCCCGACGACGACTGGGGCCAGGCTGTGCATGCCGTCGTCGTCATACGGGCGAAGTCGGAAGAAGCGGAGCCCGACCTGATCGCCCATGTGCGCCGGCTCATCGCCTCCTACAAGAAACCGCGATCGATCGACTTCGTCGACGCGATCCCGATGCGGGGCTTCGTTCCCGACTACGACGCACTGGACAGCGGCTTCGGCGGTGGCGGCTATCCCGGGTCGTGAATGCCTCGATCCGACATCATCAGTCCGGCAAGAACAGGCGAAACTGACATGAAATCCTTGTACTCCAACTTCGGTGCTGCACTGCTGTCCATACAAGCGCTTCGGGCTCCCGATGCGCCTGCGTTGACCTACCGCGGCGGGCAGCAACTCAGCTACGCCGATCTCGACCGGCGTGTGAACAAGGTCGGCAATGCGCTGCTCGAGGCCGGAGTTCAGCCGGGAGACCGAGTGGCGACGCTTCTGGATTCGACATTGTCGGTTGCCGAGAACTACCTGGCGCAGACGAAGATCGGCTCGGTGCTGTGCGCGCTGAACCCGTACTGGTCCCATGACACGTTGACCCAGATCGTGTCTCGGATCGACGCCTCGGTGTTCGTCTACGACGCGAAGTTCGACGATGTCGTCGGCGAAGCTCGCGCAGTGCTGCCACGGATCGAGCGCTGGATACGTGTGGGGGAGCCACAGGACGACGGCGAAGCGATCGACCTCGTGCCCCTGATTGCCCGGGCTCCCGAGGACGAGCCGCCGCTGGGTGCCGGTGGAGACGACCTGCTCGCATTGTTCTTCACATCCGGTACGACAGGACTCCCGAAAGCCGTTCGGTACACACATGCATCCGGACTGGCCATTGCCCAAGCGCTGTGGCGTGATGTACCGGCCTGGCGAGGCGCCTCCCTGGGCACCGGCCCGATCATCTGGGGCGTCGGCTTCATCGCGGTGGCGGCGCCGGCCCTTGCTGCCGGAATGCGCTTGGTGCTCGAAGACAGCTTCGCGCCGGCGCAGGCATTACAGACCATAGCGAACGAGGGCATCACCCATATCAGCGTGACGCCGAGCTTTTTCACCGAGCTGCTGTCGATACCTGGCCAGGAAGAGGCTGACCTGAGCACGCTGCGGGTTGCGATGCTCGGTGGTGAGCCGCTACTGCCTTCCCTGCAACGCAAGATCACCGAGCGGCTACCCGGCCTCGCACTCTACGGCTACTTCGGACAAACCGAGGCGCCTTACAGCGTCATCGGGCGGCGCGATGAAGGTGATCTTCCGCAGGGCGTTGTGGGATGGAGCCGCTCCGATGGGGCTGTGCGGGTCGTCGATCAGAACGGCAACCCGATCCGCAACCGGGTCGGTGCGATCCAACTGCGCGGACCGCATGTCATGTCAGGTTACGACGGCCGGCCGGACGCGACTGCCGAAGTGCTGCGAGACGGCTGGTTCATGGGCGGTGATGTCGGTTCGGTCGACGACGATGACCGGCTTACCGTGCTGGGGCGCCGCAGTGATGCGATCGAACGGGCGGGAGCTTTGATCATGCCCGCCCAAGTGGAGGAGGCCGCAGCTCGGCTGGAGGGTGTCGGCGAAGCGGGGGCCGTGGGCATCGACACCGGAAACGGCGAGACCCGGATCCTGTTGGTCGTGTCACCGATTCCCGGATCGGAACCGGATGCCGTCGTGCTGCACTCGGCATTGCGCTCGGCTCTTCCCCCTGCCGCGGTACCGGATCGCGTGGTCGTCACCGACGAGCTTCCACATGCCAACGATGGATCCGGCGGTCGCGGCAAGCTACTACGCCGCGTCCTTGCCGAGCGGTTCGGTGACCTGGTCACCGCTGAGCACAAGAATGAGCAGGTGTAGAGATGGGCTTCCTCGAGGGACAGGTAGTGGTCGTCACGGGAGGAGCCCGGGGGCAAGGGCGCTCACATGCTCTTGCCGTTGCCGAGCAGGGTGCCGACGTTGTCCTCCTGGACCGATGCACCGATGTGCCGGCGATCGAATATCGGCAAGCCACCGAAACCGATCTGCGGGAGACCGAGGATCTGGTACGTCGGCGCGGCGTGCGTGTGCTCGGGCTGGTCTGCGATGTCGGCGACCATGAACAGGCACTTTCTGCGGTCGACACCGTGGTCGATCGATTCGGGCGGCTGGACGTGCTCCTGGCCAATGCTGGCGTCTACGGTGGTGGTTCCATTCAAGACGCGGACGCCGCTGTGTGGGACGAGGTCATCGCGTCCAATCTCACCGGTGTGTTCAACAGCCTGCGCGCCGCCGGACCGCAGATGATCGAACAGGGTTACGGCCGGGTCGTGGTAACCGCGTCGAACCAGGGCAGGACGGCGGTACCGGGGTCGGTGCCGTACGTCGCGTCCAAATGGGGTGTCATCGGGCTGGTCAAGGCCGCGGCGCAGGACCTCGCGCCATTCGGTATCAACGTGAACGGTGTGGCGCCGGGGAATACATCCACTCCTATGGTGCACAACCCGGCCCTGTATGGCGCCATGCGGCCGGATCTTGCGAACCCGGTCTGGGACGATGTCGCGCCGGCACTCATGGAGCACCACCTTCAGCCGATCGCGTTGCTCGAACCCGAGGAGATCACGGCCGCGGTGATGTTTCTGATCGGTCCGCACACCCCGCATATCACCGGAACGATCCTCGACGTGAACGCCGGTACGGCCGCCCGCGCAACCGCATGACCATGGAAGGGACGCCCATGCCCACCGACCGACAGCCGGAAATGTTCCGCCAGTTCATCGGCGGAGAGCTGTGCGCCGCACAGAACGGTCGCTGGATCGACAGTATCGATCCAGCGACCGGAAGGGTCTGGGCGCGGATACCCGACGGTAACGCAGCGGATATCGACGCTGCAGTCGGCCATGCGGCTGCAGCACTCGGAAGCTGGCGCAGTAGGCCGGCGGCGGAACGGGCGGTAGCGCTGAGATCCTGGGCAGCGGTCCTCCGGGAGTACCAGACAGATCTCTGGCGCATAGACGCCACCGACAACGGCAGGCCGCGGCGGGAAGCCGAACCGGCAGTGGCAGGCGCGATACAGCAGATCGAGTACCACGCCGGCCTTGCCGAGACCATCTGCGGCTCAACGGTCGATATCTCCTCGAGTGCCACGACGTATTCCCTGCGTGAACCCTATGGAGTAGTCGGGCTGATCATCCCGTGGAACGCGCCCTTGGCGATGTTTCTGGCCAAGGTATCGGCCGCTCTCGCCGCCGGCAACACCGTGGTGGTCAAGCCGCCCGAGCGTGCCTCCGCCTCGATTCTCGTTGCTGCTCAGCTGTTCACGAAAACTGGTTTTCCTGCCGGTGTCGTCAATATCGTGACCGGTGAGGGACGCACCGCAGGCGAGGCGCTGGTTCGACACCCGGGTGTTCGCAAGGTCAGCTTCACGGGGTCGACCGCAACGGGCCGGCGGATCACCGAGGCGTCGTCGGCCAATATCAAGTCACTCAATCTCGAACTCGGCGGCAAGTCGCCGAGTATCGTGTTCGCGGACGCCGATCTCGAATCCGCCGCGGACGGTGTCGCCGCCGGAATCTTCACGGCCAGCGCGGGGCAAGCCTGCATTGCCGGATCACGAATCCTCATAGAAGAGCCGATATTCGACGAGTTCGTCGACAAGTTGAAGGCCCGCGCCACGGCGATGGTGCTCGGTAGCCCACTCGACCCCGCCACCGATATGGGTCCGGTTGCTTTCGAGGGACAGTTCGACAAGGTCAAGGAGTACCTGGACTCGGCAGCAGCCGAAGGCGCACGGCTCATTTTCGGCGGGCGTTCCGGCGGCGATCTGTTTCCACCCGAGAGCGAGCACGCGGGAGGTTACTTCATCGAGCCCACCCTGTTCGTGACCGAAGACAACGGTTTACGTGTCTGTCGCGAGGAAATATTCGGACCTGTTGCGGTGGCCATGCCCTTCGGTTCGGAGCGGCACGCGATCGAGCTTGCCAACGACAGCGAGTACGGGTTGGCAGCCGGAGTGTGGACACAAAATCTGCCCTTGGCTCATCGGATGATCCGCCGGCTGGAAGCGGGCACCATCTGGGTGAATACCTACCGCCGGCTGCACTGGGCGCTCCCGTTCGGTGGACAGAAGGCAAGTGGTATCGGAACCTCGAACGGCCCTACCACTCTCAATGAATGGCTCGAACACAAAAGTGTCTGGATCGAGCAGGGGTGAAACCACGATTACCCTCGGTACCGTGCCGCCGGCCGTACGCTTCGTTATTCGGCACGGCGGCCGAGTCCCTGGTCTTCGGCCGGATCGTATTGGTCTAGACGGGTAATTCCCAGGGGTGATCCTGGCTTGGTGCGGCCTGGTGCTTGTAAATATCAAGCGCGGCCTGCGGCAGGCCGCGCTCAGGGGTCCACTCACCCGTCAGGCGAAGCGCACCGTGAGCCTCTCGTCCACCGGGTTCGACACATCCCGCTCGGCGGCTTCGATCAGCACGGAGGCGATCGCTTCGAACGCTTCAACACCCATCAGCTCCCGGCTGACCCCGGAGCTCTCCCAGACGATCTCGACCGGGCGTTTGACGTCCGTGGTCAGGCGGTCCCACAGGGCGTTCAGGTTGTGCCCGTAGTACGGACCGAAGTCCAGGGGGCCCGACAGAGCGTTGTGCAGGTCCGCATGGGTTCGGATCTGTGTCCCGTCGATGGTGACGCGCATGGTCTTGCTTCCAGTTCGACAGTGGGTAGAAGTAGAGGTATTGGTCCGAAATAGGTTGGGCGGCAAGGTGTTGCGGCAAGAGGATTGAGCGAGGGTGTTCAAGATCGTGTTGTGACGAACGACATCAACACCCTCGCAACAGCACTCTATGTCAAGATCGACGACCTGTTGAAGGCCGCTCCCGACCTGGCACCGTGGCGTCCGGAGATCGGGTTCACGCCCCGGCTCAGCGACGCGGAGTTGGTGACGTTGTCGGTGATGCAGGCCCTGCTCGGGTTCACCTCCGAGGCCCGATGGTTACGGCACGCTCACGAGCACCTCACTCATCTGTTCCGGTACCTGCCCAAACAACCCGGCTACAACAAGCGGCTGCGGGATGCGGCCGCCCTGATCAAGAACGTGATC
>NZ_BDCG01000016.1 GCF_001613385.1 Nocardia flavorosea NBRC 108225 | reverse complement strand
GGCCAGCGCTCCCGGGTTCGCGGCGGTGCTCTCGGCGAAGACCGACAGCATCGACGGGACGAACGAGGTCGCCGTGACACGCTCTCCGGCGATGACGGAGGCGAGGTAGATCGGGTCGCGGTGCCCGTCGGGTTCGGCGACGACCATCCGGCCGCCGACGGTCAACGGCGCCAACAGCTCCCACAGCGACACATCGAAGGTCGCGGGGGTCTTGAACAGCACCACATCATCGCGGCCGATACCGTATTCGCCCACTATCCAGGCGATCTGGTTGGCGATTGCCGCATGCGATACCGCCACGCCCTTCGGCCGGCCGGTCGAACCGGACGTAAAGATCACGTATGCCGCATTCTCCGGCCGCAGCGGCGCCGACCGATCGGAATCGGTCACGGCCGAGGCGTCGTAACCACTGGTATCGAGCGCGTCCAGGATCAGTACCGGTGCGCCCGCGACCGCCTCCGCCCCGACCGCGTCGAGATCCGCGACGGTCGTCAGCACGCATTCCGGGTCCGCGGTGTCGAGGATGTGCCGAATCCGCTCACCCGGATGGGTCGGGTCCAGCGGCACATACGCGCCGCCCGCGGCGATGACGGCATACATCCCGACCACGAAATCGAGCGACCGGGAGACCAACAGCCCGACCAGCGATTCCGGGCCCACGCCCTGCGCGATCAGGCGGCGGGCCAACCGGTTGACCCGCGCATCCAGCTCGGCATACGTGATCTCGGCACCATCGGAGGTCACCGCCACGCGGTCCGGGAACCGGGCAACCGCCCGCGCGAACCCGTCGAGTGCCAGCGTTTCCGGCACCGGGTACTCGGTGGCGTTCCACTCCGTCAGCACCCGGGTCCGCTCGGCCGGCGCCAGGATCTCCAGCTCGCCGACCGGGATCGAGGGATCCGCGAGGATCTCGGCCAGCAGACGGGTGAACCGGTCGACAAAGCCCTGTGCGGTCGCGTGATCGAACAGATCGGTGGCGTAGGTCAGGAAACCGGTCACCCCCGCGGGATCGCCCGCGGCGTCGTAGCTGTCGCCGACCAGCACATGCAGATCGAACTGTGAAACCTCGGTATCGACCTCGACACCGGAAATCACCAGACCCGGCAGCTCCAGCCGCGATTGCCCCATGTTCTGGAAGGTGAAGCCCACCTGGAACAGCGGATGCCGCGCCTGCGACCGCGCCGGGTTGAGCACCTCCACCAGACGTTCGAACGGCACATCCGCGTGCGCGAACGCCTGCAGATCGACTTCACGCTGGCGGGCCAGCAGATCGGTGAACGCCTCGCCGCGTTCCACCTGTGTCCGGAACACCAGCGTGTTCACGAACATACCGATCAGATCGTCGAGGGCCCGCTCACCACGACCCGCCACCGGGGTACCGATGGTGATGTCATCCGTACCCGACAACCGCGACAGCAGTACCGCGAACGCCGTATGCACCACCATGAACAGGGTCGCGCCACGCTGCTGCGCCAACTGCTGCAAAGCGGCATGGGTTTCGGCGTCGATCGATACCTCGATGCGGCCACCCCGATAGGACTGCACCGCCGGACGTGGACGGTCCGCCGGTAGGTCGAGCTGGTCCGGAATTCCGGCCAGCGCCGACTGCCAGTACCCGAGCTGTTCGGCCGCGACCGATTCGGGATCGTTCTCGTCGCCGAGGAGTTCACGCTGCCAGAGCGCGTAATCGGCGTACTGCACCGGAAGCGGGGCCCAGCCCGGCGTCTCCCCCGCGGTCCGCGCGGAATACGCGATCATCACATCGCGGGTCAACGGCCCCACCGAGGAACCGTCACCGGCGATATGGTGCACCACCATGGCCAGGACGAATTCGTCCGCGGCATCGTCGATCTCGAACAGCGCCACCCGCAGCGGCACCTCGGCCGTCACGTCGAAACCGGCCGACGCCAGCTCGGCCACCGCCGTGACGATCTCCGAACCGGCGACCGGCCGCACCTCGAGCTGCGGTATCGCCTGCCCCACCGGCAGCACCACCTGCACCGGACCGGTTTCGGTCTCCGGATACACGGTCCGCAGCACCTCGTGCCGCAGCACGAGATCGGCAAGCGCTTCCCGCAGGGCATCCACATCGAGCGCACCCGAGAGACGGATGGCGAACGGCAGGTTGTACGCGGCGGAGGCCCGGTCGAAGCGGTTGAGGAACCACATCCGCTGCTGCGCCGACGACAGCGGCACCCGCGCCGGCCGCGGCCCCGCCACGAGCGCCTTACGGGTCCCCGCGCCGGCCTGTTCCTGAATCCGCGCGGCCACCGCGGCCACCGTGGAAGCCTCGAACAACACCCGCACCGGCACCTGCGCGTCCAGCGCCTGCCCGACCCGGGCAGCCACCTGGGTCGCGATCAGCGAGTTACCACCCAACGCGAAGAAATCATCATCCGCGCCGACCCGCTGCACTCCGAGGACATCGGCGAACACACCGGCGACGATCTCCTCGATCGGAGTCGCCGGGGCACGGAACTCACGCGTCTCGAACGTCGGCTCCGGCAGTGCCTTACGATCCAGCTTGCCGGACGTGTTCAGCGGGAATGCCTCGAGTTCGACGACGGCCGCCGGGACCATATAGGTCGGCAGGACATCACGAAGCGTATCCAGCAGGACCCCGGAGACGATTCGTTCTCCCGGCGCCGGCACCACATAGGCGACCAGCTGCTCACCCAGCTGCGAGGCGGCGACCGTGACGACCGCCTGACTGACCTGAGGCTGCGCCAGGAACGCCGACTCGATCTCCCCCAGCTCGATCCGCTGACCACGGAACTTCACCTGGAAATCGGTACGCCCCAAATACTCGAGGACCGGCTCACCATCGACACGCTGCCAGCGCACCAGATCGCCCGTGCGATACATCCGCGCACCCGGATCGAACGGGCTCGCCACGAACCGGTCAGAACTGAGATCCGGACGCGTCACATAGCCGCGAGCCAACTGGTCACCGGCCAAATACAACTCACCCGTGACCCCCTCCGGCACCGGGCGCAATCGCGAATCCAGCACATACACACGGCTGTTCCACTGCGGCACACCGATCGGCACACTGCCGGTCTCGTCACCCGTGGCCTGCCAGTAGGTGATCGACACAGCGGCCTCGGTCGGACCGTACAAGTTGTGCACCGCAGCATCAGAAACCGCATGCATCGCCGTCACCGTCTCCGGCGGCAACGCCTCACCGATCACGAACACATGCTCGAGACTCGGAACCGACCCCGCCGCCGTATGCGCGGCGAAAACAGTCAGCATCGACGGCACGAAATCGGTGACTGTGACCCGCTGTTCGGCAATCACCCGGGCCAGATACTCGGGGTCGCGATGACCATCCGGAGTAGCGACCACCAAGTGCGCACCCGCAGCCAACGGCAGGAAATAACCCCACAGTGAGACGTCGAACGTGGTCGCGGTCTTCTGCAGATAGACGTCACCCGCATCCATCGGGTATTCCGTCAGCATCCACGCGACCTGATTCGCAATCGCCGAATGCGGCACCGCCACACCCTTCGGACGACCCGTCGAACCCGACGTGAAGATCACATACGCGGTATTCGACGGCCGCACCGGCGCAAGCCGATCCACGTCCGTCAACGACGCAGCATCGAAACCACCGGTATCGAGCGTATCCAGCGCCAGCACCGGCACACCCGCGATCTCCACCGGCGTGCCACCATCGGCCACACCGCCATCGGAGCCCGCCGTCACCGCCCGCACGTCGGCAGTGGTGGACAGCAGACACACCGGGTTCGCCGTATCGAGGATGTAACCGATCCGCTCCCCCGGATGCGACGGATCCAACGGCACATACGCACCACCAGCCGCCACCACCGCATACATACCGACCACGAGATCCACCGACCGGGAAACCAGCAACCCGACCAACGACTCCGGACCCACACCCTGCGCGACCAGGTACCGGGCCAAACGATTCACCCGAGCCGAGAACTCGCCATACGACAGACTCGTCCCCTCGAACGACACCGCCACCCGATCCGGGTGCGCCGCCGCCATCCGCTCGAACCCGTCCAGCAGCAGCTGCTCGGGCAGCGCATGCTCGGTCGAGTTCCAGTCGGCCAGCACCTCCATACGTTCGACCGGCGCCAGGATCTCCAGATCGCCCACCGGGACACCCGGGGTCGTCACCACCGCATCCAGCAACCGCATGAACCGATCGGCGAACGATGCGGCGGTCTCGGGGTCGAACAGGTCGCGGGAGAACGACAGTTCACCCTGCATCGGCGAGTTCGTATCCTCGCCCATGCCACGGAAATTGAGCGAAAGGTCGAACTTCTCCAGCCCGATCTCGAAATCGACCGGGGCGACCCGCAGTTCCGGCAGTTCGAAGGTGCGGTCCGGCAGGTTCTCGAACGACAACGCCACCTGGAAGAACGGATGCCGGGCCTGGGAGCGGGTGGGATTGAGCACCTCCACCAGCCGTTCGAACGGCACATCGGCGTGCGCGAACGCCTGCAGGTCCGCATTACGGACCGCAGCGAGCAGTTCGGCGAAACTCATCCCGCCCTGGACCTGAGTCCGCAGGACCAGCGTGTTGACGAACATGCCGACCAGGTTCTCCAGCGCGGCCTCGCCACGGCCGGCGACGGGAGTGCCGACGGCGATATCGGATTCGCCGGTCAGCCGGGCCAGCAGCGCGGCCAGCACACTGTGCACCACCATGAACGGTGAAGCGTTGTGCCGGCGGCCGAGGTCGGCGATCCGGCGCCGCATCTCCGGCTCGATCACGAAGGAATGGGTACCGCCCGCATACGACGACACCGCGGGCCGCGGGCGGTCGGCGGGCAGGGCCAGTTCGTCCGGCAGTCCGGCCAGCTCCTGTTTCCAGTACCGGATCTGATCGGAGATCAGCGATTGCGGATCGTCCTCCGACCCCAGCACTTCCCGCTGCCACAGCGCGTAATCCGCGTACTGCACCGGAAGATTCACCCAGGCCGGCGATTCCCAGCTGATGCGGGCCGCGTAGGCGACCATCACATCCCGCGCCAGCGGGCCCATCGACCAGCCGTCGGCGGAGATATGGTGCACCACCATACCGAGCACGTATTCGGTATCGCTGATTTCGAAAAGCCGCGCATGCAACGGCACTTCGCCGGTGACGTCGAACGCCATCGTCGCCAGATCGATCAGGTGATCAATCAGCTTGTCCTCGCGGATCCGGAACGGGGTCAGGTCCGGAACCACCTGCGCCGCGTCCAGGATCACCTGAACGGGCGTCTGCCCGGTTTCCGGGAACACGGTGCGCAGAGATTCGTGCCGGTCGATCACATCGATGATCGCGACCTGCAGCGCCGCCACATCGAGTTCACCGGACATCCGGATGGCGACCGGGATGTTGTTGACCGCCGATTCGGTGTCGTAGCGGTTGAGGAACCACATCCGCTGCTGGGCCAGTGACAGCGGGATATCGCCGTCGCGGCTGCGGGCGACCAGCGCCTGCCGCGCACCTTCGCCGACATGGGATTCGATCCGCGCCGCGAGCGCCATCACGGTGGACGCTTCGAACAGGGTGCGCACCGGCACCCGGGTGTCCAGGGCGGCGCCGAGCCGCGCCGCGACCTGGGTCGCGATCAGCGAGTTACCACCGAGTTCGAAGAAATCGTCGTCGAGACCGACCCGGTCGACGCCGAGGACCTCGGCGAAAACGTCCGCGACGATCTCCTCGATGGGCGTGACGGGCGCGCGGAACGCCTGGGTCTGGAACTGCGGCACCGGAAGCGCCTTGCGATCCAGCTTCCCGGCCGGAGTAAGCGGGATCTCGTCCAGCACCATGATCGAGGACGGCACCATGTATGCGGGCAAACGATCCTGGATATGCGCCGTCACCGCGGGCACATCGACCGGATCGCCCGGCGCGGCAACGATATACGACACCAGCGTCATCGCGCCGGAGACGTTCTCGTGGCCGATGGTGACAGCGAAATCGACGGCAGGGTACGAGGTCAACGCGGCATCGATCTCGCCGAGTTCGATGCGGAACCCGCGGACCTTCACCTGGAAGTCGTTGCGGCCCACGTATTCGACGGTCAGCGCGCCGGAGCCGTCGCGCCGCCAGCGTACGACGTCACCGGTCCGGTACAGGCGCTCCCCGTCACTACCGAACGGGTCCGCGACGAACCGGCCGGCGGTCAGCGCGGGCCGGGCGTGATACCCGCGGGCCAGCTGGATACCACCGAGATACAGTTCGCCGATAACCCCCTCCGGCACCGGGTCCAGCCCGGTGTCCAGCACCAGCGCCCGCATACCCCGCACCGGGCCACCGATGGTGACCGGTTCGCCGGGCTGCAGCGGACCGCTGATATTGGTGGCGATGGTGGCCTCGGTCGGACCGTAGGCGTTGAACAGCCGGCGCCCCGTGGTGGCCGCCCAGCGGCCCGCGAGATCCGCCGGAATCGCTTCACCGCCGGTGATGACGACGCGCACATCGTCCATCGCGTCGAGATCCAGGGACGCCAGCACCGACGGGGTGAGGAATGCGTGTGTCACCCCGGTCGTCTCGATGAGATCGGCCAGTTCTGCGCCGCCGAACATCATCTGCGGCACGATGACCATGGTGCCGGCCGCGCCGACGGCCAGCAGCAGTTCCAGCACCGAAGCGTCGAACGACGGGGAGGCGAAGGCCAGCGCGCGGGTGGAGGTATCCAGGCCGAACCGCTGCACCTGCTCGGCCGCGAAGTTACGCAGACCGACGTGGGTGACCACGACCCCCTTCGGCAGACCGGTCGAACCGGAGGTGTAGATCATGTACGCCGTGTTCGCGGTGCGCAGCGGCGCCCGCCGATCGGCATCGGTGATCGCATCGGCCGAACTCGCCATGACCTCCGCGGCGAGTTCGGGATCGTCGAGGCTGATCCAGCCGCCGGACAGCTCCGGCAGTTCGGGTAGTTCGTAATCCTCGGTGAGCCCGAAGGCGGCGCCCGAATCGGTGACCATGTGGATGATGCGGTCGGCCGGATAGGCCGGATCCACCGGGACCAGCACCGCACCGGATTTGACGATCGCCCACAGCGCCAGCTGATACCGCCACGAACGACCCAGCGCCAGCGCGACCGAGACCTCCGGCCCGGCCCCGCGCTCGATGAGTACCCGCGCCAGCTGGTTCGACGCGGAATCCAGCTCGGCATAGGTATAGGACTCGTCGTCGGCGACGACCGCGATACCGTCGGGATTGGTGACCGCCGCGGCGGCCAGCAGGCCCGCCAGCGTATCCGGCTGTTCGGCCGGTCCGCCGGCGCAGGCGGTGAGTTCGGCACGCTCGGCCGGATGCAACAGTTCGATGGCGCCGACCCGGGTGTGCGGATCGGCGACGATCACGTCGAGCAACCGCTGCCAGCGGGTAACGAACGAGCGGACCGTGGACTCGTCGAACAAATCGGTGGCATAGGAGAGAACCAGGTCCATACCTGCCGGTTCACCACGGCTGCCACGCTTTTCGGTGACGGTCCAGACGAGGTCGAATTTGGCGATCGCCAGTTCGATCTCCGCGGCGCTGATCGACAGCCCGGGGATCTCCAGATCGGCGTGCGAGATCTCCTGGAACGACAGCATCACCTGCACCAGCGGCTGCCGGGCCTGCGAGCGGGCCGGGTTCAGAACCTCGACCAGCCGCTCGAACGGGACATCGGCGTGCGCGAAGGCGGCGAGGTCGGCTTCGCGGGTGCTGTCGAGGAACTCGGTGAACGGACGGGTGCCGTCCACGTCCGAACGCAACACCAGGGTGTTGACGAACATACCGATCAGATCGTCGAGAGCCTGTTCGCCACGGCCGGCCACCGGCGTGCCGACAGCGATATCACCGGTTCCGGAGAGCCGCGACAGCAACACCGCCAGCGCGGCGTGCAACACCATGAACAACGTCGAACCGTTGCCCCGTGCCAGATCCGAGAGGCGTTCGTGCAATTCGGCATCGATGGCGAAATGGTGTTGCGCACCCCGGAAACCCTGCACCGCAGGCCGCGGCCGATCGATCGGCAGGTCCAGCTGATCGGGGAGTCCCGCCAGTGTTTCCCGCCAGAAGGCGATCTGCCGGGCCGCCATGGAATCCGGATCGTCCTCGCGTCCCAGCAGTTCCCGCTGCCAGACGCTGTAATCCCGATACTGCACCGGCAGCGGCGCCCAGGACGGCTCCACACCCGTCGCGCGCGCCACGTAGGCCGCGGCGACATCGCGGGACAGCGGGCCGAAGGAGAAACCATCGGCCGAAATATGGTGCACCACAATGGCGACCGCATGTTCGGGGGTGCCGTTGGACCGGCCGCCGGCCACCTCGTAGACCCGCACCCGGATGGGCAGTTCCCGGGTCACGTCGAAACCGATGGCGGCGAATTCGGCCAGCGCATCCGGCAGCCGGTCGGCATCGATCCGCTCCACCCGGATACCCAGGTCGACGTCGTCCATCGGCAGGACCAGCTGATAACCGCCGTCCCCGGATTCCGGGAAAATGGTCCGCAGCGACTGCTGCCGTTCGATCACATCGTCGAGGGCCGCGGTGAGCGCCGCGACATCGGCATGACCGCGCAGCCGGATCACGAACGGCAGGTTGTAGGTGGGCGCGGCGGGGTCGAACTGGTTGATGAACCACATCCGCTGCTGCGCCGGCGACAGCGGCACCCGGTCGGGCAGCGACCGGGCCACCAGCGGCGGCCGGGATTCGCGGGACTCACCCGAAGCGGCGATGTCGATACGGGCCGCCAGACCGGCCACGGTGGGAGTTTCGAACAGCGCCCGGACCCCGATGCGGACCCCGAACACGGCGCTGATCCGCGCAACGACCTGGGTCGCGACGAGCGAGTTACCGCCGAGATCGAAGAAGCTGTCGTCGACACCGACCACCTGCTGGCCCAGGATATCGGCGAAAATTCCCGCCACGACGTGTTCGGCCTGCGTACGCGGGGCGCGGAAACCGGCCACGTCGGCGCTGAACACCGGTTCGGGTAGCGCCTTGCGGTCCAGTTTTCCGCTGGTGTTGAGCGGAAGCGCGTCCAGCACCAGGATCGCGGCCGGGACCATATAGGACGGCAGCTTCTCGCCGAGGAAGCGGGTGAGTTCGACCGGTTCGACGGTATGCCCGGGTACGGGTACGACATAGGCGGCCAGCTGCTGACCGGCGGCGGTATCGACCACCAGCACCACGGCCTGGCTCACCGCCGAATGCGCGAGCAGATCGGTTTCGATCTCGCCCAGTTCGATGCGCTGACCGCGGAACTTCACCTGGAAGTCGGTCCGGCCGAGGTATTCGAGCACCCCGTCGGCGCGCCAGCGCACCAGGTCGCCGGTGCGGTACATCCGGTCCCCCGGCGCACCCAGTGGGTCGGCGACGAAACGGTCGGCGCTCAGGTCCGGACGGCCGAGATAGCCGCGGGCCAGCTGCCGGCCCGACAGATACAGCTCACCCGGTGCGCCGACCGCCGCAGGCCGCAGGCGGGCGTCGAGCACCTGGACACCGACATTCCACTCCGGCACACCGATCGGCACCGAGACGGTATCGGCGGCAGTGGCCTCCCAGTACGTCACCGACACCGCGGCCTCGGTGGGGCCGTACAGGTTGTGCAGGCCGGCGCCGGAGATCGCCTTCATCGCCGCGACCGTTTCCGGTGGCAGCGCCTCGCCGATCACGAACACCGCGCGTAGCGATGCGATCTGTCCGGGGTCGGCGTAGGCGGCGAATACCGTCAGCATGGACGGGACGAAATCGGTGACGGTCACCCCGTGCCGGGCAATGGTTTCGGCGACATAGGCCGGATCGCGGTGGCCGTCCGGAGTCGCGACGATCAACGCGGCGCCCGACATCAGCGGCAGGAAATAACCCCACAGCGAGACGTCGAAGGTGGTGGCGGTCTTCTGCAGGTAGACGTCGTCGGCGGTGAAACCGTAGCTGTCCAGCATCCACAGCTGCTGGTTGACGATGGCGTGATGGCTCACCGCGACACCCTTGGGGCGGCCGGTCGAACCCGAGGTATAGATGACGTATGCGGTGTTGTCCGGGCGCAGCGGGGCGAGCCGGTCGGCATCGGTGACCGGCTCGTCGGAGAACCCGGCGGTATCCAGGGTGTCGACCGTCAGCGACCGCACCGATTCGGGCAGGTCCGGCTGATCCGCGGTAACCGTCAGCACACAGACCGGCGTCGCGCTCTCCAGGATGTAGGCGGTGCGCTCCGCCGGATGGTCCGGGTCGATCGGAACGTAGGCGCCGCCCGCGCGCAGTACGGCGTGCATCGCCACGACCAGTTCGACCGAACGGCGCATCCCGAGAGCGACCAGCGATTCCGGGCCCACACCGTCGGCGATCAGATACCGGGCCAGCCGGTTGACCCGCGCACCGAATTCGGCATAGGTCAGACCTGTCCCCTCGAACTCGACCGCGAGGTTGCCCGGGGTACGCGCGATCTGGGCGTCCAGCAACGCGGGCAGCGTGGTATCCGGCACCTCGCGCGCGGCATCGTTCCAGGTCTCCACGGTCGCGACGCGTTCGGCGGCGGTGGTGATCGCGAGCTGCCACACCGGCGCGTCGGCCGCGGCGGCCAGGAACCGTTCGAAGAATTCGAGGAACCGGGTGTGGTGACGGCCGGCCTCTTCCGCGGTGTAGAGGTTGGGGTTGGTTTCGAAGTCGATATGGCTGCGGGTGCCGCCGATCGACTGATAGAAGTTGACGCCCAGATCCTCGATACTGCCGGTGGACAGCACATGCAGGCTGCCGACGCTGTCACCGAGGCGTAGCTCGTCCTGGAACAACATGATGTTGACCCACGGCCCGAAGAATTCCGTGGTCACCACGCCACCGCCGGCGGAATCGCGGCGGATGTCCTCGTGCCGGTAACGCTGATGACGCAACGCCCCGGACACTTCGAGCTGCACCTGGCGGCGCAGATCGGCGATCGTGGTCTCGGCGCCGACGTGCAGCCGCAGCGGGACGATATTCGACGAGACGCCGCCGGAGCGGCGCATGAGCGCGGTGGTGCGCGCGGTGACCGGCAGGCTGAGGATGACATCCTCGGCGCTGTTCCATTGCGCGAGGTAGGCCGCGAACGCGGCGATCAGCTCCTGAGCAGGCGAGGATTCGTAGCGGCGCACCGCTTCGCCGAGCGCGGCGTTCTGGTCGTCGGTGAGCGGCCCCTGGACCACACCGTTGCGGGCGGCCGGGGCGGCCGAACGCCCGGCCAGGCTGGTGCCCTCCTCGAGTCCCGCGACCCGTTCGGCCCAGTACTCCTTATCGGTGCGGAAGCGGTTGCTCTCGCGGTAGGCGATCTCCTGGTCGTACAGGGTGCGCAGCTGCGCGGCCTTGGACGGCGCGGGTTCGGTACCCGCACGGTAGGCCGTGTACAGCTCGGCCATCCGGTTCATCATGTTCATGGCGCCGTAGCCGTCGATCACGATGTGGTGCGCGCGCACATACCAGTACCAGTGGTTTTCGCCCAGGTGCAGGGCCGCGGCACGTATGAGGCGGTCGGTGGTCAGATCCAGTGGGCGGCCGTACTCGTCGCGCATCCATTCCCGGGCGGCGGCGACCGGATCGTCGGCGGTACGCAGGTCCACGTAGCGGACCTCGTCCTCGAGGCTGTGGTCGACGAACTGCAACGGTTCCCCGTCGCGTTCGACGATGCGCAGCAGGCCCGAGCCCAGTTCGTGGGAGGCGTCCAAACTGGCCCGGGTCAGGGTGTCGACATCGAGCTCACCGTGCAGTTCGACGTACTGGGCGATATTGACCGGCACCTGTGGGTCGACATGCTGCGCGTACCAGATACCCAGCTGTGCAGGCGACAGGGGGAACAGATCCCCGTCGGCGGTTGCCGAACCACTGTTCGTACCGTTCCCGCCGTTGTCCAGCCGGTCCAACCGTAACCTCGCTTCCGGAACGCACGCGTGCGCTTCCCGTCACCACCTGGTCGCGACGCGCACCGCCCGTAGCGCGATGTCCGCTGTTCCAGGTCCACTTCTTGTTCGATCAGGCAGAAATGTCCATCGGAAGTATCCGTTTATCGGGCCGAGGACGTTACATCGGACGCCCGGTACCACTGGGCACCCCCAGTGCCGTGGGACACCGTGTACCCGCACCCACGCGCCGACTCCTGACCACCGATCCAATCTACCGTCGTACCGGCGCCACACCAACCGCGTTACGCAGGTGCAGGCCGGGGACCGCGCGATGGGCGCCGGGGTATCCGGGCAGGTCCCGTAGTAGGCACTCGCCACGGACTCGTCCGGGCCTATCCGGTGAGGTGGGCACGGTCACGTGCCGGGTCGTAAAGGTGGGATTGCACACAGGGCGCGCCCGGGTCCAGCGCCCGGCCGACCAGGATCACCGCGGCCTGCCGTAGCCCGGCCGCCTCGACCTGATCGGCGATATCGGCCAGGGTGCCGCGCAACACCATCTGCTCCGGCTGACTGGCCCGGTACACCACCGCGACCGGACAGCCGGGCCCGTAGTACTCGGCCAGCTCCGCCGCCAGCTCCCGGGTGCGGGTGACGGCCAGATGCAGGGCCAGCGTGGCACCGGTCCGGGCGAACCCGGACAGTGCCTCGGAATCGGGCATCGCCGTCGAACGGGCCTGCATCCGGGTCAGCACCACCGACTGCACGACCTCGGGAACCGTCAGCTCCGTGCCCAGCAACGCGGCCGCGGCCGCATAGGCGGGGACTCCCGGGGTGATATCCCACGGCACACCCGCGGCGTCGAGCCGACGCGTCTGCTCGGTGAGGGCGGAATAAAGAGAGGTATCCCCGGAGCACAGGCGGGCCACATCCCGCCCGGCCGCGGTCGCCCGCACCAGATGCCCGGTGATCTCGTCGAGGTCCAGCCGCTGGGTATCGATCAGCTCGGTCCCGGGCGCACAGTGTGCGATCACCTCGGGATCCAGGTAGGTCCCCGGGTACAGGCATACCGGGCACCGCCGCAGCAGCTCCACCGCACGCACGGTCAGTAGATCGGCGGCGCCGGGCCCCGCCCCGATGAAGTGCACGGTCATGGGACGAGCATAGGACCGGCGCCCTCTTCCCCCGAGCCCCCCCGCCCACGCACGCCCGACTTCCGGCGCCACCCGGTCAGGACTCTTTCGACGCCGCGTCCGGTCCGGCGCCGGATCCGGCCGCCCGCAGGACGGTCGGTCCACGGCCACTGCGGTCCGATCCGGTGCGGGCACCGACCGTGCCCGCGCCGGGAGGATCGTCGGTCACCGCGGCGAACAGCAACGCACCCCGGCCGCGTCTCCCCGGTACCGGTTTCGGCAGCAATGATGATTCCGTTGCCACCGGCCCCTGCACCGGGCTCATCACCCGCCGCCACGTACTGAGTGTCGTCGGCGCCATAGCGCGCGCTGCCTGATCGAACACCCCGACGCCACAGAGTCGACCGCGTCGGCGGCCGCGGCGAGCGAGATCCCGAAGAGACGAACGGCGCCCTATCCGACAGACTGCACGGACGGAGAACGTGTGATGGCCGGGGGTACCGCCGAAACGGTTCGCCGCATCCGCGCGGCGAAGGTCCGGGTATTCCGGCGCACCGCCGCGATCAAGGGCTATTCCGTGATCACCGGCGACTGCCTCGGGCGGACGACGCCCGGCTCAGCCGACGGCGTCGAAGAAGGCGATGACCTTTGCCGGCTGTACCCGCACCAGAAGTTCACCGGGTACACCGTTGCGGCGGCCGAACTCGTCGGCTCGGGCCGTACCCATATAACGGCCGCCGATCGCGGTCGCCGTCCGCAGCAGTTCGGCCGGGTCCTCGGACAAGGTGGCCGTGCCCTGGATCTGCACCGCGGCATAGGGCGGCTCCTCGAGGTCCACCACCAGCGCGACCCGGGGGTCACGCTGCAACGCCTTTCCTTTCGCGGTGTTCTTGCCGGTGTTGAACACGATTTCGTCCCCGTCGAGCAGGAACCAGACCGGGGTCACCACCGGACGCCCGTCACCGGCGGTGAACGCCACCTTGGCGGTACGGGTTCCGTAGTTGAGGAATTCGCGCACCTTGGGATCGGAAAGCGAGGCCATGCGGATCAGCCTAGGGCGCCACCTTCGTCCCACGGGCATGTCTCGCGGCGCGGCGAGCCGCTGCCGGCACCGCGATGTCACACCCGGGTTGCCCGCGTCGTCGACCAGGTACCCGCCGGGATACACCGGCCGGAGAGAGATGGTGTGAGATGAACGTCGCTTATTACCTCGTCGGTACGCTGACCGCCCTTTGGGTCGGGTTCTCGGGCTACTCGCTGTTCTCGAAACAGCAGTTCGTCGTCGAACCGCTCGAGCAGTACGGTGTGCCGCGGTCGTGGTGGAACTGGCTGGCCGCGGCCAAGACTGCCGGGGCACTCGGGCTGGTAGCCGGTTTCGCACTGCCCGCGCTCGGCATCGCTGCCGCCGTCGGCCTGATCCTCTACTTCCTCGGCGCCACCGCGACGGCCTTACGCGCACGCTCGTACAAGACTTCGGTCTTCCCGCTGCTGTACCTGCTTCCGGTCGCCGCGACGCTTGCCCTGCAACTCGCTCGGTAACCCTGGCGCGGATGACGAAATCCGGATCGGCCATGTTCCGGACAGGCGCCGATCGTCGCCCGGCGGCATCCGCGTCCGGCTGTACCGGTAAGGCCGGGCCGGCCCCGAATATGGAGGTGGCCGAACCGCGGTGGGTCATCATCCTCCGCGCCGGAGCCGGCGCCGGGTGTGTCCGAGGGCGACGACCGCCGCACTTGTCCGCAGGGGACGAGTGCGGCCGGGAGCCCCGCAGGCTGACCGGTGGCCGTCGCGGACAACCGCTCCCGCTGACCGGACTCCGTACGAACAAACCGCGCCGAATTGCCGATGCGGCGCCCTCATCCGGGCCATACTCCGAATGGCCCTCCGGGTCGGGGCCGCAGCGCGTGAGGAGTGGGCGATGAGCGTGGTCGACGGTGCGGAACAGGCCGACGGGAACTCACCACCGGAGCGGAGCGGGTTGCGGCGGGTGGTCGCCGCGTCCATGGCCGGCACCGTGGTGGAGTGGTACGAGTTCTTCCTCTACGGCACCGCGGCGACGCTGGTGTTCAGCAAGGTCTTCTTCCCGGAATCCGACAGCGAACTCGATGCGATCCTGAAAGCGTTCCTCACCTATGCGGTCGGGTTCGCGGCCCGCCCGCTCGGCGGCATCGTCTTCGGGCATTTCGGCGATAAATACGGCCGCAAGCGCCTTCTGCAGTTCAGCCTGATCCTGGTGGGTGCGGCCACCTTCTTGATGGGCTGCCTGCCCACCTACGGCCAGATCGGCTATCTGGCGCCGACCCTGCTGGTCGTCCTGCGTTTCCTACAGGGTTTCGCGGTCGGCGGGGAATGGGGCGGCGCCGTCCTGCTGGTGGCCGAGCACAGCCCGGACAAGAGTCGCGGTTTCTGGGCGAGCTGGCCACAATCCGGTGTCCCCGGCGGCAATCTGCTGGCGACCGTCGTTCTGCTGGTACTCACCACCGTCCTGTCCGAGGACGATTTCCTGTCCTGGGGCTGGCGGATCGCATTCTGGTTGTCCGCGGTGGTGGTGCTGATCGGCTATTACATCCGCACCAAGGTGACCGATGCACCGATCTTCACCGCGGCGCAGAAGGAAGCCGAACAGGTGAGGACCTCGTCCTTCAGTGCGATCGAGGTTCTGAAGCGGTATCCCCGCGGCGTGCTCACCGCGATGGGCCTGCGTTTCGGCGAGAACATCATGTACTACCTGGTCGTCACCTTCACCATCACTTATCTGAAGGTCCAGCACGATATGGCGACCGACGACATCCTGTGGTGGCTGCTGGCCGCCCACGCCGTGCATTTCGCGGTGATCCCGCTGATCGGCGCACTGACCGACCGGATCGGCCGGCGTCCGGTCTACCTGGCGGGCACGATCGCGGCGGGCCTGTGGGGCTTCATCGCTTTCCCGATGATGGACACCGGCAACGGCTGGATCATCACCGCGGCAATCATCCTCGGCCTCATCGCCCACGGCTTCATGTACGCACCCCAACCGGCGATCATGGCGGAAATGTTCCCGACCCGGATGCGCTATTCCGGCGTATCCCTCGGCTACCAGGTCACCTCGATCGTCGCGGGCTCGCTGGCCCCGGTGATCGCGGTCAAACTCCTGGACACGTTCGACTCCCCGGTCCCGATCGCCATCTACCTGGCTGCGGCCGCCGCGGTGACCGCAGTCGCGGTGCTGGTCGCCCGGGAAACCAAGGGCTTCGACCTGGCCGATGTCGACCGGGCGGACGCGGCCCGCGATACGGCGGCGACGGTCCGGCACTGATCACACCCAGGACTGAAGCCCGGCATATCCGGCCGTGCTTGCGGCCGGATGCCGTGGATTGCGATGCGGTGCCCCACTTCCCATATTTGCCGGTTGCCGCCCAAGGGCATCGACTCGAGAATACCGGACGGTCTTTTCTTGCCGGGGCCGATGAGCAAGTATGTGCCCGTGGATCTTGATCGAATCAGCACCCGAGCTGCTGAACTAGCCGCAGCCTTCGGTGTGCGGGCGCCACTCATCGTGGCAGGGGACGTACCGGCATGGAGCACGCTGGGACTGCGGTATTCCGCCTGGAACTTGCGGCCGGCACTGAAAGCCGGCCCCGGATTCGATCGTCTCCCAGCGGCAGAGCAGGACGGCGCACTCGCGATGATGGTCCTGGCAATAGATTTCCAGCGAACCGGGGCGAACAAGACTGCCCTCATCTACGCGTTGTCCTACATGGCGATCGCCTTGCCACTGATCTATGTTGCCGCCTATCACGAAGTTCCCCGCTCGGTGACCCTGTCGATATTCGGCGGCCTCTACATCCTCGGCTACCTACTGACCTTCGGACTACGGTTCTTCCGCATGATCCATCGCGTCGACCACCGAGTGGCCGAGGTTATGGGGCGACCGGTCGTGGATTTGATGATGGATCACGAAATCCGCAACGCACACTTGATCCCCCGTTCCCGGCGGCTCCTCTTCGCCCTGTACTGCCCAACGAGAGCCCAACGCCTGCGACGCCTCGATGCCGCTTTCGGGCCGCGCCGAATCACCGCCTAGCCGACCGGCTCGAATGTGCTCCGCGGCAGCATCGATCGTCGGATTTCGTGCATGATGCCATCACTTCGACCATCACAACACGCCGCAGGGGCTCGGGAAAGTCCGCCGAAGCTTTCATTGCCGGTCGTTCGTTCGGCCCTTGGCTGAACCCGCGATATTGGTGTTGTGCACCGAACAGACCCACCAGGACCGGTCACGCCGGAGCAGCACCCAGGTACCCCGGTTGGCCAGAGAGAACTTTGCGGTGTGCAGAGTTTGCTCGACGTTGACGATTGCGTGGTCGGGCGTCAGAAGACGTAGGGCAAGCAGCTCGAAATGGGCTTGCGCATCGGGACTGTCATCGAGACGGGCGCTATGGTAATCGTGCAGTTCGTCCCACCCCCGGAAGATTGCCCCCGCCGGCGTGATGAAGACGACGTCTTCGGTGAACACCCGGTCGAACGCCGCCGCATCCTTGGCCTCCAACGCGGATTCCAGTTCCCGGAACAGGCTTTCGATCTCAACGGTCATCGCCGCATCGACACCGGATATTCCGGCCGTCGGCCGAATGCCGACCGAAGCATGCTCGACAGAACTCACTCGGCGCACGTTACCCCCGAAGCTCCGGCCTCCAGATTTCCGGCAACGGCACTGTTGCCGGGGACATACGTCGCAACCTGCATGGAACGGACGTTGCCCCGGCCGAGCCGATAGCGTCCCGGCTCGGCCGCCACGGCCAACGCGATCGAACACAGCAGGTCACGACCACTCTCGACAGTCTGTCCCGCGCGATATGGAGCACCTTCGAAGAATCCGCCCGAGTGGGTAGTATCCTTCTATGTAGACATCTTCTACATAGATCCTTTCTACATTGGAGGCCGGGTGGTTGGTTTCGTCGGACGACAACGCGAACTGGACATGCTCGGCAGTCGACTGCGCCGTGTCACCGAGTCTGCGTCGGGAGTCGCAGTGGCGGTCCGCGGGCGAAGGCAGGTGGGCAAGTCGAGGCTGGTTCAGGAGCTCTGCGACCGGTCCGGGGTGCCGTATCTGTATTTCACCGCAACCAAAGGCGCCGCGCCCACGGAAACCCTCGCGGAGTTGTTGCGCGAACTCCGCGAATCCCCGCTGATCACCGACCCGGAACTGGTGCCCGAACACCTCGGTTCGTGGGCGGACGGATTCCGGGCCATAGCGGGAGCGCTCCCGGAAGGCCCGTCGGTAGTGGTGATCGACGAAGTTCCCTGGCTGGCCGAGCAAGACCAGAGTTTCGACGGTGTCCTACAAACCGCCTGGGACAGGATGTTGTCGCGGCTTCCGGTGCTGTTACTGCTCCTGGGCAGCGACCTGCACATGATGGAACGACTCACGGCCTACGATCGGCCTTTCTACGGCAGAGCAGACAACTTCGTTCTCGGCCCCCTCGACCCGGTGGAGACCGCGGACGCCACCGGACTGGACGCAGCCGACGCGATCGATGCACACCTGATCACCGGCGGCCTACCGGGAATTCTGCGAACTTGGCCGCGCGGCCGGACCCCACTCGAGTTCCTGGAGGGTGAATGCGCAGATCCGGCGGCGCCGCTGTTCAGCGTGTCGGAATCGGCACTGCTGGCCGAGTTCCCGGCGCCGGATCAAACACGCCGCGTGCTGGAATCGGTTGGCGGCGGCGACCGGACTCACGCCAATATCGCGGCAGCGGCCGGTGGCAGCGCCGGGCCCATTGCTTCCGGCAGCCTGTCGCCGATCCTGAGGCGGCTGACCACTGACAAACGAGTGCTCGCTATCGACGAGCCGTTGTCGACCCGGCCCGGTAAGCCGGCCCTGTACCGGGTCGCCGACAGCAATCTCCGGCTGTACCTCGCGGTATTGCGTGCCGCTCAGGATCTTTCCCGCCGGGGACGGTCTGCAGGTGCGTTCCGGCTGATCGAACGACGCTGGTCCACCTGGCGCGGGCGAGCTGTCGAACCGCTGATTCGCGAATCGCTGGAACTGGCCGCGCTCAGCGGCCGCTTGCCGTGGGAGTCCGTTGAAACCGTTGGCGGCTGGTGGAATCGGCGCTTCGATCCCGAGGTAGACCTGGTAGGCGCCGATCGCGGCCCGGTAGCTAATCGGATCGAATTCGTCGGCTCGGTGAAATGGCTGGGTACGCCATTCGATCGGCGCGATCTCGTGACATTGCGAAAATCCGCCGGCGAGGTTCCCGGATACGAGCCGGGCGTAACCGGGCTCGTCGTCGCCAGCAGGTCCGGGATCGCCGCGGATGTAGGAAACGCGGGGGCCGACCTGATTTGGGGCCCGGAGGAGGTCCTTTCCGCCTGGAGGTAGCCCTGGCCGCCCGGCGATGCTCCAGACACGGGACTACGCTCGGGAGGCGCTGCCGATGCATCGGGACTACCGTGACTGCCTGCAAGGCTGGTCAGGACCCAGCCGCTGCTCTGCGACGATTATTGCCTCGCAGGTGGCAGCAATCTCGGCAGCCGACAAATCGATCGGTAAGACCCAGCCGCGATCGCTGGGCCGAGCAATCGTTACAGCACGCACCGACAAATCGAGACATTCCTACGTAGACGGCATTTGGAGTGTGCGGTTCCCGATTTCAGAACCTGCATCCGAGCACACCGGTTGCAGTCACCAGGTCCGCGACCACGTCACCGCCTGCCATGCGCGGTTCTCCTGGAATTCCTGATCGGTCAGATGAGGAATCATCACCACCTCGGCAGCGTGGTCGAGTACGTGCTGTACGGCGACTCGCGCGGCCAGTTCCGGCCGGGCATCCGTGTAAACCGTGTACACCACACGGAGGTCGTGGACGTGCGACAGGCGATCGACATCCCGGCTGTCGCTACCGGGCCGACAAAGCACGACCGTCCGCCTCTGGGCGATCACGGTCGCGCCGCCGAGGCGTACGCTGCCACCGCCTCGTAACGAGGGCAACAGCGATGGGCGGCATGGACATCCATCACCTGAAGTGCATGCGCGTACCCGCGAATCGGGTCCTGAGCACGGCAAGATGCTGTCGAGTTGTGTGCGGGCAAAGCCCGGAGACCAGCAGCCAGGCGACGCAGGATCACCGGGTCGTCGGTAACCCACTTGATACCCGACTGCCACAGCCTGACCGTGGCGGCCATAGCGAGATTGTGCGGAGCCCTGACTGGCAGGGCCGGGCGCCCGGCAGGTACCGGCAGCGGACGATTCGTCGTTGTCATACTTCACCCTCCGATTGACTCGGCGCCGGTTCGTGGCGCTCGTATCGAGCACAACGCCATAGTGAGCAGGCAAGAAAGGTGGCAAGTAGCCAGAACAGGACTTGCCGGACCCGCGTAGTGGGCAAGAATGGATGCATGTCCACCGGCGCCGGCGAAATATCGACCACCGAACGCGAAGTGCCGCCCACCGTTGCCGATCAGTTGGCACGTGAAGACAAGCGGCTCAGGATCAACGCGGGCTCGAGTCAGCGCGAGCTGGCCGCCATGATCTGCTATTCGCGGCAGTATGTCTCGATGACGGAATGGGAGGACGCGGTTCTTCCTTCACAACCACTTATCGCCGCGATCGATGATGCACTCGGCGCCCAAGGCAGATTGATCGCTCTACGTGCCTGGGCTCAGACCGGACGGAGAACCGGGTATGCGCTGGAAGCGGCGAAGGGCTGGCACCCCGAGGAGAATTGGGAGATTCCCGATTCGATCGTCCTCGAAAAGCATCGGCAGGCTGTGAGCGATAGGTCCGACGAATCGAGTGAAGATTTGGTCGACGTCCTGGGCCGGATCCACAAGTTGAGCCGGACCACCGACCCAGAGATCGTCCGGCAGTTGCGGTCCAGAACACGCACGGTAATCGAGGAATACGAAACACTGGACCACACCGAACTCGCACCCGGATTGATCCGGCAGCGCGTCCTTGTCGACAAACTGATCGACGAGTGCAACCATCCACAGCAACGTCGTGAACTGTTTGAAACTGCCGGGCATACTGCTGGCTTGCTGGGGTACATCGCAGTGGGACAAGGAAACTTTTCACTGGCGCGGGCGTATTGCCTCGAGTCATTTCAACTCGGCGAACACGCGGTAGACTGCAATCTCCAGGCGTGGGCATGCGGACTACAGAGCTTCTGCGAGTACTACGCCGGCAACTACGAATCGGGGCTACAGTACGCGCGCAAAGGAATAACCCTTGACCGGTCCGGACCTCAGCGCGCCCGGTTGCTTGTCAATGGTGCCGCCAGAGCTATGGGAAAACTCGGGGAAATTGATGGAGTTCGGCGGGCTGTGGACGACGCCTACGACTTGATGTCCCGCAACAATGTGCCGATCGGAGTTCCGTCCAGCGTAACCCTGGGCAGTTACAGCGCCGCACAAGTTTCCGGAAACGCGGCCACAGCGTACCTGTCTCTGCCGATAACGGACGAGGTAGAAAGGCACGTGAAACTCGCAGCTCCAGAAATGAACACTACTAGTTCACCTTGGGGCAGTACCTTCGTTCGAACTCACAATCGACCGGCTGAGTGGCGTCCCCAGCGCCGAGGCGCTCAATGTCGCACCAGTCCGCGAAGTCCAGAACCTTCGCGAAACCTTGCGCTCGGCAACAGCGTCCGCGTGCCCTGAACTGGAACTCGGCAACCCCAAACCCCACCCTCCGCACATCAGCATCGCTTACGCGAACGCCGACGGCATTCCCGCGAGGGATGCAATGCAGGCCGTCGACCGCGCAAACGAGACTGTCCGCAGAAGTGCAGTGGCGGTTACCGAAGCCCTGCTCGTCCTCCTCCAGCGACGGCAACGCTCGTACAGTTGGCAAGTTATTTCGCGTGTCCCCCTGACACCGGTTCCTCCGGACTTGTGAACCCACTGTTCCCGGCCAGGAGGCCTGGAATAACGATCTCGACGACTGACGAGCCTAGTAATGGTGGCGGCAAGACAGGATGTGGATTACATCGTCCTCGACCCGGTACACCAAACGGTGTTCCTGGGTGATCCGACGCGACCACCAGCCGGCCAGATTGTGAATCAGCGGCTCCGGCTTGCCGATGCCTTCCGCCTGGCCGTTGGCCACGATGTCATCGAACAGCCGGTTGATCTTGCGTGCTGCGGACCGGTCGTTGGCGACCGTCCACACGTAGTCGTTCCAGGCCTCACTAGCGAACTGGAGTTTCACGCCACTCCCGCCGAATCATCGTCATCGGGCACGTCCAAGCATTCGCCGGGGATGAATCCGCCTGCGGCGAACTCTTCCAATCCGCGTTGTAGATGCCGGGCGTTGGCGGGGGTCCCGAGCAGGTGCGCCGTTTCCTTCAGCGCCTCGTATTCACGGAGAGAAACCACGACCGCAGGCTCATGACCGGCGCGAGTCACGACGACCTCTTCGAGATCGTCGGTAGCAGTATCGAGCACCTTTGCCAGGGTTGCGCGAGCTTCGGTGTAAGAAATCTGCCTCATACGTCGACTGTACAGGGTTCATGTACATATCTGCCAGGGTCAGCCAACCCGGCGAGCGCCCCTGAAGCAGTCACTACGCCTGCGTTCCGGCTGCCGCATAGACGGCATCTACGTAGACAGCATCTACATAGATACCTCCTACTTGGAGGAGTGCTGGTCATTGCGATCGGCCCGGGGTCGCTGCGTCGGCACGAGACGGCTGCGAACCGGTTCCGCGACTGGAGGAGGTTCTCGAGCCCGGAAGTGGTCCGCCGCCGACGCAACCTCAGTCCGGCAGCGGGCCAGTGAGCGCGGCCAAGGCCATCGCGCGCAGGAGGGTCCGGCTGCGTCCACGGGCCGCACCGGCGCTGTGTGGCGTGGAGTTGAGCAGGCCGAATACCGCATGCGCCTGGACACGGGCCGTGTCCTCATCCAGCCCTGGGGTCAGACCACACAGCACCCGGACCCAGATCTCCACGTACTGGCGCTGGGTGCGCCGGACCTCCCGGCGCTCCGGCGGCGGGACGTTGTCGAGGTCGCGGTCCTGGATGCGGATGAGTTCGGGTTCGCCGAGTGCGAAGTCGAGGTGGAAATCCACCAGACCTGCCAGGGCTTCGGACGGGTCGGGGGCGGCGGCCGCGACCGCCGTGCCGCCGTCGAGCAGGCGGCGGCTGATGCCGACCAGGAGTTCGACGAGCAGGGCTTCCTTGTTCGGGAAATGCCGGTATACCGCGGGACCGCTGATACCGACCGCCGCGCCGAGATCGTCGAGGCGCATGCCGAGGTAGCCGCGTTCGGCGATCAGCCGGGCGCCGGCGGCCAGCAATTGGTCGCGGCGCTGCTGTTTCAGCTGTTCGCGACGGGTCGGGGTGGCAGAATCGGCGCTGGTCACCCGTACTCCTTCGGCATTCTCTGGACAACTCGGTTAGTCAAGATTAACCTGAAATCCAGTTATCAGCGATTAACTCAGATGGGCAGGATCATGCGATGACCCGCACCGCGAGCCCCGCGACCGCCAACCGGCCGGCAACCGATAACCGGGCCGCCAATCAGGCCCTGGTCGACGAGTTGCACCGCCGCCTCACCGAGACAGCCCTCGGTGGCCCGGAGAAGGCCCGGCAGCGCCATATCGACCGCGGCAAACTCCTGCCACGCGACCGAGTGGATCAACTGCTCGACCCGGGCAGTCCGTTCCTGGAGCTCTCCCCGCTGGCCGCCAACGGGATGTACGGCGACCAATCGCCGGGCGCCGGAATCATCACCGGTATCGGACGGGTGGCGGGCCGCGAATGCGTGATCGTCGCCAACGACGCCACCGTGAAGGGCGGCACCTACTACCCGATCACAGTGAAGAAGCATCTGCGCGCCCAGGAAGTGGCGCTGCACAACAAGCTGCCGTGCGTGTATCTTGTCGACTCCGGCGGCGCCTACCTGCCCGAACAGGACGAGGTGTTCCCGGACCGCGAGCATTTCGGCCGGATCTTCTACAACCAGGCCACCATGAGCGCACAGGAGATCCCGCAGATCGCGGCGGTGATGGGGTCGTGCACCGCGGGCGGCGCCTACGTGCCGGCCATGAGCGACGAAGCGGTGATCGTGCGGGATCAGGGTACGATCTTCCTCGGCGGGCCACCGCTGGTGAAGGCTGCCACGGGTGAGGTGGTGACGGCCGAGGAGCTCGGCGGAGGTGCGTTGCATTCGCGGACCTCGGGGGTCACCGATCACCTGGCCGACGACGACCGGGACGCGTTGCGGATCGTGCGCCGCATCGTCGGCACGCTCGGACCCCGCCCGGAACCGGCGTGGTCGGTGCAGCAGGCCCGCGAACCCGCCGTCCCCGCCGACGACCTGTACGACGTGGTTCCGGTGGATCTGCGTACTCCCTACGATGTCCGCGAGGTCATCCACCGGCTTGTCGACGCGGATACCACCGGCGAATCCGGATTCCACGAATTCAAAGCGGAGTACGGCACCACCCTCGTCACCGGATTCGCCCATATCCATGGGCATCCGGTCGGGATCGTGGCCAACAACGGTGTGCTGTTCGGCGAATCCGCCATGAAGGGCGCGCATTTCATCGAACTCTGCGACAAACGCAAGATCCCGCTGCTGTTCCTGCAGAACATCACCGGTTTCATGGTCGGACGTGATTACGAGGCCTCCGGGATCGCCAAACACGGCGCCAAGATGGTCACCGCGGTGGCGTGTGCGCGGGTGCCGAAGCTGACCGTGGTGATCGGCGGCTCGTACGGCGCCGGGAACTATTCGATGTGCGGGCGGGCCTATTCGCCGCGGTTCCTGTGGATGTGGCCGAATGCCCGGATCTCGGTGATGGGCGGTGAGCAGGCGGCGTCGGTGCTGGCCACCGTGCGCGGCGATCAGCTCGACGGCAACGGTCAACCCTGGAGCGAAGCCGATCAGGGGGCGTTCAAGGAGCCGATCCGGCGCCAGTACGAGGCGCAGGGCAATCCCTACTATTCGACCGCCCGGCTCTGGGACGACGGGGTCATCGACCCCGCCGATACCCGAACCGTGCTCGGACTGGCCCTCTCGGTGTGCGCGCAGGCGCCGCTGGAACCGGTCTCCTACGGCGTTTTCAGGATGTGATGACCGTGCTGAACACCAACCAGCCCCTGCCGTTCGACACCGTACTGGTGGCCAATCGCGGTGAGATCGCCGTCCGCGTCATCCGCACCCTGCGCGCCATGGGATTGCGGTCGGTGGCTGTGTACAGCGACGCCGACGCGCACGCCGCGCATGTTCAGGCCGCGGATACCGCGGTCCGGCTGGGACCGGCCGCGGCCCGCGACAGCTATCTGAACATCGACCGCGTCGTGGATGCCGCCCGCCGCACCGGCGCCGGAGCCGTGCACCCGGGATACGGCTTCCTTTCCGAGAACGCCACTTTCGCGGCCGCACTGGAGGCCGCCGGTATCGTTTTCCTCGGCCCGCCCGCGAAGGCGATCGAGGTCATGGGCGACAAGATCACCGCCAAGACCACGGTGTCCGCCTCGGGTGTGCCGGTGGTCCCGGGCATCGCCGAACCGGGTCTGACGGACGACCAGCTCATCGCCGCCGCCACCGATATCGGCTATCCCGTACTGGTCAAACCGTCCGCGGGCGGCGGCGGCAAGGGGATGCGGCGCGTCGACGACCCCGCCGACCTGCCCGCCGCCCTGGTCAGCGCTCGCCGGGAGGCCGCTTCCGCGTTCGGTGACGAGACCCTGTTCCTGGAGCGGTTCGTCACCCGTCCGCGGCATATCGAAGTGCAGGTCCTGGCCGATACCCACGGCACCGTGCTGCATCTGGGTGAACGGGAGTGCAGTCTGCAGCGCCGGCATCAGAAGGTGATCGAGGAAGCACCTTCACCGTTGCTGGATGCCGAGACCCGCGCCCGGATCGGCGCCGCCGCCTGCGCCACCGCGCGCAGCGTGGACTATGTGGGCGCGGGCACGGTGGAGTTCATCGTCTCCGCCGACCGCCCGGACGAGTTCTTCTTCATGGAGATGAACACCCGCCTGCAGGTGGAACATCCGGTGACCGAACTGGTCACCGGGTTCGATCTGGTGGAATGCCAGGTCCGGATCGCCGCCGGACAGCGGATCCGGCTGGAACAGGACGATATCCGGCTGCACGGCCATGCAATCGAGGCGCGGGTATACGCAGAGGATCCGGGACGCGGTTTCCTGCCGACGGGTGGCACGGTCCTCGATCTGCGGGAACCGGCCGGTTCGGGTGTCCGGATGGATTCCGGGCTCGCGGTGGGCACCGTGGTGGGCAGCGATTACGATCCGATGCTCGCGAAGGTCATCGCCCACGGCCCCGACCGCGCGGCCGCGCTGGCCGCGCTGGATCGGGCGCTCGCCGAGACCGCGGTACTCGGGGTGCGCACCAACACCGATTTCCTGCGTTTCCTGCTGGCCGACCCCGCTGTGGTCGCGGGTCGCCTGGATACCGCGCTCCTGGACCGGCGAGCCGGCGATTTCGCGCCGGATCCGGTCGCCGACGATGTCTTCGCGGCCGCCGCCGTATACCGCTGGCTGCGGCAATGGCCGTCGGAACCGGCCGACCCGTGGTCCTACCCGACCGGGTGGCGGGTAGGGACGGCCGCACCGATCCGGGTCCGGCTGGCCGGCGGCGATCGCACGGTGCACGTCCACCTCACGGGGATCCCGGATTCGGCCGGCCTGCGCGTGGAGGACGCCGAACCGGTATCGGTGACAGCAGAACTGGTTCGGTCGGAGCAGGATTCCGGCGATTCCGTCCGTACCGTCACCCTCACGTTCGACGGCCTGCGGCGCAGCTACCGGGTCGCGGAATCGGACGGCACCCTCTGGGTGGGCGGGCCGGGCGGAGTAGCGGCGGTGCGGGAACTGGCCGAGGATGCGGTCCGGGCCGACGCCGCCGCGGTGCACGATGCCGAGATCCGCAGTCCGATGCCCGGAACCGTGCTCGCGGTCGCCGCAGACAGCGGCGCGACCGTGGCGGCCGGCGACCCGGTCCTGGTCGTCGAGGCGATGAAAATGGAGCATTCGCTCATCGCGCCACTCGCCGGAACCGTCGAGATCCTGGTCGCAGCCGGCGCTTCGGTGCGGCTCGACGAGGTACTCGCCCGGGTCCATGTCGAGCCCGCCGGAGGCGAATCCGCGGGCGCGGTCCCGGGCGCCGGCGACGACCGATCAGCAGGGTCGGCGGCCGCGCCCGATGCCATCGGCTCCACCGGGCCGGGCGGCACAGATACCGCGTCCGCCACGGAGCCCGCATCGAACGCCGGAACAACTGATCCCGCGCATTCCGCCGAATACATCGGTGCCGATCCCGAATGATCCCCCGGGATCGACGACCACAGGGTCGACGCCGGATGGCTCGGCGACCCGGTACCACTCCGAGAACGAAATGAGGCAAAGGTGAGCGATTTCCTGTCCACCGGCACCCTGCCCGACCACTACCGCGACCTCGCGCTGACCGTACGGGATTTCGCGAACCAGGTTGTCGCGCCCGTGGCGGCCAAACACGATGCCGAGCACAGTTTCCCGTACGAGGTCGTCGCGGGGATGGCGAAGATGGGTCTGTTCGGGTTGCCGTTCCCCGAGGAGTACGGCGGGATGGGCGGCGATTATTTCGCGCTGTGCCTGGCCCTCGAAGAACTCGGCAAAATCGACCAGAGCGTCGCCATCACCCTGGAGGCCGGGGTTTCGCTGGGCGCCATGCCGATCTATCGGTTCGGTGACGAGAAGCAGAAGCAGGAATGGCTGCCCCGGCTGGCCAGTGGCGAGAATCTGGGTGCGTTCGGGCTCACCGAACCGGGCGCGGGCAGCGATGCCGGCGGTACCCGCACCACCGCCGTCGAGGACGGTGACAGCTGGATCATCAACGGTAACAAGCAGTTCATCACCAACTCCGGCACCGATATCACCGCCCTGGTGACCGTGACCGCGGTGACCGGGCAGACCGGCGGCAAGAAGGAGATCTCCACCATCCTGGTGCCCGCCGATACCCCCGGTTTCACCGCCGAACCCGCCTACAACAAGGTCGGCTGGAACGCCTCGGACACCCATCCGCTGACGTTCACCGATGTCCGGGTGCCCAAGGAGAACCTGCTCGGCGAACGCGGCCGCGGCTACGCCAACTTCCTGCGCATCCTGGACGAGGGCCGCATTGCCATCGCCGCGCTGTCGGTGGGCGCGGCCCAGGGCTGTGTGGACGAATGCGTACGCTACGCCGGCGAACGCGAGGCGTTCGGCCGGACGATCGGCAGCAACCAGGCGATCGCCTTCACAATCGCCCGGATGGAGGCCCGCGCGCATACCGCCCGCACCGCCTACTACGACGCGGCGGCGCTCATGCTGGCCGGGAAACCTTTCAAGAAGCAAGCTTCCATTGCGAAGCTGGTGGCCAGCGAGGCCGCGATGGACAATGCCCGGGATGCCACCCAGATCTTCGGCGGCTACGGGTTCATGAACGAATACCCGGTGGCCCGCCACTACCGCGACAGCAAGATCCTGGAAATCGGCGAGGGCACCACGGAAGTACAACTGATGCTGATCGGACGGGAGCTCGGGCTGTGAGCAGCGAGGACAAGATCACCAAAAATGTCGAGCACGACACCACCGGCCTGAAAAGGGTCGTACAGTCCGGTCTGTGGTTCGAGGAATTGGAAACCGGTGTGCTCTACGAGCACCGGCCCGGCCGGACCATGACCGAAACCGACAATGTGCTGTTCAGCACCCTGACCATGAACAACCAGGGCCTGCACATCGACAAGGCCTACAGCGACGCCCAGGAACCGTTCCACGAGCGGCTGGTGAACTCGCTGTTCACCCTCGGCACGATGGTCGGGTTGGCGGTCGCGCACCTCACGCAGGGCACCACGGTCGCCAATCTCGGTTTCGAGGAGGTGAAGTTCCCGGCGCCGCTGTTCCACGGCGACACCATCTACGTCGAAACCGTGGTTCTGAAGAAACGCGAATCGAAGAGCCGGCCCGGCCAGGGAGTGGTCACGTTCCGGCATGTGGCGCGCAACCAGCACGGCGCCATCGTGGGTATCGCCGTACGGCACGCCATGATCCGGATGCGCCCGGCGGAGCAGGCGTGAACCCGCGCACCGCCGCGGCCGGTACGCGGAGGAGGAAGGTCCGATGACCGGACCCACCGGCTGGGAGCCCGCCGGCCCGGCATGGCTGTTCTGCCCGGCCGATCGTCCGGAGCGTTACCGCAAGGCCGCCGACGCCGCGGACGTGGTGATCCTCGACCTCGAGGACGGTGTCGCACCGGCCGATAAACCCGCCGCCCGCACGGCACTCACCGAAACCCCGCTCGACCCAGCCACCACCGTGGTGCGGGTCAACCCCGCCGGCACCGCCGACCACGACCTGGACCTGCAGGCCCTGCGCAGCACCGAGTACCGGCTGATCATGCTGCCGAAAGCCGAATCCGCCGAACAGGTGTCCGGTCTCACCGGGTACGAGGTTTTCGCGCTCATCGAATCCCCGGCAGGTGCGCTGGCCATCGAGTCGATAGCCGCCGCACCGAACACCTTGGGCGTGATGTGCGGGGTCGAGGACCTCGTCGCCGCCCTGGGCGGTACCGGCACCCGGCGCCCGGACGGCAGCTACCGGGATGTGGCATTGCATCTGCGCAGCACCGGCCTCCTCGCCGCGAAGGCATACCGGCGGCTCGCCCTGGACATGGTGTACCTGAATATCCGGGACCTCGATGGGTTGCGCACCGAAGCCGAAGACGCGGTGGCCGTGGGTTTCGATATCAAGGTCGCCATCCATCCCTCCCAGATCCCGGTGATCCGCGCGGCCTACGCTCCCTCGGCCGAAGAGATCACCTGGGCCGAGGGCGTACTCGCCGCTGCCCCGAACCACCGCGGCGTCTTCACCTACGAGGGCCGAATGGTGGATTCTCCGCTACTCCGCCACGCCGAGCAGATACTGCAGCGAGCCGTCCACCGGCCTGCCGGAAATCTCGGCTGACCAGCCAACTATGCCCCGCCACGCACAGGACCTCCGGCTCCCCGGCTCGATGAATCATCGGACCGGGCCCGGGGCTTTTCACCGGACTGCCCCGGTCCGTCTCGGTACGGAAGCCGGCAACGACCGGCGTCTGTCACCGATACTCGACCTGCGGCGCCCGGCTGGGCAAGGATTACCGATGAACACAGGAGGTTTCTGCGGTGGAACCACAGTGGATCCCCAGCGCACGTGATATCGCCGGCGCCCGGGTCACGGATTTCGCGCGCTTCGTCGAAACACGGACGGGCACCGAGTTACCGGATTATCACGCCCTGTGGCGTTGGTCGGTGGAAAATATCGCCGATTTCTGGGCGGCGCTCTGGGAGTACTTCGCACTCGGGCCCGTCGCGGGCGAAGTACTGTCCCGGCCCGATATGCCGGGGGCACAATGGTTCCCGGGGACCACCCTGAACTATGTCGACCGGGTGATCGCGCAGGCCCGCACCGACCGGCCGGCGATAGTGCAGGTCACGGAGGGTACCGAGGACCTCACCGAAACCTCCTGGGCCGAACTGCTCGCCGGAGTGGCCGCGTTCGCGCGGACACTGCGTGAACTGGGTGTCCGGCCCGGCGACCGGGTGATCGGCTATCTGCCGAATATCACCGAGACCGTGATCGCCTTCCTGGGCACCGCGGCGGTCGGCGCGGTATGGAGCGCCTGTGGTCAGGACTATTCGGCCAAAGCCGCGCTGGACCGGCTCGGTCAGCTGGAGCCCACGGTTCTGGTCACCGCCGACGGTTACCGCTACGGCGGAAAAGCACACGACAAGAGCGCCGATATCGCCGCGCTGCGCGCCGGGCTGGACACCCTGCGCGCCACCGTCGTGGTCTCCCGGCTGGGGAACGAGATCCCCGACAGCACACCGTGGTCGGCGGCCGCCGATCCGGCCGGGCACACCCTCCCGGAAACCGAAACGGTCGATTTCGCGCACCCCCTGTGGATCGTCTTCTCCTCGGGCACCACCGGGCTCCCCAAGGGAATCGTGCACGGCCACGGCGGGGTAGTGCTGGAGCATCTCAAAGCCGTTGCCCTGCAATCCGATATCGGGCCCGACGACATCTTCCTCTGGTACACCAGCCCGAGCTGGATGATGTGGAATTTCCAGATCGCCGGACTGCTCACCGGCGCCACCATCGTCTGCTACGACGGCAGCCCCGCCCATCCGCGACCCGATACCCTGTGGGAGATCGCGGCCCGCACCGGCACCACGGTGCTCGGCACCAGCCCGGGATACGTTCTGGGCTGTATCAAGGCGGATTCGATCCCCGCGACCGATCACGACCTCTCCGCGCTGCGACTCATCGGAATCACCGGTTCCTCGCTCCCACCGGCCTCCTCGCTGTGGTTGCACGAGAACGCCGGCGGAGTTCCCGTCGCCTCGATCAGCGGCGGCACCGATGTGGTGTCGGCGTTCGCCGGTGGGGTGCGCACGGTCCCGGTATGGCCGGGAGAGCTTTCGGCGCCGTATCTGGGAGTCGCGCTGGATGCCTACGACGAGGCCGGGCAGCCGGTACGCGACGAGGTCGGCGAACTGGTCGTCACGGCGCCCATGCCGTCCATGCCGATCCGGTTCTGGCGCGACCACGACGGCACCCGGTACCACGACGCCTACTTCGACACCTATCCCGGCGTATGGCGCCACGGCGACTGGATCACCCGCACCGGCCACGGCAGCGTGGTGGTGCACGGCCGCTCCGATTCCACCCTCAACCGCCACGGCATCCGCATGGGCAGCGCCGATATCTACCAGGCGGTGGAACGGCTACCCGAGATCAGCGAAGCCCTGGTCATCGGCGCGGAACAGCCCGACGGCGGCTACTGGATGCCACTGTTCGTCGTGCTGGCCCCCGGCGCCGAACTCACCGACGACCTGCGCGACCGGATCAAGGAGGTGATCCGCACCGAGGTCTCCCCGCGCCACGTCCCCGACGAGATCCTGGCCGCTCCCGCCGTCCCGCATACCCGCACCGGTAAGAAACTCGAGGTGCCGATCAAACGCCTGTTCCAGGGCGCCGACCCGGCGCGGGTAGTGGAACGCAGCGCAGTCGACGACCCCGCGCTGCTCGACTGGTACAGCGGTATCCGCCCGCCCGCCGGCCGCTGACCTCACACCCGGCGTGCGGCCTGCGCCGGGCGCGCAGGCCGCACAGATCACGCGCCTGCGCGACAGGACTGCCCGGCGCCGGGACGTCCACGCCGGCCACAGCCCCGAACCGACTCGGTCGCCACCGCCTATGTGCAGAACGCCGGCGCGGCGGCCGCATGGGCGCACCGTCGGCCGAGGGCCCCGGCCGCACGATGTACCTACATCCGATCCCTGTGTGCGCGTCGTACGGCCGGCTCCGAGCGGGTGCAGGGCACCGCGTCGCAAGTCGGTCACGCGCACAAGCGCATGCGCAGATCGGGCCCCGCCTCGGGGCCGCCCGCCCGATCGCGGGCATTGGAGCGCTGCGGGGATCCCGTAACGGCAAAATGCGCCGCCCGGGCCGGTGTGCGAACTAGCCTGATCTGAGCTGGTCCACCACGCAACGCCCGCTCCACCTGTACGTACACAGTCGTTCGGCTCAGGGAGAGGACAGGCACGCTATGAAGGCTCTGCAGCATGTGGCCGTCGGTGCGGAACCGGAGGTCCGCGAAATTCCTACCCCCGAACCCGGCCCCGGCGAAGTATTGCTCCGGGTGACCGCGGCCGGTGTATGCCATTCCGACGATTTCGTCATGAACAACCCGCCGGAGAACTTCGGTATCGAGCTCCCGCTCACCCTCGGGCACGAGGGCGCCGGTGAGGTCGTGGCTGTCGGCGCGGGGGTCCAGGGGATCGACACAGGAACGAATGTCGTGGTCTACGGACCGTGGGGTTGCGGTAACTGCTGGTTCTGCGCGCAGGGCCTGGAGAACTACTGTTCCCGTGCGGCCGAGCTGCGCATTCTCCCGCCCGGCCTGGGCGCGCCGGGGGCCATCGCCGAATATCTGATCGTCGATTCGCCGCGCCACCTGGTGCCGATCGGCGATCTCGACCCGGTGGCCACCGTGCCGCTCACCGACGCCGGTCTCACCCCGTACCACGCGATCAAACGCTCGCTGGGCAAACTGCGGCCGGGCTCGTGGACCGTGGTGATCGGCAGCGGTGGCCTCGGCCATGTCGCCATCCAGCTGCTGCGGCATCTGACTTCCACGCGGGTGATCGCGTTGGATGTCAACGACGAGAAGCTCGAGTTCGCACGGTCGGTGGGCGCCCATGAGGCCGTGCTGTCGGACGCGAACGCCGCCGGGAATGTCCGCAAGATCACCGGCCCGGCCGGTGCGAGCCTGGTACTCGACTTCGTCGGCTTCCAGCCGACCATCGATACGGCGATGGCGGTGGCGGGCGTGGATTCCGATGTGACCATCGTCGGTATCGGTGACGGCAAATCGGGCGCGCGGATCGGCTTCGGCGTCAGCCCGTACGAGGCGACCGCGACCGCGCCGTACTGGGGCGCCCGCGCGGAACTGATCGAGCTCATCGATCTGGCGCACGACGGCGTCCTCGATATCGCGGTAGAACGGTTTTCGCTGGACGAAGCGCCGGAGGCCTACCGCCGGCTCGCCGCCGGAACCCTGCGTGGGCGGGCGGTGATCGTGCCGTAACCACCACCGAGCTGCAACGACCATCGCGTTGGCGACAGGTCACCGCCTGCCGCGAACGCGCCCACCGGCGGTGCGCGGGGCCCGGGCAGGGCGGAATACCTCCCTGACCGGGGGTGCGGGACATGGATGCCGGTCGGCCGACGATAGGATTACGGGATGAGCGTCGACAACAGCCGGGCCCGGCCGTCCACGCCCGCGGTGCGCGTGCGCGGCCGCGACGACCCGGCCGGAGACGGCGCCGACGCCCGCAAAGCCACCGGTGATCTCCCTGCGCGCCCGGTGCGGCGCCGGCCGAAGAACCGGCGAGCGCAGATCGCCGCCGCGGCGGCCAACGCCTTCGGTTCCCTCGGCTACCACGGCGTGAGCATGGAGGATATCGCCGGTGGCCTGGGGATCAGTTCGGCCGCACTGTACCGGCATTACCCGAGCAAGTACGCGCTGTTCCGGGAGGAATCGCTGCGGGTCGGCCGGGCAATGGCCGAATCCGTCCGGTTACCGGCCGACGCCGCGGACCTGCCACCGCACCAGGCGCTGCAACAGGTCCTCGAGGCATTGAGCGCGGTCACCGTCGCCAACCGGGCCAGTGTCGCGCTGGTGCGCTGGGAGGGCCGCTATCTGGAGCCGGCGGACCGGGAGATCCGCGCCGAGCAGCAGAAAGTGGTGCTGGACGCGCTGGAGAGCCGGCTCGCCGCCTATTCCCCGGGCCTGAGCAACGGCGACCGCAAGGTCCTGGCGATATCGCTACTGTCGGCCATTACGAGCATTGCCGATCACCATGCGGCGCTCCCCAGCAAACCTCTTGTCGCCCTGCTGGTTTCGATCTGCACCGGTCTCGCGGATGTCACGCTGCCGCCACCGGTGGATATCGCGCCCACACCGCCGGTGGAAATACCGGAATCGTTCAAACACGAACTGCTGCTGCGCAAAGGCGTGGAACTGTTCCATGCCCGCGGCTATCCCAATGTGAGCGTGGAGGATATCGCCACCGCCGCGGGGCTTTCCGCCGCCTCGGCGGTGTATCGCTTCTATCGCGGCAAGAGCGATCTGCTCACTGCCGCGTTCCGGCGCGCAGCCGAACGGGTATCGAGCGCCATCGGCCCGGCCGTGGCCTCCGCCGCCGGCCCTCGGGAGGCGCTGGATTCGCTGATCGACCAGTACGTCGCGGGTTCGTTCGCCGAACGGGAACTCACCTTCGTGTACTACACCGAGTTCCAGCACGTCCCCGCCGAGGAACGCGCCGCGCTGCGCACGGTCCAGCGGCTCAGCGTGGACGAATGGGCCCGGTTGGTACGCCAGGTCCGGCCCGACCTGTCCGGTCCGCAGGCGCGGTTCCTGGTACATGCCGCCTTCGCCCTGGTCGTCGATCTCGGACGATCCTTCGGCACCGTCCCCATCGCCTCCCAGGAGCGGGTCACGCTACTCCTGCAGACCGTCCTGTACGGCCGGCCGGGCGCACGCTGAACCCGGCCCGCCCGGGCGCGTTCACTGCACCGGTTCGGCCAGCGGTGAGGTCATCTGATCGACCAGCCAGCGGCCGTCGGTTTTCTGCATCCGCATCACCATGGCCAGCTGCCCCGGCGCGGGTTGTCCCTGGGTGCCCAGACTGGTGACGGTCTGCCCGATCACCACCACGACCTCCGCCGAGCCGGCGTCCGCGGTTTTCACCGCGCACTGGATATCTCCGGCGGTCGATACGACTTCGCCCGCCACCAGCGCCTCGCGCAACTCGGTGGTGGTGGTTTCGAATTCCTTTTTCCAGTCGCCGGTGGCGCCGTCCAGGACAGCGGTGAAATACGGTTCCAGGTTCTTCGCGTCGTAGTTGGCCAGCACCGGTGCGTACCGGCACGCCGCCTGCCGGACCTCGTCGTATGCGGCCAGCACCTCGGCCTTGTCCCGCTCTTCGACGTACAGATACCCCGCGACCCCCACCGCGCCGATCAACAGCAGAACCGCCGCAGCCAGCGCCCCCAGCAATACGCGCGACCGCGATCCCGGGGCGGCCCGATCCGGCGCACCGCCGGATCCGCTCGTACGCCGCCCGCCCAGCAGCTTCTTCATCGCTACGGCCTTACCGTGCTCCGGAGCCGATCCGGCCACCACCGAACTGTCTTCCGGGGCCCGGGTGGCGGATTCGGCCGGAGCCGCGCTCGCCACCGCATCGTCGGTGGGTGGCACCGGTTTCGCTTCGTCGTCCGGCTTTCCGGCGGCGGGCTCGGCGGGCTTATCGGTCATTCTCGTCTTCTCCTAACGACCCGGGATGGGGCGGGACAGTTCGTTACCGGTAACTCCCGGCGGCGGACCGGCGGTGTTGTCGGGAACATCCGGCCGCGGTGCATTGGCCGAACCGCGCACCTGCAGGGCCGGGTCGTTGGTGACGCAGTAGTTGTACAGGCGGACCCGGGTATCGGCCACCGGTTCGGTGGGGGCCAGTGGAATGGTGTTGTACTCGCAGGTGGGTCGTGGCCAGATATCGACCAGGGTGTGGAACATTCCGTCGTGTACCGGCACATTCAGCGCCGAGGTCCCCGCCCGCAGCGCCGGGAACAGGGCCGCGATCGCGGGTTGACGCAGTTTCGCGGCCCGGGTGATGGCCACGAAGTTGGTGACCAGATTGGTGATCGGGTCCTGGGTTTCGTCGATGAAACCGCCGAGCGTGGCGAGTTGCCCGGGCGCCAGATCCAGGAGTTGCCGCACCTCCTGGTCGGCGGCGGTCAGCTGCTGGAACAGCGCGCTCGCCGAACCCGTCAGGGTGCCGAGATCGGGTTGCGCGTATTGCGTGGTTTCGGCGATCACCGACAGGTTCTCGATGAGCTGCCGGGTCTGCGGCAGCAGATTCTCCAGTCCCGCCATCGCCCGGCTGATCCCGGAGATCATATTGCGCAACCGGTCCGGCCCACCGGCCAGTGCTTTGTCCAGTTCGTCGACGATCACGGTGAGCCGGTCGGGATTGAGACCGCTGATCATGGCGCTCATATTCGACAGCAGCGAATGCACCGTCACCGGGATATGAGTGCGCTCTACCTCCACCCGGTCACCGTCACGCAGGTAGGGACCGGTATCGGAGTCCGGCCGGAAGTCCAGGTACTGCTCACCTACCGCGGACAGGCGCCCGACCACCACCGTGCCGCCGACCGGAATCCGCACCCCCGAGTCGATTTCGGCGACCGCTTCGATCCCGGTATCGGAAACCCGGACATCGGCCACCCGCCCTACCCGGGTGCCCCGAAAGTTCACATCGTGGTCGGCCAGCAGGCCGCCCGACCCGGCGAGCGCCACGGTCACCCGGTAGGTGCTGTTGGGGAGCAGGTTGATCCGCAGCACTTCCGCGCCGAGGTATCCGCAACCGGCGATCAGCACCACCACCAGACCGATATTCGCGACCCTGATCCGATGCCGGACCAACCAGTTCCACAACGGAATATTCATCGCGGCCCCTCCTGCGGTGCCGGTGCGGGTTGCGGAGGACTGGTCAACCGGCCCTGGATCTTCTGCAATACCTGGGCGAGGCTGCCGATGAAGGCCGGCACATCGGTCCCGTCGGGCAACCGGCTCTTGGTGGGATCGGTGAGCGCGCCGACACTCAAATAGGAGACGCGCGCCGCAACAGCGAGCGTCGGTCCTTCGAAGGACTGTTCCAGCGAGGGATACAAGGCATGTAGCCCGTCCAGCGTCTGTCGCAGGTTGTCGCCCATAGCCGTGAATCCACCCATGAGCCGGCGGATACTGTCGAACAGGCCGATGAATTCGGGGCTGGTGGTATCGGTGAAATCGCCCAGCGCCGACATGGTCACCGAGATCTTCTGGATCAGGGCGGTGATATCGCGGTTGTTCTCCGCGACCAGCCCCAGCAGATCGGGGAAGGCGTCCGCGGCCTGTCCCAATTCCTGTTTCCGCGCGGCCAGTTCACCGGTGAGCAGGTTCACCCCGTGCAGCACACTGTCGATATCGGCGGTCCGCGCGTTCAGAGCGCCCAGCACCTGGGTCATCTCGGTGATCAGATGCGCCAGTTGTGGCGCGCGCCCGGCGAACATCGAATCCATTTCCGCGGTGATCCGGGCGGCCTGATTCAACCCACCGCCGTTGAGCAGCATCGATACCGACACCATGAGCTCTTCCACCGAGGCACCGGCACCGGTGTGGTCGGTATCGATGACATCGCCTTCACCGAGCAGAGCCGCGTTCGGGTCCTCCCGCGGGAGCGTCATGGCGATGAAGACATCGCCGAGCGGGGTGGCCTGCCGCAGTTCGGCGGTGGTCCCGCGCGGCAGCCGAATATCCTCGCGGATCAGCAAGTTCACATCCGCCACGAAATCGGTGGTGGAGATATCGGTGACCACGCCGATATCGGTGCCGCCGATCTTCACATGCGCCCGGTCCGGCAGGTTCAGCGCGTCCTCGAAACGGGCCCGCACGGTGTATCCAGGACCACCGATACCCGGTTCGGGCATCGGTATTTCCTGCACCGTCACCGCACCACACCCCGAAACCACCAGCACCCCCGCCAGCATCAGAGCAATGAGCCCACCCCGTATCGACCTCATTGCGTCATCCCCAGCAGCGCGGCGGTGATCCCGAAGTCGGGACCGAAATCCTGGACCCGGCCGGTACGGCACCCGTCGGCGCGCAGCTGGATCCGTTCACAGAAGGTGGACAGCACCTCGTTGTCCAGCAGCGATTTGTCCAGCAGCGCGTGCACCCGGAACGCCTGGTGTTCGTGGCTCACACCGTTGGCAAGGTTTTCGAAGAACAGCGGGCCTACATCCACCAGTTCGGTGAGTCCGCGGGCGTTGGCGCGCATCTGGGCGGTGATGGTGACGAACCGTTCCAGCGCACCCGCGAGCTGGTCGCGGTTCTGGCCGACCAGGGTCGAGGTGTTGGTGACGAAATCGTTCAACTGCACGAGTACCGCGTGCAGACCCGGCGATTGCTCGCCCATCAACTGCACCAGTTCGGTGAGCCGGGCGCTGAAATCGCGGACGGTCTGGTCGTTCTGGGCGACGACCTGGGTGATCTCGTTCAGTTTGATGATGGTGTTGGCGATCTGGTCCTTGTTGGCGAAGGTGACCTCGAATGCGGCGGACAGATCGTCGAGCGTTTCGCGTAACCGGTCGCCGTTACCTTCGAGCAGCGGGAACAGCACCCGGCTGGCCAATGGCCCGGCCTCGTTGTCGCCTTTGAGCGCGGCGCCGAGCTGGTCGAAGTTCTCCAGGATCCGGTCGAGTTCCACCGGCACCCGGGTGCGTTCCAGTGGGATATGTGCGCCGTCGGTGAGCGTGGGTCCGTCACCGCTGTAGGCCGGAGCGAGTTCGACGTGCCGGTTGGTGATCAGCTGCGGGGAGATCAGCGCGGCCATCGCATCGGCAGGTACCTCGACCTCCTTGTCGAGGGCCATGGTGACCTCGACATAGGTACCGCGCGGGGTCACGGTTTCCACCCGGCCCACCGGAACGCCGAGTACGGCGACCTCGTTACCGGCGTACAGTCCGGCCACGTTCTCGAAATCGGCGCTGACCCGGATATGTTCGCCCAGATATTGTTCCGGTAGCCCGGCGATACTGTCGGGCAGTACCGCACAGCCGGCCGCGCAGAGTCCGGCGATTCCGGCCGCGACCACACGCGCGATCCTCCGCAGCCTCATGTGCCACACCCCTCGACGACCTGCGCGAAGCACAGCCAGTTGTCCGGTAGGAACCAGGGCGCCCACACATCGGCGTAGGGCCCGTTGCCGACCACATTGTTGAACTGGCGCAGGGTGACCGGCATGATCTCGTACAGCCTGTCCAGGTTGTCCTTGTTCTTTTCCAGGCCCTGCGTCATGGTGTCGAGATTCTGGATCAGCGGGCCGAGCTGACCGTTGTTCTCCAGCCCCATATCCCGCAGCAGCCCCGACAGCGCGGCGACGTTGTCCAGCAGCCGTCGCAGCATGTCCTGGCGTACGGCCACCGCGTTGCCGATCGCCTCACCGCGGGTGAGCAGCATGAGCACACTGTTCTGGTTGTCGGCCACCAGCTGCGAGACCTGGTCCATGCTCTTGAGGAGCAGGTCGACCTCGTCACGCCGGGCGTTGATCACCTCGGCCAGCGAGCCGATCGAATCCAGGGCGGTCACGGCGAGTTCCGGTGAATCACCCATCTGCTGGGAGAACACATCCAGGGCTTGCCGCAGTTTGCCGGGGTCGATCCGCTCGATCCGCTCGAACGACGATTTGTAGGCCGGGTCCTGGATCACTTTGGCCAGGTTGTACGGAACGGCCGTATTAGCCAGCCGAATCCGGTTGTCCGGCGATTCCGCGCCCACACCGGGGATCAGTTCGATATGCAACCGGCCGAGAATGGTGGACATCTTGATCGCCGCGCGGGCGTCGACGGCCACCCGGATGTCTCGGCTGATCTTCATCTCGACCTCGACCTTGTCACCGGCCAGCCGCACCGCCCGCACCTCGCCGACCTCGATCCCCGAAACGTCCACCGTGGCACCCGCCCGCATACCCGCGGCCTGCGCGAATTCCGCGACCACGGTCTTGTCGGTGAACCGCAGCTGCGAGACCACACTGGATCCGATGAGCAGCAGTGCCACCGCGGCCGCGGCGATCAACCCCTGCCACAGGAAGCGGTTCTTCGCGAAAGGTATTCGTAACCTCGCCATCAGCGGCACACCTCCGATTGCGAATTGCCGCCGATCTGCGCGAACAGTCCGGGTGGGAACAGCACACCCCACAGCGAGACGTCGAGGTTGCAGATATAGGCGTTGCCGTAGGCGCCGTAACCGGTGAACCGGGCAAGGCCGTTGAGTACGGTCGGCAGTTCGATCGCCGCCTGGTCCAGCGCGGCGCCGTTGAGCAGCAGCAGTTCCACCGCGGTGGTCGCCTCGTCCTGCGCCAGCGCGATATCCGGTTTGACCGTGCTGATCAGGCCGGTCAGCGAATCGGTGGAACGGGCCACCGTATTCACCGAGGCCTTCAGGGTCTCGCCCTCGGCGTAGAGCGCGTCCATCAGGCCTCTGGTCTGGGTTATCAGTGTTTCCAACTCCTGGCTGCGGTTGGCCAGCCCGGCAACGACACTGCTCAGGTTGGTGATCACCGCGCCCAGGATTTCGTCCCGTTCACCGAAGGTGGTGGCCAGTTCCGCGGCCTGGGTGATGAGCGCACTCAGTGAAACCCCGTCGCCCTGCAACGCCTGGACCAGCGTGTCGGACAATGAATTGATCTGATCCGGTTGCAGCACACTGAACAGCGGCTCGAACCCGGACAGCAGCGCCGATACATCGAAGGACGGTTCCGTGCGCTCCACCGGGATATGCGAACCCGGCGCGACCTCCGTACCTTTCTCCTCGCCCGGCAACAGCGCGATATACCGCTGCCCGATCAGGTTCTGGTACCGCACGAGCGCCTTGGTGGTGTCGGTGAGCCGCTGCCGTTCCTCGATCCGCAGCACCAGCCGGGCCTTGTAGTCCGGTTCGAATTCGATCGCATCGACGCGGCCCACCCGCACACCGGCCATTCGCACATCGTCGCCGATACGTACGCCCATCACATCGGTGAAGGTGGCCGAATAGGTTTCGGTCTCCCCCGGCACCGAACGCTGCAGCGTGGACCAGATGGTGTAGGTCAGCACGATCGCGATCACCGCGAAAATACTGAAACCGGCAATTGTCCGCGCCAGGCGCATCAGGCAGCCCCCTCGGAATAGACGTCGATCGTGCCGCCCGCCAGCACCGGTGTGAGCAGCAGCAATTCGGATGTGGTGGGTTGGCGGCCGAGCAGCGCGGCGACGGCGGCGTGCCCACGCAGCTGGGCGATCGGCTGACCGGCCGGCGCCGCCGCGGGCACCGGCTGCCCCGGCGGACCGGGCTCTGCGGGCAGGACCGGTTGGCCGGGCGGACCGGGCTGCCCGGGCAGAGCCGGTGGTACCGGCGGGGCCGGTTGTCCCGCGGGCGCCGGGAGCAGGGGCACCGTGATTCCCGGTATCGCGGGCAAACCGGGCAGTGCCGGCAACCCCGGAATCTGCGGTGGCGCGGGCATCTGTACCGGCGCGGGCGCCGCGGGTAGCTGCGGTTTCGGGCCCGCGCCCGGCAGCCATCCGGGCAGTAGATTCGGCGGGTACTGCTGTACCGGCGCAACCTGCGGCACCGACGAACCACCGCAGCGCGGACCGGCCACCTCCCCGTAGCGGGGGCAGTCCTTCGCGGTGTACTGCTGGAACGGCGTGAACGAGACATCCAGGCTCCAGCGCATCTGCCGTTGCGCGCCCCAGCCGAACGCGCCCGACAGCTTCCCGAGTGCGGCGTTGAGGTTGGCCACCGACGCCGGGATCGCCTCCGGATCCTGTGCCAGCGACCCGAACAGGCTGTCGAGTCCGGGCACCAATTCCTTGGCTGCCTCCGGGTTCCGGGCGAACAGGCTGTTCACCGAGTCCACGGCACCACTGGCGTTGGCGAGCATGGCGATGAGGTTCTCCCGGCGTTCGGTGACGGTGCGCGCGGTGGTCACCGATTCGGAGAGCACGCCCACCAGCTCCGGCGCCGATTCGCTCAGTGCGCTGGTGGCGCGGCCCAGATCGCCCAGTAATTCCCCGACGCCGTCGATAGTGCGCACCTCGGTGACCCAGGTGTCGAGCCGTTCGATCGTCGAGCCCGGGGCGCGTGCCCCCGGGTCGAGCGCTTCGGAGAAGGTCGCCAGTACCCGGCCCAGCTTTTCCGGTTGCATCTTGTCCAGCACGTCGCGCAGCACGGTGAGCGTGGTCTGCAACTGGACCGTGCCCTCGCTGGTGTCCTCGGCGATCTCGGCACCGGTGGCCAGGCGGCCCGGTGTGACTCCATTGTCCACGAGTTCGATACCGGTGACCCCGAACAGGTTGTTCGGAACGACCCGCGCGGTGACATTGTCCGGAATGGTCGGTGCGATCCGGGAGTCCAGATCGATCGCGACGCGCTGCCGTTTCCCGGCGGCCACCACATCCACGGCCGATACCGCCCCGACGACCATGCCGCGGAATTTCACATCCGCGCGCTCCGGTAGTCCGTCCCCGGTACTGGTGAGCACCGCCCGCACCTGGACAGCGTCCTCGAAACGACCCGTGTATCGCAGTCCGAGCAGGCCCAGCAGCACCGCCAGAACGGTCAGCATCACCAGACCCGCCACGGTCATATGCCACGGCCGCGGCCCCCGGCCGCTGTGATCGACGATCATCGCCACCTCACCCCGAAATCCGGAAACCGGGGTCGATACCCCAGATCGCCAGTGTCAAGAACAGATTCGCGAACACCATCACGACGATCACCATCTTGATGGCCTGCCCGGCCGCCACCCCGACGCCTTCGGGACCGCCGGCCGCGAAGAAGCCGTAGTAGCACTGGATGAATGTGGCCAGCAGAACGAACACCACGACCTTGAGCAGCGAGAAGAACAGGTCCGGGCCGAGGAGGAACTGGTAGAAGTAGTGGTCGTAGGTCCCCGCGGAGGTACCGCCCAGCAGCAGCACCGACAGTTTCGTGGCCAGGTACGCCACCGCCAGGCCCACGCTGTAGAGCGGGATGATGGTCAGGGTCGCCGCGATCATCCGGGTGGTCATCAGATACGGCAGCGGGCGGATGGCGATGGATTCCAGCGCGTCGATCTCCTCGGCGATCCGCATGGAACCCAGCTGCGCGGTGAATCGGCAGCCTGCTTGGATCGCGAAGGCGAGGGTGGCAAGAATCGGCGCTAACTCACGGGTGGTCGCGAACCCGGATATGGCACCCGTGAGCGGCCCCATGGTCAGCAGGTTGAGCGCGCTGAACGCCTCCATTCCGACGGTGATTCCGCCGAAGCCGCACAGAATGATCACCACGCCGACGGTGCCGCCGCCCACGACCAGCGATCCGTTGCCCCACCCGACGTCGGCCGTCAGCCGCAGCACTTCCTTGCGATAGTGCTTCAGTACGAACGGTATCGCGATCAGCGCCTGGACAAAGGTGATGCCCTGGTGGCCCAGCCGCCGGTTCGCGTCCACCGGGACCGCCGCCGCGGAGGCCACCATCCGGACCGGTTTGAGCGCCGGCGGCGTATAGGGAGTGCCCACGTCAGATCACCTTCGTCGGGAAGACGGTGTTGTACACCTGCGTGATGATGATGTTGGTGGCGAACAGCATCAGCGCCGACGACACCACCGCCGAGTTCACCGCGTTCGCCACCCCACCGGGCCCGCCTTTGGCGTGCAGGCCGATATCGCAGGCGATGATCGCGGTCAGCACCCCGAAGATCGCCGATTTGACCAGCGCCACCGCCATATCGTTGGCGACCGCGAAGGAGGCGAACGAGCCGATGAACGAACCCGGCGTACCCGATTGGGCGTAGACATTGAACATGTAGGCAGTCGCGAATCCGACGAAGACGATGAACCCGCACAGCAGCATGCTCACCACCACGGCCGCCACCAGCCGTGGCGCCACGAGTCTCCGGACGGGGTTGACCCCCATCACCATCATCGCGTCGATTTCTTCCCGGATGGTGCGCGAGCCGAGGTCGGCGCAGATGGCGGAACCGACCGCGCCCGCGATCATCAGCGAGGTCACCAGCGGGGCGCCCTGGCGGATGATGCCCAGGCCCGCGACCGCGCCGATGAACGTGGTGGCGCCGACCTGGTTGACGAGCGCGCCGATCTGGATGGATACCACGACCGCGATCGGCATGGCGACGAAAATGGTGGGCGCGGCCGACACATTGGCCATGAACCCGCACTGTTTCGCGAATTCGGCGAAGGGGAATCGGCGGGCGGCGAGGGATTTCAGTGTCTCCACGACGGCCTCGCGGCCCAGCGTGACCTGACGCCCGAGGGTTTCCAGGGAGCGCTGGGGGTGGCGTTGCCAGAGGCCCTTCAGATCGTCGAGGGCCTGTTCGAGGTCGGTGCGCTGCTCCGGCGCGTTCTTTCCGGTGGTCACCATGGCAGTTCCGGTCCGGTGGTATCGAGATCACCGCTGAGGTATCGCTGCAGCAGCACGAACCCGGCGCCCAACACGGCGAGACCGGCGGCGAGCACACAGAGCAGGGCGAGCCACAACCCGAGGCGCAGTACCGGATTCACTTTCGTCCGCCCACCGAGGATCTTGACGACGATCACCACGATGTCGATGAGCCATACCAGCGCCATCATCAGGTCATCGTCACGTTCGAGAAGGTGAGCACCGGCCAGCACACGATGGATCCCAGGAAGGAAATGATCACGTCCAGACCGTGCATCTCGCGAAGATGCGAGGTGTGGGTGAGCGTCCAGACGATTCCGATGATTCCGTAGGGGATTCCGAGGATGATGAGGGTGCCGAGGAACTCCGACACCTTCATCTCATAGCTGAATATGCGATCCAGCCGTTTGAGCATGCTGGGCTCCTTCCTTGTCCGGCCGCTACGCGCCCTCCCCACCGGGGAACGTCTGAGACGGTCGGGTCGGAGCGGTATGTTACGCACGATTCACGTGTTCGCGGAAGGTTTTCGCAAAGATTCCTGGTCGCCGACAAGGGCTTGATACCTGTTCTAGGTATGTTTACCAACACGTTCGAGCATGCATAAGTTAGCGACAGTTCCTTCATATCAAGTGACTGTTTGAAGAATATGAAGTAACTTAGGCCACACCGGATCCCTGGGGAAGGACACTCATGACCGCCGCAGCACATCCTCGGCAACCCGACAGCCTGCACGGCCCGCAGCCGGGAGATCAGTTGCCGCTGACCACCGAGCAGACCCGGATCCGGATCAGCGGCACCCATCGCGCCTTCACCGCACGCCCCCTCCAACTCACCGACGCCCTCGACTTCTGGCAGTTCGCCGGCGCCGCCGCGAACGTGATCATGCAGATGGCCAACCCCGGCGTCGGCTACGGCGTCGCCGAAAGCAAGGTGGAATCGGGTTCACTGATGAAACGCCCATGGAAGCGTGCCCGCACCACCACCCAATACCTGGCCGTCGCCATCCTCGGCGACAACGAGGAGAAACAGGCCTTCCGCGAGGCGGTGAACGTGGCCCACCGGCAGGTGCGTTCCGAACCCGGCGCCCCGGTGAAATACAACGCCTTCGATCGCAAGCTACAACTCTGGGTCGCGGCGTGCCTCTACATCGGTTTCGAGGACACCTACCAGTTGCTGGCCGGAAAGATGAACCCCGAACAGAACGAGGCCTTCTACCGCTCCTCGTCCTCCCTGGGCACCACCCTGCAGGTCACCGAGGATATGTGGCCGGCCACCCGCGCCGAGTTCGACGAGTATTGGAACAGGGCCTGCACCGACGCCGTCCTCGACGACTACGTCCGCGCCTATCTCGACGATCTGCTGAACCTCCGGATGATCCACTGGTACCTGCGCATCCCGTTCCGTGGCTTGCTGCGCTTCCTCACCATCGGCTTCCTCGCGCCCTACTTCCGCGAACAGATGCAGGTCGAATGGACCGCCGCCGACCAGCGCCGCTTCGAAAACCTCTTCCTCTTCGTCGGTTTCGTCAACCGCTTCATCCCCCGCTTTCTCCGCCACGGCGGCAGCCACGCCCTCATGGCCGATGTCCGCCGCCGCATCCAGAAACAGAAGAGCCTGATCTGAACTACCCGGCGGCCCACGACCTCGATCGCTTTGCCGTGTGGTCGAGCAGCCAGGCGGTGGTCACGGGATATCCCTCGGCCCCGTACACGCGACGCGACCGGCCGGCCCGTAGGAGGTCGCCCGACTCCGAGACCCGCCAGGTCGCCCGCCCCGTGAGGACCGCCCCTACCACCGGCCTCCCCGCCGAGGTCCGGCCCCGACCGCACACGACGTCACCGTGAACTCCGGGCCCCTCCGGCAGCCACCCTGGTGGTTCGTGGCCGTCTCCGCCTGGACCGAGAGCCCAGGAGCGGATGCAGGAAGGGCTCGGGGCCGAGCGGCCGGCGACGGCCGCGTGATCGCACCGCCGCAGGACCGGGGGGCGCAAGACTCGCCGAGGCGCGGCCGAGGTGAGGACCGGGTGAGTCGTTCGGGCCGATTCACGGTTCGGCGTTGGACAATCTGCGGGTACCGGCACACCCCGGACAAGGGGGTCGGCACGAGATCCACGGTTCCCGATCCGGACGATTCTGCGCAAGCGGGCGCGGCGCAGGAACGAGGTGACGCGGCGTGCAGGAACATGGACCGGCAGTGGGCCGGCGCGAGTTCTTGCGTATATCCGGCGTGTTCGGTGCCGCGCTGGCGGTTCCGGCCCTCACCGGATGTTCCGGCGATGACGATGCGCTGACATTCTTCTTCCAGGCCAACCCCGACGAAGCCGACGGCCGGCAGCGGGTGATCGACGAGTTCGCCCGCCGGTATCCGGAGATCCGGGTGCGAACCCTGCTGTCCGGCCCCGACCCGATGCAGCAGATGCTCACCTTTTGCGCGGGCGGAAAATGCCCGGACGTGCTGATGGCATGGGAGCAGACCTATGCCGGGCTCGCCGATCGCGGTGTCCTGCTGGATCTGAACACCATGCTCGCGCGCGATCCGGTATTCGCCGCCGAACTGGAAGCCGACAGTGTCACGGCGCTATACGACACCTTCGGTTTCAAAGGCGGGCAGTACGCACTGCCGGAGCAGTGGTCGGGGAACTTCCTGTTCTACAACCGGAAACTGTTCGACGACGCCGGCCTCCGCGCGCCCGGACGCTGGGAGGATGCCTGGAATTTCGCCGAATTCCTGGATATCTGCCGGACACTCACCGAACGTGAGCGGTCGGGGCGGGTCGGGCAGTGGGGTTTCGCCGATACCTGGGTGCCCTACTATTCGGCCGGTTTGTTCGCTATCAACAACGGTGCCGAATGGACCAGCCCACGGACTGTACCGGACCGCACAGCCTTCGCCGACGATGCCTTCATCGAGGGCGTCCAGTTCTACGCCGACCTGGCCACCGGGCACAATGTGGCGCCGACTCCGGCGGACCAACAGTCGATCTCGACCATGGATCTGTTCACACAGGGCAAGGCGGCGCTCGCATTGGGCGGGCACTGGCGCTACCAGACCTTTTCGTCCGCCGAGGAGCTCGATTTCGATATCACCGCATTACCGGTGGGCCCGAATGGTCACGGGGCGAGATCGAATATCGGCACCACGGGTTTGGCCATATCCGCCGACAGCCCGCGGAAAGAACAGGCCTGGGAGTTCCTGAAGTTCGCGGCCGGACCGGCCGGGCAGGCCGTGGTGGCCGATTCCGGACTGTTCGTACCGGCCGGGAAATCCGCGGTGCGATCACGCGGGTTCGCCGAAGCACATCGGGATATCGAGAATCTCGGCATTCTCGTCGAGGGACCGGCACGCTCGGCACCGCTTCCGGTCACCGCGGCGTGGGCGCGGATCGATGCCCTGATGGATCGCTATCTGGGGCCGGTGCTCCGCGGCACCAGCCCCGCGGTATCGCTGAAGAACCGACTCGCCCCCGAAGCCGATGAGGTGCTGCGCAACCAATGACCGCCACCGACCAGACCTTCCGTGCGAAACCACCCACGACCGAACCCGCTCCGGCGCGCCGGACTCCGGAACTGGCCGTGCGCCGGGCCCGGGCGGCGCGGTTGTTCATCGCCCCGAACCTACTGGCCGTGCTGGTTTTCCTGCTGTTCCCCTTGGGTTTCTCGCTCTACCTGAGCTTTCAGGAGTGGGACCTGTTCGGCCCGATCCGGTTCACCGGGCTCGCGAACTTCCGCCGGCTGCTCACCGCCGACCCGCTGTTCGCCATCGCCCTGCGCAACACGATCGTCTTCACCCTCGGTACCTTGCTGCCGACCGTGGCGATAAGCCTCGTCGTCGCCGCGGCGCTGAACCGGCGGATCAAGGGGATCACCTTCTTCCGGGCCGTCATGTTCCTGCCGCTGGCGGTGTCGAGTGTGGTGATGGCGGTGATCTGGCGGTTCGTCTTCGATACCAACAACGGGTTGCTCAATACGATGCTCGGCTGGGCCGGGATCGGGCCGGTGCCCTGGCTGGTGGACCCGTGGTGGGCGATGGTCTCGGTCTGCCTGGTCACCACATGGAAGAGCGTGCCGTTCGCGACGGTCGTCCTGCTTGCCGCGATGCAGGGGGTTCCGGACGATCTGTACGAGGCGGCGGAGATCGACGGCGCGGGAGCGGCCCGGCGGTTCGTATCGATCACCGTACCGCTGATCCGGGGGGCGCTGTCGTTCGTCGTGGTGGTCTCGGTCATCAACGCGGTGCAGGCATTCGACCAGATCTACGTGCTCACCGGCGGCCACGGCGGACCGGAAACCGGGACCTACGTTTTCGGCATCATGATCTTCCAGAACGCGTTCGCATTCGGTGACGCCGGCTATGCGTCCGCCATCGCGTGGCTGATCTTCGTGGTGTTGCTGGCCCTCACCGCCGCGCACGTATGGTTCTCCCGCAAGAACGCGACGGAGTCGTGAGGGGGCCGCAGCGGCGGCCCACCCGCGCTTTCGGCCGGGCGGTGGCGCTCTATCTGGTCCTCATCGCGATGGCCTGGTGTGCCCTGCTGCCGATCCTGTGGGCGCTGTCGGGTTCGCTGAAGAAACAGTCCGAGGTCACCACCCCGGCGTTGTTTCCGCGAGATCCGCAGTGGTCGAACTACGGAGCGGTCTTCGAACTCATGCCGTTCGGCCGGATGTTTCTCAACACGATCGTCTACGCGGGATGTGTCACCGCCGGACAGGTCTTCTTCTGTTCGCTGGCCGGGTACGCATTCGCCCGGCTGCACTTCCGCGGCCGGGAGGCTCTGTTCGTGGCCTATCTCGCGACGCTCATGGTCCCGCTCACGGTGACCGTTGTTCCGCAGTTCCTGCTCATCCGCACCTTGGGCTGGGCGGATACGCCCTGGTCGCTGATCGTGCCGGGCCTGTTCGGCAATGCCTTCGGTACCTATCTCATGCGGCAGTTCTTCCGGACGCTGCCCGCCGAACTCGAAGAAGCAGCGGTCCTCGACGGGTGTTCACCGTGGCAGACCTATTGGCGCGTACTGCTGCCCAATGCCAAACCGGCGGTGATGGTGCTGGCGGTACTCACCTGGGTGAACGTCTGGAACGATTTCCTGTGGCCGCTGGTGATGATCCAGCGCGAGGACATCTCCACTGTCACCCTCGGATTGGTATGGATGCAGGGCCAGTACGTGTCGAACTGGCCGGTGCTGATGGCCGCGTCGATACTCATCCTGTTTCCGCTGCTGCTGGTCTACCTGGTTGCGCAGAAGGCGTTCGTCCGCGGTATCACCCTGTCCGGCCTCGGCGGTCGATAGACCGGATCGTCGCAGCACAAGGGGGGTCGCGGAAAGTTCGCTGGGACCTTCCGCACCGGCGCCGTACCTTCCCCGGTGTTCGGCGCCGGGTGCGGATTCCCGGGGGGCCGGATCGCGTTGCCGCACCGAGCCTCCCGGGGGACCAGAGTACTTGCTCGGAGGTGGATAACCGGGGAGATCGGGCCGGGGTGTCGAAAATGGAGACGCAATATTGCGCGGCGCCACTTGATATTTCGCCCCGCCCACCCGGTGAGCTGTATCCCCGACCGATACAGCTCACCTACCAGACCGGTTGCCCCGGCGCAGGCTGTCGAGGTGCGGCGAAAGCCGGTGGCCGCACCTGCGGGCGGGCGGTCCGTAGCCGGGATTCGTGGCCGCGGCGAAATAGGCGATCCGGGCGGCGAGGCACCCGACCGGCGTACCGCACCGGAGGAAAGTACCGTAGCGGAACCGGTCGCGCCACCCGGCGGAGCTGCGTCGTCGCCCGCTGCCCACGGTCCGGCCGGACGGCCGTTAGCGCGACAGTAGCCGGTACGTGTATCGAATGGCGCAGCGTTCGTTCCCGAGACATCCAGTGCGCCCTCGCTTCCGAGACCGGCTCAGCGCAGATGCGCCGTGGCCCGTTCGGCGAGCAGAACCACCGTGGCATGCGGCCCCCGGCTCAGGGGTACCGGCACCACCGAGAGATCGACCACCGACAGCCCCTCCACACCGTGCACCCGGCAGCGCTCGTCGACCACCGCCCGGGGATCGTCGTGTCGGCCCATCCGGCAGGTGCCCGACAGATGCTGAGAGGTTCCGAGGCGTTCGTGCAGCCAGTGATCGGAGATCGCGCCCTCGTCCGCCCCACCGGACCAGTGCGCCGACATCACGTCCAGGATTTTGCCGGCCAGTCCCACCGCAGACCGCAGGCGCGAGCGGTCGGCGGCCGTCGCGAGATACCCCTGTTCGATCAACGGTGGTGTGAACGGATCGGCGCTGGTCAACCTGAGCCGCCCTGAACTGGTCGGCCGCATCAGAGCGACTCCCATCCGGTGCACCCCGGGGGCGAAGGCAACCGTATAAGGGCGGATCTCGATATCGTCGAACCCCAGCACATATTCCAGCGGAACCGCACCGCCCGCAGGCGCCGGATGGCGGTATTCGATACCGATCTCGGGGTGGTCGACCGTCCACCGGCCGACCGGCGCCGGGACGACCACCGGAATCCCCAGCTCGGCGAGCTGGTCGGCGGGACCGATACCGGAACGCAGGAGCAGCGCGGCGGATTCGATCGCGCCGGCGCACAACACCACCCGGTCCGCGTGGATCGTCTCAGGCTTCCCCTCGACCAGGCAATCCGCCCCGACGACCCGGTTCCTCGCGAACCGCAGGCGGATCGCCGGGGTATCGCCCCGCACGATCAGGTTCGGGCGCGACAGCGCGGGCAGGAGATAGGAATGCGCCGGGCCGATACGCCGATGCCGGCCCGACGAATCCGGCGGGCCGATCGTGCACGGCACCGGACCGACGCCCGTATCCGGTCCGCCGGGTATCGAATTCCAGTCGGGTACCTCGCCGAAACCCAGGTCCAGGCAGGTAGCGGCGAATTCCTGGGCCAGCCGGGCGGGCCGGGCGATCCGGCGGACCGGCACCGGTCCCGTTCGGCTGTGCCCGGCGTGGTCGCCGTAGTCCTCGTCGTTCTCGAGCGACCGGAAGAACGGCAGCACTTCCTCGAAATCCCAGGCGAGCGTGCCCGCCTCCCGGCTCCAGGCCGCGAAATCACGTGCCGCGGCCCGGATGAAATAGCAGCCGTTCACCGCGCCCGAACCGCCGATCCCGCGACCCCGCACGATCCGGCCCGCCACTTCCGGAGTGAACGCCACGGGGTAACGCCACAGCCACGGCGCGTCGTCCCCCAGCGGTAGCGCGGCACTGTCGGCGAGTTCGGGCGGGAAATCCGCCACCGACCGGCGTGAGCTACCGGCTTCCACGAGCCGTACGATATGCGCCGGATCCTCGCTGAGCCGCGCGGCCAGCACCGAACCGGCGCTTCCCCCACCGATGATCAGCGTGTCCACCATGGTGCGCGGCCCCCGCTACCGGGGAGGAGCAGTGGGTCTCAGAGCGGCCGGGCTGCCGGCCCGCCACGCACCCAGCCATAGCCCGGTGCCGTACCCGATATCGTCGATCCGCCGGAACGCGATATAACGCAGCGGGTCCAGACCGCCCGGCTCGCGGTGGGTGTACCAGTCGACCGCCCCCTCCGCGAGCGCCAGGGTCAGCGCGGTCTGACGGACCCGGCGGGAGAACAACATCGCCGCAAGGGTTATCGGCCAATAGTGACGGAACATGGCCGAGGACAGCCGCCACAGCCCGGCGAAGAAACCGCGCGCCACATAGATCGCCGCGACCCCCGTCGGGTTGTCCACGCCCGCGAACGCGATCCGCAGCCGGCGCAGCGGCACCAGCAGGGTCAGTACCGCGGCCAGGAGCCCCCAGCGGCTCCGGGTCGCCAGGAAGATCGCCGACAGCGCGGTCCACTTGGGTATCTGCAGCGGCGAAACCTTTCCGGCGTGCCGGCGGCTCAGTGGCGCGGCGCCGGTGCCGTAGAACAGTTTGCGGCGAAACCATTCGCGGAACGAGACCCGGTGGTCGTGCGCCACGTGCGCGGCGGGTTCGTAGCGCAGCCGCCAGCCCGCGCGTTCCAGCCGCCAGCACAGATCGACATCCTCGGCCACCTGCATACTTTCGTCGAATCCGCCCTCGGCCTCGAGAACCGTACGCCGCACGAGCAGCGCCGCACTGGGCACATAGGAGACGACACCGCCGGACTGCACCGCCGATTCCCGCCGGCCCAGGTCCAGCGACGAGCGAGTGTGCTCGTAGCGGGCCAGCGTGGTGGATTCCGGATCCAACGCGACGATCCGCGGGGCGACCAGCGCCACCTGCGGATCGCTGAAATGGCCCAGCATCACCTCGAGCCAGCCGCTACGCGGCACCACATCGGAATCCAGGAAGGCCACGAATTGGGTGGACGCGGCGCGCAGGCCGGTATTGCGCGCAGCCGCCGGACCGCGCCGTTGTTCGTGGCGCAGCACCTTCACCTGGCATCGGCGGCCGTGTTCGTCGGGCACCTGGACCGGCTTGTCGGAACCGTCGTCGACCACGATGACGGTGCGGCCGCTCAAGGTCCCCAGGAGCCGCCGCAGGCCGTCGGGGTTGTTGTGCAGCGGAACGATGACGGTCACGTCCTCGGGTTTCGGCAGCAGCCGCGGCCGGGGATTGGCGACACCGGAATCCAGTAGCCGTCTGGCAACCACCGCCGATTGCGGGCCGGTCACTTCCAGGTAGCCGTCACCGATCATTTCCGCGGCCTCGGGAGCGAGGCGCAGCAAACGAGCGGGTGAGCCACCGATAAGGATGCGTCCCCCCGAGTATGCGCGTACCCGTGGGTCGATCCGCACCCCGAATCCGTCGGGCAGGCGATCATGGCGCATTCCACGGATGGTAACTGCCGATTCGTTACGAGACATCAGCAGTCCGGGAAAAAGTGTTTCGTTCGGGAGAAATTCGCCGAACAACGGTGGACACAGTCATGAGATAGGTCACCGGAGCGATAGCACGAACATAAGAAACCGCCCCGGGCAACGATCCGGCTATCGTCGCCCGGGGCGGGTGTCATCCAATAATTCTCACACGAGCGGGCTCTCGTCACAGGCCCGAGCCGGACGTTTCGCCGGGGGCAGCAACGTCAGCGGAACGGGCCCACCCGAACGCTGCCGGCGCGGAGCGCTCTTGCGCGAATGGTCGACGGCCGGACGCGGGATGATCCGTCCGGTGTCGGCCAGCGCCGCTTCCCCGTAACCCTGAACGCATTCCGGGTCCGGTCCGTCGGCGGGGAGCCCGGTGAAGAACTTCGCCGCCATACAGCCGCCGCGGCAGGAGTCGTAATGCGCGCATTTGGTGCACGCACCTCCACCGCTGGGTTCTCGCAGCTCGTTGAACAGTTCCGAGTCCCGCCACACCGTGGCGAAACCGCCGTCGGTGACGACGTTTCCGGCATGGAACCGTTCGTGGATCGCGAACGGGCAGGCGTAGACGTCGCCGAGCGGATCCACCAGGCACACCACCCGGCCGGCCCCGCACATGTTCAGCCCCGGCAGGGCCTCACCGTATGCGGAGAGGTGGAAGAACGAATCGCCGGTGAGCACACCTTCGCCGTTACGCACCAGCCAGTCGTAGAGAGTCCGCTGCTGTTCCGGCAGCGGATGCAGTTCGTCCCAGACGTCCGCACCGCGACCCGACGGCCGGAGCCGGGTGAGTCGCAGGGTGGCGCCGTAACGATCGGCGATCTCCTTGAACTGATCGAGCTGGTCGATATTGTGCCGCGTGGCGACCACGGACAGTTTCGCGTCCTTGAATCCGGCGTTCGCCAGATTCTCGAGCGCCCGGATCGCCGTATCGTAGGACCCCGGCCCGCGGACCGCGTCGTTCACCTCGGCATCGGCACCGTCCAGCGAGATCTGGACGTCCACATAGTCGCTCGCGGCCAGCCGCTGCGCGACCTCCGGGGTGATTCGCACGCCGTTCGTGGAGAACTTCACGCCCACATCGTGGGAGGTCGCGTAGTCCACCAGTTCCCAGAAATCCGGGCGCACGGTCGGCTCACCACCGCCGATGTTCACGTAGAACACCTGCATCCGCTGGAACTCGTCGATCAGCGCCTTGCACTGCTCGGTGCTGAGTTCGTTCGGATCCCGCCGGCCCGAGGAGGACAGGCAGTGCACGCACGAAAGATTGCATGCGTAGGTGAGTTCCCAGGTGAGACAGATCGGCGCTGCCAGCCCGGATTCGAACCGATCCACCAGCCGGACCGCGGGGTCGGCGGGACCGACACCGGAGAACGGCGCGGACTCGGCGAGCGCGGCCGTTTCCGGTGCCTGCTGGATCATGTCCGATTCGGCCAGGTTTGCCAGTGCCTGCACATACGGATCGGCGGCGGAGTCCCCGATACCGGCGGCGCGGATGGCCGCGCGGGCCGAGGTGTGCCCGGGCAGGGAGCGCACGATCTCGACGATCCGCGGATTTTTCAGGAACGACAGTTTACGGGTCCCGAAGTGGTACAGCAGCGCACCGAAAGGTTCCGGCCGCAACGCCACGCGGGGATGTAACTGCCAGCGGGTTTCCAGATCGAGCATCTCCGGCCCGATCAGTAGACGCCGCACATACCGTCGATGGACACCTCTTCGATCAGGGTCTCCTCGACGATGGGAGCATCCTCGCTCGCCTGGTTCTCGACTGTGCCGATCGGTCCGCGGTGATCGGTTTCTGCCGGTCCGAAGGAACGGTTGTCCGCCATGGCTACCTCCACTGATTGGCGCCTGCGCCGGCCAGGGGCTGCCACGACGCTGCCCCGCGGTACCGCATCAGATACCGCCGGTGAGCGGTGGCACAGTGCCGGCGCTGCGGTCGCCGGATGCGACCGCAGTCACACCATAACGTCATACACTGACAAAAAGAAAGGGTTTTCGAGTAATGTGGACGCTCACGCCGGAACGCGACCTCTAGACTGCGGGGGCAAAAGCAGCTGAACAGAACGTGACGGGCGCGTGCCGCCCAGCATGTAGAGGTGGCAATGGGAGTCGTGCGAATGCAGACGAGTGGGGGCGGGGGCGGTAACGGAAGTACCCTCTCGGAGACGGAGATCGTCGAGGCGGCGCTCCGGGTCGTGCGCGCCGATGGGGTGGAGAAACTATCGATGCGGCGGCTCTCACGCGAGCTCGGCGTCTCCCCCATGGCGCCCTACTACTACGTGGCCGATAAGCGCGAACTACTCGACCTGGTCGCCACGGCCGCGCTCGCCGGGGTCCGCAAACCTCCGCCCGAATCAGGGACCTGGCAGGATCGGTTGATCGATCTCCTCGCCCAGATCGACGAACGCCTGCGCCGCCACCCCGGGCTGGGCGACATTCTCATCGAGCAGATGCTCGGTAAACAGCTCGACCTGATCGCGGCGATCATGGAGATCCTCTACGAGGCCGGCTTCGCGGACCGCAATGTCCTGGCCGGCTACGCAACCATCCACACCTACCTGTTCGGCCGCCGGCGGGTGAACCCCCGCAACCTCGACACCCCGCCCGATGTGGTGATGCCGGAGCGAGTTGCCCGCGCAATGGAATACCTGCCCGATCTGCGCGGCAAATACTCCTACGATTTCGGGGTCGGCGTGCTGGTCGCCGGACTCGAGGGCCAGCTCACTCGACAACAGGCAGCCGACGTAGGCTAAAATTGAAACACGTTCTAGTTTTGCCGTAGGCTGGATGCCGTCGGCTACCAGGTGTCGAGAGGACGAGATGACCACCGTCGAAGTGCCCCATGGCTCACGATCCGTCATACTCCGGGTCGCCCAGGTCATCGCGGAAACCACCGACGCGAGCTCGCTGGTCTTCGAGGTACCGGAGCAGGCCCGGGAAAAGTTCGCCTACCAGCCCGGCCAGTTCCTCACCCTGCGCATCCCCAGCGACCGCACCGGGTCGGTGGCGCGATGCTATTCACTGGCCAGCTCTCCCTTCACCGACGACCTGCCGAAGGTCACCGTGAAGCGGACCGAGGACGGATACGGTTCCAACTGGCTCTGCGACAACATCAAGCCGGGCGACGAACTGGAAGTACTGCCGCCATCGGGCGTATTCACCCCCAAGGACCTCGACGACGACCTGCTGCTCTGCGCCGCCGGCAGCGGTATCACCCCGGTGATGTCGATCCTCAAATCCGCACTCGACCGCGGGACCGGCCGGATCGTGCTCTTCTACGCCAACCGGGATCCCGAATCGGTCATCTTCGCCACCGAACTACGCGAGCTGGCGGAGAAGAACCCGCAGCGGCTGGTCGTCCTGCACTGGCTGGAAACCGTCCAGGGACTGCCCACCGTCGCGGCGCTCGCCGAACTGTTCCGGCCCTACACCGCCTATGCGGCATTCATGTGCGGACCCAAACCGTTCATGGACGGCGTCCACGACGCCCTCGGCCAACTCGGCGTCCCGCGTAACCGCACCCACGCCGAAATCTTCAATTCGCTCGCCGGCGACCCCTTCGCCGACAGCGCCCCCATCGAGATCTCCGAAGAGGAAGCCGCCGACGCGGCCACCGTCGAAGTCGAACTGGACGGCGAGGTACACAACCTCAGCTGGCCGCGGAAACAAACCCTGGTCGACATCATGCTCGACAAGGGTCTCGATGTGCCGTACTCCTGCCAGGAAGGCGAATGCGGCTCCTGCGCCTGCACGGTGCTGGAGGGCAAGGTCGAAATGGAGAACGCCGAGATTCTCGACCCCGAGGACATCGAAAGCGGGTACATCCTGGGCTGCCAGGCACGGCCGGTCACCGACCATTTGCGGATTCAGTTCTGAAATATCGGACGCGGTTCTGCCTTGTGCCGGGGGCACCCCTGGTCTTGGCGTCGGTGGTCGCAGGCTGAGGCCTCGGCAGCACGGAGTTCGACCGAGGCGACCCCGGTGTCGAGGTGGGTCATCCGTGAAGGGGCGGGCTGTGATTTTGGAGCAGCTCCGCTGCTCGAGGGTGAGGCCCTTACGGGCCCGGTTCTTCACTCCTGCGCTGCTCCGCACGGGCCGTGCCGGGCTCGGTGTGCCGGCCCTGAGTCCGAGCCGGTAACCCGCCGCGGCGCGGATCCGGCCCTGAATCTACTTGTACTCACCGGTCACCTGACCGCGGTTCGGGCCCCGGTATCCTGGCCCGCCGATGGTGCTGCTAACCAGCGCCGAGGAGGCGACCGGGTTCGTAGGCGATGGCGCCGGGGGGTAGTTCACCCGGGCGGTCGCTGAGGTAGACGCTTACGGTGCCGTTTCCGCTGCCCGGGCCGCCCAGCTCGTCCATCCGGCGGACGGTTTGCGCGGCGACGGCCTGCGCGCTGTCGAACAGCCGGACGCCCTCGGGAAGTGCGGCGACGATCGTATCCACCACCAGCGGGTAGTGGGTGCAGCCGAGTACGACGCCCTCGACGCCGGCGGGGGTGCGGGCGGCGGCATCGGCGACCGAGGCGCGGATCGCGGCCATATCGCCGCGGTCCACGGCCTCCGCCAAACCGTGGCAGGCCACACCCGTAACCGTCGCGTCGCCACCGAAGCGGGTAATCAGATCGGCCTGGTACGGGCTTGCGGTGGTCGCCGCGGTCGCCCAGACCGCGACCGAGCGGCATACCGCGGCCGCCGGTTTGATCGCCGGTACGGTACCCACCACCGGAACGTTCGGGCCCAGATCCGCGCGGACGTGCTCGAGCGCGGTCACGCTGGCGGTGTTGCACGGCAGCACGACCACTTCCGCCCCCAGCTCCCGCGCGTTACGCGCGGCCGAAACCACCCGGTCGACAACCCACTCCTGTGGTTTCGGGCCCCACGGCGCGCCGTCCGGGTCCAACTGGAGCAGGAGATCCACATCGGGGCGCAGCTTGCGCAGCCACGCCGCGGTGGGCAGCAGCCCGAAACCCGAATCGATGAGCGCGACGATCACATCGAACAGGTTATTGAGTGGCGCCGAGCAGTTCCTCCACCGGGGCGGCCGCGGCGATCGCGGCCCGCATCTTCATCACCCGGCCGGTCATACCGGCGCCCACCACACCGGCCAGCCGGCCGGCGCGGATGTAAAAGGCGAGGAATTTGCGGCCGTCGTCGGCGAGGATGCGGATCTCGTCGGAGGCGCGCGGGGTGCCCAGCGCCTGGATCTTGAGGTCGTACTGGTCGCTCCAGAAGTACGGCACCTGCGGTGCGCTCGGTGGTTCGACCCCCAGCAGCGCGCAGGTCAGCAGTTTGGCCTGCTCACCCGCGTTGGTCCAGTGTTCGATCCGGCGATGCTCGCCGGTCGGAGTGCGCCAGGCCGCGACATCGCCCACCGCCCAGACTCCGGGCACGCTGGTGCGTCCGGCCTCGTCGGCGAACACGCCGCCACCGGCCGTGGGGTCGGCCAGTTCGATCCCGGAATCGGCCAGCCAGTCGGTGACCGGCCGGGATCCGATCCCGGCGACCACCAGTTGCGCCGGTACTTCCGAGCCGTCGGCGAGCCGGGCGCCACGGACTTGCCCGTCCGGATCGGCCAGCAGGGTATCGACACCGATACCGCAGCGCAGATCGACCCCTTCGGCCCTATGCAGCCGGGCCACCAATTCGCCGACTTCCGCGCCGAGCACACCGGCCAGCGGGGCGGACTGCGGTTCCACCAGCACCACCGACAGCCCCTCCGCACGCAGGCTGGCGGCGAGTTCGCAGCCGATGAATCCGGCACCGATGATCAGTGCGTGTTCGGCGGCGCGGGCGCCCGCGCGGATGGCCACGGCATCGTCGTGGCTGCGCAGCACGTGGACGCCGGTGACATCTTCGGTGCCGGGTAGCCGGCGCGGGGTGAGCCCGGTGGCGATCACGAGATGCTCGTACCCCACGACCGAACCGTCGGCCAGCCGCACCTTCTTGGCGGCGGTGTCCACACCGACGGCGGCAGTTTTCAGGCGGAGATCGATATCCTTCTCGCCGTAGAACTCCTCGGGGCGCAACGGGGTCGCGTCGATTTCACCGCGTACGAACTGTTTGGACAGCGGGGGGCGGTCGTAGGGCGCATACGCCTCGTCTCCGATCACCACCAGGTCCCCGGCGTACCCGGCGCGGCGCAGTTCCTCGGCGGTGCGCAGCCCGGCCAGGCCGGCACCGGCTATCACGATCGGCGCGGACATACCGAACTCCCTCCCGCGGCCCGCTCGCGCCGCGCCTGAAACAGGTTCCAGAAAATTGTGTAGCCCACCCTAACTTGGACGGCCCGGTGGAGGCCAGCGACGTCTTGCGCATCGTTTTGCCGCGCAATCGTGTCCATTGCGATATCGACCGGCCACGCTGAGGCAGCTATACCGAGGTCAGGCCCTGTCAACGGACCTGTATCCACTTTCAGGAGGCCATTATGTTCACCGAAAGCCGGACCCAGGATTTCCTGGCCGTCGTACTCGGAGCCTTCACCGCCCTGTCGCCGATCTGGGTCGCCACCAATGATCGGGCCGTCTGGACGATGATCGTGCTCGGAGTGCTCATCGCGCTGACCGGGCTCGCCCAGATGTACCGGCCGTCGATGGCGGCCACGGATTACGCCATGGGCCTGTTCGGCGCGCTGCTGTTCCTCGCGCCCTGGGTCATGGACTACACCGCATACAACGGCGCCGCGTGGACGTCGTGGATCGTGGGGCTCGTCACCGTGGTACTCGCGGTCGCGGCTCTGCCGGCCGTGGCGGGACGAATGCACCGAGCAGCTCCACACCACTGATCCCGCGCCGTAATCGTCTACCCGCCGCAGTGCCGGCGGTGGACGATTACGGTTCCGCCCCCGCTCGCCCAGCCGGAGGATCGCCGTCGTACTCACCCTCGATCCGCCGATTCCGCTGAAGGATTCGCGCAGCCGGCGCACACCACACAGGCAATCCGGCGCAACGCACCAGTCGTTTCACGAATTCACGGAACTCCCCGATTCGACACCACGCATCGTGTCCAGGGGCACCGACTAGGCGCATTTGCGCCATCGACATCCGAGGGAAGTCCCTGCGGGCACGGCGATTCACGTCCGACTCGCTTCGTCACCGAGCCGGTCCGCACCGGTACCGGAACTTCCCGTCGTCGGAGCACGTCAACACGGCATGTCCGGAAAACCGGCGGACCGCAACGGCGGCGGCCACGCGCACGACACCGATGTAATCCTCGTCACCCCGGGCGCTCAGCGGACAGATGAGGGGCTTCGCGCACTAGAACGAAGCCCGCCCCGGTGGGTAAGAATGAGCGCATGGATGCCGAAAATGCCAGCCTCGGAGACGAACGCCGCGCCCGCCCGGAGGAGTACGGGCGCGGGCAGCGCAACTCCGAGTCGAGGGGCTTCGCCGGCTTCGGATCCAACGGATTCGATTCGGCGGAGGGGTCGAACGGCGCCACGAACCGGCCCGAGTCCGTTCCGGACCGCGGTTACACGTGGACCCCCGCACCACTGTCCACCCCGCAGCAGAACCCGCAGAACACCGGCGGTTCAGCGGCTCTCGACCCGTTCGCCGCCTGGAACACCTCGGGTGTTATCGGCGACTCGCCGGGAGTCCAGACGATGAGCCCGTCGGAGCCCGAGCCGAATTCCCGTTTCACCACACCACCGGCCGACGGTCCCCCATATGTACCGGACGACACCCCCGAAACCACGGCCCTGCCCACCCGCTCCACGGCGACGGGCGGGTCACATCAGGCCCCCGGTCAGGCCGATTCCGCGGCGATGCCGCGTATTTCCCAGCCCGGTGAGACAGCGCCCGCACTGGCATCGTCACCGCGCATACCGATGCCCGCGCCGTACCCACCGGATAGGCAGCGCCCCGACGAACCGACCGTGCCGTCCGGCGGCCCGGCCCCGTTGTCGGGTGCGGCAACTGCGCAATTGCCCAGCGCCGAACAGAACGAGGAAGGTATTTCGGGAATGCCGATGCCGCCACCCGGCGACCCCGGGTCCTATCGCCCGGCGCCGACCGAATCCGATTCCTACAGCGGTTCGTCCGCCGATACCGGTTCCCTGCCCAGCTGGCTCAGCTCGATCGGTGACGAGCCGGTACCGCAGGCCCTCGAAAGCGGCGGCCGGCGCCGCAAATCGGCGCTGACCGAACCCGCCGAATCCGACGCCGAACAGTTCAATCCGTTCGAAGACCAGTACCGCCCCGAAGAATCCGGTGCCCGTCCCGGCGACCCCTACGAGCTGCCCGCCGCGACAGCCGATTCCGCCGAGGGGTCCGCACCGGCTCTGTCCGCCCTGCCCACGCGTTCATCGCGCGGCCAGGCCCCCGCACCGGCGAACACCACGGAGGACTCGGGCCCGCCCGCGCTGCCCGCCCGCCGTCTGCCCCGATCCGCGGCCCGGCACGCACCCGCCGAAATCGAGGACGCGCCCGCTCTCCGCAACGGCGAGGCATCCGCCATGGATACCGCCGCGGCGGAATCGTCACGACCGGCTCCGGCGCCGGAGTCGCCGGAAACCGGCACGGCCGGTGAACTTCCGGCCCCACGCCGGATGCCACGGTCCGCGTCCCGTTACAAACCGGACAGCGATCGGCCGGCGGAACCGGAAGCGGATTCCACCGGCTTCCGCACCACGGAGCCGGCAGGCGATATCGATTCCGGTGATCAGGGCAGCGATTCCCCACCGGTAACCGAAGCGCCTCCGCGGCTCGCGCCACCGTCGGGCAGCACTCCCATACTCGATCGTCTGCTCGATCCCGAACCGGTGCACAGCACCGAGTCCGAAGACGATTCCGCGGCCCCGGTCTCCGAGATCCTCTCCCGGATCCTGGAATCAGAACAGGACGCCTCCGGCTCCCGCCATGCCGAACCGAGTGCCCAACCCGAACCCGATACCGGCGAAGTGGCGGCCGATCCGCCGCCCTCTCCACACCGCGGCAGTTCCGCACCGCTGACTCTGGTGCCCGACGAACCCCGCAGCACGCCGGAAGCACTGACCGGCGGCGACGAATCGCGCCCACCGCTGGAAACACGCCGCTCCCGGCGCGCCCGCGAAGCCGCGGAAGCCACACCGCTGCCACCGGCCGACCGACCCGAGCCGATCGCGGCCGAACTCACCACCCCGGCGGTCGCCGAACCGGAGCGCGTTCCCGTACCGGCCGACACATCCCGGCACAGCCGCAGCGAGGAAGGCGCGGATATCGATATCCACCTCATCATGCGTTTGCTCACAGCAAGCGATGATCTCGAAGTACTCGCCGGACAGGCCGAAGCCGGCGAGGTTACGGCGGACGAGGTCGCCCGCGCTGCCCGGGAAGCCCGCTCGGCTGTGCTCTCGGCGGTCACCGCCTGGTACGGCGGGCCCGCCCAGATGGTGAAGTTCGCCAACGCGCTTTTGCAGGCCGCCCGCGAATCCTGAATCGGCGCTGTAAGAACCGATGACGCGGACCGGACCTCGGGTTCGCAGAAGCTCAGCAGGCCTGGTCGATGACCCCCACAGCGGTGAGTACGCGCGATATCCCGTGCAAGATTCTTCAGAGAATCCGGCGGCCGGGCCGGCGGGTCGCGGCGGCCCGGCCGCACCGCGGCCGATCGATATCGGCAACCCGATCGCGGCTACGGCCGTACCTCTGCCGTCGGCCGGCCGGCCGGGCCCGCGGCAGTCCGGAATCTTCGTGCGAGCCGCCGGCATGCGGCTACCAGTTCCGGAGGCCGGACATCGGTGAGATCGGTATCGAAGGTGGCGAGTAGTCCGGCGATCCCGGCCCATGACCACGCACCGACGGTGAGGCGGCAATGGCCGGAATCGAGGTGCTCGACAACCGATCCGCCGGGCGCCCAGCGCGCGACCGTCTCGGCCGGCAGATCGAGCCGGGCACTTCCGGTGCACTCCCAGGCAGCGGGCGTATCGCCGCGGTCGTAACTGGTCATGACCAGGTGGGCGACATCGCCGCCGGGGAGTTCGCGCGGGGTGAACCGGATTCCCGTGGGCGCGTGCAGATGGAGACTGTCGAGGCGGTGCACGCGCCAGGTCTCGTCGGCGTGATCGAACCCGACCAGATACCACCGGCCCGCCCAGACCACCAGGTGATGAGGTTCGATACGCCGGGCCGGCGTGAACCCGGCCGTACCGGGATCCGGGCGGGCGCCGCCGGGACCCAGGGGTTCGGCGAGAAGCACTTCGTGCCGGCGCACGGCACTGCCCGCGACCTGTAACGCCGCTGCCTCGATAGGTGGTGCCGGGAACTCCCAGTAGTTCTGCAATCTGGTGAGCCGCATCGCTTCCACGGCGGCGCGCAGCCGTGCGGGCATGACCTGTTCGAGCGCGTCCAGGGCCCGTGCGGCATCCTCCCCGAGACCCGACACAGTGTGCGGCGCGGTTTGCAGGGCCACCGCGACGGCCGGCGCCTGATCGTTGTCGAACAGCAGGGGTGGCAGTGTATGCCCCGCTCCGAGCCGGTAGCCCCCGGCCGGTCCGCGCAGCGACAGCACCGGGTAGCCGAGCCGGCGCAGGGTGTCGATATCGCGCCGGACGGTCCGCTCACTCACCTCCAGCCGGGCGGCGAGCTCATTCAGCGACCAGCTGCCGCGGGCGGCGAGCAGTGACAGCAGGCGCAGTGCGCGCCGGGAAGTTTCGGCCACACGGGCCAAAGTAGTGGACATTCGGTGTCCACTACCGATGGCACTGTCGGTGCCCAGAAGTAATTCACCACGAGTCCGGGAGACCGATAGTGCGCATCATCATCGTCGGAGGCGGAATCGGCGGCCTGGCATTGGCCGCCGGACTGCGCCGGCACGAATTCGAGGTCTCTGTTTTCGACCGCGATCTCGATATCACGCAGACCGGGGGGTACCACATCACGCTCGACGGCCGGGCACAGGCGGCACTGCAGGAGCTGGTCGCGCCGGAGATTTTCGAACGGCTGCTGGGGTCGTCCTCGGCGTTGCGGTTACGGACCCGCGATGCCTTCTGGGACCGGTACGGCCGGCTGCTGGGTCACGGACCGCGGCTCGACGACAACCCGGGTGTCGATATCGACCGCATCACTCTGCGAACGATTCTGGCCGATGCGGTCGGCGCCGATCTGTACCTGGGGAGGCCGGTCACCGATATCACCCGCACGGCGGGCGCGCCGCAGGCAGTGTTCGCCGATGGATCCACGGCGCCGGGTGATCTGCTGGTGGGCGCGGACGGCGCCCACTCGCTGGTCGCACAGCGCTTGGCCGGCCGTCCGACCAACCATCCGACCGGAATCATCGGCTTTTCCGGCCGCACTGCCGCCGGCGATCTCGGCGCCACCGAGCGGCAGCGGCTCGGGCCGCGCTCGAGCATGGTGCTCGGGCCACGCACCACGGCCCTGTACATAGGTTTCCTCGACCCGGTAGGCAATGCCGTCCTGGACACGCCCCGCCCCCGGGAGGCGATCACGACCGGCCCCACCTACATCTGGGGCGCCATGTTCGCAGAATCCGCCGCAACCGATGCGCTTCGCGCGCTGCACGGTACCGAGTTGCGGTCCGCGCTGCTCACCGCGTTCGATCGCGAAGGCTGGCGGCACGCCGCACTCGAGGTCGTCGAACTCGCAGACCCCGGAAGTATCGGGGCATTCCGCTTCAATGCCGCCTCGACCCGGGCCCGGGATCTCGCCCCGTGGCCCGCCGGCACGGTCACCGCGCTCGGCGATGCGGTCCATGCGACCCCGCCTACCGCAGGTATGGGCGCCGGGGCAGCCATCCGTGATGCCGCGAGCCTGGTCACCGGTCTGCGTGCGGTCGCGGCCGGCACGGTCACCCTGCCTGTCGCGGTGAGCCGGTTCGAGTCGGATATGCGGGTGCGCGGCAGCGAAGTACTACTCGCGGCCATGCGCACCGTGCGTTTGATGCGGGCCACCGGTTCACCGCTCGGCGCAGGCGCCACCACCGCTACGGCCTCGGTTCTGGCGAGGACCCAACTGCTCGGGCGCAGGCGCTTCACTTCCCGATGAGGACAACCGACCGGCGTGGGTGTCCGGAGCTACCGTTCAGGAGTGGCGCCAGAAGCGGTGTCGGCAGCACCATTCGAGGCCGCGCGGTGGCGGATCCCCCGCACCGACCGCTGCACGAGCGTTCGGGAATTTCCCCGAGCCGCCGCGGGTAGTGGCCCGACCGACCGGAAAGTCCGAGTCCGGTTCGTGTCCCCCGGCAACCGGATCACGAGCCGGCGAAGGTCTTCCGGTAGGCGGACGGCGACATCCCCAGCCCACGCCGCATATGGTGGCGCAGATTGTCCGGCGTGCCCAGCCCCGACAGTTCGGCCACGGCCTCGATCGGAAGGTCCGCGGATTCGAGCAGTTCGCGCGCCCGGTCGATCCGGCGATCACGCAGCCAGGCGCCGGGCGAGAGCCCCGTCTCCGCCCGGAACCGGCGGCTGAAGGTGCGCGAACTCATACGCGCGTGTGCGGCCAGCACCGTCACACTGAGCGCCTCGCCCAGGTGGTCCAGGGCCCAGGCGCGGGTGGCGGCGGTGCTGCGCTCGTCGTGGTCGGGCACATGGTGTTCGATGAACTGGGCCTGCCCGCCTTCCCGCCAGGGCGGCACCACACAGTGCCGTGCGACACGATTGGCGACGACCGCGCCGTGATCGCGCCGGATGAGATAGAGGCAGAGGTCGATACCGGCGGCCAGTCCCGCCGAGCTGAGCAGGTCGCCCTCGTCCACGAACAGCACGGTCTCGTCGAGTTCGACCGCCGGGAACAGCCGCCGGAAGTCGTCCGCGTATCGCCAGTGGGTGGTTGCGCGGTACCCGTCGAACAGGCCGGCCGCGGCGAGCACAAAGGCTCCCGTGCAGATGGACACTGTCCGCGCACCGGTGGGCACGGTTTCCAGCGCGGCGGCCACCTCGGCAGTGGATTCTCCGCGGAGCCGCGCCGCCGGATATTTCGTGCCCGGCACGATGACCGTATCGGCGGCGGCGAGCGCATCGGCTCCGGACTCGGCGATGATCGAATAGCCCGAGGTGGTCCGGACGGGACCCGGCCGTAGTGCGCAGGTCACCACCTCGTAGAGCGGGTTACCCACCTCATCGGCGGCCTGGCCGAAGACCAGCGGCGGGATGGTCGCGTCGAATCCGACCACCGGTTCCAGGAGCAGTACCGCCACCACATGCCGGTCCGGCGCGGCGACCCCGGCGCCATTGGCATGATTTTCACGCATATTGTCGATTCTGCCACTGGCTCCGGAATCGCCGGCCACGAATGCTTGATCATCGTGAGGACACCGAGCATTACCGTCGCGATCCGCACCTCGCGGCTGCACTACGCCTGGATCGTCGCCGGCGTGAGTTTCGTGGCCATCCTGGGGGCCGCGGGATTCCGTGCGGTCCCCAGCGTTTTCATGCACCCGCTGCACACCGAATTCGGCTGGTCGCATGCGACCGTCGGCGCCGCCATGTCGATCAACATGGTGCTGTTCGGGGTCACCGCGCCGTTCGCCGCCGCCCTCATGGACAGGTTCGGGGTTCGCCCGATTCTCGCCGGGGCCCTCGTACTGATCGCGACCGGAACCGGCCTGGGTCTTTTCATGACCGCCTCCTGGCAGCTCATCCTGCTGTGGGGCGTACTCGTCGGCCTCGGGACCGGCTCCATCTCCATGGGTTTCGTCGCCACCGTTTCGACCCGCTGGTTCGTTGCCCGCCGTGGCCTGGTCACCGGCGTGCTCACCGCGGCGAGCGCAACCGGTCAGCTGGTTTTCCTGCCCGTGGTCGCCGGTGTCACCGACCGTGTCGGCTGGCGCTGGGCGTCGCTGATCGTCACCTGCGCTGCCCTCGCGGTGATCCCGTTGGTACTGCTGTTCATCCGCGACCGCCCGAGCGATATCGGCACCACCGCCTACGGCGGTTCCGCGGACGCGGATGAAACGCTACCCAACGGCACCTTCGGCGCGGCCGCGAGCGGACTGGTCCAGGGGATGCGCGTGCGGGCTTTCCGGCTGCTCGCCGGAAGTTTCGCGATCTGCGGTATGACGACGAACGGCCTGATCGGCACCCATTTCATTCCCGCGGCGCACGACCACGGTATGCCGACAACCGTCGCCGCCTCCCTGCTGGCGACGGTCGGGATCTTCGACGTGCTCGGAACAGTGTTCTCCGGCTGGCTCACCGACCGGGTGGACGCCCGCATCCTGCTGGTGATCTACTATCTCGGCCGCGGGGTTTCCCTGCTCGCCCTCCCCGCGCTGCTCTCCCCCCACGCCGAACCCAGTATGTGGGTGTTCATCATCTTCTACGGCCTCGACTGGGTCGCCACGGTCCCGCCGACGATCGCCCTCTGCCGCCGCTGGTTCGGCGCAGCCGCACCGATCGTGTTCGGCTGGGTCTTCGCCGCCCACCAACTCGGCGCCGCGGTCGCCGCATTCGGTGCGGGCTACGTCCGCGACGCCGACGGCTCCTACGACCTCGCCTTCCATGTGGCCGCTGGACTGTGCGCCGCGGCCGCGCTCATGTGCGCCGCCATCCGACTGCCGGATCGGTACCTCCCGGCGACGAAGGTGCCGGGATGCGGCGAGGCGCGCGTTCGGGAAGGTGGGGCCGCCTCAGGTGGCGGCCCCACCGCACGTTCAGGTCGGCCGGTACCGCACCGAGATGGTCGCCGGGTGGACTGATTTCGGCGCGCAGCACCGGCACGGGCACGGCTTGCGTCGGCTGAAAACCTCGATACCTCAGCCTGCTCCCGGACTTGGAGATCAACTGATCCAGGCCGTCAGGACACCACAAACTTTCCACTCGCCGTCTTCTTCGACGAGGTCGTAGTAGACGGTCTTGACGGGCACCGAACTGCCTTTTGCCCCGAATTCGAGGGTGAAGGTCCCACGATCGCCGCCCGCCGGTACGTCGACTTCCGTGATCTCCAGTACGGAGAATTCGGTCTCCGGTAGCTCGAGCGGCGGAGATCCCCTTTTTTCGGCCAATTCGAGCTTCCTGACATCCGCTTCGCAGATCAGGGTTTTGTCGACACCGCGGCTGTCCACGAACTGCTGTGCGACAGCACGTGGGTCGCCGTCGGCGCTGTTGCTCTCGGAATCACTGCTGCCGGGTGCCCCCGGGTCGGTGCCCTCGGGCTTGCCGGTGTCACTGTTCCCGGGCTCCGACGGATCCAGAATGCCGCAGACCTTCCAGTCGCCGTCCTCTTCGACGAGGTCGTACTCCACGGTCTGGCTGTGACTCTGCGTACCGACAGTCACGTCCGTCTTGACGGTGAAGGTCCCCTTATCGCTCCCCTCGGGCACATCGACACTGACCAGCTCACTCGTCGCGGCCGCTCCGTCCGGCACCGTGACGGGCTCGGTAGGCCGGGGCGCCGACGCGCCGGCTTCCTCGATCTTCGCGAGATCCGACGCGCAGATAAGCTCCTTGTTCGCACCGTCACCGTCCACGAACTGCTGGGCCACGGCGCGTGGATTCCCGGCCCCGCCGCCACCGGCCAGCAGGAAGTACCCACCGACTCCGAGTCCGGCGACCAGCACGACCACGACGAGCGTCACCAGCACCACGGTCCCGCGGTTCTTGCCCGGCTGTGGTGGGTACGGCCCGCCGGTCTGCGGTGCGTATGGTCCCCCGGGTTGCGGTGGGTACGGCGGCGCCCCATACATGGGCGGCATGCCCTGCGGGGAATACTGTTGAGGGCCTGGCGCATACGGCTGCTGCCCTGGCCCGTACCTCCCCGGCTGTGGCTGCCCACCGAGCGGCTGCGCTGATCCCCCGGGCGGCTGCGGCGGAAATCCACCGAATTGATCGCCGGCGCCCGGATATTGCGGGTTCGTCATCTAACTCGTCCTGCCTTCTTCGGACCCATACCGCCGCCGCTGGAACCGACTGGGCCCTGCCCGGTTTCGCCGCCGCCGCGATGCGGCGTATCCCACTGCCCGGCGCATCACCGACCGGATCTGATCGCCGGTCCCGGTTCGGGATACGCATCGGGGGTGCCAGGACGAATCGGACATTAGCCGCTCACAACCGATTCTGTCGATCCGGCCAACTGCCGGCAGGGGCCACACGTGAACTAGGCAGGACGGCAACTCTCCCCAGACGGGTCGATCTCGCCGAGGTCGGACATGATGTCGAACCCGAGATCGACATCGCATGCTGCCTGCCCGCCACTGATTGGACGGCCTCGATGATCCCCCCCCCCTCTGCGGCACGGTCATACCTTCTGCGAACTTCGAGCAGGGCCGTAGCCCTGCAGGCGTCACGAGGACGCGGTGCGCGGATCCGGGCGGGCGCAGACGACTCGTGTGGCAGCCCGAACGGCACACACCCTCCCCGGCATCATGGCGTTATCGCAGTGACGCCCTCGAGATCACCGAACCTCGCCTTTGTATCCAGCGAAACGACAACGCGACCTGTTTCCGCGGCATGCGCGGCGATGATCAGGTCGTGCGCGCCGCGAGGTCGACCCGATCGGCGTACTTGTGCCAGGAGCTGGGCATGGCGAGTGGCTGTGGCTTCCGCGTACTCGAGGATTTCGAGGTCGGCGAGCAGCAGCGCGAGCCGACGGGAGCGTTGGGCCGCCCGTTCGGCGGTGTCGGCCAGTTCGATCCCGACCCGGAACTCCGCCACCGTCACTGCCGCTATTGCCAGATCATCCTCGTCATAGACCGTACGGTCGATCGTTCCGCGCTCGTAGGCGATCAGCACCCCTGTGTCGAGTATCAGGCGCCGGCCCACGGGTCCTCCATTTCGTCGGACACCATAGCGAGCCCGGCGGCGATATCAGACGCGAAGTCGTCGTCGAACGGTGCTATGTCGGATTCTTCCAGAGCGAGCCGTAACGAACGGCCGGTACTCGTCGCAGGTGGCGTCACGGTGGCCACGGTTCGCCCGTGCCGGACGATACGAATCGTCTCACCGTGCTCAGCACGGCTGAGTACGGCGGAGAAGTTGCGGGAGGCCTCGGCGGCGGACATTGTGGCCATGAATTCAGATTATCTGAATTTCATGGGTCGGGCCAGGTCCGGTCGATCCCCGAACTCGCCGGATATCAGCCGGTCACCTCCTGCGGAATCGGATCGATCGGCCCGGGCGGGAACTGCGGGAAGAGCTGGTATCGCACGTCGGCCCGGCCGGTGGGATTCGCGGTGGGGTCGCCGGGGTTCAGCCACCGGAATGTGATGGTGATCTGCCCCGGAGCGTCGCTGCCGGCAACGCTGATGAATGCCTCGGGATCCTCGGTAGCTGTGCTCCCGTATTTGAAGTGGTCGAAGAGCAGGATATGGCTGGGCGAGCTTCCGGTCGCTCCCTCCGGGTCGACCTGTACCCAGTTCAGTGCGCAGTCGATGGACGAACCGCTTCCCGTCACGTGCCAGGGCACGTCCGGGAACGCTTGCGGTAGCCGGCTGACGGCGTCGTCCACCCGGTCGGCAGGAACGGCGGGACAGGATTCGGGTGTAGCGGGGTTTTCCGGCGCGGCTCCGACGGCGCCGGCACCGGCCGCCGTGGCGGCGAAGGCGAGTGACAGGGCGGCGGCAGCTTTACAGATCACACCGAGCTCCTTCGTTCGACATCGGACACCCATAACATCGGCCGAGAAGTTCGAGCGTTATCGGGGCGCGGCGAGTACCTGTTCCCGGTGAACGGTCGTACCTGCATCATTCCGTGAAACGAAAAACGGCGCCGCTCCCTTCGGAGCGACGCCGTTTCCAGCGATTCAGCGAATCACTTGATGATCTTCGTGACCCGACCGGCGCCGACGGTGCGGCCACCTTCACGGATCGCGAAACGCAGACCCTCGTCCATGGCGACCGGCTGGATCAGCACGACCGACATCTCGGTGTTGTCGCCGGGCATAACCATTTCGGTGCCCTCGGGCAGGGTCACAACGCCCGTCACGTCCGTGGTACGGAAGTAGAACTGCGGACGGTAGTTGTTGAAGAACGGGGTGTGGCGGCCGCCCTCGTCCTTGGACAGGATGTAGGCCTGACCCTCGAACTCGGTGTGCGGGGTGGTGGTGCCCGGCTTGATGACGACCTGGCCGCGCTCCACATCCTCGCGCTTGATGCCACGGATCAGCAGACCCGCGTTGTCACCGGCCTGCGCGGTGTCCAGCATCTTGCGGAACATTTCGATACCGGTGATGGTGGTCTTGGTCTTCTCCGGCTTGATGCCGACGATCTCGACCTCTTCGTTCAGGTTCACCACACCGCGCTCCACACGACCGGTGACGACGGTGCCACGACCGGTGATGGTGAAGACGTCCTCGATCGGCATCAGGAACGGCTTGTCGGTCTCACGCACCGGGTCCGGGATGGACTCGTCGACAGCGCTCATCAGCTCGACGATGGACTCGGCCCACTTCTCGTCGCCCTCCAGCGCCTTCAGGCCGGAAACACGCACGACGGGGGCGTCCTCGTCGAACTCCTGGGAGGCCAGCAGTTCGCGGACCTCCATCTCGACGAGCTCGAGGATTTCCTCGTCGTCGACCATGTCCGACTTGTTCAGCGCGACCAGGATGTAGGGCACGCCGACCTGACGGGCGAGCAGCACGTGCTCACGGGTCTGCGGCATCGGGCCGTCGGTGGCGGCGACCACGAGGATGGCGCCGTCCATCTGGGCCGCACCGGTGATCATGTTCTTGATGTAGTCGGCGTGACCGGGGGCGTCGACGTGCGCGTAGTGACGCTTCTCGGTCTGGTACTCGACATGCGAGATGTTGATCGTGATACCGCGGGCCTTCTCCTCAGGCGCCTTGTCGATCATGTCGAACGCAAAGCTCTCGTTGAGGTCCGGGTACTTGTCCGCCAGCACCTTGGTGATCGCTGCGGTCAGCGTGGTCTTGCCGTGGTCGACGTGACCGATGGTGCCGATGTTGACGTGCGGCTTTGTCCGCTCGAACTTCGCCTTCGCCACTGTGTGGTCCTCCTGGACTTGTTGGTGCTTGCAGTTGCAGCAGTGCGGGGGTCATCCCCACGTACGCGGGGAACTAACGGTTGTACAAACTCCCGGGAGATCCGGGGCGGGCGAGCTACCCGCCCCGGAGGGGTACTTACTCGCCGGTCGCCTTGGCGATGATCTCCTTCGACACGTTGGCCGGAACCTCCGCGTACGAATCGAACACCATGGAGTAGTTCGCCCGGCCCTGGGTCTTCGACCGCAGGTCACCGATGTAGCCGAACATCTCCGAGAGCGGAACCAGCGCCTTGACGACACGGGCACCACTGCGTTCCTCCATGGCCTGGATCTGGCCACGGCGGGAGTTCAGGTCGCCGATCACATCGCCCATGTAGTCCTCGGGCGTGGTGACCTCGACCGCCATCAGCGGTTCGAGGATTACCGGACCGGCCTTGCGGGCCGCTTCCTTGAGGGCCTGCGAGCCGGCGATCTTGAACGCCATCTCCGAGGAGTCGACGTCGTGGTATGCACCGTCGAGCAGGGTCACCTTCAGGTTGACCAGCGGGTAACCGGCGAGCACACCGTACTGCATGGCGTCCTGCGCACCCGCGTCGACCGAAGGGATGTATTCCCTCGGCACGCGGCCGCCGGTGACCTTGTTCTCGAATTCGTAGTGCGCACCGTCCTCGCCGACGAACGGCTCCAGGGCGATGATCACCTTCGCGAACTGACCCGAACCACCCGTCTGCTTCTTATGGGTGAATTCGAGCTTCTCGACCTTCTTGGTGATGGTCTCGCGGTAGGCGACCTGCGGCTTGCCGACGTTCGCCTCGACCTTGAATTCGCGCTTCATCCGATCGACCAGGATGTCGAGGTGCAGCTCGCCCATACCGCCGATAACGGTCTGGCCGGTCTCGTCGTCCAGTTTCACCGTGAAGGTGGGATCCTCTTCGGCGAGCTTCTGGATCGCGGTGCCCAGCTTCTCCTGGTCGGACTTGGTCTTGGGCTCGATGGAGACCTCGATGACCGGGTCCGGGAAGGTCATGGACTCCAGGACGATCTGGTTGTTCGGATCGCACAGGGTGTCACCGGTGGTGGTGTCCTTCAGGCCGATGACCGCGTAGATATGGCCGGTGCTGACCGAGGGAACCGGGTTCTCCTTGTTGGAATGCATCTGGAACAGCTTGCCCAGACGTTCCTTCTTGCCCTTGGTCGCGTTGATGACCTGGGCGCCGGAGTCGACCTTGCCCGAGTAGACGCGGATGTAGGTCAGCTTGCCGAAGAACGGGTGCACGGCGATCTTGAACGCCAGCGCGGCGAACGGCTCGTCGGCACTCGGCTTACGGGTGAGGACCTCGTCCTCGTTGTTGGGGGCATGCCCCTGCACCGACTCGACGTCCAGCGGCGAGGGCAGGTAGTCGATCACGGCGTCGAGCATGGGCTGCACGCCCTTGTTCTTGAACGCCGAACCGCACAGCACCGGGTAGAGCTCGGAGTTGACGGTCATCTTGCGGATGGCGCCCTTGATCTCGTCGATCGTGAGCTCTTCACCGCCGAAGAACTTGTCCAGCAGCGCCTCGTCGGACTCGGCAACGGTCTCCAGCAGTTCCTGCCGGTACTGCTCGGCCTTCTCGACCAGATCGGCCGGGATGTCCTGGAGCTCGTACTTCTCGCCCAGTTTGGTTTCGCCGGTCCAGACCTTGGCCTTCATCTCGACCAGGTCGACGACACCTTCGAAGCTGTCCTCCGCACCGATCGGCAGCTGGATGACCAGCGGCTTGGCACCGAGGCGGTCCTTGATGGTCTGCACGGTGAAGTAGAAATCCGCACCGAGCTTGTCCATCTTGTTGACGAAACAGATCCGCGGCACGTCGTACTTGTCGGCCTGACGCCACACCTGCTCGGACTGCGGTTCCACGCCCTCTTTGCCGTCGAAGACGGCGACGGCGCCATCGAGCACGCGCAGGCTGCGCTCCACCTCGACGGTGAAGTCGACGTGGCCGGGGGTGTCGATGATGTTGATCTGGTTCTGGTTCCAGAAGCAGGTCACCGCCGCGGAGGTGATGGTGATACCACGCTCCTGCTCCTGCTCCATCCAGTCGGTGGTCGACGCACCGTCATGGGTTTCACCGAGCTTGTAGTTCACACCGGTGTAGAAGAGGATGCGTTCGGTCGTAGTGGTTTTACCCGCATCGATGTGGGCCATGATGCCGATGTTGCGGACCTTGTTCAGGTCGGTCAGCACGTCCTGTGCCACGGAATTCTTCCCCGCTCGTAGCTAGTTGGGATTCTCGCCGACGACCTTCCGGTCGCCATATCTGTCAAAGCGGAAGCGGTGCTTCCGTAAGCCTCCCGACCCGAGCGATGGGCCGGACAGACATCACCAGCGGTAGTGCGCGAAGGCCCGGTTGGACTCGGCCATCTTGTGGGTGTCCTCACGGCGCTTCACCGAGGCACCCAGACCGTTGCTGGCATCGAGCAGTTCGTTGGCCAGCCGCTCGACCATGGTCTTCTCACGGCGAGCCCGGGAGAAGTTCACCAGCCAGCGCAGGGCCAGGGTGTTGGCGCGGCCGGGGCGAACCTCGACCGGCACCTGGTAAGTGGCGCCACCGACGCGACGGGGCTTGACCTCGAGCGACGGCTTGACGTTGTCGAGCGCGCGCTTCAGGGTGACAACCGGATCGGTGCCCGTCTTCTCGCGCGCCTGTTCCATCGCGCCGTAGACGATGCGCTCGGCGGTGGACTTCTTCCCGTCGAGCAGGATCTTGTTGACCAGCTGCGTGACCAGCGGCGACCCGTAGACCGGATCGTTGATCAGCGGACGCTTGGGAGCGGGGCCCTTGCGCGGCATATCAGCTCTTCTCCTTCTTGGCGCCGTAACGGCTGCGGGCCTGCTTACGGTTCTTCACACCCTGGGTGTCCAGCGAACCGCGAATGATCTTGTAGCGCACACCGGGAAGGTCCTTCACACGACCACCGCGAACGAGCACCATCGAGTGCTCCTGCAGGTTGTGGCCTTCGCCGGGGATGTAGGCCGTGACCTCGACCGCGCTGGTCAGGCGAACACGCGCGACCTTACGGAGCGCGGAGTTCGGCTTCTTCGGGGTGGTGGTGTACACGCGGGTGCACACGCCACGACGCTGCGGGCTCCCCTTGAGGGCCGCGGTCTTGGTCTTGGCGACCTTGTCGCGGCGACCCTTGCGGACCAGCTGGTTGATGGTTGGCATAGACCGGCTTTCCTTTAATCGGTTCTGGCGGTGTCAGGTCTGTTCATCGAGCTTTCACCCGCACGTCCAACCACGTTTCTCGCGTCCCGAGGTCGGGCGTGTCGCGCGCAGTTCAGGGCCCGAATTACAGGCACGCTGGAATCGTCAGCCGCTCTCGCTGGCCTACGTCTGCGCTCGAACTTGCCCGTATCCTTCCGGGCACAGCCGTCCACTGTACTCGGACGCAGATGACACGGTCAAAACAGGGTGGGAACTCTACCCCTCATCGGGCGATGTTGAGGGTGAGTTCGAGGAGCTTCTTCGCGGCGGCGCAGGGGTCGGCAGTAGCTCCCGGCGACGAATTCACCCACCAGCCGATAACTCCCGAGTCGGCCGCGCTCGCCGTCATCCCGCAGGCGCCGGGATCGTCCGGGCGCCGGATCTCCAGGGCGATCGTGCCCTGCACCGTGGTCTTCGTACTGGTGTAGCCGAGTTTGTCGTTGGTCTCCTGCTCGTTGCGCAGCGACCCGTTCTCGTACCAGTTCAGCGTGAGCATCCCGGAGCCGCCACCGATATCCCACATGCACACCGCGCCGAAGAACGAATCCATGATGTAGGTGTTGCCGCCGAGCGCGTCGATGATCTGCTGGTCGGTGACCACATCGCATTCGCGGAGCAGTTTGTCGATCTGCGCGGTATCGACGGTTTCCCCACCGCCGACCGGCAGGGCCGTACCGTCCACCGTGCTACCGCAGCCGGCGCCGAAGACGGCTGCCACCAGAATCGCCGCCGACGCGGCCAGCGTGCGGATCCGGCCGCGGCCGGGTCGTTCGCGCAACGTCATCGTCTCACTCCAGCCGCTCGATGGTCAGTTCGGCGAGCGCGCGGCTGCGATCACACGGATTACCACCGATATCGGAATAGCTGCCCAGCGCGGTCGACCATTCGAAGAAATCGTCGTCGAGCTGCACCGCCAGATCGCAGATACGGCTGTCCGGGTCCAGCGCCGCGAAACCGGGGCGCCCGCCCACGGTGATAGGTTCCGGTGGCCGGCCGTGCGTGGTGACCCAGGCCTTCTCCCGCTCCAGCGGACTGCCTCGGTAGGAGGCGAACGTTATCGACGCACCACTCAGCCCACCGGACTGCCAGTTACAGCCGACCGCGTTCTTGTACGACTGGGTGATCTGGCCGAGCCCCCCGATATCACGCACCTCGTCGTCGGTGACATGTCCGCATTCCCCCACGAACGGACCCAGCGCGGCTACTTTCGGAGCGGGCCCCCGCGGACCGTCGGCTTCTTCGGAGCCGGTGTCGGAACCGCACCCCGTCAGAGCAAACGCCGCGGTCAACCCGAGGACTATCGCCGACCTGATCCGCATGCTGTGCACAATACCGACGAAACCGCGGGCCCGGCGGCGGCGCAGGTCGCGCATGGATCCTGCGCCGACGCCTACCGGCTCAGCGCAGTGTGACGACGACCTTACCGGTGGCAGCACGGTTTTCCAGCGAGGCGACCGCCTGTGCGGCCTGCTCCAGCGGGAACAGCACAGGCTGCGGGGGCGCGATCTTGCCCGCCTCGAACAGCGGTCCGACCTCGGCCCACTGCTCGGCGAGGTAGCCGGGGTGCGACAGCATCCATTCGCCCCAGCCGGCGCCGACGACCTCGACGTTCTTGAGCAGCAGGCGATTCACCTTGACCGTGGGGATATCACCGCCGGTGAAGCCCACCACCAGCAACCGGCCGCCGCGCGCCAGCGAGCGGATGCTGTCGGTGAAACGGTCGCCACCCACCGGGTCGAGGACGATATCGACACCGCGGTCGCCGGTGAGTTCTTTGACGCTGCCGAGCCAGCCGTCGGTGAGCACCACATCGGTGGCGCCCTGGGCGCGCGCGATTTCGGCTTTCGCCTCGGTGCTGACCACCGCGATCACCCGGCCGGCGCCCAGAGCGGCCGCCATCCGCAGTGTCGAGGTGCCGATACCGCCGGCCGCGCCGTGCACGAGCACGGTTTCACCTTCGGCCAGCCGGCCGCGGTTACGCAGGCAGAAGTGCACGGTCATATCGTTGAAGAGGATTCCGGCGCCCTCTTGAAAGGAGATGTTGTCCGGGAGCTTGAAAACCATTTCGGCAGCGGTGCTGGTCACCTCGGCCATGGCGTTTCCGAGCATGGTCAGGGCGCAGACCCGGTCGCCCGGTTTCACGTGGGCGCCCTCCGGGGCTTCCCGGACCACACCCGCGACCTCACCGCCGACGACGAACGGCATCTCCGGCTTCATCTGATACAGCCCGCGGGTCATCAGCACGTCCGGGAACGCGACCCCGGCCGCGTGCACATCGATGACGACGCCGCCGGGCAGTGGTTCCGGTTCCGGGATGTCGACGATCTCGATCGCTTCGGGCCCGTCGAGTTTGCTGACCTGAGCTGCGCGCATATGCCGACCTCTTTCGTTCGTTCACCCGGCGCCATGAGACGCACATGATGATATGTACCAATTCACCGATCAACCCCAAACTATCGGTCTCGGCAGCGGGAAGTCCATAGCGGTAGTTCAGAGCCCCTCAGGGCCCCGAACCTGCGACGCCGGGGGCGGCACCATGTACTCGGCACCGTAAAGTCTTGACTCAGGAACCAGCAGAAGTACCGCGGCGCGGCCCGCCGCGCGAGGAGCGCAAGTGTCACTCGATCAGCCACTCGCCCCGCTTCCCCAGGAGGGTATGGGGTTCGTTTCGTCGTGGCCGGTGCGAGCCGGTGACGTGGACCCCTACAACCGTGTACGTCTCGACGGTATCGCCCGCTACCTCCAGGACATCGCCTGGGAACACCTCCAGCAATCCATTCTCGAGCAGACCGACCCCAATTGGATAATCCGGCGCACCGTGATCGATGTGATCCGGCCCGTCCGGTGGCCCGACACCGTGCATCTACTGCGCTGGTGTTCGAGTATGTCCACCCGCTGGTCGAATATGCGAGTGCGGATAACCAGCGACCGCGGCGGCCTGATCGAGACCGAGGGGTTCTGGATCAAGATCAATGAGGCCAACAATATGCCGGCCCGGATCAGTGATGCGGGCCTGGCCTACCTGGCGCAGACCACCAATGAACAGCGGCTGCGCTGGCGGCCCTGGCTCACCGATCCCGCTCCCCCGGAATCCGATACCGATCTGCCGTTCCCGCTGCGCGCCACCGATATCGACCAGTACAACCACGTGAACAACGCCTGCTATTGGCAGGCGGTGGAGCAGTATCTGGTGGACTACCCCAAACTGGCCAGCGGCCCGCACCGGGCCGTGATCGAATATGTCGCCCCGGTACTGGCGCGCCAGCACATCGGTGTCCGTAGCCGATATGAACCCGGCGACCGACACGCCCGTCCCACCTTGCGACTGTGGTTCGTGGTCGACGGGGTCACCACCACCATCGTCCGCATAGCGCCGCGGTGATTTCGGCGCCGACTCCGTCGGCGCGGGATTTCGGCCCCCGGTCCGCACAGGGCCTCGCTGAACTCGGCACCGCCGCTGGTTACGTCAGGGGTGGCGAGGTGGATCTTCGATCGTGGCCCAGCACGGACGGTGGCCGCACCGGGACAAGTTTCCACTGCCGCGATGTGGGGCTGCCGAGCCCAGCCGAAGCTCACCGAACCCGATGATCGGCCACATACCCGTGTAGCCGCGGAGCCGCATTCGGCCGGGCATCCCTAGGGACGAAGAACAGGTCGTGCCGCGAACCCCGGTACGGCGAGTACCGGAATCCGCGGCACGGCATTCGGGATTCACTCGATCCGCCGGCGCCGGGCAGACCGGGTCACTCGCCACCTTTGGCGGCCTGGAGCAGGTCGGTGTGAGTGGTGAACTTGACCCGCGGGCGGCCCGCTTCCTTCCCGGCGCCGCGTTCGGCCTGATCGATGGCCTTCCAACCGGCACGGTCCACCAGATCCGGCTGACGTTGCTGTACCAGGGCACGCAGAGCGTCCCGGTCGCCGGTGGGCGCGGCCAGTTTGCCGGACATGAAGTCCGCGATGAGCGCTTCGACGGTTTCCTCGGAGTCGATGCGGTTCGAGCCGATGACACCGCGGGGACCGCGCTTGATCCAGCCGCTGACGTACACGCCGGTGAGCGGGGTGCCGTCGGGACCGGTCACCCGGCCGTGCTCGTTGGGCACCACGGCACGCTTTTCGTCGAACGGCAGATCCGGTACCGGTTCACCGCGGTAGCCGATCGAGCGCAGCACCAGGGAGGCGTCATAGCTGCCGGTGCGGTCGGTGGCGCGGGCATTGAGCACACCGTCCACGTCGACCAGCTCGTTGTGCGCGTACTCGAGCCCTTCCACCTTGCCGCTTCCGCGCACCTCGGTGGGCGAGGCCAGGTATTTGAACACGATCCGCTTGTTACCCTCGGTGGGCTGTTTCGCGGCGTATTCCTCGGCCAGCGTGTACTTCAGCCGCAGCGACGGCTCGACCTCGGGATCGTCGAGCACCGCCTGCGAGGCCGGGTCGAGTTTCAGATCGGCCGGATCGATGACCACGTCGACGCCGGACAGATGCGTGAGCGCCAGGAACTCCGGTGAGGTGTAGGCGGCCTGCAACGGTCCGCGCCGGCCCAGCACGACCACTTCGCGGATATTGCTGTTGCGCAGCGCGGCGAGGGCGTGGTCGGCGATATCGGTCTTGGCGAGCTCGTCCGGGTGCACGGTGAGCACGCGCGCCACATCGAGCGCGACATTGCCGTTTCCGACGATGATCGCCCGCTCCCCGGACAGGTCGAAGGTGCGGTCGGCATAGTCGGGGTGGCCGTTGTACCAGGCCACGAATTCGGTGGCCGAATGGCTGCCGGGCAGCTCCTCGCCCGGGACGCCCATCCGCCGATCGGACGAGGCACCGACCGCGTAGAGAACCGCGTGATGGTGCGCCAGCAATTCCTCGTGACTGATGTGCTCGCCGACCTCGACGTTCAGGTAGTACTGCAGGGTGTCGCGGCGGAACGCCGATTCGAACATGCCGGCCACCGTTTTGGTACCGGGATGATCCGGAGCCACTCCGGCGCGGACCAGGCCCCACGGCGTGGGCAAACGGTCGAACATCTCCACCTGGACATCGCAGCGGCGGAGCAGTTCGTCGGCGGCATAGGCGGCCGCAGGCCCGGCACCGACGATCGCGACCCGCAGCGTCCCGAGTTCTTTGGGCGGACGCACGGGCGTGGCGATCGGATCCAGATTGGATTCCAGGGGGTGCCGCTCGAACCAGGCGGCATTGATATCCCGGTAGCGGGCCAGCGACGCGGTGAGATCGTCTTCGGAGAAGATGGCCTCCACCGGGCACGCGTCGACACAGGCGCCGCAGTCGATGCAGGTGTCGGGGTCGATGTAGAGCATTTCGGTCGTGGCGAATTCCGGCTGGTCCGGAGTCGGGCGGATGCAGTCGACCGGGCACTCGGAAACGCAGCTGGCATCGTTACAACAACGCTGCGTGATTACGTAGGCCATATTTGTGCAGATCCTCGAGACTTATGTGCGGGCTGGTGCCTTCCGGGTCACGGTGGGCAGGGCGAGACAATCGGTGTGGACCGGGGTCACCGGCCCACCTCCATTGTGACGCCGCTTTCAGTTTGCCTCGAGTGTGTTGTCCATCTCCGCACGGAGGGTGCTTACGGTGATCACATGACCCGGACTCTGATCTTGATGCGGCACGGGAAGTCGGCCTACCCGCCCGGAATCGACGACCACGAACGCCCACTGGCGCCGCGTGGCCGGCGCGAAGCCGCGCTGGCCGGCGACTGGCTGCGCGCCACCCAGCCTCCCATTTCGGCGGTCCGCTGCTCCACCGCGACGCGCACCCGGGAGACCCTCGCCGCGACCGCGGTCACCGCACCGGTGGAATTCGATGCCGGAATCTACGAGGCAGCGGCCGATCGGCTGATCGAGATCGTCCAGCTGACCGATCCGGCCGTGTCGACCTTGCTGCTGATCGGGCACTCACCGGGTATGCCGTGGACCGCATGGGACCTGGCGGCCGATCACGATACCGACGACGCCGTGAGCATCGGCCGCAAGTTTCCCACCTCGGCCATGGCGGTACTGCATTTCGATCTCCCGTGGGATCGGATCGGCCCCGGCACGGGCGATCTGGCCACCTTCCACATCCCTCGCTGAGCGAACGCGGCCGATCAGCGCAGGAGTTTGCCGCCGAAGACCGCGCCGACGCCCAGCAGCACCAGCAGCAGGAACGCAGCCCACCCGCCGAGCAGCCACCAGACCAGCCCGAACACCACCACGACCGGTGCCACCGCGATGGCGGTGATCACCGGACTCTCCTTGACCGTGGCCCAGGCCGAACGCGCCCGGATCCGGTCGATTTCCTTAGCCATAAGCCCAGGTTACGTGCCCGGAACCGGACGCGCTGGCGAGCGCGGAATCCGGTTCCGTCCGGCTCGTGCCACGGCCCCGCAGGCTGGGTACGCTGGCCCTCGGGGTCCGGTGGCCGGCCACGCCGCCGGGAGGCGGTAGTCGCAACCGAGAGGAAGTGCGGAGATGACCGGAACAACCGAGGAGAGCACTGTCGTCCGGAACGCGGACAAAGACCGCTACGAGGTGTTCTACGGCGCTGATCTCGCCGGTTTCGCCGAGTACACCGAACGCGGCACGGAAACCGTTTTCACCCACACCGAGGTCGATTCGGCATACGAGGGCAAGGGGCTCGGCAGCAAGCTCGCCGCGTTCGCGATCCGCGACACCGTCGACCGCGGGCACCGGATCCGTCCCGAATGTCCGTTCATCCGAAGCTATCTGGAGCGCCATCCCGAATACGCCGCGCATGTGGTCGGCGTCGACGGTGAGTGATCTCGACCCGCATCCCACCGAAACGCTGTGCGTACCGGTGGCCGGGCCGGGGCCGGTGACCGAACTCTATCCGGCCCGGGAAGTGCCACTGGGCGGGGTGCGCGGCACGTATGTCGAGCGTACTCTCCCGCAGCGGGATCTGCCGACCGTCGGGGCGTGGTGTTTTCTCGACTACTTCGGCGCGCCGACGGTGACCACCACGGATCTGCCGCCCGATATCGACCCGCATCCGCATATCGGCCTGCAGACGGTCACCTGGCCGCTGGAGGGCAGGATCCGGCATCGCGATTCGGTGCATTCGGATGTGCTGATCGAACCGGGCCAGCTGAACCTGATGACCTCCGGCCGCGGAATAGCCCATTCGGAGTACACCGTGCCGGATGCCCCGGCCGGACGCGGACTACAACTGTGGATCGCACTGCCCGATGCACAACGCGATATCGCACCGCATTTCGAACAGCACCGCGATCTGCCCGTGCACCACATTCCGGGCCTACGCGCGACCGTCCTGCTGGGGACACTGGCCGGGGTCACCTCCCCGGCGATGATCTACACGCCGCTGGTCGGCGCGGATATCGAGATCGATCCCGCCACCACGACCACGCTGCGGACGAATCCGGCCTACGAATACGCGGTCCTGGTGGTCGCGGGCGAAGCGACGGTGGCCGGTGTCGAGATGACCGCCGGCCCGCTGCTGTACCTGGGCACCGGGCGCGCCGACTTGGAGTTGTCCAGCGCCGGCGGCGGCCGGTTCGCATTGGTCGGCGGCGAACCGCTGGCCGAGGAACTGGTGATGTGGTGGAATTTCGTCGCCCGCGAACATGCGGAGATCGCCGCGGCCCGCACCGACTGGGAACAGCGCAATACCGCCCGTTTCGGTGCTATCGCCGGTCATCCGCCCGACCAGCGAATCCCCGCACCGCCGCTACCCGGCGGGCAGTTGAAACCCCGCCGCCGGCCGCGCGGCTGAAAAACTCTTCACGCCGCTTGCCTGGAGCCCACTCCAGGTGGCTAGCGTTGGCGTCGTTCGACGAGAGGACGCGGCTCGGCCCCACAGAAAGGGCTCTGGCGCATTATTTTTCCGGACAGAGGGGATTTCAGTGAGTCTTTCCGCACCGACCGGCGACGAGCCCGGCCGGGATATCCCCCGGCATACGATCGGCGCCGCCGCCCGGCACTGCGGGCTGAGCCAGGACACCCTGCGCTGGTACGAGCGCATCGGCCTGCTCTCCCATATCGGCCGCGATCACACCGGTAGACGCCGGTTCAGCGACCGTGATCTGGAATGGCTCACGCTGATCACGCGGCTGCGTACCACCGGGATGTCGGTCGCGGACATGATCCGCTACGCGCAGCTCGTCCGGGCCGGGGAGAGCACCGTCCCGGAACGACTCGCCATGTTCCGTGCCACCCGCGCCGAGGCCCTCGACCGTATCGCCGAACTCCAGCAGACCGTGGCGACCCTGGATTACAAGATCGCGCTCTACGAGGAACACACCGCATCCGCCGCCCGGTCTCCCGACAACGCCGCATCGTGAAGGGATTTCCGCGATTAACCCTTCCCCACGGCTGAAGCCGGGGGATTTCCAGCTCGGACCGCACCACTGACCGCCCCGGAGGGAGGCCCGCAATGTCTTACGTCGTCAGCACCGGCACGGTCGAGTTCTACCGTGGCCGCCAGAATGACAGCGGCAGCGTTCCGGTCGCGGTCTGCGGTGTGCCCACAGTCTTCGCAACTGAAGATCCTTACCTGCAATGCAAGCCGCTGCTTGGCTCTCGCTCCACAGCTTGCACAGGTCATGGTCGTGTACGCGGGCGCAACCTTCACCACCTTCCGCCCCGCCCGCGTGGCACGTTCGATCAGCTCTCGTTTCGCGGCACCGATCGCAGCATCGGCTGCTTTGCGTGCCATCGTGGACCGGGCGAGGAACTTCGGCTTGAAGTCCTCAACCGCGATCACCTGATGATCAGCGACGACGCGGCGAGCCCACACCCGAGCGGCGTGGGTGTTCTGCCGCGCTGCTTTCTTGTGGAGGCGGGCCGCTTCACGCCGAGCCTGCTGGTAGCCGTTGCTCTGCACCTGCCCCTTGGGGCGACGACGGCGAGACATCTTCCGCTGCGCTCGCGCAAGTTCAGCGGCGCATCGACGGCGATGCCCGGCGTAGGGCAGGTCATGAGCGGGGCTGGTGGTGGTCGCCGTAGCGCAGACACCCCAGTCGATACCGATAGCCCCAAACGCTGCGGGCGCCGGCTTGACCTCGCGACGCACGACAAACGAGGCGTACCAGTGACCGAGCGAATCCCGGTAGACGCGAACCGACGACGGCGGAGACGGCAGCACGCGCGACCACACGACCGGGATGCTGACACCTTTCGGCAAGGTCAGCTTGCCGTGAGCGATACCGAACCCGCGCGTCGTGTACTCCAGCGACGGCAGGCAAGTCCTGCGCCGCTTAACGGTCGGCCGGCCTCGCCCTTTCACCTTGAACGAGTGGTCGAGCGCCTGGGCGTAGGTCCACAGTGTTTGCTGCTGGGCAACCTGCGAACCATCACGCAACCACGGAGTGCGGGCGCGCGCCTCGGTGAGCATCTTCGACAGATGCGAGAAGGTGGACGCTTGCCCCGTTCGCTGCTGGTGGACAGCTTCGTTCCACAGGAATCGGCAGCGGTGCCATTCGGTTTCGAGCGCGCGCACCGCTTGTGCGCCGGGGCGCAAGCGGTAGGTGTAGCGCACGACCTCTTCCACACCGAAGATTATATAGCACCGCGCCATATACTTTTGGCATGGACGCGATCCGATCGAACAACAACGTCGTCTACCGCTGCACCTACCACGTCGTCTGGTGTCCGAAATACCGGCGGAGCGTCATCGACGGACGCATCGAAGAACGCCTCCAACAACTCATTCGAGAAGTCTGCGCAGAGCGAGACGCGCACATCGCCGAGCTGGAAACCATGCCCGACCAGGTACACGTGCTCGTCTCATGCGACCCGCAGTTCGGGATCCACCGCCTGGTCAAACAGATCAAGGGCCGCTCTTCCCGCGTCCTGCGAGCCGAGTTCCCCGCTCTCAAGTCCCGCTTACCCACCCTGTGGACCAACTCGTACTTCGTCGCCACCCTCGGCGGCGCAACCCAGGAGGCAGTGAAACACTATGTCGAGAACCAGAAGAACGCTTAGCCCCGACTCCTCCCCCACGGCTGAAGCCGGGGGTTTCCTCGGAGCCCCTTCGATGACCACCCCCGCAACACTGCCGAGCACCCCCATGGGCCCAGAAGGGATCCGGGTCGGTATCCAGGGCCTGGGCTGTATGGGTATGAGCGAGTTCTACGGCCCCACCGACCGCGCCGAAGCCCGCGCGACCCTGGACCGGGCGCTCGAACTCGGCATCACCCTGTTCGATACCGCCGATATCTACGGTTCCGGCGACAACGAAGAGTTCATCGGCGATTTCGTCCGCGCCAATCGGGAACAGGTCGTCCTGGCCACCAAGTTCGCCATCACCCGTAAACCGGACGACCCGCACTACCGCGGCATCGACAACTCACCGGAATACATCCGCGCCGCCGTGGACGCCAGCCTGCGCCGGCTGGGGATCGACACCATCGACCTGTACTACATGCACCGGCGCGATCCCGAAGTACCCATCGAGGAGACCGTCGGCGTGATGGCCGAACTCGTCCGGCAGGGCAAAGTACGCGCGCTCGGGCTTTCCGAAGTCACCGGGGAAGAACTACGCGCCGGTCACGCGGTCCACCCGATCACCGCGGTGCAATCGGAATGGTCGCTGTTCTCCCGGGATGTCGAACGCACCGCGGTACCCGCGGCAGCCGAGCTCGGCGTCACCTTCGTTCCCTACTCGCCGCTCGGCCGGGGTTTCCTCACCGGATCCTTCGCACAGGCCGGCGAACTGAACGACACCGACTTCCGGCGGCATATGCCGCGTTTCACCGGTACCAACGCGACGCACAACGCGGGCCTGCTGGCACCCGTATACGAGATCGCCGAAGAACGGGAACTCACACCCGCACAGGTCGCCCTGGCCTGGGTGCATTCTCGGGCCCAAGAGCACGGGCTACCGATCGTGCCGATTCCGGGCACCCGCCGCCGCACCCGGCTGGCAGAGAACGCCGCGGCGGCCACGGTCGCGCTGACGGCCGCCGAACTGGCCCGGCTGGAACCGATCGCCGAACAGGTCGCCGGACCGCGCTATGCGGATATGTCCTTCACCTCGGCGGGCCGCGAGTAGGGCACTGTCGCGGGACGTTCAGGAGATACCGTCTCCGAGCCATCCAGGCGCTGGGTACCGATAACGCGCAGGAGTTCCAGCTTCTCCGCGGCGTCGGTACCCGGCCGCGGCCGGTAGATCAGCAGTCGCTGGGTGGCGCTGGTGGTGAGCAGGGTTTCACAGTCGAAGGCGATTTCCCCGAGTTCCGGGTGCACGATGCTTTTCACATCGGAAAGCCGCACGCTCACCAGATGCTCGTTCCAGAGCTCTTCGAATTCGGCGCTGGCCGCACGCAGCGCGCCCACGTAATCCAGCACATCGGGGTCTTTCGCGCGGCGCGCCGCGGTGGCGCGCAGATCGGCCACCTGCCGGCGGGATATCCGGTCCACGTCGTCAGGCGGGCAGAATTCGCGGGCCGCCGGATCGGTGAACCACCGCCAGGCGAAGAAACGGTGCCGGCCGGGCAAGGTGGTCTGGTCACCGATCAGCAGGGTGTGCATCCGGTTCTGCACCAGGGTTTCGCCGAGATCGGTGATCACGGCTGCCGGTGTATCGTCCAGTTTCGCCAGGACGTGCATCATGCCCGGTCCCACGTGTTTGTCCGGGCCGCTGCCGCCCGGCGGGGAGTGATCGCACAGGAAGTAGACGTGGTCGCGTTCGTCGCTGGTGTAGCGCAGGGCCCGGGTGAGCGCGGCCAGGACCTGCGTGGACGGCCGCGGACCGCGTGCCTGCTCCAGCCGGGTGTAATAGTCGGTGGAGATTCCGGCGAGCAACGCCACCTCGTCGCGCCGCAACCCCGGCGTCCGCCGGCGCGAACCGGGCGGTAGCCCGACCTCTGCGGGCGTCAGCTGTTCGCGGCGCCGGCGAAGGAAGTCGGCGAGTTCGCTGCGTTCCATACCTCCACTGTCGCGCACCGCGGCGCCCGCAGCCAGGGATCGCCGCTCCCCCGATAAAGCGTCTCTGCCGAGAGCACAAACGCGACACCACAGTGGAACCCATGACGAATACACAGATGCAGATTTCACGGCTGGGTCGTACCGGCCCCACGGTCGGCCGGATCGGATTCGGCGCCATGGGCCTGTCGGGCGTGTACGGGCCCGCCGACGAATCCGAATCGGTGGCGGCCATCCATGCCGCGCTGGATTCCGGGGCCGGGCTCATCGATACCGGCGATTTCTACGGGAGCGGTCACAACGAGATGCTGGTCGGTCGGGCGATCGCCGACCGGCCGCGCGAAGAGGTCACCCTCAGCGTGAAATTCGGTGCACTGATGGGCCCGGGATTCAGCTGGCAGGGGATGGACACACGGCCCGCGGCGGTGAAGAACTTCCTGAGCTACAGCCTGCGCCGGCTAGGCATGGACCATATCGATATCTACCGCCCGGCACGGCTGGATCCCGCGGTGCCGATCGAGGACACCATCGGTGCCATCGCCGAGATGATCGACGCCGGTTACGTCCGGCATATCGGACTGTCCGAGGTGGGCGCCGAAACCTTGCGCCGGGCCGCCGCCGTCCACCCGATCGCCGACCTGCAGATCGAGTATTCGCTGTTCTCCCGCGGTATCGAGGCCGAAATCCTGCCCACCTGCCGCGAACTCGGGATCGGGATCACGGCCTACGGTGTGCTCAGCCGCGGCCTGCTCAGCGATGCGCTGCGCGGCAGAGACACTGCCCTGACCGATTCCCGGGCCGGCAGTCCTCGATTCCAGGGCGAGAACCTCGACGCCAACCTGAAACTCGTCGACACCCTGGCGGGCCTTGCCCAGGAGCGAGGTGTCACCACCGCACAACTCGCCATCGCCTGGGTACTCGGCCGCGGCGACGATATCGTCCCCCTGATCGGCACGCGCAGCGCGCGGCGCTGGGCCGAGTCGATCGGTGCCGCGGCGATATCGCTCACCCCTGCCGAACAGGCCGCGATCGCCGAGGCCGTGCCGGCCGCCGCGGTGGTCGGCAGCCGCTACCCGGAGCCGCTGATGGGGACGCTGGACAGCGAGCGATGAGCCGCTGACATCCGGCCCGGACGGTGAACCAGTGGCCGGCGCGCCACGCGTCCTCGGCTCCGGCGCCGAGGACGCAGCCGCCCATCGGTTACTGCGCCAGGAGGGCGTCGAGGGCCCGGTAGCTGGCGTTGAGCCCTTCGGCCATACCCGATTGCAGCATCCCGTCCCGCTCCTGCGGGGTGTGGAACTGGCTGACGGTGACCACTCGCGTACGCCCGTCGCCGAGATCCTCGAACGTCGCCGCGTCGATGGTGATATGCGCGGGCATACCGTCCCATTCGAAGGACTGCACGATCCGCTCCTGGCGCACGATCTCCCGGAACCGGCCCTCGAATCCGTGGGACTCGCCGTCGGCGCGTTCGACGAAACGCCAGTGTCCACCCACCCGGAACTCCCACCGCTCGATATCGAGCTGATTACCGCGGCCCCACCACTGGGCCAGCTGTTCGATCCGGCTGTAGGCGGCCCAGACGCGTTCGCGCGAGGCGTTGAAAACCCGTTCGATGCGGATCTCGCGGTCCGCGGGAGTGGTGACGACGGCTTCTTCGGTGGCAGTGCTCATTGTTCGTGCTCCGTTCGTTGCAGGAATTCACCGAGACGGTCCATCCGCGCTTCCAGCATCTGCCGGTAGCCCTGCATCCAGGCCACCTCCCGTTCGAATACATCGGGACCGATCCGGCAATACCGGACCCGCCCCTTTTTCTCGGTGACCACCATCCCCGCGCCTTCGAGCAACTGGATGTGCTTCTTGATACCGGTGAGGGTCATCGAGAAGTCCTCGGCCAGTTCACTGACGGTGGCGGGGCCGCGGCCGAGCCGCTCGAGGATGCCCCGCCTGGTGGGGTCCGCGAGCGCCCCGAAGGAGGCGTCCAAAAATTCATACTGAACCATCTAGTTCAGTATTAGCGCCCGGCTCCACGGTGTCAACAAGACACCGCAGAAAAGTTCCACAACCGGCACACCCCGAGGCGTTCACGCAAGGCCACCGGGCTCGACCGGGCCCGGATCAGACCGGACGGCCGGTGGACACCCGGCTGACCCTTCGCTACGTCGGTACCGCAGCGTGAGCGGACGCCCGAACTGCCACCCGCGGCCCCACACCTCACCAGCGGTAGTCGAGGAACTTCCCGTCGAAAGTAATGACCACCCGATCACCGTCCGGGTCCGGCCGACGTGCGAAGTCGACCTTGAAGTTGATCGCGCTCATGATCCCGTCGCCGAACTCCTCGTGGATCAACTCCTTGAGCGCTGGACCGTATACAGAGATCGCTTCCACAAAACGGTAGATCGTCGGGTCGCTCATCAGGGCCGGATCCGCGCCGCGGGCGGGTTGCCGGCTCAGGCTCTCCGCCACCGCGTCGTCCAAGCCCAGCAGATCACAGACCTGACGCGCCTGCTCCGCCGTCATCGGATGCTGCCCGAGCAACGCGGCCGTAGTCCAGACCAGCGGTGCGCCGAGTGCCTCGGCAATAGCAGCCCAGGTCAGCCCGCGCCGGATACGGGCCGCGACAACGAGATCCGCGGCAACGCTCTTGTTCATGATCGGTTCCATAAAGGCCTCCTGATATCGGAATCACCGGAAATATCGAAAGCCTGCCACCGCCGGGCATATCCGCCTGCACCGGTTTCGCATTGTTTACCTCACCGATACATTCCCCCGCCGAAAACGTCGAAGACACAGCTATGCGAAGGGAACCGGCTCCGGTGAGCACCCGGTTACACGGGTGCGCCCGGTTCGATACGACCCGGAAATCCGGGCACCGCACACTTCGCCCACGAGCACTACAAGCGAAGGACCTGACATGTCGTACCTCAAACCGGCGGAATTCGTCGGCGCAATGATCGACGCCGGCGAATCGAAAGCATTCATGTCCACGCGCGATACGGTGATCCGCGCCTTTATGGCGGGCGCGATTCTGGCCCTCGCCGCCGCGTTCGCGGTCACCATCACGGTGCAGACGGGCAACGCGCTCCTCGGCGCAGTCCTGTTCCCGGTCGGCTTCTGCCTGCTGTACCTGCTGGGTTTCGATCTGCTGACCGGTGTATTCACACTGGTCCCGCTGGCCTGGCTGGACAAACGGCCCGGAGTGAACTGGCGTGCGGTACTGCGCAACTGGTCCCTCGTCTTCGTCGGCAATTTCGCCGGCGCGTTCACCGTCGCCGTCATGATGGCCATCATCGTTACCATGGGTTTCTCGATGGACCCGAACGAGGTCGGTCAGCGTCTCGGTGATATCGGCGAATCCCGCACCGTCGGTTACGCCGACCACGGCGCGTCCGGCATGCTCACCCTTTTCATCCGTGGCGTGCTGTGCAATTGGATGGTTTCCACCGGGGTCGTCGCGGCAATGATGTCGACCTCGGTGTCCGGCAAAGTAATCGCCATGTGGATGCCGATCATGCTCTTCTTCTATATGGGTTTCGAGCATTCGATCGTCAATATGTTCCTGTTCCCCTCCGGCCTTCTGCTTGGTGGCGATTTCTCCATCGGCGACTATCTGATCTGGAACGAAATCCCCACGGTGATCGGCAATCTGGTGGGCGGACTGGCCTTCGTCGGCCTCACGCTCTACGCGACCCATGCCCGCACCGCGAACCCCCGGCCCCGCCCGGCTACCGAATCGGTCGCGGAAAACGGTGAAGTACCGGCCGAGAGCACTGCCCGGACTTGACGCAGACTCCGGTCCGCTCCGGAGTTCGAAGCGGGCCGAATCGCCCGTCCCGGACTGGTCAGCTGACGAGTGACCGACCAGCGCAATGCTGTCGAAATCGTCGGCAACGTCCATGCGATGCAGACGGCGATCGATCTCGACGGCCGTCTCGACGAAGAGTTGATCCTGGCCATACATGCCGCACTGATGGCCGGCCCACGATCCCGGTTCCGCCGGGCAATGGCGAACTCAACAGGTATGGATCGGCGGCGATAGTTATGGACCTCACGGGCCCCCTCCGCACCACCGGCACGTTCCGGCTCCGAATCCCGGTATTCGACGCGCCGACCGTCGCCGCGGAACTCGGCACCACACCGTCGAACGCAACGCGGGCCATCGCTCCCCTCGCCGAAGTCGGGATCCTGTCCGAATTCACCGGTAGGCGCTGCAACCGGATGTGGCAGGCCCGGGAGATCCTGGACGTGCTCGACGCATTCGCTGCCCGAGCCGGACGGCGGGGCTTGGGCTGACACTTCGGGACAACCCGGCGGCATAGCCGCTCGTGGTTCCGCTCGGCAAAATCAATGCAATCGGCCCCGCACCGAAACGGTGCGGGGCCGATATGGCTGTTACCGAACGAGCGATTACCGGTAGTCGCTGAACCCGTAGTCGTCCAGCGGAACCGCGGCACCGGTGGTGGCGCCGAAGCCCTCGGGGCTGTAGTAGGTGTCGTCGTAGGACGGCACCGCGTACGCCGCGGCACGGGCCTCTTCGGTCGGCTGGACCTGGATGTTGCGGTACCGGTTGATACCGGTACCGGCCGGGATCAGCTTACCGATGATCACATTCTCCTTGAGGCCGATGAGCCTGTCGGAGCGGCAGTTGATCGCCGCATCCGTGAGGACTCGGGTGGTCTCCTGGAAGGACGCCGCCGACAGCCACGAATCGGTGGCCAGCGACGCCTTGGTGATACCCATCAGCACCGGACGGCCGGCCGCGGGCTCGCCACCCTCGGCGACGACCCGGCGGTTGGACGCCTCGAACTCGGCACGCTCGGTGAGCGAACCGGGCAGGAACTCGGTGGCACCCGAATCGATGATCGTCACCCGGCGCAGCATCTGGCGGACGATGACCTCGATGTGCTTGTCGTGGATCGACACACCCTGCGAGCGGTAGACCTCCTGGACCTCGTGGACCAGGTGGATCTGCACCTGCCGGGGGCCCATCACGCGCAGCACCTCGTGCGGATCCGCCGCGCCTTCCAGCAGCTGCTGGCCGACCTCGACGTGATCGCCGTCGGACAGCAGACGCTCGGAACCGTCGTCGTGCTTGAAGACACGCAGACGCTGACGCTTGGACAGCTTGTCGTATACCACTTCGTCGCCACCGTCATCGGGGATGATGGTGATCTTGTAGAAGCGGTCGTCGTCCTCCAGCCGGATCCGGCCCGAGACCTCGGCGATCGGCGCCTTGCCCTTGGGCACGCGCGCCTCGAACAGCTCCTGCACACGCGGCAGACCACCGGTGATGTCGTCACCCGCGACACCACCCTGGTGGAAGGTACGCATGGTCAGCTGGGTACCGGGCTCACCGATGGACTGGGCGGCGACGATACCGACGGCCTCGCCGATATCGACCAGCTTGCCGGTCGCCATCGAACGGCCGTAGCAGACCGCGCAGACACCGGTACCGGTGCCGCAGGTCAGCACGGAGCGGACCCGGACCTCGGTGATACCGGCTTCCAACAGCGCCTCGATGGCCGGGTCGCCGAGATCGGCGCCCTTGCCCACCACCACGTTGCCGGCGGCATCCACCGCGTCGGACGCAAGCGTCCGGGCGTAGGCGGAGGTCTCCACGTGCGGATCGCGGATCATGGTGCCGTCCGGCTGCTTCTCCGCGATATGCACCACGATGCCGCGCTCGGTGGCGCAGTCGGTTTCGCGCACGATCACGTCCTGCGAGACGTCCACCAGACGACGGGTCAGATAGCCCGAGTCGGCGGTACGCAGCGCGGTATCGGCCAGACCCTTACGAGCACCGTGGGTGTTGATGAAGTACTCGAGAACGGTCAGGCCCTCACGGAACGAGGACTTGATCGGCCGCGGGATGAACTCACCCTTCGGGTTCGTCACCAGGCCCTTCATACCCGCGAGGGTACGGGTCTGGGTGAAGTTACCCGTGGCGCCCGAATCGACGATCGTGATGATCGGGTTATCGGCCGGGTAGTGCGCGCGCAGCGCCTTACCGACCTCTTCGGTCGCTTCCTGCCAGATCTTGACCAGGGCGTTGTTGCGCTCCTGGTGATCGAGCGCACCACGCTGGTACTTCTTCTCGATCTGATCGGACTGCGCCTCGTAGCGCTCCATGATCTCGGCCTTCTCCGGCGGAACGAGCACGTCCGACATGGAGACGGTGACACCCGAACGCGTGGCCCAGTGGAAGCCGGCGTCCTTGAGCTTGTCGACGGTCTGCGCGACCACGATCATCGGGTACCGCTCGGCGAGATCGTTGATGATCGTCGCCTGCCGCTTCTTGGGCATCGGTTCGTTGATGAACGCGTAGTCCCCGGGCAGCAGTTCGTTGAACAGCACCCGGCCCAGCGTGGTCTGGATGGTCCAGGCTTCGCCGCGCCGCCAGCCGTCCGGGAACAGCTCCGCTTCGATCTCCTTGGGCGGACGCTGATCGGTCAGCCGGACCTTGATGTTCGACCGCACGGTCAGCTCACCACGGTCGACTGCCATCTGCGCTTCGGCCGGCGAGGAGTACACGCCCGTCTCCGGACCATCGGCGGTGGCGGGCTGATACTCGCCCTTGGCGCCTTCGTCGAACCGGGTCAGGTAGTACAGGCCGGTCACCATGTCCAGACGGGGCATGGCCAGCGGCCGGCCGGACGCCGGGGACAGGATGTTGTTCGAGGACAGCATCAGAATGCGGGCCTCGGCCTGCGCCTCCGCCGACAGCGGCAGGTGCACGGCCATCTGGTCACCGTCGAAGTCGGCGTTGAACGCCTCACAGACCAGCGGGTGCAGCTGGATGGCCTTACCTTCCACCAGCTGCGGTTCGAAGGCCTGGATACCGAGGCGGTGCAGGGTCGGCGCACGGTTCAGCAGCACGGGATGCTCGGCGATGACCTCTTCGAGCACATCCCACACCTGCGGCCGCTGCCGCTCCACCATCCGCTTCGCGGATTTGATGTTCTGCGCGTGGTTCAGGTCGACCAGCCGCTTCATCACGAACGGCTTGAACAGCTCCAGCGCCATCAGCTTCGGCAGACCACACTGGTGCAGTTTCAGCTGCGGACCGACGACGATGACCGAACGGCCGGAGTAGTCGACGCGCTTACCGAGCAGGTTCTGGCGGAACCGGCCCTGCTTACCCTTGAGCAGATCGCTCAGGGACTTCAGCGGACGGTTGCCCGGGCCGGTGACCGGCCGGCCGCGCCGGCCGTTGTCGAACAGCGCGTCCACGGACTCCTGCAGCATCCGCTTCTCGTTGTTGACGATGATCTCGGGAGCGCCGAGATCGATCAGTCGCTTGAGGCGGTTGTTGCGGTTGATCACGCGGCGGTAGAGGTCGTTCAGGTCGGAGGTGGCGAACCGGCCACCGTCGAGCTGAACCATCGGCCGCAGTTCCGGCGGGATCACCGGAACGGCGTCGAGGACCATGCCCATGGGCGAGTTGCCGTTGGTCTGGAAGGCAGCCACGACCTTGAGCCGCTTGAGCGCACGCAGCTTCTTCTGGCCCTTACCGCTGCGAATGGTTTCGCGCAGGTTCTCGGCCTCGGCCTGGATATCGAAGTTCTCCATCAGCTTCTGGATGGATTCCGCACCCATCGCGCCGGTGAAGTACTCGCCGTAGCGGTCCTGCAGCTCGCGGTAGAGCACCTCGTCCACGATCAGCTGTTTGGGCGCCAGCTTGGTGAAGGTGTTCCAGATCTCCTCGAGCCGGTCCAGCTCACGCTGGGCGCGGTCGCGGAGCTGCTTCATCTCGCGCTCGCCACCGTCCTTCACCTTGCGGCGAACGTCGGACTTGGCGCCCTCGGCCTCCAGTTCGGCCAGGTCGGCCTCGAGCTTCTGGGCCCGGGCCTCGAGGTCGGCGTCGCGCTGATCGGTGACGGTCTTCTTCTCGACCTCCATCTCGGCTTCGAGGGTCGACAGCTCGTTGTGCCGCATCTCGTCGTCGACAGCCGTGATGACATAGGCGGCGAAGTAGATGATCTTTTCCAGATCCTTCGGCGCCAGGTCGAGCAGGTAGCCGAGCCGGCTCGGCACACCCTTGAAGTACCAGATGTGGGTGACCGGCGCGGCCAGCTCGATATGGCCCATCCGCTCACGGCGCACCTTGGCGCGGGTCACCTCGACGCCGCAGCGCTCACAGATGATGCCCTTGAAGCGGACGCGCTTGTACTTACCGCAGTAGCACTCCCAGTCCCGGGTGGGACCGAAGATCTTCTCGCAGAACAAGCCATCCTTCTCCGGCTTGAGCGTGCGGTAGTTGATGGTCTCCGGTTTCTTAACCTCGCCGTAGGACCAGTTACGGATGTCCTCGGCGGTGGCCAAGCCGATCCGGAGTTCATCGAAGAAGTTGACGTCTAGCACGTAACTTCCTTTCCCCTGTGCGGGTCGAATACGAGCAAAAGTTCTCTAGTGGAATTCGAACGCACCGGCCGGGTGCCGAGTCGTGACTACGGCACCCGGCCGACGCCCTAGTTCGCCAGATCGTCGACGGTGGCCGCTTCGTTCCGGGACAGGTTGATGCCCAGGTTGGCCGCCGCCCGCTCCAGGTCCTCGTCGTCGCCGTCACGCATCTCGATCGCGGCGCCGTCGGAGGACAGCACCTCGACATTGAGGCACAGCGACTGGAGTTCCTTGAGCAGAACCTTGAACGATTCCGGAATGCCCGGCTCCGGAATGTTCTCGCCCTTGACGATCGCCTCGTAGACCTTCACCCGGCCCACCACGTCGTCGGACTTGATGGTCAGCAGTTCCTGCAGGGTGTAGGCGGCGCCGTAGGCCTGCATGGCCCAGCATTCCATTTCACCGAATCGCTGACCACCGAACTGCGCCTTACCACCCAGCGGCTGCTGCGTGATCATCGAGTACGGACCGGTCGAACGGGCGTGGATCTTGTCGTCGACCAGGTGGTGCAGCTTCAGGATGTACATGTAGCCGACAGCCACCGGATACGGGAACGGTTCGCCGGACCGGCCGTCGAACAGCATCGCCTTACCGTCGTCGTCGACCATGCGCTCACCGTCACGGTTGGGCAGGGTCGAGGCGAGCAGACCGGTCAGCTCCTCTTCCCGCGCACCGTCGAAGACCGGGGTGGCGATATTGGAGTCGGCCGGGGCACCCAGCATCTGCTCGGGCAGTGCCTGCGCCCACTCCGGGCGGGTGCCGTCGGCGGCGATATCGACCTTCCAGCCCGCCTTGCCGATCCAGCCGAGGTGGGTTTCCAGGATCTGGCCGATATTCATACGGCGCGGCACACCGTGGGTGTTCAGGATGATGTCGACCGGGGTGCCGTCCGGCAGGAACGGCATATCCTCGGTCGGCAGGATCTTGCCGATAACACCCTTGTTGCCGTGGCGGCCGGCCAGCTTGTCGCCGTCCTGGATCTTGCGCTTCTGCGCGACGTACACCCGGACCAGCTCGTTCACGCCCGGAGGCAGATCGTCGTCGTCCTCGCGGGAGAACACCCGGATACCGATGACCTTGCCGGATTCGCCGTGCGGCACCTTCAGCGAGGTATCGCGCACCTCGCGCGCCTTCTCACCGAAGATCGCGCGCAGCAGCCGCTCCTCGGGAGTCAGCTCGGTTTCACCCTTCGGGGTGACCTTGCCGACCAGGATATCGCCGTCACGGACCTCGGCACCGATACGCACGATGCCCCGCTCGTCCAGATCGGCCAGCACCTCGTCGGAGACGTTCGGGATGTCCCGGGTGATCTCCTCGGCGCCCAGCTTGGTATCGCGGGCGTCGATCTCGTGCTCTTCGATATGGATCGAGGTGAGGACGTCGTCCTCCACGAGGCGCTGCGACAGGATGATCGCGTCCTCGTAGTTGTGGCCTTCCCACGGCATGATCGCGACGAGCAGGTTCTTGCCCAGCGCCATCTCACCGTTCTCGGTGCACGGCCCGTCGGCCAGGACCTGGCCGAACTCGACCCGCTGGCCCTCGTCCACGATCGGCCGCTGGTTGGCGCAGGTGCCCTGGTTGGAGCGGGCGAACTTACGCATCCGGTAGCTGCGGCGGGTGCCATCGTCGTGCATGACGGTGATGTAGTCGGCGGAGACCTCCTCCACCACACCGGGCTTCTCGTTCACGACCACATCGCCGGCGTCGACCGCGGCGCGCAGTTCCATACCGGTACCCACCACGGGCGCCTCGGAACGGATCAGCGGCACGGCCTGACGCTGCATGTTCGCGCCCATGAGGGCACGGTTGGCGTCGTCGTGTTCGAGGAACGGGATCATGGCGGTCGCCACCGACACCATCTGGCGCGGCGAGACATCCATGTAGTCGACCTCGGCCGGGGAGACGTATTCCATCTCCTCGTTGCCCTTACGGGCCAGGATGCGATCCTCGACGAAACGCCCGTCGGCACCGACCACCGAATTGGCCTGGGCACGGGTGTGCCGGTCCTCCTCGTCGGCGGTCAGGTACACGACCTCGTCGGTGACCAGGCCGTCGATGACCTTCCGGTACGGCGTCTCGATGAAGCCGAACGGGTTGACCCGCGCGTATACCGCGAGCGAGCCGATCAGGCCGATGTTCGGGCCTTCCGGGGTCTCGATCGGGCACATGCGGCCGTAGTGCGACGGGTGGACGTCGCGGACCTCGAGGCCGGCGCGTTCACGCGACAGACCGCCTGGGCCCAGCGCGTTGAGGCGGCGCTTGTGGGTCAGGCCGGACAGCGGGTTGTTCTGGTCCATGAACTGCGACAGCTGCGAGGTGCCGAAGAACTCCTTGATCGCCGCCACGACGGGACGGATGTTGATCAAGGTCTGCGGCGTGATGGCCTCGACGTCCTGGGTGGTCATGCGCTCACGCACGACGCGTTCCATCCGGGACAGGCCCACGCGGATCTGGTTCTGGATCAGTTCGCCGACGGTACGGATACGACGATTGCCGAAGTGATCGATATCGTCGACCTCGACCGGGACCTCGACGCCGCCGGGGACGGTCATCGTGCGATCGCCCTGGTGCAGACGAACCAGGTATTCGATGATGGCGACGATATCGTCCTTGGTCAGCACCGAACCGGTCACCGGAACGCCGGCGTTCACGCCCAGCTTCTTGTTGACCTTGTATCGGCCGACGCGGGCCAGGTCGTAGCGCTTCTCCTTGAAGAACAGATTCTCGAGGAGGGTCTGCGCGGATTCCTTGGTCGGCGGCTCGCCCGGACGCAGTTTCCGGTAGATGTCGAGCAGCGCCTCGTCCTGGCCGGCGGTGTTGTCCTTCTCCAGGGTGGACATCATGATCTCGGAGAAACCGAAACGCTCGGCGATCTCCTCGTTGGTCCAGCCGAGGGCCTTGAGCAGAACGGTGACCGGCTGGCGGCGCTTACGGTCGATGCGCACACCGACGGTATCGCGCTTGTCGACGTCGAACTCCAGCCAGGCGCCGCGGCTCGGGATGACCCGGACGCTGTGCAGATCCTTTTCGGTGCTCTTGTCGACCGACTGGTCGAAGTAGACGCCCGGCGAACGGACCAGCTGGGACACCACGACGCGCTCGGTGCCGTTGATGACGAAGGTGCCCTTATCGGTCATCATCGGGAAATCCCCCATGAAAACCGTCTGGCTCTTGATCTCGCCGGTGTTGTTGTTGATGAACTCCGCGGTGACGAACAACGGCGCCGCGTAGGTCATGTCCTTGTCTTTGCACTCGTCGAGAGAGGCCTTGACCTCTTCGAAGCGTGGATCGGAGAAGGACAGGGACATCGAGCCCGAGAAATCCTCGATCGGAGAAAGCTCCTCGAGGACTTCTTCGAGCCCGCCGACCAGCCCGCCGTCGCCGCGAGCGGCTGCGCGCTCACGCCATTCCGGCGTGCCGACCAGCCAGGCGAAAGATTCCGTTTGTAGATCGAGAAGTCCGGGCACCTCCAGCGGCTCCCGGAGCTTCGCGAAAGACACCCGCAACGGAGCTCCGGGGATACCTCCGGAAACTCCCAGCTTCGTATTGGCGCTTGTCTGGGTGGAGACTGCCAAGATGCGTCCTTCCAGCACCTCACGCGCGTCGCGTGGTGGTCCGCGACCGTCGCTTGTCTGCTACATTTTGGGATTCTCGCTGGTCACGACCCGAACGAGACTCGAACAGCAAACAACGGAAGCAACACCGGAAGGGTGGAACTTTCGTAGTGCGATCAAGGTATGGACAGGAGGCAGCCAGCGCAACGTCCAAACCTACACCTACCTATACGGAGGTGTCAAAGTACCACCCCCACGAACCGCTGCGCGGCTGACGCGCCGGGCCGGTTTCGCTGGCTGCGTTCCGGGCCACGGCCGGGCCGCCGAGGTGGGCGATTCGGCGTGGGTGGTCGTGCACTACCGAGGCAACTGATGCTGCCTCCATAGCGTGACTGGTCCGGCGAAACTCGTCAAGTGCCCGTGCCGACCTGGCGGTCTGCCGGATCGCCTGGCGCACTACAAGATCAGCGGCAACGGCTCGCGGCACGCGCCGGCGGTGCCGCGGATGCACCGTGGAGGCGGCAAAAGAAAGCGCGCCGGGTGCGAAACCCGACGCGCTGTTTCTCGCCAGCGAGCTGATCAGACCTTCGGGTACTGCATGGTGTCGAAGTCCGAGCCCGGGAAATCGTTACCTTGATCACCCGCGCCGACCTGCTGCCCTGAGTTGTAGGACATGACCATCGTCTCGTCGGCCTCGTCGAGCGATTCGCGAATGGCGGACTGCGCGGCATGCGGCAGGGTGTGCATGATCTCGCGCACCCGGTTCTTCCGCCGTTGGACGGCCTGCCGCACCGGCATACCGGGCTCCGCCTTCATCTGCGGGATGATGCCCTCGACCTCTTCGGCCCCACCGTGATGGTGTCCGGCGTCCACGAGCGCCTGCTCGCGCGCCATCTGGGCTTCGTCCTTCTCCTCGGACATACCGATGGGCCCGATCATGCGACCGTTGAGGAACTGCTTCACCACCGGCTCATCGCTGGTCAGCAGCACCTCACGGGGACCGAACATCACCAGCTGGCGGCGGAAGAGCATGCCGATGTTGTCGGGCACCGTCCGCGCGAGGTTGATGTTGTGCGTCACGATCAGGATCGTGGCGTCGATCTGGGCGTTGATATTGATCAGCAATTGGCTGAGATACGAGGTTCGCACCGGGTCCAGGCCCGAGTCGGGCTCGTCGACCAGGATGATCTGCGGATCGAGCACCAGCGCGCGGGCCAGACCGGCACGTTTACGCATACCGCCGGAGATCTCGCCGGGCAGCTTGCCCTCGGCGCCGAGGAGGCCGGTCATTTCCAGCTTCTCCATGACGATCTTGCGGACTTCGGATTCCGATTTCTTGGTGTGCTCGCGCAGCGGGAAAGCCACGTTGTCGAAGAGATTCATCGAACCGAACAACGCACCGTCCTGGAACAGCACGCCGAACAGTTTGCGGATCTCGTAGAGTTCCTTGTTCGAACAGGTGGTGATATCGGTATCACCGATGAAAATGGATCCGCGCTCCGGCCGCAGCAGGCCGATGAGCGATTTCAGGAATACGGACTTACCGGTACCCGACGGGCCCAGCAGCGCGCTGACCTCACCGGCAGGCAGGGTAAGAGAAACGTCCTGCCAAATCCGCTGTGAACCGAACGACTTGGTTGCACCCTCGGTCCTGACCTCGACGCCCACGCCAACCTCCACATTTCTCAGCGAGCTACCCACTTTGCACCGCTGACCCGGTAGCGGTGCGTCACGTCACAGTGGGTCCGGCCACTGTAACCCATGGGACCGCGGTAACACACCCGACCTGACTGAAGAGTAACCATCACGGAAGGTCCCGACACCGCAGAATCGCGGTTAACCAGCAAACAACAAAATGGGCGGCTCCCGCAGGAACCGCCCATTTCTGATGCTGCAGCGTGGGTGAGTCAGGACCCGAGGCGACAGTGAAGTATCACCACACCGGACCCTCGCCTACGCTCAATAGCCACAGCTCGGAATTACTTGACCGAAACCTTGGCGCCGGCAGCTTCCAGCTTCTCCTTGGCAGCGTCGGCGGCATCCTTGGCGACCTTCTCCAGGATCGGCTTCGGGGCGCCCTCGACGAGGTCCTTGGCTTCCTTCAGGCCCAGGCCGGAGACGATCTCGCGGACCACCTTGATGACCTGGATCTTCTTATCGCCGGCACCCTCGAGGACGACGTCGAACTCGTCCTGCTCCTCGGCGGCCTCGGCGGCGGCCGGGGCGGCACCCGCGGCCGCGACGGCGACCGGAGCAGCGGCGGTGACCTCGAACTTCTCCTCGAACTTCTTCACGAAGTCCGACAGCTCGAGCAGGGTCATGTTGCCGAAGGTTTCGAGCAGCTCGTCAACGTTGGCCATTGTTGTTTCCTTTCGATAGTGAATGTCTGTGCGGGCGAGCCGGGATCGACCGTTCCGCGGGAATTGCGGACCTCAGCGGAGTCTCCGGCTGTTTACTCTGCGGCGGCTTCGCCGCCGGTGGCCTGCTTCTTGTCCTGCAGCGCGGCGGCCAGGCGGGCCACCTGCGAGGCGGGAGCATTGAACAGGCCGGCGGCCTTGGCCAGGTTGCCCTTCATGGCACCGGCCAGCTTGGCCAGCAGAACCTCGCGGGACTCCAGATCGGCGATCCGCTCGACCTCGGACACGGACAGCGGCGCACCGTCCATGTAGCCGCCCTTGATGACCAGCGCCTTGTGATCCTTGGCGAAGGTCTTGAGCGCCTTGGCCGCCTCGACGGGTTCACCGGAGATGAACGCGATCGCGGTGGGCCCGACGAACAGATCGTCCAGACCCTCCACACCGGCCTCGGCCGCTGCGCGCTTCACCAGGGTGTTCTTGGCGACGGAGTACGTGGTGTCGGCACCGAGCGCACGACGCAGTTCGGTGAGGGCACCGACGGACAGGCCACGGTATTCCGTGATAACTGCTGCCGTCGAGCCCTTGAACTGCTCAGTGATCTCCGCGACCGCGGTAACCTTCTCGGGTTTCGCCATACTTCGCCTCCTCTCTGATGTCGGTTCGGGATTGCCCTACCGCATCAGGGGCCGGCGAAAGAACAAGCGCCCCGAACGCAGAGCGTTCCGGGGCGCGAAAGAGTATCCGGCACAGCGACGAATCCTGTGCTCACTACCGGCCTCGGCTCTCCCTGCGTGGGCCGCCGGCACTCTCGCCGGACCTTCGGCCGATTCCATCCGGGATCGGCAGACCTACGGTCTTCGGTAGAACAGATTGGGTGGTGTCGAACTGGTCGACAACCTCGGAAAGGTTACCTGATAGGACACTGTCCTGGCAAAACGGGTTGGCTGCCGGCCGGATTCCACCCGCTGGGTCCCGCCGCCTGGTCGATACCCCGAGACCGCCGCCCGTCCCGTACGCGCGGTGAGCGCGACCGGGGTAGGCGATCACACAGCCAGGAAACGAGAACGGCCGGCCCGGAAGTATTCCGGGCCGGCCGTCGGTCGTTGGCGCCTTGGCTGCCTTACGCTGTCGCGTCCTCCTCGAGGAGGTTGCGGGTGCGGTTCGGGTCCACCGGGATGCCCGGTCCGGTGTTCGTCGAAACCGTCACCTTCTTGACGTAACGCCCCTTGGCCGTCGACGGCTTGGCACGCAGGATCTCGTCCAGCGCGGCACCGTAGTTCTCCACCAGCTTGCTGTCGTCGAAGGACGCCTTGCCGATGACGAAGTGCAGGTTTGCCTGCTTGTCGACGCGGAAGTTGATCTTGCCGCCCTTGATGTCGTTGACCGCCTTGGTCACATCGGTGGTGACGGTACCGGTCTTCGGGTTCGGCATCAGGCCGCGCGGGCCGAGGACGCGCGCGATCCGGCCGACCTTGGCCATCTGGTCGGGGGTGGCGATCGCGGCGTCGAAGTCCAGCCACCCGCCCTGGATCCGTTCGATCAGATCCTCGGCGCCGACGGCGTCCGCACCGGCAGCCTCGGCCTCGGCGGCCTTCTCGCCGGCCGCGAACACGATGACGCGGGCGGTTTTACCGGTGCCGTGCGGCAGGTTCACCGTGCCGCGGACCATCTGATCGGCCTTACGGGGATCCACACCGAGCCGCACGGCGACCTCGACGGTCGCATCGGTCTTGGTGGTGGCGGTCTCCTTGGCCAGCCGCGCGGCGGCCAGCGGAGAGTACAGCTTGTCGCGATCGACCTTCTCGGCCGCGGCGAGATACGCCTTGCTTCGTTTTGCCATGTTTCTCTGTCCGTTCCTATCGGCGGCCTTCTGGGGGCGCCCCGTGGTTACGCAGGCTTTCCGCCGTCGCTCAGGCCGCAGGTTCGTGGTTCAGCCGTGGTTACCGGGCCTGGCCGGCCCTCCCACCGAATGCTGCGCTACCGCTTCCGGTGCTCAGCCTTCGACAGTGATACCCATCGAGCGCGCGGTTCCGGCGATGATCTTGGCCGCCTGATCGATATCGTTGGCGTTCAGATCTTCCTGCTTGGTCTTGGCGATCTCGCGCACCTGGTCCATGGTCACCGTGGCGACCTTGTTGCGGTGCGGCTCGGGCGAACCCTTCTGCACACCGGCAGCCTTCAGCAGCAACTTGGCGGCGGGCGGGGTCTTCAGCTTGAAGTCGAAGGACCGATCCTCGTACACCGAGATCTCGACCGGCACCACATTGCCGCGCTGCGATTCGGTCGCGGCGTTGTAGGCCTTGCAGAACTCCATGATGTTGACGCCGTGCTGACCGAGCGCCGGGCCCACCGGCGGAGCCGGGTTCGCCGCGCCGGCCTGGATCTGAAGCTTGATGATCCCGGCGAGCTTCTTCTTCTTGGGGGGCATCTTTCTTTCCTAGTTGTGTGGTGTTCCTTGCGCTCTGCAAGGTCCGGCCCGGGACACAACCGCCCCGGGAGGCACAGGCGCCGCCGCTAGATCTTGGCGACCTTGGTGAATTCCAGCTCGACCGGCGTCTCGCGACCGAAGATCGAGACCAGCACCTTGAGCTTCTGCTGTTCGGCGTTGACCTCGGAAATGGTAGCGGGCAGCGTCGCGAACGGGCCGTCCATCACCGTGACCGATTCGCCGACCTCGAAATCGACCTCGATAGCCGGTTTGGCCGGGGTCTCGCCGGCGGTCTCCGGCGAGGTCGCGGCAGCAGCGGGCGCGGGCGCCTTCTTCTGCTGGGAGACCGGAACCAGGAATTTCACGACTTCGTTGATGGTCAGCGGCGACGGGCGCGAGGTGGCACCGACGAACCCGGTGACACCGGGTGTGTTACGCACCGCACCCCAGGATTCGTCGTTCAGATCCATCCGGACCAGGATGTAGCCCGGCAGTACCTTGCGATTGACGCTCTTGCGCTGACCGTTCTTGATCTCGGTGACCTCTTCGGTGGGCACCTCGACCTGGAAGATGTAGTCCTCCAGATCCAGGTTCTGCACACGGGTCTCGAGGTTGGTCTTCACCTTGTTCTCGTAGCCGGCGTAGGAGTGGATGACATACCAGTCGCCGGGAGCACGCCGCAGCACGGCCTTCATCTGCTCGACCGGATCCGGCTCGTCTTCCTCGGCGGATGCGGGTGCGGCCTCGTCGGCAGCCTCGGGCGCGGCATCGGACGCCGGCTCCTCGACGTGGACAGCGGCCTCCTCGGCCGTCTGATCGTCGACCGGGAACTCGTCGGTGGTGTCGTTCTCCGGGGTGCTCACTGGGCACTCGCTTCCTGTGTCGTCACGTGCATCCTCTGCGTGCCGGGTTCGGGCGCGGCGGTTTTGTCTGGCGTCCGGCCCGCGGGCGCGGATCGGGGCACCGGCGCCGATATCGCCTGGCTAGCCGAACAACCAGTCGACACCCTTGATGAACGCCAGATCCAACCCGCTGATGAACGCGACCATGAAGACCACGAACACCAGAACAACGGTCGTATAGGTGATCATCTGCTTCCGGTTGGGCCAGATAACCTTCCGCAGTTCCGCGATCACCTCACGCAGGAACTTGAACAAACGCTTGAACGGATTCCGGGACTGCTCCCGATCGGCTCGGCCGGACTTCTTCTCGTCCTTACGCGCGGGCCGATCTATGGTCGCGATCGAACCGGTATCGGACGCGCCCGACGTGGCGGACCGACCCCGCCGAGCGGAGCGCTTTCCGCTCGGCCGCTGCGCGGCGGCGGTGTCATCCCGCTCGTCGGTCACGTCGATCCTCTCTCATCGCCGGGCATCCAGGGCAGGGGCGACAGGACTTGAACCTGCAACCTGCGGTTTTGGAGACCGCTGCTCTGCCATTTGAGCTACGCCCCTTCGGCCGAACCGGACACTTGCGTGCGAGCCGGCCACACTGCGGTATTCAATTATCGGTGCTGTGGTCACACAACACGCGCGCCGCTCCGGCAGATGCCGGCCCCGTCGGCGGGACCGGTTCGACCGGCTCGACCCGAGCCTACTCAGCCGGTGCGGCCGATGCTCGAGAACCCCGCCTGGAACCAGCCTTGCAGAGCAGCGCGCATCGGCTGGTGACCCCAGAATCCCGAGTGTACGGCACGGCTGGCCGCGGAAGCCAATCCGGGGCGCTCGACCAGGTCAGGACAACTGGACGGTGGCCGTGGCCCGGCCGAAAATCTTGCGTCCACCGGATTTGGCCACGATGGCGATCACCGCGGTCCGGGTTTCCGGATCGACGGATTTGATCTTGCCGGTGAACTCGACCTCGGCCGGTTCGGTGGCACTCACGAACACCGGACTGGTGAACCGGACGTTGTACTCCTTCACCGCGCCCGGATTGCCCAGCCAGGAAGTGACGAATCCACCACCCAGGCCCATGGAGAGCATGCCGTGACCGACGCAGGTCTCCAGATCCACCAGCTTCACGACCTCGTCGCTCCAGTGGATGGGGTTGGCGTCGCCGGAGACACCGGCGTAGTTCACCAGATCGCCGCGGGTGAGCCGCACGATCCGGGCGGGCAGTTCGTCGCCGACGGAGACGTCGTCGAACGAACGCGCGAACCGGGTGGCCACGGACTTCTCCGCCGCGGGGGCCGGCGGGGCCGGGTGCGAGCGGGGCGTGTGGTCGGGCATCGAGGCTTCCATCCCGTGCATCAGGACCTTGCGCACGGCCTCGTTGAGGTTGGGATCGATATCACCGCCGCTGCGGCCGACCAGAGTGGTGTAGGTGGTGAGCACCACCTCGTCGTGCTGATCGGTGACGATGTTCTTGGTGACGATGATGTCGCCGCCGAAGGCCTGGCGGAAGGAATGCAGATAGACGTCGCAGGTCAACCGGTCGCCCACCACGATCGGGCGGTGGAACTCCAGGATCTGGTCGGTCTGCATGATCTGACTCAGGTCGTAGCCGGTGACGACCGTCTCGAAGAGTTTGCGCTGCGCCAGGATACCGACGAGAGAGATGAAGGTCACCGGGGCGACCAGACCGTCGTAGCCGTACTCCAGCGCGATATCTTCGTCCCAGTGCACCGGGTGGCTGTCCTGTACGGCACGGGCGTACTCGCGGACTTTCTCGCGGCCGACCTCGTAGTAGTCGTCCACGCGGTAGTGGTGACCGACCATCGCGGCCGCATGGGCGGCGGGATCGAACTCCGCTTCCATCGCGGCCACTTCGTCTGTTCCGGTGTTCGTTGTCACGGGAGGACTGTACCTATCTGACCCCGCAGCACGGAGTCTGCTTGGCGGCTGGACGTCAGTCCAGTAGGTGGTAACCGGCGTAGCCGAGAGGGAGACCGCACAGCCGCCCGACCAATACCGCGGCCCGTTTGGGACCACGAACGGGCGGAGGACACACCCGAGAAGGAATCATAACTGTAGCGAGTCGAACAGGCGCGTCACGGCGCGGCGATCACGACGATGCGAAACCGCATATCGTCTCGATCGGCGTCACCCGGTCCGCCCCGGCAGTCGAGGCGCCACTGCCGGAGCGGTGACGCCTCATACCAGGGTCAGCGGGATTCGCGATGGGCGCGGTGCGTACCGCAGTTCGGGCAGAACTTCTTCAGCTCCAGCCGATCCGGGTCGTTGCGCCGGTTCTTCTTGGTGATGTAGTTGCGATGCTTGCACTGCTCGCAGGCCAAGGTGATCTTTGGCCGGACATCGGTGGACTTCGCGGCCACGATATGCCTTCTTTCCGGTCAACCAGAGGGTCAATCAGTATGGGTAGCGATGGCCGGACTCGAACCGGCGACACAACGATTATGAGTCGTTTGCTCTACCGCCTGAGCTACACCGCCTTATACGCCATCTGCGACGGCGACGTCGCGGCTTGGAGTGCCGAGTCGGACACCACCGGCAATCCGGCGAGCCCCCTAACGGAATCGAACCGTTGACCTTTTCCTTACCATGGAAACGCTCTGCCGACTGAGCTAAGGGGGCGCGACTTCTCCGCAGCGGAACCGGATGATCTCCTGCCCGTTGCCTCGAAGACTTGAACGAGAGTACACACTTACCGCCGACAGCACCAAACCGGGTGGTCAGAGCATATTTTTCGGTTGTCACAAACGATGTGCGGCGCGGCCGGAAACGACGGAGCCCCCACCGGATTTCACCGGCGGGGGCTCGTGGTGGCAGGTGTAGGATTCGAACCTACGTAGGCTTTCACCGACAGATTTACAGTCTGCTCCCATTGGCCGCTCGGGCAACCTGCCTGGAACCGCACCCGGCGATCTCGCGATCACTTTTCGAGTGCGGTGAGCAGAATACAACGTACCCACACCCGGAACGCAAACCGGCTGGCCAGATCGCCCGATCGACCGAAATCGACACGATCGCCCGGCCGGCGCGTGTGGACAGGGGCACAGTACCGACCGAGCCTGTGCAGGGTCCTCTGCGTGATGACGCCGCGCTGCCTGCTCCGTGGTCCGACCCGCTCATGCTGTGCCACTTCGCGAACGGGGTAGCTTGCGTAAGCATTCAGGGTGTCCAACAGCGAACAGGAGCGCAGTGTGGCCGATTCATCATTCGATATCGTCAGCAAGGTCGAACGGCAGGAGGTCGACAACGCGCTGCATCAGGCCGAAAAGGAGCTGAACACGCGCTACGATTTCCGGGGAACAGGCGCGGGCATCGAATGGTCGGGCGAGGACAAAGTGGTGCTCACCGCCGAATCCGAGGAGCGCGTCAAAGCCGCGCTCGAGGTGTTCAAGGAGAAACTGATCCGCCGGGATATCTCTCTCAAAGCCTTCGATGCCGGCGAACCGGTTGCCTCGGGCAAAACCTATAAGGTCACCGGCTCGCTCGTACAGGGCATCGACGCCGAACATGCGAAGAAGATCTCCAAGAAGATCCGCGACGAAGGCCCGAAGGGGGTCAAGGCGCAGATCCAGGGCGACGAACTCCGCGTGACCAGTAAGAAACGCGATGATCTGCAGGCCGTGATCTCGCTGCTCAAAGGCGAGGATTTCGGAATCGCGTTGCAGTTCGTGAACTACCGCTAGAGCGTTCAGCGCCGCCCGGCCATCTGTTCCAGCCGTGCGATCCGGTCCGACATCGGCGGATGAGTGGAGAACAACCGGGCCATCCGATCACCGGCCCGGAACGGGTTGGCGATCATGAGATGCGATTGCGCGGTGAGCCGGGGTTCGGGCGGCAGCGGCGCCGCCTGTACCCCGCGCTCCAATTTGCGTAGCGCCGAAGCCAGAGCCAGCGGATCACCGGTCAGTTCCGCACCCGATTCGTCGGCCTGATACTCGCGGGAACGCGAAACCGCCATCTTGATCAGCCCCGCCGCAATGGGCCCCAGCAGCGATACCAGCAGCACGCCGATGAAATTCGGACCGGAACCGCCCCGGTTGCCGCCGAACGCGGCCGCGAAATAGGCGAAATTCGCCAGACCGGATATCACCGCCGCCATCGCACCGGCGACCGAGGAGATCAGAATATCCCGGTTGTAGACGTGGGAGAGCTCGTGCCCGAGTACCGCGCGCAATTCGCGTTCGTCGAGAATCTGCAGAATTCCGCTGGTACAGCACACCGCCGCGTGACGCGGGTTACGCCCGGTCGCGAACGCATTCGGCGCATTCGTCGGACTTATGTACAGGCGCGGCACGGGTTGCCGCGCGGTGGTCGCCAGCTCCCGCACTATGCGATAGATCACCGGCGCCTCGAGTTCGCTGACCGGCTGCGCCCGCATCGCTTTCAACGCGAGTTTATCGCTGTTGAAATACGCGTAACCGTTCACCGCCACGGCCAGTAGCACCGCGATCACCAGAATGGTCGTGTTCCGGAACGCTGCGCCCGCCAGCACGATGAGCGCGGAAAGACCGACCATGAGCCCGAACGTTTTGAAACCATTCGCAAACCCGTGCCCGTGCATAGCACTCCTGTATAGGTAACGCGCTCAGATGCGCGAATTTCGGCCAGAACCGCTACACGGGCTCAACGATCGAGTCTGCGCCGGAGTTCCGGCGTCCACACTCCGCGTCCGGCCGAACCGGTTCCGGCCGGACAATGCGGGCGGCACCGAACAGGCCCTGCCCGGCGGGGCCTGGAGTTCAGGGATACACGTAACGGGATCCGGCCACTCGATACCCGAGGCAACCGATGGGGGCGCCGCGTCGAGCGAGACGCCCGAAGGGGTACCTCCGCCATGACCCGCGCGAGCCGGCGCAACCAAAATCGGGCTCAGCCGACCCGCTCGGTCGTGTACTGAACCAGCCGCACCAGGGCATCGTTCGCCGGGCCCGCGGGCAGTGCCTTCAGTTCCGCGTGAGCGATATCGCTGTACTCCCGCAGTTTCTCCCCGGCCTGTGCCATCCCCGGGGAACGACCGAGCAGTTCCAGGGCTTCGGCCACCTCCTCGTCCGATTCGAGGGGATGGTCCAGCAGGGTGCGCAAGCGGTCACCCTCGGGGCCGGGATCCCGGAGGGCGTACAGGACCGGGAGCGTATGCACACCTTCCCGCAGGTCGGTGCCCGGGGTTTTACCCGACTGCGCGGAGACCGACGAGATATCGATGATGTCGTCGGAGATCTGGAAGGCGGTGCCTACCGCGTCACCGAGGCGGGCGAGACGTTCCACATGATCGAGATCGGCGCCGGAGAACGTACCGCCGAAACGGCCGGAGGCCGCGATCAGCGAACCCGTCTTCTCCCAGACCACCTTCAGGTAGTGCGCGACCGGGTCGGCGGCTTCGCGGGCGCCCATGGTTTCACGCATCTGGCCGGTGACCAGTTCGGCGAACGTCTCCGCGATGATGCGCACCGCGTCCGGGCCGAGAGTGGAGGTGAGACGGGAGGCGTGGGCGAACAGATAGTCACCGGCCAGGATCGCCATGCTGTTACCCCAGCGCGCGTTCACACTCGGCGCGCCGCGCCGCATGGTGGCCTCGTCCATCACATCGTCGTGGTACAGCGTGGCCAGATGCACCAGTTCGACGACCGTGCCGGCGGTGATGAGCTCCGGATCGTCGGGGCGCGGGCCGAGCTGGCCGGTCAATATGGTGAACAGCGGGCGGAACCGCTTACCCCCCGCCCTGGCCAGATGCAGCGCGGCTTCCTGCAGGAACGACGCCCCGTCCGACAATTCCTCGACCAGTAACTCCTCCACCCGGTCGAGACCCTCGCGCACTGTCGCGGCGAGGGCGGCGTCGCCGAGGTCCACCCCCGCCACCACCGTGCCGGCTTCGCTCACAGCAGATGTGCTCATACCTTCTCCCAAGGACGCGTCCGACCCCACGGTGATGAACCTAGCGTGTCCATGCCGCAGCGCCCATGAACACCGTCACTGTATTGACCGTACCGCCATCGACATCGCAGACCGCGGCCTGTAACTATTGTCCGCATGGGTGCACCCGAAGCCACACCAGCCGATAGCGACCGGGGGCCGCTGCCCGCACACGTGCAGGTGCTGGTAGTGGGTGCCGGACCCGCCGGTTCCGCGTCCGCGGCCTGGGCGGCCCGGGCGGGTCGCGATGTGCTGCTGCTCGATTCCGCGGTATTCCCGCGCGACAAGACCTGCGGGGACGGGCTGACCCCGCGCGCCACCGCGGAGCTCGAACATCTGGGCCTTGGTGAATGGGTGCGCGCGCATACCGTCAACCACGGTTTGCGGATGACCGGATTCGGGCGCGAGGCCCTGCTCCCATGGCCGGCCGGTTCCTTCCCGACCTACGGCAGCGCCATACCGCGTACCGAGTTGGACGACAAATTGCGCGAAACGGCCGTGAAATCCGGAGCCCGGATGTTCGACGGCACCAAAGTCGCCAGCGTGCTCCGCGACGGTGACCGCGTCACCGGGGTGGCGGTACGCACCGGCGAGCGGACCGTCGAGATCCGCTGCGAAACTTTGATCGTGGCCGACGGTGTCCGCTCTCCGGTCGGTAAACAACTCGGCCGGACCTGGCACCGCAAATACGCGTACGGGGTGGCCGCGCGCGCCTATATCGCGTCCGGGCGCAGTGACGACCAATGGATCACCTCGCATATGGAGCTGCGTAATGCGCAAGGTGAACTCGTCCCCGGCTACGGCTGGGTGTTCCCGCTCGCCAACGGTGAGGTGAATATCGGGGTCGGTTCGCTGGCGACCGAGCAGCGGCCCTCGCATATCGCGTTGAAACCACTGCTGGAGCACTACACCGCGCAGCGCCGCGAAGAATGGGAGCTCACCGGTTCGTTGCGGGCGGTGTCCTCGGCGCTGCTGCCGATGGGCGGGGCGGTCTCCGGTATCGCGGGCCCCAACTGGGTGCTGGTGGGTGATGCTGCCGGTTGTGTGAACCCGCTGAACGGTGAAGGTATCGACTACGGGCTGGAGGGCGGCCATATGCTCGCCGGCCTGCTGGACGAACCCGACCTGACCCGGCTGTGGCCGGATGTGCTGCGCCGCAAATACGGGCGCACGTATTCGGTGGCCCGCCGGATCGCCGGACTGGCGACGCACCCGCGCATGGTGCCGGTCGGCGGCCCGCCGGTGATGCGCTCGAAACTGCTGCAGCGCACCGCGGTCCGGGTGATGGGCAATCTGGTCACCGACGAGGACCTGGACCTGACCGCGCGGGCGTGGCGTACGGCGGGGCGCGCATCGATGCGTTTCGACGAACTCGTGCCGTTCGGGTAGGCGACGATGGCAGCGCGGCCGGTCCCCGAGGATCTGCTCCCGCATCTGCGCCGGGCGCGAGATTTCATCGACCGCGAATACGCACAGCCGCTGGACCTGGACGGGATGGCCGCGGCGGCGGGGGTCTCGAAGTATCACTTCCTGCGCTGTTTCGCCGCGACCTACGGCCGCACGCCGGCGCTGTATCTGGCCGAGCGGCGGATCGAGCGGGCACAGGACCTGTTCCGCGCCACCAATACGACGGTCACCGAGGTATGCCTGCTCGTCGGCTACACCAGCCTGGGGTCGTTCTCGCGGAAGTTCACCGAACTGGTGGGGGTTCCCCCGTCGGAGTACCAGGCGAAATTCGCCGACGGCGCGCCGCGGATCCCCGGCTGTTACGTGTTCATGCACGGTCTGTCCGATCGCCGGCCGGACACCGCAATTTCGGAGAAGCCGCGGCGTTCGGAGCGCGCCTAGGCTCCTCTCATGACCCCGATCATCACCAACATTTCGCTGGTCACGGTGTACGTGACCGACCAGACCGAGGCGAAGAACTGGTACATCGACACCCTCGGATTCGTAGAGACCGCCGACATACAGATGGGCGACAACGGTTTCCGCTGGGTGACCGTGGCCCATCCGGACCATCCGGAACTCGAGGTGACGCTGATGGTGCCCGGCCCGCCGCTGGACGACAACCTCGCCGAGGCGGTCCGGCGCTCGCTGGCCAACGGCACCCACGGTTCGCTGGGGCTCACCACGAAGGACTGCCAGCAGGCATACAAGGAGTTGACGGCCAAGGGCGTGGATTTCGTGCAACCGCCGTCGGAACGGCCCTATGGTGTGGAGGCCGTCTTCCGGGACAACTCGGGAAACTGGCTCGTGATGGTCGAGCCGAAAGAGTTCGACCCGTCCGCCGCGATGGAAGCACCCTGCGAAGAACTCTGAAGTAAAGGCGCCCCGGTCACAGCGTTGGTCGTCGGCGATCCGCAGAGTCGGAACCGGACCGGCTCGCCGCGGCGCCGCACCCTGGGCGCACTCGACGCACATGGGTTGCGGCGCCCTCGGCACCGCTTTCCGCCCGCGATGATCACGGGCGGAAAGCAGGGATAGACCGAAGGCATCGGTAGACGGGTGTCAGGCGTTCGCGCGCTCGGCGAACCATTTCAGGATGAATTTTCGTTCACTTTCCACCACTCGCCGCTGCAGCTGTTCGGCCAGGGGCTCGATGGCGCCGCCGACCAGCGGGACCTTGACCTTCACCGAACCGGAAACCTCCAGTTCCGACCCGTCACCGGCGGGCCGGAGCCGGTAGGTTCCGGTCATCTCCGAGGAGATCGCCGACGAGGTCCCTTCGAAAGTTCCCTCGGCAGTGTCACCGGTCAGCGGCTGCCAGTTGTCCACGCGGGTGACGACCAGATCGCTCTTGAGGACCTTGCGGACGATGCCGGGGATTTTCTCCGGGCGGATCTTCTCGCTCATCGCGAGCCGGATGGTGCCCGGCCCGCCCGGATGGGTCAGGTCGAGCGTGGCTGTCTGCGCGCCGGCGAAGCGGTCGCGCCACAGTTCCTCCCCGGTGAGCGCGGCGTGGAGTTCGGCGACCGGGATCGGATAGGTCAGCGTGAAGCCGAATTTACGGGCCATGAGCGCCCACAGTAGCCGACCTGCCGCACTCACCTGCCTTCCGTTCCTGCGCCGGGCACAGCCGGCGCCACCGCGCCTTCGGCCCCCCGGCGACACGTACACGGCACCCCGCGGCACCGCCCTCGTGCCCGACGACGCCGAACTCACCTACCGGTAACTCGACGCGCGAACCAACACGCATCGGGCCCACCCGGACCCGGACGCCGCGCGCCGGCACGCCCGTTAGGCTGTTGCGGTGCCGCGACCCGAGCGCCGTCTCGGCGGACCGGGGTCTGACCGGCTTTGCCGGCGCGGCAACCGCCGGACGTTCGCCGGCCTCGCCCGGTCGCGAACGCCGACAGGGATCGAATCCGAAAGGAGACAGCGTGCCCGACCAGGCAGATGTGGCCGAGCCGCCCGATCCCGTGCACGAGCTGGAGAAACCGATAGAGCCGGAACCCGCGGATACCGCCCCGGCAGGGACTGTGCCCGCAGAATCCGCACCACCCGATTCTTCGGCGCGGGCCGAGCGGCTGCGGCGGACACGGGTCGGGGTGCTGATCGCCGCCGTTTCGGTAAGCGTGCTGGTGGTGCTGCTCGTACTCGCGGCCTGGCGCAACGATTACCTGATCGAATCCGACAAGGGCGAAACAACCGGTGAGGTGCTGTCCGCGGGACGATTGCGGTCTGCGGTGATGTACGTCACCCCGGACGGTGTGACCCACAATCCCAAAGTGGGCGTGCTGTACCCGACCCACCTGACCGCGGGCGAACGAATCAACGTCGAATACAACCGTGCCGACCCCGACCTGGTGCGGGTGGCCGGCCGCGATGTGCGGGTCGCGATACCGCCGGCGCTGTCGGTACTCGCCACCGTCTGGGCACTGGCGTTGCCCACGCTGTGGCTGCTGTTGCGTGCGGAAACCGGTTCGATGAGTGTTCGCCGGATCTTCGATCCGGTGTCATATCGACGACGCGTCCCGGGATCCCGCGATCCCGCAGACTGACCCGTGTGCGCGTAGCAATCGTTGCCGAGTCCTTCCTCCCGAATATGAACGGCGTCGTGAACTCGGTCCTGCGGGTGCTGGATCATCTGGACCGGCACGGGCACGAGGCGCTCGTCATCGCCCCCGATACGCTGCGCGGACGTCCCCCCGCGCCGCGGCACCACGGCCGATTCCCGGTGCACCGGGTGCCAGCGGTGATGGTGCCGAAGATCAGCTCGTTGCCCGTGGGCCTGCCGCAGCCGGGGATGGTCGGGATCCTGGACGCTTTCGGCGCCGATGTGGTGCATCTGGCATCCCCGTTCCTGCTGGGCGCCGGCGGTCTGGCCGCCGCGCTGCGACTGGACCTGCCCACGATCGCGGTGTACCAGACCGATGTGGCGGGTTTCGCCAAGAGCTACGGGCTGGGGCTGGCCGAGCGCGCGGCCTGGGGCTGGACCCGGCGGATCCATGAGGGCGCGACCCGCACCCTGGCGCCATCCAGCGCCGCGGCGGAGAGCCTGGCCCGGCACGGGATTCCGCGGGTGCACCGGTGGGCGCGCGGGGTCGATGCGGCGCGGTTCACCCCGGCAGCCCGCAACCCGCGATTACGCAACGAGTGGATCGGCGGAAGCGATCGGCTGGTGGTGGGGTTCGTGGGCCGGCTGGCGCCGGAGAAACATGTGGACCGGCTCGCGGTCCTGGCCCGCGATCCGGACGTTCAACTGGTGATCGTCGGCGACGGACCGCAGCGGCCGAAACTGGCCGGGATACTGCCCGGCGCGATCTTCACCGGCGAACTCGGCGGCGACGAATTGGCACAGGCCTACGCCAGTTTGGATGTCATGGTGCACCCCGGCGAACACGAAACCTTCTGCCAGGGTGTCCAGGAAGCATTGGCCGGCGGGGTCCCGGTGATCGGTCCCGACGCCGGCGGACCGCGCGACCTCATCGCCCCGTGCCGCAACGGTTACCTGCTGCCGGTCGCGGAGTTCACCGAACTGCTACCGGGCGCCGTCGCTGCACTGCGCGATCCCCAGCTGCGCGCCAGGTTCGGTGCGGCCGCCCGGAAATCGGTGCTGCATCGCACCTGGCCCGCCCTGTGCACCGAACTCATGGGCCACTATGCCGATGTGCTCGGCACCGACTGCCAACTGTCACGTTCTGCCTGATCACCCGGCCCACAGCAGCACCCGGCCCACAGCAGCACCCGGCCCACAGCAGCACCCGGCCCACAGCAGCACCCGGCCCACAGCAGCACCCGGCCCACAGCAGCACCCGGCCCACAGCAGCACCCGGCCCACAGCAGCACCCGGCTCGCCGATTCCCGAAGAATCGGCGAGCCGGGTATACGGAACGCCCCTCGGCGGCACGCGACCGGCCGGATGGACTCATTCGATATGCCGCGTAGCACGATTCCGATCAGCCCGCGATGTGACAGCAATCAGCTCGACGAGATGACAGTGGCGCCGAGTAGGGTCGGGCTGTGGCGAAAACGCAATCGGTTCGGGCCTCGCTGGACAAGCAACCGCACGAGGTCGCTTCGATGTTCGACGGTGTGGCGCGACGATACGATCTGACCAATACCGTGATTTCGGCCGGGCAGGACCGCTATTGGCGGTGGATGACCCGCAGGGCCATCGCCCCGCGTCCCGGTGAGCAGATCCTCGATCTGGCGGCCGGGACCGGCGTCTCCACCGTGGAACTGGGCAAATCGGGCGCCTGGTGCGTGGCCGCCGATTTCTCCCGGGGCATGCTCGCCGCCGGGCGGTTCCGCGCGGTCCCGATGGTCGCCGGGGACGCCATGGCACTGCCGTTCGCCGACAACTCCTTCGATGCCGTGACGATCTCGTTCGGCCTGCGCAATGTCGCCGATATCGATCTGGCGATGCGGGAGATGCTGCGTGTCACCAAACCCGGGGGCCGGCTGGTGATCTGTGAGTTCTCCACCCCGGTGATACCGGTGTTCAAGACGGTCTACATGGAGTATCTGATGAAGGCGCTCCCGCGGGTCGCGCGGGCGGTCAGCAGTAATCCGGATGCCTACGTCTACCTTGCCGAATCGATCCGGGCCTGGCCGAATCAGCGGCAGTTGGGCCGGCGGGCGGCGGACGCGGGCTGGGCCGGGGTGAAATGGCGCAACCTCACCGGCGGGGTGGTTGCTTTGCACCGGGGCTACAAGCTCGGTAGCTGACGTGCGGGTTCATTTTCCTCACAGCTGTGATTTTCGCCGGTGAAGTGGAATGTGATGCGGCGATAACATCGGGCAAACCCCAGGAAACGGCTCACGGGCACCATCGGAGACATGTCCGAGGGATACGGCACGAGCGAGTCAGGCCCGGAGGCGGCAGCGCAGCGTAACCACGCAGGACCCTCGCTCGTGCCCGAGGGATCCGGCACGAGCGAATCAGATCCGGTGCGTGACCAGGCCGGGGCCGTTCCCGATGACCACAGCGGCCGGTTACCCGGCACAACCAGGACGGTGTGCTCGTACTGTGGGGTCGGCTGTGGAATCGAGGTCACCACGACCTCGGATACCACCGGCGCTCCGGTGATCGCCCGGGTCACCGGCGATAAACTGCATCCGGCAAATGCCGGGCGGTTGTGCACGAAGGGCGCTACCCACCTCGAATTGATGCGGGCGCCGGGCCGGATGACCGCCGCGTACCGGCGCCCCGGCCGCGGAACCGAACCGGAGCCGGTGGGGGTGGACGAGGCGGTGGCCGAGGCCGCGGCGCGGTTACGGGCGATCCTGGACGAGCACGGATCCGACGCGATCGCGTTGTACGTTTCGGGGCAGATGTCGCTGGAGGCACAGTACCTGGCCACGAAACTCGCCAAGGGGTATCTGCGGACCGTGCATATGGAGGCCAACTCCCGGCTGTGCATGGCGAGTGCCGGCACCGGCTACAAGCAGTCACTGGGCGCCGACGGCCCACCCGGTTCTTACGACGATTTCGACCACGCCGACCTGTTCTTCGTCATCGGCGCGAATATGGCCGATTGTCATCCCATCCTCTTCCTGCGCATATCGGAGCGGATCAAATCCGGTGCGAAGCTGATCGTGGTGGACCCGCGGCGTACCGATACGGCCGCCCGCGCGGACCTGTTCCTGCAGATCCGTCCCGGAACCGACCTGGCACTGCTCAACGGCCTGCTGTATCTGCTGGTCGAGGCCGGTGATATCGACGAGCAGTTCATCGCCGAGCACACCGAGGGGTGGGCGGCGATGCCGGATTTCCTCGCTGCCTACACTCCGGATCGGGTCGCCGGGATCACCGGCCTGGCCGAGGCGGATATCCGCACCGCCGCGGGCTGGATCGGCGCGGCGGGCGAATGGATGAGCCTGTGGACGATGGGCCTGAATCAGTCCACCCACGGCACCTGGAACACCAACGCACTGTGCAATCTGCATCTGGCCACCGGTGCCATCTGCCGCCCGGGCAGCGGGCCGTTCTCGCTGACGGGACAGCCGAATGCCATGGGCGGCCGGGAAATGGGGTACATGGGACCCGGGCTGCCCGGGCAGCGCAGCGTGCTCTCCCCCGCCGACCGGACATTCGTGGAAACGGCGTGGGGCCTACCACCGGGAACCATCCGCGCCGAGGCCGGACCGGGCACCGTGGAAATGTTCCGGCAGCTCGCGGCCGGGACGATCAAAGCAGCCTGGATCATCTGCACCAATCCGGTTGCCACGGTGGCCAATCGCAAAACGGTGATCGCGGGCCTGGAGGCCGCCGAACTGGTGATCACCCAGGATTCCTACACCGACACCGCCACCAATTCCTATGCCGACCTGCTGTTACCCGCCACTCTGTGGGCCGAGGCGGATGCTGCGATGGTCAATTCCGAACGCACCGTGACCCTGCAGCGGCAGTCCGTCGAACCGGCCGGCGCGGCCCGCCCGGACTGGCAGCTCATCGCCCAGGTGGCGACCGCCATGGGCTTTCCCGGATTCGACTACGTTTCCGCCGCCGAGGTGTTCGACGAGATCCGCGGCTTCGCCAATCCGGCCACCGGCTACGACTTGCGCGGGATGAGCCACGACGAGCTGCGTGCGGGCCCGATGCAGTGGCCGTGCCCGGACTCGGCGCAGCGCCGCAACCCGATCCGCTACCGCAACGACGGAATCCACCCGGCGCCGTTCGTCGACGACACCGGGCACCGGCCACGCCTGGCCTTCCCCACTCCCAGTCGGCGAGCGGTCTTCTGGCCGCGCCCGCATATGCCGCCGGCGGAAATGCCGGATGACGACTACCCGTTCCTGCTCAACACCGGACGCCTGCAACATCAGTGGCATTCGATGACCAAGACCGGCCGGATCGACAAGCTCGGCAAACTGAACCGGGAACCGTTCGCCGAGGTCCATCCCGACGACGCCCGGGAACTGGGGCTGGTCGCGGGCGATCAGGTGGAGATCACTTCCCGGCGCGGCCGCGCCGTACTTCCCGTGCAGATCAGCGACCGGGTCCTTCCCGGCGGATGTTTCGCACCGTTCCACTGGAACGACGAACAAGGTGAATATCTGACCGTCAACGCCGTCACCAACGACGCGGTGGACGCGGATTCGCTGCAACCGGAGTTCAAGGCCTGCGCCGTCGCGCTGCGCCGGGTTGCGCCGGTGGTACCCGTCGAATTGCCCGTGGCCCCCGGCAACCCCGGAGAAACCACGGCGAGTGCCGGGGCCCATCCCCTCGCGGCAGTGCTCGGCCTGGACGCGGCAGTCTCGCCCACCCTCAGCGAAACCGAGCGGATCTATCTCGGCGGATATCTCGCGGCATTACAGTCCCTGCCGGTGTCGGGGCAGCCGATACTTCCGGAGACCGCGCCGCTGTCGCGGCCGAGCCGGTTGTGGGTGGACGGACTGCTGGCCGGTATGTATTCGCGCGCCCGCCCTACGAATTCGCCGGCGGCACCGGAACCATCGAGCCCGGCCGTGACGGTGCTCTGGGCCTCGCAGACCGGGAATGCGGAAGAATTCGCGGCCACCGCGGCGCAGCGGCTCACGGAGTTCGGTTACCGGCCGCGGCTGATCGATATGGATTCCTGCGATCTCGCCGCGCTGGCGGGTGATGTCCTGGTGATCAGCAGTACGTTCGGCGACGGCGGGCCCCCGGACAACGGCGCCGATTTCTGGACCCGGCTCGATGAGAGCGCGAACAGGCTCACGGGTATACGTTTCGCGGTATTCGCCATGGGTGACTCGTCCTACGACGATTTCTGCGGCCACGGCCGGCGGCTCGATACGGCGTTCGCCGAACGTGGCGCAACCCGGCTGCTACCGCGTGTGGACTGCGAACCCGATTTCTCCGGGCCTGGTTCGGACTGGCTGGAAGCGGTGATCGCGGCACTCGGCGGCGCCCCGGAGGGCGACAGCGCCGCGGGCCCCGGCCCCGGCGGCCGTGGGACCGTCGTACGGCCGGGGCGCGCGTTCGCCGGCGCGAATCCGGGTGGGCGAACCGGGTCCGCGTTCGGTGTGGGCACAGCGACGGGTCTGCTGGAGCGTGGCGCACCCGCCCGTCCCCGGCGTCCGGCGCCGACTCCGTTCACCAGGGCACTACCGGTTCCGGCTCCGCTGGTCCGCAACGAGGTGCTGACAGCTCCCGACTCGACCAAGGAGGTCCGGCGGATAGCCTTGGACCTCGGTGATTCGGACGCGCGATACGAGGTGGGTGATTCCCTCGGGGTGTGGCCGAGCAACTGCCCGTCGCTGGTCGGTGAGTTCCTCGACGCGGCAGGTTTGGCGGCGGGGCGGATCGTCACCGCGGGTGATACCGAGATGCCGCTGGAACAAGCGCTGCGGACCCGTTTCGATATCGCCCGGGTCTCCCGGGACCTGCTGGAATTCGTGGCCGACCGCAATCCCAGCAACCGGCTGGCCAAGCTGCTGCGCCGCGATAACCGCCACGAGCTGGCCGGATACCTGTGGGACCGCCAACTGGTGGACGTCTTGCACGATTTCCCGGTCCGCGCCGACCTCGTGGAGTGGCTCGATGTTTTGAAAAAGCTGCAGCCACGCCAGTATTCGATCTCGTCCAGCCCGCTGGTCAACCCGCGAGAAGTGGAGCTGACCGTCGGGATCGTCCGTTACGGCGATCCGCGGGCCGCGGGTTCGGCGGCCCGCCGTGGCGGCGTATGTTCCACCTTCCTGGCCGATCGCGCCGCCGCGGCCGTACCGATCTTCCTGCAGCGCGCCCCGCATTTCCGGCCGCCCCTGGATCCGGGCGTGCCGATGATCATGGTGGGCCCGGGCACCGGTATCGCGCCGTTCCGGGGCTTCCTGCACGAACGGCGCGCGCTCGGCGCCACCGGGAAGAACTGGTTGTTCTTCGGCGACCAGCACGCCGCCCAGAATTTCTACTACCGCACCGAACTCGAGGATATGTTCCGGTCCGGTCATCTCGCGCGCTTGGATCTGGCTTTCTCCCGGGACCAGCGGGAACGGATCTACGTGCAGCACCGGATGATCGAACACGGTGCGGAACTGTGGTCGTGGCTGCGCGAGGGCGCCCACTTCTATGTCTGCGGAGACGCCGCCCGGATGGCCGCGGATGTCGATGATGCCCTGCTGCGGATCGCCCGCGTCCACGGCAATCTCGACGAGGACGGCGCCGTGGCGTTCAAGAAGCAGCTGGTGGCCGAGAAGCGTTACGTGCGCGATGTCTACTGAACTGCTCCCACCGGCACGGCGGGCGGATTCAGCCGGGTGAAATCGGGCAGACGGTAGTACGGGTAGTAGGGGTAGGGCGGGGTGAGTGCGCTGGCCGCGTCCAGCCGCGCGATCTGATCGGTGCCGAGCTGCCAGCCGACGGCGCCGAGATTCTGCCGTAGCTGCTCCTCGTTGCGGGCGCCGACGATCACGGTGCCGACAGTCGGGCGGGAGAGCAGCCAGTTCAGCGCTATCTGCGGCACGGTCCGGCCGGTTTCGGCGGCGATCTCGTCCAGGGCATCGACGACGTTGTAGAGATGTTCCTGGTCCACCGGCGGGCCGGCCTCCGCCGTGCGGTGCAACCGGCTGCCCGCGGGCAGTGGTTGGCCGCGGCGGATCTTTCCGGTCAACCGGCCCCACCCGAGCGGACTCCAGACCACTGCGCCCACACCTTCGGCGACCCCCAAAGGCATCAGCTCCCACTCGTAGTCGCGTCCGGCCAGCGAGTAGTACACCTGGTGGGCGATATAGCGGGTGAGCCCGTGCCGATCGGCAGCGGCCAGGGATTTCATCAGCTGCCAACCGGCGAAATTGGAGGCGCCCAGATATCGGATCTTGCCCGCGCGAACCAGATCGTCGAGAGCGTGCAGGACCTCCTCGACCGGAGTCCGGGCGTCGAACGCGTGCAACTGGAACAGGTCGATATGTTCGGTGCCGAGCCTGCGCAGCGCGGCTTCCACGGCGCCGATCAGCCGGGCGCGGCCCGAACCCGCATCGGACGGGCCGGGTCCGGTCGGCAGGCTTGCCTTGGTGGACAGCAGCAGGCGGTCGCGCCGGCCGCGGATGGCGGCACCGAGCACCTCCTCGGAGGCGCCGCCGGAATACACGTCGGCGGTATCGAACATCGTGACCCCGGCGTCCAGGCTGATGTCCACCAGGCGCCGGGCCTGTTCGACGTCGGTATCCCCCCAGGCGCCGAACAATTCCCCACGGCCCCCGAAGGTTCCGGCGCCGAAGCTCAGTGCGGGGACGACCAGGCCGGAAGCTCCCAGGCGGCGGTATTCCATCTCGACTCCTAATGGGCCTAGAGTGTCATTAACAATCCGGACGATACACCGATCCGCGACTAAATGAAACTGGAGTTCCTTTATGACGCTTGACGAGGCCGGCCCCGGATCCGTCCGCCCCGGCGGGCGCACCGCCCGCGTCCGCGCCGCAGTACTCGAAGCAGCCGGCGATCTGCTGGCCGAACACGGTTTCGCGCGACTCGACCTGGCCGAGGTCGCCGCCCGTGCCGAAGTCGGGAAGACAACGGTCTACCGGCGCTGGCGCACACCGGCCGGCCTGACCGCCGACCTGCTCGTCGATATGGCCGAACAATCGCTATCGCGCGCGGATACGGGCTCGTTGCGCGGCGACCTCGAGGCAAACGCCCGCCTGGTCGCGAAAACCCTTACCGATCCCCGGCAGAGCCGCCTCTTCCGTGCGGTGATCGCCGCCGCGAGCTTCGACGAAGCGGCCGCGGACGCACTGCACCGTTTCTACGATGCGCGGCTCACCGAATGGTCACCGTGCGTCACCGACGCCATCGACCGCGGCGAAGCACCGCCCGGCACCGACGCCCGCGCGGTGCTCACTGCCATTTCCGGACCGCTGTACTACCGCCTGCTGGCCAGCGGCGACCAGATCGATGACCAGGCTGTACGGGGCGCGGTGGAGGCCGCGGTGAACGCGGCCGCGGCCGGGATTTTCGTCCGCACCGGAACCTGATCACCTGCGCGCGGCCGGTCTGCGCGTCTCACCAGAGATGCTCGTAATCGAGGGCCGCAGCCCCGATCAGGCCCAGCCCCAGCAGGACGAAGACGATACGCACCGACAACGGACCATAACTGGTGACCACCCGCAGGATGGATCGGTACACACGCTGGGCCCGCCGGGTGCGCCGGGTCGCCAGCGCGAGCACCACCAGGGGCGGCAGCAGTGCGAGGGCGCAATAAGCGATGACGATCAGCGGCCACACCGACGGCAGCGGGTCCGGGGCCGAGATCAACGCCAACCCGGCCAGATAGGGAATCGCGGTCGGCGCCTGCGCCAGCCCGATGACCATCCCGGCCATACCGAGCAGCCAGGGCCGCCGCCGGATGGTCACTGTCCACGCCGGAGGTTCGGCCTGCGCACCGGCGGGCACGGCGGCGATCACGAGCAGTACGAGACCGAAACCCAAAGCCCCCCAGGTACGGATCGTCGGGGTGAGCTCGAAATCCACCAGATCGGTGAGGAAATCGATCCCCAGCACTGCCAGCAACCCGAAAGTCGTGGTGACCGCGAAAACCCCGGCGATGAAACTCGCCCCACCGGGCACCGGCGATTTCCGGGCGAGCCTGCTGTCCACGACGATCGCCGCGGTAACCCCCACCAGCAGGAGATCGAGCGAATCTATGAACGCGAACCCGGCGAGGGCGAGCAGTAGAGCGATCATGGCGCCGCCAGCCTACGCGGTCACGCACCGGTATCGCGCGCCGCCGGTAACCCCCCTCCATCGTGCGCCGCCGGTAACCCGCCACGGGCACCCGGCGCCGAGAAACCGCAGATGCCTACCTGCGGCCGGCAGAGAAACGCCGCAGCCTCACCGTGCTCCCGCGGGCGCAGCGCGCGGATACGGGTCCGCTTTCGCGGGCCATCGCGGTTGCCTACGGCACGCCACAAGCCCTCGCCGGGGTCTCCCACTCCACCGACCTCCGCGCGGTGCCGTGCGGGAGGCTCCTGATCCGGCGCGGCCGAGCAGCGGCAGTGTCCGGGGTCGATCGACAACAGGATCCCGAGGATTCCCACCGGCGGTGCCCACTCGGGAGGCTTCGGTACGGCAGCCCGGCTCGGCGCACGTCACTACAGTCCCAAGCTCGGCGCACGTCACTACAGTCCCAAGCTCGGCGCACGTCACTACATCGGCAGCAGGCGACGGCCCGCCCCGCAGGAGCGCCGGCCCCACCCCGCGAGCTCCAGAGGGCTCGGGACGCAGACGATCCGCGCCCGCGGATTCCCGAGCACCAAACCCCGGCACGTTGTGCCATCTCGGCCACACGTGCTGCCGAAATCCCCGGCCGCGCCACGTTCCCGGCCGCAGTGATCGACGGGGCTGTGACAGGTGACGGAGCTCGGGTGGTCACACGCCCGACTTACTCCGATATGCCGACTCGCCATGCCGAGGGAGCCAGAAGGGGTCTCGCCCGGTGAACCCCAGCACCCGGTGCAATACCGGCGCCGCGGACCCGATCGGCACGGTCGGGCCGAAGAGGCCGGGGGTGCCCTCGGCGGGCGTGTCCTGCAGGAAGTCCAGGAGAACGGCGAGATCGGAGTCGTCCACCTTCAGTTCCTGGCCGGTGGCGCGCGCCAGATCCCAGGCGTGGACGACGATCTCGTCCAGCGCGACCCGTGCGGTGACGGGCGCCGGCATCGTGACCCCGCCCGCTTCGGTATCCCCGTCCCACGCCGCGGGCTCGCGCCAGGCCTGTGCCAGTGCCCGCAGCCGAGCGGGGACGACAGTGCGCCATTCGGCGGACAGCGCGGCACCGGAACCGAATTCGGGTGCCGCGGACGCGCCGAGTGAATCCTTGGCGGCAGCAGCACGGAACGCTTCCGCCAAACCTTCCACGTGTTCGATCAATGCGCGAACCGGGATATCGGCGGGTGTGGGCGCGTCGAGCTGGGGGTCGTCGATCGCGGTGACGATATCGGCCAGCGCGTCCGCCGCGGGCGACAGGTCGAATTCCGGGTGCATACGGTCTCCTCGATCCAGGGCTGCTGTAGTCCAGACGAGACCGCGGGAACAAACTCATCGGCCGCGCGCCCGGCGACGTTCGGTAATCGGCCCGACCGCCAGCAGCGCCGTTTCAGGGAGCCGGTTCGCGTCGAACCGGCCGCGAGACTTGCCCACTACCCGCGCATCGATCCTGCGCGCCGACTCGGCTGCGCGTCCACGAAAGCCCCGGACGAGACCGACCGGGCCCTGCCCGGTCCCGTCCCCGGGTGGAGTTCAGGAATCGATCCTGGCGCGGACAGCGGCGTGCAGCTCACGCAGACCGGAGCGATCGGTGAGGACTTCGAGCACCCGGAAACCGGAAGCGGAACCCGCCAGTTCGGCGGCCAGCTCTTCCGGACCCACCTGCCGATGCGGGATCCGGTACGCCGCGCAGAGCGCGGAGAGGTCCATGCCGTGCGGAGTACCGAAAACCCGCTCGAATACACCGGCATACTGGGGATCGCCCTGTTCGAGGAGTTCGAAGATACCGCCGCCGTCGTCATTGGCGACCACGATGGTGAGGTCGTCGGGGCGGGGTTCACCGCGGCCGATCAACAGACCGGACGCATCGTGCAGGAAGGTGAGATCACCGATCAGGGCGATGGTCCGGCCGCGGTGGTGCAATGCGGCGCCGACCGCGGACGACACCGTGCCGTCGATACCGGCGACACCGCGGTTGGACAGCACTCGCACGCCCGGTTTAGGCGCCGCGACGAGCGCGGCGTCGCGGACCGGATTCGAGGCGCCCAGCAGCAGCTGATCGCCTTCCCGCAACGCATCGGTGATCACCGCGGCCACATGCAGTCCGGTGGGCTTGGGGTGGCGGTCCAGTTCGTCACGCACCACGGCGCGGGCCCGCCGGTCCAGTTCCCGGCAGCGCTCCAGCCACTGCGCGGTCGGTGCACCGCTGGTCACCGCCCGGGTACCGGTTCCGACCACATTGCCCGAGACATCGGGCCAGCGCGGACCGGTGGTCAGTGCGTACACCGTCACGTCGGGGTCGGCCAGGACCTTCGACACCTGACGGTGCAGGGTCGGGCGGCCGGTGATGATCGCCTGCCGCGGTTTCAGCAGCGGCAGCGCCAGCGGATGCAGCGCCGGGCCGTGCACGGGGGCGGTGGGTTCGGCCACGGTGGGCAGATCGGCGAGTTCGGCGCGCAGGCCGGCGCCGTGGCCGGAGATGACGACGGTATCCGGGGTGAGGTCGATATCGAGCGGGACGTCGAGGGTCGCGTACTGGGTCGCCGTCCACGGCTGGTCCACACCGCGCCCGGCGGGGGTGAATTCTGCACTGCCCGGCTCCGGGACCAGCGGTTCCCGCAGTGGGATATCGAAATGCACGGGACCCGCGTTACCCGAACGGGTGCCCCGCGCGGCGGCCAATACCCGGCACACCGCGGACCGCCACACGCTGTTCTGCCGTGGATACTCGGGGCCGGATTCGGCTTCGGCGAGGCCGAGGCTGATGGTCGCCCGGACCTGGCTGCCGAACAGGCCGAGTTGTTCGACCGTCTGATTCGCGCCGGTACCGAGCATTTCGTAGGGACGGTTGGCGCTGAGCACGATCAGCGGGACCCGGGCGTAATTGGCCTCCAGGACCGCCGGGCCGAGATTGGCGACCGCGGTGCCCGAGGTCATCACCACCGGTACCGGGGCTCCCGAGGCGACGGCCAGGCCGACCGCGAGGAATCCGGCGGTGCGTTCGTCGATGCGCATATGCAGCCGCAGCTGCCCTGCCGCGTCGGCCGCCTGCAGCGCGAAGGCCAGCGGGGCGTTACGCGAACCGGGGCACAGCACCACTTCCCGCACCCCACCGCGGGCGAGTTCGTCGACGACCACCCGGGCTTGCGCAGTTGACGGATTCACGACTCCAGACTGTCAGACCCCGGCGGCCGCGTCTGCGTCACCCTGCTCACATCGGCAAGGCCGCGCGCGGCGGCCCCCCGACTCCCGCTGCCCCCTGGAACTCCCCCGTTGGGGACCTCGTCGTCGAGGCCCCCACGGACCGCGCTGTGCGCGGCCGAATACGCTACGCGCGCAGCGCTATCCGGCGTGCTTCTGCACCAGGTCGCCCACGCGGGGCAGCGCCTCGATGACATTCTTCTTGGCCGAGGAACGCATCGAGTTGTACACCTTCTGCAGGGCGGGGCGGCTGGAGGCCGCGGCACGCGCATCGGTGACGGTCAGCAGGGCCTCGGCGACCTCGTCGCCCTTGGCGGCGAGCAGTTCGCCGAAGCTCCCGGCCGCACCGGTCTTGTACTCGTTCCAGTACGGCTCGAGCTGCTCCAGCAGTTTGGGGGCCAGTGACTCCAGGGCGTCGGGAACGATGGACGGGCTGATCTTCTTGACCGCCGCGTACCCACCCTTCACGGCCAGACCCGAGGCACCACCCTTATCGGAGACCTCGGCCTCCAGGACCTGGACGGCGTCGGCGAGGAAGGCCGGGCGCGTAGCCTCGTCAAGCAGTGATTCAGACAGTGCTGCAACCAATTTAAGGATCCTCCGGATCAGTACTCGTATGGACGGGCAACGCAACTATACGCATCGCCCGGACGAACGCATTTCCGCCCGTAACTGTCCACGGAGCAAGGAGGAATACTGGACGATCGACCGAACCAGGCACAGCGGTAAGCGATCCGAGACCGCCGGGGCCGACCGGACCCGCCCCGACCGGGCGACTCAGGGCTGCCAGGGCAGGAGCTGCACCATGAGGCCTTCGCTGTCGGCCAGCACGGTCCCCTCCTCATCCACCAGTTCGGCGCTGATGAAGGTTTTACGGCCCTCGATCCGCTCGACCCGGCCGCGCACTGTCAGTGGGGTGTCGAGCGGGGTCACCTTGCGGTAGTTCACGTGCAGGAAGGCAGTCCGGCTGATCGGCCGCCCGGCGTAGTGGACGGTCATTCCGAAGAGGTCGTCGAACAGCAACGGCAGGACACCGCCGTGCGCCGCCGAGTTACCGCCGAGATGGAACCGGCGGAACACGCCCTCCATCACGATGCCGTCGGGTCCGGCCGAAACCGTTTTCCAGGGCAGCAGGAGCAGGCTGCCGCGACCCGGCAGTTCGACGGCCCGGCCGGCGGGCCCCTGCTGTTCCGGCGCCCGATACGGTTCGAGCAGTTCGATCAGTGCATTCACCCGGTCACGGGCTTCGCGATAGACCTCGTCCGGGGCGTCGACCGATACCGTCAGGTCCTGCAGGGTACGCATACCCGCCACGAATTCCCCGTATTCCGGGCCGACCTCGGCCGGGGTGATCTTCGGAAATCCCCCGTGCCTCTCGTACCGATCCTCGTCGACAGCGGTTTCGTCGATCCTCGGTCGGGTCTGCTCGGTCATATAAGCACCGTAACCCGGGGTTTTACGGCGTCCAAACAATTCGGGCCAACTGTGGTGAAGTCAACGCGACACCGGCGGCCCCACCGCGCCTGATGTAATCACCCCCATGACGTTCAATCCGACGCTGTGGCGCGACGTGGCCGGGTTCGAGGGCCTGACCGATATCACCTACCACCGGCATATCGAACAGGGCACCGTCCGGATCGCGTTCGACCGTCCCGAAGTGCGCAACGCCTTCCGGCCGCATACGGTCGACGAACTCTACGCGGTACTCGACCACGCCCGCACCACCTCCGATGTCGGCGCGGTTTTGCTCACCGGTAACGGACCGAGCCCCAAGGACGGCGGCTGGGCCTTCTGCTCCGGCGGCGACCAGCGGATCCGCGGCCGCAGCGGGTATCAGTACGCCAGCGGCGACACCGCCGAAACGGTCGACAAGGCCCGCGCCGGGCGCCTGCACATCCTCGAGGTGCAGCGCCTCATCAGATTCATGCCCAAAGTGGTGATCGCCCTGGTCAACGGTTGGGCCGCCGGCGGTGGGCACAGCCTGCATGTGGTCTGCGACCTCACCCTGGCCAGCCGCGAACACGCCCGGTTCAAACAGACCGACGCCGACGTCGGCAGCTTCGACGGGGGCTATGGCAGCGCCTATCTGGCCAAACTGGTGGGCCAGAAATTCGCCCGCGAGATCTTCTTCCTCGGCCGCGCCTACACGGCCGAGGAAATGCACGCCATGGGCGCGGTGAACGCCGTCGTCGACCACGGCGAACTCGAGGACGTGGCCCTCGAATGGTCCGCGGCGATCAACGGGAAATCGCCCCAGGCGCAGCGCATGCTCAAATACGCGTTCAATCTTGCCGACGACGGACTGGTCGGCCAGCAACTTTTCGCCGGTGAGGCCACCCGGATGGCATATATGACCGACGAAGCCGTCGAAGGCCGCGACTCCTTCCTGGAGAAACGCGCCCCGGACTGGAGCCCCTACCCCTGGTATTTCTGACTCCGCGGCGCGCAAGGGTTTCGGGTCGGCCGGTGGCCCACTCGGGTACGCCGAGGTCCGGCGGCAATGGCCGGCCTACCCCTAGACTTGCCGGTGATGGACATCCTCAGCAGCCGGATAATCCTGCGCCCCCGCGACTACGCCACGACCCTGGCGTTCTATCGCGACTCACTGGGATTGGCGACCTTCCGGGAGTACCCGGGGGGCACGGTGTTCTTCGCCGGGCAGTCGCTGATCGAGGTCGCGGGCCACGGCGCGGCGGAAACCGACCCGCGGGGGTTCGCGGGGGCGATCTGGTTGCAGGTCCGTGACCTCGGGGCCGTCGCGGTCGAGTTGACGTTGCGTGGAGTCGCGATCGAGCGGGCCCCGGTGACCGAGCCCTGGGGGCTGATCGAAATGTGGTTGAAGGATCCGGACAGCGTGCCGATCGTGCTGGTCGAGATCCCGGAGGAGCATCCGCTACGGCGGGACAACCGCTGAGCGGGACCCGGCTCCGGTTTTCTACCGGGTTGCCAACCCATGGCCCACCACGCGACGATACGATCGGATGGCCGCCCGATCACCGACGCCCGGTGCGACCGCTTTCGTACCGTCCGACGAGTGAATCGCAGTTCCATGCCTGGCCCAGCCCCATACCGATATCCGGCTCCGGCGCCCTGCACCGGCAGCACCGGCCCCTGCTGTCCGCGGCCCTGCCGCCGTGACACCATCGCAGCCGTGAGCGAGTACACCATCGTTGTCCGGTTCACCGGGGACAAGGCGTGGCCGTGACGAAAACCTTGCGTACGCTGCCCATACCCACCGGCGGCGGAGTCAGCGATGTGCTCCCGCATCTGCGGCAGGTACTCGACGACAGCGGTTCGGCCGCCTGGCTGCCGGTACCCGCCAGTGATCGGCGCGAAGCCCGCCGGCTGGGTGATGCGCTCGCGCCCGGCGAACCGATCGACGACGATATCGCGCTGGTCGTCACCACCTCCGGGACGACGGGGGTGCCGAAGGGCGCCATGCTCACCGCGTCCGCGTTACGCGCCAGCGGCGACGCCACCCACGAGCGGCTCGGGGGCCCGGGCAGCTGGCTGCTGGCGCTGCCCACCCATCACATCGCCGGACTGCAGGTATTGCTGCGGTCGCTGCTGGCGGGCACGGAACCGACCGTGGTGGACGTCTCCGGCGGCTTCCTGCCCGAGGCCCTCACCGGAGCCATCACGAGTATGCGCGGGGAACGCCGCTACACCTCGCTGGTGCCGACCCAGCTGGTCAAGGTGCTCGACGCCCCCGACGCGACCGCGGCGCTGGCCGGACTGGACGCAGTACTGATCGGCGGCGCCGCGACCCCGCTGCCGCTCTACGAGAAGGCCCGCGCCGCCGGAATCAATATCGTCCGCACGTACGGGATGAGCGAGACCTGCGGCGGATGCGTATACGACGGTGTCCCGCTCCGCGGTGCCCGGGTACGCATCGAGGGCGGCCGTATCCTGCTCGGCGGCGATATGCTCGCCGCCGGCTACCGCAATATGCCCGATCACCCCGCCTTCGCCGAACCCGGCTGGTTCCGCACCGACGACGCGGGCGTTTTCACCGACGGTGTCCTGCAGGTTCAGGGCCGGTTGGACGAAGCGATCTCCACCGGCGGTCTGCTGGTCATACCGCAGGTCGTGGAGGCGGTCCTGGCAACCCATCCCGCGGTCTCCGAATGCGTGGTTCTCGGTTTACCGGACGAGCGCCTGGGGCAGCGGGTCGTGGTCGCGGTGGTTCCTGCACCGGGTGCCGCGCCCACGCTGGACGAACTCCGCGACCACGTGCTGACAGAACTGGATACCGCCGCCGCGCCCCGCGAACTCACCCTCGTCGACGATATCCCGTTGCTGGGTCCGGGGAAGCCGGATCGCGCCGAGCTCCGCAAATACCTGCTCGCGGGATCGGCGTCCTGAGCGGACCGGTTCCCGCACCGCGTACCGAGCCGAAACGCGACGGCCGGCACAGCCGGCCTTCCGCCGATCGCCGGCGGTTCACGGGCCGCCCACACGCGAACGGACCGTCGGCGACCTGGGCAGTACTTCGGCCGCCGGATCGACACCATCCGGAAGACGTGACTCCGCGCGGTCCCGGCGCCACGGGCTGTCCTGTTCCGGCGCCGGCTGGGCGTTGAGCAGACGCATGGTGGGTTCGCCGGGATGCGGGGCGCCGAGGCCGGACGGATGGGTCGTAGCCCCGTCCGGGCGTTGCCGTGCGTGCCCGCCGAGCCCGGGTGGGCGCCGCCAGGGGTCGCCGTTCTCCTGCCGTGGCGACTCCCGCCCAGCGGCTCGGGAGGAACGCAGCTCAGCGTTTCCGGCGTTTCAGGACTCCTCGTCGGCGTAGGCACCGTCGTAGTCGTCGCCCATCGGCACCGGGATGGACTGTTCGGCGATATCGGCGGGGTCGGCGTGCCAGACATCACGGGTGGCCCCCGGGGTTCTCACCGCCTCCTCCGGCACCGGGATATCGTCGGGGACCGAACGTGGGTCGATATCGGTGTACGGGGCGTCGTCGGGGTAGGCCGGTACGTCCTGTTCGGCACGGTCGGCCTCCGGTACCGCCTCGAACGCGCCGGGTTCGGCCGTCCGCGAAACCTTGCGCTCCGCCATAGTGGCTCCTCTCCTCCGTTATGGCCTCGCCGGGCGACTACCCGCCGAGTGGAAGATCAGTCCAACGCTCTCGACAATGCCCCCGTACAGCCGATCCGGCAAGTACCGTTCCGGCGGCATACCGGATCGCACCCGGCGCATCGGCTGCGTGACCGGCGGCCCGGTGGTCTGTGGATGCGCCCGGCCCGCCGGAGCGGATTAGGCTTCGGGAATGGCTACCGCAGCACAATGGATCGAGGGCGCCCGGCCCCGGACTCTGCCGAACGCGATCGCCCCCGTTCTCGCCGGAACCGGCGCCGCGGCCGCCATCGACGGTGCGGTCTGGTGGAAAGCACTGCTGGCGCTGGGGGTTTCGATGGCACTGATCATCGGGGTGAATTTCGCCAACGACTATTCCGACGGGATTCGCGGCACCGACGACGAACGCGTCGGCCCGCTGCGCCTGGTGGGTTCCGGCGTGGCCACCCCCGCCGCGGTACGCGGCGCGGCGGTCGCCAGTCTGGCCCTGGGCGCGGTATTGGGCCTGGTCCTGGCCGTGCTCTCGGCCTGGTGGCTGATTCTGATCGGTGCGGTCTGCCTGGCGGGCGCCTGGTTCTATACCGGCGGCAGCACACCGTACGGCTACCGCGGTTTCGGGGAAATCGCCGTTTTCGTGTTCTTCGGGCTCGTGGCGGTCCTCGGCACCCAGTTCGTCCAAGCCGAGCGGATCGACTGGGCTGGGGTTGCGCTCGCGGTGGGAGTCGGGGCTTTCTCCAGCGCGGTGCTGGTGGCGAACAACCTGCGCGATATCCCGACCGATACCGAAACCGGAAAAACCACCCTGGCCGTGAAGCTCGGCGATACCCGCACCCGCACGCTACATCTGGCGCTGCTGGCGGCGCCGTTCGTGATGACCCTGGTATTGGTGGCCCGCACCCCCTGGGCGCTGGCGGGACTGCTGGCGATCCCCCTGGCCATCCGCGCCAATGCCCCCGTCCGGACGGGCAAGGGCGGACTGGAACTGATCCCCGCGCTCCGCGATTCGGGTCTGGCCATGCTGGCCTGGTCGGTACTGAGCGCCCTCGCCCTGGGGTTCGGCGCCTGAGACTCAGTCGTCCGGCAGGATGATGCCGATCGCCCAGTTCACGATGGTGATGATGATCGCGCCCAGCAGCGCGGCCCAGAAACCGTCGATGCGCAGACCGTAATCGGTGGCCTCGGTGATCCACGCGGTGAGCCACAGCATCAGCGCGTTGATCACCAGCAGGAACAAGCCGAGGGTCACGATCACCAACGGCAACGACAACAGTTTCACGATCGGCTTCACGAAGGCGTTCACCAGTGTGAACACCACCGCTACCGCGAGCAGTACAACGATTTTCGCGCCGTTGCCCTGATCCGGGGGCGAAGCGATCTCGATTTTGCCGACCCACAACGCGGCCAGCCAGATGGCGAAAGCGGTCCCGATCAACCGGAGCACAAGCTGCATTCCCCATGCTAATCACAGGTGGGCTTGTTTTGCTGTGTTTATTTGCGGCGCCTTCGCCGCCGCGGGTTGCTGTGTCTTCGGCGGCGCCTGCGGCGCCGCGGGTTCAGGCCCCCTAGGTCCCTGCTGTCCGCACTCGACACTCGCGGCTTCGCCGCATCGCATCGAGCACGGACAGCAGGGACGGGCCGAAACGTCTCAGGGCCTCGCTGAACCCGGCGCCGCCGTTGGTTGCGTGGACATGCTCTTGACCAGACAACTCGCAACGGTTCGGGGCCCCTCGAGCCGCCACTCGTACGGAGTGTGGCGGCCGGCGACGTCCCCGCCAGACGTACGGGCCGGGCGGTTCAGGCTGCTCGGTCGAGGTGGGTGCAGACCTGCTCGCGTAGCCCGGTGAGTGCATCGGTACCGCCGAGGAGTTCGGTGGTGGCCGGGTTGGGGGCGCGCAGGATGGCGAGCAGGATATGCCCCGACTCGATGGTTTTGTCCTTGCGTGCCACAGCCTCCCGCAACGAGAGTTCCAGTGCTTTCTTGGCGTCACGACTGAATGGGATATGCCCGAACAGCTTGGGGTTGCGGGATTCCCGCGGCGGAATCGCGCGGTCGAGGGCGTCGGCGCCGAAGTTCGCGTCGAGGCTTTCGCGTACTGCATCGAGATCGATTCCGATGGAACGCAAGGCCTCGGCGTCTTCCGCGCCGAGCGGCTCGGCGCGGGCCGCGGTGGTGAGTTCGGTCAGTGCGGCGTCGTGGGCGATCCCGTTGCGTTCCAGCAGTGTGCGCAGGGCCGGTTCGGCCTCGTCCAGCAGACCGAGCAGCAGATGCTCGACGCGGATATCGGGCGAATGCAGGTCCCGGGCGTGTTCCTGGGCCGCGACGACCGTCGATCGGGCGCTTTCGGTGAATCTCTCGAACACTATCGGCTCCTGCCTTTCCGGTTGTACTTCTGATGGACCGCCTGTTTGCTGACCTCGAGTGCGTCGGCGATGGCCTGCCAGGACCAGCCCTGGTCCCGGGCGTTGCCGACCTGGATGGACTCGAGCCGGTCCAGCAGTCTGCGCAGCGCCAGCACCGCCCGTAACCCCACCGCGGGATCCGGGCTGCCCGCCGCCGCGGCCAGTGTGGTTGCTTCCGTCATGCGTCAATTTTGCTTGACGACCCACCCTGTGTCAACAAAAATTGACGACAGGCCGGTGCAATCGCCACGCAAGGGCCGTGCAAGACACACACGCAACCGTGGTGACCATGACGAATCACGAACCAGCGGCGCCGCTCGCCATCGAGGCGACGGGCCTGCTCAAGGAGTTCGGCACCCAGCGTGCCGTCCACGGAGTGAGCCTCGCGGCACCGCAGGGCTCCGTGTACGGGGTCCTGGTCAGCCGGACCAGTGGCCGGTCGCGACGAACTCCTCCAGCGCCGCCGTAGGGCCCGCCAGATCCCAGCCCTGAGCCGCGACCCATTCGTCGTCGTAGTACGTCCCCGCGTACCGTTCGCCGCCATCGCACAGCAGCGTCACCACGCTCCCGCCACGTCCGGCCGCCCGCATCTCCGCGATCAACGCGCAGGCACCCCAGAAGTTGGTGCCGGTCGAACCGCCGACCTTCCGGCCCAGGCCCGCACTCGCGAACCGGGCCGCGGCGATCGATGCGGGGTCGGGTACGTGGATCATCCGGTCCACCACCTCCGGGACGAACGAGGGCTCCATCCGGGGCCGCCCGATTCCTTCGATTCTGGAGGGTAGACCGGTCGTGTAGTCGCGGGCTCCTGTTTCGTAAGCGCCGTAGAACGCGGAGTTGTCCGGGTCGACAACGGCCAGCCGGGTCGTATGCCGGCGATAGCGCAGGTAGCGGCCGATGGTCGCACTGGTGCCGCCGGTACCGGCGCCGACGACTATCCATTCCGGGACGGGATCGGTCTCCAACCGCAACTGGTCGAAGATCGATTCGGCGATGTTGTTGTTGCCCCGCCAGTCGGTGGCGCGTTCGGCGTTGGTGAATTGATCGAGGTAGTGACCGCCGCATTCGGCTGCGAGCCGCGCAGCCTCGGTGTACATATCCGGGGGGCGTTCCACATAGTGACACCGTCCGCCCTGCGCTTCGATGAGGGCGATCTTCTGCGGTGAGGTGCGCGCCGGGACCACCGCCACGAAATCCAGCCCGAGCAGTTTGGCGAAGTACGCCTCACTCACCGCCGTCGACCCCGAGGAGGCCTCCACGATGGTGGTGCCCTCGGTGATCCAGCCGTTGCACAGGCCGTACAGGAACAGCGATCGCGCCAGCCGATGCTTCAGACTGCCGGTGATATGGGTCGATTCGTCCTTGAGGTACAGGCGGATATTCCAGTCCGGCGGCAGCGGATAGCGCAGCAGATGGGTATCGGCGCTGCGCTGCGCGTCGGCGTCGATCAGCCGCACGGCGTCATCGGCCCAGTCCCGCGGGTTACCGCGAGTGCAGGTTTTCACGCCGCACCGCCGGTACCGCCGGATTCCTCTCCCTCGGCCGCACCCTTCGGCGGCTTACCGGATTTGCCGCGGCCGGATTCTCCCGGTTCGGTACCGGCCGATCCGGCCGGCTCCGCTTCACCGCGCAGGCGGGCCCGCAGTTGCGCCTTGTCCCGGCGGCGGCGTTCGTCGACCGCGGCGATATCGGAGTTCACCTGCCCACGCAGTCCCTTGAACAGGGTGAGCGAAAGTGGCATGGCGATCACGATGGCGAACAGGATCGCCACGATCATCGGTACCTGCACCGATACCGCCCATGCACCGGCCATGATCACCGCGGTGAGTATCACGACCAGTACCAGCCGGGCCAGCGTGTAGAGCGCCAGGTTGCGGGCGAGTCGCCGACCGGGCGACGTACCGGGCTGCGGGGCGGTCGATTCCTCGGAAGGGTTCGCGTCACTCACCTGACCAGCGTAAGCGACCGGTTTACACCCGCCGCACGGGCACATCCGATTTGTCCATTACCTCCCCTTTACCAACAGTAGGTGGTTCGAACACCCGGGGGTCGCGGTGCCACTATGTCGGAATCCGATGAGAAAACGTGACGAAACAGAAAGGTTTGCCATGACCGCGATTGCCGTCGGGGCCCAGGAGAACCTGCTGACCCCCGGCCAGGTTGCCGCCCTGTTCCACGTAGACCCCAAGACCGTCACCCGCTGGGCACACGCGGGGCGGCTCGGCTCCCTGCGCACTCCGGGTGGCCATCGCCGGTTCCGCGAATCGGAGGTGATGCGATTGCTCGAATCGCTCACCACCGAGGCAACCGTGCAGGGCGCCTGATCCGGATTGCACCGCAACCGGAACGAGGTGGCTCGGCCGGCCGGCAGCGGCGCGGCCGAGTGCGACCCGTGGCAGTTCGTCCGGTGTGAGCCGCCCGCTGTGGGCGGCGGACTCACCCTCCGGCAGTTCCGGAGTTAACCTCGATAGAGGAGGTGAGCCACGTGATCTACGTGTTGGCACTCATCGCGATCGTGGTGATCGCGGTGCTGTGCTGGAAAGCATTCGGCCCCGCGGGCCCCGGATCGGCCCCGGGACCTACCCGTAAACGGGTGGTCGGCCCGGATGACGATCCCGAATTCCTCTGGCGTATCTCGCGCCCGCAGAAACATACGGACGGCGATTCGGATTCCACCGAGCATTGATTCCGTTCCGGGAAAAGATTCCCGGAACCATCCGTCCGGAGAGCCGATGACGCACGCCTAATCGGCGGTACTGTCCAATTGCGGTAAACCTTCGACTGCCCGCAATTTATCGGCGACTCCGGCCAAGCGGTCCAGCGCCTCGGCCGGTAGCCCGACAGCGGTCTGTACCAATCTCACGAGGGAATCCGGTTCGAGACCGCAGATGATCGCGGAGTTCGCAGTCTCGGATGTACAACAATCCACGTCGACGCCGGTATCCGAACTGATATTTTCCGAATCCACTGCCGCTCTCCTCACTGTTCGACGCGGCTGTAACCGCGTGGTGGAGGGGAAATGACCGTACACACCCCGATTTTCGCGAGATCCTCCGGGTTGTATGCAATTCAGCTGTTACCGACGAAACCATAGCAACTCGGCATTGCAGTGGAGTAACGATCATCGACACGGAAAAGCCGTGTCGAATGAAACGGTTCGAATCGTTACGGAAGTACCGGGGCGAATCAGGTCAGGCCGGAGTAGCTGTGCAACCCCGATACGACCAGATTGATGATGAACAGGTTGAACAGCATCGCCACGAAACCGGCCACATTGATCCACGCGGCTTTTGTATCCCGCCAGCCCGACGTGGCCCGGGCATGCAGATACGCGGCATACAAAACCCAGGCAATGAACGAGCAGGTTTCCTTCGGATCCCAGCCCCAGAACCGCCCCCAGGCCGCTTCTGCCCAGATCGCACCCAGGATGACGCCGGCGCCGAAGAGCGGGAAGCCGATGATCGTCGTCCGGTAGGCCAGCCGGTCGAGGGTGCGGGCATCGGGCAACCGGCGCGCCACGGCACCGAGCACACTGCCCGATTCCGCGCCCTCGGGCTGCCGTAGCCGGTACAGGAACAGCAGGCTGGCGATACCGGAAACCAGGAACACCCCGCTGCCGATACTGACGATCGTGACGTGCAACGGCAGCCAGAACGACCGCAGCGCCGGCACCACGGGCGCGGCGTCGGAATACAGCACGGTTCCCGCGAGGAACATCAGGATCAGCACCGGCACCAGCAGGAACGCCCACATACCGCGGTAGCGCGGATCACGCATGAACACGAGCCCCACGACCACGGCGGCCGCAGTCGCCATGGATACGAACTCGTACATATTGCCCAGCGGGAACCGGCCGGTGGCGAAACCACGCAGCACGATCGAGACGATCTGCAGCCCGGCCGCCACGAAGAGCACCGCGAAGGCAATATTGCCGAGGCGCTCGGACAGCGGCGTACGAGGCTCCTCGCTGATCTTGCCCGGGGTATCGCTGCCCGCGGCGACTCCACCGGCCGGCACCAGGTCCCGTTCGCTCACCTGGCGAGCCCGAGCGGAGGCGTACTGCACGATCAGCAGCAACAGCACCAGCGCGTACACAACGGTCGCCGTTTCATAAGCGAGGTCGCTGTAGCGTGCGAGAGTGTCGTCGATCGACATCATTGTTCTCCCGTGTTCGTACCGCGGTGCCTTGCGGGCACCGACGCCTGAGCTGCGTGGCGCGCCGACGTCCGCCGGGCCCGCGTTCACGTGTCGGACGTGTCCAGCAGGCGATGCCGCAGGCGATCGAATTCCCCGCCCCAGCCGGCCTGGTCGGTGCGGGCGAGCCCACCCATCTCTACTACGACGCGTCGTTGGTCCACGGTACCCTCCGGGATCACCCGCAACCAGACCCGCCTCCGGGTAATCAGCAGCGAGACCAGTAGACCGGCCATCATCACCACCGCGCTCACCAGTACCCACTGCTGAGCCGGATCGTGCGAGACCTGGATATTCGCGAACTCCTCGGCCCCGTCGAACCGGACCTCGGTGCCGCCCGGCAGGGTGGTCGATTCGCCGGGCCGCAGGTTCACCCGGGCCTCTTTGTCGAGCCGGCCCTGCCGCACCATTTCCTGATCGAGCGCGAAGATCGACTGAGGCCGGCCGGTATCCAGACCCGTATCACCGCGATAGATGTCCACCGCGACCGCCGGATCCGTCATCGCCGGATACGACGAGGTCAGCAGCTTCCCGTGAAAACTAGCGGTCGGCGCGAACAGGCCCTCGATCGCGATCTGGTTCTGCCGCCGCTCCGTATCGCTGGCATACATCCCGCCGGGCGGATCGATGCGCAGCACACCGCTGGACAGGAAGGTAGTGGCGTCGTTGGGCGCCCACTGCACCGTTTCGGTACGGGTCTCGCCGTTCGGGAACGTCACGGTGAAGGTGGGGGCGTACCCGTGTCCCTGCAAGTAGACGCGGTCGCCGCCGACCCGTAGCGGATGGTTGACCTTGATGGTCGTATCCCGCCAGGTATTCGCCGCCAGATCGTCGCCCGCCTGATACGCGATATCGGAGGTGAACATCTCGGCCTGACCGTTGTCGAGATAGTCGGCGCGGAAGTTCTTCACCTTGATACACATCGGGGTCATACCGGTGCCATCGTTGACATTGCCGGTGCGGAACGAATCGAAAACTGCCGGCGAGGTGGTGCAGAAACCCGGCCCGCCGTTGGCGATCACGATCACATTGCCCTCGTAGCCGAACAGTTTGCCCACCGCGATGGCCACCAGCAGCGCCACCAGCGCGAGATGGAAGACCAGATTGCCCAGTTCGCGCGTATAGCCCTTCTCCGCCGACAGCGTCACCTCGCCCTCGCGCTCCCCGGAACGGACCTCGGTGCGCCAGCCACGTAATCCGGCGCGTGCCCGGTCGGTGATCTCCTCCACGGTGCCGTCGACGACTACGCGATCGTGGTGCGGTAGCCGGGCCAGATTGCGCGGCACCCGCACCGGCGGGGTACGCAGGGCGCGGTAGTGGTCCACGGTGCGCGGCAGGATGCAGCCCACCAGCGAGATGAACAGCAGCACGTACACCGCGGTGAACCAGAAACTGGAGAACACATCGAACAGCTCGAACCGGTCCATCCATTTCCCGAGGACCGGACGGTCGGCGATGTACTCGTCGACCTTCTGTTCGTTCAGGCTCCGCTGCGGCAGCAGCGCACCGGGTATCGCGGCCAGGGCCAGCAGGAACAGCAGTACCAGCGCGGTACGCATACTGGTGAGCCCGCGCCAGGTGTTGCGCACGAATGCCCAGGCACGGCCCACCGGGGACTGCCGGGGCGGACGAGGGGTCGCCTCGGGTAGGTCGGTCACGGTCATATCGGCAACGTCACCTCTGCGACGAAACCGTCGCGCACCCAGCCGACGAACAGATCCCACGCCCCGGTCACGAGTGCCACCCCGACCGCGACGAGCAGCAGCCCGCCGACCACCTGAATGGTGCGGGTGTTGCGCCGCAACCAGCCCACCCCGCGCAGCGCACTCGCCGACCCGAACGCCAGCACCACGAACGGCAACCCGAGCCCGGCACAGTACGCGACGATCAGTGCGACCCCGCGCGCGGCGGTGGTGCCCTCGGTACCCGCGGCCACCGCCATCACACCGGACAGGGTCGGCCCCAGACACGGCGTCCAGCCGAGTGCGAACACCGCGCCGAGCAGCGGAGCACCGGCGACCCCGGCGAGCCGGCGGGGCGCCATCCGCGTATCGCGCTGCAATGCCGGGATGAGCCCGAGAAAGGCCAGGCCCATCACGATGGTGACCACACCGCCCAGCCGCTGCAGCAGCTCACGATTCACATTCAGCGTTTGGATGAGCCCGAAAACAGTGGCCGTGGCCAAGACGAACACCACGGTGAAACCGGCGACGAACAGCCCCGCCGCACCGGCCACCCGCAAACGCCCGGTATCCGGTGCGGGACCGGTTTTCTTGTGCCCCACGGTTTCGGTCAGTACCGCTGTGGAACCCGAACCGGTGGCAGCGGCGCGGTCACGACGGGCCTGCTCAACCGTGGCCGGCGGGGCCTGTGCGCCCACCAGACCGGCCAGATACGACAGATACCCAGGCACCAACGGGACTACGCACGGCGAGGCGAACGACACCAGGCCGGCCAGCAGACAGGCGCCGAGGGCCAACAGCAACGGCCCCGTGGCCGCCGTCTGCTGAAATGACTCCCCCACTCCTGCCAGCACAATCAACTCGAACTACGCTCCGGTTCCGCTTCGGGGTTGTTCGCCCGCCGATCACCCGCCCGGCCGGCCGGGGCGGTGGAACCACGCGCACCCGACGGCCGCGAATTCGCCACCTTCCGATCGCTACCGGTGGTTTCGGCCGGCTGTAGCTCCCAAGAGCCCAGCGACGATTTCACCAGCACCTCGGCGCGGACGCCGCGCGGCGGGCGGGTCGCCCCGTACCGGCGTACGCCTCGAGACCGCAAACTCCTCATGATGCTCCCTCCGCGGCGATGCGCTGCACCACCGGCATAAGATCCTCGGCAAGTAGGGCGCGCAAGAACACCGCCGCTACCCGGTGGTCCCGATCCAGCACCACCGTGGTGGGAACGACGCTGGTCGGGATGCCACCGAGCGCCAGCAATGTGCGCATCGGCGGGTCGTAGATCGACGGGTAACCGATGTTGTTGTCGGTGACGAAATCGCGAGCCTTGTCCCGATGGTTGTCGCGGACATTGATCCCGAGGAAAGCGACCCCGAGATCCTTGGTCTGCTCGTAGACCTGTTCGAGCGCGGGAGCCTCGGCACGGCACGGGCCGCACCACTGCCCCCAGATATTGAGCACGACCACCTGTCCGGGAAAATCGTCCACCGAAATCGTCTCGTCCTCGTCGGACATCAGATCCGGCCCGGAAAGGTCGCCGATGGTGCCGCGGGCAGACGGCGGATCGTAGAAAATTTCGGTCTGCCCACCGGGTGAAACGAATTCGAACGTGCCGCCGCCCGTGGCGACCGCGTCGGTCCCGGTCGAACAGGCCGGGACAAGTGCGAGACACATCAGCGCGGCGAGGGCCGGCAGCAGCCGGCCCCGGAGCGCCGAGGCGACCGTGTTCATGCGCCGTGCACCGTCGGATCCGAGCCACCGGCGGGCTCGGAGTAGACGATATCGACCAGGGTGTCGCCCCGGTAGACCAGCGATGTCAGCGACGCCAGACCGCACTGCCGACTGCGCGGATCATGCCACAGCCGCTGCCCCTGCAGGAACCGGCGCAGCGTCCACACCGGGAGCTGATGCGAAACCAGCACCGCTTCGTGCCCGGTCGACACCACCCGCGCCTTGTTCACCGCGGCGAGCATCCGGTGCGCGATCTGCAGATACGGTTCGCCCCATGACGGGGTGAACGGATCGCGCAGCTTCCACCAGTGCCGGGGTTTACGCAGGGCGCCGTCACCCACCGAGACCCGTAATCCCTCGAAGGTGTTGCCGGCTTCGATGAGGTTCTCGTCGGTACGCACGGTGAGCCCGTGCCGGCCCGCGATGGGTTCCGCGGTCTCCTGCGCGCGCTGCAACGGGGATGCGATGACCAGGGCGATATCGTGATCGGCCAGGGACCGCGCCACCGCGCCGGCCTGGGCACGTCCGGCCACCGACAGCCCGAATCCCGGCAGTCGCCCGTACAGGATGCCTCGGGGGTTGTGCACTTCGCCGTGGCGTAGCACGTGCACGATGGTTTCCACCGATTCGGCGTCGTCGGCGCCGGAGGTGGGTGGTTCGGCGGCGATCCCGCTGCCGGCCTCGGTAGCGGGCGACGCGGAGTCGATACGGTCGGGCCGGGCCGCCGCTTCGGCGGGGCCGGCGGAGACGCGCTCGGAATCGGATCGGCTCACGCTGATGTTCCTTGTCCATCGTGCATAAGCGAGGGCCCTGCGTGGTTACGCTGCGCTACCGCCTCCGGGCCCGACTCGCTCATGCGGCCGGATGTGGCAGCGGCGGCCGCTGCCGCGGCGGCGGGTAGCGCGGCGGCTATCCGATCGAAGGCGTCGTCGTCGAGGGCCGCGGAGACGAACCAGGCCTCGAAATTGCTGGGTGGGGCGTACACCCCGCCGTCCAGCAATCCGTGGAAGAAGGCCGGATACCGCCAGGTCTGGCTCGCCTTGGCGGCGGCATAGTCGAGGACCGGAGTTTCGGCGAAGAACACGCTCACCATATTGCCTGCGAACTGCACCTGGTGCGCGACCCCCGCGCCGGTGAGGGCCTCGGTGAGCAGAATGCCGAGCCGTTCGCTGTTGCGGTCCAGGGCCGCGTACACCTGTTCGTCGGCGGCACGCAGCGTTGCCAGCCCGGCGGCCACCGCCACCGGATTCCCGGACAGGGTGCCGGCCTGGTACACCGGGCCGAGTGGGGCGAGCCGGTCCATCACCTCGGCCCGGCCGCCGAAGGCGGCGGCGGGGAGTCCGCCGCTCATCACCTTTCCGTAGGTGTAGAGATCGGCCGCCACGGATTCGATCCCGTACCAGCCGGCACTGCTCACCCGGAAGCCGGTCATCACCTCGTCCATGATGAGCAGCGCGCCGTTGTCGGCGGTGATCCGGCGCAGTCCGGCATTGAAATCGGGTAGCGGCGCCACTGCGCCCATGTTCCCGGCGGCGGCCTCGGTGATCACGGCGGCGATCTCACCGGGATGCTGTTCGAAGGCCGTGCGCACGGCGTCCAGATCGTTGTAGGGCAGCACGATGGTATCCGCGGCCTGGGCACCGGTGACGCCGGGCGAAGTCGGCAGCCCGAACGTCGCGACCCCGGACCCCGCGTCCGCGAGCAGCGCATCGACATGGCCGTGATAGCAGCCGGCGAACTTGATGATCTTCGACCGGCCGGTGTAGCCGCGGGCCAGGCGCACCGCGCTCATGGTCGCCTCGGTTCCGGAGTTCACCAGGCGCACCTTCTGCACCGGAGCGACCCGTTCCACGATGAGTTCGGCGAGTTCCACCTCGCCGGCCGTGGGCGCGCCGAACGACAACCCGTCGCCGGCAACCGTGCGCACCGCCTCGACCACCGCGGGATGCGCATGCCCGAGGATCATCGGTCCCCAGGAGCACACCAGGTCGACATACTCGTTACCGTCCGCGTCGACCAGTAGGCAACCGCGGGCCGACGAGATGAACCTCGGCGTACCGCCCACCGAGCCGAAGGCCCGCACCGGGGAATTGACACCACCGGGGACAACCGCTTCGGCTCGCTGGAAAAGCTGACTGGAGGCCGGCACCGCCGTACCGGCCACGCGCAGAGAACTCACGGCCTCCAGTTTGGCAGCCCACCCCCGCGGCGTCGACGACAGGGTGCACGATGGGTGACCCACACCGCGCCCCGACACTTGCCACACCAAATACACCGGGGGTTCGCCCCGAGTGCGTACTGTTCTGTTCCGTCGTAACAACTCCGTGAATCACCGGCCGGGGAGGTCGTTTTGCGAATTGCCATCAGAGGTTCGGCGCTGGCCGCGGTCTCGGTCGCATGTGGTGTCCTGGCGACCGGATTCGGCGCGGGAACGGCCGCGGCGGCCGAACCGGTCGTGGATGCCGACAACGCGCGCGCCGGCCTACGGCTCAACCAGGCCGAAACCGCGGCACTGGCCGGTGGCCCGGTCCCGGCGCTGGTCGACCAGATCGTGCCGGCTTCCCGGATCGGCGCCGGCCTGCACAGCGGAACCCGCCTGTACCGCGACGAAAACGGCGGCGTACACGCTTCGCTGCGGCAGGTGATGCTGGAATCGGTCGACAACGGCGGTTCGGTGATCGTGTTCGTCCACGCCCCGGGCGCCCCGCACGGCCGCGTTTTCGATATCTACCAGCAGTGGGACTGACCCGGTCTACCGGCCGGCGGGACCGACCCGGCCTGCGCGAGCCCGCCCAAGGCGCAGGGTTCGAGCGGCGGCGTCGACAACGGCCAGTCCGGCGCCGGTCACCAGCACCCCCGCGAGGAAAAGCCACGGCGCGACGTAACGGGTCGCGGTGTAGGCCGGGTAGTCCGCCGTGGCGGGGAGGTCAGTGGTCTGCAGGCCCTGCGCCCAGCACAGAGCCGCCAACCCGATCGCGAGGACCGCTACCGCGAGATCGACGACCGGTACGACATGCGGACGGTTCACGGGTCTCCTCATCCAGTGCGACTTCTCGGTCCCGACAACGCCCCGCTACCGGCGAGCGCTGATCGGCAGGCGACCGCCGTTTCGCGATATCGCCCGGCCGCAACAACCGATGCTGCCCGTGCGCGGTTCGATAATCAATCGCCGCGAGTTGTGTCGCCGGCCGAACCGGTGCCGCCCCGGGCGATCGCCTCGGTCAGCGCGGTACGCAATGCCCGGTGATCCTTCGCCCAGGTGCGGACCAATTCGCCGTCGGTGCGCCGCAGGCCCACGGCGGTGCGTCGGCGCGGCACACCGGTCAGTTCCCCCAGTGCTCGGCCGTCCTCCCAGGGATCGTCCGAATCGGCCGGAAGAACCGCGGCGATGGACCGTATGGGCGTCGTCTCCGCGCCGTTGCGCAGGAAACCGTCGGTTACCTCCACGCTCACGTGCGTGCGGGCCGCGTAGATCTGCAGTACCGCGAACGCGGTGATCAGCGCGGCGCAGAACAGTAATGCGAACCAGTGGGGAGTGACACCTGCGGCGAGTTCGGCGGCCAGCAGAAGCGCACAGATCAGCGGGCCGTAGGCCACCGCACGCCACCGGGCGCCCGGTTCGCTGAAGAGCACCTCTCCGGTATCGGCCGCGGTGCCGGATCGTTCAGACATACCGGCGCGAACGGGGAGCCGGGAACACGCGAATCAGCCGACGATGCTGGGAATCAGCAGCACCGCGACGGTGAGAACACCGAACAGGATCAGAAGAGTCAGGACGAGCATATCCCGCCGAATACTCTGCGGCTGCTGGATCACCACTCGCATCGTTGCCTCCGATCCCCGGAAAACCGACCCCGGAATTCCATCCTGCTGGACGGGTACCCGTGACCACCGGTTCGCATGTCGTCTGTGACAGTCCTCACTGTACATGCCGGAATACCGGGAACAAACTCGACGTTCGTTATATGGATGCGCCGCCTACCCGAAGACGGTATCGAACTGCTGGTCAGGAAGCCGGTCGGGAGATCTCACAACTTTCCGGGCGTCCCCGGACCGGGCGGCATGAACCACTTCACGGCCTCGGGCCGCTGACACAGATAGATCGCTCCGCCCGCCAGCACGGCCTGCAGGATGGACACTGCCCCGGACAGCACCTGGCCGGCACTTTCCACCGCACCGATGGAGAACAGCGCGGCAACGCCCATGATCACCAGCCAGATCCCGACGAAGGTCAGCAGCGTCCGCGCCCACATCTTGCCCTTGCCGAGCTGATGGACGACCACGATCCCCAATGCGGCGATCAGCGCCCCGAAAACCACGCCGAGCACGGCACCCATCGTGACGAACAGATCGATGGTCGCCGGGGCGAACTGCTGATCCGCCGTCTGCATCCGCTCCTGGAACTCTGCAGTGAACCGCTCGCGGTTCAGCAACGTATCGGCCAGCGAAACGAAAAGCTGCACCAGCCCCAAACCGATGACGCCCCACCACAATTGCCGCGCGGTAACAATATCCGCGGGCGGATTCACGGCCGCCACAGCCACCGCGCCGCCTCGGTCGCCCAATAGGTGAGCACGATATCGGCACCCGCGCGGCGGATACCGGTGAGCGATTCCAGTATTGCGGCGCGCCGGTCGATCCAGCCGCGTTCGGCGGCCGCCGTGATCATCGAATACTCCCCGGAGATCTGATAGGCCGCGACGGGCACGGGCGAACGGTCCGCCACGTCCCGCAGGATATCCAGATAGGCCATGGCCGGTTTCACCATGACGATATCCGCGCCCTGTTCCAGATCCAGCTCCAGCTCGTGGATGGATTCGCGCCGGTTCGCGGCATCCTGCTGGTAGGTGCGCCGGTCGCCCTGCAGCGACGAGGCCACCGCCTCCCGGAACGGGCCGTAGAACGCCGAAGAGTATTTCGCCGCATACGCCAGAATCGCGGTATCGGTGCGCCCGGCCTCGTCCAGTGCCTCCCGGATGGCACCGACCTGTCCGTCCATCATCCCGCTCGTCCCGAGCAGATCGGCCCCGGCATCGGCCTGCGCGAGCGCCATCTCCACATAGCGCAGCAGGGTGGCGTCATTGTCGACCGCACCCGCAGCGTCGAGCACGCCGCAATGCCCGTGATCGGTGAATTCGTCCAGACAGGTATCGGCCATCACCACGGTCGCGTCGCCCACCTCGGCGGCCAGCGCCCGCAACCCGCGGTTGAGAATGCCCGCCGGAGCCGACGCCTGGCTACCCTCCGGATCCTTGTCCTCAGGCTTGGGTACCCCGAACAACATCAACCCGCCGACACCGGCTTCCACCGCTTCCACCGCGGCCTTGCGCAGCGAATCCAGGGAATGCTGGAAAACACCCGGCATCGAACCGATCTCCCGCGGTTCGGACAACCCGTCCGCGACGAACATCGGCAACACGAGATGCCGCGGCTCCAGACTTGTCTCGGCCACCAGCCGCCGCAGCGCGGGGGTGCGCCGCAACCGCCGCGGACGCTCGATTCCGCTCATGAGCCGAGTCTATTGGCGCGCCTCCGGCGCGCAGGCTCGGCCCCCTGGGCCCCTGCTTCCGCACTGGGCATTCGCGGTTGCGCCGCACCGCATCGAGCGCGAAAAGCCGGGACGGGCCGACGCTTTTCAGAACCTCGCTGCACTCGGGCACCGCGGTCGTGCACCTTCACTGAAGGTGGGACCGACGCGCACGTCATTGCGGAATCGGTCGGCCTCGGCCGGCAGGCTCCGTCGGCCGGCCTCGGCGGGGATGGCACCGGGCGCCGCGGCGCCTTCCGGGAAACGGAACCGCGTGCACCCAGCGCATCACCTGCTGCGACGGCTTTTCTTCCGGGGCGGGAGAGCAGTCCCTCGGCCTGGAGGCGGGCGGCATGTTCGGCGAGCGCTTTTACCACCGGCGGACCTGCCTGCGGCGACCTTGGGCTGCACGTCGACACGAAGCCCGAATCCGACTACAGTTTCCGCAATTTCGGGCCGATCCGGGCCACGATCGTACGGATGTGCGGTTTACCGGCGATACCCACCAGGTTCCGGACCGTGGAGCTCGAGGTGCACAGAACCGGACGGCATGGATCGTTGCGCGTGCAACGGACCCACGCGCACCCGGCAGATCACCTGCTGCGGCGGCTCTTCTTGCGCGGGGGCGGCAACAGTCCCTCGGCCCGGAGGCGGGCGGCATGTTCGGCGAGGGCTTCCACCAGTGGGCCCACCTGGGCGACCTCGGGTTGCACGTCGACACGCAGGCCGAATTCGACCGCTGTCTCCGCAGTTTTCGGGCCGATGCAGGCCACGATCGTACGGGCATGCGGTTTACCGGCGATACCCACCAGGTTCCGGACCGTGGAGCTCGAGGTGAACAGAACCGCGTCGAAACCGCCGGTCTTGATCATCTCGCGGGTCTCCGCGGGCGGCGGAGAGGCGCGCACGGTGCGGTAGGCCGTCACATCGTCGATCTCCCAGCCGCGTTCACGCAGACCCTCCGCAAGGGTTTCGGTCGCGATATCGGCACGCGGCAGCAGTACGCGATTCACCGGATCGAACACATCGTCGTAGGGCGGGAAATCGGCGAGCAGGCCGAGCGAGGACTGCTCACCACTGGGCAGCATTTCCGGGTTGATGCCGAAGGAACGCACCTTGTCGGCGGTGGCCTCACCCACGCAGGCGATCTTCACACCGGAGAACGCGCGGGCGTCCAGACCGAACTCGGCGAACTTCTCCCAGACCGCGCGCACCGCATTGGTGGAGGTGAACACCACCCACTGGTACCGGCCGTCCACCAAGCCCTTGACCGCGCGTTCCATCTGCGCGGGGCTGCGCGGCGGTTCCACCGCGATGGTGGGCACTTCCTTCGGGATGGCGCCGTGGGTGACCAGCCGTTCGCTCATCTCCCCGGCCTGATCTTTGGTGCGCGGCACCAGGACCGTCCAGCCGTAGAGCGCCCGCGATTCCCACCACGACATCTTCGACCGCTGCGCCACCGCCTTGCCGATGGTGACGACCAGCGGACCGACCAGTTCGGAGGCGGTGCTGTTCAGCGTGGCCAGGGTCGCCTCGATAGTGCGCTGCTGGCGGGTGGTGCCGCGTACCGTCACCGCGACCGGGGTCTGCGGTGCCATACCGTGCTCCACCAACGCGCTCGCGGTCTCGGCCAGATGGCCGGAGGTCGCGTGCAGCACCAGCGGGCCGGGGGCAGCGGCCAGGGCAGGCCAGTCCACCTCACCGCGCACATCGGCCTCGGTATGCCCGGAGCCGAGCGCGATACCCGCATAACTGGGCACCGCCGAACCGGACGGCAGACCGGGTAGGACCTCGAAAACGATATGCGATCTGGTGACCGCAGTGACCTCGGCGATCACCGCGTCGGTGGTCAGCGGATCACCGGAGACCACGCGCACCACATCGTGGCCGGCCTTCGCCTCGGCGATCAAGGTCTTGGCGACCTCGGCGGGGTCGCCGAGGGCGGGCCGCACGTCCACGGCGGGCTGCCCCTCGGCGTCGGCTTCCACCTCGGTGCCGATCAGGGCGAGTACTCCGGCGTCCACATCGGGATCGGTGAACGCAAGGGTGGCCCGGCACAGCACTTCGCGGGATCGGGTGGTCAGCAATGCCGGGTCCCCCGGGCCCGACCCTACGAACAGGATCCGCCCCGGATGCTTCTTGCTGGCTCGACTCATCGGTTGTTCTCCATTGGACTGGGTTCGGTGAAGTCCGTGGCGGTGCTCGTTCCCGCTGCGGCGGTGCCGCCTGGTGGCACTGCGGCGATGCCGCCTGGTGGCACTGCGGCGATGCCGCCTGGTGGCGCTGCGGCGATGCCGCCCGATTCCGGGGCGGCAGCGCTCGAATCCGCTGCGGCGGTGCTCGTTCCCACCGGGGTGGTGTTGTTCCCGGTCGACGCGGCGGGTGGTTCCGCGATGCCGGGTTCGGCGGCGAGTAGCTCGCGTGCGCCCAGCTCCAGCAGTTCGCGGGCCAGTGCGCGGCCGAGTTCCGCGGCCTGCGCCGGTGCTCCCACCGTCGAGGCCCTTATCACATCGGAACCGTCGACCGCGGCGGCGCAGCCGCGCAGTGACAGTTCCTCGACGATGCGTCCGTCGTCATCCAACGATTCGACGAGTTCGGCAATCGCTCCGACGGGCGCCGTACAGCCCGCCTCGAGTTCGGCGAGCAGGGCGCGTTCGGCGACGACGGCGGTCCTGCTGCCGTGATCGTCGAGCGCGGCCAGCAGCTCGATCAGTTCGGTATCCGCGGCCCGGCATTCGACGGCCAGCGCACCCTGCGCGGGCGCGGGCAGCATCTGCACGGGTTCCAGCGCTTCGGTGGCGGCGTCGAGCCTGCCGATCCGGGCGAGTCCGGCACGGGCCACAACGATCGCGTCCAGCTCACCTGCGGCGACCTTGCCCAGCCGGGTGTCCAGGTTGCCGCGCAACGGCTGGATGTCCAAACCCAGGCCGAGGGCGCGCAGTTGCGCGATCCGGCGCGGCGCAGAGGTTCCGACCACCGCGCCCGGCGGAAGTTCACCGAGCACCATGCCGTCCCGGGCGACCAACGCGTCGCGCGGGTCCTGACGGGGCGGCACCGCGGCGAGTACGAAACGTTCATCGGCGGCGGTGGGCAGATCCTTGTACGAGTGGACCGCGATATCGATATTTCCGGCGGCCAGTTCAGCGCGCAAGGCGCTGGTGAAAACCCCGACGCCGATCTCTTCGACCGGGCCGGTGGACAGATCACCCGGCGTTTCGATCAGCACGAGTTCGGCCGGCTGCCCGGCCGCGACGAGTGCATCGCGCACATCACCGGCCTGGGTGCGGGCGAGCAGGCTGGCGCGGGTACCGATCCGCCACGCCGGCCGGCCACCGGCGCCGGGGCCCGCAGCCGGGGCGCCTTCGCCGTGCAGGACTGTCATGTCGACCGCTCCTGTTCGTCGTCGTGGCTGCCCGGGGTGAAATCGTCGGCCAGGGCGACGTCGCCGTCCAGGCTCATCCAGCCGGCGCCGTTGTGTTCGGCACGGCTGATCTCCATAGGCGCCGCCACTGCCTGGGCCGCACCCGGTTTCAGTTCGAACAACTCGCGCAACGCCTCGGCATAGCTGTCGCCACCCGGTGTCGTGGCCAGCTGCTTGACCCGCACCGTCGGCGCGTGCAGCAATTTGTCCACCACCCGGCGCACCGTGCGGGCCACCTCGTCGCGGGCCGGATCGGCGAGCCCGGGCAGGCGGGAATCCAGCCGCAGCAGTTCGGCCTCCACCACCTCCGCGGCCCGCTGCCGCAGCGCGGCGACGGTCGGGGTGACCTCGGCCATCCGCTGTCCGGCCAGGTATTTGGCGAGTTCGTCGGCGACGATGGCCCGGGCCGCGGCCGTATCGTCGGCCGCGGCGCCCGCGGCCGGGTCGCGCTGGAGGGTTTCGATATCGATCACCGTGACACCGGGCAACCCGGCCACGGCGTGATCGACATCGCGGGGTAGTCCGAGATCGCAGAAGACCAGCGGCCGGCCGGTACGGCGTTCGGAGTGCGAGAGCGCATTGTGCGCGTCGGCCAGGGTCACCACCGAACCCACCGCACCCGTGCAGGTGATCACCACATCGGCGGCCACCAGCGCCTCGGCCAGCCGGGACAGTTCGTAGGCGCGGGCCGTCACACCGTGCGATTCGGCGGTCGCAGCGAGGCGTTCGGCTCGCTCGATGGTGCGGTTGACCACCAGGATCTCGTCGATTCCGGCGCGAGACAGATGCGCCACCGACAGCCCGCCCATCGCGCCGGCGCCGATCACCGCCGCCGTCCGGCCGGCCAGCGGTCCGAGCACGGTGGAGGCGCGGTCCAGCGCCACCGAGACCACCGAGGCACCGGCGCGGTCGATCCCGGTTTCCGAATGCACCCGTTTACCGACCCGCAGCGCCTGCTGCGACAGTTCGTGCAGAGTGCGTCCGATGGCCTGCTGGGCGTCCGCGGTGGTGTAGGCGCTGCGGATCTGGCTGAGCACCTGCTGCTCGCCGACCACCATGGAATCCAGTCCGCTGGCCACGGCGAACAGGTGTTCGGCGGCGGCCTCGCTGTAGCGGACATAGGCGTGGCGGGTGAGTTCGGGCATCGGCAGCCCGGAATGCGCCGTCAGCAGTTCACCGACGTCGGCGAGACCACCGTGGAATGCGTCGACGACAGCGTAGATCTCCACCCGGTTACAGGTCGACACGATCATCGCTTCGGAGATATGGCTCGAGGCCAGCATGCGGTCGATCAGTTTGGGCCGGTCGGCATCGGTGATGGCCACCTTCTCCAGCATCGCAACAGGTGCGCTGCGATGGGAGATCCCGACGAGAAGAACACTCATGGTGTGACCACCGATCCCTTGCTGGTTGGCTCCGTTGCCGTATGCGAGGTCGTCTGGGCGGCCTGCGCCGCGCAATGGGACAGTCCGTGCCTATTGGGCACGAGCGTGGGCCCTGGGTCACGCTCCGTTACCGACTCCGGGCCTGACACGCTCATGCCGGTGGGCCCCGGCATCGGGTGCGCGGGCACCCGGCGGGCGATCCGACCCGAACCGGTCAGCGGACGAGCGGCCGGTACGGCACTGTTCGGTACAACGCCGGCGGCACCGGATTCATTCGCCTGCCCGGTGGCGGTCTCCGCCACATTCGCGGTGGTCGAGCCCTCGACGGGCTCGTCGGGGTCGGCATTGCGAACCCGTTCGAACGAGAGCATCTGCATCTCCACGGCGAGATCCACCCGCCGCAATTCGACCCCTGCCGGTGCGGTCAGCTGGCACAACGCGAAGCTCAGGATCGACTGCATTCCGGCCGCCACGAGCTCGTCGCATACCTGCTGGGCACTGTCGTCGGGCACCGCGATCACCGCGATGGTCGGGCGCAGCAGTGCGATCTCGCCGGCCAGGTCGGCGGCGTCACGTACCCGCAGCCCCTCGACTTCCAGGCCGATCACCTCGGCATCGTTGTCGAAAATGCCGACGACGGAAAACCCGCGTCGCCGGAAACCTCGGTAACCGACCAGTGCACGGCCCAGATTGCCGGCACCGACCAGCACCACCCGATGACCGTCGGACAGGCCCAGAACATCTTCGATCCGGGCCCGCAACCTGGCCACGTCGTAGCCCACACCGCGCACCCCGTTGGGACCCAGGAACGACAGATCCTTACGGAGTTTCGCCGAATTGACACCCGCCGCGACAGCCAGCTCCTCACTGGATACGATGGCGACACCGTCATCGGTCAACAGGGCGAGCACCCGGAGATAGGTGGCCAGCCGGGCCACCGTAGCCTGGGGGATGTCCTTCTGCGGTGTTCGAGTGGTGACGTTGGGAGCATCGCCGGAGACGCCGCGCGTCTCATGGTGCTCACTCACGTCCTCGGCTCCTCGTCCGGACCGTTGAGACGGCCCGGGATGCTCGGCGACCTCGGCCATGATGGATGTGCCTGGGGTCGGATATCGGGTTGATTCACCTGCTACCGGCGGCCGGATACTCGCCCCGGCCTGCGGTTCGCGTGCCACCACCGTAACTGCTTGTGAACCCATGCACAAAGTCGGTGAAATTCGCCTCATTTTGTGTCGCGGCCGAGCCTTGTACGATCTGCGCCCACAATTCGCGGAAGGTCAACGACCGAGGTCGCTGCGTAAACGTGTCTCGTCCACATCGAAATAGCTGTGTTCCCGGCCGTCGAGCAGCACGACGGGGAGCCGGTCACCGTATTCCGCGCGCAGCGCCGGATCGGTACCGGCGGCGGCATCCACATCGACTACACCGGGGGTGAGACCGAATTCCGCGCATATCGTCCGCAACTGCTCCAGCGCCCGGTCGCACAGCGCGCAGCCGGCGCGGGTCAACAGGGTCACCTCATGAGTCCTCGGGTTGGTCATAACCGCCATTCAACCCGCCCGGCGGTACCGTTCGCGCCACTGCGGTGGGTCCATGAGAGCGCGTCCGGTTAGTGTGGACGTGATTCGCGCGAACAGGCGGAGGTACTGGTGCCGGAACGATCGAAGGTGGGGAAAACCGGGTTCATCGCGGGCCGGTTCGGGGAACTTCCGGTGCGCTGGAATCTGGGACCGCTCGGACAAGGCCTCTCCGAGCAGCTCGCGCGTATCTCGCGCAGTCCGTTCGGACCCAGCGAGGAAGAGGTCCGCGCCAACGTCGCCGGTGAGGCCAGTGCCGACGCCGCGCTGGCGCTCCAGGACGCCGAACGGGCCGGCGCCGGCGATACCGATATCCCCGAGGTCCCGCGTGACCTCACCGCCGCCGCATTCTTCGACGTCGACAACACGATGGTGCAGGGCGCCTCGATCGTGCATTTCGCCCGCGGCCTGGCGGCTCGCAAATATTTCCGCAGCGCCGATCTGGCAGATATCGCGTGGAAGCAGGTGAAGTTCCGGATCACCGGCAAAGAGAACAGCACCGATATGGCCACCGGTAAAGAGAAAGCGCTGGAATTCATCGCCGGCCGCTCCACCGCCGAACTCGCGGCACTGGGCGAAGAAATCTACGACGAGATCATCGCCGACAAGATCTGGCCCGGTACCCGCGCCCTGGCACAGATGCATCTGGACGCGGGCCAGCAGGTCTGGCTGGTCACCGCGACCCCGGTCGAACTCGCCCAGGTGATCGCCAAACGACTCGGCTTGACCGGCGCCCTCGGCACAGTCGCCGAAAGTGTCGACGGGAAATTCACCGGCCGCCTGGTCGGCGATATCCTGCACGGTCTCGGTAAGGCACATGCGGTGCGCGCACTGGCCATCCGCGAAGGCCTCAACCTCAAACGGTGTACGGCCTATTCGGACAGCCACAACGATGTGCCGATGCTCTCGCTCACCGGCACGGCGGTCGCCATCAACCCCGATTCCGACCTGCGTGAGGTCGCGAAGGCCCGCGGCTGGGAGATCCGTGATTTCCGCACGGGGCGTAAAGCCGCGAAAATCGGCGTCCCCACAGCTCTCGCCCTCGGCGCCGCGGGAGGTGCCGTTGCCGCAGCCGTAACCCGCCGGCGCCGGTAGTAGCCCGCGGCGCGCGACCGGGGCGGACGTGATCGTGTCTCGACCCTCCTCGACCGAAGGCGTCGAGCAGTGGGCCGACCGCATCGAACCTCCGAAAAGCGGCCGAAGCGGGCTCACTACTCACCAAACGAACCCCACTACCCAGCCGGCAAGCCGGCACCGGACCCACTACCCAACCTGACGCAACCAACGGCGGTACCGAGTTCAGCGAGGCCTGAAAGGTTTCGGCCCGTCCCTGCCTTTCCGTGCTCTGGGCGATGCGGCGCAGCCGCGAGTGTCGAGTGCGGAAAGCAGGGACCTCGGGGGCCGGAACCCACGCCGACGGAGTCGGCGCAAAATATTCAGCCTATGAAGGTGTTGCGGCGTTTGATGAGCAGCTTGTAGAGGGTTTGCTGGATGGTTTCGCGGACCTGGTCGGTGACCTCGAACATGAGCATCGGATCGTCGGCGTCTTCGGTTTCGTATTCGGTGGTGCTGATCGGGGTGCCGAATTCGATGTACCACTTGGAGGGCAGTGGGACGGCGCCCAACGGACCGAGATGCGGGAAGGTCGGGGTCACCGGGAAGTACGGCAGCCCCAGCAACCGGGCGAGCGGTTTGATATCGGCGAGTTTCGGATAGATCTCTTCCGACCCGACGATGGAGCACGGGATGATCGGCATCCCGGTGCGCACCGCGGCCGCCACGAAGCCGCCGCGGCCGAAGCGCTGGAGCTTGTAGCGGTCGGCGTACTGCTTACCGACACCTTTGAACCCTTCCGGGAAGACCCCGGTGATCTCGCCGGAGCGCAGCAGCCGTTCGGCGTCCGGCCGGCAGGCCAGGGTGTGCCCCGCTTTGCGGGCGAGCGAGCCCACCATCGGCATCTCGAAGACCAGATCGGCCGCCAGCAGGCGCAGGGCCCGCTGTTTGGGGTGGTGATCGTGCACCGCCAGCTGGAGCATGAGCCCGTCGAGCGGGACGGTACCGGCGTGGTTGGCCACGATCAGGGCGCCACCGGCCTCCGGGATGTTCTCCATACCGTTCACCTGGACCCGGAACCAGTTCTCGGCGAGCGGTCGCATGGCGGGCAGAAGCACCGATTCGAGCAGATGCTCGTCGAAGCCGAACTCGTCGACCTGGTAGTCACCGGTGAGCCGGCGACGGGCGAACTCGGCGGTGCGTCCGATCTGTTTGCCGACGGCGTCGCGCAGCAGATCTCCGAACGACCGTGGCGGCGGCGGGTTGGGCGGGGTCAGCCGGTCGGTCAGCGACGTTACCGATCGGTCGGCGGAATCGGCCCATTCCCGCGCGGGCGGCCGGGGCCGCGGCACGGTGGAAAGATCTTGTAACCGAATAACTTTGGCGACGTCGTTCATGTATGTGCTCCCGTACCGGCCTTCAGCAGGCCGAGCAGTTTGTTTTCTGCGGCGTCGATCCACATCGGATCGACTACGGGCCGCAACGCTGCGCCCCCGGTGAAGTCGTCGAACGCCTGTACCGTCGTCCAGCGCGGCTCGAACCCGAGTTCGGCGCGCATACGCGTCGTGTCCAGACCACAACCGAAAAGGAAATAATCGAGCTGTTCGGAACTGAAATCACGCATCACCGGGCCCATCAGGGTCCGGCCGACGGTGCGGAACACCGACCACGGTACCGGCATCGCGACCCGGCCCGCACGGCGTACCGCCTGAGAAAGTGCCAAGGCTCCGTCGCCGGCGATATTGAAGGTACCACCCGGCCCCGCCGCAGTGGCGTGGACCAGTGCCGCTACGGCGTCTTCCTCGTGCAGGAACTGCATGCGCGCATCCCGGCCGAGCACGGTCGGCGTGATCGGCGAACGCAGCAGTTGCGCGGCCCGCCGGCCCAGGCCGGGGCCGATGATCGGCGCGAGGCGCAAGGTGGTGGTGGTGATATCCGGCCGACGCCGGGCCAGGCCGCGGGCGAAGCCCTCGACCTCGATCATGTCCCGGGCGAACCAGCCGCCCGGTGGTGTGCGCGCGCTCATTTCCTCGGTGAATTTCGCGGGATCCTTCGCACTCCCGCCGTATACCCCGGAACTCGAGCGCAACACCACCCGGCGCACAGTCGGTGATTTCTGGCAGACCGCGAACAACTGCATCGCGCCGAGCACGTTCATATCTTTCATCGCTGCCCGGCCGCCACCACCCGACGGAGGTTGCGACAAAATCGCGGTATGTACCACGGTATCGACCCGATAACGTTCGATAACCTTACGAATCAATGGGTTCCGAATATCGGCGCGGACGAATTCGGCGCGGCCCATCCGGCGGCGTAGCGGCGGACCGGGGGTGAGTACATCGACCGCGACAACGCGTTCGATATCGGGGTCGGCGGCCAGTCGGCAGACGACATTTCCGCCGAAATAACGGCTGGCGCCGGTCACCAGCACCACCATGGGCCTGTCGTTGCCGTTCACGTCAGCATCCACCTGCACCGGACCGTCCCACCTCGAGCATCGGATCCCCCGCTCAATGTTGCACGTACCAGACTAGCGGCCGTGACCGCGAACCCCGCCGCCCTTAACGAGGATCTAACCCCGACTTCAGCCCACCGAAACGCAATGAAAAACCCGCCACCGAATGGTAGCGGGTTTTTCCGGATACGAGGCGCGCTCGCGCTTACTTGCCGAGTTTGCGCCGCTGCACGCGGGTACGACGAAGCAGTTTGCGATGCTTCTTCTTCGACATGCGCTTGCGGCGCTTCTTGATCACAGAACCCATAGGGTGTCCTCGCGTTCTCTCCTCGGCGCGTCACGCGCTCGCTTACGTCAACTATCCGGCCGTACGCCCGGTTGCTCGCGGCTGAACACTCAGCCCTGGAGGCGGCGGCCGGCCACGACCGCCCGAAGGCAGGCCGACAGCAGCCACCGATCCAACACAGCGAGGGTTGATGTTACCGGCCCACCGGACGGGGCCGGTAACCGCCTTCACCCGGCATCGAAGTAGGACGTCTCCAGATATTCGTGCACCGCCTTCGCATGCACCCGGAACGATCTACCGACACGTACCGCCGGTAGCTCGCCCGAATGCACCAGCCGGTACACCGTCATCTTCGATACTCGCATCAGATCTGCCACCTCGGCGACGGTGAGAAATTGCGTCCCACCACCGAGTATTGATTGTCCTGGCGACGAACCACCGCCGCCACCAGCGGACATCTTGTTAGAAGACATCATCGCACCACTGACCTCCGGCACGTCCGCGCCGCCGGCTTCCCCACCGGCGGAACAGACACGCACGTGCTCCTTGAAGCTTAGCGGGACCAGTGGGATTACTGCGACGGGAGTGAGAAAACAGGTTCATACGCTGGGGGTCAACCGGTCATTCGGAGGTCCCTCCCTGTTCCGATGAGCGCCGCTTTGCCGCATGCAGGGCCTCCAGGAAGGCCGACCGCAGCCCCGACCGTTCCAGTTCACGCAGGGCCGCCGCGGTCGTTCCCGACGGGGAGGTGACCGCCGCCCGCAGATCCACGGCGCTCTGTCCCGACTCCGCCAGCATGGCCGCCGAACCGAGCATGGTCTGGGTGACCAGCTGGGTGGAGATATCCCGGGTGAGCCCCAACCCGACGCCCGCCTCGACCATCGCCTCCACAACGAGGAAGAAATAGGCCGGCCCGGAACCCGAGACCGCGGTCACCGCATCCATCTGCGATTCGGGCACCACACAGACCTGCCCGACGGTGCTCAGCAGCTCGGTCACCAGTTCCAGCTGTTCGTGTTTGGCATAGCGGCCGGCGGCGAGCACACTCATTCCCTCACCGACCAGCATCGGAGTGTTCGGCATGACCCGGACCACGGGGAAGCCTGCCGGTAGTTTGTTCTCCAGCCGGACCGTCGGCACCCCTGCCGCCAGCGACACCAGGATCTGATCCTGTTCCCCGCCGAGATCTGCTTTTCCGAGTTCGGTGAGTACCGCGTCCACATCCATCGGTTTCACCGCGACAACCAGCAGGTCGGCACCGACCGCCGCATCGGCGACCGCATCGGTCACCCGCACCCCGAATCGTCCCGCCAGCAGTTCCGCCCGGTCGGCATGGGTTTCGACGACCACCAGGTCTTTGACGGCTCGCCCGGCCTCCAGCAAGCCGGCAATCAAGGCCTCACCGATCCGGCCACCGCCGATCACCGCAATACGTGTCATGAGAACAGTGTCCAATGCCGGGCCTCCGCGAGCACGAACGGGCCCCGAACCGCGAGAGTCGTCCAGCGCAACGGCCGGATGGCCCTGCAGTCGGGAAGGTGCGCGCCGGAGGTACTCCCCCGAGTCCGGCTAGCGCTTCGGGGAGGGCAGCAGCGCCAGCTGGCGGCTCTGCGCTACCAGTGCCCCGGTGGAATCGACGACTATCTGATCCGAATCGAACATCCCCCCGCTCACCTCGTGGGTGGTGGCGATGATGCGCAACCAGCCCGGCGCCGGGCGCCGCCGCAGATACGTTGTCATCTGTACGGTAGGCGACCAGCCGAAATAGCCCAGATTGGTAGGTACCGGCGGGCACATATCGGCGGCCATCATGGCGATATAGGACGCGGTCTCCGGATCGGCCTGATCCTGCGGCCGCGGCCGCAACCACATCCGCAACCGGGGCTCGCCCTGTTCGTTGTCGATGAACCGTGCCCAGTCGCGATCGAGGAACGCGTCCATACCGCGGGCGACGTGCACGATCCGGCCCATCGAGGAGCCCGGTTCGTAACCGATTGCGTCCGCGGCCGGTTCGACCGGCAGATCCGTATGGGTGGGGGTGTACAGGGGAGCCCGCTCCGGGCCGTCGAGATGGCCGAACGTGAACGCCGTACGCACCAGTGGTCGCCCCCGCTGGTACAGCGTCACATCCACCAGGCAGATCTGCCGGCCTACTTTACGGATGGACACCTCGTAGAGGACCTCCCCGGGCTCGGGCGCCCCCAGGAAATCGGTACTGCCCGACAGCGGCGCCATAGCCGCCCGATCCGGTTCCACGGTCCGCAACCAGCGGGTCGCGGCCGCCGCCGAACCCGCGACCATCGTGCCGCCGTGCACCTTCGGCCCGATCGTCCAGATCTCGTCGACGACGCCGCGATAGCGGCCGGCGCCCGGTTCGTCGGCGGCGAGTTCGGTCAGAGCACAGACCCGGCTGAACGGCGCCTCCGCTTGCACCAGGTCGATATCGGTGCCGGGCTCCGTTTCCGTCGTCATCAATACTCCTGTGTTCATTTTGCGGCGCCTGCGACGCCGCGGGGTCGAAGCCCTCTGGCGTCGCGCTGTCACCCTTCGCGGGCATCGCTGGACTCGGCGCCGCGGTGGTGCCGTTCCCGAAGGAACAGCCTACGGGTGATTTCCACGGGAGCAATGAGAGGTGCAGGCCTTCCGGTCCGGTGGCCCGCCCGTTGTATGACGTGTCTCACGGTGACCGAGCTCCGCGGGAGGCCGCCGGGTTTTCGGAGCGCGGATCAACACAGCTGTTCGCGAGCGAAGTCCAGGGTGCGGGTCAGCATGGCCGCACGGGCCGCGGTCGTACGCGCTTCCTGGGTGTTGATCTCGGCAACCACATGCCCGGTGAAACCATTGCCGACCAGTGCGGCGCACACCTCTGCACAGGGCTGCGTCCCCTCGCCGGGGATCAGGTGTTCGTCGTGGGCCGCCCCGCGGCCGTCGGCCAGGTGCAGGTGAACCAGGCCTGCGCCCATGCGTTCGACCAGGACCAGCGGGTCGGTGCCCGCGGTCGCGGTATGCGACAGATCCAGGGTGTAGTGCTGGAAACCGATCTCGGTGGGGTCGTAACCGGGGCTGAACGCAGTCAGCGCCAAACCGGGGCCGCCGCGGCGTTCGAGGCGCCGGATATCGCCGGACCGGCGGCCGAACAATTTATCGGCCCGCATCGGAAACATATTCTCCACGGCGACGGCCACCGAGCTCTGCCGCTCCAGGTCGGCCACCTGTTCGGCGAAACCCTCGGCATAGCGACGCTGCCACCGGAACGGTGGATGCACGACCACGGTATCGGCGCCGAGAACTTCGGCGGTACGCACGCTGCGAGCGAGTTTGGCCGCCGGGTCGGCGCCCCACACCCGCTGCGAGATGAGCAGGCACGGCGCGTGCACCGCGAGGACGGGCACCGCGTATTTACGCGAGTACCCGCGCACGATGTCGATGCTCTGGCTGGCCGGTTCGGCCCACACCATCAGTTCGATGCCGTCGTAACCCAATTCGGCCGCATAACGAAAGGCGGCCTCGGTGTTCTGCGGATAGACCGAGGCAGTCGACAGACCGACCTTGATCCCCCCGTCCCGCGGCCGGGCCGCGGGAGTGTTGCCTGCCATCGTTGCCCTCGCTCAGCCGGTACTGAGTAGAAATGCCAACGGCCCCAATGTCACGAACACACCGACGACCACGGCGATCACGGTACTGAAGATATCGTCGGTGCGGCGCAGGATCCGGACCAGGGCCACGAGACCGAGGATCACCACGACGGCCAGTGCGAGCGCCATCAGCGGCTGCATCTCCCACAGCATTTCGAAACCCTTGAACATCAGCATCCCGGCCAGAGCCGCGCCGAGGCTCTGCGCCCCCAGTACGGCCCATTGCTTCCGGGGATCCGCCGCGTCTGCGCTGTCGCGTTCCCGGCCGCCGGTGGCCAACCGCGAGCGAGCGGCGGCGAGTTTGCCGCTCGCCCCACCGAATTTCGTGCTCACCGCGCCCGGCTTGCCGGAACGGGAGAACCGGTTGCGCCCCTTGGGCTCGTCGTCGATCTCGTCCTCGGGGACGGCGTAGAAATCGGAATCCGGCTCGAAATCGCCGGTGTCGGTACCGTGCTCACGCGGCATGGGCCCCGGTGCCGGCGGCATGGGTCCGTGCACATCCGTGGCATACATATCGGTATTGCGGAAACCGTCGCCGGCCGCGAGATCCGGATGCGGCGGGCCGGACTCGGCGAACCCCGGTGCCGGAGGGGTGTCGGGGTGACCGTTGCGTTTCCCACGGCGCCGGCCCCGGTCCGTCTTCTCGAGCGGCGGGGCGCCGAGAACCGGTGGACCCGCCGGCGCCCCTTGGTTCGGTTCGGCCAGCGACCACACCGCGGTCGCCTGATCCGCGTTCGCCGGCTCGCCGGGTGGCCCAGGCGGAGGTTCGGGCCAGGGGGCGGGATCGGGCAGCGGGCGCGCACCGCGGCGGCGGCGTTCGAGCTTGGGTCGCGCATCGCCGGCGGGTGCGGGTGCCGGCCATGCCTCAGTGGCGGGTGCGGGCGCGGGCCATGCCTCGGTGGCGGGTGCGGGCGCGGGCCATGCCTCGGTGGCGAGTGCCGGCGGGCCAAGCCGCGGGGGGCCGCCGTTCTCCGGCGCCGGCGAGGGCGGTCCCATATCGGGATGGCCGAACTCCGGCGGCGCGGCCGGTGCGGGCGCGGGGAAGGCACCGAAACCACCGGCGGCCGGCGGAAGGTCGTATCCCGCCGGGGTCTCCGCCGCAGGAACCGGCGAATCCTCCACCACCGACGCGGCCTCGGCGGCTTCCGCGGCCCGTCTGCGCGCCGCCCGGCCGCCGCTGGGCAGCGGTGGGCCGGTCTCCCAGGGGGGATTCGGATCGGCGCCCGGGTACGCGGCGGCCGACGGTTCGTCGTCGTCCGGTTCGGGCCGCCTGCGTCGGCCGCCACGCGGCGGTGCGGCATCGCCGGCCGGGTACGGGCTCGGCTCTCCCAGGCGGGCCGGCGGGGCATCGTCCGGGTGCGGGGCCAGCGGGTTGTACACCGTGATCGGCCCGGACATCGGCGACTGGCTCGGCTCCCCGCCCGAAACCTGTTCACCCGCATAGTCGTGCGGCGCGTATCCGTTGCCGGCGGGCGAGTAGCCCGTGGGCGAACCGGCCGGATCCTCGTCCTCGTCGGCGGCCGCGTGCGTGGTGCCGCCGTCGACGACCGGAAGATCGCCGGTCAGCTCGGAGACCGAAACACCGCGGCCCCCGCGCCGTCTGCGTCCGCCGCCGCCGGAGGTCGGCTGCTGGCCGTTGCGGGCCAGGAGTTCGGCGACCGACAACTGATTGGAGTTCCTGCTCATGAAGGCACCGTTTCGACCGGGCCCGCCGACGTACCGCCACCGGGCGCCCAACCGTTACCGGCCGCCGCGTTCGGAGCGTTCGTTGTCAGTGGTCCACCATCCATATCGGTATCCAGTTTGCGCAGGATCAGCCCTTCGCGCAGCGCCCATGGACAAATTTCCAGCGTATCGAGGGAAAGTGCGCACATGGCGGCCTCGGCGACGAGGGCCCCGGCCACCAATTGCTGCGAACGATCGGCGCTGACCCCTTCCAATTCCGCGCGATCGGCCGCGGTCATCCGGGAGATGAACGCGATCAGTTGCCGCAGTCCCGAACTGGTCAGCGTCCGCCGTACCCGCGGCCCCGCGCCGGAAGGGGCAGCACCGGTGAGCCGGGCCAGCGACCTGAAGGTTTTGGAGCTGCCCACCGCCAGATCGGGTTTACCTGGCACCAGCAGCTGTTTGGCGGGATCGACCAGTTCGGCGGCGAGCCAGTCCCGCAGGATGGCGATCCGGCGTTTACTCGGTGGGTCCTCGGGCAGCCATTTGCGGGTCAGCCTCCCGGCCCCCAGTTGCAACGACAGCGCCACATCCGGTTCCTCGTCGACACCGCTGCTCACCTCGAGCGAACCGCCGCCGATATCGAGATTGAGAATCCGGCCGGCGCTCCAGCCGTACCAACGGCGAACGGCCAGGAATGTCAACCGCGCCTCGTCCACTCCGGCCAGCACCCGCAGATCCACGCCGGTCTCCGTACGGATCCGCGCGAGTACCTCGTCGGAATTGGTCGCCTCGCGTACCGCCGAGGTGGCGAACGCCATCAGTTCCGCGCAGCCGGAGGTGATCGCCAGATTGGCGAGATCGGCCACCGTATCGACGAGTCTCTGCGCCCCCTCGGCCGTGATCCGCCCGGCGTCGTCCATGCTCTCCGAGAGCCGCAGCGACTCCTTCGTCGAGCTCATCGGCATGGGATGACCACCCCTGTGCGCGTCCACCACCAGTAGGTGAACGGTGTTGCTGCCGACATCGAGGACACCTAGACGCACACGGACACGGTACTTGGTCTACCTGAACAGCAATCGACCTGGTCGTGGTGTTAGCGTTAGGGGTTGTGACGTCTGGCGCAGCCACGAACGACTCGATGCCCGCTCCCGCTGGGCCTACCCCGACCGATCTTCCGATGCCGAAGATGCGGCCGAGCCGGGAAGTGCCACTCGACTTCGCGCGAGAGTGGCTGGAGTTCGTGGATCCGGCCGACGAACAACATCTGATCGCCGCCGACCTGACCTGGCTGCTCTCCCATTGGACCTGCGTTTTCGGCACCCCTGCCTGCCAGGGGATCCTCGCCGAACAACCCGACGCCGGCTGCTGCACACACGGCGCGTTCCTCTCCGACGACGACGATCGCAAACGGCTGCGCAAAGCGGTGAAGATGCTGACCGCCGACGACTGGCAGCTGATGGAGGAGGCCCGCAACGACAAGGGCAAGATCAGCCGCAAGTCCTACCTGGAAATCGACGAACTCGACGGCGAGTCCGCCGAACGGACCCGCCGCCACAACGACGCCTGTATCTTTCTGAACCGACCGGATTTCCCGGGTGGCGGGGGATGCGCCCTGCACATCATGGCCGTACGCCGGGGCCTGGAACCGCATACCGTCAAACCCGACGTCTGCTGGCAGCTGCCGATCCGCCGCACCCAGGAATGGGTGACCCGGCCGGACGGTGTGGAGATCCTGCGGACCGTTCTGACCGAATACGATCGGCGCGGCTGGGGACCGGGGGGAATCGATCTCGACTGGTACTGTTCCGGCTCCCCCGACGCGCATATCGGCGAGCGTCCGGTGTGGCAGGCCTATCGCGCCGAACTCATCGAATTGCTGGGCGAGCCCGCCTATCGGGAGCTCGAGCGGCAGCTGCGCCGACGCGAGGGCACCCCGATCATCGCGGAACACCCCGCGACCACCGAGGCCCGCCGCAAGGCCCGGGGCGCGTCGCCACGGTTTACCGCCGGTGCCCGATAAAATCCGGGGACTCGAGCTGCGATAACCCCCACCTACCGGAGGCCGCGCCATGAAAGCCGGGCGATTCGCTGCGCTCCACACCATGTCCGTTCGCCCCGCCGGAAAATGCCCGGCCTACCCCGGCGGACACCAGCCGGATACCGCCGCTGGTGGCGTCATGGAATATCTCCTGGCTCCGGGAGACCGCCGGCCGGTAAAACAGAGGCATACGGCGCCGCGACCGGCCCGGCTCGCTGCGGCGCTACGTTCGCCCGCCCGCAGCACACACATCGTGCGGGCTGCCGCCGTGACCCGCGCCTTGTTCACCGTCGTCCTCATCTGGGCCGCTACGACCGCGGTTGCGGCCGGCGCGTCCGCGCAACCTGCCGCTGACCCGCATCAGTTCTCCGACCGGACCGCCGAATTCATTCCGTTGGGCGCCCCGAATGCACTGGCCGCCCGTGATTCGGGCAAACAGCTGGTACTCAGCCCGCACGGAACCCGGCGCAGCATCGTCTGCCGCGGTGACGGCAGCACCGTGCCCCTCTACGACTGCAGCCAGGAGGACGGTCTGGGCTGGGCGCCGCTGCACCGGAACGACACGCCCGTCGGCGAGGTCTGGATCTACTTCCCCTGACTCGCTCGGGCTGTATCCATGGGCCCGGCCGAGGGCCCTGCGTGGTCACGCTCCGCTGCCGCCTCCGGGCCCGGGTCGCTCAGGCCTCGAGCTTGTATCCCAGGCCGCGTACGGTCACCAGGTGTTCGGGCCGGGCCGGATCGGCTTCGATCTTCGACCGCAGCCGTTTGACGTGCACGTCGAGGGTTTTGGTATCGCCGACATAGTCCGCGCCCCACACCCGGTCGATCAGCTGCCCGCGGGTGAGGACCCGGCCGGAGTTGCGGAGCAGGTATTCGAGCAGGTCGAATTCCTTCAGCGGCAGGGTCACCGGGTTGCCGTTCACCAGCACCGTGTGCCGGTCCACATCCATCCGCACCGGGCCGGCCTCCAGCACGCCGTTCTCGCTACCGGCATCCAGTTCGTCACCGGCACCGCGGCGCAGCACCGCCCGGATGCGGGCGATCAGTTCCCGTGCCGAATACGGTTTGGTGACGTAGTCGTCGGCACCGAGTTCCAGCCCGACCACCTTGTCGATCTCGCTGTCGCGCGCGGTGACCATGATCACCGGAACACCGCTGCGGGTGCGCAGCTGTTTACAGACATCGGTACCGCTCATGCCGGGCAACATCAGATCCAGCAGGACGATATCGGCGCCGGAACGGTCGAACTCGGCGAGCGCCGAGGGGCCGTCGCCGACGACCGTGACCTCGAAACCTTCCTTGCGCAGCAAGAAGGCGAGCGGATCGGCCAGCGATTCCTCATCCTCGACGATCAACACACTCGTCATCTGCGTGCCTCCACACCATTCGATCGGCCCGGGCCGGACTGCCGCGGGCTGGGTTCTCTCTTCGTCAACGCGGGCAGACCGGCGGCGCCGTCACCATCGGCCTCCTGGTGCGCGGGTATGCGCAGGGTGAATGTCGAGCCCGTGCCGAGCTTGCTCCACAGCGTGATCTCACCGTTGTGGTTGGCGGCCACGTGCTTCACGATAGCCAGACCCAGGCCGGTTCCCCCGGTCGCGCGGGAGCGCGCTTTATCGGACCGGAAGAAGCGTTCGAAGACGCGTTCCTGGTCGTCCTTGGCGATACCGATCCCCCGGTCGGTGACGGCCATCGCGACATAGTTGCCGCGGATCGAGCGGCTGACCGAAACATGCGAGCCGCGCGGCGAGTAGGCGATGGCGTTCTCCACCAGGTTCGACAAGGCGGTGATGAGCAGAGTTTCGTCGCCGCGGACCTCGAGCCCACTGGGCCGGTCGGTGCTGACCGTGATCCCGGCGGCTTCGGCGGCCGTGCGCGAACGGTCCACGGCCTGGCTGACCACCGTATCGACATCCACGACCTCGAGTTCGGGCAATTTCTCCGCCCCCTGCAGGCGCGACAGCGCGATCAGCTCGGTAACCATTTTCCCGAGCCGGTTGGATTCCCCGAGGACGCGTTCCCCGAAATGCCGGACCGCCTCGGGATCGTCGGCCGATTCCAGCAGCGCTTCGGCCAGGAGGCTCATAGCACCGACCGGTGTCTTCAGCTCGTGGCTCACATTGGCGACGAAATCGCGGCGGGTGGCTTCCATCCGGGCCTGTTCGGAATCGTCGTCGGCGAACAGGACGGTGAAACTGGTTTCTTCCGGGGACAGCGGACGGGCCAGGCCACGCACCGCGATCCGGCCCCGGCCGGGTGTGGGTTTCTCCGCGGTGAGATCGAATTCCGCCGATTCGGCGGTGGACAGCACCTTCTCCACCGCTTCCCACGCGCGTTCGTCGAGCAGCCGGTTACGCACCAGGCCGAGTTCCTCGGCACGCGGGTTGACGAGCACGACGTCGCGGTACTCGTCCACGACCGCGATGCCGCTCTCCGAGGCGAGCACGATCAGGTCGAGAACCTGGGACATGGTGAGACCGGAATCGGCCTGGCGGCGCTGCGCCGTCCGGGCGTTCACGTACGGGATCACCAATCCACCGACGGCCAGTCCGACGACAGCCGCCAGGACTGCCAGTAGTACGGCCTGGGGAACGCTCACACCAAGAATCGTACGGTCGACGACGCGTAAACAAACCCGGGGTCGGTGAAGTTTCACGCAGGTCACGGGCGATTACGGCGGTGTTCGCCGGGCGTTTACGCATTGTTGGGCATGGACCTGGTTTGGAATCGGTCCGGGCGTGTTCCACCCCTCGGCAACGACGAACCCCGTTGCGTCTGGGACACAACGGGGTTCGTATCGGTCAGTGCCGGCGGGCGTTCACCAACCGGGGTTTCCGCGCACCGGCACGTTCACGAAACTCGGCCGGTGCGGATCGAGCTGCAGATGCTGCGGTTTGAACCCGGTGTCGAGGAGCATCGGCAGCGGCGGCACTCCCTTCGGGGGATTGCCGGCATAGACGTCCACCCGCAGCCGATGCCCGGGCTCCAGCCGCGCCTCGATCGCGGGTACCGCGATATCCAGCGTGGTGACCTCACCGGGAACGGTGAGCCGCCGGTTTTCGATCGTGACGAACGGCCGCGGATCGGTGTAGTCACCGTTGGCCGACCGGCTGCTGCGGGATTCGTCGATCTCCCGCAGGGAAGCCATCAGCTGCCCCGACGACAACACCCGTGACTGCCCGTCCGGCGCCACATCGTTGACCGTCACCGACCAGTAGCCGTCGGCCGCGTCGTGCACGGTCTCCAGATGCACCGCGATGGGCCCGGAAATATCGACGGCTTCGGCAACCGGGGCACTGGTGAAGGTCAACCCGTTCGATTCCTGGATCCGCGAATCCGCACCACAGGCATTGACGATCGCGATAACGCCCGCGGTGGCCTGGCCGGCGTCGTTGGAACACAAACCGGTGAGCCCCGGCGCGACGGTCAGCCGCGCGGCACTGTCGGCGACGGCGGTCAGCGATCCGTCGTGGACGCTGTGGCCGCCGGTCCCGCTGGGCGCCGCGGACAGATACATCCGGCGGTGTTCGGCCTGCTGATCGGCCGGGGCGCTCTCACCGAAACCGTCCCTGGTGACCCAGCCCCCGCCCTGCTGCCGCAGAGTCACGGGCCCGTACCGATCGATCCCGTTGTCGATACCTTTCAACCACCTGTCGAACCAGGCCCGCTGCAGCACGTCCAGCCGCGGCGGCAATCCGGGCTTCCCCGATTCGCTACCCGAATTGATGTGATACGTATCGCCCATGAGCAGTTGCTTCTGCCCGGGTGCGAGCGGCATCTGGTTGTAGATCTGCGATTCGGAGTAGGTGAACAGATCGTGCCAGCCACCGGTGACGAAGGTCGGCACGTCGACTTTCGAAGGATCCCCCAGCCAGGCCTGCCGGTCCGGGCTGTCGCCGCGGATCATCTCCTGCAACCGCGGATCCAGATCCTCTACCCGCGGGGTGGTATAGGCGTTGAGAAAAACGTCCAGGTAGGTGAACGGCGAAGACAACCGATCGTGCAGCCATCGCGGATCGAAGGTGCCGTTGACCATGGATTCCACATTCGGCATCCATTTGGTCGTGTTGATCAGCGTCATCCACAGCGGGATGAAATTGAAGCCGAACCCGCCGCCGGGCATGAGTACGTCCTGCGCCAGGTCACTACCCGGCACCACGGGGAACAGCGCCTTCAGCGCGGGCGGATGCTTCTCGGCGGCCTGGAGCTGGTTGATTCCCGAATACGACATACCGGTCATCCCGACCTGACCGTCGGACCAGGCCTGCCGGGAGGCCCAATCGATCACCTCGACGGTATCGGCTTGTTCTCGCTGCCGCAGCATGTCCCATACGCCCTGGGAGAACCCGGTCCCGCGGACATCGACCACGACCTGCACGTAGCCGCTCTTCACCAGCTGCCGGTCCACGGCGAAGTTCCGCATCGCGCCTCCACCGAGCGCCTTGGTGAGATCGGTGAGCCCGGACAGTGGAGTCCCGGTCATATCGATATCGCGGGCCAGCTGGTTCACGGCGTCGGACAGACCCGGCACCGACCCCATGTGGTCGATCAGGTTCGTCGCCAGCTTGGTGTACGGCGTCATATTCACCAGCACGGGTGTGCGGGTGTCGATCGGCCGCGAAGCGGTATCGGCGGGCCGGTACACATTCGCCTTCAGCACCGTGCCGTCACTCATCGTGATCGGCACATCCCAGGTGATGTGGATATTCGGGTACTGCTGCGGGCCGTCGTGGGTGGCCGCCCACTGCGCCCCGGCCGCTCCCCCATCCGGTCCCGTCACCACCGGCGCTGCCGCGGCGCCGCCACCCAGCAGCGGCACCAGCAGCGCGACGGCGGCCATTGCCACAGTGGCGCGTAGCACGAACTTCATAGGTCGTGATCCATCTCTCGAGCTGGTCGAATGATCGAGAGCATACACAGCGTTACCGGCGAGTAACGAGGGTTTCTGGGACAGATTCCACCCCAAATCCCTTTCGCGTAATGCAATCCGGTATCCGACCACAAAAAGAACTGCACCCCACCGGGAGATTTCACGAATCCCCCGGACCACGGGTGTGGGGCCTGCCCCAACTATGCCGCGGCCAAGTACGGCTCGATCGATCCCGGATCACGGGTGTGGGGCCTGCCCGGTTCCGGCGACGAAGCGGAGGAGAAGAACCGAGCCCATAATGGCCCACCCTCGAGACGCGGCGCGTCTCCGAAATTACAGCTCGCCCCTTCACGAAGGCCCTACACCGACGGCAGTTCCCACTCCCGGCAACAGGATCAACCCGACAGCCACCCCCTCTCCGAGAACAGGGTCTACCCGACAGCGGCCACCCACGAACAAGAACCAACCGACAACACACATCCCGGACGAGGCCCTGGACTTGCCGACCTCTGCCGTTGCCGGTGCCGGTGCGGGCGGCCGGCGGTATCCCGAATGGGTAGTTCGTGAGGAGCACATTGTTGCGGGACAACGGTGTGAACAGTGTCGATCTCCCGACATCGGCGAGACCACGATTCACAGCCCCAACGCCCCACCATCCGACGCGGCCCGAAAACCGAAAGCGCCGCAACCCATCACAGGCTGCGGCGCTTTACGTGAACTCTCAGCGACCCCCCTGGCTCGCCACCGCAGCGGCCCCGGCGGCAGCGGCCTCCGGATCCAGGTACTCCCGCGGACGCACCGGTCGCATATCTTCGTCGAGTTCATACCGCAACGGAATCCCGGTCGGGATATTCAACCCCGCGATATCGTCGTCGGAAATCCGGTCCAGATGCTTCACCAGCGCACGCAGTGAATTACCGTGCGCCGCCACCAGCACCGTCTTACCGGTCTTCAGTTCCTGCGAGATCGTCGACTCCCAGTACGGAACCATCCGGTTCACCACATCGAGCAGGCATTCCGTGCGCGGAACCTCGATATCGGCATACCGCGGATCACCCGACTGGCTGTATTCGTCGTCGAGGTCGATCGGCGGCGGCGGCGTGTCGTAACTACGCCGCCACAGCATGAACTGATCCTCGCCGTATTCGTCGCGGATCTGGGCCTTGTTCTTACCCTGCAGCGCGCCGTAGTGCCGCTCGTTCAGCCGCCAGTCCCGGACCACCGGAATCCAGTGCCGATCGGCGGCATCGAGCGCGAAATTCGCGGTCGAGATCGCCCGGCGCAGCAGCGAGGTATAGGCGATATCGGGCAGGATTCCGTGTTCGGCGAGCAGTTCACCGGCGCGTTTCCCCTCGGCGATGCCCTTATCGGTGAGGTGCACGTCCACCCAGCCGGTGAACAGGTTCAGGGCATTCCATTCGCTCTCGCCGTGGCGCAGCAAAACGAGGGTGTAGGTCATGCGGGTAATCCTGCCATGTTGTGTATGGGGCACCGGCGCGGGCCGGGGCCCATGAACGTCGACCGTTCGTCTCCCGACACCTGGTCACGTGCTGGATACGGTCGCTCCCCGGGGGCAAGGCGATGCGAGCCCGTCTTCAGCCCACTGAGCGGGAGGCACTGCTACCGATATTCGAGGATTCGGTGTCGAACGGGCGCGTGGCCGAATGGGCGAGGACACCGGCGCCGACGAGTGTGGCGCCTGCGTCGAGCCGGGACAGTTCGACCCGCAGCCCGCGCACGAAGTTCAGCCGGGCGTGCCGCTCGACCGCCGCGCGTAGCGGTCGCCAGAGTGGTTCGCCGGAGTGCGCGAAGCCGCCACCGACGACCACCGTATCGATATCCAGCAGTCCGGCCGCGGAGCTGATCGCCTGACCGAGTGCGGTCCCGGCCCGCTCCAGCGCGGCCAGGGCGATCGGGTCCCCCGTCCGGGCGGCCTGCGCCAGCTCGGCACCGGTCTCGCCGCTCCAGCCGCGTTCCCGCGCCCAGCGCGCCGAAGACATCCCGCTTGCCACGGCTTCCACACAACCCACGCCGCCGCAGGCACAGGGAACCTCCCAGCCGGGCACGACGATATGCCCGATATGCCCCGCATTTCCGGTACGGCCCAGCGAAACCCGCCCGTCGACGAGGATCCCGCCGCCGATCCCGGACGATACGGTCATCGCCAATGCGTTGCGGACCCCGCGCAGCGCGCCCGAATCCCGTTCCGCCAGAGCCAGGCACGCGCCGTCGATCGCGAATCGCACGGCCGCTCCTGGGAAGAGCGCTTCGACCGCGGCGACGATACCGAATCCGGAACGCCACTCCGGGATATTGAGCGGGCCGGTGATCCCGGCCGGAACATCCACCGGCCCCGCCGATCCGATCCCGACCGCTGTCACCGTGTCGGCGCCGGCCACCGCCAGCAGCAGGTCGCGGCAGGCCTCCCATACTCCGGCGGCCGGCACCGGCGCCCGCCGGACCGCGTACACACGCCCCGTGTCGTCGACCTGCCCCGCGGCGAATTTCGTTGCCCCGATATCGAGCGCCAGAACCGCCACCCTGCCTCCAAACCAGCCTGTGCGCGCCGACGGCCGATTCCGCGCCGTCGACGGCTCGCCAATATCCGATCCGCCGATTGTCGCCCATCCCCGCCCGGCAGTCGACGGTATGACCGGCCTGCGTCAGGAGTTTCCGTCGACCAGATGCTCGAACGCGCGCAAGTTCTTCAGCGATTCGCCGCGCGATACCCGCCACTTCCATTCGCGTCGGATGGATTCGGCGAAACCGAGTTCGAGCAGTGTGTTGAAGTCACCGTCCACCGCTTCGAGGATCTGACCGAAGATGCGGTCCAGTTCCTCGGCCGTCACCGCATGGGTGGCGGCGCGGCCGACGAGGTAGATATCGCCCACCTTGTCCAGTGTGTAGGCCACACCGTAGAGCCGCCGGTTGCGGCGCAACAGGAACTTGTAGACGCCTTCGAAGTTCTCGTCGGGTTTACGGCAGACGAACGATTCGAACCGCACTCCGTGCCCGCCCACGGTGAGCATCACGTTGGTTTTCAGTTTCCGCTCGCCGGGCAGCACCGCGACGAACACATCGTCGGCCGGGTGGGTGTATTCGATCTCCCGGTCGCGCAATGTCTCCTCGACGATCCGCGCGGTCTCCGGCACCTCGCTCATCGGAGCACTCCCGTCCGGCGCCGCCACAGCGCCCGCGATCTGGCCTGGTTCTCGCCGAGGATAGCGGGGGCCCGGCCCGAGCCGGACAATGCGGCGGTATAGCTGGCGAGCAGTTTTTCCGCGGTATGCGCCCAGGAGAAATCCGCGGCATGTGCCACCGCGCGCTCCCCCATCAGTCTCAGCCGGGCCGGATCGTCCAGCAGGTATTCCAGGGCACCGGCCCAATCGGGTATGCGATGCCCGGCCACGAGCAGCCCACTGTGTTCGTGCCGGACGGCGGTGCCCAGGCCCCCGACCGCGGCCGCGAGCACCGGGGTTCCGGCGGCCTGCGCTTCCAGCGCGACCAGACCGAACGATTCGTTGTAACTCGGCACCGCGACGAGATTCGCGGCCCGGTACACCAGCACCAGCCGGTCGGCGGGCTGCGGCGGCAGGAAGGTCACCTGGTCGCTGATACCGAGCCGGTCCGCTAGTTCGATGAGCGAGTCCGGGCGTTCCAGTCCCGTGCCCGACGGCCCGCCGACGATCAGTGCCCGCAATTTACGGCCCGGCCGCCGCCGGATCGCTTCGGCAACCGCCCGGACCAGCACATCCGGCGCCTTCAACGGCTGGATACGGCCCACGAACGCAACGATCTCCTCATCGGCGGAAAGGCCGAGTTCGGCGCGCGCTGCCGCGCGGTCGCCGGGGCGATAGCGGGTCAGGTCCGCACCGGGCGGCACGATATCGATACGGTCGGGCAGCGCACCGTACAGATCGACCAGTTGCCGGGCCTCCCGGGCAGTGTTGGCGGTGAGCCGATCGGCCTCGGCGATCACCTGCTTCTCGCCGATCTCCCGGGTCACCGGTTCGGGTGAATCCCCGTCGGCCAAGGCGGCGTTCTTCACTGCGGCCAGGGTGTGCGCGGTATGGACCAGCGGCACCCGCCAGCGATCCCGCGCCAGCCAGCCGACCTGCCCGGACAGCCAGTAATGCGAATGCACAAGGTCGTAATATCCGGGTACCCGCCGGGCCTCCTGCCGCAGCACCTCCGCGGTGAACGGACACAACTGGGTCGGCAGGTCGTGTTTGTCCAGGCCCTCGAACGGCCCCGCGACCACATTGCGCACCAGCACACCGGGCGCGGCTTCCTGCACCGGCGGTAGGTCCGAGGAGGTCGCCCGAGTGAAAATCTCCACCTCTGTTCCCCGCTGGGCCAGCTGCTCGGCGGTCTGCAGCACATAGACGTTCATACCGCCGGCGTCACCGGTACCGGGCTGGGCCAGTGGTGAGGTGTGCACCGTCAGTACGGCGATACGGTTCGGCCGTCGGTCCGGGCGTTCACTCACGATGTCCATATTGCACGGTGCAACACAGCGACCCGGCGGCTCCTTCCCGCTGGGTGAAAGTGATCACAGATACCGGATTTCGTGCCATACATGCGCGCCCCATGTGTATCGGGGCCGCCTGCCGGGCGCCTGTACAGCACCCACCCGCGGATCCACGGCACGCGTCGTTGGCGACCGAGGCCGCGCGAACCCGAGGCGCCGCGATCAAGCACTGCACTCCTGGACGAAATCGCGAACCTCGGCGACGAACCGGTCCGGATCCTCGATGAACAGCCCGTGCTGAGCGCCCTCCCATATCGAGGCGCGGCCTCGCGGCGCGGTTTCCGCGATATACCGGCCGTCGGCCACCGGCACTACCGGATCGGCTGAACCGTGCAGGACCAGCACCGGGATTTCCAGCTCACGCAGGGTCTCGGTGTTGTCCACCGAGCGATAGAACAGCGCCTTCCGCACGAACGGCGGAGTCGCCAGACTCGCCCCGTACAAGCGTTGCGCATCGGCGCCTTTGTCCGCACCGGGCCCGGTATTGGCATTGCCGAATGCGGAGAACCCGCGCATCGCCCGCCCGGGGCTCTCCTCGAATACGCCCGGGATGGCCCGCTGCATCGCCTCGCCGACATCGGCGCCGGGCACACCCCGACCGATACTGGCCATGGCCCCGGTGTAGACCACGCCCGCGACCGCATCGCTGCCGTACTCGGCGAGGTAGTCGCTGACCACGATCCCGCCGTAGGACCACCCCAGTAGCACCGCACCCGAGCCGATCGATTCCGCCGCCAGTACCGCCGCGATATCACCGGCCCAGTTCTTCGGCTCGTCGTAACCCGAATCCGGCGCCCCCGAATATCCGTGCCCGCGCAGATCCACCGCGATCACCCGAAACGTTACGGCGAACTCGTCGAACACGCGCCCCCAGCAGCGCAGATCCGCCGACCAGCCGTGCACCAGCACCAGCGGCGGCGCCTCCACGGGCCCGCCGATCCGATAAACGATGCCGGTCCCGTCGATACTGCGCGCTTCCTTGATCACGGCAATATTCTGCGCCGCCTTCGGCGTCGCGTGGTTCGGGGCCCCTCGGTCTCGTTCTCCGCTCCTCCGCTCCAGAACGAGGCGGCCTCGCCCCTGGAGGTAGGCCGCTGCCGTCCCCGGCCGGAGAGCGGTAATTAGGATCGGGGCATGGGTATACGCACCGCTGTTGTTACCGGGGCCAGCTCGGGAATCGGGGAAGCCACCGCCCGGGAGCTCGCGAAACAGGGTTACCACGTGTATGTGGGCGCCCGCCGGGTCGACCGGCTGCAGCAGCTGGCCACCGAGATCGGTGGGACCGCGCTCGAGCTCGATGTCACGTCCGACGAATCGGTCGCGGCATTCACCGAAGCGGTCGACAGCGCGAATATCCTGGTCAACAATGCGGGCGGCGCGAAAGGGCTGGCCACGGTCGCGGAGGCCGATCTCGACGACTGGCGCTGGATGTGGGAAACCAATGTGCTGGGCACCCTCCGGATGACCAAGGCCTTGCTACCGAAACTCATCGCCTCCGGCGACGGCCTGATCGTCACCATCACCTCGGTCGCCGCGTTCCACGCCTACGACAACGGCTCCGGTTACACCTCCGCGAAACACGCCCAGGCCGTGCTGCATCGCACCCTGCGCGGTGAACTGCTCGGGCAACCGGTCCGCCTCACCGAGATCGCACCCGGCGCGGTGGAAACCGAATTCTCCGTGGTCCGTTTCGACGGTGACACCGAACGCGCCGCGAAGGTCTACGAAGGTATCGACCCGCTCGTCGCCCAGGACATCGCCGAAATCGTCGCCTTCGCCGCGAGCCGGCCACCGCACGTGAATCTCGACCAGATCATCGTCAAACCCCGCGACCAGGCCGACCCCGGCCGCTTCGCCCGGCGTAGCTGACCGATCGGCAGGCCCAGCTCGCGATATCGGCGGTCCGGCGCAAAGGCACGGCACTGTCGGCGGCGGCCGCCGGTGCGTCCGGCAGAAGATCTGAGAACGCACGGTCACCGGCCCCTACGATCGGCAGTTTTCCGGATGATGCCGGCGGCGAAGAGGCCGGACACCCGTGCGGGCCGGACGGTGTGGTCAGATCTCGATACCGACTGTCACGGGTTCAGGGGTGAGCGTGATGCCGAACCGGTCGGCCACACCATCGCGCACCGTGCGAGCGAGCGCGACGATCTCGGCGGCGGTGGCTGCGCCGCGGTTGGTGAGGGCCAAAGTGTGCTTGGTCGACAGCCGGGCGGCGGCATCAGGACCGGGGAAACCCTTGGCGAAACCGGCGCGTTCGATCAACCAGCCGGCGGAGAACTTGACACCGCCCACCGCCGGAAACTCGGGCACCTGCACCTCGCCGAGCTGCTCGCGGATCGCGGCCCGGACGCCGTCCACCCGGTCGTGGGCGACCACAGGGTTGGTGAAGAAGGACCCTGCGCTCCAAGTGTCGTGGTCGGCGGGATCGAGCACCATCCCTTTCCCGGCGCGCAGGCCGAGAACCGTTTCGCGGACGGCCGCCGCCGGCCGGCTCTCCCCCTCCGCGGCGCCCAGCCGTTGCGCGAGCTCCCGATAGCGCAACGGAGCGCTGGCCCCGGAGGGATCGAGGGCGAACTCCACCGCGAGCACCACCGCGTCGGAGCGGTGTTTGAGCCGGCTCGTCCGATATCCGAACCCGAGGTCACCGGGTTCGACCCAGTGGATTTCCCCGCTCGCCCGGTCCAGTAGCTGCACCCGGCGCAGCAGGTCGGCGACCTCCACGCCGTACGCACCCACGTTCTGCACGGGCGTGGCCCCGGCCGATCCCGGGATCCCCGACAGGCATTCCAGCCCCCCGAACCCGGCGCGCACGGTCTTCGCGACCACCGCGTCCCAGTTCGCCCCCGCGTCCGCGGTCACCGAATCGGGCCCCAGTTCGACCCCCTCGGTCGCGATCCGGACCACCACCCCGGGCACCTCGTCGTCGGAGATGAGCAGATTGGATCCGCCGGCGAGTAGCAGTACCGGAATCCCGGCCGCGTCCAGCGCGCGGACGGCCGCCACCAAGGCATCGGTACCGGCGCATTCGGCGATCGTCGCGCCGCCTCCGACCCGCAGTGTCGTCAGCTGCGCCAGCGGCACCGCGGAACGCACCAGCGCACCCGTTCCGGCCAGCAGCTGCCGGAGTTCGTCCGCGGGGACAACCCGAGAAGTTCGCACGACCAGACGGTAGCGTGTTCGGTCATGGCTACAGCGCTGGCGTATACGGCTCGCTACTCTCACCCGGTTGCCGCGGTGCGCGAAGCGTTCCGCAACGAGAAGTACTGGCAGGACCGTATCGCGGCGGTGGGCGGGCCGGGTGCCCGGTTCGTTTCCCTGGAACTGGAAGGCGAACAGGTTCGTATCGAGGTCGTGCAGTCCATTCCGGCCGATCTGCTGCCGCCCGCCATCACCGCTGTGCACCCCGGCGATCTGATGATTCCGCGCACTGAACTGTGGTCGGGGACTACCGGTAGTTTCGAGGCCCGGGTCGAGGGCGCGCCCGCGGAGGTTCGTGGCACCATCACCGCCACCGACGAACCCACCGGCGCCGTCGCCGAGATCTCCGGCTCGATCGAGGTGAAGGTCCCGCTGTTCGGCCGCAAGATCGAGGAAGCCATCGGGGAACGTCTCACCGAGCTGCTGGCCGAGGAGACCGAGTTCACCAACGGCTGGATCGCCGAACAGGCGTAGTGCCGGCTGCCCGGCCTCCGGCCCGCCCCGGCGCAACCGGACGGTAACCTACCGCGCATGGCTCGCCGACTGGACTATTCCGCCCGCTACCCGCTGCACACCACCAAAGAGGTATACGCGGCGCTGACGAACCGGGATTACTGGGAAGCCCGGATGGTCGAAATGCGGAAGTACTCGCCCAACGAGGTGGTCTCGATCGATGCGAGCGAGGACGGGATCGACGTGGTGCTGCACCATATCCTGCCCCGCGAAATGCTGCCCGAGGTCGCGCAGACCGTGATGCGCAAAGATATGGTCATCACCCGTAAAGAGAGCTACGGCCCGTTCGGGCCGGAGGTCGAGGGCAAGTACTCCGCTTCCATCCCGGCCGGCCCCGGCAGCCTCACCGGGACCATGCGCCTGTTCCCCACCGATACCGGTTGCACCATGCGCATCTCCTCGGATGCGAAGGTTTTCATCCCGATGATGGGGCCACGGCTGGAACAGCTCATGCTGGTGAACCTGGTCGATCTGTTCCGCGCCGAGGCCGAAGTGACCCAGCAGTGGCTGGACGACCGAAAACTCTGAACACCCCCCTCGGCACGGTCACCCGGGGCACCACCGGAACGAATCGGCTCCGCCGCAGTGATCGCCGGCTCGTCCACGATCCACAGATCACCGGTGTACTGCACCGTGCCGCCGACCCGCTGGTGGTGGACCTCGGTTACGGCGCGCAACCGTGGACCACGCTGGAACTGGCCGCGCGCCTGCGCACGGTCCGCCCCGATGTCCGGGTGGTGGGCCTGGAGATCGACCCGGCCCGGGTGGTACCTGCCCGCGACGGTGTGCGGTTCGCCCGCGGCGGCTTCGAATTGGCGGGCCTGCGACCACACCTCGTGCGCGCGTTCAACGTGCTGCGCCAATATCCGGAATCGGCGGTCGCCGGGGCCTGGGCGACGATCCTGTCGGGCCTGGCGCCGGGCGGGCTGCTGATCGAGGGAACCTGCGACGAACTCGGCCGGCGGAGCACCTGGGTTCTCCTCGACGGGTCCGGACCGCTCAGCCTCACACTGGCGTGGGATCCGCTGACCGTCGAACGCCCGTCCGACCTCGCCGAACGGCTCCCCAAAGCGCTCATCCACCGCAATATCCCCGGCGAACGTATCCATGCACTGCTGTCGGCGGCCGACCTGGCCTGGGCACATACCGCACCGCTGGCCGTATTCGGTCCGCGCATCCGCTGGCGCGCCGCCGCCGAGCTGCTGCGCGAACAGGGGTGGCCGGTGCACGATCGGCGCCGCCGGATGCGCGATAACGTCCTCACCGTCCCCTGGACCACCGTCGCGCCTTCCTGACATGCGGGCGGGGCCGCGTGTTCCATCTCACAAACTCGGCCATCCGACCGCCGCTGACGTCGCCACGTTCACCATCTGCCCACACCCGGGCCTCAGAGCCGGCACAGAATAATGCGGAACAATCGCGTGCATGCCCACCAAGAGCCTGTCGGTACCGAAGGTCAGTCGCCGGACCGCGGTCATCGCCGTGATCACCGCCGCCGTACTGGTGGCGGCCGCGCTCATCGGCGGTGAAGCCTATGCGCGGCACCGGATCGCAAGCTGTATCAGCAGCCAGTTCGAGAAGGAGATGGGCTCGCAGATCAATGTCGGCTTCGGCGCCAAACCACTACTCGTCACCATGGTGGACGGGAAGGTTTCGCGGATGGACGTCGACAGCGAAGGAGCCGAATTCGGCCCCGCCGTCGATATGCAGGTACACGCGCAGTTCCACGATATCCAGATGCCGGAGGGCAGTAACAGCGGTAGCACGATCGGCAGCTCGAACGCCGACGTCAGCTGGAGCAACGAGGGAATGACCCAGACGCTGAAGGGCCTCGTCAGCGAGGTCCGGTCGGATCCGGACTCCGGGAAACTCACCATGGCGGTACTGGGCGGGCTGGGCCGGCTCCAGATCACGCCGCAGATCGTCGACGGGAAGGTGCAACTGGAGGTCGGGCAGGCGCAGTTCCTGGGTATCGGGGTGCCGGAGGATCTGGCCGAGGGGGTGGTGAACCTGCTGACCGAGAGTATGCAGGTCTACCCGCTGGGCCTGGAGCCGACGGCGCTGAAGGTCACCGATAACGGTGTCGAAATCGATCTGAAGGGTGGGCAGGCGGAGTTGCCGCCGCCGCCGGAGGGCAGTACTTCCTGCTGAGGGCAGATTCCGGAGGTACGGAGTTGGAGCTCGGATCCGGTGGACGTGCTCTCGGTGTGGGCAGTCCGTTAAGGGGCGGGCTGTAATTTTGGAGACGCTCCGCGTCTCGAGGGGTGGGGCCCTATCGGGCCCGGTTCTTCACTCCGCCGCTCCTCCGCTTCGCTCCCCCGCTCTGTCGCTCCAGAACCGGGCGGGCCCCACCCCGGGGTCTGTGAACCTATTCGGGGAAGCCGTCCAGGACTGTTCGGGTGCGGGAGAGGCCTAGGCGGGTGGCGCCTGCGGTGATCAGGTCGGCGGCTGCTTCGGCCGTTCGGATGCCGCCGCTCGCCTTGATTCCGAGGCGGTTGCCGACGGTTTGGGCCATCAACTGGACTGCATGGGGGGTGGCGCCGCCGGCGGGGTGGAAGCCGGTGGAGGTTTTCACGAAATCGGCGCCGGCCTGTTCGGCGGCCCGGCACACCTCGACGATCGCTTCGTCGGTGAGCGCGGCCGATTCGATGATCACCTTGAGCACCGCTCGCTGGTCGATCGCCTCGCGGACCACGATGATATCGGCGAGCACGGCGGCGTAATCGCCGGCGACCGCCGCACCGATATCGATGACCATATCGACCTCCGCCGCCCCCTGATCCACCGCGAGCCGGGCCTCGGCCCCCTTGATCAGCGAATGGTGTTTCCCGGAAGGGAACCCCGCGACGGTGGCCACCACCACCCCCGGTGCCCGCACCGGCAGCATGGCCGGCGAAACGCATACCGCGTACACGCCGAGCTCCCGGGCCTCGGCGACCAGGGCGGTAACATCCGCGCTGGTCGCTTCCGGGGCGAGCAGCGTGTGGTCGATCATTGCGGCCACCTCGGACCGGGTCAGCGATACGGAATCGGCCATGGCACGAGAGTCTGGCACACCCGGACCGAATTCCGTTGCGGGCCTCCGGTCCGTCGGGAACACTTCGTATCGCAATCGGCCCCATAGGAGAGGACGACGTTGCTGATCCGTCGCGAACGTGGCGTCGACACCGCCGCCGTGGCCGCCGTACACCGCAGCGCGTTCGCTGCCCAGTACGTCACAGCCGGTGGAGACGGCGCGCAGGATCCTCCCGAAGTGGCGCTCATGGAGGAGTTGCGCAGCGACCCCGGCTGGATTCCGACCCTGTCCATGGTCGCGATGGCCGGCGATACGGTGGTCGGCCACGTCTGTGTCACCCGGGCCACGGTGGGCCCGTTCCCGGTGCTCGCACTGGGCCCGATCGGGGTGCTCGCCGACCGGCACCGTCGCGGGATCGGTTCCGCGCTCATACACGCCGTGGCCGGTGCCGCCGACGCGCTCGACGAACCATTGATCGGCCTGCTCGGCAGTCTCGACTACTACCCGCGATTCGGCTTCCAACCGGGCGAACGCCTCGGCATCACCCCCGACCGGCCCGAGTGGGCGAGCCATTTCCAGGTGCGCCCGCTGACCGCCTACGACTCCCAGATCCTCGGCGAATTCCGTTATGCCCGCCCTTTCTACGCCCTCTGAACGCGGCCGGCTCGTATCGGGTCGAATCCGCTGATCGAGCGATAGGGCCGAATCCCGGCAGCTGCGCCGGGCACATCGAACCGGTGCGCCGCCGCTGCGAGCCCAGCGGCCGTGCCGTGTTCAGTGAAACCCTGCACAGTTGCGGCCCGCGCGCAGCGGCAGCGTCGAACGACTTGGCTAGGCTCACTTCATGGTTTCCGCCGTGTCCGACGATCGCCGATATGTGCTGACCCTGGGTTGCCTCGACCGCCCGGGCATCATCGCCGCCATCACCTCGTTCATCGCCGAGTTCGGCGGCTCCATCCTGGAGGCCGGTTATCACTCCGATCTGGAGACGGGATGGTTCTTCACCCGGCAGTCCATCAAGGCCTCGACGGTGCCGTTCGGGGTCGAGGAACTGCGGGAACGGTTCCGGCAGATCGCCGATGAGCTCGGCCCGGACACCGAATGGCAGGTGCACGATTCGGGACTCCGCCGACGGGCAGTGGTCTTGGTCAGCAAGGAAGGTCACTGTCTGCACGATCTGCTCGGACGCGCAACCGCGGGTGAACTGCCCGCCACCATCGAGGCGGTGATCGGCAACCATCTGGATCTGGCCGCCATGACCGAGGCGCACGGTATCCCGTTCCATCACGTGCCCTTCCCGAAGGATCCGGCCGAACGCGGACCGGCTTTCGAGCAGGTCCGCGAACTGGTGGACAAACACGACCCCGACGCGGTAGTGCTCGCCCGGTTCATGCAGGTGCTACCGGAACGACTGTGCGAGCACTGGGCCGGGCGGGCTATCAATATCCACCACAGTTTCCTGCCGTCCTTCGTCGGCGCCCGCCCCTACCATCAAGCCTTCGTCCGCGGCGTCAAACTGATCGGCGCCACCTGCCACTATGTGACGGCGGAACTGGACGCGGGCCCGATCATCGAACAGGACGTGATCCGTGTCGATCATGCCGACGGAGTGAGCGATATGGTCCGCCAGGGACGCGATATCGAACGGGTGGTGCTGGCCCGCGGTCTGCGCTGGCACCTGGAGAGCCGGGTGCTGGTGCACGGTAAGCGCACCGTCGTGTTCTCCTGAACCGGTCTACCGCCGGTGGGACGGTCAGCCCACGGCTTCGGCGGGCGCGCGCACCGAGGCGAGCACCTCACCCAGGATCTCGTTGAAGCGATCGATCGCTTCCACAGTGCCCAGATGCCCGGTGGGCAAGAGGACGAACCGGGCGAGATTGCCTGTTTCCCGCAGCCACTCCGCGATCTGCTCGGCGTGTACGGCGGGCGTCATATCGTCGGCAGTACCGGCGACGACGGTGGTCGGCACCATCAGTTGCCGGGCCGCATCGCCGAGATCCATCTCGGCCAGCAACCGGCCGAATTCCGACCGCACCCAGGAGCGGCAGGACCGCGCGATATTCAACCCGAAGTCGATGGTTTCGGGGTCGGCGTCCAGGCTCATGATCTGTCGCGCGAACACCCACCGCACCGGCGCCACCGGCGGGAAGACGATCCGGGCACTCAGCCCGCCCCGTCCGAGCCACATCGGCAGCGGCACCTTCCGGTTCAGCAGCGGTAGTGGCCGGTTGAAGAACGGCACCACAGTGGTCTCGTCCACCAGCGCATACGGCCCGGTATTGGCCAGCACCACCGCCGCGGCCTGATCGAGTACCCGCTGCGGATTCTTACCCGCCCACGCCTGCACTGTCATCGCGCCGAGGCTGTGCCCGACCACGACCGCCCGCTGCCCCGGTCGCAGTACAGCGCCGAGGACCGCGCAGAGATCATCGGCGAGCAGGTGACAGTCCAGCTGATCGGGATGACCGAATTCGCTCTCCCCGTGGCCGCGCAGATCGAAGGCGATCACGCGGTACTCGCCGGCGAAGGCGTTGATCTGCGGGTTCCAGTATTCGAGACAGCAGGTCCAGCCATGGATCAACACCATGGGTTGTGCGTCGTGCGGGCCGTAGGCGTGCACGCGCAGCCGGGCTCCGTCGGCCGCCCGCACATCGATGACCTGAGGTTCCGCGCTCGGCGGGTTGAGCGCGGGGTTGCGGTATCCGCCGCGGCTGCGCAGTCCGGCCCGGTGCACCTCGAAGATTCCATCGATCTGATGAGCGAGGGCGCTCCAGAGCTCCGACATCATCGCACGCATCGACACTCCTTTGTGTTACTAACTGACACAGTAACGCGCAGGAGCACACCTCGCCAGCCGGACACGGCGACTCCGGAAGACGGGTCACAGGCACGCCGGATACCGGCCGGGCCGGCGCCGGACACCACCTGTGACAGATCGAGACACCCCGCCACCGACGGGGCGGGAATATCGCGCTACCAGCGCGGACCGCGCTGGACCTCGTCCACCTTCGGCCGCACATCGGCGAGGTAGATACCGGTCGCGATGATGGCGACGAAACTCAGCAGCCCCAGCCGGAGCGGAGGCAGCATCAACAGCAGCACGGCCACGCCGAGGATGCCCAGCCAAATGGGTTTCGTCAGTTTGTCGACCGCGGTGAACGCGTCGGAACGCTGGCGCACGGCATGCACCAGCGCGAACACAGTCGCGCTGATTGCCAGTAGCCACAGCGCGGCCATGATCCAAGCGGTCAAGCCATACACCTGCTGCACCCCACCATGATAGGAGCAGCGCCCCCGCACACCACAGGTGCACGGGGGCGCGAGCCCAGATCGGCAGGTCAGACCGACTTCGGGGCGGCTTTCTTGGCCGGCGTCTTCTTCGCGGCGGTCTTCTTGGCCGCAGGCGCCTTCTTCACCGGTTCCGGAGCCGGAGCGGGTTCGGGCACGGGGGCCGGTTCCACCACTTCGGCGTCGACGACCTCGGGTGCGGAATGAGCCTCGGCCTCGACCACCGGCGCGGCCGCTACCGGCGCCTTGCCGGACCGGGCGATCAGGCCGGATACCCGGTCGATCACTTCCTCGGCCCGGCCACTGGCATCCTTGTAAAGGTTCTCGACCCGGCCCACCTGCTCTTCCACCAGATGGTTCGCGCGCAGCCGTTCCACGGTTTCCTCACCGCGGACGGCCAGGTCGGAGTAGATGTCGAGTGCCTGGCGGTAGTACTGCTCGGCCAGTTTGCGCAGTTCCTCGGAGGTGAACTTCTCGCGCAGCTCGGCCAGATCCTCCGGCAGTTCCGAGGGCAGCTCGGAAAGCCGCGCGCGGATCTGCTCGAACTGGGTCTGCACATCGGCGGGCAGACCGGCGAACCGCTCGCGGGCCTCATCGACACGGCCGTTGACGTCGGTGGCGCGTTCCCGCACCTGGGTCACCGCATCCAGAACAGCGGTGTAGACGGCGTCCGTGGCACCGACGGTGGCGAACAGCGGTTTCACAGTGGTGTTCTTCTCGGTCATTTATCGTTCTCCTGGCGTGGCGGAGCGTCGGTGTTCGGTGGTGGAACAACACTGTCCCGGGCGATCGTTTCCTCCGGCCCGTTCTCCCGGCGGAACGATTCGTAGATGTCCAGGAGCACCTGCTTCTGCCGCTCACTGATCGCGGAATCGGCCAGCAGCGCATCCCGGACGGGACTGTGCGCCCGCTGCTCTAGGTAGCCGGCGCGCACGTACAACACTTCCGAAGAGACCCGCAGCGCCTTGGCGATCTGCGTGAGCACTTCGGCGGAGGGGTTTCGCAAACCGCGCTCGATCTGGCTGAGATACGGGTTGCTCACCCCTGCCAGCTGGGCGAGCTGACGCAACGAGACCTGCGCGGCCTCGCGTTGTGCCCGGATGAACCCGCCGATGTCCTGCGCCGCGTTCACCACGCGGGCTGCCTTGTCGCCGCCGCCGGCGGTGGCCGCCGGATCGTCGGTGTACTGAGCGGAAACGTGGGGCTCTTCGGCCATCACTCACCTTCTGGCTTGTACGTACGCAACGATAGAACAGGGTGCTAGCAATTGCAAGCACTTGTGCTAGCAGGTTTTCCGGTACTCCCGCGCCGGCGTCATCCGCCGAACATCAGATGCGAGACCGTATAGATCAACAGGCCCGCGAGGCTGCCCACCACGGTGCCGTTGATTCGAATGAACTGCAGATCCCGACCCACCTGGACCTCGATCTTCTTACTGGCCTCCTCCGCATCCCAGCGGGCGACGGTATCGCTGACGATGGTGGCGATCTCGTCGGCGTAGTTGGCCGCCAGATAACGGGCCCCGCGTTCGATCCACCCGTCCACCTTGGCGCGGGCATCGGTATCGTCACGCAACCGCTCGCCCAGCTGCTGCACGTTCTCCGCGACCTTCCGGCGCAGGGTGCTGTCCGGATCGTCGGCGGATTCCAGGATCAGCCGTTTGGCCGCCCGCCAGGTCGCCTCGGCCAGGCCCGTGATCTCCTCCCGCCCCATGATCTGGGTTTTGATCCGCTCCGCCTTGGCAATCATCGCCTCGTCGTACTGCAGATCATGAGCGAATTCCTCGAGGAACCGGTTCGCGGCCAGCCGGACCTCGTGATCCGGGGTCGAACGCACTTTCCAAGTGAATTCGACCAGCTCGCGGTACACCTTCTCCGAGAGGAGCACATTCACGAACTTCGGCGCCCACTGCGGGGCCTCCCCCATGACGATCCGGTCGACCGTCTCCTGACTACCCAGCGCCCACTGGTGGGCGCGCTCGGCCAGGAGGTCGACCAGGGGCAGCTGCCGGTTGTCGGCCAGCAGTTCGGCCAGCACCCGGCCGATCGGCGGGCCCCACTGCGGTTCGGCGATCCGTTTCACGATCGTGTTATCGATCACCTGCTCGACGTCTTCGTCCCGGAGCACTCCGACCACCGCGCGCAGAATCGTCGAACTCTCGTCAGCCACCCGCGCGGCATTGGCCGGATTCGCCATCCAGCGCCCCACCCGCCACGGAATCTGGGCGGAGTTCACCTTCGCGGTGACCACCTCCGGCGAAAGGAAGTTGGTGCCGACGAAATTTCCCAGACTGGCACCGAGCTGGTCTTTCTTACGCCGGATGATCGCGGTATGCGGAATCGGCAGGCCCAGCGGATGCTTGAACAACGCCGTCACCGCGAACCAGTCGGCCAGCGCACCCACCATGCCCGCTTCCGACGCGGCCCGCACATACCCCACCCAGTCACCGGCGCCACCGCGGGACTCCAGCCAGCGGCACACCAGGTAGATGGCGGTCGCCACCGCCAGCAGTCCGGTGGCCACCACCTTCATCCGCCGCAGGTCACGCCGTTTGGCCGCGTCATCGGTGAGTGTCGAGAAGACGCCCGGTGGTTCCCCCGAACCGCCGGGGCCGGGAGTCGCGGGAGCGGAATCGAGCACCGCACTGCTGCCGGTCGCTTTCTGCATACCCCCCATTCTGCTGTGCCGACCGGCAGTGGCTCCGGCGACGCGGTGTGGTTCCGGCCGCACGGGCACCAAACGAAACACGCGGACCGGTGGTGGGCATAGAGTGGAAAGGACGCGAACCGTACGGACCGAGGAGCCCCACGCTGTCCACCGATGACCTGCTCGATATCGGGAATCCCGCCGATCGATCGGCGCCGGTGCGTGCCCCGCGGACCGACGGCCGGAAACGCCGCTGGCGCCAGCACAAGATCAATCGGCGGGAGGAACTCGTCGACGGCACGCTGGCGGCGGTGCGAACCCGCGGCGGTAATGCCGGAATGGATGAGATCGCCGCCGAGATCGGCGTCTCCAAAACCGTCCTGTACCGCTATTTCGCCGATAAGAACGATCTGGTCAATGCCGCTATGCAGCGGTTCATCGAGATCACGCTGATGCCCCGGGTGTACGGGGCGATCAGTTTGGACGCCGACGAATACCAGCTGGTGCGTTCCGCACTGGCCGAATACGTGGGCGCGGTCGACGAAGACCCCGAGGTCTATCGGTTCATCATGGGCACCGGCTCCGGCGACCCGTCCTCGCTGGCCGATTTCGAGCGGCTGTTCGCCGAGGTGGTGGCGGCAGCCATCACCGAACGCGGGAGCGCGCTCGGTATCGAGACCGAGGGGGTGATGCTGTGGTCGTATGTGATCGTCGGCGGTATCCAGCTCGCCACCCACTGGTGGACCACCAACAAGTCGATGGATCGCGACGAAGTGATCGACTACCTCACCATGATGGTGTGGAGCGCCATCGAAGGGATGGCCCGCGCCGGCGGTTCACGCGACAAGTTCGGCGCACAGGAGCATGTGCTGCCGCCGATCCCCTCCGGCGACCAGGCCGTCTGAGCCACCCGGCTCGCCGGGCTCGACAACCCCGCCGGTTTGGCTAGTCTGATTGCCGTGCGGCGGCGGAGAACCGGGTGAGTTCTCCCGCCACCGTAGGCGCGCGTCGGCACCAACGGAGGTACCTCGATGGCGAAACAAGTGCCGACTTCCCGGCTGGCCCGCGGCACCAAACTGGGTGCGGTGGCGGCGGGGTCGATGGTGCGCACCCAGCGCGCCCGGCTCTCGATGCGCGGCCGTTCGGAGGCGGTGCGGGCGCGGATGGCCGAGGAATCGATTCTGCGCAGTACCGAACAGCTGGTCACGGTGCTGGGCACCATGAAGGGCGTGGCCATGAAGCTGGGCCAGATGATGTCGGTACTCGATCTCGACCTGGTCCCGCCGGATCACCGCGAACGATTCCAGAAACGGCTGGCGGTACTGCGTAATGCCGCGCCCTCGGTGTCGTTCGAATCGATGCGCGCGGTGATCGAGGAAGACTACGGCCGGCCGCTGGACGCGGTGTTCGCCGAATTCGAGCCGGAGGCCATCGCCGCCGCGTCGATCGGGCAGGTGTATCTGGCCCGGTTGCACGACGGCCGGCAGGTTGCGGTGAAGGTGCAGTACCCGGGGATAGATGCCGCCGTACGCGCCGACCTGAAGAATCTGACCATGTTCCGGCGGGTCCTGCAGTCGGCCATGCCCTGGGTGACCCCCGCGGTGCTCGACGAACTGCGCCTGAACATGGAATCCGAACTCGACTATCACGTCGAGGCCGAAACCCAGCGCGATATCGCGGCGCTCTACGCCGGCCACCCGTTCATCGTGGTCCCGCGGCCGGTGCTCGAGCACAGTACGCAGCGGGTGCTGGTCACCGAATACTTGGCCGGGACGGCCTTCGAAGATGTTCGCGCCATGCCGCGGGCCGAACGCGACCGCGTCGGCGAGATCATCTACCGCTTCTATGTCGGTTCGCTTTTCACTTTCAACGAATTCTGTGGCGACCCGCATCCCGGTAATGTCCTGCTCGCCGAGGACGGCCGGGTCGGTTTCCTGGATTTCGGGCTGTTCAACCGGATGGATCCGGAGCATGTGCGGTTCGAGGCGATCTGCCTGTGCGCGGCGGCCGAGGATCGTGGTGCGGATCTGCGGGATCTGATGGTCCAGCGCGGGGTCATCGATTCGACCGACGAGATCGGGGTCGAGGAATGCCTGGAATATGTGCTCTCGGCGTCCGAATGGTGTCTGGTGGACCAGGAACTCACCATCACCCCGGAATTGGCCAGCGGCGCGTTCCTCCTTGCCGTGGACCCGCGCTCGAGCGAATTCACCGGCATGAAACAACAGAACCTGCCGCCGGAGCATCTGTTCTCCCGGCGTGCCGATTTCCTGACCTTCGGGATGCTGGGACAGTTGGAGGCCACGGCGAACTGGCATCGGATCGCCCGGGAGTGGTTGTACGGCGACGAGCCGGTCACCGAACTCGGCCGGATCCACCGGGAATGGCTGGACCGGCGCCGGCCGCGTAAACGCGGTAGGCGCCGTACCGGCTGACCGCGTCCACGACAGCACATCCACAAGGGGTTCATTCATGACCGATACACGCGAATTCGACCTGATCGTGTTCGGCGCCACCGGCTTCGTCGGCAAACTCACCGCCCGGTACCTGCTGGGCGCTGCCCCCGCGGCGGCGCGCATCGCGCTGGCGGGACGCTCCGAACACAAGCTCGCGGCCGTTCGGGACGAGATCGGCGCGTATGAGTGGGGTTTGGTGGTGGCCGACAGCACCGACCAGAATTCACTGGACTCGCTCGCCGCCCGGACGACCGCGGTGATCACCACGGTGGGTCCGTATCTGCGGTACGGAATGCCGCTGGTCGCCGCGTGCGCGAAGGCCGGCACGCATTACGCGGATCTGACCGGTGAACCGCTGTTCATCCGGGAAGCGATCGACTCGTATCACGAGGAGGCCGCCCGGACCGGCGCCAAGATCGTGAATTCCTGCGGCTACGATTCGGTGCCTTCAGATCTGAGTGTTTACCAGCTCTACCGGCGTACGGTCGCGGACAACACCGGCGAACTGGGCGATACGACGCTCATCGCCACCCTGCGCGGCGGGGTGAGCGGCGGCACGATCGATTCGGGGCGCGCGATGATGGAAGCCGTCGCCGCGGACAAATCCAAGGGCGCGGTCCTGAGCCATCCTTATTCCCTGAGCCCCGATAAATCCATGGATCCCGATGTCGGCCGGCAGTCCGATCTCGTTCTGGAACGGGCTCGCGAAATCGACCCGAGTCTGGACGGCTGGGTGGGCACGTTCGTCATGGCCGCCCACAACACGAAGATCGTGCGCCGCAGCAACGGCCTGCTCGGCTGGGTGTACGGCAAGAACTTCCGCTACCGCGAAACCATGGGGGCGGGCAATTCGCCGCTGGCACCCCTGGTCGCGGCCGGTATCTCCGGCGGCGTGGTGGCGGGTATGGCGGCCGGTGGCCTGCTGTCCCGGTTCCGCGCCGGCCGCGCCCTGCTGGACCGCATCCTGCCCGCGCCCGGCACCGGTCCCGGCGAGCGGACCCGGGAGAACGGCTGGTTCCGGATGCGGACATACACCCGCACCACCTCGGGCGCACGCTATCTCGCGACCTTCGCCGGCCAGGGCGATCCAGGGTACAAGGCGACAGCGGTACTGCTCGGCGAGAGCGGGCTGGCACTGGCGTTCGATCCGAAACCGGAGATCGCGGGCATCCTCACCCCGGCCGCCGCCATAGGCGATGTCCTGACCGAACGCCTGCGGGCCGCGGGAATGACCATCGACGTGGAGCCGCTGCCGTGAACCTCGCCCGGCGCACGATGAACGCCCCGGCGCTGGCGGCGGTGTACGAGCGGGCGTGGCGGCCCACGCTGTTCTATCTCGCCTCGGGTCGTAGCACCGGCGCCGATCGCCGCTTCGCGGTGGACTCGCTGCGGCTGGGTACGGCCGGACGGGTACTGGATATCGCCTGCGGTCCGGGTAATTTCACGCGCTACCTCAGCGAACACGTTCCCGCGGACGGATACGTAACCGGTATCGACTACTCACCGCCGATGCTTGCCCGCGCACTGGCCGACAATGCAGGGCCCCGGGCGGGGTACGTGCGTGGCGACGCCCGGTATCTACCGTTCGCGGACGGAACATTCGATGCTGTCTGCTGTTTCGGCGCGCTGTACCTGATCCCCGACCCGCTGGTCGCGGCCCGGGAGATGATCCGCGTGCTGGCTCCGGGCGGACGGCTGGCAGTCACCACGAGTTATCGGCCGGATAACGCGTTCGGCGAAGTGACCCGACGCACCGCGGCAGTCGGTGGATTGCGGATGTTCGGCGCACAGACTTTTCCCGAGCTGTTCGCCGCGGCCGGGCTGGTCGATATCGATCAGCAGGTGCACCGGTTCCTGCAATACCTCACCGCGGTGAAACCCGCGTCCGATACAGCGCGGCACAACGGGCGGTCCACCACCTCGAACAGCGGGGTCTGAGAAGCGACGACTGCGTCCGCACGCACGATTACGCAAAACCACTGTTCCGTGCGCCATTTCACACAGCGATTCCCCGCTCCGGCAGGTTTCTGTCGGCACCGCGGGCTACTCGTCGGTAGAGTCACGGGTTGTACCAACGGTCCGGAAGGGGGATTCCAGGTGTCGCTCCCGGAACTGGGCCAGGGTGTGGCCCGCCAGTTGTACGCCGCGGCGACCGCTCAGGGCACGAATTCGTTCACCCTCCCGGAGGATGCCGCCTTGCGCCTCGCGGCCGCCTGCGATGCGCTGGTCGCGGATCTGGAAGCAGCCCGGGCCGGCGGCCGGCAGCTCGCCGCGACATCGGGTACCGCCGGTTTCCCCGATCTGCCCACCGGGCACGCCCTCGCCGCAGGTTTTGCCGGTAAGGCCGTCGAATACCTGGACACGCTGACCGCACTGCAGGAAACCGCCCTGCGCTTCAAAGCGGCCTATCTGGCCGCCGCGGGGCGGCTCACCGAGGCAGATCTCGCGAACCGGGCCGCGCTCACCGTCGCCGCGCAGGCCGCAGGAGGCGGGAATGGCTGAATTCGCCGAACTCGACCCGCCTTTCGCTCCGGAACGTGAGTGCTTCGGCAGCTTCACCCATCAGGAGATCTGGGATCGGGTCCACGAGGTACTCGATCCCGCCGCACTCGGCGCGTCGGCGGCGGCCTGGAAATCGAACGCCGACGCCGTAGCCGCTGCGTTCGCGACCTTCGCCGATACCGCACGCCGGGAATTCGGCGGCTGGTCCGGACACACCGCGAACGCCGCCTGGCAGGCCACTCAGGATTTCATCCGCACCGGCGAGTCGACCCACGACGTCTGCCGGGCGCTGCAGCGGATCATGACGGGCAATTCCGACGCGGCGCAAACACTGCGTGCCGCGCTGGTCGCCCCGCGGCCGTATCGCCCGCTCGACGACCCGGCGGCCGAGGCCGTCCACGGCGGCCGACGCCGGATGGACCACGATATCGCCTCGGCTGCCGCGACCGCCGACGCGCAGGACGCGATGACCACCATCTACCTCCCCACACTCCCGGCTTCCGGGGATCGGGTGCCCAGGTTCCCCGATACGTCCGCCGGCGCCGACCGTGGGAGCCCACACCGGTGAAATGGATATTCACTCCCGACGAATTCAGTTACGTCTGGGCCGCTGAGACGAGCCTGGACCGCCGGCCCTACCCGGTGAACCTGGCACCGGCCAGTGCGGTCCGTACCGAATCGGAACTGGCCGCCCTGCGATTACCCCAGCGGTTCGCCAGACAGGCCGACCCCGATCTGGCAGCCGCGCTCATGCTCTGCGCCCGCCCGGACGCCACCGCCGTCACCATCTCCGGAGAACGCTCGGTGCTCCCCCGTAACGGTGAATCGCCGGGAACCGAGCAGATTCTCGGCTTCGCCGCCGTGATAGGGCATCACGCCGCCGTCCTCCATGCCACCAGCACCAGGGTCACCGTGCAGATGTGCCATGCGCACGATCTCGGAGACCGGCTGGTCGCCCTGATCGGTTCGGCCCGTCGCGGTACCCATGGACCACTGTGCGAACCACAGGAGGCAGTACTCACCGATGCACCGATTCCCGGTTGCCGCGCAGCCGGTGACGCGGCACTGTTCCGGAAGACACTGCGCGAACCGGTGGATTCCCGCGGTTTCCTCACCGTCACCGTCGCCCCGGACGATCCGATGTCGCCGCCCACCCGGCATCGCAGCTGGCTGGATATCCGCGGGGACGGACGCTATCTGCTGACCACCGCCGACGTGCTCGTCCTGGACCCGGTGGGCGATATCGAATTCGCCGGCAAACTACTCGGTCTGGCCGGGGTCCGCACCAGATCACCCCGCCTGTGATACTGCTCCGATGGCCGAGTACTGGAACGAGCCCGCGAGCCGCGCACTGCGCGCCGACGGCCTGCGGATCGCCGACCTCGACACCTCCGCCCGTCCCGGTTTCCGAGGCGACAAACCGATGGGTAAACGGCTGCTCACCGAACGCGGCCGCGTACTGGCCGGCGAACAGGAAAAGCTCTACGCCAACGGGCGCTCCGGTGATCGGCGCAGCGTGTTGCTGGTTCTGCAGGGTATGGATACCGCTGGAAAAGGCGGCATCGTCCGCCACGTGATCGGTTCGGTGGACCCGCAGGGCGTGGACCACGCCGCCTTCGGTGTGCCCACCGAGGAGGAGAAACAGCACCACTTCCTGTGGCGGATCCGGCGCGCCCTGCCCCGCGGTGGGCAGCTCGGGGTGTTCGACCGGTCGCACTACGAAGACGTGCTGGTCGCCCGGGTGCACGGACTGGTCCCCGAGGAGGTCTGGCAGGGACGCTACGCGGAGATCAACCGGTTCGAACAGGAACTGGCCGACAACGGTACGACGCTGGTGAAGGTCGCGCTGTTCGTCTCCCTGGACGAACAGAAGGCCAGACTGCGGCAACGCCTGCAACGACCGGACAAATACTGGAAGTTCAGCCCCGGCGATATCGACGAACGTGGCTACTGGCCCGCCTATCAGGAGGCCTACCAGGCGATACTGGACCGCACCGGCACCGACTACGCGCCGTGGTACGTGGTACCGGCCGATGCGAAATGGTACGCCCGGCTGGCCGTCACCGAACTGCTGATCGAAGCCCTGCGCGGACTCGAGCTGAACTGGCCGGCGCCCACGTTCGACCCGGCGGCCGAATTACGGCGCCTCGAGCGAGCGTGACCGGCCCGTACGCGGCGGGTTGTGGAAACTCTCAGCAAGCCGGGCAATGATGGGGCGGTGCGCCGGATATCCCGGCCGCCCCCGCCGGGCCTACCACCGGGTGGGGCATCCAGGTAGCGAAAGGCGTGGTGAACGCACGGTGAGCAAGAGACCCGGGCGGCCGAATCCGCTGGCGGCGGCCCAGCGCGCGGAACGCAATCGCAAGATCGCGATACAGGTGGGCGTCACCGCGGTCCTGGTGGCGCTGGTTGCCGCGATCGGGATCGGGTTGGCCGTGCGCAACTCCGGTTCCGACTACGACGGGCCGGTACCGGCAGCGGCCACCGAAAACGGCGCCATCCGAATCGGACAGCCCGAGGCGCCCGCGACAGTGCGTATCGTCGCCGATATGCAGTGCCCGGTCTGTAAACAGTTCGAAGCCGACCACAGCGAGCTGCTGAACCAGGCGGTCGCCGACGGCACCACGCAGATCGAATACAACATCGTCGGGTACTTGGACAAGATGTCCAGCACCAACTACTCCACCCGATCGGCCAACGCGTCGTACTGTGTCGCGGACAAAGGCACCGAGAAATACCCGGACTGGCTGGAGCTGATGTTCCGGAATCAGCCGCCCGAGGGCGGGGCCGGACTGGCGGACCAACAGCTCATCGATATCGCGCACGAGGCCGGTTACACCGACCCCGCGGTCGACAAGTGCATCAACGACGGCACCTACAACGACTACGTCGCCGAGATGTCGGACAAATCATTGTCCGAGGGTATCGATGGGACGCCGACGGTGTTCGTCAACGGTGAGCAGGTGAACCTCACCCTCAACCAGGACAAGACCGGTTTCGACACCGCTCCCTTGGCCGACGCGATCCAGGCGGCTGCGGGCCGGTGAGCACGACCTCGCCGCGGGCCGCCTGGATCATGCTCCTGACCGGCCTGGCCGGCTGGGTGGCGTCGCTGGTCCTGCTGGTCGAAGATTTCAAACTGCTCAGCGAACCCGGGTACGTCCCGTCGTGCAGCCTCAACCCGGTGCTGTCCTGCGGGTCGGTGATGGTCACCGATCAGGCACAGGTTCTGGGATTCCCGAACCCGATCATCGGCGTGGTCGGGTTTTCGGTGGTCGTCACGCTGGCGGTGCTGTCGGTGGCGGGAGTCGGCCTGCCCCGCTGGGTCTGGGCGGGCCTGTGGCTGGGTACAGCCGCGGGAACCCTGTTCATCTGCTGGCTGATCTTCCAGAGCCTGTACCGGATCAACGCGTTGTGCCCGTACTGCATGGTTGTCTGGGCGATCATCACCCCGCTGCTCGCGGTGCTCACCGGACAGCTGTGGGGTAACGATCGCGGGGCCCTGCGGGTGGTCGCGGAATGGCGCTGGACCTTCGTGGCGGTGTTCTACGCGCTCGTGCTGGTGCTGGTGTTCCTGCGCTTCCAGGACTACTGGCTTTCGCTGTTCTGATCGCCGGCGGCCAGGGGTGGACGGACGGGCCCTATCCAGGTGCCAACCGCACCGAGACGACCCGCGTGTCACCGTCGGGTTCCAGCACTCCCAGCCGCACCACTTCGGCCGGCCGCCGGGTGTCGATGGCCGTACGCAGGGCACGGGCGCTGGTGACCGCCCGGCCGTCGATCGAGGTCACGATCTCGCCGCTGGCCAGCCCCGCGCTCTGGCCGGGTAGTCCCGGAATGGCCATATCGATGCGCGCACCGCGGGGGCCGGCATCGGAGATCACCACACCGAGTGTCGCGGCAGGGCCGATATGCACCGATTCGGTGGGCGTTCCCGACCGGATCTGGCGGACGACCCGCATCGCCGCATCGATCGGGACGGCGTACCCGTTCGGCGGATCGGCGGTATCTCCCGGCGGCGGGTCCTGCTCCCCGGATGCCGCGGCGATCACGCCGACCACCGCACCGGTGTGATCGGCCAGCGCACCCCCCGACTGCCCGGAACTGACGGGTGCCTCGATCTCCAGCATCCCGGTGAGCGCCTGGCGCGAAAAATCCTGTTCGTTCACCGCCATGATCGTGCTGTCCAGATCGCTGACCCGGCCCGGGACGGCGGTCGCGGCGCCGCTGCCACCGGCATTGCCGATCGCCACGACCTCGTCCCGGACCCGCAGATCGGACGAGCTGCCGATCCGGGCGGCTGCCAGGCCGGCGGCGCCGGTGAGCGATAGCAACGCGATATCGGCGCGGGCGTCGTATCCGAGGACCCGGGCGTTGTACACCGCCCCGTCGGTGACCCGGCTGACCTGGACCGCTTTCGCACCCTTCACAACATGGTGGCTCGTCAGCACCTGGCCGTCGCCGGTGAGGACGATCCCCGATCCGGCCGCTGCCGCCCCGAACGCCCGGGTGGTGGCGGTGATGTTCACCAGAACAGGTGAGACGTCCCGGGTGACATCCTCGGCATCCAACGGCGGCCGCGGCATCGGCCGCGCCGGAGCCACCGCCACGTCCGGCCCCGGCCGGGCGACCCCGGGCAGCTCGCCCTGATACCCCAGAAGAGCCCCGAGTGCCAGCACGGCGGCGAACACGGTGACGAGTACACGCCCGCCGCCACCCGGCCGCCCGGGCCCGGTGCCCTGCCACTGGTCGTCCAACGAGCCTCCTGTGTTTATTTGCGCCGCTTTCGGCGGCGCGGGTTTCGGCCCCCCTCGGTCCCTGCTGTCAGCAGGGCGGGCCGAAACCTCTCGAGGCCTCGCCGAACTCGGCGGCGCCGCTGGGCGCTGTGGGTACGGGCGAAGCCATACCGTCAAGTGTCTCCCAAGTCAGCGGGCGCGGGGAGGATTTATTCCGTCGAGCCGCGCGGCTACCTGCGGGAGGAGAAGTTATCCACAGGCTTCCCCAGTTATCCACAGGGTGCGGTGGCACCTGGGCACAACCTGCCGCCTGACCTGTGGATTCGTTACCCCGGAGCCGATGACGGTCACGCCCGCGTCACAGCGTTGAGTGGCAGGTTGCCGCGACGGCAGCGAAAACAGCCCGCTGACAGGTCGTTTCCGTTGAGAAAAGCCAGAAAAGGCCGGGGCGGAAATCGCACCCCGGCCGTTATCCATCGTTCACCGAATCAATAGATTCGCGGTATCGATCATCGAATGTCCCCGGAAATCCATCCACAACTGCGCCCACCCATCCACAAGCCCGTCGGGGTTTTCCACAGGCTTCTCCACATGTGGAGAAAGTCGTCGGCGAAGGGGGCACGGATTCTTCGACAGTGGTCGATCCAGGCGGCCCGGGCCGGTTCGAATTCACTCCGGGCAGGGCATCATATGGTCGCGGTATCGATCACGAATCGGTACCGCACATCACTGGCCACAACCCGCTCATAGGCACCGTCGATCTCATCCGCGGAAATAACCTCGATTTCCGCACCGATTCCGTGAGCAGCGCAGAAATCCAGCATTTCCTGTGTTTGGGCGATACCGCCGATCATCGATCCCGACAACGACCGGCGCCGCCCGGCCAGCACCTTGGGCTGCACTGCCAGCGGCTGCTCCGGCAGCCCCAGCACGACGAGCGTGCCGTCCAAGCGCAGCAGTTTCATATAGTCGTCGATCGGCAGATCGGCGGAAACGGTGTTGATGATCAGGTCGAAGTGGCTGCGCAGTTCCCGGAAGATCTGTTTATCGCTGGTGGCGTAGTAGTGCTGGGCGCCGAATCGTTTCCCGTCTTCCTGTTTGCTCAGGGAATGGCTGAGAACCGTCACCTCGGCACCGAGCGCCGCGGCAATCTTCACGGCCATATGGCCGAGGCCGCCCATTCCGATAACCGCGACCCGCTTGCCCGGCCGGGCACCCCAATGCCGGAGCGGCGAATACACGGTGATCCCGGCGCACAGCAACGGCGCGGCCACCGACAGGTCGATACCCTCCGGAATTCCGAGCACGAAGTTCTCGGTCACCACGATCTGGGTGGCGTAGCCGCCCAGGGTGTGCCCGCCGGGCTGCACCTCTTCGGCGACTCGGCTGTTGTAGGTCATCACGGCACCGCGCAGGCAGTACTGTTCCTCCTCCTGCAGGCACGGTTCGCACACCCCGCAGGAATCGACCATACAACCGACACCTACCCGGTCACCGACCTGATGGCGGCGTACCGCCGACCCGACCGCCGCCACCGTACCGGCGATCTCATGCCCCGGAACGCACGGATACCCGGCTCCGCCCCATTCATTGCGCGCGGTATGGATATCGGAATGGCAGATCCCGGCGTAGGCGATATCGATCAGCACATCGTGCGGACCGAGTGCCCGGCGCTCGATGGTGACCTTCTCGAACCCGGCATCGGGACCGGCCATGGCATACGCGGCAACACTACTCATGAGTTAATGCCTACCGTATTTTCGGCGCGCTGACGCGCGCGGGGCTTCGACCCCCTTGGGCCCCTGATCTCGGCGCCACCGTGGTCGCGTCGCCGAGCCGAGCGTGGCCGAGCTCGGTGACGGCCTATGGTGCGGCGCAACGGCCGAATGCCCGTCAGCTTTGCGTCAACCGGCGCCGGATCCGCCGGGCAGCGGCGACCATATTGCGCAGGGCGGGGTCCAGCTGCCAGTGGTGGCGGGTTTTCAGGCCACCGTCCGGGTTCGCCCAGAGACGCTCGGGGCCGACGGCAGCTGCCGCAGCGGTGAGTAGTTCGTCGAGTTCGTCGATATCGGGAATCCGGGCCGAACGGCTCTCGTACACACCCGGCCCGACGCCGTGACTCAGACCGTGCCCGGAGGCGTAGTCCTCCTCGAGTGCCTTGAGCACCCATTCGATGGACCGGGTGGCGACGATCGCGGTGACATCGGCGTCCAGCTGCTCGATGGCCTCCACGATCTCCGTGCGCCCCGAGTAGGGAATATGTGTGTGGATCTGGGTGTCCGGTCGCACCCCGGAGGTCGCCAGCCGGAACGCGCCGATCGCCCAGCGCAGATATTCGGCGCGGCCCTCGGGCCGGGCCGGCCACAGCTCACGCAGCGCAGGCTCGTCGACCTGGATGATGCCGATACCGGCGCGCTCCAGATCCACCACCTCGTCGCGGATGGCGAGCGCCACCTGGTCGGCGGTTTCGTAGAGCGGCTGGTCCTGCCGGACGAAGGAACGCGCCACCATGGTGACAGGGCCGGTGACCATACCTTTGACCGGTTTATCGGTGAGCGACTGCGCGTAGGTGACCCACTCCACCGACATCGGGGCCGGCCGGGACACATCGCCGTAGATGATCGGCGGCCGCACGCAGCGCGAACCGTACACCTGCACCCAGCCGAAATGCGTGGTCGCGAAACCGTCCAGCAGTTCGGCGAAGTACTGGATCATATCGTTGCGTTCGTGCTCGCCGTGGACGAGCACATCGAGGCCGATATCTTCTTGCAGCGCGATGGTCGCGGCGATCTCCGATTCGATCTTCTTGCGGTATTCCTCGTAGGAGATCCGGCCCTCACCCAGCTGGTGGCGAGCCTGTCGGGCTTCGGCGCTCTGCGGGTACGAACCCAGGGTGGTGGCGGGTACCGGCGGTAATTGCAGCTTCTCCTGCTGCGCGGCCCGGCGCACCGGATACGGTTCGCGTTCGCGCATCTGCGGAGTGATCGCATATACCCGCTGACGCACCGCATGCTTCTGTTTGAAATGCACTTCGCCGGGACGTTTACGCCATTTGTCGGACGGCCCCTCGGTAAGCGCTTTCGCCAGCGAAACGACCTCGCCGACCTTCTGCTTCGCGAAAGCGAGCCGGTCGGCCACATTCCCGGCGATATCGTATTCGGCGAGGACGTCGTAGGGCACGTGCAGCAGCGTGGTCCCGGTGGACACCACCAGGTCCGGGCACACCTTCGCGAGCTCGTTCAGGTATTCCAGGGTGACGTAGCGGTCGGCCCGCCACACATTCGTCCCGCTGATAACGCCCGCGTACAGCCGTTTCCGCCGGATCCCCGGGATGGCGGCGAGCACCTCGGGGCGGATCCGGTAGGAGGCCAGATCGAGGCCGATCGCCTCGACTCCGGAGGCGGCGAGAATGGTCAGCGCCGCACCGAAATCACCGTACTGTCCGGTGACCAGGATCCGCGGTCGCAAAGGGGCCTTCGACAACCGGTCGTAGGCGCGTTCGAACGCGGCCAGTTCGGCCGCCGAACGCTCGGCGGTGAAACACGGTTCGTCGAGCTGAATGCAGGTGGAACCACGCTGCGCCAGGATCGCGAAGAGTTCCTCGTACACAGGCAGCAATTTGTCCAGTAGTTCGATGGTGTCGAACCCTGCGGATTCGCCGGGCACACTGCCGGCCTTGGACAGCAACAGCAGCGATACCGGCCCCAGCACCACCGGGCGCAGCTCGATATCGGCCGCCATCGCCCGATCCCATTCGTCGAGCAACGCCTCGGGATGCAGCGAGAATTCGGTATCGGCGTCGAGTTCGGGCTGGCGGTAGTGGTAATTCGTACCGAAGAAACGCACCAGTTCCAGCGGCGGCAGATCCGGGCGGCCCCGCGCCATCAGGAAATAGAAATCCAACGGGTCCATACCGTCGCGGTATTCGGCGAACCGAGACGGTACCGCGCCGAACAGCAGCGCGTTGTCGAGCACATGATCGTAGAAGGAGAAGGTGTTACCGGGAACCTGGGTGAGCCCGGTGGCCGCCAGTTCGTGGAACTGCTGCTCTTGGATATCGCGCGCGACCGCACGCAACTCCTGCTGGGTGATCGCCTTCCGCCAGTACGCCTCGAGCGCCCGTTTGAGCTCCCGATGCGGACCGATCCGCGGATAGCCGAGCACACTCGACCCGAACCCCTCGCTGACATTCACCATTGCCGACCTCCGTGTCATTTGGGGCCATCACCGCCGACGGTACGGACCCTGTTCTACCCGCGAATCAGAGCTGCCGCTGCCGGCACCATGACCTGCCTACCCGCGAACCGCCCACATCACCCCGACCGCCACGCATCCGTCGAGTTCACGCCCGGACGTATCCCACGTCCGCCACCGATGCTGCGAGGCACTCGACCACTCCGCAGAACCAACCGTTCAGCGAGCCCCTCACCCCGACCGAACCCAACGGGCCCCGACGAGACCCTGCAAGCCGAAACCGACCGCCGGTGGTGCCGGTTCCACGAGGCTCTGAAAGCCAACCCTCGACTCCGACGCAACCGACGGTGGCGCCGACCCCGGCGAGGCCCTGCAACCAACCCCCGAACCCCAACGCAACCAACGATGGCGCCGAGTCCAGCGAGGCCCCGCAAGGTTTCGGCCCACCTCTGCTGTCAGCGCTCGATGCGGTGCGGCGAAGCCGCGAGTGTCGAGGCTGACAACAGACACCAAGGGGGCCAAAATCCCCGCGGCACCGAAGACTCAGTACTGGTAGAAGCCGGCGCCTGTCTTCTTGCCGAGCAGCCCGGCCTCCACCATGCGCATCAGCAGCGGCGGTGCCGAGTAGAGCGGCTCCTTGAATTCGCCGTACATCGAATCGGCGATGGATTTGACCGTATCGAGGCCGACGAGGTCGGTCAGCGCCAGCGGACCCATCGGGTGTGCGCAACCGAGGACCATCGCCTTGTCGACGTCTTCCTTGGTGGCGAACCCGGATTCGACCATTCGGATGGCGGACAGCAGATAGGGCACCAGCAGGGCGTTGACCACGAAACCGGAGCGGTCGGAGGAACGCACGACCTCTTTGCCGAGGACCTCGGAGGCGAATTTCTCGGCACGTTCGGAGACGGCGGCGCTGGTTTTCAGCGTGGTCACCAACTCGACCAGCGGCAGCACGGGCACCGGGTTGAAGAAGTGCATACCCACGACCCGCTCGGGCGTGTTGGTCGCGACGGCAATCTTCATGATCGGAATGGAGGAGGTGTTGGAGGCGAGCACCGCATTCGGGTCGGTGACCACCTTGTCCAGTTCGGCGAAGATCGAGGTCTTGACCTTCTCGTCTTCCAGAACGGCCTCCACCACCAACTGGCGGTCGGCGAAATCACCCAGATCGGAGGTGAACCGCAGCCGCCAGGCGGTCTGCTCACGCTCGCGTTCGGTGATCTTACCGCTGCTCACGCCGCGGTCGAGCGACCGCAGGATGCGCGAACGGCCGGCGGCGGCGAGTTCACGGGTCTGCTCGTACACCAGTACATCGACATGTGCGCGGGCGCACACCTCCGCGATGCCGGCGCCCATCTGTCCGGCGCCGATGACACCGACGCGCTGAATCTTCTCGCTCACAATCCCGCTCCTGTATCTATGGCGCCGCCTTCGGCGGCGCGGGGTTCGGGGCCCTTGCCTATGTGCGCCGCCTCCGGCGTCGCGGGTCCGGGGCCTCCTCGGTCTCGTTCTTCACTCCTCCGCTCCTCCGCTTCGCTGTCCCGCTCCGTCGCTCCAGAACGAGACGGGCCCCGAACCGTCGAGGTCGGTCGTACGGATTGGAGAGCGGAGTGCGTCGGTGACAAGAGGGTGTGCCGGGTTTGTCGGGGGTGAGTCCTGTGTTGTATTTCCGGATCCACCGTAGAGGCACCGAAGCCCCCTCGCCGGGCTGTTGCGAGGGGGCGGCGGGTACACCCCTACCGAGGTAGTGGTTGCCGGTATCCGTCACGGATACCACGTCCGGCCCGGGCGAACCCGGAACCGGGCCGGTGGGGTTGCGGCCGTCGCGAGCGAAAGCCGCAACCCCGCGGCCGGTGGCTCAGTGGAACTGGCCTTCTTCGGTCGAGCCCTTCAGCGCCGCGGTCGAGGTGTTGGGATCGACGGTGGTGGCGATGGTGTCGAAGTAGCCGGCACCGACCTCACGCTGGTGCTTGATGGCGGTGAAGCCACGCTCGGCGGCGGCCTTGAACTCGCGCTCCTGCAGGTCGACGAAGGCGGTCATACCCTCGCGGGCGTAGCCGTAGGCCAGGTCGAACATGCCGTAGTTGAGCGAGTGGAAGCCTGCCAGGGTGATGAACTGGAACTTGAAGCCCATGGCACCCAGTTCCCGTTGGAACTTCGCGATGGTGGAATCGTCCAGATGCGCCTTCCAGTTGAAGGACGGCGAGCAGTTGTAGGCCAGCAGCTGGTCCGGGAACTCGCTGCGGACGGACTCGGCGAACTTCCGCGCGACCTCGAGGTCCGGCACGCCGGTTTCCATCCAGATGAGGTCGGCGTAGGGGGCGTAGGCCTTGGCCCGGGCGATGCAGGGCTCGATACCGTTCTTCACACCGAAGAAGCCTTCGGCGGTGCGGGTGCCGTCGAGGAACTCGCGGTCGCGCTCATCGACATCCGAGGTGATCAGGGTGGCGGCTTCGGCGTCGGTGCGGGCGATGATCACCGAGGGCACCTGGGCGACGTCGGCGGCCAGCCGCGCGGAGGTCAGGGTGCGGATGTGCTGCTGGGTGGGGATCAGCACCTTGCCACCGAGGTGGCCGCACTTCTTCTCCGAGGCCAGCTGGTCTTCCCAGTGCACACCGGCGGCGCCGGCGGCGATCATGGCCTTCTGCAGTTCGTAGGCGTTGAGCGCGCCACCGAAGCCGGCTTCGGCGTCGGCGACGATCGGGGCCAGCCAGTTCTCGACCGAGGTGTCGCCTTCGACCGTGGCGATCTCGTCGGCGCGCAGCAGCGCGTTGTTGATGCGGCGGACCACGTTCGGCACGGAGTTGGCCGGGTAGAGGCTCTGGTCCGGGTAGGTGTGCCCGGAGAGGTTCGCGTCACCGGCGACCTGCCAGCCCGACAGGTAGATGGCCTTGAGACCGGCGCGGACCTGCTGCACCGCCTGGTTACCGGTGAGGGCGCCCAGGGAGTTGATGTAGTCCTCGTTGTTCACCAGGTCCCAGAGGATTTCGGAGCCACGCCGCGCGAGGGTGTGCTCTTCGACGACGGTGCCCTGCAACTTCGACACCTGCTCGGCGGTGTAGTTGCGGGTGACGCCCTTCCAGCGCGGGTTGGTGTCCCAATCCTTCTGGATTTCCTCAGGGGTCTTCGGGGTGCCGGTGGTCGACATCTTCGACTCCACTTCCTTGGTCGGTCGGTCCGTCGGGCCGCGTCGACGGTGCGTTTCCGCACCGCACTGCTGGATCGACGATTTGCAGGCTTGCAATGCCCAGCGGGGGTACTTGCACACCATGGCACACGATCAAAACGTCGTCTACCTGTTGCTTCTGTGAATCTGAGCTAGGATCGACCACAAGATTGTTAAGTCTGCAAAAGTAGCCAGCATATTGCCCTCGGGAAATCTACTGACCAGTAGCGCTGACATGGGGTTTCAGCGTAACGCCCGTACTGTTAAACGAAGCGCCGATCCGCCCCGGCCCGCCCGGCCAGGCCGCCCATTGTGAGGACCTTCATAACTGAAGTCAGTCGACTTCAGATGCGACACCCATCCGAACGTGACCCAGGAAGACAGCAACGGAGGCATTCCGGCAGCCGAAAGCATTCGCCGGCGAACGGGGCCGGTCCGAGGCCGGCTACGGCGGCAATATTGTCACTGCCGCTTGCCATCTGCCCCCATCCGGTTGCAGATCGGCGAGGTCGAAATCCAGCCCCTGCCCGAGCAAGAGCTCTTTCTCTTCGGATGCCGTTGCCGGTGTTGCAGGTGTGTCTTTCGATCACCGCACCTGCAGCGCTGGGAACTAGCGCATCCGGGATACTTCTGGTGGTAGCGGGAGGTGGTCCCTTCCCGCCGCCGGGGAGAACACCTTCGCTGGTGAACCAGCAAGATTTCACAACATGCCCAGAAAGGGACCGTGCCGGCACACAACGCTTGGCCAACCATTCATATTCTCGCCCGACGAGATTTTCGTAGCCGTGCCAATTTCTCACCGAACAACGCTAGGGTGTCCGTCACGTGCGCGGTCATCGGTGACAGGTGCCGATGGTGAGCGCCTGCCCTCCGCAGCACGGTGGGATCGGAGCTGTTGATGCGCGACATCGTCGACGACCTGCTGCAGGTGTGGCGTTCGGGCCGGACCGGCGGGCTGGCCACCATCGTGCGCACGGGTGGGTACGTGGATATTCCGGTGGGGACGGCGATGCTGGTGGACCCGGACGGCATGATCTACGGATCCATGGCCTCCACCGGTATCGAGGACACCGTGTACGAGGCCACGGTGCAATCGGCCAGAACCGGTCAGCGCGCTTTACACCGGCTCACCGTGCCCGGCGCCGAATCGGCGGGCGACGGCGGGATCATCGATGTGTTCACCGAACCGTTCTCGCGCGGCCATTTCCCGGAATTCCCTACCGTGGCCACCGAAATAGCCGAACATCGGCGCGTCACGGTTTTCACCGTGGTCTGGAATCCGGAGCCCGGAATGATCGGGCAGCATCTGATCACCGATAAACGACACGCGACCGAGCTGGTATCGCTACCGCAGTCCGATATATTCGTCGCGTCGTTCGCCCCGCCGCCGCTACTGGTGATCTTCGGCGCCAATACGACCACCGCGGCCCTCGCCGCGCAGGCCCAGCTACTCGGCTACCGGGTGGCCATCTGCGATCCCCGTCCAGCATTCGCCGTACCGGAGTCCTTCCCGGGCGCGGAGGTGGTCTGCGATTGGCCGCACCGGTATCTGAACGTTCTCGTCGCGGAGGGGGAAGTGGACGCCTCAACCGGGATAGTTCTGGCCACCCACGACCCGCAATTCGAGATCCCGCTGCTCACCGTGGCCCTGCGTCTCCCGGAGATCGGCTATATCGGGGTTACGGGGTCGGCGCTCACCTGCGCTCGCCGCCTCGACGAGCTACGTGCCAGCGGCTTCGACGAAACGATGCTGGCCCGGCTCCACACGCCGGCCGGTATGGATATCGGCGCCGCCACCGCCACCGAGACCGCACTCGCGGTGGCCGCGGAGATGGTGGCGGCCCGCAACGGCCGGCTGGGCCGCATCACCGTCGCATTCCCCGCGGAGGCGGCGATCTGATTCGGCACTCTCCGTACCGGAGCCGCCCCGGCACCCGGCAACCGACCTCCTCCGCGCCCGCCGTCCGCCCGGATTTGCGGCGCGCCGACTCTCGTGGACAGTGGTTCTCGTGATCCTCACCGTGACAATGAATCCCGCATACGATGTGACCTATCGGGTCGAGAATTTCACGTGCGGCCGGACGCATCGGGTCCGGTCGGTGGAGCAGCGTCTCGGCGGCAAGGGCATCAACGTGACGCGAGTGCTCAACCAGCTGGGCCGCTACGCCCGCGCCACCGGTTTCGCGGATCATGCGTTCGCCGCCGCGGCAGAAGCCGAGATGCCGGTGGATTTCGTGCACGCGCTGCCGTGGGTGCGGCGCACCGTCGTGATCAGCGAATCCGACACCGGCACCGCGACCGCGCTGCGCGAACCCGGCGCCCGGGTCGCCAACCCGCATGCTTCCGAACAGCTCGAGGTGCGGGTTTCGGGCATGCTGCCGCATATCTCGGGACTGGTGATCGCCGGATCGCTACCCGAAGGTATCGATCCGGGCCTGCCCGCCCGGATCGCCCAGGCGGCGCTGGAGGCCCGGGTGCCCACGGTATGCGATCTGGACGGGCCCGCGTTGCGGATGGCAGCGCGGGTGCCCGGGGTGGTGTTGCTACCGGGACTCACGGAGTTCGAGGAACTGACGAAATCCGGCGCCGAGACACCGGCCGCACTGGTCGCCGCGGCCCGGTCGCTGGTGGATCGCGGCGCCGGGGCGGTGATCATCACGCGCGGTCCGTTGGGCATGGTCGCGGTGACCGCCGATGGCGCGTGGGATGCTCACCTTCCCGAACCGCTCACCGGAAATCCCACGGGCGCAGGCGATACCGTAGCGGCAGCGGTGATCGGCGCCTTGGCGAATGCGAACCCGCCCGATTGGCCGGAGATCCTGGTGGACGCGGTCGCCACCTCGGCGGCCTCCGTGGTCATTCCGGTGGCCGGCGAGATCGACCGCCGCCTACGCGGCCACCTCGCCCCCACTGTCGTCGTTTCCGAAGTGGAAACACCGGGCGTCGAACCCACTCAGCCCTGAACCGGAGCGGCGCCACTCATTTGAGTACATAGGGCGATACCGAACTGCGGTGTTCGCTGATATCGAGAGTTTTACCGAGCGGGGGGAAGGCGCGTTGCGGGCAGTTGGCGCGGTCGCATACCCGGCAGCCGGCACCGATCGGGGTGGCATTGACTTCGCGTGTATCGATTCCGTCCGCGTAAACCACTCGCGCGGCGTGGCGGATTTCGCAGCCCAGTCCGATGGCAAAGGTTTTGCTCGGCTGTCCGTAGCGGGTGGCGCGGCGTTCGACGGTGCGGGCCACCCACAGGTACTTGCGGCCGTCGGGCATCTGGGCGATCTGTGTCATGATCTTGCCAGGGAAGGTGAAGGCCTCGTACACATTCCACAGGGGGCAGGTGCCGCCGCTCGAAGAGAAGTGGAATCCGGTGGCGGACTGCCGTTTCGACATATTGCCGGCGCGGTCCACCCGGACGAACGAGAACGGCACACCGCGTAGTTCCGGTCGCTGCAGGGTGGACAGCCGGTGACAGATCGTCTCGTAGCTCTGGGTGAAGAACGCCGAGAGCCGTTCGATGTCGTAGCGGAAGTCCTCGGCCACCTCGTGGAAGTAGGTGTAGGGCAGTACGGTCGCGGCCGCGAAGTAGTTCGCCAGGCCCAGTAGTGCCAACCGGCGGGCGTCGGGTCCGGAGAAATTCCCTTCGTCCACGAGTTTTTCCAGCAGCGGGCCGCATTCGAAGTAGGACAGTTCGGCGGCGAGTTTGAACAGGCGCTGCCCGCCCGAGAGATGCGGCGCGATTTCGAGCACCTGGTTTTCCGTATCGTATCGGTGCAGGACACCCTCTCCGAGGTCGATCCGTTCCATGATCCGCACGCCGTGGCTGCGCAGCACCTTGGGGATCTCGCTGTGGGCGTCACCGCCGTGGAAGCGGATCCGGTTGGCCAGCTCCTCGGCGGCGGTATCGAGCTCATGAATATAGTTCTGCCGCTGATAGAAGTAGTCGCGTACTTCCTCGTGCGGTTTGCTGATCGTGGCGCTGCCCGAACCGTCGGCGAACCGGTCCTCGGTGGCAGCGGCGAGCTGGGCGCTGGTGTTGCGGTAGCGGTTGTGCATATTGACCAGGGCGCGGGCCATGCTCGGATGGGCGGAGACCATTTCCGCGATTTCCCGGGCGTCGGCCTCGATTCCCAGCTCCTGGTCCATCACTACTTCCTGCAGTTCGGCGATGAGCCGGGTGTCGTCCTGCGGGGAGAAGAAGGTTGCCTCGACACCGAACACCTCGCTGATACGCAGCAGCACCGGCACGGTGAGCGGGCGGACATCGTGCTCGATCTGGTTCAGATAGCTTGCCGATATCTCCAGCTGCTGGGCCAGCGCCACCTGGCTCAGTCCGCGTTCGGTACGCAGTTGCCGGAGCCGGGCGCCGACATAGGTCTTGGCCATACGTCCAGCCTAGAAGATGTTCGCAAGCTGCGATAGCAGGGTTAGCAACTTCGCGAGCTCGGCCGGCCGGGGTTCATTCCGGCCAGCCGGGTGGATCGAGGCGGGACAGGACACGCTGCACATCGGTATCGGACGGCATCTCGTCGGTGACCTCGGTGATCATCACACGGATATCGATACGGTCCAGCCGGTGCGCGGGAGAATTCAGCACCTCGGCCGCGATCTGCTCGACCTCCTCGTCGGTGAGCCGCCGGCGCAGCAGCGCGACCAGCGGAATGTAATCCGCCTCCGGCACCCCGTCGGGATACCCGCGCCGCAACCAGTCGATCACGGCGTGCAGCATCCGGGGCATCATCGCCGCTGATCCTCCGATGCCGGTGCGGCCAGCGGCCACCCGCCGGCGGCCAGATGCGAAGCCACCCGCGCGATATCCTCCTGACCGGCCTGTTCCTTGGCTACCCGTTGTACGGCCGCCTCGATATCTGCGTGCGTGATCTCCTGCCGTTCCACCCGGTCGCGCAGTACCTCCTCGGCCACGAGAAGCACCTCGTATTCGGTGAGATCGCGATGCAGTACCGCGAACAGCGCGACGTAGTCGGTCTGCGGCACGCCCTGCGGGTACCCGGCGCGTAACCATCCCACGATCCGCGACAGCAGGCCCGGCCGCGGCGGCGGCACCTCGCCGGTGGCCATCAGGACTCCCCGAACAGGTGGATACCGAGCCGGTCGGAGAGGAACTCCTTGGCGACGAGAAGCACCCCGGCGACCACCACAGTCAGCACGATCAGCAGGCAGAGACATGCACCCGCCGACGCGACCGGGCTACGCCGGACGGTCCCGTCGGGGCCGGTCACCTCGGCACCCGACCACCAGCGCACGCCCAGGGCGAACAGCATGGGCACGGCGGCACCCAGAACGAGCGCTGCCACTGTGACGTCGAGCAGTGCCCGCATGTGGGTCAGCAGATCGGACATATCATGCCTCCTCACCGGCGGGGGTCCGGACCTCGGCGGCCCGCGCTTCGGGCGTCGCCGATACCGCGCCGGGCTGGTGTGTCGCGAGCGGCGCCGGATCGTTCACATTGTGGCTGGAAACCCGGTCCCGTAGCGAACGCCGGTACATCAGGCCCGCCAGGCCCGCCAGTAGCGCGAATACGACCAGGACCCCGGCGAGCCCACCGAGGTGATGTGCCAGCGCCCAGCACACGGCGCCCACGGCCCCGGCGGCCGGCAGGGTCAGCAGCCAGGCCACCGCCATCCGGCCCATCACGCCCCAGCGCACCTCGGCACCGCGCCCCAGCCCGGTGCCCAGGATCGCGCCGGTGGTGGTCTGGGTGGTGGACAACGGGAGCCCGAAATTCGCGGAGGTCAGGATGATCGCCGCCGATGCCGATTCGGCCGAGAATCCCTGCGGGGATTCGATCTCCACCAGACCTTTGCCCAGGGTGCGGATGATGCGCCAGCCGCCGAGGTAGGTGCCGGCGGCGATGGCGAACGCGCAGGCGGCTATCACCCAGATCGGGATCTCGGTATCGGCGGTGACCGTACCGTGCGCGACCAGGGCCAGGAAGATCACGCCCATGGTTTTCTGCGCGTCGTTGGTGCCGTGGGCCAGCGATACCAGGGATGCCGAGCCGATCTGTCCCCAGCGGAAACCGGTGGTCACCTTGCCGGGGTCGGCGCCGCGGGTGATCCGGTACACCGACCAGGTGCCGAGGGTCGACACCATGCCCGCGATGACCGGTGACAGCAGGGCGGGCAGGATGATCTTGTAGAGCACACCGCCGCTGTCGCCGGCCCACACCACCCCACTCCAGCCCAGTGAGGCCAGGGTGGCGCCGATCAAACCGCCGAACAACGCGTGCGACGAGCTGGACGGCAGGCCGAACAGCCAGGTGAGCAGGTTCCACAGGATTCCGCCCACCAAACCGGCGTACACGATGATGAGCAGCTCGTGCCCGGACACCGCGTCGAGCCGGACGATCCCCTCGGCCACCGTCGCCGCCACCGCCACCGAAAGGAAGGCACCCACCAGGTTGAGGACCGCGGACAGGGCTACGGCGATCTTGGGGCGCAGCGCCCCGGTGGCAATGGATGTCGCCATCGCATTGGCGGTGTCGTGGAATCCGTTGGTGAAGTCGAAAGCCAGCGCGGTGACAATGACGACAAGCAGGATCAGCATCTCTACTGTCACATCAGGCATTGTGCACGCCGGTTGGCAGTGCGCCGGAAACCGGTACGGTGCCGTTGCCGAAGTGTTCGGATATCGGCTGCTACATCGGGCGCCGTGGCCATCCGTGCGGGCATCCCACCGGCGGGGAGCGCACGCATGAGATCAGGCGTCGGCGAGGTGACGTTCGGGCTCGGGAACCGGGCCGGCGGTACGCGCCACCAGCCGGGCGAGCACACCCAGTACTACGGCGACCACGATCGACACCGCCATCGGAATTCCGGTGCTCGGGCCACCGAGTCCGACCAGGGGCGATACCAATGCGCCGAGACCGAACTGTAGCGCGCCCATCAGTGCCGAGGCACTGCCGGCCACATGCCGGGCGCGGCCGATCGCCAGCGCACTGGCGGTACCCATGACCATCGGGGCCGAGATCACGGTCAGGAACAGGACCGGCAAGACCGCCGCGGCGGGTGCCCCGGCGGCCAGTAGTGCCAGCAACACGAGTCCACCGGCCAGGGTCACGGCCTGTCCGGTTCGCAGAATGGGCTCCGGCCCGAACCTGCCGAGCAGCCGGGAGCTCGCCGTCCCGACGATGACCATTCCGGCCGCGTTCATCGCGAAGATGAGGGTGTACGCCCGGTTCGACATACCGAGTACGTTCTCGACCACGAACGGTGAAGCCGAAATATAGGACATCAGCGCGGCGAATCCGAAGCCGAACGCGAAGATATAGCCGAGGTAGCCGCGGTCGGCCGTCAGGCGGCCCAGCGTCCGCAGCGTCCCGGTGAATCCGCCGGTCTGCCGATTCTCCGGTGGCAGCGATTCCGGGACCACCAGCACCGCGCCCAGGAACATCAACGCGAAGATCACGCTCAGGGCCCAGAACTCGGCCTGCCAGCCGAGCGGCACCAGCGCACCGCCGAGCAGTGGCGCCAGTACGGGCGCTATACCGCCGATCGCCGAGAACAGGGTGAACAGTTTGGCGGTGGCCGCACCCGCTGTCCGGTCGGCGCCGACCGCACGGCCGATGACCAGGCCCGCGGAGGCCGATACCCCTTGGACGAACCGCATTGCGATCAACAGCCAGATGGTCGGCGCCAGCGCGCAGATCACCGTCACGACGACGGTGATCGCTGTCGCCAGGATCAGCGGCTTGCGCCGGCCGTATCGGTCCGACAGTGGCCCGATGAACAACTGCCCGACGGCCAGCCCGATCAGGAACGTGGTCAGGGTCAGCTGCACGCTGGTGGCGGCGGTGCCCAGATCGTCGGCCAGATCGGTGAAGGCCGGCAGGTACATGTCGACGGCGAAAGGCGCCGCAGCCGACAACAACGCCAGTACTACCAGCAGCAGACCGGATACTCCGGGGCGTGTCGTGATCGGCATATCGGCGCACCTCCTCCCAGAAACTTACTTATGCAAACATAAGTTACCTGTCGGGCCGATGCGCCGGCCGAGACGTCCCGAAGGTCAGAAGGCGTCCTCCGGCAGGGTCATGATGTCGGTATCGAGGTTCTCGATCACTGTTCTGGTCGAGGTCAGCGTGGGCAGCACATTCTTCGCGAAGAAACTCGCCACCCCGACCTTGCCCGTATAGAACGGCCGATCGCGATCCTCGGCGGTACCGGCCAGCGCACCGGCGGCCACCTCCGCCTGCCACAGCAGCAACCAGCCGATCAGCAGATCGCCCACCGCCAGCAGGAAGCGCACCGAGCCCAGACCCACTTTGTACAGCTGCGCCGGGTCGGTCTGGGCCGCCATCGCATACCCGCTCAGCGCCGCGGCCATACCCTGCACATCGCCCAGCGCGGTGCGCAACAGATCACGCTCGGCGGTCAGCCGCCCGCCGGGCGCGTCCAGGAATTCGTTGATCCGGGTGAAGATATGCCCCGCCGCGACCCCGTTGTCCCGGATGATCTTGCGGAAGAAGAAATCCTGCGCCTGGATGGCGGTGGTGCCCTCGTACAGCGAGTCGATCTTGGCGTCGCGGATGTACTGCTCGATCGGGTAGTCCTGCAGATACCCGGAACCGCCCAAGGTCTGCAGCGATTCGGTGAGGTATTGGTAGGCCCGCTCGGAACCCACACCTTTCACGATCGGCAGCAAGAAATCGTCCACCCGGTGCGCGGTATCGGCGTCGACACCCGAAACCAATTCCGCGACATCGGCATTCTGATGGACGGCGGTGTAGAGATACACCGCGCGCAGACCTTCCGCGTACGCCTTCTGGGTGGCCAGGCTGCGTCGCACATCCGGATGGTGGGTGATGGCGACCCGCGGCGCGGCCTTATCCGACATCTGGGTGAGATCCGCGCCCTGGATACGCTGTTTGGCGTACTCCAGCGCGTTCAGATATCCGGTCGAGAGGGTGCCACTGGATTTGACGCCCACCATCATGCGCGCGTTCTCGATCACCTTGAACATCTGGGCGATCCCGTTGTGGGTATCGCCGACCAGCCAGCCGACGGCCGGCTTTTCACCGCCGAAGGTGAGCTCACAGGTCGGCGACGATTTCAGGCCCATCTTGTGTTCGACATTGGTGACGTACACACCGTTGCGCTCGCCCAGCTCCAAGGTCTGCGGATCGAACAGGTACTTCGGCACGTAGAACAGCGACAGGCCCTTGGTACCGGGTCCGGCGCCCTCGGGCCGGGCCAGGACCAGATGGAAGACGTTCTCCGCGGTATCGCCCACATCGGCGCCGGAGATGAACCGTTTCACACCCTCGATATGCCAAGTACCGTCGGGCTGTTCGATCGCCTTGGCCCGGCCTGCGCCGACATCGGAGCCCGCGTCGGGCTCCGTGAGCACCATCGTGCCCTGCCAATGCCGTTCGAAACCGGCGGCCGCCCAATGCTTCTGCTGTTCGTTGCCGATTCCGTACAGCACCTGGGCCATGGCGGCGCCCATATCGAAGAAGATCGCGGCGGGGTTGGCACAGGTGATCATCTCGCTGACCGCCCAGATCAACGCGGCGGGCGCGGGCATACCACCCATTTCCTCGGGTTTGCCCAACCGGTTCCAGCCGGCCTCGCGGATCGCCAGGATCGTCTTGGTCAGCGGTTCACCGACGTCGATGGAATGGGTTTCCGGCCGGAATTCCACCGGCTCCCGATCGGCGGCGGCGAACGATTCCGCGACCGGCCCCTCGGCCAGCCGTTTCACTTCGGCCAGTATCTCGCGAGCGGTATCGGTGTCGAGATCGCCGTACGCACCGGCGTCGAGAAGTTTGCCGAGTTCGAACACTTCGAACAGATTGAATTCGATATCGCGCAGATTTGCCTGGTAGTGGCCCACCGGTCGTCCTCCTGGTCGATTCCCTGGCGGTCGGACGGACCGCTTGGTTACAGGCGTTTGGACATCGTACAAACCGGAGCCTGCCGGACCCCACAACGGCTACGCAACCGTAGCCTCGCCCTCGGCAGCCCCCGGCCGGACACTTCCGGCCGGCTCAGCAGTCCGCCTGCAGCGGCCAGCACTCCGCCGGACCGGTCGGCGGTGGCACAGTCGGGTCGGCACTACTCGGTTCGGCACCGCTACCGGGCGCCGCGGGTTCGGCGGCGGGACCACCGGCGATCAGGGATCCAGCGATCGCGGCCAGCACGATGAGCATGCCGAATACCGCGACCGCCAGAACCGCCCACCCGATCAGATCGTGGGCCCGGCGCGAATCCGGACGGCGCAGCTGCCAGGTGCGCGGCCGCTTCGGCGGATCCGGCAATTTGTCCTCGAACCCGGCGGCGATCAGTTCGCCGCGGTCGGGCGCCCAGCCGGTGAGCGCCCGGGTCGCCGCGCAGACCCGTCCGAGCGTCCAGCGCGGCGGACCGGGAGAGAAATTCTCCAGGAAGATCCGCAGCTCGGTGAACTCGGCAGTATTGCCCACCACCACATCGAGTCCCGGCCGCAGCGTCTCGCGTGCCGGGCGTAACACCGCACCCCGGTGCGGGATCAGTGCCACCGCACCACACAAGTGGCCGGGGTCGTAGGAGGCACGTTCGAACGTGAACTGCACCTCTCGTAGCGCGCTTTCCGCGAGGCGCACCGGATCGGCCCCGAGTTCCAGATCCAGATCGGCTGCGGTGTCACCGACCTGCCAGGGACGTTCGGTGGATACGGTCAGCATTCCGCTCTGCTTGCTACGGAAACCGATCACCTCCACCACGAGGATCCCCTGCGGTGTCCAGACCACCGCACCGATCTTCCGGGTGCCGCGCCGGGTCCCCACTCTCAGGTCGACGATCGCCAGCCCAGTCGACGGCAGCTGCCGCAGGCATTCCACGAATTCCCGCTCGGCGGCGGAAAGTTCCGCCCGATCGTCGACCTTCACCAGCATCGTGTTCCACCTCTGCTGCGTGCCGTTGCTCCCGGTGCCACCACTGACCCCCGCTGTCGATCTTCACCCGACAGCCCCTTTCGTACCACTCATCTGGGCGGCAGCTCGGGCGAATGAACAATCAATGACCGATGTCGCGGGTCATCCGGCCGGCCGGGGATCAGTCGACCCACTGCACCAGCTGGTAGACGATTCCGTTCGGATCCGTTGTCTGGAAGTAGCGCTCCCCCCACTCCTCGGTCTCGATCGGCGTCACGATCGGGGCGCCCGCAGCCTGTAGACGCGCATATTCGGTATCGATATCGGCCACCACGAACACCACGAGCAGTCCATCGCCCGCAGGCCCGGCGATGCGGGCGGGTTTGAACGTGGACAGTCCCGTGCGCAGGTAGATGAGGTTGATACCGGCATCGGGGTGGGTCAGCGAGACGAACCCGTCGGCCGACATCTGCTCGGTGAATCCGAAATGCGCCGAGACGAAACCTGCCGAGGCGGCCGGATCGGCGACATTGAGTGAAACGGCGGTTCCGGTTGTGCGCATGGGGCCTCCACGAGTGCGTCCGTATAACTTCGTACATCGTACGTAGTTATTTATAGCCGACGGCCCCGCCCTGCCACACCATGATCTGCTTCACATCACCGGCGGCCGGGCATGCCGCATTCCCGCGAGCCGCCGAACCGAGCGTGCGGCGCGACTCTTGGCTAACCTGCTGCCATGCCCGACGCCGTATCGCACCGAGAAACCACCATCGCCCTGGTACTGGGAGGCGGTGGTCCCGTCGGAATAACCTGGCTGGCCGGCCTGACCCATGGATTACGGGCGGCCGGAATAGATTTGGCGCGTGCCGATCGCATCATCGGCACCTCGGCCGGCGCGGTGGTGGGCTCGGCCATCGCCGCCGGCACCGACCTCTCCACCCTGCTCACCCCACGCCCCGACTCGGCCGAACCACCCGCCGCGGCACCCGCGCACGATTACGGCGTACTGCTCGAGATCACCACCCTGCTGCGCGCCGTCGACCAGGACCGCGACCTCGTCCTGCAGCGCGTGGGCGAACTGGCACTGGGCGCGGATACCGGCGACCCCGCCCACCATCTGAAGCGGATCGGCGCACTGGTGGATTTCGCCGAATGGCCCGACCACGATCTGCTGGTCACCTCCATCGATATCGGGTCGGGCTCACTCACCGTCTGGACCCGCAACGGTGCCGCCACCCTCGTCCAGGCACTGGCGGCCAGCACCGCCGTACCGGGGGTCTTTCCGCCGATCGAGATCGACGGACACCACTACATCGACGGCGGGGTGCGCTCCACCGTCAACGCCGATCTGGCCGCGGGCTACGACGCGGTGGTCATCCTCGAACCGCTCGCGCACCTGTATCCCAGAACCCGCGCCGATCGTGACCTCGGCGCCGCCCGCGAGGTCACGATCGCGCCGGACGAGATCGCGATAGCCGCCTTCGGACCCGACCTGTTCGGCGCGGCCGCATTGGTCCCGTCCTACGAATCCGGGCTGCGCCAAGCTGCCGCCGCCGCGACGGAGCTGCGGGACTTCTGGCCCGAGGCCTGAGCCCGGTACGGCATACGAGTCGCGCCGGACCCGGTGATCCGGCCATGCCGCCACCCCGGCGTCCGGCCGATCCACCCGGAACCCGGTCGCCGCCGGCGGCCGTGCAGATCGGAGTTGCCGGATGCGCCCTCATGGAGTTCGCGGGCCGCGAGCTGCCCGCATGGTCGTGCGAGCGGTTCCCTTGCGGCCTTCCGGCGGCTGCACACGCGGCGCGTCCACACCGATACGCCGCGCGAACTCGGCGAGCCCGGGGGTGCCCGGGTCCATGCTGAGCAGGTCCACTGTCGTCGACCGCACCGACCTCTGCCGGGCAAGGTATTCCGGGGCGAGCGCCTCCGCGTCGAGGAGCAGGGCCAGCGCCTGGTCCGGCCGGCGCCGCTGCGCCCAAGCCCGGGCCGTATCGGCCAGCAACCGGGCGCGCTGGAAATCCGGGAGGCGATCGGTATCGATCCGGGCGGCCAGCCGGATCGCGACGCCCGCGTCACCGAGTTCCACCGCGGCGGCGACCTCGTGCAGGGCGACGGCGGTCGGGCCGAATTCGACCCGGTATTCCTCCCGGTCCGCCCCGACGGCACTCGCCGTCTTGCGGGCACTGTCCAGCAGCTCGCGAACCAGCTCGGCATCGTCCACCCGGGCAGCGATGATCGCGGACTGCAGGGTCAGCGCACCGTAGACGACCGGTGCCCGCGATGCCGGTAGTTCCAGCAGTACCTCCAGGGCGGCCCGCGCACTGTCGGCTGTCTGCCGGGCGAGGTCGAGGCGCTGCCCGCGCTGGAAAACAATGACGCGCCGGTAGGCGCAGGCCGCCATGAGCACCGGATCCGCGCGACGCTGCGCTACCCGCATCGCGCGTTCGGCGGCGGCCCAGGCGGCATCGAACTGCTGCAGTTCGGCCAATGCGACCGCCCACACCTGACAGGTTGCGGCCAGCAGTTCGTCCGCCCGGCCGGAATCCGTAGTCGCGGAGGCAGTTTCGAGGTGCGGTAGCAGGGCCTCGAGCAGCGTATGCAGTTCGGCGTAACGCGCCTGGTGTGCGCAGGTCCAGATATCGTCGACCTGTTCGGCAAGCCGGTCGAGATCGGGCCGTGCCACCGGCTCGGCCACCGCCGCGGCGAGGGCATGGTCGGTGACCAGCAGCAGACGCAGCGCCCGGACGTGGGCCGGGATCGGTTCGGCCCGGGCCGTGGGCGCGCTCGGCGCCAGTTCGGCCACCGGCATTTCCAGCACGTCGGCGATGCGCTGCAGCACATCTAGCGCCTTGACCGTCCGCACCCCGCGTTCCACCTGTGACACCCAGGCCTCGGACCGTTTGATCAGCGGCGCGAAATCACGTTGGGACAATCCTTTCCGAGCACGATAGTAAGCAATCCTGCGCCCGATCCCGGATTCGTGATCACTCATCAGTGGGATGTGCCTTTCGCTGCAACCGGATGCATTCTCCGGCTCTGGGCCGATAGTAGGGCCATCACTACAGCCGGGCAGCGGTCGGCGATACCGGTTTTCCGCATCGGATCGGCCGGAATGCGGTTTTTCCGGGCCGATCGGACAGGAATGCGTTTTTTCCGTACAGCCGGCCGGTATTACGGAGATATTCGGGCATACGAAGGGGCAGTCGGCATGCCCGCCCCTATCGGACCGGACCTCGTATCGCACGCGCCCCGGCCCCGGCGCAGCGCCTCGGCTCGCTTCGAAACGAGGTGCCGGTAGCGCGCTCGAATCCATGGGTTTAATATAAGTCTTAACTTATCAAAGGAGGACAGCATGGCTTTACTCACCGATCCCGTTACCGTCGCCGGACTGGTGACCCGGGAAGTCCGCACGGGTGAACGCCGAGGAGTGCCGACCAGGATTGCCGTCGCCCGGCGCACCTATGGCACCGGCCCGGACGATCTCTGGAATGCGCTCACCGATATCGACCGGATACCGCGCTGGTTCCTGCCCATCAGCGGGGATCTGTCCGTAGGCGGCAGGTATCAGCTCGAAGGGAATGCCGGCGGTGTCGTCGAAGAATGTGAGCCGCCGAAACGATTCGCCGTCACCTGGGAAATGGGCCCGGCTGTCTCCTGGCTCGAAATCCGGCTCGAACCGGCAGCAGAGGGCACCACCTTGGAATTGCTGCACGAAGCCCCGGTCGATCCGGATATGTGGACACAATTCGGCCCCGGAGCGGTCGGAGTGGGCTGGGACCTGGGCCTCATGGGCCTGGGCCTGCATCTGGACACCGGCGCGGGCGTAGACCAGGAAGCCGCCCTGGAGTTCCCGGCCACTCCGGAGGGCAAGAATTTCGTGCGCACCGCGGCCACGGCCTGGGCCGAAGCGGCCATCGCCGACGGCGACGATCCCGCCCTCGCACAACAGGCCGCCGACGCCACATCGGCGTTCTACACCACCGTCCCGGAGGAAGACCAGCAGTCCTGATGTCGAGTCCTGTTCCCGCAGCCGTATTCGAGGCACTCGCCGACCCGGTCCGGCGCACCATCCTGGCCCTGGTGGCCGCCGGTGAACAGCCGGCAGGTGCGCTCGTGGCCGGGGTCCGGGCGCATACCCCGATTTCCCAGCCCGCCGTCTCGCAGCATCTCAAAGTTCTCCGCGAGGCCGGTCTGCTGCGGGTACGACCGGCGGGAACCCAGCGGATCTATGCCCTGGACCCGGACGGGATCGCCGCGGCCCGGGATTGGCTGGCCGCCCTGCTCGATCCGATGGCGCTGTTCGCGCAGCCGCTCGACGCGCTCGCCACCGAGGTCGCGCGCGGTAAACGCGAGCGCGGCCGGCAGCAGCCCGGCACCGGCGCAACAGAACGCGATACCCGGTCCGCTCGAGCCACCGTTCCGGCGCCACTCGGTGACGCCGGTCGGTAATCGAACACGCCGAATGGATTCCTTCTTCACCCGCCACAGCAGCCGGCGGGCCTTGCCCGGAGTGCGTTCGGGGTGTAGGTCCGACCGGTCCGGCGGCACGGCCACCCGGGATGCCCGGCTTTCCGGGTGATCCGCCCGTAATTTCCTGGTATATAGCTTTGATGCGGCGGTGGATGATCTGGGCAGCACTCGGTCTGGCAGCGGTCCTGGTGGTACCAGGGGGCGGATACTTCCTGATGAATTCCCGCACCTACCAGCTGGCAGGCCGGTTGGTGGACCGGGTGGAAGCGGAGGACAAAGTCGTCGCACTGACCCTGGACGACGGCCCCAGCGAGCACGCCGGTGAAGTACTCGACCTGCTCGCCGCCGCCGATATACCCGCGACCTTCTACCTCAACGGCCGCGATCTGGCCGCCCGCCCCGAACTGGGCCGGGCGATCGCCGAAGCCGGCCACGAGATCGGCAACCACACCTACAACCACCGCCGCATGGTGCTGGTCTCGTCCGCAACGGTCGCCGACGAGGTGCAACGCACCGATACCGAAATCCGTAAGACCGGCTATCAGGGCAACATCACGTTCCGTCCGCCGTACGGCAAGAAACTGTGGACGCTGCCGAAGTACCTGTCCGGCCACGACCGCACCACGGTCACCTGGGATGTGGAACCGGAAGCCGGGAACAGCTCGGCCGATGCAATCGTGGCCGCGACCGTCGATCAGGTCCGGCCCGGATCGATAATCCTGCTGCACACCATGTTCGGCAGCGGGGCGGCCTCCCGGGCGGCGATCGGCCCGATCGCCGAGAAGCTGCGGGCCGACGGCTACCGGTTCGTCACTGTCTCGGAGCTGATCGACGGCGCCGGTTCCGGCAAGCCATAACCCTCCGGGACAGGTAGGTTCGCAGGCAACCCGCAGACCGCCGGAATCCGGCGGCAGATGAACGACTCCCACCCGAGAGGGGCAGATTGATGGTTTCGGCGCCGCAACCCCGGATCGCCCCCGGCCGCCTGCGCGACCTGGGACCGATCAACTGGGCCGCCTGGCAGGTGCTTTCCCGCGCCTCGGGCACCTCGGACGCGCAACTGTTCAGTACCCTCGGCCGCACCGGCCGCCTGTTCCGCGGCTGGCTGCATTTCTCCGGAATGCTGATGCCGGCCGGACGCTTACGCCGCCACGACAGCGAACTGGTGATCCTGCGCGTCGCCCACCTACGTGACTGCGCCTACGAAACCGATCACCACATCCGCCTCGGCCGCCGCGCCGGAATCACCCCGGAAATCCTGGACCGGATCCGCCAGGGCGCGGGCGCCGACGGCTGGACCGATAAACACCGAGCCCTCCTGACCGCCGTAGACCAACTGGTGCAGACTCGCGATATCGACGACTCCACCTGGAACCACCTGGCGACCTACTACGACGACAAACGCCTGATCGAAATCGTCCTGCTGGTCAACCAGTACGAGGGCCTCGCTGCCACCATTCACACCCTGCGCATCCGCCGCGACGACTTCTGAACCGGTCGCTCACCGCCGGAAAGCACGACCGGCCCGGCCGGTCGGACCCGCCGCCGCGCATACGCCACCTGTCTGTGCCGGGCCACCATCCGGGCGCCCGCACCGATCAGGTCCGCGGGGTGCGTCGTGCACGAACTCCGCTCCTCCGCCGGATTCCGCCGGCTGAGCTCCGCCCGGCCCGGCGAGACACACTCGTCGCTCGCGTCTCACCACCGCGTGCCGCCTGGACCTGCGGGCACGAGACCCTCGTGTCCAGGGTCGAACCCGGAAGCCGACCGCGTCGTCATCGACTGGCATGACGATCTGTTCAGAGCCACCCTCTACTCGAACACAAAAGGCCCGGCGCGGTGGATACCGTTCCGGGCCTTCTGGCCGAATCGACCGGAAACGATCAGAAGTTGATCATGTGGCCGGCCAGGCCGTGGATCGCCTCCTGCAACGCCTCGCTCAGCGTCGGATGCGTATGCACGTTGCGGGCCAGCTCGTTCACCGTCAGGTCCCACTTCTGCGCCAGGGTGAGTTCCGGCAGCAGCTCGGAAACGTCCGGGCCGATCAGATGTCCGCCGATCAGCTCACCGTATTTGTTGTCCGAGATCAACTTGACGAAACCGGTCGCATCGCCGAGGCCGTGCGCCTTGCCGTTGGCGGTGAACGGGAAGGTCGCGACCTTCACGTCGTAGCCCTCGTCGCGCGCCTGCTGTTCGGTGAGCCCGAAGCTGGCGACCTGCGGCTGACAGAAGGTGGCGCGCGGCATCATCCGGTAATCGCCCAGGGTGAGGGTTTCCGCACCGCCGATGGTCTCGGCCGCGACCACACCTTGGGCTTCCGCGACATGCGCGAGCTGCAGTTTGGCGGTGACGTCGCCGATGGCGTAGATATGCCCCACAGTGGTGCGCATATTGTCGTCGATGGCGATGGCACCGCGCTCGGTCAGCGCGACCCCGGTGTTCTCCAGCCCGTAGCCCTCGACGCGGGGCGCGAAGCCGACGGCCTGCAGCACCTTGTCCACCGTCACCGTCTCCACCTGGCCGGACTTGTTGTCCTTGATCGCCACGGTGACCTTGGACCCGTCGTCGTCGATGGACTGCACGGCCGCGCCGGTGCTGATGGTGATCCCCAGCTTCTTGTACGCCTTGGTGATCTCCTTGGACACATCGGCGTCCTCGTTGGGCAGCGCGCGGTCCAGGAACTCCACGATCCGCACGTCCACGCCGTAGTTGCGCAGCACGTAGCCGAACTCCATCCCGATGGCGCCGGCGCCGACGATCAGGATCGAACCCGGCAGATCGCGGGTGAGGATCTGCTCCTCGTAGGTGACGACATTGCGGCTCAGCGAGGTACCCGGCAGCAGTTTGGTCTCGGTGCCGGTGGCGATGATGGCGTTGTCGAAGGTGATCGACTCCGTGCCACCCTTGCCGAGTTCCACCGCGATGGTGTTGGGATCGGTGAACGAACCCTTACCGTCGTATTCGGTGATCTTGTTCTTTTTCATCAGGAAGTGGACGCCCTTGACCCGGCCGTCCGCGACCTTACGGCTCCGGTCGAACGCCGCCCCGAAATCGAACGACGCCTCCCCGGTGATACCGAAGGTTTTGGCTTCCTTGGTGAAGATATGAGCCAGCTCCGCATTGCGCAGCAGCGCCTTGGACGGGATGCAGCCCACGTTCAGGCATACGCCACCCCAGTATTTCTGCTCGACGATCGCTGTTCGCAGGCCGAGTTGAGCGGCGCGGATCGCGGCGACGTAACCGCCGGGACCAGCACCGAGAACGACGACATCGTAGTGGGAAGTCACGGTGTCGAGCCTAACTCTCTCCCCACGACCGGGCCCACCCCACCCGTCCCGCCGGTGAACCGGATCGTCGTACCGTGACGATGCCCGCCCGCCGCTCCGGGCGGCTGCGTTGATATCCGTGGTGACCGTCGACCTCCCGCGCCCGGCTCGTCCGGGACGCACTTTCCGGGCCGGCCACAGCGGGCCGCGGCCATCGCTACCACGCCGGCGCCCACAGCGCTGGATCCCCTCGCGGGAACCGCCTCGACCCAGCTGGTCCGGCTCGTCCGCGATACCGGTTTGCGGGCGGGTGCCGCACGCGACCGGATCAGCGCAATCCACGGGCCACGCCGATCGATCCGGCGCTCGCCGCGCCACATTGTGGATACCGCGCGTCCGTGCCGATGAGCCGGATCGCCGGTAGTCCGCCGAGTGGCCACCGGCCGGTTCCACCCGGTCGGCGTCCATTCGCACCGGACTTTCAGCCCAGCAGGAAAGCGACCAGAAAACCCGCCGCGGTCGCTATACCGACCCACCAGCCGCCCTCGCGGTAGGCCTCCGGCATGAGGGAATCGGCGAGGACGGCGACCGTGGCACCACCGGCGAAGGCCTGGATGGCACTGATGGGGGTCGCACCGAGATGTTCGGCGAGCATATGTCCGGCCACGGTGACCACGACCAGCACCACTCCGGTCGAAACCCACAGGCCGAACGCCTTCCGGGTGGAAACGTCGCGGTCCCGGCGCAGCAGCGCGGAACCGCCGATCGCCTCGGGCACATTGCCGACCGCGATGGCCACCAGCAGCGCCAGGCCGCCACCGGACCCGAGCGTGACCCCCAGCGCCGTGTTCTCCGGAACGCCGTCGAGGACGGTACCGAGCATGAGTGCCCAGCCGACGGCTGCACCGCCGCCCTGCCGTTCGAGAAATCGGTTGGCCACCACGTAGACCGCGGCGCCCAGGAAAAGTGCGGCGCCGGCGGTGACGGCACCGGCCTGGAGGAAGGCGGGCTCGAACAACTCATTGGAGACCGCGGCGATCATCGTGCCCGCCCCGAAGGCCATGAGCGAGGCGAGCAATGGTTTGGGCAATGTGGTGCGCAGCCCGATCGCCGCACCGATCACCAATGGAATTGCCGTACCGAATCCATACAGGAGTGCGGTTCCCATAGCGTCGACACTATGTGTTTCCCGGTTATTACCCGGACTCCACACGGCTACCGAGAATTATTCTATTATTTCCCTCTAAAATCCGGCATGCGGGCCGGAACCGAGTACTGTCCGGTTTGGCGGCTTTTCCGGTGACCACGCCTGCTACCAGCCAACTTTCGGCAAACCCGCAGACACCGGCCGGCGCGCTGCGAAAGGCCCGATCGATGACGAGGGGATCGGGCTTTTCGGTATTGTTCTGCGCGATGTCACAGGAAGCGAATTCGGGACGAAGGTATGCCGGCCAGCCCGTAGAAGATCGGCAACGCGAGCGACGCGCACGTTTTCTCGAATCCGGCCTGACGGTTTTTGCCCGCGACGGGTATGCCAATAGTTCGGTCGGTGCGATTTGCAAAGACGCGGGACTGTCCTCGCGTCAGTTCTACGAGGAGTTCACCGGCCGCGAATCCTTACTTCTCGAACTCTTCGCCCTCATCGACCGAGAATCCCGGTCGTCGGTGCTGGCATCGCTGGACCACAGCACCGAGCAGAGCTCGATCCAGCGGATCGACGCAGCCGTCCGCGCGTACGTGCAGTCCATCGGATCGGATATGCGGCGTGCCAGAGTGGTCCTGGTCGAGGTGGTCGGTGCGGGCGCCAAGGTGGAGAAGATGCGCACCGAATCGCGCCGCGCCTGGAGCGCCGTCCTCGCGCACGCCGCCGAGGACGCGGCTCTTCACGGGGAGATCCCGACCGGCGACTACGACCTGCGCATGCTCGCCATCATGGGCGCCGTCAACTACGTGATCGAGGAGTGGAGCGGAAACGAACCCCAGCGCCCCCTCGACGAGGTCATCCACGTGTTGAGCCGCATCATCATCGGCGCCATCCGGGCCTGAGACACCGTCCACGGCGGCGCACGTCGATTAGCGTTGACGCCGTGGAAACCGTTGCCATCCAGATGCCGGACGGTAGCACCGTCCCGGTGCGGCTCATCCCCGCCACCGGACCGCGCCGGCATCCGATCACCCTCGATCGCCCGCGCCCCGTGCTCGTGTTGATCCCCGGGCTCGGCGTGCCCGGGGAGTACTACCTGTACTTCGCCCGGGAACTCGCCCGCCGGGGGGTAGATGTGGCGATCGGCGAACTACGCGGTAACGGTGCCAGCACACCGAAACCGAGCGCGGCCAGTTCCTACGGATACCACGAACTGGCCGCCGTCGATTTCCCGGCGATTTTCGAAGCTGTCCGCAACCGGTTCCCGGACAGCACCCCGTACCTGCTCGGTCACAGCATGGGCGGGCATCTCTCGGTGCTGTACGCGGCGCGGATCCGAGGGCGGCTCGGCGGGCTGATCCTCGTCGCCTCCGGCACCCCGTACTATCGCGGATTTCGCGGCATCCTGGGGCCGGGCCTACTGCTGGGCACCGCCGCCGTCTCGCTCACCGCGAACCTCGCCGGTGTCTGGCCCGGCGATAAACTCGGCCCCAACGGGTTCGGCCGCCAATCCAAGGTGCTGATCTCGGATTGGGCGCGGCTGGCCCGCACCGGCCGGTTCACCCCGGCCGGTGCCGATATCGACTACGAGGAACGGATCGCCCGGCTGAAGCTCCCGGTCCTGTCGATCACTCTCGCCGGTGACGAACTGACCCCGCCGGCCTCGGCCCGGCATCTGCTGGAAAAACTGCCCGCCGCCGACAAGACCAGCCGGCACGAACCCCGGCAACTGGGCCACAACGGCTGGATCTCCGATCCCGCACCGGTGGTCGACCACATCGAGAAATGGCTGCGCGACCGGTGACGGCTACTTCGAAGTACGGCCCTCGACCAGCATCTGGGTGAAGAATTCGTAGATCAGGGCCGCCTGGAACGCCGACTGTTTGTTGTCCGCGGCACCGCCGTGCCCGCCTTCGATATTCTCGTGATACCAGACGCGGTGCCCCTGCTCCTCGAGCAGCGCCGCCATTTTCCGGGCATGCCCGGGATGCACCCGGTCGTCGCGGGTGGAGGTGGTGAGCAGAATCGGCGGATAGGTCGCGCCCGCACCGTTTTCCATCGCCTTCTGATAAGGCGAATAGCGGCTGATGTACTCCCATTCCTCGGGTATATCCGGGTCACCGTATTCCGCGACCCACGATGCCCCGGCCAGCAACAGGTGATACCTGCGCATATCGAGTAGCGGAACCTGGCAGACGATGGCACCGAATAATTCCGGATACCGGGTGAGCATCACGCCCATCAGCAAACCACCGTTACTGCCGCCCACCGCGCCCAATTGCGGTGCCGTGGTGATCCCACGCTCCACCAGGTCCCGCGCGATCGACGAGAAATCCTCGTAGACCTTGTACCGGTTCGCTTTCTGCACCGAGGTATGCCATTCGGGCCCGTATTCCCCGCCACCGCGGATATTCGTCATCACCCAGGTGCCGCCCTGCTCCAGCCAGCCCATACCGGATGCTCCGCTGTATCCGGGCGTGCGGGAGACCTCGAACCCGCCGTAGCCGGACATCACCGTCGGCGCGGGCCGGCCGCGGTTATCGCGATGCCGGATCACGAAGTACGGGATCATCGTGCCGTCGTCGGAGCGGGCGAAGAACTGTTCGGTTTCGATCCCGGTCGCGTCGAAGAACGCGGGCGCTTGCTTCAACTCGCTTGCCGGAGCACCGACCACACCCGACAGCAACGTTGTCGGTGTGGTGAAGCCGCTGGTCATCAGCATGAAATCGTCGCCACCCTCGAGTGGGTCGAGATTCATGACGCTCGTGGTGGCCATGGCCGGGGTATCGGCGAGAGGCTCCCTGCGCCACCCGCCGTCGCCCGGGGTGAGGACATACAGTTTGGTCTGCACATCTTCCAGAGTCACCAGCAGCAGATGATTCTCGGTCCATCCGTAACCGTGCAGCGCGGTATGCGCATCGGGTTCGAACAGCACCTCGAAATCGCGTTCGCCGGAAAGGAAACGGTCGAAATGCGTCACGATCAATGATCCGGCGGAGTACGTACGCCCACCGGTCTCCCACGGAGATTTCAACCGCACCAGCAGCCAATCCTTGTACCAGGATTCGTCGGCGTCGGACGGGGTTTCGAGCCGGATCCGGGAACCGTCGTCCTGCAGCAGGTACACGTCCTCGTTGTAGAAATCGGTGGCCTGCCCGACATAGTGGCGTTCGTAACCGGGCGTGCGATCGTAACCGGCGCTGATCGCCACGTCCGTGGTCGCGCCCTCGAACACCGTTTCCGCGGTTTCGAGAGCGGTACCGCGGCGCCAGCGTTTCGCGATCCGTGGATAGCCGGAATCGGTGAGTGAGCCGGGCCCGAAATCCGTGCCCACATACACCGTGTCGATATCTATCCAGCTCAGCCGGGATTTCGCCTCGGGCAGGAAGAATCCGCCCGCTTCGGGGGCGATGAATTCCCGCGTGCCGAGATCGAATTCGCGCACGACCTTGGCATCGGCCCCGCCCCGGGAAAGGCTTATCAGGGCGCGGGATTGCTCCGGCCGCAACACCCCGGCCCCGCCCCACACCCAGTTCTCGTCCTCGGCCGCGGCGACCGCATCGAGATCGATGAGGACATCCCATTCCGGTTCCGGCTTGCGGTACTCGGCGAAGGTGGTCCGCCGCCACAGACCCCGCGGATGTTGCGCATCACGCCAGAAGTTGTACAACCATTCCCCGCGCCGGCCCGGAAACGCGATCTTGGCATCGGTATCGAGCATGTCCAGGATTCGCCGCTGCAACAGGTCGAAACGATCATCCGCGGCGAACCGCTGCATAACCACTTCGTTGTGGGCCCGGGCGAAATCCAGCGACCGCTCGCCGGTGACCTCTTCGAGCCACAGATAGGGGTCGACTGCGCTGTCCCGTGCATCGCTCATCCGACCATTCTCACCCAGCAGGACAGAAGTGTGCGCTGCCGGTCGCCGCCCACCCCCGGTACAGAACCGGGCAGACGTCCAGTGCACTCGATCTGTATGCCGGGCGGCCGGTGGACCCCGATGTCGTCAGTGGTAGCCCTGCCGCCGAGGTCCGAACGCCCAGTTCAGGTTTGAAAGCGGGCGGGTATTTCTGCGCGGGCAGTGTCGAACAGGTCCGCGCAGCGGCTGAGCAGCCGGAACAACGTTTCTCGTTCGGAATCGGTGAACCCGTCGCCGACGGACCGTTCCACGGCGATCGCGCGTGCATCGGCATCGTGCATCACCGATTCGCCTTTCTCGGTGAGCCGGGTTTCCAGCACGTTCCGGTGCCAGGGGTGCGGGGTGCGTTCGATCAGCCCGCGATCGACGAGGTTGGTGAGCACGGTGTTCATGGTGGGCGGTGTCACCCCGCACAGCCGGGCCAGTGCCGCGGCGGAAATCCCCGGGTTCTCGGTGAGGAACAGCAGCGCCGCGTATTGCGCCTCGGTGACCCCTGCCGGCTTCAGCACGGCGAGTTTGGCCGCGGTGCGTGCTTGTTCCGCGCGTTTCACGTACGAACCGATGCGCTCGCCGGCGGGCATGGAGGTCATGCAGGCATGGTATCCAGCCGTCCACAATTAGAGTCTTGACGACTATTAGAACTCTAATCACCATTCGTGCACACACTTTGGCTCGCACGCTATCGACTGCTTCCGAAGGGTCGGCAAAACAATGCTCGATCCACAGAAAGTCCGCTGGTCAACCGCACTCCTGGCGGCTGCCGCAAGCTTCACGCTCGCCGGTTGCGGCGAGAGCGCCCCGGCCGCATCGCTACCCCGGGTCGAGACGGCGTTCACACTTCCGGGTGACCGGGTCTACCCGGAAGGCATCGCCCTGGACGAACGGACCGGCGATATCTACGTCGGCTCCTTCGCCGACGGCACCGTCTACCGCGCCACCCCTGGCGCCCCGAGCGCCGAGGTCTTCCTGCCCGCGGGCGCCGACGGCCGCCGAACGGCCAACGGATTACGCGTAGACCCCCACGGCAGGCTCTGGGTGATCGACTCCACCACCGGCGTCACCGTCTACGACCTCGCCTCACGCACCCTGCTGGCCCGCTTCGACGCCACCGGCCCGGCAGACCGGTTCCTCAACGACATCGCCCTCACTCCCGAAGGCACGGCCTATCTCACCGACAGCCGGCGTGCGATCGTCTACCGGATCACCGCCGACGCCCTCACAGAGGCCATGAGCACCGGCGGCCACGGCGAACTCACCGAAACCTTCGACCTGAACCCATCCCTGAAACCCCACGATCCAGGCTCGTACACCCTGAACGGCATAGTCGCCGATCCCACCGGGTCCTATCTGCTCACAGTCGACTCCACCGGTGGCGACCTCTATCGAATCGACCTCACCACCACCACAATCAGCAAAGTAGCCCTCGAGGGTGGCGATCTCGCTCTCGGTGACGGACTCGACCTCGATGCCGGTACCCTCCGGGTCGCCCACAACACGGAAAACACCCTCAGCCGCTGGGTGCTGTCGCCCGACGGCACCACCGCAACTCGCACCGGCCGCCACCACGACGACACCCTCGCCACCCCGACCACCCTGGTCCACGGACCGGAGACGACCCTGGTTGTCGCCTCACAGTTCGACAACGGCGGCCCGCTGGGGCCGGGCGTCCCCACCAGCCCGTTCCGGGTATCGGCGGTATCCGGATTCTGACCCCCGGAGGCGACCCGCCGGGCCGTCGATCATGTGGGGACGTGCACCCGCTCGGCGTCGATCCGGGCGATACGGTCGGCACCCCAGCGGCCGAGCGGTTCCAATGCCGCGTTGAGCGCCGTCCCGTCGGCGGTCAACGAGTACTCGACCCGCGGCGGCACCTCCCGGTACACCTCGCGGTGCACAATCCCGTCCTCGGCCAGCTCCCGCAATTGCTGGATCAGCATCTTCTCGGAGATCCCGGGCAGTCCGCGTTTGAGTTCACCGAACCGTCGGACACCTTTCTCGTGCAACTCCCACAGAATCAGCGATTTCCATTTGCCCCCGACTACATCCATCGCGGCGTCGATACCGCAGAAGTACGGACCACATCGCTTATCGCTCATCGCTCAACCTCACTACCTGCATACAAACTATTTGGTAAGTACCCAACAAAAAAGTAGGTACTTGCCGTCACAACAGTACCGGGGGACGCTCGGTGCAGGCACGGACGACGTGCCGCACCAGCGCGAAAAGGAGTCACTCCCAATGGGACAACCCGTACCGACCCGAGTCACCGTGCTGGGGCTCGGCGCGATGGGCAGCGCCCTCGCGGCCGCTTTCGTGAAGGCCGGCCACCCCACCACCGTCTGGAACCGAACCCCCGGCAAGGACGCCGAACTGATAGCGGCCGGCGCACTCGGTGCCGAGTCGGCCGAAACAGCGGTCGCCGGCGCAGACCTGATCATCGCCTGCCTGTTCGACCACGCATCGGTCCACGAAACCCTCGACCCGGTGACCGGCATACTTACCGGCCGCGACCTGGTGAATCTCACCAGCACCGAACCTGCGGGCGCCCACGAACTCGCCGATTGGGCTGCCCAGCACGGTATCCCGTTCCTGGACGGTGGCATCATGGCCACCCCGCCCATGATCGGTCAGCCTGGTTCCGCCTTGCTGTACAGCGGCTCAGAAGAAGTTTTCGACCGGCACCGGCAGACTCTCGAACTACTCGGCTCCGCAGAGTATTTCGGCGCCGAACCGAGCAAAGCCTCACTCGTCGATTTCGCACTGCTGTCCGGGATGTACGTGATGTTCTCCGGCTTCTACCACGGCGCCGCAATGGTGCGCTCCGCCGGTATGTCCGCAGCCGAATTCGGCCGGCGCGCCGAAGGATGGCTGGGTGCAGTCCTCTCGACCCTGCCCGCCACGGGCGAACGGATCGACAGCGGTGACTACTCCGTGCCTTTCCAAACCCTGGATTTCACCAAGGCCGCCGTCGACGCCATCGTTTCCGCCAGCCGCGACGCCGGAGTGGACCTCGACATCGTCGGCCCGGTGAAGAACCTCGTCGACCGACAGGTCGCCGCCGGCTACGGCCACGAAAGTTCTGAGCGAATGTTCGAGAGCCTGCACCCACCGGTCCGGCCGGCAAGGTAACCCCCACCCCGTCCCGCCGATCCGGTCGGCCGACCGAGCCAGTCGGCGGTGGTGTAGGAAGCCGGCAGCGAACGGTCCACGCCCCCATTACAACCGCCGGTTCGAACACGACGCTCTCGATGGACGCATCACGACCGAGGGCCGGCCCACCTGACGGTGGACCGGCCCTCGGTTCGAAACTGCTTGCCGGGAGGCTGGACTCAGAAGTCCATGCCGCCCATACCGCCGGTCGGGTCGGCCGGGGCGGCCGAGGCCTTCTCCGGCTTATCGGCGACAACGGCCTCGGTGGTCAGGAACAGGGCCGCGATGGAGGCCGCGTTCTGCAGGGCCGAGCGAGTGACCTTGACCGGGTCGGCGACACCGGCGCCGAGCAGGTCTTCGTAGTCACCGGTCTGGGCGTTGAGGCCCTGGCCGGCCGGAAGGTTGGAAACCTTCTCCGCCACCACGCCGGGCTCGAGGCCGGCGTTGAAGGCGATCTGCTTCAGCGGAGCCGACAGCGCCACGCGGACGATGTTCGCACCGGTCGCCTCGTCGCCTTCGAGCTTCAGGTCGTCGAGAGCCGGAGCCGACTGCAGCAGGGCCACGCCGCCACCGGCGACGATGCCCTCTTCGACGGCAGCCTTGGCGTTGCGCACGGCATCTTCGATGCGGTGCTTGCGCTCCTTGAGCTCGACCTCGGTCGCGGCACCGGCCTTGATGACCGCAACACCGCCGGCCAGCTTGGCCAGGCGCTCCTGCAGCTTCTCGCGGTCGTAGTCCGAATCCGAGTTCTCGATCTCGGTGCGGATCTGCGCGACGCGGCCCTGGATGGCGTCGGCATCGCCGGAGCCCTCCACGATGGTGGTCTCGTCCTTGGTGACGACGACCTTGCGGGCCTGGCCGAGCAGCTCGATGCCGGCGGTCTCCAGGTTGAGGCCGACCTCTTCGCTGATGACCTCGCCCCCGGTGAGGATGGCGATATCGGCGAGCTGGGCCTTGCGGCGGTCACCGAAGCCCGGGGCCTTGACGGCGACAGACTTGAAGGTGCCGCGGATCTTGTTCACGACCAGGGTCGACAGGGCTTCGCCCTCGACGTCCTCGGCGATGATCAGCAGCGGCTTACCGGCCTGGATGACCTTCTCCAGCAGCGGCAGCAGGTCCTTGACGGTGGAGACCTTCGAGCCGACCAGCAGGATGTAGGGGTCCTCGAGGACCGCTTCCTGACGCTCGGGGTCGGTGACGAAGTAGCCCGAGATGTAGCCCTTGTCGAAGCGCATACCCTCGGTGAGCTCCAGCGACAGACCGAAGGTCTGCGCCTCTTCGACGGTGATGACGCCTTCTTTGCCGACCTTGTCCATGGCCTCGGCGATCAGTTCACCGATGGACGGATCGCCCGCGGAGATACCGGCGGTGGCGGCGATCTGCTCCTTGGTCTCGACCTCCTTGGCGGAGTCGAGCAGCTTGGCGGTGACGGCCTCGACGGCCTTCTCGATCCCGCGCTTCAGGCCCAGCGGGTTCGCGCCGGCCGCGACGTTACGCAGACCTTCGCGCACCAGCGCCTGAGCGAGCACGGTGGCGGTGGTGGTGCCGTCGCCCGCGACGTCGTCGGTCTTCTTGGCGACTTCCTTGACCAGCTCGGCGCCGATCTTCTCGTACGGGTCCTCGAGCTCGATCTCCTTGGCGATGGACACACCATCGTTGGTGATCGTGGGGGCGCCCCACTTCTTCTCGAGCACGACGTTGCGGCCCTTCGGCCCCAGCGTCACCTTGACCGCGTCGGCGAGGCTGTTCAGGCCCCGCTCGAGGCCGCGACGGGCCTCTTCGTCGTACGCAATTGTCTTGGCCATTGCGGTGAGATCCTCCAAATGATGAGGCTGACACACAGGATGACCGCCTTGTCGGGTCACCCTTAGCTACGCTGTGGCCAGGCTCGGTGCCCGCGACGGACGACCAGGGGTGTCGTGTACCCGATCTCACCGTCCCGACCTAGCACTCTCCGTTCGAGAGTGCCAAAGCCATTTTTAGCACTCGCCGATGGCGAGTGCAAGGTAGGTGCTCACGAAGACCGCGAGAACCCCGCCGCCCGACCTACCGGAAATACCTCACAGGCTGTCCGTCACCCGGAGAGCGAGAGCCAGGAAGGCGTCCGCGCGCCGCTCTTCCGGACTCCGCGGTTCCCCCTCGTCGATGGTGACGAATTCGGCGTCGTGCAGGAGAAGTTCCGCTTCTACCCGCATGATCGCGCGGATGAACGGCGGCGCGACCTCGGGTGGCAGATCACCGTTGACCACGTAACTGCCGTCGGACAGGGATTCGGTGGAGACATAGGTGAGTGCGCGCAGCAGATCGTCCCGGTGTTCCCCGGCGACCAGATCGGGGTCCGTTTCATCCGCCATTGCTATAGGTTACCGGGACTACCGCCCCCGCCGGGAGCGCCGACGCGAACGGCGGCGATGCGCCCCGGCGTCCCCGACCGCGAAAGCGACCCACACCACGGACCGATTTCTGCCGCTCAGAGCGGTTATCGGGCGAATCCCGGCACGGCGGACTACTGCTTGCCGGCAACGATCTGCTGCAGGATTTCGATCAACCGCGCCTCGAGCGCATCTTTGCGCAGGCCCGCCTCGGACAAGACGCCCGTCCCGTTCTCCTGCTCCAGAATCGCGAGCAGGACGTGTTCGGTGCCGATGTAGTTGTGTCCCAGGCGTAGCGCTTCGCGGAACGTCAGTTCCAGCGCCTTCTTGGTTTCGGCGTCGAAGGGCACGAGTCCGCCCATCTTGCCGCTGGAGGTGGCCGCCTTCAATTCTTCGGGCGAGATCGGGGCGCCCGGCTCCGCACCCGATACCGCGATGGCGGCGGCCGCGAGGTCGGCCGGCGAAACGTCCTGGTCGGCGATGAGCCGGACCGCCAGACTGTCGGCCTCACTCAGCAGGCCGAGGATGAGATGAGGAAGGTGGATCTCGGCACTACCGGCGCCGCCGGCCGCTTCCTGGGCGGCGACGACCATCGTCCGGGCCCGTTCGGTGAATTTGGCGAAACCCGCGTTGGGGTCCATTTCGACGGACGGATCTCCCGGCGCCTTGGGAACGAAACGTTTCTGCGCGGCCTGTTTACTGACGCCCATACTCGCGCCGATATCGGTCCAGGAGGCACCCGAGCGGCGGGCCTGATCGACGAAATGGCCGATCAGATGGTCGGCCACATCGCCGAGATGTCCGGCGGCGACCACCGCATCGGACAACTGTTCCAGGGCACTGTCGGGACGAGCTTTTTTGATGACCTCGATGAGGTCGTCCAATCGCACGGGGGAGTTCATGCGTCAACTATAAGTTGACGCAAAATTCATCGTCAACCAGTAGTTGACGACCTCAGTTCCGGCCGCCCGGTCGCCGCAAGCGCAGGCGGGAATCGCCACGCAGCACCGGCCGCCGGATCTCCGGCCGGCGCAGCACCGGCAACCTGCGATCGGCCCGGCGCTGAGCCCGCCGTTCGGACGGTTTGTACTGCCAGGTCTCGGGCCGGGCCGCAACCCACCGCTGCGAGTACCAGGCGAACGGGATATGCCCGATATACAGCACGATGAGCACCAGCAGCAGCACGATCGGATAGGTGATCAATGCCGCACCGGCCACCGCGACCAGCACCAGCAGCCCCGCGGCGGCCTGCGGCGCCACCGAAACCGATTTCATGGCCAGTGTCGGGATCGTGCTCACACACAGCGCCGCGGTGAATACCGTCCACGCCGCCACGATCGGAAAACTGGTCCACCATCCGTCGCCGAACTGGACGAACAACGCGATCGGCGCCATCGCGATGAGCGCACCCGCGGGTGCGGGCACGCCGACGAAGTACTCCCGCGCCCAATCGGGCCGGGTGTCGTCGTCCATCAGCGTATTGAACCGGGCCAGCCGCAACACGATGCTCACCGCGTACAGCAGGGCAATGATCCAGCCCGCGCTACTGCTCTCACCGTCGAACAGCACGACATAGATCACCAGCGCCGGCGCCACCCCGAAAGAGATGGCGTCGGAGAGTGAATCCAGCTCCGCACCGATCTTGGTGGTGGCCGACAGCAACCGGGCCAGCCGGCCGTCCAGGGTGTCGAGCACCGCGGCGGCACCGATCATGGCCAGCGCGATTTTCAGTTCACCTTCGAGGCCGAACTTCACCGCGGAAAGCCCCGAGCACAGCGCCAGGATCGTGACGATACTGGGCAGCAACCTGATGGACCGGCGCCGCCTGCCTTCGATGACCTGCTCCATCACGACCCCGCTGACGGCAGAACCGCCAGCACCGTCTCCCCTCCGATCGTCCGCTGCCCGATATCGACGAGCAGTTCGGTACCGGCCGGGAAATACGTATCGACGCGGGAACCGAATCGGATCAAGCCGTAGGTGTCGCCGATCGTGATCCGGTCCCCCGGGGCCGCATCGCAGACGATCCGCCGGGCCAGCAACCCGGCGATCTGAACGACCACCACCTGTTCCCCGGTCGGGGTGTCGATCACCATACTGTTGCGCTCGTTGACCGCGCTGGCCTCGGGAAGGTCGGCGGATTTGAAGCTGCCGCGCTGATATTGCACCTGGCGGACCACGCCGGAAACCGGTGTCCGCTGCACATGCACGTCCAGAACGGACAGGAAGATGCTCACCCGCGGCAGCGGCCGATCCCCGAGACCGAGTTCGGCGGGCGGGATGGCGGTATCGACGAGTGCCACCTCACCGTCGGCCGCCGCCACCACGACACCCGGCCGGTTCGGCGGAACCCGATGCGGATGCCGGAAGAATGTGGCACTCGCGGCGGCGGCGGCCAGTCCGGCCCGCCGTAGCCAGGGGCGACGCCGTCCCGCCAGCGCCACGACCAGCGGTGCGGCCACGAACGGCAATCCGGCCGGATGCATCGGCGGGACCGCTTTACGCACCAGATCGGCCAGATGGCCCGGCCCGGTACGTTCCGGGGTGCCGGGCGGAGTGGGACGGCGTGCCACAGATTCCTCTTTCATACTCGATTCGATCCACTCGGACCGACGGTACGGTCGGACACCCGTGGCGTCCCGGCCGATCCTGTCGGCGCAAGCGTTCACACCTTACGCCGAGCAGGGGTATTCGTGCCGGGTGTCGCCGCAGGCTTACCTTCTGACGACCAACTTCACCAGGAACAACAGGATGACCGCGCCGGCCAGGCAGGTGAAGAAGCTGAACCACCAGCCGCCACCCGCGACGTCGACCCCGAAGGCCGCGAGCAGGAAGCCGCCGAGCAGACCACCGACTACACCGACCACGATATTGAGCAGGATCCCCTGTTGTGCATCGGTTTTCATGATCTTACTGGCTATCCAGCCGGCGATACCGCCGATGATGATCCAGCCGATGATGCCGAGACCGAGCATGAGTGTTCCTCGCTATCTGTCCGGTTGTGCGCTCACGGTGGCGAACGCCTATGCGGGCGATACCCGGGCTCGGTCCGGATAACCCCTGGAAGAAAATCGGATATGAGCTGCCATCGCGCGAACACCGAGCTAATATGAGGGTGCCTCATGTCTTCGGATTGCCCGGCAGACGTCAGCCGACGCCGGGCGAGGAATCCACATCGAATCGGGTCAACCCTCGCGGCGATGCCGCCGCAGGTACATAGGAGAAGCACCATGGCTACTCAGATCGCCCAGACGACCGGGGCGCAGTTCACCGCGATCCTGGGACTGGGCGTCTATCGCCCGGCGCGCGTCGTGACCAACGACGAAGTGGCCGGGCCGATCGATTCCAGCGATGAGTGGATCCGCACCCGCTCGGGCATCCGCACCCGCCGATTCGCCGACGATTCCGAAACCATCCACTCGATGAGTGTGGCGGCCGCGCGCGGCGCCCTCGAATCCGCCAAGGTCGCCGCCGACCAGGTCGACTGCGTGATCGTCGCGACGTCGACCCATCTGTTGCTCACCCCCGCCGCGGCGCCCCGGATCGCCACGGAACTGGGTGCGGGCGGCGCCGCGGCCTTCGATATCTCCGCCGGCTGCGCCGGTTTCTGCCACGGCCTGGCAATGGCCTCGGACCTCGTGCGCGCCGGTACGTCGTCGCGGGTGCTGGTCATCGGCGTGGAGAAACTGACCGACACGATCAATCCGGCCGACCGGGGCACCGCATTCCTGTTCGCCGACGGCGCGGGTGCGGTGGTGGTCGGCCCGGCCGACGAGCCGGGTATCGGCCCGACCGTCTGGGGGTCCGACGGCACGCAGCACCAGGCGATCCGGCAGGACAAGGACTGGATCGAGTTCTTCACCGAAATCGAGGAGAAGGGCCTCGACGCCGTGCGGCCCTACCTCGCAATGGAGGGCACGGCAGTGTTCCGGTGGGCGGCGCATTCGCTGGAGAAGGTATGCCGGGACGCGGTCGACCGGGCCGGGCTGGCCATGGACGACCTGGACGCCATGATCCCGCATCAAGCCAACGGCAGGATCATCGAGATCATGGCGCGGGTGCTGAAACTCCCGGAGAACTGCGCGCTGGCCAACGATATCGAGGAGGCCGGCAACACTTCGGCAGCCTCGATTCCGCTCGCCATGGAGACTCTGTTGCGAACCGGCGAGTCGAAACCGGGCGATACCGCACTGCTGATCGCCTTCGGCGCCGGACTCTCCTACGCCGCGCAGGTCGTGAAGCTGCCGGAGTTCAGCTCGCCTCTACCGCTTTCTTGATCCGGGCCAGCGATTCGTTCATCCCACGGACCAGGCTTTCCTCGAAGGGCTCCTCGCCACCGAGCATCGCGTTCACCAGGGTGCGCGAAATCCACGTGGTGCCGTTGGGAACGTCGCGGCGTTCGATCACCCGGGTGCCGTCCGCGGTCGGTTCGAGCGTGTAGGTCCAGATAGTGCGGTTCTGGCTGACCCGGAACGCCAGTGCGCTGTTCTTCTCGTAGCGCAGGATGCGGGACGTGGTCGGCCAGAACTTCCAGCCGTCGCGGTTGAGGTTGACGGTGATCACGCCGGCTTTCGGTTTGCCGATCGGGATCATGCGCACGCATTGCGGGCTGAACTCCGGCATCCGGCGCGGATCGGCGAGCACCGCCCAGACCCGGTCGGGCGCCGCGGCGATTTCGATACTGGCTTCCAAGTTCTTCGGCACCATTGCCTCCAGATAGCTGACACTCCAAGTCTCAGAAAGAGTAGCGATCGGCTTCGTCTCGGTCACATTTTCCCGGCCGGCATATCGATAGCGTGGATCCGGAAGCAGAATCGAGGTGTAAGACCCGCCGGTTCAGTCAACGCCAACGCAAGGACGACACGACGCCAGCAAACACTCAGCTACGGTAAGGTGATGGGCCGTGAACCTTCGCTCGCTATTACGCCGCCAGAACTCTGAGGGGCTACCCAAGTTGCCCGCGCTCGAACCGGACGACGCCCTCGGCGACGACCGCGTCGACGAGCGGCTGGAACGTCTACTCACCCCCACCGAACTCGATATGGTGCGCAGACACCGCGTCTGATTTCCCCGGCGGTTCCAGTACGCTGCTGGTCGCGCCGGAGGCTCCGGCGTGGCTGATCTCGGGGAATGCGTTATGAAGCGAATTTCAACTGTTGTCCTGGCCGCTACCGCCACCGCGGCACTGATGCTGACCGGTTGCTCGTCGGAAGAACCCGCCGAAGCCTCCGGGCTCCGGAAGAATACCGCTACCGGCCAGACATCTCCGCAGACCGAATCCGAGACCGGCGCCCCGGACGAAACCCCCGCACCGGAAGAGAGCGCCGAAGCCTCCGAGGCGCCCGCGCAGACCTCCGCCGCCGAGGAGGAAAACCTCGCATCCGGACGAGCGTCCGACACCACGTGCGCCCAGTTCGCCCGACTCGACGAACCGGAGCAGCAGCAACTGGTGCAAACGATCCTCGCCGAGAACCCCGACTCCACCTTCGCCGGCAACCCCAATGCAGCCCTCGGCACCGCGAAACTGGTCTGCAATTCCAGCAAACTGGCCGATCAGAAGGTCGCTGTAGTCGCCGGGATCGTCCTCAACGGGTGAGGCACCTTTCCCCGCGCGCAGAATAGACACTGTGGCTGAACTGGCTCTGACCGTCCGAATGAATTCGTCCGCCGCGGATGCCCGGCGGGGGGTGATCCGCCTGCACCCGGAAGTGCTGACTGCGCTGGGGCTACGCGAATGGGATGGGATCACGCTGGTCGGTGCCCGCCGGACCGCCGCCGTTGCCGGGCGCGCCCCGGCCGATACCCCGGCCGGTACCGCACTGCTCGACGATGTGACCCTTTCCAACGCCGGGTTACGGGAGAATGCCACCGTGGTGGTATCGCCCGCGGCGGTGCAGGGCGCCCGGCATATTTCGGTGAGCGGGTCCCGCCACGCCACACAGTCGATACCGGCCACCACTCTGCGGCAGGCTCTGCTCGGCAAGGTCGTGACTGTCGGCGATACGGTCTCGCTACTGCCCCGCGATCTCGGCCCGGACATTCCGTCGTCGGCGGCCAGTCAGGCGTTGTCCAAGGCATTCGGCATCGCCTGGACTTCCGAACTGCTCACGGTGGTCGCCACCGAGCCATCCGGCCCGGTGAGCGTGCAGCCGAATTCGGCGGTCGAATGGACCGCGGGCGCGGGCGCGGGGAATCAGCCGGCGGTGGTGCGGGTGAACGGGCGGGGCGGGCCGGACCAACCACTGGTACCGAGCCATCTCGACACCGTCTGCGAGACCGATCTGCCGGGAGCCGTCACGGTGACCGGTACACCGGCCGGAGTCCGCGTGGAAGAACTCGCCGGTGCCCGTCAGCAGGCCGCCAAACTCGAGGAATGGCTGAGTCTGGCGCTCGACGAACCCGAGTTGCTCAAAGCCCTGGGCGCCGCACCCCACCTGGGCGTTCTGATCACCGGACCGGCCGGGGTCGGCAAGGCCACGCTGGCGCGGGCGGTGGCCGCACCGCGCCGGGTGGTGGAGTTGGACGGCCCCTCGGTGGGGGCCGCCGAGAGCGGCGCCCGGCTACGGGAGGTGGCGGCGGCTGTCGCCGCGACCTCGGGTAAGGGCGGCGTACTGCTCATCACCGATATCGACGCCCTGCTACCGGAACCGGCCGAACCGGTGGCGACTCTGATCTTGGATCAGCTACGTGCGGCGGTGGCCGAACCGTGCGTGGCGTTGCTGGCGACCACCGCGCATCCCGCGGCGGTCGATTCCCGGCTGCGCGCACCGGATCTGTGTGATCGCGAACTCGCGCTGGCCCTGCCCACCGCAGCCGTTCGTAAAGCCCTGCTCGAGCAGCTGCTGGCGAAGGTGCCCACCGGCGAACTCCGGCTCGAGGAGGTCACCGCTTCCTCGCCCGGTTTCGTGGTCGCCGACCTCGCGGCGCTGTGCCGGGAGGCGGCGTTGCGGGCGGCGGCCCGGGCCAGCCGGGACGACAGCACCGATCCCCGGCTGGAGCACGAGGATCTCATGGGCGCACTGAAGGTGATCCGGCCGCTGTCCCGATCGGGAACCGAGGAACTGGCGATCGGCAGTCTCGGCCTCGACGATGTCGGCGATATGGCCGAGACCAAACAGGCACTCACCGAGGCGGTGCTGTGGCCGCTACGGCACCCCGATTCGTTCGCCCGGCTGGGGATCGACCCCCCGCGCGGAGTTCTGCTGTACGGGCCGCCGGGATGCGGGAAAACTTTCCTGGTGCGCGCGCTGGCCGGGAGTGGGCAGCTGAGTGTGCACACCGTCAAGGGGGCCGAGCTGATGGACAAATGGGTCGGCTCATCGGAGCGTGCAGTGCGGGAACTGTTCCAGCGCGCCCGTGATTCGGCACCGTCGTTGATCTTTCTGGACGAAGTGGACGCGCTGGCCCCGCGGCGCGGGCAGAGTTCCGATTCCGGGGTCGGTGATCGCGTGGTCGCGGCCCTGCTGACCGAACTGGACGGGGTGGAACCGCTCCGCGACGTGGTGGTCCTGGGCGCCACGAACCGTCCGGAACTCATCGATCCCGCACTGCTGCGGCCGGGTCGCCTCGAACGGCTGGTTTTCGTTCCGCCCCCCGACGCGCAGGCCCGCGAGGCGATCCTGCGGACGGCGGGGCGGTCGGTTCCACTGACCGAATCCGTGGATCTGGCCCGGCTGGCCGCCGACCTGGACGGTTTCTCCGCCGCCGACTGCGCCGCACTCCTGCGCGAGGCCGCGCTCGCCGCGATGCGCCGCGACGTACTGGCCGCCGATGTCACCGCCGAGGATATCGCCGCCGCCCGTCAGGCGGTCCGGCCTTCCCTCGACCCCGCTCAGGTCGAGGCGCTACGCCGCTACTCCGAACGGTGAGCACTGCTCGCGGCGCGACGGCTCCGGCGCCGCGTACCCCCGCTGCTTACCGTCCATGACCATTACGTGCCCCGACGGACGGGCACGGAATAGGTGCGCCGACACCCGCCCCTGGTCCGGCACTCGACAGTCCTCGGCATCGAACCGGCGCGGACACGCACTCGGGCCGGACTGAACTCGACGGAACCGATCGGGGCCGTACTGGGCGACGCCGACCAAGCCGGGCTCGACTGCACATGGCCGGGCCGGATCCGTGCCGTGCCGTACTGGGCTGGGCTGGGCTGGGCTGGGAAGCCTCGGTGATCTGGCCCGACCAGCGACACTCGGCGCTGTACGCGTGGGGCATCGGTCCGCTGAGCGGATGAGGGATCAGGGAGGCCGACGGCGACCGGTGTCGACGCCGCTACGGTCCGGCTGCCGCGGCCACCCTGCCCGTTATGTCTGACCTGCACAAATCGTTGCCGAAGGGTAGCCGAATACGGACCGAGGTCCGCATACGTGTACGATTGTGCCAGTTCGTGCTCGCATATGATGAGCGCGCAATACCCCGCCGCCCCTGATTCCGACGGAGGTAACGCTTGCTCGCCATCCTGCTTGCACACGCCCTGGCCGCGCTTGTCGCGCCCGCAGCCGTGCGAGCAGTAGGGCGTAACGCGTTCTACCCGCTGGCACTGGTACCGCTGGTCTCCCTGGGATGGGTGATCGCCGGATGGAACGACGTCCAACAGGTCAGCTACGCCTGGGCACCCACCATCGAGCTCTCGCTGGAGCTGCGGTTCGACTCGCTCGCCACCGTGATGAGCGCCCTGGTACTGGGTATCGGCGCGCTCGTGCTCGCCTACTGCGCCCGCTACTTCGACGACGACGAGCCGAAACTCGGATCCTTCGCCGCCTGGCTGGTCGCCTTCGCCGGCGCCATGTTCGGGCTGGTCACCAGCGACAACATGCTGCTGCTCTTCGTCTTCTGGGAGATCACCACGGTGCTCTCCTTCCTGCTGGTCGGGCACAACTCCGACAGTGCAGCCGGGCGCCGGTCCGCGCTCCAGGCGCTGCTGGTCACCGGCGCGGGCGGGCTGGCCATGCTCGGCGGCATCGTCGTACTCGGGCAGGCCTACGACAGTTACCTGCTCTCCGACCTGCTCGCCCGGGAATCACCGGGTGGGATCGCCGTACAGGTCGGTCTGGTGCTGGTATTGATCGGCGCGCTCAGCAAATCGGCCATCGTCCCACTGCATTTCTGGCTGCCCGGTGCGATGGCCGCACCGACCCCTGTCAGCGCGTATCTGCACGCCGCAGCCATGGTGAAGGCCGGTGTCTACCTGATCGCCCGCCTCGCGCCCGCATTCGCCGACGAACCGGTCTGGCGGCCGTTGATCCTCACCCTCGGCCTTGCCTCGATGTTGCTGGCCGGCCTACGCGCCATGCAGGTCACCGACCTGAAATTGGTCCTCGCCTTCGGCACCGTCAGCCAGCTCGGCTTCCTGGTGATCATGGTCGGCCTCGGCACCCCTGATGCGGCGCTGGCCGGTGTCGGACTTCTCCTCGCCCATGCCCTGTTCAAGGCCTGCCTGTTCCTGGTGGTCGGCATCATCGACCACGGGGCAGGGACCCGCGATCTCCGCGAACTGTCCGGTCTGGGGCGCCGTGCGCCCGTCCTCCTGGGCACCGCGGCTTTGGCGGCGCTCAGTATGGCCGGAATTCCGCCCCTCTGGGGTTTCGTGGCCAAGGAATCGGCATTGGCCGCCGAAATCGCCGCGGACCCGCCTCTGAGCAGTGCCGGAAAATGGCTGCTTCTCGCCGGTGTGGTGCTCGGATCGATGCTCACCGTCGCCTACAGTGCACGTTTCGTCTGGGGCGCCTTCGCCGATAAACCCGGGATCCGCGTTCCGGACTGGCACGCTCCCGGACCGGCGTTCATCGCCGCCCCCGCGCTGCTGGCGCTCGGCTCGCTGGGCGCCGGACTCGCCGCTCCCTGGGTGGACGGTCTGCTCGCGCCGTACGCGCAGACGCTGCCCGGAGAGCTGACCGGGCATCTGCAACTATGGCACGGTCTGACCTGGCCACTGTTGCTCACCGTGGTGATCATCGCCGTGGGGGCGCTGTTCTTCTTCCGGCGGGCCTGGTTCGGTGAGTCGACGACCCTGCTCGGCAACGCCGACCGCGGTTACGACGCCGCCCTGCGCGCCATGGACCGCGCGTCACTGCGGATGACCGGTTCGGTACAACGCGGTTCCCTTCCGCTGAACCAGGCCATCATCCTGGGCACCCTGGTGATCCTCCCGGCAACCGTTCTGGCCCTGGGGACCCGCACCGGAGTCGAGCTACGACTCTGGGACCGCCCGCTGCAACTGGTGATCGGCGCGATCATGATCGCCATGGCGCTGAGCGCCACCGTACTGCGTAACCGCCTGGCAAGCGTGCTGGTGGTCGGGCTCACCGGCTACGGCTGCGGCGTGATCTTCGCTCTGCACGGCGCGCCCGATCTGGCGCTGACCCAGTTCCTGGTCGAAACCCTGACACTGGTGGCCTTCGTCCTGGTCCTGCGCGCCTTCCCGGCCGAGATCGGACCGGAACAGCAGGCCGGTTTCCAGATCGGCCGGGCCGCGATCGCCGTCGCCGCCGGTATCACGGTGCCCGTGCTGGCGGCCTTCGCCACGGCCGCGCGTAGCACCGAGCCGATCTGGGAACGGATCCCCGCGGCCGCCTACGAATTCGGCGGCGGCAAGAACGCGGTCAACGTACTGCTGGTCGATATACGCGCCTGGGACACCCTCGGTGAGATATCGGTGCTGCTGGTGGCCGCCACCGGCGTGGCGTCGCTGGTTTTCCGCAGCCGCCGGTTCGGCCTGCCGCCGCGGGCGGCCGATGCACCGAACTACAGTCCGGGGAAAGTGGGCTGGTTGCCGGCCGGCCGGCTGGTGGACCGCCGGGACCGGTCGATGGTCCTGCAGATCACCACTCGCCTGGTGTTCCCGACGATGATGGTGCTGTCGGTCTACTTCTTCTTCTCCGGCCACAACGCTCCCGGCGGCGGTTTCGCCGGCGGACTCATCGCCGGCCTGGCGCTGGTCCTGCGCTATCTGGCCGGCGGACAGTACGAACTGGGCGAGGCGTTACCCGTCGACGCCGGTCATCTGCTGGGTGCCGGCCTGATCCTGGCCGCCGGAACGGCCACTGTCCCGTTGCTGTTCGGCGCGCCTCCGCTGCACTCGGTGATCCTGGAGGCCACCCTGCCCGTGCTCGGCCACGTCAAGTTGGTGACCTCGCTGTTCTTCGACCTCGGGGTCTATCTGATAGTGCTCGGGCTGGTCCTGGACGTACTGCGCAGCCTCGGCGCGCGACTCGACGACGAGCTGGTGCAATCATGAGCGCGAACCTCACCCTGCTGACCGTCGTCGGAGTCCTGGTCGCCTGCGGCGTCTACCTGCTGCTCGAACGTACAGTGACGAAGATGCTGCTCGGCATCCTGCTGGTCAGCAATGCCGTCAATCTGCTCATCCTCACCATGGGCGGGCCGGACGGCGCGCCGCCGGTCCAGGGCGCGACCGATACCGTGCGCGACACCATGGCCGATCCGCTCGCGCAGGCGCTGATCCTGACCGCCATCGTCATCACCATGGGTGTCGCGGCGTTCGTGCTGGCCCTTGCGTATCGCTCCTACATCCTGACCACCAGCGAAAAAGTCGAGAACGACCCGGAGGATGTCGGGATCACCGAGCGCGAGCGGGAGGAACCCGAAGAATGACCCTGCCGCAGACATTGCTTCCCGTCCTGGCACCGCTGCCGGTGCTCATTCCGCTGCTCACCGCGGCCGCGACCTTGATAGTCGGCCGCAGGCCCCGCTTCCAGCGGGCCGTGGTCATGGTCGCACTCACCGCCGCCGTAGTCGTCTGTGCCTTCATGCTGTATCTGGCCGACCGCGACGGCATGGTTGCGGTCCAGGTCGGCGGCTGGGAGGCCCCGATCGGTATCACCATCGTCGTGGACCGGCTGTCGGCCGCGATGCTGCTGGTCTCGCAGATCGTGCTGCTCGCCGTCGCCGCCTACGGCGCCGGACAGAACATCGGCGACAGCAGGGTGCGCCAACCCACGTCCATCTTCTGGCCCACCTATCTGGTGCTCAACGCCGGTGTCTCGATGGCGTTCCTCTCCGGTGACCTGTTCAACCTGTTCGTCGGCTTCGAAATCCTGCTGGTGGCCTCGTTCGTCTTGCTGACCCTGGGCGCCACGGCCGAACGCATCCGGGCAGGGGTGTCGTATGTGATGGTGTCGATGGTGTCGTCGCTGATCTTCCTGATCGGTGTCGGCGTCGTCTACGGAGCCACCGGAACCTTGAATTTCGCGCAACTCGCGATGCGGATGGATACCGTTCCCGACGGTGTCCGCCAGGCGGTCTACGCCGTTCTACTCGTCGCGTTCGGCATCAAGGCGGCGGTGTTCCCGCTGTCCAACTGGCTGCCCGACTCCTATCCCACCGCGCCCGCACCGGTCACCGCGGTCTTTGCCGGCCTGCTCACGAAGGTCGGTGTCTACGCCATCCTGCGCACCCAGACCCTGCTGTTCCCCGACGGCGGATTCGACAATCTCCTGCTGATCGCGGGCCTGCTCACCATGCTGATCGGGATATTCGGCGCGATCGCCCAGAACGATATCCGCCGGTTGCTCTCGTTCACGCTGGTCAGCCATATCGGCTACATGATGTTCGGGATGGGGATCGCGAGCAAGATCGGCCTGGCCGGTGCCGTGTACTACATCGCGCACCACATTCTGGTGCAGACCGCGCTCTTCCTGGTGGCCGGCCTGATCGAACGACAAGCGGGGTCGACCTCCCTGCGCCGGGTCGGCGGAATGGCGGCGGCCAGCCCGATACTGGCCGCATTGTTCCTGATCCCCGCGCTCAACCTCGGTGGGATACCGCCCTTCTCCGGATTCATCGGGAAGGTCGCACTCCTGCAGGCGGGCGCCCAGGACGGCAGTGTGCTGGCCTGGATCCTCGTCGCCGGATCGATCGTGACCAGCCTGCTCACGCTGTATGTGATGGCCCGGGTGTGGAGCAAAGCGTTCTGGCGGCCGCGGGAACAGGCGCCGGAGGGACATCTGGTGTCCGCGACACTGCCCTCGCTGGTCGAGGACAACACCGACATGCTCTACGACGAACGCACCGACCCCGGCCGCTTGCCCGCCATGATGGTGCTGCCGACCGCCGCACTGGTCGCGGTGGGGGTCGCACTCACGGTCTGGGCCGGCCCGGTGCTCGGTATCGCCGACCGCTCCGCCGCCGAACTCCAGGACCGCGGCATCTATATCGACGCCGTTCTCGGCGGAGGCACGAAATGACCCGGCTGCGGCTTGCACTCAGCCGCGACAACGTCCATCGCCTCGGCGTACTCGCCTGGCTGACAGTCGTGTGGGTCGCGCTGTGGGGCCAGATCAGCCCGGCCAATGTGCTGGCGGGTCTGGCGGTCGGCACGGTGATCATGGTGGCGCTGCCGCTGCCCCGGATCCCGGTGCGCGGCCGGCTGCGCATCTGGCCGCTGCTGAAACTGCTGGGCGTGAGCATGTACTCCGCGATCGAATCGAGTCTCCAGCTCGCCTGGTTCGCGCTGCGTCCCGGATCGCCACCCGTATCGGGTGTCCTGGAGGTGGCGTTCGCGTTCCGCTCGGATTTCGTCATGGTGATCTGCACCAACCTGCTGAATCTGATTCCCGGCACCATGGTGCTCGAAATCGACCGGGAACGGTGCGTGGCCTTCGTCCACGTCATCGACGTCGGCAGTGATAAGGCCATCACCAGCTTCTACCGCACCATCCGGCAGATCGAAGCACTGCTGATCGCGGGCCTGGAGAACCGCGCAACCCCGCTGCCCACACAGGAGGTGAAGCCGTGATCGTCGTAGCCGTTGTGGCCGGCATCCTGCTCTCGGCGGCCGCATTGATCACCGGATACCGGATCCTCGCCGGTCCCGGCACCCTCGACCGTGTGGTCGGCATCGACTCGATCATCGCGATGGCGATCTGCGGTCTGGCGGTATGGGCCGCCTACAGCCGCGATACCTCCGTGGTGCCCGCCATCGTCGCGCTCTCCCTGGTCGGGTTCCTGGGGTCCGCGGCCGTCACCCGCTACCGGGTCCGGGACGACCGATGAGCACGGTACTGAACTGGCTGTCGGGCACCCTGATCATCATCGGTGCGCTGATGGCACTCACCGCGGCAATCGGGATCGTCCGCTTCCCCGACACCCTGCTGCGTATGCACGCCGCCACCAAACCGCAGGTGATCGGCCTCAACCTGGTTCTCGCCGGAACCTGTCTGCGGGTCTACGAGGACCCGAACGTCTGGATGTTGATACTCGTGGGCCTGTTCACCCTGCTCACCGCGCCGGTGATCGCCCACCTCATCGGCCGTACCGCCTACCGGGAGCGGAAGTACCGCGCCGACCTTCTCGTGGTCGACGAGCTGAGCGACAAACTGGACGAGTAACACTGAATTTTCGGTCCCCGGCGCGGGAGGGTTCGGTGAACTCGGCGCCGCCGTAGTTGCGTCGAGAGTCAACGTCCCCGGGCCCAACGGAAATCTGGGAAGGCTGCTGTGCTGTTCGGCGCGGACCCGGCCCGAACCGTCCGAGCGAATCGCCGCGGTGAGATCCGGCATTGCCGTCCGGTATGGCTCCGTCGTGCCTGGGTAAACGTTCGGCCTGGCCAACGGCTCGGCAGTAGCGAGACCACCTCTGCCCGGCCGCGTACACCTCCCCCGGCCGGCGTCAGCGTGATTCGACGGGTTCGCCCCGCAGCCCGGCCGTCGAATCCTCGGCAGCAGACACTGCGGCCGAGTACGGCAACACGTCGGCTGTCTCTCCCCGGGAGGCGGAGCCTTTCTTCCGCAGGTATACCGCTGCCGGGAGGCCGGCTCCGATATCGGCCGGGGCAGCCAGGAACTCATCCGTCCTCGCCGCGTCGGAACCGGCGGCCAAGGGCACACTCGCACGGCGGCGCGCGAACCAGGTCGCGTGGAAGCCGGCAGCCACCGCCGCCAGCAGGGCCAACACAATCGAACCTGCCACCACCGGATGGTCGGCCATCTGCACCGCGAGATATCGGTACCCGGACAGCAGTGTCAGCAGGACCAGCGCCCCGGCGCCTACCAGGCGCACCCGGAACCAGCCCCAGCCGCGTTCGGGTTCGCGCAGCGCCGACTCCACGGTCAAGCAGAGCACCGCTCCGGCGACCAGGTCGACGCCGTAGTGGTAGCCGAAGCCCAGGGTCGCGGCCAGCGTGCACAGCAACCAGAATGTGCCGCCCCAGCGCAGCCAGGTGGGGGCCAGGGTGCCGTCGGCCCGCCTGCGCGTGTGCAGGAACAGGGCAAGCGCCCAGGCGGTGTGCATCGAGGGCATGCAGTTGCGTGGGGCCTGATCGGAGAACAGCAAGGCCTCGGGACTGCGGTCCAGCGGCGGCACGACACCGGGCCAGAAGTTGCCCAGCTGGAAACCGTTACCGTCCACGCCGTAGACGAACATGGGACCGACCACCGGGAACAGGATGTACACCAGCGGACCCACCAGCCCCAGTACCAGGAAGGTGCGCACCAGATAGTGACCGGGCCACCGGCCGCCGGCGGCCACCGCGCGCAGTTGCCATACCGCCACCACGATCGCCGCCGCGGGCAGTTCGATGTACACCCAGTGCAGGACGGCTTCGGGAATCGGGCCCAGCACCTGCAGTACCCGGCCCATCACCCAGGCCGGATCACCGAGCGCATGGTCGGCGAGCATCACGTACTGGTCCAGCACGCGGGGCCGCAAATCGACGGTGATATGCAACCAGACATCGCCGACCTTGGTCGCCAGGATCAGCAGCGCGCCCAGCGCCGCCGCGCGCAATGCGGTGCGCCGCCGCCGGCCCGACCAGCGCCACCAGGCCAGCACCGCCAGCCCGGTGAGAACCAGCACCGGGCCGTTGCCGACAGTGAACGGTCCACCCAGCGCCAGTCGCACCCCCGCGTAGACGAGATCGATCCCCACGGCCGCCGCGAGCGCGATCACCCGGTACCTGTTTGCCACCCCCACCAGCGCGAGAACCAGTCCCGCCCAGGGCACGGTCATCGACTTGGGGATCCCGGCGTAGTCGCGGAACAAACTCTCCAGCGGACCCTCGTAACCCCGCCAGTGCGCAATTCCCTGCAACGCCACCAACAAAGCGGGCACCGCCAGCACGGCGAGCACCCGAACCCGGCGGCGCGCGAATACCCGAACCCCCCGGTGCGACGCAGGTCTTCGCGCCGCGGCTCCAGCTCCCATATTCGGGTTTTCGACCAGCACCCGCTCATCGTAAACGGCACATGAACGGAGCACCTACAGGCTATTGAACAGCAGCTGTGTATATGGCGCCACCTCCGGCATCGCGACGTTCGGGACCCTACGGGTCTCGTTCTTCACTCCGCCGCTGTATCCATGGCGCCGCCTCCGGCGGCGCGGGGTTCGGGGCCCCACGGGTCTCGTTCCACACTCCGCCGCTCCAGAACGAGACGGACCCCGAACCATTGGGGTGGACTACACCGAGCAGTTCAGGCAAATACGGCCTCGCCCATCGTGGACGGTCCACCCGCGGGGAGCTACAGCGGGCAGTTCGGGCACAGGCGAACACATACCGACCGGCGTCGGGATCAGTGCAGATCCGAGAAGGGGCCCGAACCGTTCAGCTCCTGTACAAGAGCATCTACTACGGCGACCAGATCTCCCTGTGCCGCGGCGGCGGTTTGACGCTGGCGTTGATAGTTCGCGCCCCGGCGAGGGATATTCGCCACAGCCCGGAGTTCATCGGCGCAATGCAGCCGCCGCGCGGTCGGTTCCAGCCGGTTCAGCAGATCGTCGAGATCGTCGGTGACCAGGCGTTCGGTGTTGTCCGAGCCGACGATCACAATAGCGTCCAAGCCGTATCGGGCTGCCCGCCATTTGTTCTCCTGCACGTGCCAGGGCGGCAGGGTCGGCAGGTCTTCGCCGCGTTCCACCCGTTCGTCGAGATGCACGATCAGGCAGTGGATCAGCGCCGCCAGCGCCGCGAGTTCACCACGGTTGGAGATCCCGTCGCAGATCCGCACCTCGATGGTTCCCCATTTCGGCGCGGGCCGGATATCCCAGTGCATACCGCCGAGTTGTTCGAATACACCGGTTTTCATCTCGTCGTGCACGTAATGCTCGAACTGGGTCCAGTTCTCGAACTGGAACGGCAGGCCCGCCGTCGGCAACTGCTGGAACATCAGCGCCCGGTTGCTTGCGTAACCGGTATCGGAGCCGGACCACATCGGCGAGGATGCCGACAGCGCCAGCAGATGCGGGTAGGACAGCAGCAGCGAGTTCAGGATCGGGAAAACCTTCTCCCGGTGCGATACTCCGACGTGCACGTGCACGCCCCAGATCAGCATCTGCCGGCCCCACCATTGGGTGCGTTCGATCAACTCGTCGTAGTGCACCGAGCGCGTGAGCTGCTGGGTCGACCATTGCGCGAACGGGTGGGTTCCGGCGCAGAACAGGTCCACGCCGAGTTCATCGGCGGCCCGGCGCACGGTGTCCATGGTGACGGACAGGTCCTGCACTGCCGCCCCGACGGTTTCGTGCACCCCGGTGACCAATTCCACGGTGTTGCGCAGCAGTTCCTTGGTCACCTGCGGGGTGCCGTCGTGGGCGCGGAGTTCACCGACGGCGTCGAAGACGGCGGCCGCGGTATTGGACAGGTCGCGGCTCGCCTTGTCGACGAGTGCTATCTCCCATTCGATCCCGATGGTCGGGCGGGGTGAGCCACGGAAAGGTACCGGGTCGATCCGTGCCCCACCCATACACGCCTCCGTCGCGGGTCGACAGCTACCCGATGACGCCGCAGCCGACGCGGCCACCCGCGTCACCGGTGCTCATCGTCTGCTCGTCCGGACCGGTGCCACCCTGACGGCTGTACCGGTCCGGGATATTGGCGAAGTTGTCCGAGCCGGCATGGATGATGATGGCCTTGCCCTTGATATCGGACATGGTGACCGAATCGGTGGTGGTCACCAGATAGCCGTGGCCGTCCTCGCGCACTTGCAGCGAGGTCAGATCACCGCTGGCCGGATGTCCGGTGGCCCCGCCGACCTGCAGATGCCCGCCTGCGGACAGGAAGTCACCGGGCGCGCCACCGGCGGGCGGCGCGGAATTGGCCTCACATTTGCCTTCCTGATGGAGATGCACTCCGTGGAAGCCCGGCGTCAGGCCGGTGGCGTCGACCGTGACGCGCAGATGGTTGCCCTCGTCGGTGAAGTTCGCGGTACCGATCGTCGCGCCGCTCGGCGACTTCAGTTCGACCTCCGTACCGGAACCGGCCGGGGTGTCCTGCTCTTCAGCGTGCTCACCGTGCGCGCTTTCACCGGCGGGGGCGGGCGAGGAGGTGAAGACCGGCGGAGTCGTTCCCGCAACGTCGCTGGATTCCTGGCTGTTCGTGCAGGCAACGAGGCCGAAAGCCGCGACAGCCAGCACCGGGGTCACGCTCCGCCAAGACGGGCGACGAGATGTGGACGGTGCCATCAGGGAACTCCTTTACGAGTACCGAGTTTACGGGTAGAGCGTTTCGACAACGATCATTCGACGCAGATGATGATGCCACGCCCGCGGTATCCGCCGGGGGCGCCCCCGACCTCCGGCCGTCCGGCTCACCGGCCGGTGACCACGACGACCACGCCCGAGCTTTCGCCCAGACCGGGCGGCATGGGGGCGGTGGTGGCACCGAGGTCGGCGGCGACCGCGGCGGCGGCGGCCTCGTCGGCCGGGGCGGGACCGTAGTAGACCGTGGTGGCCGCGAGGGTGTCGGCGGCGTAGTTACCGGTCGAGGTGTTGGTCCAGCCGCGGGCCGCGAGTTCGCCGGCCGTGGTGGCGGCCAGGCCGGCGACCAGACTGTTGTTGAGCACGCGGACCGGAGTGGCGCGGTCGACCGCGCCGGCGGGGGATGTGGTGGTGGCGCCCGGCGTCGTGGTCGCGTCGGCACTGGTGGTGGCGCCCGCGGAGGGTGCGCCGACAGCGGCGGTGGTCGGCGCTGCCGCGGTGGTCGTGGCACGCGGGGTGGTCGGCGCGGCGGATGCCGACGTGGTGCCGGCCCCCTCGGCGTTGTCACTGGTGTCGGAATCCGCACTCGACAGCGACATCGCGCCCAGACCGGCGAAAACGATCGCCAGGGCGATCAGAACCATTGCGGTCGCACGCAGCGGCGGACCACCGGAGCCAGGGTTCGAATTGCTCACCCGCCCGAGCCTAGCGGGAGGTGGCTACCGCGCGCCTCCGGCGCGCGGGTTCGGCCCTTGGTGAACAGCGCACCGGCGAGTGAGTGGGGTTTACACCTGGAAGCCGAGGCGGCGGGCGGCCCGGGATTTCTGGCGGCCGGCGCGTAGCCGGCGCAGGCGTTTCACCAGCATGGGGTCGGCGGCCAGGGCTTCGGGCCGGTCGATGAGGGTGTTGAGGACCTGGTAGTAGCGGGTGGGCGAAAGCGCGAAGAGTTCGCGGATCGCCTCTTCTTTGGCGCCCGCGTATTTCCACCACTGCCGCTCGAAGGCCAGGATCTCGTGTTCGCGACGGCTCAGGCCGCTCTCGGGATCATGGGCCGGTTCGGGGAACGTATTCGTATTGGCCGGAGGACTGCCCTGGGTTGCGGAAAGCTCCCGCGCTGCTGCGCCGTCCATCTTGCTCCTCGCCGAGTTACCACCGGATGCGATCGAATCGTGACCGAACGCGTCACCGTGTTACTGCCTTGCGATATTCAACCACGACACCCGGTCGGCCGCTGCCGAGTCCGCCCGGGCGTGTCCGGTACACCAGTACCAGAAATCGGGTGTCGACCGACCGGTCCGGCCGATGTCACGCCCGCGCCGCTCACGGACAGGCCCTTTTCCGGCCGCGGTACGCATCCCCATAAGCTCGTAACCATGTCAATCCTGCCCATCGTGATCGTCGGTGATCCCGTACTGCATCGCCCGACCGAGCCGGTCACCGAAACACCGGCCGAGCTGGCCGGGCTGATCGCCGATATGTACGAAACCCTGGACGCCGCCAACGGCGTGGGCCTGGCCGCCAACCAGGTCGGGGTGTCCAAGCGGCTCTTCGTCTACGACTGCCCCGACCCGGCGGCGGACGGCACGATGGCACGCCGCCGCGGGACCGTGATCAATCCCGTTCTGGAGACCTCGGCGATCCCGGAGACCATGCCGGACCCCGACGACGACGAGGAGGGCTGCCTCTCCGTACCCGGCGAACAGTTCCCCACCGGCCGTGCCGACTGGGCGAAGGTCACCGGCACCGACGAGCACGGCGAACCGGTCGAGATCGAGGGCACAGGATTCTTCGCCCGGATGCTGCAGCACGAGGTCGGCCATCTGGACGGCCACCTCTACATCGATGTGCTCATCGGCCGGCACGCGCGGGGGGCGAAGAAATCGGTGAAACGCAACGGCTGGGGCGTTCCCGGACTGACCTGGCTGCCCGGTACCGATCCGGACCCGTTCGGATATGACGACTGAACGGCCGGAACCCGGCCAGCACCCCGCCGAACCGGATATCCCGGTCGGTGAGCGGGTCGTCGTCCGTTACCGGCTACCGGACGGCAGCGAACCGCCACTGACCGATGTGATCGGCGAGGTCGTTTCGACCAACCCGCTCACCGTCATGGGCGCCGACGGCCATCCGGTGCTGATTCCGGCCGCCCGGATCGTCGCGTTGAAAACACTGGGCCCCAGGCCGATTCGCACCTCCGAGATCCGCACCCTGGAATCCGCGGCCGCCTACGGCTGGCCGGGCACCGAGTACGCCTGGATGGACGGCTGGCTCCTGCGCGCCGGACACGGTTACACCCGCCGCGCCAATTCCGCTGTACCCATCGGTGATTCGAGCGGACCGGCCCGAGTCGACGCAGAAACGCTGCACCGCATCGGCGCCTGGTACGCAGCCAAAGGACTACCGCTGCAACTCGCGCTACCGGACCGGCTCGCGACCGTACCGCCGGGCTGGAACAGCTGGGGCGAAACCCGGGTACTCGGCATAGATCTGGAGCGATTCGTCCTCCCACAGGGCCCGTCCATGGTCCGGATCGCCACCGAACCGGATATCGCCTGGCTCGAGATCCACCGCCACCGCGGCGACGAACCCAGCGGCCATACCGCCACCGTTCCTCTTCCGGAGGTGCTGTGCGCGGTGTACGAGGGGCAGCTGGGATTCGCGTCACTGGGCCTGCCCAGCCCCATCGCAATCGCCCGCGGCGCCCTCACCACCGCCTCGGACGGCCGCCGCTGGATCGGCCTGTCCTGTGTGGCCGTACTGGCCGCGCACCGCCGCCACGGACTGGCCGCACTGGTCTGCGGAGAACTGCTGCGCTGGGGGCACGACCGTGGCGCAACGCACGCGTACGTGCAGGTCGAGGCCGGTAACGTGGAGGCACTGGAACTTTTCGGCGAGCTGGGTTTCCTCGACCACCACAGCTACCGCTACGCCGTGCCCGGCGGTTCCGTATCGGCGCCGTAGCCTCGGCGCATCTCAACACAGACGGGAATTCAGTTGCGACTGGCCACCTGGAATGTCAATTCGATCCGCTCGCGGCAGGATCGCGTGCTCGCCTGGCTGGATCGCCAGGACATCGATGTCGTGGCATTACAGGAAACCAAATGCCGTGACGACCAGTTCCCGTTCGAACGGTTCACCGAGGCCGGTTACGAGGTCGCGCATGTAGGGCTCAACCAGTGGAACGGCGTGGCGATAGCGTCGCGGATCGGGCTGGACGATGTGGAGATCGGGTTCCCGGACCAGCCCGGCTTCGACCGGGATGCCGCAGACGCCCTGATCAGCACGCCCACGGTCGAAGCACGCGCACTCGGGGCCACCTGCGGTGGCGTCCGGGTGTGGAGTCTCTATGTACCCAACGGCCGCGCCCTGAACGATCCGCATTACGAGTACAAACTCGCCTGGCTCGCAGCCCTGCGCGACAATGCCGCCCGCTGGCTGGCCGAGAACCCGGAAACCAAGACCGCCCTCGTCGGCGACTGGAATATCGCGCCGACCGACGACGATGTGTGGTCCACCGAGTTCTTCACCGGCAAAACCCATACCTCCCCGCCGGAACGGGACGCGTTCACGGCTGTCACGGCGACCGGGTTCAGCGATGTGATGCGGCCCTTCGCCCCCGGGCCGGGTGTGTATACCTACTGGGATTACACGCAGCTGCGGTTTCCTCGCAAAGAAGGTATGCGTATCGATTTCGTCCTCGCCTCCCCGGCTCTGTCGGCGACCGTGGTGGATGCGGGGGTGGATCGGGAGGAACGCAAAGGTAAGGGTGCCAGTGATCACGCGCCGGTGATCGCGGAGTTCGATATTTGAGATCGCACCGCGTGCCCGGTGCGTGTGGCCGGGGGCCGAGAAGCTGCTCGGGGTAGACCTTCCGTGAACCCGGCGCACGGGATAAGCCCTCCGTGGAAGTATGTGCTGCGATCGGCAGACACTGCCGGTCCTGCTGTCGAGTCGACCATCCGCGAAGGGGCGGGCGGTAATTTCGGAGACGCTCCTCGTCTCGAGGGGCCCTGTCGGGCCAGGTTCTTCACTCCTGCGCTCCTCCGCTTCGCTCCCCGCTCCGTCGCTCCAGAACTGGGCGGGCCCCACCCGTGGATTACGGGGGTTTACTGTCGACGGGGGCCGGGCCGTTTATCAGGGGCCGGTCGGGGGTCAGGTCCAGTCGAGCAGGGCGTCGGTGGCGAGGATGACGTTGAGTGGTTCGGGGATTTCTATATCGGTGCCGAACGGGAGGATCACCCGAGAGGCGTAGCGTCCGTCGTCGGGTTCGCTGAGGATATTGATCTCCGCGGAACCACGGTCGATGAGCAGGTAGAGCGGGATACCGGTCGCGGCATAGAGGAACGGTTTGTCGAGGCGGTCCCGGAGTTCGGTGTGCTGCGCCCGGGAGGTGACCTCGATGGTCATCAGCACCGGCTGCGGATCCGACCATTCGCCGTCCCCGGCGAACGCCGAGGCGGGCGCAAGAATCGCGTCCGGGCGTACCCGGCTGCCCCCACCGCGGCCGGCCCGCAGGCCGCGGTCGGCGAAAAGCCACAGTTCCGACCTGCGCGGTACCAGGAAACGGGCCAGCCACTGGATGACCCGGCTGTGGTTCGTGTCCGGGCGGGCCTTCGCCGCGAGCAGGCCGTTGAGGTATTCCAGCCGCAGTCCCTCGGATATGCGCTGGGCCGCGGCGTCGAGTTCTTCGAACTCGTCCACGGTCATCAGCGATCCATGCGAGAGCGTCACCGTTCGACCCTATCGTCCGGATCCGCTGGAACCCGCACCGAACACCCGGGCGAAGGAGTTCGCCACCGCCGGTCGGGACCGCCCGGTTCTGGAGCGACCAGGGGGGGAGAGAGCGCGGCGACCGGCCGGCGAGAGTGCAGAACCGGGTGGATAGGGCCCCGATCCCGCGACGCCGGAGGCGACGCCGTGAATGCAGTAAGGTCGGCGGCGGAAAAATCCATACCCACGGGGGCTCGCACCAGCGGGCTGAGAGGACGGCTAGCCCATCCGGGCGTTCAGGGCCGTCGACCGTATGAACCTGACCGGATAATGCCGGCGTAGGGAGTAAAAATGACGGTTACACCTGTCGATTCCGTGACCACGGGCCCGATCGAGGGCAGCGTCAAGTACTACCGGGAAGTGGACGGTCTACGCATACCGGTGCGCCGGATCGCCCTGACCAACGGTGAGCATTTCGATGTCTACGACACTTCCGGACCGTATACCGATACTTCGGCGGCCATCGATCTGGAGGCCGGCCTGCCGAAGCTGCGCGATACCTGGGCGAAACCGGATGTTCCCGGCCCACATACCCAGTTGACGTGGGCACGGGCCGGGGTCGTCACCGACGAGATGCGTTTCATCGCTGCGCGTGAGGGCGTCGACGCGGAAATGGTGCGTGCGGAGGTCGCCGCCGGACGCGCGGTGATCCCGGCCAACCACCGGCACCCGGAGCTCGAACCGACCATTATCGGCAAGAAATTCCTCGTGAAGATCAATGCCAATATCGGCAATTCCGCGGTGTCGTCGTCGATCGCCGAAGAGGTCGAGAAAATGGTGTGGGCCACCCGGTGGGGCGCCGACACCATCATGGACCTTTCCACCGGCAAGAACATCCATGAAACCCGCGAATGGATTCTGCGGAACTCACCTGTCCCGGTGGGGACGGTGCCGATCTATCAGGCGCTGGAGAAATGCCACGGCGATCCGGCCGCGCTCACCTGGGAGCTCTACCGGGATACCGTGATCGAGCAGTGCGAGCAGGGCGTCGACTATATGACCGTGCACGCCGGCGTGCTGCTGCGGTATGTGCCGCTCACCGCGAGACGGGTCACGGGGATCGTTTCGCGTGGCGGGTCGATCATGGCCGCGTGGTGCCTGGCCCATCACCAGGAGTCGTTCCTGTACACCCATTTCGAGGAGTTGTGCGAGATCCTGGCACGTTACGACGTGACGTTCTCGCTCGGCGACGGTCTGCGCCCCGGTTCCATCGCCGACGCGAACGACGAGGCGCAGTTCGCCGAACTCCGCACACTGGGCGAGCTGACCGGGATCGCGAAATCGCACGGTGTGCAGGTGATGATCGAGGGTCCGGGCCATGTGCCGATGCACAAGATCGTGGAGAACGTGCGGCTGGAAGCGGAGCTGTGCGAGGAGGCTCCCTTCTACACGCTCGGCCCGCTGGCCACCGATATCGCACCGGCCTACGATCACATCACCTCGGCCATCGGCGCCGCGATGATCGCGCAGGCCGGGACGGCGATGCTGTGCTACGTCACACCCAAGGAACATCTCGGCCTGCCGAACCGCGATGATGTGAAAACAGGCGTCATCACCTACAAGATCGCCGCGCATTCCGCCGATCTCGCCAAGGGGCATCCGCACGCGCAGCGACGGGACGACGAATTGTCCAAGGCCCGTTTCGAATTCCGGTGGCGCGACCAGTTCGCGCTGTCGCTGGATCCGGATACCGCCCGCGAATACCACGACGAGACGTTGCCCGCGGAGCCGGCGAAAACCGCGCATTTCTGCTCGATGTGCGGTCCGAAGTTCTGTTCGATGCGTATTTCGGCGGATGTCCGCGAATACGCGGAGCGGAACAATTTGACCGATGCGGCGGCCATCGAGGCGGGGATGGCCGAGAAATCGGCCGAATTCGCCGATTCCGGGAATCGCGTGTACCTGCCGGTCACGAGCTGACGATGGGCCGGCGCCCGCACCTGAGCTGGTGCGGGCGCCGCCTGGCCTGGCGAGCGGGCGCTCCGCTTGCCGGGCCTGGTATCCCGGTGTTCTGGTGGACCGGTGATCGATCCACGGTTCGTCTTCCTCGGGGCCGCTCTCAGCATGGTGGGAACACTCAGTTACGCCCTGCTCACCGTGCGTGGCGAGGTGAAACCGAATCGCCTCTCGTGGTTTCTGTGGGCCGCAGCGTCGCTGACCGGGTTCGGCGCCCAGCTCGACGAAGGTGTCGGCTTGCCCGCGGTGCTCACTTTTTCGATGGGCGCCGGCCCGGCAGTGGTGTTCCTCGCGTCGTTCGCGAACAGGTCCAGCTATTGGCGGTTGTCGTTCGCCGATCTGCTCTGCGGGGCCGCTTCGGTGGCAGCGCTGGCGATCTGGCTCGCGTGGGACGATCCGCAGACGGCGGTGATCTTCGCCGTGCTCGGCGATCTGGCCGCGGCGATCCCGACCTTCCGTAAGGCCTGGTCGGCGCCCGGCACCGAGAACCCGCTCGTCTTCGGTCTGGTGGCAGTGAACGGGATCATCACCTTGCTCACGATCACCGTGTGGGAGCCCGCGGTATGGGCCTTCCCGGTTTACGCGACCACGTTGGGCGCCGGGCTCTGCCTGATCATCGCGGTCCGCCAGCGCCTGGTCCGGAGCCCGGGCAAAGCCACCTAAATGAAAATGGTTATCATTTGCTGGTGATCAGTTCTGTGCTTCCCCACCCGCTGCCGGTGACCGTGCTGTCCGGCTTCCTCGGCGCCGGAAAGACCACCCTGCTCAACCACATACTCGCCAACCGCGAAGGACGCCGGGTGGCGGTCATCGTGAACGATATGAGCGAGGTCAACATCGACGCCGCCCTCGTCGCGGGCCAAGGACATCTGGACCGGACGCGGGAAAAGCTGGTCGAACTCACCAACGGTTGTATCTGCTGCACCCTGCGTGAGGATCTGATCGAGGCGGTGGGAAAGCTCGCCCGCGAGGGGCGATTCGATCAGCTGGTGATCGAATCCACCGGTATCTCCGAACCGATGCCGGTGGCGGCGACCTTCGAATGGGAATTCGAGGACGGTTTCTCCCTCGGCGAACTCGCCCGCCTCGACACCATGGTGACCGTGGTGGACGCCTCCACATTCCTCACCGAGATCACCCGCGGCGAAACCCTGGCCGCCCGCAATCTCGAAGCCGGCGAAGGCGACGAGCGCGGTATCGCCGATCTACTCGCCGACCAGGTGGAATTCGCCGATGTCCTGCTGATCAACAAAACCGACCTGGTAAGCCCGCAGATCGTGGGTGCCGTGGAAGCGGCCGTTCGGCGGATGAACCCACAGGCCGAACTGATTCGCACCAGCAACGGCATCGTGGACCTGGGCAAGGTACTCGGCACCGGCCGCTACGATCCGGTGGCCGCGGCGAGCACCGAGGGCTGGGCGGAAGAGTTGGCAAGTGGGCATATACCGGAAACCGAGGAATACGGAATCAGCAGTATGACCTACCGCGCCGACCGGCCGTTCCACCCGCAGCGCCTGGCCGACGCACTGGCTCAGGTGCGCCGGATGTTGCGCAGCAAAGGCTTCTGCTGGATTGCGAGCCGGCCCGGACTCGCCGCCGTCTGGTCGCAGGCGGGCCCGAACCTCACCTTCGAACCCGCCGCCTGGTGGTCGTCGCTGGAAATCCCGGCAGGACAGGAAATCGTCTTCATCGGAGTCGGCCTCGATCGCACCGCCCTGCGGGAAATGCTGGACGGTGCGCTCCTCACCGATACCGAATACGCGGCGGGACCGGCAGTTTGGGCCGCCTACCCGGACCCGTTCCCCGCATGGGACGCCGTCCACGAACACTCCTGACCCTCGTTCACGAACCGGACAGCCGGCGGCACCGGGCAACCGCCGGACGCGACAGTGGTTGTGGTGCGCTACCGCCGAGTTCAATGGGACAGGCCCGGAGCCCGGTGCACATAGGTGCGGTCGGTGACCTGATCCAGCAAGAAGCCCGCGATATCGGCCCGCGCGATCTTCAGCTCGAGACCGGTTTCGTCCGGGCCGAATCCGTGCCGGTAGGTACCGGTACGGGGACCGTCGGTGAAAGCGCTGGGGCGCACGATCGTCCAATCCAGGTCACTGGCCCGGACATAGGCCTCTTGTTGCTGATGGTCGGCGTAGGCGGGGCGCAGCAGCAGGCCGAACATGATGTATTTCCACAGGAAATTCAGGTTTGCGCGACTGTCGCCGGCGCCGAGGGTGGACTGGCAGACGAGCCGTTTCACTCCGGTCCGGTTCATCGCCTCGATCACCGTCCGAGTGCCCTCGGCCCGCACCACTCCCTTGCGACCGTTACCGAGCGCCACCAGGACCGCGTCCTGGCCGGTAACGGCGCGTTCGACGGCGCCGGGGTCGAGCACATCGCCTTCCACGATGTGCAGTCGTTCGTGGATCCGGCTGATCCGGGCGGCGTCCCGCGTGAGCGCGGTGACCTCGTACCCCCGTTCGAGCGCCTGGTCGACAATGTGGCGGCCGACCGTGCCGGTGGCTCCGAAAATCGCGATTCGCATATCCGCTCCTGATCGAAAATCGTTGGCTGGTTACTGAATCCAGTACACCCGCCAGAAGCGAGACGGAACATCGCTCGAACGCTCTTCTACATAAGCGAGCGTCTACAGGTGGCGCTATTGCGCGCGGAAAGCCCGCACCGTCGCCTCATCCGCCGGATAGAAGGCCTCGATATGCAACTCGTCGATCGTCACATCGGTGGCCGACATCGCCGACGTGGCGACGCTGAAGAAGGAGAACTCCGTATCGCCGATGCTCAACCGCAGCGGCACCACCACGTCCGCCCGCGCCGCTGTCCCCGTATCCCGGCACGGATAGGCCGATACCTCCTCCAGCAATGACCGCAAGCGGTGATCCCCGGTGACTGCCAGCCGGGACCGAACCTGGCTCAGCAGATGCCCCCGCCACTGGCCCAGGTTGCGGATCCGTGGCGCCAGGCCGTCCGGGTGCAAGGAGATCCGGATCGCATTGACCGGCGGTTCCAGCAGTTCCGGGGCGCAGCCCTCCAGCAGCACATCGGTGGCGGGGTTGCGGTCGACCACGTCCCAGCAGCGGTCCAGTACCAGCGCCGGATGCGGAAGGTGTGCGTCGAGCAGGGTGCGGAAGGCGTCCATCACCGCGCGCAATTCCGGCGCGTCCGGGTCACGCTGACCGTAGCGCGGTGCATAACCGGCCGAGAGCAGCAGTTCGTTGCGTTCGCGCAGCGGTACGTCCAGCTGCGCCGCGAGCCGCTCGATCATCTCGCGGGTGGGTCGTGACCGGCCGGTCTCCACGAAACTCAGATGCCGCGTGGATACCTCCGCCTGCGCGGCCAGTTGCAACTGGCTCAGCCGCCGCCGCTCCCGCCAGGCCCGGATCAGGCCGCCTACCTGGGATTCGGTGTCCAATGTCGCCACATTTCACAGGCTAGCCGTTCCGGTAGCCGATCCCATTACCTCCGAGGTAATCGTCAGCACGCCGGTTCGTGGCGATGCTGTGAACACACAGTCACCCCGACCCGGAAGGATCACCCGATGAACGACATCGTCCACATCTACCTGCAGACCTGGAACAGCACCGACCCGCGGGCCCGCACCGCCCTGCTCACCGAACACTGGGCGCCGGCGGCCACCTACACCGATCCACTCGCCGACGCGGCGGGTCGCGATGCCATCGGCACCACCATCGGCGGCGTCCACGAACAGTTCCCCGGATTCGTATTCACCCAGGTCGGCGAACCGGACAACCACCACCGCCAGGTCCGTTTCCAGTGGGGTCTGGGACCGGCCGGCGCGGAACCGGTGATCATCGGATTCGACGTCCTGGTCACCGATGAGCAGGGTCGTATCGAGACCGTGCTCGGATTCTTGGACAAGGTGCCCGGCTGAGACACCAGCGCCTCCGGCCACACCGCTGCGGTGTGGGGTCGCGGAACGCGGGTCCACCGGTTCACGCGGCCGCGCCGGAGCCGGGTGCCCGGCCGCGTCGAGTACGCGATCCGACCGGATGCGGGCCGGCCGCACTCGCCCGGGCGGCCGCCCGCGCCTCGGCCGCACAGCGCGCCCGACTCCGGCTCGACGATGGTTCCGGGCCACCCACGACCTGCACCGGATCCGTGTCCACCAAGACCTGCTGACCGGTGAGCTCGCACTGGCAGCCAATGCCCGCGCACTCGGACTCGGCGACCTCTACATCGCCCACGCCCATCGACCCACGAAGTGCGCGGCGGTTCAGCCATCAGGTCAGCCGGAGGTTCGCAATATCGACAGCCCGTCCTCAGGGTGGCGGCGTATCGAGGGAGCGCAGGCGGGAATTGAGATACCGCTGCTCGGGCAGACTCGCGGTGAGAGCGGCGGCGCGGCGGTAGCTTTCCCGCGCCGCGTCCCGGTCCCCGGCCATCTCGAGGAGGTGGGCGCGGACGGCGAATGTCCGGTGGTGGCGGCGCATCGACGGGTCGTCGAGTAGCGGAAGGGTCAACCGCAGCCCTTCCGCCGGCCCGGCGACCATCGCGACCGCAACGGCCCGGTTGAGGGTCACCGCGGGGCTCGGCGCCACTCGGTCGAGCATTCCGTAGAGCACCACGATCTGCCGCCAGTCGGTGCTCTCCCAGGTGGGTGCCTCCGAATGAACAGCCGCGATCGCGGCCTCGAGCTGGTAACGGCCGATATATCCCCGGGGCAGCACCTGCTCGAGAATCGCGATGCCTTCCGCGATCGCCGCACCGTCCCACCGGCCACGATCCTGCTCCGCCAGCGGCACCAGTTCACCGCGCGCATCGGCCCGGGCGGCGGACCGTGCGTGGGTGAGCAGCATGAGTGACAGGGCGCCGGCGACCTCGTCGTGGTCGGGGACGGCCCGGTGCAGGATTCGGGTCAGCCGGATCGCTTCCCCCGCCAGGCCGGGATCGTGCACGGACGCCCCGGCATTGACGGTATGCCCGGCCGTGAACATCAAATGACAGGTGTCGAGCACCGCGGCCAGCCGGTCCGGCAGATCCGTCTGCGCAGGTAGTTCGAACCGGGCGCCGGACCGGCGCAATATCGCTCGCGCGCGGGTGAGCCGCTGCGTCATGGTGCGTTCCGGAACCAGATAGGCGGCCGCGATCCGATCGGCGGATACCCCGGCGACAGCGTGCAGTGTCAGGGCCACCTGAGACGACCGGGTGAGGCTCGGGTGACAGCACAGCAGAAAAAGCCGCAGCGTATCGTCGGCGGACCCGGATTCCGGGAGGTCGGCGCCGGGCGATAAGCCGGTATCACCCGGCTGCGCCGTGGCCACTGCCACCTCGCGCCCGGCCCGTGCCCGCTCCGCCCGGACCCGGTCGATGAGCCGCCGCGAGGCCACCCGGATCAGCCAACCCCGCGGATTGTCCGGCACCCCGTCCCGAGCCCAGCGAACCGTGGCCGCCTCAGCTGCCTCCTGCGCGGCATCCTCGCATTCACCGAGGTCGCCATGGCGGCGCAGCAGAGCGGTGAGGACATGCGGCGCCTCCCGGCGCCACACCTCGGCCACCGCATCGGCGCTCACCTGTCGTCGCCGCCCGGCCACATGGTGGGCCGCAGTTCGACCGTCTCACCTGGCCCCGCGAACACCGCCGCGATCTCTTCGGCCCGCGCGTGATCCTCCACGTCGATGAGAAAGAAACCGGCCAGATGTTCCTTGGCCTCGGAGTAGGGACCATCACCGGACACCGCCCGGCCCGCGTCCCACCGGTACAACCGCGCGGCGTCGGGCGACCCCAGCGCCTCACCGCCCAGCAACTCCCCCTTCTCCTGCATCTCGGTGAGCAAACGTTCGAAATCACCGCTGATACGGTCCCGCTCGGCCTGCGGCAGTGCCTGGAAATCGGCCAGATAGTCGCCGGTCGGGTGGCCCCACGGCTGCGGGTTCGAATGAATCAGGATTACGTATTTCACGATTACTCCTCGCTCGATGGTGGATGGACCACTCCGATCCATCCTCACCGGGAACGTCGGAGCCGTGGCCGCGTAGTCGACATCGATTCAGCCCCGATTTCCCGGCCTACTCCCCGGCCCGGTACTTGTCGAAGAACTCGGTGATCTCCTCGGCCATGAGCGCGGGCGCGGCATGGTGCAGATAGTGGCTGGGCACATCGTGGGTCCGCCAGGACACCACATTGTGGTCGCGTTCGGCGAAACGCCGGATACCGTGGAAATCCCCGGTCGAGCCGGACAACGCGAGCGGGACGGTGCTCGGTTCGGTGGGCTGGGCGGCCTTGTCCTTCTCGAAGTAATGCCGGATCGCCGAGCCGGCGGTTCCGGTGAACCAGTGGATCGCGATATTGGTGACGACGAACTCGTCGTCCAGATCGGGTCCGAGCAGCTGACTGTTCCAGCCGAGCAGGCCGGCCGGAGAATCCGTCAGGGCATGGGCGAGGGTCTGCGGCTGCTGTGATTGCAGGACATTGAAGCCCATCTTGTTCTTGACGAACCAATCCAGTGTCGCCATGGCCTGCTGCTCGTCGGCGCTGAGATCGGCCAGTTCGGCGGGATCCCCGGACGGGAACGAATACACCTGCGCGACATGTATCCCCACGACCTGTTCAGGAGCGTATCGGCCCAGTTCCGCCGATATGGCCGAACCGCCGTCGTTGCCCACCGCGCCGTAGCGACGGTAGCCGAGCCGGCGCATCAGCTCCGCCCAGGCACGGGCGATCCGGGCGTCGTTCCAGCCGGTTTCCGTTGTCGGGCCGGAAAAACCGTAGCCGGGCACCGAGGGGATGACCAGGTCGAAACCCGCCGCCGTGAGGGGCTCGACGAGAGCGAGGAATTCGACGAAGGTGCCGGGCCAGCCGTGGGTGAGGATCAGGGGGAATCCCTGGATCCCCGTGGACCGGATATGCACTAAGTGGATCAGCTGGCCGTCGATTTCGGTGCGGAACTGCGGGTAGGCGTTCAGTTTGCGCTCCCGAGCGCGCCAGTCGAGCGAGCGCCAGACATCGGCCAGGTGGCGTACGCGGTCGACGCTCACGCCGTACTCGTCACCGGAGCCGGGGATCTGATCCGCCCAGCGGGTGCGCTCCAGGCGGGCGCGCAGCTCGTCGAGATCGGCGGCGGGGATCTCGATACGGAAGGGTTGGAACGGAATACTTTGTTCTGCCGGAACAGTAACAGAACGGATCATTCCGTTTCAAGTGTTAGTCTCGGGGCATGCCCGGAACAGCCGAAACCCCCGCCAGCAAACCCCTCCCCGGCCGCAAAGCACAGGCCGCCCGCAACGACGGACTCATCCTCGACGCCGCGCGAGCAGTCTTCCTCGCCGACGCCACCGCGCCGATCTCGGCCGTTGCCGAACGAGCCGGAGTCGGTATCAGCGCCCTCTACCGCCGATACCCGAGTAAAGACATACTGCTGCGCATCCTCTGCCACGACGGGCTACGCCGCTACAACTCCGAAGCCGATACCGCACTGGAGGAACCCGACGGCTGGCAGGCCCTGGTGCGGTTCCTGGAGCGCGTGGTCGACGCCGATGTGCACTCGCTGACCGTCCACCTCGCCGGCACCTTCACCCCCGACGAGTCACTGCTGCCCGATGTCCGGCATTCCGAAAAGGTGAACGACGAACTCGTCCGGCGAGCGAAAGAGTCCGGACAGCTGCGCCGTGACGTGACCCCCCAAGACCTCGGCCTCGTACTGGAGGCGTGCGCGGCGGTATCGACCCCCGACGCCGAGCGCACCGGACAGTTACGCCGCCGGATCCTCGCCCTCCTACTCGCCGGCCTGCGCGCCGACGGCGAACTGCCCGGCCCGCCACCCCGCGCCGGGGAATTCGCCTGGCGCTGGAAACGCGACCCGGGCCCCAGCGCGCCGAAGCCCGGTCCCGGCGCCGATTAGGCACAACGCCGCAACTGTGCGACCCCAGACCCACTCAGCGCACCGCAACGAACGCCCGGCTCTTCGCACCGAGCGCGACGGTGCCGCATGACATCGGTCCACTCGACCGACGAAGCCCTCGGCCGGATCAGACCCGCCCGAGGGCGAGAGTGACGTTGTGCCCACCGAAGCCGAACGAGTTCGTCAGCGCGTACTCGCACGCTTGCGGACGCGGGGAGCCGTGCACGATATCGAGGTCGGCATCGGAGTTGTCGAGGTTGAGCGTGGGCGGCACGATCTGTTCACGCAGCGTCAGCGCGGTCAGGATCGTTTCCAGCGCACCGACCGCGCCGATGGAATGCCCCAGCGCCGATTTGGGCGCATAGACCGAAGCTTCCGGTGTCACCGCGCCGATCGCGGCGGCCTCGGACGCGTCGCCGATCGAGGTCGACGTGGCGTGGGCGTTCACATGCCGGATATCGGGAGGCCGCAATCCCGCTGTCGCAATTGCTTTACGCATGGCCCGGGCCGCGCCTGTACCGGCCGGGTCGGAGGCGACGATGTGGTAGGCGTCGGAGGTGATACCCGCACCGAGAATCCGGGCGTGCACGCGGGCGCCGCGGGCGCGAGCGTGCCGCTCCGATTCGAGGACCACCAGGGCGCCGGCCTCGCCGAATACGAAACCGTCGCGGTCCCGGTCGAACGGGCGGGAGGCCCGCCCTGGTTCGTGGTTACGGGTGCTCATCGCGCGCATCATGGCGAAGCTCGCGATCGGCACGGCGTGGATATGACCTTCCACGCCGCCCGCCACCACGACATCGGCCTCCCCGGTAACGATCAGCCGCCATGCATGAGCAATCGCCTCGGTTCCCGAAGAACACGCGGAGACGGGGGCGAAAACTCCCGCTTTCGCGCCGATTTCGAGGCTCACCGTCGCCGCCGGACCGTTCGGCATGACCATCGGTACCGACATCGGTGAAACCTTGCGATACCCGCCCGCCCGCATGGCGTCGACCGCGTCGATGAGCGCGTCGCCGCCGCCGAGGCCGGTGCCGATACAGACCGCGAGCCGCTCCCCCTCCACCTCGGGGCGACCCGCCACAGCCCAGACCCGCCGGCCCAGCACCAGGGCAAGCTGCTCGACATACGAGTGCCGCCGCTGTTCGACGCGGGTCAGCTCGGCGCCGGGATGCGATATCAGCTTGCCGCCGATGCGTACCGGCAGGTCGTACTCGGTGACGAAATCGTCGTCGAGGGTGGTGATACCGGTTTCGCCGCGCAGGAGTGCGGCCCAGGTGTCGTCCATATCGTCGGCCAGCGAGGTGGCTCCCGCGTAGGCGGTGACAACCACCTGGTCGGACGCCGTCCGAGTTCCTGAAGCGATCGGTACATTCACGGGGTTCATCAATACCTGTAGCGTTCGCTACAGTCAACCCATGGCCCGCCCGCTCGACCACGCCAAACGCGCCGAACTACTCGAGGCCGTCGTCGGCTATATCGCCGAACACGGCCTTGCGGACCTCTCCCTCCGCCCCCTGGCCGCCGCACTCGGCACCAGCTCCCGCATGCTGATCTACTACTTCGGCACCAAAGAAGAACTGCTGGTCCAGGCCCTGTCCACCCACCGCCCCGACCTCGACGCCGTATTCGCCGATATCCACGACGCCACCGCGCTCCGCGAACGCCTGTGGAACTTCTATCGCGCCAACGCCGCCGGCCCCGAAGCCGTCAGCAACACCGTCATGTTGCAAGTCCTCGGCGCGGCCTGCGCCCCCGCGGCCCCGTACGCCCGCTACGCCGGCGAGGCCATCGCCACCTTCACCTCCACCCTGACCACCCGGCTACGCGAACTGGTTTCACCGGACGATCCCGAAGTCGTCGCCACCCTGCTGATCTCCGGCCTCCGCGGCATCCTCCAGGACCGCCTCATCACCGGCGATACCGAACGCACCGACCGCGCGGCCCGCCGCCTCATCGACCAGACCATCCGCTGACGATCCGGGTCGCACAGGGGTGGGACCGTCGACACCGAACCCTGCCGCGACCGGGCCCGCGTAGGGTGACTGCGTGAATTTGTTGCCGTTGACCCCACCGGGACAGACCCCGGTGCGGGTGCTCACCATCGCCGGGACCGATTCGGGTGGCGGCGCCGGAATCCAGGCCGACACCCGGACCATGGCGCTGTGCGGAGTGCATGCGCTGGTGGCGGTTGCCGCGGTGACCGTGCAGAACTCGGTGGGGGTGAGCGGGTTCCACGAGGTTCCGCCGCAGGTGGTGGCCGATCAGGTGCGGTCGGTGGCCGGCGATATCGGGATCGGTGCCGCCAAGACTGGGATGCTTGCGTCCAGCGCCATCATCGAGGCCGTCGCCGCGGTCTGCCGGGAGGTCGGGATCGGGCGCGACGGTTCGGCGCCGCTGGTGGTGGACCCCGTCGCGGCATCCATGCACGGCGACCCGCTCCTGCACGCCGAGGCCCTGGATGCGGTGCGCTACACGCTGTTCCCGCTGGCCACGATCGTCACGCCGAACCTGGACGAGATCCGGCTGCTGACCGGGGTACAGGTCACCGATTCGGCCTCGGCACGCACGGCGGCCGAGGCTTTGCACGCGCTCGGCCCGCAATGGGTGGTGGTGAAGGGCGGGCATCTGCGCACCTCCGCCGACAGTACGGACCTGCTGTTCGACGGTGAACGTTTCCTGGAATTCCGGGCGCCCCGCATCGCCACCGGTAACGACCACGGCGGCGGCGACACCCTGGCCGCCGCCCTGGCCTGCGCACTGGCCAACGGCTACTCGGTTCCCGACGCGTTCGAATTCGCGAAGGAATGGACCCGCCGCTGCCTCGACGCCGCCTACGACCTCGGCACAGGGCACGGTCCGGTATCCCCGCTGTGGCGGCTGCACTGACCGAACCTGTCGGTGCCCGCGCGCATACTGAGTGCGTTACGGAACAACACCACAACGGCGTGGCGTGAACAACGAGGTTCCGGTTGGTCCGTGGCCGAACCGCCGATGCATCGGCACCTCCGACAACTGAAGCGTCGGCCGGGACGCTCGTCCTCGGCCTTCGCCGTGGGTACCCGGGAGGAGATCGCGAACACAGCGAACCCGGGTTTGCCGGAGCCCGGCCCCGGCCCGCCGCCGAATCAGCCGGCGAAAACCTCGGTGAGGTCGCCGTAGAGGCGCTGTTCGGTGATCTTGTTGTCCGCGTTCACCGTCGCGTACACCGCTCCCGGAATATCGACCTCTTTACCGCTCTTCAGCCAGTAGTGGATCCGGATCTCGAACATCACCTCGGTAACACCGTCGGTGGCCGGATGCGGTTCGATCCAATGCACCACCTTGTGTTCGATCTTCGTGGTCTGGTCGAGTACATACTGGATGGACGCGGTTGCCGCGTCCCGGCCGGTTACCGGTTCGGCGTTCGCGAAGGTCAGCTTCACGTCATCGGTCATCAACGCGGCGGCCTCGTCCAGCCGTCCGGAGTCGATGAGCCCGTAGTATTCCTCCGCCAGTTTCCGTACCGACATCAACCGCTCCTTGCCGAGTTACCCACATGGGTAACGCTTTTCCGTAACGGGTGCCCAGGGTAGTCCAATATCGCAGCCCGCGCGCCCGATGAGCGCAACTCGGAAATCACGATTCAGCGCACGGCGTAGCAGGTGATCGGATACCAGGGCAACCCGGCGCGGCGATTGCCCTCATCGAATGCCGACGCAGCCGCGAACCGGAAATAATCGCCAACCCGGCTATAACCATCGATGCGGCGACAGTAGTTCGGCGGCAGGAGTTCACTGTGTCGTTGCCCGACGGCCGAACTGCACTGTCAGAGTGGGGCGGTCCGGAACCACGAGTGCAGCGCCGCTGATCGCGGATACGCTCGATCGGATAGTCCCGCTGCCGGCCCGAGGCGATGTGGAGCTTGTTACCAGGTCAGCCGAACATCCTTCCCAGGAGTGACTCCGGGGCGAAAGACAGGCGTTCGTCGCGGCGGGTGACTTCGGGGGTGCCGGCGCCCAGGGCGATCGAGCAGTGCTCGGGCAGTGCGAGGTAACCGATGATCACCGGTCTGGTCACGGCGAGTTCGTAGAGGGTCGTGCTGCGAAGCGTCGCGTCCGTGTGCTGGCGTGCTTCGCCGCGGCAACCGACAAACCAGCCGGATCCGTGCTCGTCGTGCGGATAACGGTGCATCAGTGCGGTTTCGGTGTCGGTCGGCGCGTCGCAGGTCCAGGCCGGTTGGAGATAGTTGGGGAAGTCCAGCTCGGGGTTTCCAGGCGCAGGCTTTTGGCGACCTCGATCTGAAACCACACTTGTTCCAGCGCATTCGCCGCCCCGGGAACCACTGTCACGGGGTATTGCGCGAAGTCCGGCTCACACAGCCCCAGGGTGCCGTCTTCGCGGTCTGTCACATAGCAATCCATCCAGCCGATACCGACGGTTTCACCGACCGGATGGACTCCTCCGATCCGGTGATGAGCCAATCGATACCCCGTTCGGTGAGGGGATCGGCAACGTATTCGAGGGTGAATTCGGCGTGCCGGCGACCCCGGCCGCCGTCCGGCGTTGCTCCACAGTTCTTTCGACTCTCGCAGGATTCGGGTCCGGCCGGTTCCCGGCGCAGCTGACGCCCAGCCGGAGTGTCGATAACCATCATGCCGCACAATCGCGCGGACCGCGCCGCGGAGAACCGGCGCCGGGCAGCCGGAGCGGGTTCGGCGATTCACGGGTTGATCGAAGCGCGTAACACCCCCCGCGGCGGGGGCGCGAGAACCGTATCGATCGCATCCAACCCGACCGGAGCCGCGACCGCGCCGTGCCACGGCAGCGTGTCATAGGTCCTGCTCAGGAACTCGACTGCGTGCACGAGGTGGCGGGGTTCGTAATTGTGTACGCCGGTGATCGTGAGCCAGCCGCGGACCACCGCTTCGGGATCGAATGCAACGGTGGATCCCGGCGTGACCGAACCGGCCAGTACCAGCGTCCCACCGAGATCGATACGGGACAGCGCGGCGGCCACGGCCGTGGCGGAACCGGAGAAGTCCAAGGCGATATCGACCGGTCCGCCGGTGTCCGGGCGGGCGCCGAATCCGACGGCCAGATCGCATCGCTCCGGATGGGGATCGCTGATCAACACGTGCGCACCGCGTTCGGCACAGGCGCCGACCGCGGTGACACCGAGCATCCCGGCCCCACAGATCAGCACACGGCGACCGGCCAGGTCCCCGGCCGCCTCCAGTACGGCCATGACGGTCGCGGTCGCGCAACCGGCGGGGGCCGCGACAGCGTCGGGCACCGGTTGAGGGACCGTGACGGTGGTGACTCCGGCGGGTAGCAGGATGTGTTCGGCGTATCCGCCGGACAGCGGCCAGTCCCCCGTGAATGCCTCGTGCCCGACCTTGCGCACCTGTTCGCATTTGGCGGTGAAGCCGCGCTTGCAGCGGGCGCATCGACCGCAGGCGGCGGTGACCGACCAGACGATGCGGCCGCCGACCTCCTGATCGGCGCCGGGTCCCGCGGCGACCACCCGACCGACCGCTTCGTGTCCGAGGATCGACGGCGACGGCGCCGGGCGCCGCCCCGAGACGGTGTGCAGATCGCTACCGCAGACGGTGGCCAGGTCCACCCGGACCAGCAGTTCCCCGGGCCCGGGAGTCGGCAGCTCGACGTCGCAGACCCGGACCCCGTCGGCGGACCAGACGGCGGCGCGGGTCAGACGACGAGTGAGCGTATCCATCCGGACAGCCTTTCGATGGTGTAGACGATGACGAAGACGACCAGGACGATCGCGCCCGCGATATCGAAGTTCAGTGTCCGGATGGCTTCGAACAGCAGATACCCGATACCGCCCGCCCCGACGATGCCCAGCACTGTCGAGGTGCGGATATTGACGTCGAGCAGATAGAGGCTGGAACCGATCAGTGCCGGGGCAGCCTGCGGGATGACGGCGGCGAACAGGGTTTTCCACCAGCCGCCGCCGACCGCGCGTACCGCTTCGAGCGGCCCGGGATCGATCTCTTCGACCGCGTCGGCGACGAGTTTGCCGAGGAAACCGATGGAACCGATGGCCAGCGCGCAGGTTCCGGCGATCGGGCCGAGGCCGAGCGCCGCGACGAACACCACCGCGATGATCAGTTCCGGTACCGCCCGCACCACCAGGATCCAGGTTCGGGCCGGCCAGTACAGCGTCGGATGTGGTGCGACATCGGCAGCACCGAGAATTCCGAGCGGAATGGAGAGCACTACCCCGATCGCGGTCGCTACCAGGCCGATGGCGATGGTCTGGAGGGCGGCGTCGAACAGGTCGGCGCCGAGTGCGCCGAAGTCCGGCGGGATCATCCGGCCGAATACCTCGAACGACGGCCACGGCCAGGTGAACAGCGCGAACGGGTCGATATCGAGGACGACCAGCGAGGCCAGGCAGGTGAATGCGAGGAGCGCACCGAAGGCGAAGCGTGTCTGCCGGTCTCGGCGCGGACCCGCTTTCGACGGTGTCAGCAGGGTGCGGCGGATGACGATGGTGAGGACTTCCATGGCCGCGATGATCACCAGGATCACGGCGACGATGCCGAGGGCACGCGGATAGATCAGACCGCGCAGCGCGTCCTGGAGGGCGAAGCCGATACCTCCGGCGCCGACGAAACCGAGTACCACCGACATCCGCAGGTTGATATCGATGCGGTAGACGAAAGTACTGATCCAGGACGGTATGGCCTGCGGGACGACGGCGTTCAGCATCTCGCGGAAGTATCCGGCCCCGGTCGCGCGCACCGCTTCGCGCGGGCCCGGGTCGGTCTGCTCGATGGCATCGGCGAACAGTTTGCCGAGCATCCCGATCGAATGCAGCGCCAGCGCCAGAATGCCGGGCAGCACACCGATTCCGAGCGCGCGGACGAACAGTGCCGCGAACAGCAGGTCCGGCATGGCCCGGCAGAACGTGATGACGGCCCTCGCCGCACCGTAGACCACGGGATGAGGGGTGGTGTTACGGGCGGCGAGGAACGCCAGCGGCACCGAGACCAGCGCGGCCAGCACGGTGCCGAGTATCGCCATCAGCAGGGTTTCGACGGCGAGGGAGGAGATGCGGACGGGGTCGTCGAGCCGCGGCGGCAGCATCCGCTCGAGTAGCGCGGCGATATCGTCGAGACCGTCGATCAGGGCGGCCGGCGCGAACTCGATATACCAGGCGCCGGCCAGGGTGGCCAGTACCGCCGTCGCGGCGCAGGTCCGCAGCAGCACGGTGCGAATCGAGTTCGGTACCGGTGGTTTCGCGGCGGGCCGGGACGGGGCGAGCAGCGCACTCATCGTGGTTCGACCGCATTCGCCCCGGCCACCGCCGGTTCGACGCGCTGATAGATCTCCATGACTTCGTCCCGGGACAGACCCACCGCGGGGCGGTCCAGCACCTTCGCCCCGCCGCGCAACCCGATCAGCCGGTGCGCCCACCCCATCGCCAGATCCACCTGGTGCAGTGTGCACAGCACCGTCAGTTTCTCCTCGATGCACACCCGGAACAGCAGGTCCATCACCACACCCGCGTTCTCGGGGTCGAGGGAGGCGACGGGTTCGTCGGCGAGCAGCACCTTGGGTTGCTGCATGAGGGTACGCGCGATCGCGACCCGCTGCTGCTGGCCGCCGGAGAGCGTATCGGCGCGGCGTTCGGCGAGATCTGCGAGCCCGACCCGGTCGAGATGCTGGAGCGCCTCGGCCCGCATCCGTTTCGGGTAGGTGAGTGCCCCGTAGCGGGGCAGCGCGATCCGGCCGAGCCCGCCGATCAGCACGTTCTCCAGGCAGCTGAGCCGCCCGACCAGGTTGAACTGCTGGAAGACGAATCCCACCTCACGCCGTAGAGCGCGCAGGCCGGCTCCGGATGCGAGGTCGACGCGGGTTCCGTCGACCTCCACCCGGCCCGAGCTCACCGGGTGCAGGCCGTTCAAGCAACGCAGCAGGGTCGATTTTCCGGAGCCGGAAAGCCCCAGCAGAACGACCATTTCGCTGCGATGTACCTCGAACGACACATCGTCGAGCGCGGTGGTTTCGCCGAATTTCTTGGTGACCGACTGCGCGGAGATGACGGTGTCGTCGCCGGCGACGGTCGGACGGTGCGGCGCGGGAGGCATCGGATCAGCCCTTGCACTTCTCGGAGCCGGTGACTTCACACACGTGGCGCACGCCGTTGTAGTCGGCGTCGGTGGCGGGGACGACGCCCCACACCCGTTCGTCGGTGATCCGGCAATCGCCGGTGCACAGCCCTTCGCCGAGCATGTAGTCGGCGTTGACCTTCTCGGTGAAGAGGGTGCGCAGTTCATCGATGGTTTCGGTGCCGAGAGCGTTGTTCGCGGCGAACAGGGAGCCGGCGATGGTCTCCGATTTCCAGACCGTCTTCAGCTGATCCGGTTTCAGGTCACCCTTTTCGATCAGGGTTTTGTCGACCATGGTGTCGAAGGCGAACCCGGCATCGCAGTCACCGGCCGCGATGGCCAGCGCGGACGCGTCGTGGCCGCCCGCATAGATCGGCTGCACACCCGCGGAAAGGTCCGCCTCCGACCCGGACTCGATCACCTTGTTCTCGATCAGACCGGCTGTGGGATAGAGGAATCCGGAGGTCGACCCCGGGTCGACGAAGCAGACCTTCTTGCCTTTGAAGTCGCCGAGCTCGCTGACCTGGTCGTTGTCCGCGCGGGTGAGGCCGTAGGACTGGTAGCCGGGCGGTGTGCCTTTGTCCTGCACGACTGCACCCAGTGGGGTCATCTCCGCACCGTTCACCCCGGCCACGACGTAGGCGAACGGGCCGAAGAAGGCCAGGTCGACATTGCCGGCGATGAGCCCCTCGACCACCCCCGCGTAGTCGGAGGCCTGCACGAAGTCGACCTCCGAGCCGGTTTCGCGTTCCAGCAAGGCGATCACCGGTTCGTAGCTGGCTTTCAGATCGGTGGAGTTCTCGGCCGGGATGGCGGCGAGCGTCAGGGTTTCGGGATAGCCCTGTTCGTTCAGCGTCTCGGGATCGGAGCCGGAACAGGCGGATAACGTGAGTGCCAGGCCGGCGAGTACGGCGGCCGCGGTATGGCTTCGGCGGAAGAACATGCAACGTCCTCGGAGGAGTCGGGGTCGAACGGGGTCAGGCGGATAAGAGCAGGCCGGGGAGTTCGGCAACGGTGTCGAGGATGTGGGTGGCGCCGGCCTCGCGCAGCGTCTGCGCGGTGTGCGCGCCGGTGAGGGTGCCCGCCACGATGGCGGCGCCGGCGCGGCGGCCGGAGGTGATATCGCTGGCGGTGTCACCGACTACCGCCACCCGGCGGACATCGTCGACCTCGGCCCGTAGCAGTGCGGTGAGCACCAGGTCGGGGTAGGGGCGGCCACGACCGGCGTCGGCGGGGGCCAGCACCAGGTCGGCTACTTCGGTCCAGTCGAGGGCGGTGAGGATGCGGCGCTGGGTGGACCGGCTGAATCCGGTGGTCAGTGCGACCTGGATACCGCCCGCACGCAGTTTCGCGATGGCTTCCGCGGCACCCGGAATCGGCTCGATCGCGCCCTCGTCGACATACCGTTCGTAGGCGGATTCGAAGGCCGCGTTGGCTTCGGCCGCTTTGTGCTCGGAGCCGAAAAGTGCACGGAAGACCACGATTTTCGACTGGCCCATGGTGTCGAGCACGTAGCGGCGCGCATTGTCGCGCTCGGGGCCGGTCGCCGGCAGACCCACCGTGGTGGCGGCGTCGTCGAAGGCCGCGATCACGGCGCCGTCGTCGGCGACCGTGGTTCCGGCCATATCCAGTACTGCCAGGGCGATATCGCTGTTGTCTTGCACAGGACCGAGAATGCCATGCTGGTATAGACCAGGGGACTGCCGTTGAGCGAACCTTGGGTTAACAGCTGGTATAGACCACCTACGCGGTAGGGTTGGACCGTGACGTCGACCGTCGAACCCCGGGTTCTCAAACACCAGATCGTGCGCGCGAGCATCGAAGAACTGCTCGACGGGCTCCGAGTCGGCGACACCGTCCCCTCCGAACGCGATCTCGCGGTGCGCTTCGACGTGGCCCGGGAAACCGTGCGCCAAGCACTGCGCGAACTACTCGTCGCCGGCCGGATCGAGCGTCAGGGCAGGACCACCCTGGTCGCCGGCCCGAAACTCGTTCTCCCCTTGGCGCTCGGCTCCTACACCGAAGCCGCCCGTACCGAAGGCCACACCGCCACCCGCATTCTCGTCGGCTGGACCCGGCTCACCGCCGACGCGGACCTCGCCGGCCAACTCGCCATCAAGGAGGGCGATCCGGTGATCCAGCTGGAGCGCGTCCTCACCACGGACGGCGTACACCTCGGCCTCGAAACCACCCGGCTCCCAGCCCACCGCTACCCCGGACTGATCGACACCTTCGACTACACCCAATCGCTGTACGCCGAAATCGCCGGTCGCGGCATAACTTTCGCCAAGGCAGTGGACAGTATCGAAACAACTCTGCCCGACGCCCGCGAAGCCGCCCTGCTCACCGTCGACACCCGCACCCCGATGTTCCTGCTCAAACGTGTCTCCTACGACCCCGCCGGAATCCCCATCGAACACCGGCGCTCCCTCTACCGCGGCGACCGCATGACTTTCACCGCCATCCAAACGCCCTGACCACCCGAGGGAGACTTCCGGCCTACGGTTTCCGCGAAGCGAACGCCGAGGAGTTGATCGCCACCCGCGATTGGCGAATACCCGCACTTCGGCCGGGTACCGATCTGGCACCGCCCGCTCCCTGCCACCGAGCGGGCCGGACAACTGTCGCCGCCGTCCGACCCTCGTAACCCAGCGCCGATCGAACCTCCTCCCGCACCGCGTGCGCGGTGCAGGACGCCATACGCAGGTTTCCGGCCGTGCCGATACCGCATGTCACCAGGCCCGATACCACAAGGACACAGGCCGTTGGCAACCCGGCTTATCAGCCTACTTTCGTTTTCCTGTTGAATGTACCGTTATATAGCGGTACGGTAATGAGTGTATCGATAACCGCTCCCCAAGGGCGTCGCGCCCGAGGAACACGGGCGCGACGAGTGAGGACTCCACCGATGAACCGAAACCCCGAACAGCGCACCCGCCGCATCGCCGCCCGGATCGCCGCGATCGCGGTCATCGCCCTCGCCCCCCTGGCGGTTACCGGCACCGCAATCGCGGACCCGGCAGGCGCGGCACAGATCAGCGACCGCGATTCCCACGGTTCCAGCGGCCGCGACAACGACAGCGGCCACAACTTCGGCGACAACCGGCTCGGCGACAGCACACCCGGCGACTACGGCATCGGCGATAACGACTTCGGCTGGGACGACAACGGCCACTACGGATATCGCGACCACAACCGGCAGAACTACGACGGCTGGAACGACCGGTTCAACAGCGGTCACACCGACCGCGGGAACCGCGATTCGCACGCCGGTTACGGTGGCGGACACGACCACGACGGTCCCGCCGGCCACGGGCACAGCAACGGCGGCGACACCCAGAACCAGACCTGGAACATGCCCAACCCCTACATCCCGCCGCCCCCACCGGCACTGCTGCCGGCGATCCCCGCCCTACACTTGCCGGCACTGCCGCATCTGCCCCTGCCGATGGCCGGACTGCCGGGTATGCCCGGTACCGGCAGCGCGTTCTGAACCCGCCAGCTACCGCGCCGTTAACTAACGGTTCGTTTTCCGATGACTCTCTGGTCGCGCACGGCCGGGTTCGCTGATTCGGCCCGGTTCCTCTGCCCAGGTCTCAACCGGTGTTTCAACGATACGATTCACCTGCATGACCCAAGGTGCACGGAGGACCCCGCCCATATCGACCAAGGCCCGGGCCGTGTTGTATCCGGCCGTCACCGAGGCGGCCCGCCGGATGAGCGCGGACGCTGTCGGGTTGATCGATGTGGGCTGCGGTGCCGGTTTCGATTTGACGGTCGATCGCGTCGGCATCACCTATCGCAACGGATCCCCGCTGGGTGACCCGCATTCACCGGTCCAACTGTCGTCCGCAATCGTCGGCCGGCACCCGGTCCCACCGCAGTCCATGCCGCAGGTCCGCACCCGTATAGGTATCGACCGCGAACCGATCGACGTGACCGATCCGGCTGCGGCTCAGCGGCTACGAGATTCCGCCCCGCCGGACCGGCCCGGACATTCGGCTCGACTGGACGCCGATATCGCGCTGACCACCGCGGCCACGCCACTGCTCCTCCCCGGCGACCCCATCGACCTGCTGCCCGACGCCATCGCCCGAGTCCCCGCGGACGCCCTGCCCGTCGTCACCACGACCTGGGCGCTGTCCCGCTTCCCACGCGAACGCCGCCTGCGCTTCCTGCACAGACTGGATGAATCGGCCGCCGGTCGCGCCGTGGCCTGGGTCTCGGCCGAAGGCGTCGGTGTGGCTCCGGCCATCCCGACCTTCGGCGACCGGCACGCCTCCGGCCACAGCATCATCGGCCTGGCGATCTTCGACGGTTCCACCCTGCACACCGAGGCCATCGGCCGTTGCTGGTCCCGCGGCCGCATGCTGAGCTGGCTGACGGGCGACTGACTCAACCCGCCACTACGTGGCCGGGCCGGATGTGGAGGATCACCCGCTCGACCCCGCGCCGCTCCGCATACGGGTAGGTGTCCCGATCCAGGTACTTGCGCGCCAACCTGTCGAGGAATGCCTTGTGCGGGTCCGGCTCGACCTCGACTACCCGGCCGCGCACTTCCAGGTAGCGGTACGGATCGTCGGGGTCGAGGATCGAGACCGAGACCCGTGGGTCGCGCCGGATATTGCGGTATTTCTGCCGGTCCGTCCCGGTGGATATGAGCAGCTGTCCATCCACGGCGTCATACCACACCGGGTGCGCCTGCGGCGCTCCGTCCGGCCCGAGCGTAGAGAGGTGAGCGAAACTCACCTTGTCGAGCAGATCGATATGACTGTCGGGGATTTCGGCAGTACAGCCCCTTCCACTCCCGGTAAGCCTCTTGATGCTGTCGATGTCGTGATGGGCATCGCGAATGATCTCGGCCATCATCCACTCCTCACTGTCGTGGACCGGACGAGTTCCCGTCCGGCGGCGTGGACGGATTCTCCCCCGAGTCACCGACAGGTGGCCGATATCAGTTGTTCCAGTCGCTCCACACCGGCGCAGGGCCGATGAAGAACACGCCGTAGTCCTCCAGGACGTCGGTGTTCGCGTCGTCGTGGCGGGCGTCCGCCGAACCGACCCCGGTGAAGTAGCCCTCCAGCACGCCCGGAGTGTTGCCGATCAGCACCTCGGCGGTTTCGGTGATCGTCTGAAAAGTGTGCGGGACATTGCGCGGACCGAACACGAAGGCGCCGGGGTCGGCCTCCTGCACCGCGCAACTCTCCAAGGTCGATCCGCCGAGCCAGAACCGCACCCGCCCCGATACCACGGTCCAGAATTCGTCTTCCCGGGTGTGGAAATGCAGCGGCGGCGCGGATTCGGGGTTGAGGGTCATCCGCATCATGGTCAATTGCCCGGCGGTGTCCTGCTCGGTGAGCGACTGCTCGAATTGAGTGTTGTAGTAACCGTATGTCGGCTGCGTCCACGGATTGCGGACGCCACCACGACCGATCGCGGTCATGATCAGCCCTCTTTCATCTTGCGGCGCCGACGATTTCGCCAGCACTACCGACTGTAATCGGCTGTCGTCACCGCGGCAGGGAAACGCCGAAGGGACAGAGGTAACCGCTGGTCCCCGCGGCGCCGTTGCGGCGGAAGCCGGCCCGATACAGCGCGGAGGTGTAGGCATCGCCACGGGTCACCGTCATCGCCGAGTGCCGGCACCGATCAAGGTGGTGGCGTCCAGTTCCCGGATTCCGGCGGTGTCGAGGGAGGTCAGGTAGGCGTCGCGGACTGCGGCAATCTGCGACTCGCCGAGTTCGGTGAGAGCGCCCGCGAACCCCGAGCCGGTGACGAGCAGCCAGGCGATCTCAGGGGTCATCGAGAGCCGTAGTTCGTGTTCGGCGACGGTGACCTCGGTGAGCCCGCGTTCGCCGAGCCAGGCGCGGAACGGGTCCGGCTGATTGAGCTCGTCGACGAGATGCGGTGGCCGCGGCGGTGGCGGTGTCGCGCCGGTGACCGCGGTAACCGCCGCTGCGAGATGTTTACCAGCGGTTTCGACGGCACCACGCCGCCAGATCGTGAACCCGGCCCGGCCGCCCGGACGCACCCGGCTGATCAGGTGTTCGGTTCCGGCGGTCATATCCGGGAAGAAGAAGATCCCCAGCACCACCTGCACCAGGTCGTAGCCGTCGTGCGGCCAGGCGGTGACGTCACCGATATGCGAATGCAGCTGGGGGTAGCCGGACGCCCGCTCCCGCAAGACATCGATCAGCGCTCCCGACAGATCGACCGCATCCACCTCCCCGGCGGGCCCGACGCGCTCCGCGGTGGGCAGCGCCGACGCACCGGTGCCACAGCAGGCGTCGAGCACCCGCTCACCGGAGGCCGGGGCAGTTCGTTCCAACGTCGCCGCGGCGATCGGCCGCCACAGATACTCACCGAGGCGGTCGAAATCGGTGGCCGCGGTATCGAAGGCCCGGGTGGAGCGGTCGTTGACAGACATAGCCGTAACGGTAATGGTTTTCAACTATTCCGGCTACGCCCTCAGCAGCGGACCGCCCGCACATGGACGATCACACAGACACTCTGGCGTCCCACCTATGGATTCGGGTGCGCACATGCCGTTGACTTGCCGCTATGAGCGACGACTCCACCCACCTCACCGCCGCCGATCTCGATTTCCTCGCGCGCCCCCTGCACGGATTCCTCTCCGTCGCCGGGGCAACACAGCCGCCGCAGCCCCGGCCCGTATGGTTCGAGGCCACCGCCGAAGGAACCATCCAGCTCTTCACGGAACCGGACTCGCTGAAGGTGCGCCGGTTGCGCCGCGATCCCCGCGCCTCGATCGTCGTCGCGGCACCGGTGGGCGAGCTCGAACGCTGGGTGTCCATCTCAGGTCGGACCACCATCGAGTCCGACGGCGCGCACGACCTGTGTTCCCGACTCGCCCCGCGCTATTGGAACCTCGACGATCGGGCCCGTGCCGACACCCTCGCCCAGATACTCGCGGGCGATCTGCTCCGCGTCGTCATCCACCCGGATAAAGTGCACCGCTACGCCCTCTGACCACGAATGCACATATCCGGAGGAATCATGAACACTGCCGCTCGCTCGGCGACCCGCCTGCGGCCGCAGCGCTGGACGCCTCCGCCGGCACCCGCACGGGCGAAGCAGAAGGTCAGCACACCACCACTTCCACCGGTACGGCGGATCGAGCTTCCCGGCCCCGGACCGGAAGATGTGGTTCGCGGTGCGGACGGAGCTGTCTATACGGGCCTCGCCACCGGCGAGATCCTGCGCGTCGAGATCGACACCGCAGCGGTCACCGAGGTCGCCGATACCGGCGGCCGCCCGCTCGGACTGCACGCCCGGCAAGATGGTTCACTCCTCGTCTGCGATGCGGAACGTGGCCTGTTGCACTGGCCGGGGCCGGGCCGTCCGGTCGAGGTCCTGGTCGACGCTGTCGACGGCGACCAGCTCGCATTCGCGAGCAACGTCATCGAAGATCCCGCCGACGCAACCATCTACTTCACCGCCTCGTCGACCCGCTGGCCACTGTCGCAATGGCTCGGTGACATTTTCGAGCACACCGGCACGGGCAGATTGCTGCGCCGCACGCCCGCCGGCGCCGTGGACACGCTGCTCGACGACCTGCAATTCGCCAACGGCGTAGCCTTCGCTCCCGACGGGGCATCGCTGATCGTCGCCGAGACCGCTGCCTACCGCCTCAGCCGCTACTGGCTACACGGGCCGAAATCGGGGACGCGCGAGACACTGGTGGACAATCTTCCCGGATTTCCCGACAACATCGCGCTCGGTAGCGATGGGCTGATATGGGTGACACTCGTTTCGCCCCGGAACTCATTCCTCGACTCGCTGCTACCGCGACCGGGATTCCTGCGCACCGCGGCGTGGGCGCTGCCCGACCGATGGAAGCCGGCACCGGTGCGGACCGCGTGGGTGCTCGGCGTGGACGCGTACGGTTCGATCGTCCACGACCTCCAGCGCGACGGCACGGACTACGCCGTGGTCACCGGAGTCGTCGAACACGAGGGAACCTTGATCCTGGGCAGCCTGCACGAGTCGGCCATAGCGGTGACGCGGGTACCGGCCTGATCGACCGCCGATGAAAGAAAGCGGAAGTTCGCTCACCTCGCGTTTGCGGGGGATGGATATGGCCGGGCCCGCCGAGGATACGTGCTCCAACGGTCCGACGATCCCGCGCTTCCGGACGAGGACTGGGCATCGGCGGCGGCGCCACGCTGTATTCCGGCGAATCCGCGAGTTGATCTGATACCGCGCCGTGTTCGACGAGAACGGCCTGCGCGGCCCTTATTTATCCCTGGCCCCCTGGTCGGTGAGCGGCGCCGGATTCCACTGACGATTCTGCGGTTTCGGCAGCGGCACAGAACTCATCGCCGCGGCTCACCGGCACGCTCGAGCCCTGCCCGGGCCACTGTCACCTCGGCTTTTCCGCACCTCACCACCCCGACCGATATCGGTTCGACTCCTCCGGCTTGCCCTGGCCCGCAGAAGATTTCGACATCCGGTCATTGAAACTGTTCAATCGCGCGGTGAGCCGGTTCAATACCGGTTCCAGTGGTGTCAGCAGGCGGTTCGGAACCAGCAACAAGAGCAACAGCAGCCCCGGAACGCCGAACAGAAACACCGGGATGATCGAGGTCAGGCCGTTCAGAACTGATGCGTTCCCGTGGTACACGTACTTTTCGACTCCGCTATCGATCAGCCGTGGCCGCGCGGTCAGCATCTCCCCGGAGTCCGCGTCGTAGATGCCGACCCTGCGGTCCTCGCCGACCACCTCGGCCTCACCGGGGCCCGGAGAATCGCCGCCGGGTCCGAGGAAACTCGTCCCCGCAATGACCTCGACACGCATTTCCTTGCCGTAACCCAGGTAGTAGGCGGCGATATTGATCGGATCCGATCAGAAAGACTACCGCCATAGCGCTCAGCGCAAGGCCTACGACACCACCGACGATGCGCCAGAACCAAAACGGCATATTCCCCCTCCATCGGCCACAGCACCAACTCCGACGGATTCATCGAACCACAGGCCCCGATCGGCCCCCGACCTGAGCGGAGCCTCGAGCACGCAGCGCCGCGTGCCCCCGTGCAACACGTACCGAAGGTCCGGATCGCATCTGTCCAGCATCCGGCTCCGCAAGTAGTACGAACAGCGGTAATAGCTGTATGACACCGATGGCAACCGGTCATGGTGGAATCGATCGTCGAACACATGGCAATATCTGATGGCAGAATCTCGACTAGCAGCAAGGGGGGTCGGGGTTGGTCTACGAGTTCAAGGTCGAGCCCGACGATCTCGACGAGTCGGCACGCCACCTGTGGAGACTGGGACAAGAGAATTCCCAGACCGTCTCATACGCGGAGAAGTGACTGAACGTACAGGAAAGCGGTGGTCTGATATTGACACCGGTGCTCGATCGGCTACAAGAAGTTTGCGAAGAGTTGAAATCGAACTACGAACGCCTGGGATCCGTCACCGATTCTTCGGCGACAGAGTTGATAAATGCTGCGATCATGTACCGGAGTACCGATAACACGACTGCCGCTATTGCAGCAATTATGGCAACAAAAGTCGCAAAGGCGATCAACGATCTGAGCCAATGGGTCGGCGCGGCTCAGGCTTTGGTCGGCGCCATCTCCGCAGGGCTCCTCTCCGCGCTGGAAACAGGGACGATCCCCGACCTGCCCAGCGCATCCTATGACCACCCCGGAGTGCTATGACGAACCGCGAAGAGGAACCGATGCTCGATCTCGCCGGCGGCCATATCGGTATGTCACGTCACCTCAGAAGTGCTCTGAACATCCTCGCCGGCAGTGGACTGGCCCCGGATATGGAAAAGCAACTCCGAGAGATAGCGCAGGGCAACGGGAGTCTGCGCGATCTCCGGCACAGCGAATCATTTCTGCGGCTGAATGATTCGGTGCTTGCGCAGGCGCAGGAAGACCTGCGTGCTCAGACACCGGACGAAAAGAAACGGCTGATCGACGAGGGCAACGCGACCCTCGCAAGCTACCGGCAGCGCGACCCCGACGTCCCGGAGCCGCCACCTCCGGCCGCCCCCGTTCCGCCGCCGGAACCGAGTCCCGCGCCGGCCCCTCCCGGCGCCCTGCCCGGTTCCGCGGCCACAACCGGTCCCGCAGCACCGGGCAATCCCGCACCCGACCGCCGGCAATCATGGCGCGATGTGGTCGTCACCCCGGACGAACCCGACGAGGACGACCTCTACTTCCAGGAGCGACGGCAACGCGGCTGGTTGCAGTGAGCTGGAAGGAGCGGATCGAAGATGTCCGGTACCGCCCCAACGACTATCAGCGGACGTGGTTGCTTTCCGAGCATCCGGGTGGGGCCGTGCGCGAGACACAGTACGCACCGACCGATGTGACCGTATCGCTGCGGCGCCGGGCGGGAGCGCAGGAGTACAAGGACCCGCACTGGTACAAGAGGCGCTGTTCGCCGTTGAGCGTGGCACCGCTCGAGTTGGAGCTCGTACAACCACTGCCGGACGTGTGCACCGCACATGGCCGGCCCGCGGTGTCGCGGCTACTCGTGCGGTCCCTGTTCTACGAGACCACAGTTCACCCCCGGCATCCGCAGGCCGGCCGATCGACGATGAACGGCTCCTCCGGGTCGACGCGCATCCTGATTTCGCGGCCGCCTTTCACTGCCACACTCGAGCGACGGAGAAACCTCGGTGACGAAGAACGAAGCACGGATCGCGATCCGGCACGATGCCGGGGAGGGCGGCGCGCCGTACGCCTCGTTATCGGTGGCCGAACCGGTGCCGGATATCTGCGCCCAGCACGGAAAGCCCGTGTGTAAGCGCCAGGGCGTGCGGGTGAAGTTCGCAACCCGTGAGATCGGCCTCCGGCAGATCACTTATCTGCGGAGCATTCTCGACGGGAAGGGCGCCTTCCGGATTTTCAAGTACCCGAAGGCCGATGTGGAAGTCACCGGCCAGTGGCCGCGCTGCCCACTCTGCCTGGCACGGACGATCTTCTGCCGTGTGCTGGGATCGATCCTGGTGGTGGCCGCGGTGGTGCCGGTCGCCTTGTTCTTCGTCAGAGTCGCGAGCGCGGTGCTGTTCGACCAGATGCCGGATCTCGCGGACAACATCGTGAAAGCGGCGCCCTATGCATTGGTGTACGGGCTCGCATTCACCCGTGGCGCTTTCAGTTTTGCGCGCCCTGTTCTGCGCGCCCGGCTCAGCGATGAGCGCACCGCCCTGGTGGTGACCGCACATCCCGCGTTCATCGCGGCGCTGGACGATCTCGGAAGGCATCCGCGGCCGGTAGCGGCTCCCTCGATCTGGTAGCCACCGCCAAGGCAGGGTAGGCCGGAATCGACAGACACCTGTCCAAAACTAAGTTGCACGCAACTTAGTTGCACGAATCTCGATTGCGTGGCAGTATCATCGGCGTGGAAGAAGACCTGCTGCTGGACTCGCAAGTCTGCTTCGCGCTGTACTCGGCGGCGCGGGTAGCGTCCAACGCCTACCGGGACGGGCTCGGCGAACTCGGGCTCACCTACACCCAATACGTCACTTTGCTGGCGTTGTGGGAGGAGGACGGGATCACCGTCTCGGCGCTGGGCAAACGATTGCGGCTGGACAGCGGGACATTGTCACCGCTGCTACGGCGGCTGCAAACGCTCGGGATCGTCGAGAAACGGCGTGAGGATGCCGACGAGCGACTGGTCACCATCCATCTCACCGAGGCCGGCCGGCGCTTACAGCCGCGGGTCGCCGCGGTGCAGCGCCGAGTTCAGCTCAAGTTCCAGATGTCCCCCGAAGAAGCCGTTCTACTGCGTGATCTCGCCACCCGGTTCTGCGAATCGCAGAACCGGGAAGACAACCAGGAATGAGGAATTCGATGCCCGATATCGCCTACACCGCCGAAGCGATCTCCACCGGCGCCGGCCGCAACGGCCGCACCCGCACTCCGGACGGGCGGATCGATCTGCAACTGGCCATGCCCAAGGAAATGGGTGGCAGCGGTGACGGAGCCAACCCGGAGCAGTTGTTCGCCGCCGGTTACGCCGCCTGCTTCCACTCCGCGCTGCAACTCGTGGCCCGCACGAAGAAGGTCGAAATCGGCGACTCCAGCGTCGGCGCCCGGGTCGGTATCGGGCCCAACGGCAGCGGCGGGTTCGGGCTGGCCGTCACCCTCGAGGTCGTCATCCCCACCCTCGACCATGCCGCCGCCCAGGAACTCGCGGACGCCGCACACCAGGTGTGCCCGTACTCGAACGCGGTCCGCGGCAATATCGACGTCGATGTGGTCGTCACCGACGACTGAGCGAAGCTCGGGTCACCGCGGTCCGGAAACGACAAGATGACCGGCCTTCCGAGGCAGGGTCGCCGGCATCGGCGGGGCCCGATACGGTCGGGGCCATGAGTTCCACGCATTGGACCGCGGCCGAGATGCCCGCGCTCGACGGCCGCACCGTCATCGTCACCGGCGCGAACAGCGGCGTGGGGTTCGGTACCGCCGCCGCGTTCGCCCGCGCCGGGGCGCATACCGTGCTTGCCGTCCGTGACCTCGACCGTGGCACCGAGGCCGCGCGGCGGGTCGGTGGCAGTAACGAGGTGCGCCGGCTCGACCTCGCCGACCTCTCCTCCGTACGCGCGTTCGCCGATGCCTGGGACGGCCCGATCGCGATCCTGGTGAACAACGCCGGGGTCGCGATGGTGCCCGAATCGCGGACGGCGGACGGATTCGAAATGCAGTTCGGCACCAACCATCTCGGACATTTCGCGCTCACCAATCTACTGCTCCCGCATATCACCGACCGCGTGGTGACACTGTCCTCCGGCTTGCACCGCTCGGGCACCATCGACTTCGACGATCTCGATTTCGGGAAACGCGGATACAACCCGGTGAAGGCCTACGCCCGCGCCAAACTCGCGAACCTGCTGTTCACCCTCGAGCTCGAACGCCGGCTGCGAAGGACCGGTTCGGAGATCCGTTCGATGGCGGCGCACCCCGGTTACGCGGCCACCGAACTGGGCACCCGGGACCGTAACAAATACTTGGTCGGGATCGTGCATCTCGCCGGCCGGATCCTCGCCCAGACGCCGGAACAGGCCGCCCGCACCACCTTGTTCGCCGCCACCCAGGACCTTCCCGGAGCAAGCTATGTCGGGCCCGACGGCCGCGGCGAACTCCACGGTTACCCCGCATTGGTCGGCCGTTCGGCCGGAGCGAGTGATGTGCGAACCGCGGAACGGCTGTGGGATGTCTCCGAAGAACTCACCGGGGTCTCGTTCGGCCTCGGCTGAATCGGCCGCCGCATCCGGTGGCACGGTCCGCCTGCGCCGCGGACCGCATCACCGGCATCTGTGCCGCCGTACATCTGGGTAGTCGAAACCGGGCTGGGCCCGCGCCACCGCGGGCGCTCGCTTACGTACGGCGGCCGGACCGGTGGACATTCTCGGCACGTTTTTCGCCGACCCTCACAGATCGCCGGACATCCGCCCGTACACGATCAGCAGGATCACGTTCGACACCGCTATTCCGACGGAAGCCATCCACTGCCTGGGCCCGTCCCTGCGCAGCACGAGCACCGAAGCCGTGGCACCCACGGTGCCCGCCGCGCAATATCCGATCCGCCATCCCAGGTGCTCGGACGTCAGCCCCATCACCAAGGTGAACAACGAGAGCACGATGGACGCCACCAATAGCTCATGGCGTAACCAACCATCGGAAAGCCTGGCGCCCAGCGTCGTTATCGCGGCAACTGCCCGTTCGGTATGTCTAGAACGTCTCGTATCAGCCATGCACGCCCCTTCTCATGAGCGGAGCCGCAATTCACATGCCCCGCTGTGCAACGAACCCGAGCTACCGAAAGCACCGATCGCGAACGCCGATCGTGATCGAACAACGGCGTGATCCGGGCCGTCTCCACCTGCGGCCGAACCGCCTCACAAATTACCGACCACGCTCGCTACCTGGACCTTCTTCGAGATCTTTCGTTCGAGACCGCTCCGCGTTACCGATATCGATCCATCAGGCCCCGGCGGCGATCGCGGCAAACCTCCGGGCGGCCTCGGATAACGAAGAACCTGAACACCTGAAAACGCGCTCGGCGCGGCGCAGTCGAAGGTAACTCGGTCAGGGCATACACGCCTGGGCGATGGAGACGCTGTTCTCGTAGAGATGGTGGCGGGTGATGCGGCCGTTCTCGACGGTCAGCCGCAGGGCGAAAGGGCCTTCGAAGGTTCTTCCGGTGGCGCGGACCCGACCGGCGACATGACCGAACAGAACCGCGTCCGCTCCATCTACCAGGAAAGTGTCGATCTCGGCGCGGGCGTCCTCGGGAACGACATGCGCCATCAGGTCATCGAACTGGGCGGCGCATTCGGCCGCGGTGCGGCGGGGCTTGATCCAGGGCACATCGGGGTTCGCTGCCAGCTGCCAATCGACTTCGTCGGCGAACAGCGCGGTGAGTGCCGCGGTATCGCCCGCGGAGCGGGCCGCGAGAAAACTCTCGACCGTGGTACGGGTGGTCACTGCGGCAGTGGTATCGGTCATCGTGTTCTCCTGGCTTCGTTCCGTGTCACCCGATACTCGCAGCGCTCAGTGCACTGTGGCGATTACCTGAGAGGTAATGGATTCCGTGCAGGACCGGTAATCGCAGCCCCGATGGGACGCGGTCACACCGTGGATGTGTACCCGGTTACCGCCTGGCTTCGAGGGCCTCGTGCAGAGTGGCGGCCCATTGGTGAACGATCTGTTTGCGGCGGGCGGAATCGTCGGTGAGGACATCGGCCAGGCCCAGCCCGCGGGCGAGGTCGAGAGTGGCCTGGACCAGGTGGTGGGTCACCGGGTCGGAATCGTCGACGCCGAGAGCTTCGACGGCGCGGCGGTGGGCGCCGCGGCCGAAGCGGGCCTCCAGTGGAACGATTCGTTCGCGCAGCGCCGGGTCGGCGGCGGCGTGGGTCCACACCTGTAGTGCTGCTTTGAAGAGGGGGCTGGTGTAGGACTCGACCAGACCCGCGACGACGGCTTCGGTGCGGACCGGACCGGATTCACTGACCGCCGCCGTCACTGCCTGGTCCGTGCGGGTGTCGAACATGTAGGTGAGGGCGGCGGTGATCAGGTCTTCCCGGGTGGGGAAATGGTGTTGGGCGGCACCGCGGGAAACCCCGGCCCGTTCGGCGACCACCGAAACCGTTGCAGCGGCCCAGCCCTTCTCGGCCAGACAGTCGATGGTCGCCTCGAGGAGCCGCTGCCGGGTGGCCCGGCTGCGGTCCTGTTTGGGTTCGTGCGGTGTCGCCATAGCGGTCTATTCTGCCGAGCGCGATTCCGCTGCCCGCCCGGCGGAGCCCGCGGAGTCCGATGCGGGCGGTGTCTGTCGCGCGGTGGCGGGCTCGACCGGCGCCGCGTTCGGTTCGGCGGCCCACCGGGGCGGCCGGCGCTGGAGAAACGCCGTCATCCCTTCGATCACTTCCGGTGTACCGAAGAAACGTCCCGAGCGCTGGGCCAATTCCTCCGCGCTGTGGTCGAATTCCGCGAGCACGGGCGCGGTGGTGAGCCGTTTGCTCTCGGCGAGACCCTGGGGTGAGCCCTGCCGGAGTTCGGCCAGCAGACCGGTTGTCGCCGCCGCCGGATCATCGGCGGCGAGGGTGACGAGGCCGATACGTTCGGCGGTATCGGCGTCGAATTTCTCACCTGTCAGGAAGTAGCGGTCGGCGGCGCGGGCAATGAGCTTGGGCAACAGCGTCAGCGAGATGACGAAAGGCGCCAAACCGAGCCGGGCTTCGGTGAGAGCGAAACTGCTGCCGCGGCCCGCGACGGCGATATCGCAGGCCGCGAGCAAACCCATACCGCCGGCCCGGACATGGCCGTCCACCCGGGCGACCACCGGTTTCGGCACCTCCAGGACCGTACGCAGTAACCGGACCATCCACTGGGTGCGGATATCGGCCGCTGCGGCCGGGTCGGCATCCACCGCCTCCTTCAGATCGGCACCTGCACAGAAGGTGTTGCCGGTGTGGGTGAGCACCACACCGCGCACGGCCGCATCGACGGCCGCGCGTTCGAACCCTTCGAGAAGTTGGGTCACCAGTGCGGACGAGATGGCGTTGCGGTTGTGCGGGGAGTCGAGTGTGAGGGTCGCGAAGCCGTCTGCGACGGCATAGCGGACTACACGATCGACATCATCGGTTCCGGTCACGGGAGCCTGCCTTTACGTTCACGCGGTGGAAGATCGGTGGCGCCCCGGCGGTGATGTCGCGCCGGCAGCAGAATCCGCCCAGCCGGCCGACAGGCCGGCGCACCGGGACCCACCGACGATGCGGTCGCGGAGTCCGGCCACGTCATCAGCGGACCTGCCTTTCTTCGGGATCGGCTGGGCGGATATCGCTCAGTAGGACTTCGGCAGCCCGAGCGAATGCTGGGCGACGAAGTTGAGGATCATTTCACGGCTCACCGGGGCGATACGTGCGATCCGGGCCGCACCGAGCATGGCGGCCAGGCCGTATTCGTTGGTGAGTCCGGAACCGCCGTGGGTCTGGATGGCCTGGTCCAGTGCTTTGATACTGGCTTCCGCGGCCGCGTATTTCGCCATATTGGCGGCCTCGGCGGCCCCCATCTCGTCGCCGGCGTCGTAGAGGGTGGCGGCCTTGAGCATCATCAACCGGGCCAGTTCGACCTCGATCTTCACCTGGGCCAGCGGATGCGCGATTCCCTGGTGGGCACCGATCGGGGATTTCCAGACAGTGCGTTCCTTGGCGTATTCGACGGCCCGGTCGATCGCGTAACGGCCGATTCCGACGGCCATGGCCGCACCCATGATGCGTTCCGGGTTGAGGCCCGCGAACAGCTGCATGAGGGCCGCGTCCTCCTTGCCGACGAGGGCGGTGGCGGGCAGCCGGACATCGTCGAGGAACAGGGTGAACTGGTGGTCCGGTTCGATGATGTCCATTTCCTGCGGGGTCTTCTCGAACCCGGGAGCGTCGGTGGGGACGATGAACAGCGCGGGCTTGAGTTTGCCGGTCTTGTGGTCGGAGGTGCGGGCCACGATCAGCACGGCCTCGGCCTGATCGACTCCGGAGATGAAGATTTTGCGGCCGGTGAGCAGCCAGTCGTCACCGTCACGGCGGGCAGTGGTGGTGATCTGATGCGAATTGGAGCCGGCGTCGGGCTCGGTGATACCGAAAACCATTTTGGCCGAACCGTCGGCGAGTTTCGGCAGCCATTCGGACTTCTGCGCGTCGGTGCCGTACTTGGTGATGATGGTGCCGCAGATGGCGGGCGAGACGACCATGAGCAACAGACCGGCACCCTGCGCGGACAATTCCTCCATCACCAGCGCCAGCTCGTACATACCGGCGCCGCCACCACCGTATTCCTCCGGCAGGTTCACGCCGAGGAAACCGAGGCCGCCGGCCTCCTGCCAGAGTTCGTCGAGCGGCTCGTTGTTACGCGCCTTGGGCAGCACATAGTCGCGGTAGCTGTATTTCGCGGCCAGCGCGGCTACGGCGGCTCGCAGCTCTTTGCGTTCGTCGGTTTCGATGAAGCTCATTGTTACTCCTGGTTTCCGGGCTGTTCGTGGTTCTCGGCGGCGGGGTCCACCACGGCGAGTACGGCGCCGACATCCACCTGCTGACCGACCTCGACATCGACCGCGCTGAGCACGCCGTCGGCCGGGGCGGCAATGGTGTGCTCCATCTTCATGGCCTCCAGCCACAGAATGGGCTGACCGGCGCTGACAGTGCTCCCGACCTCGGCACCGAGCCGGATCACACTGCCCGGCATGGGAGCGAGCAGCGATCCGGTGGCGACCTGGTCGGCCGGGTCGGTGAACCGGGGCAGCCGCCGCACGGTGACCGGGCCGAGGGCGGAATCCACGCAGACCAGGTCGTCGTAGCGGGCGACGGCGAACTGGCGGCGCACCGGCCCGTCCGCACCCGGTACGGCGAGGATCACCTGATCGGGTGTGGCCGAGATCAGTTCGAGTCCGGCGAACCCGGCGACCGTCACACCGGTGCGGGTGAATCGGTAGTCGACCTCGTGGGGGCCGCTCGTCCGGCTCTCGTAGGACTTGCGCTGCGATTGCGAGGGCAGGTTTCGCCAGCCGCTGGGCACACCCGCGACCACGGTGGCACGTGCCCGGTTGGCGGCGGATTCGGCGAAAGCGGCAGCGACGATCGACAGTTTCTCGTCGTCCGGGCTCACCAAAGGTTCGGACAGGGTGCCCAGGCCATGGGTGGCGAAGAAGGCGGTATCGGTATCACCCGCCAGGAAGGCGGGATGGCGCAGCACGCGGACCAGCAGGTCACGGTTGGTTACCAGGCCGTGGATCCGGGCCCGTTGCAATGCCCCGGCGAGCAGCCGGGCGGCTTCGTCGCGGGTGCGGCCGTAGGAGATGACCTTCGCCAGCATCGGGTCGTAGTGGACGCTGACCACCGAACCGTCGGCGACACCGGAATCCAGGCGGAGGCCGGGACGTTCGAGCAGGTCGAATTCGGTCGCCACGGAAGGGATCTCGATGCGCTGCACGGTTCCGCTCTGCGGCTGCCAGTCCTGCGCAGGATCCTCGGCATAGAGCCGGACCTCGATCGAATGACCACGCATACGGGGTGCTTGCGCCGGGAGCTGTGCGCCCTGAGCGATTTCCAGCTGGAGCTGGACCAGATCCAGACCGGTGGTGCATTCGGTGACCGGATGCTCGACCTGAAGCCGGGTGTTCATCTCGAGAAAGAAGAACTCCCCGGACTCGTCGGCCAGGAATTCGACTGTTCCGGCACCGGTGTAGCCGATGGCGCCGGCCGCTTGCCGAGCAGCCGCGTACAGCCGGTCACGCATACCGCCGTCTGCCGGTGTACCTGCTACCGCCCGGTGTCCGTCCCCGCCGACTGCTGGTGCGCCGCCGTCGGCCCCCGAGTCCGCTTCGCCCGTGGGCGTCGACTCCGCCGGTCCGTACGGCACATGCCCTTGCGCCCCGGCTGCGGAACCTACGAGATGAGGTTGGTGCGAATCACCGGACCGCGCGGCATCGATACGCTCCACGAGCGGCGACGGCGCCTCCTCGACAACCTTCTGGTGCCGGCGCTGGATCGAACATTCACGCTCGCCCACCGCCCAGATCGTACCGTGGGAATCGGCCATCACCTGGACCTCGATATGGCGGCCGGTTTCGAGGTAACGCTCGCAGAACACCGTCGGGTCGCCGAATGCCGACTCGGCTTCCCGGCGCGCTCCGGCGAGCTGCTCGGGAAGTTCGGCCAGCGTGCGCACCACGCGCATCCCACGACCGCCGCCACCGGCCGAGGCCTTGATCAGGACCGGTAGTTGACCCTCGGTGACCTCGCCGGGGTCGAGTTCGGCCAGCACAGGTACCCCGGCGGCGTCCATCATCTTCTTGGCCGCGACCTTGGAACCCATCTCTTCGATGGCGGTGACGGGCGGGCCGATCCACACCAGTCCGGCGGCTTGTACCGCGCGTGCGAATTCCGCGTTCTCGGAGAGGAAACCGTAACCGGGATGGACCGCATCGGCGCCGGCGGCCTGCGCGGCGGCGAGGATCAGATCGGCGCGCAGATAGGTCTCGGCCGGGGTGTTCCCGGGCAGCCGGACCGCCGCATCCGCCTCTGCCACATGCGGTGATTCCGCGTCGGCGTCGGAGTACACGGCGACGGTGCCGAGTCCCATCCGGCGGCAGGTCGCGAAGACCCGGCGGGCGATCTCGCCCCGGTTGGCCACCAGAACACTGGTGATGAGCTGTGATTGCGTCACGACCGGCCTCACATTCGGAAGACGCCGAAGCCCTCGGCGCCCTGGACAGGTGCAGTGTGGATGGCCGACAGGGCCATACCGAGCACTGTGCGGGTATCGCGCGGGTCGATGACACCGTCGTCGTAGAGCCGCCCGGACATGAACATGGCCAGCGATTCGGCCTCGATCTGCGCTTCCACCATGGCGCGCATCCCGGCATCGGCTTCTTCGTCGAAGGCCTGCCCCCGGGCCTCGGCGGAGGCGCGGCCGACGATGGAGATCACGCCGGCCAGTTGCGCCCCGCCCATCACCGCGGATTTCGCGCTGGGCCAGGCGAATACGAAACGGGGGTCGTAGGCACGACCACACATACCGTAGTGCCCGGCGCCGTAGGAGGAGCCCATGAGCACCGAGATATGCGGGACTTTCGAATTGGAGACCGCGTTGATCATCTGGGCGCCGTGTTTGATGATGCCCTTCTGCTCGTATTCCTTACCGACCATGTAGCCGGTGGTGTTGTGCAGGAACAGCAGCGGGGTGTTCGTCTTGTTGGCCAGCTGGATGAACTGGGTGGCCTTCTGCGATTCCTCGGAGAAGAGCACACCGCGAGCATTGGCGAGAATACCGACCGGGTAGCCGTGCAATTCGGCCCAGCCGGTGACCAGGCTCGAACCGTAGAGCGGTTTGAATTCGTCGAAATCGGAGCCGTCGACGATACGGGCGATCACCTCGCGCGGATCGAACGGAATCTTGAGGTCGGGCGGGACGATACCGAGCAGATCCTCGGGATCGAAAAGCGGTTCCGGTGCCGAAGCCCGGGGCGGCGGGCCTTGTTTCTTCCAGTTCAGCCGTTTGACGATACGCCGCCCGATCCGGATGGCGTCCTGTTCGTCGAGCGCGTAGTAATCGGCGAGACCCGAAACTCGGGCGTGCATATCGGCGCCGCCCAGCGATTCGTCATCGGATTCCTCGCCGGTGGCCATCTTCACCAGCGGTGGACCGCCCAGGAACACCTTGGAGCGTTCCTTGATCATCACGACATGGTCGGACATACCGGGAATGTAGGCGCCGCCCGCGGTGGAGTTGCCGAAAACCAATGCGATGGTGGGTATTCCGGCGGCGGATGCCTGAGTGAGATCGCGGAACATCCGGCCACCCGGGACGAATACCTCTTTCTGCGTGGGCAGGTCGGCACCGCCGGATTCCACCAGCGAGATCACGGGAAGGCGATTCTCACGGATGATGTCATTGACGCGCAGGGTTTTCCGGAGCGTCCACGGATTCGAGGTGCCGCCGCGCACGGTGGGATCGGGCGCGACGATCATGCATTCGACGCCCTCCACCACGCCGATTCCGGTGACCGTACTCGCCCCGACCTGGAATTCGCTGCCCCACGCGGCGAGCGGGCACAGTTCGAGGAACGGCGAATCCTCGTCGATGAGCAGTTCGATCCGCTCGCGGGCGGTCAGCTTGCCGCGTTTGCGGTGCCGAGCCAGTTTCTCCGGACCGCCGCCCGCGACAACCTTCTCGAATTCTGCGGAGACCTCGGCGAGTTTGGCCGTCATCGCCTCGGCCGCCGCCGTGTACTCCGCGGAGGTGGTGTCGAGAGTGCTGCTCAGTATCGTCATGCCTGATACCCCAATCGTTTCGCGGCCAGACCGGTGAGAATTTCGGTGGTACCGCCGCCTATCCCGAGAATTCGCATATCGCGGTACTGGCGTTCCACCTCGGATTCGCGCATATAGCCCAGGCCGCCGAACAATTGCACGGCCTGGTTGGCGACCCACTCCCCGGCCTCGACAGCGGTGTTCTTGGCGAAACAGACCTCGGCGATCAGGTCGGTTTCGCCGGCAGCCGCGCGGGCGGCGACCTCACGGGTGTAGACGCGCGCGACGTCGACGCGGCGCGCCATCTCGGTGACGGTGTTCTGCACGGACTGCCGGCTGATGAGCGGGCGGCCGAAGGTCTCCCGCTGACGCACCCAATCCAAGGTGAGGTCCAGGCAGCGCTGCGCACTCGAATACGCCTGTACGGCCAAGCCCACCCGCTCACTGACGAAGGCCGCCGCGATCTGCAGAAATCCGGAATTCTCCGGACCCACCAGGTTCGCCACCGGCACTCGCACATCCTCGTACGACAGCTCGGCGGTATCGGAGGCGCGCCAGCCCATCTTGTCCAGCTTCCGGCCGACGGTGAAACCGGGTGTGCCCTTCTCCACCACCAGCAGCGATACCCCGGACGAGCCCGGGCCGCCGGTGCGTACGGCGGTCACCACGAAATCGGCCCGGCAACCGGAGGTGATGTAGGTTTTGGCGCCGTTGACGATGTAGTGGTCGCCGTCGCGGCGCGCGCTGGTGGTGAGGTGGCCGACATCGGAACCGCCCCCGGGTTCGGTGATCGCCAGGGAGCCGATCTTATCGCCGGCCAGGGTCGGTTTCACCCAGCGGTCGATCTGTTCGGGATCGCCCGCGGCGATGAGATGCGGGACGGCGATACCGCAGGTGAACAGCGAGGCGAAAAGTCCGCCGGAAACGCCCGCGTAGTGCAGTTCCTCGCAGACGATCGCCCCGTCGATCCCGTCTCCGCCGGCGCCACCCACGGCCTCCGGGAACTGGATACCGAGCAGACCCAGCGCCCCGGCCTTCTTGTGCAGGTCTCGCGGGATCTCGCCGTCACGCTCCCAATCGTCCAGATACGGCAGGATCTCGCGCTCGGCGAACGCGCGGACGGTAGCGCGCAATTCGCGGCGTTCGGGCGTGTTCCAGACAGTGCTCATGGCAGCAGCTCCGACGGTATATCGATATGGCGGGACCGCAGCCATTCGCCGAGGCCCTTGGCCTGCGGATCGAAACGGGCCTGATAGGCCACGCCTTCGCCGAGCAGACCGGTGATCAGAAAATTGAGCGCCCGCAGATTGGGCAGAACATGCCGGGCCACCTCGAGCCCGGCGGTTTCCGGCAACAGTTCACGCAGGCGGTCGACGGTGAGAGTATGCACCAGCCAGCGCCATTGTTCGTCGGTGCGGGCCCATACGCCGATATTGGCGTCACCGCCCTTGTCGCCGCTGCGGGCCATCGCGATACTGCCGAGCGGAACACGCTTCGTGGGCGCGGCCGGGAGCGGTTCGGGGAGTTCGGGTTCGGGCACCTCGGCGAGTTCCCGGGTTTCCGAGGGAGCACCCAGCAGGACCCGGCAGCCGGTGGGCCGCACCGCGGTATGCGCAACCTCGGCCGCATCGACGAAACCAGGGCGGTACACACCGTAGGGCGAACCGTTGCCGGGCGGGGTGGTGAAACTACAGCCCGGATAACTGGCCAGCGCGAGTTCCACGGCGACGCTGGAGAAAGCGCGGCCCACCTTGTTCGGATCGGGGTCGCGGACCACGCAGCGCAGCAGAGCGCTCGCCTGCTCCTCGGTCTCGGCATCGGGGCGGTCGAGCCGGGCCAGGGTCCAGTCGAGTTCGGCGGGACGCTGCGGTAGCCAGGATTCCAGCTGCCGCTGCGCCAGTTCGGCTTTCGCCTCGATATCGAGCCCGGTGAGGATGAATTCCATCTCGTTGCGGAAACCCCCCAGCGTGTTCAGCGAAACCTTGAGCTGCGGCGGTGGCGGCTCACCCCGGACTCCGCTGATCAGTACGCGATCCGGCCCGTCCGCCGACAGCTCGACGGTATCGAGCCGGGTGGTCACATCGGGTCCGGCATAGCGCGCACCCTGGATCTCGTACATGAGCTGCGCGGCGACCGTATCGACCGTGACCGCACCGCCGCTGCCCGCATGCTTGGTGATCACACTGCTGCCGTCCGCCCGGATCTCGGCAAGCGGGAAACCCGGCCGGCCCAGATCGGGCAGCTCGGTGAAGAATGCGAAGTTACCGCCGGTGGCCTGAGTGCCGCATTCGATCACATGACCGGCCACCACGGCACCGGCGAGCCGATCGTAATCGGTACGCTGCCAGCCGAAATGGGCGATCGCCGGGCCAACGACCACCGAGGCGTCGGTGACCCGGCCGGTGACCACCACATCCGCGCCTGCGGTGAGACAGTCGGCGATACCGCAGGCGCCGAGGTAGGCGTTGGCGGTCAGCGGAGAGCCCAGCCCGAGTTCCGCGGCGCGGTCGAGCAGGTCGTCGCCCTCGACGAAACCGACCTGCACGTCCAGCCCGAGCCGGGCGGCCAGTTCGCGCACCTTTTCCGCCAGCCCGGCGGGGTTCAGGCCACCCGCGTTCGTGACGATCTGCACCTTGCGTTCCAGCGCCAGGCCGAGACAATCCTCGAGCTGGCGAAGGAAGGTTTTGGCATACCCCAGCCCGGGATCCTTCATCCGGTCGCGCCCCAGGATCAGCATGGTCAGTTCGGCGAGATAGTCGCCGGTGAGCACGTCGAGCTGCCCACCCTCGAGCATTTCGCGCATGGCTGTCAGCCGGTCACCGTAGAACCCGGAACAGTTGCCGATCCGGATCACGTCCGGATTATCGGCCAGAGCACTCATCAGCGGTTACGCCTCCTACCGCTACGGGCGGGAAAGCGCGCCCGGGCTGTTGGTGTACGAGTTCAGCATCACAGGCGGCCGGAAAAAAATCAAGCACGCGTGCTTGTTAAATCCGCTGGCTCCTGCCCGGCCGCGTCCACCCGGGGCGACCAGGCACAATGGGTTGCCGTGTCCACCGATGTCGCCGTAGTGCTCCTGTTCACCCTCGCCGGATTCCTGATCGGCGGCGCCTACACCACCTGGAAGACCACCCGCCCCCTCTCGATCAGCCTTGGGATAGCCGCGGTGCTCGCGGCAGCGGGCGCGGTCCTCTGGTTACTGTGAGGACGCAGTTGCCCCCGGCGGGATGGTCGCCAAAGTAGTTCCGTTGCGGGTTCCCGCCGCCGGCTGCGGCACCGGCGCGGTGATCGGCGCCGTGCGGAGCGAACTGACCAGCGCCAGGCTCCCGGTCGCCGGGCGGCGCGCCCGCCCGAACCGCAACCGGCGAACCCGGTCGGGGGTTCATCGAGGACACCGGCGACGATTTCTACGCCGGACTCCGCGAAGTGCGCGGGGCAGCGCGACCTGTGCTCGGTCCATCGAACAAGTAATCGCTGCCGGGGAGGTTTCCGGCGGCGGCCGATGGGGCAGTCCTCGACAGGTGTCCAGGAACCGCCCCGCCGCTCTCGGCGACCGGCAGCCTCCTCGACCCTGCCGATACGCCGGTCCTGCCCATCTGCGCCGGGCGGGACCGGCGTACCGACACAATGGGCGGACAGCGCGACGCTGAGCGGTAGCGCTGACGGCTTGTCGCACCGGCAGCCACCCAGCTGAGCCCCGCGATCCTTCGGTCAGTCCGCCAGCAGTGCGGACTTCAACTCCCGGGCCGCCGCCTCCGGATCGTCGGCCGCGGTGATCGCCCGCACCACCACCACCCGCTCCGCGCCCGCGGCCCGGACCTCCGGCAGCGTCGAGCCGTCGATACCGCCGATGGCGAACCACGGTCGCGCCGGCGCGGCCTCGGCGGTTTCGCGCACCAGTGCCAAACCCGCCGGTTCACGACCCGGTTTCGTGGGCGTCGCCCACACCGGGCCCGTGCAGAAGTAGTCGAGATGTTCGTCGGCGGCGGCCAGGCGAGCCTGTTCACGGTCTCGCGTGGAGCGGCCGATCACCACATCCGGGCCCAGAATCCGGCGGGCGTACCACGGCGGGAGGTCCTGCTGCCCCAAGTGCAGCACGTCGGCCGCCGCGGCCAGGGCGATATCCGCGCGGTCGTTCACGGCCAGCAACGCGCCGTGGCGGCGGGTGGCGGCACGTAGTTCGGCGAGCGCCGCGAGTTCGCCCATGGCCTCCAGCGGCCCGAACTGCTGCTCCCCGGGCGACCCCTTGTCGCGTAGCTGGATGATATCGACACCACCGGCCAGCGCCGCATCCGCGAACGCGGCCAGATCGCCCTTCTCCCGGCGGGCGTCGGTGCACAGGTACAGCCGGGCGGTCGCGAGACGATCGCGCGGCGGAAGCTGTCGGCGAGCAGAGGACGGTTGCACAACTGCCACCGTAACCGCGCTAACGTGGAAATGTTGCAGGAGGTGGAACTAGTGCGAACATCCGCGACCGTCGCCGTGGTCGGTGGCGGTGTGATCGGGCTCGGCGTGGCGTGGCGGGCCGCGGAAGCGGGCTGGTCGGTGACCCTCTTCGACCCGGCGGTCGGCAGCGGCGCCTCATGGGTTGCCGGTGGGATGCTCGCACCCCTGTCCGAAGGCTGGCCGGGTGAGGACGATGTGCTCGCGTTCGGGGCGGCGGCGCTGGCCCACTGGCCGGATTTCGCGGCCCGGCTGGCGGCGGTCACGGGAGTCGATGTCTTCGTGGCCGGGGAAACGCTGACCATCGCCCAGGACGGCGCGGACGCCGCCGATCTGCACACCATCGCCGACTGGGTGAACGGGCACGGGCACGACCTGCGCCTCCTGGACCGCGCCGGGGTGCGGGCACTGGAACCCGCGCTGGCCCGCACCGTGCGGGCCGGGTTACTCGCCACCGCCGAACCCGCCATCGACAACCGGCGGCTGGTCACCGCGCTGCGCAAGGCCGCCGATGACGCCGGTGTCACCGTACGGCCGGAACGGGTTCGCGATCTCACCGAACTCGACCACAGCCGGATCGTGCTCGCCGCCGGGGCCGCATCGGCGGCGCTCTGGCCGGGGCTGCCGGTGCGGCCGGTGAAGGGCGAGATCCTGCGTCTGCGGCAGCGTCCGGGGACGCAACCGCCACCCACCCGTGTGGTCCGGGCCCGGATCCACGGGCGGCCCGTGTACTTCGTGCCGCGCGACGACGGCGTGGTGGTGGGTGCGACCCAATACGAGGCGGGTTTCGACACCGCCGTCACCGTCGCCGGGGTCCGCGATCTCATTGCCGACGCCGAAGCCGTGCTCCCCGGGATAGGCGAATACGAACTGACCGAGGCGAGCGCCGGATCCCGGCCGGGCACCCCGGACAATCTTCCACTGATCGGCCGGCTGTCCGACCACGTGATCGCCGCCACCGGGCACGGCCGCAATGGCATGCTGACCAGTGCGCTCACGGCTGATGCTGTTCTCGCCGAACTCGGCGGACAACCGCTGCCCGAAGTCGCGACGGCCGATCCGCACCGTTTCGGTGCGTCCACATCTTCAGGAGGTAATCGATGACAGTGTCATCAGCATCGGGGTCACCCGCGGCCGGGTCGCAGGTCCCGATCGGTGTCACGGTGAACGGCACCGATCACGAATTCACCGCCCCGCTCACCGTCCGGGAACTGCTGGAACGGCTGGAACTGCCGTGCCAGGGTGTGGCGCTCGCAGTGGACGGCGCGGTGTTCCCGAAATCACGCTGGAACGAACCGGTCGGGCGCGGCTGGGAGATCGACGTGCTGACGGCGGTCCAGGGTGGCTGACGAACCGTTGCGGATCGCCGGCCGCACCTTCGGCTCCCGGCTGATCATGGGCACCGGCGGGGCGGAGAACCTGACGGTGCTGGAGGAGGCGCTGCTCGCCTCCGGAACCGAACTGACCACCGTGGCCATGCGCCGCGTCGACTCCGCCGGCGGTACCGGCGTACTCGATCTGCTGAAACGCCTCGATATCGCCCCCCTGCCCAATACCGCGGGCTGCCGCACAGCCGCCGAAGCGGTGCTCACCGCGCAGCTGGCGGCCGAGGCGCTGGGTACGAACTGGGTCAAACTCGAGGTGATCGCCGACGAGCGCACCCTGCTGCCCGACCCCATCGAACTCCTCGACGCCGCCGAACAGCTGGTCGACGCCGGCTTCACGGTACTGCCGTACACCAACGACGACCCGGCCCTGGCCCGGCGGCTCGAGGATGCGGGGTGCGCGGCGGTGATGCCGCTGGGCGCGCCGATCGGTACCGGGCTGGGGATCGGGAATCCGCACAATATCGAGATGATCGTGAGCCGCGCACAGGTGCCGGTGATCCTGGACGCCGGTATCGGCACCGCCAGCGATGCCGCGCTCGCCATGGAACTCGGCTGCTCCGCCGTCCTGCTCGCGACCGCGGTGACCCGTGCCCGCAACCCGGCGCTGATGGCCGCCGCCATGGCGGATGCAGTACGGGCCGGGCACCGGGCGCGCGAGGCGGGCCGCATACCGAAACGGTTCTGGGCTCAGGCCTCGTCGCCCGGGCTGTAGAGCGGCGCGGCGCGGATGGTGAATTACACCTTGGACATTCAAGGGCCTCGACTGAACAGTCACAGTGACTGTTGACCGGTCAAACCTTGATATTCGCCCACTTCGCGAAGCGGGTCAGGGGATCGGTCCCCCGGCGGGAATGAGCCAGGGCACGCACGGTCTCGTGTACCTGAGGGTGGTTGCGGGTCAGTTCTGGGGCCGCGGCCCGCGCCTTCTCCAGGCTTGCCAGCGCTCGCTGTTTGTTCCCATACAGCAGCCACGCCCGAGACAGGTCGATGTAGTGGTGCCCGACCCGGGACGGCGCGACCGAGGACGGTAGTTGTATCCCCTCGGCGCGTGAAACCGCAGTCGTGTAGTTCGACAGTTCGACCGGGACGGCCACGGAATGTATGTCGACATTCGATGGACGGAAGCCGGTCCCGTAGTTGCGGTAGCTCCTCCCGGTGACGGCCGCCGCGATACTCCGGGCCTCGCTCAGATGTGATTCCGCAGTGTCGGAGTCGAGTGCACGGGCGGACAGAATCGCCCCCCGTAGGTGCAACGCGCCACGCACAGCCAGCAGATCCGGCGTTGTCTCCAGTTGCTCGCTGGCGGAGTAGGCACGTTCGATGATCCGTTGCCCGCCGGTGTAGGCGCCGGAGGACAACAGGATCAACGCCCGGTTGTACTCGGCCGCGATCGGCCACACCTGGTCTCCGCTGCGGTCGGCAGCCCGCACGCAGCGTTCGGCAGCCAGCCCGGCGAGGTCGAGGTAGCCGTACTGGTAGGCGAACAGCATCGCCTTGCTGTAGGCGTAGGCAAGGGCCGCGTGGATTTCCTCGAGCTGGCGTCCCGGGGCTTTGTCATCGGCAAGTAGGTGCAGGCCGCGGATCACGTCGGGGAGATCGGCCGTGAGGTCGCTGTATCGCGCACGGCGCATCCCCTCTCGCACGCGGTCCAACATGGTGGTGAGTTCACCGAAGGTGAGCGGTATCGCGGGTGGTTCGTCGTCGAATGCCACTATCGCGCGCCGTAGCTCGGGGATGGTGGCATGAGCACCCGCATCGTTCTGTTCGGGCCGGTACGGCTGGCCGGTCAAATCCGCGATTCCGACGCCCAGGACACGGGCGACGGCTGCGATGAACGCGGGTGAGGCCGGCCGAGAGCCTTGCTCGACCTTCCGCAACAGTGACAGCGACACGTTCGCTTTCATCGCAAGCTGCGGTTGTGTGAGTCGCGCGAGTTTGCGTGCCCTGGCGGTCCGCGCGCCGACGCTCACGTCGTCCATATACCAACGGTGCCACAGGTTGTGGCACTTCGCAGGCGCCCCGCGAGACAGGGTTGAACCAGCCCTGCCGGCCAGGTTGGCCCCGACGCCCCGGCGGGGATACCAATCGGCCGTTCGGGGACGCAAGGGGTGTGGAGTGGTCGGGGAATGGCTTACAGATTCGCGGACATTGCGTCGCGTAGCCGCGGGATTGCGGCGACTGGAGATCTATCCGGCGGCATGCCGGTGGACGGACCCGTTACGTGGCCGCTCCCATGCCCACCACGTCATGGCGATCCACGCCGGGCACCGCTGCCCTCGGTACTCCATGGCCGCCGAATACGTCGAGGCGGTGAACTGGTCATGACCCGGATGCAGCGAGCGGTCGCGATGATCCGCCGGGACCTACAAGGATATGGAGCCGACGTGCACGATGTCGCCGAGCAGCACGGATTCCGGGTGGTGCACACGCTCTACCTCGACACCGGGCCGTTGCTCTCGGCATTGATCGTGACCGGCGCGGTCGCGGAGCACGACGCGGCGGCCGTCGCAGTCCCGGCGCTCGAGCACACCGGCTCGGTGCGGCACGCGATCACCGAGCAGGCCGCGCTCGCTACGCCACTGTGCCTGTACCCGAAGGGGTACCGGTGGCCGGTGGTCGAACGGTGATCGCCGATCTCGTCCTGGTCGTCCTCGTAGTCGGATTGACCGGGCTCACCGTAGTGCTGTTCCGGAACCCATGATCCTCACCCGCCAGTAGTCAGGCCTTCGGTGCACCTCCGATTCCGAAACTCGCGCACGTGGTGGTGTGCGCTGCTGCGGTCCCGCCGCTGATCCAGCCTGCACCGGCAGAGACGGCAGCGTCCAACCCCGGTCAGCTGTCCAAGGTGTCAAGGTCTGGATGCGAGCGAAGGTACTGGAGTACGTGCAGGTTCCCTGAGAAGAATGTTCGGGTCAAGTTTGTATTCCTGCACGTCAGTACGTACGACTCCGGCGTTTCGAAGGTCGCTGCGACTGCTGCTGTCCTGGTTGGGTTCTGATGCGCCAATCCACGAGGAAGATATCCACGCGCCGAGCTCAGCTCAGCGCAGGACCACCGCCCGTCGAGTGCTGCCACTGCTCGCAGAGGCAGGCCTGCTCGTTCCAGCCCGCACCCGCGCAACCACAACATCGACGCCGCGATGCGCGGAGTCACCGGCACCACCGCCCACACACGACGAACGGCACTGCGCAGCATCTTCCGGGCCCCAACATCACCGTAAACCGCCAGGTGAAGGCACGGAAACGGGTCCTGGACTCCCCTGGATCGCCTCGAATTCGGGGGTGCTACTTCCGCCAGCATTGCAGAGATGTTCTGGCTGAAGGAGATTCGCTTTCGCGATCGCGGTCGAGGCGGCTACTGTCCCCCTGAAACGAAGTACCCCCACGGCCTAGCTGCCGCGGGGGGAACTCCATGTGTTCACGAGGGACCTCGTCCTCGTATCTGCAATCGATCATAGCGGAGGGCCTGGGAGATGCCAAAGCATGCGACTATCGTCGCGGTCAACAAACATCTGCACCCGGTAAGGCTCGCCACCTACACAGCACGCTGCGGAAACGACCCATTCCGAGCTCTCGAGCTATACAAGTGGAACCTTCAATTGTCGGCGTCGTTCCAGCAGGTGCTCGCGATCACGGAAGTCGCGCTACGAAACGCCATCGACGGGCAGCTGCGGACGTGGAATGCCTCGCAGGCCCATCACACCATGGCCGGCGCCGCTCACAGCCAGGATTGGCTCATCGATCCGGCACGGCCGCTCAACTCGCTGACACGGAGTTCTCGCCGGACGGCAGAAAAGCACGCCAACGAAGCCAAGGACATCCGGGATTCCGGGCATCCGAGGAAGAGCGCCGCAGTCACCCATGACGATCTGTTGGCGCAGATCACCTTCGGGGTCTGGACCAAACTGCTGCCGACCCAGGACACCAAGGACCCGAACTATCACGGTCGCCAGATCCTGTGGCGTCAAGCGCTACACCACGCCTTTCCTCACCGCCCGCCGACGATCCAGCCGGAATCGTCGTCGCTGATCGGGCCAGTCGGCTACATGGGCTCCGGAACCGGGTCTCGCATATGGAGCCCCTCCTCAATGTCCACATAACCGCACGTCACAACGACGCCCTCAGATCGCTCGGTGCGATCAGTCCCGAAGTTCGGGACTGATGCGCTGGCACGAGCACCGTTATCGAGGTCGGCCGCAGGTGCCCTGTCGAGCTCTAACTATCGGCAGGCCGACACAACCCTTCCCGTCCTCAGCGCGTCCCCTGGTCACCGCGACTGCGCGGAGATCGCGTCCATGTCCAGCCCATGAACCGACCCCGTACGGGGTTGTCCCCACCGAGACAGTCCCCCGTCATCCTCGAGGATGACCGCGAGTCGCGACCATCGGGCGACGCGCGCGCTCCGGGTATAGGGCATGCTGGTCGGCATGATCGAAGTCCGGGGCTTGACCAAGCATTACGGGCAGACCGTCGCGGTCCAGGACCTGACCTTCACCGTACGACCGGGGCAGGTCACCGGTTTCCTCGGACCGAACGGCGCCGGTAAATCCACCACCATGCGGATGATCCTGGGCCTGGACCGGCCCACCTCGGGTACCGCATTGATCCACGGCAAGCCGTATGCCGAACTGAAACATCCGTTACGCGAGGTCGGCGCGCTGCTCGACGCGAAATGGGTCCATCCCAACCGCTCCGCCCGCGCCCATCTGGAATGGATGGCCGCCTCCAACGATCTGCCGAAATCGCGGGTCGAGGAGGTGCTGCGGCTGGTCGGGCTCTCGGAGGTGGCCGGGAAATCGGCGGGCGGGTTCTCGCTCGGGATGTCGCAGCGGCTGGGTCTGGCGGGGGCGCTGCTCGGTGACCCGAAGGTGCTGCTGTTCGACGAGCCGGTCAACGGTCTCGATCCGGAGGGGATCCTGTGGATCCGCCGGTTCATGCAGCGGCTCGCGGCCGAGGGGCGCACGGTTCTGGTGTCGAGCCATCTGCTGTCGGAGATGGCGCAGACCGCCGATCACCTGGTGGTGATCGGGCGCGGCCGGCTCATCTCCGATTCCACGACCTCCGATTTCATCGAACGCGCGTCGGAGGCTTCGGTGCGGGTGCGCAGCCCGCAACTGGACGAACTTCGCAGCCTGCTCACCTCGCACGGGATGACGGTGAAGGAGAACGACGGCAACGCCGACGGCGCGGCGCTCATCGTGAACGGCGTTACCAGCGATGCCGTCGGAACGCTGGCCGCCGAACACCAGATCACCCTCTTCGAACTCGCCCCGCAGCGCGGCTCCCTGGAGGAGGCGTTCATGCGGATGACCGGCGGGGACGTCCAGTACCACGGCGAGATCGGATCACCGGCGGATGCCACCGTGGTCATGGACGAATCGGCGGATTCCGAACCGCTGTTCACGGGAGGTACGAAGTAATGGGCGTGATCGCCGCGGAACGCATCAAACTCACCTCCACTCGTTCGCCGTGGTGGTGTTCGGTGATCGTGGTGGCGCTGGCCGTCGGGTTCGCCGCGCTGTTCGGTCTGATCGGGCGGATCGCCGCCGACGACCCGCAAGCCTCCGGTGCCCCCGTCATCACGGTCGATACCGCATTTCTCGGTGTCACCGGTTTCGGCATCCTGGTGCTGTCCATCATGGCTACTCTGACCGTGACCAGCGAATACCGGTTCGGCATCATCCGGACCACCTTCCAGGCCATCCCGAACCGCACATCCGTGATCGGCGCGAAAGCGATCCTGGTGGGCCTGTATGCGGCGGTGCTGACCACGGTGCTGGCCTTCGCCGCCTATGCCGTCGCCAAGGCGGTTGCGGGCGATGCGGGATCGACACTGGTACTCGAGGACAACTGGCGGGCCCTGTACGCGGTGCCGATCCTGGCCTTCCTCAATGTGGTGGTGGCCATCGCGATCGGTGTCCTGGTCCGGCAATCCGCCGCGGCGATCTCCTTGATCGTCCTGTGGCAATTGATCATCGAACCCTTGGTCGGCGCACTGGGTAAAGTGGGACGTGAGATCAGCGCGTTCCTGCCGTTCCAGAACGCGAGCCGCTTCGCGACAATGGACGACTCGCTGTCCTCGGCGAACTGGCATTGGGGTGTGTGGGGCAGCCTCGCCTACTTCACTGCCTTCGTCGTGGTCGTCGCGGGCAGTGCGTTGCTCGTGGTCAACCGGCGCGACGCCTGACCCCGAACCGCCCGAGCCGCTTCCCTCGCCGCTCGGGTATCGGATGCGCGACCTTGTCGGAAGAATTCGCGCATCCCGCGCCTCGGCGGCCACTGCCCGGCCGCCGGGGTGCTCTACCACCGGTCCGGTGCGCCCACGCACCGGACCGGTGGTCGTTATCCGGACCGGAACGGTGGCCGTTATCACAGCCTGGACGTCCGACCTGATCATCGATGTGTGGCCGCCGGGAATGCCCACTATCGGTAACCGGGAGTTCACCTCCCGACCGGCGGTCCTGGCTACCATCGACGTCAGGACCACGAGGTCAGGCACCACACGTTTTCCATCGGCGGACCCAACGGCGTGCCGCACTCCTCCGATAGAGGTGACAGGTGACCATTCTCAGCACTCCCACCACGGCAGACCCTCTGAGATACCCTCGGGACGTGAACGAGAAACCCTCCGGCGGCAGCGCACCGGAGCCGGAGGTCGACCAGAACGCCGCGGCGCGCGTCGGCAACGAGGGCCCGGCCATCGATCCGAGCCCCGTCCGGAAAAATGGCGCTACGGCGACCACGCGGTCACGACGGGCGCAGCGCCGGCGACAAGGTGAAACGACGGGGTCGTACACGCCGCCCGAGTACGCGAGCAACGCCACCGCGGAGGACGCCAACGGCACCACGGACGGCGCCGCCCCCGGAGACACCGACGAACCCGTCCGTCCCCGGATCGGTCCGCTGTCCGCCTTCATGTACGCCGCGAACAACCGCCCGGATGTGATCGACGTCCTGCGTAAGGCCCGCAAACAACTCCCCGGCGATCCCGTCTTCGGCGATCCGCTCTCGGTCAGCGGCCCCGGCGGTGCCCGGGCCGTCGCCCGCGCCGCGGACCGGCTGGTCGGCGACAGCCCCAGCGCAGCCCGCGAGATCGGTTTCGGCGCCCTGCAGGTCTGGCAGGCCGCGCTCGAACGTCTCGGCCGCGGTAAGGGGGCCCAGGAAATGACGGTGATGTTCACCGACCTGGTTTCGTTCTCGTCGTGGTCGCTGACCGCCGGCGACGAGGCCACCCTGGCCCTGCTGCGCAAGGTCGCCCGCGCCATCGAACCGCCCATCGCCGAACGCGGCGGGCAGGTCGTGAAACGGATGGGCGACGGTGTGATGGCGGTGTTCCCGTCCGCCGACCGCGCGGTCGAAGCCGCGATCGCGGCCCGGCGCAACCTCGCCGATATCACCATGGGTACCTACCGGCCGCGGATGCGGATCGGCCTGCACACCGGTTCGCCGCGCGAGATCGGCGGCGACTGGCTGGGCGTGGACGTGACCATCGCGGCCCGGGTGATGGAAGCGGCGGGCAACGGCCGGATGATGATCTCGGAGTCCACCCTCGCCGCGCTGGAACCCGAGACGCTGGCGGACCTCGGGCATACCGCCCGCGCCTACCGGCGCAGTTTCTTCGCCGCCCCGCTCAGCGGGGTTCCGGAGGATCTGCGTATCTACCGGGTCAGCACGGGCTGACGACGGGCGGCCGGCGATACCGCCGCCGGCCAGTTCGTCGCACGGATTGTCGCTCCCAGGCGACCGTGTGTGCGCCCACAGTGCAGGATTCGACGGCGGCGCGACAGCCTGTGCGGCCGACTCCGCTGCGGCGGCACAGGCGGGCGGCGGGTCTGCGCTATACGACAGCGCCCGATTTGCTCGCGGGCGGTTTGACGACACCGACCAGGTCCGCGTTGCCCATCTGGTAGCTGTTGGATCGCAGCTGGTTGCTGGAATTGCCCTCGATGGTCGTAATGGTGCTTCCGTTGACCGATTCCACGATGCCGATGTGATCGGGTGTCCCGTCCCCCTGCCAATCGAAGATGATCAGGTCGCCGGGCTCGGCCTGGTTGGCGGTGGCGGTCTCGAGGTTGGCCTTCGCGTCGTTCCAGATCGCGGGCACGTAGTTCTTGTTCGTCCAGTCGACCTCGTAACCGGCCTTCTCCCAGACATAACTGGTGAACGAGGCGCACCAGGCGTCGCCGATGTTGTACGGGGTGTTCTTTCCGGTGTCGGTGTAGTACGCGGTATTGGAGCTGCCGCCCCGCTCTGCCACACCGCGCCCCAGTTCGTCGCGGGCGATACCGAGGATGCTGTCGCGGGTTGCGTCGCCTGTCACGGTGAAGGTCATGTTGCTGGTCGGCGAACGGTCACCCCAGATCACGTTCGGGTCACCGCTGTTGCCGGGGGTGAGACGTTCGATTCTTTCGGCCCCGGCGTTGTACTCGGCTTGTGCACCGTCGACGATATCGATTACCTCGGCGAGTGTGTTCAGGGCACGGCCGACGGCCGCGCACTCCGCGACGATCGGCATGTAGTCGTTGCCGTCGATATCGCCGTCGAGGTCGCTGTCGACGCGGCCCGGCAACCCGTCGAAGACCTCTTGGAGCGCCCGGACCTTCGAACTGATGTCCTGAAAGGATTGATTCGTGGTACTGAACGCCGCATAGGTCTCCGCGTCCACCGAATCGTTCTTGGCCTGCATATCCGCGGTCTGGTTTTCGATTTCGCCGCGGCGACCACCGTAATCCTCGATCATGACGGACTCGCCCTCCGGTGCGTCGAGCCCTTTCGGGCCGAGCATGCCCCGATTTTCCAGCCAGCTCACCATATCCGGGTCGTAGGTCGTATCGTTCGACGCCAGCAGCAGAACCTGCGACTGAATGTTCTCCTCGACACCCTCTATCACGGCACGGGCGCCTTCCCGAATCCCCTCGGGCGGAGTCAGTTCGATATTCAGCTTGCCGTGGTCTTTATCTGTCATCGGGGCGCCCGTCCCTGGCCGGGGCGAGCGCGATCGACCAACGAGTGTTCGACCCTCATCAGCACCTCACGACACACTCATACGAGCCGCCGAATACGCATCGGCAGTTCGACACCACAGACAACCTCGAGTATCGGACATTCCCGACATTGGCGATACCGGTGCCGACCGCGAAAGCGGGGACTGGGCACTGTTTCACGATATGAACAGCGCTCTGTCGCTGTCCGGTATCCAGCAACCTGCCGCGACGTCGCGGTTGTACCCGGTTCGGAAGTGTTCGGCCAAGGCCGGCAGTTCGGGGTGCTGATCTGTGGTGTCCCACAACAGGGCATGCGGATAGGCAGGTGTGGGATCGACCACGGAGATTCGCCGGATCTCGGGATGCCACGGGGTTTCGAAACCTTCTCCGGTGAAGGTCGCCAGCGAGTCCGACCTGGCGACGGCCTCGACGAGTCCCTCGATCGGCGCCGGCCCCCGGGTCCTATCCGAACCGGCGAAGAGTCCCGGCCGCGGTGACTGATCGATCACCACCCCGCTCGATTTCGCCAAGTCACGATAGAAATCGGCCCATTCCGACGGTATAGCCGCTCCGGGCACCCAAACCTGCTGACCCGCCAGCTCGGCAAGCGCCACTGTGGACCGACCGGCCAGCGGATGTCCTCGCCCGACCAGCAGATGCAGCGCATCGAGATACGCCGGCACGGCCGCAATCCGTCGGGGCAGTGGTCGCGGCCCGCCGTGGGCGCGCGCGAAGGCCGCATCGACCCGCCCGTTCAGCAGGGCGTCCCGCGAGGTCAGATACGAGGTGGACAGCACCAGCTCGATATCGGCATCCGGGTGACGCCCCAGATAGAACCGCATCGCCCGCATCTCGGCTTGCCGTTCGCCCAGCACGGCGACCCGCAGGGGACGCGCAAGTCCCGCAACAGCCGCGACCGCTTGGTCCGCGACCGCCAGCAGCGACTGTGCGTGCGGTAGGAATCGCAGGGCCGCGACGGTCGGTTCCGCCCCAGTCGGTACTCGGTCGAAAAGAGACACTCCCAGTAGTGCCTCCAACCGCGCGATCCGTTTGGATACCGCCTGCTGGCTGATCCGTAGAGCGCCCGCGGCGAGACCGAATTGGCGGTGCTCCATCAGAGCCGTGAAAGCCCGGACGGCCCGCAGATCGAGCTCACCCATCCCGACCTCCTGTCACATCCATCGGTTGTGTTGGTTCACGTGTCGATTGTTCGACCTACCGCATTTCACCTGGTCATATGTAGCCGAATCAACCTTATCGGCCGATCCGGCGAACAACCGGCCGGCCCGGACACCGCTCGACGGCACGGGGTTCACCGATGACGAACGCATCTTTCGTGCATCTGCACAACCACACCGAGTACTCGATGCTCGACGGGATGGCCAAGGTCGATCCGCTGTTCGCCGAGGCCGAGCGGCTCGGTATGCCGGCTGTCGGGATGACCGACCACGGGAACATGTACGGGGCGGCGGAATTCTTCCGGCGGTCCCGGCAGTCGGCGGCGAAACCGATTATCGGGATCGAGGCGTATATCGCTCCGGAGTCGCGGTTTTCCGGCGAACGCGTGCAGTGGGGCGACCCATCGCAGAAATCCGACGATGTTTCCGGCTCCGGCGCCTACCTGCACATGACGATCTTCGCCCGCAACGCTGTCGGCCTGCGCAACCTGTTCCGGCTGTCGTCGCGGGCGTCGTTCGAAGGGCAGTTGGGGAAATGGCCGCGGATGGATGCCGAACTGATCGCGGAATACGCCGAGGGATTGATCGCCACCACCGGCTGCCCGTCCGGGGAGGTCCAGACCCGTTTGCGGCTGGGACAATTCGATGCCGCCTACGCGGCGGCCGGCCGGTGGCGCGATATCTTCGGCCCCGAGAATTTCCTGCTCGAGGTGATGGATCACGGGCTCACGATCGAACGGCGGGTCCGCACGGATCTGCTGGCCGTCGGGGAGAAGGCCGGGCTGACCCCGCTGGCCACCAACGACTGCCACTATGTGCTGCGGCAGCAGTCGGCCGCGCACGAGGCCATGCTGTGCGTCCAGACCGGGAAAACGCTGTCCGATCCCACACGGTTCCGGTTCGGCGGCGACGGCTACTACCTGAAATCTCCGGCCGAGATGCGGGCTCTGTGGGACGACGAGGTACCGGGCGCCTGCGACGCCACCCTCGCCGTGGCCGAACGTATCGAGCCCTACGACGAGGTGTGGGATTTCCACGACCGGATGCCGGTGTTCCCGGTGCCCGACGGGCATACCGAGGACAGCTGGCTGCGGCGAGAGGTAACGGCCGGGTTGCACTGGCGCTTCCCGGGCGGAGTGCCGGACAGCTACCGCCACCGCGCGGATTTCGAGCTGGACATCATCCGCGACAAGGGTTTTCCGGCCTACTTCCTGGTGGTTGGCGACCTCATCGCGTATGCGCGCCGAGCCGGGATCCGGGTGGGGCCGGGACGCGGTTCGGCGGCCGGTTCGCTGGTGGCGTACGCGCTGGCCATCACCAATATCGATCCCATCGAGCACGGGTTGCTGTTCGAACGTTTCCTCAACCCGGAACGTCCGTCCGCGCCGGATATAGATATCGACTTCGACGACCGCCGCCGCGGCGAAATGATCCGGTACGCCACCGAGCGGTGGGGTGCGGACAAGGTCGCGCAGGTGATCACCTTCGGCACCATCAAGACCAAGGCCGCCCTCAAGGACGCGGCGCGGGTGCAGTTCGGACAGCCCGGGTTCGCCGTGGCCGACCGGATCACCAAAGCGCTACCGCCGGCGGTGGCAGCGAAGGATATCTCCGTCGCGGGTATCACCGACCCGGGCCACGAACGCTACGGCGAGGCCGCGGAGGTGCGGGCGCTCATCGATGCCGATCCCGAGATCCGCCGGATCTACGACACGGCGGTCGGTCTGGAAGGAATGGTCCGTGGCGCGGGGGTTCATGCCTGCGCGGTGATCCTGTCGAGTGAACCGCTGCTCGACGTGGTGCCGCTGTGGAAACGCCCACAGGACGGGGCCGTGATCACCGGATGGGACTATCCGTCGTGCGAGGCCATCGGCCTGCTCAAAATGGATTTCCTGGGGTTGCGGACGCTCACGGTGATCGGCGACTGTCTCGACAACATCCGCGCCAACCGGGGTACCGAGATCGATCTCGACACCCTGCAACTCGACGACGAGGCCACCTACGCGATGCTCGCCCGCGGCGACAACCTCGGTGTTTTCCAGATGGATTCGGCCGGGATGCGGGAACTACTGCTGCGGATGGCGCCGACGGAATTCAACGATCTGGTGGCCTCCAATGCCCTGTACCGGCCGGGGCCGATGGGAGTGGGCGCGCACTGGGCCTATGCCGACCGCAAGAACGGCCGGGAAGCGGTGACTCCGATCCACCGCGAACTCGACGAGCCGCTGCGCGAGGTCCTCGCCGAAACGTATGCGCTGATCGTCTATCAGGAACAGATCATGCAGATCGCACAGCAGGTCGCCGGATATTCACTGGGGCAGGCCGATCTGCTGCGCCGCGCAATGGGCAAGAAGAAGCCCGAGGTACTGGCGCTGGAATTCGAGAACTTCCGTAACGGTATGCGCGGCAACGGGTACAGCGACGATGCGGTGACCGCGCTGTGGGAGGCCGTGTTGCCGTTCGCCGGGTACGCCTACAACAAATCCCATGCCGCCGGATACAGCCTGGTGATGTACTGGACCGCCTATCTGAAGGCGAACTATCCGGCGGAATTCATGGCCGCGCTGCTCACCTCGGTCGGCGACGACAAGGACAAATCCGCGACCTATCTCGCCGACTGCCGCAAACGCGGTATCCGAGTACTCCCGCCGGACGTGAACCAGTCCGCCGCCACCTTCACCAGCGTCGGCGCCGATATCCGCTTCGGCCTGGGTGCTGTGCGCAATGTGGGCGAACCGGTGGTGCAGGCGGTGATTCGCGCGCGGCACCCGGGAGAGTTCACCAGCTTCTCCGACTACCTCACCAAGGTCGACACCACCGGCTGCACGAAGAAAGTGGTCGAATCACTGGTAAAGGCAGGCGCGTTCGATTCGCTGGGACATCCCCGCAAAGGGCTGTGGACCGTGCACGGTGAGGCCGTCGACGCGGTGATGCACACCAAGAAAGCCGCCGCACGCGGACAATTCGACCTGTTCGCCGGCGACGGCGCCGATCCGGGCCACGACACCGGCGTTTTCGATATCCCGGTACCCGATCAGGAATGGGCAACCCGGGAGCGGCTCGGTTACGAACGCGAAATGCTCGGGCTCTATGTGTCCGGCCATCCGCTGGACGAGATCGCGACCGCGCTCGCCACGGTCGGCGACACCCCGGTCAGCGCGCTCACCGAAGGCCGGGTTCCGCACGGACGGAAGGTCACGGTGGCCGGCATCATCGCTGCCGTCGACCGCCGCGTCACCAAGAAAGGGGAAACCTGGGCAATCGTGCGCCTCGAGGATCTGGAAGCCGGGATCGAGATCCTGTTCTTTCCGGCCGCCTACGCCGGTGCCGCCACGCTCCTGGTCGAGGACGCCGTCGTGGCCGTCGGCGCACAGGTCAGCATCCGCGAGGGCCGGCAGTCGCTGCTCGGCGACCAGGTGCGTGATCCGGAACTGACCGCCGACGGGTCCGGCCGGGCCATGACTCTCACCCTGGCCACCACCGCGTGTACACCGCGGTCGGTGCGCGCCCTGCGAGAAACGCTGCAGCGACATCCCGGCGCCACCGAGCTCCGCATCAACCTGATCGGCACCCGCGGTCCCCGGCTGCTCGCGCTGGATCCCCGATTCCGGATCACCACCTCACCCGCCCTGATGGGTGAACTGAAAGCGCTGTTCGGGCCCGCCTGCCTGCAGTGAACACCACCGGGCACGAAAACGCCGCCGGGTGGTGTTCCCGGCGGCGTCGTTCGAGGTCGACGTCCAACAAGCGCCTCTCGGCGAGTGGTCGCTCGTAGCGACAAATGGGGTGCGGCCCGGGGCTGTCCGAACGCCGACACGGGTATTCAACCCGGGCACCCGGCGAGCTATTTCCCGCCGCGTTGTGATGCGCGCTACCCGGCGCAGTTCACAGCTCGAGATGCCGGTTCATCGACATCGCGGCCTCGGCCAGCTCCGGGAGTTCCAGCACCCGCACCCCGTGCTCCCGCAACCTCTCCACACCCACACAGTTCACGACGAACGTCGCCGGTTCCCGCCAGGCGATCACCACGGCCGGGATACCCGCCGCGAGCACCCGGTCGGTACACGGCAGCCTGGTCTTGGTGGCCCGCTCCGAACACGGTTCCAGGGTGCTGTACAGGGTGGCGTGGCGTAGCCGCGGATCCGCCGGATCGAGTTTGGCCAGGGCGGCCTCCTCGGCATGATTCTTGGGGTCGGCCTCGCGGGAGAAGCCGGTGGCGAGCTCGACCCCGTCGGCGACGATCACCGCCCCCACCGAGAACGCACCCGGCACCGGTGGACTGCGCCGCGCCAGTTCGATCGCCCGGTTCATCCAGTGGTGGTGGTCGGGTTCGGGCATCGGGCCTCCTGCGGTCGATAACGCAACACTGCCATATCCCCGAGCTGCGCTACCCCAAGCAACGACATGCGGTGGGTGGAGCCACCCGGGAATGCGGCGGGGTACAGGAAACGCGGTGCCTCCGGGTCGCCGACCAGGGTGGGGCCGAGGGCGAGATGGATTTCGTCGGCCAGACCGCCGGCCAGGAACGCGGTGTGGATCCGGCCACCGCCCTCGACCATCAACCGCGAGATTCCGCGGGCAGCGAGGTCGTCGAGCAAGGCCCCGAAGTCGAGCTCAGCACCCAGCGCGACGATCTCCGCGGGCACAGTCAGACGTTGCTCCGCAGGCGGGATCAGTCGCTCCTGCGCGGGCGCGGTGAGTCTCTCAGCCAGCCGCCGGGCGCCGGATTCGGTGGTGTAGACGAGCGGTGGTTGTCCGGCCGTACCGTCATGCCAGAAGCGAGCGGCCGGGTCCAGGTCCCCGCGGGCGGTCACCGTGACCTTCCGGGGGAACTCGGGTTTCCCGGCGGCGACGCGGGCCCGGCGGCGCTCGTCGTCCTTCACCAACAGTCGCGGATTGTCGCGGCGCACGGTTTCGGCCCCCACCAGAATCGCGTCCGACCAGGCGCGCAGCTCGTCCACCCGGTCGAAATCGGCCTCGTTCGACAGCAGCAGCCGGTCGTCGGCGGTGTCGTCGATATATCCGTCGACACTCGCCGCCACCGAGAGCAACACAAAGGGCCGGGGCCCGCCGGGAGTGTCCACCGGCACGGCCGAGCCCGCGGTACCGCCCGGCCGGTTCTCGCCCGCGGCAACCATCACGCCTCCGGGCCGAGCACCCGGCTGCGCGGGATACCCAGCACCCTGGCCGCCGCCTGGACGGCCGCACCCGGTTCCGCGGCGGGGTCACCGGCCGCCGATACCGCTGCCGCTACCTCGCTGTCATCGGCCCGCTCGGCCGGGTACGGCGGGTTCAGCAGGACGGCCCGCTCCCCGGGGCCTTCGGGGTCGGCGTGCAACCACACAAACTCGGCCCCCAGATCGACAGTGCGGGGCAGGGTCGCGGCCAGATCGGCGATATCGGTCTGCGGGCATTCACCGGTATCCATTCGCGCCGGCGTCGCGCGCAGATCCGGCCATGCCGCGGCGAATGCCGCGTGCAGCGGCCGCTGGTCCACCTCGTGCTCCGGAACCCAGGCCAGTTCGACACTTTCCATATTGGGCTCGACGGGCAACGGCTTACCGGCGTCGGCGATCACGGTGGTGTAGGTCCAGCCACTGGGTGCTACGGCCGTGACCCGTTCGGCGCGCACCTGGATATCGGCGGCCTTGATCCCGGCCTCCTCGTCGGCTTCGCGCACCGCGGCGTGCACCGCGGTCTCGTCGCTGTCGCGGGCCCCACCGGGCAGTGCCCAGGTACCGCCCTGATGACTCCAAGGCGCCCGGTGCTGTAGCAATACCGCCACGCCACCTGCTCCGATCGGGGCGCGCAGCAGCAGCCCGGCCGCACCGAATTTCCCCCAGTGCCGTACCCCACCGGGGCTCACAGCCCACCCGTCTCCATCACCGCGCATCTCGCACCGTCCTCGTCGACCGTCCCCTTCCATCCTGCCGTACCCGGCTGCGGGGACGGTCGGTGTGGCCGTCGAGGCGCGAGCGGGCACAATACCGAATACGCTCAGGACAGCGGTGTGAGCGGGATCGCGCACATACCGCAGAGCGATACAGCGCACACGGCGCCCAGAGTTGGAGGGTGGACATGACGCGGTCGGCGGTGGATCGGGCGGTCTCCGAACCGGACCGGCCCGAACTGGACCGGCCGGAACCGGCGCCCACGACCGGGTGGTCCGGTCTTGTGCGACCGCGGGTCGAAACGGCGTGGAAATGGCTGGATCCCACGCGGTTACGCCAGTTCGCGCAATCCTCGCCGGGCCGGCTGATCGGGGTCGGGTTACTCCTGGTGGTGCTGTGCCTGGGCTCCGGGGCGATCACCGCGGCCACCGTGCACGACCGACAGCGCGATCTCGACATTCTGCTCGCCGGTACCGAACCCGACGCCAATGCCGCACACCGGCTCTACACCTCGCTCTCGGTGGCCGACGCCGCCGCGGCCACCGCCTTCATCTCCGCCGGCCTGGAACCCCGACAGGTGCGCGACCGCTACAGCCAGGCACTGGGCGAGGCGGGCGCCGAACTGGTGACGCTGTCCGGTGAGGGCATCGACGATGATCGGCAGCGGATCGGTATAGGTTCCGGATTGCCGGTCTATTCGGGTCTGGTGGAGACCGCGCGAGCGAACAACCGCGAAGGTCACCCGGTCGGCGCCGCATATCTCAGCGAGGCGTCACACCAGATGCAGAGCGAGTTGCTGCCGATGGCCGAACAACTCTATGTCCGCCGGGCGGACGCCGTGGACGAGGCGCAGGACCGGCATGTGCGGCCGCCGCTGGTCTCGATCGTCGCACTGCTGGCGGCGCTGACCGCATTGGTCTGGGCGCAGCGGCTGATGGCCCGGCGCTGGCACCGCACGTTCAACCCGGGCCTGCTGCTGGCCTCGGGTGCGGTGCTGATCTTGCTGCTGTGGACGGTGATCGCCGGGTCCGTCTCTGCGTCGGCGATGTCGGGCGGCCGCTCCGACGGCACGGTGCCGGCCGCGCGCCTCACCGAGAGCCGGATCCTGGCGCAGCAGGCCCGCTCCGCGGAAACCCTGAAACTGGTGCGGCGCGATACCACCGGCGATTACGACCACACCTTCGACGCGAACATCACTCGGCTCAACGAGCTACTCGCCGGGCACACCGACCGCGCGACCACCGAGGCCCGCGCCGCCCTGCTGCACTGGCTGGCGGCGCATCAGCGGATGAACGACGCGCTGAATCGCGGCGAATTCGCCCGTGCCGCTACGATCGCCACCGCACCCGGCGCCGAAAACGCCACGTTGCACGTCGAAGCCCTGGACAAGACCCTGGCCACGGGTATCACCGAAAACCGGGACACCCTGCGTAGCAATATTTTCCACAGCGCCCGGGTACTCGACTACCTGGCGCCCGGTGCGGTGATTCTCGGAATCGCCGCCGCGGCGTATATCGCCTTCGGAATCTGGCCGAGACTGCGGGAGTATCGATGAGATCTGCGCCCAGCCCGCCCCGCCCGGCGGTGCGGCCCCGGCCGCACCGAACCGGTCGCGCCCTGCCCCGTTCCGGGGTGCGGTCGTGGTTGCTGCGTAGTGCCATCGCCTGCACCGCACTGCTTCTGGCAGGCTGCGCCACCGGGCCCGGCCCGCACAGCGAAACGCCGCACGGTGACTACGCCGAACCACCGCTACCCGCCCAGGCGACCGCGATACCCAGCGACGTCCCGGTCCAGGTACCCGACGACCCGGACTGCGGCGACCCCACCGCAAGCCTGCGTCCCACCGGCCCCGTCGCCACCGGACCCACCCTGAACCGGATCCGTGCCCGCGGCCGCCTCGTGGTCGGACTCGATACCGGCAGCAACCTGTTCAGCTTCCGCGACCCCAACAGCGGTGTCATCGTCGGATTCGACGCCGATATCGCCCGCGAGGTGGCCCGCGATCTGTTCGGCGACCCCGACCGAATCGAATACCGCAGCCTCGGTTCGGAAGAACGCGAAGACGCACTCATCGACCGCCGCGTCGATATGGTGGTCAAAACGATGACCATCACCTGCGCACGGTTACAGCGGGTGGCGTTCTCCACGGTGTACCTGCAGGCACATCAGCGCGTGCTCGCAGTACAGGATTCCGGGATCGAGAGCCTGAAAGACCTGGCGGGTAAGCGGGTCTGCACGATCCGCAGCACCACCTCACTGGAACATATCCGGCGGATCCAGCCCAAGGCGTCCATCCTCACGGTCCCCACCTGGGCCGACTGCCTGGTGGTGCTGCAACAGCGGCAGGTGGACGCGGTGAGCACCGACGATTCGATCCTGGCCGGCCTCGCGGCACAAGACCCACATACCGAACTCGTGGGCCCGAGTATCAGCCAGGAACCGTACGGAATCGGAATCCCCAAGGGTGACGAGGATCTGGTGCGCTTCGTCAACGGAACCCTCGACCGCATCCGCGCCGACGGAACCTGGGGCCGGCTCTACAGCCAGTGGCTCTCCGCCCTCGGTCCCACCCCGGCGCCCCCGCCGGCGACCTATCGGGACTGATCGGCGGTGGCGACGGACGAGTCCGGCAACCGCCCCGGCTCCGGGGATATCCCGGAGCCGCCGGAAACCCGCGCCGTCGAACCCACCCGGTTTCGCGAGCGACCCCTTGGAAACGCAGCGCTGCCGAGTGAGGCCCCGGGCAGCGGGACAGGCTCTCCCCCCGACACCGACACCGACACCGACACCGACACCGACACCGACACCGACACCGACACCGACACCGACACCGACACCGACACCGACACCGACACCGACACCGAGGATTACCCGGCCGTATCCGGCGCCGGGGAGATGGCCGCCGCCACCGATTCCGAAGCGAAGGCGCCCGAGCCCGGCAACCCCGCTGTCACGGCGCTACCGGACACCACCACGTTTACTCACCACAGCGTGCCCCCCGGCACACAGGCAACCCCCGGCTCGGACGCGATCCGCGGTGCCGGCGAGGCCACCGCCACCGCCGGAGCGCCGCCGGCCCCCGGCACACCAGCGGTCTCGGAATCGAGAGGAACAGAAGATACAGCAGCAGCCGGCACGGCCGAGATTCCCGGCACTCCGGCGCCCGACACAACCGCGGTACCCGGCACAGCGGCAGCACCCGACACAACAGCAGCACCTGACACAGCAACAGTTCCCGGCACAGCAGCCGTGGGGTCCGGCGAACTGCGCGCCGGGACCAGTCTCGGGTCGGGCCGGGGCAGCGGCGGCCAGGTGCGGACGGGGCGCAGTACCCGGACCGTGCGTTCCCGGCCCACCGTGCGCACACTGGTCGCCGGGCTGGTCGAGGTCCCGCGTATCGAGCCCGCCGACCCGGCCGCGGCGGTCCTGGCCGATCCGGTGGTCGCGGAAGGGAAGCGGTTCTGCTGGCGGTGCGGGAAACCGGTGGGCCGGGCGAGCGCGAGCGGCCCGGCGACCACCCGCGGTACCTGCGCGAATTGCGGTGCCAATTTCGACTTTCGGCCGAGTTTGCGCCCCGGCGATATGGTCGCCGGCCAGTACGAAATCCAAGGTTGTCTCGCGCACGGCGGGCTCGGCTGGATCTATCTGGCGATCGACCGCAATGTCAGCGACCGGTGGGTGGTGCTCAAGGGTCTACTGCACGCCGACGATATCGAAGCACAAGCCGTGGCGGTGGCCGAACGCGAGTTCCTCGCCGAGGTCGCCCATCCGGGCATCGTGAAAATCCACAACTTCGTCGAGCATCGAACACCTGAAGGCGAGCCGATCGGGTTCATCGTCATGGAGTACGTGGGTGGTCGATCGCTGCGCAGTATGCTCGACGACCACCGTCGGCCCGAACGGATTCCGGTGGCGCAGGCGATCGCGTATGTACTCGAGGTGCTGCCCGCCCTCGACTACCTCCATGCCACCGGGCTCACCTACAACGATCTGAAACCCGACAACATCATGGTCACCGAGGATCAGGTCAAACTGCTCGACCTCGGTGCGGTGGCGCCGATCGACGCATACGGGAACCTGTACGGCACCCGGGGTTTTCAAGCCCCGGAGATCGCCCGCACCGGGCCGACCGTCGCCTCCGATATCTATACGGTCGGGCGGACGCTGGCCGTGCTGACCCTGAACGTCCCCACCGAGCACGGCGCCTACCGCGACGGCTTACCCACCCCCGACGACGAACCCGTCCTGGCCGAATACGAATCGTTCCATCGTTTGCTGCTGTGCGCCACCGACCCCGAACCGGACCGCAGGTTCGGATCGGCCGGTGCGATGGCCGACCAACTGGCCGGGGTGCTGCGCGAAATACTCGCCCTCGACACCGGGACCGAACATCCGCATCGGTCGGTGGTTTTCGGTAAGCAGCGCACTGCTTTCGGCACGGAGCAGCTGATCGGCCTGACCGACGCGTACGCTGACGGCGCCGACCACGACACCGCCCTCGCGGCCACGGATATCGCTGCTGCGCTACCGGTCCCGCTGCCCTCGCCGACAGACCCGGCCGCCCGCCGGCTGGTGGATATCCTGCAGGCCGAACCCGATCAGGCGCTGGCCGCCCTGCACGAAGCGCGTGAAGATCTGGCTCGCGATCCGGCGGCCGCCCCCGAAAACCTGGAACTGGAATTACGGCTGGCCGAAGCCCGTATCCTGCTCGATTCGGACCGGGTCGGCGAGGCGGGCGAACTGCTGGACGCGATTCCGGGGGCGGGCCGCCGCGATTGGCGGATCGACTGGTACACCGGGCTGGCCGGGTTGCGCGAGAACGACTACGAGAAGGCGTACTCTGCCTTCGATGCCGTACTGCGGGTACTGCCGGGCGAGCTGGCACCCAAGCTGGCGCTCGCCGGGACGGCCGAACTCGTCCTCCAGCATTGGCACCCGGACGAGACCAAGGCCTGGCGCGCCTACGCCGAGAACTTCTACGCCATCGCATGGCGCACGGATCACGGCTTGGTGAGCGCGGCGTTCGGCCTGGCCCGCCTCCTGTCGGCCACCGGCCGCTTTGCCGAGGCGGTCACCGCCCTGGACGAAGTGCCCGGATCCTCCCGCTACTTCACCACCGCCCGGATGACCGCGGTCCTGCTGCTGCTCACCAGCGCCCCCGTCGGCGATCTCCCGGAACACACGATCCGACGCTCGGCGCAGCGAGTGGAGGCGCTTCCGCCGGACGAACGCCGCGCGCTGCAACTGCGGGTCATCGTCCTGGGCAGCGCACTGGCCTGGTTGCAGGCCGGGAACACCCCCGCCGCACCGAACCCGCCGCTCATCGGCATCGCATTCACCGAGAACGCCCTACGCGACGCCGCCGAAAGAGGCCTGCGCACCCTGGCCCGGCGGGCCCCCGGCCGCCGCCACCGCTACGCCCTGGTGGACCTGGCCAACCACATCCGCCCCACCACCTGGTTCTGAACGCCCGTTCGCCGCCGTCCAGCTCGGGCCATCGGGTCAGTCGAACCGGTTGACCGGTCAGGCGGGCGATGGTGTCGAAATCGGTATCTGCGTGCAGAACATTGACGTCCTCCCGGCCACGAACGACCGGGATTCCTCCGTCGGCCGTCGGCCGGTCTCCCGGAGCGCAGCAGTCACCGCGTCCTTTTCGCTGCTGTACCCAGATACTGTGCCGTTTCGGCGAGCGCCGCGTCATCAATATCGATTCCCGTTCCGGACACACCACAACCCCCTTGATATACGTACTGGAAGCAGGCTATCGAGGCTGGGCAGTCGACACGCTCACCGCGAAGAGACGATGAGGGCCGGTTCGGTCAGCAACCCGAACCGGCCCTCCTGTTGTTCAGTCCGCCCAGACAGAATCCAGCGGCGTGGGCTCGGTGGGCGGCGGGGTCGGGACGCCGCTGGGGGTGCGGGAGAAGCGCGGCGCCGGGGCGTGCTGGGTGACGTTCTCCAGTTCGAGCAGCGAGCCGCGGGCGGCAATGTGCTCGTTCTCGGTGGCCTCTTCGAAAGTGAGGACCGGGGTGACGCAGGCGTCGGTGCCGACGAAGATCTCGGACCATTCGTCACGGGTCTTGCTGCGGAATTTGTCGGTGAAGAGTTTCTTCAGCTCGTCCTGGCCGGCCGGGTCCATCTGGAACGGCAGGCCGTCGGGGTCGATGTCCAGACCGGCCAGCAGCTGCGCGTAGAACTGCGGTTCGATCGCGCCGACCGCCATGTACTTGCCGTCGGAGGTTTCGTAGGTGTCGTAGAACGACATACCGGTGTCGAGCAGGTTGGTTCCACGTTCCGAACTCCACGCACCCATACCCCGGAAAGCCCAGATCATCTGCGACAACGCCAGCGTGCCGTCGATCATGGCGGCATCGATGACCTGCCCCTTACCGGAATTCTGGCGTTCCACCAGAGCGGCGAGAACACCGAACACCAAGAACATCGAACCGCCACCGAAATCGCCGACCATGTTCAGCGGTGGCACCGGGCGTTCACCCTTGCGGCCGATGGCGTGCAGGACACCGGTAAGGCTGATGTAGTTGATGTCGTGACCGGCACGATCGGCCAGCGGACCGAACTGGCCCCAGCCCGTCATCCGCCCGTAGACCAGGCGCGGGTTGCGTTCCAGGGCGGCATCGGGCCCCAGTCCCATCCGTTCGGTGACGCCCGGCCGGAACCCCTCGAGCAGTACATCGGCCTTCTCCACCAGGCCGAGTACCTTCTCGATATCCGCCGGGTCCTTCAGGTTCGCCTCCACGACGGTACGGCCGCGCAGCGTCGGGCGATCGGCGCCGCCCGGGAGCTGGCCGGCCCGCTGGATCCGCACCACATCGGCGCCGAGGTCGGCGAGCAGCAATGCGGCATGCGGCCCCGGCCCGATACCGGCGAGTTCGATCACGCGAATGCCCGCGAGCGGGCCCTGCTTGGTGGCGGTGGATGGTGTGCTCACGCCTTACCTCGGTTCGTCGTCGATCCAGTGTCTGTCCGCGGCCGCCCGCGGACATATTGACAGTATGACAACAGGTGCTTCCCGTCACGGTGTCGCCCGCGATCGATCCGGTTTCCGCAGGTGTCGGTGGACGCGGGCAGACTGAGGACATGCCCGGCACCGCATCCTTCGAAGCAACGGATTTCGATACCCCGATCGGCCGCTGTGCCGTCACCTGGCACGGTGACGCTGTGGTCCGGTTCCGGCTGCCCGGCCACGATCCCCTGACGGCCCGGCTCCCGGACGGCACCCACCGGGTCGCCACCCCGGAAACCGGAGCCCGCGCCGCGATGCTCGCCCGAATCCGCGCCCACCTCGACGGCGACCTGGACGATCTCCGCTGGATTCCGCTCGACCTCGCCGGCCTGCCGGAATTCCATCGCGCCGTGTACACCGTCACCCGCGCCATCGCCCCGGGCCGCACCCTCAGCTACGGCGAGGTCGCCGACCGCATCGGCGCTCCCGGCGCCGCCCAGGCCGTGGGCCAAGCCCTCGGCCGTAATCCGATCCCTTTGATAATCCCCTGCCACCGGGTCCTGGCCGCCGACCACGCCTTGCACGGTTTCTCCGCGCCCGGCGGAATCGACACCAAACAGCGCCTACTCGCCATCGAACGCACCTCGGGCTTCGGCGAACCGACCCTCTTCTGAACACCCGGCGGACACCCGGCGCGAACAGCCCACCCGCACCGCGGAAAGGAATCCGAATCGATCGAACGTTCCGCGCCGCGGACGGGATGCCATGGTCGCGGGGGCAATCGGGGTCGGCACCGGTCGACCTCCTCGCCGCGTGAAGACGGCACGCTACCGGACACGCATGCGATGCGGGCGGACGCGTGCGACCGGCCATCGGCGGACGGGGTCGATATCCATGTCGAGCGCCGTGATCGTCCGGCGATCCAGCGCAGAACAGGCCGGCTGGGCGTTTCCTCGGTGACCGATGCGGCTCCATTGCGCGCAACTACAGATGTGGCCCGGGGTAATCGAGACGTTAATGCGCTGGAGGGGTGCGGGCGCTTTTGCGAGAGTATGCGCATGCCGTTGTTCACCGACCTACCGCCCGCGAGCTTCCGATCGTTCGACGGGACCATCATCCGCTACCACCGGACCGGGGTCGGGGCGCCGGTGATCATGATCCACGGTTCCGGCGGCGGACTGCATTCCTGGCAGCCGGTGGCCGAGCACTTGGCGGACCGGTTCGATCTCTGGCTGCCGGCCCGGCGCGGCTACGCACCGAGCGGGCCCGGGCATGCCCCGAAACATTTCGCGGACGAGGTGCGTGATCTGGGAACGATCATCGATATGATCGGCCGGCCGACCCACCTCGTGGGCATGTCGTACGGTGCGACCGTGGCCCTGCACGCGGCGGCATCCGGGCTGGCGATCCGCTCGCTGGCCCTGTGGGAGCCCCCGCTGTATGCGGCGGGCGCGGAGCTGGCGCCCGTCCTGTCGCGGTTCGAGCTGCTCACGGCGAACGGGGACCGCAGCGAGGCCCAGCGGTTGCTGGCCGAGAAGGTGGCCCGGGTTCCCGCCGCGATGCTCGACCGGTCGGCCGCGACGGACGACGCGGACTCCCCCGACGACTCCGACGGCTGGTGCCGCGATCTGGAGTCGATGGTCGGTGACACCAGCTACCTGGACCGCTGGTCTTCGGTGACTACGCCGACCCTGCTCATGCACGGCTCCGACACCTGGCAACCGATGCCGGAAACCATCGAACGCCTCGCGGCGGTGATGCCGGGCGCCCACCTCGAAACCCTTCCGGGGCAGACGCATTTCGCACCCTCCACAGTGCCCGCTGACGTTGCCCGTATCCTCGCGGACTTCCTCTACTGACGCCCACGCCCGTGGCCGATGAATGGGTGCGACAGTTCATGAGGTTTGGGTCGCGGTCCATTCGTCGTAAATCACCTCGGCGAGCTGGTCGTCGACCGCCGGTCCCGGATCGGCGGCCGGCTGTGCTGCCGTGCGCTGACGGCAGACCGGCGAACACACGGCTATCACCGGACCACTCAGACCGCCACCCGGTCGTGTGCCGGTTGCGCACGCTGAGCCATCTCGACGCCGATCTCGAATCCCCGGGCGATCAGTTGTTCGTGCAGTGCCGGGTCCTTGGACTCGGTGTCGTACAGGAATTCGATCGATGCGTCGCCGACCTGGGAGTAGTCGGCGATACCGTGCATCGTCTGAGTGGTCAACGCCGCTTTGTATCCATGGCGGGCGAACGTAGCTTCCCCCAGACCGGCCAGTGCGACGAGATGGAGTTTCCGCACCGCGCTCGGGCTGCCGTGCGAAACATCGTCGTAGGCCCCGAAAACCCGGTCGAACCAGCCTTTGGCAAGTGCGGGCATGGACCACCAGTAGACGGGAAAGAGGACGACGGTCACCTCCGCCGACTCGAGTAGTTCCTGCTCACGCCCGACATCGGCGGGCAGTCCCGACAAGCCTCGGTGATGAGCCAGGTCCGCCTTTCCGTAGACCGGATCGAACCCGGACGCCACCAGGTCGTGGATTGTGGCGGTGACACTCCCCGCGGACCGGATGCCCTGTTCGATAGCCCGTGCCACAGCCCAGGTAGCCGAGTCGTGGTCCGGGTGCGCGACTACGAGTAGCACTTTCGGCCGACTGTTTTCGTTCGTCATACCGGCGAAACTAAGCTATGACACTAACGTCAATGTCAAGGAAAGGGCCGCCGGATGCGAATACGCGATTTGAGTCTTGCCACCGGGGCGAGCCCGCGCATGCTCCGGCACTACGAGGGTGCCGGGATCCTCTCGCCAGAACGCGATACGAACGGTTACCGGAACTACCACCCCGAGGACGTCCAGACCGTGGACCATATCCGCTGCCTGCTCGCGTCCGGCCTTTCGCTGTCCGAGGCCGCCGCGATACTGCAGGTCGCTTGTATCGACCCCGCGGGTGCCTCCGATGCCGAGCGGGCAGCCGCATTGGCCCAACTCGACGAACGGACGGCGCAATTGGATGCCGGAATCGCCCGCCTCCAGGCTCAGAAGGCGGAAATTCTCGGACTTCGCTCGAGCATCGGGACGCCGGCGAGTCCCGCATCGAACCGGTCGGCAGCAGACGCGACCGGCCGGGCCCATACGGCCGGCAGACAAGCAGCTCATGCGGTTTCGGTACCCGAACCGAGCCGCGGGAACGGTTCGGTGGAGAACACGACCTCCACCGCCACCTCGAAATAGGCCGCGATCCGCAACGCCAGGTGCAGGCTGGGACTGTATTCACCACGTTCCAGGTAGCCCACGGTCTGATAGTGGACGCCCAGCGCCTCGGCCAGTTGCCGCCGCGAGATACCGCGTTCGGCGCGCAACATCGCGATACGGTTGTAGATGACCTCAGAAGGCACGCTGCATCGCCTTCTCGCGGCGAGCGGCCATACTCGACCCTGATTCGTGACGCGCCATGCGTCGCAACACTACCGGCGCGACGAGCAGGCCCACGACGGCCCATGCCCCCAGTACCGCGGCGGTTTCGAGATGCCGCCAGGACCGGTCGATCTCGATGGCCACCGTTTCGGGCGCCAGCAGCGCCGACCGCATCCCCAGACCCGCCCAATACATCGGGAAGGCCTGGGCTACCGACTGCAACCAGCCGGGCAGCGCCGTGATCGGGTAGAAGATGCCGGATATCGCGATGAGCCCCATCAGCGGCATGGTCAGCAGAAAGGTCGCACGTGGCCCCTCGAGGACACCACCGAGGATCGCGCCGGCCGGCAGGATGGCGAGGAGGCCGAGCAGGACGACCCAGCCGAACGTGAGCCACGCCCCGGGGCCGTCCGGTGACAACCCACCGATGACCAGCATGCCGACCACGAGCACCACGAGCACTTGCACGAGCACCGATCCCGCCGCGGTGGTGATCTTGCCGACGAAATATCCGATCATGCCGTTCGGGACGGCCTTGGCCCGCAGGAGCGTGCCGTCCTCGCGGTCCAGCACCAGTACATTGGCGATCGCGAACAGGCCGTTGAAGGCGATGATGCTGCCGAGCAGGCCGGGTAGCGCGAGCTCGGCGATCGACAGTCCGCTGTCCGCGTACTCCCGGTTGCGCAATAGGTAGAGCGCACACAGCGACAGCGCCGGTGTCAGGAACTGACCGAGCAGTTCGGGTGCGTTGCGGTACATCTGCCGCAGTTCGATCCAGGCGCGGGCGAAACCGCCGCGTACGGCGGTGGCGGTGGGATTCATCGGGTGACCTCCGCGAGAGTGTGCACCACTGCCCCCGGCTCCCCGGATTCGTGGCGGCGGACCAGCCTCATATAGGTGTCTTCCAGCGACGCCCGGCGGACCTCCAGATCGCCGATCCGGTCGCCGTGCTGTTCGAACAGTTCGTGCACGTATTTCGTGGCTTCGGTGGTGGTGTGCACGAAGCGCCGATCGCCCACGGTCCAGCGCACCTCGGCTTCCCCGGCGATACTGCGCGACAGTTCCTCTGCCGAACCGTCGGCGATGATCCGTCCACCGGCCAGGATCAGGATCCGATCGGCGAGCTTTTCCGCTTCGTCGAGGTCGTGGGTGGTCAGCAGTACCGTGGTGTCCTCGAGATCGGCGAGGCGGTGCACCAGATCGTGGAAATCGCGCCGGGCCGCGGGGTCGAAACCGGCGGTGGGTTCGTCCATGAACAGCAGCTCCGGGCGGCCGACGATCCCGATCGCCACATCCAGCCGCCGCCGCTGCCCACCGGACAGGGTGGAGATCTTGGCTCCCGCATGCTCGGTCAGCCCTACCAATTCGATGAGTTCACCGGTATCCCACGGCTTCCGAGCTCGGCGATCCGAGTAGGGACGGTAGTAGGCCCCGAGATGCGCGAGTAATTCCCGCACCCGCCATTTGGCATGATCGCGCCAGGACTGCAACACCACACCCATTCGCGCCCGCCAGGCTTCGTCGCCATGAGCCGGATCGACCCCCAGGACACGCACCTCCCCCGCCGAACGAGTGCGGAACCCCTCCAGGATCTCGAGCGTGGTGGTCTTACCCGCCCCATTGGGTCCGAGCATCACGAGGACCTCCCCACGCCGCGCCTGGAATGACACATCCCGCAGCACCTCGGTGGTGTCGTAGTGCATTCGCAGCGCGCCGACATCGATCACTACGCCGTCCCCCGAAGCCATGAGACCTCCCAATTGCCCAACTTAGACAAATGGTAGCATACGTACTACATATCGGAGCGGCGATACTCCACCACTCGTTCAGTGCGAATAGAGCGTTTCGCAACCGGTCAGCTTTCATCCATTCCGGGATCGACACCGGGAAGCCAACTACGACCGGGTTCGGTCCACTGCCGCTGTTTGATCATGCGACGAGCCTCGCGACGGTTGCGGCCGAGCAGGCGGTCCAGGTAGAGCCGTCCGGCCAAGTGGTCGGTTTCGTGTTGCAGACAGCGGGCCAGATAGCCGGTACCTTCGACGGAAACCGGGTCGCCGTATCTATCGACACCGGCAACCTGGGCGCTGTGCGCCCGGCCGGTCGGAAACCACTCCCCCGGCACCGAGAGGCACCCCTCGAGATCGTCCGGATCGGGCATGGTTTCCGGGATCGCGGACGTTTCCAGCACGGGATTCACCACATGACCGCGGTGGCGGCCGTCGGCGTCCACGAGGTCGTAGACGAAAACCGCACGTGGGTCGCCGACCTGGTTCGCGGCCAGACCCGCACCGTTGGCGGCGGTGAGGGTGTCGAACAGGTCCTCCACGAACGCGGCCAATTCGTCGTCGAACACGGTTACCGGGGTTGCCGGTGTGACCAGGCGCGGATCACCGGCGATCAGAATGGGTCGGACAGTCATGCCATAAGAGAGTACTCAAATACGAGTAGTCGTGTCAGACTGATGCGGTGAACGAAACCCGATTGTTCGTCCTCGCCGCACTCTCCCGGCGGGGGCCGATGCACGGCCATCAGATCCGGCGAGACGCCCGCCTCGACCGCGCCGACCTGTGGTCGCAGGTCAAGCCCGGATCCCTGTACAGCGCCCTGCACCGCATGGCCGACGAGGGCCTCATCCGCCCCCTGCGCACCGAACAGCAGGGCGCGCTACCCGCCCGCACCGTCTACGAGATCACCGACGAGGGGCATCGCGAACTACGCGCACTCCGCGACGAAGCCTTCACCGAAGTGGATCTGCGCCCGGACCCGGTCGACCTGGCCCTCGCCGTCAGCACCGATCTCGACCGCGAACTGCTGCGTGGTTACCTCGAAGACCGGATAGCCGCCCTGCGCGCCCGCGGCTCCCACATCGAACACCAACTCGACCGCCGCTGGCCGGACCAGAACATCGCCGACGACCTGATCGTCGAACACGCCCGCCTGCGGATCCAGGGGGAAATCGACTGGCACGAACGCGTACTCGCCGACATAGACAAACTCACCGCACCACGCTGAACCTCGGACAGCCTCCGCCGACCCGGCACAATCCGTACGCGCTGTTCGGCTCCCACGCCCTGTCCGGGCGCGCACGGCTCGAGGTGACCGCTCGATGTCACACTGTTCGCCCACGCCTCGTCGACCAACCGACACACAAAACGCGACACCGAGTCGCACAGGCGCAGGGAGATCACCATGGCAACAACCACGCAGCAGTCCGCGTCGCCGGTTCTCGTCCGGTCCGGGAACGCGGCGACGCTCCAGGACGGCGCGCTGAGCCTCATCACCCTGCTGGCCGACGCCGGCGAAACCGGCGGTGCGCTCACCGCCAACAAAGCGAGTCTGTCGAAGGGGTCACCCGGTGCGCCCGCGCATTTCCACACCGCGGCCACCGAAATGTTCCTGGTACTCGACGGGTCCATGCGCTTCCTGCTCGGCGACGAAATCGTCCGGCTCGAACGCGGCGATTTCCTCACCGTTCCGCCCACGGTGCCGCACGCCTTCGCCCCGGCGCCCGGTTCGGAAGCCGAACTGCTCGTGGTTTTCACACCGGGCCTGCACCGGTTCGACTACTACCGGCTGCTGGAGCGGGTGTACCGCGGCGAGGCGACCGTCCAAGAGATCCGGGACAGCTCCCAGCAGTACGACAACCACTACGTCGACAGCCCGGTATGGCGTGAGGAAATCGCCCGGGCCTGAGCGAGCCGAGCTAGCCCAGTACCAGCGGATCTCCGGTTCTGATGGTGCCGCCCTGCAGCACTGTCAGATACACCCCGGCGCAGGGCAGAGCGCCCCGCCCCGGAATGGCGACCTCGACCCGGTTCTCGGCCATCGGCCGGCGGACTGCCTCGGGTGAACGAGGAAGGTCCCCGTGCTCCAACGTCGGCACCGCGCAACGGGGGGTGGCCGTAATCGCCGACAACCGCACTTCACCGATGGACAATTCCTTTCCGACCCAGTCGTTTTCGCCGTAGGGCGGGAACCCCGCGGGTGTTGTCACGATCAGGTTCGGCCGATAACGCTCGGCCTCGACATCGAGCCGGTCGAGGCTGGCAGTGGTGACCAAATGCAGCGGAGCGTAATCGACGAAGGAGGTTCCCGGAGTGGCGCGGGCCACCGGCCCGGTCACGTAGTTCGACGCCGCATCGATCCCTTTGGCGAGCACCTCTTCGGGGTCGGCTCTTTCCATTTCGGCGCCGTCGGGACACTGGTCGGCCAGGCGGACTTCGCGTTCCAGCAGTTCGCTCAAGTGCCGGGCGGCGTCATCCGTATCGATCTCGATGATCCGCCCATCCGGCAATGTGATGCGCACTCGGCCCGGGGCTCCGGCGGCGGAGCATTGCAGCAGCCGCCGCCACAATTTGGGCTGTTTGGCGGTGGCGACCCGGCCGGTGGCCGTATCGATCACGGCCAGCGCCCGGTCGCCGAGGGCACCGCCGTTGTCGACCACGAGTTCCGGCACATCCTCGCCGAGCATGGATTTCACCGGGTACCTGCGCAGAGTCGTGACCTGCACCAGCTGTCGACCTCCTCTGTTCGGTTACCCGCGGTCCGGGCTCCCTCGTCTGCCCGCGGTCGGGGCTCGATCGTCGCGCAGCCGTGATTGTATCGGCCCGGCCCGCACCGGTCCCGTCGTCGGCGGACAGGCTTTCCGCGGGTCCGGCACGTCCTCCGGACTCGGGCTACGTTGGTGATGTGAGCGTATGGGGCGAAATCATCGTCGGCCTGGTGATTCTGGTCGGCCTGGTCGGTATCGTGGTGCCGATTCTGCCGGGGGTGGTCCTGATCTTCGCGGCGGTCGCGGTGTGGGCGTTCCTCACCGGCGGGACCGTGGCGTGGGTGGTGCTCGGGATCAGCACGCTGCTGCTGGTGATCTCGGGGGTGGTGAAATACACCTGGCCCGGCCGGAATCTGAAGGAGGCCGGGATTCCGAACCGGACCCTGCTGCTGGGTGGGCTTGCCGGAATCGCCGGCTTCTTCGTGATCCCGGTGGTCGGACTGTTCGTGGGTTTCGTTGTGGGGGTGTATTTCTCGGAGATGGCCCGGATGCCCGACAACCGGCAGGCGTGGGCGTCGAGCAAGCATGCGATCAAGGGCGTGGGCCTGTCGATCCTGGTGGAATTGCTGGGCGCTCTGCTCGCGAGCGGGGTCTGGGTGATCGGGGCGATCGCCGCCTGACGCCACCGTGCGTCAGCGCGGGCCCGGGCCTCGTCCCGGCCGTCGCTCGACGATCGGGAGCGGCCGGGTGGTGCCGTCGGAGGCAGGGCGGCGGGCTGCCTCCCGAAGCGACGGGGCGAACAAGGGGAGCGTGGGGGTGGGGTCTTCGAGAGTGCGGTCGATGGGCGGTAGACCGTAGAACGCGCGGGCATTGTCCTCGAGAACCGCGTGCATATCGGTGCCGACCACGTCGGCGATCAGCTCCACATCGGCCTCCCGGAAGGGGCGGCCGGCGCGAGTGCCGGGCAGGTCGCTGCCGAACATGAGCGCTTCGGGGTTCACCGCGTGGATCCGGCGCAGGGCCGTCGCGACGTCCATATCGACCCGCCCGAAACCGGTCGCCTTCACCCGGGCGCCCCGATCGACGAGATCGAGCAGGTAGGACAGTCCCTCCTCGGACATCCCCAGGTGATCGACGGATACCTTCGGCAGTTTCAGGATCACCGGCTGCAAGGAGGCCAGCATCTGGCCGTCGACATAGATTTCCACATGCCAGCCCACGAGTTCGTGCGCACGCAGGGCTTGACGGGTCATGCCGGCGATATCGGTGGCGGCGCGTTTGAGGTTGAACCGCACCGCCCGCACCCCGGCCTCGTGCAGATCGAGAATTTCCGAATCCGAGGCATCCAGATCGAGCCGGGTGACCCCGACCCAGCCCGGTCCGAGTTCGGCCAGCGCGGCCCGCAGGTAGCTCTGGTCGTTGGCCTGGAAGGAGGCGCTGACCACCGCGCCGCCGGAGAGCTCGAACCGCGACATCCGGCGCCGGTAGTCGGCAATGGTGTACGGCTCCGGTAGGTAGCCCTCGTTCTCGATCAGCGGAAAACGCGGATCGATGATGTGCACATGGGCATCGAACACGGATACAGAATGCCTGATACGTCGTGGCGGTGCCCGCTCCGGCAAGTCCTGGCCGGAGCGGGCTCGGAGTTTACACCTTGTGGGGTTCGCTGGCGCGCAGCATATCTTCGCGTTCGACGACCTTGACCCGTTCCCGGCCCTCGGGCTCGCCCAGCGAACGCTCGTGCGCGTCCAGGCGGTACCAGCCCGCCCAGGTGGTGAACGGGATACCGCGGCTCTCCAGGAAGTCGGTCACCGCGTCGAGCTCCGGGCTCTCGGCGGCACCGAAGTTCTTGCTGTCGTCCAGCAGGCAGGCCACCGTCTCGTTCGCGTCCCCCTTGGTGTGACCGATCAGGCCGACCGGGCCGCGTTTGATCCAGCCGGTCACATAGGTGCCCGGCATATACCGAGCGGAACCGTCGGCATTCTCGTCGACCAGTACGCGCCCGGCCTCGTTCGGGATGACCCCGGCCTGATCGTCGAACGGCAGTTCCGAGATGTTCTGCGACAGGTATCCGACGGCCCGGTAGACCGCCTGGACATCCCAGTCACGGAAGTTCCCGGTGCCCTTCACGTTGCCGGTGCCGTCGAGCTGGGTGCGTTCGGTCCGCAGCCCCACGACCTTGCCGTCCTTGCCCACGATTTCGGAAGGCGATTCGAAGAAATGCAGGAACAGCTTGTGCGGGCGGTTGCCCTGGTCCCGGATCGCCCACTGCTCGAGGGTGTTGGCGACCATATCGACCTGCTTGGAATGCCGGCGAGCGGCTTCCGAACCCTCGTCGTAGTCGATGTCCTCGGGGTCGACGATGACCTCGATCGTCGGCGAATGATCCAGTTCCCGCAGCTCCAGCGGGGTGAACTTGGCCTGCGCGGGACCGCGCCGCCCGAAGACGTGCACCTCGACGGCCTTGTTCTCCTTCAGCCCGGCGTAGACGTTCGGCGGGATCTCGGTCGGCAGCAGTTCGTCACCGGTCTTGGCCAGTACTCGCGCCACATCCAGTGCCACATTGCCCACGCCGAGCACGGCGACCTTCTCCGCGTCCAACGGCCACACACGCGGTACGTCGGGGTGCCCGTCGTACCAGGACACGAAATCGGCCGCACCGTAGGAGCCGTCCAGGTCGATACCCGGGATCGGCAGCGCCCGGTCGGCGTTGGCTCCGGTGGAGAAGATCACCGCATCGTAGAAACGCCGCAGATCCGAGAGCGTGATGTCGGTGCCGTAGTCGATATTGCCGAGCAGGCGCACCTGCTCCTTGTCCAGCACCTTGTGCAGCGCGGTGACGATGCCTTTGATCCGCGGATGATCGGGCGCGACACCGTAGCGGATCAGCCCGAACGGGGCGGGCATCCGCTCGAACAGGTCGATCGAAACCTCGGCATCCGACTTCATCAACGCATCAGCGGCGTAGATACCCGCCGGACCAGCCCCCACGATCGCGATCCGAAGCGGGCGATTCGCTTCCTTCTGCTCGGTCATCTGTTTCGCGCACCCTTATCGGTCGAAAGAATCACTGGCGTTGCACTTAGCTTAGGCTAAGTTGACGCGTGGCTTGTCTGCGCCGTCATCGCGCCGTACCGGTCGGCCGGCACTACGTCTTCCCACGTCCCCGCGGCGACTGCTGTGCCGTCCACCCGCGGTCACTCGCGATTCTATCGGGGTGGGGGCGCAGCACCGATCCCGGGACCAGGGATGATCATCGGTATGAGCGATTCCGGACCCGGAGACGAACCGGCGCCCACCGACCCGGAGGACACCCCACCACAGCGCGCGATCACGCCGTTCGTCGTGGCCGCGGCGATCGCGGCCGTGATCCTGGGCGGCATCGTGCTCACCGGCTGGCTGGCACCGGTTGAGAAAAATGTCACAGATTCCGACCGGATCGCGGGGGCGGTCCGGGAGTTCGCCGATGTGAGCAGCCGCTACGGGCCGGAGCCACCGCGCGAGGCGGTATGTCCCGGTTTCGTCCCGGCGCGTTCGCCGATGGCCGGGCGGCTGCAACCCGGTGAGACCGGAAAAGATATCGAGATCACGAAATTCGGGCCGGTCCAGATCAACGGCGAGAACGCGACCATCGAGGTGACCAGCCGGGTCGAAGACCAGGAAGCGACCTCGACCTGGTGGTTGTTCCGGAGCGACGACGACTGGAAAGTGTGCAACCAGCCCGTCGAATGAACTCGGATCGGACGTCAACCGGGGTTTGACACGGCCGGGGCGGTCCGGGCAATCTCATTGATTAGGTCATGAGTACCAGCGTCAAGCCCCGGCTCGCTGGTCGGCAACCCTCCTCCGCGGTGGGGTGCTCCGGGTGACGACCTGGCGCGCATCGAACGGATGCGGCAAGTGCGGATTCGCAGGAGGTACCACGTTGAGTTACGCAGGTGATATCGGTCCACAGCAGGCATGGGAACTGCTGGCCGAGAACCCGGACGCCGTCCTGGTGGACGTGCGCACCGAAGCCGAATGGAAGTTCGTCGGTGTTCCCGACACCAGCTCCGTCGCCAAACCGACGCTGCTGGTGGAGTGGGTCGATTCCACCGGCGCCCGCAACACCGGGTTCCTGGACCAGTTGCGTACGGCCCTGGGCGATCGTCCGGCCGACGCCCCGGTGCTGTTCCTGTGCCGTTCCGGTCAGCGCTCGGCACATGCCGCCGACGTCGCGACCGCGGCCGGAATCGCCCCCTCCTACAACATCTCCGACGGCTTCGAAGGCCCGCTCGACGAATTCGGGCATCGCGGTGGCACGGGCTGGCGAGCCCTCGGCCTGCCCTGGCGGCAGTCGTGATCAGTGGCGGCGCGTTCGAACGCGTCCTGCCCGACGGTGTCGGACCGGCCACGCTCGGCGTACGCGGCGGCCTGAACCGGTCCGGTTTCGAGGAGACCTCCGAGGCCCTGTACCTGAATTCGGGGTTCGTCTACGCCAGCGCCGAGGCCGCCGAGGCGGCGTTCACCGGTGATTCCCCGCATTACGTGTACTCCCGGTACGGCAACCCGACCGTGGCCACTTTCCAGGAACGGATGCGCCTGCTCGACGGCGCCGAGGCGTGTTTCGCCACCGCCAGCGGTATGGCGGCGGTATTCGTCGCGCTCGGTGCGCTGCTGCGCGCCGGTGACCGGCTGGTGGCCGCGCGCAGCCTGTTCGGGTCGTGTTTCGTGGTGTGCAACGAGATCCTGCCGCGCTGGGGTATCGAAACGGTTTTCGTCGACGGTGAAGACCTGGACCAGTGGGAGGCGGCACTGTCCGAACCCACTGCCGCGGTGTTCTTCGAAACCCCGGCCAACCCGATGCAGACCCTGGTCGATGTGCGCAAAGTATGCGAGATCGCCCATGCGGCGGGCGCGAAGGTGGTGCTGGACAACGTTTTCGCCACCCCGCTGCTGCAACGCGGATTCGAACTCGGCGCCGATGTGATCGTGTATTCGGGCACCAAGCACATCGACGGCCAGGGGCGGGTGCTCGGCGGCGCGATCCTCGGGTCGCAGGAGTACATCGAAGGCCCGGTCAAAACGCTTATGCGGCACACCGGGCCGGCACTGAGCCCGTTCAACGCGTGGACCCTGCTCAAGGGCCTGGAAACCATGCCGCTGCGGGTCCGGCAGTCCACCGAATCGGCGCTACGGATCGCGCGCTACCTCGACGAGCATCCCGCCGTCAGCTGGGTGCGCTACCCATTCCTGGAAACGCATCCGCAGTACAAACTGGCCGTCGATCAGATGAGCGGCGGCGGCACAGTGGTGACCTTCGAACTGAAAGCCGCCGCGGACGCGGCCAAGAAACGCGCTTTCGAGGTGCTCAACGGGTTGCGGATCATCGATATCTCCAACAATCTCGGTGACGCGAAATCGCTGATCACCCATCCGGCGACCACGACCCATCGCGCCATGGGCCCGGAAGGGCGGGCGAGTATCGGACTGTCGGACGGGGTTGTGCGGGTTTCGGTGGGGCTCGAGGATATCGAGGACCTGCTGGGCGACCTGGATCACGCACTGGGCTGAAGGGAGCACTGCCGCTCCGCGCACGCGGCGCCGGGCCGGGCCGGGCCGGGCCGGGCCGGGCCGGGGGCATGCTCGGTGCGGTGCGGACCGCAAGTTTCCGGGCGCCCTCCCGGTTCAGGGACCGGCGCAGCGCCTTCGGTCGGCAACAGCAGTCAGATCTGCTTCGGCGGCGGATCGGCGAAGGGGGTTCGCACCCGGCCGACCAGTTCGGCGACCGAGTTGAGGACCATGGTGGGGCGGTACGGGTAGTGCTCGACCGACTGCCGGGTGGAGATACCGGAGGTGACCAGGACCGTGCGCATACCGGCCTCCATCCCGGAGATGACATCGGTGTCCATCCGGTCGCCGATCATCACGCTGCTGCGCGAATGCGCGTCGATCCGGCGTAGCGCCGACCGCATCATCAGCGGGTTCGGTTTGCCGATGTAGTACGGGTCGCGGCCGGTGGCGCGGGTGATCAATGCCGCCACCGAGCCGGTGGCGGGCAGTACGCCGTCACGCGAAGGCCCGGTGGCGTCGGGGTTGGTGGCGATGAAACGGGCACCGCGCTCGACCAGCCGGATGGCGGTGGTGATCGCCTCGAACGAGTAGGTGCGGGTCTCGCCGAGCACCACATAGTCCGGATCGACGTCGGTGAGCACGTAACCGATCTCGTGCAGCGCGGTGGTCAGGCCCGATTCACCCACCACGTAGGCGGTGCCACCGGGCCGCTGCTCGTTCAGGAAACTGGCGGTGGCCAGCGCGGAGGTCCAGATCGACTGCTCCGGGATATCCAGCCCGTTCTGGCGTAGACGCGCCTGGAGATCACGCGGGGTGCGGATCGAATTGTTGGTCAGCACCAGGAACGGGATCTGCTCGGCCTGTAATTCGGCGAGGAATTCGTCGGCGCCGGGCACCAGGTGCTCCTCCCGCACCAGCACCCCGTCCATATCGGTGAGGTAGGACAGAATCGGTTCATCGGTACTCACCCGTCAATTCTGCGCTTCGCGGCGCCGACGATGGGTACGCCGCGCCCGGAACCCGCGGTGGTGGCCCGGTGATCCGGCCCACCGGACGCAGCCGTCCGCCGCGCTGACTATGGTCGATTCCGGGCCGGAAACGGTGCGAACACAACGCGACAGGAGTGGCGCATATGGGTGAGCTGAAGCTCGGGTACAAGGCGTCGGCGGAACAATTCGGACCGCGGGAACTGGTGGAACTGGCGGTGCTGGCCGAGGAACACGGCCTCGACAGCGCCACGGTGAGCGACCATTTCCAGCCGTGGCGGCACAAGGGCGGGCACGCACCGTTCTCCCTGGCCTGGATGGCGGCCGCGGGTGAACGCACCGAGCGGATCATGCTCGGCACTTCGGTGCTCACCCCGACCTTCCGGTACAACCCCGCGGTGATCGCGCAGGCCTTCGCGACGATGGGCTGCCTGTATCCCGGACGGGTGATGCTGGGCGTGGGTACCGGCGAGGCGCTGAACGAGATCGCCACCGGGTACGCCGGAGAATGGCCGGAGTTCAAGGAGCGGTTCGCACGCCTGCGCGAATCGGTGGATCTGATGCGGGCGCTGTGGACGGGCGCGCGCACCGATTTCGACGGCACCTACTACCGTACGGTCGGCGCCTCGATCTACGACGTTCCCGAAGGCGGGATCCCGGTGTATATCGCGGCCGGCGGCCCGGTGGTGGCCCGGTACGCGGGCCGGGCCGGCGACGGATTCATCTGCACCTCCGGCAAGGGCATGGACCTCTACACCGAGAAACTGATGCCGGCGGTGTCCGAGGGCGCGGCGAAGGTGGACCGGGAGGTCAGCACGATCGACCGGATGATCGAAATCAAGATCTCCTACGACACCGACCCCGATCTCGCACTGGAGAACACCCGCTTCTGGGCGCCGCTGTCGCTGACCGCGGAACAGAAGCACAGCATCACCGACCCGATCGAAATGGAGGAGGCGGCCGACGCGCTGCCGATCGAGCAGATCGCCAAACGCTGGATCGTCGCCAGCGACCCGGACCAGGCCGTCGAACTGATCAAGCCGTACCTGGACGCGGGCCTGAACCACCTGGTCTTCCACGCCCCCGGGCACGATCAGCGGCGGTTCCTGGACCTGTTCCGGCGTGATCTCGCACCGCGCCTGCGCGACCTGGCGTAAGCGGGTACTCGGCCGGCGAACCCGCGGACAGAGGTGGCGAAGTGTCACCTGCACCGCCGGGCGCCGGCCGAGCACGGCATCGTGGCGACGACGTTATCGGTCACCGGCACCGGGCACCGTGGGGCAGCGTTTCCGCTCGCCGGCCGGCTCCTCCTGCCCGCTGCCCTGCGACGCGTACCGTACCTCGTGCGGCGTGCATCCGTACCGCGCCTTGAAGGCGGCGCCGAAGGCGCTGAGCGACCGGAAACCGCTGGCATAGGCGATATCGACGATGGTGCGGTCTGCGGGGCCACGGCGCAGCAGCCGGTGTGCCACGGCTAGTCGCTCGGTACGGATCAGTCGACCGGGCGTGGTACCGGTGCGATGCAGCGCCAGTTGTATCTGCCGCAACGACCAGCCCAGACCGTGCGCGATCGCCGCGGGCGTGAGATCGGGTTCCGTAGCATGCAGGCGGACGTAATCACGGACCGCGAGATCGACCGTCCCGAGGGTGGTGGAAGCGGTTGCGGGTCGCAGGCACAATCCGAGTAGTTCGATGATCATGTCGCACGCGGCCGCGAACCCACATCCGTCCAGTGTCGCGCGCTGTTCGACGAGGCCGCCGACCATACCCGTGACGATGGGCCCCAAGCCCTGTTCCAGGTCGACGACCGCCGGACCGGCGCCGGGGGCGAGAGGCAGGGCACCGGCCGGAATACTCAGTACACGGGCTCGCGTTCCCCGCGGCTGCCGGAAATCCGCCGGACGTGATTTCGTCACGACTGCGGCCTGTCCGGGACGAACCCACACCGCTCGATCGTCCTGCCGGAGACCGAGCACACCGGCGGTCGGTACGGCCAGCCGTAGGCCGGCGTCGTCGTCGTCGCGGATATCTTCTCGCGTCCGCGTGTACACGATGTCGTCGGAGCAGACATCGATCAGCAGATAGTCCGCATTTCCCTGAATCGACATACTGCCACGGAACGTCGGTGCGTCGGCGAAACGGAACCGCAGAGTGCCCTGGTTGCGGCACACGTGTTCGGCCCAGAAGTCGGCCGACGCGGCCGCGGGAACCGCGGAAGTATCGGCGCGGCCCACTGAATAGGTTTCGACCGGCGCCATGAGCAACCTCCACCCGCCGTGTGCCCCGGTGTCCACACGGCCAAGATCCGGCGTGGACGAGCATGAACAGTCGCCAGTGAACCTACCAGCGCGCTCACAACGGAACCGGAAACCGCGGGCCTGCCCCGCGAAGGGCACGCCTCGTAGCGCGAACAGCCCGGATACGACCGGCGTTCGATGATCCGCTCACCTGCCGGTGTGGGTATGCCGATCCAGGAAGGTACGGATCGCATCGTTGACACGATCCGGCACCTCCGCCGCTATCAGGTGGGCGGCATCATCGATAACGGCCAGTTGCGCCCCCGGAATGCTCTCCGCCATGGCTTCGACCTCGGGCAGCGGGAAGGTCCGGTCTTCTCTGCCGGCGATAACCAAGGTCGGACAGCTGATCGATGCGAGCGCGGCGCGCTGATCCGGACGCTCGATCACCACGGACCGGACGGCATGGATCAGTGAATCCGGATCGTTCTTCTGTGAAATGGTCAGCACCCGGCGGACGACGTCCGGGCGGTTTCGTAGCGAGGTCGGTCCGAGAAAAGCGCGGACGACAGACCGGGTCAGCGGTGGCCTGATACCGCCGAGCATGCGCGCCAGAACGAGTAGCGCTCGGTATTCCAGCCGCTGACGCCGGGAGGCCGGCGATGCCGTGCCGTTCATGAGGACGGTCGCGCGGACTCGCTCGGGAAATCCGGCACTGAATGTCGCGCCGACCATCGCCCCCCAGGAATTTCCTATGAAGTAGGTCCACGGGATTTCGAGGTGATCGAGTACGTCGACTACGCACTGAGCGCATTCACCGAACGTGAACTGCCGTTCGAGCGGACTGGACCTGCCGTGGCCAGGGGGGTCGACCCCGATAACGGTGTGACTCCGTGCGAAGTAATCGATCTGGGCATCCCAGAGGCTTGTGTCCATCAGGAGACTGGGCCACATGAGCATCGGATCGCCCTGGCCGGTGACGACAACGTGCAATTGCCCCAGCCGAGTGGGGACGAATACATCTCTGGTTTCCATAGGCTGCCTATTCTTGTGACCGCACCCCGGCCGTTCGACCGGATTAACGCAGAGGACAACCGGAAACGCGCAGGATTGTCACCGTTACCAGTTGTCGAGCGGTCACCGGGCCGTGCCAGGCCACGAGCACCGGTGCACCGGTGCACACCGTTAGGCTCTAGCTCATGGCCGAGGTTGCTGCGTCCAGTGTGTACATCGCATCGCCCGAGGGTGATACCGGGAAATCGACCGTGGCGCTCGGGGTGCTGCAGATGTTGTGCGCGACCACCGCGCGGGTGGGGGTGTTCCGGCCCATCATCCGGTCGGCGACCGAACCCGATTACATTCTCGAACTGCTGCTCGAGCACAGCACCGTCGATATCGAATACCACCAGGCAGCCGGAGTGAGCTACGAGCAGGTGCACGCCGACCCGGACGCCGCGATCTCCGAGATGGTCATGCGTTACCACGAGGTGGCAGCGGCCTGTGATGCCGTAGTGATCGTCGGCAGCGACTACACGGACGTGGCCAGCCCCAGTGAACTGCGATTCAATGCGCGGATCGCCGTGAACCTGGGGGCGCCGGTACTGCTGGTGGTGCGCGGAGCGCAGCGGTCGCCGGATGAGGTCGAACAGTTGGTGGAGCTGTGCACGGCGGAATTGGCGAGCGAGCACGCGCAACTGCTGGCGATCATCGCGAACCGGTGCGCACCGGACGATCTCGAACCGGTACGGGAGCGGCTCGCTGGTTTCGGGGTCCCGCGCTGGAGCCTGCCGGAAGTACCGTTGCTGATCGCCCCGACCATGGCCGAGCTACGGGATGCGCTGGGCGGCGAGATGTACAGCGGCGACCCCGAACTCCTGCACCGCGAGGCGCTGGGGGTGATGGTGGGCGGAATGACCGCCGAACATATTCTGGAACGACTTTTCGACGGCGCGGTCGTGATCGCACCGGGCGACCGATCCGATGTGCTGCTGAGTGTGGTGAACGCGCACGAGGCGGAGAGTTTCCCATCGCTGGCCGGGATCGTCATGAACGGGGGACTGCTCCCCCATCCCGCGATCGCCCGCCTGATCACCGGACTGAAACCCCGATTACCCATCCTGACCACCGCTTCGGGCACCTACGACACCGCCGGCGTCGCGCATCGCACCCGCGGCCGGATGTCCGCCGACAACCCGCGCAAAGTGGACACCGCACTGGCGCTGATGGAAACCCATGTGGACGCGGCACAGTTCCTGCGCCGGCTCGAGGTGCCGTTGACCAGCGTGGTCACTCCGCAGATGTTCGAATACCAGCTGATCGAACGTGCCCGCGCGGACCGCAAAACCATCGTGCTGCCCGAGGGCGACGACGATCGGGTACTGCGGGCGGCCGGGCGCGTACTGCAACGTAAGGTCGCCGACCTGATCATCCTGGGCGACGAGACAGCCGTCCGGGCCCGCGCCGCGGAGCTCGGGGTGGATATCAGCGGTGCTCAGGTGCTGGACCCGCGGGCTTCCGAACATCTCGAGGATTTCGCCCGCGAATACACCGAACTGCGCAAACACAAGGGCATGACGTTCGAGCGGGCCCGCGAAACAGTCGGCGATATCTCCTATTTCGGCACGATGATGGTGCATCGCGGTCTCGCCGACGGCATGGTGTCCGGTGCCGCGCACACCACCGCGCACACCATCCGCCCCTCCTTCGAGATCATCAAAACCGTTCCGGGGGTGTCGACGGTCTCGAGTGTTTTCCTGATGTGCCTGGCCGACCGGGTGCTCGCCTACGGTGACTGCGCCGTCGTCCCCGACCCGTCCTCCGAGCAGCTGGCCGATATCGCCATATCCTCGGCAGCCACCGCGACCCGTTTCGGTATCGATACGCGAGTGGCGATGCTGTCCTATTCCACCGGCGAATCCGGTAGCGGCGCGGATGTGGACAAGGTGCGGGTCGCCACGGCACTGGTCCGGGAGCGAGCGCCGGAACTGCTGGTGGAGGGGCCCATCCAGTACGACGCCGCGATCGAGCCCACGGTCGCCGACGCCAAACTCCCCGGTTCCGAAGTAGCCGGGCGAGCCACGGTTTTCATCTTCCCCGACCTGAACACCGGCAACAACACGTACAAGGCGGTGCAGCGCAGCGCGGGCGCAGTCGCGATCGGGCCGGTGCTGCAAGGGTTACGCAAACCGGTGAACGACCTGTCCCGGGGCGCGTTGGTCACCGATATCGTGAACACGGTGGCCATCACCGCCATTCAGGCGCAGCAGCAGTGACGCGGTCCGGCGAACAGGAGACGGCGGTGGAATCGATTCGCGTACTCGTGGTCAACTCGGGTTCGTCCTCGATCAAATACCAGCTGATGGAGCCGGATTCTGGCACGATCATCGCGTCCGGTCTCGTCGAGCGGATCGGTGAGGACGGCGGCGCGATCGAGCACACTGCCGGTGATCGGACACTCACCGAGCAACAGGAGATCCCCGACCACACTGCCGGTTTACGCCTGGCTTTCGCCAAATTCGCCGAAGGCGGCGACGATCTCACCACTGCCGGAATCACCGCCGTGGGCCATCGCGTTGTGCACGGCGGCGAGGTCTTCTACCGGCCCACCCTGATCGACGATGCGGTCCTGGACACGGTGCGCGAGCTGAGCACACTCGCCCCGCTGCACAATCCGGCCAATATTCGCGGGATCCTGGCCGTGCGCGAACTACTGCCCGATACACCGCAGGTGGCGGTATTCGATACCGCGTTCTTCCACGGTCTCCCGGCCGCCGCAAAAACCTATGCGATCGACAGCCAGGTCGCCGAAACGCACGGGATCCGCCGCTACGGCTTCCACGGCACCTCCCACGAATACGTCTCCGGCCGTGCCGCCGAATTCCTCGGCCGCCCACCGGAAACGCTGAACCAGATCGTTTTCCACCTCGGTAACGGCGCCTCGGTATCGGCCCTGCGCGGTGGCCGCCCGGTGGACACCAGTATGGGTCTGACCCCGCTGGAGGGGCTGGTCATGGGCACCCGGCCCGGCGATCTGGACCCCGGGATAATCCTGCACCTGATGCGGACCGCCCATCTGGACGTCGACGGTATCGACAGGTTACTCAACCGTGGATCGGGGCTACGCGGGATGGCCGGGGTCAACGACTTCCGGGAACTGCGGCGGCGGATCGATTCCGGCGATACCGCTGCCCGCGCGGCCTACGACGTCTACGTGCACCGCCTGCGTCACTATCTCGGCGCCTACTTGATCGACTTGGGCGGGGTCGACGCGGTCACCTTCACGGCGGGCGTAGGGGAGAACAACCCCGATGTACGCGCGGACGCGCTGGCCGGGTTGCACCGATTCGGGATCGTGGTGGATCCCGAACTCAATACCGCGAAATCCCGCGAACCCCGGCGGATCTCCCCACCGGAATGTCCGGTGCAAGTTCTGGTGATCCCGACGAACGAGGAACTGGCCATCGCCCGGGCGGCGGTGGCGGTCACCCGGCACTCCTGAACCGCGCTGCGCCCGGTAACAGCCGTGCTCAGCACGTGCCCGGAAACTCGGCTTGCCGACCGTCCCCGGGCAGCCGGACGATTCGCCTGGTCACGTGGTGGGCAGACCTGAGATGGCGCCGGTGGCGGTGCCGCAGTCACGAGGCAGAGCCGTGCCGACGCGGCCTGCGCTCGGTCGCGGCCGGGCCGAGCGCAGGCCGGATGAGCCGAACGTACGGGGAGGCGCTGACCGGCACCTTGTGGGTGCCGGTGCAACCGGTCCCGACGACGCGGGAACAGCAGTCCACACCCGATCGAGGGTGAACCGACGACATCCGAGGAGGGCTCTCCGATGAATCGCACCGAGTTATCAGGCACTGAGTCAGTAGCAGGTGAGCGGTTGCAACTGGTCGCCGGCCCGCGGCCCCAACCCGTCGTAGGCGGCCGCTATGGCCGTGACGGCTCGGCGGAGTTCGGGCTCGGGGTTCGTATAGGGCAGGCGTAGAAAGCGTTCGAAGGCACCCTGCACCCCGAACCGCGGCCCCGCCGCCAGCAGCACACCGTGATTGGGGGCAGTGGCGGCCAGCGCGGTCGAGACCGGGGCGGGCAGTTGCGCCCACACCGACATCCCGCCCACGCCCGGCAGCACATACCAGTCCGGCAGCTCCTCGGCCATTGCCGTCAGCAATGCCTCCCGTTGATCGCGCAGCAGTTTGCGGCGCCGCGCGAGAATGGGGTCGGCGTGTTCGAGCAGATGGACCGCCGCGAGCTGGTCCATCACCGGCGTGCCGAGGTCGACGGTCGCGCGGGTGGTGAGCAACCGGGTGATCAACGATTCCGAGGTCCGGATCCAGCCGACCCGCAACCCGCCCCAGAACGATTTGGACGCCGAACCGATGGTGATCACCTCGGCGCCCTTGGCGAACGCGGCGACCGGCGCGACCGGGGCCGTATCACCGAGCGACAGATTCGCCATGGATTCGTCGATGATCAACATCATCCGGGTCTCCCGGGCGATAGCGGCCAGTTCCGCGCGGGCCGGCTCGTCCATCAGGAATCCGGTCGGGTTGTTGTGGTCGGGCACCAGATAGGCCAGGCTCGCTGCCGTCTGCCGGGCGGCGCTGCGCAGACCGTCCAGGTCCCAGGCCGAATCCGGATCTTCGATACGTAACGGCACCGGCACCGGACGGGCGCCGACATCCCGGATCGCCTCGATCGCATTCGGGTAGGTGGGGTGGTCGATGAGCACCCGGGCCGAGGGCGGCGCGAGCACATTCAGCAGCAGTCGCAGACCGTGCTGGGCGCCGAGGGTCACCAGGATCTGGTCGGCGCCGGTCGGCAGTCCGCGTTCGGTGTAGCGACGGGCAATCGCTTCGCGCAACGGCAGGATCCCGACCGGATCCATGCCGTGGGTGCTCAGGTACGACGGTATGCCCTGCAACGCCACCGAATATGCGTCCTCCATCTCCGGTGGCGCAGTCATCGCGGCATACGTCAGGTCGACCGCGGGCTGGGCGCCGGTGGCCATGGTGGCCAGAATCCCGCGCCCGGCACGGCCGCCGTCGTGCGCGATCGCCGGCGGCAGCGCGACGGTGGACCGCGAGCCCTGCCGGGTGATGAGGTAACCGTGCTCGCGCAGCAGCGCATAGGTGGAGGTCACGGTGGTGCGGCTGACCCCGAGGGTGGCGGCGAGATCGCGTTCGCTGGGCAGGGCGATGCCCAGGGGGGCACGCCCGTCGTGGATGAGCAGCCGGATCCCCTCCGCCAAGGCGAGATAGGCGGGCCGGGCGGGACGTCGCGCACCCCCGTCGGCGGATGCCGGGTCCGGGCCGCGCCACTGCCCCAGATCACGGGCGAGACCCGCGGCGCCGAGCACTCTCGTCGACATAGGTCCAGTATCGACCGATTGGCTCTTTATCGGCAAGTCCACTCGGGTGATAGTGGGAGGATGACACTCTTTGTGGCGCTCGTGGGAGTGGGAACCTTCGTCTATTTCGCTCACCAGTACCTGGTCACCGAATCGCGACTACCGGAACTACTGGAGCGGTACCGGCCACTCGGTTCGGTCACCGAAGAATCGCTCACGCGGTACGACGCCGAGCGCGGACACCGGGATCTGAATGCCGCACGCTCGCACCGGGAAGCGTCGGCGCTACACACCCGGACAACCTGAACCCAACCCCCGGAAAACCCGAGGTTGTGCCCCCCCCTGATCCGGTAACCCCGGCCGAGCCCGGAACCCCCGAACCGTCCCCGGACAAGTCCGCCCGCCGGACCCATGAGGCGGACTGCGGCCGACGGCGAGGCGATCCGGCACACACTGTCGACAGCCCGCCGAACCCTGCCAGTCCAGTTTTTCAACTGGACTGGTTTCGGCTACTTCAGGGGATGCTGCCGGTAGAACTCGCACGCCTCACCCGACAGCAAACCGTCCTCACAGGCGAAATACGTCTGGATACAGGAATTGGTATCGCACCCCAGCCGCACCAGCTCATCCCGGATACGCACACTGCGCTCCTGCGGGGTCTCGGTCGTCACCTGCGCCGCCACCGGAGCCGCGGCCGTGGCGTGGCCACCGGCGTCCTGCGCACACCCGTAGAGCAGCGCAGTCGCAGCGCACAACGATACGGTCGCGGCGAATCGGACGGCGGATTTCCTGCCCATAAAATACGCACCTCCACATCCCCGGGGTGTTCGACGAGCGGTCAGCGTAACCGATCCGGCAAGGACCTGGAAACGCCTGTCGAACGGGGGACGCCCACTTTTGCCCCGGCCCGAGGCGCCTCACCGCACGGATCCGGTTCAGCTCCTCGACCGGGCCGGTGCCGTGGGATGCCGGTGGACTGTCCTCGCGCCGCCGAACGGTGCCCAGCGGATGGCGAATCGACGGCATGGGCGGCCTCCGTTCCCTCGCTCCTCCGGGGGCTCGCTCGCGGCGAACCGCCGGGCCGCCGGTTTCCGGGATCACCGCGAACACCGGGATTCTGTCCTCTCGGGGCCGGGGCTGGAATCGCACCCGCACCGGGGTGCTCGGCGCCAGTGGGATCTGCCCTTCGATCGAGGTGTAGACCCACGGTCCTTCGTCGAGTTCGACGATGCCGATGATCAACGGTGCGGCGATGCCAGGACTCTCGGAGCGCAATTGGATACATGGCTGCCTTCGCGGTCGATATCGACGGGGTGGCACCAGCCTGATCCGCGTGGCGCAGGCACGCGTCGGCCGAACGCCCGCGGCATACCTATTTCTGCTCGGTACCGTCCCCGGACACAACCTTGGACAACGTCTCGGCCGACCACCGGTGATGACCGAAACCGGACCGGACGGACGCGCCGACCGCCGTCGGCTACCTTCCCGCCGATCAGAGCCGGCCTGAAGGAGACGGCGGATTCGTTCGAATTCCACTACTTTCAGCACTATTCGGAGATCGATGCGGCGCGCCTCCCACACATACCGCTCGAACTCGGGTAGATGGTTGGGGTGAATGACATCGTCACGCCGAGCCCTTCGGCACTCATGTCCGCCGCCGCACGGGCCGCCCACGCGATCGTGGACTCTCCACCTCATCTGATCCTCGATGAGATCGCGGAACGCCTCTGCGCCACCGCGGGCGAGCCGTCACCTCTCGGGTTTCATCGCTCCCATCCCGGAGAAGCGGTACTCGCTGCGGCCCGACTGTCGGCCGCCGCCCGGAGCGCGTACGCAGAACGACTGCTCCACGCGTCGGGCATCGGACAGTACGTCGTGCTGGGTGCGGGCCTCGACACGTCGGCATGGCGGGTCTCGCGTTCGTGCAAGATTTGGCATGTCGACCTTCCGGGTGTGCTCGCGTGGCGCTCGTCCCTGTCGAATCAGGCCGGCATCCAGGAACGGGGTGTATCGGTGCCGGTGGATCTCTCGTCCGGTGATCCGGTTCCCGAACTCGTGCGCGCGGGACTCAGGCCGGACGTCCCGACCTTCGTGTCCTGGCTCGGGGTGTCGATGTACCTCGATGCCGAGGCGGTACGGCGGACCTTCGCGTCCCTGAGCGCACTTGCGGCGGGATCCGAGCTGGTTTTCGACCACATCGTTCCCGCCTCAGACCGTGACGACGCGGGTCACGACTACGCCCGGGCAGTCGCCGCGGCGGTCGGCGCGCGGGGCGAACCGTGGCACTGCACGCCCGCCGTCGGCCAAGTCGCGGAGTGGCTGGACACGGCAGGCTGGTCCCCCCTGGAGTCGATCGGAGAGTCCGACTCCGTTGCAGCCGGGTTCTGGGATCGCACGGACTGGCTACGACCGATGGAACTGGTCCGCTTCACTCATGCCCGGTTGCGGTCGTGACCGGCAGCCGGGGCACGCGTGTAGCGAACCCGTGTCATCGACCCGCCACCTCCCTCACCCGTTGACCAGCGGCTATACGGCTTCAGTGGGCAGATTTGCCGCATAGTAGTGCGGCGAGCGACTCCCGATCGGTGACATCGAGCTTGGTGCAAGCCCGATACAGGTGTCCTTCCACCGTCCGGACCGAAACGGTGAGCCGGTCGGCGATCTGCCGGTTGCTCAGGCCCGCCGCCACCAGATTCGCGATCTCCCGCTCCCGGGCGGTGAGCGGGAGCGGCTGGGCGGCGTCGCGTAGCGCCGGGGTCGACGCACCGTCGCATGCGGCGGCCAGGCGGTTGGCGTGAGCTGCCGATTCCAGCAGTCGTCGCCGATCGCCGGCGCGGTCGTGGGCGGTGGCGGCCTGCGCTGCGGCATCGGCGGCCGAAAGCCGCGCGCCCAGGCTTTCGAAATCGGCTGCTGCCGCGTCCAGCTCGGCGCCGTCGCGCCGCGACAGTGCTACCGCATGCCGCGCCTGTGCCCGGACCAGTGGCCCGTCCACCCGGTTCGCCAGATCGGCCAGCCGTGGCGCCACCGATCCCGCACCGAACCGGGCGGCGGTGTGCAGTGCCAGTGCCTCCACGGCGTGCTGGTCGGCGCGGGCGGCGGCGTCCGCGGCACGGAGCGCGCGCTCGACGGCGGTGCTGACCGTGCCCTCGGCCGCCGCCAGGCAGGCACGGGCGATCTCGAGCTGCGGTTCGTAGACGGCGCTGTGCCGGCCGCCGCGGGCATCGGCTTCGGCGATCGATTCGGCGGCCTCGGCCGGGCGGCCGAGCGCCGCGTAGGCCTCGGCGAGCCGGATCCGGGCGGGGAACATCCAGGCGGCGGCGCCCTCCGCGGTGAGCGCGGCCAGTGCCTGCTCCAGATTGTCGATACCGGCGGCGAACCGGCCGTGCGCCACATCGACGGTGCCCTGCAGGATCTTCGACATCCCCCACGCCAGGTATTGGCCGGGCGCGGAATACCCGAAGTATTCGGTGGCCCGGTGACCCGCGGCGGCCAGGTCGCCGGTGAGGACGAGCGCCAGCACCTCGGCATGTGTCGACATGAACCGGTTCAGGCCGTCGATATGCGACTCCACCGCGCGCCCCCGCTCCGCATAGTCCCGTGCCTCGGCCGCGCGCCCGAGCAGCGCCGCCGCGAGCCCACCACCGAACGCAGCCCACCACACCGCCCACGGCGGCGCGTCCGCGGCCCGCAGCACCTGTTCGGATTCGCGCAGCGCATCGCCGAGCCGGTTCTCGCTGACCGCGCAGGCGGCGGCGAGGCCGGTCGTGATCAGGGCGATCTTCGGGTGCGTGATACGCGACCGCACCAGCGTCAGCACCTCGTCGGCTTTATCGGCATCGCCCATCGCCCACAGCAGATTCGACACCCGGGTACTGCCCCAGCGGGCCAGCTGGACCTCGTCGAGATCGTCGGCGTCGAAACTGGCCAGCGTCCGCTCGGCCTCGATGCGGTGCCCCTGCCACAGCAATGCCCGGGCCAGCAGATCCGCGGATTCCACCCCGCCGCGGCGTTCCACCGCCGCCCGCGCGAACCGTTCGCCCAGCGGGAGATTCGCCAGCCCGATGGCGTCCTCGGCGGCGGATTCGAACAGTTCCAGATCGGCGGATTTATCGCTGTCCAAGGCGAGTTCGGCGAGCCGGATGCGATCGGCGGCGGAATTTATCCGGCGCTGTTTGAGCGCGGAGTACAGCTTGCCGCGTAACCGCCGGGAGGTCGCGATGCCCAGCCGGCGCCGGATCACCTCACCGAACAGCGGATGGTTGTACCGCACCACCAGATCGCGGCCGTCCTCCACCACCCGGATCACGCCGCCGTTTTCGGCCGCTTCCACCGCCTCCTCACCGGCGAGCTCCGCCATCACCTCGAGATCGGCGGGCTCGCAGAAGGTGAGCAATTCCAGTACCCGCAGCACGGATTCGGGCAGCTGCTCGACCCGATCCTCCAGCAGCGCGGCCAATTCGGAGGTGACCGCGGCCCGCCCCCGCAACTGCCACACCCCGTTCACCTGCCGCAACGAACCCGCCTCCAGCGCACCCTCCACCAGATGCCGCAGGAACAGGGCGTTACCGCCCGAGGACTCCCACATCAGGTTGGCGGTGAAACCCTCGAGTTGCCCACCCAGCATCGATTCCACCAGGTCCACGCTCTGCTGCTGCGTGAACGGGGGCAGGTGGATCCGCAGCAGATGGCCGTCCTTCCACAGCGTGGTCACCGCGTCCGGCACCGGAACACCATCGCGCACGGTGGCGACGATTCGCGCGGCCTTGTCGATCGCCAACTGCAGCAGCAGGGTCGCGGAGAGCTGGTCGAGCAGATGCGCGTCGTCAACCCCGATGGTGGTGAGCCCGTCGGCGAGCAACGCTTCCCGGGCCGCGGCCATGAAGGTCACCGGATCATGCGCGGTGTACACACCGACCATATGCGCGAACACACCGAGCGGAATACTGCGCGCCGATTCGGTTCCCGCGACCCAGCGGATATTTCCGCCACCTGCCTCGGCCGCTCGCCGCGCGAGGGTGGTCTTCCCGACACCGGGTTCCCCGATGAGTACAGCGCCGACATGATCGGAGCCGGTGAGCGTCGCGCGAATCGCTTCGAACTCGTTCGCCCGTTCGATCATCGGCCAGTTCCGCGCCATATACCTACTGTATAGGCCGTATTACCCGGGAGTCGCCGCGAAGTGTGCACTGCGACATCGCCATTACGGGACCGGCCCTGGACGGCCGGTCAGTACTCGCCTACTTCGCAGGCCAGGCCGTCGCCGTCCGCATCGAGCCGAAACGAATATCCGGGCTGCCCAGCGAACAGCGGGGTGTGGGATTCGCTGCGGGCATGAACGCAATTCATGTAGTAGGGATGGTCGTCGTCCTCCGCCTCGTCGTCCGCGCGGTCCGCGGGCAGCGGATGTGAATCCTCGACCCGATTCGATGAGATCTGAGGATCGGCGGCGGCCGGCGCCGCGGACAGGACGGCCAGCGCGCATCCTGCGACGACGAGAGGCGCGAGGGTTCTGAAGCTGTTCATCACGGAAGTCCTCGATACTGGGGTACTCCCATCGTCACGCGCGACCGGGAAAAGTGGAAGCCCCTTTCCCGGTCGCGCAGGGACCGTATCTACTGGGCGCCCGCCGGCGGATCGCACACCTTCCAACCGGCCTCGGTTTCCTGCAGATCGAACGTGCGGGTGGTTTCCTCCGGATCGGCATCGGTCTGCACCGTGACCTGCGCCAAGGCTGTCCGATCGGTGATCTTGACCGCGTCGACACCGGTGACTTCGGGAATGCTGCCCTCGCTCACCGCCTGGCGATGGACACCGGCGAACTGCTCCTCCGACAGACCCTGGTAGTAGTCGTGCAGCGCACCGCAGGTGGCATCACGCAGCGCCGGCAGGTCCCCGTTTTCCAGCGCACCGGTGTAATCGCCGATGGCCGCGCTGATCCGGGCCTGCGGGGAATCGTCCCCCGACCCGGCGCCCACCAGGATCGCGATCAACGCGACGACGAGCGCCACCGCGACCCCGCCGGCAATCAGCCATTTCTTGTTGCTGTCCCCCGGAGTCGCCGCGGGAGCCGGCGCCGGTTCCACCCGCTGGGGCTGGGCGCGCTGCGGCGGCGCCTGCGCGACCCGCTGTTCGGCGGCGGTGGGTTTCAGGTCGGCGGGTGAGGGCGCTGTCCCCGGCCGCGGCGGCGGAGGTTGCGGACGACCACCCTGGCGCGGCCCCGGCGGCGGACCACCCGGGCGTTGCGGCGCGGGCTGATCGGGCCGGCCCGGAGCCTGCGGCCCGGGGCGTTTCGGGCCCGACTGCGGCCGCGGAGTAGCGGGCGGTTTCGACAGCGCCGACGCCCCCGGCCCCACACGATCGGTCCGGGCGGGCCCCTGCGGGCCACCCGGCGGCTGCGCCGGCCGACCGGCCTTGCGCACCTGGCTCATATCGATCCGCGCGGTCGCATCGGGATCCGGCTTCTGCGCCGGCATCGCCACGGTGCGTGCCTCATCCGGCCGCTGCTGCCGCGGGATGACGACCGTCCGTGCCTCGCCGTTGTCGGGGCCGGGCCCGGAATCGCCGGACGAACCCGAGCGATCCCCCGCGTCCGAGCCATCCGCGCCGGCCTCGGCCGCCTCGGCCCGGTCGTCCCCGCCGCCCTGCGCGGGGGTGCCGGTTTCCGGCTCCCCGGCGTCCGCCTGCGCCGCGTCCTGTTCACCGTCGGCCTGGTCCGGTGAACTTCCGGCACTCCGGGCCTCGACCTCGGTATCCGTTTCCGATTTACCGGAGCTCTCCCCCTCGACCGGCCACGACGTATCCTCCGCGCCACCGGACAGTTCCGTAGGACTCCCCTCGCTACCGGATTCGACGTCGGCGCCTGTTTTCGAATCGCCGGCGCCGGCCGCTGCGGCTGTTTCCGGCTTCCCGGAGGCATCCCCGGTTTCCGGCTGCACCGCATCGGTGCCGGCCCCCTCCTTGCCCGCGGCACCTGCCGCCACCGCGGCGCCACCGGCGGCGACCGGGGCACCACTGCCCGCGGTAGCCACCTTCGTCAAGGCTTCGATTGGTGCTGCCGGGTCGGATTCGGCCGCGGCGTCCGCACCGTCCGCCGTGCCGGTAGCGGCTCCGTCCGGTCCACCGACCGCACCACCGGACGCACCGGCCGGCCCAGCCGATCCATCACTCGGATCACCGGGCTCACCGGCCACATCCTGCGGATCGTCCGCTTCTTTCTCTGCGGTCGATTCCGGATCGCCCCGACCTGGGCCCGGCGCACCATCGGCTTCGCCGGTGTCCTTACCTGTCGAATCACTTTCCCGAGTCTGCTTCGGCTCCGCGGCATCCGAGTCCGAGGCATCTTCCGGTGTATCGGCCGACGGGCCCGAGTCCGCTCGACCGTCGGCGTCCTTCACGGCAGCATCCGGCGGTCCGCCGGCCGCTTGTCCCTCTCGGGCTTGCTCGGTATCGCCGGCGGATTTGCCGGCAGAGTCCGGGGTGGCAGAGCCGGCAGAGTCCGCGGTACCGGACGCCGCCGGAGTCTTCCCGGCAGGCGTGCCCGCTGCGGCCGGAGCAGCGCTGTCGGTTTCTGCGGAAGGGTCCGTTCGGGACGATTCCCCGGAAGCGTCCGGACCTACGGAGCCGGCGGCTGCTCCGGTTCCCCTCTCTCCGGCCGGTCGATCGGCATTCTCCGGTTGACCTTCCGGCTGCTCAGTGAGCTTCGCGCCGATGGGCGCGGCTCCGACCTCGGACCGCTTATCCTGCTCGGTCGTGTCATCCGACCCGTCTGCCCCCGGCACCGGTTCATCGCCCTCCGCGGGCGCGGGAGATCCACTGTCGCCTCCGGCAGCGGAATTCGGCTGCTGCGCGGGGGCGGTCCGGATGGTCTCCGTCTCGGCATCACCCTCCGGTGCCGCCCCCGCGGCTTCGGTGTTATCCGAGCCGCCGGCCGACGCCCGCGGGAGCGCCTCGGTGGGCGCGTTGCTCTCCCCGGGGGCGGGTTCGTCGCCCGGACCGGAAACGCTTCCTCGACCGAACGCCCGGCGGATACGGGAGGTCACCGCATCGGCTGCCTGCGACAGCTGCGTTCCGGTGTCCGTGGCGTCCGGCGTCGTGGTGGGCGAGCCTGGGCCGGATTCGGAGCGCGTCGGTTTCTCGTCGTCGGTCGGGTGCGGCACCTGTACCCCTCGTTGCTGGCAGTCAGAAAATGTGACGTAGAAGGCCAGCCTATCGAGCATTCCCGATGGCCGTGCACAATGAACCGCATGACCTCGTTCGGTGATCTGCTCGGACCGCAACCTGTACTCCTTCCTGAACTGCACGAGGCGGAGGACGCGCTCGACGCGGGCGCCGATCCGGTGCAGGTGGCCGCGGAGAATCCGGCCGCTTCGATCGCTTGGGCGGCGCTGGCCGAAGCCGCTCTGGAGCGGGCCGCGGACGCAGCGGAACCGATCAATCACGATGTCGTCGCCGCCTACGCATTCGCCCGTACCGGCTACCACCGTGGTTTGGATCTGCTGCGCCGCAACGGCTGGAAGGGTTTCGGGCCGGTGCCGTGGGAGCACGAACCCAATCGCGGTTTCCTGCGCAGCGTGGGCGCCCTGGCGAAAGCGGCGCGGGCTGTCGGCGAAACGGACGAGTACGCCCGTTGCCTGGATCTGCTCGAGGACTGTGATCCGCGGGCGGCCGGGGAACTCGGTCTGGACTGAACGTATCCGCGCCCGTGAGCGACCCGACCTCCCGAATGTCTCGAGCCCGGGACCGGGGCACCGAGCGCCTACGGCGTTCGTGGACCCGGTTGCGGCTGTCGGCGCTGCCGATTCTGCAGTGCTCGCTGGCCGCGGCCCTGGCCTGGTTCCTGGCCAAGGATGTGGTCGGCCATCCGCTGCCGTTCTTCGCACCCACGGCCGCCATCGTCTCGATCGGTACCGCATTCGGAGCCCGGTTGCGCCGTTCGCTCGAGCTCGTGGTGGGGGTGGCACTCGGGATCGGGGTCGGGGATCTGTTCATCTCCCAGGTCGGTACCGGGGTGTGGCAGATCGCGCTGGTGGTGGCTGCGGCCATGGCGCTGGCGATCTTCCTGGACGGTGGGCCGATCATCGGTATCCAGGCGTCCGGTTCGGCGGTGCTGGTGGCGACGTTGATGCCGCCCGAGTCCGGGGCGGGTCTGTCCCGGATGGTCGATGCCCTGATCGGTGGTCTGGTGGGCGTGGTGGTGGTCGCCGCGTTACCGCTTCATCCGGTGCGCCGGGCACGGGAGCAGGCAGCGGCGATTCTCGGGGTCGTGGGCAAATCGCTCACCGACTGCGGACAGGGGCTGCTGGAGCAGGATCCGGGCAAGATCCGCGATGCGCTCAGCGCGGTCCGTGCCACCCAGCATCAATTGGATTCGCTGCGCAAATCGCTGGAGGGTGGACGTGAGGTCATCCGTATCTCCCCGCTCTATTGGAATTCCCGGGGCCGCCTCGAGCGATTACGCGAGGCGGCCGATCCACTCGACAACGCGGTCCGCAACACCCGGGTACTGCTGCGGCGTTCGCTGACCCTGGTGCGCGACGACGAAATCCTCAATCCGGGGCTGATCGACGAGGTGGAGCGGCTGGCGGAGGCGGTCGATGTGGTCCGGCGAATGATGCTGGCCGACCGTGGCGAACAGCCCGACCGGGCCGAAGCGGCGCGCGTCCTGCGGTCGGTGGCCAAACAGGCCCGGCCGGAGCTGGTTGCGGGTGCGGGATTGTCGTCGCATGTGGTTTTCGCGCAGATCCGATCCACCCTGGTGGATCTCATGCAGGTCTGCGGGGTACAGCGGATTTCGGCGATGGCCCTGCTGCCGCCGACGGTGCCCAACCCGTTTGTCATGCCACAGAATTGAGTGCGGCGCGGCGCCACTACGCGAACCGATCGCGCCGGAGCACCGGATTTCCGCGTAGTGGGCTACCCGTTACTGTGCGCGGGGTCGTGAACTAATCTGAAACGTGACCGAATCGGTTATGCCGGTACGGTCGGGATCCCACCCGCACGCCGCGTTGCCGACGGACGGCGCTGCCGCGCGCCGCACGTTTCGGATACCCGGACCGGCTCCGGGCGGGGTATCCGGGCCCGTCCGGCCGGAGCCGCGCCGGGCGGGCCCAGCTCATCCGGGTTATGCCCAGAACCGGGTCAGATACCCGCCGTACCGGGACCACTGTTCCGGCACCCCGGAAAAGTCGTACAGGGTGTAGACGGCGTCGAAGAACACCTGGTTGATCGCAGGGGTGAACAGCAGGGCGAAAAGGATGAGCATGCCGAACGGTTTGAACTGGTCCAGGCCGCGCCGGGTCTGGTAGCTCAGCGATGGTTCCACGATCCCGTATCCGTCGAGACCGGGGATCGGCAGCAGATTCAGCAAAGTCGCCGTCACCTGGAGGAACGCCAGAAAGCTCAGTCCGAACCAGAACGCCGGATTACTCTGCGCGCTGCCGAACAGCCCCACGATCAGCAGCAGCACCACCGCGCACAGTGCGTTCACCGCGGGACCCGCAGCGCTGATCAGCCGCTGGGTTCGCGGCGGCACCCGATGGGCGTGGATGTACACGGCGCCACCGGGCAGTCCGATACCACCGAGGGCGATGAACACCATCGGTAGCACGATCGACAGCAGCGGATGACTGTATTTGAGCGGGTTCAGCGTCAGGTACCCGCGCAGTTCGACCTCACGGTCACCGGCCCGCCAGGCGAGATAGGCGTGGGCGAATTCGTGCAAGCACAAGCTCACCACCCAGCCGAAGACGACCAGGACGAAAACACCGGCCTTCGCCCAGGCCGAATCCAGTTCCGCGTTCCAGGCGAGCGCACCACCGCCCACCGCCAGCAGCAGCACCAGCAGGAAAACGGGACTGGGCCGTATGGCACCGCGGCGCAGCGCCGTGACACCGCCGCTCACGGCTGTACCACAGTCGACGCCGGAACCGCTGCCGGTCTGCAGCGAAGAAAACGACCGGCTCGTGCCGCGATCGGCGCCGCGACCGGGAAGCCGGTATCCGGGCAATTCATCGGACCAGTAACCAGGGCTCGTGGTGGCGGTAGAAACTCGACCGCGGCACCGTCCGGTCGCTCTGCACACCGTCGCGATTGATCACGGCGGCGGGGGTGCCGAGCTGGGCGGCACGCCCAGCGACCCAGCGCCGGCGCCGGAAACGCCGGGGCACACCGGCCCGGACTCCGGGCAGCTCGAGGGTCGGGGTCACGAACATCGCCCGGACCTCGCCGGAGAACAGCCGCGTTTCGTCCACGTAGGCCTCACCGGTCAGCGGGGCTCCGTTCACACCGGTGATCTCGGCCCGGCCGACCAGCACCGTGCCGGTGTCGTCCCGGATCAGCGGCACCTCTGTTGCCCGTCCCTCCAGCGCGCGGCGCGCCGCGGCGCTTCCGGTGCCGAGTTGATAGGCCCGCGCCGCATACGTGTGGTCCGGTGGCACATAGCCCACCTCTACGTGCAGCCGCTCGGTCCGCATCAGATGGGTGAGGACCGCCGCCAGCGCGGCGTCGTCACCGAGCACGATCAACCGCGGCAAACTATCCGCCGCCAGCACCGGCAACAGCTCGTCGATCAGCACGGTATCGGGAACAGCCGCGGTTTGGCTGGTGGGCTGGGCGGCGAGCGCAATGGGCACCGGAGCATCGGCACAGCGGAGAACATGGGTACTCAAACGCCCAACACCCTCCTAGGACCGGTCACCCACGAGTGTAGAGGGTGCACCGTGCCGACTCGCACAACGGGCCTGGTACAACGGCCGTTCCCGGCTCCCTCCGATGCCTCGAGTAGACTGTGCTCCCGGCTTCCTCCCCGTTACGGCAGGTAGCTGCAGCACGAGGTGCGTGTTGCGCGTCGACCCGTAGGAGACACGACCATGCCGGCAATCGTCCTCATCGGCGCCCAGTGGGGCGACGAGGGCAAGGGCAAAGCCACCGATCTACTCGGCGGCCGCGTGCAGTGGGTAGTGCGGTACCAGGGCGGCAACAATGCCGGCCATACCGTGGTGCTGCCCAACGGGGACAACTTCGCGCTGCACCTCATCCCTTCCGGAATCCTCACCCCCGGGGTACGCAACGTCATCGGCAACGGTGTCGTGGTCGACCCCGGTGTGCTGCTGGACGAACTCGCGGGCCTGGAGGAGCGCGAGGTCGACACCTCCGGCCTGTTGCTCTCCGCCGATGCGCACCTGATCATGCCGTACCACGTGGCCATCGATAAGGTCACCGAGCGGTTCCTCGGCAACAACAAGATCGGCACCACCGGCCGCGGTATCGGTCCCTGCTACCAGGACAAAGTCGCGCGGGTCGGGGTCCGCGTGGCCGATGTGCTCGACGAGAAGATCCTCACCCAGAAAGTCGAGGCGGCACTCGAGTTCAAGAACCAGGTACTGGTGAAGATCTACAACCGCCGCGCGCTCGAACCGCAGCAGGTGGTGGACGAGGTGCTGACCCAGGCCGAGAAATTCGCGCACCGGATCAGCGATACCCGGCTGGAGCTCAACCTCGCACTCGAACGCGGCGAGACGGTGCTGCTGGAGGGTTCGCAGGGCACGCTGCTCGACGTCGACCACGGCACCTACCCCTACGTCACCTCCTCCAACCCGACCGCCGGCGGCGCCGCGGTGGGCGCGGGAATCGGGCCCAACCAGATCGGCACAGTGCTGGGCATCCTCAAGTGCTACACCACCCGGGTGGGTTCCGGCCCGTTCCCGACCGAACTGTTCGACGAATCGGGCGCCTACCTGGCGAAAACGGGCGGCGAAGTGGGCGTGACCACCGGCCGGGCCCGCCGCTGCGGCTGGTTCGACGCGGTGATCGCCCGCTACGCCACCCGGGTCAACGGCATCACCGACTACTTCCTCACCAAGCTCGACGTACTGTCCAGCCTGGAAACTGTTCCGATCTGTGTGGCCTACGAGGTGGACGGCGAGCGGGTCGAGCAGATGCCGACCACGCAGACCGGTTTCCACCACGCCAAACCGATCTACGAGGAAATGCCGGGGTGGTGGGAGGACATCTCCCAGGCGCGAACCTTCGACGAACTGCCCGCCAACGCACAGGCCTACGTGCACCGGCTCGAGGAACTCTCCGGCGCACGCATCTCCTGCATCGGCGTGGGGCCGGGTCGCGAGCAGACCATCGTCCGCCACGACATCCTGGGTTAGGGGTCGGCCAAGGGCATCCGGAGAGCCGGGATACGTGGCCGTACGACGACCGACGGCAGGCCGGGACCGGGTTGCCGAGGGGCGGTGGCGGAGCGTGGACCCGAACGGGGGCGGCGGGGCCTGGACGCCGGCGACGGCCGGTCACCGGGAGGCGCAGAGGTTCGTAGGTGTACGGCTGAGCGCTCTCGACTGTCGGCCGCGAGGAGAAGGCGCACCGGACAGGCCGCACCCGGTCGGGTCGAGCACTCGGCGGGGTGGGCCGGGCGTTCAGCGTGCGGCTTGGAACGCGAGGACGGTGGTTCCGATGCGGATCGCGTCGCCGTCGGCGAGCAGCGCGGAATCTATCGGTTCGTCGTTGACGTAGACCCCGTTCGCCGAATCCAGGTCTTCGATCAGCAGCCCGGCCCGGCCCAGTTTGATCTGGGCGTGATAGCGGCTGGCCTTGGGATCGTCGAGAATCAGATCGTTATCGGTCATCCGGCCGATCTTGAAACCGCCGTGTGCGACCAGCACCAGCCGACCGTCCGGTAACCGTAGCTGCCCGCTGCGTACCGAGCGCGGCACCTCGGTGACCGTATCGGTCATCGCCGCGGCCATCCGCTCGGCAGTTTTGAACTCCACGGTGCTCAACGGCTCCTGCCGCAACACCCGGCGCTCCAGTTCGACCAGCGCGGGTCCGGGATCGATCCCGAGCTCCTCGGCCAGAACCGAACGCACTCGCCGGCAGGCGTCGAGCGCGTCGGCATGCCGTTCGGAGAGGTAGAGCGCGGTGATGAGCTGCCCCCACAACGGTTCGCGCAGCGGATGCTCATTGGTCAGCGCGACCAGTTCACCGATCACCGCGGTCGCCCGGCCGCAGGCGATCTCCGCGTCGAAGCGCGCCGAAACCGCCAGCAGCCGTTCCTCTTCCATCGCGGTGGCGAAACTGTCCGCGAACGCCAGACCGGCCAGATCGGAGAGCGCGCGGCCGTTCCACTCCCGTAGCGCGGTGGTGAAAAAACGCGACGCCGATGCGTGATCGCCGGCGCCCGCGGCACGGTTACCCGCATCCCGGGCCGCCTCGAACCGGCCTAGATCGCAGGCGTCATCGGCGATCTCGAGCCGGTACCCGGCGGATTCCGTGCGCAATACCGCGGCCGAATCCACCCCCGAATTCCGCAATGCCTTGCGAATATTGGAGACGAATACCTGCAGGCTCGCGGCGTAGGAGTCCGGCGGCGCCTCGTTCCAGACCATATCGGCCAGGGTTGCCGAGGCCACGGCACGACGCCGGTTCACCGCGAGCGCGGCCAGCAGCGCTCGCGGTTTGGGCCCGCCGACCGCGACCGGCTCATCGCCGACCGACAGCTGTACGGGCCCCAGCACACGAAGATCCAGCATCATCTCGCAGTGGGCGCTACGGCGCGATCACGCACTGATCGAACGTCCCGCGGAGTGCAGATCCTCGCAGGCCTGCACCACTCGGGCCGCCATCGAGAGCTCGGCCTTCTTCAGGTAGCTGCGCGGGTCGTAGGTCTTCTTGTTGCCGACCTCGCCGTCGATCTTCAGCACACCGTCGTAGTTGCTGAACATATGGGCGGCGATGGGCCGGGTGAAGGCGTACTGGGTATCGGTGTCGACGTTCATCTTCACCACGCCGTAGCGCAGCGAATCGTCGATCTCCGACTTCAGCGAGCCGGAACCGCCGTGGAAGACGAAATCGAAGGGCTGCGCGTCGGTGCCCAGACCCAGTTTGGCGGCGGCGACCTTCTGCCCCTCGGCCAGCACCTCGGGCTTGAGTACCACATTGCCGGGTTTGTAGACGCCGTGCACATTGCCGAAGGTGGCAGCGAGCAGGTATTTGCCCTTGTCACCGGCACCGAGCGCGTCGATGGTCTTTTCGAAATCGGCCGGCGAGGTGTAGAGCTTCTCGTTGATCTCGGCCTCGACACCGTCTTCTTCACCACCGACGACGCCGATCTCGACCTCGAGGATGATCCGGGCAGCGGTCGCGGCGGACAGCAGCTCCTGGGCAATGGTCAGATTCTCGTCGATCGGCACCGCCGAACCGTCCCACATATGCGACTGGAACAGCGGATTCTTCCCCGAGTTCACGCGCTCCTGGGAGATGGCCAGCAGCGGGCGGACGAAGCCGTCCAGCTTGTCCTTGGGGCAGTGATCGGTGTGCAGCGCGATGGTGACGCCGTACTTCTCCGCCACCACATGCGCGAACTCGGCCAGCGCGACAGCACCGGTGACCATATCCTTCACACCCTGACCGGAACCGAATTCCGCGCCACCGGTGGAGAATTGGATGATCCCGTCACTGCCCGCCTCGGCGAAACCCTTGATCGCCGCGTTGATCGTCTCCGACGATGTGCAGTTGATGGCCGGGAAGGCAAACGAGTTCGCCTTGGCCTGACCGAGCATTTCGGCGTAGACCTCCGGAGTCGCGATCGGCACTGTGAAGACCTCCGTGTAGTGCGGCAGACGGGATTGTCTGTTTCTGCACATACCCTAAGCCAGACCGATTCCATCCGGTATAAGGGGATTGTTTGCGCTGCTGCACCCCGCGGGCGCGGCGCCAACCGGTACTGTGGGCCGGGTGATTGCGCTGGCAGCTACCGACGCGGTGACGAGCAATCTGGCTCTGACAGAACTGCTCGACCCGATGCACCTGTTGACCGAAACCTGGCTGAAGAACGCGGTGCTACCTGCGATCCTGGTAATCGTCTTCATCGAAACGGGGCTGCTGTTCCCGCTGCTGCCCGGCGATTCGCTGCTGTTCACCGGCGGCCTGCTGGCGGCGCAGGAGAACCCCCCGGTGTCGATCTGGGTGCTGCTTCCCGCGGTCACGTTCATCGCTTTCGCCGGCGACCAGTGCGGTTACTGGATCGGCCGGGCCATCGGTCCGGCACTGTTCAACAAAGAGGACACACGCTTCTTCAAGAAGAGCTACGTGACCGAAACGCACGAATTCTTCGAAAAACACGGCCCCAAAACGATCATCCTCGCCCGATTCGTCCCGATCGTCCGGACCTTCATGCCGGTACTCGCCGGTGTGTCCAAGATGAGCTATCGGCGTTATGTCGCCTTCGATATCGTCGGCGCCGTGGCCTGGGGCGGCGGAGTGACCGTGCTCGGGTATTTCCTGGGTAATGTGGCCTTCATCCGCGACCACGTCGAAGGTATCTTCCTGCTCATCGTCTTCGTCTCGATCCTGCCGGGTATCAGCGCGGTGGCCAAGAAGCTGCGCAACCGCAAGCCCGAGGTTGCGCCGGTCGGCGACCACGGCCTGATCTCCACCGCCGAGCTGCCGGCCGTGGAACCGACGGACCGGGTCACCAGGACCGTGCCCCTGCCGGTTGTGCCGAACCATGCGACGGCCGGCACGAACGAGATCCCCGTCCGGTAAGTGGTGTCCGTCTCGGCCGAGCCCTACGCGATGGGCAGTTTCGATCCTTTGATTTCCGCCGGTCCGGCGCTGGTCTGGACAGTGGTACTGACCTTCGTCTTCCTGGAATGCGCATTCATCCTCGGGCTCTTCCTGCCCGGTGATTCGATGCTGCTGACCGCCGGGATAGTGATGGCCTCGCATTCGAGCGGGGAAACCCAGGTGTGGCTGCTGTCGGTGGGGGCGATGGTCGCCGCGATCGCGGGTAACCAGGTCGGCTATGCCGTCGGGCGCAAGACCGGGCATAAACTCGTGGCCCGGAAGAACGGGCGCTATATCAACACCGAAAATCTGACCAGAGTGGCGGAACTGCTGCAAAGGCACGGTTTCTTCGCAGTGCTCATCGCCCGATGGATCCCGTGGGTGCGCACACTGTGCCCGATGGTGGCGGGCGCCGCCGAAATGGACCATCGCCGCTACACGATCGCGAGTACCATCGGCGCGATCATCTGGGCGCCGGTCCTGCTGTTGATGGGTTACTACGCCGGTAACTTCATCCTGCAGATCTCATGGTTGATGCCCCTGGTGGTCGGTTCGCTCGTGGTGTTCCTGGTAATCGGCACCGTAATCGGTATCCGGCAGTACCGTCACGAGATGGCACAGCCCACCGAGGATTTCGAAGTGGATTCCGCCACCGCCGACACCACCCCCCTCCCCGCGCTCGGTGGCGGGGAACACGAACCGATGCCACGCTCGTACGGCACCGGCGCCCAGCGATGGGAGCTACAGCCCCGCCGCGGTGACCATATGAGCAGCCTCCATGAGCATCCAACCCGAGAGCTGTACCGATAGATCACGCTCGGGGACCCGTGAGGAGGTCACCGCGCCGTTCGAGTTGACGCCGCCGGCGCCCGCGGTACCGCCCGGCAACTGGGCCGAACGGGTCCAGTCGCGCCCGAACAGCGGTTCGCCCTCCACATCGAGCCGGTTGGCCCAGGCCGCGGCCGCGGACTGCTCGACGATCCGGGCCGCGATTCGCCGATCGGCGAGCTGTTCGTGCTCGGAGCCGGGCAACATGAGCGCTACCAGGGCGAGATAGCGGACGAGAATGCCGTTGAACAACCCCCCGTCGCCGCCGGCACCGCCCCGGATCACCCCGTCGGTGGTCAGGTTGGCCTCGACGGCATCGAGGAGCCGGTGCACGCGGTCGAGGTGGACCGGATCGCCGGTGTGTACCGCGAGCTCGGTTTCCAGCCCGAGCACGACGCCCTGGCAGTAGGTGTAGATCGTCTTCTCGAGTGTGCCGGACGGAAGATGGATACCGTCGAAGATCAGGCCGGTCTCCGGATCGCGCAGCGTGCTGTCGATCCATTCGGCCATATCGGCGGCCCGCTCGTAACGGCCGAGCCGGGACAGCGCGATACCCGCGGGACCGTTGGCCGGAGCATTGTAGAAATCGTCTCCGGCCCGCCACGGGATACCGCCGCCCACCGCCGGGTCCCAGGCACCGGACAATTTCTGTTCCAGCGGGCCCAGGCCACCGCGCGCTTCGTCGTTGTCCTGCACGCGGGCCGCCCGTTCCAGGGCGATGGCGAGCCAGGCCATATCGTCGTAGTAGCGATTGGTCCAGCCGGTGATATTGCGCATTCGATGCGAGCGGACCAGGGCACCGATCCGTTTACGCCGCTCGATCGTCGGCGCCCGGTTGGCCGCGTCGACCGCGCAATCGATGAGATGGGCCTGCCACCAGTAGTGCCAGGTCAGGAAGAAACGCTCCCGCCGGGTAGCGGGCCAGCCCACCACACCGAGGGCAGTGCCGGGTAGCAGCCACACCGATTCGATATGCCGCGACACGACAGCGGCCTCGGCCATATCGGCCCGATCGGACCAGCGTGACGCGGGGTTGCCCTGCGGCCTGCGCTGTTGCCCGGACGCGCGCCGGGGAACGTCGAGATCGTCGCTGGGCGAGGTCATGCACCCATATTGCCAGGAAAAACGAAATTCTCGCCGCTCAATTGTTACCGAGTCGAGGCGGAACCGTTCGATTCACCGGCGTTTGCGTCGGTTCCGGGGTGAATTGCCGCCGGACAGAGCATGGAGCAATATCCGCCACCTGTGTCAACCCGCGTTAACATATAGGAGGTCTTCCGCGCGTGCCTTCGCGGACAACGCGATCCGGCAGAAAAACCGAATCGGCACAGGCAATTTCGACCGGACCAGGACGAACAGCGGACCGACCACCCCACCGAACTACGATCATGCCGTGACGAACGCAGCGCCATCGGCCGGCCCCGGCCCCGACCATCGCCCGACCGAGGCCACCGCGGCGGTCGCACCGGCACCGGATCCGGGCGCAGTACGCGACGACGATACGGCAGCCGAACTCCGCGGAAACGAGCCCGGCCCCACCGAGTGGGGCGAGCACCCGCACGGAGCCGGACCGTGGGCCGCCGAACACACCGGCCCGCCGCCGGACGACGACCGGCTCGACCCGGTATTACTCGCGGAGGGCGATCGTCGCAATGTGGTCGACGCGTATCGCTACTGGACCAGAGAGGCGATCGTCGCCGATATCGACCGTCGCCGCCACCCCTTCCATATCGCCATCGAGAATTTCGGGCACGACGCGAATATCGGCACCGTGGTGCGCACCGCCAATGCCTTCGCGGCAGGCGCGGTACATATCGTCGGCCGCCGCCGCTGGAACCGCCGCGGCGCCATGGTCACCGACCGCTACCAGCACATCGTCCACCACCCCGATATCGAGACGCTGCTCGAATTCACCAACTCCGAGGATCTGAGCGTGGTGGCGGTGGACAATGTGCCGGGCTCGGTGCCGCTGGAAACCGTGCGCCTGCCACGGCGGTGCATGCTGCTGTTCGGTCAAGAGGGCCCCGGAGTGAGCGAAGGCGCCCGCGATGCCGCGGTACTCACCGTATCCATTGCCCAGTTCGGGTCCACCCGCAGTATCAACGCGGGTGTCGCGGCGGGTATAGCTATGCACACGTGGATCCGGCAGCACGCAGATTTGACCACGGCCTGGTGAGTAGATGGACTGTGGGTCGCGGTAGATGTGAACCTCGAAGGCTCGGACCTCGACCGGCAGCACACCGCGGTCGGCCTGGACATGGACCGACCGGCGTCACGCCGAGCCGACGATTGCGACGAGAGCAATGACGTAGATTATGGCCACGATGGCGCCGATGATCAACAAGGCCGAGCCGATTATCCCGAGGATGTAGCCGACCATCACATTGCTGCGGCCACCGACCGTGCCACCCGATGCGTCGATCTCGTTGAGCGCCTTCTTACCTATCACCCATGCGAACGGTGCACAGAACTGGCAGAACACGAGTCCGATGATCCCGAGGATCAGCACAGTGGTGGTCTGCGGATGGTCCGGCGGCGGACCATATCCGGGATATCCGTACCCGGGCGGTGGCGTGGGGTAACTCATGCGTGGATAGTAACCGCACCGGCCGACACCGGCCGACCGGAAAACCGCAGGCGGAGGCGCGGTATCGCGGGCGCACCCGGGCTCGGCATCGCGGGCCCGCATCGAGCTCGGTACCACGGGCCCGCCACTAGCTCAGTACCGCGAGTGCGCCTGAGGCTCCGTGCGTATGCGCCTACGGATGAGTACCGCGCGTGCGCCTGCGCCCAACTTCGAGCTGTGCGCCTCCGCGCCATCAGCACGGGTGCGTCTGCGGCACAGCTCCAGACGTGCACTTCCGGATCAGGTCCACGAACGCGCCTGCGGCTCCGGCCGTATGCGCCTACGGATCAGTGCCACGGGTGCGCCCCCGGCTCAGCCCCGAGCGTGCACCTCCGGATCGGCCAGCAAGAACTGGGCGCAACCGTAGGTCGCCAGAATGATCGCCTCGATCACCCGGCGCGATCGCTGCCCGCGGGCGAACAGCCGCCGCACCACGATGAGACCGTCGGAAACCGTGAACAGCAGGGCGCCCATACCGAGCCGGCTACGCGGATCGCTATCGGGAATATTGAGTCCGGCAATATTTTTCGCCCCCGGCGCCAGCGCCGGATCGGAGGCCAGTACCGCCGCGCTCCCCAAGGTGAGACCGTAGGCGCTCAACGGCCCGGCGAGCACGGGAGCCCTGGTACGCAACATCACCGCGGCGCCGGCCCAGGCCAGAACCCGCGGAACGACGGTATTCGCCCGTGGACGCGCACCCCGGCGCCACCACAGCGTCGCGTATCCGCTCTGCATCACCGCGAAGGACGAGGCACCGGCGATCAGCCGGCGATCGTCGTCGGGTTCGATGAGCAGCACGTCGCCGACGGTCGCGGCGCCGAGCGCACCGAGCAGCAGTGCGCGCTCCCGCGGAGCGATATCCGCTGTGCTGGTAGCGATATCGGCCGCCAGCAACGGCATCATCAGTGGTTTCGCTGCCCACTGCAACGATTGCCGGCCGGTCAGCGCGCCCGCCACAGTAACAGCGGTCGCGACCAGATAACCCGCGCGGAGGGGCCGCATCGCTACAGGCTCGCCTCGGCGGGCGCGGGCGGCAGGGTCACGACCTGCCCCGCATAGCTGAGCCCCGCGCCGAAACCGAGCAGCAGCGCGAGCTGACCGCCCTTGGCTTTACCGGTCGCCAGCATCTCTTCCATGGCCAGCGGAATCGAGGCCGCGGACGTATTTCCGGTGTTCTCGATATCGCCCGCCATCGGAATATCGTCGGCCAGGCCGAGATTCTTCTTCATCAGCTCGTTGATCCGGGCATTGGCCTGATGCGGGATGAAGACCTCGATATCTTCCTTCGACACCCCGGCCATATCCAAAGCGGTGGACAGCGCACGCGGCAGAGTAACGGCCGCCCAGCGGAAAACGCGGGGCCCCTCCATTCGCAGCGCCATCCGGCCGACCGGCTCCACTTCGGGATCGGTGCCCTGCAGGTCCTGCGCCCGCTGCATGTAGTCGATGAAGTCGACGTCCTGTTTGATCGCGTCGGCGTTTTCACCGTCGCTACCCCAGACCGTCGGCGAGACCCCGTTCTCCTCGCTCGGGCCGATCACCACCGCGCCCGCACCGTCCCCGAAGATGAATGCTGTACCCCGGTCGGTCGGGTCGATCCCGATGGTCATCGTCTCGGCACCGATCAGCAGCACATATTCGGCGGAACCGGCGCGGATCATATCCGCGGCCACACCGAGCCCGTAGCCGAACCCACCGCAGCCGGAAGTGAGGTCGAAGGCGGGAATACCGTTCATCCCCAGATCACTGGCGACGATCGGGGCGCCGTGCGGGGTCAGCATCGGCCAGCTGGAGGTGGCCAGGATGAGCGCACCGATCCGCGAGGGATCCACTCCGCTGTTGCGCAACGCCCGCCCGCCGGCGGCCACCGAAATCGACCGCAGCGATTCGTCGCCGCTGATCCAGCGCCGGTTCCGGATACCGCTGCGCTCGAAGATCCATTCGTCCGAGGAGTCCAGTACCTGGCACACCTCGTCGTTGCTGACCACGCGCTGGGGCCGGTAGGCACCGATTCCGAGCATCGCGACGTTGTCGTGCCCCTTTTTGCCCGCAATGCTCACCACGACGCTCACGACCCTTCACTCACAGTTCTGACGGATTCCCAGGCTAACGGAGCCGGACACGACGTCGAACAGCCCGTCGGTTCAGCCCAGTGCCAGATCCTTCAGACCGAGTATGGAGCGATAGGGCAGCCCTTCGTCGGCGATCACGCGATCCGCGCCGGTTTCGCGGTCGACCACGGTGGCCACCCCGACCACCGTCGCGCCCACCTCGCGCAACGCGCGCACTGCGGTCAGCGGCGAATTTCCGGTGGTCGTGGTGTCCTCCACGACCAGCACCCGTTTGCCGACCACGTCGGGGCCCTCGACCTGCCGTTGCATCCCGTGGGTTTTCGCGGCCTTGCGCACCACGAAGGCGTCGATGGGCCGGCCGGGCGCGTGCATCACCGCCAGCGCGACCGGATCGGCACCCATGGTGAGCCCGCCGACCGCGTCGAATTCCCAGTCCGCGACCAGTTCCCGCAGCAGTTTGCCGATCAGCGGGCCGGCCCGGTGGTGCAAGGTCGCCCGCCGCAGGTCGACGTAGTAGTCGGCCTCTTTTCCGGAAGACAATGTCACCTTGCCGTGCACGACGGCTAAATCGCGCACCAGCCCGGCCAAGACATCCCGGTCGGTCGTTGCCTGGTCGATCATCGGTGTCCTTCCGCCCGTGGAGGCGAGTCGCGGCGAGTAACGGTCGCGGCGCACGCTCGGCGCCCTGCGAGCAGGATACGGGGGCGCCGCGGCAACGGTTACCGCAGGTCGCGCGTCATCACGGAGCTACTGCGGCACCGGGCCCTGGTAGGGGCGGAAACCGGGGTGGAACGGCCCGCCGGGCAACCGGGGGGCATGGTCCTCGTCGTCGGCGACGGAATCACGGCGGCCGGGGGCGGGCCGATCCGGTTCCTCTCCTCCGCCGGATCGCGCACCGGCCGGTCCGGGACGGGGAGGGCGGTTCTCGGGCCGGGCGTCGGGCACCACGGCCAGGCTGGGCCGGCGCGGCGGTGCCTCGTCACCGGGGATGCTCCGGTCGTCCTGATCGGCGGCGTCTTCCGGAATGTCGCGGCGGTAGCGGACGTTGGGCCCCGGGTGACCGTAGTCGTCGTCGCTGTCGTCGGGGTACTCGTCGTAGTCGTCGTCCGGGCCGTCCGGAGCGTCGTCGTCGTACTCCGCCGAACGGATCCGGGCCCGGGGATGTGCGGGGCGGGAATCCTGCTCGTCGTTGCGGTTTTCGTTGACCGGCGGCAGCACATGCAGCAAACCGGACAACCGCAGGACGGCGTCGATACCGGTCTCCCAGTCCTTCGCGGAGGTACCGACCGGGAGCATGCCGAGGGTCCAGTTGCCCTCGCTCCACAGCATCTGCACGGTATCGGACAGCGATTCGATGAACGCCACCATCCGCTGATCCACCGCGTGCCGGGCGATCTCCGGGTTGGTGGCGAACACCACCCGATCACCGATGGCACCGAGTAGTTCCAGATCGGCGTCCTTGGGCGGATTCATCGTCTTCACCCGCATATCGACGTCGATATCCGAGCCGATCTGCCGGCGCACCGCGACCAGGGTCGCGGAATCCTCCAGATCCAGCAGCACGAATTTCTCGCCCTTGCGGATACCGGTCACCACATCGACCGCCGTCAGGTACCCGAGTTTGGCCAGCGCACCGCGCCGCCAGGTCGAAGCGAGCGCCGGTTCCACCGACACATAGGTGTATCCCTGGGCTTTCGCCCACACCTGCCGCGCGTGACCGGTCCGCTGTCGCTGGCGCCGGTCGAAATAGAGCAGCACGATCGCACCCGCGAGGGTGATTGCCGCCAGCCCGAACCACATTGCCGTCATCGTCGCCTAGCCTATCCACCCGCCCGGCGTAATGCCGGGCACCCACACTGCGCGCCGCGGTTTTCTCATCGGCCGCCCCCGTCGAGGGCGGTGCTGATGATCACCTCGGCCTGAATGGATCCGTCCGGACTCTGCTGCCCCTGCACGATCACCAGATCCCCGGCGGGCAGCGCCTCGACCGTGGCGCCGGCCAGCGATATCACCTGCGTGGCCTCGGTCGTATGCACTGTGACCTCGGTGCCGGTGAGAGTACTGAGGGTCAGTGTGCCACCGCTGTTGGAGCTGATCGTCCCCATGGTGGTGCCGCCGGCGTTCGGATCCCCCGAATCGGGCATTCCCGGATCGCCCGGCAGGGGCGGTAGCTCGGGGAACGATTCCTCGGGCAGCGGCGGAGCCTGCCGGCCGAGCGTCCGGCTGGTGGTCGTATCGTCACCAGCGGTGGATTGTGAATCGCCACCGCTGAACAGCAATCCGGCGCCCACACCGGCCAGGCCGATCAGCACGATCGCGGCCAGCCCGACGCCGAGCCAGATACCGGTTTTGTTCGACGGCGGCCGCGGCGGTTCCTGCCCGGGTGGATGCCCGCCGGACTGCCCATAGGGATCCTGGAGGCCGGGCCCACCGGCACTCCATTGCGGGTTGCTGCCGTACGCGTAACTGTCGTAGGTCGGCATCTCCCGGGTCGGGTTGGGGCCCTGACCCCAACCGCCGTAGGGATCGGTACCCGGGTAGGCCGTGGTCGGCTCCACGAAGCCCGGGCCGTCGGCCGTGGGCATTTTCTCGGTCGCCGATTCTCCCGGCTGACCCAGGCGCTGGGTCGGATCGTCGTCCGGCCGCCTTGCCCAGGGATCGTTCGGGTTGGTCATGGCATCCAGACTAAGCGGTATCTCCGCGTCGGTTCGGGCCCTGCGCATAAACATGCCGACACCTCGACCCGCACCACGAGCCGCCGTGCCTCTCGGCGCACCCGCGCTCAGGCCGGTGTGCCGCGAAGCCGCATTGCGCAGATCACCGCGCCCTGGTGCAGCACCGGACCGCCGGCCGGCGCGTAGAACCGTGCTGATCCGCTGTCACCCGACCGGCCGGAGGCAACATACGCCGAAGCCGTCCCGGACGAGGCTGCGCCCGCACAGGACGGCTTCGGCGTGGATCAGGCCGACTTCTCGACCGGTCCGGTGCTGTGCCGGTCTGAGCACCTACCGCGCCGGGGTGACGCCCGCGGACGCCGCCCCCGGTTCGTACGCCCGGCGCCCCACCATCAGACCGTCCCCGTCCGGACTCACCCCGGCCTCGGCGGCGTCACCGCCGGCGACCTCCCCGGCCGGCAGTTCCGGTACGGACAGTCCCCGGCCGCGACGCCGGTGCGGACACTGCCCGGCCGGCGGTGCCGCGCCCACGTGGCCGGCGAACCTGCCCTGGTTGCGCCGCATCACCGCGTCCGCAGGCGGCGCAACCTCGCTGCCCGCGTCGGAGAGGTCGGTACGGTGAATATGCGCGGCCGACGCCACCGGCCGTTGTGCACTCGAGCCGGGGCCGGTGTGTCCCGACCGGCAGGGTGGTGTGCCCCGGCGCGTTCTCTCAAGGTGTCGCCGCGCCGCCCGCACTCGCTGCGGTCGGTTCGCGCAGCCGGCGCCCCACCATCAGACCGTCCCCGTCCGGGCTCACACCGACCTCGACGGTGTCACCGTCGGCGACCTCCCCGGCCAGCAGTTCCTTGGCGAGGGTGTCACCGATCGCCTGCTGGATCAGCCGGCGCAGCGGCCGGGCGCCGTACACCGGGTCGTAGCCGCGAACGGCGAGCCAGAACCGCGCCGAATCGCTGACCTCCAGGGTGAGCCGCCGCTGGGCGAGCCGCCGCTGCAACTGTTCGAGCTGGATATCGACGACATGGGCGAGCTGGTCCTCGTCCAGTGAGCTGAACATCACCACATCGTCGAGACGGTTGAGGAATTCCGGTTTGAACGCCGAACGTACCGCGTTCATCACGAAATCCTTGTCACCGCCGGCGCCGAGGTTCGAGGTGAGGATGAGGATGGTGTTGCGGAAATCCACGGTCCGGCCCTGGCCGTCGGTGAGCCGGCCCTCGTCGAGCACCGCGAGCAGGATATCGAAAACGTCCGGGTGCGCCTTCTCGATCTCGTCGAACAGCACCACCGTGTAGGGCCGCCGCCGCACCGCCTCGGTCAGCTGACCGCCCTGGTCGTAGCCGACATATCCGGGCGGCGCGCCGACCAGCCGGGCCACCGCGTGCTTCTCGCTGTACTCGCTCATATCGATGCGGACCATGGCGCGTTCGTCGTCGAACAGGAAGTCGGCGAGCGCCTTGGCCAGTTCGGTTTTACCGACGCCGGTAGGTCCGACGAACATGAACGACCCGGTGGGCCGGTTCGGGTCCGCGACTCCCGCGCGGGCCCGCCGTACCGCATCGGAAACCGCCTGCACGGCCTCGGTCTGGCCGACCACACGCCGCCCGAGTTCGGCCTCCATCCGGAGCAGTTTCTCGGTTTCGCCTTCGAGCAGCCGGCCGACCGGGATACCCGTCCAGGCGGAGATCACCTCGGCGATATCGTCGGGCCCGACCTCCTCCTTGAGCATCACCTCACCGTCGGCCGCCGCACCGGAGGCCCGCTCCGCTTCGGCGAGATCCTTTTCCAGCGCGGGGATCCGGCCGTACCGCAGTTCGGCCGCCTTGCCCAGATCGCCGTCGCGTTCGGCACGGTCCGATTCCCCGCGCAGGCCCTCGAGCTGCTCCTTCAGTGTCCGCACCTGGTCGATCGCGGTTTTCTCGTTCTGCCAGCGGGTGGTGAGCTGGTTGAGCTTCTCGCGGCCGTCGGCGAGTTCGCCGCGCAGCTTCTCCAGCCGCTGCTTGGAGGCCTCGTCGGTTTCCTTGGCCAGTGCGACCTCTTCGATTTCGAGGCGGCGTACGGCGCGTTCGACTTCGTCGATCTCCACCGGGCGCGAGTCGATCTCCATTCGCAGCCGGGACGCGGATTCGTCGACGAGGTCGATCGCCTTGTCCGGCAGGAACCGGGAAGTGATGTAGCGGTCGGAGAGAGTGGCGGCCGCCACGAGCGCGGAATCGGTGATTCGCACGCCGTGGTGCACTTCGTAGCGTTCCTTGATCCCGCGCAGGATACCCACGGTGTCCTCGACCGAGGGTTCGCCGACGAGCACCTGCTGGAAGCGGCGTTCCAGGGCCGCGTCCTTCTCGATGTGCTTGCGGTACTCCTCGAGCGTGGTCGCGCCGACGAGGCGCAGTTCACCGCGCGCCAGCATCGGTTTGATCATATTTCCGGCGTCCATGGCGGATTCACCGGTCGCACCGGCGCCGACGATGGTGTGCAGTTCGTCGATGAAGGTGATGATCTGGCCCGCGCTGGACTTGATCTCCTCCAGTACGGCCTTGAGCCGTTCCTCGAATTCGCCGCGGTACTTCGCGCCCGCGACCATCGCGCCGAGGTCGAGCGAGATCACGGTTTTGCCGCGCAGCGATTCGGGCACGTCACCCGCGATGATGCGCTGGGCCAGCCCCTCCACGATGGCGGTCTTGCCGACGCCGGGCTCGCCGATGAGTACGGGGTTGTTCTTGGTACGCCGCGACAGCACCTGCACCACGCGGCGGATCTCGGTATCGCGGCCGATCACCGGATCGAGCTTGCCGGAGCGCGCGGCATCGGTGAGGTCGGTGGAGTACTTCTCCAGCGCCTGGTAGCTGCCCTCCGGATCCGGGCTGCTGACCCGGGCGTTCCCCCGGACGGTGGTGAAGGCCTCGCGCAGCGCGGCTGCGGTGGCGCCGTACTTCTCGAGCAGCATCGTGATATCGGTATCGCCGGTGGCGAGTCCGACCATCACATGCTCGGTGGAGACGTATTCGTCGCCGAGTTCGGTGGCCAGATGCTGTGCCGCGGTGATCGCGGCCAGCGCTTCCCGGCCGAGCTGCGGGGTGGTGGTGGCGCCGCTGGCGCGGGGCAGCCGGTCGACGATGTCCTGGGCCTCGCGGCGCACGGTGGCGGGATCGGTGCCGACCGCTTTCAGCAGTGGCCCGGCGATCCCGTCGGTCTGGTCCAGCAGTGCCACCAGCAGATGGGCCGGACGGATCTCCGGGTTACCGGCCGCCGACGCTGCCTGGAGGGCGGCGGTCAGGGCGGCCTGGGTCTTGGTGGTGGGGTTGAACGAGTCCACGAAGCACCTTCCTGCTAGTCGAAATCTTCTCCGGCAACCGCGCCCGACTCCGGGGACTCGTGCCGTTCTGCTCGGTTCAACGTCCGAAAGGTTGAGTCTGTTCCGCTCAAGTCTGATATTTTTCCGGCGCCGACCCCGGCCGCAGGTTGCCGGAAAGATGCCGGCTCCCGGCTCAGGCCGCCGCGGCAGTACCCGCGGACAAGATCGGCCAAACCAGCTACTCGTATTTCACATCCACCATCATCACAATTTTCGGGGATACTGTTCGGATGGAGGACCGCCGGTAACGGCAACGTTCTTATCGGGCAGATATATCAGGGAAAGGAAGCTCCACGCCGTGGATGCGCGTTCGGCAGCGCTGGTCCGCGCCAATTTCCAGTCGGTGCTCGACGCACCGCATGGACCCGAGCGGTTGATCAGCGCTTTTTACGGTCACCTTTTCGCCGAGAATCCGCGGCTGCGGGAGTTGTTCCCGCCGACCATGGATATGCAGGCGAAACGGCTGACCACCGCGATCCAGTACACGCTGGATCATCTGGAGGACTGGGACCGTGCACAGAAGTTCCTGGAACAACTGGCACGCGATCACCGCAAATACGGGGTCGAGGCCGCGCACTACGATCAGGCCGGTCCCGCGCTGTATGCCGCCTTCGGAACCTACAACGGCCCGAACTGGACCAGAGAACTCGCCGAAGGATGGCGCGATGTCTGCCTGCTCATCTCCGCCGCCATGGCGATAGGCGCCAATTCCGACGATTCCCCGCCCTATTGGGAGGCCACCGTTGTCGGGCACCGCCACGTCCTCGACGACCTGGCCATCGTGCGTTTGCAGTCCGATGACCCGATCCCGTATCTGGCCGGTCAGTACGTCCCCGTCTCGGTCCCGCAGCGGCCCCGGATGTGGCGCTATCTTTCCCCCGCCATCCCCTCGAACCCGTACGGCGAGATCGAGTTCCATGTGCGCAAGGTCCGGGGCGGCTGGGTGAGCCCCTCCGTCGTCAACGAGACCAAGGTCGGCGACCGCTGGCTCATCGGCGGGCCGCTCGGCGGGCTCCAGGTGGACCAGGACAGCGGCCGCGATGTGCTGATGATCGGCTCCGGTACCGGTATCGCACCGCTGCGCGCCCAGCTGATCGAAATGGGCCGCCGCGGAATCAATCCGCGGGTGCACTTCTTCATCGGCGGGGCCTACCCGTGCGAGCTGTACGACGTGGAGAACATGTGGCAGCTCTCGCAGAGCAACCCGTGGCTCACCATCGTCCCGGTCTGCGAGCACAAGACCAACCCGTGGTGGTACCCGCACCCCACCGAGGACGCCCCCTACGGGATGCATCGCCGTCTGGTCGGAAACCTCGGCGCCGTAGTGGCCAGTTTCGGTGCGTGGGAGGATCGGCAGATCCAGATCGCCGGTTCGGCGAAGATGATCGCGGATACCCGGCGCGCGCTCCTCGCGGTCGGCACTCCGGAGGAGATCATCAGCACCGATCCGGTCTGAGCCGCTCCCCGGCCGGCAGCCCTTGCCGCGCCTGCCGGCCGGCAGGAGAATGGTGCGGTACTCCGCCCCGGCCGCGAACCACGTACGCCCGACCAGATGCATCGCCCCCACCTGCGCCGACCGCACGAATCCGCTCCGAAGGACTGCCCGTGACCAATGGCCCCCGCGTCGACCCGCACCGCCCCGACCAGCCGACCCAGTGGTTCGCGGATGTGGTCGAACATCACCGGCTGCGCCACGATCTCGCGGTGATCCGGTTGATCGGCGAATACGTCCCGTTCACCGCGGGACAATCGGTGGAGGTGGAGGTTCCACAGTTCCCGGGGATGCGCCGCCGTTTCTCCCCGGCGCTACCACCCTCGCTGGACGGCAAACTCGAATTCCATATCCGCACCGTGGCGGGCGGCTGGTGCAGTAGCGGGATCGTCGCCGACACCCGGCCCGGTGATCGCTGGAGGCTGGCCGCACCCGCGGGCATGTTCAGTGTGGACCCCGACGGCGACGAGGTCGTGATGATCGCCGGCGGCACCGGACTGGCACCGCTGCGGTCCCAGCTTCTCGAGCTCGCCAGGCACGAATATCCCCCGACCACCTACCTCTTCTTCGGTGGTTTCTCCCCGCGCGACCTGTACGCCGCCGATATGCTGGTCCTCCTCGCGGCGGACCTGCCGTGGCTCACCGTCGTGCCGGTCGTCGAACGTCTCGAGGACCCGTCCTGGCCGGACGAATGGCACGACCGGCACCGGGTGGATATCGGCTTCGAGGAGGACGACCTGATCCAGGGCACCCTCGCCGAAGTGGTCGGCTCCTACGGCAGTTTCAACCGGCACCAGGTCCTGGTGTGCGGATCGCCGGCAATGACCCGGTCCACGGTGGAGAAGTTGCTCGACGCCGGAACCCCGCCGGAGCGCATCCAATTCGAAGGCGCCTGACACCGCAAAGCTCCCGCACAGCCGCGAGCAAGAAGTGATCGGCCCACTCTGCCCCTGACGTGCCCAGCGGCGAAGTCGAGCGGAGCACACCCGACAGCTCCACCACAGGTTCCGACGTAACCAGCGGCGGAGCCGAGTCTTACGAGGCGCGAAAAGTTTCGGCCCGTCCCTGCTGTCGGTGCTCGATGCGATGCGGCGCAGCCGCGAGCATCGAGTGCGGACAGCAGGGACGGAGAGGGGGTCGAACCCCGCAGGCCGCGGGCGCCGCCAAAATTACCGCCGCCGGTTGCGCGGCTGCCAGACGACCAATGCGGTATTGCGCTGCGGCGGGATCAGTTCCGGCCGGTAATCCGGCCGGGCCCGCTCCCGTTCCAGCGCCGCGGCCAGTTCGACCACCCGCTCCTGCAGTTCGGATACCTGGTTGGTGAGTTCGATGATCCGTTTGATCCCGGCCAGATTGACGCCCTCGTCCTGGGACAGCCGCTGCACTTCGCGCAGCAGCTCCACATCCCGTTCCGAATAGCGCCGACCACCACCCGAAGTGCGCTGCGGTGTCACCAAGCCCAGCCGGTCGTAGGTGCGCAGTGTTTGCGCATGCATACCGGCCAGCTGAGCGGCCACCGAGATCACGAAGTATTCCGTGCTCGATTGGCGGCCCTCCCGAGGCCCTCCGTGGTTACGCTGCGCTGCCGCCTCCGGGCCCATCGCTCCGGCCGCCGGGCGCGCCGAACCACTTTCGGACGCCCGTTTCGGATCGTTGGACATCACGCACCTGCCCATCCAGCTCTCGGATCGAAGCCGCTGGCCTTCTCCGCCTCCTGCAGCGCACGCATGGCGGCCACGGCGTCGTCGTCCAGCTTCGGCGGCACGGCGACCTTCACGGTGACCAGTAGATCACCGGCTCCGCCACCACGTTTGGGAACTCCGCGGCCACGCACCCGCAGGGTGCGCCCGTCCGCCGTCCCCGGCGGCACCTTCACGCCGACCCGGCCCTCGAGAGTGGGCACCGATACGGTCGTGCCGAGCACCAATTCACTGTAGCTGACCGGCAGTGCCAGGGTGAGGTCGTCGCCGACCCGGCCGAACACCTTGTCCTGGCTCACCCGCACCGTGACATACAGATCGCCCGAAGGTGCGCCGCGTAGTCCGGCCTCACCCTGTCCGGCCAGCCGGATCCGCTGCCCGTCGGCGATACCCGGCGGGATGCGCACATTGATGGTGCGGGTGCGGTTCTGGATGCCGTTGCCGTGGCAGTCCACGCACGGATCGTCGATGATCGACCCGGTGCCCCGGCATTCGTCGCACGGTTCGCTGAAACCGAACGCACCCTGGTTCCGGCTTACCACACCGCTGCCGTTGCAGATCGGGCACACCCGCGGGCTCGTGCCCGGTTTCGCGCCGCTGCCGTAGCAGGTGGTGCACGGCGACGGACTGGTCAGGTGCAGCGGGACTGTCACACCGCGTGCGGCTTCGCGGAACCCGAGGGTCGTCTCGGCCTCCACATCCGCGCCCCGGCGCGGCCGGCTGGTGCGGGTACCACTGCGGTTGAACAGCCCGCCGAACAGATCGCCCAAGCCGCCGTCGGCGCCGCCGGCCTGCTGCCCGAAGATATCGCCCAGATCGAACCCCTGGGTGAACCCGCCACCGCCGCCCGGGGTGAAACCACCACCCCGGCCGTACCCGCCGCCCGTGAACAGGCGGCGGGTTTCGTCGTATTCGGCGCGTTTGGCCGGATCCGACAGCACGGTATGGGCCTCGCTGACGGCCTTGAACCGCTCCTCGGCCTTGGCGTCTCCCGGATTGGCATCCGGGTGCAGATCACGGGCGAGTTTGCGGTACGCCTTCTTGATCTCTTCGGTGGAGGCGTCGGAGGAGACGCCCAGTTCCTTGTAGAAGTCCTTTTCGATCCACTCCCGCTGGCTCACCGGGCATCTCCTCCTTTCCCCATCGCTGCGCGACCCCGCGCCGCGGGATCACTAATTCGACGAACCGGCATCCGCATCCGATGCCTCCGCTGCTGCGGCTTCGGCCGCGGGAGCGGCATCGGCGGTGGTGTCGGCCGTGGTATCACCCACGCCGTCGGTCACTCCGACCATCGCGTGCCGCAGCACCCGTTCGCCGAAGCGGTAACCCTTACGCATGACCACGCCGAGCACCGGATCGTGCCCGGCGCCTTCGTGCTGTACGGCCTCATGCAGATTCGGGTCGAAGGCATCGCCCTCGGTCCCGAATTCCTCGAGCCCCTGTTTACGCAGTGCCTCGATCAGCTTGTCGGCCACCGAACGCAACGGTCCGGATTCCAGGTCGCCGTGCGCTTTGGCGCGGTCCAGGTCGTCGAGCACACCCAGCAGCTCGGTGACCACGGCGGCCTTCGCGGTATCCATCGCGGTTTTGCGATCGCGTTCGACCCGGCGGCGGTAGTTGGTGTACTCCGCCGTGAGCCGCTGCAGATCGGCGGTGCGCTCGGCGAGTTCGGCCGCCGGATCGGCTGCCGTCGCGGCCTCTGCCGCCGCCTCGGCACCGTCACCGTCCAGACCCGACTGCGGCGCCTGCGGGGCGACCCGCTCCTCGGCGTCCGCGACGGCCTCGTCCCCGGCCGGGGCAGCCGCATCGGCAGCCCCGGCCGGATCCCGGACCTCACCGGTTTCCGGATCGATCTTGCGCTTGTCGACGAAGCTGATCGGTTCCTCGGAATTCTTACCCGCGTTCGTCACTTCTTCTCCGTGTCGACCGGTTCGTCCACGACCTCGGCGTCGACCACTTGGTCGTCACCGGCGGTACCGCTTGCCGCACCGTCACCGGACGCCGCGCCCTCGGCTGCCGAGGCCTCGTAGATCGCCTGACCCAGCGCCTGCGATTCGGTGGCCAGCTTCTCCACCGCGGCCTTCACCGCGGCGGTGTCGGTGCCCTTCAGGGCTTCCTTGGCCTCGCCGATCGCGGCTTCGACCTTGGACTTCACGTCGGCCGGGACCTTGTCCTCGTTATCGGCGATGAACTTCTCGGTCTGGTGGACCAGCGATTCGGCCTGGTTGCGGGTCTCCGCTTCCTCGCGCCGCTCCTTGTCCTCGGCGGCGTGCGCCTCGGCGTCCTTGACCATCCGGTCGATCTCTTCCTTGGACAGGCCGGAGCCGTCCTGGATCTTGATCGTGTTCTCTTTACCGGTGCCCTTGTCCTTCGCGGTCACGTGCACGATGCCGTTGGCGTCGATATCGAAGGTGACCTCGATCTGCGGCACACCACGCGGGGCCGGCGGGATACCGGTGAGCTCGAAGGAGCCGAGCAGTTTGTTGTGCGCGGCGATTTCGCGCTCGCCCTGGAACACCTGGATCTGCACCGACGGCTGGTTGTCGTTGGCCGTGGTGAAGGTTTCCGAACGTTTGGTCGGGATGGTGGTGTTGCGTTCGATGAGGTTGGTCATCACACCGCCCTTGGTCTCGATACCCAGCGACAGCGGGGTCACATCGAGCAGCAGGACGTCCTTGACCTCACCCTTGAGCACACCGGCCTGCAGGGCGGCGCCGACGGCGACGACCTCGTCCGGGTTCACGCCCTTGTTGGGTTCCTTGCCACCGGTGAGCTCGCGGACCAGATCGGTTACGGCGGGCATCCGGGTGGAGCCACCGACGAGCACGACGTGGTCGATATCGGCGACCTTGATCCCGGCGTCCTTGACCACGGACTGGAATGGCGCCCGGGTGCGGTCCAGCAGATCCGAGGTGATCTTCTGGAATTCGGCGCGGGTGAGCTGCTCGTCGAGGAACAGCGGGTTCTTCTCCGCGTCGACGGTGATGTAGGGCAGGTTGATCGAGGTGCTCTGCGAGGAGCTCAGCTCGATCTTGGCCTTCTCGGCGGCCTCACGCAGCCGCTGCATGGCCATCTTGTCCTTGGTCAGGTCGATACCGGAGCTGGACTTGAACTTGTCGACCAGCCATTTCACGACCCGCTCGTCCCAGTCGTCACCACCGAGGTGGTTGTCACCGGAGGTCGCACGGACCTCGACGACGCCCTCGCCGATTTCCAGCAGCGACACGTCGAAGGTGCCGCCACCGAGGTCGAAGACCAGGATGGTCTGCTCTTTGTCGCCCTTGTCCAGGCCGTAGGCCAGGGCCGCGGCGGTGGGCTCGTTGACGATGCGCAGCACGTTGAGGCCGGCGATCTGGCCGGCTTCCTTGGTGGCCTGGCGCTGGGCGTCCTCGAAGTAGGCGGGGACGGTGATCACCGCATCGGTGATCTCTTCACCCAGGTAGGACTCGGCGTCGCGCTTCAACTTCATCAGCGTGCGCGCGCTGATCTCCTGCGAGGTGTACTTCTTGTCGTCGATCTCGACGGTCCAGTCGGTGCCGATATGGCGTTTGACCGAGCGGATCGTACGGTCGACGTTGGTGACTGCCTGGTTCTTGGCGGGCTGGCCCACCAGAACCTCTCCGTTCTTCGCGAACGCGACAACCGAGGGCGTAGTGCGCGAACCCTCGGAGTTGGCGACGACGACCGGCTCACCACCTTCGAGAACGGCGACGACCGAGTTCGTGGTCCCGAGGTCGATTCCGACCGCACGAGCCATTTGTTGTTCCTCCTCGTTTTCGACTGCTTGTGTCTGTACGGGCTGTCCGCCCCAATACGCCGAGACCCAGCAGGGCCTGCGACGCTCGGACCAGCCCCAGGCACGGCATAGAGCACGGTCCCAGCAATACTGAGCGTGGTCGGCTCAATCCTGCCCGTCTCAGCGCGGACCGTCAAGCCAGACTTGAGTCGGACACACTCAACATTGTCGATCAGCTCAACCTCGGACATCGGCGATCTATTCCCACCCTGCGCCTCGCCGCCATTCTTCCCGTCACCACGTCGGAAAACCCGGCCGGTCCGACATCGTGACCCAGCTGTGCCGCGCCGGACCCACGCCACGCCGGGGACCTACCGGCGGTCCGGTACCCCGCGCCCGACTCCCCGCCGGACCCCGACCGCAGCTATTGTCAATGCTCCGCGCACGGTCGCCGCGCGCCGCGCCGGTCGAGACGGACACGAACCCGTAGCGTCGTTGCTGGATGAGGAAATCGAAGCGAGGATCCGAGGATGGCCACTGGGGTGGGCCTGCACATCGCCGAGCATGCGTGCACCGCGGCGGTCGTCAGCGATGACGGGGATCCGCACTTCATCATCCGCGAACCGATCCTGCACATGTCCGACGAAGGCGACGCCGAACTCGGTGGCACCACACCCCCACCCGGCTACACCCAGACCATCACCGGCTTCGTCTCCGCCGTAGGCGATCCGGCCGGCGTGGCCGTGGACGACGGCGAGGCCTACCGCGGCGAGGATCTGCTCGCCACCGCGATGTTCTGCCTGATCAACCTCACCGCCGACTACCTCAACGGCCCCGCCGAGTTCTATGCGACCCATCCCGGCGGCTGGCCCGCCGCGCAGGTCTTCGCGCTACGCGGCGCACTCGACTACCTGGGCCTCGGATCCGTCGCCCTCATCGGCGAGGACGAACTGCCCCCGCGCTCCGGCGGCCACAGCGCCGAAGAGATCGGCCGGTACTTCGCCGAGAGCGCCGGTCGCGCCGCCTTGGCCGTGGTGCTCGAGACTCCCGCCGGCGCCACCCCGCCCGACCCCGGCACCGCCGAGAACTCCTTCCTCGACACGGTCGTCATGCCGAAACTGGGGTCCGGCGACACACCGGCGAAAGCGTATTCCGCGGTGGACCCCGACCCGGCCTTTCCAGCGGTGGCCGCCGCCCCGTTCACGGAGGCCGATCCCGAGGCGGACCCGGAGGCCACCTACGGCGGGCCCAGTCTGGGTGTGCTCGCCGCCGGATTGGGAGTCACCTCGGCGGCCGCGGGCGCCCTACCGGCGGCCGATCCGGGCACCCCGCAACCGGGCACGCAGGCTTCCGGGTCCGCCACAACACCGCCGAAAGGCGCCGCCCGCACCCCGGCATCGGCCGAAACGAAGGGGTCCCGGCGTACGGCCGTCCTGATAGCCGTCGCCGCGTTCGCGGGCCTGGTGATCGGCGCGCTCGGAGTTACCGCGTTCCTGCGGCCGGGGGCGGCCGAGCCCGGCCCCGGGCCGGCGCCGAGCACCGTGACCGAAACCCCCGCGCCCCCGCCGCCCGCGCCGCCACCGCCGGTGGCTCCGCCGCCCGCCGAGCCGACCTATGTTCCCGAGCCGACCTACGAACCGGAACCGGTCGAAACCACCGAGCCCGTCATCACGACGCCACCGGTGACCACCACGACGCAATCTGCGCCACCGCCGACGACTTCGGTTCCCGGCACCACCGAACCGAGTGGCCCGACGCTCACCGATCCCACGACCAGCACTACCGAAACCACGACAACCCGGGCGCGGCCGGGTTACGAATTCTTCCCGTTCCCCATGCCTTTCCGCAGCGAGGATCCGGACCTTCCCGACACCGGTTCCCAGGAAGGCCGCCAACAAGAAGCCAGATAGCGGTTTGTGCCTTAGAGTGTTCGCCTGACCGGTGTTTTCCCGGCCACCCCCGGAAGCCTCGGTCAGCTCGACCACACCTGTGCGCCAACGGTTTCAATCCCGTGGCCATGGATAATCTGGCACACAGTGCCGACGAAGGGACTCCATGCGCAAGTCGGTGGCGCGTCGCGCCGCGGTCAAAGCTGCCATCATCAGCTCTGCCGTTCTCCTGACTCCCCTGTTCGGCGCGGTTCCGGCGACCGCGGAACCCGCCCCGGAACAGCTGAGAGCCGAGGACTTGCCGCCCGAATTCGTCCAAGCACTGTCCCGTGATCTGCAGATGACCCCGACCGAATACCTGGACCGGTCGGCCCGCGCCCAGCAACTCCAGGACTACGCGGCCGAATTCCGCGCCGAACGCCCCGATGTATTCGCCGGCGCGTGGATGACCCCGGAGGGTAAACCGATCGTCGCCGTGACCTCACCGGACGCCGCCAAGGTGGCCAGCGCCGACGGCTACCACACCCGCCTTGCCCCGGTGTCGGCGGCCGCGCTGGAAACCTCGCTGACACAACTGAATCAATGGGTTGCCGACCAGCCGCACGATATTTCGCAGGTGATCAATTCGATCGCCATCGACTTCCTCAACAGCCAGCTGGTCGTGAATGTCGCCAACACGCCGCTGGCGCATATGCTCAATCTGCCGACGCTCATCGCCAACGTCAAAGTGGTCCTCGGTCCCGGCAGCGGCGGCCCGGTCGAACGCCGGCCGATGGGCGGCGATACCTATATCAGCGCGCCCGGCCCCCTCGACGACGCCGAACTGCGTAGTGTCGATGTCTGCTCGTTCGGCTTCAACAGCGTCGATTCCGCCGGAAACGCACTGAATATCAGTGCCGGACACTGCAATCCGAACCTGGACAAGGGCGACGAGCGCGCGGCCGTGTACAGCCCGAACGTCCACAATATTCCGGCCAGCCCGCAGCTGGGCACCTTCGTGAAATCCGAATTGGGTGGTGCCGCCACCCTCGACTATTCGGTGATCCAGCTGAACGAACGCGCCGTGGGCGCCGGAATGGACCAGCCCTCGGTACGCGGCGCCAACGGCACCACCGTGAACATCACCGGCACCGCCGACCCGGTGGTCGGCGCGCCGGTATGCAAATCCGGACAGTCGTCCACCTTCACCTGCGGCTTCGTCGTCGCCGACCGAGTCGAAACCCAGCTGTTCACCACCGAGGGCGAGGCCAAAACCATCCGCGGCTTCGCCAGCACCGCCTGCACCCTGGGCGGCGACAGCGGCGGGGCCATCATCACCGGCACCCTGGCACTCGGGATCACCAGCGGTTCGAACGCCGCCGACGCTCCCGACTGCGGTGAAGCGAATATCGCCCTCGCCCAGTACGGCGGCACCGCCACGCTGGGCATTCCGATCCGCGCGGTACTCGCCGATATCGAAGCCACCTCCGGCGGCGGCCTCGGTAGCGGTATCAGCGTACGAACCAGGCAGAATGCCGGGTGATCCCGATATAGTCTCTGCATGCTCATGCCACGCATAGGTAAACGGCGAACGACGCCGTTCAGAACCCGCACCTTCCGGGCCGCGGCGGCCGCCTCGGCGGCAGTACTGCTGTTCGGCCCCACCGCGGTGTCTTCCGCCGCCCCAGACCCCGGTCCCGGCCTGCCCGCCGATCTCGTCGCGGCCCTCAGCCGCGATCTGCACATCTCCCCCGAGGAGTATCTGCAGCGCGCCGATACGGCCCAGCAGGTGGCCGCATTCGCCACCACCGCGCAGCGCCAGTTCCCGCAGGTGTTCGCGGGCGCCTGGCTCGACCAACACGGCAAGGGCGTGGTCGCCCTCGCACCCGGCCCCGGCGACGCGGAAGCGCGTAGCGCCGCGGAGTCGACCGGTTTCGTCGTCCGCAATGTCGCCAAGAGCGAACAAACCCTGCGTGGTGAGAAGAGCGCGTTCGAGCGCTGGCTCGACGGCCAGCCCGCCGCGGTCTCCGCACTGGTCCGCGGTGTGGTCATCGATACCGTCAACAACAGCATCGCCGTCCGCGTCGACCAGGCCGGCCTGCCGATGCCGAACTTCATCGACCCGGCCCGCGTCATCGTGATGGCCCCGCCGGTCGCGGCGGAAACGCTGCCGGCCGCCGATATCGCCGAAGCCGGTGCCGCGGCACCGCTCGGCGGCGGCGACGGATATGCCTCGGTGGCCGGAGACGGTTCGCTGCGCTGTTCCTTCGGGTTCAACGGGATCGGCCCGGGCGGTGACACCGTGAACATCACCGCCGGCCACTGCAACCCGGATCTCGACAACGTCGGCGCCGCCTCCGTACACGAATCCCTCGGCGGTAACCGCGTCGGCCCGAAGATCGCCACCTTCCAGAAGTCGGTCCTCGGCAATCAGGACTACTCGATCCTCGATATCGAGGACGGCGCCGTCGGCCGCTTCGAGAACAACCAGGTCAAGGTGCCGGGCGCCGGGCCGGTGCCGATCGAGGGCGTGGCCACCCCGGTGGTCGGCGCCCCGGTCTGCAAGTCCGGTTCGCGTACCGGCTTCAGCTGCGGTGTCGTGAACGCCGTCGATCAGACGGTGCAGGTCGGCGATCGCCAGCTCACCCAGAGCTTCTCCGCCAATATCTGCGCCCTCCCCGGCGACAGTGGCGGCGCGATCGTCACCGGCCGGCTGGCCCTGGGGATTTCCAGCGCCTCCTCGGTCGCCGACTACCCGATCTGCGAAATCCCCAACATCCTGGGCGTGCTCACCGGTAACGCCCCGCAGTTGTTCGCGCAGCCGGTGAGCGTGGTGCTCTCCGACAATCCGGGCCTGCGTATCCGCACGAGCTAGACGGAACGCCCACCCTTCCCCATCCCGATGGAAGGTGAGGGCAGCGGGTGTGACTCCCCCGGGCATAGAGCTGATGAAGGGCCGGCAGCGTAAGCTGCCGGCCCTTCACCTGTAGGTGGGCGGCTTGCGACAGCGCGGCAGGCAGGGCCGGCGGGGCACAGCACCTGGAAGCACCCCGTGGAACCCGGCCCGCGTGAACCATGCGGGCCGACCACACACTGCCATGAAGCGGGTCTACCGGACGCCAGCGCTGAGTGAACGGTCCGACACGCTGCGCAGCGATACGTCGGGCAGCGCAGCCGTGAGCCCGTCTCGTCCACATCCGGCCATGAACGCCACGGCGGCCCGTCGGCCTATTCGGGGCCTCGGCGGCCTGGGACCTGTAGCCGTGTTCACCGGAGACGCGAACGGCCGGCAGCGAGATCGCTGCCGGCCTTGTCATGTGGTTCGAATCCAGCACGCCGAGGTTGCTCCTGCGATATGTCGCTGGACCACCAAACGCAACTCGTCGTGCTGCTTCCGTGAAAATACAGGCCCGTATTCGAGAGTCTCGGCACACAAAGAAAGGGCCGACAGCACGCTTGCTGTCGGCCCTTCGCTGGCTCGGGAAGCTGCTACTTCTCCCCGACCGGCTTGCCTTCGTTGGCCCACTTGGTGGTGCCCGCGGGGGCCTGCAACGTGTTGATCAGCTCAACACCCGCGCCGATGAGGGTCGGTCCACCGACCGCGATCGTGCCGATGATGCCGCCGATGCCCGCGCCCGGGATGCACCCGATCGCGGGAATGACGACACAGCCGACCACGAACCCGATGGCGGTGCCCACGAAGCCACCGATGGCAGTCGCGAGCCCGAAGTAGCTCGAGAACTCGTTGATCGCCATCTGATTTTCGGACGGTGAGGCAATGGGCTGGGCCACAGGATGCAGCACCGTGTCACCGGGCTCGAGGTTTTCCGGCTTCTCCGGGACGATTTCGACGACAGAGCCGTCTTTCTTGACCTCGGATTTCACCGGGACATCGACTCCATTGGCAGTGAACTCCAACGGCATCGACGCGACCAGGTCGCCGGTCTTGTCTTTGATCTCCAGCACCTGGGTCTTGGTGCCTTCCGCGATCGGCTCCCCTTCCGATACGCCCGGGTCGGCCGGAGCAGGCTCAGGCTCGAGCTCCTTCTCGACGATCGAGAAGGTTCCGCCTGCGATAGTTGCGACAACGGTCTTCTCGACGAGTTGCACAACGTAGTTGACCGGTTCTTTCGGCGCCGGAGCAGCAGGCTCGGCGTGCGACGTGCCGAAGCTCAGGGTGAGCGAACCAATGACCATTGCCGCGAGGGCAGTGGGTCTCGCGAGTTTCATCCATTTCCAATCGGGGTATCCAGCGCGACATCCGCACGCGAGGGGATCGCGAGGGGGCCGCGACCCGAAATTCCTCCCCGAGCGTTATGAGATGTCACGTTGTCCTGACAGATCTCGCTGAGCGTAATCGAATGTGTTGGCGAAAGGCGAGATTCGTGTCCCAAACGTGAGAAACCGGCGGGTAAGCCTGGCCTTAGCGCGGCCGTTCACAGCGGGCCCTTTACGGTGTTCATCAGCACTGATAGTTATGGACCGCCAACTGAATAAGGTGACATTGATCACGGGCCCCCGAACATAGGAAAGCCCAGGCAGATGGGCTGACAGCGCAACGGCGATCGTACACTGGAGGGCAGTAGTTACCGGCGAGTAACTTACCGGCGGTTACGATACGAGCCGGACGAGGTTACTCATCGTTCCTCGCACCTCGTGTTGCCTCGAAAGAAAGGTCGCGACATGAATGCCCTGACAGTGACGCTGGGCACCTTGGGAGCGGCGCTCAGCCTGCTGTGTTGGGCGTCGTTCTTCGGCGGCGTCCGGGATATCGTCCGCGCCATCATGCTGGGCCAGCCCGCACCCGATCGCTGGCGTCCGTTCTTCCCGCGCCTCAAGCAGATGCTGGTGGAGTTCCTGGCGCATACCCGGATGAACAAGTTCCGGACGGTCGGCTGGGCCCACTGGCTGGTGATGATCGGCTTCATCGGCGGCGCGATCCTCTGGTTCGAGGCATACGGGCAGACCTTCGACCCGGCCTTCCACTGGCCGATCATCGGCGACACCGCGATCTACCACCTGTGGGACGAGATCCTCGGTATCGGCACGGTCGTCGGCATCCTGACGCTGATCATCATCCGACAGCTGAACCACCCGCGGGTACCGGAGCGGCTCTCCCGGTTCAGCGGTTCGGCCTTCGGCGCGGCCTATGTGATCGAGGCGATCGTGCTCCTCGAGGGCCTGGGCATGGTTTTCGTGAAGGCCGGCAAGATCGCAACCTACGGCCACGCCAACGGCGCGACCGATTTCTTCACCATGCGGGTGGCCGAACTGCTGCCCGCCAGCCCGACCATGGTGTCGATCTTCGCCTTCATCAAACTGATGTCCGGTATGGCTTTCCTGTACCTGGTCGGCCGCAACATCACCTGGGGTGTCGCCTGGCACCGGTTCTCTGCGTTCCCCAATATCTATTTCAAACGTGAGGACGACGGCGGCGTCGCTCTGGGCGCCGCAAAGCCGATGATGTCCAAGGGGCGTGCCCTGGACATGGAGAACGTCGATCCCGATACCGACACACTGGGCGCCGGCCGGGTCGAGGACTTCTCGTGGAAGGGCTGGCTGGACTTCACCACCTGCACCGAATGCGGCCGCTGCCAGTCGCAATGCCCGGCGTGGAACACCGGTAAGCCCCTCTCGCCCAAGCTGCTGATCATGTCGCTGCGTGACCACGGCCGCGCCAAGGCTCCGTATCTGCTGGCCGGCGGCAGCAAGGATCCGGCGGGCGACGAGATCGGCCTGGTCGACGCCGACGGTAAGCCCGATGAGGCAAAGCTGGCCAAGATCTCCGAGGCTGCCCGCGCCGAAGCCGAGCGTCCCCTGGTCGGCGCCGAGGATATCGGCGGCATCATCGATCCCGAGGTGCTGTGGAGCTGCACCACCTGTGGCGCCTGCGTCGAACAGTGCCCGGTCGATATCGAGCACGTCGACCACATCATCGATATGCGCCGCTATCAGGTGCTCATCGAATCGGAGTTCCCGTCCGAACTCGCGGGTCTGTTCAAGAACCTGGAGAACAAGGGCAATCCGTGGGGCCAGAACGCCAAGGACCGGCTCAACTGGATCAACGAGGTCGATTTCGATATCCCGGTGTTCGGTAAGGACGCCGACAGCTTCGACGGTTACGAATACCTGTTCTGGGTCGGCTGCGCCGGCGCCTACGAGGATCGCGCCAAGAAGACCACCAAGGCCGTCGCGGAACTGCTCGCGACCGCCGGGGTGAAATTCATGGTGCTGGGCCAGGAAGAGACCTGCACCGGCGATTCGGCGCGGCGTGCGGGTAACGAATTCCTGTTCCAGCAGCTGGCCATGCAGAACATCGAATTGCTGGATTCGGTGTTCGAAGGTGTGGAGCAGAAAAAGAAGAAGATCGTCGTCACCTGCGCGCACTGCTTCAACGCGCTCAACAACGAGTACCCGCAGGTCGGCGGCACCTATGAGGTGGTGCACCATACCCAGCTGCTGAATCGGCTGGTGCGCGGAAAACAGCTCGTCCCGGTCGCTCCGGTATCGCAGAACGTGACCTACCACGACCCCTGCTATCTGGGCCGCCACAACAAGGTCTACAACGCACCCCGTGAACTCATGGCGGCGTCGGGTTCGAACCTGGTGGAAATGCCCCGCCACGGCGAACGGTCCATGTGCTGCGGCGCCGGTGGCGCCCGGATGTGGATGGAAGAGCAGTTGGGCAAGCGCATCAATATCGACCGCGTGGACGAGGCGCTGACCACCTCTCCCGCCAAGATCGCCACGGGCTGCCCGTTCTGCCGGGTCATGCTCACCGACGGTGTCACCGCACGCCAGGAGTCCGGCCAGGGCGAGGGCGTGGAGGTCGTCGATGTCGCGCAGCTGATGCTCGAATCCATCGAACGGCAGCAGCCGGAACAGCTGACCGCCAACCTCACGGTCATCCAGGAGCCCAAGGCCGACCCCGAGCCCGAACCGGAACCCGAGCCCGAACCGGTCGCCGAAGCGACGGCCCCGGCGGCGGAGAAGGCGGCTCCGAAGGGCGGCGGGCTGGCCATGAAGGGACCGGCGAAGGCACCCGGCAAGGGTCTCGGCATGAAGGGCGCCGCCAAGGCACCGGGGGCCAAGGCACCCGCTACGGAAGCCGATGCCGGCGAAGCGGCTCCGGCCGCGCCTGCCAACGGGCTCGGGATGAAGGGCGCCGCCAAGGCACCCGGCGGCAAGGGTCTCGCCATGAAGGGGGCCGCCAAGGCACCCGGGGCCAAGGCACCCGCCACGGAACCGGCACCGGCCGAATCCACCACCGACGCGGATTCCACCGCGCGCTCGGCCCCGACCGAGTCCAAACCCACGGTCGCCGCCAAGGGCCTCGCGATGAAGTCCGGGTTCAAACGTCCCGGCCCGAAGGCCCCGGGAACCAAGCCCGCCGCTCCGGCAGCGGAATCCGCCCCCGCGGCCGATACCGGCCCGACGGAATCCGCGGCACCGGCCGAATCCCCGGAGCAGCCCACCACGGCGGCTCCGGCCGAGAGCAAGCCCTCGAAACCGGCCAAGGGCCTGGCGATGAAGTCCGGGTTCAAGCGCCCGGGGCCGAAGGCGCCCGGCGCCCAGGCCCCTGACGCCGAACCCGCGCCCGCCGAACCGGCAGCGGCAGTCGAGGCGGAGGAACCGGCATCGTCCGAACCCGCCGCCGAGACCTCGGGTTCGAAAGGCAACGGCACCGCGGGCAACGGGTCCGGTGCGACCCCACCGGCGGCCAAGCCGGGCGCCCTCGGCTTCAAATCCGGTGCGAAGGCGCCGGGCCGCAAGGGCTGACACACCAACCGGAGTCCGGCGATTTCGGCCCGATCCACAGGATCGGACCGAGCCGGATCGAAGTTCGATCGACGAGGGCCCGGGCCCGGCGCAGTGCCGGGCCCTCGCTCCGTCCCAGGGCTACGTGCCGGAACCTGCCACTCACATAGGGCATTTCCGCGGTCTTCGGCCGGATCGAATGATCTGCGCATACCGGTTACGGTTTGCGGTCGGGCTCTCGACGAGGGCCGGGGAGCCCTTTCCGCGGACACCGCGGGGCCATGCGGGCCGTGCGAACTATGGCAGCACCAGCGCCGCGGGTACGGCGTCAGCGCAAGACCGCGCCGTACACGTGCTCGACCGAAAGTTTCATGAGCACTCGGCGGTCGGAGACCATCACCGACCGGTACTCGTCCCAATCCGGATGCTCGCCGGCGGCGGCACGGTAGTAGTCGACGAGTGCCTCGACCTCAGGGCCGTGGGGGTCGGTACCCGGGCCGATGAGGGTAACCGTGCCCTCCGCGGTGGCCCAGGCCCAGCCGTCGGCGCGGGTTACCTCCAGTGCCGCGCGCGGGTCACGGCGCAGGTTCACGGTTTTCGCCCGGCCCTCGGTCATCGAGACGTAGATGACGTTTGCGTCCCGGTCGTAGTAGGGGGTAACCGGCGACAGTTGCGGTAGGCCGTCCGATTTGATCGTGGCCAGGATGCCCAAGCGGCCTTCGGCCAGCAGCGTGCGCGGATCGAACTGTGGGTTCGTCATATCCGGGTCCAAGTCGTGGGCGGCGGCCGCTATTCCAGCGTAGGGATCGGCGGCATGAATGGATTGCGCCGCGACCGGGTTCGACCGGAAAATCACTGGCGCAGCCGCCGAGGTAATGGTTCGAATAGGTGCATGCTCGACGACGAACAGGTGGCAGCGTTCATCGCCAACGGTTTCGTGCGCCTCCCGGGCGCCGCGAGCGCGAGCGTCCCTTGGTACTGGGAAGTGACCCTTGCGCAGGCCACCAGCACCATCGCAACGGTTCGCGCGTACGGTCTGGAAACCGAACCGGGGAAGCTGCCTGACGGTGTACGCCCACTGCGGCCGGCCAACTACCTGCTGACAGGCGAATGGACCCCAGCGGACGAAGACGGTATCCGGATCGATTTTCCGTTCCCGATCACCATTCCGTGGACCGAACTCGAGTACTGACGTACCGGGCCGGGCGGTGATCCCCCTCTGTCGAGCCACCGCACGGCCCGGCACGGGTTTCCGCACCCCACTCGGGCAGAGGTAGGTGAGTGGGGTGCGGGCCGATCAGTTCGTCAACGCTATGTAGCGGGCGAGATGATCGGAGCTGTTACCGAATTCGTATTCGATGGCGGTGAGCCGCTTGAAATAGTGGCCGATGGCCAATTCCTCGGTCATACCCATCGCGCCGTGCAACTGCACCGATTCCTGGCCGATGAGCCGGGTCGCGCGGCCGATGGTGACTTTGGCCGCGGAGATGGCGCGGGCCCGTTCGGCGGGTTCGGCCTGCAGTGCGTAGGCGGCCAGGTAGGCGGCGGCGATGCTCTGCTCGAGTTCGATCAGCATATCGACCATACGGTGTTGCAGCGCCTGGAAACTGCTGATCGGGACGCCGAACTGCCGGCGCTGTTCAGTGTATTCGACCGTGTCGCCGAGCACCTTGCGCATCAACCCGACGGCTTCGGAGGCGACCGCGGCGATGGCGTCGTCGACGGTTGCATCGATGATCGGCCAGGCCTGGCCTTCCGCACCGAGGAGCGCGTCGGCGGGGAGCCGGAAATCGGTGAAGGTGAGGTCGGCGGCGACCCGGTCGTCGATGGTGCGGTAGCGGTGCACTTCGACTCCGGCCGGTGGCGCTGCGGCGTCGAATTCCAGCAGGAACAGGGAGATCCCGTCCTGATCGCGGCGTTCACCGGCGGTGCGGGCGGAGATGATCAGGTGGGTGGCGATGGGCGCCCCGGTGACCACGATCTTGCTGCCGTCGAGGACCCAGCCGTCACCGTCGCGGCGGGCGGTGGCCGATACATCGTGGCGCACTTCGCCGGATCCCGGTTCGAGTGCGGCGAAGGCGATCCGCGCACTGCCTGCGGCGATCTGCCGCAATACTGCCCGGGCGGTTTCACCGTCGGAGCGGCGCAGCAGCCCGCCGCCGACCACCACGGTGTCCACATAGGGTTCCACGACCAGCGCGCGACCCAATTCCTCGGCAATGATCATGGATTCGACGGGGCCTCCGCCGGATCCGCCGGTTTCCTCCGGCAGGGTCAGTCCGAGTACATCCAGTTCGGCCAGGCCGCGCCAGATCTCGGGTTGCCAACCGGCCCCGGTTTTGACTGCGCTGCGGCTTTTTTCGAGGTCGTAGCGGGCGGCGAAAAACCCGGCGACGGCTTCGCGCAGCATTTGCTGTTCATCGGTGAAGGTGAAGTCCATCAGAGCCCCAATGCTGCCTTGGCGAGGATATTTCGCTGGATCTCGTTACTGCCCGCGTAGATCGAACCCGCACGGTCGTTGAAGTAGCGCAGTGGCGCGACGGCCTGCCAATCCTCGCCGCTGAGGTAGCCGTCGGGGGGCGGGGTGTATTCCGCGATCGGGCCGCCGGGCGCGGTGGCGTGTGGCTGGTAGACCCGGCCGCGTGGTCCGGCCGCGGTGAGCGCGAGCTCGGTGAGCTGCTGACTGAGTTCGGTGGACAGGATCTTCAGCATCGACGAGGAGCTGCCCAGGTCTTTACCGGTGGCCATGGCCGCCAGCGTCCGGAATTCCAGGACTTCGAGCACTTCGGTGCGGATTCGGGCGTCGGCGAGCTGGGCGGCGAAATGCGGGTCGGCGCTCAGCGGTTTGCCGTCGCGGCCCGGCTGGGTCGCCGCGGCGGTGGCGATGTTCTCGGCCATGGCCTGTAGCGCGGGTGCCATCGCGCCGCCGCCGCGCTCGTGGACCAGCAGGTATTTGGCGACGGTCCAACCGTCGTCGATCTGCCCGAGCACATTGCTCTTGGGGACCCGTACGTTGTCGAAGAAGATCTGGTTCTGCACCTGCTCACCGGAGCTCATGACCAGGGGCCTGATCTCGATTCCGGGGGCGGTCATATCCATCAGGATGAAGGTGATGCCCTGCTGTTTCCTACCCTCGCGGGAGGTGCGGACCAGGCCGAAGATCCAGTTCGCCTCGGTGGCGTGGGTGGTCCAGATCTTGCTGCCGGAGCAGAGGAAATCGTCGCCGTCGTCGACCGCGGCCATACTGAGCGCGGCCAGGTCCGAGCCTGCTTCGGGCTCCGAATACCCCTGGCAGAAGAAGACCTCGCCGGTGAGGATGCGGGGCAGGAAGTAGTTCTTCTGCTCGTCGGTGCCGAATGCGATCAGCGCGGGGGCGACCATCCGGATACCCATCGGCGAGAGCGCGGGCGCGCCGGCCAGGGTGAGTTCGCGGCTGAAGATGTAGTGCTGGGTGAGCGACCAGTCGCAACCGCCGTACTCGACCGGCCACTGCGGCGCCGCCCAGCCCCGCTCGTGCAGGATGCGCTGCCATTCCAGGCTGGCTTCGTGGTCGGAGTAGACACTTGTCATCAACCGGCCCGCGGTGCTGATCTCGGGGGTCAGCTTCTCGGCCAGGAACGCCCGTACCTCGTTTCGGAAGGCCTTGTCGGCCTCCGACCAGTCGTAATCCATACACGCTCCCGAAGGCTTCATGCGTCGTCGCAGCAGGTCCGGCGACTACCGGTGCTAGAGAGAATCTAGCGAGTTCTCTCTCATCGCGTCAAACTGAAGGCACATGCCATCACAGGGCGGGAAATGTTCCTTCTACCGTCCGCAGTCCTCGAAAACCGCCTTGACATAGCTCGCCGATTGATACAGGTAGTCGTAGGCCCACCGCGGAATCGAGAGATCCGGGCGCGTGTCCACGAACAGCAACTCCCCGCTCCAGCATTTGCCGAGCACATACCTGGCCCGTGAGATATGCGGCGTGAAGGTCACCACGATGACCCGGTCCCACCCGTGCACACTCGCCTGGTCCGCCAGATACCGGGCCTCACCCCGGGTGGTCCGGGGCGACGGATCGAAACACACCACCTCGAAGCTGTAACCACCGTGACAGATCCGGTTGATCAGCGGGCTGTCCTCGTACGGATTGGAAATCAGCACCCGCGGCGCGTAACCCTCCCGCGCCAGCCGCAACCCCAGCGCCTCCCGGCCGTCGTGCGCACCACCGAGCACGAGGATCGCATCGGCGGACGCGGGCTCCTCGCGTTGCGGACGGACGTAGACCGGCCACAGCGCGAACACGAACACCACGACGGCGACCGTCCCGGCGGCGAGGAGGGTCGTTCGGCGGCGCACCGCCGCGATCCTACGGGCCACCGGCCGGTACGGGCGAAGTACGCACGGTACGCGGCGAACGCATACGCACAACCGGCGGCGGACAGGTTTGCGCAGGTCGGCCGGTTGCGTCGTCGGGTGTACATCTGCTGTTGCCCGGCATCTCGCCTCGGTTTTCTGGTGTGGCCACCGACGCCGATTACCAATTGTCTATGCGATGCACAGTCTTCGGCACCGGGTACCTGGGGGCCACGCACGCAGCGTGTATGGCCGAACTCGGCCACGAGGTTCTCGGGGTCGATATCGACCCGGGCAAGGTCGCGAAACTCTCCGACGGCGTCACCCCCTTCTACGAACCGGGCCTGGAGGCGGTGCTACGCCGCAACCTGGACGCCGGCCGGCTCCGGTTCACCACCTCCTACGCCGAGGCCGCCGACCACGCCGATGTGCACTTCCTCGGCGTAGGCACACCGCAGAAGAAGGGGGAATACGCCGCGGACCTCAAATACGTGCACGCCGTGGTGGATACGCTGGCGCCACTGGTCACCCGTCCCTGTGTGGTCGTCGGCAAATCCACCGTGCCGGTGGGGACTGCCGCCGCGCTGGGTGAACGCGCGCGAGCGTTGAGCACGGTGGATATCGAGGTCGCCTGGAATCCCGAATTCCTGCGGGAAGGTTACGCGGTCCGCGACACCCTCCGCCCGGACCGGCTGGTACTCGGCGTCGACGGTTCACGCGAGCGGGCGCCGTGGATACGCGAACTGGTCGAAGAACTGTACGCCGATCTGCTTGCCGCCGAGATCCCGTTCCTGCTCACCGACCTCGCCACCGCCGAACTGGTCAAGGTGTCGGCGAATGCGTTCCTCGCCACGAAGATCTCGTTCATCAATGCGGTATCCGAGGTCTGCGAGGCCACCGGGGCGGATGTCACCGTGCTGGCGGACGCGCTCGGCTACGACGAACGGATCGGCCGCCGGTTCCTCAATGCCGGCGCCGGTTTCGGCGGCGGTTGCCTGCCCAAGGACATCCGGGCGTTCATGGCGCGCGCCGGCGAACTGGGCGCCGACCACGCCCTCGCCTTCCTCCGTGAAGTGGACAACATCAATATGCGCCGCCGCACCAAGATCGTGGATATGGCGGCCCGTGCCTGCGGCGGTTCACTACTGGGCGCCAATGTCGCAGTGCTCGGCGCGGCGTTCAAACCCGAATCCGACGATGTGCGGGACTCGCCGGCGCTCAATGTGGCCGGAATGATCCAGCTCCACGGCGCCGTGGTCACCGTCTACGACCCGAAAGCCCTGGAAAACTCACGTCGCGTCTTTCCCACCCTGAGTTACGCGACCTCGGTACGGGAGGCGTGTGAACGCGCCGATGTGGTCCTCGTGCTCACCGAATGGCAGGAATTCACCGCACTGCGGCCGCAAGATCTGGACTCGGTGGTCCGTACCCGTTCGATCATCGACGGCCGCAATTGTCTCGATAAGGCCGCTTGGCGGGCTGCCGGATGGGTGTACGCAGGGCTGGGCACACCGTAGAGTCTGGTGAGCGAGCCGGACGTACGGTTCCGGCCTCGGCAAAACGACGGGACCGGGCGGTACTGTCGGCCGAGCCGCCTGGTTCGGGGGACGAGCCGTCATCGCCGACAGGCCGGCGCTCGCATATCGTCAAGCGGGAAGTACGGATGGGCTGTCGATGAGTTCAGTACTGGGAGTGTCGGTGGGGGCCGGCGCGATCCGCCTGGCGCGCCCTCCTGCGGGCGAGCCCGGCTCAGTACCCGATTCCGGCGTACCCGATTCCTTCGAACTACGCACCTTCGTGGTGCCACCCGAAACCCCCAGCGCCGAACGCGCCGCGCTGTCGGTCGCGGCGGCCCTGAACTCGAACCGCACCATCACTTCCACCGTGCTGGCCTGCCGCGACGAGCAGCAGGCCCGCGCCTTGCATACGGCGATGGCCGAGCACGCCCTCGGCAATTACGAGATCGTCCCGGATATCGACGCCGTCGTGGAATTCGCCGCCGCCTCCGGCGCCCTCAAGGATGTGTCCTCGCTCGCAGTTTTCGATCTCGGCGCCTCCGGCCTCTCCGTGACGGTGGTGGATATTTCCACCCGGCAGGTCCGGCACACCGAACGCACCGGCGATATCAGCGGCGAATACTTCGATTCGCTGATCCGGGAACAGCAGATCAACTCCGGCCGGATCGCCCATCCGCCGGACCCGGCCGGGCTCGCCGAACTCGACGCACTGTGCCGATCGGCCAAGGAGCGGCTCTCGGCGGGTAACGCGGTCGCCCTGCCCAGCAGTTACGGACCGGTACTGCTCACCCAAGAGAATTTCACCGCGCTGATCTCCCGCGCCGTGGAAACCGCCGCCCGCGCCACCCGGGAGGTCGTCGAACGATCGGGCCGGCCGGTGCAGGCGGTGCTGGCGGTCGGCGGCGGTATGCGTATCCCGCTGGTGAGCCGGGCGCTGCGCGACGCCGTGGATATGCCGGTCCTGGTACCGCCGGAACCGGAGACGGCGACCGCCCGCGGCGCGGCGCTGCTGGCCGGCAGGACACATATCGCGAAGTCCGTCGAGCCGGCGCACTCGAGTGATACCGCCCAGGGTGCCGAATCCCGTACCCCCGCTGCCGAAGGCACCGCGCGGACCGGCGCCGCTCCCGGGCACGCCGAAGACGGCGGCCGCCACCCGCTGCAGTCCACCCCGGGTGACACGATCCCCGGCACTTCCACCCCGATCCCCGGCGTGAGCGGACGTATGGACGGCACCGGTGCGTCGGCCTCCATCCACGGCGACGGCGCGATATCGGCCCATCCCGCTGCCGCGGCGGCCCTCGCCGGTGGATCACCCACCCATCCCGACACCGACGACCAACCGCCCGGCACCACAGCGGCGCAACCGGAAGACCAGGCGGCACCCCCCACGCCGACCGGCGCCACCACAACGCTATCCGGCACCCACAGCGGACTTCCCCAGCCCACCACCACACTCTTCGGGCCGGCAGTTTCCGGCTACGACACCGCGGCGCCCGGCGCCACCACGGCACAGTCCGGTTCCACCGATACATCGCCCCGGTCCATCACGGCACTGCCCGGCCTCGCCCCGGCCGCAGCCGACTCCGCACCGGGCCCCGGCCCCGGCTCCACCACCGCACCGCCCGACTCCGGCACCGCGAATCGGCTGTCCGCGCCGGGCTCGGATCATTCCCGCCCCGATCTCCCGATACCGCAGGAGGGTATTTTCGGACCACCGACCGGTGCCCCGAGCACACTTGCGGGCACCGGATCCACGAGTCCGCGGCCGAGCGAGGAACCGAAAGGCGACCAGCCCGCACCGGCCGCCGCGCTACCGCGCCCGACCGGCACCCCGGTGCCGCGGCTGTCGCCGGAGGAGGATCCCCCCACCGTTGCGTTGCGACTTCCGGCGAAACTGTTGCCGCGCCGTTCGTTCGACGAGCCGCCACAACGTCCTACCCGGGAGATCAGCGCGGCGATGGTGGCGGTGAGTGCACTGGTGGTGGTCGCATCGATCGGTATCGGCCTCGGGTACGGGCAGCATATGTTCAGCCAGGATTCGGCCAACGTACAAGAGTCTTCACCGCCGCCGACCACCTCGGCGAGCACACCGCCCGCCACCACCGCACCACCGAGCGCTACCACGACGCGGGCCGAGCACGCACCCCTGGCCGAGCCGCCGCCGGTCTACCAGCCGGAGACCGAAACCCCGACGACCACCGCCGGCCCGAACACCTTCCAGGTCCCGGGCCTGCCGCCGATCGTCGTACCGACCATCCCGCCGGAGGCGCTTCCCTTTCCGCGCCCCACCCCTGCTGAACGCTGACTACCGTCAGTCCCGGCCGTAGCCCTGTTCCGGTCGCCGGCCCGGAGGCAGAGGCCCGCCGCCGAGCCGCTGCTGCGGATTCCACGGCTGCCGCGGCCCCGGTTGCGGGGATCCCTGTTGTTGCCGGCCGGGAGTCTGCGGGCCGGTGCGCGGTGATCTCGGTCCACCGGGTTGCCGAGGGTCGGTGGCGGAACGTGGACCCGAGCGGGGGTCGGTGGGCCCCGGACGCCGGACACGGGGCTGGTCACCGGTGGTCGGCCACGGTTGATAGTCGCGTTCGGCCCGGCGCCGCGGTCCGGTTTCGGGCTCTGTTTCCGGCCGGGGAACCGTGCGGTGGCTGCCGGTATCGGTGTGGCGGCCCGCCTTGGCCTTACGCGCAGGTGCCGGCGGTTTCGAGGTACCGAACGGGCGGGCGAGCAGCACCGCGATCCCCGTAGTCAGCGGCACCGAGAGCGCCAGGCAGATACCGCCGACGGCGGACCTCGCGATCTCGATCGCGACGGCATCGCCCACCAGCACATCCCGGATGGGCCGGCCGGCCACACTGAACAGCAGCAGCAGCGGCAGTGCACCACCCGCATAGGCGAGTACCAGGGTGTACACGGTGCTGGCGATATGGTCGCGTCCGACTCGCATCGCCGCCGCGAATATCTCTCCCCGCGTGGCACTCTTGTCGAGTTCGGCGAGTTCGAAGGCCGCCGAGGCCTGCGTGATGGTGACATCGTTGAGCACACCGAGCGAGCCGATGATGAAACCGGCCAGCAGCAACCCGGTGATGCTCACGTGCTCGATGTAGGTGGCGACATTCGTGTTCTGTTCTTCGGACAGACCGGTGAGCGTGGTCGCCTCGATGACGATCCAGGACAGCACCGCGGCGATGACCATCGACGTCAATGTCCCCAGCAGTGCCGAACTGGTGCGCAGATTCACTCCGTGTGCGAGGTACAGCACCGCGTACAAGATCAGTGAACCGGCCACCAGCGCAACCGGTATCGCGGGTTTGCCGTCGAGCAGGGCCGGTAGCAGGAACATCACCAGGACGGCGAAGGCGAACCCCAGTCCGAGGATTGCCCGGACACCGCGCCAGCGCGCGATCACGACGATCACCACCACGAACGCGAGGAAAATGATGCTGAGCGGGAACCCGCGGGCGTAGTCGTCGAACGAATACAGTGGCGTCCCGTCCGGCGCGTCCTGCCGCACGATACGAAGTTCGTCGCCGGCCGCCAGATCGGGCTGGCCCGGTCCCGGCGCGATTTCCAGCAGCGTGTGCTTACCGGCATGCGGACCGGACTCGATGGCGATCAGGCTGCGCTGGCAGTCGTAGACCTGCATGGGCGGCGGTGCCGGTTCATCGTCGAAAACCCGGCCGATGGAAGGACTACCGCAGGCGCCGAGGTCTTGGCGGATCACAGTTCCGGCTTCGGTGACCACCGCCGAACCGTCGGCGTTCTGCATGGGCAGCGGGATATCGACCTGTTGCCGGTCGGGCCACAGCGCGATGGTGGCGACGACCACGACGGCGCCGATCGCGATCAGCAATCCGACCACCACGCGGGCGGCGGTAGCACCGATGGCGATCGGCCGGGAGTGATCGTGATGGTGATGGTGGTCGCTCACGCGGCTCAGCCTAGAGGATTCGCGGAGTGCCACTCGGCCTACGGATGTGGCCTACGCTGGGGATTCGGCAACCTGCGGGGGAACTCGGGAAGGGGCGGCGGAGAGCAGGGGGATGTCTCCGCCGCCCGGGGGCAGGCGCCCAGGGGGGTAGGCGGCCTAACCCGAGGACCAGGTTGCCCAGGGGGGGTAGACAACCTGGCCGGGCACTCGAAGTGCCGAGGCCCACTGTACACATACGATCCGGTTTTGTGCCAGTAGGTTCAGAAAATTGGCCATAATCCGGACGAGAGGTCTGTTTTCGCCCAGGATCGGCCACCCCGCTACTGGCGGTAACTCGCCAGGAAGTTGCCGAAACGCTCGATGGCAACCGCCAGATCGCGAGCCCAGGGCAGGGTCACGATGCGCAGATGATCGTGGTCGGGCCAGTTGAAACCGGTGCCCTGCACCATCAGGATCTTCTCCTGGAGCAACAGGTCCTGAACCAGCTTCTCGTCGTCGTGGATCTCGTGAACTTCGGGATCCAGCCTAGGGAATGCATACAGCGCGCCTTTGGGTTTGACGCACGACACGCCGGGAATGGCGTTCAATCGTTCCCAGGCCATATCCCGCTGCTCGAGCAAGCGCCCACCCGGCAGGATCAAATCCTCGATGCTCTGGTAGCCGCCCAAGGCGACCTGGATCGCGTGCTGCGCCGGTACATTCGGGCACAACCGCGAGGAGGCGAGCAGATCGATTCCCTCGAGAAAGCCGGCCGCATGGTCCTTCGGACCCGTGATCGCCAGCCAACCCGACCGGTAACCCGCCACCCGGTAGGCCTTGGACAGGCCGTTGAAGGTCAGGCACAGCAGGTCCGGCGCGAGTGTCGCCAGCGAAATATGCTTGGCGTCGTCATAGAGGATCTTGTCGTAGATCTCGTCCGCGAGCAGCAGCAGCCGATGCTTACGGGCCAGGTCCACCAGTTGTTGCAGGACCTCCGCGGAGTACACCGCCCCGGTCGGGTTGTTCGGGTTGATCACCAGCAGGGCCTTGGTCCGGTCGGTGATCTTGGCTTCGAGATCGGCGATATCGGGCTGCCAGCCGTTGCTCTCATCGCACAGGTAGTGCACCGGCGTACCGCCGGCCAGGCTGGTCATGGCCGTCCAGAGTGGATAGTCGGGGGCCGGGATCAGTACCTCGTCACCGTTGTCCAGCAGTGCCTGCATCGTGATGGTGATCAACTCGGAAACGCCGTTGCCCAGGTACACACTGTCGACATCCAGCTCCGGGAAGCCCGGTACCAGCTCGTATCGGGTGACGATCGCCCGCCGCGCGGACAGTATCCCCTTGGACTCCGAATAGCCCTGCGCGTTCGGCAGGGCGGCGATCATATCCCGCACGATCACATCGGGCGCCTCGAAGCCGAACGGCGCCGGATTGCCGATATTGAGCTTCAGGATCCGATGCCCCTCGGCCTCCAGCCGTGCCGCATGTGCGTGTACCGGTCCACGAATCTCGTAGACGACGTTCTGCAGCTTCTTCGACTGCTCCAGAATCCGGGGGGCGGGATGCGAATGGCCAGTACTCACCCGATCCATGGTGCCACCAGGGGCAAGGGGTTATCGGGCCCGGCCCCGGCCCGTGGCCGTACGGTTACCGCAGGAAGCGGGCGCGCGGCGGCCTCACCCGGCCCCCGGAGGCAGACTGCGGGTGGGCGTCGAACCGCAGAATTCCTCGATCTGCTCGTCCAAGGACCGGGCCTGCGCGACTCCACGGTAGGTGGGAGCGCAGATCCGCCGGCGGACGCCGGTGAGCCGTTCCTCGAGTTGTGCGATGCGCTTGTCCTCGGCCAGTTCGAGCACCGGCGACAGCGCCTCGGCCGCGCCGTCGAGGCTGCCGTTGATCAGGTGCGCGGCCGCCGAATCGACCCGGGCCAGCGCTTCGGCGCCGTAGGAACGCTGCCGCGCCGGACCGCTGCGATACAGCTCGATCGTCCGTTCCGTGGCGGCCAGCGCGGGTTCGGCGAGACCGAGATGGATATAGGTGGCGCCCGCGTAGTAGCTGGCCTTCGCCTCGGCGAAGCCGAACACCCCGCCTACCTCGTCGTGCAGGCTGTCGGTGGCCGGGCCCTCGCTCGCCGCGGCGGCGGCCCGGATACAGCGTTCGGTATCGGCGGCACTACCGATCTTCGACCAGATCCGCGCCTCGATATTGTGCAACCGCACCGCGGCGGTGGCCGAATCCGCGTACTGCTGTCCGCTCTGTGCCAGCGCAAGCGCCCGATGTGGCCGTTCGGACCAGTACTCGATCAGCGCGTGCATCCCCCGCGCCCACGCTCGCAGCCCGTTGTGACCGCAGATCTCCCCGTACGCCCAGGCCGCCCGGATCTGTTCACCGGCCGCGTCCAGGTATCCCAGATCGGTGCTCGCGTTGGCGAGCAAACCCGACAGCGAACCCGCCAGCAGATATAGATGACTGGTATCGGATGGGCGCTGATGCCCCTCCAGCAGCCGGTACACCCGGCGGCGCACCCGCAGCATCTCCACCATCATCGGCATCGGCGGCGTGTGCACGTAGTCGTTGGCGATCCGGGTGACATCCGCGTCGAGCTGCTCCAAGGTGCTGGCGCCGATATTCGTCGCCTCGGCCCGGCCCGCGTGATCACTCGCTTCGTGTGCTGCCGCCATGATCAGATCCCTCTCCGAAATCGCCGCCGACCCCTCCCCGCGCACCGCACCGCTGTCGATGAGGGCCAGGAGTTCGGCGTCATTGGAATAACTTCCACGCACCGCGGTATGCCCGCCGGGGCCGGAAACAGGGGCGTCGGCTGTCAATGCGGCGAACCGGCCCCGCTCGACATCATCGGACCTGGCCAGGCAGGTATCGAGAGCAGCCTGGTTGACGGGACGCGGATGCACCCGGTCGCCTCCGGCCTCCCATTTGGACACCAGTCGTTCGTGCACACCCAGATGTGCCGCGAACTCCCGGATGCTCATCCGTTTGGCCTCGCGAAGCGCCCGGGCCTCCTTTCCAGACCATTGGCCGACCACGTTGTCACCCTTTCCGAACGATTTCCTCCCAAGAGTACGAGCCGAATGTGACTGCAACCACAAGGAATTTCGCTACCGCGGCGAATGGCAGCGCAAGGGCAGTGGAACGAGAGCGCGGAGGCGGTTCCGGCACGCCGGTTCTCGCGGGATCCTGGAAGGGCAGAAGCGAAACCGCCACCGGCCGTGGCTCGGCACGCCAGGGAGGCCCGGCACGCCAGGGAGGCAAGGGGATTCACCGTGAATGTGGAAAAGCTCAGAACGGTCGACGACTGGGCCGCCTACTACCGTCACGAATTCGGTTTACCGGCCACCGAACGCGGCGGCTTCGTGATGCTGCCGATCACCAGCCGGGCCTGTGTCATCCACCTACCCACCGAACGCGCCCGCGCCGTCCGCGAACTGCTGAACTCCCGGGATATCCGGGTTCCGGTGCTGGCCCGGCAGATTCGCTGGAGCTTCGTGGCCTATCCGGATCGCCGGCCCGATCCCGAAGTGGTGGAGATGCTGCACCGCATCGATATCGATATTCCCGGGGTGGGCAGCGCGGTCATGCTGCCCACGGGGATGGGCCGCTGGAACCGGGAAGGCTGCAACTGGGTGGTACCGCCCGAACGTGACGGCCTGCTACCACCACTGTCCTCGGTGATCAATGCCGCACTCCTGGCGGGCGGCAACCGGGAATGACCGGGGATGGGGCTACGTCCGGCAGCTCACAAGGCATGCCGGTCGTAGCCCGCCCGCGGCGCCGACGGGTGACCGCGGGACCGGCTGTCCAGTACAGCCACCGGGATACCGGGCCGGCCTGCCCCGCCGGCCCGGTATCACAAACGTGTTCGCAGCACCCGTTGCGCATCGGCCAGCAGCCCCGGCGCGAGGCGGCGATGGGCGCGGGCCGCGCGGGTCCAGATCCATTTACCGATCGGTCGTTCATAGCGGATGAAGGTGACCAGCGAAACGCTCTCGGCGCCGACCTCGAACACCAGGTTTCCGGTGAGCATCCACGACGGGGCCGCGAGGGTTATCCAGGTATCGCCGCGTTCGACGATCGGCCATCCGGCCACCTGCTCCGGCGCGGATCGCCGCGCGAGCCGCAATCCCAGCAGCCCGCGCCAGATCAACTGGCCGCCACGGCCGGCGACCTCGCCGAGCGCCACGTGCGCCCATTCTTCCGGAGTTCCGGTTGCGTCCGCTTTCGTGGGCAGCACGAACTGATCGGCGTAGTGGTAGTCGGCCATCGTGCTGTGCGCTCTGGCCGATTCGGTGATGTCGTGCTGCTGGAACGCGACCGGATCGGCATGGTCTTCGGCTCTGCGAATCGGGGAACTGTCAGTCATCTCCGCGTCTCCCTCTGATTGATATACGGTGGCGTATATCAACGCTAGCGGAAATATACGGCGCCGTATAGACCGCTGCGTGACGAAGGGAGAAACGACCATGGGCACGGCACGCACACCCAGTGCCGACTGGATCGACGAAGGACTGCGCGCGCTGGCCCGCGGCGGCCCCGACGCCGTCCGCGTCGAAACGCTCGCCAAAGCACTCGGCGTCACCAAGGGCGGCTTCTACGGTCACTTCGCCGACCGCAACGCCCTGCTCGAAGCCATGCTCGACACCTGGGAGCGCCGCAGTATCGACGAGGTACTCGACCGCATCACCCGCGACGGTGGCGACGCGCGAACCAAGATCCAGCGGGCCGGCGCACTCACCCTCTCCGCCGAACTGCTCCCCCTCGACCTCGCCGTACGCGACTGGGCCCGCCGCGACGAGAACGTCGCCGACCGGCTGCGCCGGGTCGACAATCAGCGAATGGACCTGTTGCGCGAGATGATCGGCACCTACTTCACCGACCCGGTCGAGGTCGAAGCCCGCAGCCTGCTCGCGTTCTCCACCCGCATCGGAATGCATTTCCTCGTCGCCGACCGCCTCGACGGCCTCGACCACAACGCGGTCCTGGCACACATCGCCGATATCGTCCTCGGCACGGCCGAGGCCTGATTCGCTGACCAGACCCGGAAGCGCGCTAGCTCGGCAAGGAAAAGTTCAGATAAGCCCGCGACGGGGTCGGCCCTCGCTGCCCTTGATACTTCGACCCCGTACCGGCGCTACCGTAGGGATTCTCCGCCGGGCTGGTCAGCCGGAACAGGCACAACTGCCCGATCTTCATCCCCGGCCACAACGTGATGGGCAGGTTCGCCACATTCGACAGCTCCAGGGTGATGTGCCCACTGAACCCGGGATCGATGAACCCGGCCGTCGAATGGGTGAGCAACCCCAACCGGCCCAGACTCGACTTACCCTCCAACCGGCCCGCCAGATCGTCGGGCAGGCTGCACACCTCCAGCGTGGACCCGAGCACGAACTCCCCCGGATGCAGCACGAACGGTTCACCCGCCGCGGGCTCCACCAGGCTCGTCAGCTCGTCCTGGCGCTGCGCCGGGTCGATATGGGTGTAGCGGGTGTTGTTGAACACCCGGAACATCCGGTCCAGCCGCACGTCGATACTGGACGGCTGGATCAGGTTGTCCTCGAACGGTTCGAGCCCGAGCCGCCCGGCGGCGAACTCCGCCCGGATATCACGATCGGAAAGCAGCACGCCACGAGCGTAGCGACCGCGATCCGGGCAGGTAGATCCCGGTCCGGCAGCGCTGTTTCCTGTCACACCCCGCGGGCATACTCCACCCATGTCAGAGACCAGTGCGCACACCCACCACGGCATCGACTACATCGAACTCACCGTCACCGATATGGACGCCGCCCGCAGCTTCTACCGGTCGGCGTTCGGCTGGGAATTCAACGACTACGGCCCCGAGTACACCGGTATCCGCCGTTTCGACGGCAGCGAAGGCGAAGCGGGCGGCCTGGCCGCAGGCTCCGAAGTCCACACCGGCGGGCCCCTGGTCCTGCTGTATTCGAACGACCTCGACACCAGCCTGCGTGCCGTCGGCGCCGCCGGCGGCACGGTCACCGAAGGCCCCTTCGACTTCCCCGGCGGCCGCCGCTTCCACTTCACCGACCCCAGCGGCAACCAGCTCGGCGTCTGGTCCGAGGCCTGAGCCCACGTTCACCGGGGCCGGAATCCACGAAAGATTTCGGTCCCGGGTCGGCCCTCTGCTAAGCTCGCCTTCGCGCCGACAGGCGTACCGCCGGTGTAGTTCAATGGCAGAACTTCTGCTTCCCAAGCAGACGGCGCGGGTTCGATTCCCGTCACCGGCTCCACCATCACATACCCGATATCCGCGCTGGTCACCCGCGCCATTTGCTCCACCTTCTCAGTGCTGGGTTTCCGGTCCGGTCACATCCCACGATGCCGCTGTGCCACACACGTGCCACTACGCCCCGGTTTGACCCTCTCGGTACTGCTGTGCCCATCCGCGACAGATCGTCAGCGATTCGACGTTGCGCGTCATCGGTAGCCCGCTGGTAGATCAGTGCCGCCCGCATATCGTCGTGCCCCATCCGCGCCATGAGATCCCTGGTCGACATCCCGGACTTGGACGCCCACAGATTCCCGGCATGGCGGAGATCGTGGAAGTGGACGCCGGCCAACCCAAGCCGCGCCATAGTCTTGTTCCACTGAACGTTCTGATCGAAGTTCGACCGGCGCAGCGGGTTACCGCGGAGACCGGTGAACACGTACGAAACCGGAGAGCCCGGGACGTAGGCATCGAAGTGCTCCAGGACATCGCGCCGAATCGCCTCCGGAACGGTCAGGGTCCGTATGCCGGCGCGCGACTTCGGGCCAGCCACGATCAGCCCCTTACCCGAGACCTCCACCAGCGCTTTGGTGATCCGGACCGATGACGCATCGTCGGAGAAGTCACCACGAAGCAGCGCCGACGCCTCACCCCAGCGCAGGGAGCAGAACGCCGAGAGCAACACAAGGACCCGGTACCGCTCGGGAACCGCGCCCGCAATCCTGAACACCTGACTGACCGTCAGCACCGGCCGCTCGGGGCTGTTCTCCTTGTCGGCACCGCGCACCCGGCACGGATTGCGAGGAATAATCTTGTCCTCATCTACCGCCGTGTTCAGCGCCGCCCGCAGGAGCCGATACGCCTTCGCCGTCGCGATCTCGGAAACGCCCGCCTCAATCCGGCCTGCCCGCCATTGCCGAACCATAGGCGTGGTCAGCTTGCCGAGTGCCGTACCACCGAGTTCGGTCGGTGCGATATGCGCCCGCAACAACCACTCGTAGAGCTGGGTGGTCTTCGGCCGCAGTCCGGGACGCTGAGCGATCCAGCGTTCCATGTACGTCTTGACCGGAATCTTGCCCCGCTCCGGGGCGATCCAATCGCCTTGCAAAATCTGCACTTCGGTCGTGGACAACCACTGTTCGGCCGACTTCTTCGTCTCGAACGTCCGGGGCGCCGGGCGCATCTGCCCATCCGGGCCACGGTAGCGAGCCTGCCACCGGCCAGACGGCAGCTTTCGCACACTGCCGAACCCACGTTTACCGGCCATCAGGACGCCACCTGATACGCCGGAGCAGCATCGACGCGACCCGCCTGGGCGTATGCCTCCAGGTCCGAGACCTTGAACCGGACGTGACCGCCGACCTTGTAGAACACCACTCGACGCTCAGCCACCAGCCGCCGAATGAACCGGACACCGGTACCCAAATAGACGGCAGCCTCAGCCACACTCAAGTATTCCGAACGAACTTCCATCTCAAACCCCTCCCCTACGCCGCTGAGTCCGACGAGTCATGATCTGAAGCAATTGATTCGGCCGGCATATCCGGTGGATCGGCAAGCATGGCGCGGTTGTATTCCGCGCGTTGACTGAGCTTTTGCGCCACCAACTGCATGATCAGGTGCTCGCGGGGTGGCACGTTCGGGTCGCCGGGCTCTACCGGGGTGATGACCATCCGTTTCACCTGATCCATCGGCATTCCGGCCTCAGCGAGACGCTGCCGAACGAACTCCGCGCGATCGGCCTTGTGGTCGGCCAGTTCTTTGCCGGTCCACTTCTGCGACACCAGCACCCGACGACCCCGCAACCCAAGCGTTTCCCGACGATGCGCCTTGCCCTTGCACACGCCCGGCTGAGTCTTCGCGGTAGCACCCTTCGGTACGACGCCGTAGCGGAACCAGATCCCACACGACGGAGAGCACGGTGTCTTGCACAGTTCGGCGTGGAGCCGGTCGTAGTGGTCGGTCGCCCGCTGCGACTGCGGTTCGATCACGTCCCCGATGGACTTGGTGAGGTACTTGGTCAGGTACCCGATATGCCGGTTCGCTTGCTCGGTGCCGCCGAGGATGCCCTTGACGTCGACCTGTTGCCCGAAGCGGACCACGTGCGCGGGTTCCAGCTCATCCACCGAATCCATGAGGTCGAGGACCTGGTTCCAGGTGGGGACCGGTTCGCGGGTGTCGGGGTCCACGAACGCCTGTATCTGGTAGTCCCACTGGGGGAGCCGGTCGGGGTAGGTCATCTCGTTGAAGTGCGGCCACCACACCTGGTGATACGTCGCGGCCGCCAACTGGCGGATGAGGTCTTTCGGGTCGGTGCCCCGGATCCCGATGTGGATATGCGGAGCTCCCCGGCGCTGGGGTTCGACGGTGGCGAAGTACTGGATATCTCTACCGGAAGCACGACCGTAGTTCTGGATGAACCGATCGAACAGGGCCGCGAAGTGGATGGTGTCGCGGGCGGCTTGGCGGTAGTCGTAGGTGTCCATGTTGATCGGAGCACCGTCCGGGCCGACCCGGCCATACGAGGGCAGGGTGAGCGTCAGGAACAGTGACGGCCGGTACTTGCCCGCATACACCCGTCCGATAGTGGTCTTACCGACCTTCTTACGCGGCAGGTCCGGCACCGGCTGCTGACGACGAGTAGTCCGTTTGCGGACCGCTTTCGGTTTCGGATCCAGGCTCGGAGCTTGCCCCGGATACCGGTCTCCCGGAGCTCCGCGTCGAGGTCTTCCACCACCTCACGGATACCGGCCATCATCTCTTCGTCGCCGTCGTCGCGGGCCTGCTGGTAGGACTCGGCCATCACCGCCCGAGCCTTGAGCAGTTCGGCCTGCTGCTCGGTCGGTTCCTTCTTCTCCACTACCGGTTCCTCCTTGATGTGCCAGCCCTCATGGGCCTGCTGGATACGCAAGAGACGAGCGCGGGCGGCACGCGCAGGGCACACGCACTCAAGAGTCGATTTGCACGGCGTCCCGATGTACTTGGTGCCGTCGCCTTCAGTGGTCGCCAGCATCGGCAGCGGACGGCGGCAGACACCTTGCTTCTCGGCCATCGCCTGAGCCAGTTCGACAAGATTGAGTTCTGCTCGCCGCTCCGCTGCCGTCTTCCGATCCGCCGCCGACGCGAGATCCGTCACCGTCGCCGTCATCAGGCCATCCACCGCTTCGGAGCGCCACCTCCAGCGGGCCAGGACTCATACATCACCGGACCCACCGAGCCGTAGGCCAGCCGCGAAGTCTTCACCGGCTCGGACGCGCGCACCCGGTCCAGTTCCACGACCTCCGCGACCGATGCGGGAAACTCGGCCTCCGTCAGGCCCTGGATGCAGTCGCAGCGTGTCGAGGCCGTTTCCGGGTCCACGTGACCGTTCAGGTACTCGGTGCCGCCGCAGCGGGTGCAGGTCTCCCACACCGACTCCGCGAACTGGGATACACACCGCGCGTTCTGGCAGTGCCGGCCAAGGCAGTAGATGCAGCATCCCGCCGCATTCAACCGCGATGGACGAAGAACATTCGCGTTCTGGATTGCCCTGACCTGCATGACGCCCTCCGGGTGACTTCGGACACTGAATTAGAACTAGCTCTATTAGGGCGGTAAACAGCGGTCAACCGTCAATAGAACCAGCTCTAATTGGCCGAAAGTATGGATTGCTACATTTAGAGCCACCCTTAATGGATCGCACGCACACAGGAAGAGGCAGGCCCGATGGGAACCACTGGATACCGCGAACTAGCGGCCAGCCTGCGCGCAGCCATCCAAGCGGGCGAGTATCTACCTGGTTCGACGCTGCCCAAGCAGGACGAGATCGCGGCTCACTATGACGTGAACATCAAGACGGTCCGGCAGGCCATCGGACTGCTTGACGCCGAAGGTCTGGTCACGCCGATCCGTCGACGCGGGACAGTCGTTCGGGACCGCCCTCCAATGCGTCGGCTCGGGATCGAGCGCTACGCGAAGAGCAAGTGGAAGTTCGGGAACACCGTTGCGTTCGCGGCCGACCGGGAGGCATCCGGCAGGACATGGAAGCCGACCGACCAGACGAACACCGTGCAGTTGGTCGAAGCCGACGCCGAGACGGCCGAAGCATTCGGGCTGACCGCAGGTGCCCAGGTCTATGAACGCAGACGACTCGTCCGTGATGCAGGCAAGCCGACACACTCCCTCACCAGCTACTACCGTCCGGAACATGTCGAGGGAACCCCGCTGGTCGACCCGACAGCAGGTCCGGCCGGCAAAGGTGGCGGATTCGCCGTCCTCACCTTGCAGGGATACGAGCCCGACCACATGTCCGAGACGATCTGCGCCAGGATGCCGACACCCGATGAGGCAGCAGCCCTCGAGTTGCCCTCCGGAGAGCCGGTAATGATCCTCGTTCGCAAGACCTACACCGCTGGAAACGAGCTGATCGAGTTTGCCCGCGGGGTGCACGCGGCCTCCCGATTCGCCTGGACATACGACTTCAAACTTCCGGACTGAGAGGACATCTCCGATGCCGACCGCAACCCTGCCCGCCGAACTTCGAGCCGACGTCGAAACCCTCTGGAACTTCAACCACATGGACCACGAGGCCCGGCCGGTCGACCTCGGCATCGGGCTGGGTAGCCACGACCTCGGAGTAGCAACCCACACCGCGAACCTGTACAACGCGGGAATCTTCCCCCGCATCGTGTTCACCGGTGCCAACGCCCCGACGACCGTCGAGCGGTTCCCCCGGGGAGAAGCAGTGCACTATCGCGAACACGCTCTTGAGCTCGGCGTTCCGGATGAGGCAATCCTCGTGGAACCCAAGGCCACGAACACCGGCGACAACATCGACTTCACCCGCGCTCTTCTCGATCAGCACGGTCTACTCGATCAGGTCCAGTCGATCATGCTGATTTCACGTCCCTACCAGCAGCGGCGTAGCTACGCCATGGCCCGGAAGCGTTGGCCCGAAGTCGACGTGGTTTGCTCGTCGCTCCCGCTGCCGCTGAGTGAGTACGTCGAGAGCATCGGCGACGCGGACCGCGTTATCAACATGCTCGTTGGGGATACGCAGCGAATCTGGGTGTACGCCCAGAAGGATTGGGCCGTTGAGCAGGACGTGCCGACACCAGTCCACGACGCCTACTCACGGCTCGTCGACGCCGGATTCACTACTCGGGTAATCCCGGAGTAACCACGGCCGACCACCGCAGCACGCGGGCTGAGACTCTTCCGATCAGACGGAGGGTCTCAGCCGTTTTTGTTTGCTTCTCCGGTTCCCAACGCGGTCGGCTGCCGAATTTAGCTATATAGGA
>NZ_BDCG01000015.1 GCF_001613385.1 Nocardia flavorosea NBRC 108225 | reverse complement strand
ACTTCGACATCCGGTCTGACCGGTGCTTCTGTGAGGCAACTTCTCAAGTTTAGCTCATCCGTTTTCCCGATTGCAAATCGGGGGTTCCGGTTGAACCAGTGTGATCGCCAGGCGCTCCTCGTCCTACCTCGTTTCCCTGGTCCCTCCGGCTCGGCGTTTCCGCCTCGCTCCGGGCCCCGGGTCGGTGTCCGTGTCGCTCTGACTTGGATAAAGTTACGCGGCGTCGAAATAGATGTCAAATCGCCTGGTCACGGTAGGTAAATCGCGACATTCATGTAATACCCGCGCGCACCGTTTCGGCTCGGAAACCCTCATCCCGCCGTACCCACGCGTTCCACGGCTGCGCCGAGCGCTTGCAGCTTTTCCACAAAGGCCGGATATCCGCGGTCGATGTGGAATACGTCGTGGACTTCGGTGACCCCGTCGGCAACCAGCCCGGCCAGAACCAATCCGGCGCCGGCACGGATATCCGACGACCACACCGGTGCACTCGACAACCGCGGAATGCCACGGACCACCGCATGGTGACCATCGGTACGGGCATCGGCGCCCAGGCGGATCATCTCCTCGACGAACCGGAACCGGGCCTCGAACACGTTCTCCGTGATCATCGACGTCCCGTCGGCGATCGCCGCCAGACCGATGGCCATCGGTTGCAGGTCCGTGGGGAAGCCGGGGAAAGGCAGGGTCGAGAAGTTCACCGCGCGGGGACGGTCGGCCTGGACGACGCGGAAACCGTCCTGTTCGAACGAGATACGCGCGCCGGCCGAACGCAGTTTGTCCAGGACCAGCGCAAGATGCTGCGGATTGACCCCCGTGACGCGGACGTCACCCATGGTCATGGCCGCGGCGATACCCCAGGTTGCGGCGACGATCCGGTCGCCGATCACCCGGTGCGTCGTCGGCGAGAGCCGCTTCACGCCCTGAATCGTCAGGACCGAGGTGCCGGCTCCCCGGATATGCGCACCCATCTGGGTGAGCATCGTGCACAGGTCCACGATGTCGGGCTCGCGGGCGGCGTTGTCGATCACCGTCTCCCCCTGCGCGAGCACCGCCGCCATGAGGATGTTCTCGGTCGCCCCGACCGACGGGAAGTCGAGCCGGATCCGCGCCCCCTGCAGTTCGTCGGCGCGGGCCACCACGCATCCGTGCTCGATCTCGCTGGTCGCCCCGAGCAGACGCAGGCCTGCCTGGTGCATATCGAGCGGGCGTGACCCGATAGCGTCACCGCCGGGTAGCGCGACCACTGCACGTTTACACCGCGCCATGAGCGGGCCCAGGACACAGACCGACGCGCGGAACTGGGTCACCGCCGGGAAATCGGCGTGGTACTTGGGCTCGGCGGGAGTATCGATGGCGACGACATCGCCGCTGATCGTGACTTCGCAGCCCAAACCGCGCAGGACCTCCGCCATCAAGGGAACGTCCAGAATATCCGGGCAGTTCGTGATGGTGGTGGTGCCTTCGGTGAGCAGAGCCGCGGCCATGAGTTTCAGGACGCTGTTCTTGGCGCCTCCGACCGAGACCTCACCGACCAGCCGGTTGCCGCCAGTTACCAAAAACCGTTCCATGCCGCCTCTCCGAGTATTCGGCGCACCAGTGGGTGCAAGGATAGAGCGCAGACGTGCGCGCTGGTGTGCCGGTCGCACGATTGCGCCGGGCCCGACCGCCGGGCTCGCCCCGACGGCCGTCCGGCACGACCACCGCTGACGGAACCGGTCCGCCTCAGTGTTGCGACGGGCTGCCGGGCCCCGACGAGGTACCGGAATCCGCGCCCGGCTCGTTACGGCCGGGGGACTCGGCCGGTTCAGTGTCCGCGCGCCCGCCGCCGGGCTGCCAGAGCACATCCCCCTCCGGGTTCGTGTACCGGCTGAGGATGAACAGCAGGTCCGACAGCCGGTTGAGGTACTTCGCCGGCAGGACATTCGTATCGTCGGGATGCGCATGGACCGCGGCCCACGCCGAACGTTCGGCCCGCCGGACGACCGTGCGGGCCGTATGCAACAAGGCCGCCAGCGGTGTCCCGCCGGGCAGGATGAACGAATGCAGCGGTGCCAGTTCGGCATTGAACTCGTCACACCAGGATTCCAGGCGTTCGATATACGCCTCGGTGATGCGCAACGGCGGATACTCCGGGTCCGGCACCAGCGGTGTCGACAGATCGGCGCCGGCGTCGAACAGGTCGTTCTGGATACTGCGCAACACCGCGACCAACTCCGCGCCGGGCGCGCCCAGAGCGATCGCCACACCGAGTGCGGCATTGGCCTCGTCGCAATCGGCATAGGCGACCAAGCGGGGATCGGTCTTGGCGACACGGGAGAAGTCGCTGAGACCGGTGGTCCCGTCGTCGCCGGTTCGGGTGTAGATCCGCGTCAGATGCACGCTCACAGGACCCACCATAAACGCTCGCGGCGTCCCGGACCGGGTTACCGATGCTGCGTCCATGTGCCGCCGGACACCGGCGTCACCGCATCGGGGCGGTCAGTGGCCGCGAAGCCGGCGCGCACGTTCGGAGGGGCGTGATTCGACCCACGACAGAAATGCGGTCAGCGCGGCCCGATCGAGTGCCAGTTCGTAGTCACCGCTGCGGTCCGCGACACCGATCACCGAGATCGCATCGGTCATGATGTCGTACTCGTCACCCCGCGGACCGCGGCGATCGCCGATCTCGATACCGCGGCGCCGGATCACCGAATCCGCCCCGGGCTTGAGGCTGGTGAGTTTGTAGAAGACGAGACGGTCCTCGTCGTATCGGATGACGCCGTGCCGCCAGCGTTCCCCACCCCGTGCCGGGAGTATGCGCAGAATCGCCGCCGTCCCCCCGCGACGCAGCATCACCAGGCGATATGTGGACAGGAGAGCCAAAGCGACCAGCACTACAACCAGAATGATCGCAATCACCATCCCGGTCTGCAATGCCGCACATCCCTTCGTTCGTCCGAGGCGATCGCCGGCTGGGCTCGGCCGATGCACCCGACGTCATTCAACCACGAACCAGTTTACAAACGACACGCGGATGTCTCGGAAAATGCGATCTCATCGATCCAGGTGGGACAGGGTGACGGTGCCCACTCGATATCGGTGGGCCGGGACGAGAATCGGCTCCGGCCGGTGACGGTTACCCCGTCACCGGCCGGAGCCGAAATATTCTGTTGGTCTCCGGATCGGAGATCAGGAAGCCGCGGCCTGTTCGACAGCGCGAACCCGGGCCTGCGCGGCCAGCTGGTCCTCCGGGGCGGCCGAACCGTCGGACAGCACCTTACGTGCCGCGTCGATATCGACCTCCGTGGAGAACTCGGCGGTCTCGGCCAGCACACGCACGGTATCCGTGGTGACCGAGAAGAATCCGCCGTGTACCGCGGCCACGATCCGATTGCCCTCGGTATCGACGATGGTCACCGTGCCGCCCTCGATCAACTGCCCCAGCAGGGGTTCGTGACCGGGCATGATGCCGATCTGCCCCTCGGTGGTCTGGGCGCTGACGAAGTTCGCCCGGCCCGACCAGAGCCGCCGCTCGACCGCGACGAGATCAACTGACATATCCGCCATGAAGGACTACTTTCCGGCGATCTTCTTCGCGGCCGCCTCGACATCGTCGAGACCACCGCAGCTGTTGAACGCCTGCTCCGGGAAGTGGTCGAATTCGCCCTTGCAGACCCGGTCGAAGTCGTCGATGGTTTGCTCCAGCGGCACGACCGAACCGGGCTGACCGGTGAACTTCTCGGCCACGATGAAGTTCTGGCCGAGGAACTTCTCCAGCCGCCGGGCCCGGCCGACGAGGACCTTGTCCTCTTCGGAGAGCTCGTCCATACCGAGGATGGCGATGATGTCCTGCAGTTCCTTGTACTTCTGCAGGATCCGCTTCACCTCGTTGGCCACCGCGAAGTGCCGGTCGCCGACGATCGAGGCCTCGAGAATACGAGAAGTCGAGGTCAGCGGGTCGACGGCGGGGTAGATACCCTTCTGCGAAATCGGGCGGGAGAGCTCCGTGGTCGCATCCAGGTGCGCGAAGGTGGTCGCCGGCGCCGGGTCGGTGTAGTCGTCGGCGGGAACGTAGATCGCCTGCAGCGAGGTGATCGAACGACCACGGGTCGAGGTGATCCGCTCCTGCAGCTCACCCATCTCGTCGGCCAGGGTCGGCTGGTAACCGACGGCGGAGGGCATACGACCCAGCAGAGTCGAAACCTCGGAACCGGCCTGGGTGAACCGGAAGATGTTGTCGACGAACAGCAGCACGTCCTGGTGCTTCACATCGCGGAAGTACTCCGCCATGGTCAGCGCCGACAGGGCGACCCGCATACGGGTGCCCGGCGGCTCGTCCATCTGGCCGAAGACGAGGGCGGTGTCCTGCAGAACGCCCATCTCTTCCATTTCCAGGTGCAGATCGGTGCCCTCACGGGTGCGCTCACCGACACCGGCGAATACCGAGGTACCGGAGAACTCCCGGGCGATACGGGTGATCATCTCCTGGATCAGAACGGTTTTGCCGACACCGGCACCACCGAACAGACCGATCTTGCCGCCCTTCACGTACGGGGTCAGCAGATCGAGCACCTTGACGCCGGTCTCCAGGATTTCGGTCTTACCCTCGAGCTGGTCGAAGCTCGGCGGCTTGCGGTGGATACCCCACTGCTCGCCGTCGCGGCCGAGGCCGGGGCTGTCGAGGCAGTCGCCGAGGGCGTTGAACACATGCCCCTTGACGACATCGCCGACCGGCACCGAAATCGGCTTGCCGGAGTCGCGAACCTCGGCGCCGCGGACCAGACCGTCGGTGGGCTGCATCGAGATGGTGCGCACGATGTTGTCACCGAGGTGCTGGGCGACCTCGAGGGTCAACGTCTTGGCCACCGACTTCAGGGTGATCTCGGCGGCGAGGGCGTTGAACAGTTCAGGGATGGAACCCCGCGGGAACTCGACGTCCACGACGGGGCCGATGACGCGGACCACGCGGCCACTGGCGGCGCTGGTCCGGCTCGAGTCTTCTCGAGTAACAGCTGCGGTCATTTCTAGGTTCTCTTCCTGCGTCTCAGTCGCGTTCCGAGCTGGCCGCCAGGGCATTCACGCCGCCGACGATTTCGCTGATTTCCTGCGTGATGTTGGCCTGCCGCAACGAGTTGGCCTGCCGGGACAGGGAACTCGCCAATTCATTGGCGTTGTCGGTGGCCGCCTTCATTGCGGTGCGCCGAGCCGCATGCTCGGATGCCGCTGCGTCGAGCAACGACGCGTAGATCCGCGTATTGATGTACTTGGGCAGCAGCGCCGCCAGCAGCACATCGGCGTCGGGCTCGAATTCGTACTGCGCGCTCACCTCGGCCGTGGACGAATCGGACAACATATCGTCGCCCAGGTCGAACTTCTCGTCGACGAAGGAGATCTGGATCGGCGCCATCCGGCGCACCTCCGGCGTCTGCGACAGCATGCTCACGAACCGGGTGTAGACGATATGGAGTTCATCCACGCCCGCGATCGAACCGGTACCGTCCGGCGCCGGAACCTCGCCCGCGGACCCGGCCATGAAGCTGTCGACCAGGTGGTTACAGGCCGCCGAAGCATCCGGGTAGCCCGGCTGCTGGGAGAACCCGGTCCACGCGGCAACCGGCCGGCGGTCACGGAAGGTGTAGTACGTCAGACCCTTGTTGCCCATGACGTAGAGCACCGGTTCCTTACCCTCATCGCGGAGGGTGGTCATCAGCTCCTCGGCCCGTTTGAGCACATTGGAGTTGTAGCCACCACACTGGCCGCTGTCGCTGGTGATCACCAGCACCGCGGCACGTTTGGGGTCGGGACGCTCGGTGAGCAGCGGGTGCGTCAGATTCTTCGACGCACTCGCCAGCTCCGCGACCACCTTGGTGATCTCCTCGGAGTACGGCTTGGCGGCCGCCACCCGAGCCTGGGCCTTGGTGATACGCGAGGTCGCGATCAGTTCCTGGGCCTTGGTGATCTTCTTGATCGAGTTGATTCCACGAATACGGGAGCGCAGCTCGCGCAAGGTAGCCATCGGCGGTTCACACTCCCTTCGTTCGCGGCGTTACAGGAAAACAGCGCATGGTTCGCCCGGTCTACTTCTCGACGTGCTTACGGGTGACCGACAGCGACTCGACCTCTTCGTGGGCCAATTCGCCGGCTTCGGATTCGTTCACCACGCGGCTGCCGTCGGACGCCAGGAAGCCCTGCTTGAACTTGTCGGTGGCCGTCTTGATCTGCTCGGCGGCCTCGTCCTGGAGTACCTTGCCACCGGCGATACTCGCGAACGCGTCGGCCGCATTGGCATGCAGGTCTTCGAGCAGCTCGACGTTGAACCGGCGGATATCGGCCACCGGTACCGAGTCGTAGTAGCCGGCGTCGACCAGATAGATCGAAACGATCTGATCCTCGACCGCGACCGGCGAGTACTGGTCCTGCTTGAGCAGCTCGACCCAGCGGGCACCGCGCTCGAGCTGGGCCAGCGACGCGGCGTCCAGGTCGGAAGCGAAAGCGGAGAACGCCTCCAGCTCGCGGTACTGGGCCATTTCCAGACGCAGCGAACCGGCGACCTTCTTCATCCCCTTGGTCTGCGCGGCGCCACCGACACGGGAAACCGAAGTACCGACGTTGATCGCCGGGCGGACGCCCTTGTTGAACAGATCGGACTCCAGGAAGACCTGACCGTCGGTGATGGAGATGACGTTGGTCGGGATGAAGGCCGAGATGTCGTTGGCCTTGGTCTCGATGATCGGCAGACCGGTCATCGACCCGCCGCCCATCTCGTCGGAGAGCTTGGCGCAACGCTCCAGCAGACGCGAGTGCAGGTAGAAGACGTCACCCGGGTACGCCTCGCGGCCCGGCGGACGGCGCAGCAGCAGCGAGATGGCGCGGTAGGCCTCGGCCTGCTTGGTCAGATCGTCGAACACGATCAGGACGTGCTTGCCCTCGTACATCCAGTGCTGGCCGATGGCCGAACCGGTGTAGGGGGCCAGCCACTTGAAGCCGGCGGAATCGGAGGCCGGGGCCGCCACGATGGTGGTGTACTCCAGTGCGCCGTGCTCCTCGAGGGCGGTTTTGACGCCCGCGATGGTGGAGCCCTTCTGGCCGATCGCCACGTAGATGCAGCGCACCTGCTTGGCCGGATCGCCCGACTCCCAATTGGCCTTCTGGTTCAGGATCGTATCGATGCAGACCGCGGTCTTACCGGTCTTACGGTCGCCGATGACCAGCTGACGCTGGCCCCGCCCGATGGCGGTCAAAGCGTCGATAGCGGTGACGCCGGTGGCCATCGGCTCCTCGACCGGCTGCCGTTCCAGCACGGTGGCGGCCTGCAGTTCGAGCACGCGCCGGTCGTTGGATTCGATCTCGCCCAGACCGTCGATCGGCTGGCCGAGCGGGTTCACCACGCGGCCGAGGAAGTTGTCGCCGACCGGGACCGAGAGCACATCGCCGGTGCGACGCACCTGCTGGCCCTCTTCGATCTCGGCGAACTCGCCGAGGATGACGGCACCGATTTCGCGGTCCTCGAGGTTCAGCGCCACACCGAGCACGCCACCCGGGAATTCGAGCAGCTCATTGGCCATGGCCGAAGGCAGGCCGCTGATATGCGCGATGCCGTCACTGGTATCGGTGACAACACCGACTTCCTCGATGGAGGTTTCCGGGGTGTAGCTCTGGGTGTAGCTTTCGATCGCGCTACGGATCTCGTCGGAGGAGATCGTCAGCTCCGCCATGTTCTTCCTGCTCTCGGTCTCTGGTCTGGAATGTCGGGGGGTGGTGCGGCCGGGGCGCCGGGGTTACCCGGTGGCGTACCGCTAGGTCAGCGAGCGGCGCAGCCGTTCCAGTCGGCCGATCGCACTACCGTCGATCACATCGTCACCGATGCGTACGACGAGCCCGCTCAACAGCCCGGGATCGACTTCGATATGCACGGTGACGGCCTTGCCGTAGATGCGGCCCAGCGCGCCGGCCAGCCGCTCCCGCTGGGGATCGGTGAGCTCGATCGCCGACCGCACATGGGCGACGATCTGCTGCCGCCGGGCCGCGGCCAGATCGGACAGTTCGTCGAAGGCCGGACCGATACCGGAACTGTGCCGGGTCACCACCTGTTCGGCCAGTGCCTGGGTGATGGTCTCGGTCTTGCCGGACAGCAGCCGCCCCAGCAGTTCCCGTTTGGCCGCCGGGGAGGCGGCGCGATCGGACAGCGCCCGCTCGAGCTCCGGGTTGTCGTTGATGATCCGGCCGAGCCGGAACAGCTCGTCCTCGACCGCGGTCATCCGGCCCTGTTCGGACGCTGCTTCCAGCAGCGCCAGCTGCCCGAGCAGGACCAGGGTGTCGACCAGGTCGCGGGCACGGGACCAATTCTGGGCCACCGCATTGGTCAGCACTGCCTGCGTGGCAGCGCTGACCTGACTCCCGAAGACTCGCTCACTCAGTTCGGCGCGGGCCGAACCGGGCACCGACACGTCCGCGAGCGCCACACGCAGCGGACGCTGGTCGTCCAGTACGTCGACAACGGCGAACAGTTCGGACCCCGTCGTGGCCGCGACACCGTTACTTCCGGTCAGCGCGGCCCGAAGAGCCTCCTTGGACCGGGAGCTGGCCTCACGGCTTGCTGCGTACATGGTTCTCACGCCTCCGTCGTTACCTTCCGACCCCGATACCGGCATCCGACCGATCGATCTCGTCGAGGAATCGATCGATCGTCGCGGCCTGCTTGGCCTCGTCCGATACCGACTGCCCGATGACCTTCTCGGCCAGGTCCACCGCGGTGCGGCCGACCTCGGCGCGCAGCTCGGTCAGGATCTGCTGACGCTGGGCTTCCAACTGGGTGTGCCCCGCCGCGACGATACGGTCGCTCTCGGCCTGGGCGTCGGCCTTCATCTGGGCGAGGATCTGCTGGCCCTGTGTGCGGGCGTCTTCGCGGATCTTCGCGGCTTCCAGGCGGGCGTCGGCCAGCTGCTTCTGGTACTGCTGCAGCGTCTCCTGGGCTTCGGTCTGTGCCGCCTCCGCCCGTTCGATGCCACCCTCGATCTTGTCGGCGCGCTCGTCCAGCACCTTCATCAGGCGCGGAACGGCGTACTTGTAGACCACGAAGGCGATAATCGCCACGCAGACCGCCGACCAGACGATGTCGTACGTCGCGGGGATGAGAGGATTCACATCCTCTCCCTCTTCCGCTGCGAGCAGAATGAACTCGTTCATCGGAATCAGAAGATGAAGCCGGCGACGAGACCGATCAGTGCCAGGGCTTCGGTGAACGCGATGCCGAGGAACATGTTGGTCCGGATGGTGCCCTGGAGCTCGGGCTGGCGGGCGATGCCCTCGATCGCCTTACCGACGACGATACCGACGCCGATGCCCGGGCCGATGGCGGCCAGGCCGTAACCGACGGCGCCGAGGCCCCGGAACGTGGATTCGTTGGTGGCAGCTTCCTGGGCCAAGTACGAGAGGCTCATGAGTCTTCCATTCCCTTTCTGTTGCTCACCCGCCGGTCGGCGCGGTGCAGCAGGTTCTTATCGGTTGGTCCGGTCGGTCAGTGATCGTCGGCATGCTGGGCAAGGCTGATGTACACGGCGGTCAGCAACGCGAACACATAGGCCTGCAGGAAGATGACCAGCAGTTCGAAGAGGGTGAAGGCGAGCCCGCCCAGCAGTGAGAAGGGCGAGAAGATCTTCATCCAGTTGTCCGCGTCGAAGAGGAAGAACTGGGTCGCGCTGAAGAACAGCACCAGCATGATGTGACCGGCGAGCATATTCGCCATGAGTCGGACGGTCAGCGTGAACGGGCGCAGGATGAAGGTCGAGACGAACTCGATGGGAATGAGCAGGACGTGCATGGCCGGCGGAACATTCGGAACGACGACGCTGCTGCGCATATAGGTGAAGAAGCCGTACTTCTTGATGCCCACATAGTTGAACGCGATATACGCGATCACTGCCAGTACCAGCGGCATGCCGATACGCGCGTTCGACGAGATGTTCAGACCGGGAATCACACCCGAGAAGTTCAGGAACAGAACCGTGAAGAAGATCGTCGCGATGAGCGGAAAGAACTTGCGACCGGATTCCTTGCCCAGAATCTCGTCGCAGATCTGCTCCTTGACGAAGACCATCCCCATTTCGCCGATGCTCTGCAGTTTCTTGGGCACCAAACGCGGGCTACGGAAAGCCAGGAACAGGAAGGCGACCAGTACGGCGGTCATCAGAAGCCGGACCAGCATCAGCCGATCGAGTTCGAAGGGAGTTCCCTCGAACAGCACCGCCGGAGGGAAGAAGTCGGTTAGCGACGGCGCGTGAAACTCCGCGGCCAAGGTGGTGACGCTCAGCGTTCTCTCCCGTGTTCGGGCCGCGGGATGTTTTCGCTCCCGCGGTTCGATCGGACATTGACGATCAATGTGGTCGACTGAGGTCGGCTCGAAGTTCGTCAGCAGCTGTAGCGGGAGATCCGCGCTGGCGTCTGTACGTGTGTCGGCGACATCGTCGACATGCAGAACCGAGCTCTGTACAAGCCCGGCACGGCAGTAGCATAGCGGCAGCTCGCAGCGCCTTGTCGGCACCCCTCACTGGTCGCTTGCTTACCAAGACTTTACCAAGAGATCTACGACAACGCGTAGCGGGGGCGATGTTATCTACGACAGGTTGTCGTTGACGCCGGTCAGGGCGTTTCGGAATCGCTGTCCGACGCCTGATCAGGGAGGTCGACAATGGGAACCTTGGTGCGCAATACACCGTAAGTCTCCGCGCCCAGCACGATGATCAGCGCACCTACGACGGTCAGGAACAATGCGACCCGATCGTAGAACTCGAATTGCTGCAGAACAGCGATAACTATCAGCGCGACCAGCAGCTTTCCGACCCAGCTGGCCAGCATTACCATCCCGGCCGTAGTGGGCGGCAATTTGGCGCCGAGCAACACGACCGCGGCCGTGGTCAGAATAAACCCCCCACCGATCGCGGCCCCCAGCAGCGCGCCCCACAGCCCGGCGACGCCGGCAACGAGGGTCGCGACCACGACCGCCAGCACGGTCAGCACCACGAGGCCGATCAGTCCGTACCGCAGGGCGGCCTTCAGCGGTGCGTCTTGGTGATCGGAGGTACCGGGACCGGCAGAGCTGGTGAACACAGTCCGCACTCTACCCGGAACCGGTAGCCGACCCTGCCGCGTCCCGCCGCGCCTGCCGGTGCCACAACCCCGGAACAGCGGTCACAACCAGCGCGAACAGGAAGCCCGCGGCCATCAGCACCACCACCACGCGCCGGTCCATCACCGAGGTGCCCACCGCACCGAAGGCAAGGATCCCGACCCAGAGGTAGATGACGAGCACCACCCGGCGCTGCGAATGACCGATCTGCAACAGCCGGTGATGCAGATGCATCTTGTCCGGCGTCGAGAAGCTGACCCCCGCCCGCACCCGGCGCACGATCGCCAGCAGCAGATCCAGTACCGGGATGAACATCACCGCGCCCACCAGTAGCAGCGGCGAGAGCAGGCCGACGATATCGCGCGGCCCGTACCCCTGCAGCGGGATCCGGCCGGATGCACTGGTGGATACGGCGGCCAGCACCAGCCCGATCAGCATGGACCCGGAATCGCCCATGAAGATCCTGGCCGGCGAGAAATTGTGCGGCAGGAAACCCAGGCAGGCGCCCGCCATCGCGGCTGCCAGCAGCGCGGGCGGATAACTGTCCACGGAACCGCCTTGTTCGGTGAGCAGGCCGATCGCGAACGCGAACACCGCCACCGAGGCGATCAAGCCCAGACCGGCGGCCAAACCGTCCAGGCCGTCCACGAAGTTCATGGCGTTGATCAACGTCACCGCCACTGCCACCGTCACCAGGCCGCCCTGCAGGCCGTCCAGCACAACGGTGGAGTTGTTGAACGGGTCGTAGATCAGGTACCAGCCCAGGCCCATCACCGCCATCACCCCCGCGGCGGTGACCTGACCGGCGAATTTGGTCAGTGCGTCGAGACCCCAGCGGTCGTCGACGATCCCGACCGCCACGATGATCGTCGCTGCCACCAGCACCGCGGCGATATCGGGCCGGTAGTCGAACCCGCGGCGCAGCGCGGGCAGCTGGTGGGCGAATAACACGGCCGCCACCACCCCGATGTACATCCCGACCCCGCCCATCCGGGGAATCGGCTTCACATGCACATCACGGTCACGTGGAATGGCCACCGCGCCGAACCCGATGGCCAGTGTCCGGATCCCGCCGGTGGCCAAGAAGGTGACCACCGCCGAGATCAACAGGACCAGCAGGAGTTCGCGCAGCGGGACAACCGCACCGGACCCGGTCATCGCACCGACCACCCCGTCACCGTGGGTACTGCCTGCGCACAGCTCGCAACACTCACTGCGCGACGGATCCGATCAACGCCTCGGGTGTGGTGGCGAGCACCTCGGCGACGGCCTCGGTGGCCACTGCGCCCGCACGCAGAATACGTGGCTGGTCGCCAGTCAGGTCCACGATGGTCGAGGCAGTGGCGTGCTGTGCCGGACCGCCGTCGAGAAAGACACTCACCAGGGAACCGAGCTGGTCACGCGCCTGGGTGACATTATCGGCCGCGGGGCGACCGGAGATATTGGCACTGGATACGGCCAGCGGCCCGACTTCCTGCAACAGCTCCAGGGCCACCGGATGCAACGGCATCCGCAGCATCACGGTGCCGCGCGCATCCCCCAGATCCCATGCCAGCGACGGCGCCTGCTGCACCACGATGCTCAAACCACCCGGCCAGAACGCCCGGATGAGATCGCGCGCCTGCGGCCGCACCGAGAAGACCAGGCCGTCGATGGTGTTCCACGACCCCACCAGCACCGGCACCGGCATATCGCGCCCCCGGCCCTTGGCCGCGAGCAGCGAGGCCACAGCTGCCGAATCGAAGGCGTCGGCCGCGAGACCGTAAACCGTATCGGTAGGCACCACGACCAGCCGCCCCGATCTCAGAGCACTGGTGGCCGCGGCCAGGCCGGCGGCACGCGAATCGGGGTCGGCGCAGTCGTAGACGGTACTCACGGCAACAATCGTATTGCGCCACCCCCGGCCGCGCCGGTTTCGGCCCCCTCGATCCCACGGATCCCACGCCACCGGCCCGGTCGCGCACAGCTGCGCCGCGGCCGGCGCACCGGACGGCGGGTCCTGCAGCGTCCGGACGGTACTCCACCCGCCGCCGAGTTCCACGCAGCCGCGGGGTCGGAGACCGGCCCTGCGGGCGAGCCGCGCCGGCCGGTATCCGCTGCCCGGACGCCGCGGCGGTGCCCGGCCCCGAATCCCACTGGACACTTATATGCGCCGAGCCGTCGCTCGCCCGAACACCTGGCGATGGCACCGCTCCAGCCGAGCCACCCGAGATCGGGCGTCCACGCCCGCAAGCCGGGGCACCGAGCCCGGCCGAAACCGAGCGCGAGTTGAAGCGGCACAGCCGCGAGCACTACGGACTGGACGCAGGAAGCACGGGGCCGATCTTCCACTTGCGCTGTGCCCCGACCGCCTGTCTCGCTCATAAATAGACCTTCTCGAGCGGTTGACCGGCAGCTCATGTAGAGGTCACCGACGACCTAGCGGCTACGAAGCGCGGTTTGCCGGCAAGGTCGGGATGTTCGGCGATTTCCGCGAAGCGGCCGGCGGCCGACAGCAGGCGGGCCAGCTCACCGCCGTTGCTGTCGTCGTGTTCGATCGCCACACCACCACCCGGGCGCAGGAGGCGGCCGATCACGGGAACCATCGGCCGGATCACATCGAGCCCGTCGGTGCCCCCGAACAACGCGCGGTGCGGGTCGTGTTCGGCCACCTCGGGTGACAACTGCGCGCCTTCCGGGATGTAGGGCGGGTTGGCGACGACGATATCCACCCGGCCGTTCAACTCGGTGAGCAAACCGGGGTCGGTGACATCGGCATGGTGCAAGATGATCGGTGTATCACCGGCCACGCTGTGCAGGTCGGCATTACGGCGAGCCCAGCGCAAGGCGTCCGGGTCCAACTCCACCGCATGCACCTCGGCGTCCGGGCGGGCGTGTGCGATGGCAAGCGCCAGGGCGCCCGAGCCCGTGCACAGGTCCACCACGATCGGTGTGTGATCGTGCCGGACCGCTTCCAGACGGGCCAGCGCCCAGGCGAACAGCAACTCTGTTTCCGGGCGGGGAACGAAGACCCCGGGCCCCACCTCGAGATCGATCTCCCCCATGGACGATTGCCCCGTCAGATGCTGCAGCGGTACGCGCTCGGCGCGGCGGGCCACCAGGGCACGGTAGGTGTCGAGTTGCTCCGGAGCGATCAGCGGCGCGAGCAGCAGCCGTCCGCGCTCCACCCCCAGCACATGCGCGGCGAGATGTTCGGCGTCGGCGCGTGGGCTCGCCACGCCGGCCGTCCGGAGGGTTTCGATCGCCTCGACGAGCACGGGGCGCAGCTGCACACGGGTCACTGTGTTATTTTGCGCCGCCTCCGGCGGCGCGGGTTTCGGCCCCCTTGGTCCCTGCTTTCCGCGCTCGACACTCGCGGCTTCACCGCATCGCATCGAGTCCGGAAAGCAGGGACGGGCAAAAACCTCCAAGGGCCTCGCTGAACTCGGCACCACCGTTGGTCCGTTGCCGGGCACCTGCTTGCGGGCTTCGCCGACGTCGGTACCGACCGATTGTGCGGGTCCGAAATCGATCACGGCCCGAACGCCGAAGCAGCTCGATGCAGAGCCATGCGGTGTGCGGCGTTGTCTTGTATCGCCGGAGTCCGGGACGGGCCTGTTCGCCAACGGCTCCGGGGTCCGGCGGACGGTTCGCGAGGCGCTGCGACGCGACGGCCGGCGGCGAAGTCGAATGAACCGGCCCGATCGGTCGAGGCCGGGGGACCTCGGTCGTCGCCCGGCCGAACCCGAATTCCGAACTCGGTCCACCCACGATCGCGGTCCACGAATCGCCGCGCCCGGGTCCTACAGAGGACTGGCTGCCCTTCGGGTGAGCTATTCGGCCGCCATCCGGGCGTTGCGGTCGGCGGTGCCGAGGGCGTCCAGGAGGGCGTCCATATCGCCGTTGAGCACGGCGTCGAGATTGTGCGCCTTGTAACCGATGCGGTGGTCGGCGATGCGGTTCTCCGGGAAGTTGTAGGTGCGGATCCGCTCCGAACGGTCGACGGTGCGGATCTGGCTCGCCCGGCCCTCGGCCGCTTCCTGCTCGGCCTGCTCTTCGGCCAGGGCCTGCAGCCGGGCGGCCAGAACCTGCATCGCGCGAGCCTTGTTCTGCAGCTGAGAGCGTTCGTTCTGGCAGGTGACGACGATACCGGTGGGCAGATGCGTGATCCGGACCGCCGAATCGGTGGTGTTGACCCCCTGGCCGCCTTTACCGGACGAGCGGTAGACGTCGATACGCAGATCGTTCTCGTCGATCTGCACCTCTTCCACCTCGTCGGGTTCGGGATAGATGAGCACACCGGCCGCGGATGTATGCACCCGGCCCTGCGATTCGGTCACCGGTACCCGCTGGACCCGATGTACCCCGCCTTCGAATTTGAATCGCGACCACACCCCGTCGCGCGCGGCATCGCGGCTCTTGATCGACAAGGTCGCTTCCTTGTAACCACCCAGGTCGGAGAATGCCGCGTCGAGCACCTCGACCTTCCAGCCGCGGCGTTCGGCGTAACGGATGTACATACGGGCGAGGTCGGCGGCGAAAAGCGCCGATTCCTCGCCGCCTTCACCGGATTTCACCTCCAGCACCACATCGTCACCGTCGTGCGGATCGCGCGGCGCCAGCAGATCGGCGAGCTGGTTCTCCAGTTCTTCGAGCTGTTCCTCCAGCCCGGGCACCTCCACGGCGAACGCCGGATCGTCGGCGGCCAGTTCCCGTGCCGCCTCCAGATCGTCTCGGGTCGCGGCAAGTTTCTTGTACGTCGTCATCACCGGCGCGAGTTCGGCGAACCGCTTCCCCACCCGCCGAGCCGCCCCGGGGTCGTTGTGCAGCGCGGGATCCGCCAGCCGGCTCTCCAGCCCGGCGTATTCGGCCAGCACATCGTCGATCGCCGACGGTGCGGTCTTCTCGGCCATTACAGGTCTCCTACCACGCAACTGATTCCGACGGGACACACGTCCAGGGCACAAAAAACGCCAACGCCCGGCCTGCAGAGGGCAGGACCGGGCGCTGGCGGAAAAGCTACTTGTCGGCGTCGGCCTTCTTGGCGCGCTTGCCGTAGCGGGCCTCGAAGCGGGCCACACGACCACCGGTGTCCAGGATCTTCTGCTTGCCGGTGTAGAACGGGTGGCACTGCGAGCAGACCTCGACGGTGATATGCCCGGATTCCTTGGTGGAGCGGGTCTGGAACGTATTTCCGCAGCCACAGACGACGGTGGTGTCGACGTAGGCCGGGTGGATTCCTGCCTTCATGGATGTCCTCTCGATATTGGTCGCCGGGTCGCTCGGATATTTCGCCGAACGTGAACCGGAACCGACTAAGGCGGGAGTCTGCGCGATTCGCAGACGCACGGCGGTCCAGTATGCCAGAACCTCCGACGCCCTCTGAAACGCGCCTCCCCCAGGATTTGTTCCGCATCGACGACGGGCAACTGCGAGTGTGCGTCCGGCGGAAACAGGACGTGGGCCGGCCTTCCATAAGGCCGGCCCACGCCGATCCGGTGAACTCCCGGCGGGGCCGAGTCCGTTCGAGGACTCGCCCCCGTGCCGAGCGATACCGCTTATTCGTCCAGGGCACCCGGAGCAGTCTTGGAGACCTGCATCAGGAATTCCAGGTTGTTCTTACTCTTCTTCAACCGGTCGATCAGCAGATCGATGGCCTGGTGCGAATCCAGACCGGACAGGACACGGCGCAGCTTGTGCAGGACCGCGGCCTCGTCGACGTTGAGCAACAGTTCGTCCTTACGGGTACCGGACGGGTTGACGTCCACCGCGGGGAACACGCGCCGCTCGGCGATCTTGCGGTCGAGTTTGAGCTCGGCGTTACCGGTGCCCTTGAACTCCTCGAAGATCACCGTGTCACCGGTCGAACCGGTTTCCACCATCGCGGTGGCGATGATCGTCAGCGAGCCGCCGTTCTCGATATTGCGCGCCGCGCCGAGGAACCGCTTGGGCGGGTACAGCGCGGTGGAATCGACACCACCGGACAGGATGCGTCCGGAAGCCGGCGAGGAGTTGTTGTACGCGCGGCCCAGGCGGGTGATCGAGTCGAGCAGGACCACCACGTCCTTGCCCATTTCGACCAGGCGCTTGGCCCGTTCGATGGCCAATTCGGCGACCGAGGTGTGATCGGACGGCGGCCGGTCGAAGGTCGAGGCGATGACCTCTCCCTTCACCGAGCGCTGCATATCGGTGACCTCTTCGGGACGTTCGTCGACCAGCACAACCATGAGATAGCACTCGGGGTTGTTGATCGCGATCGCGTTCGCGATGTCCTGCATGATCGTGGTCTTACCGGCCTTCGGCGGCGACACGATCAGGGCACGCTGCCCCTTACCGATCGGCATGATCAGATCGATGACCCGGGTGGTCAGCTTGTTCGGCGTCGTTTCCAGGCGCAGCCGCTGATTGGGGTACAGCGGAGTGAGCTTGTTGAAATCGGGCCGCCGCTTCGCCGAATCCACCTCGGCGCCGTTGACCGTGTCCAGGCGCACCAGCGGATCGAACTTCTGCCGCTGATTGGACTGTTCGCCCTCCCGCGGGGCTCGCACCGCACCGGTGATCGCGTCACCGCGGCGCAGGCCGTTCTTGCGGACGAGGTTCATCGAGACATAGACGTCGTTCGGCCCGGCCAGGTAGCCGGAGGTGCGCACGAACGCGTAGTTGTCCAGGACATCGAGGATGCCCGCGACCGGCTGCAGAACGTCGTCCTCACGGATCTCGGGCTCGCGGGCCTCCCCGCCACCCTCGCGATCGCGGCCGCGGCGACGCTCGCGGAACCGGCGACCCCGGCGACCCCGGCCGCCCTCTTCGTCGTCGCCACCACGGTTCCCGTCGCCACCCCGGTTACTACCGGAGCCACGCTGATCGCCCTGGTTCTGCTGGCCGCCCTGGTTCCGGTCACGTCGGCGTTCGCCCTGGTCGGAGTCCTTGCCGTCCTGTTTGGACTCGGACTTGCCGCCGTCGGACTTGCCGCCGTCGGACTTGGCATCGTCGGTACGCGTCTCGCCGGAATCACCGGTGTTCTTGCCCTGCTGATCGCGACCGCGCCGCTGCCGGCCGCGGCCACGCTGGCCGGAATCCCGGCCGGTGTCCTCGGTGTCGGCGGTTTTGGCCTCGGGCTTGGCGTCGGCCTTGCCATCCCCCTTGGTGTCCGCTCCGGCACCGGCCTTCGCGGTGTCGGCCTTCCCGGCCTCCGCGACGCCGTTGGCATTCGCCGCACCGTTGGTGGCGGCCTGCTTCTCGGCGCCCTTGGCATCGCCGGACGCATTATCGGCGCCGGTCGAGGCGCGATCGTTCGCGGTCCGGGCGGGCGCGGGCGCCTCGGCCGGAGCAGCGGCGGGTGCAGCAGCAGCCGTGGTGGACGCGGCCGCGGCGGGCTCCGCGGACTTACGTTCCTTGGCAGCCTTCGCGCGGGAGTTGCGCTCCGCGGCGGCAGGTCTGCCGGCCTGATTTTCCTTGATAGCAGCGATGAGATCACCCTTGCGCATACCGGAGGTGCCCCGAATTCCGAGTTCCCCTGCCAGTGCGCGCAACTGCGGCAACAACATTCCAGTCAGCCCCGATCCGATGTCGGTGTTCTCGCTCATCTTCGAAATCTGTCCGGAGTCACTTTCGCGGTTGCCCGAGGGTTCGGAGTCGGATTCCACCCCGGGTGTCGCGAGCAGGTCCGTATCTGTCACGGAGATCCTTTCCTTCCCTCGAAGGCCGTGTGCTGTGTCGAGGGTTTCGTTCCGTAGCCCGATCTCGCTGCCGGACTCGGATTTGTAGCCGTATCGCCTGCCCCTCCGGGACCGGGTGCTTCGCCACCGAGGAAATGGTGGAAGAGATCATTCCAGTTCAGAGGCTGCGCGGCACCCCCATGGCATGGAGGCTCGAGCCTGGAGCCTGCTGGAGCGATTGCCCTGATGAAGCACCGGCGTCTGATGCGCGCGATGTACGGACTTGCCCAGGATAGCGGGCAACTACGAACCTCGGCAAGGCGGACGCGCCCGTCAGGCGATCCGGACGCCTTCCGCGAGGCCCGGCTCGAGTACCCGCAGCCCGTCCGACGCGGCACGCGCACGCAGTTCGTCGGGGAAAGCGCTGGTCCCGAGTGCGAGCACCGTGGGGCCGGCGCCCGAAACGGTAGCCGCGATTCCGGCGGACCGCAACCGGTCGATCCAGGCGGTTGTCAGCGGCAGGGCGGGTGCGCGCTGGGTTTGGTGCAACCGATCCGCGGTGGCCGGGAGCAGCAGATCGGGGCGCTGGGTCAGCGCGACCACCGCCAGCGCGACCCGGCTCACGTTGAACGCGGCGTCGCGATGCGGGATCAGCTCGGGCAGCAGGCCCCGGGTCTGGGCGGTGGAAGAGCGCTCGTCGGGGACCAGAACCACCGGTCGCAGACCGGCGTGCCCGTCGAGCCGGACGGCGCGGTAGATCCGCTGCGGCGCAGCGATATCACCGATGGCCTCGGGCCCCGGGCCGGTCTCGGTCCAGGAGACGACGATACCGCCGAGCACACTGGCCGCCGCGTTATCCGGATGTCCCTCGAATTCGGCCGCCAGCTGCACCATCCGGTCGGTGCCGACGGCCAGGGCGGGGTCGAATTCGGCGGCCAGCGCACAGCCCGCGGCGATACCGCCGACCACGGCCGCCGCCGAGGATCCCAGCCCACGGGAGTGCGGAATCGCGTTCCGGCACAGCACCTCCAGGCCGTCGGCCCAGACCCCGGCCGATTCCAGTCCGCGTTCGATGGCCCGGACCACCAGATGCTGTGGCCCCCAGGGCACCTCGTCGGCGCCCTCGCCCTCGACCCGGATATCCAGTCCGGATTCTGTGCTGCGCACCTCGATCTCGTCGTAGATACCCAGCGCCATCCCCAGCGAATCGAAACCGGGTCCGAGGTTCGCGCTGGATGCGGGGACCCGGACCGTGACGGTGAGCCCGGCCGGCAAGGTGGGAGCGGTGAGCCGGCTCTCGCGCGTATCCAAGATCAGGCCAGTTCGAGTCGGGCGGCGACGGCCACCGGGTCGACCGCGATGGCCTGGACCTCGGGCATACCGAGCAGAGCGGTATCGGGATCCTTGAGACCGTTACCGGTGACCGTGCAGACCACCTTCAGCCCGGGTTCGAGCCAGCCGTCTGCGCGGGCGGCCAGTACTCCGGCGACACTTGCCGCGGAGGCCGGCTCGACGAATACGCCTTCCTTCGCCGCGACCAGCCGGTATGCCTCCAGGATCTCGGCGTCGGTGGCCGCCCGGAACGCACCGCCGGACTCCTCCTTGGCCGCGACCGCACCGTTCCACGAGGCGGGCGCGCCGATCCGGATGGCGGTCGCGATGGTCTCCGGTTCCTTCACCGGGGCACCGTTGACCAGCGGGGCCGCCCCGGCGGCCTGAACGCCGAGCATGCGCGGCAGCGACCCCGTCACGCCATCGGCGTGGTATTCGCGATAGCCACGCCAGTAGGCAGTGATATTGCCGGCGTTGCCCACCGGCAGCGCGTGCACATCGGGCGCGGTGCCGAGCACATCGCAGATCTCGAAGGAGGCGGTTTTCTGGCCTTCGATCCGCGCCGGGTTCACCGAGTTGACCAGGCCGATCGCCGGGAAATCGGAGGTAACCTTACGGGCCAGCTCCAAGCAGTCGTCGAAATTGCCCTCGACCTGGATCACCTTGGCACCGAGCATCACGGCCTGGGCCAGTTTGCCCATGGCGATCTTGCCCTGCGGGATGAGTACCGCGCAGGTCATGCCGGCGCGGGTCGCATAGGCGGCGGCCGACGCCGAGGTGTTACCGGTGGAAGCGCACAGCACCGCCTGCTGACCCCGGTATTTGGCATCGGTCATCGCCATGGTCATGCCCCGGTCCTTGAACGAACCGGTCGGGTTGGCGCCCTCGACCTTGAGATATACCTCGCACCCGGTGAGTTCGGACAGGTACGGAGCCGGCACCAGCGGGGTGCCGCCCTCGAACAGGGTGACCGGTTCCCAGTCGGCCGCACCCGCGAGCCGGTCCCGGTAGGCGGCGATCAGCCCGGGCCAGCGGGAGTGCACGCCGGATTGCGGGGCCACGCCGGAAGGCCCGCCCACCGCCCCGCTGCGCGATGCTGTTGTCATTCTTCGGTGCCTTCCAATCTCAAAACGCTGGTGACAGATGTGACGGATTCCATATCCGCGAGGGCGGCCACGGTTTCGGCCAGCGCCGACTCCGTCGCCAGGTGGGTGACAACGACGAGCCGTGCCCGGTCATCGTGCCCTTCCTGCCGGACAGTGGAGATACTGACCCCGTGCTCGGCGAATTTACCCGCCACCCGGGCCAGCACACCGGGACGGTCTTCGACCTTCAGATTCACGTGGTAGCGGGTGGGGGTATCGCCGATCGGCGCGATCGGCAGCGCCGCGTAGACCGATTCACCGGGAGCGCGGCCGCCGAAGAACTTGTTGCGCGCGGCCATCACCAGATCGCCCAGCACCGCCGAGGCGGTGGGTGCACCGCCGGCGCCCTGGCCGTAGAACATCAGCCGGCCGGCGTTCTCGGCCTCGACGACCACCGCGTTGAACGCCCCGCTGACCGTGGCCAACGGGTGTTTGCGCGGGATCAGCGCCGGATAGACCCGCACCGAAACTCGTTCCTTTCCGCCCTCGTCCGGACTCGGCTCCCCCGGGCCGGCCGGCACCCGCTCGCAGATCGCGAGCAGTTTCACGGCGCAGTTCACCGCGGAGGCGGTTTCCAGGTCCTCGGAGGTGATCGTCGAGATGCCCTGCCGGAACACATCGGCGGCCGTGACCCGGGTGTGGAAGGCGAGTGAAGCGAGGATGGCGGCCTTGGCGGCGGCGTCGTAACCCTCGACATCGGCGGTCGGATCGGCTTCGGCATAGCCGAGGCGGGTGGCTTCGGCGAGGGTCTCGCCGTAATCCGCGCCGGTTTCGTCCATCGCGGACAGAATGAAGTTGGTGGTGCCGTTGACGATGCCGACCACCCGGTTGACCCGGTCACCGGACAGCGACTGGATGAGCGGCCGCACCACCGGAATCGCCCCGGCGACCGCGGCCTCGAAGTAGAGGTCGGCGCGGCTGCGTTCGGCCGCGGCAGCCAGTTCCCCGGTGTAATCGGCCAGCAGCGCCTTGTTGGCGGTGACCACCGATTTACCGGCGTTGAGCGCGGCCAGAATGAGCGCACGCGCGGGGTCGATACCGCCGATGACCTCGACCACTACGTCCACATCGGACCGGGCGACCAGACCCTCGGCATCGGTGGTCAGCAGGTCGGCGGGCAGGCCGCGGTCCCGGTCGAGAGTGCGCACCGCGACCCCGCGCAGGGTCACGGGTGCGCCGACCCGCGCCTGCAGATCGTCGGCGTGCTCGCGCAGAATCCGCACGACCTCGCTGCCCACATTGCCCATACCCAGTACCGCGACCCCGATGGGCCGGTCCGGACCCCACTGTCCCGGTACGACTTCGTTCACCGCGGGCACGCTCGCCTCGGGCATATTCGCCTCTTTCGTCGCGTCCATCAGACCTCCAGACCGAGCAGATCGTCGATCGTTTCCCGGCGCAGGATCAGCCGCGCCGTACCGTCTGCGACGGCGACGACAGCGGGTCTGGTCAGCATGTTGTACCGGCTCGACATGGAATAGCAGTAGGCGCCCGTCCCGGCCACGGCAACGAGGTCGCCGGGCCCGGCGTCGGCCGGGAGCCAGGTGTCGCGGATGATGATATCGCCGCTCTCGCAATGCTTTCCGACAACACGGGCGACCACCGGCTCGGCCTGCGACCCCCGCGAGACGAGCTGGCAGTGGTAATCGGCCTGGTACAGCGCGGGCCGGATGTTATCGCTCATCCCGCCGTCGACGCTGACATAGCGGCGGCGCAGGCCACCGTCCAGGGAGACGTCCTTGATGGTGCCGATCTCGTACAGAGTCACCGTGCCCGGTCCGGCGATCGCGCGACCCGGTTCGACCGCGATCCGTGGGACGGGCAACCCGGCCAGTTCGGCTTCCCGCGCGACCAGGACCCGCAGTTTCTCGGCGAAGGCGTCGAGCGGTGGCGGAGTGTCCGAGGGCAGATAGGAGATCCCGAGCCCGCCGCCGAGGTCGAGCAGCGATATCTGCGCGGTGCGTTCGACACCGAACTTGTCGACGGCTTCACGAAGCAGCCCGAGCATCCGGTGGGCCGCGATTTCGAAACCGTCGATCTCGAAGATCTGCGAGCCGATATGGCTGTGCAGGCCGACCAGGCGCAGGTTGCCGGCTTCGAAAACCCGGGCCAAGGCCTCCATGGCGTCACCGCCGGAGATGGAGAAACCGAACTTCTGGTCCTCGTGAGCGGTGGAAATGTATTCGTGGGTGTGCGCCTCGACCCCGACAGTGACCCGGACCAGCACATCCTGCACCACCCCCGCCGCGCCGGCGACGGCTTCCAGCCGGTCGATCTCGAACAGCGAATCGACCACCACATGACCGACTCCCGCCGCGACGGCGGCCTCGAGTTCGGCGACGGATTTGTTGTTGCCGTGCACCGCAATACGTTCTGCGGGGAACCCGGCGTGCAGTGCGACCGCCAGTTCACCACCGGAGGCCACATCCAGCGACAAGCCCTCATCACGGACCCACCGCGCCACCTCGCCGCACAGAAAAGCCTTGGAAGCGTAGTGCACTCGCGAATCGGCCCCGAAGGCGCGCACCATATCGCGGCAGCGGGACCGGAAATCGTCCTCGTCCACCACGAACAGCGGGGTACCGAACTTCGCGGCGAGTTCGGTGACCGGTATACCGCCGAGGCGCACCACATCGTCGGCATCGCGGGTCGCGCCGCGCGGCCACACGTTCTCGGGCAGATCGATCATCTCCCGCGGATCCGCCGGGCGCTGCGGCAGATTCGGCGCGTGCGGGATATCGGCGTGCCGCGGTCCGGCCGGATGGACACTCATCGGTCTCCCTTCCTCACCCACTGCCGGAACAGTCGGTCGTTGCGATGGTGGGTGGTGGTCACATCCGCTCCGGTGCGGTGACGCCGAGCAGGGCAAGCCCGTTGGCGAGCACCTGGCGGGTGGCGTTGGCCAGGACCAGCCGGGCGGCGTTGACCGGGCTCACGGGTTCGTCGCCCATCGGCAGCACCCGCAGCGCCTTGTTGGACTGGAACGGATGGTAGGCGCCGGCCAATTCCTCCAGGTAGCGGGCAATGCGATGCGGTTCCCGCAGGGTGGCCGCGCTCGCCACCACCCGGGGGAACTCGCCGAGGGTCCGGATGAGAGCACCTTCGAGATCGGAGTCCAGCAGCGCGAAATCCGGTGCCACCTTGTCGTATTCGAACTCGGCGGCATTACGGGCGATCGACGCCGCGCGGGCGTGCGCGTACTGCACGTAGTAGACCGGGTTGACGCTTTCCTGTTTCGTCCACAGGTCCAGGTCGATATCGATACTCGAGTTCACCGAACTGCGCACCAGCGAGTAGCGGGCGGCGTCCACACCGATGGCCTCCACCAGATCGTCCAGAGTGACCACGGTGCCGGCGCGTTTACTCATCCGCACCGCGACACCGTCGCGCAGCAGGTTCACCATCTGCCCGATGAGCACCTCGACACTGTCGGGGTTGTCGCCGAACGCCGCGGCGGCGGCCTTCAGGCGCCCGATATAACCGTGATGGTCGGCGCCGAGCATATAGATGCACAGGTCGAAGCCACGCGACCGCTTGTCCTGCAGATACGCGATATCGCCGGCGATATAGGCGGCATGGCCGTCGCTCTTGATGACCACCCGGTCCTGATCGTCACCGTATTCGGAGCTCTTGATCCACCACGCGCCGTCCTTCGAGTACAGGTCCCCGGAATTCTTCAGTGTTTCCACCGCGCGTTCCACCGCGCCCGAAGCGAACAGCGAACTCTCGTTGAAATACACATCGAAATCGGTGCCGAATTCGTGCAGCGTTCTCTTGATGTGGGCGAACATGAGCTCCACGCCCTCGGCGCGGAACAGTTCGATACGGCGTTCGGGGTCGAGGTCGAGCACACCGGGATGCGCGGCAATGACCTGGTCGGCGATTTCGGCGATATAGGCACCGGCATACCCGCTCTCCGGCGTCGGCGCGCCGGTGGCGGCCGCGACCAGCGATTCGGCGAACCGGGTGATCTGCGCGCCGTGATCGTTGAAGTAGTACTCGCGGGTGACCTCGGCGCCCTGCGCGGCGAGAATACGACCCAAAGCGTCGCCAACGGCCGCCCAGCGCGTACCACCGAGATGCACGGGACCGGTCGGGTTCGCGGAGACGAACTCCAGATTGATCTTGGTACCGGCCAGGGCGTCCGCGGTGCCGTAATTCACACCGGCGGTCAGCACCTGTTGCAGGATCACGCCCTGCGCCGACGCCGCCAGCCGGATGTTCAGGAAGCCGGGACCCGCCACTTCCGCGCTCGCCACGCCGGACGTATCGCCGAGTGCTTCGGCCAGCCAGCCCGCCAGCTCGCGCGGATTCGTACCCGCCTTCTTGGCGACCCGCATCGCCACATTCGTGCTGTAGTCACCGTGTTCGGGATTACGCGGACGCTCCACATCGACCTTGTCGGGCAGGACCGCGGGGTCCAGCCCGCGTTCGGCGAGTACCTTCGCGGCCGTCGCGTGAAGGAGATCTGCAAGGTCGGCTGGAGTCACGAGTCTCTATCCTATGGTCCGAGTGGGTGCGCGCCGCGAGTGGGCACCGCAGCAATGCACTGTTCATCACGTGGGAAAGAGCTAGGACCGGTATGCCGAACAGGACCAGCGCCAAATCGGCGAAAGCCGTCAAGGCAGCGGGCAAAGTCGCTCCCGCCCGGGCGGGAGGCGGTAAAAAAGGGAACAAACCACCGCTCATGCAGCGTATCCCGTGGCTCACGGTGGGCGCTGTCGTGGTGCTCATCGCGCTCGTCGGGGCGCTGGCGGCGAGCCTGCTCCCGAAATATCAGGAGCAGGCCGCGCTGCGCGAACGGCAGGAGCACGTCCGGCAGCTGCGTGAATCGCTGGGCCAGCAGTTCGCGCCGACCGAACAGAACCAGGACCCCTCCACGCAGATCCAGGGCGTGGCGACACAGGAATACCCGGCGGGTCTGCATGTGGACGCCACCCAGCGCGTCGCCTACGACAAGACGCCGGCGTTCGGCGGCCCGCACGACGCGTCCTGGGCCGACTGCATGGGCACCGTCTACGACACTGCGATCCGTGAGGAGAACGCCGTCCACTCGCTGGAACACGGCGCGGTGTGGATCACCTACAACCCCGAGAAGGTCGACGAGGACGGGGTCGACACGCTGAAGGCCTGGGTGGACGGCGAGCAGTACATGCTCATGTCCCCGTACCCCGATCAGGAAGCGCCCATTTCGCTGCAGTCGTGGGGGCACCAGCTCACCGTGCCGGACGCCGAGGACGAACGGATCGGCCAGTTCGTCACGGCACTGCGCCTGAACAACTACGCCTACCCGGAGGTCGGCGCCAGCTGTTCCAACCCGACCTTCGGTACCGAGAACCCGCCCGCCTACGACCCGAGCGAGCCGGGGCCCGACGCGGTGCCGATGGACGGCGGCGGTATCCAGCCCGACCAGAGCGAGATGGGCGGCGCACCGGGCGGGCTGCCCGGTGGACTGCCCGGCGGTATTCCGGCCATCCCGGGGATGCCGGGCACACTGCCGCAACAGCAGCAGGCACCGGCCGGTGCACAGCCGGAGCTCGGGGCCGGGCAGTAATGCCGGACACCGAGACCGTCGCGGATGAAACGCAGCCGGCCCGCGGCTGGCGCGCACAGGCGCGCGCGCAACGCGTCCCGCTGCTGATCATCGGTGCGATCGCCCTGCTCGTGGCCGGGTTCGGCGCCGGTGTCCTGCTGGCGCCGGATACCACCGGCGACGCCAGTCCGGCCGGCCCGGCGGATATCGGGTTCGCGCAGGATATGTCGGCGCACCACGCGCAGGCCGTGGAGATGTCCGGTATCGCGCTGAACGGTTCCACCGACCCCGACGTCCGGCGGCTGGCTTTCGACATTCTCACCACCCAGCAGGGTCAGATCGGACGGATGCAGGGCTGGCTGCAGATGTGGGATGCACCGGCGAGCACCACCGGCGAACCTATGACGTGGATGCCGCAGGAAGAGCACGGCGGTCACGGTCACGACCACGGCGGTGCGGGGACGGCCGCGATGCCGGGCATGGCCACAACCGACGAACTCCGGCAGCTCCGCGCCGCCCGGGGCGCGCAGCTGGACACACTGTTCCTGCAACTGATGCTGCGGCACCACCAGGGCGGGGTTCCGATGCTCGAATACGGCGCCGAACACGCCGAGACCACGGAGATCAAGACACTCGCCGGTCAGATGCTGCCCGCCCAGGAGGGCGAATCCAGGTTGATGACCAAAATGCTCGCCGACCGCGGCGCCCGACCGCTACCGTTCGAGTGAGCCGCCACCACACGTTTTGGCCCTACCGCGGCTGATGCGTTACGCTGTGGTCCGCCCGATCAACCGGACTTCCGGACCTTCGGGTGGATCCCCGCCCTCGTAGCTCAGGGGATAGAGCGTCTGCCTCCGGAGCAGAAGGCCGCAGGTTCGATTCCTGCCGAGGGCACACGCAAAAGCTCCCGACCGCACAATTGCGATCGGGAGCTTTTCTCGTTCGCCACCTCAGACGCGGTTGTTTCCGGGCACATCGAACACGGGAAGGCATCCGGAGCAAATGTGAACGCACGCTCCGGACGACCGAGGCGAGCGGCACACCTGCCCGTCCGACACGTCACCGCTACCGATCACCCGCTCAGCGGCATGAGAGGGCACAACCACGTGACCAGCCATATCCTGTCGAGATTTCGCTACCTCACACTGGTGCCCGCTGGTCGCCGGCGATTGTGAGCGCGTATATCGCGGGACGTCAACGGCGCAGTCCATAGGCGCGTGCGGTCACGCGCTCCATCAGGCCGCGGGGCAGAGCGCGGCGTAGCGCGAAGGCGGCGGGTGCGTGACTGCCGACGGCGTACAGCGGGCGGGGGCGGCGCGCCGAGACCGCGGTGAGGATCGTGCGTGCGACCCGGTCCGGTGCGATCCCGTCGCCTTGTCTGCGGTCGAGTTCGGCCATGAACCGCTCGAATTCCGTCGTGTGCGGTGACCCGGCGGAGAGGTATTTCGTGCGTCGTTCGCGGAGTCCGGAATCGACTTGGCCGGGCTCGACTGTGGTGAGCCAGACGCCGAAGGGCGATTCCTCGAAGCGTGCCGCGGTGGCGAATCCGCGCAGCGCGGCCTTCGTGGCGACGTACGAGGAGCGGTAGGGCAGCGGGAAACTGGCCAGCATCGATCCAACCATCACCACCCGCCCGGTACCGCGTGCACGCATGTCCGGCAGTACCGCGCGGGTCAAGGCGATCGGGCCCAGCACGTTGAGCTGGAACAGCCGGGTCACGGCGTCGTCGGGGAGTTCGGCAAGCGGCCCCGCTTGGCTTTCTCCGGCGTTGTTGACCAGGACGTCGACAGTGTCCACCGCCGACGTGAACTGCTGGACGGAATCGTGATCGGTCAGGTCCAGTGGCCGGTAGTCGATGCCCGGTATGCGGTGCTCGTCCAGGATCGTGTCCGGGTTCCGGCTGGTCCCGATCACCCGGTAGCCGTGGGCCGACAGGGTCGCGGCGGTGGCCCGGCCTATCCCCGACGAGGCGCCGGTGACGACCGCGGTGCGTGTGGTCGGCATAGCTCTCCTACGTGTCACTGCTCGGCCGCCGGTGCGGTAAGGCGGCGCACAGGCTCGGCAGGTCTCGTCCGCTGCGCTGCACGGTGCCGTCGGGGCGGATGAGCACGGCGTGGGTCCGGCCGAGCCAGCGGTGCAGGTCGCTGCCGGGGAGGGCGTCGATCAGCACGGCGCCGCGGTTCTCGACGGTACGGATTTCCGGTGGTCGGGGTGGGGTGGCGGTGATGATCGCGTAGCGTCCGGCGACGGCGTCGTCGAGGCGGCGGCCGTTGTCGAGCAGCGGGTTCGGGATCAACCGCCCGGCCAGGTGGCGGGGAGATCGCCGCGGGGCGATGAGTTCGGAGCGTCGAAGGGGTGGTGTCTCGCCGCTGGTGATCGGGCGGGTGAGCCCGGGTGCGCGGTGCAGGTGCGGTGCCATCAGGCGCCGCAGTCTGTTGCCGAGGCGGCCGCCGTCGGTCATGGTTGCGCCGGTCAGTTTCGCGAGCCTGATCATGGTGCGCGCGTGGGGTTTACGCTCTGTTTCGTAGGTGTCCAGGGCGTTGCCGGACAGTTCGCCGCGCAAGACGCCTGCCAGTTTCCAGGTGAGGTTGGCCGCGTCGCGCAGTCCCGCGCCCAGGCCCTGGCCGATGAACGGCGGGGTGAGGTGCGCGGCGTCGCCGAGAATGAAGAGGGGGCCGCGCCGCCAGCGTTCGGCCAGCCGGGCGCGAAAGGTGTACTCAGCGACCCGCAGCAGCGTCAGCTCCTCCTGCGAAATCTTCCCGGTCCAGGGCTGCAGTAGCGGGCGCAGGCGGTGCGGATCGGCGAAGTCGGCGGCGGACTCGCCTGGCAGCAGCCGGAATTCCCAGCGGTAGCGAGTGGCGCCGATACGCATGTAGGTGGCGGCCCGCACGGGATCGCACACCTGGTGCACGCCGTCCCATTGCCCCAGCTCGGCGGTGGTGGCGATATCGAGCACGAGCCAGCGTTGTGAGTACCCGAGATCGCGCATAGGGGAGCCGAGCGCGGACCGGACGATACTGTTGGCGCCGTCGCAGCCCAGCACGTACCTTGCGCGTACCGAGTCGGCCGAGCCGTTCAGCCGGTCCACGAAATCGACGCGCACACAGTCGTTCTCGGGGACGATCGCGGATACTTCGGCGTTTCCGCGCAGGGTGGCCGAAGAATACCGGCCGAGGTTGTCGCGCAGCATCGTTTCGAGTTCCGGCTGGTCGAAGAGGTTGGCTTCGGGGTAGCCGTTGCGTCCGCCGGTGGGGTCGCGATCGAATTGGGCGAGTAGCCGCATATCCCGGTCCAGCAGGCGCAAGCCGAGGGCGGGCCGGCTGCGTGCGGCGAATTCGGCGTCGACGCCGAGCCGGGCCAGCACGCGGCGGACCTCGCCGTCGAGGTGGACCGCGCGCGGCCGTGGATAGACCCCGCCCCACCGTTCCAGTACTACGGACTCGACGCCGTACTGTGCCAGCAACGTGGCCGCCGTGAGCCCGGTCGGCCCCGCGCCCACGATCACGACAGGCAGGGTTCGTGCGGTCACCGCGCGTGCCTGACGACAGTGCGCTGGCGCCCCAGATCGATGCGGCCGTCGTCGGTACCGATCGTCGCCTCCACGACAGCGCCGTCGTGCAGGTACTTCGGGTTCCGGGCTTGGGCCCGGGAGAACACGCGCCATTTCGTGCGTTCGGGGAGCAGCGACCACAACAGCTGTACCGGTTTCGGCGGAGCGCTCAGGGCGGTGCCCCCAGGTGTGCCGGTGAGCAGCAGATCGCCGGCGTCCATGCGCTGGAATCGGGTCAGCGCATGCAGGGCCTGCTGCGGCGGGTAGATCATGTCGGCTACGGTCATATCCTGGCGCAGCGCGCCGTCGACCCACAACCGCAGCCGCAGTTCGGTGAAACGATCCAGCTCCTCGCGGTCGAGCAGGACCAGCGCGGGGCCTACGGGTGTGAAGGTTGGATACGACTTTCCTTCATAAAACTGTGTTTTCGGCAGTTGGACGTCGCGGGCGGAGATGTCGTCGGTGACGACCAGCCCGGCGATGTAATCGGCCAGAGTGTTGGTGGTGATCTCCGATCCCACCGGCATCGCGCGGCCGAATACCAGGCCGATCTCCACCTCGTAGTCCAGCAGCCGCACATGGCCGGGGCGGACGACGTCGTCGTAGGGTCCACTGAGCGAGCCGGACGATTTGCGGAAGAAGGTCAGCGGCACCGTCGCCGGGTCACCGCCCGAATCCCGTACGTGCGAGGCAAAATTCGTCATCTGCGCGACCACCCGGCACGGCGCGGTCACCGGTGAGACCAGCCTCAGGCTGTCGACGGCAACCAGGTCGGTGCTCGCGGCCGCGGCCGTGACGGCTCGCCGGTCGGCGAGCAGTTCGGCGGTGGTGGCCGCGGCGGTGGCTATGCGCGCCGCACCCCCGGGAGTCCACAGCCACCAGGCCTCGTCGGTGCGGAGTACGGACAGGGTCATGAGTTCGCTACTTTCATCAGGCCACGCAGGCGGTGGAGATCGAATTCGCTGTCCGAGCGCAGCGCTGTGGCGATCGCACGCAGCTCGCGCAACGCGTCACGGCCAGGTGCGACGCCGAGGAAGTCCCGGCTGACCGGTGGCCCCCACTGCGCCAGGCCGGACGCGGTCATCGGCGCCCAGCCCGGTGCCAGGGTGTTGTCGAACATATCGCCGTCGCTGAAGTGCTCGACCAGGAATCCGTCGGGGTCGCGCCAGTAGTCGAAGATCTGACTGCCCTGGATATGTCTGCCGATACCCCACGAGCGCCGGTACCCGTGGTCGCGCAGATACTCGCCACCGGCAGCCAGCGCGTCGAGATCGGTCACCTGATAGGCCGAATGCAGGTACCGGTTCGACGGGCCCAGGGTCAACGCCAGCGTGTGATGATCCGACGGTTCCGAGCCGCGGTCACAGCGCAGGAAACCCAATACCGGGCCGCGGTCGCGCTGCCCCGGGTAATACAGGAAATCGCTGACGATCAAGCCCAGGTGCCGCAGATACCAGTCCAGCGTCCGGCGGTAGCGGGTGGTCTGCACGACCACGTGCCCGAGCCGTTGCACTCGCGCCGGCTCCCGGATCGGTCGCTGCGTGCGATTGATTCGCTGCACCGCGTGGCCGAAGTTGAAGGTTCGGTCCGGCTGTCCGGTCAAGGCGGTCGACAGGGCCGTCTCCGCCACCACGTCCACCCGCAGCCCGCTGGGGTCGGTCAACCCGACCCGCCGGCCGCCGAGCCGGTCGGGCAACGGCTCGACCCGGCTTCCCACTGCCTCGGCCAGGCGCAGCAGGTCGGCCGCGCCGTCCGCCCGGAAGGCCGGGCCGACGAATCGCGACCGGCGCCCACGCCGGATGAGTACACAGGGCGGCCCCGCGTCGACCCCGCGCAGCCACAGTTCCTCGGCGGTACGGGCCGCGGTGCTGAAACCGAAGGCGTGCGCGAAGGTTTCGGCGCGTTCGAGATCCGGCTTCTCGAACCGCAGCCAGGCCAGGTCGAGCACCTTCACGATCGGGTTGCGCGCCCGGCCCGGATGCTCGCCCGGTCGCGCGCCCGCATCGCTGTGCAAACCGGCGTGGGAATGGTCGGTCATGGCGCAGCCCCTCCACTTGACTGACGATATCGTCACTCGAGACGATATACTCAGTCAAGGTCGGGTGAAGATTTCGTCAGAATTGACAGAGGACGTTAGGGTGGGTCGGACTTCCGGAGAGGTGATAACGACATGGCCGACAGCACCTCCACCACACCACGGTCGAGCCGCCTGGAACGGCGTAAAGCGCAGACCCGCGCCGCGCTGGTCGGTGCGGCGCAATCATTCCTCGCGGCCGGGCGTACGAACGCGCCGATCCTGGAGATCACGCAAGCCGCCGACGTCGGCATGGGCTCGTTCTACAACCACTTCCGCAGCCGCGATGAACTGTTCCAGGTCGCCCTCGAAGACGCACTCGACCTCCACGGCACGGTCCTCGACCGCCTGACCGCAGACCTCGAAGACCCCGCCGAAGTCTTCGCACGCAGCTTCCGCATCACCGGCCGCCTGCACCGACGCCTCCCCGAATTGTCCAAGGTCCTGCTGTACAACGGGCTGGAACTCGCGAACTCGGCGAAAGGACTGGCGCCACGTGCGCTACGCGATATCGAGGCCGGCGCCCGTAGCGGCAGATTCGGCGCGGTCCGCGACCCGCAACTGGCTCTGACGACTGCGGCGGGCGCGACCCTGTGCCTGGGCCGGCTGCTACACGACCAGCTCGACCGTGATGACGCCGACGCCAGCGACCGCGTCGCCGAGGACCTGTTGCGAATGTTCGGCGTACCCGCCGACGAAGCCGCAGCCATCTGCCGCCGCCCACTGCCCGATCTCGACACAGCGCTACCCGATCGCAGCATCGATTGATGTTCACGGCTGTGGCCCTCGGGATGAAGCCGCGGCCCGAGGCCGCACCGACGGTGTCGAGCCACACCTCGTCGCGGACCGCCGGCCTCGATGGACAAGCGGCCAGAAGCAGACTTCGAAACCATCCGCGCCGACTGAGCCGAGGCAGAGGCACTCACACCCGCCGATGACACGAAGAGGACACGAATTCGCCCGAACTCTTCGCCGCGGCTTTCAGCGCATCCTCCAGAGAGCGGGCGTAGATCCGGGTGCGGGCACCGGCTCCGCCTCCGGCATTGCCGGGCAGCAGACCCGGCTCACCGCCGAGCCAACCGGACCACCGGGTATTCCCGAGTCGATTTCTGCTGGTACTTCGCATAACGCGGCTGCTGCCCGGTGATTCGCTGCCAGGCCTGGGCACGGTCGTCGCCGGCGAGATGGTGGGGCGTCACCGGCACGGCCGGGCTGCCGTGCACTTCGACGGCCGCCTGCTCGGGATGAGCCATCAGGTTCACATACCAATCGGGATCCCGCTTGCCGCCACCCGAGGCGACCACCAGCCATCCGTCGTCATCGGGGAACCAGGTGATCGGCGTTTCCCGTGGTTCCCCACTGCGGCGGCCGACCGTGTGCAGGATCAGCAGATCCATCCCCAGGTACTTACCGCCCTTCCGGCGGATCTTGCCGGTGGTCCGCGCGTTCATCTTTCGCTGGAACCACAATGAGAGCGCGCTGGTCGAGCCTTTCTTGTGTCCGCCCTGCTTCTGCTCTTGCGACATACACCTGCCTCCCTCTCGGTCCCATTTGTCCGGCACCACCGAGCCGCTGAGCCGGCCTGTGGTGAACGACGCTAGTCGCGCCGCGATGACCAGCGCTTCTCGATTCCTGACCGGTCTCGCGACCTGGCATGTGCCCGGCCGGTCCCCGGCATCGGCCGGATCTTTGCCATAGGGTTCCGGTGGTATCCATGTGTGGGGATCGGAGAGACCATTGACGAGCTGCTGCGGCCCGTCGCGTCGCACCGTACTCGGTGCCCTCGGCCTGGCGGCGCTGCTCCCCGCAGCCGGTCGGGCCATCGCTCAGCCGGCCCGGGTTCTCGCCACCGATCTCGAAGTCGTCACGGTGACCGAGACCGCCGCGGTGCTCACCTGGACCGGCCGGGCATCCGACGCGGCGGGCCGGCCGGTTCCGGTGCCCACCGACGGCGAAGTCTGGCTGGCTCCCGCCGACAGTCCGCGGCCACTCCGGCAGGTCTGGGGCTCGGAGGGCCCGGTCCCGTTCCACTACGCGCAGATCGACGGTCTCGAACCGGGGCGTACGTACCGGTTCGAAGCCCGCGGCGCCGGAGTACGAGCGATACCGGCCGTTTCGGCGGCCACGGGCCTACCGGGCAGTCCGGAAACCACCGGCACCTTCACCACCCTCGTCCCGCCGCCCGGCCGGCTGCTGCGAACCTTGGCCTTGGCCAACGATATCCACTACGGCGAGACCGTCAGCGGTTTGGTGGTGGGCGATCTACCGCCCGGCTTCCGCCAGGAGCCGGGCCTGCCGCCGTACCCGCAGGTCATGCTGGACGCCCTGCTCGACGATCTACGCCGCGCCGACCGTGGCGCCGCAACCCTGCTGCTGGCCGGCGATCTGAGCGCCGAGGCCGCACCGCAGGATCTCCGCGCGGTACGCGACCGGCTCGACCGCTGGGGCAGCGCGGGCACCGACTACCTCGCCGTGCGCGGAAACCACGACCGCCCGCATACGGGTGGTGAATACGCCGGCTGCCCGGCCGTTCCCGGTACCGCCGAGCATCATGATTGCTGGAGCGATCTCTTCGGGCCGCGGCAACAGCTGGTCGAACACGAACTGGGCGGCCTGCGGCTGCTCGGTCTCGACACCAGCGCACTCGATGGATCCGGCGGAGTACTCGATCCCCCGCAGCTCGACCGGATGAGCGAATTGCTGCGCAACGACCCAGACCGCCCCACAATCGTTTTCGGTCACCACCCGGTTACCGCGGAGGCGGGGCTGACCAATACCGGCGGCCCCGGTTTCATCCTGGACCGCGCGCACTCCCTGCGACTCCAGCAACTTTACGACAGAGCGCCCGGAGTCTTCCTCCAGCACAGCGGGCATACGCACCGCACCCGCCGCACCCGGCCCGATACCGCCTGCGCGGTCGAATTCCTGGAGGTCGCGGCGGTCAAGGAGTATCCCGGCGGTTATTGCCTGCTGCGGATCTATGAGGGTGGGTACGCGGTGAACTTCTACAAGACCCGCACCCCGGGCGCCCGCCGCTGGAGCACACTGACCCGCGGCGAATACTTCGGATTACTTCCCGACTACGCCCTGGGCACTTTTGCCGACCGCAATCACGTTGTGTTGCGTGATTTCTCGGGTCTGCGCTGACAACAGACCGGGACCGGAGCCGGGAACGAAACCCGGCTCCGGCCAGGCAAATCGAGCGAGCGGCGGGAATCGAACCCGCGTGAACGGCTTTGCAGACCGTCGCCTCGACCACTCAGCCACGCCCGCGTGACCAGGTGATCATCGCCGGTGCGCGGCGTCGCGAACCAGGGTTGGGATCACGCGGATCGCAATCGGGTCGCGCGGGGCCAGGATCGGCGATCGCGGAATCCGGGCCGGACAGCGCCGCGCCGGACGAAGCGTGCGGCCCCGTACCGCCACCCCAGGAGCCGTCGGCCCCGGGCCGCGCTGTGGGATCGGTTCCCGGAGCGCCGTGCGATGATCGAACACATGTCTCGTCCCCGGCCGCTCCCCCTGGACCCGATACAGGAGGCCCATCGTCAATGGGTCGGCCACGGCTGGGGCGCGGTCGCCGATGGGATGGCGGCCGTGACCTCGCTGGTCCGCGCCCAGCAGATCGTGATGGCCCGGGTGGACGAGGCGCTGCGGCCCACCGGGCTCACCTTCTCGCGCTACGAATTGCTGCAGTTGCTGAACTTCAGCGCCACCGGCGCGTTGCCGATGGCGGTGGCCAGCGCACGGTTGCAGGTCCACCCGACCAGCGTGACCAATTCGGTGGACCGGCTCGAGGCCGCCGGACTGGTGAACCGGGTACCGCACCCGAACGACCGGCGCGCGACCCTTATCGAGATCACCGATGCGGGGCGTTCGCTGGTCGCCGAGGCCACCGAATATCTCAACGAGCGGGTGTTCGCTCGCCCGGAACTCCCGCCGGACCGGTTACGGACGCTGCTGCAGTTGCTGGCGGAGTTCCGGCATACCGCGGGCGACTTCGACACCGGCGAAGAACCGGCCCGCTGGAACGAACCCTGAGCTCCCGCGGGGTGCGCACCGGCCCGGCAAACAATGAGCCGAAAACATACCGTTCGGCCTTGTACACCGGGCCGGTAGCAAACGAATAACGGCCACGCACCCGATCAGCAAATTTCTCGGTGATTCGGCTTGGCATCCCCGGCCGCACGGCGCACCATATGTTTATGGTGCTGGTGCTCGGGGTATCGGTGGGCTCCTCGGGAGCGCGCGCGGTACTCACGCATTCCGATCAACCGCACCTCCCGCCGATCGACCGCTGCCATATCCCCCGCCCGGCCGGCGCCCCACTGATCGACCCGGTGCTCATCGCGGTCCGGCGCATGCATACCGCGGCCCGCGAGCGCGACGAGTACATCACCGGCACCGCCGTGACCTGCCGGGATCACCGGCAGGTCGAACTGGTCGGTGAGGCCCTGGGGACCGGCCGGGTCACGCTGGTGGACGAGCCGCTTGCCCAGCTCAGGTACCTGCGGTTCACCGAACAACTACCGGTATCGGGTTCGGTGATGCTGTTCGACCTGGGATCCTCCGGGCTCACCCTGACCCAGGTGGACTGCCGCACCGATTCGGTCATCGCCGCCGCCCGGTGCCCTGGTCTCGGCGGCGACACCTATGACGAACTGCTGTGCGAATGGCTCGACCGGGCGGGAGTGTTCACCGACGAGGCCGCCGCCGGCCGATACCGGGAGGCACTGAGCAGCGCCCGGGTGGTCACCGCCGCCGACCCCGCCACCGCCGAACGCGCAGTGATCACCCGCAGCGATCTCACAGCTCTCTGCGCCGAACCCGTTGCGGAGGCCGCCGGCCTGATCCAGCGCGTGAGCGAACAATCCGAGACTCCGGCCGAGACCGTCGCCCTGCTCGGCGGCTGCGCCCGCAATCCGGGGCTACGCACCCGGCTGGCCGAACTCCTCGACCTCCCGCTGGTCTTCGACCGGGAACCGGAATACGTCTCGGCGCGCGGGGCGCTACTGTTCGCGGCCCAGCGGCCGGCCGCCGGAATCCGTACCGCGCATATCCGCGCGGGAGGTCAGGTGGTGCCGCTGAGCCCGCCGGTGACCGGCCGGCGCAAGGTGTATGCGGCGGCTGCCGTCACCATAGGCCTCGGCGCCACCGTGGCCGGGCTGCTCACCGCACAGAACGGTACGGCGCAGCCGGCCCGGGACACCTACGTGCCGACCGATATTCTCGACGCCGCGCCCTAGCCCTGACGGGCCCGGACCGCGAGGCCCCGCTCAGCGATTGGTGAATTCGGCGGTCCGCTTGTCCACGAACGCCGCCATACCTTCCTTCTGGTCCGCGGTGGCGAACAACGAGTGGAATACCCGCCGCTCGAATCGGAGCCCCTCGCTCAAGGTGGTCTCGAAGGACCGGTTCACGGCTTCCTTGGCGATCATGGCCACCGGCAGCGACATCGACGCGATGGTAGCGGCGACCTCGAGCGCGGTATCGAGCAGTTCCGCCGCGGGCACGATCCGCGACACCAGCCCGGCGCGCTCGGCTTCCTCGGCATCCATATTGCGGCCGGTGAGCACCAGGTCCATGGCCTTGGCCTTACCGATCGCGCGGGTGAGCCGCTGCGAACCACCGATACCCGGGATAACGCCGAGCTTGATCTCCGGCTGCCCGAACTTGGCGGTATCGGCGGCGATCAGCAGATCGCAGATCATGGCCAGTTCGCAGCCGCCCCCCAGGGCGTATCCGCCTACGGCGGCGATGGTCGGCTTACGGAACTGGGCCAGCCGCTCCCACCGCGCGAAGTAGTCGTCCATGAACATGTCCATATAGGACTTGGGCTGCATTTCCTTGATATCGGCACCGGCAGCGAAGGCGCGGTCGGAACCGGTGATCACCACCGCACCGATCTCGTCGTCGCGTTCGAGTTCGTCGAGGGCCGCGACCACATCGTCGAGGACCTGCGCATTCAATGCGTTCAGCGCCTTGGGCCGGTTCAGCGTGATGAGGCCGACCTTGTCCTTACGCTCCAGCAGAATCGTCTCGAAGTCGGTCACAGCACATCCTCTTCGTCGAAACGGTTACGAATATCGTCGACGATACCGTTCGGTTCTCGTGGGTCGCGGCGGCAGTCCCGGCCCGGCAGATCACGGCTGCCGGTCATTCACCGCTGTCCAGCCGGTCCACGATGCGGTCGATCCAGCCGTCGAGCCACCCGGAGAGCTGCTGCCGGTCCACTCCTGTAACGGTCGAGCGGCCACTGTCCGAGCGGATCAGGTACCGGCCGTCACCCGGAAGGTCACGCCATACCGCCCAGGTCTGGAGAATGCCGGGCACCTGGAAGGACAATCGGCTCTGCAATATCCGCAGATAGCCGGTTCCGGTCGCGGTGGTATCGAAGAAACCCGCGGCAGGCGGCGCCCCGGTACGGGAATCCACGGCGAATTGCGGCCGGGCCCCGGCGCCCATCGCGGGCAAACACCCCACAACGATCTCCGGCAGCTGCGGGGCAGAGTATTCGGCGACGTCGAAACCGACACTGTGATCGGTTGTTTCGCCCATCTGCTGCCGGACCACGAAACATCGCGAATCCCGCCGCACCGCGTGCACGTAGGTACACGATTGCGCATCCTGCGGATCACGCTCGTCCCAGCCCCGCGCCACCACGATCACGTCCGGCCGCGACAACGCCCCGGCCATCGCCGCGAAGGCCGCGTCCGCGGAACCCAGCAGCGACCGGCGCACCCGCTCGAACTCGGCGCAATACTCGGCCGCCGAACGGATCCGGCTGGTGAAGGTGAACGGTTTGGGCAGGCGGCCGCGACGGTACTCATCGCACAGTACCTTGAATTCCAGGTCGGTGAACTCCCATCGGTGCCGCACCGGGACAGCGCTTCCGGGCACCGGGTGAAGCGGCCCGGCCGTCACTCGTTCTCCTGGTTCCATTCCAGCCGAGACATCACCAGTGAAACCTGTTCGTCGATCCACGCGGTCAGTTCCTCGGTGCCCATACCGGTCGCTGTCGGCGCCGGGTGGTTCATCGGGATCACATAGCGGCCGTCGCCGGGGAGGTCGCGCCAGAACATCCCCATATCGACCCGGCCCCGCGGACCGAATTTCGAACGCCCCTGATGCACGCGCACATACCCGCTGCGGGCCGCCGCGGTACCGAAGAATGCCGCGGCACGGTACGAGTCGCCGTCCTCGGGCTCATCGTTATCGGACACGAGGGAACCGCCGGGTACATACTCGCGCTTCGCGGCAGGGGCTCCGAGCGGTACCGGAATATCCTGCTGCCGCCCGGATTCCGCCCAGGGCATCCGGATGAGTGCCGCTTCTCCCAAACCGCCGGGGTAGCAGTTCCCGACCTCGAAACCGGCACTGTGTTCCCTGGTCTCCCCCGGTTGCTGGTAGACCATGTAGCCGCGCGTTCCGCGGCGCAACACCAGCACCTTGGTTCGATCGGCGGGGTTGTCGAAATCGCTGTCGGTCCACGATTGCGCGACGACATAGACGTCCGGCCTGTTGAGCGTCCGTCCGAATTCGTCGATATCGGCATCGAATTCGTGTGCCAGCCGACCTCGGGATACGGCCTTCGCCATCAGGTAATCGTTCTCCAGCCGGATTCGGCTGGTGTAGTCGAACGGATGTGGAACCGTGGGCAGACCGTGATCCTCGCACAGCACCTTGAATTCCAGATCAGTGAATATCCAGGTCACGGCTCGATCACCGGCTTCACCCGATCGGGGACATCGAAGACATCATCCAGGTTCTCCCGGCCCTGCAGAAACTTCGCCGGCTTGTGCTCGTTGCCCTGCCCGCCGTTTCCGGCACCCGCGCCGGGGGCACCCCCCATGGGCGCACCACCCATCGGCGCGCCCGGCTGATGCGGTGAGCCACCCGGACCATATCCGTACCCGGCGACCTGCTCCCCGGCCGGCGCCAAGGCCGCACGGGGGAACGACGCCGAACTCTGGTGCGGGTAGGGGGCGGTGGGCTCGTCCGGAATACCGGCACCACCCGCGCCGGCGCCACCGAGTGCGTTCGCCAGCTCACCGAGCTTCTCCTGTGCCGGATTCAACATGTCCTGCACATGCTGCTGCAGTTGGCTGGGATCGAGCATCCGCGCGAGCTCGTCCATTCCGGGCAGTCCGCTGCCGAGCTGAGTGAACGTTTGGATGCCCTGGGTGAGCAGATTGGCCAGAATCCCCAGCGGGTCCTGGCTACTGCCCCCGGCCCCGCTGCTCCTGGAACTGGTTCCGGCCCCGGCACCGTCGCCGGAACCACGATCACCGACTCGCTCGCCGTCCTCGTTCTCACCGAACAGGGTGTCGGCGGAGCCGAAGGGCGAATTCTCGTCGTACAGCGACGAGAGCGGGATGTCCTTCAGTTCCTCCGGTATCGCGTCCAGCGGGATACCGGTGATCTCCGACAGCGCATCCGCGAGGCTGGGTTTCCCGGAGCCGTCCGAGGCTGTGATCTTCCGGTCCTTCAGCGCGTCCGGCAGCTGATCGGCCGGGATACCCGTGAGCTTGCTCAGGACATCGGCCGCGGTGGGAGACTTCGGCATCTTGGGGCTGCCGTTGCCGCCGCCGTAGCCCGAACCCGGCCCCGAACCGTAACTGCTCTCCCCCGGCTGCAGATCTGGGATGTTCTTGTTGCCGAACTCCGACGATCCCTCATTGCCCAGGAAATCCTCCACCGACGGAATCTCCGGGATCTCCGGCATCTGCTGCCCGGAGCCACCACCGGAACCGCCGCCCTGCTGCGAGGGTTTCGACGAACCGCCGCCGCCGGGGACAGAACTCTTGCTCGGACTGCCACCGCCGCCACCAGTGCCGTCGGTGAGTGGCGGTACCGGAATAGGGCTGGGGCCGCCCCCCGAACCCTGACCGGATCCACCGCTCCCCTTCTGCGAACCGCCACCGCCACTCCGCGAACCGCCGCTGCCACTCCGCGAACCGCCGCTGCCCTGCCCGGAGCCGGTGGGACCGCCACCGCCCGCGGTGCCACCGAACGAACCACCGCCGTATCCGCCGCCCGAACCCGAACCCGAACCCGCCCCGCCGCCGTTGCCCGAATCCTCCAGTTGCTCCTTGGCGTCGGCTACACCGTCGTCGTACCCGTCCTCGTAGCCCTGGTCGTAGGTGCTGCCGGAGTCACTACCATCTCCACTACCACCACCGCTGCCATCTCCACTACCACCACCGCTGCCTTCACCGCCGCCCTTGCCGTGGCCCTCGTCCTTGGTGAGCGGACCGTCCAGCAGCGGCATGTTCTCCGCGGTGGCCTTCATTCCCGTGATGTAAGTCTTTTCGAACGCGTCGCGGTAGTCGTCGAGCCGATCGTTGCAACCGACATGGCGATCGGTATTCGGCGGCATCCACTTCTTCGTATGGTTCAGCCATTCCGCCGTGAACTCCAGCAGCTTGCTGATCTGGCTGATCGTGGTGAACAGCGGGTCCATATTGTCCTGGTAGGCGGTGATCGCATCGGCCGCCTTCTGGGCGGCCGGGCCGACCCAGGACCGGTTCAGGACCACGATCTGGTCGACGAACGTCGACAGAGTCGTATCGAGATCCTTGCCGAAGTGGTACCACGTGGTCGCCGAGTCCATCACCGGCTGGGGTTCGATGGCCTGCCCGAGATCATAGAGTTCCTGGAAGGTCACCGAATCCTTGTTCTCGACCGTCACGACCGATCCATCGTCGATGTTCTGGTAGTCGTTGATAAACGACGGAACGTCGTGCTTGTCCGGATCCTTACTGTTGTGACCCGCATGAACCCAATGGTCCATCGGTTCGTTCACATCGATCTTGTCCCCGTCCGCGGAGGGAGAGTACTTTCCCGGGTTCTCTTTGAACTCGAAGTTGTTGAGACCCTTGAACGATTCCGACGATTCGTCCTCCGCGTCATCGAAAGCTTTGCCGGCGGCCACGAAGAGATCACTCAGCTGACGGGCGAGCTTCGCGTGTTCGTTGATCGCCATCTGCAACCGGTTGGCCTTGTCGTTGAAGACCTCGGCCAGCTCCCGACCGGAATTGAGCGTACCGAACGCGGACAGATCGTTCAGGCCCGCCGTCACCACGGCGTCCGCCTTGCCGATCAGGTCGTTGTACAGGTCGCGCGCGGCGTTGGCGGATTTCAAGGCATCGGCCGGATCGAACTCCAGCCGGCCGTCGCTCACCGCACCCGTCAGGTCGGTGATGGTTCCTGGCTCGAGAGGCATCTGCGTTCACCTTCGTCTATCGCGCACGGCAGCGGGATGGCGGCCTGACCTTCGGTGGCCCGAAACCCGCTGCGGCGCCGCAGTCGTCAGTCGTGGTCCGCTACCAGCGACCGCGGAGGCTCGTCATCGGGATCGCCGGGTTTGTTACCCGGCCAATCGGGGGAATCCGGCGACATGGTCGGCGTCACCGGTGGCCGCGGAATCACATCGCCCATATCGGGTGCCCCGTCGATCATCTCGGAGAGCTTGGGCAGCGACTCCCGGTGCTCGAGCAGCGGATCCATCAATACGCGAGCCTTCTTCTGCACCTCGGCCGCCGCATCCTGGACAGCCCTGGTGAGTGCCGCCGCGATCTCGTCCATGGTCAGGTCGAGAATGTCGCCGGCGAACTTGGTATCGATGAGCAGGCCGTCGGCATTCACCGTCACCTCGATCCGCTTCTCCTCGGCGAGGACCGTGGCAGTGAGAAGGGAACGCTTCTTCTGCACTTCGGCGATACTGCGCATCTGATGGCTCAAGCCGGACAGCATGGTCGCCATATCTTCCTGCAGGCGTTCGTTCACCACGGTGCTACCTCAGTCCTTCCGGTCCGGGAGTGGGCTCCACGAAGACCACACCCGGGGTATTACAGCGCAAGATGTTGAATACCCGATGGCGCGCATGCAAATTCGGTGCACGGCCCGCCACCGGGGCCCAGGCTCAGAACTGGTCGTCCATCGTGCGCAACTGATCGGCCGCGTCGCGCTGTCCCACCGCGAACGACGTGAAAGTGCCACCGATCGCGTCCACCCCATCCAACAGGTTCGGCTTCGAACTGCCGTAGCCGTTGTCGTTGTCACCGTTGATGAACTTCGAACCCATCGAATCGTCACCCCACGGCTGAGCCGTCGATTCGTCCTCCAGCCCGGCCAGGTCGTTGCGGAGCCGTTCGCCGATGCTCAGGATGCTCTCACCCAGAGCCTCGGTCGAATCCGCGGCGATATCCAGCTTGTCCGGGTCCACTTCGATACGGTCGGCCATGATCATCTCCTCACTCCCGGACACCGCCGGGTCATGTCAATGTGAACGGTTTGTCGACATCGGGGCCGCCCGGCCCGTCTGCCGTATTTGCGAATATCTCCCCGGGCCCCACGACCGCACCATCCGGCACCACCGCCCCCGGCTCGATGATCGCGCCATCGTTGATGACGGCCCCCTTTCCCACCACAGCACCCTCGCCGATCTTGGCGCCGGCGTGGATCTCGGCCCCGTCGCCGATCACCGCACCGTCCTCGATCACCACACCGACACCCACGGTGACCGCCCTACCTACCGTGGCACCGTCGCCCACCTTCGTACGATCGCCCACGACGGCACCGGCATCGACCGACGAACCCGAACCGATCTCGGCATCGGGGTCGACGATGGCGTCCGGGTGGATAGTCGGCGGTGTGCCGGGCGGAGCCTCGGGTGGCCGGTCGTCCGGCGAGTCCTCGGGAGGCACTGCGCCGTCGGGTAGCCAATCACCTTGAATATCCGGGGCCTGGAACTTGTCGATCGGGTACGGCACCTTCATCGGCCAGCGTTGCGGCCGCGGCTTACCGCGCAGATCCTTCCCTTCGCCGATGAAATGCGGATCGCGGTTCTCGGCGAACCAGGCGCGGGCCGCCTGATAATGCGCCACCGAGTTCTGTTCCAGCCCCAGCACCTGCCACATCTGCGGCGGCTGAGACCGGTCCTCCAGCACCCGCAGGGGCGGTGGCACCCTGTCCCACTGCTCCTGGAGCGAGCGGTCCAGCCGGTCACGCAGATCGGCGCCGGCCGCCTGGCGTTGTTCCCGGTCCAACTGCATCTGCTGCTCGAACTGCCGGTGCTCGGGCGGCATCCGGTCGAGCTGGTCCTGCCGGATGTTGTCCTGCTCGCGCTGTAGCCTGCCGGCCTCGATCCGCATCTCGTGATGGTTCTGAGCGGGCGTATGGTCGAAATCGCGCAACAGCGCGAGCTGAGATTCCAGCCATTGCTCCCGAGCGATCTGCCGCCGCAGCCGATCCATATCCTCTTGCCGCTGATTCTGCTCGGCCTGCAAGCGCTGCAAATCGGCGTTCTCCCGGTTCAGCTGTTCCCGCTGTTCGGCCAGCTGCTCCTGCACCCGGGGCCGTTCCCCCGCCGGAGTATGCCCACCATCCAGCGCCGCCAGCAGATCCACCTGCTGCTGCCGTTGCTGAATCTGCCGTTCCTGCTGCTGAATCTGTTCGCGAAGATTGTCCGCCTGCGTTTCCTGCCGCTGCAGTTCGCGCTGCCCCGGCGAGGATTCCTGACTGTCCAGCGCGCGCATCAGATCCAGCTGCGCCTGCCATTGCTGCTGCTGCTGGACTTCGTCCCGATGCTGCCGCAACTGTTGCATCTGCTCGTCCAGCCACCGCTGGTGCGCGATCTGCTGGTCCCGATCCCGCCGCAACAGCCTGCGCGGCGGTGCCGCGGCCGGATCCCGGCCGGTCGACGAACGGCCGTCACTGTCCCGGCCCGATGAAGCCGAATCCGCACCATCCGGGCTGGCCGGCCGCGAGGGCGGCAAGGCCACATCCTCCGGACGGGGCAACGGCGTCCGCACACCCCCCTCCGTCGACACCGGCGACACCGAACGCGGAGTAAACGGCGCACCGGGATCGGACAGCGGAGACACCGAAGGTGCCGGCGGCGACACCGGCCGCGGGGTAACCGGCGCACCGGGATCCGACAACGGAGACACCGAAGGCGCCGGCGGCGACACCGAACGCACCAGCCCCGCAGAGCTCCCCGTAGCGGACGGCAACGGCGGCAACCCACCAGGCTCCACACCACCCGGCGACGGCGAACCACGCTCCGCCGACGACGCCGATACCGTACTCGGCGGCGGTGCAGCCATGGGACCACCCCCGAAACCGGCCGCCCCCTCGCTCGCTGTGAACCACCGAGCCTGCGGCATCCGCTCCCAGGGCCGCACCGGCCGCGGACTCACGATGTCGGGAGCACCGCCCGAGGTATCGGCACGGCCCGCATTGGTTCCGGTTCCACCGCCGGCCCCCTGTGCGCCGGCACCGGCAGCACTGCTACCGCCGACAGCACCACCGCCCGGGACACCGCTCTGCGGCGACCCCACAGACGCCGTCGGCGGAGTGCCTACCGGCGTACCTGGCGGCGAAGTCCCCGCCACCGAACCCCCGAAGCCACCACTACCGGCACCGCCCGCAGCATTCCCACCAACAGCGCCACCCGTCGATGTCGCCGCGGGCGCGCCCGGTGCAACCGGCGTCCCCGGCGGCGCAACCGCACCCGGCGGCACAGGCGAACCCGGCGGCGTCCCCACCGGCGTACCAGGCGGCCCACCCACCGACGGACCCGGTGTACCCGGCGGCCCACCCACCGACGGACCCGGTGTACCCGGCGGCGTCCCGACCGGCGAGCCCGGCGGTGTACCGGGCGGCGACCCCACCGGACCACCCACCGACGGACCCGGCGAACCCGGCGGCGTACCCCCGAAAACACCACCGGCAGCGCTCCCACCGTCGGCAGCGCCACCTCCGGCACTCCCACCAACAGAGCCACCCATCGATGTCGCCGCGGGCGCGCCCGGTGCAACCGGCGTCCCCGGCGGCGTGACCCCACCCGGCGGAACAGGCAAACCAGGCGGTCCACCCACCGACGGAGCCGGTGTACCCGGCGGCGTACCCCCGGGACCGCCGCGCCGCTCCTCGCCCGGTCCGCCCGCAGCGGCACCGCCACTACCGCCGGGCTGGTCCCGGACAGCGAACGCACCCGGCCCTTCGTACTTGGAGAAGAACCAGGTGTTGCCGTGGATCCACGAGTTTTTCTGGAAGGCCGACATATTCGTGAATCCATCGGTGGTCTTCGGCACATAGCTGTTGTATGCCGAGGCACCGCGGACGCCACCCACGAGTCCGCCCTGGGCGGCGTTTCCGACCCAGCCCGCGGCGTTGGTGAACATGGAGAAGTCGCCGCCCGAGGCGATTGCGCTCGCCAGGTTTCCGAACACCGCACCGAACATATCGGCGGTCGCGCCGATGAACATTCCGTTCGCTGTACGCCCGAGGGCGTTGTTCAAATACTTTCCGCCGATGTGTTCGATACCTTCGCCCAAGTAACGGCCGAATTCGCGCGCGGGAATCGCACCGGCGGCACCACCCAGACCCGATAGCAGGTGCTGTTGGACGTTGAACTCGTGCCGGTGGCCTTGCCCGATCTGCGCGACCTGCACGGTTCCGTCGATCGCCATCGGAACTATGGCCCCCTCCAAAGCCCGGGCACCGTACACGCCCCATCCTTTCGCAGTGGGAGCGACCAGATTTCCTTTGGCGAGTTCCTTCCAGAAATTCCGCTTCGCCACCGGGGCGCCCATCCGCGCAGCGATATTCGCGATGGTCTTCTGTACCCAGTCCTGGATGACCTTGAGAATGGACCGGGTCGAGGCGATCGCGGCGGCTTCGACGGCGGGCGCGGTGGGCGGAAACAGCCAGGCCCAGGCGATTTCTACCGCCAGCCAACACAGGGTGATGATGATGGTGAGTTTGGTGGCCTCGAGCTCGGTGCCCATATCGAAGGTGGAGTCCTGCTGTGTCTGCATCAGCTTCACGAGGTATTCCACCGACATTTCGCCGCGGCGCAGCTGCTCGTACCGGTCGCCCATCGCGTCGCGGACTTCACCCTCCGGATAGGCCGCCATAGCGTCTTCTTCGGCCCGGTCGATCTCGTCGAGCAGCTGATTCAGGGCGTCCTTCGCCACTCCCCACGCATCGGAAACCGCCCAGGCCTTGTCCTCGTCACCGTCGGGCCACTGTGCCCCCGCGATCCAGCCGAGCCAGCGCAGCTCCTCCGGCAGGTAGAGGCTCATCGCACCTCCGCGGTGGCAACCCCTGCGCTGATCACCACGACCTCCTCACCGAACTGCGACGCAACCGTACAACAGAGACAGTTAACATCCGGTGTCTCACAAGGTAATTCGAACTATCCATTCCACGGCCTCACCCCCGGAACGCAGCGCACCCGGCCGGCCCGGCAGTTACCTCGGCGTTTCTGTTCGTCCGTCTCCCCGTGCACAATTCGTCGCGGACAAACGGGTCGCCGGCCGCACAGCAAGTCGTGCGTGAACCCGGCACCACCGGAGGACGAATACTGCATGTCCGCCGCCGAACATCACTGCGTTCCAGCACGACCGGCCTCCGATCAGGTCTCCGTCCGCACGCTCGGCGGACCGCGCGGCGGTACGGTTGGACTCGATCACGGTGTTGCTGGAAGGCGGAAACTCGGAAATGGATCCCTCACGCTGCATTGTCCTGGTACCCGTCGGTCACCATATCGAACCCGCTTGCGACGAAGCGCTGAAGCAATTGGAACGGCGCGGCTACCAGGTGCGCCGCCGATACGGCTCCGCCGCGATCGACCAGGCCCGTAGCCGGCTGGCCACCGATGCGCTGGCCGAGGGGTTCGACGAATTGATGTGGATCGATTCGGATACCGGATTCGATCCGGACGCGGTGGAACAGTTGCGCGCCCACGAGCTTCCGCTGGTGGGTGGGGTATGCGTCAAGAAGGGCGCGCGGGCACTGGCGTGTCATATATTGCCCGGCACCGAAAGGTTCGTCCTCGGCGAGGGTGGCGGGCTCACCGAAGTCCGTTATGTCGGTACAGGTTTCCTGCACACCAGGCGGGAAGTGTACGAGAAGATCGCCGAACACGAGAAGCTGCCCGTGTGCAACCAGAAGTTCGGCACGCCGACCGTCCCGTACTTCCTGCCCATGCTGCTACCGGAAGACGACGGCAACCACTGGTACCTCGGTGAGGACTTCGCCTTCACCGAACGCGCGCGGCGCTGCGGATTCGACGTGTACGTCGATACCAGCTTCCGCCTGGAACATATCGGCACCTACGGCTATACCTGGGAAGATGCCGGTACCGACAAGCCCCGCTACGGGAGTTACAACTACTACTTCAAGTAACGGACGCCGACACGGTCACCGGCGGCCGGGCTCGGAACCCATGGTGCGCTGTGGCGGCCACTGCCCGAAGCACGATGCGGTCGCGACGGCCGATGCATTCCCCCGGTCGAACGCGCACCGCGACATCCGGCGCACCGCGACATCCGGCGCACCGCGACATCCGGCGCACCGCGACATCCGGCGCACCGCGACATCCGGCGCACCGCGACATCCGGCGCACCGCGACATCCGGCGCACCGCGACATCCGGCGCACCGCGACATCCGGCGCACCGCGACATCCGGCGCACCGCGACATCCGGCGCACCGCGACATCCGGCGCACCGCGACATCCGGCGCACCGCGACATCCGGCGCACCGCGACATCCGGCGCACCGCGACATCCGGCGCACCGCGACATCCGGCGCACCGGCGAACGCGCAGTCCGCGCGATCCGCCGGTGTCCGAACACCCGATGTCCGTAGCTACTGCGCCGCTCCGCTCCGATCGCGGATCTCGGTGATGATCGCCGAGAAATCACGGCCGGCGGAGGTCTCGTTGAACTCCCGGTAGATCTCCGCGGCCAGCTCACCGATCCGCCCCTGCACTCCGTTGGCGCGTAATGCCTCCACCGCCAGGCCGAGATCCTTGTTCATGAGCGCGGTCGCGAAACCCGGCTGATAGTCGTTGTTCGCCGGACTGGCCGGCACCGGGCCCGGCACCGGGCAGTAGCTGGTGAGCGCCCAGCTCTGCCCCGATGCCGTCGACACCACATCGAAGAACGACTGGTGGCTCAGCCCCAGCTTCTCCCCCAGCACCAGCGCCTCGGACAGCCCGATCATGGAGATACCGAGCAGCATGTTGTTGCAGATCTTGGCCGCCTGCCCGACCCCGGCGCCGCCGCAGTGCACGACCTTGGCGCCCATCACCTCGAGCACCGGCAGCGCTTCGGCGAAATCGGCTTCCGCCCCGCCGACCATGAAGGTGAGCGTTCCGGCGGCCGCACCCGAAACACCGCCCGAAACCGGCGCGTCCAGCGCCCGGTGCCCGGCCGCGGTCGCCGCCTCCGCGGCCGCTTTGGCGTCGCCGACATCGATGGTCGAGCAGTCGACGAACAGGGTGTTCGGCTGCGCCACCGGCAGCAGTTCGGCATACACGTCACGCACCAGCTTGCCGTTGGTGAGCATCGTGATGACGATATCGCGACCGGTGGCGGCGGCGATCCCGGTATCCACGAGCGCCACACCGTCTTTGCGGGCCTGTTCCTGCGCCGCGGCCGACGGGTCGTACGCGTGTACCTCGTATCCGGCCTTCACCAGGTTCGCCGCCATGGGCCCGCCCATATGGCCGAGGCCGAGGAAGCCGATCGTCTTGCTCATTACTTTTCCTCCGGAATCGTCAAACCCAGTTCCCGTTCGCCCAGTTCGGCGAAATACGCCTCGACCTCGGCGGTGGTGACATCGGTCAGCGCTGCGGGCGACCATTGCGGGTTACGGTCCTTGTCGACCACCTGCGCGCGGATCCCCTCGACCAGATCGTGCGAGGCCAGCGAGGCGATCGACACGCGATATTCCTCGTTCAACACCGCCTCCAGGCTCGTGGCCGTGCCGGCCGACCGCAGCGACCGCAGGGTGACCTGCAATGCGACCGGCGATTTGCCGAGTATCGCGGTGGCGGCCGCGTTCGCCTCGGTATCGGCGTGCTCCTGCAGATGGGCGACGATTTCGGCGACCGTCTCCGCGCCGTAGCAGGCGTCGATCCAATCCCGCTGTCCCAGCAGCGCCGATTCCGGCGTCTCGGCCGCGTATTTGGCGATCGCGATATCGGCGGATTCGGTCTGCAGAGTGGTGAGCAGAGCCGGAATCTGTTCGGCGGGAACGTAGTAGTCCGCGAAACCGGTAGCGATCGCATCACCGGCCTTCATCCGCGCCGTGGTGAGCGCGATATGGGTGCCCAGTTCGCCCGGCGCCCGCGCCAGCAGATAGGTACCACCGACATCGGGGATGAACCCGATCCCGACCTCGGGCATCCCGATGGTCGACTTCTCGGTGACGATCCGGTGGCTGCCGTGTGCGGACAGCCCGACCCCACCGCCCATCACGATCCCGTCCATCACCGCGACATACGGTTTCGGGTAGCGGCCGATGAGCGCGTTGAGAATGTACTCGTCGCGCCAGAACTTCCCGGTCGCCGAATCCGCCGCCGCCCCGACGTGCCCGGCCGCCTGCTGCTCCTTGGCGTCGTGATGGATGGCGACGATATCGCCACCCGCGCACAGTCCCCGTTCACCGGCGCCGGTGAGGGCGACGGTGCGCACCGAATCGTCGGTGGCCCAGGCCCGCAACTGCTCGGTGATGGTGAGCGTCATGGCGTGGTTCAGCGCGTTGATGGCCTTGGGCCGGTTCAGGGTGATGAGTCCCAGGCCGTCACGCTGTTCGACCAGGACTTCGGGTTCGTCGCTCATATGGTTCCTTCCGCGCACGCCGTCCCGCTTCGGCCGATCACGACGCGGACGCCGTCATCGACCGGGCCACGACCAGGCGCATGATCTCGTTGGTGCCCTCCAGGATCTGATGCACCCGCAGGTCCCGGACGATCTTCTCCAGACCGTATTCGGCCAGGTAACCGTAACCGCCGTGCAGTTGCAGGGCGGCGTTGGCGACCTCGAAGCCGGAGTCGGTGGCGAATCGCTTGGCCATGGCGCACAGTTCGACCTTGTCCGGCGCGTCCGCGTCCAGGGCCGCCGCGGCCCGCCACAGCAGGGTCCGGGCGGCTTCGAGTTTGGTCCGCATATCGGCCAGTTCGAACTGCAAGGCCTGGTTGTTCAGCAGCGGTGCGCCGAACGCGCTGCGCTGGGCCAGGTAGGGCACGGTTTTGTCGAGCGCGATCTGCGCCCCGCCCATCGAGCATGCCGCGATATTCAGGCGGCCGCCGTTGAGCCCGTTCATGGCGATCCGGAAACCGTCGCCCTCGTCGCCGAGCCGGTTGGCCACCGGGACGCGGGCGTCGGTGAGGATCACCTGCCGGGTGGGCTGGGCGTTCCAGCCCATCTTCTTCTCGTTCGGGCCCACCTCCAGGCCGGGGGTGTCGGCCGGGATCACCAGGGTCGAGATACCGCGTGCGCCGGTGTCCTGGGTGCGGACCATCATCACGTACACATCGTTGCTGCCCGCACCCGAGATGAACTGTTTGGCGCCGTTGACGATGTAGTCGTCACCGTCGCGCACCGCCCGGGTGGTGATGGCCGCGGCATCCGACCCCACCCCCGGTTCGGTGAGCGCATAGCTGGCCAGCAGGTCCATCGCGGTGAGCCCGGGTAGCCAGCGGCGGCGCTGCTCGTCGTCGCCGTAGGCGTCGATCATCCAGGCGGCCATGTTGTGGATGGAGATATAGGCGGCCACGGCCGGGCAGCCGGTGGCGAGTTCTTCGAAGATCCGCACCGCGTCCAGCCGGCGCAGCCCGGACCCACCGAATTCCTCGCTCACATAGATACCGCCCAGCCCGACCGCACCCGATTTCCGCAGGACGTCCACCGGGAAATGTTTTTCCTGGTCCCATTCCACGGCGTGCGGGGCGAGGTATTCGTCGGCGAACTCCCGGGCGGTATCGCGGATTGCCCGCTCGTCGTCGTCGAGAGTGAACATGGTCATTCCATCGTGGGGATGACGAAGCTGTTGCTCTCCTTGAGCCCGGCGGGCCAGCGCTGCGTCACCGTCTTGGTCTTGGTGTAGAAGCGGATCGAATCGGGGCCGTGCTGGTTCAGATCGCCGAACCCGGAACGCTTCCAGCCGCCGAAGGTGTAGTACGCGATCGGCACGGGGATCGGGACGTTGATACCGACCATGCCCACCTGGACCCGGGCCGCGAAGTTACGTGCGGCGTCACCGTCGCGGGTGAAAATCGCTACGCCGTTACCGTATTCGTGGTCGTTGGCCAGCGCGAGAGCTTCCTCGTAGTCTTCCGCGCGCACCACGCTCAGCACGGGGCCGAAGATTTCGTCGGTGTAGATGGACATATTCTTGGTGACCCGGTCGAACAGGGTCGCGCCGACGAAATAGCCGTTTTCCGCGCCCTCCACGGTGAGCCCGCGCCCGTCCACGACCAGTTCGGCGCCCTCATCGATGCCCTGCTGGACGTACTTCTTCACCCGGTCCACACCGTCGAGACCCACCAGCGGCCCGTAGTCCGCGCCCGGATCATCGGATTTCCCGACATTGAGCTTGTGCACCCGGTCGGTGAGCTTCTCGACCAGCCGGTTCGCGGTGTCCTCGCCCACCGGTACGGCCACCGAGATCGCCATGCAGCGCTCACCGGCCGAACCGTAACCGGCACCGATCAACTGGTCGGCGACATCGTCGAGGTCGGCGTCCGGCATGACGATGGCATGGTTCTTGGCGCCGCCGAAGCACTGGGCGCGTTTACCGTTGGCGGTGGCGGTTTCGTAGATGTACTGCGCGATCGGGGTGGAGCCGACGAAACCTACGGCCTTGATCCGCGGGTCGTGCAGGATGGTGTCGACGGCTTCCTTGTCGCCGTTGACCACATTGAACACGCCCTCGGGCAGACCGGCCTCGAGGAACAGTTCGGCGAGCCGCAGCGGGACCGAGGGGTCGCGTTCGGAGGGTTTCAGCACGAAGGCGTTACCGCAGGCCAGGGCCGGGCCTGCCTTCCACAGCGGAATCATTGCGGGGAAGTTGAACGGGGTGATCCCGGCGACCACACCCAGCGGCTGGCGCATCGAGTACACATCGATACCGGTGCCGGCGCTCTCGGTGTATTCGCCCTTGAGCAGATGCGGGATACCGACCGCGAATTCGATGACCTCGAGCCCGCGCTGGATATCGCCCTTGGCGTCGGGGATGGTCTTACCGTGCTCACTGGACAGCAACGCGGCGAGGGAATCCATCTCGTCGTTGACCAGGGTCAGGAACTTCATCAGTATCCGGGCCCGGCGCTGCGGGTTCATCGCGGCCCACGCAGGCTGCGCGGCTTCGGCATTCGCGATGACCTGCTCGACCTCGGATGTGCTCGCCAGCGGCACCCGGGCCTGTACCTGGCCGAGGTTGGGGTCGTAGACGTCGCCGAACCGGCCGGACGTGCCGGGGACCTGCTGCCCGCCGATGAAATGTGTGAGTTCTCGAACCATGCGATTCCTGCCTCGTGTCGGGGGTGGCGGGCGCGGCGCTGCGGCCGTCCGTCACACGAAGATCATTCTTGCGGTCGTCCAATAGTTGGACGTCCAATCAAAACGATACACCCGGCCCCGCCGGCAAACCAGACTTCCCCGCAAGATATCCACCAACTGCGCAAACACCCCCCTCCGCCCTCCGATCGGTGTGGTTGCACAAAGCCTATCCGCGGCCCGCACCCGGCGGAACTATCTCTGAACGGACTTCCTCGCCGACCTGGTCAGCAGATAACTACCGATCCCCAGCACCACCGCACCGACCACCAGAATCGCCCCGGACGCCCCCGCCGACTCCCCCGTCCAGTCCACGACGGCCTCCACCGCGGCCACTGTCAGCGCGGCCGCACCGCCGAGACTCAGCACCCACGAACGATCCGTGGCGTAGAGCCCGAAACACACCACCGCGACCACCGCCGTCAGCGCATACGCCGGCCACATCCGATCGGACATATCGACGGTCTGGACACCGGCAACCGCCAGCGCCACACCGGCCACATAGCCGGCCCAGCGCTCGAGAACGGCACCGAACCGAGTCACGCCGAGCCAGCCGAAACCGAGAACGAGCAATCCCGGACCGGTCAGATCGCCGACCCCGAGTACTTCGTCCAGCAGCCCCGACACCGCAGCCGCGCTGAACCCCACGCACAGCAGCAAACCGAGCAAAGAGGGCAGCGCAGCGTACCCCGCGACCGCGGCCACCAGCCCCGCCACGGCGGCATACACCCAGGTGAGATCGGTGGTGTCGTTCCCGTCGTCCAGGATCGACCCGGCCGCGGCCGCGATACTCACCACCGCCAGCGCGAAGAACACCGCCGCCAGTCGCGTACGAGCGGTATGACCGGTGGCGGCAGGGCGGCGCCACGCGGCCCGGAACAGAGCCCGCCACCCGCCCGCCGTCGCCACACCGGCCACCGTCACACCCACCGCGACCAAGACGAACAGAACGAACCGGCCGAGTTTCGCCATATCGTCCCAGGACTCGGCCAGGACCAGCACCACCCCACTCAGCAACAACCCGGCACCCGCATAGGCGGCGATTTCGGCGAGCAACCGCGCCGGCGTGGGCCGCGGCTCCGGCTCGGCCAGCGCCGTCACCACCGCCCCCAACTGGGTTTCGTCGAGAACACCCCGGCGCACCAGATCGGCCAGGGACTGCGGGACCTGCGCCGATACGGGCCCCGCAGACGCCGCACCGCCGGCATCTGCGGGCCGGTCATCGTTGCCGCTACCGCCGGGTGCCATATCGCTGTCCGTTCCAGATCGCCCACGACCGGAATCGGTGCCGCCACCGGTTACGGTCGGCGCATTCTTGCGCCGCACGCCGACCAGGCGCCGGAAGCCACCGAAACGTGAGGCAACCGTACCGGGCGGCTCGTTTCCGCCGCTGAGGGCGAGTTCACCTCCACCGGTCCCGGCGAGCGCCTTACCGCCGGCGGCCCCGGCCGGTGACTCACCGCCGCGAGTTTCGATCCGGCCCGATTCTCCGCGCGTTCCCGCCTCGGCGGCGGAGACAGCTGCTTGCTCGCCGGCGCCGGATCCCGGCCCGGCCCTGCCTGCGGCGGGTTCCGTGGCCGAAGTACTGTGATCGGCGCCGGGCGGCGATGTGCCGCCGTGGGCTCCGGTCCCGAATTCCGCATCCGAACGTTCCGTAGTGCGAGGCTCGCCGCTGCCACGGTTGCCGGGTGTATCCGCGATCGGAACCTCCGGGACAGCGGGGCGCGACTCGCCCCGGGAACGCTGCGGCGACGCTTCCGGCGCCGAATCCTGTTCGGCCACAGCACCCAGTATGCCGCTGCGGACCCCGACTTTCGCGCCCGCGAGAGCAAACCTGTCCACCGGCGCTGATCACGCGCTACGCTCGGCCCGCGAACCGACGACCGTCGCAGGAAGGCAGCGCTGTGGACATCGGCGAGATCCGGATCATCGACGCGCATATCCACCAGTGGGACCCGTTCGGTAATCCGCGCGAGTTCAGTCGTACGGCCAAACTGCTGCGCACCGTCCCGCTGCCCCTCGGGCTCGCCGTGCGACTGGCCCCGCGGCGGGACCGGGAGTTCATCGGGGAACCGTCGGCATATCTGGGGCCGTACCTGCCCGCCGACTACCGCACCGACGCCGGCGCGGTACCGGTCGAATCGGTGGTGCATATCGAAGTCGAGTGGGCCGGGCCGAAGGCGGAGGAAACCCGCTGGGTCACCGCCCTGCCGTTCGGTGTGGACACTCCCGCCCTGGCGGCTGTCAGCGGTGGCGGATCCCCGGCAGATCCGGGTTTCGCCGAGCTTCTCGAAGCGCACCTGTCGGCGTCGCCGCTGGTGCGCGGTATCCGCAGCCGGGTCGCGCACCACCCGGATACCGGGATCCGCAGTTTCGCCGACGGACCGAACATGCTGCGCAGCCGGGCCTTTCTCGACGGTTTCGCCGCTCTCGCCGAACGCGATCTGGCCTTCGAGGCCTGGGTGTATTCGCATCAGATTCCCGAGGTGACCGCCCTCGCCCAGCGCTATCCGGAAGCGACGATCATCCTGAACCACCTGGGCACGCCCGCCGGGCTCTTCGGCCCGATCGGTAAACACACCGGCCGCGATACCGCGGCGCGCGCCGGAATACTCGAACGCTGGCGTACCGATATCGCCGACCTGGCCGAATCCCCTAATGTGGTGGCGAAGGTCAGCGGCCTGATGATGCCGATCCTCGGGCATCCCGTCCGCCGCGCCGGTACCCCGACGCCGGTCCCCGAGCTCACCGACCGGATCGGTCCGCTGCTGCGGCACGCCGCCGACACCTTCGGCGCCGACCGCCTCCTCTGGGGATCCAACTTCCCCGTCGACCGGCCGATCACCTCGGTCACCAACAGCGCGGAAGCGGTCGCGACGGTCCTGGCCGAACACCTCGGGGATTCCGCACCGCTGGAGAAGGTCTTCCGCACGAACGCACAGCGGGTCTACCGGCTGGACTGAACCGCGGCACCGGCGGGCCGATTGCCCGGTGCCCGGTTCATCGCTTCGGCGCCGGCCGTGGCGGTCGACCACAAGCCGCGCATCCCGGCATCCCGGCCGCGAAGACACCGCAGGTCGCGAGCCGTCGCGCACGATACCGGTCCGGCCGGTACCGGCGCCTCAGGAGCGCACCGGGACCGGAGCACCCATCTCGATGCCGGCGCTCTCCTTGTCCCGCCAGCTCGCCGCGGTACAGCGTTGCCCACCTCGTCCGCACCGGATCGTGGTGCACGAGCATCGTCACCGGCGGGGCTCGGCCGCGCTGACCATCGGAGATCGGCGGACGCTATCCCCGGGTCATCGACGAGTACATCGTGACCAGGGCGCGGTTCCCCGCGGCCGCGGTGGTTTCGTCGGCGCAGAGCATTCGCAGCGCACGCCGCAGCAGCGCCGGGTCCAGCTCGTCGAGCGCGGGGCCGCCGCGTGGGGCGGGCAGCTCCGGAAGTTCGAGGGCGTTGCCGTAGGGGTCGGTGGTTTCGTCCACCTGCTCGGTCGTCGTTTCGACCCCGCCGATCAGCCGTTCGATACTCAGCCCGCGTACGGCGAGCAGATCGCGGGGATGATCGTCCAGCCGTTCGGCAAGCAGGCAGACGACCGCAATCGCATGTTTGCACGGCCAGCCCGGATCCGGGCAGCTACAACCGAAGTCGATATCGGCGGCGGTTTCCGGCACCAGATGCGGGGCGAGTTCGCGGGGCAGATCCCCGGACACGATCCGCGCCAGCATCCCCGGCGCGGACCGGATCACCTCCACCACCAGTTCCACCTCCTCCGGCCGCAACCGGCGGATCTCGCAGGTGGTGGTGAACGGGCGCGGCTGGCTACCCTGCACCTCGGCGGTGACGAGCCCCGGTTCGATGCGGTAACTCACCACCTGACCCGCCCGCGCATAGGTGCGACCGCGCGCGAGCCGGCCGGGGTCGGCGAGCCGTTCCATCACCTCGAGCAGTGCCTTGCCCCAGAAGTTGCGGGCGAATGCGCCCCGGCGGTTACGGGTCGATGCCCCGCCGGATACCGGCCGGCGTTTTCCGTATTCGGCGAATTCGGCCACTACTCTCCCACCGCCTCGGCGCCCAGGCTGAACAAGCGGGCCAGATCGTCGTCGCCGAGTTCGGTGATCCAGTTCTCTCCCACCCCGACGGCGAGATCGGCGAGTTCGCGTTTACCGGTGATCATTTCGTCGATCCGCTCCTCGATCGTGTCGACGCACACCAGTTTCCGTACCTGCACCGCGCGTTGCTGCCCGATCCGGAAGGCGCGGTCGGTGGCCTGGTTCTCCACGGCGGGGTTCCACCAGCGGTCCAGATGCACCACATGGTTCGCGGCGGTCAGGTTCAGTCCCGTACCGCCGGCCTTGAGCGAAAGCAGCATCAACGGCGGGCCGCCGGCCCGCTGGAATGCCTCCACCATGCCATCGCGGCGTTTCTTGGCGACCCCGCCGTGCAGGAACGGGATCGGGCTGCCGAAACGTTCGGTGAGGTAGGGCACGATGAGTTCACCGAATTCCCGGAACTGGGTGAACAGCAGCGCCTTCTCCCCCTCGGCGAGTACGGCGTCGAGCACATCCTCGACCAGTGCCAGTTTCCCGGAGCGATGCGCGCCCCGGCGCAGCACGGCAGAGGAGTCGCCGAGGAAATGGGCGGGATGGTTGCATACCTGCTTCAACTTGGTGAGCGCACCGAGTACGGCCCCCTTGCGGGCCATTCCCTTGGCGTCGCGCAGCTTTTCGAGCATATCCTCGACAACGGCCTGATACAGCGCCGCCTGTTCGACGGTGAGATTGGCCCGGACGGTCATCTCGAATTTCTCCGGGAGATCGTCGATGACGGCCGGGTCGGTTTTCACCCGGCGCAGCAGGAACGGTGAGGTGACGGCGCGCAGCCGGGTGACGGCGTTCTGATCGTTCTCCCGTTCGATAGGTACGGCGAAACGGGCGCGGAACGTCTGCGGGCTACCCAGTAATTTCGGCACCGCGAAATCGAAAAGTGAACGCAGTTCCTCGAGCCGGTTCTCGACCGGGGTACCGGTGAGCGCGAGCCGATGCCGGGCCGGTAACGCCCGCGCCGCCCGCGCCTGCCGGGTGGCGGCGTTCTTGATGTGCTGCGCCTCGTCGAGGACCACCCGCTCCCACTGCTGCCGGGACAGATCGGCGATATCGCGGGCGAGCAGCGCGTAGGTGGTGATCACCAGATCGGCCCCGGCCACGGCTGTGTCCAAGTCGTCGCCCTGGGCCCGGCCGGGCCCGTGGTGCACCGAGACCCGCAGGTCCGGGGCGAACCGGGCGGCCTCCCGCTGCCAGTTGCCCACCACCGACATCGGGCACACCAGCACCGTCGGCCGCGGGGTGGCGGCACCTTCACGTTCGTGCAGCAGCAGCGCGAGGACCTGAATCGTTTTCCCGAGGCCCATATCGTCGGCGAGGATCGCTCCGCAGTTCAGCCGGTTCATCGTGGCCAGCCATGCCAGCCCTCGTTCCTGGTACGGGCGTAGCTGCGCTTTCAGACGTGCCGGGGCGGCCACCGGGTCCTGCGCGCGACCGGAGTCGAAAAGCGCCGCCGGCCAGCCCTCCGCGGTGACCTCGGTGAGCGGTACCCGCCCGACCTGGTTCGCGGCGATCTCACCGATCAGATCGGCGAGGGTGATCTCGTTGTCGCCGGTGTGCAGCGCGACGAATTTCGCGGCGGCCGCCAGGGCACCGTGGTCGGCCTGCACCCATTCCCCGCGTAACCGCACCAGATCCGATTGCACCGAGACCAGCTGCCGCATCTCGGGCTCGGACAGCACGGTATCGCCGAGCGCCAGCTCCCAGCGATAGGACACCAGTCCGTCCAGCCCGACCGTGCTCTCGGCGGCGGGCACCGCGGCACCGTTCACCCGCAACCGCAGGGTGGGCTCGGTGATATTCCACGCCCGGGGCAACAACAACGGGATCCCGGCGGCAGACAGCTCCTGCGCGCCGTGCGCCACCAGATCGGCCACCACTTCCGTCGGTAAGAGCAGGTCGAGGGTGTGTGAGTCGGCCGGGACATCGCGCAGCCGCGGATAGGCGCGCTGCGCTTTACCCAGCCATTCCAAACCGGTCCGTACCTCGTCCGCGATTCCGGGCACCGGGATCGGCCGGGGTGCCGCACCATCGGCGCGCAGGCAGACCTCCAGTCGCCACAATGCGGAATCTACCGGCATGTCGGCGAATTCGCCGTCCGGTTCACGCAGCCGCAACACCAGCTCCGGTTCGCCGGACGTCCGCGTCTCCCGCCACTGCCGCAGCACCTCGGCCACCTGGTGGCTGCCCGACTCCACGGGAACGTCCACGGACAAGGCGTGGGCCAGCGGATGCGGATGGGCCTCCGCGGCGAGCATTTCGCGCACCATCGGATCGGTGAGTTCGGTGACCATATCGTCGAGCACATCGGCCGGCTCACCCGCGACTCGCAGCGCCGGCGGTGCCAGCGCCGCGAGTTCGGCGAGCCAGGCGCGCTGACCGGCACCGCCGACCGGACGCCAGCGCGCCCACCACTGGCCGTCCTCGCGCCGCAATTCCGGCACCACCGCACCCGCGCGTATCCACCGTTCCAAGCCGTAGGCAAGATGCGCGAGGAACCGCAGATCACCGGCCACGGCCGCGGCCGGCAACCGCTGCCGTAATGCTGCGGCCGCGGCGGCGGGTGCGAGCGCATGGGCCCGGACGGTTTCCCGCCGGGCACCGGCCTCGTCCACAAGCAGCACTTCGGCACGGTGGCGGAACCGCGATTCCGCCAGCACGGAGCCGAGCAGGCCCCCGACCGGCTCATCCTCCTCGCCCGGAGCACACCACAGCAGCAGCCCGGCTCCGGGCGACCACAGTCCGTGCAGCATTGCCCCATCAAATCAGCCCGGTCCGACACGCTGTGACCCGTCCCCACCCACTCCCGCCGGCACCCCACTCCGGCACGCCGGGCCATTTCTGGATTTATCCCCCACAACGGCACATACTGGGAAATATCCGCTGGTCACCGCTGTTATCCGCCATCCACGCCCGCGGGCGGAGCCCGCACCGGGCGAGCTGTCCGGCAGCGGCGCGCGGCGGGCGGCGCCCACCGGCCCCGGAACAGCGGTCCCCACAGCACACAGCGGCGTCATCGAACAGCGGAGGGCAGCAGTATGACAATTCTGCTCCAGGTTCTCGAGCAGAGCTACACGCCGACCACACCCTGGGAACGACGGAAGTTCACCTTCGTGGATGCCGGCAAGATCGTCGGGATGCGACTGGACGGGCAATGCGGTGTCTGGCTCGACCTGTCCCGGCCCGGCGAATCGCAACGGCTCGCCCACACCGATCGGCCCGAGGATGCCATCACGTTCCTGCTCACGGCCTTCGCCAAGATCGCCGAATGTCTCGACAGCGGTGGTTCCTGGGTGATCGGCCACGACGGGGTGCATATCGAATCCCTGGTCGCCACCCGTTTCCCACCCCGTAGCAGCGGCGTCGACAACGACGAACTGCTGGCCCGCGCCTGGCTGTGATCCACCGGGCGCCGGAAATTGTCGGCGCCCCCGGGTATACCGGTAACCGTGATGACACGGGGGAAGATTCATACGGTTTCCGCATTGCTCGCTGCCTGCTTGTTCGGCCTGCTCACCGCCTGCGCGGTCCCGCCGGGCCTGCGGCCCGCACCCGGTAGCCCCGGGCGCGCGCAGCTCGAACAACTCCTCGCTGCGGTCCGGGTGATTCCCGAACGCCCGCACACCGGCGGCTACGAGCGTGATTGCGGGTCCGGGCAGGGTTGCGTTTTCGGGCCGGCCTGGTCCGATGATCACGACGGCCCGGGCGGTCACGACGGCTGCGATACCCGAAACAATGTGCTCGCCCGTCAGCTGGTGGATATCGCGTACCGGCCGGGCACCGGAGGCTGTGTCGTCCAGTCCGGCGTCCTGGCGGATCCGTACACCGGCACCCGGAGGGTGTTCAGCAAAGAAAACGCCCAGCAACTGCCCGTGGACCATATCTACCCACTGGCCGCCGCCTGGGATATGGGTGCCGCCGCCTGGTCGTCCGCCCAGCGCATCCGGTTCGCGAACGATATCGACTACAACCTGCAGGTCACCGACCGCGCGACCAATACCGATAAAAGCGACAGCACACCCGCCGAGTGGTTACCACCGTCACGGCCGGGGCACTGCTACTACGCGGGCAGATACCTCACCGTAGCCGTGCGCTATCAGCTCCCGATAACCGGAGCGGACCATGAGGTACTACGCGATATCACGGCACGGTGCGACTGATGTACATGACGCCGAGCCACCGTCACCCCGCACAACGTGCCGACATTCAGGTGTTCTCGCCGGTACCGCCGGCCGGCATCTCATTGATCACCCAGTGGATGCAGGGCCGAAAGCGGCCCGAGCGCTCTCCGGATCACGAAGCGGTGGCAGGCCGCGTCCAGATATCGTCCGGCAAGGTGTTCTCAGCAACCGGATCGCCGCGGATCGAAAGCCCGATCAGGCTCCTGTCGCCACGGGGCGTTTCGAATCGTGCGCCCACTGCGACCACGAACCCGGATACAGGGCCGCCTCCACGCCCACTACGGCGAGTGCCGCAATGGCGTGGGCAGCGGTGATTCCCGAACCGCAGTACACCGCGACCGGTTCGCCGCTGAGGTCGCTGTATCGCCGGCGCAGCAGTTCCGGCGGCAGAAAGCAGCCGTCCTCGTCGAGGTTCTCACTGGTCGGGGCGCTGATCGCGCCGGGAATATGCCCGGCACGAGGGTCCACGGGTTCTTGTTCGCCGCGATACCGTTCGGCGGCCCGGGCATCGATCAGCACACCCTCCCACCGGGCGGCGGCATCGGCGTCGATCACGGGCAGCCGGCCGGGGTCGAGTTCGATATCGCCGAGTTCGGGGTCGGGTTCCACCCCGGTCGCCAGGGCACCGCCGCTGCGCAACCACGCAGGTAGTCCGCCGTCGAGGATGCGCACATCGGTGATCCCGGCCCAGCGCAGCAGCCACCACGCCCGCGCGGCCGACATACCGCCGAGCGCGTCGTAGACCACGACCGGGTCCCCCGCGCACAGGCCCCAGCTGCGGGCGCACTTCTGGAGCTGTTCGGGGTCCGGCAGCGGGTGCCGGCCCTGGGCCGGGGTGGGTAATGCGGCGAGTTCGGTGTCGAGGTCGACGAACACCGCGCCCGGGATATGTCCGTTCTGGTACTGCTGTGGCCCCTCCGGGTCACCCAGTTGCCAGCGGACGTCCAGCAGGCGCAAATTTTCTTCCGTTGATTCCCGGAGTTCTTCAGCCGAGATCAGTACCGCGTTCAACGCAGCTCCTCGTCCAAGAGTCTGGAACAGTTTTTTCACCGTACGCGCGCGCGGTCTGCCGCGTCCATGCGGCCACCGCAGAATTCATCTACCGGCGGACCGCTCAGATGCGGGCGAGCAGGGTCAGCGGATCTTCCAGCGCGCCGGCGACCGTGGCCAGGAATCGGGCCGCGAGTTCACCGTCGATCATGCGGTGATCGAAACTCAGCGTCAGCGTGACCACCGACCGCACGGCCAGCTCACCGCGGAAAACCCACGGCCGCGAGTTCACCGCACCGACACACAGAATCGCCGCCTCGCCCGGGTTGACCAGCGGCGTCCCCGATTCGACCCCGAAAACGCCGATATTGGAGATGGTGAACGTCCCGCCTCGCAGCTCGGACAGGCCCGCCCGGCCGTCGCGGGCGGTCTGCGCCAGCCAGCCGATCTCCCGGCACAGTTCCCGCAGGCTCAGCGTCTGCGCGTCTTTGATGTTGGGGACGAGCAGTCCACGCTCGGTGGCCACCGCGATACCCAGGTTGACGAAATACCTGGTGACGATCTCCGAATTCGCCTCGTCCCAGTAGGTGTTGATCCCGGGGTACTCCGACAGCGCGGCGAGCACCGATTTCGCGACCAGGGCGAGCGGTGTGGGAGTCAATCCCTCGAATGTCTTGGTGGCACGCAGATGATCGAGCAGTTCCAGCGACGCCGTGATATCGACCGTGCTGGAAGTGGAGGCCTGCGGGATCGTGCGGGCGCTGGCCACCATTGCCGCCGCGGTCCGTTTCCGGATTCCGGAAATCGGCGTGCGCTCCTCCCGGGCCGACCCGTCGGCCCGCTGTCCGATACGCGCGACCTCCTCGGTGGTGTGCTCGCGCGGTGCAGGCTCCGATACCGGCACCGCGCCGCGAACATCCGCGACGGTGACCGCGCCGTCCGGCCCGGAGCCGGCCACGTACCAGAGGTCGATCCCCAGCTCCCGCGCCAACTTTCGCGCGCCTGGCGTGGCGGAGACCCGACCGCCGCCGACCCCCGACCCGAGCGTGTCCCCACCATGTGGCGCGCCGGGCGGTGCCGCCGCGGCGCGGCCGCCGGCTGCCACATCGGGCCTAGCACCCCGGATGGTCTCGTCCGGGGAACGAGCACCCGCGTCAGCACGGGTGCCGGCAGAACCCTCCGCATGCTCCGTACCAGCCCTCCGCACCGGTTCCGCCGTTTCCCCGGCGGCGGCCCGTTCCACAGGCGCCGCCGCGGTCTCATCCGCCGGCCCCGCGTCCGCGCCGATGACACCGCTCTCGTAATCGACCCCGGCGGCCTCGGTTTCCGCGGGTGGAGCGGACGCCGCGGCGCGCATGCGGCGGCGGCGCGACGGCTGATTCTCCGCCTCCGGCCCATAGCCCACCAGCACCGACGTTCGACCGTTGCCGCCCGGTGCGGGCGTGCTGCTACGGATCCGTAGCAGCGGCGCCCCGACCTCGATCGTCGCCCCCGGTTCGGCGAGCAGTTCCACCACGGTGCCCGCGAACGGCGAGGGTAACGCGACCACCGCCTTCGCGGTTTCCACCTCGGCGATGGTCTGGTTCAGTTCCACCTCGTCGCCCACCTCGACGGTCCAGTTCTGCAGTTCGGCGTCGGTGAGTCCCTCGCCGAGGTCGGGCAGCCGGAATTCCAGGATCTCGCCTGATTCGGCGGTAGCGGCATCGTCCACGGTGGGCACCTCCGGCTGGCGTCAGGGTGGCGGGGCACTCAGGCGGCAAGCGTGCTGTCGACCGCCGCCAGGATGCGGTCCGGGTCGGGTAGGTGATGCTTTTCGAGCTTAGCCGGAGGGTAGGGAATATCGAATCCGCCGACCCGCCGGACCGGTGCTTCGAGTCGATAGAAACAGCGTTCGGTGATCCGGGCCGCGATCTCCGCGCCGATTCCGCCGGTGACCGGCGCTTCGTGCACAACGATCAGCCGGCCGGTCCGGTCCACCGATTCGGCGATAGTGTCGATATCCAGGGGCGCCAGGCTGCGCAGATCGATCACCTCGAGTGAAAGGCCCTCTTCGGTGGCGATTTTCGCCGCGGTCACTGCGGTGGCCACCGTTCCCCCGTACGCGACAAGGGTGGCGTCCGAACCCGGTATGCATACTCGCGCCCGGTCCAGTGGCAGCGAATCCGTTGCAACCGGGTCGATTTCGGCCTTGTCCCAATAGCGGCGTTTTGGTTCGAAGAAGATCACCGGATCGTCCAGCGCGATCGCCTGGCGGATCATCGTATACGCGTCGGCCGGGTTGCTCGGCGACACCACCCGCAGTCCCGCAGTGTGCGCGAAATACGCTTCCGGCGATTCGGAGTGATGTTCGACGGACCCGATTCCGCCGCCGAACGGAATCCGGATCGTGAGCGGAGCGCTCACCCTGCCCCGCGTCCGGTAGTGGATCTTGGCCACCTGCGAGACGATCTGGTCGAAGGCCGGATAGACGAAACCGTCGAACTGGATCTCGCACACCGGCCGATAGCCACGCAATGCCATCCCGAACGCCGTGCCCACGATGCCGGATTCGGCCAGCGGTGTATCGATCACGCGGCGGTCCCCGAAATCCTTCTGCAGCGTATCCGTCACCCGGAACACACCACCCAGCCGGCCGATGTCCTCGCCCATCAACACCACCTTGGGATCGTCCTCGAGGGCGGTACGCAACCCGGCGTTGAGCGCCGCGGCAAAAGTGGTGATCATGAGCGGACTCCTTCCTCGCGCAGGGTGAGCGCGACGTTCTCACCGGCGGCCGGGTCGTCGGCCAGATACTCGGCGTAGTCGCGGCGCTGGGCCGCGACGAGAGAATGCGGGGTCGCGTAGACGTGGTCGAACAGTTCCAGCGGTTCGGGATCGGGCATGGTGAGCGTGGCCGACCGGATCCGGTGCGCCACCTCGTCCGCGCGTTCGTCCACCCGCTGCTGCGCGGCCGTATCGAACAGACCCTCGCGTTCGAGCAGTCGCCGCATCCGCAGGATCGGGTCGCGGCGGGCCCAGTCCCCGGTTTCCGCGGAGGTGCGGTAGCGGGTCGGGTCGTCGGCGGTGGTGTGCGGGCCCATGCGGTAGGTGATGGCCTCGATGAAGGAGGGCCCGCCGCCGGTGCGGGCGCGGGCGGCGGCCCGGCGGGTGACGGCCAGGACGGCCAGCACATCGTTGCCGTCCACCCGGCTCGCCGGGATCCCGTGCCCCACCGCTCGCTGCGCGATCGGGGTGGCGCTCTGCAGATGTACGGGTTCGCTGATCGCCCAGTGGTTGTTCTGGCAGAAGAACACCACCGGGGCGCTCCAGGTGGAGGCGAAGGTCAGGGCCTCGGCGATATCGCCTTGACTCGTGGCGCCGTCACCGAAATAGGCGATGGTGGCGATCTCCGCGCCATCCAGGTGGGCGGCGTAGGCGTATCCGGTGGCGTGCAGACCCTGTGCGCCCACCACGATCGCCGGATTGGTCATATTGATCTCCGCCGGGTCCCACGACGAATGCGCGACCCCGCGCCACATCGGGGTGAGGGCTGCCGGGTCCAGGCCGCGGCAGTACGCGACCGCGGCTTCGCGGTAACTGCTGAAGATGTAGTCGTCGGGCTGCAGCGCGTGTGCCGAACCGACCTGCGCGGCTTCCTGCCCCTCGCCCGGCGCCCACAGACCGAGCTGCCCCTGCCGGGCCAAGGCGACGGCCTCGGTATCGATCCGCCGGCTCACCACCAGGTCTTCGTAGAGCTGCCACAGCTCATCCGGCCCGATCTCGGCGACCAGGGCCTGATATTCCGGGTTGTGCACCCGAGCGCCGTCGGGCTGGATCAGTTGCACCGGATACTCGGTTGTGCCGGGCATCGGCCTCGCCTCCTCACGCGGGTCACGCGCTTATGTGGCCTACACCACATAGCATCCACGCTTAGGCGAACTGCGCAAGTCTCGATCCGGCAACTGAGCATTCCGCACGGTTTCAACCGCCCGGTTGCTGTCATACTGCGCTTTATGACCAGTCAGGAAAGCACCGAGCCAGTATTGGACGCCACGGACGCGCGACTCCTGCTCGAACTGACCGCCAGCCCCCGCGCCACCGGCGTCGAACTGGCCGCCCGGCTCGGACTCTCCCGCAATACCGTGCAGGCCCGGCTCGCGCGCTGGGAGGCCGCCGGCGTCCTGCGCAGTTTCGAACTCCGGGTGCAGCCGCGCGCGCTGGGATACCGGCTGTCCGCCTTCGTCGCGGTGGTCGTGGACCAGCATCGCCTCGACGCCGTGGTCGACGAACTGGCCGAGGTACCGGAAGTGACCGAGGCCTGCGGTATGACCGGCCCGACCGATCTCACGGTCCGCGTGGTCGCCCGCGATGCCGACGATCTCTACCGGATCGCCGGGCAGATCCTGAAGATCCCCGGCGTGGTCCGCACGAATATGACACTGGTGATGCAGGAGCTGGTGGGCCCGCGCACCGCCCCCCTGCTTCGCCGCCTGGCCGAACCGGACTGAACCGCCACGAACCCCTTATTAAGCGACATACCTAGGCTTGTGTCACAGTAAGGGATAGGGTGCCGATATGGAGCTCTCAGGCACAGCAACCGACACCTTCTCCGGCCGGACCGCCATCGTCACCGGCGGCGGCTCCGGTATCGGCGCGGCACTGGCCCGCGGGCTGGCCGGCCACGGCGCGAAGGTCGTCGTCGCCGACCTCGACTCCACCACCGCGGCGAAGGTCGCGGACGAGATCGGCGCCGCCGCGATCTCCGCAGGCGGCGACGCCGCCGATCCCGACGTGATCGCGCAACTGATCGCGGCCGCGGAATCCGCCTTCGGCCCCGTCGACTTCTACTTCGCCAATGCCGGTATCGGCGGCGGCGCAGGCCTGGACAGCACCGACGCGCAATGGTCGGCCGCCCTCGAAGTCAACACCCTGGCGCATATCCGCGCCGCCCGCCTCCTCGTCCCCGGCTGGCTCGAACGCGGCAGCGGCTACTTCGTCTCCACCGCCTCCGCCGCCGGCCTGCTCACCCAACTCGGCTCCGCACCGTACTCGGTCTCCAAACACGCCGCCGTCGGATTCGCGGAATGGTTGTCGGTCACCTACGGCGACAAAGGAATCGGCGTCAGCTGCATCTGCCCGATGGGCGTGGACACGGCCTTGCTGCGCGAAGGAATGATCCCCGAGAACAACGCCGAAGCGGGCCGGTTGGCGATCACCGCCGTGAAATCCGCGGGCTCCGTACTCAGTCCCGAAGAGGTCGCCGACACAGTCCTCGCCGGTGTTGCGGCCGGGGAATTCCTGATCCTCCCGCACCCGGAAGTCCTGCAGATGTACCGCAACAAGGGATCCGACTACGACCGCTGGATCCGCGGTATGCGCCGCTTCCAAGCCGCTCTGGAAAACCCCGGCGACTGAATATCTGCCACCTGGCGCCCGGCGATATCCGCGGGTTCCGGGCCGTCCGGATCCCGCACCTTACGAATCTCCGGACTCTCGCCACCACCGGTTACCTGCTCAGCCCGCCCAGGCTGGGATACTCAGCCGATTGCAGAGACCGCCCCCCTGCGAGCCTCGTTTTCATGGTTGATTCCGATGCCTTACCTATTCAGGCGGAGTGAGTCAGGGCTCACTACTCGGCCCGCTCGCGCAAGAAGCGAGCGGGGGCCTCGTCGGCGGGGAGGAAGGGCTTCCAGGTGCAGTTCGGCGAGCGTGACGTCGATCGCGGTGGCGAACCGCCGGGTCCGGCTTCGCAGGCCCTCGGTGATATCGCGCCCCCATTCCGCGAGATTCACCCCACTCGCGGAGCCGGCTCCTGCGGATGCAGCGCCGGCCGCAGGACATTGAGCGGCGGCTTCAACAGCCACGGCGCCGCGCCGGAGCCCGCGACACCGCACGGCACACGCTAGGTTCCCGGGTCCTCGGTGACCAGTGTCCGGGCAGCGGTGCGGATGACCGCGGGGATCTCGACCGGTTTACGCGTTTCCTCGTCCACATAGACATGGACGAAGGTGCCGGTGGCAGCCAGTTCCAGGTCCTGTCCGGCGTCCCGGAAGATCGCCAGGTCATAGGTGATGCTGGAGCGGCCGAGGCGGGCAATTCGCAGGCCGACCTGCAGTTTGTCCGGAAAGCTGAGCGAGGCGTGGAACCGGCAGGAGGTCTCCGCGACGATCCCGATCGCGGCCAGGTCACGGATATCGGTGCCCGTCGCGTCCATCAACCACGCATTGACCGCGGTATCGAAGTACGCGTAGTAGGTCACGTTGTTCACGTGCCCGTAGTGGTCGTTATCGGCCCATCGGGTGGGCACCGGCCAGAGCACCGGATACTGCGTCGTCACCGGGGCGACGATACCGGGTCGGCCGGCGGGCAGTGCCGTCGAGGAACGACCGCCGGTCCGCGCGGTCCTCGGTCCAACCGAGGCCGGCCGGACTCGCGACTGCCGCCGCATCCGGACCGCAGACCCGGCCGCTACGCCGGATACGAATCAACTGGCCGAGGAGACCGCGGCAGCACCGCCGGCCCGGTGTTCCCTCGGGCTGACGCCGAAGTGCCGTTTGAACGCCGTGCTCAAGGCGAACGCGCTGCCGTACCCGACCCGGCGGGCGATTGCCTCGACCGTGTCCTCGGTGCCCTGCAGCAGGTCGGCGGCCAGGTCGAGTCGCCATTCGGTGAGGAATGCCATGGGTGGTTCCCCGACCAGTTCGGTGAACCGGCGGGCCAGCGCTGCCCGCGATGCGCCGACTTCCTGGGCGAGCGCGGCCACGGTCCAAGGGTGGGCGGGGTTGTGCTGTAGTAGTCGCAGGGCCTTACCGACCAGCGGGTCGCCGTAGGCGTGGTACCACGGTGGTGCTTCGGCGCCGGAAAACCAGGTGCGCAGGGTCGAGATGAGCAGCAGGTCCAGCAGGCGGTCCAGCACCACGCCTTGGGCGGGCAGATCTTTGACGGTTTCGTCGGTCAGCAGGTCGAGCAACCGATCGTCGGAACGGCCGCGCGGCAGTACCAGAATCGGCGGTAGTGCACGCAGTAGGCGCCGGCTCACCGCGCCCACGTATTCGTAGGAGCCGGTGACGAACACCGTTTCCCCGTCCGGATCGTTACCCCATTGCCGTACCCCGAGACTCATGGTCTCGCAGAGCACTTCACCGTCCAGCGTCGTGGTGACCTGCCCGGGGTTGATCAGGATCTGCGGTTCGGTCGCGGGATCGTCGGCGACGGTATAGGGCCGCGTTCCCCGGAACACCGCGACGTCACCGGCCTCGATCCGGCGCTGCTCGCCGTCGGCGGTGAGCACCCACGCCCACCCCCGGACCACGGCCACGAGTGTCAGTGGCGATTCGTCCTGGATCCGCAGCGACCACGGCGGGCTGAGCATCGACCGCAGCACGAACGCGCCCCGCGCCCGTGGGCCTTCGAGCAGCGCCGCCAATGCATCCATCCATCAACGATAACCGCGGCGCGTTCCGCACCGAACAGGATGAGGAAGCAGGTGCCCGAGCAGTAGTTCGATCAGCAGCACCGGCGCAAACCACATCAGGAAAGGCGGGACCGTCACCAGCGTGGTGGTCACCAGTATTCCGGCGACGACGGCGCCGAACGCCACAAGTGTGCGGATCGATCGCGGCGATCGGATCACCGCGGCAGCGGACACCAGAGCCAAGACGTAGGTCAGTGCCGCCGCAGTCCACCCGTACCCGGGTACCGCGAGGGCGAGCACAAATGGCCGGATGTGGACGACAACGAACAGGAGATGACTGTGCGCCGCCCGGCCCTGCCGGTGATACCAGCGCGTGGCCGAAGTGGTCGCGTTGACGACGACGCCGCCGAACATGTCGAAGCCGAGGAGGCAGTCACCACGACCACCAGCCACATTTGGCCTGCCTGCCACGCGAGCGCGCCCGCGGCAACGGCCCCACCGCCCCCCGCGCAGTAGCCGAGTGCGATCTCGTCCCTCGTCGCGCCGGGCGCGATCAATCGGTCGGTGATGGTCATCGTCTGATCCCGTCGACGCAGATCGCAAGGAGGGGCTCTGTCAGATCGGGAAGCGAGATCCGATCGTCGGCCAGCCATTGCACGAGACAGCCTTCGATCGCCCCGACGATCACGGCCGCGTGTTCGGCGCCGATTCCCGCCCGCAGTTGGGCCACGAGCCCGGCCGGAAGTTTCTAGAGGTACATTCCACCGTCGGTGTATTCCGTGCGTACCGCGATACTTTCGGCGCGGTCGCGGAGTGCGACGAGTTCGGCGAGCGTCGCGCCCCCGGCCGGAATATCGGCCGGCGCATCGCCCAGCCAGGTCCGCGCCTCGGTGGCGGTCAGCTTGCCGATCTCCACCTGAGCCAGGCATCTCCCGGGCCGGGTCACAGCGGGATGCAGCCGGGACAGGTCCTCGTTGGTGCTGATAGCGACCAGTACGTCACGGCCCTGGCCCAGCATTCCGTCGGTGAGATTGAGAAGTCTGGAAAGCCCCTGTCCCGAAGTGGATTTGGCTTCGGCGTGGATCAGCTCGTCGCAGTCCTCCAGGATGAGCAGCCGCCAGCGGTCGGATTCGTCGTCCTCACCTTCGGCACCCATCGCCGCACGCATCAGGTAGCCGGGTTTGGCGAACAACATCTCCGGATCGAGGACGCAGTCGGCCTGACACCAGGGCGCCCAGGCCCGGGCGAGTGAGCGCAGGGCTGTCGTCTTACCGGTGCCGGGCGGACCGTGCAGAAGCAGTAATCGGCCCCGGATATCGGCCGGGCGCATTGCCATCAACCGATCCAGTGCGCCCGCGACGGGGACGCTGTAGTTTGCCCGGATCTCCGGCCACTCGGGGGTGGTGACGGTGAGGGCGCGCCGGGTCGCTCCGCGGTCGCCCTGATGCCAGAAGCCCATTTTCACCGCGGACAGGTCGGTGGGGGCGGGCTGTTCGGCATCGTGGACCGATTCGGTGACGATGCGTTCGGCCAGCTCGTCGCTCACTGCCACCACTTCCAGCGTCGCCGACTTGTCGGCCCACCGGTCGGCGCGCAGGGTCCAGCCTTCGCCGAGCACCAGAATCGACTGCGAATCGGATTCCACGACCGAACGAGAGATCTGCGAGCCCGGCGGCCGCAGCAGGGCCTCCGGTCGCACCCGGTCCAGCTGTTTCTTCCGGTAGTACGGCTGCACGCCCCGGCCGAAGAGGCTCAGGGTCAGCATGTCCAGCAGGTCTCGGGGCGTGGAATACGAGTCGAGGACCGCCGACCAGGGCAAAGCTTCGGCAGGGTCGGGAGTCGTGGGATCGAATTCGATCAGGCGAAGTGGTTCATTGCGTTCGGGCATCGCCGACCATGATCCGCCCGCGGTGACCACACAGTCCACACATTTTCCCATGTCGACGGCAGGTCATCGACGCGTCGGATTCAGGAACCCAGGGCCAATTCGACCATCGGCACCGTATCGATCCCCTTGCCGGTGGCCTGCTCGATGATGCCGCCCAGTTTCCGGTAGGCCTTCGGATGCCGGATCCGGTAGTCGGCCAGCACCACGGCCGTCTCCTGGCGCTCCAGCGGCCGGGCCACCGCCGGCGCCCGGTAGCGGGTGCCGATGCTCACCCGGCAGTGCGGGTCGGCCAGCAGGTTCCGGTACCACTGCGAGGTCTCACCGAAGCCGGAGGCGATGACCACGGTGTCGGCGCCGGGGCGATCCACTGTTTCGAGTGCGACGTACCGCGCTTTCCCCGAGGTGCGGCCGGTGTGCTCCAGCAGGAGTAGCCGGCCTCCGAAAAGGAACCCGAGCCTGGCACGGAACGCCCAGATCGGGGCCCGTACGAACCACCGAGTACGCAAAAGTTTCACGCCGAGATCCGCCATTCGTCGACGTTAACAGCAACGGCCCCGGTACACGTTCGGCAGTGAGACGAACGCGCACCGGGGCCGCTGTATTCGTGCGCCTACAGCGCTTTGAGTTCCTCCGTGACCGCACCCACCGATTTCTTCGCGTCACCGAAGAGCATGGCGGTGTGATCGGCGTAGAAGAGCGGGTTGTCGATACCGGCGAACCCGCTGTTCATCGAACGCTTCAGCACGATCACCGATTTCGCCTGGTCGACATTGAGAACCGGCATCCCGTAGATCGGGCTGGCCGAATCCTCGCGCGCGGCGGGGTTGGTGACATCGTTCGCGCCGATCACCAGGGCGACATCGGTCCGGCTGAATTCGCCGTTGATATCGTCCATTTCCTTCATGGCGTCGTAGGACACCTCGGCCTCGGCGAGTAGCACGTTCATATGCCCGGGCATCCGGCCGGCCACCGGGTGGATGGCATATTTGACCTCCACGCCCTTGGCTTCGAGCAGTCCCGCCATCTCCTTCACCGCGTGCTGCGCCTGGGCGACGGCCATACCGTAGCCGGGGACCACGATCACCTGGTTGGCGTAGGCCATCTGGATCGCGGCGTCGGCGGCGGAGGTCGCCTTGGCCTGCTTCTGCTCGCCGCCACCGGCGGCCGCGACCGCACCGCCGCCACCGAATCCACCGGCGACGATGGCCGGAATGGATCGGTTCATGGCCTTGGCCATCAGGTTGGTGAGGATGGTGCCGGACGCGCCGACGATCATGCCGGCCACGATCATGGCGGTGTTGTTCAGCGCGAGACCGGCCGCCGCGGCCGACAGCCCGGTGAGGGCGTTCAACAGCGAGATGACCACCGGCATATCGGCACCGCCGATGGGCAGCACGACCATGAGGCCCAGCACACCCGCGGCCAGCAACAGTCCGACCATCCACCACTGGGTGACGCCACCGTCGGAGGCACCGAGGCCAATCACGACCGCCGCGGCGATCGCGGCCACCAGCAGCAGCAGGTTCACCGGCTGCTGCAGTTTGCCCAGGCCGATCGGTTTACCGGGCAGGATCTCCTGCAGTTTGCCGAACGCGATGAGCGAACCCCAGAACGAGATGGAACCGATGATCGCGGCGAACAGCGAGCCGACGATGATGTGCACCGTCGGTTCCTCACCATGATGGAAAGTGGAGAACCCGGTGGTGTCGATGAATTCGGCCCACGCGATCAGTGCGACCGTACCGCCGCCGACACCGTTGAACGCCGCCACCAGCTGCGGCATGGCGGTCATCTTGGTGTGCAGGGCGGGCGGTACACCCAGCGCCACACCGACCACGAGGCCCGCGACGATGAGGATCCAGTTGCTCGTATCGCGTACCGCGATGAGCGTGGCGATGACCGCGAGGGCCATACCGCCCGCGGCGATCCAGTTACCCCGGACGGCGGTCTTCGGGCCGGTCAGCCCCATCAAGCCGTAGATGAAGAGGGCGAAGGACAGGATGTAGAGAATATCGACGAGATTGTCCATGGCTCACTGACCTGCCTTCTCGGCACCCGCGCCGGGCTTCTTACCTTTGAACATGCCCAGCATCCGGTCGGTCACCACGAAACCGCCGATCACGTTCAGGGTTCCGAACACCAGGGCCACGAACAGGATGATCTGCACCCCGATCGAGGGGTCCTCCATCCGGCCCAGGGTGACCAGTGCGCCCAGCACGACGATGCCGTGGATGGCGTTGGTGCCCGACATCAGCGGGGTGTGCAGGGTATTGGGGACCTTGGAGATCACCGCGAAACCCACGAATCCGGAGAGCACCAGAATGGCGATATTCGCCAGTAGCTCGCTGTACATCATTCGGCTTTCGTTGTCGGTTCGGCGTCACGAGTGACGCAGGAATCGGCCAGCACCTGATCGGAGAAGTCCGGTTTCAGTTCGCCGTCGGTGAGCATCAGCTCCAGCAGTGCCGAAATATTCTTCGAATACAGCTCGCTGGCGTGCTCGGGCATGGTGGCGGGCAGGTTCAGCGGCGAACAGATCGTCACCTCGTGCTTGACCACGGTTTCGCCCGGTTCGGTGAGTTCGCAGTTGCCGCCGGTTTCGCCGGCCAGGTCCACGATCACGCTGCCGGGTTTCATCCCGGCGACCGCGGCGGCGGTCACCAGGCGCGGCGCGGGACGGCCCGGCACCAGCGCGGTCGTGATCACCACATCGAAACCCTTGATCGCATCCTCGAGGGCCTGCTGCTGTTTCGCCTTCTCCTCGTCGGTGAGTTCGCGGGCGTAGCCGCCCTCGCCGGCGGCGTCGATACCGAGATCGAGCCATTGCGCACCGACCGACCGGACCTGATCGGCGACCTCGGGCCGCACGTCGTATCCGGTGGTCCGCCCGCCGAGCCGCTTGGCCGTGGCCAGCGCCTGCAACCCCGCGACACCGACGCCGAGTACCAGCACGGTCGCCGGTTTCACGGTGCCCGCGGCGGTTGTCAGCATGGGGAAGAACCGGGTCGATTCCGAGGCTGCCAGCAGGACCGCCTTGTACCCGGCGACGTTCGCCTGGGAGGACAGTGCGTCCATCACCTGCGCACGCGAAATGCGCGGGATCGCTTCGACGGCGAACGCCTGCACCTGCTTTTTCTTCAGCGCGTCGATCTGGTTGTCGGCATTGCGCGGCGCCAGGAATCCGATGAGGGTCTGGTCGGCGGCCAGTTTCGCAACCTCGGCATCGGTGGGCGGCGCGACCTTCACGACCACATCGGCCGACCAGGCATCGCCGATCGTGGCACCGGCCGCGGTGTATGCGGTATCGGGAATGAGCGCGCTCTGTCCGGCTCCGGCTTCGACGACGACCTCCACACCCTGTTTCACCAGGGCCGGAATGATCTTCGGCACCAGGGCGACCCGCCGCTCGCCCGCGGCGGTTTCGCGAACGACACCGACACGCGCCCCGCGTGGCGACGAATCGCTCACGGTCTGCGTTGTCTCCACTTGTCTGTTTCCCTCTCCTACGTCTCCGGCCGCCGATTACGGCGCCGGGCGGGGTGTTCGTGAACACCCCGCCCGAAATCCTCGCCACCGTACATCGACGGGAGTGAGATTAGCTGAGATGCCCGTCACATCCATACCCCAGGGGCGGTCATCTTCACATTGGTAAATGCTGTTCGGGGCGGGTAACCGCAGAACCGTTCCGGCGGGTCTGAAAAGTTTGCTAATTCCACCAGGCCATCGGGTCCGGCCGGGCCGTACGCCGTAGAGTCGCCCTGTGAGCGAATGCGTTTTCTGCCTGATCGTGGCGGGTGCCGCGCCGGCCCACCGGGTCTTCGAAGACGACACCGTCTGCGCGTTTCTCGATATCCGGCCGATCGCCCGCGGGCACACCCTGGTGATCCCCAAGAGCCACGCCACCGACCTGTCCGGACTCGACGCGGAAACCGGTGCCGAACTCTTCCGGGTCGGGCATCGGATCGCGCGGGCGGTACAGGGTCCGGCATTCGCCGCCGACGGCGCGAACCTGCTGATCAACGACGGCAAGGCAGCATTCCAGACGGTCGGCCACGTGCACCTGCATGTACTGCCCCGCACACACGGCGACAAGTTCCGGTTCGCGTCCGGCCTGGTACTGCGCCGCTCGCACGAACCGGAGCGGGTCGCGGCCGCGATTCGCTCCGGTTTGGCCGCCCTCGATACCGCAGCTACCGATCCCGATACCGATACCGGCTGAACCGGTTTCCACACCGAACCGACCGACCGCCAGCCCACGGAAGGCACCGCCCATGTCCGATCTCCCCGACCGCCCCGAACTCGTCCGGCTGCTGTCCGACCAGTTCGATGCCCTGACCGACCTGGTCGGCGGGCTCGACGAGGACCGGTGGCGGATACCGTCACCGCTGCCCGGCTGGACGGTTTTCGATGTGATAGGCCATATCATCGGCACCGAATCGCTACTGCTCGGCGATGAGCCGCCGGCACGTGCTGCGCAGGCACCCGATATCGACGTCAAAACATTGCCGCACGTCCGCAACGATATCGGGGCACTGAACGAGATCTGGTTGCAGCGGTTGCGGCCACTGTCGGGTGCGGAACTGCTGCGGATGTATCACGAGGTGATCGACCGGCGCCGGAAAGCATTGTCCGCCATGGACGATCGGGCATGGTCGGCACCCTCGCAGTCTCCGGTAGGCGAGGTGCCCTACGCGCGGTTCATGCGAGTCCGATTGTTCGACTGCTGGATGCACGAACTCGATATCGCCGATGCGCTGGGCGAGCGGGTCGACGAGGGCGGCGCACGCGGCGAGTGCGCGTTCACGGAGTTCGCGCAGTCGCTGCCCCGGGTACTCGCGAAACGCGGTGGAGCACCGTCCGGTTCACTGATCACCCTCCGGTTGACCGGTCCCCTCGCCCGTACGCTGCATATCGAGGTCGGCGACCGGGCCGCCTACGTGAGCACTCCCGGCCGGGGTGCCACGGTGACACTGGAACTGGATTCGGGTCTGCTGGTGCGGCTCGGCGGCGGACGCGTCGACCCCGAAACCAGCTTGGACCGCATTACTTTCGAAGGCGACACCGAACTGGGGCGGCAGTTGGCCCGGAACTTGGCGTTCACGATCTGAGATGCGACTTTTCCTGGCCAGTTACCGGTTCGGCGAACACTACGATGTGTTCGCCGAACTCGCCGGTACTCCAGGCCCGATCGCGGTGATCGCCAATGCCTGCGATTCCTGGCCCGGCGCACGCGCGGCGGCGGTGACCAGCGAGCTGGTGCCGCTACGGAACTCGGGCTTCACACCGCACGAGGTGGACCTGCGCGAATACATCGGCCGCCCGGCCGAATTGCGCCGGACCCTGTCCCGGTTTCCGGCGCTCTGGGTGCGCGGCGGCAATACCTTCGTACTGCGTGCCCAATTCGCCCGCAGCGGTGCGGACACGGTGATCCCGGATCTGCTCGCCGCGGATGCCCTCCTGTACGCGGGTTACAGCGCGGGCGCCTGCCTGCTGGGACCGCATCTGCACGGCCTGGAAGCCTCCGATGATCCGGGGGAAGTGGCACCGACCTGCGGTATCGAACCGATATGGGAGGGACTCGGGTTGATCGACCGGCCGATCGTTGCGCACCTCGACTCCCCCACCGATCCCGACGGCACGAGCGATGCCCTCGCGGCTCGCCTGCGTGCCGACGCCACCCCGCACTGGGCACTCACCGATGCCGATGTCATCGTTCGAAACGGCACCGAAATACGTTCTTACACGAGCTGATTCGAATCGACTTTGCTGCCTTCACCGGCACGCGCGCCTCCGAACACCGGCGGCGAGGGCCCCTCCCTTCCCTCATCGGCACGCAACATGACGACCGCTTGCCAGGCCCGAGCCGACGGCCGCCCAACCAGCAGAAGCCGAATACTTCGGATCAGCATGCGATGCGTACGCCCATAACGAAATCAGCTGCGGCGAAAGACTATCCAGCGCATAGCGGAGTACATGTATACGGCTTCACACGCACCCGCCAGCAGGCGTGAGAGGTGGTATTGCACACCCAGCGCCGCGAGCCCCGCTCCCACCCCCAGAATGAACGCCAGGTAGTTGATCACCACCACGACGGTGTAGACGACCGCTTGCCGTCCGGCCGGCGCCTGGGACCGGAAGTTCAGGGTGCGATTGAGGTAGAACGCCAGCGCGAAAGCGCAGATATAGCCGACCGTCACCGACAACCAGCCCGGCAGGCCGAGCCCGCTGCGCATACCCGTCAGGATCAGCAGGTCGACACCGAAGGTGAAGCTGTTGATCACTGCGAAACCGAGGAAGGTCGGCGGGACGATCCGGTCGAGCCCCCAGGGCAGTCGCGTGACCACCGCCGCACACCACCGGGCGAACCGGCTCGCCCACGTTTCAGCTTCCGTCGCCGCCTCCTGCACGCGGCCAGCGTCGCAGGGACAGGTGACGGAGAGGTGAGCACGCGGCAAACCACGAGCTCCTGGCCGTTCGGAGGCATACTCAACAGTTTGTCGTTTCGGCAAATTTACTTGCCGATATTGCCGGAGCTCTGGATAGTCGGTGCCGAGGAGGTGGTCGAGGTGACCGAACAACTGGCGAACGATTCGCTGGACAACGACTACGACGTGGTGGTGGCCGGTGGCGGGGCGGCCGGGCTGAACGGAGCACTGATGCTGGCGCGTTCGAGGCGAACAGTAGCAGTGATCGACGCGGGCGAACCCCGCAACGCGCCCGCCGACGGGGTGCACGGGCTGCTGGGCCGCGACGGGATGCCACCCGCGGAACTGCTGGCGCGCGGCCGAGCGGAAGTACGCAGCTACGGCGGGCACGTGGTCTCCGGAGAAATCACCGGGGCCACCCGAACGGAACACGGATTCACGATCGAGCTGGCCGACGGGCGCAGCGTCCGGGCCCGGCGACTGCTGGTCACCACGGGACTGACCGACGAACTCCCGGATATCACCGGCCTCCGCGAACGCTGGGGTCGCGATGTCGTGCACTGCCCCTACTGCCACGGCTGGGAGGTCCGCGACCGTGCGATCGGCCTGCTGGCCACCGGCCCGATGGCGATGCACCAGGTGCAATTGTTCCGCCAGCTCAGCGACGATATCGTTTTCTTCACCCACGACGGCCCCGAGCTCACCGCCGAAGACGGCGAACGGCTGGCGGCGCGGGGTATTCGGGTGGTGACCGGGAAAGTCACCGCCGTCGAGACAGACGGCGAAGGGATCACCGGGCTGCGCCTCGCCGACGGCACGGTCGTCGCCCGGAATGTGGTCGCTGTCGGAACACGGATGGTCGCGCGGGCCGGTTTCCTCGGCGATCTGGGCTTGCCTGCGATCGCCCACCCGACCGGCGCCGGCCGCTACATTCCGGCCGACCCGACCGGCCGCACCGAGGTCCCCGGAGTATGGGCGGCAGGCAATGTCACCGATATCTCCGCACAGGTCGGCGCCGCCGCAGCAGCAGGCGCAATGGCCGGGGCGCAGATAAATGCGGACCTGGTCGAAGAGGAGATCCGCGCGGCAGTCGACGCCCGGGCCTCCTGATCCGGCCGGCCCCGGCGATATCCGGCTCGCGACCGGACCTCGGGTCACGGAGCACGGCGGCGGGCACTGAGCACGGCGCCGCGGGCACGGCGGCACAGCCCCTGACAGCCGGATACATCGGGGCCGCGTCGCCGGATTCCCGCCCCGGTGGGTCCAGCGACCGCCGCGGTCGCGGGTGGCGCGCAGGCGTTCGGTGACCGCCGCGGGATACCGCCGGGGTCGGTGGTCCCGGCGACCGGCCTGGTGCGGCGCCGCGCAGCTCCGCCCTCGGGTCCGGCATAGTCGGTCTCCGCGGGCACCGAAGACGAGCCCAGCCGGCCCCTGCACACCTCGTGGAGCCCGGACGTCGACGGCGTTCGAATCGGACCGACAGCCCGGTCGGACCGACAGGCCGGCCGGCGGCGCTGCCACAGCCGGTCGCGGTTCCGCGCTCGGACCGTCCACCACGATCTCGGACCATCCACCACGATGATGCGCGGCTCGGCGCTACCGTGACATCGTGGACCTGCGCGCATTGACCGACCGGCTGCCCGCCGGTGCCGTGATCACCGACCCCGATATCGTCGCCGGATACCGGCAGGACCGGGCACTGGACCCCGGCGCCGGCACACCGGTCGCCGTGGTCCGGGCGACCGGAACCGCCGATGTGCGCGAAACCCTGCGCTGGGCCGACGATCACCGGGTTCCGGTGGTTCCGCGTGGTGCCGGTTCGGGCCTTTCCGGTGGGGCGACCGCACTCGACGGCGGGATCGTACTGAGCACGGAGCGGATGCGCGATATCCGGATCGACCCGGTCACCCGGACCGCCGTGGTCCAGCCCGGACTGCTCAACGCCGAGGTGAAGCGGGCAGCGGCGGAGCACGGGCTGTGGTATCCGCCGGACCCTTCTTCCTTCGAGATCTGTTCCATCGGCGGTAATGCCGCCACCAACGCGGGCGGACTGTGCTGCGTGAAATACGGCGTGACCACCGACTACATACTCGGGATGGAAGTCGTACTGGCCGATGGCAGCGTAGTGCGGCTGGGCGGGCCGCGGTTGAAGGATTCGGCGGGGCTGGCGCTGACCAAGATGTTCGTCGGCAGCGAGGGCACGCTAGGCGTGATCACCGAACTCACCCTGCGCCTACTGCCTGCCCAGCCCGCGCAATGCACCGTCGTCGCCTCCTTCGCGACGCTCACCGCAGCCACGGAGGCCATCCTCGCCATCACCGGCGCGCTGCGCCCAGCGATGCTGGAATTCATGGACTCCGTCGCAATCAACGCGGTGGAAGACGAGATGCGGATGGGGCTCGATCGCGGCGCCGCGGCGCTACTGGTCGCCCGGTCCGACGCCCCCGGCGAGCACGCCGCCCAGGAGGCCCGGGTGATGGTTGAGGCCTGCCGGGCCGCGGGCGCGACCGAGGTCTTCGAAACCGCCGACGCCGAGGAGGCCGAGGCGTTCACCGCGGCCCGCCGTTTCGCGATCCCGGCGGTCGAGCGGATCGGCCGGCTCCTGCTCGAAGATGTCGGGGTGCCGCTACCCCGGCTCGGTGACCTGGTCACCGGTGTCGCCGAGATCGCCCGGCGCAACGATGTCACGGTGTCGGTGATCGCGCACGCCGGCGACGGAAACACCCACCCGCTGATCGTCCACGACCCCGACGACGCCGGCGAAACCGAACGTGCGCACCGCGCGTTCGGCGAGATCATGGACCTGGCCCTCACGCTCGACGGCACCATCACCGGCGAACACGGAGTCGGGCGGTTGAAGAAGGCCTGGCTACCCGATCAGCTCGGCCCCGATGTGATGGCGCTGACCCGCCGGATCAAGGACGCGCTCGACCCGCACGGCATCCTCAATCCCGGCGCGGTCCTCTGAACACCAGCGGATCGCACGGCGATCTGCCGGGCACGCGGCCCGATCGCCGCGGTCCGGAACAAACCCGGTACGGGCGGCCGTTCCAACAAGGGTGAGCACCGAACTCCGACACAATCCCGCCGATACCCGTTTCGAGATCTACCTCGACGGCTCCTTGGCCGGCTATGCCGACTACGCGGAATCCGAGAGCCCGAAGGTCCGCAACTTTCACCACACGATCACTTTCCCCGAGTTCCGGGGGCGCGGTGTGGCCGCACAGGTGGTGAAGTACGCCCTCGACGAGAGCCGGGCGGCAGGCTGTTCGGTCACCGCCACCTGCTGGTACGTGGACGAATACATCGGCAAACATCCGGAGTACGCCGATCTCGTCCACCGCTGAGGCGGCACCGGCCGACAGATCCGTTCCGCACGGCCGGCGGTGAGAGCTGATCAGCTGGTCTCGGCCAGTATCCATTCCCCGTATGCGGGGTTCACACCGGTCACCGGCACCGCGACAACCTGCGGCACCTCGTCGGGATGCTCGGAATTGGCGCGTTCGATGATCGCGTCGACGTGCGATGCCCGGGTATGCAGCACCACCACGGCTTCCGACGCGTCTTCCACCTCTCCTTCCCACCGGTAGATGGACCGGACCTCCGGGTGGATATTCCCGCACGCCGCCAACCGGTCGGTTACAAGCCGCCGGGTGAACTCCGCCAGCCATTCTTCGTCGGGTCCACTGATGGTGACGTCCACAAGATCGCTATCGCTCACGGCGTACATGATCCACCAGCGTCGCGAGTCGCGCGCGGTGAGCCCACTCCGAACGACAGCCGCCCGCCGACGCTGCCACCTGGACCTGTCTCCAGCGAAAACCGCCTGGCACCAGCGATTTACGGCCCGTCGGAGCGTTTATGTACTGTGCGCCCACCTCATTCCGAGGGGCGGAGGACCAGGTCCTCACTCCGCGCCCAGGAAGGAGGTGGTGGGGATGGCGAAACATCGCCGGAAAAAGTGTGAGGCCCCGGTCGACTACGGCATCTGCTTCGGTATAGCTCGTTTCCAGCGTGTTCGTCACCCCGTCGCGCCCGCCGATGGGTCACTCCCGCGTAACGAACGGACCTGCGACAACTCGACTGTCGACGACCGACGTGCCCGCCTCTACGTCGCTTTCGACAACGGCACTGGCCGACCGGACCGACGGCTCGTACAGCCCGGACACGTTGCTGTCCAGCCAATGCGCCACCCCGTGCGACCCCATACTTGTCATACCCGCAATGTGGACGATGACCCGGCCGTCCTCCTCGCGACGACCGAGAAACCCGATATCGGCACGGTCTGCGGGATCCGCGGTGGCGGGCGAGGTGTACCGGCGTCCGGTGGCCTTCTCGACGAGATACCATTCGCCGTCGACCTTTTCGAGTTTCAGCGTGTCGTCCTCCGTCATCAGCTGCTGTGCCACCGGCGCCGAGCCGGGAGCGCAGATCACCACCGTGTCCCCGGGTGGCACCTCCGCGGCGTCAGGTTCTATTTCGAACCGCGACGAGGCGAGAGACAGGCGTGCAAGCACCTTCTCGACAAGCGATCGAGCTGCTCGATCACTCGCATCGAAGACGTCTGCCGTACCGCCCTCGCCTACCTCCCTCCGGGGAATCCCGACCGCAACGGGCCCGACGCCGAAGAAGGCGCGCTCGGCCGGTGGCGCGCCCGACTTGATCTGACTGATCCGGCCCTTGGTGATTCCGAGGAGTTCCGCGATCTCGGTGTAGTTCAGCCCTTTTCGGTGGGCCTCTTCGATCGCCTCTTTACGCAGGCGCGCCAGTTCGGCGGCCCGCTGCTGGTAGAGCGTGATCAGTTCGGTCGCCCGCCGCCCGCGCTGTATCGGATCGGGCTCGGAACGGACGTGCTCGAACTCGCTTGTGCCACCCACGCCCTGAGTCTAGAGATACCGGCTTGACCGCATCAGCGGGTCGACGTAACATCTCGGTTTACCCCCGCTAAACATTCTGCGGCACACCCCGTTTCACCGGTTTAGGAAGCATAAATCACGGCATGACCGCCCGTACGCCGATTCCCGGTATGCCGGCTCCGACGAATCCATGAACATACGAGGTCACCCGATGAACCATGATCGTCCCCGCTTGCCCACGAGAACCCCCGCCAACCGCGCCATAGCGGCCACACTGCGGCTGTGGCGACTCGGCGAATGCACCGACGCGGCAATCCTGACCCGCGTGGCCGCCGGACTACGCGCACTACCCGGCCCTCCACATCACACGACCGGCAACACGGCGCCATCCGAAACGGCAAGCAGCGCCACACACCTGCCCGTCCCCCCGGCAACACCCACTGACCGCACAGGACACAACCGATGACATATTTGGCAGAACCGTTGTGCCGCTGCGGAAACGAACCCTGGATTCACCGCGGAATGCTGCGCACGACAGCCACCTCCGGCCGTTTCCGGTGTCCGGAAACGCTTCATTGCCTGCACGGCACCACCGTCGAAGACGGCCGGATAGCCGACCACTGGCGAAACGTACCCGGCGAATGCCCCTGGATCGGAACAAAAGTCACCGATCGACCGCGCTGCGCCTGCGGGCGGGGCCCATGGATCAAACTCCGCCACCTGCGTCTGTTCACCCGCAAACACCTCACCGGCCCGGTGGTCTCCCTCTCGTGCCCAGGACTGTGCCCCGGTCCCCGGGTCGCCGTCCACGATCACCATATCTGCGACCACCCGCGCGATAACGACACCCGATGCCCGTGGTCGGGTACCCGGATCGCGCCTGTGGGGATCGCACCACCGCTGTTCGTTTCCGGTCCGCGGTCCGACTGAAACCGACCGGCCCACACGGACGACGAGCAAACCGGGATTCGCTCGTCACAACCGGTCGGCGCGAGACGGCGTCCTGAACACCACAACGATGCGTCACGGGTCTACAGGGTCGCGCGATGCGCCCGGTTCACGATCATGAGCTGGTCGAGCACGTCCCGCGTCCGGATCAGCTCATCGATATGTGCCGAGAGGCGTTCGCGTTCCTGCGCCAGTCGCTCCAGCGCCGCATCGGAGGTCTCCTCGCTCGGCGATTCGACGCAGGGCAGGACTTCGGCGACAGTGCGGCTGGAAAGGCCCGCGGCGTACATGCGCTGGATGAATTCGACCCGCGCCACGTGTTCGGGCGTGTAGTGCCGCTGCCCGCTGGGGCTGCGCGCACTGGCCAGCAACCCCTGCTCTTCGTAGTAGCGCAGCGACCGGACACTGACCCCGGTTCGTGCCGCCAGCTCACCGATCCGCACCTCGACCTCCGTGTGACTCGAACCACTGGCCTTGCCTCTGACACAGACGTGAGGTTTTACGGTAACCCACACGTCCGAGATGCGACGCGATGGACCCGAAGGAGCCCCGAAAGTGACAACCCTTTTCGACAGGTACCGGCTCGGCGACCTGCCCCTGCCCAATCGCGTGGTGATGACCCCGATGTCCCGGGTCCGCGCCGCGGCGGGCGGCCTGGCGACAACCGCGATGGCCACGTACTACACCCAGCGCGCGACCGCCGGGCTGATCGTCACCGAAGGTGTGCAACCCGACCCGGTCGGCCGATCCAATCCGGGAACACCGGGCCTGTACACGGACGAACAGGTCGCTTCATGGCGTCCGGTCACCGCGGCCGTGCACACCAACGGCGGACGGATCTTCGCGCAGATCATGCACGGCGGACGCGTCTCCCACCCTGACACCACCGGTATGCAGCCGGTCGGCCCCTCGGCCGTACCGGCCGTCGGTGGAGTTTTCGCACCCTCCGGCCGGCTCACCGCCCCGGTCCCCCGCGCCCTGGACACCGCCGAAATTCCGGAACAGGCCGAATCGTATGCCGCAGCGGCCCGCCCGCGCGGTCGAGGCCGGGTTCGACGGTGTGGAATTGCACGGCGCGAACGGCTATCTGATCTCGCAGTTCCTCTCGTCCAACGCCAACCTGCGTACCGATCGCTACGGCGGTTCGATCCCGAACCGCATCCGATTCGCCGTCGAATCGGTCGCCGCGACCGTTGCGGCCGTCGGCGGCGCACGAACCGGTATCCGCCTCTCGCCGGGCGGCGGACTCCGGGGCGTACAGGAAAGCGATACGGCCGGGCTGTATCGCGCGCTACTGCGCGAACTTGCCCCGCTCGGCGTCGCCTATATCCACCTGGAGGCCACCATCGACGACGAAGTACTACTCGACCTCCGCCGGGCCTGGCCGGGCACGCTCATCATGAACCCGGTACACCCCTCGAGTCCGACCCCCACGGGTCCGGCCGATGCCGGCCGCCGGCTCCACGCAGGTGCCGACCTCATCAGTTTCGGCCGCGCTTTCCTCGCCAACCCCGACCTCGTCGAGCGGCTACGCAACGCACTCCCGCTCACCCCCGCCGACGAGGAAACCTACTTCCAGGGCGGCAATTCGGGCTACCTCACCTACCCCGCGTACCAGTACACGGCCTGACAAGCAGTTCCGCGGACCGGCAAGTCCACCGGCCAGATGTGCGGACCGAGCTATTCGGCGTACTCACCGACGGGCGGTATTTCGGTGATGACATCCACAAGGACCCCATCGGGGGCGGCCAGGATGAAGTGCCGCTGACCGAAATCCTCCGAACGGATCTCGAGTTCGGGTGGCAGTCCCCCCTGAACCACGAGCCGCTCCCACTCGGCGTCGACATCGTCGACCTCGAAGTTCAGCAGCAGGCCCTGCACCGGCTTGCGGTACCCCGCGGGGAGGGTGGGGTGTTCCGGGTCGAGCAGCGCGAGTTCGTAGAAACGCTCACCTTCCGTGCGTCGCAGGCTGACGTACCAGTCCGCTTCGAAGATGACCTCGAATCCGAACCAACGTGTGTAGAAATCGCGTGCCGCCGCGATCCGGGGCGTGGCCAGTACGGGATAACAGCTGCTGAGTGTCATTCTTCCTCCATGCCCGATCGGTTCACATACCGTTGGTATGCGAACTAAGCTAGATCGCATACCAACGGTATGTCAACAGAAGGACGGGGATGGCCGGTTCAGTACGAGTCCAGCAACGCGAAGAAACACGCCGTACGCTGCTACGAGAGAGTAGACGGCTCTTCGCCGACAACGGCTACGCCGCTGTGACCATCGCCGATATAGTCGCGGCGGCCGGAGTCACCAAGGGTGCGCTCTACCACCAGTTCGCCGGCAAACCCGAGGTGTTCCGCGCAGTTCTCGCCGACGTTCAGTCCGAGGTCGCCGACCGGGTCGCCGCCGCGGCGGACGCCCGCCCCGCCCCGTGGGATCAACTCGTCGCCGGATGCGAAGCATTCCTCACCACCTGCGCCACCCCCGAGATCCAGCGGATAATGTTGATCGACGGCCCCGCCGTACTCGGCTGGCAGGAGTGGCGCGCGATGGACGAGGCCACCTCCGCCCGACATCTCGCCGACGCATTGACATCGCTGATCGACGAGGGCGTCATCCCGCCGCAGCCTGTCCAGCCGCTCAGCCACCTACTATCCGGAGCCATGAACGAGGCGGCCCTGTGGCTCGCCTCCGGCACCGGACCAGAAGCACTCGCCGACACCCTCACCGCGCTACGCCGGATCCTCGACGCACTCCCCGTCCGGTAACCGTCCCTACCGGCCGCCCGGCACCGAAACACCACCGGCGTCGAACCAGCACCGAAACACCACCGGCGTCGAACCAGCACCGAAACACCACCGGCGTCGAACCAGCACCGAAACACCACCGGCGGCCGGGGAACAATCCCCAGGCCGCCGGCCTTGTCAGAACTCGCTGGACCTACCCCTTGAGCAGGGCGCGGGACATGACAACCCGCTGGATCTGGTTGGTGCCCTCGTAGATCTGGGTGATCTTGGCGTCGCGCATCATCCGCTCCACCGGGAAATCGGTGGTGTAACCGGCGCCGCCGAACAGTTGGACCGCGTTCGTGGTGACCTCCATCGCCACATCCGAGGCGAAGCATTTGGCGGCCGCCGAGATGAAACCCAGGTTCTTCTCGCCGCGTTCGGCGCGCGCAGCGGAGGTGTAGACCATCAAGCGCGCGGCTTCGATCTTCATTGCCATATCGGCGAGCATGAACTGCGTGTTCTGGAAGTCGGCGATCGCGGTGCCGAACTGTTTGCGGTCCTTGGTGTAGGCCAAGGCGGCGTCCAGGGCGCCCTGAGCCAGGCCGACGGCCTGCGCGCCGATGGTGGGGCGGGTGTGGTCGAGGGTCTGCAGGGCGGTTTTGAAACCGGTGCCGGGTTCGCCGACGATGCGGTCGCCGGGGATCCGGCAGTTCTCGAAGTACAGTTCGGCGGTGGGGGAACCCTTGATGCCGAGTTTGTGCTCGAGCGGGCCGACCACGAAACCTTCGTCGTCCTTGTGGACCAGGAACGCGGAGATACCGTTGGCACCCTTGTCCGGGTCGGTCACGGCCATCACCGTGTACCAGGACGACTTGCCGCCGTTGGTGATCCAGCATTTGGAACCGTTGAGGACCCAGTCGTCCCCCTCCTGCCGGGCGCGGGTGCGCATCCCGGCGGCATCCGAACCGGCCTCTCGCTCGGACAGGGCATAGGAGGCCATCTCGCCGTTGACGATATCCGGCAGCACCTTCTGCTTGAGTTCCTCGGAGCCGTTGAGGATCATGCCCATGGTGCCGAGTTTGTTCACGGCGGGGATCAGCGACGACGAACCGCACACCCGGGCGACTTCCTCGATGACTATGCAGGTCGCCACGGAATCGGCGCCCTGGCCGCCGTAGGCCTCCGGGACGTGGACGGCATTGAAGCCCGCGGCATTGAGTGCCGTCAGCGCTTCTTCGGGGAAGCGTGCGTGCTCGTCGACGTCCTTGGCGTACGGAGCGATCTCCTTTTCACAGAGGGCGCGGATGGCAGACCGCAACTCGTCGTGGAAATCCTCCAGCTTGAACAGATCGAAATCCGGGTTTCCCGCCATAGGGTTCACTCCTGTTTGCCGGTGCGGTGCCACTCGTCGGCACTCGGTGTCAGATCTTCTGCCACTATACCGCCTGCAAATCACTAGCACCCGAGCGAGTGATGGCACTCAGTGTCAATCACTCCGTTTCCGCCAAACCACCGAGACGCTGATGCAGCAAGTCGGCCACGTGCCTGGCCGGTAGATCGCGCCGGAACACCGCAAGCACCAGTTCGTCTTCGCCGGACACGCGCCGGTCACCCCGCGGAATCGTACTGAGCTCGGCCCGAAGATCCGCGGACCCGGCAGCCGACTCCCCGCGGACCATCCGGCGTAACAGATAGTTGTGGGTCGCGGTCACCGCGGCCGTGAACTGCACCCGCGCCAGGTCCGGGGAATCGGGCAGCCGCTCCCGTAGATAGTCGGTGAACAACCGCTCGTAGCGGAACACCGTCACGATCTCGCGGTCCCGTAGCGCCGGCACTCGACGGACCACGTGGTAGCGGCGCTCGGCAATATCGCGCCAGCGGGTGAACCGCTCGAAAACCTGCACCACGGCCTCACACACCGCCTCCCACGGATCCCCGTGCGCCTGCTGCAGGAACTCGCGCGCCGCGGCCAGCTGGGCTTCGTGATCGGCGAAGATCACATCCTCCTTGGACCGGAACTGGCGGAAGAAGGTGCGCCGTGAGATACCGGCCGCCTCGGCGATCTCATCGACCGAGGTCGCCTCGTACCCCTGGTCCGCGAACAGGCGTAGCGCCTCGTCGACCACGCCGAGCCGGAAACGTACCAACTCGCCCCCGCCGGACCGGCGGACGGTTTCCTCGTTTTCCATACGCCAACCGTATCGAGCGCAGTCCGGAGATCCGCGGAGTTGTCGGCACGCATCCGCGCGGAGAAGGTAGCGGAGCGCTCGAAGAACCCGATCCGCTGCCCTGAACAGCGCGGCTGCCGCGGGAGGTCACCGCCCACTGCCGACCACGCGCCCGTACCCCCGCCGAGGATCACGAGCGAGGTGCTGACCCACTCCGATCAGCGGGTCCGATGGACCGCATACTTTCGGCGGCCGTCCTGAAGGCCACCACCTCGATTGCCCCGGCGATTGCCATGCGGGACCAGCGCAGCACTCGCCGCGACCGTCGACGATAAGCCGCCGACACGAACGAACTCCGCCGACGGCGGCCGCGCAGGAGAGGTGCGGGCCGGGCATCGCGAACCGGATCGGGGGCGAACCAGCCGAAACGAGCGGCCACGAAATCGACCGTGATCGTGTGCCCGGCGACGCAGCAGACTCAGCCCAGCAAACGCTTGCGCAGCGCTTCGTCTTTCTCCATGACCATGGCCTCGAGACCGGCCTGGAACTGTTCCATCCGCTCCCGCAACGCGGGGTCGGCTGCGCCGAGAATACGCGCGGCGAGCAGGCCGGCGTTGCGGGCACCGCCGATGGAGACGGTGGCCACCGGAACCCCGGCAGGCATCTGCACGATCGACAGCAGCGAATCCATTCCGTCGAGGTACTTCAGCGGGACCGGCACACCGATTACCGGCAGCGGAGTTGCCGAAGCCACCATGCCGGGCAGATGGGCGGCACCGCCTGCACCCGCGATGAGGACCTTCAAACCCCGCCCCGCGGCGTCCCGCGCATAGTCGAGCATGCGCTGCGGAGTGCGGTGCGCGGACACCACGCCGACCTCGAACCGGATCCCGAATTCCGCCAGCGCCTCGGCGGCGGCCTCCATGGTGGGCCAGTCCGAATCACTGCCCATGATCAACCCGACCGCGGGAGAACCCGGGATACTGCCTGCCACCACGTCACTCATGCGGATCCCATCCGTCGGTCCATACCGCGTGCGACATCCAGTGCGCCGCACGCTCGGCTCGTTCCCGCACCGCGGCCACCTCGTCGCCCAGCACGTTCACATGCCCGATCTTGCGATCCTGGCGTTCGCCCTTGCCGTACAGATGCACCTTCGCGTCGGGCATCCGGGCGAACAGGTGATGCAACCGCTCATCCATCGACATTTCCGGCGCCTCGGGCGCACCGAGAATATTCGCCATCACGGTCACCGGCGCCAGCGGGGCGGTATCACCGAGCGGGTAGTCCAGTACCGCGCGCAGATGCTGTTCGAACTGCCCGGTGCGGGCGCCGTCCATCCCCCAGTGCCCGGAGTTGTGCGGGCGCATAGCCAGTTCGTTGATCAGGATTTCACCGGATTCGGTCTCGAACAGTTCGACCGCCATCGCCCCGACCACGCCGAGATCGCGGGCCAGCCGCAACGCGAGTTCTTCGGCCTCGGCGGCCAGGTCCTCGGACAGGTCCGGGGCCGGTGCGATCACCACGGCGCATTGGCCGTTGCGCTGCACGGTTTCCACCACGGGCCAGGTGGCCGCCTGACTGTAGGGCGAGCGGGCCACCATCGCCGACAGTTCCCGCTTCAGCGCCACCCGGACCTCGGCCATCAGCGATACCCCGGCACCGAGCTGCTCGGCGGCGATCTTCGCCGCCTCCTCCGCGTCGGCGGGCATCCATACGCCACGCCCGTCGTATCCGCCGCGGATCGCCTTGAGAACGATGGGCCAGCCGTGTTCGTCACCGAAGCGGATGGCGTCGGCCTCGGTCTCGACCACGGCGAACGGCGGAACCGGCAGGCCGCGCGCGGACAGTTCGGTACGCATGGCCAGCTTGTCCTGGGCGTAGCGCAGCGCCTGCGGCGGCGGCAGCACGGCGACCCCCTCGGCGACCAGCGCCTCGAGATGTTCGGTGGGCACGTGTTCGTGGTCGAAGGTCAGCGCGTGCGAACCGATGGCAGCGCGGCGCAGGGCGTCCAGATCGGTATGGCTGCCCAGGACGACATCGGGGCTGACCTGCGCCGCCGGATCGTCGGGTCGCTCGGCGAGGACCCGGAGCCGCTGTCCCAATGCGATGGCCGCCTGATGCGTCATCCGCGCCAGCTGGCCGCCGCCGACCATGGTGACGGTCGGCATTGCCGCGGGATCGAATCTACGAGCATTCACGTCGGTAAATACTGTCACGTCCTGCGCGAACAGTGCCTAGCGGTATGCTCTGGCCTTGTGTCAATCGTCGACGACGTGGTCCGCGTCCTTCCGCAGCCCCTGCAGGATATTGCGTTCCGGAATCGTGAGCTGATCAAATTCGCGATCGTCGGCGCCACCACGTTCGTCATCGACAGCGGGATCTTCTACTCCCTGAAGTGGACGGTTCTGGAGGAGAAGCCTGTCACGGCCAAGATCATCGCCGGCGTTATCGCGGTGATCGCTTCCTACATCCTCAATCGGGAATGGTCGTTCAAGAACCGCGGCGGACGGGAACGCCATCACGAGGCGCTGCTGTTCTTCGCGGTCAGCGGCGTGGGCGTCGTGCTCAGCATGCTGCCCCTCTATATCTCCCGCTACGCCTTCCAACTGCACCAGCCCACGGTCAGCTTCATGGTGGAGAACATCGCCGATTTCATCAGCGCCTACATCATCGGCAATCTGTTGCAGATGGCGTTCCGGTTCTGGGCGATGCGGCGCTGGGTGTTCCCGGACGAGGTCGATCAGATGCTGGAAGATCTCGAGGACTACGTGGAAGAGGAACACCACCGGCGGCCGCTCGGCCGCTGACCTCGGCTCCGCCGGGATCGATGGGCGCCGCCGGCGGCCCCACCAGGTCGGCAGCCCACCAGGCCGGCCGCGACAGTGTGGCCCGCGAACAGCGCATCAACGGGCTCGGGGATCAGTACGGGTGTGCACACCCGCGGTTCCGGCACGCCCGGCAACCGGCCGGGCGTGCCGCATATCCAGGGGCATTGTCAGCGCGGTTCCCCGACACGCCGGCTCTCCATCCGCGCCGCGAGCGGTTTACCGAGGAACACCGCGAACAGCGCGGGGCGGCGTCGCTGCAACTCCAGCCGTCCCCCGTCGGCCTCGATCAACGCCCGCGCCAGCGCCAGCCCCACACCCGTGGATCCGGCACCGGAGAAGCCGCGATCGAAGATATGCGGCGCCAGTTCGTCGCTGACCCCGTCTCCCTCGTCGGCCACTTGGACACACACCAACGGATCGCGATCCCGGCCCGGCCGAACGGTGCGCACCGAGACGATGCAGGTCCCGCCGCCGTGCATCAGCGCATTGTCGACCAGTACCGTCACCGCCTCCCGCAACCGCGAACCGGTGATCGGGGCGCGCAGCGATTCGTCACCGGTCAGTGAGAGCGTGCGCCCGGCTTCCCGGAACGGAGGGGTCCACTCGGCGACGATGCCGCGTAGTTCGTCCATCACCGGAACCGGATCGCGGTCGGTGGCGTCCTCGTGCCGGGAGGCCCGGACCAGATCGTCGATGGCCTCGGTGAGCCGGTCGACCTGCGCCATCGCTTCGTCGGCCTCGTGTACCACGGCCGGATCGGAATGCGCGGACAGTTCGTCGAGCCGCAACCGCACCGCGGTGAGCCGGCTGCGCAGTTGATGCGATACATCGGCCACCAGCGCATGCTCGCGCTGCAACCGGCCGGCGATCTCCACAGTGGCCGAATCCAGCACATCGGAGACACGGTCCAGCTCCTCGATCCCGTGCCGGCGCGGGTCCGCACGGAAATCGCCCATCGTGAGCCGGGCGGCCCGGGCGGCCACATCGCGGATCGGGTCGGCGACCCGCCGCGCGGTGACGATGGCGACGGTGATCGCCGCACCGAGGGACAGTGCCACCGCCAGCCCCACTCCGGCCACTGCCTGTCGCTGCCGGGCCTTCATCGGCGTGGCAGGAACTTCGAGTCGCAGGGAACCCTCGGTACCCATGGACAGCGATTCCACCAGCGGGTCGTCGACGGCGACTGCACCGATCTCCACCTTCGCGGCGTTGTCCTCCGGCGAGGGATACACGATCGTCAGGCGGCCGCCCGCCGGGACCAGCGGTCCGACGGTGCGCAGGTCCAAACCGCCGCGCACCACACCGGTGCCGCGTTCCTGTCCGATGACCTCGGTGGAGATCTGTTCCAGCCGGCCGCGCAGATCGTTACGGGTGATGTCCTCGACCCACAGCCAGGCGGTATAGGTGAGCGGAATCCCGAGCACCACCGTGGTCAGCATCAGCACGGTCAGCATCGACCGCAGGATCCGGCGCCGCACGTCAGTCGGTGTTCAACCGGAAACCGACACCGCGCACGGTGACGATCCGCCGCTCCGCCATCGGGCCCTCGTCCCCGATTTTGCGACGTAACCAGGACATATGCATATCCAGGGTTTTGGACCCCCGGAGTTCGGCATCCCCCCACACCTCACGAAGGATGGTTTCGCGCGACACCACCTGACCGGCCCGGTCGATCAGCACCTTGAGCAGCTCGTACTCCTTGTTCGCCAACCCGATTTCGACTCCGTTGACCAGCACCCGCCGAGCCGCCGGTTCGAGCCGGATACCGCCGACCTCCACGATGTCGTCGCCGATCCCGCTGCGCCGTAGCAGGGCCCGCACGCGGGCGAGCAGTTCGGCCAGGCGGAACGGTTTACCGACATAGTCGTCGGCGCCGGCGTCGAGGCCGACGACGAAATCGACTTCGTCGGTGCGCGCGGTGAGCATCAGCACCGCCATTTCGGCGCCGCGGGCGCGGACCTGCCGGCAGACCTCCAGACCGTCCATTCCCGGCAGTCCGAGGTCGAGAATCAGCAGATCATGGTGGCCCTCCAGCGCCCGGTCCAGCACCGCGGGACCGAAGCTCTCCACGGTCACCGAATACCCTTCGCGGCCCAGCGCCCGTGACAGTGGCGCGGCGATCGCCTCGTCGTCTTCGCCCAGCAATACGGCGGTCATGCGGACAAGGTTACGGTCCGGCGATCTCGGGACCGCGTCCTCAGTAGCCGCCGTGCCGCGGCGCGGCCTCGAAAACCTGGTGGTAGAGCAGTGCGTGCACCTGTTCCACGTTCGGTATATCCGAATATTCCAGCGGCTCCTCCGAGGACGAACCGATGATCAACTCGCCGGTCCGGAACATCCGGTCCACCAGACCGTGCCGGAACTGAACACTGGAAATACGGCTCATCGGAATATCGAGACCGCTGTGGGTGAGAACCCCCTCACGCACCAGCACCCGGCGGTCGGTGACGATGAAATGCGTCGAGCGCCAGTCCAGGATCGGCCCCACGCTCCGCCACGCCAGCACCGCCAGCCAGAGAGCCAGGATCAGTAGCAGCAACACCGAGCGCGTCGTCGACTCGGTGGTACGCGACACCAGACCACCCAGGAAACCGGCCAGCGCGGTAGCGACGATGAGCGTGGCGACGGGCCACAACAGCATCTTCCAATGGGGGTGGGTGTGCAGGATCAGCTCCTCGTCGGGCGCCAGCGCATCCTCCGGATATCCCATGACCGCACATTACCGCCGAAGTCCCGGGTCGCTCCCGACGACGCGGGTTTTCGGGGCAGTCCGCATCAACTCGGGCGCAGATGGGTGATATCTCCGGCGGAGACCGCTTCCTCACCGATCAGCAACCGGCCCGAAGAGTCGATATCACGGGCAATTCCGGTGAGCAGTCCGCCGCCCGGAAGTTCCGCGCGCACGGGGGTACCGAGCGTCGCACAGCGTTCCCGATAGGCGGCGGCGAGATCGCCGGTATCCCAGTCCGCGTCGTGCCAGGCGGTGTATCGATTCGCGAATTCCGTCAGCAGCGCCAGGACCAGCGCCGTGCGGTCCGGATCGGGCACATCGCAGAGAGTGAGCGAAGTCGCGTGCGGGACAGGCAGTTCGTCGGCATCGAGGCTCACATTCAGACCGACCCCCATCACCACGGCCGGCCGCGGCCCCCCGGCGGCCGCTTCGGTGAGGATGCCTGCGATTTTGCGTCCCTCGACAAGGACATCGTTGGGCCATTTCAGCGCCGCCGGTACACCGGTCACCGAGCGCAGCGCATCGACCACCGCGATGCCGGTGAGCAGCGGGAGCCAGCCGAGCAGTTCGGGATCGAGTCCCTCGGTCCGGACGAGCAGGGAGAGCGAGATCTGCGCGCGCGGCGGGCTGGTCCAGGGCCGGGCCAGCCGGCCGCGGCCCTGCTCCTGAGCCTCTGCCACCAGCACTACCCGATCGACTTCCGGGTCGTCCGCCCGCGCGAGTAGATCCGCGTTGGTGGAGCCGGTCGATTCGACCACCTCTATCCCGGTGAAGAACTTCAGTTCCGGGGTTTCGGTGAGCGCTTGCCGCAAACGTTCGGTATCCAACGGAGGCCTGTCCACCAGGGGCAGGGTACTGCGTCATAGCCGGGTGCCATGGTGCCACCTCCGGCGCCGCGGTCTGTTCGGCCGAACAGACCGCGGTTCGTTCGGCCGAACAGCAGGGTGCGCGGTAGTCATCCGGCGAGGTCGAAGCCCTCGGCGGATACTCGGCCCCGAATCGGTTCGGGGTCGGGTTCTTCGGTTTCGGATTCGGGTTCGGGAACCTGTTCGGTGAACGTCGGTTCCGGCTCGGTCACTCGCCGCGTGAACGCCACGGCTTCGGGATACTGTCCGGTGCGGGTTGTCCAGTGCCACATAGCAGTCCACCACCCCTCATGGCTCGAAAATCGGCCTGCTACAAGGGTATTGCCTCGACAGGTGCCGGGAAAGCGATTTAATTTCCCGCTCCGGAGGCCTGCACAGCTGCGGGGTACCGGCGTCCTTCCCGCGGAGCCCGACCGTTGCACCCCCGGTGTCGTCGACGGCGGCGCGGACGGGATGGTCGCGCAGAAGTCCATCGTGTGTCGTCACCACTGTTCGGGGCGATTTGCGGTACACATAACGACCAGCGGCGACCGACCCACCTGGGCTTTTCATCGCCGCGCTCTACTCGTGAGTAGCGAGATCTGGGTTAACAGCGCGGTACGGCTCTGGTTACACTCCGAGCCATGACGAGTGTCCAGCAGCAGCCCACGCCGGATTCGGCAGGTGCGCCCGATATCCACACCACCGCCGGCAAACTGGCTGACCTGCGGAATCGGCTGGAAGAGGCCCAGCATCCGATGGGTGAGGCCGCGGTCGACAAGGTCCACGCCAAGGGCAAGCTGACCGCCCGGGAACGTATTCTCGCCCTGGTCGACGAGGGTTCCTTCGTCGAACTCGATGCCCTGGCCCGGCACCGCAGCGTCAACTTCGGTCTCGACAAGCAGCGCCCGCTCGGCGACGGCGTGGTGACCGGTTACGGCACCATCGACGGCCGCGAGGTATGCCTGTTCAGCCAGGACTCCACGGTGTTCGGCGGCAGCCTCGGCGAGGTGTACGGCGAAAAGATCGTCAAGGTCATGGACCTGGCGCTCAAGACCGGCCGCCCGCTGATCGGTATCAACGACGGCGCGGGCGCTCGCATCCAGGAGGGCGTCGTCTCGCTCGGCCTCTACGGCGAGATCTTCCACCGCAATATCCAGGCCTCCGGCGTGATCCCGCAGATCTCGCTGATCCTGGGCGCCGCCGCGGGCGGGCACGTGTACTCCCCCGCGCTCACCGACTTCGTCGTCATGGTCGATCAGACCAGCCAGATGTTCATCACCGGACCCGACGTCATCAAGACCGTCACCGGCGAAGAGGTCACCATGGAGGAGTTGGGCGGCGCCCACACCCATATGGCCAAGTCGGGAACGGCGCACTATGTGGCCTCCGGCGAACAGGACGCCCTCGACTACGTCAAGGATCTACTGTCCTACCTGCCCAGCAACAACCGCGCCGAAGCCCCGCGCTTCCCGGCGCCGGACCCGATCAACGGCGCGATCGAGGATTCGCTCACCGAAGAGGATCTCGAACTCGACACCCTGATCCCGGATTCGCCGAACCAGCCCTATGACATGCACCAGGTCATCCGCCGGCTGCTCGACGACGACGAATTCCTGGAGATCCAGGCCGAGCGGGCCATGAACATCATCGTGGGCTTCGGCCGGGTCGACGGCCGCAGTGTCGGTATCGTCGCCAACCAGCCCACCCAGTTCGCCGGCTGCCTCGATATCGACGCCTCGGAGAAGGCCGCACGGTTCGTGCGCACCTGCGACGCCTTCAACGTCCCGATCATCACCCTGGTGGACGTGCCCGGCTTCCTACCCGGCACCGACCAGGAATACAACGGCATCATCCGGCGTGGCGCCAAGCTGCTCTACGCCTACGGCGAGGCCACTGTGGGCAAAATCACGATCATCACCCGTAAGGCCTACGGCGGCGCCTACGACGTCATGGGTTCCAAGCATATGGGTGCCGATGTGAACCTGGCCTGGCCCACCGCGCAGATCGCGGTGATGGGCGCCTCCGGCGCGGTCGGATTCGTCTATCGCAAACGGCTCGCCGAGGCTGCCAAAGAAGGCGCTGACGTGGAAAAACTGCGCCTGGAGCTGCAGAACGAGTACGAGGACACATTGGTCAATCCCTACGTCGCCGCCGAGCGCGGTTACGTAGACGCCGTGATCCCGCCGTCGCATACGCGCGGCCAGATCGTGTCCGCCCTGCGGCTGCTCGAGCGCAAGATGGTGACCCTTCCGCCGAAGAAACACGGCAACATCCCGCTGTGATCCAGCGATACGCTCAATAAGCCGCACACTGGTCGGTGGAAACACGATCGGTGGAAGGTGATCTGGCCGAACTACGCGCGCCCGATCGAGGCAAGAGAGAGGATCTGGCACTGTGACGATTGTGGCAGAAGAAGAAGTATTGGCCGCAGCCGAACTGGACCTCGCCACCGGGGATCTGGCGGTCGATACCGCAAGCGTTGCCGATGCGAGCCCTGCTGCCGAGGCCGACGGCCGGCAGCCGTTCCTGGTCATCGAAAAGGGTGCACCCAGCGACGCCGATATCGCCGCACTGGTCTGTGTGTTCACCGCTGCCGCCGCCGCTGCGGCGCCCGCCGACAACGGGCCACAGGATCTGTGGGGCCGGCCGACCATGCTGCACCGCGGTAGCTCGCCGTTCTCGCCGTACTCCTATCCGCAGCTGTCGAACCTGCGTTTCTGATATCGAACACAGGAGAATGCCGGACGTGACCCGCCTGGTTCTCGCTTCCGCGTCCCCGGCCCGCCGGTCGGTCCTGCGCGCCGCAGGTATCGAACCGATCGTCCGGGTGTCGGACGTGGACGAGGACGCCGTAGCGGCGGCGCTGCCCGCCGATACCGGCCCCCGCGACATCGTCGTGGAACTGGCACGAGCGAAGGCTCGCGCGGTGGCCGCCACCCTGGCTGAGGACAGGTCCGGGCCGGACGGGGATCTGGTCGTCGTCGGTTGCGATTCGATGCTGTTGATCGACGGCGAACTCCAGGGCAAACCGCATACGGCAGAAGTGGCCCAGGCCCGCTGGCAGGCCATGGCCGGCAACAACGCCGACCTGTTGACCGGGCACTGCGTTCTCCGGCTCCGGTCCGGCGCGGTCACCGCGGAGGCTGTCGACTGCAGCGCAACCACCGTTCACTTCGGAAAACCGGATCCGGCCGAATTGGATGCCTATATCGCGACCGGCGAACCACTGCAGGTAGCCGGCGCCTTCACATTGGACGGCCTGGGCGGCTGGTTCGTCGACCGGATCGACGGCGATCCGTCCAGCGTGGTCGGTATCGGGCTACCACTGCTGCGCCGACTGCTGCAGGAAGTGGGCGTCGGTATCGAACGGCTGTGGGCCGACGGGCGGCCCTGAACCCGGCGCGGTACGAAACACTCGCCCGCCCTGCTGTCGCGCCGCGGGCGTGAGCGGACCGGACGAGGCCGGTAGGACGCCGGTGCCCGGCGACGCAGAAGCCGGTGGCAGCTGACTCGCCGGCCGTACCGCCTGTCCCGCCAGTCTCGACACCCGTGCCGCTTGACCGGCGGCCGCGTCGATGAGACCTGATTCCGCCGGACCTCGCGGCGGCGTGGAAACCGGGTCGTGTTCCGGGCCGGCGGCGGGCTCCGACGGCTCGATCCGCCGCAAACGCACTTCACAGACCTCGTCGGCCACGAACGGGACGAGTTCGGCGTCCACCGTGCCCGACGCGCCGGATCTCTCCAGCAGCTCGGCGAGCAGGCCGCGGTGCACACCGCACACCACATCGGTATGCGTGCGCGCCAGATCACGCAACGGACATGCCGTCAGCCGGACCACCGCGGTGTCCTCGGCGTCGCGTCCCGCGCTGTCGCGTTCCGGCGCGAAACCCAGTTCCGACATGAGCGAAACGGTCTGCTCCTTCGCATCCTGCACGGATTCGATCGGTTCGCCGGGCGTCTCGAGTTTGCCGCCCCAGGCCCGGCCCGCGGCGATCCCGGCCGCCGCCTGCCGGTCGGGATCGGGGCCGAGCTGGTCGGCGAGCGCTTGGGCCAGATCCTGATATCCGATACTGCGCTGGACCGCGCGGTAGCCGATACGGGGGCGGCCCCGCCCGCGGGGCGGCTGCTGGAACTGCCGGACCAACGACTCACGGGTGAGAATGTCCAGGTGGAAACGCACCGTGGTGACATGCTGACCGGTGATCTGGGCCAGTTGCTGGGCGTCGAGGGGAACGCTGGCGCTGCGGAGGATCGCGAGCAGGCGCCGCCGCGGCCAAGAATCAGACATAGCTCACCCCTCCTTCGGGGAGACTTTATCGGAGCCGTATGCGACTAATTCGCCCATTGCACCGACTTTGTGCTCTGCAACAAGTTCACGTCAAGTCACACTTACTATCCACAGTGCGGCTCGAACCTGTCGTCAGCACTGCCCGCCTCCTGTGAAGGATCCTTGAACGTGCCCGTCGCCCCGGACCCATATCCCGCCTTCGGCTCGTACGCTTGCCCACACCGTTTGGTAACCACGCAATGGTTGTCGGCAAACCTCGGCACCCCCGGTCTCAAGATCATCGAATGTAATGCCGATGTCCTCCTCTACGGCATCGGCCATGTTCCGGGCGCCGGCAAGCTCGACTGGCGCAGCGATCTCGACGACCCCGTGACCCGTGACTATATCGACGGTGAGCGATTCACCGAACTCATGTGCTCCCAGGGCATCGAACACGACGACACCATCGTGCTGTACGGCAACGACGGTAACTCGCACGCCGCGCACGCGCTGTGGGTTTTCACTATGTTCGGCCACGCCGACGTCCGGCTGCTCGACGGCGGCCGCGACGCCTGGATCGCCGAGGGGCGCGATACCGTCTTCGAAACCCCCGAGCCCGTCCGCAGCCACTATCCCCGGGTCCACCGCGATGACAACGCCGTGCGCGCGTTCCGGGAGGACGTCCTCGAACAGCTCGGCACCGCCCTCGTCGATGTCCGCTCACCACAGGAGTACGCGGGCTTCTCCGGCGACTCCGGCCCCGGTGGTCCCCTGCGCGGCGGACATATCCCGACCGCAGTCAACATCCCCTGGACCAGCGCCCTGGGCCCCGACGGCCGATTCCGGTCACGCGCCGACCTCGACGCGGTGTACGGCCACCTCACCACCGCCGACCCTCTCACCGTCTACAGCGGAGTCGGTGAACGCTCCAGCCATACCTGGTTCGTGCTGAAATACCTCCTCGGCTGCGATCCGGTCCGCAACTACGACGGGTCGTGGAGCGAATGGGGCAACTCGGTCCGCATGCCCATCGCCACTGGTGGCGGACAGTAGAGAGGCCCATACCACAGCCACTGTGATCTACCCCCCTACTACCCAGTAGGGCTATCCGAGTTCCCGCATTGTTGGCAGACTGCCTACACTCGCCCGGAGACATACATGTCGACCACGGGCGCGGAGCCCGCGTAGCGGATCCGAACCCACGGAAGCGGAGCCCACAAAGCGATCCGACCCATTTACGGACCGGCGGACCCCGATCCGCGGGAGCGGAGCCGAGGCGCGGCCCATCCCGCACAGCGACCAAAGAGATTGCAACAGGAGGCTCAGTGCCCAGCCATGCCAGCGCGCGGATCACGAAGGTACTCGTAGCTAACCGAGGCGAGATTGCGGTGCGCGTTATCCGGGCGGCCAAGGACGCCGGTCTCGGCAGTGTCGCGGTTTACGCAGAACCCGATGCCGACGCGCCCTTCGTCAAGCTCGCCGACGAAGCGTTCGCCCTGGGCGGGCAGACCTCGGCAGAATCGTATCTGGTCTTCGACAAGATCCTCGACGCCGCGGCCAAGTCCGGCGCGGATGCCATCCACCCCGGTTACGGCTTCCTCTCCGAGAACGCCGACTTCGCCCAGGCCGTCCTCGACGCCGGGCTGATCTGGATCGGGCCTTCCCCGCAGTCCATCCGCGACCTCGGCGACAAGGTCACCGCCCGCCATATCGCCGAGCGCGCGAACGCGCCGATGGCGGCGGGTACGAAAGATCCGGTCAAGGATGCGGCCGAGGTCGTCGAGTTCGCGAAGAAGTACGGCGTACCGGTCGCGATCAAGGCCGCGTTCGGTGGTGGCGGTCGCGGTATGAAGGTCGCGCACACCATCGAGGAGATCCCCGAACTGTTCGAATCGGCCACCCGTGAAGCGGTCGCCGCGTTCGGCCGCGGGGAATGCTTTGTCGAGCAGTACCTGGACAAGGCCCGCCACGTCGAGGCGCAGGTGATCGCCGATAAGCACGGCAATGTGATCGTCGCCGGTACCCGCGACTGCTCGCTGCAGCGTCGCTTCCAGAAACTGGTCGAAGAGGCCCCGGCCCCGTTCCTGACCGACGAGGTGCGCGCCGAGATCCACGCCTCCGCCAAGCGGATCTGCAAGGAAGCCGGTTACTACGGCGCCGGCACCGTGGAATACCTGGTGCAGGGCGATACCGTCTCGTTCCTCGAGGTCAACACCCGCCTGCAGGTCGAGCACCCGGTCACCGAGGAGACCTCCGGACTGGACCTTGTTCGCCAGCAGTTCCGGATCGCCAACGGCGAGAAGCTGGAGCTCACCGAGGACCCGGCCCCGCGTGGGCACTCCTTCGAATTCCGGATCAACGGCGAGGACGCCGGCCGCGGCTTCCTGCCCGCCCCCGGCCCCGTCACCGCGTACTCCGAGCCGACCGGCCCGGGTGTGCGCGTGGACTCCGGCGTGGTGGCCGGCAGCGTGATCGGCGGCCAATTCGATTCCATGCTGGCCAAGCTCATCGTCACCGGCGAGAACCGGGCCCAGGCGCTGGAGCGGGCGCGACGCGCGCTGGCCGAATTCCATGTGGACGGCCTGGCCACGGTGATCCCGTTCCACCGGGCGATCGTGGAGGATCCCGCCTTCGTCGGCAACGGCGAATCGTTCGACGTCTACACCAAGTGGATCGAGACCGAGTGGAAGAACACCGTCGAGCCGTTCACCGGCGGCGCCCCCGCCGAAGAGGACGACGAACCGCGGCAGAAGGTCGTAGTCGAGGTCGGCGGCCGCCGCGTCGAGGTATCGCTCCCGGGGCAGTTCTCGATCGGTTCGGGTGCCCCCGCGGCCGGCGGTGCGGTACGTAAGAAGCCGAAGCCGCGTAAGCGAGGCGGCGCGGGCGGCGGGGCCGCCTCCGGTGACGCTGTCACCGCGCCGATGCAGGGCACCGTCGTGAAGGTCGCCGTCGAGGAAGGTCAGTCGGTCGAGGCCGGCGATCTGATCGCGGTACTCGAGGCCATGAAGATGGAGAATCCGGTGAACGCGCACAAGTCCGGTGTGGTCACCGGCCTGAATGTGGCGGCCGGCGCTGCGATCACCCAGGGCACGGTGCTCGCCGAGATCAAGTAGGTCCAACGCGGCGGGGCTACCCCGCGGGTTTCACCGTGAACGAGTGAGCGACGGTACGCCGACAGCGGGGCCAACACTGGATGCACAGTGTCGCGGAGCGGGTGCGTGGTCGAGATCACGCACCCGCTCCGGCGTATGGTGACCTGGTGAGCGCAGCACTACCGACGGTCGCGGAGGTGATCCGCGGCCGTTTCGCATCCTCGCGCCGAGCCGACGGCCATCGACTGGTGCTCGTGATCGAGGGCGGCGGCAGCCGTGGCGTGTACTCCAGCGGGATGGTGCACGCCCTGGAGGATCTCGGGCTCGCCCGGATATTCGACGCCGTCTACGGGACCTCGGCGGGCGCCATCAATGCCGCCTGGCTACTGTGCGGACGAGCGGGTCGCGGGTTGCAGGCCTGGACCGACGCCGCGATCATGCGCCGGGCGATCGATCCGGCGCGGATGCTGCGCGGCCGGCCCGCGTTCGATCTGAACTATCTCGTCCACAAGGTCTACGACGGCCTGCACCCGATGGACTTCCCGGCGATCCTGGCGAACGAGACCACCTTCCATCCCATCGCCACCGATATCCAGACCGGTCTGCCGGTGGATCTGCACCCCTACATCGTGGACAAGACGACGTTGAAGACGGCGCTACGCGCGTCCTCGGGCCTGCCGCTGCTGGCGGGGCCACCGGTCGCACTGGGCGGACGCCGATACTTCGACGGCGGGCTCTCGGAAACCGTTCCGCTGCGCAGCGCCCTGAAGGCCGGCGCCACCCACGCGTTGATTCTGCGGACCCGCCGCGCGGACGAACACCGCCCACCCCCGCCACGACTGCACGACCTCGTCGGTGGCACCTATATGCGGTTCACCGCGCCCGGCGCCTACCGGGCATGGAAACAGCGTCCCGGCCAGCAGGCGCTCGAGGACGGGGTCATCGCCGGGATGGGCGCTGCCGCACATCAGATCCACCCGCCCGCCGGGTCACCGGATATCAGCAGCGTCGAAACCGACCCGGGGATACTCGCCCGCGGGATGGAAATCGGCCGCCGCGCCGTAGCCGACTTCGTCGCCGCGCTGAGCCCCGTCGCCGCCGAGCCCAGCTGACGGCCACCGTATCCCAGCAGCCGCCGGTGTGGTCCGGGCGAGCGTACGGACCACACGCCGTGGCCGTTGTGGCGCCGAATGCTCCGGCACCACCGGCCAGACCACCGCCGGACCCGGCACGCACCCATGTACTGACCGCACCCGGGCACCGCGTTCGCGCGCTCCGCCGTGCAGCTACCCACCGTCCGGCCACCCGCAGAGCAGCCATCCGCCGTGCAACCATCCGCCGTGCAACCATCCGCCGTGCAGCCACCCGCAGAGCAGCCACCCACCGAGCAACCACCCACCGAGCAACCACCCACCGTCCGGCCACCCGCAGAGCAGCCATCCGCCGTGCAACCATCCGCCGTGCAGCCACCCGCAGAGCAGCCACCCGCAGAGCAACCACCCACCGAGCAACCACCCACCGAGCAGCGATCCACCGTGCTGCTGTCAGTCGTGCAGCGATCCACCGTGCTGCTGTCAGTCGTGCAGGTTGCGGTTCCCCTCAGCGGCGCGACGCGCAGGGGACGTTGCTGTCGTGGCCGTTCGGACCGGCCCCGTCGCTTGTCCGGACGCCCCGGTCTCAGCGCTCCGGGAGCGGCGTGACCGCAACGCCCGGCCGACCCGGCTGACTTGATCGGACTCACTCAGCCGGCGGCCCGCGGCGTGAACCGGCTGCTGGGACGCTGTTCGAGGAGAATGCCCTCGTCGAACGGCGTTGCTGCCGGGTCCGATACGTGGTCAGTCGAAGCGGATGCCCTGGGCCAGCGGTAGCGCGCTGGAGTAGTTGATCGTGTTGGTCGCCCGGCGCATATACGCCTTCCACGCGTCCGAACCGGATTCGCGGCCACCACCGGTGTGTTTCTCGCCGCCGAAGGCACCGCCGATCTCCGCGCCCGAGGTGCCGATATTGACATTGGCGATACCGCAGTCCGATCCGTCGGCGGCCAGGAAACGTTCGGCCTCGCGCTGGTCGGTGGTGAATATCGCCGACGACAGCCCCTGCGGCACACCGTTGTGTAATGCGAGGGCGGTGTCGAAATCGTCGTAGGTGAGCACGTACAGGATCGGTGCGAAGGTTTCCTCGCGCACGATCTCGGTCTGATCCGGCATCCGGACGATCGCCGGATGTGCGTAGCGGGCCGCGGGACCGACCCCGTCGACCGTGACCTCGTGCCCGCCGCAGACCAGCTCGCCGCCGTCGCGGCGGGCCAGCTCTATCGCGTCGCGCATCCGTTCCCAGGCTTCGGGGCCGCTGAGCGGACCGACCTGTACGCCGGGTTCCAGCGGATTGCCGATACGCAACTGCTGGTAGGCGTCGGCGAGCCGGTTCAGGAGTTCCTCCGCGATACCGGTGTGCACGATCAGCCGGCGCAGGGTCGTACAGCGCTGGCCCGCAGTGCCGACCGCCGCGAAAACGATCCCGCGCACAGCCAGGTCCAGATCGGCCGAAGGGGTGACGACGGCCGCGTTGTTTCCGCCCAGCTCCAGCAGACAGCGGCCGAATCGGGCGGCGACCCGCGGTCCCACCCTACGGCCCATGGCAACCGAACCCGTGGCACTCACCAGCGCTACCCGTTCGTCGTCGACCAGTTGTGCCCCGGCCGCACCGGTGCCGAGTACGAGCTGATGGATTCGGGGGTCGGCCCCTGTGGCGCGGGCAGCCCGGCGCAACAGGGCATGACAGGCCAGTGCCGTCAACGGCGTCCGGTCCGACGGTTTCCACACCACCGTGTCGCCACAGACCAGGGCGACCGCGGTATTCCACGACCAGACCGCGACGGGGAAGTTGAACGCCGAGATCACTCCGGCGACGCCCAGCGGATGCCAGGTCTCCATGAGCCGGTGGCCGGGCCGTTCCGAGGCCATCGTGTAGCCGTAGAGCTGCCGGGACAACCCCACCGCGAATTCGCAGATATCGATCATCTCCTGGACTTCGCCCCGCGCTTCGGCCGGGATCTTCCCAACCTCGAGAGTGACCAGTTCGGCGAGTTCGTCCTGATGACGCCGCAGCAGAACGGCAAGTTCCCGGACCACCGCCGCGCGTTGCGGCGCCGGAACGGTACGCCAGTCGCGGAATGCCGCGGCGGACTCCCCGATCGCGGCATCGATCTCGGCGGGGCCGGCGGGTCGCAACCCGACGAGCACTTCGCCGGTGATCGGGCTGTGTACCGCCATCTCGCCGGTAGGGGGCGGTTCGACGCCCAGAGCATTCAGGAGGGCGGGTACCCGGTGGGCAAGCCGGACGGTTCGGGTCTCGCTGTCGATCTCGGTCATCGCGAACTCCTCGGGTTCGGCCGGACGAAATACGCTGTGCGAATGGCACGGCCGGAGAATGAACGTTCACAACTCCGGTTCCGGCGGTGTGTCCGCTACGTTAGCCTTCGCTGATGGCGGAAACACCGGCAAAACCGACCCTGGATGAGATCGATCGCCTGCTGATCCGGGAACTGATGGCCGACGGCCGGGCGACACTGTCCAATCTGGCCGAGAAGGCGAGCCTTTCGGTATCCGCCGTGCAGTCGCGAGTACGCAGGCTCGAGGCGCGCGGTGTGATCCGGGGCTACACGGCCGACGTGGATCCCGAGGCGCTGGGGCAGTTGCTGTCGGCATTCGTCGCGATCACTCCCCTCGACCCGTCTCAACCCGATGACGCGCCTGCGCTGCTGCAGCATGTGCCGGGTATCGAGGCCTGCCATTCGGTGGCGGGCGAGGAGAGTTACATGCTGTTGGTCCGGGTGGCCTCGCCGCGCCATCTGGAGCAGTTGCTGCAACAGATCCGGGCGACGGCCAATGTCCGCACCCGAAGCACCATCATCCTGCAGACGTTCTACGAGAAGTAGTTGATAACGTAACAAATCCTTCTTGTTATGGTTCCGTCAGGAAAATTTCCCGGCATATCGATTCGGGCTCCCGTACCGTCGAGATTGTGACCATCGAACTGGAACGATCCGGCTCCGGCGGTGACACCGACCGCATCCCCGCGACCCGCGTGCACGAGACGCTGTCGGCACATATGCTCGCCGACGGCTTCGATCTGGTACTGGACCTACCCGCTTCCTACGGCCGCCACCTGGTGGACGCCCGCGACGGCACCGACTACCTCGATATGTTCGGGTTCTTCGCCTCCAGCGCCCTCGGGATGAACCATCCGGCCGTCGCCGGGGACGCCGCCTTCCGGAACGAACTGATCACGGCCGCGGTCAACAAGCCGAGCAACTCCGATATCTACACCGTCGAGATGGCCCGGTTCGTGGACACCTTCGCCCGCGTACTCGGCGACCCCCGGCTCCCCCATCTGTTCTTCATCGACGGCGGTGCACTCGCCGTGGAGAACGCGCTCAAAACCGCGTTCGACTGGAAGAGCCGGCACAACCAACTACACGGCCGCACAGCACTGCCCGGCCGCGAGTCCGGTGTCCTGCACCTGACCGGCGCGTTCCACGGTCGCAGCGGATACACACTGTCGCTCACCAATACCGACCCGGTGAAGACCGAACGTTTCCCGACCTTCGACTGGCCGCGGATCGAAACCCCGTGGCTGGGCGGGCCCGGCGATATCGATCGTGCCGAACAGCATGCGCTGGAACAGGCCGCACGGGCCTTCGCCGAACGTCCGAACGGTATCGCCTGCTTCCTGGCCGAACCCATCCAGGGCGAAGGCGGCGACCGGCATATGCGGCCGCAGTTCCTGCAGGCCATGCAGCGGTTGTGCCACGCCAACGATGCGCTGTTCATCCTCGACGAGGTGCAAACCGGGGCCGGTGCGACCGGAACCGCCTGGGCCTACCAGCAATTGGGGCTACAGCCCGATGTGGTCGCGTTCGGGAAGAAAACCCAGGTATGCGGCATCATGGCCGGCGGCCGGGTAGACGAGGTGAGCGATAATGTCTTCACCGTCTCGTCCCGGCTCAACTCCACCTGGGGCGGCAACCTGGCCGATATGGTCCGGGCCGGGCGGATCCTCGAGGTCGTCGAACGCGACGGGCTGATCGAACGCGCCGCGGCGCTCGGCGAACATCTCCGAACGCTGTTGCGTGAACTCGCTCAGCGGCATCCGGCGCTCACCCAGCCCCGGGGCCGGGGATTGATATGCGCGATAACCCTGCCCGATCCCGGTTTCCGCGATGCGGTGCTCACTCGTTTGCGCGAACAGGAACACGTGCTGATGGTCGGGACCGGAGCGCACGGTATCCGCTTCCGGCCACCCCTGACCGTGGAGCCCGCGGAGTTGGAAGCGGCGGTCGCCGCACTGGACAGGGTCCTGCGGGACCTGGCCTGAACAGTCCAGTCGGCCGATACCGGTCGTGGTCGTGCCCGCCCTGCCTGCCACCGCGACACCCGCGGGCCGGTCTCCCGAAGTCCCGGCACCGGACCGGAGGCCGGCTCGACCCCGGTCGGCGGTGACGACTTCCACGAACCGGGTCGGTAAGAGTCGCGGCGATCAGCTCGCCGGGCCGCCGGTCGGCTCGGTCCGTAAACCGAATGCGTCCTCCACGAACCGATACACCGCACCCAGCCCGGCCTCCAGGGCAGCATCGTGGCCGGGCCTGGACCAGCCGGATATACGCGCGCTACCACCCGATCCCGGCGCAACCACGATCTCCGCGACCAATTCCGCGGTGACCGGATCGCATACGGCCCAGGAAAAATTCGACTCGTCCGCCCATTGAGCACTCCGCGTCGACACGTACTCAGGATCCGTTATCCCGCCCTCCCGCAACGCGGGCCGATCATCTATCCGTTCGTCGGCCCGCAACGCACGCAGGTACCACGCTCCCGCATTGATCTCGATCGGCTCCATCCACCCACCCTGGCACAGGGTCCGCGCCGTCGCGCCGGGCCCTCGACAGCACTCCGGCGCAAGGCACGCCGACACCGGATCGGCACACCGGACCGGCAGGGCGGTATGAGCGCTCGGTGCCGCCGGTCACTCTGTGCGGGGTCGGGGGCCACCATTAGGGTCGGAGTACAGTCCGGGCGCCGTAGGTCGCGGACCACCGCGCCACCGCTGGATCCGCGGCGCGACGGTGACAGGAAGGATGGGCATGGCTGGGCAGCGACTGGGCCCCTACCGGCTCGAGCGGCTGCTCGGGCAGGGCGGTATGGGCCAGGTGTGGCTGGCGCACGCCGATCCCGTAGGTGGACGGCCGGGGCGGAAGGTCGCGCTGAAATTGCTGCCTGCCGAACTCGCGGCGGACCCGACCTATCGGAGCCGGTTCGAGCGGGAAGCGGAACTCGCCGCCCGCCTGGACGACCGGCATCTGGTATCGATCCACGCGCACGGTGAGCTGGACGGCCGGCTGTTCATCGAGATGGAATACGTCGAAGGTGAGGATCTGTCCCGGATCCTGCACCGGGGCGCGCTGCCGCCGGAGCGGGCCGTCGATATCGTCAACCAGACAGCGGCCGCGCTGGATGCCGCGCACCGGGCCGGTTTGGTGCACCGGGATGTGAAACCGTCCAATATCGTCGTCCGGCGCGACGGCGTGGTGTACCTGATCGATTTCGGTATCGCACACGGCGCCGGCAGTACGGCGCTGACCGCATCGGGTCTGGCGGTGGGCACCTGGGCGTATATGGCGCCGGAACGGTTCACCGGCGACACCGACGCCCGGGCGGATATCTATTCGCTGGGCTGTGTGCTGTTCGAATGCCTCGCCGGTATCCGGCCGTTCGGCGATACCGATCCGGCGCGGCAGATGCACGACCATCTCACCAGCGCCCCGCCCAGTGTGCGGGCGCTGGTACCGGGTATCCCCGACCGGCTGGACGCGGTGATCGCCCGTGCTCTGGCCAAACAGCCCGGGGACCGCTTCGCAACGGCCGGGGACTTCGCACGAGCCGCCGCGGCGGCGCTGGGCCGACCGGGTCCGTCGGCCGCTCCCGCGCCTGCCGAACACCCCGGCCTCCATCGCTATGAACTCGACCCGGGCCCGGCGGGCACCCGCCGGTACGAAGCACCGGACCAGCCGGCCACCCGCCGATACGAGACCGCGGCGCCTGCGGGCCCGCCGGCCCCGGGCACCCGCCGGTACGAGCCCGGCGCGGAACCGGCGGGCACCCGGCGGTACGAGGCGGCCGCACCGCCCGCGGGCACCCGTCCCTACACCGGTCTCGCCGCGGCCGGTGCCGCGCACGGGGCGGCCGGACCCGGCCATCCGCCGACCCGGGCGTACACCCGGCTGGAAACCGGGTACGCCCCCGGCGCAGCACCGCGCGGTGGCGATATAGCCCATGCGGGAGTCCGGCCGGTCGCGCCGGCCCGCCCGGCACCTCGCTCTTCTGCACCGCCCGCGCGGCGTACCCCGCGAGCCCGGCAGGCTGCCCGGCCCCGGCGACGGAAGAGCCGCTTGCGCAGGCTGATGCTGTGGTCGATCGTGCTGGTGGTGATCCCGCTGCTCCTGATCGGCGGGTGTATGGCAGCGCTGGTGCAGGGCGTCGGATCGATCGAATTCTTTTCCGGTGACGACCGGCCCACCGCATCCGCGGGTACCGAGGTCCGCGACGGCAGCTTCGAGTTCGTTGTGCGGAACGTGGAAACCGATGTGCCCACCATCGGTTTCGACCGCGCCCAGGGCATGTTCGTGGTGGTGAGTTTCACCGTCCGCAATATCGCGCCCGAGCCGAAGACCTACACCCCTCTGGGTCAGGAACTGCACGATACCGCCGGTGGCAAGTTCGGCCCGGACGTGACGGCCACGGCGCAGCGCGCTGCCACCGCCGCCGCCCCGCGCACGCTGCAACCGGGAGAGTCGCTGGGTACACATCTGGTGTACGAAGTTCCGGCCGGATCGGTGCCGGCGAGTATGACCTTCCGTGATTTCCCGTTCTCGCTCGGCACCTCGGTCGCGGTGGGCTGAGAACCCGGCGGGGCCGGGAAAACTACGGCAGCCGTAAGGTCCGGGCCGCGGGGGTGCCGCCGGTGCCACATCGCTACGCCAGAACGATTCGGTCGCGGTGTCGGGGGTCGGCGTCAAGATCGCGTAATCTGGACATCGGCGCGGCATCCAGGCCGAGCAGTCGGGCAGTCTCTCTGGTTTGCCGCTCCGGGCCCACCAGCACCCGTACACGCGCCGGTGGTTCGACCGCCCGGTCTGCCGGTACTGCCCGTCCCGCCGGGGTGAGCGGTCCGTCGGCCGGCGAATGCGCCGTCTTCGCGCCGCGGTGGCATCGTGGGAGCTCAACTCGAGTGTGCGAACACCAGGCACCGTCGCAGCACAGAAACACCGAACTGTCACCGGTCGCCGACTCCGATCCGGCGTCGGCTCCCGGCCCGTCGTGCCCCCGCGAGCAGGAGGTGATCGAGGAATGACAGATATTCTGATCCGTGCCGTGCCCGGCGCAATAGTCGACGAGATAGACCGGCAGGCTCGTGCGCTCGGGATATCCCGAACGGCGTTCCTCCGACGCCGGCTCGACCGGGAATTCCGGCCGGTCGGTGGGGTGAGCACCGCGGACCTGGTTCGCCTGGCCGAACTGATCCGTGATTTCGGCACACCCGATATCACCGACGAGGATCCCGAACTGGTCGACGGCAGCCTGCCCTGACGACCGTGGCGGCCACCGGCAACTGTCGGTGGCCGGGTGCAGACTGGAATCCATGACCGAGTTCTCCGCCGCCACCCAGCAGTGGTTCGACGGTGCGTTCCCCGCGCCCACGGACGCACAGCTGGGTGCGTGGCGGGCTATCGCGGCCGGTGAGCACACCCTGGTGATCGCGCCCACCGGCTCCGGTAAAACCCTCTCGGCGTTCCTGTGGGCCATCGACGAACTCGCCCGGGCCGATCCGCCGGTGGCCGGAACGTCCGTGCTCTACATCTCACCGTTGAAGGCCCTCGCGGTGGATGTGGAACGTAATCTGCGGGCGCCGCTGGTGGGGGTACGCCAGACAGCACGCCGGCTCGGGCTGCCGGCGCCGGAGATCAGCGTGGGCGTCCGCTCCGGGGACACCCCGGCGCAGGAACGGCGGCGATTGCAGCGCACACCCCCGAACATCCTGATCACCACCCCGGAATCGCTGTTCCTGATGCTCACCTCGGCGGCTCGGGAAACGTTGCGCGGGGTCCGGACGGTGATCGTGGACGAGGTGCACGCCATCGCCGGGTCCAAACGCGGTTCGCATCTGGCGCTCTCGCTGGCCCGGCTGGATACCCTCACCGAACGGCCCGTCCAGCGGATCGGGTTGTCCGCGACGGTGCGCCCGCCGGCGGAAGTGGGCAAATTCCTGGTGGGGCCGGCGCCCATCACCATCGTTTCGCCGCCCGCGCCGAAGACCTTCGATCTGTCGGTACGGGTGCCGGTCGCGGATATGACCGAACCGGGCGATTCCGAGCAGCCCGGTTCACTGTGGCCGCATGTGGACGAGTCGATCGTCGAGCTCGTTCTCGCCCATCGGTCGTCGATCGTGTTCGCGAACTCCCGTCGCCTGGCCGAACGGCTCACTGCCCGATTGAACGAAACCTATGCGGGGCAGCTCGGGGAGGGTCCGGAAACCGCCCATGCCCCGCCCGCTCAGCTCGGTCCCTCCACCGAGGTCACCCACGGCGCCGAACCGCTACTCGCCCGCGCGCATCACGGGTCGGTGAGCAAGGAGCAACGGGCCCTCATCGAGGACGATCTGAAAAGTGGCCGGCTGCGCTGTGTAGTGGCCACCAGCAGCCTCGAACTCGGTATCGATATGGGTGCGGTGGACCTGGTGGTGCAGGTCGAGGCACCCCTCTCGGTGGCCAGTGGGTTACAGCGGATCGGCCGCGCCGGGCATCAGGTGGGCGAGATCTCGCGCGGGGTGCTGTTCCCGAAACACCGCACCGATGTGATGCACTGCGCGGTGGCGGCCCAGCGGATGCTGGCCGGGCAGATCGAGGAACTGAAGATACCCGCGCATCCGCTGGATATCCTCGCGCAGCAGACAGTGGCGGCCTGCGCCCTGGAACCACTGGAGGTCGACACCTGGTTCGATACCGTCCGCAGCACCGGAAGCTATGCGGCACTGCCGCGGTCGTCCTACGAAGCCGTGCTGGACCTGCTGGCCGGGCGCTACCCTTCCGACGAGTTCGCCGAGTTGCGCCCGCGGCTGGTCTGGGATCGCGACGCCGGCACCCTCACCGGACGCCCCGGCGCCCAGCGGCTGGCGGTGACCTCCGGCGGCGCCATCCCCGACCGCGGTATGTTCGCGGTCTACATGGTGGGTGAGAAAGCCTCCCGGGTGGGCGAACTCGACGAGGAGATGGTCTACGAATCACGCGTCGGCGATGTGTTCGCGCTCGGCGCCACCAGCTGGCGGATCGAGGACATCACCTACGACCGCGTCCTGGTCACCCCGGCCTTCGGTCATCCCGGCCGGTTACCGTTCTGGCACGGTGATTCGCTGGGGCGCCCGGCCGAACTCGGCGCCGCGCTGGGCGAATTCGTCCGCAAGGCCGGTTCGGATACCGCGTCCGGGGATTTCGCCGCGCGAACGGCCGCCGCCGGGCTCGACGACAACGCCGTCGGTAATCTGCGTGCACTACTGGACGATCAGCGCACCGCCACCGGCCGGCTCCCCACCGATCGCACCCTGGTGGTGGAACGATTCCGCGACGAACTCGGCGACTGGCGGCTGATCCTGCACTCCCCCTACGGTATGCCGGTGCACGCGGCGTGGGCGCTGGCGGTCGGTGCCCGGCTGCGCGAACGGTTCGGGGTGGACGCATCGCCCAATGCCTCCGACGACGGTATCGTCGTGCGGCTGCCCGATACCACCGACGAACCCCCGGGCGCGGAGCTGTTCGTCTTCGAACCGGACGAGATCGACGAAATCGTGACCGAGCAGGTGGGCGGTTCGGCCCTGTTCGCCTCCCGGTTCCGTGAATGTTCCGCTCGCGCACTGCTACTGCCCCGCCGGGATCCCGGTAAGCGGGCGCCACTGTGGCAGCAGCGGCAGCGGTCGGCCCAATTACTCGATGTCGCACGCAAATTCCCGGATTTCCCGATCCTGCTCGAGACAGTGCGGGAATGCCTGCGCGATGTCTACGATCTGCCCGCGCTACGGGATCTGCTGGGCCGGGTGGCGCGGCGGCAGATCCGGCTGGTCGAAGTCGAAACCGCCACACCGTCGCCGTTCGCCAACGCACTGCTCTTCGACTACATCGGCCAGTTCATGTACGACGGCGACAGCCCGCTCGCCGAACGCCGCGCGGCCGCACTGTCCCTGGATTCGGGCCTGCTGGCCGAACTACTGGGCCGGGTCGAACTGCGCGAACTGCTCGACAGCGAGATCATCGCGCAGACCGAGCAGGAACTGCAGCGGCTGACCCCGGAACGCAAGGCACGCGATGCGGAGGGTCTCGCGGACCTGCTACGCCTGCTCGGGCCGCTCACGGCGGACGAGGCCCGGCAGCGCTGCCGGGAAGACCCGGCGGGCTGGTTCGCCGAACTCTCCGGTGCCCGCCGTGCACTGGAGGTGAGTTATGCGGGCCGGACCTGGTGGACCGCGATCGAGGACGCCGCCCGGCTCCGCGACGCACTGGGTGTTCCGCTGCCGATCGGCACCCCCGCGGCCTTCATCGAACCGGTACCCGATCCCCTGGGCGATCTGGTCGCCCGCTTCGCCCGCACCCACGGCCCCTTCGGAACGGAAGCAGTCGCGCGGAGATTCGGACTGGGGACAGCGGTGGTCACCTCGGTACTGCATCAACTGGTCGCCGAGAAACGGGTGGTGGAAGGCGAGTTCACGCCCGAGACGGCGGGGTCGGAATGGTGTGATTCCCAGGTCCTGCGCAGGCTACGCCGCCGTAGCCTGGCTGCCGCCCGGCACGAGATCGAACCGGTCTCCACCGCCGCCCTGGCACGTTTCCTGCCCGATTGGCAGCACATCGGCAGCGGGGAACTGCGCGGTATCGACGGAGTCGCCGCGGTGGTCGACCAGCTCACCGGGGTTCCGGTACCGGCTTCGGCGTGGGAGTCGCTGGTACTGCCCGCGCGCGTCCGCGACTACACGGCCGGGATGCTCGACGAACTCATGGCCACCGGTGAGGTCCGGTGGTCCGGGCACGGAGTGATCAACGCCAAAGACGGCTGGATCGCCCTGCACCCGGCCGACCGGGCTCCGCTGACCCTGGCGCCCCCGGACGAACTCGAACTCGACGATCTCCACCTCACCCTGCTCACCGTGCTGGGCGCAGAGCCCACCGCCTGGACGGCGTCGCCCGGCGGTTCGGCCGCGGGCCGCGATAGGAAGGGCGAGCGCGAACAGCGGTCCTCGGCGGATTCGGCCACAAGACGCGATACTGCGGGCGGGGGGCTCGAGCCGTGGTTACCCGCGGCGGGTTCTACCGCGGGACACACTCCGGCCGGCGGACAGGCCCGGCCGACCTCATCGACCACCGGATCTGCTACAGGTCGCGCTCCGGCCGACGGACAGGCCGACCCGGCCTCGGGGTATTCCCCGGGACGCGCTCCCGCCGGTGGCCGGATCGAACCGGCCTCGCCGACTGCGGGATCTACCGCGGAACGGGGTACAGCCGGTGGCCGGATCGAACCGGGCCGGAGTGCACCCCTCGTGGCTCTGCGCGGTGGTGGCGGTGCTTACTTCTTCCGTCAACTCGCCGATGCGACCGGTGTTCTCGACGACACCCGGGTCGCGGCGGCACTGTGGGACCTGGTGTGGGCGGGGTTGATCTCCGGTGATACCTTCGCCCCCGTGCGTGCCCGCCTGTCCGGGGCGACCCGGACACCCGCCGCGCACCGCACTCCCCGGCGCGCGCCACGGGGGCGCGCCTATCTGCCGAGGCCGGCCATGCCGACCCGGTCGGGCCCACCCACCGTGGCCGGTCGGTGGTCGCTCCTGCCCGAACGTGCCCTCGACAATACGGTCCGCGCGCACGCCACCGCAGATTTGCTGCTGGAACGCTACGGCGTGGTGACCAAGGGCGCGGTGCAGAACGAAGGAATGCCCGGCGGGTTCGCGCTCGCCTACCGCGTACTCAGCGAATTCGAGGACCGCGGCCGCTGTCGGCGCGGCTACTTCGTGGACTCTCTCGGTGGCGCCCAGTTCTCCACCACCGATGTGGTGGACCGATTGCGCTCCTTCGAGGGCGACCGGCGCTCGGCCGCCCCGGCACTGGTACTCGCGGCCTGCGATCCGGCCAACCCGTACGGTGCCGCCCTCGCCTGGCCGAAGACCGCCGGCGGGGCCGGCCACCGCCCGGGCCGCAAGGCAGGTGCACTGGTCGTACTGGTCGACGGCGAACTCGTGTTGTATCTGGAGCGCGGTGGCCGGACCCTGCTCACCTGCACCGAGGACCCGGCCGCACGGCATGCCGCCGCCACCGCGCTGGCCGAGCTGGTGCGTTCGGGGCAGGTGGATTCCCTGGTCATCGACCGGGTCGACGGCGAATCGGTGCACGGCAACACCTTTGCCGGCTTCCTCACCGAAGCCGGTTTCAGCGATACCCCGCGCGGCCTGCGCCTGCGCGGACGACGGTGACCGGCTCGGGGCGTCCGGCCCCTGCCTCCGGGCACGCGCCGGTACGGGCCCGGGCAGAAGGTGATGTGGCGCGCCGCACGACATCCTGCCGGAACGAGTACCCGATGACCTCACCCGGTGAGGACACGGTGGTCCGGCCGCCTCCCGTTGCTGCGGGCGCACGCCGGCCGGTACCGGACAACCGTTCGCACGGTGCCCGAGTGTTGCGTGCTCCCCCCGCCGACGCCCGGGAACACCGGCCGGTGCCGGTGGTCCGTTCCCACAGGACGTGGTATTTCGCTCGAGCCGCGGCCGCTGGAACCGTCCGCGACGTGGAGGAGGACTATGCCGGAAGGTGATGTGGTGTTCCTGGCCGCCGGTCGGCTGCGGGCGGCATTGGCGGGCGAAACGCTCACCCGTAGCGATTTCCGGGTCCCGCGATACGCCACCGTCGATCTGCGCGGACAGGTCGTGGACAGCGTGGCCAGTTACGGGAAACACCTGTTCGTCCGGACCGAGACGGTCAGCATCCACACCCACCTGAAAATGGAGGGCAGCTGGCGGGTGTTCCACTGCGGCCAGCGCTGGACCAAGCCCCGGGTCACCGCCCGGCTCGTGCTCGGCACCGAAGAGGTGGAGGCGGTGGGGTTCGATCTGGGGCTGGTGGAGGTGCTGCGGCGTGCCGACGAGCACACCGCGATCGATCATCTCGGACCCGACCTGCTGGGCCCCGGCTGGGATCCGGCCGTGGCCGTCGACAGGCTGGCCCGGCAGCCGGACCTACCGATCGGACTGGCGCTACTGGATCAGCGCAACCTCGCCGGAATCGGCAACATATACCGCAGCGAGGTCTGTTACCTGCGCAAGGTGCATCCGGCCCGGCCGGTGGCCGAGGTCGGCGATCTACTCGCCCTCGTCAACGAAGCGCAGCGTGTCCTGTATCGGGCGGCCCATCAGCCGCCGTGGCGGCCGCTGGTCTACGGGCGGGCACGCCGCCCTTGTCAGCGGTGCGGTACCGCTATCCGGGTCGATCTGCTCGGGGAGTCGGCGCCACGCGGTGATCAGGTGAGCCGCCGGGAACGCGGAATCTACTACTGTCCGAAATGCCAGGTCATACCGGAATGAGCACGTAATCTGTCGCATATCGGCCGTTGCCACTTCTGTGACGGTCGCCATGGGCGTGGTAATGATCGGCATCTTCGCGACGACACACGGGTACCGCACCGGAAGCAGGTCCCATGTACACCCGAGCCCTCCACCTGGCCGCCTTCGCCGGCAAATTGTTGTCGGCGATATTGGCTATCGTGGCGACCGCGGTGTTCTGCTATTTCCTGCTCCACCCGGCCCCGGCCCCCTCGGGCACCACTCCCACACCACTCGGCCCCGCCATCACCACAGCTCCTGCGGACAGCCCCCCTGTGGCCCACTGACCAACCACCACGCGCCCCCGTCGGCAGTCTGTCCGCGGCCGATCGAGGCACGGGCCGGCGTGGCAGAGAGCCCGGCAAACGTGAGATCTCCGGGACAGCAGGCGCTGGTCGTTCCCCAGGCTGCGGGCGGACCTGACCTCGTATTGCCGCGAGCAGTCGCCTGCACCCACGCCATCCGCAGTAGCTGCCGCCCGTGGTCCACGCGGTCCATCGAAACCGGGCGGCAACTGTCAGAGGGGCGCCGCCGCGGGAGATGGTGCCGCGGCGGCGGAACACGACCGCCTGCTGCGGTCGGCCTGGGTATCACGCTGGTCCGTAACCCGGCCACATTCACGTGCGGTCAACCGCGGTGAAGCCGGGCGCCTGGTGTCGGGCCGGCAGCACTGAGCGGAGATCTCTCCCCCGTGTCAGACGTAGAACGGCAGACGTAGAACTGACAGGTCGCGCGCCACCGTGGATTTGCGGGGCACGATCCGCGTCAGCGTTCGACCGGCACCGGTTCCAAGATCTCCGGCCGGGGTTCGGGAGCGGCGATCCGTAGCGCGTCGGCGGAGGCATCGTCGGGCTGTGTCTGCGAACGGATCTCGGCGTCCACCCGAGCCAGGTAGGTCCGGACCTCCCGGCCGGTGTCGGCCTCGTCCCAGCCGAGTACCCCGGCCATCAGCTCCGCCACTTCCTCGGCGCAGTCGGCGCCGCGATGCGGGTACTCGATGGAGATGCGGGTGCGGCGGGCGAGCACATCGTCGAGATGCAGAGCGCCCTCCGCGGCCGCCGCGTACACGACTTCCACCTTCAGGTAGGACGGCGCGGCCGTGATCGGCTGCCGTAGTTCCGGGCGGTCCGCTGCGAGCGCCATGACCTCGTCGATCAGCGAGCCGTAGCGGTCCAGCAGATGTTTCACCCGATAGGGATGCAGCCCGTACTCGTCGGCCAGTTGCACCGTCTGATTGACCAGCGCGAAATACCCGTCGGCGCCGAGCAACGGAACTTTCTCGGTGATCGAGGGCGATACCCGGGCGGGAATATCCTGTGCGGCCTCGTCCACCGCGTCGTAGGCCATCACCCGGTAGGTGGTGTATTTCCCGCCGGCAATCGCGACCAGTCCCGGTGCGATCCGGGCGACCGCATGCTCGCGCGACAGTTTCGACGTGTCGTCGTTCTCACCGGCCAGCAGCGGTCGCAGACCGGCATACACACCGTCGATATCGTCGTGGGCCAGCGGGGTGACCAGCACCTGGTTCACCCGGTCGAGCAGGTAGTCGATATCGGCCTTGGTGGCGGCCGGATGGGCCAGATCCAGATTCCAATCGGTATCGGTGGTGCCGACGATCCAGTGCGCGCCCCACGGGATGACGAACAGTACCGAGGTCGCGGTACGCAGGATGATCGCGGCATCGCTGACGATCCGGTCCCGCGGGACCACGATATGCACGCCCTTCGATGCCCGGACATGGAACCGGCCGCGTTGCTGCGACAGCGCCTGCACCTCATCGGTCCACACCCCGGCCGCATTGATCACCACATGGCCGCGGACCTCGGCGCTGCGCCCGTCCTCGCTGTCGCGTACCCGGACCCCGACCACCCGATCCGCCTCGCGCAGGAACCCGACGACCTGGGTCGAGGTGCGGATCACCGCCCCGTAGTGGGCCGCGGTCCGGGCCACCGTCATGGTGTGCCGGGCATCGTCGACGACGGTGTCGTAGTAGCCGATCCCGCCGATCAGCGAATTACGGCGCAGCCCCGGTGCCAGCCGAAGTGCACCGTGCCGGGACAGATGTCGCTGCCCGGGAACCGATTTCGCGCCCCCCATGGTGTCGTAGAGAAACAGTCCCGCGGCCACGTACGGACGTTCCCAGACCCGGCGCGTCAGCGGATACAGGAAGCGCAGCGGTTTCACCAGATGCGGTGCGAGCCGCGCCATGGACAGTTCGCGCTCTTTCAGCGCCTCCCGCACCAGCCCGAATTCCAGCTGTTCCAGATACCGCAGGCCGCCGTGGAACATTTTCGAGGAGCGGCTGGAGGTACCCGACGCCAGATCCCGCGCTTCGACCAGCGCCACCCGCAGCCCGCGCGTCGCCGCGTCCAGCGCGATACCGGCTCCGACGACCCCGCCGCCCACCACGATCACATCGAAGTGGTCCTTGCCGAGCCGGTCCCAGGCCGTGCGCCGCTGGTCCGGTCCTAGTAACTGTGATCCCGGCTGAATGGTCATGGGTTTCGACTCCTGGAGCGTTCGACGAGGTCGGCTGTGGTTCCGTGAGTTCGCCCTACAGCCTAAGCGCACACGCGCGAGGATCGGGCGCAGCGAGACACCCGTCACCGACATGCCCGGTTACGCTAGCCTCCTGCCATGCGCTATGTGGCCGCCATCGACCAGGGCACGACCTCGAGCAGATGCATTCTCTTCGACCGTTCGGGGCAGATCGCGGGCGTGGCCCAGCGGGAACACGATCAGCTGTTCCCGAAGCCCGGCTGGGTGGAGCACGATCCGGAAACGCTCTGGCGCAATACCGAATTCGTGCTCGGCGCGGCGCTGGAAAAAGCCGAGGTCCGGGCAGCGGATATCGCGGCGGTCGGTGTCACCAATCAGCGCGAGACCACGGTGGTGTGGGAACGCGAAACGGGCCGGCCGATCCACAACGCCATCGTCTGGCAGGACACCCGCACCGACCGGCTGTGCACCGAACTCGCCGGCGCTCAGGGCGCCGACCGCTATGCCGACCGCACCGGGTTACCACTGTCGACCTACTTCTCCGGTCCGAAGGTGCGCTGGATCCTCGATACCGTGCCCGGCGCCAGGCAACGGGCCGAGTCCGGGGAGTTGTGCTTCGGCACCGTGGACAGCTGGGTGCTGTGGAATCTGACCGGCCGGCACATCACCGATGTCACCAACGCATCCCGAACGCTGCTGATGGATCTGCGGACTCTGCAGTGGGACAGCGAGATCTGCGCAGAGATCGGCGTGCCGACCTCGATGCTCCCGGAGATCCGCAGTTCCTCGGAGATCTACGCGGAGATCACCTCGGGTCCGCTGGCCGGGATACCGGTCGCCGGAATCCTCGGCGACCAGCAGGCCGCGACGTTCGGCCAGGCGTGCCTGTCTCCCGGCGAGGCCAAGAATACCTACGGCACCGGAAACTTCATGCTGCTGAACACCGGCACCACACCGGTGTTCAGCGAACACGGCCTGCTCACCACCGTCTGCTACCGGCTCGGTGAGCAGCCGCCGGTGTACGCCCTGGAGGGGTCGATCGCTGTCACCGGTGCACTCGTGCAGTGGTTCCGCGACAACCTCGGCATCATCGACGCCGCGCCGGAGATCGAGGATCTGGCCCGCACCGTGGACGACAACGGCGGCGCCTATATCGTGCCCGCCTTCTCCGGGCTGTTCGCCCCGCGCTGGCGCCCTGATGCCCGCGGTGTCATCGCGGGCCTCACCCGATTCGTCACCAAGGCGCATCTGGCGCGGGCGATTCTCGAATCGACCGCGTTCCAGACCCGCGAGGTGATGGACGCGATGCGCGCGGATGCCGAAGCCAACGAATTGAACCTGGAATCGGTCGCGCTCAAGGTCGACGGTGGGATGGTCGCCAACGATCTGCTCATGCAGTTCCAGGCCGATATCCTCGACCTTCCGGTGGTACGCCCGCTGGTCAACGAGACCACTGCCCTGGGCGCCGCGTACGCCGCGGGCCTGGCGGTAGGTTACTGGTCGGGTACCGACGATATCCGTGCCAACTGGACCGCCGAAGCCACCTGGAATCCGGCGATGCCGGCCGCCGAACGCGAGTCCCGGCTGCGCGACTGGAACAAGGCCGTGGAACGCACCTACAACTGGGCGGACTGACCGGCCGCCGCGACCGGCTCCACCGCCCGTGCCAGCCGGGCCACGGCCTCTGCGAGGACTTCGGGCGCGGCGGTGGTGAAACACATCCGCATGGCATGCGGGTACGGGGTGGCGACCGCGAACGCCTGCCCCGGAACGAAGGCGACGCCGGCGTCGAGCGCGCGGGGCAGTAGTTCGCGGGTGTCGGTGCCGTCGGTGAACTCCGCCCACACGAACATGCCGCCGGCGGCGGAACTGCAGCGCAGGCGATCACCGAACTGATCGGCCACGGCGCCCACCAGCGCGGTGGCGCGGGCGGCATAGACCGTGCGCACGGTATCGATATGACTGTCGAGCCACCCGGTGTCGGCCAGGAGTTCGGTGACGATCTGCTGGGTCAGTGCGGAACCGCACAGGTCGGCGCCCTGTTTCAGCAGCTCGACCGCCCGGCAGACCCGTTCCGGGGCGACCATCCAGCCGACCCGCAGGGTCGGGGCCAGGATCTTGGAGGCCGAGGACAACCGGATCACCGCCGACGAATACGTCGCGACCGGTTCCGGTGCGGGACGATCGAACCACAGCTCCCCGTACGGATCGTCCTCGATCACCCAGAACCGGTGTTTCTCGGCCAGGGCGGCCAGCGCCCGGCGCCGGCGGGGGCTCATGGTGACACTGCCCGGATTGTGGAAGTTGCTCACCGTGTGCACGACCGCGGGCCGCTGCCCGGCGGCGATCAGTTCTTCGAGCAGGTCGACCCGCATACCCTCGTTGTCCAGCGGCACCGCGACGATCCGGGCGCGGGCGGCACGGAACACCTGGAGCGCGCCGACATAGGCCGGATCCTCGACCACAACCAGTGCGCCGGGATCCAGCAGCACCTCCGCGAGCAGCGATAACGCCTGCTGGGAACCGTGGGTGACGAACACTTCGCCGATCCCGACCGTCCGGCCCGATCGCGCGGACTCCCGTTCGGCGAGTACATCGCGCAGCGGCCCCCAGCCCGGCGACTCGGTGTACTGGAGCACGGCGGGATTGCGCAGCGCCGATTCTGCCGCGGCCGCGATCCGCGGACCGGGCATGAGCGCGGCGTCGGGCAGACCACCGGCGAGGCTGATGACATCCGCCGCGGCGGTGAGTTTCAGCAGATCGCGAATGGCGGAACTGGTCAGGCCTGCCAGTTTTCCGGCCAGTGGCACAGTTTCTTCATCGGGCATGGGAGCCTCCGGGTATCGCCTGGTCGATACCCAATCATCCCATGAAAACCAAAATATGAAACTGTCATCTCAGATCGTGGGATCAGCGGCGGTCCTCGATAATCCACAACAACGTCTTACCGTCGCGCTCCACCGTGGTTACCGTCTGCTTGTACACAGTCGTCACGCCGTTCGGCCGGCGTTCGGTGAGATCCACATCGAACGTATTCGCCGTCCGCTCGGTGATCCGCACACAATGCTGCGTACCGGCCGGGATCTGCTCGTCGATCCCGGCTTGGATGGTCTCGGCGGAGGAAATGGCCGGCGAATCCACAGCCACGAACTCCCGCGCAGCACTACCGCTGCGCTGGACGTAGAAGGCGTGCTGGAATCCGAGTACGGCGTCCGGCCCGCTCGTCGTATCGCCCGCACCGTTCCCCACCGTGACCGCGCCGTCCTGCGTGGCCGGGCAACTCAACCCCTCGATCGCCTCCGCGGTGGGCCCGGTGCCCCCTTCGCCGCCACCACCCCGGACCACGACGATCGCCACGCCGACCGCGATGAACGCAACGATCACCGCCGCCACCGCGACAATGGTGCCGACGGGCAGCTCGCGACGCGGTTTCTCGGCCAGTGCGCTCGTCACCGACTGGGGCGTGAGTTTCTGTGCGATCGGGTCGCTGTCCCAGGACAGGCCGCCCGAACGCGGCCGCACGGGCTCATCTCCGCGATCGCCCGGTTCGGAACCGGGCCAGCGCAGATCCGCGGCATCGTGCCGGACTGTCGCCTGTTCCGACTCGGGTACCCGATCGGCACCCGGTCGGCGCTGAGGCGCTGGATCCGCGGGCAGGGAATGACGCACTGTCGCGTCATCGGCACCCCCCGGCCGTGGACGTGTCACCGGCGCGGAATCACCGGTCGCCGGGTAGGCCGGTGTGGAACTGTCCGGCGCACGGTACTGCGGCGGCGGCGCAGGAACCGTCGGCGGCCCCGGTGCCGTGCCCGGGGCGCCGTCGGCCGGCCGCCAAGCCAGCTCCGAGTTCTCCGCGCCTGCCGGTTGCCAGCCCTGCACCGGTAGGTCGCCGGTCGGCGGGCCGAACTCCGACACCGGGGGCCCGAACTCCGATACCGGCGGCCCGAAATCACCCGTGGGCGGACCGAAATCCGCCCGGTCGGATTCGCGCCCTTTATCTTCGCCCTCGCCGGTCACGGCCCATCCCTTTCGAGACACGCGGGTGGGGCGGCCGTGCCCGACCGCCCCACCCGGCAAGATTTCACTCGTATCAGTACTGGAGCGAACCACCCCACTGGGTGTTGACACCAGCGACGTTGATCGACTGCTCCGGGTAGTTACCCGGCGGCAGCAGCGGCGGGGGCGGCGGGATCTCGGCCGCGGCCTTCAGTGCGTCCGCACCGCCCGGCTGCATGGCGATCCAGTGCTCGACAGCCGCCTTGGCGTTGTTCACCGGGGTGGTGTCGATCGTATGATCGAGTCGGTTGTCCGGCAGCCCGTTCCCACCGGTGAAGGTGGAGACATTGATGGTGTTCTCGTCGACGAACTCCACCGCGATACCGGCCTCGCCGGTGCCCGTGGGGGTACGGAAACCGGCCGTACCGACATACCCCGACTGGTTCGTGAAGTGATGCGTATTGGCGAAATGCCCCGGCGCGAGCGAACCACCGTCGATGGCGGCACCGACCTCCATATGCGCGCCCTGCATCTCGACCACCGGCGCCACCGGCGCCGACTCCAGGCGCGGGGCCTCCCACTGAGGGGCCTGCGGCTGGACCAGGGTCTCGGTGCCCGGCTCCGCGGCCTGTGCGTCACCCTCGGTCTCGGCGTCGGCCGGCCGATCGCCCGGCTGCCCCGGCGCCGCGGGCTGCTCACCCTCGGGCTTGTCCGGCGCAATCGCCGGCTGTACCGGATCGTCCTGACCCGGTACGGGCAGCGGCGCCACACGCGGCGTGGTGACACCCGGCTGAGTCGGCCCCGTAAGAGCCTGCTCGCCTTCCTCACCCGGCTTCGGCGTCGTCACACCGGGCTGGCTCGGCGTAGGAGTACTACCCGACTCCTCGCCGTTCCCGTCCCGGCTCTGTTCGCCCTCGTTCTGCACACCGGGCTGGCTCGGCGTGGTCTCCGGCCCCTCCTGCTCCGGCGTGGCACCCGGCTGAGCGGGCGCCGGAGTTGTCGGCGTGGTCGGCTGGTCACCCGGAACGGCCCCCGCCGGCGATGCGAAGATGGCCATGGCCGCTGCGGTCGCAAGCGGCAGCGAAGTGCTCGCCACCGCCCGAGTCGCCCGGCTCGGCTTACGATGTTTCACCATTCGCCCAATCCCTTTCCCGGATGCGGCGGCACCTGTGCACCGCAACCAGTTCTGCCTCATCTGAGACACGACTCCAGCGGTGGCCTGAGTGGGCCGTTCGCTGTCCGAGTCCGAAAGGACGAACCCCCCGGCACCAAACTTCGCGACCGCCCGCCGATCGCAATCTCTGCCTCGGAAGTCAACCACACCCGAGCCCGTCCGGCAATCTGTGCTGTGTTTATTTGCGGCGCCTGCGGCGCCACGGGTTTCGGCCCCCCGAGGTCCCTGCTGTCCGCACTCGACACTCGCGGCTTCGCCGCATCGCATCGAGCACGGACAGCACCGACGGGCCGAAACCTTTCAGGGCCTCGTAAGACTCGGCGCTGCGGGTGGGTTACGTCGGGTCCGTGGGGCCGATCTTACGCGCATCTCACTGAACTCCGTGCCGGCGCTGGGCATTTCGGGTTCGGCGGCGCCCTGCGGACTGGGGCCGGTGCCGGCGGAAGCGTCCACCGGCGCGCACGAGGCCGTCGGCCTCGCCGGATACGACGGCGACGGAGCCGGCGCGACCCGGGATCGGAGTCAGCCCAGATCGTCGTGGCGCATGAGCTGGCGGGCCGCCTCCATGACCGAGCCGGTGAGTGAGGGATAGACCGAGAACGTCTGTGCCAGATCGTTGACCGTGAGATTGTTCTGCACCGCGAGCGCGATCGGCAGAATCAGTTCCGAGGCGATGGGCGCGACCACGACACCACCGATCACCACGCCCGTCGCCGGACGGCAGAAGATCTTCACGAAACCGCGGCGCAACCCCGACATCTTGGCGCGTGGATTGGTGTTCAGCGGGAGCATCACCGTCCGGGCCGGTACCTCGCCGTTGTCGATGGCGGTCTGGCTCACCCCGACCGTCGCGATCTCGGGACGGGTGAAGACCGCCGAGGCCACGGTTTTCAGGCGGATCGGGCTCACGCCCTCACCGAGCGCGTGGTACATCGCGATCCGGCCCTGCATGGCGGCCACCGAGGCCAGCGGTAACAGGCCGGTGCAGTCGCCGGCCGCATAGATGCCCGGAACCGGTGTGCGCGAGACCCGGTCCACCCGCAGGTATCCGCCGCGGTCGAGTTCGAGGCCGGTCTCCTCCAGCCCGAGACCTGTGGTGTTCGGCGTCGAGCCGACGGTCATGAGGGCATGCGAGCCGGTAACTGTGCGACCGTCGGAAAGAGTGACCAAGACGCCGTCGGCCGTGCGTTCCACCTTGTCGGCGCGAGCATGTTTCACCAGCTCCACACCGCGCTCGGCGAACGCGTCCTCGAGAACCAGTGCGGCATCGGCGTCCTCGCCCGGCAGCACCCGGTCCCGGCTGGAGACCAGGACCACGCGAACACCCATTTCGGTGTACGCGGAGACGAATTCCGCGCCCGTAACACCCGAACCGACCACCACCAGGGTTTCCGGCAGTTCGGCCAGATCGTAGAGCTGGCGCCAGTTCAGAATCCGCTCCCCATCGGGCTCGGCCCCGGCCAGAACTCGCGGCGAGGCTCCCGTAGCGATCAGCACCACCTCGGCCTCCACGGTCTCGTCGGCGGCATCCGGGCAGGCCACCGCGACCCGGTGAGTCGCCCGGCCCTCTCCCGGACCTGCCAGCCGGCCCCAGCCCGGCAGCACCCGGACACCCGCGGCCTGCAACTTGGACCGGATATCCGACGACTGCGCCAGCGCCAGCGCCTTCACACGCTCGTTGACCTCCGGCAACCGCACCTCGGCCTGGCTCGGATCCAGCGTTATCCCCAGATTGCGGGCCCGCCGCAGATCGGTGCGGATCCCGGTGGATGCGATGAACGTTTTGGACGGGACACAGTCCCAGAGCACGCACGCCCCGCCGATACCGTCGGAATCGATCAGCACGACCTGCGCGCCGTGCTGTGCCGCGACCAGCGCCGCCTCGTAGCCTGCGGGTCCGCCACCGATGATTGCAATGCGGGTCATAAACTTCCCCTGTCCCTGATCACCCGCGCCCGGCGCGCGGCAGCGTCGCGGCCCTCACTCGCCGAGACAAGCCTAGTCGGTGCTGTTCAGCGGATCTCATCGACAGTCCGGGCGGGGTAGCAGGCGCCCGTAACCGCCCTCGAAGCAGATCCCACGGCACCAATTACGACGCCCCGTATCGGTGCGGCCCGGAACACAACTAAGCTGCCGGTGTGCCGATCTACGCTGCCTACGGGTCCAATATGGATTCGACCCAGATGCTCGAGCGCTGTCCGCACTCCCCCATGTTCGGGACGGGCTGGCTGGAGGGCTGGCGCCTCACCTTCAGCGGGGACGACATCGGCTGGGAAGGCCCGCTGGCCACCGTCGTCGAAGAGCCGGGTTCCCGGGTCTTCGTGGTGCTCTACGACGTCTCGCCGGAAGACGAGCAGCGATTGGACCGATGGGAGGGATCGGATTTCGGGATCCACCGCAAGATCCGCCTCCGCGTGAGCCCGAGCCCCGGTAGCGGCACCGAACCCATCCTGGCGTGGTTGTACGTTCTCGACGCCTACGAGGGCGGACTTCCCTCGGCCCGCTACCTGGGCGTGATGGCAGATGCCGCCGAAAAAGCCGGTGCCCCAGCGGACTACGTACATGCCCTGCGCACCCGCAACAGCCGCAATGTCGGCCCGGGTAACAACTTCAGCTGAGCTGTACCCCTTGGCGCCGACTCCGTCGGCGCGGGGTTTCGGCCCGCCCTGGTCCCTGCTCGCGGCTGCGCCGCATCGCATCGAGCACGGACCGATGCTTCGCCACGTGCCTCACCGCGCGCATCGCGACTTCGGCGACGACGGCGAGCTCGGCGGCCCGGCTGGTCATACCTATTCGGCGCCGGGCATACTCCGCGCGCCCGACGCTGGACTCGGCAGCGCTCCTGGTTCACGAGTGGCGACACTTCCCGTGGCTGCCGGTACTCGGCAGCGCCGGTAGGCGGTGTCGGGTCCGGCTGACGAGGCTACTGCCCGGCAGAGTCCGTGGCGGATACGTCCGCGCAGGTCAGACGGCGAGTTCCCGGCCGGCCTGCAGGACGAGGTTGGTGAAGGTCCGGACGCCGATCTCCAGGGCGCGTTCGTCGATATCGAAGGTGGATTGGTGCAGGTCCAGCTGAGGGCCGGTACCGGACCAGACGCCGAGCCGGGCCATCGCTCCCGGGACTTCTTCCAGGTACCACGAGAAATCCTCACCGCCGCCGGACTGCGGGGTATCGGCGAGCGCGTCCGGGCCGATACCCCGGACCGCGTCGCTGAGCATCCGCACCGACTGTTCGTCGTTCACGACCGGCGGTACGCCGCGCCGGTAGTCGAGCTGGTATCGCACACCGGTCGGTGCGAGGAGCCCGTCGACTATCTCCCGCACCAGCGGTTCCAGCAGCGACCAGGTGGCGTGATCGCCGGTGCGGACGGTCCCGGTGAGCATCCCCGTCTGCGGTATGGCGTTGGGCGCTTTCCCGGCGCTCACCGCGCCCCAGACCATGACAGTGCTGGTGCGCGGGTCGATCCGCCGGCTGAGCAGGCCGGGCAGGCCGGTGATGACCGTGCCGATGGCGTAGACGAGATCACTGGTCAGGTGGGGGCGGGAGGTATGTCCGCCGGGCGAGTCCAGAACCAGTTCCACGGTGTCGGCCGCGGAGGTGATCGCACCGACCCGGATACCCACGCGGCCCACCTCGAGCCGCGGATCGCAGTGCAGGGCGAAAACGCGGTCGACCCCGGTCATCGCACCTTCGGCGACCATGTCCAGGGCGCCACCGGGCATCACTTCCTCGGCATGCTGGAAGATCAACCGGACCCCGACGGGCAACTCCACGTCGGCCAGGGCCAGCGCGGTCCCGAGCAGGACGGCGGTGTGCGCATCGTGGCCGCAGGCATGGGATACGCCGGGGACGGTGGAGGCGAAATCCCGGCCGGTGAACTCCTGGAGCGGCAGCGCGTCCATATCGGCGCGCAAGGCGATCCTGGGCGCATTCTCCGGGCCGATATCGCAGATCAGGCCCGTACCGCTGGGCAGCACCCGGAACGACAGGCCGGCCTTTGTCAGCCACGTGCCGACGAATTCGGTGGTGGCGAATTCGGTGCGGGAGAGCTCGGGGTTCGCGTGCAGATGCCGTCGCCACTGCACGAGATCGACCGTGTGCTCGGCCAGCCACGCCGTCACCGCGTCCTGTCCGTCGCGCACCGAACGGCCGGATGTGCTCACCGAATATCCTCCTGTCGTAGAACGAGCAGCTGCGAACCACTTCTCAACGTGCCGGGACCGGCCCGTAACACATATCGCCCGCGACCTGGGTCGCGGTACAGGCGGCGGTTCCACTCGTCCCCCCGTAGAACGGCCGTCACCACCAGTTTCCCACCACGGCCGGATCCGCGCCCGGCGACGTCCCGGGTGTGACCACCGGAACAGTGACAACGAAACGGATACCCGGATGCTAACTCTTGGCGAATTCCAGGTTGTCCGGGGTGGTCGGGACCGCCAGCGCGGCCAGCGTCGCCGCGTGCAGGGAACGTTTGATCACCGGAAGGCCGGCGTTCCGGTTGGCCGCCAGGGCATCGGCCCGGGCGACGGCGGTATCGCGCAGGCCGGCGGCGTCGGCGGTCTCGTCGACGATACCGGCGGCGTATGCCTCCGGACCGCCGTACCGATGGCCCGTGGTCATCGCGGTGAGCGCAACCTGATTGGTCAGCCGTCCCGTGACCAGGGCATTCATCCCGAGCGTGAACGGCATCCCGAGATGCACCTCGGGAAGGCACCAGAATCCGCGATCGGCGCGCATGATCCGGAAATCGTGCGCGCTCGCGAGCATGGCGCCGGCACCGAACGCATGCCCGTTCACCGCGGCCAGGGTGGGCAGCGGGAAAGCCAGGATCCGGCTGAACAGACCGTGTACGAGATCGAGATAACCGTGCATCCGGTCGAGGTTGGCGAACAGCCAGTCGGTGTCGAGGCCATTGCTGAAGAATTTTCCGGTGGCCGTCGTGACCAGGGCCGCGGGCCCCGAACTCGCTTCCACGGTATCCAGCAGGGCATGCGTCTCGTCGAGCCAGTCGTGGCCGAAGCGGTTCTCGCTGTCTGTCTGGCCCTCGTTCCCCAGCGACAATACGAAAACGTTCCCCACGCGTTCCAGGTACGGCATATGTGCAGCGTATCCGCAGGACTATCGGACTCCCACAGCGGTCGTCGCCGGTCACCACATTCGGTATGACACCGGTCCGCGGCGTCCGGAGGCCATAGACTTACCGCCATGCTTGCCGACGAGGCTGCCCAGGAAATCGCCGCCCGGACCTCCGTGGCCCGGCACCGGGTCGCGATAGTGCTGGGTTCGGGGTGGCAGGACGCCGCCACCGAACTCGGCGTCCCCAATGCCGAAATCCCCATGCCGGAGCTACCGGGATTCGCCGCGCCCACCGCACAGGGCCATATCGGCCGGGTGCTGTCGGTATCGGCCGGTGATACCGACGCCCTGGTCCTCATGGGCCGCCAGCACCTCTACGAGGGATACTCCCCCGCCGAGGTGGTTCATCCGGTGCGGACCGCGGTGGCGGCGGGCGCCGAAACGGTCATCCTGACCAACGCCGCCGGCGGTATCCGGCCCGGCCTGCGCGTCGGGGAGGCGGTGCTGGTGCGCGATCACATCAACCTCACCGGTGCGACCGCCCTCACCGGGCCCACATTCGTCGACATGGTGGATGCCTGGGATCCGGAACTGCGTCACCTCGCCCGCCGGATCGACCCCGATCTCACCGACGGCGTATACGCCGGGCTCACCGGACCGCAGTACGAGACACCCGCGGAAATCCGCATGCTGGCCACCATCGGAGCCGACCTGGTCGGGATGTCCACGGTGCTCGAGGCCATCGCGGCGCGCGCACTGGGTGCCCGGCTGCTCGGGATCTCGCTGGTCACCAACCTGGCGGCCGGTGTCACCGGGGCGCCGCTGGCACACGCCGAGGTACTGGCCGAAGGACAGGCCGCCGCGCCCCGGCTCGGCAAACTGCTGCGCGGGCTGCTGGAGCAGCTGTAGTGCTCACCTTCGGCACCGCGGGTCTGCGGGGCCCGCTGGGTCCGGGGCCGGACCGAATGAACGAGACCACCGTCGCCCATGCGACCGCGGGCCTCGCGGCGTGGCTACGGGACCGATGCCTGGGCGGTGGACGAGTGGTGGTCGGCCGCGACGCCCGGCACGGGTCGGCGGAGTTCGCCGAGGTCACCGCCGAAGTGCTGGCCGCGGCCGGTTTCCCGGTGGTCCGGTTACCCGAACCGTGGCCCACCCCGGTGACCGCTTACGCCGTCCGCGCACTCGGCGCGGTGGCCGGCGTCCAGATCACCGCTTCGCACAATCCGCCCGCCGACAACGGCTACAAGGTGTACGTCGACGGTGGCGCACAGTTGCTCGCTCCCGCCGATACCGAGATCGAGCAGCGGATCGCGGCGGTGACCGAACCGATCCCGCGTACCCCGGTGGAAGTCTCGGGCAGCGACTCGTACTCCCGCTACCTCGCGCGGGTCGCCCAGCTGCCGCAGCTGATCGGTGGCCCGGGCGAACGCGCGCGGATCCGGATCGCGCTCACACCGCTGCACGGAGTGGGCGGCGTCACGGTAGTGCAGGCGCTCACCGCGGCCGGGTTCACCGATATCCACACGGTGGCCGAACAGTTCACCCCCGACCCGGATTTCCCCACGGTCGCGTTCCCGAATCCCGAGGAGCCCGGCGCCGCCGATCTGCTGCTGCGACTGGCCGAGCGGGTCGATGCCGACCTGGCCATCGCCCTCGACCCCGATGCGGACCGCTGCGCGCTCGGCGTGCCCACCCCCGCGGGATGGCGCATGCTGCGCGGCGACGAGACCGGTGTACTGCTGGCCGATGACGTACTGCGAACCGCCGCACCGGATGCGCTGGTGGCGACCACGATCGTCTCGTCGCGGTTGCTGTCCCGGCTGGCCGCCGAACGCGGCGCCCGCTACGCCGAAACCCTGACCGGCTTCAAATGGCTGACCCGGGCGGGCGACGGTCTGGTGTACGCGTACGAGGAGGCGCTCGGTCACTGCGTGGACCCGGTGGCCGTATGCGACAAGGACGGTATCTCCGCCGCGGTGCTGGCCGCCGATCTGGTGGCGCGGCTGCGTGCCCGGGGCCGCACCCTGCTCGACGAGCTCGACGGTTACGCGTTGCGCTTCGGAGTGCACGCCGGCGATCAGGTCGCGCTGCGCCTGCCGGACCAGCAGGCCGCGGCGGCGGTGGTGAACACCTTGCGTACGACGCCGCCGCGGGAACTCGCCGGTACCGCAGTCGATTACACCGATATGGCGCAGTTGCGCGGCCCGATGCGCACGGATGCGCTGCTGTTCACCGGTGACGGCCTGCGACTGGTAGTGCGGCCCTCGGGTACCGAACCGAAGCTCAAATGCTATCTGGAGGTGGTTCAGCCGGTTTCCGGCCGGGACGCGCTACCGAACGCGAGAGAATCTGCCCGGCAACGTCTTTCGGCGGCGTCCGCGTACTGCCGGGCCCTGGCGGATTGATCGCGCTCACCGCGGCCCGAACTGGCGATCCCCGGCGTCACCCAGCCCGGGCACGATGAACGCGTCCTCGTCGAGCCGGTCATCGATCACCGCGGTCACCAGCCGGACGGGCAGTCCCGAACCGGCCAGCGCCGCGATCCCCTCCGGCGCCGAGACCACGCATACCGCGGTGATATCCATGGCTCCGCGCCCGGCCAGCAGTTTCAGCGTGTGCACCATGGAGCCACCGGTCGCCAGCATCGGATCCAGCACCATGACCGGTGTCGTGGACAGATCCTCGGGCAGCGATTCCAGGTAGGGCACGGGCCGGTGGGTCCGCTCGTCCCGGGCGACCCCGACGAACCCCACTTTCGATTGCGGGATCAGATTGGTGGCGGCCTCCACCATGCCCAGGCCGGCCCGCAGCACGGGCACCAGCAACGGCGGGCGGGCCAGGCGCACACCGCGGGTGGCGGTGACCGGAGTATCGATGTCGTAGTACTCCACCTGCGCATCGCGCAGCGCCTCGTACACCAGTAGCCCGGACAGGTCGCGCAGCGCGGCCCGGAAGGCGGAGTCGGGGGTGCGTTCGTCGCGGAGCGTGGTCAGCAGGCTCGCCACGAGCGGATGATCCAGGGTGTGCGTACGCATGGGGAAACGATAAGGTCGAACCCGCGCGCGCCGCCGTCGCGCCGGGGATTTCCGGATTTCGACTTTCGGTGGAACCGAGCGGGAAGCCGGTGCGTCGAATCCGGTAGATGACATACTCTGCCCGTTAACGAAGTCGATGGGGGAACCTCTGATGGTGAACATCTCAGCCGATGCCGAAGGCATCGCGGCCTACGGCACCACTGCCGGGGTGATGGCCTCCGAGCTCGCGGCGGCAGGGGCCGGGACCGCGGGTGCCGCGCCCGCGATCCTCGGGCCGATCTTCGGCCTGGTCGGTGGCGATTTCCTGGCTGCCTATGCTGCCGCGCATGCGGGTCATCTCGCGACGATCGGCCAATTGTCCGCTGTACTGGGCACCATGAGCGGGGCGGCGGGTGTGGCCGCCGTGAGTTACGCCGAGGCCGACACCAGCAATGCGGCCGCCCTGCGCGGTGCCGCCGGGGAGTGAGGCGGTGATCGATATCAGCGCACTGGCCAAACCGATCCTCGATCTGCTCGCCAGTTTCGGCACCGGCGTGCTCGGCACCGGCGGCCCGGGTGATTCGTTGCGGGCGGCGTCCACCGCGATCGATCAGGTGCATTCGCTCGGCCGCACGGGCATCAATCTGATGAACACCGCCTGGGACGGTACCGGCGCCGACGCGGCGACCTCCAAGGCTTTGCGGGTACAGACCTCCGCCGCGAGTATCTCCGACCGCGGCAACGAGATGGCCACGGTGATGGGGCAGGCGGCGGCCCATGTCGAAACCGGCAACAAGGATCTCACCGTCATCGCGCAGTCGTTCGTGAACAACGCCACCGCGATGGCCCCCACACTGGGTACTCCGGCCGGGTTGACGGTGCTCGTCGGGTCCGCGATCGATCATCTGGGGCAGGCACTGGGTGTTGTGGGGCGGGTGCAGAACGAACTACAGACCCATACGGCCTCCATGAACGAACTCGCTCCGCCGCCGCCCACACCGTCGGCCGCGAGCGCCGCACCGGTGGCCGGCCAGGCGATCTCCACGGTGACCTCGGGCCTCAGCAGCGTCGCCGGGGTGGCCGGCACGATGATGAGCACCGCTATGTCGAGCCCCAGCGGCAGTACCACCACAACGAGCGCCGGAACCCCGGGTAAGACGACCAGTTCCACCGGTACCACCTCCGGTGAGGGCGTCAAGATCACCTTGCCCGACGGCAGTGTCGTGGAGGCGCCGAACGAGAAAGCGGCTACCGCGGTGAAATCGGCCCTCGGTTGCGTCGGCACCCCGTACGTCTGGGGCGGTAACACACCGGGCGCCGGTCTGGACTGCAGCGGCCTGACGAAATACGCGTACGGCGAAGCCGGGGTCGAGATACCGCGCCTCGCCCACGAGCAGGCCAACGGCGCCACACCCGTGGCCCCCGGCGACCTCATGCCCGGGGATCTGGCGATCTGGGACGGCCACGTGGCCATGGTGATCGGCAACGGCCAGATCGTCGAGGCCGGTGATCCGGTCCAGGTCGGTTCCGTGCGCACCGAGAACAGCGGGATGGAGTTCTACGGGTTCTACCGGCCGACGGAATGAGCCGGCCATATACCAGGCTGCCCCGCGATGGGCGGATATCCGATCATGACGACTGGACAGAAGTATGAGTGAGCAGCAGGTTCCCGAGATACCGAACGTCACCGTAGCCGGGAGCAGGAATCGTTCCGGCACACTGTCGGTACGGGCCACCGATCAGGGTATGCCGGTGGAGATCAAGTTCGAGCGCAGCGAATACCGTTACGGCGCACAGGCACTCGCCGATGAGATCCTGCGGCTGACCAAGCGCTCGACGATCGCGGCGAAGGCGAAACGCCGGGAACTGCTGGCCGAGAACGGAATGCCCGCAGAGATCCTGGACCAACTGGGCTTGCCGACCCGGCAACAGGCGGTCGACGAACTGGACCGGATGGACGACGCCGACACCGGACCGACGAGCTGGATGCGGCCGGTATGAGCCGCTGCTGCGAATTGCCGGTCGCGCGGGATCACCACGGCGCGCCGCCACGGGGATCCAGGAGGGATGGAGCATGAGCGCGGAAATGGACGCCCTGGTCGCGGGGGCCACTCGGAAACTGGAGGCGCTCGAAGCAGCGCTGTACGGACTGAAACAGATCCGGGGCCGGTTCACCACCGAGGACGGGCTGGTGAGCGCGGAGATCGACAGCGAAGGGGCCCTGGTGGGTTTACAACTCGCCGAGGGGGTCACCTCGCTCCCGCCCGCCGAAGCCGCACAGTTGATCCTCTCGGCATGCCGCCAGGCCGCCGAGGAGGCCGGCGGCCGGCGCTCGGAGGTCGTTGCCGCGCTGAACGAATCATTCGCACCGGCTGCGCAGCCGGATACACAACCGGCCGGAGGTTATCCCGGTAACGCCTGATCACGGCCGGTCGCGGGCTCGTTTCGCAGGCGTCGCGGCGAGCACGCAGTGCCCTCGGCGCCACCTCGGCGTATGCTCCGGTCGTGCACCGCACGGGGTACGTCCATCTTCCGCTCCGGCTGTGGTCGGCCCAGGGGTGGGCTCGGCCCTGCTCTACCTATTAGGCTTCCGCGTATGGCTTCTGGAGACATCGTCCCGATCGAGCTCGGACTGACCGACGGCGATCTCGTCACCCTCTGGGCACCGCGCTGGCGTGACGGGGACGACGAGTGGGAAGCGTTCCTAGGACACGAGGACTCCCTGTACGGCTTCGAATCCGTCGCCGAACTGGCGGCCTTCATCCGGACCGACTCCGATAACGACCTGGTCGACCATCCCGCCTGGAAAGTAGTCGCCGGGCTGTCGGCCGCTGAACTGGAGCCCGAGGACAACTACTCGTTCGACTTGGTCGGTGTTCCGGAGCTGGCCGCCGGCGATCCCGACGTGGATACCGTCGCCGAGCTCGAGGACACGCTGGCCATGGTCCGCAATATCGGCGAGGTCTGCGAACTCGAAACGGTGACGAAGTTCTTCGCCACGCATCCCGCCCTCGGAGCACTGGCCGGTGGTACCGGCATGTTCGTCGGCCGCGAGGGCTTGGACCTCTGGGATCAGATCGGCGCCGCGGTGGCCAAGAGCTGGGACGATGTGCTGGATTCGATCGATTCTGTGGTGCGTGTCCCCTCCGTGGACGCCGAAGCGGTGGCACTGGCCGAGGCGGAATTACTGGCCGCCGAGGAGAACGAGGTCGACGCCGACGATGTCGCCGATACCGACGACGACAGCGATATCGAACCCGTCGATCTGAGTGCCGACGAGGAGGACGAAGACGAGGACCTCACGTTCTGGGAGGAAGTCGGGATCGACCCCGTCAAAATCGTCACGTCGGATTCGGAATATTTCACGTTGCGCTGCTATCTCGACGACGAGCCGATTTTCCTCGGGGCCAAGAAGTCCATTTCCGTATTCGGTAGCGAACGCGCCCTGGCCCGCTACCTCGCCGATGATCATGAACACGATCTCGCCCGGGTGAGTACCTTCGCCGAGGTGCAGACCGCCGCGGTGGACGGCTCGCTGGAGGTCGAGATCACCGACGAGAACGTCTACGTGCTGCCCGGTCTGGCCGATGACCTGGCCGAGGGCCCCGAGGCGGTGGACACCGAACAACTGGATCTGGTGCTGGAGTTGTTCACCGACGCCGCCGATTACGCCGAGGACGACGCGGTGGAGCAGGCCCTGGCGAAATCGACTCCGCTCGGCTGGTACGTCTCCTATCTGCTGAACCCGGACCCGACTCGGATGGCACCCAATCCGCCGTTCGACGCCGAGGCCCGGAGCTGGCGTGAGCTGGAACGCAATTTCGAATCCCGCCTGACTCCGCGCTGAACCGGCCCGGTCGGCGCCCGGCCCGCGCAGCGGTAGGTCTCGATGTGGACACACGCAGGCCCATTCGGTCGATAAACCGGCACGAACTGGGCAAACTGTCTGGCCAGCGGTGTTTGCCGTCGCGCAGCTCCGGCCGGTGCCTTCCGGACGGGGACAGCCTGCACCGCGGCAGCAGGGCAGAGGTACGAAGGAGGACGCATGCCGACAGTGCGGATCGATCTGGATCAGGATCTGCTGGCGGCCGCCGGCGCGATCATGGGAACGGGGACCGACAAGGCCACCATTCACGAGGCGCTGCGCCGGATCGTGGTCCATGAACGACAGCTCCGGCATTTCGAGCGGTTGGCCGCGTCGGCGCTGAACCGGTCACCGCAGCCCGCGATCGTCGACAGGTGACGGCGCGCAACGCGAACTGTCGGTACCCCTTGGCATGATCCGGGCATACGGAGTCCGGAGGGGGAATCATGTCCGTACCGATCACCGATCTGCCTGTCACCCAGCGTCCACGTGAGCGGCTGTACGCACTGGGCCCGCAGGCGCTGAACGACGGCGAACTACTGGCACTGCTGCTCGGTCAGGGCAGACGCGGGGCGAGCGCGGTCGAACTGGCCTTCACCCTGCTCGCCGAATTCGGCGGAGTAACCGGATTGTCCTCGGCACGTCCGGAGGAGCTCGCCCGCCTCGGCGGTGTGGGCACCGCCAAGGCCGCCGCGATCATCGCCGCCTTCCAACTCGCCGCCCGCGCCCGGCTCGGCCCGGTGCCCGCGCCACCGCTGTTGCGCGCCGAGGATGTTGCGCTGGCGGCCGCTCCACTGTTCGCCGGGGCGCGGGTCGAGCGGCTGCTCGTGCTGGTCTGTGATTCGCGCAATCGGCTGCGGCGATCGGTATTCGTGGCCGAGGGCGCGATCGACGAGGTCGCGGTGCCGGTGCGCGAAATCCTCAACACCGTGCTGCGCAACGACGGTCGTGCCTTCGCCCTCGTACACAATCACCCTTCCGGCGATCCCTCCCCCAGTCTCGACGACCGGCGCGCCAGCAGTGTGCTCGCCGCGGCAGCACATACCGTCGGCCTGCGATTTCTGGACCATGTGGTGCTGGCCGGTGAGGATTGGCGCCGCGCTGCGCCACTCGAGGAGCCGGACCGGTGATCCCTTCTGCTGAGTGGCCTGTTCGTCATACACGTAGCACCCCCGTCCCATCACCGGGGTAACGCCTGGTAGAGCCGGACAGCGCGGCGACCGCAACGGCCCGTGGATCGGCGACCGGCATGCACTCCGGCCACTCCCGCATGCTGGTGACTCACGGATACGAACGCCGTAGGACCGGCACCGCTTGCCCCGGTGGCCGGTCTCGGAATCACCGCAGGCTGCCGAGTGGCTCCTGCGCACGAGGACGCATGGAGCCATCGGCCCGCTGAGAACACGTCGGACCGTCTGTGGCTAACCAGGTAGACCGGATGCGTCCTCGGCGACCGTCGGCCTGCCGTCGCGGGCGCGGCGGCGCGCGATCATCAGACGGGAGCCGATGAGCCCCTGCCGGGGTGCGAACAGATAGACCGCGGTGAATACCGTGCCCTGCGCGAGAACCATGGTCGCACCGGGTGCAGTATCGGCGTAATAGCTGATGTAGAGGCCGGTGAGGGCACAGAGCGCCGAAATGACCGGGGCCAGCACCAGCATCCGGCCGAACCGATCGGTGAGCAGGTAGGCGGTGGCGCCCGGGATGATCAGCATGGCCACCACCAGAACCACTCCGACGGCCTGCAACGCCACGACCGCTGTCAGCGCGAGCAGGCCGAGAAGCGTCGCGCCGAGTACGCGCGGATTCAGGCCGATGGCGTAGGCGTGGATACGGTCGAAGGCGTACAGCGTGAAATCGCGTCGTTTGAGGACGAGAACCACGAAGACGAATGCGGCCAGTACGGCGATCTGCACCAACTCGTCCGGACCGACGCCGAGGATATTGCCGAAGATGATGTGGTTGAGGTCGGTATCGCTGGGTGTCACCGAGATCAGTACCAGGCCGAAGGCGAACAGGGTGGTGAATACGATGCCGATGGCGGCATCCTCTTTCACCCGGCTGGTATCGCGGACCAGGCCGATCAGTGCCACGGCCAGGAAGCCGAAGATCACCGCGCCGACGGCGAACGGGACCCCGGCGATATAGGCGAGCACCACCCCGGGCAGTACGGCGTGCGACACCGCGTCGCCCATGAGCGACCAGCCGACCAGCACCAGCCAGCACGAGAGCAGACCGCAGACGATCGCGGCGACCAGGCTCGTGATCAACGCACGGACCATGAAGGCGTACCGCAGCGGTTCGAGCAGGAATTCCACAATATCCATGACACTCACCTGATTGCTCCGAGGAAACCGCCGGCCCGGGCGGAAGTCAACGTTGTTCCAGTACGTCGAGTCCGAACGCCAGCGCGAGATTCTCCGGTCGCAGGGCCTCCTCGGTGCTGCCGTGCACCAGCACCCGGTGCATGAGCAGCGCCGCCTCGTCGGCGAGTCCCGGCAAAGCATGCAGGTCGTGGGTGGAGATCAGGACCGTCGCCCCGCCGGCGGCCAGTTCCCGCAGCAATCCGGTGATCGTCGCCTCAGAGCGTTTGTCCACACCCGCGAACGGTTCGTCGAGCAGGAGGACCCGTGCGCCCTGCGCGATCCCCCGGGCCACGAAGGCGCGTTTGCGCTGGCCGCCGGAGAGCCGGCCGATCTGCCGATCCGCGAGATCGGTCAGCTCGACCCGCTCCAGCGCCTCGTCCACCGCTGCCCGGTCCGTACGGCTCACGCGCCGGGTGAACCCCATCCGGCCGTAGCGGCCGGTGGTCACCACATCGCGGACCGACAGTGGGAACGACCAGTCCACCGCTTCACTCTGCGGGACATAGCCGAGCGCACCGAAGCGGCGTGCCATCGCGGGTTTCTCACCGCTGATGCGGACGGTGCCGCGGTCCGGGACGATCATGCCCATCAGCGTTTTGAACAGCGTGGATTTACCCGAGCCGTTCATTCCGATCAACGCACACACGCGGCCGGGGTCCACCGCGAGCCGGACCCCGTCCAGGGCCTGTACCTCGCCGTAGTAGACGGTGACGCCATCGACTTCGATCGCGGGGATTGTCATGACCGGCTCCCGGTGAGTGCGGCGGCGATGGTTTCGGCATCGTGGCGGATCAGGTCCAGATAGGTCGGCACCGGACCGTCGGCTGCGGACAGCGAGTCCACATAGAGGACACCGCCGAACCGCGCGCCCGTGGCCTCGACGACCCGCTGCATCGGCGCGTCGGAGACGGTGGATTCGCAGAACACCGCGGGCACCTGATTGTCGCGGACGTATTCGATCACCCGGGTGATCTGTTGCGGTGTGGCTTGCTGTTCGGCATTGACCGGCCAGATATAGGCCTCCGACAGGCCCGCGTCGCGAGCCAGGTACGAGAACGCGCCTTCGCAGGTCACCAGGGCGCGCTGCCGGCGCGGAAGATCGCGGAGTTCGGCGACCAGTTCGTCGTGCACCTGCTGTAACCGGAGTTTGTAGCTGTCACCGTTGGCGCGGAACACGGCGCCGTGTTCGGGTGCGAGGCGGGTGAAGGCGTCCACCATGTTGTCGGCATAGGTCTGGACGTTGAGCGGGGACATCCAGGCGTGCGGGTTGGGTTTGCCCGCGTAGGCGTCGGAGGTGATCGGTACCGAGGCCACACCCTCGCTCACGGTGACGTGCTCGGCGTCGAGGTCGGCGACGAACTGGCCGAACCAGGCCTCCAGGTTCATCCCGTTGTCGAGGATGAGATCGGCTTTGGCAGCGCGTTTGATATCGCCGGGGGTCGGTTCGTAGCCGTGGATCTCCGAACCGGGTTTGGTGAGCGACTGCACCTCGAGGTGTTCGCCCGCGATATTGGTGGCGATATCGGCCAGCACGGTGAAGGTGGTGACCACGACCGGTTTCCCGTCGCGGGGTAGGTGGAAGTTCTGGCAGGCGGTGAGCACGACCGCTGTTGCGCAGACCGCCAATACAGCGGTGAGCCGGAGAAATACCCGCATGCCGAACCACCGCCTTCCAGTCGAAATGGTAAGTTCGGGTGCCCGAATTATCAAGTTCGTGTGGCGAAATCCTAACGGCCGGGAATACAAAACCGCCCCCGTGCAGGACACGGGGGCGGATGCGAGGACAACGACTCAGCGCGCGAACAACAGCGCGCGCTTGACTTCCTGAATCGCCTTGGTGACCTCGATACCGCGCGGGCAGGCATCGGTGCAGTTGAAGGTGGTGCGGCAACGCCACACCCCGTCGACCTCGTTGAGGATGTCCAGACGCTCCCGGGCGCCCTCGTCGCGGCTGTCGAAGATGAAACGGTGCGCGTTCACGATCGCGGCCGGGCCGAAATAGCTGCCATCGTGCCAGTACACCGGGCACGAGGTGGTGCAGCAGGCACACAGGATGCATTTGGTGGTGTCGTCGAACCGGGCACGGTCGGCCTGGCTCTGGATCCGCTCGAAGGTGGGCTCGTTACCGGAGGTCATCAGGTAGGGCTTCACCGCCCGGAACGCGTCGAAGAACGGTTCCATATCGACGATCAGATCCTTCTCCACCGGCAGGCCGCGGATCGGCTCGACGGAGATCGTGACCGGCTTACCGTTCTTCGGCAGCATATCCTTCATCAGGACCTTGCAGGCCAGCCGGTTGACGCCGTTGATCCGCATCGCGTCCGACCCGCACACACCGTGAGCGCAGGAGCGCCGGAAGGTGAGCGTGCCGTCCAGGTACGACTTGATGTAGATGAGGACGTTCAGGAAACGGTCCGTCGGCAGCGCCGGTACCTGGAACGACTCCCAGTGCTGGCCCTGCCCGTCCTCCGGGTTGAACCGCGCCACCTTGACGGTGATCATGGTCGACCCCTCGGGCACCGGCGCCGGGTTCGCGGCTGCGGGCTTTTCGGCTACAGCGGTCATCAGTACTTACGCTCCATCGGCTCGTAACGGGTCTGCACCACCGGCTTGAAGTCCAGCCGGATATCCGAGAGGAGATCCGCGCCTTCCTTGTAGGCCATCGTGTGCCGCATGAAGTTCACATCGTCGCGGTCCGGGTAGTCCTCGCGGGCGTGACCGCCACGCGATTCCTTGCGGTTGAGCGCGCCGACCACCGTGACTTCGGCCAGCTCCAGCAGGAAGCCCAGCTCCAGAGCCTCGAGCAGATCACTGTTGTAGCGTTTGCCCTTGTCCTGCACCGTAATCCGGGCGTACCGCTCCTTGAGCGCGTGAATATCGGTGAGGGCCTGCTTGAGCGTGTCCTCGGTGCGGAACACCGAGGCGTTGTTGTCCATCGACCGCTGCAATTCGGTGCGGATATCGGCGACCCGCTCGTTGCCGTGGTCGGACAGGATCAGCGAGAGCCAGTCCTGCACCATCTGCGCGGGATTCTCCGGCATCTCGACGAATTCGGCGCGCTGCGCGTATTCGGCGGCCGCGATTCCGGCGCGGCGGCCGAATACGTTGATATCGAGCAGCGAGTTGGTGCCGAGCCGGTTGGCGCCGTGCACGGAGACACAGGCGCATTCACCGGCGGCATACAGGCCGGGGACGATATCGGTGTTGTTGCGCAGTACCTCACCTTGGATGCGGGTGGGGATACCGCCCATCACGTAGTGGCAGGTCGGGAAGACCGGCACCAGTTCCTTCACCGGATCCACACCCAGGTAGGTACGGGCGAACTCGGTGATATCGGGCAGTTTCTCCTCGAGCACGTCCTCGCCGAGGTGGGTCACGTCGATGTAGACGTAGTCCTTGTTCGGACCTGCGCCGCGGCCCTCGAGCACCTCGAGCACCATGGAACGGGCGACGATATCGCGCGGCGCGAGATCCTTGATGGTGGGCGCGTAGCGTTCCATGAACCGCTCGCCGTCGACATTGCGCAGGATGCCGCCCTCACCGCGAACCGCCTCGGAGATGAGGATGCCGAGCCCGGCCAGGCCCGTCGGATGGAACTGGTGGAATTCCATATCCTCGAGCGGCAGGCCCTTGCGGAACACGATCGCCATACCGTCGCCGGTGAGCGTATGCGCATTGGAGGTGGTCTTGTACATCCGGCCGGAACCGCCGGTGGCGAAGACGATCGACTTGGCGTGGAACACGTGCAGTTCACCGGTGGCCAGCTCGTAGGCGACCACACCGGTGGCGACCGGACCGCGCTCGGTATCGGTCATCACCAGGTCGAGCACGTAGAACTCGTTGTAGAACTCCACGTCGTGCTTGACGCAGTTCTGATACAGCGTCTGCAGGATCATGTGACCGGTGCGGTCGGCCGCGTAGCAGGCACGCCGCACCGGGGCCTTGCCGTGGTCACGGGTGTGCCCGCCGAACCGGCGCTGGTCGATCTTGCCCTCGGGCGTGCGGTTGAACGGCAGGCCCATCTTCTCCAGGTCCAGTACCGCGTCGATGGCCTCTTTGGCCATGATCTCCGCCGCGTCCTGGTCGACCAGGTAGTCGCCACCCTTGACCGTGTCGAAGGTGTGCCACTCCCAGTTGTCCTCTTCGACATTGGCCAGGGCCGCGCACATACCGCCCTGAGCCGCGCCGGTGTGACTACGGGTGGGGTACAGCTTGGTCAGCACCGCGGTACGCGCCCGGGGGCCGGCCTCGATGGCCGCCCGCATACCCGCGCCACCGGCGCCGACGATCACGACGTCGTAGCGGTGCTCCTGAACAGGCCGAGACACAACTTTTTCGCTGGTTCGTTCGCCGCTCTCACCTGCGGCGTCGATTCGTTCGCTGCGCTCACTCATGCGAGGGGGCCGTTCCTAACTGATGTTGGGGTCGAAGGTGAAGATGACGTAGGTGCCCACGCCCATGATCAGGATCATCGACAGCACCAGCAGCGTGTTCAGCCAGAAGCGGGTCGAATCCTTGCGCGAGTAGTCCGCGATCACGGTGCGCAGTCCGTTGGCGCCGTGCAATTGCGCCAGCCACAGCATGGCCAGATCCCAGATCTGCCAGAACGGGCTCGCCCAGCGGCCGGCGACGAACGCGAAGTTCAACCGTTTCACGCCACCGTCGAGCAGCAACATGATCGCCATATGTCCGAGGACCAGCACGATCAGGGCGACACCGGAGAAACGCATGAACAGCCACGCGTACTTCTCGAAGTTGCCGCCGGTGCGAGCCCGGGGCGAGCGCGGCAGATCCAGGCTCGCCGGACGATCGTAGGACTTACCGAGAACAGGTGCGGTCATGGCTCAGTGCTCCGTCAACAGTAGGTAGAACATGCGACCGATCGTGGGCACCAGCAGGACCACCAGCAGGCCGATGATGCCCCAGAGCATCTGCTTCTGGTAGCGCGGCCCCTGCGACCAGAAGTCCACCAGGATGATCCGCACACCGTTGAGCGCGTGGAACAGCACGCAGAAGACCAGGCCCATTTCCATGAGCGCGACGATCGGTGTCTTGTAGAGCTCGATCGCCTCGTCGTAGATTTCGGGACTGACCCGGACCAGCGCGGTGTCCAGGACGTGCACGAACAGGAAGAAGAAGACCGTGACACCGGTGATCCGGTGCAGGGCCCAGGACCACATACCGGGGTCGCCTCGGTACAGCGTTTTACGCTTCGGCTGAGCCGGAGCTTCTATCGTGGCCATAGAGTCTCGGTGCCTCCAACATCGTTGATGGACCCGGTCACAGATCCCGGCACCGGTGCGGTGGAGCCGGAATTCGGTGACGCACCAGCCGGGTTGTGACAGGGCCCTATCCCGGGGCCGCGGTCGCTGGGCTCGCCGCCGCCGAACGTGTAACCGATCTGTTCTGGACTCTAATCCCCTCACATTGGCGGAACTAATTCGGCGTGCCGCGCGTTGCAGCGATATCAGGCAGGTTAGGGTTGCCTTTCTCGAGCCGCCACAGCGTTACGCGACGGGTCACGCACGCCCGCGCACCCCGGCCTGCCGAACATCTCGCGCGCCGGTATTCAACTGGTAATTCATTGCCCGGCAACGGTTTTACCGAATCGGCACGATTCCACGCGAACGGAGCCCGATTTCCGCCGGCGACGAATGCTCTCAATGCCGAGGTCGCCATTGTGCGCCGGGGCAATGTGCAAAATGTCTCAGTGGTACGAGCCAAGTTACTCGAGAGTAGCCGAAGAATCGGCCGTCCGGCGAAAGATCTCCGGAAATCGTGACACCGGCCCACGCGCCGGGCGGAACGACAGACCCGCCCGGCGCCGCAGCAGAACCACTCGCGACGGCTCAGTCGCCCTCGCCGATCGCCTCCACCCGCAACCGCACAGCTTCGTAGTTGAACTCCGTATCGACGATATCGCCGGTCACATGCCCGAGTAGCGCCTGACTGGCCGGCGCACTCTCCGGGTACCTGCCCACCGCGGGATCGGCGTCGTAGTCGGGCACGATCTGGTACTCCAGCTGCACCTCGACCTCGTCGAACGCATTGAGCCTGGACAACAACAGTTTCGAATACACCATGACGATGAGGAACTTCGGAAGCGTCATTCGGCACCTTCCTGGCGACCACGAGGCCGGGCCGGACGGCCCGGCACCCTACATATCTCCGAACCGAACACGGCGTTTCAGTGTTGTTTGCGCCGACGCCGTCGGCGCGGGGTTTCGGCCCCGGGCCTCGCTGAACTCGGCGCCGCCGATGGTCACCTCCGGTCGATAGCGGTGGCCGGACCTGACGTATCTCGCTGAACTCGGCGCCGCCGTCGGTGACGCCGGGGCTGTGGTGGACCGAGCCGAGCGCTGCGACACCGGTGGTGGCGTCCGGGTCGGCGCGACCCCGTAGGCGTCACCACTGCGGGCCGGCAACCCACTCGCTCGCCACCTTCCGGAACCGGAGCTACACATTCGCAGAACCTCGACCAGCTGTACTGCGCGTTCGTCCCGGTCTGAATGCCGATCCGGCAGCCGCTGCGCGGTCGCACGCTCGTCGGCCCCGGTGAGCCCGGAATGGCTGGCCTGTGCGGGGGCGGCAACGGTAGACATGGAAGCCGACCGGTTCGGCCACACACATCTGCGGGAGCGCGTATGGATATCGACTGGGCACGGCTGCGGGCGGAGGCGTACGCGGCGATGAGCCGGGCCTATGCGCCCTACTCCGAGTTCCCGGTGGGAGCGGCCGGCTGGGACGGGGAAACGATCTCGATCGGCTGCAACGTGGAAAACGTGTCCTACGGGCTGGGCTTGTGCGCGGAATGTGTTCTGGTCGGCAACCAGCGCACCCGGTCGCCGGCTCGCCTGATCGCGGTATCCGTCTGCGATCCACGGGGAGAGATCCTGCTGCCGTGCGGCCGCTGCCGGCAGGTGCTGTACGAGTTCGGCGGGAAAGAACTCTTGATCGACCATCCCGCGGGCCCGCTTCCACTGGGGGACCTACTGCGCGATGCTTTCGGACCGGACGACCTCGCGGCCGGTCGCACCTGATCCATCGCACCCGCGGCCGTCGAGCGGCGGTTCGAGCCCGGCACCCGGATCCGGGTCAGCGACCCCGAGCTGCAATCACCGTCGTACATCGCACCCGACACCGGAGCCCACCGCGTCGGCTGCGCCACCGATTCGGCGGGACCGGAATCACCACGCGACCCCGGAGGTTGGTCCCGGTATGACTGTTCCCCTCTCCGTGCTCGATCTGGCCGCCGTTGCCGCCGATGGATCCCATCGGCAGGCGCTGGCCGATACGCTGACCGTCGCCCGCGAGGCCGAGCGGCTGGGATTCCGCCGGTTCTGGGTGGCCGAGCACCACGGTATGCCGGGGATCGCCAGTTCGGCGCCGCCGGTGCTGATTGCGGCCGTGGCCGCGGCGACCGAGCGGATCCGGGTCGGATCCGGCGGGGTGATGCTGCCCAATCACGCGGCGCTGGTCGTGGCAGAACAGTTCGGGACCCTGGTCGCGCTGTACGGGGACCGTATCGATCTCGGCTTGGGCCGGGCCGCGGGAACGGATCCGCTGATCTCGGCGACCATCCGGCGCGGCGCCACCGCCGAGGCCGTGGAGGATTTCCCCAAGCAGGTGGTGGAGCTGCTGGCGTATTTCGGCACGATCCCGCCGCTACGGGGCGGTCAGGGCGACCGGATCCGGGCCATTCCGGGCGAGGGCGACCCGCCCGAGATGTGGCTGCTGGGTTCCAGTGATTTCAGTGCCCGGCTCGCCGCCATGATGGGTCTGCCGTTCGCCTTCGCCCACCATTTCGCGGGCGGCCGGACCACCCCCCTGGTTTTCGAGCTGTACCGGCGCGAATTCCGTCCCTCGGAGGTGCTGAGCGAGCCGCGGTCGATGCTGGCGGTGGCGACGGTGGTCGCCGATACCGAAGCCGAAGCCCGCCGCCGGACCCTGCCGCAGAGTCTGGTGCAGTTGCGGATGCGCACCGGTCAGCTGCCACAGCGCATCCCGACACTGGAAGAGGCCGAGGCCTACCCGTGGTCGGACGCCGAGGACGCCTTCGTCGACGACCGCAACGCGGATCAGGCCATCGGCACCCGCGAACAAGTCCGGGACCGCCTCGACACGCTGGTGAAGGAGACCGGCGCCGACGAGATCATCGTGGCGCCCACCGGCCCCACCGTGCAGCACCGCCTCGAAACCCTGCGCGCTCTGCAGGAGTAGATCGCCACCGGGGTCACCGAGAACACCGGCCGTGCGCACCGGGGTCACCGTCGGAAACCACCTTTGAGCCTTGGCCACCGGCGACGAGCCGCGCATCATCAACCTGGTGTCGAGACGTTGGAGCTCGGCGATATCGCGCCGGGCCCGACACCGGCCGAGAGGGCCGTCTGCTGCCGTCCGGAAGAACCGCGCCGACGGCCTGCCCGATACGCACGAACTTCCGGCGCAACCCACCCGCTCACGTCCACATCAGCTGAGGACAAATGGATCCGGAGTCGGTTACGCCGACGCGGCACCCCCGGCCCGCAAGCGCGCGGCGGCGGCACGCTCGCCGCGGGAGTACGGGCTTTCGCAGTCGGCCATGTCGAGGGCGGTCTCGCACCCGCTGTCGCACGTCCGGGACGGATGTGGCGGCCATCGATCAGCGGGACGCCGGACTGCACCGGCGGTGTGGCGACGCCCACGGTCGTCGAGACCACACCCAGGTCGCCCGCGGTCGAGGACGGCGCGACCACCGGATAGCCTCCGACGCGGCCGGTTGCCTGCCTTCTGCCCGCAGCGCTGCGAGACTGAGAGCGTGACGGCACACGACGCAATATCGATCATCCGGGCGAAGCGGGACGGCGGCGAGCTGTCCGACGAACAGATCGACTGGGCCATCGACGCTTTCACCCGTGGTGCGATGGCCGACGAGCAGATGTCGGCGCTGGCGATGGCCATCGTGCTGCGTGGAATGAACCGCCGCGAAACCGGGAGGTGGACCCGCGCGATGATCGACTCGGGCCGCCGGCTGGATTTCACCGATCTGCCCCGGCCCACCGTCGACAAGCATTCCACCGGCGGCGTCGGCGACAAGGTCACACTGCCGCTGGCCCCGCTGGTGGCGGCGTGCGGTGCGGCGGTTCCGCAACTGTCGGGTCGCGGGCTGGGCTACACCGGCGGGACCTTGGACAAGCTGGAATCCATCCCGGGCTGGTGTGCCGATATCAGCCCGGACCGGATGCGCGAAATCCTGTCCGACCCGGCCGCCGGCGCCGTGGTCTGTGCCGCCGGCCCCGATCTCGCGCCGGCGGATAAACGCCTCTACGCCTTGCGCGACACCACGGGCACGGTCGAATCGATCCCGCTGATCGCGAGTTCGATCATGAGCAAGAAGATCGCCGAAGGCACCGCCGCCCTCGTACTCGATGTAAAGGTCGGCGCGGGCGCCTTCATGCCGACCCGGTCCGAAGCGCACACACTGGCCACCACCATGGTCGAGCTGGGCGCCGACGCCGGGGTGCACACCGTCGCCCTGCTGACGGCCATGGACACACCGATCGGCCGCACCGCGGGCAATTCGCTCGAGGTCGCCGAGGCGGTGGAGGTGCTGGCCGGTGGCGGCCCGGCGGATCTGGTCGAACTGACTCTGGCATTGGCCCGTGAGATGGTCACGCTGGCCGGACTGGACACCGATCCGGCGCAGGCACTCGCCGACGGCCGCGCAATGGACCACTGGCGCACCATGATCCGCGCCCAAGGGGGCGACCCGGAGGCACCGCTACCGGTCGCGAAACACACCGAAACCCTCTCCGCACCCGCAACCGGCACGCTGACCCGCCTGGACGCGCGCGCTGTCGGAGTCGCCGCCTGGCGGCTGGGCGCCGGACGAGCCCGGCAGGGGGATCCGGTCCAAGCCGCCGCGGGTATCCACCTGCATGCGGCCGTCGGAGACCGGGTGACGGCCGGCTCACCGCTGCTCACGCTGCACACCGACACTCCGGGCGCACTACCTGCTGCTGCCGAGGCATTGGCCGAGGCGATCTCGATCAGCCCGCATTCCCCGGAGCACGAGGGCCGCGCTCCCCTGATCCTGGACCGGGTCGGCCCGGGCTAGCCTGATCCTGCGGCGCCCGGCATATCCGAATCTCGCGGTCTCCACATGATCGTTCCGTGGCCCACAGACAACAGCCGCCCGACCGCCTCGGGAACTCGGAGTGAGCGGCAGCCGAAGAGGTGGGTTCATTCGGAGCGTACGGCTGCCCGGCCCGGAAATCGGCGATACCGTCGATACATGACCGGACCCATGCCGCTGGACCTCGCCACCTTGCGCCGGGCGCCGAAGGCGCTCCTGCACGATCATCTCGACGGCGGCCTGCGGCCCGCGACGGTTCTCGAACTCGCCCTCGACTGCGGTTACGACGAGCTACCCGCCGATGACGCCGCGGGTTTGGCCCGGTGGTTCCGGGAGGCCGCCGACAGTGGTTCGCTCGAACGCTATCTGGAGACATTCACCCACACCGTCGCGGTGATGCAGACCCCCGAGGGCCTGCACCGGGTGGCCCGCGAATGCGCCGAGGATCTGGCGGACGACGGTGTGGTCTACGCGGAGGTCCGGTTCGCGCCGGAACAGCATCTGGAACACGACCTCACCCTCGACGAAGTGGTCGAACACGTCCTGGCCGGATTCGCCGCCGGAGAGGCGGCGGCCGCGGCGGCCGGACATCCCATCGTGGTGCGCTGCCTGCTGACCGCCATGCGGCATGCCGCCCGCTCGCGGGAGATCGCGGAACTTGCGGTGCGGTTCCGGGACCGCGGCGTCTGCGGTTTCGATATCGCGGGCGCGGAGGCCGGCTATCCACCCACCCGGCATCTGGATGCCTTCGAATACATGCGGGTGAACAACGCCCACTTCACCATTCACGCGGGTGAGGCGTTCGGCCTGCCGTCCATCCACGAAGCGCTGGCCTTCTGCGGTTGCGACCGGCTCGGGCACGGTGTGCGGATCGTCGACGATATCGAGGTAACCGGCGGGATCGCCGACGCCCGGCTGGGGCGGCTCGCCCAGTACGTACGCGATACCCGGGTACCGCTCGAACTGTGCCCCTCTTCGAACGTGCAGACCGGGGCGGTGCCCTCACTGGACAAGCATCCGTTCGATCTGCTGGCCCGGCTGCGGTTCCGTGTCACCGTGAACACCGACAACCGGCTGATGAGTGATACCAGTATGAGCCGGGAGATGCTGAAACTGCACCAGACCTTCGGCTACGGCTGGAGCGATCTGGAACGTTTCACCATCAACGCGATGAAATCGGCGTTCATCCCGTTCCCGGAGCGCCTGCGGATCATCGACGACATCATCAAACCGGGCTACGCGGTCCTCCTGGGCTGAGGTGCTTATGCGGCGCGGGTTTCGGCCGCCTGAGGTCCCTGCTGTCCGCACTCGACCCTCGCGGTTGCGCCGCACCGCATCGAGCACGGAAAGCAGGGACAGACCGAAACCTTTCAGGGCCTCGCTGAACTCGGCTGCGCCGTTGGTTACGTCGGCGTCCGGTGCGAACCGGCGGGCCGCTGCGGCCTCGCTGAACTCGGCGCCACCGTTGGTTACGTTCGAGGGTGCCCGAACCCGGCGTACCTCGCTGAATCGGCGACACCGTTGATTACGTCCGGCTCACAGGGATGACCGGACCTGGCGCACGTCGCTGAACTCGATGACGCCGCCGGCACATCGGTTACCGAAAGGGCCGAACCTGGCGTGCTGGGCCACGCCTGGTGTCGTGACCAGGCACGTTGCCGTTCGGTGCAGGGCGAGTCCTTTGCCGATGTCTCGCTGCCCGGAAAACCTTCTAGGCTCTTCCCCGATGTACACCACCGAGCTCCACCAGCGCACCGCCCGCCGTTTCGGCTCGGTGCTCACCGCCGCGGTGCTCGCGGCCGGACCGTTGATCGTGGGCGGTCCCGCGGCAGCGCAGCCGCCACCGCCCACCACCACCCCGTTCGCGACTCCGGTCACCGACAGTTGCCCGCAGAAGACGCAGCCGCCGCCGGCGATCGACTCTTCCGAGGTTCCCGCGCCCGGGGAGGCCCCGCCCACTGCCCTGCCGATCCCCGACCCACCTGTCGGCGGTAAACGCCTCGGCGAATGCGGGGTCGTCCTGCCCGCGGGTGCGCCGGCGGTGCCGGCGGATATCTCCGCAACCGCGTGGATGGTCTCCGATCTGGATACCGGGGCGGTGCTGGCCGCCAAGGATCCGCACGGCCGGTACCGCCCGGCCAGCACCATCAAGGTGCTGTTGGCCACCGTCGCCCTGCGCACGCTCGACCTGGACCGGGTCGTCGTCGGCACCCAGGCCGATGCCGATGTGGAAGGCACGCGCGTCGGGATCGGCCCGGGGGGCCGGTATACCAACCGCCAACTGCTGCACGGCCTGGTGATGGCGTCGGGCAACGATGCCGCCCATGCGATCGCCACCCAGCTCGGCGGCGACGAGGCCGCGGTCGCGAAGATGAACGATCTGGCGAAAGCCCTGCATGCCTACGACACTCGTGCCGCCACCCCGTCCGGACTGGACGGGCCGGGGATGAGTACCTCGGCCTACGATCTGTCGCTGCTGTTCCGCGAAGCCATGTCGATACCGTTGTTCGCGCAGATGATCGGTACCGAGCAACTCGATTTCCCCGGTTATCCACCGAATCCGGCGATTCCCGGCGACCAGGACCACCCGGGGTTCCCGATCGCGAACGACAACGGGCTGCTCTACAACTATCCCGGGGCGCTCGGCGGTAAGACCGGTTTCACCGATGACGCCCGGCAGACCTTCGTCGCGGCGGCCGAACGTGACGGACGCCGTCTGGTCGTCACCCTCCTGCAGGCCGATGTGCTGCCGATCCGCCCGTGGGAGCAGGCCGCGCGGCTGCTCGACTTCGGGTTCGCGCTGGACCCCGCCGCGAAGGTCGGCGATATCCCCGGCGACGAGGCCGAAACCGTTTCCGGCGCTCCGGGGTTGGCTGTCCCGCCCGAAAACGGTGATGTCGCGTACTCCGCGCAACCCGCGGCGGACGAGGAATACGACGAACTGTGGATGCTGCTCATGGTCGCCGGTCTGATCCTGGTCCCGATCCTGCTGGTCGGCACCTGGCACGTCCGGACCAGGCAGCGCTGACATCCGGGCCGGGCCGGGCGGCAACACGAAAACCGCTCGGCCTGTCCGCCGTCCGGCCGTGAAATCCTGTGATCGCAGCAGCAACCCGGCAATCCGCCGCTACTCGGCCGACTTCCGCGCCCGGCCCCGGCGCAGCCTGGCGACCCCCAGTGTGGTGAGCGCACCCGCACCGAACAGTGCCGCCGCCCCGCCCATCCCCGGCCGCCCGGCCGTCTGCACCCGTGGCCGGATCACCGCGGGGTCGGGAACGGGAACCGAGATCAATTGCTCGTTCTCCCGCGCGGTCGCCGCCCATGCGGTGGCGAACAGGATGATCCGGTACACCACATAGCTGAACACCATGATGCCGATCACCGAACCGAATGCCGCGCCCGCCGGACTGCTCAGCACCGACCGCATGTAGATCCCGGCGATATTCTTGAACACCTCGAACCCGAGCGCCGCCAGGACCGCGGCCTTCGCGGCGCTGCGCACGGTGACCGGTTCCCGCGGCAGCCGAGCGATGATCCAGGTGAACAACGCCCAGGAGGCGACCAGTGCGAGCAGCGTCGACAGCAGCCACAACAGCCACCGCGACCCAGGCATCTCCTCGAGCCCCACCAGTTCCAGCAGTTGCACGCCGAGCCGGCTCGACGCCAGAATCGACAGTCCGAGGGAAAGAGCCAGCGCCAGGAACAGTCCCAGCAGGGCCAGCAGATCGGACAGTTTGGTGTGGAACCAGTTCTGCTCGTTCGATTTCTGTTCCCACTGCTCGGTCAGGGCCTTGCGCAGATTCGCCATCCAGCCCAGACCCGAGTAGAGCCCGGTGAGCAGGCCGAGCACACCCACCGCACCGCGCGAACCGACCGCCTGGTCGATCAGATCGTTGAGCTGGCCACCCATTTCGCCGGGGATGTTCTCGACGACCTTGTCCTGCAGTTCCCGCAGCAGTTCGTCGTTTCCGGCGAGTACGAAACCGGCGATGGCGAACGCGATCATCAGCAGCGGAAACAGTGACAGCACGGTGAAATACGTGATCCCCGCCGCGTAGTAGTCACCGCGCTGGTCCTGGTACCTGCCGAAGGCCCGGACCATATGGTCGAGCCAGGGCCGCTGCCCGACCATCCGGCTGAACGCGGATTTGACGTTGTCGATCACCTGCACTGTCTGCGCCCCTCACCGCCAACACGCACGGGCCGGGCGACCGATCAGCGGGCGAGGAACCCGACCCGGTCGTAGACCTGCGCGAGAGTGTTACCGGCGATCTCGCGCGCACGCTCGGCGCCGATGCCGAGGATGCGATCGAGTTCGCCCTGATCCGCCATGTACTCTTCCACTTTCGCCCGCAAAGGGGTGGCAAATCCGACCAGTGCGTCGGCGACATCCGCTTTCAGATCACCGTAACCGCGGCCCGCATAGTCTTTCTCCAGGGTGACGACGGGCGTTTCGGTGAGTGCCGACAGGATCACCAGCAGATTGCTGATGCCCGGTTTGTTCTCCACGTCGTAGCGGATTTCGCGTTCGGTGTCGGTGACCGCGGAACGCACCTTCTTCGCCGATACCTTGGGGTCGTCCAGGAGATTGATCAGACCGGCGTCCGAACTCGCCGATTTGCTCATCTTGGCGGTGGGATCCTGCAGGTCGTAGATCTTGGCGGTGCCCTTGACGATATGGGGTTCCGGGACCACGAAGGTCTTCTTGAACCGGGTGTTGAACCGCTGCGCGAGATTGCGGGTGAGCTCCAGATGCTGGCGCTGGTCCTCGCCCACCGGCACCTGATGCGGGCGGTACAGCAGGATATCGGCGGCCATCAGGACCGGGTAGGTGAACAGCCCGACGGTGGTGTTGTCCGCCCCCTGCTTCACCGATTTGTCCTTGAACTGCGTCATCCGGCTCGCCTCCCCGAAGCCGGTGATACAGCTCAGCACCCAGGCCAGCTCCGCGTGCTCGGGCACCTGCGACTGCACGAACAGCGTGGAGCGGGCCGGGTCGATCCCCAGGGCGAGCAGCTGCGCCGCCGCGATCCGGGTGCGTTTGCGGAGTTCCTTCGGGTCCTGCGACACCGTGATGGCGTGCATATCCGGGATGAAGTACAGCGCGTCGTAGTCGTCCTGCAAGGTCACCCAGTACTGCAGGGCACCGAGGTAGTTCCCGAGATGGAACGAGGCGCTGGTCGGCTGGATACCGGAGAGCACCCGCTGTTTACGTTCCCCGGCGGCCGGGGTCTGGGCAGGACTGGACATGCCCCGATCTTCGCATGTCGTTCAAGCCGAATTTCGCTCCGCCCACTTACGTGGATCGACGCCGGGCATACTGCGCTTTCCGGCCTTGGCCAGCTCCTGCTCCTGTTTGGTGATCAGCCGGTACACCGGCGCGCTCGGCCCGTTGAGCGCCGTTTTCACCCGCCGCGGCACCAGTACCGACGGCACCCCGTGCGCATTGCGCACCGACTGCGCCAGCCCCCGGTAGGCGAGCTCGTCGCTGCGTTTCCACTCGATCCCGTACATCTGCCGGATCCGCTCCGGCAGACTGCCCTGCACCAGCAGGTAGTACGCCGAACTCACCTGCCGCGCCGGCAGCGGCTGCGGGTAGGGCACCACATGCCCGCACAGATAGTTGCCGACCTTACGCGCCTCGTCGGTGAGGAACAGTTCGTCGGAGGCGAGGTAGCCGTCGAAGTACTCGCGGAATGCCCGGTAGTCGGCCGGGGCGGCCTCGCGCGGCATCCCGAACAGTTCCCCCCATCGCACATAGTCCTGGTACAGACCCTCGCGCTCGCCATCGGTGAGCCGTTTGACCAGCAGGTCGTACATGACCTCCGCGGATTCGAAGGTGAACGCCATGGTCATGAAGCTCAGGTGCGGGTCGTACGCGGAGTACGCCGTCCCTGCCGGATGGTGTTCCCCCGCATCCTCCGGTATCCGCCCCACCACCTTCCGGTGCTTCTTCCCGGTGAACTCGAGCGCCCGATCGGCTTCTTCCCGGCTCCCGAAGAACACCGCCTCGAACAGCTTCCCGGTGAGCGCCAGCCGGGTGTAAGGCGTATCCCGGTGCTCCGTGGATTCGGCCGTCCCCACATAGAGCAGTGGGTGGACCGCCCCGATCACCAGCGCCCGCAGCCCGTAGGTCAGGCCCACGGCCCGCTTCCGCATAACCCGCCGGATCATCGAATCGTCGGCAAAGTACCCCGTGTCCATGGCCATCTCAGCCTCCCGGTCCAGCTCAACCCTGAGCACCGCACATTCGCGCATCTGGCAATAGCATCCACCAGTTCAGGATTTCTGGCAAGGCCTACCGCCAAATTGCCCCCGCCCGCACCCGCCAGCCGTCCACCCGCCATCATTTAGAGATGGCAGCGCAGCGCACCTACGGCGGTTTGTCCGCGGAGGAACGGCGGGCCCAGCGACGGTCCGCGCTTCTGGACGCAGCTCTGGAGATCATCGGCACCCAGGGCCTGGACAAGCTGACCGTGTCGGGTATGTGCGCGCAGGCGGGTTTGAACGAGCGCTACTACTACGAGAGTTTCGGCAGCCGCGACGACGTGCTCACTGCCCTGGTGGACGGCATCGCCGAAGAGCTGGTCCTGGCCATCGTCACCGCCGCGCACTCCGCGACCGGCGATTCCCGCGCCAGAGCCCACGCCGCGATCACCGCCGGTATCCACCTGCTCACCGACGACCCGCGCAAAACCGAGGTCACCATGGTTGCCGCCATGGCCACCCCGCAGCTACGCGCCCGCACCACCGAAACCATCCGCGTCTTCGCCCGGCTGGTGGCCAGCGAAGGTATCGAGTTCTACGGCGTCACCGATCCCGCCCCGGACCCGGTGATCGATTTCCGCGCCACCTATCTGGTGGGCGGCCTCGTCCAAACCCTCACGAGCTGGGTTCGCGGCGATCTCGCAATCAGCCGCGACACCCTGATCGACTACACCACCGATGTCTTCGTCCTCCTCGGCGAAGATTTCGCCCAGCGCGACGATCCGGCCTGACCGGACCGGGAAAGCTCGTCGGCTCGCGGCGCGGCACAAGATGCGGCACGGCACACGATATTGTGCCGATCACACCTGAGTGAACGTTGCGGCCCCACGCCGCCGAGTACAGACAGCGCGCTGGTACGGCCGCTCAGAAATGAATCGGAACTGCCCCCAGCTCTTGCGGTCCGCCCTGCAGGATCACCCGGAAGACCACATCGCGCGACGGCCAGAAATCCGCGCACTCCTCGACCACCGAGGCGAACCATTCCCGCTCTTCCGGCGCCTGCGCGAGAAGCTGGTCGGCGTCGCGGATCGCGAGTACATACCCCGTGGCCTCACCGAGAGTGTCGTCGATATCCAGCAGACATTCGTCGAACGAATCCTTGTTCGGCCGGAAATAGTACGGGAACTGCAAGGCCGCGGCGAATTCGTCGTAGAGCCCCGCCACAGTACGCATCCGGCTGCCGCGTAGTTCGCGCACCCGGAAGCCTTCCGGGGCGCGGTAGCGGATACCGCTGAACTCGGCCGCGTCCGCCTGCATTGTCCCCAGAGCGGTCATGCCGGCGGCGGTGGCGCGAAGTTCGGCGTCGTAGGAGAAGTCCAGGAAATCCGCGAGCGCGAGAGGTTCGGGCATCAGCGCATCCTTGTGAAAGTGTCGTAGTGGTCGCCGGTGTACCAGGCCGAGCCGTCGCTGCCGGTGACGATCCGTTCGGCGTCACGGGACTGCCCGGGCTTCTTCGGGTTCACATCCCATTCCTGGTACTTGACCCGCGTACCGGAATCGTCGGTGGCCGGGAGCCGGCCCTCCCGGTTCTGAAAGGTGATTCCGCCTTTCGTACCGGGTGCGTTCGCCGAATCCGGCCAGCGGCCCGCATCGATCTCATCCAGAGTTTCGTAGGCGCGTTCGGGCACCCCAGCCACTCGCGAAGCCACCGGCGAGTCGGCGGCGGCATTACCCGACGAGGGCTCGCCGCTCACCGTCGACGTGGCACCGGACGACAGTGTGGCCGCGGTGTGCGACGTCGTCTCGTCGCCGATCTGGGTGAGCAGGGCTACGACGATCGCCACCACCGCGGCACCCACCGCGGACAGAATCTTCACAACTTTTGCACGCACAGAACTCCCCTTCATCGATACTGGACGGTCACCGGCGCATGATCGGACCAGCGCTCGGCGTAGGTCGCGGCACGTTCGACCACGGCCTGTTTCGCCCGCTCGGCCGCCTCCGGCGTCGCCAGCTGGTAATCGATGCGCCACCCCGTGTCGTTGTCGAACGCGCGCCCACGATACGACCACCAACTGAACGGACCATCACCCTCCGGGTGAAGTTTCCGCACCACATCCACGTACCCAGAAGCCAATTGTCGGTCGACCCAGGCCCGTTCGGCGGGCAGGAAACCCGATTTCTTCAGGTTGCCCTTCCAATTCTTCAGGTCGCGTTCGGTATGCGCGATATTCCAGTCACCGGCGATGACGAACGCGCCTGTGCGCGTCGACATCCGGGTGGCCAGTTCGTCCAGGAACCGGTATTTCTCGTCCTGTCGTGGCGTATCCGCTTCGCCGGTGTGCACATACACGCTCGCGACCGTGACCTCGTCGAACTCCACCTCGATATAACGGCCCGCGCCGACGAACTCGCTGGCGGGTTCGACACCGATCCGCACAGACTTCGCGGGCCGCCGCGACAGCACACCCACCCCCGCTCTGCCCTTGACTCCGGGTTCCGCGTGCGCCAGCACCCAGCCCTCGGCCAGCGCGGGAGCCAGCGCGGCGGCGATCTGGGCGTCGTCGGCTCGGGTCTCCTGCAGGCAGACGATATCGGCCTCGGTCCTGGCCAGCCAGGGCAGCAAACCCTTGCCCGCAGCGGCACGAACACCGTTGACATTGACGGTGGATACGATGTATGGCACGGGTCGACCCTATAAGGACGTGTCGTCGCCGCCCACCCGCGCCCACGAACCAACAGCCGGTTCCCACATCCGGGGACATCCGATAATCGACCTGTGTCGACTGTTTCCTCCCAGCCGAGAAAGGAGCACAGATGAGCCCTTCTGACACCGAAAAGAAGGGCGACCTGAATGAACTTCCGGGTTGCGCCCCGGAGGGACTGAAGGATCTGCGCACTGCTGCCGAGGGCATCATCCAGGACTACTACCATCTCCTGGGATCCGGCAATCCGTCCAAGGCTCCTGATCCGCAGAAGGTCTTCCAGGCCAAAGGCGTCGCCAACCCGGACCAACAGGCGACGATGCTCGACAACTACGACAGCCACGAGGAAAACGTCGAGAAGGTCAAGACGGACTACGAGGCCCAGGATGATGGTGTCTCCGTAACAACCGGAGGTGTCGGCGACGCAATCAAGAATGCCCACGATGCCATGGACAAGTCGGTCGACCGGCTCAACGGCAAGATCGATGCCGCCCACGATGCGGTAGTAACCGAAGAGCACGACGATGGCACAACCTCGAAGCACCTGCCGGATCACACAATCCAAACAGTGTTCGACGGAATCTGGGAAGCGCTGGACGAAACATATGCGGAAGTGAGCGGCGTTTCGGATAAGGCGGCAGAGGAAGCACTCAGCATCGTCGGCGACGAGAGAACCTACAACCAAAGCCCCTACAACGACACTCCACCGGGGTCGTACCCCACCGGCGGGCCGGGCGATGCCGTAGCGACCCCCGCCTCGTATTCGCCGGGTACCGCTATCGTCTCCACCGAGGACGAGCCCACCGCGTTTGCGATGATGGAGTACCTGATAAATGAGCATGGCTTCACCCCGGCACAGGCAGCGGGAATTGTCGCCAACGCGAAATTCGAATCGGGTTTCGACGTCGAGGCCACGGGGGACAGTGGTACGGCCCACGGCCTGTTCCAATGGCGTTTCGGTCGACACCAGGGGCTCCTGGATTTCGCCGGTCAACAGGGTGAAGACCTCGGCGACTGGCGAACACATATCGACTACATGGTTCGGGAAATGAACGGCGGCAGCTATAACGATGCCGCGAGGGTCGTCAACAACGACAACAGCAGTGCGGCTGCTGTCGCGAGAGCCTTCGACGAGGATTACGAGATCAGTTCCGGACATACGACCGCCGATCGAGAGTCGTACGCAGACGATCTCCTCAATAAATGGAAGGCCGCCAAGGGCGATACGGCGAGCCAGCCGAGTACCGACACCAGCGTCGTGGTCTGACGCGGATCGTCGGAACATTCTCACCACCGCCTTGTCTGCCGGAGGGCCGACGCATCGAGCTCGGACCGCACGGCCGGGCCTTATCCGCTCCCGTCCGAGACGCAACAGCGCGGAAGGCACGGCCATCGCCGGCCGTACAATGACAAGTCACCGCTACTTGCCAGGAAGGGGTGACGATATCGATGTCAGGCACCTCCGCAACTCCAGCACCCGAGCCGGTCACCGCCCTGCATCTGGGCTCCGGTGAACCGTTGCTCCTCCTGCACGGCGTCCTGCTCTCACCGCATTGCTGGGAACAGACCGCCACCCTGCTGGCTGCCCGGTGTGAGGTCTTCGCGCCTGCACTCGGCGGGCACTGGGGTGGGCCCGGGTTCCCGGACGGCCGCTACTCCGCCACCACCCTGGCCGACCGAGTCGAGGCACAACTGGACGATATGGGCTGGCGAACCTGCCATATCGTCGGTAATTCGCTGGGCGGCTGGGTCGGGTTCGAACTGGCCCGCCGCGGCCGGGCCCGCACACTCACCGCGATCGCACCGGCCGGTGGCTGGAAAACTCCCTCGATAACCCAGATCCGCGCCGCTGCCAAGATCGCGCCGATGATTCCGATCACCGAAATTCTCCGGCAGCTGGGTGGCTACCCGGTCGAGAACCGGCTCGTGCGCTGGGTGATGGCCCGCCTGCTCACCAAGAACCCCCATGCGGTATCCCGCGCGGATATCTCGGCCGTCGTTCTTGCCGCTCTGCACTGCCCCGCACTGCCCGCATTGACCGCCGACACCTTGCGGGGGCCGTCCCTGGCGAATATGTCCGATCTGACCACGCCGGTTCGGGTGATCCTGGCCGACTCCGACCGGGTCCTGCCGGCCTACGCACACGGCCGAAGGTTCCTGCGTGAGCTGCCCGGGTCGGCCGATCGGATCATGCTGAACAGGGCCGGGCATGTGCCCATGCTGGAGGATCCCGAACGAATCGCCAACCTCGTCGCCGAACACATCTACGCCAGCCGCGACCATCTACGGGCTGTGTAATTTCGCGGCGCCTGCGGCGCCGCGGGTTTCGGCCTCTCAGGGCCTCGCTGGACTCGGCACATCCGCTGGTCGCGTTGGGTTCCGATCGGACTCCCACACCACCGCCGGACGTACTCGGCGCAGGGCGTTCCGCTGCCGAACCCTGCCGCGCCCGTGTAGCCGGGCACGGCAGTGCTCCTACCGACCTGGATCAGAGTGCGAGGATACCCTTCGCCACATGGGTGACCTGGATTTCGTTGCTGCCCGCGTAGATCATCAGCGATTTCGCGTCGCGGGCAAGCTGTTCGACCCGGTACTCCGACATATAGCCGTTGCCGCCGAAGAGCTGTACGGCTTCCATCGCGACCTCGGTCGCCGCTTCCGAGGAGTACAGCTTCACGGCGGAAGCTTCCGAGAGGCTCAGCGGTTTACCGGCTTTCCCGCGCTCGATGATGTTGAAGACCATGTTCTGCACATTGATCCGCGCGACCTCCATCTTCGCCAGTTTGAGCTGGATGAGCTGGAACCGGCCGATCTCCTGACCCCACAGTTTGCGGTTGCGGGCGTAATCGGTGCACAGCCGCAGGCATTCGTTGATCACGCCCAGCGCCATGAAACCGATGCCGACACGTTCGGCCACGAAACTGGATTTGGCGCTTTCCCGGCCGTCACCGCCGCGGTGTTTCTCGGTTTCGCCGAGCAGCCGGTCGCGGCCGAGGCGGACGTTGTCGAAGAACAGTTCGCCGGTCGGCGAGGCGTGCAGGCCCATCTTCTTGAACGGTTTGCCCTGGGTGAGTCCTTCCATACCCTTGTCGAGCACGAAGGTGAGCACCTTGCGGTCGCGGGCGGGCGTACCGTCGCCCTCGTCGAGTTTCGCGTACACGACGAGGGTGTCGGCGAAGGGGCCGTTGGTGATGAAGGTCTTCTGACCGTTGAGGATGTAGTCCTCGCCGTCGCGCCGGACGTAGGTCTTCATACCGCCGAAGGCGTCGGATCCGGAATCCGGTTCGGTGATCGCCCAGCAGGCGATCTTGCGGAGGCTGACGATATCGGGCACCCAGCGCTCCTGCTGGGCGAGTGTGCCGCGGGACAGGATCGTCGCGCCGCCGAGTCCGGTGCTCACGCCGAGGGAACTGCACAGCCCCATACAGACACCGGAGAGTTCGCTGGTCAGCACGGCCATCATGGTCTGCTGATCGAATCCGCCGCCGGAGGGGTCCTTGTCCCCCGCGGCCGGTTTTTCGGCACCCTCGGCCGCCGCGCGTTTGGCCGTCAGTTGCTTGTTCAGTGCTTCCTCGGCCATCGCGCCGATACCGAAGTCCGCGTACAGCTTGCGCAATACCGGGTAAGGCAGCATTTCGCCGCTGTCCAGTGCGTCGAGATGGGGGCGCACTTCCTTATCGATGAAAGTCCGGACCGCGTCGCGGACCATCAGATCGGTATCGGACCATTCGAACATCGTCACCCTCCGGTATCACCGTGCTACAGCGTAAACCGCGGGCCACAGGCACCGCCGCTTGTTGACAGCGTGCCAGTTTCGACCCGCCGGCGCCATAGTTCCGGCGGTTTCGCGCAACCGGTGGTCAGGGCGCGACATCCGAAAGGATGGCTCCCCACTTCTGGGAAGAAGGAGCGCTGCGCGGCGATAATGGATGGCGTGCAAGGTGCCGGATTTCGATGAGACCCGCAGGATACTGGCGGGTCGAACTCGACCCGCCGCCCGGAGCCAGTGGTGGATTGACCGGCGTTCTCGACGCCGCCGAACAAGCCATCCAGAACTGTGCCGATCTGATGGCGACCGGGGCGCCGGCCGAGGCGCCGAGCATGCTGGACATGTTCCACACCCGGCACCTGGTCCGGCCCGCCGACCGTTCGACCATGATCGAGAACTACAGCACGAAAATTGCCGATGTCGATGCGGTCAGGCGCGCGCTGGAGCATCAGCACAAGCAGGTGATGACTTCCGCCGACAGGACCTACGACGCCTCCAGCACAAAACTCGCCGCCATAAAGTTCCATGTACAGGCGCTGCAGATATGCCTGGGCGGCCCCTACCCGGTGGACCGGTACGGAAGGTTACCGGCGCATACCGAGACGAGGCTCCTCGAAAACGTCCTCGATGCGGTCGACGATGTCTTCGGCGAAACCGAGGCCGCCGTGTCGTGGATCGGCGAGGAGAGCTATCACATCGATGGTGGTGGCACCTCTGATCTGGACCGGAACGGAACCACCCAACTCGGCAACACCGGCAGCGCCGGGAGCATGGAAAGCATCCCACCGATGCTCCCCATGATACCGGGCGATATGACACCGGGCGACGACAGAAGCGAAGGAGAAGACGACGAAGACGACAGGCCGAAGTATTTGTCGTCTTCAGCAGAATCCGACTACTCCGCCTACACGGGCAATACGACCACCGCCGCGGCGATTTCCGGCGCACTGGACGCCTTGGGCATCCAGGACCCCGAGGCCCGGGAGAACTGGACGCGCGGGTACCAGGTGTTGATCGCACGCGAGTCCGCCGGAAATCCCAATGCCGTCAACAACTGGGACAGCAATGCCGCGGCGGGGCAGAACTCCCGGGGGCTCACCCAGACGATACCGGGCACCTTCAAGGCCTACCACGTGCGGGGGACATCCGACGATATCCACGACCCGGTCGCGAATGTCGCGGCCAGCATGAATTACGTCATGCACCAATACGATGTCGAACCCGACGGCAGCAACCTGCAGTCCGCGGTCCAGCAGACCGATCCGAACAGGCCCGCGAAGGGCTACTGAACGACGCCTCCCACCGGCGGACCGCGAAGCCGGGTCGTGTACCACCGCATTCATGACAAAGGGCGCCGAGAACACAGCCCTGTTCTCGGCGCCCCGGGGAGCGCTACGGCCGCCACGATCCGGGGCTGTCGCACGCCGGGTCCGTGGGGCCGCGGATTCGTCAGCGCAGCGCGCGCGCCAGGTTGGCGTCGAGCGCGGCGAGGAATTCCTCGGTGGTGAGGTAGCCCTGGTCGCCACCGACGAGCAACGCGAGGTCCTTCGTCATCTGGCCGCCCTCGACGGTCTTGATGACCACATCCTCAAGGGTCTGCGCGAAACCGATCACCTCGGGGGTGTTGTCCAGCTTGCCGCGATGTTCGAGGCCACGGGTCCAGGCGAAGATCGATGCGATCGGGTTGGTCGAGGTCGGCTTCCCCTGCTGGTGCTGACGGTAGTGCCGGGTGACGGTGCCGTGCGCGGCCTCCGCCTCACAGGTCTGGCCGTCCGGGGTGAGCAGCACCGAGGTCATCAGGCCCAGCGAACCGAAGCCCTGCGCGACGGTATCGGACTGCACGTCGCCGTCGTAGTTCTTGCAGGCCCAGACGTAGCCGCCCTCCCATTTCATGGAGGAGGCGACCATATCGTCGATCAGCCGGTGCTCGTAGGTGAGGCCGGCCGCATCGAACTGGGTCTTGAACTCGGCATCGAACACTTCCTGGAAGGTGTCCTTGAACATGCCGTCGTAGGCCTTCAGGATGGTGTTCTTGGTCGACATGTAGACCGGGTAGTTCTGCTGCAGCCCGTAGTTGAACGAAGCCCGCGCAAAGTCTTCGATGGACTTCTTGAAGTTGTACATACCCATGATGACGCCGCCGTCCTCCGGCATCTTCACGACCTCGTGGACGATCGGCTCACTGCCGTCCTCCGGGGTGAAGGTCAGGGTGACGGTACCGGCCTGGAAGGCCTTGAAGTCGGTGGCACGGTACTGGTCACCGAAAGCGTGGCGGCCGATGATGATCGGCTTGGTCCAGCCGGGGACCAGACGCGGAACATTGGAGATGATGATGGGCGCGCGGAAAATTGTGCCGCCGAGGATGTTGCGGATGGTGCCGTTGGGCGACCGCCACATCTTCTTCAGACCGAATTCCTCGACCCGGGCCTCGTCAGGGGTGATCGTCGCGCATTTGACGCCCACGCCGTGCTCTTTGATCGCGTTCGCGGCGTCGACGGTGACCTGGTCGTCGGTCTTGTCGCGGTACTCGATGCCGAGGTCGTAGTACTCGAGGTTCAGGTCGAGGTACGGGTGGATCAGCTTGTCCTTGATGAACTGCCAGATGATCCGGGTCATCTCGTCGCCGTCGAGTTCTACGACGGTGCCTTCAACCTTGATCTTGGACATGGATCTTCGTGTCCTCCTAAGATGGTGCCCTCATTGCACAACCAGGCGAACACGCTTGTGAGCGGACCCCAGCTGTTCAACAGACAACGTATACATCCCGCGTTGTCCACGAGACGTCTGATGTAACCAAGACGAGCGTACTGCTTGTGGTGGTCGCACGGTGCAGCCAGCCCCGGTCGTGAGATCTCACAAAGTGAGTCGCGCCACAAGATTACCTGGTGGCGGCCCATGCCGATTTCGATCCACCACAGCCCACAGCTACCATGTGGAACAGGTCATGAGTGCCAGCGTCAAGCCCCGGCTCGCTGGCCGGCAACCCTCCAGCTGCGGTGGGGTGCTCCGGGTGATGACCGGGCTTCCGAAAGCCGGGAGCAAGCGCATGTCAGGAGGTCGCCGTTATGTGCCGGTGCTGGTCGCCTCGGCCCTGGCACTCCGTAACGCGGCGAGCAACCCCCTATTCTCTGGAGCACGATATGACCGCTGGCAGTATCCCCGCCCACTTCACGACCGCGACTCATATAATTCGGCTATTGCCGCCGGTCGCGGCCCAGCGGGCGGAAGCCATCGCGTGAAGGTGAGCACCGACCGGACCGCGGCCGTACCCGTGGCGCAGCTACCACCGTCCGACGGCACTGTCGGCGTGATCGAGATCGGCGAACTCACCCTGGAGAACGGGGCCCGGCTGCCGGCGGTCGAACTGGTCGTCCAGCGCTGGGGCGAACTGTCCCCGGCCATGGACAACGTGGTGTTGATCGAGCACGCCCTGACCGGCGATTCCCATGTGGTGGGCGAACCCGATGCCGACCATCCGCAACCCGGATGGTGGAACGGGATGGTCGGGCCGGGCGCGCCGATCGACACCGACGAATGGTGTGTGGTCGCCACCAATGTGCTCGGTGGTTGTCAGGGCAGCACCGGGCCAGGGTCCCCGGCCCCCGACGGCACGCCGTGGGGTGCACGCTTCCCGGAGATCTCCATCCGCGACCAGGTGAGTGCCGAGTTGCGACTGTTCGACGTGCTCGGTATCGACCGCCTGGCGGCGGCGATCGGCGGTTCGATGGGCGGTATGCGGGTCCTCGAGTGGATGCTGTGCGCCCCGGAGCGCCTGGCCGCGGCGCTGGTCCTCGCCGTCGGCGCCCGCGCGACAGCGGACCAGATCGGCACGCAGACCACCCAGATCGCCGCCATCACCGGCGACCCCGACTGGCAGGGCGGTAACTACCACGGCACCGGCCGGGCGCCGATGGCCGGGATGGGCATCGCCCGGCGGATCGCGCATCTCACCTACCGCACGGAGGTCGAGCTGGACAGCCGGTTCGCCAACAGTCCGCAGGCCGGTGAAGACCCCTGGGACGGCGGCCGGTACGCGGTGCAGAGCTATCTCGAGTACCAGGCCGAGAAATTGTGCAAGCGGTTCGATCCGGCCACCTATGTGCTGCTCAGCGAGGCGATGAACCGGCACGATATCGGCCGCGGCCGCGGCGGGATCGAGGCGGCGATGGCACGCGCCGAGGTGCCGTGCATCGTGGGCGGGATCGACTCCGACCGGCTGTACCCGCTGCACACCCAGCGGGAACTGGCCGAGGGCCTGGCGGGCTGCCGGCATTTCGAGGTCATCTCGTCGCGCGACGGTCACGATGCCTTCCTCACCGAGGCCGAGGCCATCGGCAAGCTGCTGGTCCAGACGATGGGTCTGGCCCGCACCCACCGCTGACGCGTAATCGCCTCCGGCACCCGGAAACACCCCGGGCGCAGGAATGTTTCAGCTCACGCCGAGCGTATTGATGGTGGCGGCGAGGAACACGATCACACTGCCCAGCAGGGTCAGCGCGCCCACATCGAACGGTTTGCTGCGTACTGCCAGCAACCCCACCCGGACCGTGGGCAGGCACAACCGGAATGCGGCGGCGATCAACGTGGCGCCCCCGAAGAAGATGGCGCCGCGTCGCCACCTGTCCTGGGCGACGAACACCACGGCGACCGCGATCACCGCGACCACCACCACCATCGGCAGATGGCAGCGCAGGAACACGGCCAGGCGGCTACCGGTGCCGGGATCGCCCTCGGTCACAGTCTCGGCGTCGGTCACGGTGGCAATTGTTCCAGATGGGCCGTTCAGGCCTGCGAACTCACCCGATTGTGCGATATCGCCGAACACACCATGGGCGCCGACCTGCGCGGTATCGGCTTCTCCGCGGAGGCCTCCCCTGCCGCCGCGTCAGCCTGGCCGTACTCACGGCGCGGGGCGCAACGCGGATCAGCCTCGGTGTCCAGAGCTTCGACGGATCCGAGGCCCGCGCCGCGCGAGGTGGGATCCGCGCGGTCCCGGACCCGCGATACCCGAGTGGCGGATCGACGGCGTGATCGGCCCGACGGCTCCGTGCCGTTCTGCCCGGCCGCTTCTACCACTGGATCAACGCCGCCGAGGGGGACACCGACGCCGAGTGGACCGCGATCGCCCCGTTCTTCCCGTTCAGCCGCGACCCGCACCTTCCCTGGGCCGGGATTCGGTGCTATCCGTCGACGGCGACGGCACGGTCCACCGCTGTCACTTCACCGGTAGCGCGGCGCCGCCCGGACCGATTCGGCGCAGCGGTCTCCGTCTGGACCGTCCAGGCCGATGGCCCGCCGAGGAGCGGTACGTCACCCGATAATCGTTCCGGCACGGGCTGGGCCGTTCCTGGCCACCACCACCTGGTTGACTGGTCGGCTGTGTTCCGATTGATGTTCCACGAACCGCGGATACCGGGCAATACAGGTAATGCGATCCGGCTGGCCGCCGGATCGGGCAGCGAGTTACATCTGATCGAGCCGCTCGGCTTCGACCTGTCGGAGGCCAAGCTGCGGCGAGCCGGACTGGACTATCACGACCTGGCCTCGGTAACCGTCCATCCGGACCTGGCCACCGCATGGTCGCGGCTGATGCCCGAGCGGGTGTACGCGTTCACGACGAGAGCGGGTACTCCGCACACCGATATCGCCTACCGCCCGGGTGACGTGCTGCTCTTCGGCGCCGAACCGTCGGGGCTGCCGGCCGAAGTACTCGCCGACGAGCACCTCACCGGAGAGGTGCGCATCCCGATGCTGCCGGGCCGCCGGTCGATGAACCTCGCCAACGCGGCAGCGGTGGCGGTGTACGAGGCGTGGCGCCAGCACGGGTTCCCGGGCGCGGTCTGATCCCGGCCGTATCTCCGGATCCGATCCAGGATCGCGTGAGGCTGCTCGTCGAGGTCACCTATGCGCCGGATTCGCCGAATCAGAACTACGCGAAACCGGGTGGGGTGCTACCACAGCTGGTGGCCGAGGCCGTGGAATGCCCGGAGGAGCCATACGACGGAAATCTGCAACCGGGTGATGTGGACGAGTGACTCCGGCTTCCCGGATCAGCCGATCTCGAACCTCTTGTGCCGGGCCGTCGCTCCCGCGGTGAGTCGTACCGCGCTTTTGGGGACCCCGAAATAACCGGCGAGCAGTTCGGCTGCGGCCTTGTTCGCTTTGCCCTCGACGGCCGGTGCCCGCACCCACAGTTGCAAGGTGCCGTCGGGTAGTTCTTCCACCAGCGGGCCTTTGCGGCTGTTCGGCTTGATCATTGCGCGCACCGTGGTCGCCATGCCGCCCTATTCTCCGGCCGATCCACCGGACTCGTCCGCGGGTCCGCCGGACTTGTCCGTCGGATGAGCGGACTTGTCCGCCGCCCCGGGCTTACCGGCAGCACCGGACTCTTCGGCCGAAACGGCGGCGGCCTCCGGGGTTGCGGAGCCGACGGATCCCACCGGGGGCGTAACCGCTGTGGTGGTGCGGGACCGATGACGCCGCCCCCGGAAGAGCCGGACCACCGCCGCGAGGATCGCACCGAGTACGGCAAGGAAGCCCAGCCACGGCAGTGCCTGCCCGGCGAACACCACGGCGTCCTTCAACCAGTCGATCAGCGAATGCCATCCGTCGACCACACCGTCCCAGAAGTTGGCGGGTCCGGTATCGCCCTTCTTCTCGGCAGTGGTGCCGATATCGATGGTCAGCGTGGAGAGGGTGATCTGGTCGTCGAGGTAGCGGCGCTGGCCGGTGAGACTGTCGAGTTCGGCCTGCCGGTCGGCGAGGGCTTCTTCGGCGGCGATGAGGTCGGCGGTATTGGCGGCGCGGGCCATCAGATCGCGGAGCCGGTCGACCGAGGCGCGCAGGGCCGTGATCCGGGCATCGAGGTCCTGCCATTGCAGGGTGACGTCGTCACGGTTGGTGCTGATCTCGGTGACCTCGCCGATCTCCCCGAGACCGTCGATGAACGCGTCGGTTTCGCCGGCCGGGATCCGGATGACCAGATTCGCGTGCGGATCGTCGTCCCCGGTGCCGGGGTTCTCGGTGCGCTGATCGATCCGCCCGTCCAGCCGGATCACGCGGTCGGTCAAGGTCTGCGCGGCGGCGATCGGGTCGTCGGCGGTGAGATCCACCGTCCCGGTGACCACTTCCTTACGGTCGGTGACCTGCGGCCCGTTGTCCGGTACGGGTGCCTGTTCCCGGGCCGGTGCCTGCTGGACCCGGAACCCCGGGGTCGCGGCGGGCGCGCCACCTTCCATCGATGCCGGCGCGTCCGTGGTGGACCCGGAACCGCCACCGCATCCGGCGAGCAGCACCGAACCACACAGGACCACGAACAACACCCCGAGCTTTCGCATGCTGGCAGCGTAATGGGTGTTCGGGGATCAGGTACCCGAACGCCGGCCCCGCGACCCCGGACCGGCACCGCTAGCATCCATCCCGACAGCACCATCGCCGGATCGGCTTCACGAACCGGCGCTCCGCGTCGTACGCGACGTAGCCGGCCGCGACGCCGAGCTCAGCAAGATGCGTCAGGTTTCGGCCACCCCCACGGGCCGGACGCAACCAACGGTGGCGCCGAGCTCAACAAGATGCGTCAGATTTCGGCCACCCCCACAGATCGGACGCAACCAACGGCGGCGCCGAGTTCAGCGAGGCCGTGAAAGGTTTCGGCCCGTCCCTGCTTTCCGTACTCGGTGCGATGCGGCGCAGCCGCGAGTGCCGAGACGGAAAGCAGGGACCAAGAGGGGCCGAAACCCCGCGCCGGCGGAGTCGGCACCGATAAACACAGCTAGCGGAAGTCGCGGGAGCGGGAACCGATACGCATATCCAGGTGGCGGAGGTGTTCGGCGTAGATGCTCACCGCGCCTTCGGCGTTCTGTACCCGCCCGCGGATGAGCAGCGCTGTCGCCCCCTGGGCGAGCCGGCGGTAGCGGGTCCACAGACCGGCCGAGCACACCACGTTCACCATGCCGGTTTCGTCTTCCAGGTTCAGGAAGGTGACCCCGCCGGCGGTGGCGGGCCGCTGCCGGTGGGTGACCGCACCGCCGACCAGGACCCGGGTTCCGTCGGGGATCGCGAGCAGGCCGGCGGCCGGGATCACGCCGAGTGCGTCCAGCCGGGGGCGCAGGAACTGGGTGGGGTAACTGTTCGGTGAGACCCCGGTGGCCCAGACGTCGGCGGCGGCGTGTTCGAGGTCGCTCATACCGGGTAGGGCGGGTGTACTGGTCGAGGCGCCGGTTCCGGGGAGCCGGTCGGCACGTTCGCCCGCGGCCGCTCCGGCCGCCCACAGCGCTTCCCGGCGCGAATACCCCAGACAGCCGAGCGCGCCCGCGGTGGCCAGCGATTCCGCTTGCGGCACGGTCATTTCCACGCGCCCGGTGAGGTCGAGGAAGGACGTGTAGGGACCGCCTTCCGCCCGGGCCGCCACGATTTTGTCCGCGAGGTCCGAACCGATACCGCGTACCGTCGCCAGGCCCAGCCGCACCTCGGTGCCCCGCTGTTCCAGCGTGGCCTCGGACAGACTGGCATTGATATCCGGGCCGTGCACCGCGACCCCGTGCCGGCGGGCGTCGGCGACCAGTGACTGCGGGGAATAGAAACCCATCGGCTGTGCCCGCAGCAGTCCGGCGCAGAACGCCGCGGGATAGTGCAGTTTGAACCAGGCAGAGTAGAAGACCAGTGCCGCGAAACTCTGTGAATGGCTTTCCGGAAAGCCGAAATTCGCGAAAGCGAGGAGTTTTTCGTAGATACGGTCGGCGAGTTCGCCGGTTATCCCGTGCAGATCGCGCATCCCCTCGTACAACCGCCCGCGCAACCGCTCCATCTTCTCCGGGGAGCGTTTCGATCCCATGGCGCGGCGCAGTTGGTCGGCTTCCACCGGGGTGAATCCGGCGACGTCGACCGCCATCTGCATCAACTGCTCCTGGAACAGTGGTACGCCGAGGGTTCGTTCGAGCGAGTTCCGCAGCGCCTCGTGCTCGAAGGTGACCTTCTCCACCTTGTTTTTACGACGGATGTAGGGATGCACCGATCCGCCCTGAATGGGCCCGGGCCGGATCAGCGCGACCTCGACCACCAGATCGAAGAATTTCTCCGGTTTCAATCGTGGCAGGGTCGCCATCTGCGCACGGGATTCCACCTGGAAAACACCTACCGAATCCGCGCGGCACAGCATTTCGTACACGGCCGGTTCGGTGAGGTCCAGGGTGTGTAGTTCGACCGTCACCCCGATATGTTCGCGGACCAGATCGATCATGTAGTGCAGCGCGGAGAGCATCCCCAGCCCGAGCAGGTCGAATTTCACCAAACCCGCTGTCGCGCAATCGTCCTTGTCCCATTGCAGCACACTGCGCCCGGCCATGCGCGCCCATTCCACCGGGCATACATCGGCGATGGGCCGGTCACAGATCACCATCCCGCCGGAATGGATTCCCAGATGCCGGGGCAGGCCTTCGATATCGGCGGCCAGTTCCAGTACCGGCGCGGGGATATCGGTGCCGGTTTCCGCGCCCACCCCGGTCCACCGGCTCACCTGCCGGCTCCAGGCGTCCTGCTGGCCGGGGGCGAAACCGAGCGCGCGGGCGGCGTCGCGCACCGCGGATTTCCCGCGATAGGTGATCACATTCGCCACCTGCGCCGCATAGTCCCGGCCGTATCTGCGGTACACGTATTGGATCGCCTCCTCGCGGCGGTCCGATTCGATATCCACATCGATATCGGGCGGCCCGTCCCGCTCCGGAGAGAGGAAACGTTCGAACAACAGCTTGTTGGCCACCGGATCGACATTGGTGATCCCGATGGCGAAGCAGACGGCGGAATTGGCGGCCGAACCTCTTCCCTGGCACAGGATGTCGTGATCGTGGCAGAACCGCACGATATCGTGCACCACCAGGAAATAGCCGGGGAATCCGAGTTGCTCGATCACGGCGAGTTCGTGTTCGAGCTGCCGGTAGGCCGCCGGGTTCCGGGACGGGGTTCCGTAACGGTCGGCGGCGCCACGCAGCGTGAGTTCACGCAACCAGGAGTTCTCGTCGTGACCGGCGGGCACATCGAACGGCGGCAGCTGCGGCGCGATCAGCTTCAGATCGAATGCGCACTCGCGGGCGATCAGTACCGAATTCGCTACCGCAGCCGGGAATTCCGCGAACAGTCCGGCCATTTCCGCCCCCGAACGCAGATGGGTGCCGCCGGCGGGGGCGAGCCAGCCGGCGAGATCGTCGAGACTGCGCCGGGCGCGGATAGCGGCCAGTGCGGCGGCGCGGCGACCGCGGGCGGGGGACGCGAAATGGGCGGCGGTGGTCGCCACCACGGGAATCCCTGCCCGCTCCGCCACCGCGGCGAGTGCGCTGTTGCGTTCGTCGTCGCCCGGCAGTCCGTAACGGGTGAGTTCCACCGCGACCCGGTCGGCGCCGAAACGCTCGCACAGGTCACGCAGGGCTGCCTCGGTACGCAGCGGTTGCCCACCGTCCGCGAGGTCCTGTTCCAGCGCCCGCCGCACGCGACCCTTACGGCAACCGGTGAGTATCTGCCAGTGCCCGCCGGCCGCCGCGGTGAGCGCGTCGAGGTCGTAACGCAGGATCCCCTTCTCCCCCGCTGCCATATGCGCCGCCGCGAGTTCCCGGGACAGCCGCCGATAACCTTCCTGACCGCGTGCCAGCACCAGCAGATGCTCCCCTTCCGGATCCGGGGCGCCGGTACGAGGCGGGGAGTCCGCATTCCTCGGGCCGGCAACCGCGCTCCGCGCCGAATCGGCCCCGTTACGAAGCACCGGATCGATACCGTTGCGAGACCGCGCGTCCCCGGTCTGTATCACCGAACCGTTCTGCGCTATACCGGGTTTCACGAGCGTGAGTTCCGCCCCGTACACCGTGGGCATACCGTATTCGGCCGCGGCTTCCGCGAACCGCACCACCCCGTAGTAACCGTTGTGGTCGGTGAGCGCGATCGCCGACAGGCCCAGCCGCGCGGCCTCGGCGACCATCTCCTCCGGCGGCGAGGCACCGTCGAGGAAACTGAACGCCGAATGCGCATGCAGTTCCGCGTAGGGAACCGCCGGACCCGCCGGCCGGACCAGCGGTTCGGCCCGGTACTCACCGCGACTGCGGCTCCACGCCGGGGCATCTCCGCCGTCGCCGGGTGGCTGCCCGGGCTTCGCGCGACCGGACAGGACCCGTTCCAGCTCCGCCCAGCTGGGTGGTCCGTTACTCCATCCCATACGCCACCTCAGCAGGCGACCCGGTCGGTGGACTCGACGGCCAGCAGGGTCGCGACATGATCGACCCCGGCCCGGATCACCCGCCCGTAGGCGTCGTCGGCGAGGACGCTCGCATGCCCGCGGGCCAGGGCCAGTTGCATCCGGGCCACATCGAAATCGCCGACCAGCCGGTGACTGTCGGCCAGGCTCAGATACAGCGAGGGCAGGAACCCGAGCAGCCCGTCGTCGAGCGGGATACCGGGCACGAATGCCGAGTCGAGCGCCCGGGTGTCCCAGAGCAGCGCCTCCTCGGCCGTGTCCTGGAGATCGGCCAGGTGGTGGGCGATCACGCTCCGGTGCAGCGGTTCGCCGTCCGTACCGAACTGATCCCACAGCATTTGCAGCGCCTGCCGCGCTGCCTCTCGATTCACGCCGCCGAGCCGCACCGCGGCATAGATATCCGCCATCCGATCGTCCGTCATGGACACAAGTATCGCACATATGTTCGAACGGGGAGAGAGATATTCGAACCTGTTTTCGAACACTGTCGACCCTGGCGCGCTTTCTTACTTTGGAGTAAGTTCGGCCGGGATAGACCTGCACAGAGGGGCTGCTCATGAGCGCAAACGGAACCCACCGGGGCAAACGCGACCTCACCGGGCGCCATATCCTCATCACCGGCGCCTCGTCCGGGATCGGCCGGGCGGCGGCGACGGCGGTGGCGAAGAAAGGCGCGGTGGTCCTGCTGGTCGCCCGCCGCGAGGACGAACTCGCCGCCGCGGTGGACGAGATCAGGGCCGGCGGCGGCGCTGCCCACGGATACCCGTGCGATATCACCGATTCCGCGTCGGTCGAGGCGACACTGGCGAAGATCACCGCCGAACACGGCCACGTGGACATGCTCGTCAACAACGCCGGCCGTTCCATCCGGCGGGCCATCCACCGCTCCACCGACCGGCTACACGATTACGAGCGCACCATGGCGGTCAACTACTTCGGTGCCCTGCGACTCACGCTGGCCCTGCTCCCGCAGATGCGGGAACGAAAATCCGGCCATATCGTCAACATCAGCAGCGCCGGCGTACAGGTGGCCACCCCGCGATACTCCGCCTACCTTGCAAGTAAGGCCGCGCTGGACAAGTTCACCGAGGTAGCGGCAGTGGAGACCATGGCCGACGGGGTCACCTTCACCACCATCCACATGCCGCTGGTCCGCACCCCGATGATCGCCCCCACCGGCAACCAGGGCCCGGCCGAATCACCGGAGTGGGCGGCCGCGACGATTGTCCGGGCCCTGACCGAACGCCCTCGGCGGATCGATGTCCCGGTCGGCACCCTCGGCGAATACGGCGCCCTGTTCGCCCCGCGCATCCGTGACCTCGTCCTGCACCGCTACTACCGGATGATTCCCGATTCCCCGGCCGCCCGCGGCGAACAGGCCGAACCGCTCCCCCAGTCGCGGCTCCCCATGGTCCGCGACGTGGAGACCGGCGTCCCCGAAGACGACGAACTCCCCGCGCCCCCGCGGGCATCCGGTCCGCTGCCCCGCGTACGGGCAAGGGCAGCACGGGGCACCGGAACGGTCTTACGCCGCGCCGCCCGCTGGGTTCCCGGCACGCACTGGTGAACCGTTCCGCCCCGCCGGTCGGGTTTCGTGCACAGTGAACCTTCGTGAACAGTGAAAAGGACGCCGTACTCGAGACGGTTCTGGAATCGATTGCGATCCGCGGCGTGCACGAAACAACCCCGCGGCGAGTAGCAGACCGGGCGGGCGTCGACGGTAAAACCCTGCGCAGGCTGTACGGCGACCGCTACGGGATGCTGGTGACCGCCACCAGGACACTCGAACTGCGCCGGGACCGGCTACTCGCCGCAGTCGAAGAAGTCCACCGGCCGACCACGGTGACCGGCCGGCGCGATTACCTCGAGGCCGTCGCGCGCGCCCTGCTGCTCGGCCTCGACCACCGTGATCTGCTGGTACGCACGGAGTTGGTCGCGAACGCGCGATCGGTGGGCGGACTGGAGGTGGAGACCCGCGGGCTGGGCGAACACGACCGGGCCGTCGTCGCCGAAGCACTGAAACGCGTGGGCGCCGCCGATATCGAACTCGAGACCGAGCGGCTGATCACCCTGCTCAGCGGGCTGGCCTTCGAACTCGTGTATCCGCACGGCGCTCCGGGAGGCACAGCGGACCGGGTACTCCGGCACCATATCGCTTCGATCGTGCACTGACCCGAGACGTTCTCGGTGCCCGGGCAGCACCGCCACGATAAGCAGTATCCGGCCGTGACACCGCGGGGTCCGAGGTGCGCGCGCCCAGAAAAGCAGCGGTGCCGATACCGTCGCCCCAACCACACCGGGTTTGCGTTCGGTCACTGCCCGAGCGCGGCACCTACCCGCCGGACGGCCCGAACCGGCGGCTCGCCGGCCGGCCGCGGTGCGTATCTCAACTTTCCCGCTGCGGGGCCGCGGCGGACCTCCGAACCGGCTCGACGGCGACCGCAACCTTCCCGCACCAGCGGAACCGGCCGGCGCGCCGGCATCTGCCGAGGTGGCCGGCGCTGCGGGTTCAGAGGTCGAAAACTCGCTGAGCCGGCGACAACGGCGGGCAGGCGGCGGAGATCTGCGCTACCAGCTGCCACGGCCGGTTTCCGTCGATCGACGATTTACCGCTGGTCAGGATTCCGCCGGCGAGGCCGCGCTCCGGGTCGGCCCAGCCGTACTGGGTGGTGAAGCCGCTGCGCCCGAAATGCGCGGTGGTATCAGCGCCGAATTTCGAACGGCGCCCGCCCAATTCGTATCCACCCCGGCTCACCCGCCCGGCCACACCGGGCACCCGCGGCGCGGGCCGCACCATCTCACGCACGGTGTCCGGGCGCATGACCCGGACCCCGTCGAGTTCACCGCCCCGCGCCAGGATCTCGTAGAAACGCGCGAGTTCGGCGGCGGTGGTCACGAGATTTCCCGAGGGCAGTTCCGCAGTGAGAAAAGCTTGATTGGATTCCCGGTTCACCGCGTCCTTCGCGAATCCTCCGCCGAGCGCCTTACCCGCCACGAACGCGGCGAGCCGCGACGGCGGCGGGCCGGTCTTCACGCTCGGCACCACCGCGTCCACGTCGTCGGGCCGCACGCCCAGGTTCGTCCAGCGGAATCCCAGCGGATCCAGTATCCGTTCGGCCAGATGGTCCCGGATCCGTTTACCGGTCGCCCGCTGAACCAGCAACCGCTGGATCAAACCGCTGGTGAGGGCGTGGTAGACGCGGAACCGGCCCGGTGGATAACTGGGTTTCAGCGCGGCCAGCCCACGAAGGGCGAGCTCTTCGTCGAAGGTCATTTCGTGGCCGCGGAAGGGCGGTGTCACGAACGGCACCCCGGCGGTATGGGCGAGCACTTGGCCGATGGTGATCGCCGCCTTACCGTTCGCTCCGAATTCGGGGATGTAATCGCTGACGGGGTCGTCGTAGCCGAACGCCCCCTGCTCGATGAGCAGGAACATCACCGCCGCGGAAACCCCCTTCGCAGTGGAGAAACCGCAGAACGGCGATTCGGTGGTGACCGGAATACGCTCCGCGTCCGGGCCGTCGCCCGGCGCGTTACCCCACCCGTGGCCGATCGCCCGGTTCAGCACGACCTTTCCGTTGCGGCGCAGGCATACCTGGATCGCCGGCGTGCCGCCCAGCCGGTACCAGTCACGTACCGATTCCCAGATCGAGGCGATCTCCGCCGCCGCCAGACCCGCGTCGGCAGGGTCGGCTTCCGCGCCGATACAGGTGATGTCGTCCAACTGAGCGGCGACCGGAACCAGGAGCGCGGAATCTGCCTTCACCCGCCCCAGGGTAGCCACGCGGGCCGCGCCGGGAGCGGACGAATACGTGCAGTCGCGCGCGCTGCCGGGCTCGCTCGCGCCCTCCGCCCCGGCAACCGCGGACGGCACGGCGACCGGCTCGAACACTATCGTGACGGAGATCACCGAAGGTGGTTACCGGTATCTGTGCTCTGATCATGAAAGAAAGCAACTGCTTGTTTACTGCCGTCGAGAGGTGACCATGACGTCCGCGAATACGCGCCTGTCCCGGGCACACATCTGGCTGCTGACACTATCCTCCATGGCCGTCGCACTGGTGATCGCCGCGATGGCCGCGTTGTATACCGCCCTGCCGGAGATCGCTGCCGATACCGGCGCGAGCCAGCAGCAGCTCACCTGGGTGGTCGACGGCTACACCCTCGCGCTGGCCTGTCTGGTCCTTTTCTCCGGCGCACTCGGTGACCGGTACGGCCGCCGGATCATGATGGTGGCCGGGCTGGTCATCTTCGCGATCGCCTCCGCGATACCGCTGTTCCTGGACGCGCCGAACTGGATCATCGCCTCCCGAGCGGTCGCCGGGATCGGCGCGGCGCTGGTCATGCCGTCCACGCTGTCGCTGCTGACCGGTGGTTTTCCCGCCGAGAAGCGCGGGGTCGCGGTGGGGCTGTGGGCCGGTGTGGTCAGTGGCGGCGCCGTCATCGGCATTCTCGGCTCCGGCCTGCTGCTGCAGGTGTGGTCGTGGCAGGCGATCTTTCTCGCGATGACCCTCGCCGGCGCCGTCCTGGCGATCGCCGGGTGCACAGTGCCCGAATCGGTCGACGAACTCCGTCCGCCGCTGGATTTCTGGGGCGGGATCACCTCTTCGGTAGCCGTCGGAGCGGTCGTGGTCGGCGCGATCGAGGCACCGGTGCGCGGCTGGTCCGATCCCGTGGTTCTCGGGCTGTTCGGCGCCGGGATCCTTGCCGCGGTGGGATTCGCGACGGTCGAGTTGCGGGTTCCGCATCCGCTGCTGGATGTCCGGCTGTTCGCCGACCGCGGTTTCGGCAGCGGGGCGGTGAGCGTCGGGGTCCAGTTCCTGGTGGCGTTCGGCTACTTCCTGCTGTTCGTCCAATACATGCAGTTGATCTTCGGTTATTCACCGCTCATGTCGGCGCTGGCGATGGCGCCGATGATCGCACCGCTCATCGGCATCTCGATCTTCGCGCCCCGGCTTGCCGAACGTTTCGGGCTGCGACTGCCGACATTCATCGGACTGCTGTGCGTCGGCATCGCGCTCATCCTGGTCTCCCGCACCACCGTGGACAGCAGCTATATCGATGTCCTGTGGCCGCTGCTGATCCTCAGCACCGGACTCGGCCTGTGCACCGCACCCGCGACCGCCGCCATCATCAACGGCACGCCGCCGGAGAAGCACGGGGTCGCGTCGGCGGTCAACGATGCCTCCCGGGAGGTCGGTGCGGCCATCGGGATCGCGGTCTCCGGCAGCATCCTGGCCGTCGGCTACTCCGACCGGATCGCGCCGGCTCTGCCCAGCCTGCCCGAACAGGCACGCGAGCCGGTCGGCGATTCACTTGCCGCGGCCCTGGAAGTCACCGAGCAGGCCGGGCCGGTCGCGGCACCGCTCGCGGATTTCGCCAAGCAAGCCTTCGTCCACGGCGCCCAGCAGGCCTCGCTTGCCCTCGGGATCCTGACCGTGGTGATGGCGTTCGTGCTGGGCGCGTGGGCACCCGGCCGAGTCCGAAAGACCGTCGCCCAGGTCACCGACGAAGAAGTACTGACGAATCAATGAATCGGTGCCCGGCCAGGGGTCCTGGCCGGGCACATTTCCGGTACCACCGAACCGCACCCACCGATCCGCCGATCGACCTGCTGCAGGCTTTCCTGTCATGACGACCCTGCTCGTCCGCGACGCCCGGTTGGTCGCGGTCGCCGGCGACCTCGCGCACGACCGGGTCGTAGGCACCAACTCCCCCGTAGACCGGTACGAAACCAAATAGAGTTCGGCGTCCGCTTCCGGATCATCTACCCGGACGCGGACGCCGTACCCACCAGATGGTGTCTCGCAGAGACCTACCTCACCGGCACCTCCGCCGATTCGGGGCTGTCTTCGTTTCCTTGCGATCGGGACGCGGTCTGCGTCGTCTCGGTACCACCGCTTGCGTGGTCCACGTCGCCGCTCACCCGGCCGGTTTCGCCTGCCGCGGGGTCCGCGGTCGTCTCCGTGGCTCGAGACGCGCGGGACTTCTGCCACGCGTAACCGGTGAGCGTGATCGCCACCACCACGATCACCACGTAGGCGATCGTGCGCGGCGCGCCCTCGATCTCGAAGGTCTTGAACAGGGTGCGCACGTTCGTCAGCACCAGCACACCGCCGACGCCGGTCCCCAGCACCGCCGGAGCCACCCGGCTCACCAGCCACGCCGCGAGCGGCGCGGCCAGCACACCACCCAGCGCCAGGCCGGCGATGATCAGCAGGTTGTCGAAGAATTCCGAGCCGAGACCGAGCAGGAATCCCACACTGGCCGACGCCGAAACGATGAACTCGGAGGCGCTGACCGTACCGATCACCCGGCGGGGCGCGGCGCGCCCGGTGGTCAGCAGCGTACTGGTGGTGACCGGACCCCAGCCGCCACCGCCGCTGGCATCGATGAAACCGCCGAACAAGCCGAGCGGGGTCAGGAACTTCGTGGAATGCGCGGCCTTCTCCGAGGCAGCGAGTTCCAGTGGCGGCCGGGACGAGAACCGCACGACCAGGAAGACGCCGATAGCGAGCAGGATTCCCGCGGTCACCGGTTCGGCGGCCTCGGTGGAGATCCGGGAGAGGACGGTCGCGCCGAGGAAGGCGCCGACGCCGCCGGGGACGCCCAGGCGCAGCACCATCTTCCAGTCGACATTGCCGAACCGCCAGTGCGAGATACCCGACGCCAGCGTGGTCGCAACCTCCGCGAAATGCACCGCAGCGCTCGCGTGCGCGGCACCCGTACCGCTGAGCACGAGCAGCGTCGTCGCGGTGACGCCGAAGGCCATCCCGAGCGTGCCGTCGACGATCTGCGCGCCGATACCCACAAGGGTGAAAACAAGTAACTTGATCATGACGGTGTGCTCCCGAACCTGGACCGGAGATCCGAGGTTACGGCGCTCGCACCACCGTGGCACCGGTTGCAATCACCGTGAATACAACCCCTCCGACACGACATATCCGCAGTTCACAGGGTCTGTCCGGAATAATCGTTCGGCGAGCTCTCCCACTCCTGGTAAGACTGGCCGGTGCCCGCACCAACCTGCCGCCGGATAATCCTCCGGGATCGGCCCGTCGCCGGAATCACCGCCACCACCTTCGCCACACAGACCGTCCCCCGGCCGGTTCCGGCCGACGGTGAGGCACTGATCGAGGTGTTCTGGCTCGGCATAGACGCGACCCAGCGCACTTGGCTCAACCCCGGACCTACCTACACCCGGCCCCTGGATATCGGTGCCGTGATGCGCGGCAGCGGAGTGGGTCGCGTAATCGAATCCCGCGACCCCGGCCTACCGGAGGGGCAGTGGGTCTACGGCGAACTCGGCTGGCAGGAGTACGCCCTCGCCCGCACCAGCGGGCTTTTCGGCGTGAATCCGGTACCGCCGGGTATAGACCCCCGCCATATGCTGACGGTTTTCGGGGTCAGCGGGCTGACCGCCTACATCGGGGTGAACGAGGTGCTGCGGGTCACGAAGGCCGATACCGTGCTGGTCACCGGAGCAGCCGGCAGTGTCGGGTCGTTCGCCGGGCAGATCGCCCGGCTGGCCGGCGCGAGAGTGATCGGTACCGCCGGGTCGGACCGGAAAACCGGCTGGGTACGCGAAACCGCCCGATTCGACGCCTGCCTGAACTATCGCACCGATGATGTCGCGGCCGGACTACGCGATTTCGCGCCCGACGGCCTCACCGCGGTATTCGACAATATCGGCGGCGTTGCGCTGGAACAGGCACTCGACAATCTGGCCCTGCACGCCCGGATCGCCCTGTGCGGCTCCATTTCCTCCGGCTATACGGCAGACGGCTACGGAACAGGCCCCGCCAACTACATGCAGCTGGCATTCCGCCGCGCTCGTATGGAGGGCTTCCTCTTCTTCGACCATCCCGAGACCTTCCCGGCGGCACTGGCCCGGCTGGCCGGGTGGGTTGCCGCGGGCGAACTGCGCTGGACCGAAGATATCGTCGACGGCCTGGAGAACGCCCCGGCCGCCCTGCAACGACTGTTCGACGGGGCGAACCTCGGCAAACAGCTGGTCCGGGTGCGGCCGACGGAACAGCCCTGACTCAGTACTGCTGACGCCGGTCGACTGCGCCCGCCCCGATCGACCCCAGCAGCGTGATGATGCACAGGCCCGCGATCAGGTTGATCGCCGCCGTGGCGATCTTGGCATCCAGCCCGGCCACCAAGGTGAACGGCAACAGGACCGCCAATGCCGTAACCAGGCCGGTGATCCAGTAGAAGAACTGGAGCGGATTCGGCATCAACGCCAGCAGCAGGTTCAGCAGGCCCGTGGCGGCGATCGCGGCGGCGGCGCCGGCGATCGCGTAGGACGTGGTCGACACCGTGCCGTACGCACCCGCGCCTTCCGGCGAGAGAACCGCGATGTTCAGGATGCCGCGCACCAGCATGATGGCCACCACGATCACCAGCGCGACCACGACCGCGGTACCGAGACCGCCCGCCCACAACCGTCCGAGGTTGATTCTCGGCTCCTCCGGCTGGTCCGGATAACCGGGATCCGGATACCCCGGTTGCTGTGGGTACCCCGGCTGCTGCTGGTGCCCCTGCCGGTAGGGGTCCGGGCGTCCATAGTTGTACGACGGATCCGTCATAGGCAGAAAGTACCCCTCCCTGGCCCGCTGTCCCACCCGAATCGGGCAGGCATGTCGCCGCGGTGTCCTCCGTGCGCAGCGGACGGACAGCTGACCGCTCCTTCGCCGCAGTAGAACAGCTGAGCTCGCATCGGTCGCCGCTGCCGCCGAACGGCTCGGACACCGGCGGCCGCGTCGCTGTCCGGCCTTGTGTCAGCGGTATACGGGATACGCAATAGCGCCTCGACGATCGGTGAGATCTACACCACTTTCGGCCGCTGCGCGCATGGACTGTAATGTCACTGAACCGTGCCTGACTTCGGTTTGCGTGCTGGACTAAAGACGACCTATCTCTGGGCCGCCGTGACCGCTCTCGGAGTGGTCGCCGGATATGCCGCGGTACTGCTCGCCAACCCCCGGCACTTCTATACCGACGACACCGAGGCGCAATACGTGCCCCTGTGGCTGGATATCGGACGCCACCTGCGTGAGGGGAAGTTTCCGGGCGTCGCGCCGGAGGAGTGGATGGCGGGCAACTACCTGGTCGAAGGCCAGGCCAGTGTGTTCAATCCGCCGCAGCTGCTGATCGCGTTCCTGGCGCCGTCGTTCGACAATCTCGCCGTCCTGGCCACCCTGGTCAAGCTCGCCTATTCGATCATCCTGGCGCTCGGTGTGTTCCGGGTGTGCAGGGAGTACCGGGCGCACCCGGCATGGGCGGCGGTGGCGGGTGTCGCGTTCTGCTTCTCGGGATGGCTGCTGTTCCTGGATCAGGCCAGCTGGGTGCTCGGTCTCGCCGGCACGGCATGGCTCACTCACGCGTGGGCGTCCGGGGTGCGTTATGCGCGCGGTCGCAGCGGACCCGTTCCGGTGTTCGTGTTCCTGTTTTTCGCGATCACGGTCGGATACGTCTGGCCCGGTATCGAATCCGCGCTCATGATCGTGGCCGTCGCCGCCGGGGAATGGGTGTATCAGCGCACACCGTGGCCGGCGGTGCGGGTGCTGCTGGCCGCCGGATGCGCCGGGGCGGCCGGTCTCATGACCTATCTGCCGGGAATCCTCTCGGCGGACGTCACCTGGCGGACCGCCGACGATATGATCAACAACGACGGTTTCATGACCGTGCCCTGGTCGGAATCGCTGAATGCGAGCCTGCCGAGCACACTGCCGTCGTTCAACTCCTGGTTCGGGCTGATCCAGCCCATGCCGATGGTCTACATCGCCTGGTTCCTCATCCCGGCGCTGGCGTTCATCGATTGGAAGGCCACCGCACAGACATTCCGGGCGTCCGCCGCGGCGGTGATCTTCGCCGGTTTCGCGCTGATGTGGACCGCCGGGCCGGCCGCCTTCGGCCCGCTCCGGTGGCCGGCGCGGGTGCTGCCGATGCTCGCACTGGCGCTCCTCATCCTGTGCTGCATACTGCTGAGTCGCCATGGAGCCCTGACGAATTGGCGACTGCGGTGCGGAATAGCGGGCGGCCTGGTGCTGGTGCTGCTGGCGCGCTCGGTGTCGTCGGCGCCGAGCAACCGCATCTGGACCCATATCGGGGCGGCCGCTGCCGTGGCAGTCTTGGGCGTTCTGATCCTGCTGCTGTACGCGAAACGGGGCCGGACCGCGGCCTGTGCGGCGTTACTCGCCAGCATCGCCCCGATCGCCTATTACCAGGTCGACAGCACGTATCCACACCCGATGTCGTGGAACCTGCCGGAAAGCCGCTCCGAAGCGCAGGCGCTGTTTCCCGACTTCGACGGCACCACTCTGCAATTGGGCAACAGTGGGATCTTCCCGGGCGACGCCAAGGACCTCACCGGTGTCTACAGTTCTCTGGTCGTCGGCTTGTACGCCGCCGACCTCGGACTCGACTACGTGAACGGCTACACGCCCATCGGCCACGACGCGTTCTCCCAGCGGACCTGCATGCGCTGGGAGGGCAGCACCTGCCCGGAAGCCTTCGACAAGATCTTCGCGCCGGAACCGGTCACGGGCGTACCGCTGGTCGACCTCATGAAGGTCGACCGCGTCACCCTGATGCGCCTGGTCTACCCGGACGCCCGCGACACTCCCCCGCCGCCGGGCTGGCACTGGGTCGATTATCCGCCGAACGACAAATGGATCTGGGTGCTGGAACGCGACACCGGGCCGATCTCCACGGACAACGGCCGGATCGCCCACACCGCCGGCGTCGAGGCGGTATCGGTGTCGGAGACCGAGAACACGAGCACTGTGCGGGTCACCTCGGAACACGGCGGCCGGGTGACGTTCGCGCGCCTTGCCTGGCCGGGATATCGAGCCGAGCTCGACGGCCGCGAACACGACTACGAGGCGCTGGACGACATATTCGTCTCGGTGCAGATACCGCCCGGCACCGAGAACGCCGAACTCATGATCACCTGGCGACCGCCTGGCATGTACCTGGGGCTGGCCACTTTCGTACTCGGGCTGATCGGTATCGGTGTGCTGCAACTGCTCTACATCCGCAACCGCCCACGACCCCGGCACGAACCCGAGGACCCGAAATCCGAACCACCCTCCACAACGGACCGCACCGACCATGCCTCGGAGAAATACGCACCGAGCCTCGCCTGAAGCCGATTCCGCGCGCTGACCGAAACAGTCTCAACACCACGAAACCGTTACAGCGATAGACCCGACCGGTATGCCATACCGCGCAACTCACGCCCAACCGCTTCCTTCTTCGCTCGCGCAAGAAGTTCCGTGAGTACGGCGCGCATGAACGGATGCCGATGGATTCGGGCGGGCGAGATCTTCTCGGCACGGCGCAGCATCAGCACCGCTTCGGTCTGTCGCTTCGGTAAGCGCGCAAGTGCGCGTCCGTATTCCCGGTAGTACGCCGCTTGCCTCGTCGCGGCGAGTGCGCGGGGGTCGACTGTTTCGGCGATTGCGGCAGCCTCGTGATGGTCCCCCGCTTCGAGCGCCACCGACATCCGCCAGATGCCGACGTTCGAAGGGCCGAATCCGAACCACATCGCATTGGCATCGCCGGTGTGCGCGGCCAAATCGGCTGCTTGATCGAGAGCCGCTCGCCGCGAACCCGCGTCGACCTTGGCCGCGGCCACCAGAGCGTGGGTCAAAGCGAGCATCCCGGACACCTGCATCGCTTCGTTTGTCGCGGTTCCGGGTTCGGCCGCCGACAGCAACCGCCGCGCGGGCTCGAACCCGCCGGCCGACAGTAGACCGAAACTGGTTCCGAAGGCACTCACCGCACCGAACAAGGGGTCATCCAACCGCTCGGCAGCCCGGCGGGCCAGCAGCGACGCTTGCCATGCGAGATCGGGCGCCGCGCCGATGGCGGACAACCATGCTTGCGTGCCCTGCACATGGGTAAGCACCGCGAGTTTCAACAGCGCCTCATCGTCCCTACCGGCGGCAAGCGAAGTATGCAGATCCCGTATCAGGCCGGGCAGCTCGGACCCGACCATTGAGTAGTCACAGCGGCGTTGCGCATCCAGCACCGAATTCGCCCGAATTTTCAGAACCGACGAGGAGACGACTTCTCCACCGGGCTCGCCGATACTTGCCTGCAGCATCGACAGACGCACATCGCCCAGTGACCGATCTTCATCCAGGTCGCCGCTCAGACCTACGCCACTCCGGGTGATCTCGCTGGGAGCCACCTCGAGCGCACGCGCCAGGGCGATGATCAATGATCGTCGATCCAGCGCACGCTCACCCGACTCCAGCCGTGAAAGATATGACGTGGAGATTCCGGCCAAACCTGCCACGACCGCGAGCGATTTCCCTCGTGCATGCCGTATCCGGCGGAGCGACTGCCCCATACCGTCGTCCGAGGCCATGTCCCCAGCGTAACCCAGCTCCAGGCCGTCGACACTGCTGTTTTGCCTGGCTGGCAAACCCTCGTCGCACATTCCACGGATGCTTTCTCCGCCCGCCGCCGACATGTGCTTCTTCACCGACCGGCGCGGATGCGGGAATCCGAATACAGAGGGGAATCATGAAGACGGACACAGTCGGTGCCGATTCCGCGGCCATGCGTATACGAGCGGTAGTTCTACTGCACAGCGAGCACGACCCGGCCGTGCTCGAGGCACTGCTGGACAGACATCACGCGACCATCGTCCATACGGTCCGCACGGACGCACCCGCCGTGCTCTCGGCGCTCATCGCGGTCCAGCACACGCTCGAACATATCGCGGACGCTGTGGTGATTCCGCATCTCCACATGCTGGACCCGGACACTCCGTGGTGGGTGGTGGCCCAGGCGGCCGACCTGATCACGAGCACCCACCGCTACCCGTTCGGGTCGACGCCTGCCCGGGAGCTGCGGTGATCTGGAGTCCGGCGCTGGTCGTCCTGGCACTCCTGGGAGTTGCGGCTTTCGTCCTGGCGGTCACACTGCCGGATCGGCGCGATTGAACGTGGCCCATGCGTCTCGATGCGCACCGCAGCAGCGACCTGTCACGATCCAGCGGTTCTGCGAACACTGGATGAGTGATTCCAGGGGTTGTGGTGCGCCGTTAGAATCCCGGCATGGCTCGACGACGGTATGTGGCACGCGGCGTGCCGGGCGGATACCGCGTATGGGACAACAAGGCTTGCCGTTGGTGGGGCGACGTGTACGAGTTGTGCCCCGACGAGCTGGTGGCCGAGCTGAACAATTCTCACCGCCCCGACCGCATCACCGAACTCACCAGGCAGGCGCGGGCCCGCAAGCGTTGAATGCTGTTCCCGGAGCCGGGCACATCGTGGCCCGGCCGCACGGGCGTCACCGATGCGATCACGGCGGTCTTCGGCGCACACGTGCGGCCGGGAGTAACGGTCGAACTCGTCGCCGCACCGGCCGAACCTGCGGTATCGGCGGCGTGGTGACCACGGGCGGATAACGGGCGTTCACGGGCCGAGCTCGGGATCGTCAGTAACCCCGCACCGGGTCGATCACGGCCAGCAACGGTTGACCCGCCGCGAACCGTTCGACATTGGCCGCCACATGCTCGGCCAGCGTCCTGGGGAGCCCGGTGGCCGGGTTGGCGATATGCGGTGTGATCAGCGCATTGGGCAGGGTCCACAGGGGATGGCCGGTGGGCAGCGGTTCCGGATCGGTGACGTCCAGTGCGGCGCCGCCGATCGTGTGGTCGCGCAGGGCGTCCACCAGTGCGCCGGTATCGATCAGCGTGCCCCGGGCGATATTGACGACCCACGCGGTCGGTTTCATCCGGGCCAGGGTGTCCGCGTCCACGAGCTGCGCCGTCTCCGCGGTGGCCGGGGCTGCGATCACGAAATGATCTGCGCGTGACCATACTTCGTCCGTCCGGGTGGCGGGCAGGGTTTCGGCGGCGCCGGGTACCGGAGTCCCCGAGCGGGTCACCGCCAGCACTTCGGCGCCGAACGCGGTGAGCAGCGGGATCATAGCGCGGCCGATACCTCCGCAGCCGACGATCGCGACGGTCGCGCCCTGCAAGGTCCCGACGCGTGGATCGAATTCCGCTTTGCGCCACGACACCGCGCGTACCTGTTCGGTGAGCCCGCGCACGCCTGCGAGCAGTAGCAGTACCGCGTGCTCGGCGACATTGCCGGCGTATGCCCCGGCTGCCGAGGTCCAGGTGCGCCGGTCGTCGACGAGTCCCGCCGCGAGCCACGGCTCGATTCCGGCGGAGGGCAGCTGCACCCAGCGGACGGTATCCGGCAGCCGCTCCGGAAACGTGTCCGGCCCCTGCGCCCAGACGACCGCTTCGGCGTCGGCGAGCGAGGCGAGAACGCCCCCGCCGCGGGCGATCCCGTCGGCGAGCGTGGTCTGGTGGCCGGGGCCGAGATGGATTCGGGGTGCTGCGGTATTCGGCACGGTTCGCTTTCCGGGTCGGGGGTACGGCGGCAGGCGGTCACCACAGCGGCCGGTCCGTTTCGTGGCGCTGTCGAGAATGCCGCTTCGACCTTGCCCGAGACCACCGGTCCGTGGCAACGATCATGCGCTACGGGCCCGCCCGTCCACTCACCGGTTACGGTGCTCACGGACTCCGACCGGCTTGATACGTTCAGACAGCTGTCCAGTCAAGAAATCGGGAGTCGAGCATGCAGGTCGCGGGAAATATTTTCGTCGTCACCGGAGCCGGAAACGGTATCGGGCGATGTGTAGCGCTCGAGCTGATCAGCCGCGGCGCCACCGTGGCAGGCGCCGACCTGGACGAGCAGGCCCTGGCCCGCACCGCGGCACTGGCCGCCGATCCCGGCCGCTTCACCGCCTATCGGCTCGATATCGCCGACCGCGACGCCGTGGCCGCGTTCCCGGAAACCGTGATCACCGCACACGGGCGGGTGGACGGCCTGTTCAATATCGCGGGAATCCCGCAGAACTTGCAGACCCTCGCCGATATCAGCGACGACCGGATCGAAACGTTGATGCGCGTGAACTTCTTCGGAGCGGTGTGGATGTCGCGCGCCTTCCTCCCGCACCTCGAGACGCGTCCGGCGGGGGTCATCATGAACACTTCGAGCCTGTCCGCGATCGCGCCGTTCCCGGGCTCCGCGGTGTACGGCGCTTCGAAGGCCGCGCTCGCGCTGTTCAGCTACGGGTTGGCGCAGGATCTGCGCGGCAGCTCGAAGGTCACCGTCACCACGGTGCTGCCCGGGACGGTGTGGACCGATCTCGTACGGCAGGTCTCCCAGCAGATGGGCGCGCCGGAGAAACTGGCCGAGGGGTTCGCGGCGAAACCCGAGAACGTCGCGCGCCGGATGGTCGATGCGACGATGAAAGGGAGGGGCCGGGTCGTCATCGGCAAGGACGCCCATGTCTTCGATATCGTCCGGCGCTTCAGCACCCGCGCGGCCGACCGCCTCTCCTACCTGCAGGTGGGCCGCGGGGTGTACAAGAAGCGGCCCGAGTCCACCCCGTAGCCCTGGTTATCACCGCGCCGGCGGCGGTAACCGCCCGTAGGCGCGCCGCGCCCCGCTGCGCGCTGTGGTCATGGAACGAATGCCATGCGGTGCGTATCGACGAACTCGGCGAAGGATCGTGCAGGGCTCCCCGTTACCGCGGCGACGGTGGTCGTGACACGGTCTTCCGCACCCTGCCGGATCTTGTCGTCGAGACCGGCGAGGAATGCGGCATAGTCCGGCGGCAGGCCCATCTCGGCGAACCGGGCGGCCATCTCGGTAGTGCTCACCTGCCGATGCCGCAGCACCCGCCCCGTAGCGGCGGAGATCATCCCGGCGGCCTCGGCGTAGCTCAGTGCCGCCGGACCGGTGATCACGTGATCGGCATTGTGCGGCGTGGGGTCCAGCAGCGCCCGGGCGGCCACCGCCGCGATATCGGCGGCATCGACGAAACCGATTCGTCCGTCACCTGTCGCTGTCACGATCTCGGCGCGTTCCCGGATTCCCGACGCGAGCTGACCGGCAAAGTTCTGCATGAACCAGGACGGCCGGAGCACGGCCCATTCGGGCACCGTCGTCCGGATCAGCGGGGCGAGGGCGCCGGGCCCGGAGTCGCTGTCCGGTAACGCGGACGAGCTGAGCACGACGACCCGCCGTGTCCCGGCCCGAACCGCGATTTCCAGGAGTTTCGCCACCTGCGGCACTGGATCGACGATGCCGGGAGGCGCGATCAGGTAGATCCGATCCACATCCATGACAGCGGGGGCGTATGTTTCCGGCTCGCTCCAGTCGAAGCGAACGAGTTCCCGACCACCACCGGCGGCCGACCGGGTCGCGATCCGTACGGTAGCGGCGTGCGCACGTAGCCGGGTGACCACCCGGCTGCCGGTCGTACCGGTTCCGCCGATCACCAATGTGGAGGGCGATTCACTCATCGGTTCGAACTCCCGCCAGCAAAAGCGCTGGTGAGCTCGTCGATTCCACCCATGAACTCAGCGGCGGCCAGTGGGCTCCAATAGTCGCGGTAGGACGTGATCTCGCCGTCATACGCGGTGAGGACCGCGACGTACCGCATCCGATACGGCCGGCCGGTGGCGACGACCCGGCCGGCGGCGTCGAACTCCGCTACGACGGTCCCCGGGTCGGTCGACCGGTGCAAGGTGTGCGGCGTGACCTCCTGGATGTCCAACAGGTCCGGGTAGCCACGGAGATAGTCCGTGATGGCGCCGCGGCCCTCGAGGCGTGCCGGGTATCCGGGGCCGGCGAACGGGAACTCCATCACCCCGTCGACTGCCCATAGTCCGGCATAACCGGACATATCTTTCGCCAGCAGCAGCCGTAGGGACTCGGCGTAGAGATCTTCGGCGGTGCGGGATGGCTCGGTCATGAACTCACCTCTCAAAAACGGACGATACGGTACCGTCCCGTCCAAACTATAGAAGGACGAGACGGTACCGTCCAGCCGTAAACTCGTCGCATGCCCGAACGACCCGGAAGAACCCCCACCGGTGCCGCCGTCCTGCAACACCGGATCACCTCGGCAATCGAGGATGCGGTACTACGCGAACTCGCCGCCCAGGGCTACAGCCGGCTGGCGATGGAGGCGGTCGCCAAGGACGCCGGGGTGAGCAAGAGCGCGCTGTATCGCCGGTGGCCGTCGAAACAGGAGATGGTGACGGCCGTCCTGTCGAAGATCAGCCTGCCGTCGGCCGAACCCCCCGATACCGGCTCACTACGCGGCGATCTACTGGAAACCCTGCGCGCAGTACAGGACTGGCTGTCCGATCCCCGCTTCGCCACCCTGCTGACCGACCTCACCGCCGAGGCCATACGCAACCCGGACCTCGCCCCGGTCACCGATTCGCTCTGCTCCCCCCGGCGCGCACTGGGCGCGGCGACATTCCACCGCGCCGTCGACCGTGGCGAACTCCCCCCCGACCTCGATCTGGAATTGGCCCTCGATCTCGCCGCCGCCCCCATCTACTGGCGGCTGATCATTCGGCGTGCCCCCGCCGAACCCGGCTACCTCGAACAACTCGCCGACCACATCCTGCGCGCCCTCGCCGCCCGCCCCCGGAATCTTCCCGACGGCGACCCGACCCGCACGCGCCACACCGGCACCCCTGGTATCTCATGAAAGGCCGCTGCGGATCACTCGGCCAGCGACCCCGGGCATGGCGCCCCACCTGCGGCGTAGCCGTGCCCCCAGTGGGACTCGAACCCACACTGTGCGGATTTTAAGTCCGCTGCCTCTGCCAATTGGGCTATGGGGGCGTGCGGACCACACACTACCGACTCGTACACCCGTACCGGAATACCCGGCGCAAGTGAGTCACATGGTGGGATCTGTCTGAATCGCTTGACAGGCCTCGACCAATACGTCCGCCGCCAGCAAACCCGATTCCTCCGCTGCCTCGCGAACCTCGTCGGACAGATCGTAATCTGTTGTCACCGCTAGTAAGGCCAGTTGCAGCGCCTCACCCAACCGGCCCAGCCGGCGGGCGATCAGTGCCTCGTCCATCTCCGGACCCAGGTTCTCCCAGCCCACCGGCTGCACCCCGTCGATACGGTAGCGGCGCAGCGTGTCCTCGCCGAGCACCTTCATGAAATCCACCGCCGAAGCCATACAGCGGTTGTTCGCCACCCGGTACTCGGTACGGTCGGCGATCTTGTCGATGAGTACCGCGACGATCGTGGCGGCCGTGAACATACCGTCACAGACCCGGGCCGGAGCCGCTTCCGGCGGCCCCGGCGGGGCCGTGGCCAGACCGGTGGTGACCGCATCGATCCATTCCACCACCAGCTCGGTACCCGAGGCATCGGTTCGCTGTGGCTCGTAGACGTTCGGTTCGTCCCGGCGCCGGAACCACCGCCACGGTAGACGCATCGCCATCACCCCTGTTCGGAAGCGGACCTGCCGAGCAGCGAATGCCGTCGGCCGTATGCGAAGTACATCACCAAACCGAGCAGCATCCAGACTGCGAAACGCAGCCAGGTTTCCACGGAGAGATTCACCATCAGCCACAGGCAGGCCAGCACCGCCAGTATCGGCACCCACGGCACGAACGGAACCCGGAAACCGCGCGGCAGGTCGGGACGGGTGCGGCGCAGGACCACTACGCCGATGGCGACCAGCAGGAACGCGAAGAGGGTGCCGATATTGACCATTTCCTCGAGCGTGCCGAAGTCCACGAAACCGGCCAGGATCGAACAGACGATACCGACGGTCACCGTGATCCGCACCGGAGTACCGCGTGTACCGGTTTTGGCGAACCAGCGTGGGGTGAGCCCGTCCCGGGACATGGCGAACAGTACCCGGGTCTGGCCGAGTAGCAACACCATGACGACAGTCGTCAGACCGGCCAGCGCGCCGATGGCGATGATCCGGTGGGCCCAGGTGACTCCGTGTACTTCGAAGGCAGTGGCCAGGGTGGCGTTGTCGCCGGAGAGCTCCGTGTAGGGCACCATCCCGGTCAGCACCACCGTCACGGCCACGTACAGGATGGTCACGATGATCAACGACCCGATGATCCCGCGGGGCAGGTCGCGCTGCGGGTTCTTCGTCTCCTCGGCCGCGGTCGCGACCACGTCGAAACCGATGAACGCGAAGAACACCAGGCTCGCCGCGGCGAGCAGGCCGTACCAGCCGAAGCTGCTGTTCCCGCCACCGGTCACCCAGGAGAACAGCGACTGGGTCAGCCCGGAAGCTTCCTCGACGGGCACCGATTCCGGGATGAAGGGAGTCAGGTTGGCGGAGTCGAAGAAGGTCAGGCCGACGATGATCACCAGCAGGATGACCCCGATCTTGATCGCCACGGCCACCGCCGAGACACGCGAGGACAATTTGGTGCCGAGCGCGAGCAGTGTGGTCAAGACCGCGATCAGCAGTACCGCGCCCCAATCGAAGGTCACCCCGCCGATATCGACGACCGCGGCACCCTGATCGAACACCTGACCGAGATACTGCGACCACCCCTTGGCGACCACAGCGGCGGCGAGCGCGAACTCCAGCAGCAGATCCCAGCCGATGATCCAGGCGGCGAGCTCGCCGAAGGTCGCGTAGGAGAACGTGTACGCGCTACCGGCCACCGGCACGGTCGAGGCGAACTCGGCATAACACAGCGCCGTGAGCCCGCACGCGACCGCGGCAAAAACGAACGCCAGTGATACCGACGGCCCGGCGACATTGCCCGCGGTACGGGCGGTGAGGGTGAAGATGCCGGCGCCGATGACCACGGCGACACCGAAGATCGCAAGGTCCCATGCGGTGAGCTCCTTGCGGAGTTTCGCGCCCGGTTCGTCGGTGTCGCGGATCGACTGCTCCACCGATTTGGTGCGGAACAGCGAACTGCGACTTTTCGGGGTCGTCACGGCGGTCTCCTCGTCATTTCTGGCGCGAGTACCGGGAACGCTAGTGCACTCCCGACATATATCGGGTTATCCACGACGACAACGCCGCAATCACGACACCGGCCGCAATGGCCACCAGACCGGTGATCCCGAAGTAGGCGAATTCGGCATCTGCCGAGTAGAACCGGGCCAGCACGCCCGAAAGCGTGGTGCCCAGCGCCACCGACAGAAAATAGAGTGCCATCATCTGGGCGCGGAAATGTTCAGGCGCCAGCTGAGTGGTGACCGCCAGCCCGATGGGCGAGATCAGCAGCTCCGAGACCGCGAACACCGCCATGATGAACAGCACCGCCAGCGCCGGCACCGCTTTACCGGTGGTCCCCGCCATCGGCACGAAAAGCAGGAACGCCGCCCCCATACCCATCACACCGAAAGCGAATTTGCGCGGCGTGCTCGGCGCCCGGTCTCCCATTTTCGTCCACAACAGCGCGAACAGCGGCGACAGCGCGATAATCCACACCGGTTCCACCGAACCGATCCAATTCGACGGCGCTGTCCAGCCGAAAATATTCCAGTTCATCCGTTCGTCGGAGTACACCGCCAGCACGGTGAAGATCTGCTGGAACAGCGCCCAGAACACGACATTGGCCACGAACAGCGGCACGAACGCCCACACCCGGCTCCGCTCGACCGCGGTGACCCGGCGGTGAGTAAGCAGCACGGCGAAGTAGACCAGGGCGGCCACCACGATGAGCGCGGTGGTGACATCCGGCAGATTGCCGATGGTGACCAGGCCGGTCACCAGAACTCCCACGATCACCAGGATCGCGACGAGCAACACCCCCACCAGCGGGCCGAGGGCGCGGCGCGGCAGCGGATCGGGGACGTCACGGCCGGCGGTTCCGAGATTGCGCCGGAACACCACGTACTGGATCAGCCCGAGCGCCATCCCGACCGCGGCCGCCCCGAAACCGGCGTGGAAACCCCACTCCTCCTGCAGGAGTCCGGTGAGCAACGGCCCGACGAAGGCGCCCAGGTTGATTCCCAGATAGAACAGCGTGAACCCACCGTCGACCCGCGCGTCCCCTTTCGGGTACAGGGTGCCCAGCAGCGCCGACGCGTTCGATTTCAACGCGCCACTGCCCAGGGCGACGAGCACCAGGCCGATGCCGACCCCGGCCAATCCGGGGATCAACGCCAGGGCGATATGCCCGGCCATCACCACGACCCCGCCGTAGAAGACGGTGCGTTCCATCCCGATCAGCCGGTCGGACACCCATCCGCCGAGCACCGTACACAGATAGACGAGGCCGCCGTAGGCGCCTACCAGCCCTACGGCGGCGTCCTGGTCGAGCCCGAGCCCGCCGTCGGTCGTCTCGTAGTACAGGTAATAGCCCAGGATCGTGAGCATGCCGTAGAAGGAGAACCGCTCCCACAGCTCCACACCGAACAGATTGACCAGGCCGATCGGGTGCCCGAAGAAAGTCCGGCCGGGGACCGCCGTGGAGGGTGCTTCCGCCATTCTCCGACTGTCCCACGAACCACACCCGCCGCGCGGCATACCGCACCGAACCGATATCGCACTCTGACGCGTGCGCCCCGCGCTCAGCGCGATTCGAGAACTGGCTGCATCGGGCACCCTATCCGTCATCGCACCCCACCGGCAATAGCCACGCCATAGCTATGGTTGCGGTTGACTATGCCCGTGATCGATCACGATGTACTCAGTGTGTTCTGTGGACCAGCAGGCGATTTCGGCAACGAACTCGGCGTCGTACAGAGTCCGGATATCGCCTCCGACGCGGAGCGACTCGCCATCGCGCGCGACCTCGGGTTCAGCGAGACGGTGTTTGTCGACGATCCGGTTCGCGCCACAGTCGACATCTGGACGCCCTCGGTGCGGCTGCCGTTCGCCGGGCATCCCTGTGTCGGTGCGGCATGGCTGCTGGATACATCGGAACTCGAAACCGCCGCAGGACTTGTCACCGCGCGCCGCGACGGAGAGATCACCTGGATCGCAGCACGCGCAGAGTGGGTGCCGCACCGCACCTTGAAACAATACGACTCGGCCGAGCAGGTGAACGACCTCGGGATACCACCACCTGGTGAATGGATATACGCATGGGCATGGCAGGACGAAGCTGCCCACCAGGTCCGCGCCCGAGCCTTCCCCGGCCGTGGCGACGGCATCGACGAGGACGAGGCGACAGGTGCCGCGGCGCTGCTCCTGACAGCAACTCTCGGCCGCGGTCTGACCATCACACAGGGGCGGGGCTCACAGATCCTGACGTATCCGAAGCCCGACGGATCGATCGAGATCGGTGGGCGCGTGCGGCGGATTGCGACATTTGACTCACGAACGATATGAGCGGCAGATCTGTTACCAACTTTCGGCAACAAACGGACGACAGGCGTCGTGCGGGGCTGGTCGAGGCTCGGCCGGGCGGCGCCGCAGCTCCTGGGGGCAGCCCGGAGAAACCCCAGCGGCCGTTCTACGCCGCGATCCGCTACCTTCCCCCGACGACTCGCCCGCGCCGACAACCAGTACGCCTGAGTTCTCAGGTGCCCGCTCAGGCGATCGACTGCGCGATACCGTCCAGAATGTCGTGTTCGCTGACGACCAGTGCCCCGATACCGGCCCGCTCGGCCAATTCGGCCGCCAGTACCTCGGTGATCACGGCACCGCCGCCGATGACATCCACCCGCCCGGGATGCATGGGACCGAGCGCTGCCCGCTGGTCGTGGTCCATCCCGATCAGCCGGTCACAGACCGCGTTCAGTTCCGGAAGCCCGATCCTCGCGAGATGCGTTTTCGCGGAATCGTATTCGGGCAGGTCCAAGGCGACCGCGGCAAGTGTGGTCATGGTGCCGGCCACCCCGACCCAGGTGTGCGCGCCGTCCACCGGCACATGGGTGAACGCCTCGGTGAGCCGCTCGGTCGCGAATTCGCGGGCCGCGGCCACCTGCTCGGCGGTCGGCGGGTTCCCGTGCAGGCACCGTTCGGTGACCCGGACACAGCCGATATCGGCCGAGAACGCCGCCCGCACACCGGTACTGTCCCCCACCACGAGCTCGGTGGAGCCGCCGCCCAGATCGACCACCACAAAAGGCCCGTCCTCCGGTCGTAGCTCGCCCACCGCACCCGCGAACGACAGCCGCGCCTCCTCGTCGCCGGTGATCACCTCGGCCTCGGCGCCCGGCACCACGCGACCCAGTTCGGCACGGGTCATCGCGAAGAAATCGTCCCGGTTCGCCGCATCACGGGTCGCGGAGGTGGCGACCATCCGCACCCGCCGTACCTCGTGCTCGGCCATCAGGGTCGCATAGTCGGCCAGCGCCACCCGGGTGCGTTCGATCGCCGCCGGGTCGAGCCGGCCGGTCGCGTCCACGCCCTTGCCGAGCCGCACTATCCGCATCTCGCGATGCACATCGGTCAGGCTGCCGGCGGCGCCGATATCGGCGATCAGCAGCCGGATCGAATTGGTGCCGCAATCCACGGCGGCCACCCTGTCGGTCACAGCAACTCCTTCCAAGCTGATACATGCGGTCCGCGGCGGCCGGGGTGTCGCCTCATGACTCGTCTTCCGGCGGCGAGTACTGCGGCCAGTCCGCCGGGACAGCGGTCCCGCGCAAACCGTTCTCGGCCGCCAGCGCCACCGCTTCGTCACCGAGCGGATTCACTCCCGGCCCCTTGGCCAGCGCGTGCGCGATCAGCACGTGCAGGCATTTCACCCGGTCCGGCATGCCGCCGCCACTGAAATCGGTGCCCAGCGGCTCGATCTCGTCGCGCTCGGCCAGATAACTCTCGTGCGCGGCCCGGTAGGCGGCGGCCAGCTCGGGATCGTGGCCCAAGCGTTCGGTCATCCCCTTCATCACACCCGCGGACTCCAACCGGCTGGCCTCGGCCGTGAGCCGCGGATCGGTCAGGTAGTACAGCGTCGGGAAGGGAGTCCCGTCGGGCAGTTTCGGCGCGGTCTTCACCACCGCGGGTACACCGTCGGGTGTCCGGTAGGCGATGGCGAGCACCCCGCGCGGGGCGCGGCCCAGTTGTTCGGCGACGATCTGCAGATCTCGGTCGTCGGGTGTGCTCACCTGTTTCCTTCCGGCTGCGGCGCGGGTGGGGCCGATTCTTCGACGGGCGGGTGTTCGGAAATACTGCGCCACAGGTCGGTGTACCACGGGTCGGGAACGTCGCGCGGCGCCTGTGGATCGGGGATGGCGGGCACCTCGATACCCGGAACCTGCACGATATAAGGCGTCTCCCCCGGCATCACCAGCCGCAACCGGTCCCGCGCCTCGGACCGGATATAGGCCGGATCCTCCTGCTGCGCCCGGCGATCCTTCAGGACGGCGATATCGGCCTCGAGCGTCCGGCGTTCGGCTGCCAGCTGCGCCGCTTCCGAACGCTGCGTGAAATAGGTGCGCATGGGCACCGCCAGGGTCATGGCCAGCGCACATACCACCATCGCCAGAATGATCGCCTTACCGGCGGAAAGCCCGAGGATGGTCCGTTCCGACCAGTCCCGGGCACCCGCGGCGCGGCTACGGGACCGGCGGGTGGTGCGCCGTACCCGTTCGGCACCGCCGTGCACAGCGGCTGCGGGCCGCCGCGACGGCGCACGCGACGTGCGCCGGTTACCCCGCCCGGCCGGGCTGGTCCCGCGCGCACGCCGCTCCGTCATCGTCGTGCTCAGTCCTCGAACGTGAACCGGGGGAAGGCGACATCGCCGGCGTAACGGGCCGAATCGCCGAGCGCATCCTCGATCCGCAGCAGCTGGTTGTACTTCGCCACCCGCTCACTGCGCGCCGGCGCACCCGTCTTGATCTGCCCGCTGCCGACGGCGACGGCCAGATCCGCGATGGTGGTGTCCTCGGTTTCACCCGACCGGTGCGACATCATGGTCTTGTACCCGTTGCGATGCGCGAGTTCTACGGCATCCAGGGTCTCGGTGAGCGTGCCGATCTGGTTCACCTTCACCAGCAGCGCGTTCGCGGCGCCCTTGGCGATACCGTCCTCGAGCCGTTCCGGGTTGGTGACGAACAGGTCGTCACCGACCAGCTGCACCTTGTCGCCGATCTCGTCGGTGAGCGCGACCCAGCCCTCCCAGTCGTCCTCCGACAGCGGGTCCTCGATGGACACCAGCGGGTACGCGGCGCGCAGTTCGGTGTAGAACTTCGCCATCTCGGCGGCGGTGCGTGCCGAACCCTCGAACTGGTAGGCACCGTTGAAGTAGAACTCGGTCGCCGCGACGTCGAGCGCCAGCGCCACATCCCGGCCCAGTTTCAGCCCGGTCTTACCGACCGCGACACTGATCAGGTCCAGCGCTTCCCGGGTGCCGGCGACATCCGGAGCGAACCCGCCCTCGTCGCCCAGCCCGGTGGCCAGCCCCTTCTCCTTCAGCACCGCTTTCAGCGCGTGATAGACCTCCGCGCCCCAGCGCAGCGATTCCTTGAACGTCGGCGCCCCGATCGGCGCCACCATGAACTCCTGCACATCCACCCCGGTGTCCGCGTGCGCGCCACCGTTGAGGATGTTCATCATCGGCACCGGCAGCACATGCGCGTTCGGCCCACCGAGATAACGGAACAGTTCCAGCCCCGACGACTCGGCCGCCGCCCGCGCCACCGCCAGCGACACACCCAGCAGCGCGTTCGCACCCAACCGGGACTTGTCCGGGGTGCCATCCAGATCCAGCAGCGCCTGATCGACGGTCCGCTGCTCGACAGCGTCCAGCCCGATCACCGCCGGCGCGATCTCGTCCAGAACACCCTCGACCGCCTTCTGCACCCCCTTGCCGAGGTAACGCTCCCCGCCGTCCCGCAGTTCCACGGCCTCGTGCTCACCGGTGGACGCACCCGACGGCACCGCGGCCCGGGTCAGGGTGCCGTCGTCGAGGGCGATCTCGACTTCGACGGTGGGGTTACCGCGCGAATCCAGGATCTCGCGAGCTCCGACCTGTTCGATGATGGCCACGAAAACAACACTCCTTCGGCTGTCGGCACGGTGTGATCAGGGAAGAGCCGTGCGCTTGCGAGCCTAATGGGCCCGCTCACGCTCAGTCCATCCGCCGCCCCGCACCGCACCGAGCTCGGCAAACGCTGCGGTACCCCGGCACACCAGCGCAACGCCGGTTTCCGGCGTCGGGCGGGACCGCGACCTCGACTCCGCAGCCGACCTCGACGCCTGTGACAACAAGCCATCGCGGCGTTTCACGATCCCCGGCCCCCACCGTAGATGGCCGGGGCACCGATGCCCGCCGACAAGGAGGCGCTGACAGGCCCCTGTGGGTGCCGCTGAAACCGTCCCTGTAGACGCGGGAACAGAGCTTCACTTCCCGATCGGGGTGTGAATCGACGACGCCTGAGAAAAGCGGTGTCCGATAACCCGCCGGTGATCCGACACGCTGTCAAACCCGGCGACCCACGCTGTAGGCGGCGGCACGGTCACGGACGAGTTCCATATAGCTCTCCGATCGGTTGTAGGTGAACAGCGCCCGGCTCCACCCCTCCGCGGACAGCAGATCCCCGCCGCTGACACACAGATACCGGGCAGCGGTCAACGCCGCATCGTCGATACTGTGCGGATCGGCCACCCCGTCCCCATTGGCATCCACCCCCCACTTCCGCCAGGTCTCCGGAATGAACTGCATCGGCCCGACCGCCCGATCGAAAACCGTATCCCCATCGAACCGGCCACCATCGGTATCCCTGATCTCCGCCACCCCCGGCGACCCGTCCAGCGCAATCCCGATGATCCCCGGCTGCACCAGCCCATCCACCCCCACCTCGGCACCGCGATGCCGGCCGTGATCACTCTCCACACTCCCGATCCCCGCCAACGTCGTCCATGCAACCCCACAGTCGGGGCGCGACCTCGCCATCACCACCGCCGCATACCCATAGGCCTCCAACGCGGCCACCGGTATCTCCAGCCGATCCGCATGCTCCGAAGCCCACCCGTTCAACAACGCCGCAGTCCGGCCGGGGGCATCGATATCGATCACCGGCACCGGCGCCCCGGGGCCGGGTGGGGTCCCCTCGGGAATGGGCACGAGTTCCTCACCCACCCCACACCCGGTGAGAAACAACGCGACGATCGAAGCGGCGATAACGCCGTACCTGCGGGAACGCACACCATCCATCATCCAGATCCGGGAGCCGCAACCTGTTCACCAGGCAAATCTGTGGTGAACCGCACCCCGAACACGATCCGCTACGACCGGCATCCCCCGCAAGCCGACCCAACCGCCACCGGGCCCCGGCACTCGCCACCAGAAGCGTTGGCTAACAACTATCTACATGAGCGCTGGTCAACGCCGACCACTCAACACTTGCTGCGCTCAGGCGCCAGCACGTGCAGTACGATTCCGCGAGATTGCAATCGTAAGGGGGCCGCTATGCACCGACCGAAGACTGTCGTGCTGCGCAGATTCCTTGCCACGCTGGCAGCGAACGCTCTGCTGGCCGGAGTCGCGGGGTGCGGATCGGTGGTCGAGGGGGAAGCGGTGCGAGTAAAGCCCGACCTCTCCGGGCTGAACGTGGGCAACTACCCCACGGAACCGATCGAGTATGGAACAGCCGGGGACGAAGAGACCGCTCGATACCGCGAGAGCCAACGGCTCGGCGACTATGTTGCCATCCCCTTCGAAGCCGACCCGGCGTTCGCGCAACGCGAGACCATGGGCGGCGGTCCGGTCGTCATGGACCGTCGGGACATGGATTCGCTTGTCATCAGTGACACATTCGATGAGGTCGCGGCCGACCTCATCGCCGGTTGGGTACATACCTGGGAGACCGAAGGGGTGGCCGGTGAGCCGAACACCACGCAGGACCTGAGCATCGCGGTCTTGATGTTTCCGGACGCACCGACAGCGGAAACCGTGGCCACCGGCTTGGAACACGATGACTTCACCTTCACCACCGACAACCGGCCGGTACAACTGCCCAACTATCCACAGGCGAAAGCACACTGGCGACCGGGCATCGCGTCACTGGGCAGCTGGACCAGCTATGACCGTTATGTCGTTTTCATCAAGTACGAGGACTTCACCGAAAAAGCCGGCCTCCCTACCATGATCCAGAAGACCGAATCCCTACTCGCTGTACAGACCCCCTTGCTCGATCAGTTCGAACCCACGCGGGCGGATCAGCTGCCGAATATTCAACTCGACCCGGATGGTGTGCTTGCACTGTCCCTTCCCAGAAGTGACCAGGAGATAGCAGCATTCGGCCCATCGGTCGTTTTCCACGGACGCGGCGCATTGTCCGAACTCAGCGGTTTGACAAGTTTGGACTTCCTCGATGAGGGGCAGGTCACCGAGATCGCCCTTGCCGAAACCGTGGTGATGCGTAGTAAATCGGCAACGGGCGCCGAGGCACTCTGGGAAACACTTCGCCCGGAAAGCGTTGCCTCCACTGACGTCGAGCCGCTCGCTTCTCCGGCCGGTATCGAAGACGGCAAAGTCGAGTGTTTCACGAGAAAAACAGAGCAGTACGAGACCCAGTCCAACTTCTGCATTCTCCAAACCGGCAGGTACTTCGCCCAGATCGAAGGTGCTCAGGTTCAGGATTTGCACCAGAAGACCGCGGCCCAGTACGCCCTGATCGCGGGCTGGGGGTGAAATATGAGGAAAATCGACGTCGGCCGAACCGTTGCCATCCGCACACGAGTACTACTCGCGCTGTTCACAACGATTCTGGCTGCCACCACAGCCGCATGCACCCAGGCAGTAGCGGGCCATCCGGAACCCGGCATGACCCCGGTTGCGCTGGATAGGCTCGACGTGGGACTCTTTCCGACCGAGCCGACAGATTTCACAATGAAGATCGACAGTGCAGCCGACGTCTACTCATTGGAATCTCGCAGGATTCTAGGATACCTTGTATCGCCGTACGAGGCCGATCCGGATCTCCGTTACCTATGGGAAACGAACCTCCTCTGGGGCTCCCACCTCTTGGGCAGCGATTTCGATGGAGGAACGGGACCACTTCCCGAGGAGTTCAAACCCGTTTCGGATAAGAATTTCCTCATCGCAGGCGCCGCTACCGCACGATGGAACAACAGTGCCAGAAATGAAAAACGCACAGCCATCGCTGTAATGAGCTTTCCCAACCCAGATTCTGCGCGTGCGGCGGCCGCCGAATACAGCCGAGCCACCGATACTGAAGTACCCGGTCGGGAAATGCTGAATCTCCCCGGCTATGCCGATACATACGCCGCCTTGATGCCCAGCAGGGACAACGGGCAACTAGTGGCTGCCAGCGGATCATTTGTCGTCTACGTCTCGATAACTGCACCGGCAGAACAATCCGGACAGATGACGGGACGGATGACCAAGATCCTCGATCTCCAACTCGACGCGCTTCGAGGACTCACCGCCACTCCCCCGGACGATATCCTGGACCTCCCCACCGATCCCGACGGAATCCTGAGCACTACCCTCCCTTCCGAATACCTCGGCAACGCGGCATTTACCGGTCTAGTCGGCGCCTACTCGCCGACGGCATACCTGAACATTGAACTGGACGCAGCGGCCGTGCACGATTACTCCCCGTACGGGGTGGATCTGGTGGCCAGGAACGAGGCCACTGTCTACAGGACTGCCGGCGCGAAAGAAGCATTCGCGTTGCAGACTGCATTGACCAGGGCGGGAAGATACGACGACGTGATAGCTGGTCCACCCGGAATCACCGACGCACGCTGCCTGCACCGGGAAGTTTCGAATACGACTCACGACTCTTTCTACTGTGTTGTCGTTTACGACCGCTTCGTCGCTTCGATCGACTACCACGGTATCGGCAAGCTTCCGGCGCCCGAGCTATACCAGGCTACGGCCGCCCAGTACTCGATCCTGGCGAATAGCCGATGATAGAAACCGGCGTCAGTACACGTTCACTGTGCCACCGGTATTCGACCGTTGTGCGGCGCAAGCCATGGGCCGCGTATCTGAGCACGAGATCACGCCGGTAATCGACTCGCAGCCGTACCCATAGGAGGAGCAAATGGCCTTGCCGCCCGGTGCCGTTATCGGCGGCTACCGCATCGAGCGCGTGCTCGGTAGCGGCGGAATGGGCGCGGTATATCTCGGCCAGCACCCGAGCCTGCCGCGCCAGGACGCCATCAAAGTATTGAACGCGGAGCTCTCGAGCGACCCCGAGTTTCGCGCTCGGTTCGAGCGCGAGGGCAGTCTTGCCGCAGGTCTCGACCATCCGAACATCGTTCCGGTGTACAACCGCGGAGAAGAGCAGGGGCTGCTCTGGATCGCGATGAAGTTCGTCCCCGGAACCGACGCATCAGAAGAAGCCCAAAAGGGACATACCGCGATGCCCGTCCAGCGGGCACTCCGAATCATTGCCGAAGTCGGCAAAGGACTCGACTACGCGCATCGACGACGACTGTTGCACCGCGATGTCAAACCGGCCAACTTCCTCCTGTCCAACTCACAGGATGACGACGAAGAACGGGTGTTGCTCACTGATTTCGGTGTGGCCAAATCGGTGGAGGACGGTCAGGATCTTACTGGCACCGGCAAGTTCATGGCCACGATCGCCTACGCGTCACCGGAGCAGCTTCTCGGTCGGCAGATCGACCACCGTTCCGACATCTACAGCCTCGGATGCTCTTTCTTCAGGCTACTGGTGGGCCAGAATCCATATCCGTCGACGGTGCCTGCCATGGTAATGATGGGGCATATCAACGAGCCTCCGCCACAGATCTCAGCCCTTCGTCGTGACCTGCCGGTAGCCCTGGACGGGGTATTCGCCAGGGTGCTCGCGAAGAATCCTGCAGACCGCTACAGCAGTTGCCGCGATTTCGTCGCCGACGCGGAGTCCGCACTGTACGGCCAGCGCCGGTTTCAGGCACCCACCGGAGGGTATCCGAGTGTCCCTGGCAACCCGCTGGCTCCGCCGGATTCACACCCACAGATGGCGACAGCTGTCACCCAGCGTGATCGAGCTTCGGTCGTCACCTGGCCTCGTGACGGTTTCAGCGTGGCGGCACACGGGCCGACCCGAGGCGGGGCAAAGCGACGAAAGCTACTGATCGCGGGCGCCTCAGCACTCGTTGCGGTCCTCGCGATCGTCGCGGGGATATACGCAGTTACCGCAGGCGGGTCCGGATCGTCAGTCGGTCCCGACCTGGCCCAGGTCCGCTCGGAACATCCCGAATTCGCGGGCAAGACAGTCGCCGCGTTCAATTTCGGCAACTCGCTGTTTTCGGTAGCGCTGGATGGCTCGCCACAAGCGAACTTCCTTCGCGACATCGGATTCCGGTACAGCGATTCTTATCTACCACTACGGAACGAGAAATCACCTCGGGACCTTTCCCCGACCGACTTCTCACTTCCAGAACTAGTGGATGTGGTCATTGTCGGGCGATCCGATAGCGAGGCGGGAAACGGGGGGCTGGGCGGCCTCCCGCTGAAATTCCTGAACTCCACCGCGAAAATCGTCGTTATCGACGATATCGCGACTGTACAAGCATTCCAAGTTTGGACCGACCAGTCACCCGGGACTCTCGTGAACGAGATGGTGCCAGCCATCTCACGAGTTCTCTGATCGCGCGGGGAGGACGATATGCGTATATCGAGCAGGTTGAGTCTCGGAGTGCTGGTGCCGATTGCACTGATAGCGTCGATGAGCTGCGGCGGACCTGAATCACAATCCGATTCCGGCCCGGACATCTCGGCTCTGCAGCCAGGGAATTACCGGACAAATCCGCGGACATCCGAAGAGGTCCGTACTCCTGAGAACGTCGATGTCCAGGAAAGCCTTCGCCTGGGGCAACATGTGCCCCTGATCATGGAAACCAACCCTCGACTGGTGTTCAACCCGGTCGTATACCGAACGAAGGTGCTCACCCCTCTGCATCCCCCGAGGATCCAAGACCAAGACTTTCACGTGGCAGTACCGGGTTTGGTCGCCGGGTGGGAGACGGTAGGGCAGCGTCGCGAAGAGAGTTCGCTGGGCAGAACCATCGAACTTGCCATCATGGCCTTCGCTGAGCCGAAGCAGGCAACCCATGCAGCGGAGTTCCTCTCCGACATGGCTTTGCATGGAAGCTCCCCGCCCGTCGGTACAATCGGCATACCCGGCCATCCCACCGCCATCGGACAGGTCAGCGAGTTCGGCTCCCTGAATGTCTGGGTCACGCAGGGAAACCTTATGGTCGAGACCTACATCGGAGCCGGTGTCGATATCCCACCCGATACCACCGGGTTGGCCGCGGAAGTCAAAACTGTGTTGGATAATCTATTTTCGGCGCTTGGAGAATACAAGCCGACGCCGGTCGATGAACTCGGCCAACTCCCCGTCGACAGGGACGGAATCCTGGCGTTCGCACTACCCGGATCCGAACCTGTTGCCGAAATGGTTCTCGATCCTTCTTCTTTACTGAACTTCCTCCAGCGACCCGATCTGGCAAAGCGGGCGCTCGAGGACTCCGGCGTCGATCTTGCTGTGCACGGTGGTGCCCGGATCTACCGAACTGCCGACCCGGCGGCAGCCGAGCGTTTGAAGGCATACTTCGTATCTCAGCTCAACGCCGCGCAACAACCGGTCGACTCTCCGCCCGGAATGCCCGCAGCTCACTGCACCGATGACCCTGAGAGCACCAGCTCTCTATCCTGCATCTTCACGAGCAATCGGTACGTCGCGATCATAGATGGCTCCAATCAGATCCAGGATTTACATCAGCAAGTGGCCGCTCAGTACCTCCTTCTCGCCAAGGTGCCTTGATCGGGCCTATAGCGACAGAAACATCTGCGCCCCAAGCATTTTCGCTTGGGGCGCAGAATTCTCACCGGATCGGTGTCACATCCACTTCGCAGCATTCTGCGCATCGGTTGTCGCCATATCGACGGCACCGTCTTTAACTACCTTTGCGACAGCCTGAATAATGGGGAGCAGGCCAGTGGTCTGGTCAGGACTCTGGATGGCATCGTCCCACCGCCGCTGCTTGTCCATATAGGCATCCCTGGCGCCGGATTCCCACTGCGAAACCAGACCATTGACGTACCCCTGCAGTTCTTGATGCGCTTCAGCCAAACGACCTTTCGCGGCAACGAGGTCGTCGGACATCGCGTGCAGCTGCTCCGACGAGTACTTTACTTCTGACATTGATACTCCTTGAGACAGTGTGGTAGCCGGGCTGGGTTCAGATATTCAGGCTGGATGCCGAGTCACCGAGATCCCCAGAGGCGCCCGCAGCGTTCATGGCCGCCAAGTTCGCCTGTTCCTGTGCGTCGTAGCCCCGGCCGTTCTCCCGGATCTGAACAGCGATTTCGGCCAGCACATCGCTCAGCTGACGTGCTTTCTGGTCATAATCCGCCATGATCTTGATGAAGGCACCGGCGGCCGCACCAACCCAGTTGCCTTGCGAGCCGGCGACAATGTCACGGACCCTGGCGATCTCGGTCTGCATCTGCCCGTTCACGGTCTCGACATGCTTGGCAGCAGTCTCCATTGCGGCCAAATCGGCAACTACCGACATGATTCCTCCTCGTTACGAGTTCGGATCCGGACCCCCTGCGTCCGCAAACGGTCCGAACTTGCCTTCATGATGATTGGACGGAGTCCCCGCCCAATCGGTTCCAACGAATTTCGGAAAAATCCCGGCCGGTGTCATCGGATGATGTCCAGCGAGGACGCGAGGTCTTCACAGATAGGTGTAATCGAGTCCTGCCCCCCTGTCTGATACTGGCATCCGATGCTGATCTGGATGCTGTGCTCGACGATAACATGCCAGTCAACGATGGATCCGCCCTCCGGATGCTCGGAATAGGCGAGTCCGGAACGGCCTCCGAAGACCACGTCGCGGCGGATCGGAGAGTACAAACCCGCTGCGGCAGCGACCCTTTTGGCTTCGAGGTCGGCGGCGACCTGTTCGTAGCCGGCGCCGGGGACCCGCAACTGCTCCTGGACAACCGTGATGCGAGCCTTCGGTCCCTCGGTGGGCTCCAGCACGACGCGATCGGCGGAGGCAGTGGCAGGGTCGGTTACGCGCCAGCCGTCGGGGACGGCGAACATCACCGGCCCCACGGTCATAGAGCCCGAGCCGGGTTCTTCCGGATCCGTGGGAGCGGCGGGCACACCGGTAGTCGTCGGGGTGGAAGCTACTGCTTCGGAATCTCCGCCCGTGGACATCCCGAGGAAGACACCGCCGGCTACCAGGACCGCCAGCGCCATTACCGCTGCGGCGCCGACGTAGAGCGGAGTTTTCGAGCGGGGTGGCCTGGTGGCGGCCGCTCGTTCGCGCAGCGGTTGCAGCCATTCGGCGTCGGCGGCGGCCGGTGGGAGGCTGGGCCGCTGATCGATGGGATCGGTATTGCGGGCCCGAACCAGGTCGGCGCCGCCGAGAACGAGTAGCTCGGCACGGCACAGTTCGCCGATCACCTCGGCGACGAGATCGAGGAAATCGGCGTCCGTCCGGCCGACGATGACCACGGAATCGACCTGGCAGCCATGGATCAGGCGTTCGATCATCGAACGGAAGGAGGTGCGGCCGTACTCGTCGCCACTGATCTCTACCGCGGCCAGAAGTGGTTCGTGCTCACAGAATTCGAGCCGCGGGCCACTGTCGCTCGGCACGACCGTCGACGCGGTGGTCGACAACGGACCGAATTCCAGGACCACGGTGCGCACGTCCCGGATCCGCTGGGTCGCGATCACGGCACGCAGAGCCGCGGGCTGCAGTTCTACTCGGCCGGCATGCCGGGTCGCCGCGGACTGCAGGACGGTCAGGCGGTGCGGATCCCATTCGCTGGGGTGCACCACCGTCAAACGCTCGCAGGGTGAATTGATACGCAGTTGGGTGAGGGTGTGGCCGAAAACGGTGGCCAGGGCGTCCACCGGTTTCGGCATCCCCGGGTCGTAGGCGATGCGGTCAGCGGTGATGAGCTGTGCGGGCGATACCGCGATGGACGGCGGTGCCAGTGGCTCGCCGACCACGAGAGTGCGACCGTCGCTGCCCGGGACGACCGAGGGCACGAAGTCGGCGTGGGTGTTCGCACTCCATGCCCACAGCCGGGTTTCGGTCAGCGCGATCTCGACGGCGGGCATTACAGGCCCGGCATCCATGAGGTCTGGATGAGCTCGGCACCGGAGCGGCCCGCCAGGGTTCCCCGGCCGGGCGGCATCGCGCTCGGGCGCACATTGCCCATCAAGTTGCCTTCTTCTCGGCTACCGCTCATGACGAGGCCGGGCGTGGCCAGATCCCGCATCCGTGAGATAACCGCTTCGTACATGGCGCGGCCCGCGCCACCGGAACGCCGCGCGATGATCAGATGCAGGCCGATATCCTTGGCATGTGCCAGGTAGTCCACGATCTGCGCGATGGGATTACCGCCGGACCCGCTGGCAACCAGGTCGTAGTCGTCGACGACCACATACAGGTCCGGGCCGGTCCACCAGGAGCGTTCCCGCAGTTCCTGCGGCGTGATGTTCGGGCCGGGCAGCCGGGTCTGCAAGAGTCCCGCGAGGTCGCGCATATTGGTCTTCAGGCCCTCGGCACCGGTCGCGTAGGCGGCCAGACGCTCCTGTGGGAATGCACCCAGCATGGTGCGCCGGAAATCCACGAGGATCAGCGCAGCTTGGTTCTGCGCATTGGATTCGATGATCCCGCTGACGATATTGCGTAGCAGGGTCGACTTCCCGCATTCGGTGTCGCCGAAGATGAGGAAATGCGGATTCTCGTCGAAGTTGAGGAAAACCGGAGCCAGCTCGGATTCGTTGATACCGATCGGAATCGCGGCATTGCGCCGGTCCGGCGAGCCCTGCCAGGGGCCGATAGCGCGGACGAACTGCTCGCGGTCGAGCTGTTCGGGCAGCATGCGGACCTGGGGCGCCGGGCGACCCGGCGTCGCCTGCTGTAGCCGGGCGACGGCATCGGCGACACCGCGGCTGATGTCCTCGGGGTCGGACGAACCGTCGACCCGTGGGAGCGCGGTGATCATATGCAGGCTCTCCGGGGTCATACCGCGACCCGGGCGGCCCTGCGGGACCAATGCGGCGACCTTACGGCCGAATTCGGAGTCGGCCGGATCGCCGAGGCGCAGTTCGAGGCGGGTGCCGATCTGGTCCTTGAGCTGGGGGCGGGCCTCCATCCAGCGGGACAGGGCGATCACCACGTGCACACCGTAGGAGAGGCCCTGGACGGCGAGGTTCATGATGGCCTGTTCGAGGGGCTCGAAATCCTGGCGGATGGAGCCGTAACCGTCGATCACCAGGAAGGCGTCGCCGAAGGGGTCCTCGTGGGCGCCGGCGGCGGCCTGGCTGACGGCCGGGTCGCCGGCACGCAGGCGGCGGAATTCCGACATCGATTCGATACCGAGCTGGCGGAACCGCAATTCGCGGTTGCGCACGATGGTGGTCATCTCCGCGACTGTGCGGCGGACCTTGTCCTGGTCGAGGCGGGCCGCGACCGAACCGACATGGGGTAGCCCCTCGAGGCTGGCGAGGGTGCCGCCACCGAAGTCGAGGCAGTAGAACTGCACCTGTTCGGCGGTGTGGGTCATCGACATCGACATGATCAGCGCACGCAACATCGTCGACTTACCGGACTGCGGACCGCCGACCACGGCGACGTTACCGCGGGCGCCGGACAGGTCTACGACCAGCGGATCACGCCGCTGGTCGTACGGTCGGTCGACGATACCGATGGGTGCGCGCAGGCTCGCGACGGCGTTGTATTCGCCGGTGAGAATCGAACGCTCGTTGAGCTGGTCGAGCGGCGGGGCGGCGTCCAGCGGCGGCAACCAGATCGCGTGCGCGGGGCGACCGTGCCCGCGAATCCGGGCGGCGATCATGCCCAGGTTGGAGATCTGCTCGCCGTCCTCGACCAGGGGTTCCGGCTCGTCGACGGGTTCGGGAGCGAGTGGAACACGGTCCGCGGCACGGAATTCCACATGCTTGGCCAGGAACGGCCGCGCGGTGACATCGAGTTCACCGGCACTGGTGGCGACCGATATATCGCGCTGCGGACCGCCACCCACATACGGACCCGAAACGTAGGAGGCCTGGAAGCGCTGGATCTCGCCCGAATCCGACTTCAGATAGCCGCCGCCCGGGACACCGGGCAGATTGTACGCATCGGGAACGCCCAGCACCTGGCGAGATTCGTTGGCGGAGAAGGTTTTCAGGCCGATCCGGTACGACAGGTGGGATTCGAGACCTTTCAGTTTGCCTTCTTCCAGCCGCTGCGAGGCGAGCAGAAGGTGCACGTGCAGCGAGCGGCCCAGCCGGCCGATCATCACGAACAGTTCCGCGAAATCCGGGTGCTGGGTGAGCAATTCGGAGAATTCGTCGAGCACGACGAACAGTGCGGGCAACGGATCCAGGTCGGCGCCGGCGGCGCGAGCTTTCTCGTAGTCGGAAACATTGGCGAAGTTACCGGCCTGACGCAGGACTTCCTGCCGGCGGTTCATCTCACCGGCCAGGGCGTCACGCATACGGTCGACGAGGTCGGCCTCTTCTTCGAGGTTGGTGATAACGGCCGCGACATGTGGGACCTGGTCGAGACCGAGGAAGGTCGCACCACCCTTGAAGTCGACCAGGACCAGGTTCAGCTGGTCCGGTGAATGGGTGGCGAGCAGGCTCAGGACCAGGGTGCGCAGGAACTCCGATTTACCGGAACCGGTGGCACCGATGCACAAGCCGTGCGGACCCATACCGGATTCGGCGGCTTCCTTGATATCGAGAACGACCGGCAGGCCGTCGGCGCCGACACCGAACGGCACCCGCAGGCGTTCCCGGCCGTAGCGGGGATGCCAGGCGCGCTCCGGGTTGAAGGAACCGAGGTCGCCGAGGCCCATGAGCTGGGCCCAGGTGTCGATGGTTTCGCCCTCGGTGACCTCGACATCGCTGCTGCGCTGGGTTGCCGCCCGGTAAGGGGCCAGCCGGCGGGCCACCTGCTGGGCCTGCTCCGGGCTGAGCCGGTCGATCATCGCGAAACGTTCCTGGTTGCCGGTGGCGCCGCGACCCAGGCATTCGCCGTTGCGGATGGTGAGCGTGATACCGCGGGATACGGCGAGCCGCGGAGCGTAGCCGCAGAGATCGATGACTGTGACGCCTTCGTAGCCGGCCTCGCGCAGCTGATCTTCCTCGGCTTCGAGCAGACCGCCGTCCACCAGGATCACCACATGCACCATGGCGGAGTTGGTGGGCTGATTACGGGAATAGCGAACACGGTTGGCCAGGATCGGCGCCAAACCGGCCATCATCTCCCGGATCGACCCGTAGAACATGCGCTGACTGCCGATACCGTCCTGGGCATCCGGATGCTGGGTATGCGGCAGCCATTTGGTCCATTCCCATTCCGCGCTGGTGTCGGGCCCGCAGACCACCGCGGTGAGCACCTGGTCGGGGCCGTGGAACATGGCCAGCTGGACCAGCATCGCGCGCACCATATCGCGGGCCTGGGCACGGTCGCCGTCGAGCGCGATGGTGGCGAACCCCTTCACCGCGACCGCGGTCGGCAGATCCGGGACCGTGGAATGGGCCCGGACGAAACGCCGCAGCGATACCGCGGCGATGGGTTCGAGTTCCTCCACCGGGCCGGTCTCCGGCGCCACCAGGCGGGTGGCCAGCCGCTGGCCACCGATCCCGATGCGCACATGACAGAAGTCCTTGTCGCTGGGGCGGCGTTCCCACATCCGGGAGGTGCCCGCGAGCATCCAGACCAGACCGGGTTCGGGATGACTCCATTCGACCGCGGCCCGCTGTTCGGTGGCGGTCACGTCGACATCTTTGCGGACCTGGTCGAGATAACGCAGGTAATCTTTGCGGTCCTCGTTGGCCTCGGCCGCCTTGGCGCCCTTGCCGTTGCCCTGACCGGCGAACATACCGATCATCGAGACCATCATCATCATCGGGAACATCAGCGACATCGGGTTGGACGCGATACCGCCACCCTGCGTGAACATCAACGCCATCATCCCGACCATGCCGATGATCATCACCACCGGCATGAGCTTCATCAGCAGGTTTCCGGGCGTTACCCGGGGAATCTCGGGGGGCGGTTGCAGTGTCACTTCGCCGCCCGGGGTCCGTGGAACCTCCCGGCGCGCACGCCTCTGAAACCGAACCGTGGTCATCGAGCGAGATCCCCCTTGTGGCAATGCGATGTTCGGGCTCAGTGTAGAGGCAGGCGCGAACATGTCGTACAGTTCGACCTGCATTCTGCTGGCCGCGACGTGGGCACGCAACCCGCGCCATCTGCTGGGAGAATGTGAAAACGGCAGGGTAGCAAACAAACTTGGGGGAAGCGTGACGCATGCGCGACTCGACCATATGGAGGAAGATTCCTCGCGGGGTATAGTCCGCGCACCGGATCTCACCAGGGTCACCATTCTGGCCAAACACACACAGGTCGATATGGCCATCCCGGTAGATGTGCCCGTGGCCCTGGTCATTCCCAGCGTCGTCGATATGGTCGCCGCGCACAGCCGCACCAATGAGTTCGACAATCAGGGCGAACGGTACGAACCTGCCGACTGGGTACTGGCACGGATCGGTCAGCCGCCGCTGTCGAACTCGCTGAGCCTGGGCGAACAGGGTATCCGCGACGGCGAGTTGCTCATGCTGGAGAACTCCGCGGCCACTGCACCCACTCCCCTGTTCGACGACATCATGTACAACGTCGCCGTCGCCGATGCCGAACACTTCCGCGGCTGGAATCCGAAAACTGCGCGGATCACCGGCTCGGTACTGGCCGTTCTCGCCATGCTGGCGGGTTGCACGGGCCTGCTGGCGGCGCCCGATGCGATGCCCGGCTGGATCACCGGCGCGATCGCGCTGGGCGTGACCGTGCTGCTGGTGGTGGCAGCGATGATCCTGAGCCGCGTCTACGGGGATCCGAAAACGGCACTGGTACTCGGCGGCTGCGCGCTGCCGCTCGCCTTCACCGGTGGCATGCTCATCGTCCCGGACCACTACGGCTGGGCGCATCTGCTGCTCGGGTCCACGCTGTTCGGGGCCACCGCGATCCTGGCCTGGCGCGTGACCGGTGTCGGGCTCGGGGTGTTCATCGGCGCCGGCACCGTTGCGATCTTCCTGGTCCCCTCGGCATTGGTCGGCCTGCTCACCGCGCAGCGGCTCGAAGCGGTCGGCGCCGTGGTGGCGGCCGTCGGACTGGGCGCGTTGTCGCTGGCGCCGCGTATTTCGATGATGCTGGCGAAACTGCCGCTACCGCCGGTTCCGGCCCCGGGCACCCCGATCGATCCCACCGAGGACGATCCCGACGACCATCGCGCCCTGCCCACCCTCGATATCCTGCATGCGAAATCCATGCGGGCGCGCACCTATTTGAGCGGGCTGGTCACCGCGACCGCACTGGTCACGGTGGTCGGCGCACTGGTGGCCACCGATCCCGACTACGGCGGCTTCTATTGGCAGGGCATCGCGCTCGCGCTCGTCTGCGCGGCAGTCCTCATGTTCCGCAGCCGCACCTACGCCGGCGCGGAACAGGCCGTCATCCTGATCGTCGCGGGTGCCGCAATCCTGCTGGTCATGCTCGCGGCCATGGCCTTCGTGGCCGATCTGCCGATGGCGGCGTTCGGGGCCGCGCTGGTGATGGTGATCGCGGCGCTGGTCCTCGGCATCATTGTCCCCAACCAGTCGGCGACACCGCCGATGCGGCGCGCGGCCGAACTGATCGAATACGGCTTCGTGGCCGCGGTACTGCCGCTCGTTTTCTGGGTGGCCGACTTCTACTCCCTCGTCCGCGGGCTGTGAGCCGGGGGATCCGCACCGCGGCCGTGGCCGCGGTTCTGGGGGTGAGCGCATCACTGGGGTTCGCGCAACCGACCGCCTACGCCGACCGGCCACCGGCGGTGGATCCGGGCCAGGTGCCCTCCGGTGATCCGGCGAGACCCAGCGAACCGACCGAACGCAAGGCCAACGCCCCGTGCACCAGCACGGTCGCCGGCGGCGAGGGCCCGACAGTGCCCGCCGCACAGGCGGCCCTGGATCTCCCGCACGCGTGGCAGTTCTCCAAAGGGGAAGGTCAACTGGTCGCGGTGATCGATACCGGCGTCGCCCGGCACCCGCGACTGCCGGGCCTGCGCCCCGGCGGGGATTTCGTGGCGAACAGCGGCGACGGCACCGAGGACTGCGATGCGCACGGCACGTTGGTGGCCGGTATCATCGGCGCGAGTCACGTTCTGGGACAAGGCTTTTCCGGTGTAGCTCCGGCGGCGACCATCCTCGCGATTCGCCAGACGAGCGATAAATACGTGAAGGCGGGCAGTAACGCCACCAAATCCCCCGAGGACCTCTCCAAAGAGGGATACGGCAATGTCGCGACCATGGCGCAGGCCATCCGCCGCGCCGCGGATATGGGCGCCACGGTTATCAACATCTCCGAGGTCGCCTGCAGTTCCAGCCCCATCTCCGACGGTTCGCTGGGTGCGGCACTGCACTACGCGGTGCATACGAAGAACGCCGTGGTCGTCACCTCTGCGGGTAACACCGACAACGACAACTGCAAGGGCAACACCAACATTCTGGATCCGCTGGATCCCACCGCGGATCCGTGGAGCAAAACAACCGTCAATGTCACGCCGGCCCGCTATGACGATCTGGTGCTCTCGGTCGGCTCCATCGACGCCGACGGAGCACCCTCCGAATTCACCGTTCCCGGACCGTGGTTGAGCGTCGCCGCACCCGGCGAGAACATCGTGTCCCTGGATTCTGTCGGCACCGGGGTCATCAACGGCACCGTCGGCGGCCAGGGCCAGCAGAGCATCAACGGAACGAGCTTCGCCGCGCCTTATGTCTCCGGTGTGGTCGCACTGGTCCGCTCACGTTTCCCGGAGCTTTCCGCCGTAGAAGTGATGAAACGGATCCAGGCCACCGCGCATGCACCGGCCGAGGGCTGGAATCCGTACGTGGGCTACGGTGCGATCGATCCGGTCGCCGCCCTGACCAACGAGGTCACCGACGAACTCCGCCCCAAGGAACCGAACCCGCCGGTGAGCAAACAACTCGCGGTTCCCGCGCCACCCGACCCACCGGACCATACGGCCCGCAATGTGGCACTGATCGGCAGCGGGATCATCGGTGGCAGCCTGATCATCGGCTACCTGGCGTCGTTCCCCACCCGGCGCCGGTTCGGAGTCGGCGAAGACGACGCCTGACTATGCTTTGGCTATATCTCGTTCACCGCCCGGTGATATGGACGAGAGGGTAACCTCCGATTCGGCCTTGGTATGGAAATAGTCACCGCCTTTTGCGCGTGGATTGTCGGTGCCCCAGTGCCGGTCGTCTCCTCGCCCCGGTGTCAGGTGTGGGATATGTTTCCGGCAGTGAATATATGCTTCCACCACCTGCACGACCACCCAGAGTCGCGCGCCGCGCCCGCGATGGTCCAGCGGCAATTCGGACACCGAACTGCGCAGGACGGCATCATCTGTGATGTGGGCACGGCCGTTGATGTGCAGACCGATGCGGTCCTGTGTGAAATCGATGAGCAGGATACCGACATGCGGATTCGTGTGAATATTGCCGAGACTGGCCATTACCCCATTTCCCCGGTATTCCGGGTAGGCGATGGCGTGTTCGTCGATGACATGCAGGAATCCTGGGTCACCGGCCCGGAAGCTGGCATCGCATTCTCCCTGATCATTCGCCGTGGCAATGAATGCCATATCCATTCGGCCGACGAACGCGATCATGCGCGCATTGAGATGATCGAGCACCTGGGTACGATAGAACTGGTCCGCCCGCTCCCGGGTGCCGTTTCGTTCTTGGAGTTCGTACTCGCCGCTGCTGCCGGACATGAATGCCTCTTCTCATAGCCGGGTACGACGCGGCCGAGGAGACCACACGCGCCGGAGATGATCGGAATGCTATCCGGTTTAACCGATCATTTTCGGACTCCAGCCGTACGATGCAGCGAATTTGCGAATTGTTTAGACTGCGTGAAATCTGCTTGCCCTACCCATGCCGCCGGACAAATTATGCTGCCTGGCAACGAAATACTCGGCACCCTGATCGTCGGCTGCCCGCCGTCCCAGCGTCGTCCCCCATGGGTCACCGCTTCGGGACCGGCGCACAACACTCCGGCCGCGGCGCGCCGACGCGGGCCCCTATTTCGTCGATGCGACCGGTTGGTCAGCTGGCGAGGGGTCCGAAGCGACGCCGTCGTGGGCGACCAGGGCCTCTTCACGGCCCAGCGTCGGGCCGGCCGCCAAGAGTCCGACGATCGGCCATGGTGCTGGTTCTGGTTTGTCCGGCATCCCGAGTGCCTTTACCGCGTCGGCGTTCTTGATCCCGAACCGCACACCGGTGTCGGCGATATAGAAAATGCTGTCCTTCCGCCTGCTGTCCGGTTCGATACCGGTGGTCTGGACGTAGGCCCCGGTACCCGGAGCGATGTAGGTGGAGTCGACGTTCTGGCCCGAACCGTCGGCCTGCGCGAGCGGAACCAGTTTGGCGTCGTCCTTCATCGGCAGGCTCACTCCGGTGATCAACTGCAGCTCGGCTCGGGTGCCGGTGTTCTCCCCCGCCTCCGGGACCGGCTTCCAGGACAGGCAGCTCACCGGCCGGTCCATGGCCTCGAGGATGCTCGGTGCCGTCGCCGGGTAGCTCTGGATCTGCAGAGCCGAGGACACGGCGGCGCGGGTGCGCTGGGCCTGATCGATGATGAAATCGCTGGAGGTCTGCGGATTGGCGTTGCGGATGATGTCCGCCGTCAACGGCGAAACCTGCTGCAACCCGTCGGCGAGCACCACATAGAACTCCTGAGAGGTGCCCACCTGCACCACCTCACCGATCCGGTGATCGCCGATCTCGTAACCGGGGACACCGCCGGGATCGGCGATCGGCGGGGCGATCAGCGGCAGCGCTTCGGGGATCGCGTTGATCAGGCCCTCGCTCACCGGGCGCGGAGCGGCGCCGGTGATATTCAAGGCGTCGGTGACCGGACGATCGTTCATATCGACCCGGGCGCGTTTGTTGTCGTACACCAGGTAGGTGTGCTTTTCCCCCTGCACGAGCAGCGCTTTGCCGGGTTCCACGGCCGAGGCCTTCGCGCCCAGTTCCAGACCGCCCGCGAGCACCGAGGTCGTGCGGTCCTGGCTGCCGTCGTTCTTCAGCACGTCACAGATGGTCCACTGCCGGCCTTTGCCTTCGGAGTCGAAGTGGATCGCGCCGGGCGCGCCGGGAATACCGATCAGTGGGCCGCGTGCCTTCTTGCCGACCTCGGATTCCTTGACGATCACCGCCTTCGGAGCGTCACCGGCGGCCAGCCGCGCGGAGGCCAGGTTCAGCGCCGGATGCACCACATCGTTGAGCACCACGTACACGGCACCGGATTCCTTACCGATGAGGAGCTTGTTGTCGCCGACCTTGTCCTGCGGGCGGAGCAGCGCAAGCACACCGCATCCCGCCAGCACCACAATGGCCAGGACCAAACCCACCACATAGGCGCGCACCTGGGAACGCATGGGATCGTGCAGCATTCGCACATCGCGCCGCACCAGCGCATGTTCCATCCGGCGAACCAGAAAGTTGTAGCCGCTGATCTGCCACCGAGTTGTGGGCTTTGAAGGCATCGTCTTCCCCCGAACTGTGCTCGTGCTCGCGGAACACAGTACAGTTCCCGGGGACGTAGTTCAGCTCGGCCGCCCGATAATCGGCCGACACCGGGTACCTGGGGGACTCTTAATGGCCGTGCCAGCCACATCGGGACGCAGGCGCAACCTGCTGTTCGGGCGTATTTCGATGCCGAACCTGCTCATCGCACAGGTGCTCGCGCTCGGCGCGGCGACCGTCGTACTGCTGGTGGGGTTGAGCCCGTGGATCGCCTTGGGAGTCGCAGTGGTCACCGGGTTGATCCCGTTGATCCCGATCGGCCGCCGGGTACTGCTGGATTGGATCGCCACCTGGTGGCATTACCGCGCGCACCGGGAATACCTGATCGGCGACAGCGATGATTTCCGTGGTCCCGACGACCGTTCACTGGGCCTGTACTGGGACGAGAGCCGAGTGGTCGCCGTTGTCGAGGTTTTGCCCCCGCCGGGTGGGCTGACCCGGATCGACCGCACCGCGGTCCATGCGTCACATCTGCTGCCGATGGCCGAACTGGCAACCTGCCTCGCCCAGCACGATATCCTGCTCAGCGGTATCGACATCATCAGCCACGGCCACCGCAGCCGTTCCGGCACACCGGCGGGCGCCATCTACGAATCGCTGCTGGGCCCCCTACCCGCAACGGCGCATCGAACCGTCTGGCTGGCAATCGGATTCGATATGGTCGACTGCCCCGGCGCCGCGGCTCGGCGCGGTGGTGGTGACGAGGGAGCCGCACGGTCGGTGACCATCGCAACCCAGCGGATCGTGCGCACTCTGGAGGACGCCGGTTGCGCCTCGCGCCTGCTCACCGCATCGGAGATCCGGTCGGCCGTGCGGCAGGTCATCCACGGTGCCGATGCGCGCGATCTCACCCATCGGTGGCGTTACGCCGAACTCGGCAACAGCGTGAACATAGGGGCGGCGATCGACCCGAAACAGCTCGGGTCGGAGATCCTCTCGCAGTTGTGGGTCGCCGAGTCGCGCGGTACCACGGTGGCGGTGCGGTTGCGACCGGGCACGACCGCGGACACTGTGCATGTGGGAGCGGCCTGGCGGTCGACGCTGCGGGAGATGCCGGAGAAGACGAAATCGAAGGGCATGGTGTCGGTGAACGGCCGGCATCGCGACAGCCTGCTCGCGCATCTGCCGATCGGTATCCCCGATCTGGAAGATGTGGTGCCGACCGCCGAGTACCCCGTCGAGGTCCTGGATGCGCTCGCCCTGCCGTCGTCGGGCTGCGGTCAGTTGATCGGCTCGGACGACGAGGGTAACGGTGTGGCGCTGCGCATCATCGGTGCCGGTATCTCCGCGGTGTACGTCGCCGGTGAGCTGTACCTGGCCCAGCAGCTGGTCTTCCGCGCGCTGGCCGTCGGCGAGCGGATTCTGGTCCGCACGAACCGGCCACAGGCCTGGTATCAGCTGATCGAGACGATCGGCAACCCCGAGCGCCTGATGCTGGCAATGGAAACCCATCAGTCGGACGCCGGATTCACCGCGACGGTCGTCGACGGGGTGATGGCGCCCGCCCCGCACGCCGGTATCACCACCATCTACGTCACCGGTGACCCGATGGGCTGGCCGGCCACCAAACCGGATCTGTCGATCCAGCAGCCCGGCGCGATCGGTAGCCGCGTGGTTCTGCGCACCGCGACCACCCAGATCCCGCTGAACCTGGTCTCGATCCCCCGCGAGCACACCTATATCGGCGAACCGCGGACCCGCCAGCCGGTGGAGCGGCCCCATCCGGCCCCCGCGCGCCAGCCACAGCGCCGCTGACGAAGCCGGGCCCATATCCGCGCAGCGCCGCGTTTCACCGTCCGAATACGGTGTTCCACAGGTCGGCCGCGATCCGGTTCATCGGGACCACCACCCGCCGGTGCACCCAGGCGATCGGGCGCACCACAACCACTTCACCGGCCACTGCCAGTGCACGCAGCACCGGGCGCAACGCATAGCGGTAGACGACCACACACGGCACGACGACCAGCACACGCACCACCGCGGTAGCGCCCCGCCAGCCGTACTCGGCCAGGCTCGCGAGCAGGATCCCGCACGGCCACAGTATCCATCGCTGCACCATGCGCACCGGCCATACGACACACCATTCCCACAGCCACCGGCCGGTGACCGCTACCGCATGCAGCACCGGCCGCAGGAGCCACCGCCAGAACCAATCGCCAGTTGCCGCGATCGCGTATAGCACCGGCCGGAGCACCCACCGCCACACCAGGACGAGCACCGGTCGTATTGCGCGCCGCCAGAGCCATTGCTCTACGACATACCGCAGCGGGCGCAGCACCCGGTCCAGCATGAACGCGCCCAGCGGCGTGAGCACCATTCCCCACAGCACGTGCTGTACGGCCCAGCCCCACACCCCGTCTTTCAGGAACAACCACAGCGGCCGCAGCAGCCAGGACCAGACGAACCGGCACACCGGAACCAGCAACCTGTCCCGGACGAAGACGCCCGCCGCCACAATTGCCCGCCCGCACAGCTTCAATCCCTCCAGACCAGCCGCACCGGAACGAGGAGTACCACCGCGAAGGCCCGCGCCACCCATTCCCGCGTCGATACCGGCCGCCGCGGCTCCGGTGGATCTGTCGATTCCATCGAATCCTCCTCCCGCACGCCATCATCGCATTTCGTCCCGACAGACCACAGATGAAACCGTCGAGAGTCCCCAGCGCCGATCCGACCGCACCACAAGGCGGCGCAGCAGTATTCGACGGAGGGGCCGCAACCGGCACACCTGCCACCGAAAGCATCCGTCGGCGGAGTGCGTGCAGGTGTCGTCCCGCGCCGGCCGGCTGTGCCGAGTTCAGCGAACAGTCGAAGCCGCGGGCAGGTCGTGGCGGCCGTGCTCGTCACCCCGGCGGCGCCATCAGCAGCGCCGCAACCATCGGTGCGCCCTACTTGATCACCGCCGACCCGCTCGCCGCACCGGCCGTGTGTTCCGCTCACGAGACAATGTGGCGCAGCGGCGAGTAATCCGGGCAGGCCCCGAGCAGTTGGGCCGCCACTCCCCGGCATCGGACAGTGGTCGTACCGCACATCAGCTACGCGGGCACGGACCGAGGAGCCGAGAGGACCGCGCGTCGGCGCGCCGGAAATTCCGCCCGCAACGAGGTGGCTGCTTTACCTACTCGTGAACCAGTTTCACCCCGGATACGGTTCGCTCACCCGGGCCGCGGCCAGGGCGTTTCCCCACCAGGCCAGCTGGGAGAGCATGCGGTCGGCAGCGTCGATGGCGGCGCCGTCGCCGGTATTTCCGTCGGCGTCGAACTGTTTGCGGGCGCGGTGGAAGCTCACCGATTCACGCACGGAGACCATATGGATTTCCGCGACGACCTGCCGTAGCTGCTCCACCGCCCGAAGGCCACCCGACAGACCGCCGTAGGAGACGAATCCGATCGGTTTGGCCCGCCACTCGTGTTTGGCGCTGTCCAGCGCGGTTTTCAGCGAGGCCGGATAACCGTGGTTGTACTCCGAGGTCACCGCGACGAAGGCATCGGCGTCCGCGAGTCGTTGCCGGAAACGCTCGGTTTCCGGTGCGTCGGAAAGGTCCGTCGGGAGCGGCGTGTGCAGTAGATCGATGATCCCGGTCTCGAATTCCGGCCGGGCGCGCGCCGTGCGGACGAACCAGTCGGCGACCACGGGCGCGAGACGTTGCGGCCGGATACTGGCGATTATCACCTCCAAGCGGAGCGGACCGTCCACGGCACGTGCCCCGCCCGCTGCTGCATCCGCTCGGTTCACGGCAGCTCGAACGGGAGTGCGACACCGGCGTGTACCCGGCAGTGCTCGCAGGTTCCGGTATCGGCGATGGCGGCGACGGCGTCGTGGACGAGCTTCTTGAAGGGACCGATATTGCGTTCGAATTCGGCGAAGACCTCCGCCGCCCGCACCCCTTCGCCTTCGGTGAGCCCGGCGTCGAGATCCGTGACCAGCGCGAGGGCGGCGTAACACATTTCCAGTTCACGGGCGAGGACGGCTTCGGGATAACCGGTCATATTGACCAGCTCCCAGCCTTGAGCCGCATACCACCGGCTTTCGGCGCGGGTGGAGAAACGCGGGCCCTGGATCACGGCCATGGTTCCGTGCGGTTGCACGTGGACGGCACTGTCGGCGGATTTCACCGCGACCGCGCGCAGATCGGGGCAGTACGGGTCGGCGAACGATACGTGGATGCCGTTGGCATCGAAGTAGGTCTGGGCCCGGCCGGAAGTCCGGTCGACGAGTTGGTCCGGGATGACCACGGTGCCCGGCCCCCAGTCCGGGCGGAGGCTGCCGACCGCGCACGGGGCGAAGATCCGCCGTACACCCAGCGAACGCAACGCCCACATATTCGCCTGGTAGGGCACCGTGTGCGGGGAATACTCGTGCCGGGTGCCGTGGCGGGGCAGGAACGCGACCGAACGCCCTTCGACGGTGCCGACCGTTATCGGTGCGCTCGGGTCCCCGTACGGGGTGCGTACCGTCACGGGTTCCATGGCGCCGTCGAAAAAGTCGTAGAATCCGCTACCGCCGATAACCGCCAGTGCCGGCCGATCGTGGGATGTCATAGTGTCGATTCTCGCGCGCCCGGACCACGAACGCACGGCGGGCACCTGACAGAAATCGCCGGTGACTGTACCCTATGGGGGTATATACGGTCTTCCGACCGGCACAGAGGAGATACCCGGTGACTTCCGACCCGACCCCGGCCGACACGGCCGCCGACACGGCGACCGCCCACGCACACCACGGCTACATCACCAGCAAGGAAGACTATCTGAAGCGGCTACGCCGGATCGAAGGCCAGTCGCGAGGCTTGCAGCGGATGGTCGAAGAGGAGAAATACTGCATCGATATCCTCACGCAGGTCTCCGCGATGACCAAGGCGCTACAGGCCGTCGCGATGGGGCTGCTCGAGGACCATATAAGCCACTGTGTGGTGGACGCGGCGGTCGCCGGGGGCCCCGAGGCCGAAGCCAAGATCAAAGAGGCCACCGACGCCATCGCCCGCCTCGTCCGCTCCTGACCGAAGGCATCGGAAAACCCGAGCCGCTGCGACAGAACCTCTCCGGCCACTGGACGCGCCGGATCACCGGAGAGCACCGTCTCGTCTTCCTGATCGACCACGAAACGGTCGTGGTCTTCGCTTGCCGCTTCCGCTACGAATAGCTCGCGACCGGAACTGTTCAGGGGTTCCCGGTGAGCAACGGGGCCAGGGCGCGCAGGGTGGCGAGGTAGTCCTCGCCCAGCGCCTGCAGCGCCAGGTGGTCGGCGCCCGCGTCGATATGCGCGCGGACCTGTTCGGCGACCTCGTCGGCGGACCCGTGCACGGCGAGCGCGTCCAGCAGGCGGTCACTGCCGGGCTTGGCGATATCGTCGTCGGTGTAGCCCAGCCGCTGGAGGTTCGTGGTGTAGTTGCGCAGCCCGAGATACATCTCGACCACCGTACGGCCGGTGGCCCGGGCACGTTCCGGGTCGGTATCGACCACCAGTTTCTGCTCGGGCACCAGCAGCGCGTCACCGACCGCGGTGCGGGCCTGCTCGGTGTGCTGCGGCGTGGTGAGGTAGGGCAGGGCGCCCGCGGTGCGGTCGGCCGCCAGTTTCAGCACTTTGGGCCCGAGCGCGGCGAGCATCCGGCCGGAAACCGGCACCTGCGCGGCATCCAACTCGTCCAGGTACTCGACCAGCGCCTCGTACGGAGAACGGTAGGGCTTATCGGCTTCGGGATGCCCGCAGCCGATACCGAGCACGAAACGCCCCGGAAACCGCTGCTCGATCCGGTGGAACGATTCGGCGACCGCACCGGCGGGCGCGGTCCAGATATTGACGATGCTGGTGCCCACCTTCAGTGTTTCGGTCGCTGCGAGCAGGTCCTCCACCACCGGCAGATCGGCGGTCGGCGAACCACCCAGCCACAGCGCCCCGTATCCGAGACCCTCCAGCTCGGCTGCCGCTTCCGGGGTGAACAGTTTGTAGTAACGCCATACGCCGTAACGTCCGAGATCAATCGTCATGTCTACCGCAACCTTGTCGTCGACCGGACAATTCCGCCATCGACCCTATCCCCGCGCCTGCCGCCCCGAGGTCGTCCGCCGACCTTCCTATCCCGAGAGACGTTACCGAGTCAGCGAAACCTACTGCAGCAGTGCCATTCTCACACGTACCTCGGCAACGACAGGCGCGCCGGGCATCCGGACGACGAGGCTCCCCGAATCGGCGCGCTGAACGAGCGCGATGGCCATGCCCAGTGCTGGCTATGCTTCTCAGTCCCCGCAACAGCCACCCGGTGCAATCGAGCGGACTTCCCGGGTCTGCGCGTTGCGGGCCGCGAGTTCGGACTCCGCAGGGTAGTCGACCCCGATCAGGCTGAGCCCGTGCGCCGGCGCCACCGTCACCGAACTCGAACGCTGCCGTTCTTCGAGCAATCCGGCAACCCATTCCGGCGTACGCCGTCCCTCGCCGACCGCGAGGACCGCCCCCACCAGGCTGCGCACCATCGACCAGCAGAAGGCATCCGCACTCACATAGGCGTCGAGCCGGTGACCGTCGCGCACCCATTCGTAGCGCTGCAATTCCCGGATCGTGGTGGCGCCCTCCCTGCGGCGGCAGAAGGCGGCGAAATCGTGCAGGCCGAGAAGAGTGCGGGAAGCGGCACGCATCGCTTCCAGATCGACCGGCCGGCACCCCACCACACTGCGCGCGGCCAGTGGGTCGGCACCGTAAGGCGCGGTGGTGAGACGGTAGACGTAGTGCCGGCGGATCGCCGAGAAACGGGCATCGAATTCGGTGGATACCGGGCGGATACCGGCGATTCGCACATCGCGGGGCAGGAACTTCGCCATCCGATGGATCAGCTTGTCCGGGTCCACGTCCGCCGCGGTATCGAAATGTGCGACCTGCCCTTCGGCGTGCACACCGGCGTCGGTCCGCCCGGCCACCGTCAATTGCACCGGTTCCCGCAGCACCTTGCCCAGCGATTCCTCGAGCCGGCCCTGCACGGTCCGCAGCCCGGGTTGCCGGGCCCAGCCGGTGAAATCGGTGCCGTCGTAGGAGATGTCCAGCCGGAACCGGGTTATCCGGTGCCCCGGCTCGTCCCGAGGCACCGGCGCTCCCGGGTCGTATTCGCTCACCTGACCATCCTCCGGATACGGGACGAGCCCGCACGCCCGGAACGGGCGGCGGGCTCGTCGACGAACCACAGACGCGCGGCGGCGTCCGCAGCAGACGAATTACGCCTTGTCGTCGGCCTTCTCCTCGGCCGCAACTTCCTCGGCCGGAGCCTCGGTCGCTTCGGTTTCGGTCTCGGGGGCCTGGTCCTCGGTCTTCTTGGACGCAGCCACCCGGCGGGCGCGATCGGCCTCGTTGGTCACGGTCTGTTCCCGGACGAGCTCGATGATCGCCATCGGGGCGTTGTCGCCCTTGCGCGGCAGGGTCTTGATGATCCGGGTGTAGCCGCCGCTGCGGCCCTCGAACGACGGACCGATCTCGGCGAAGAGATCGTGTACGACGTCCTTGTTCCGGATCACCTTGAGTACCTCGCGGCGATCGGCCAGCGTACCGGCCTTGGCCTTGGTGACCAGTTTCTCGGCGTAGGGGCGCAGCGCCTTGGCCTTGGCCTCGGTGGTCGTGATCCGACCGTGCTCGAAGAGCGCCGTGGCCAGATTGGCAAAGATCGCCTTCTGGTGCGACGCCGACCCGCCGAAGCGAGCACCCTTCTTGGGCTTGGGCATTGTGGGTTCTCCTTGTGTATGTGCGGCGTATCCGGCGGTCGCTGTCCGTTGTCAAGTATCACGGCAGCGACCGCGCGGTCACGTCGCGGGCGCAAGGCCGTCGCGGGTGCCTACCCCTGCGCAGACCTAGAGCTGTTCGGTTTCGGCGTAGTCCTGCTCGCCGCCGTTGTCGTCGCTGAAAGTGCCGCTGTCGGACCAGGTGCCGGTGGCCGCGTCGTAGCCGACCACGCTGGACGGATCGAAGGACGCGGGGCTGTCCTTGAGGGACAGGCCCAGCGCGTGCAGCTTGACCTTGACCTCGTCGATGGACTTCTGGCCGAAATTGCGGATATCCAGCAGATCCGATTCGGTACGCGCCACCAGCTCGCCGACGGTGTGCACACCCTCGCGCTTCAGGCAGTTGTAGGAACGGACGGTGAGGTCCAGATCCTCGATCGGCAGCCCGAAGGAGGCGATGTGATCCGCCTCGGCCGGGGAGGGGCCGATCTCGATACCTTCGGCTTCGACGTTCAGCTCACGGGCCAGGCCGAACAGTTCGACCAGGGTCTTGCCCGCCGAGGCGAGCGCGTCCCGCGCGCTGATGGAGTTCTTGGTCTCCACGTCGAGGATGAGCCGGTCGAAGTCGGTGCGCTGCTCGACACGGGTGGCCTCGACCTTGTAGGTCACCTTGAGCACCGGCGAGTAGATCGAATCCACCGGGATCCGGCCGATTTCCGCGCCGGTCGCCTTGTTCTGCACCGCCGGGACATAACCGCGACCACGCTCGACGACCAGCTCGATCTCGAGCTTGCCCTTGTCGTTCAGGGTGGCGATATGCATATCCGGGTTGTGCACGACCACACCCGAGGGCGGCACGATGTCATCGGCGGTAACGGTCCCCGGGCCCTGCTTGCGCAGGTACATGGTGACCGGCTCGTCCTCTTCGGAGGACACGACCAGGCCCTTGAGATTCAGGATGATGTCGGTGACATCTTCCTTGACACCGGGCACGGTGGTGAACTCGTGCAGAACGCCGTCGATGCGGATGCTGGTCACCGCGGCCCCCGGGATCGAGGACAGCAGGGTGCGCCGCAGCGAGTTACCGAGGGTGTACCCGAAACCCGGCTCGAGGGGTTCGATGGTGAACTTCGAGCGGTTGTCGGCGATGACCTCTTCGGTGAGGGTCGGACGCTGGGAAATCAGCATGGGATCAATCCTCCTGTGTTGGGCGCCCGCTATTTGACGCCACGTTTAGGGGTTGTGCGGGCCGTCACTCCGACGACCCGCACCAGCGGCACAGCCGGCCGTTACTTCGAGTAGTACTCGACGATCAGCTGTTCCTGCAGCGGCACATCGATCTGGGCGCGCTCCGGCATGGAGTGCACCAGGATCCGCAGCCGGCCCGGGATGACCTGCAGCCAGCCGGGGACCGGACGGTCGCCGGTGGTCTCACGGGCCACCTGGAACGGCAGGGTCGCCAGCGACTTCTCCTTGACATCGATGATGTCGTACTGGGTGACCTGGAAAGAAGGAACGTTGACCTTCTTGTTGTTCACCAGGAAGTGGCCGTGGCTGACCAGCTGGCGGGCCTGACGACGGGTCCGGGCCAGACCGGCGCGGTACACGACGTTGTCCAGCCGGGTCTCCAGCAGGCGCAGCAGGTTGTCACCGGTCTTGCCCTTGAGGCGGTTGGCCTCTTCGTAGTACCGGCGGAACTGCTTTTCCATAACGCCGTAGGAGAAGCGGGCCTTCTGCTTCTCCTGCAGCTGCAGCAGGTATTCGCTCTCCTTGATCCGCGCGCGGCCGTGCTGGCCGGGCGGGTAGGGGCGACGCTCGAAAGCCTGGTCACCGCCGATCAGGTCGACGCGCAGGCGACGCGATTTGCGGGTGATGGGTCCGGTGTAACGGGCCATTGTGCTCTACCTTCCTTCCCGCTTAGACGCGACGCCGCTTGGGCGGACGGCAGCCGTTGTGCGGCTGCGGAGTGACATCGGAGATCGTGCCGACCTCCAAGCCGGCGGCCTGCAGCGAACGGATCGCGGTCTCGCGGCCCGAACCCGGGCCCTTGACGAACACGTCGACCTTCTTGACGCCGTTCTCCTGCGCCTTGCGGGCCGCGTTCTCGGCGGCCAGCTGCGCGGCGAACGGGGTCGACTTGCGCGAACCCTTGAACCCGACGTGACCCGAGGACGCCCAGGAGATGACATTGCCCGTGGGGTCGGTAATGGACACGATCGTGTTGTTGAACGTGCTCTTGATATGCGCGTGGCCGTGGGGAACGTTCTTCTTTTCCCTGCGACGCGACTTCTGGCTCTTCTTCGGGCCGGAGGCCCGGGACTTCGGAGGCATCTGTTATCCCCTACTTCTTCTTGCCGGCGACGGTGCGCTTCGGGCCCTTGCGGGTGCGCGCGTTGGTCTTGGTGCGCTGGCCGTGCACAGGGAGGCCACGGCGGTGACGCAGGCCCTGGTAGCAGCCGATCTCGATCTTGCGACGGATATCGGCCTGGACCTCGCGGCGGAGGTCACCTTCGACCTTGAGCGACGAGCCCTCGATGTAGTCACGCAGCTGCGTGACCTGCTCGTCGGTGAGATCCTTCGAGCGCAGATCCGGGCTGACGCCCGTGGCCGCCAAGATCTCCTTGGAGCGGGTACGACCGATGCCGTAGATGTAGGTCAGTGCGATCTCCATGCGCTTCTCGCGCGGGAGATCGACGCCCATGAGACGTGCCATCTGGCAGTTCCTTCACTGTTGCGGAGGTCTGCTCCCTGTCCGTCCCCTCGTCTGGTGGGGCCCCGGCCTCCGTACCGGGGGTAGGCACGCACACCCTCCGGAAAAATTCCGGAAAACCTCAGTGTGCGGCTGGCGCTGGGAGTTCTTCTGTGTGCCAATCCGAACCGCGTTCGGTGCTCGGTGCCGGTGTCAGCCCTGCCGCTGCTTGTGCCGCAGGTTGTCGCAGATCACCATGACCCGGCCGTTACGCCGGATCACCTTGCACTTCTCGCAGATCTTCTTGACGCTCGGCTGAACCTTCACGTCCGTCCAATCTTTCGTTGGGTCCACATGGGTTGTGAACACAGTTTTTCCCCGGCCAACCGACCGGGGAAGCCTTCAGTTGTCACCGCCCAGGTGAGCGGCCGATCGAGCTCACACTCGACCCGGTTCCTATCCGGGTCATCCGGTAGGGCCGGGCACCGCATGCGGTTCCGTGTCCCTGCCTGAACGTCATCCGGCCGGACCGGGGCGAACTCGGATGCCATCCGGACCCGGGGTCCGGGGCCGAAGCCCGCCGGGCGGGGTGCGGGGGTTGCACCCCCGCAAAACACCGAGTGAATCGGCATCGGCGAGCGCTCTCCGCGAGCACACGTGCCCCCGATTCACTTGTATCGATAGACGATCCGACCACGGGACAGGTCGTACGGTGACAGCTCGACGACGACCCGGTCCTCCGGCAGGATGCGAATGTAGTGCTGACGCATCTTGCCGCTGATATGCGCGAGGACCTTATGCCCGTTCTCGAGCTCGATCCGGAACATCGCATTGGGCAACGGCTCGACAACCCGCCCCTCGACCTCGATGGCCCCGTCTTTCTTCGCCATATCCTCCGCGATCCCGGTTACACTCAACCTGGTCTGATTACCTGGTACTGCCCGGTGCACCCGGCCGAAGCCCGCGGTAGCCACCCACGGTGGCTCGCACTGCACAACGCGGATGACCACAACCGATCGCACACGAACAGGCGGCGCTTTGATACACCGCCTGGTCAGCTTACCGGTAGGTCTGCCATCGGGCAAAAAGGGGTAAGTGCTGGTGGCGTCGCGCGGCGTGCGTGGATGTCTCCCCGACGCCGGGTGGAATGGGACTTGTCGCGTAAACTGGCCGCTGACCGAGGACGACCATTCCAGGAGGGGAACCGGTGAGCCGCAGCAACGACGGCCTCCCCATGCTGCCGCCATGGCTGGCCGATACCGAGGTCACCGGGGTCGGGCAGACGAACTTCCGGAACTACGAGCCGCCACCGGTCGAGAACCTCCCGCAGGACGAGCTCATCCCGGAGACTCCGGAACCGGCCAACGGCTTCTTCAACCGGCGCGGGCGCGGCGACCGATCCGATTCCGACGGCGACAGGAAGAAGGGCAAGGGCTGGTTCCGCAACAAGAACAAGCCCGAGCAGCCCTCGCTCGAAGAACGCGTCGGCGAACTGCTGCCGAACAACAACGGGCCGCGGCCGTCGCAGCGCAACAACTGGGCCGAAGGTACGGCGCAGTGGTCCACGCAGCAGGTTCCGCAGTCCGCCACCGATCCGCACGCCGCGGACGGGCCCACGCCGCCCGGCCCGTCTCCGGACGCCTTGTCGCAGGCCGGTCCGAGCGCGCCCCCGGCACAGCTTCCCCCGGTGGCCCCGCCGAATATCCCCGGTCCACCCGAGCAGGGGCCGCCGGCGCAGGACCCGGACGGACAGCCGGCATGGGGCCCCGGCGGTCAACAGCCGAACGGTACGGGTCTCCCACCGGCACCACCGCCTCGGCAGCAGTTCACCGCGGCGGCCCCGCCGGCCGATACGCCGGCGCCACCGCAAGCACCCGGACCGGACCGGCCGAGCACCCCGGCTGCCGATTCCGGTTCCGGCCCCTCCGCGCCCGCTGCGTCGACGGCCTTCCAGGCCCCCGAATCGGACCGGACCGGCCTGCCGGTACGCACCCCGAGCCAACCCGCTCCCGAGTTCGACCGGCTACGGCCGCATCATCCGATCCCACCCCACCCGGCGCCATCGGACGATTCCGCAAGCGCACCACCCACCCAGAACCGGTCGGCGGGCGCGCCCACGACCGGCGCGGGCGATTTCCGGCCCCCGCCGCCACCGCTACCCGACGCGCCTCCGACCGGCGACACACCGGTAGCGCAGCAACCACTGCGCCGGCTCCCCGACCTGCCGCCCCCGCCGGACGAGGAATCGTCGCGGGCGGACACGCCCACCGAGTTCCCGGCCGACCCATCGGTCGCCCCCGGGCCGCAGCAGCCCGACTCGCCCGACGGCCGTCCGACCGCACACAGCAGCGGCGCACACCCGCTCGCAAACCAGGCCGATCCAGCCCGCAGCGCGCCGGGGCCACACGGCAGCGGCGCACACCCGACCGCCGACCGGCCCGATTCGGCCGACAGCGGATCGGTCCGCCAGGGCAGCGGCGCACACCCGGTCTCGAACCGGCCCGATCCGGCCCACAGCGTGCCGGTCCCGCACGGCAGCGGCGCACACCCGACCGCGAACCGGACCGATCCAGCCGGGGCCGGTACCGCGCCGGAGTTCGGGCCACGGTCGGGTGCCGCCCTCGTATCCGACAGTTCTCCGGCCGACCGGTCCGTCCCGGCACCGGAGGCTCCGCCCGCGCCCGACCGGCGGACCAGTGCGGCCGGTCACCCGGTCGCGCCGGCACCCCCCGCCAACGTCGCCCCGCAGTGGCAGGCTCCGGAGAGCGCACCCGGGCCCCGGCCGCAGAACGCGCCGGGTTCCCAGTGGCAAGCGCCGGAGCAATCCACGAACTGGCCATCGGGTGCGCAGCACTCCATCCCGCAGGAACCGGGTCCGGCAAGTGCGCCGCCCGGCATGCCGGCACAGCACGGTGGTCCGCCCACGGGCCATCCGGCCCCGGGCCCGCATCAGCAGCCGAATCAGCCGCCCGCCCAGCAGTGGCAGAACCAGGCGCCGCCGGCGAACCCCGCCCCACCTCAGCAGGCCGGCCCGGGAGCCTGGCAGCAGCAGGGGCCGCGGGGCGGCCAGTGGCAGAACCCACAGAACCCGCCGCAACAGTTCGGTCCCAATGGCCCCACCCTGGACAACGTTTCGGTGCGGCGCGCCAAGAAACCGGCCGGCAGCGGCTGGCGCAAGGTCGTGCACCACGCCTCCGGCGGGAAGATCAATCCGGGGATGTCCGCCGAAGAGCGGCGGATGCTGGAACTGGTGGCGCGGATCCGCCAGCCGGTCCGTGGCGACTACCGGATCGCGGTACTCTCGCTGAAAGGTGGTGTCGGTAAGACCACCACCACTATCGGCTTGGGTTCGACCTTCGCTTCCATCCGCGGCGACCGCGTCATCGCGGTGGACGCCAACCCCGACTTCGGAACGCTTTCGCAGCGGGTGCCGTTGCAGACCCGGTCCACGGTGCGCGATCTACTGCTCGACCCGGCGATCCAGCGCTATTCGGATGTGCGCCGGCATACTTCGCAGGCCACCAGCCGGCTCGAAGTACTGGCGAGCGAACGGGATCCGGCCGCCTCGGAGGCGTTCAACGAGGACGAGTACCGCGCGGTCGCCCGTATCCTGCAGCGGTTCTACAACATCATTCTCACCGACTGCGGAACCGGCCTGATGCATTCGGCGATGGCGGGTGTCCTCCAGCTGGCACATTCGCTGGTACTGATTTCCCCGACCGCGATCGACGGCGCGCAGAGTGCCTCGGCCACGCTCGACTGGCTGTCGTTGCACGGCTACCACCATTTGGTGCAGAACGCTGTGGTGGTGATCAATTCACCGCGCGACGGCACCCCGAATATCGACGTCCAGCAGCTGCGGCAGTACTTCCTGTCCCGCTGCCGCGCCGTGCATATGATCCCGTTCGACCCGCATATGTCCGAGGGCGCGGAGATCGATCTGCCGCGGTTGAAGAAGGAAACCAAGCGCGCGTATGTGGAGCTGGCGGCTACGGTGGCCGACGATTTCGGCCGCAGCTACGGTCCGCAGCACGCCGGCTGAACCGGACCCGGATTCGGCCCCATCCACCGCCCCCGGCGCCGGACAGATACCGCCCGGATTCGAGTAGCGGCCGCGTACCGCGCCGGAACGCTACGCGACCACAGCAGGCCGGGACCGGGTCCGTCGGCGAGCCGCTCGCAGGCCGGAGTCGGTCAGGCGCGGACTCGAAGGCTTCGAACGAGTTGCGGCCGGGTCCGGTCCCTCAGCACCTGGATGTCCGGCGAAGGCCCCGACGCAGTAGCCGTACTACTCGATGGTGCCGGTGAGCCGACGGAACGGCAGGCAGCAACGAAGTGCTGCCTGCCCGTGTACCCGGCGCGGCGGAGTCCGTTGTGTGGATGCCGCACTGTGACGGTGCCGGCCGAGGAGGATCTCCGGTACCGACGACCGTTCCGGCCGCCGACCTCATTGCCCGGCGGAAGCCCCGGTATCACTCGGCCCCAGCAGAGGACGAGAACCGTTGGCCTGCGAGTACATCACCGATATCGAGCTCGACGCCATCGGCCGGCGGTCACCCAGGTCGCCACCATGGAACTCGCGCCCAGGCCTCCGCCCGAAGCGGCCATGGGTGAGGCGTGTGTCGTCGATATCGCAGGCGAGACGCCGAACCCCGACCGGCCGGTGAGCGAGTAGGCACGTCGTGCATGCGGCTGCTCGCCCCACGGTCGGCCGATCCGATCCGCGCGTTCTGAGAACCCTGCCTATCGCGGAGCACGATCTCCGTGCCGCGGCGGCGAGCTCACCACTCCGGCAGCCGGCGCCGACCGGCCAGGACATCTCCGACCAGTGCGTCGTAGGCGTCGGCCAGTTCGGCCAGGTGGTGCCAGGCGCCGTGCAGGAGATCGTCATCGGCATCCAGGGTCATCAGCGCGTGGTGTGCGCGGACCGCCGATTCCGCGAGCCGGTCGATGATCGCGCCGATGGTCTCGGTGTGCAGGGTGACCCCGAGACGGTGCTGTGGAACGTTGCGCCCCACCCAATCGTCGATCGCCAGCACCAATTCCATCCGCCGGCGATCGATCTCGACCAGTCTGTCGGGGTCGGTGACGATCGACCCGCCGCGCCCCACCAGTCTGCGCTCGTGGAGGACGGCGAGATCGCGGGCGTACCAGAGCAGCTGCCCACCGACCACCCGGTGCCCGCGCGCGGCCCGCACCAGTAGGTCGGAATTGGGCAGTGGACCGGCAGTCCCTTTCTGCGCCAAAGGATCAGCGCCTCGCTGGGCGCTGGGAAGAGCCATTACGACTGTTGTATCCGAACCTGTCACGGTTGCCTCGCCGTTCATCGCCGCACAACACCGGGTCAGTACGTTGATTACAATAAACCGCGAAAGTCGGCTGTCAAGCGATAACGGCCACCCCCGACACGAAAAGCGTACACTTCGTTACCTGGAGACCACCCGAGGAGCACGATGGCGGACGGTCCGACGTATCGACGGATCGCGGACCACCTCCGCGAGGAAATACGAGCAGGTAAGTGGGGGCCCGGGGACCGCCTGCCCAGCCACTCGGAACTCGCCGAGCAAATGCAGGTTTCGCTGACCACGGCACGTAACGCCATCCAGGTATTGGTCACCGAAAACCTCGTCTATACGGCTACCTCTCGCGGCACGATCGTCCGGAACCGCGAAGTACTGGAATCCGTGGTGACCGACCACATCCGGCCGAATCGGCCGCGCGCGTCGCACGATATTTTCGAAGAGATCGCCCGAGCCGCCGGGCGTGTCCCGACCAAGGAATTCAACGCCCGGATGGAGCCGGCGGATCAGCAGATCGCCGAACTGCTCGATGTTCCGGTGGATTCCTGGGTTCTGGCCCGTACGGTCGTGCAATTCCTGGACAACGAGCCGTGGTCGTGGGAGGTGAGCTTCTATCCGCGAGATCTGGCCGAGGCCACCGGAATAGATTCGCCGCACGATATCGCCGAGGGCACGACCCGGCGCCTGGCCGACCGCGGGTACGCCGAAACCGCACACCGCGATACGATCGTCGCCCGCCCGGCGAATGCCGAGGAGGCGGTGGTCCTCGGGGTCGCCATCGGGACCGTCCTGCTGGATCACGTACGTATCGGCGCGAATCACGACCGGGTCACCAGGGTCACCCGGCATCGATCGATCGCCGCCAGTAACCGTTTGGCCTATGAACTGGGTGACGCCGCGGGTACCGGCGTTATTCGCGCCGTGCTGGAACAGACCGAACGGTCCGGGATATGGTTCTAGCCCATGACCGTGCAGATTCGGCCGGCCGCTCTCGATGATCTGAACCTGATCTGTCACCTGCGGCTACAACGCGCCTCATGGCTCGCCGCCCGCGGCTCCGACCAATGGTCCACCGAGGCCTCGGGACTATCGATCGACTATTTCGCGCAAGTGGTCGACCGCGCGCTGACGGGTGGGGAAACCTGGATCGCGGAAGTGAACGGGGACCCGGCCGGGACGATCACCGTCAACGACCGCGCCGATGAACAACTGTGGACTGAGATCGAGCTCGCCGATTCGCTGATCGTGCACTATCTGATCGTGGACCTGCGCTTCGCGGGCCAGGGTGTCGGCCGCCGATTGCTCGCCCATGCCGCCACCCTCACCCGTGCCCGCGGCCGCCACTGGGTCCGGCTGGATGCCTGGACCTCCAACTCCGATCTGCACGCCTACTACCGGCGGGCCGGATTCCACCTGGCGCGGATCGCCGGACCGGACACCCGCAGCCCCTCCTGCGCGCTGTTCGAACGACATATCGACAGCTGGCCCGCCGGCGACATCCTCGTCGGGGCGCAATCGGCAAGCCTGCGGATGAGACCGCTGGCGCGATACCCGATCGTCTTGCCGGCGTACGGCTGACCCCTGTCCGGCCGGCGCGACGACGCCGGCCGGACAACGACCCGCCGGCTATTTCCGAGAAGCCCGCTCAGAGCGGGTCCAGATGGGCGATATGCACCATCTCGATACCGCGACTCCGTGATACCAGCACGCCACGTCCGGGTGGCAGTTTGGTGGGCCGCACATCGCCGACGAGTTTGCCCTCGTCCTTGGAACCGCTCATGATCAGCGTTTCCACCGACATGTTCTTCATGGTGCCCAGAATCGGGTCGAACAACGCCCGCGACACGCCGCCGATACGCCGGGCGACGATGAGATGCATACCGATATCGCGGGCCTGCGGCAGGAATTCGACCAGCGGCTGGAACGGGTTCGCACTGCCGGCGGCGACCATATCGTAATCGTCTACCACGATGTAGATTTCGGGCCCGGACCACCAGCTCCGGTCGCGCAGCTGCTGCGGTGTGATATCCGATCCGGGAATACGTTTCGCCAGATAGCCGGCGACTTCCTTGATCATCGGGCCACAGGTTTGCGAGGACGTCGAATAGCCCGCGAGCTGATCACCTTCGATCAAACCGAGCATCGTGCGGCGGTAGTCGATCATGATCACCCGCGCCTGCTCGGTCGTCGAGTTCTCGGTGATCCCCATGACGATATTGCGCAGCAGCGTGGTCTTACCGCATTCGACGTCCGCAAAGGCCATGAAATGCGGCTCGGCATTGAAATCCATGACCAGCGGCTGCAACTCGGACTCCCCGAGCCCGACCACGACCTTCGTGGCGTCGCCCTCGATTCCCCGGGTCCGTGCCTGTTCGAGCAACTCGGCGCGCTCGAATTTCAACGGCAACATCCGCACCTGCGGCGCGCGGCGGTTCGGGTACAGCTGTGCCAGTTCGGTCCGCGCCCGCGACACCCCTTCGGCGAGACTTGCCGCATCCGAGTCGGAGTCCAGCCTCGGCAGGGCGATGAGCATATGGAGATGGTCGGCGGTCAGACCGCGACCCGGCCGGCCCACCGGCACCTGGTGCGCGACCCGGCGGCCCATCTCCGAATCGGTGGGATCGCCCAGCCGTAGTTCGATCCGGGTACCGATCTGGTCCTTGACCACGGGCCGGATCTCGGCCCAGCGCGAGGCGCCGATGAGCAGGTGGATTCCGAACGACAGTCCCTGCCCGGCAATCGCGTTGATCTGCGGTTCCAGCGTTTCGAATTCCTCGCGGATGGCGGCCCAGCCGTCGATCACGAGGAAGACGTCACCGAACGCGTCCTCGGGGAACGGATCGGCTATCCCCTGCTGCAGAGCGACGAATTTGCGGCGGCGGTACTCGGCCATCGATTCGATACCCTGCTCGGCGAACCGCTCCTCGCGCTGGCGCATGAGCGAGGTGAGTTCGGCGATGGTCCGGCGCACCCGGTCGCCGTCGAGCCGGCCGGCCACCGAACCGACGTGCGGGGTCCCGACCAGGCCCGCCATACTGCCGCCGCCGAAATCCAGGCAGTAGATCTGCACCTGTTCGGGGGTGTGGGTGGCGGCGGTGGCCATGATGATCGAGCGCAGAGTGGTCGACTTACCCGATTGCGGGCCGCCGACCACCGCCACGTTGCCCAGCGCACCGGACAGATTGATGGTGAGTACATCGCGACGCTGCTCGTACGGTTTATCGATCACGCCGATCGGCATCCACAACTGGCCGTGCCGGTTCACCGGCGAACGCCAATCCGGGTCGGGCAGCAGCATATCCACTGTCGGCGACTCCTCCAGCGGCGGCAACCACACCTCGTGGGCGGGCCTGCCATGGCCGGTGAGCCGTTTGACCACCACATCGAGGAGCGAATCGGGCACCCCCTCGCCGTCCGGCGCCGCTGCGGCCACTCGCGACGGCGGCGGCGGAAGTTCGAGCAGCGGGTTGAACGGAGCCGCGCTTTCTTCCGGCTCGGTGTTCTCGGCGGCCGTTTCCGGGACTTCGACGGGCGCGGCGGTGAACAAACCGGGGCGCTGCCGGGCCACCGGACCGCCGTCCTCGGTGGCGGTACTTTGCGGCGCCTCGTAGGAGCCCGATACGTAGCTGGCGTTGAACCGCAGCGGGTCGGAGGCGTCGCTCTTCAGGTACCCGGAGCCGGGGACACTGGGCAGGTGATAGGCGTCGGTGATACCGAGAACGGCACGGGATTCGTTGGCGGAGAACGTTCGCAGGCCGATCCGGTAGGACAGATGCGATTCCAGCCCGCGTAGCTTGTTCTCCTCGAGGCGCTGCGACGCCAACAGCAGATGTACGTGCAATGAGCGGCCGAGCCGACCGATCATCACGAACAGCTCGGCGAAATCCGGCTTCTGCGAGAGTAGTTCGGAAAACTCGTCGACCACCACGAACAGCGCCGGTAGCGGGTCGAGCGGGATCCCCGCGGCTCGGGCCTTCTCGTAATCGTTGACATTGGCGTAGTTACCGGCCGAACGCAGCAGCTCCTGACGCCGGTTCATCTCGCCGGCCAGCGCGTCCTTCATCCGGTCCACCAGTGACAGTTCGTCTTCCAGGTTGGTGATCACCGCCGCGACATGGGGTAGCGGATCCAGGCCGAGGAAGGTCGCGCCGCCCTTGAAGTCGACCAGTACGAGGTTCAGCGCATCCGGCGAATGGGTAGTCACCAGCGAAAGCACCAGGGTGCGCAGGAATTCCGATTTACCCGAGCCGGTGGCACCGATACACAGGCCGTGCGGCCCCATACCGTTCTCGGCCGACTCCTTGATATCGATCTCCACCGGCGTCCCGTCGGGGGTGATCCCGATCGGCACCCGCAAACGTTCGCGGGCGGTGCGCGGCCGCCAGACACGGGCCGGATCGATCTGGGCGGCATCGGAGATCTTCAACAGTGCCATCAGACCGGGGTCGGCGGTGGTGCCCTCGCCCAGGCTCACGATCTGCGCGGCCGTCGCCAGGCGATACCGCGCGAGCGCACGGGAAAAGGCTTCTGCTTCGGCGGTGCTCATCGAATCCGCGGTCGCGAACCGCTCGATGCCTGCGGCGCTCTTTGCCGACACCTCGCCGTCCGAACAGACCAGCTGCAGACCGCGCCGTACGGCCAGGCCCCCTTCCGGGGCGGTGAGGTCGAGAACGGTGACCGAATCCAGGCCCGATTCGGCCACCAGCCGCTCGTTACCGCTGACATAGCCGTCGTCGATGACGACGACCAGATGCAGCCGGCCCTGGGTGGGTTGCGGGTTGCGCATGAACCTGCCGCGCTCGAGCAGCTCCGCCGAGAGTGCGGTCTCCAGTTCGCCGAGCGACTGGTACATCATCCGCACCGAACCCATCCCGTCGCGCTGGACGGGATGCTGCAGATGCGGCAGCCATTTCGCCCACGACCAGACGGGTGCATCGGGGTCACTGCAGACGATGGCGACAGCCAGATGATCCGGACCGTGGAAGGCGGCCAATTCCGTGATCATCGAGCGCACGAGGGTGCGTGCCTCCGCCGGGTCGCCGCCGATATTGATGGCGGGGAAGGCGCGTAGCGATACCGCGGTCGGCAGCCGGTGCACCACCGAATGCGTGCGCACGAAACGGCGCAGCGCCACGGTCGAGACGGGTTCCAGGTCTTCGAGCGGGCCGGTTTCCGGACGGGCCAGTTTGGTGGCGAGCCGGTGACTGCCCAGGCCGACGCGTACATGCCCGAAATCGGGGTCGTTGGGACGGCGCTCCCACATCCGGCGGGTGCCGACCAGCGACAGCAGATCGGCGGGTTCGGGATGACTCCAGCCGAGTGATTCGAGCTGTTTGCCACCGGTGCGGCGCACTTCCTTACGGATCTGGTCCAGATAGCGGAAGTAGTCCTTGCGTTCCTCGTTCAACTCGACCGCACGTTTACCACCGCCGCCCTTGAACCCGGCCATCATGCCCACCATCGACATGATCATCATCATCGGGAACATCATCATGAAGGGATTGGCCAGCATATTGCGGCCCATCATCGCCATCATGGCGATCATGCCGATCACCGCGATCACCATGACCACCGGCATGATCTTCATCATCAGCGGCGCCGGTATGGCGCGTGGAACCTCCGGGGGCGCCGTCAGTGCGACCTCACCGCCCGGCGCCCGCGGCGGGGCGATACGGGGTCGGCGTACAAAGCCTTCGGTAGCCATGATTCCTTCTCGATTCGGCAGCCGGCGGTCGATACCGGACCGTGGTTACGGGTCCGGTTCCAGGTCGAGTTCGCGTTGCGGACGGCGGAACGGGTAGGCGATCGCCGCACCGATGGCCAACGCCGACAGGCACACCACCGAACCTGCGATCGCGATCCAGCGCTGTCGCGGATCGGGGCCGGGGGGAGGAACCGGCGCGGCGATGGGCCGGGCGGCCGCCGCTCCCACTCCGACCGGTTCGGCTGGCAACTCGGCGGTGAGGGCGGCCAGCGGATCGATCAGGCCGTGCCCGATCTCGTCGTCGCGGCCGGTGCCCGGGCCATGCGCGGTGCGGGTGATCCGGTCCATCACCTGCGCGGCCGTGAGTTCGGGAAACCGCGACCGCACCAGCGCCGCCAGGCCCGCGACATAGGGCGCGGCGAAACTCGTGCCCTCCACCGACCGGATACCCTCGCTCGTCTGCACGCCGTCGACCAGTCCGGTGCCACCGGGTTTGCTGTCCAGCGAGACGATATTTCGGCCGATCGCGGCCACCTGCACCCACGGCCCGTTCAGCGACAGCTCAGAAGCCTGGCCGTTCGGGTCCACAGAGCCGACGGCGAGCACATAGGGCGAGAACCAGGCCGGGCTGGCCACCGTGGCCACCGATTCCCAGCCGGAGCCGGAGTTCTGGTTCTGGCAGGCACCGTCGCTCTGCAGGTTCCCGGCCGCGGCCACGACCACCACATTGCGGTCGTAGGCGTATTTCACCGCGGCGCCGAGAGCACCGTCGGCGGTGTCCAGCCCGGCCCGGGTGCAGGCCACCTCGGAAATATTGATCACCGTGGCACCCATGTCCACGGCGCGGACCACCGCACCGGCCAGAGTGAGCACGGTGCCGTAACCGGCGGTGCTGATCTTGCCGGGAGCGTCGCGGTTGTTGTTGTCCTTCTTCTCGTACGCCAGGCTCAGCTGGCGGATACTCAGGATCTCCGCGTCGGGAGCGACGCCGGCGAAGGCGTCGTGGGGGCTGGGCTGGGCGGCGATGATCCCGGCGACCAGCGTGCCGTGCCCATCGCAATCGACCGTGCCGTCGGTATCGGAGACGTAGTCGCCGCCGGGTTGCAACCGCGACAGCCGCGGATGCCGGTTCACTCCGGTATCGATCACCGCGACCTTCTGACCCGCGCCGCGGCTGAACTGCCAGGCCGCCGGTAGATTCAGCACCTGCTGCGATACCGGTGGCGCACTGGGTGGTGCACCGGTGAGCACCGGCTCGGCACAGACCGCGCTCTGTTCGGTGGGTTCCAGCGGGGCGGGCCGGCCGCTGATCGCCTGCGCGGCCGCCAGCCCACCCGGGTCGACGGCCGGTGGCGGTACGGCCGCTGCGACCGAGCCGGGCAGCGCCACCGCACCGAATACGGTGAGGGCACATACCATTCGCAGCAGCCGTCGCGGTGATCGAACGCTCATAGGCTCAGGTTCCGGGCCATGCCGTAGATACCCATCATCCACAGCACCAGCGGGATCACCGCCATGATCAGCGCATACTCGAAGAGCTCGATCATCCGGCGGACGACCGGGGTGACCTCGATACGCGGACCGATCACCCCGAACCCGACTACGCCGAGCGTGAAGGCGAGCAGGATGCCGGCGCAGAGCAGGATGAGACCGCTGTCGCCGAACGACAATCCGGCGATCAGCGCCACGAAGGTCGTACAGGCGCCACCGATCAGCACGGCAGCCTGGGCGATATCGGCGAACGACCGGCCTCGCAACGCCAGGATGATCGCGGTGATGACGGCCAGGGTGATGCCTTGCCAACGGTAGGGGCCCAGCGGGTCGGCGACCGCGAACGCGCCGATCACCGCGGTGGCGGTGCAGGTGGCGACGAGACCGGTCTGGAACTGGTTGGCCCGCCGGGCCCGCTCTCCCAGCCCGGCCGCGGACGGCAAGGCGGTCGCGCCGATCGCGCCGATACCTTCGATGGTCGGCCGCGGTTCGTGATCGGCCGGATCGATCGCCGCGCCCGCTGTCGGTACCGGCGGGACCGGCAACCTGGCCAGCAGCGCCGCCAGCCGCGGCACCATGGACAGGATCATGATGCCGGCGACCAGCAGTCCGGCGCCCACCTTCGGCAGGCCCGGATGCCAGAGGAGATAGATCACGGCGGTGACCAAACCGATTACCGCGGCGGCCGCCGCGCAGGAGAAGAGCGTGGCGCCCACTCCGGTCAGCCGGTACCCGAGGACCGCGGCCACCAGCAGAACCGAACTCCCCAGCAGCAGATGGGGACTGCCGAGAGTCCCCGGAACCAGCAGTCCGGCGCCACCGAACAACAGCAGCAGCCCGTCGGCCGACAACCACGTACCGGTGATCTCGTCGCCGTATCTGCGTGCGGTGATCCCCGCCGCTACCAGTGCGCCCAGGCCGGCGCCGAGCAGCGCCAGCCCCGGCGCCAGCGGATCACCGGCGCCGCGGGACAGCACCAGCACGGCCAGCGTGGTCAGTACGGCGAACAGCGAGACGACAAGGCCCATCCAGCGCGCTGCCGCGCCCGACCATCCGGTGAATTCCTCGGCCGTGAGCCGGGATACCGCATCGATCACATCGTCGAACAACGCGGGCGCTTCCTTCGCGCCGACCTTGCGCAGTACCAGGAGTTCACCGTCGTATACCTCGGCCTCGGTGAGGGTGCGACTCGGCGCGATCGCCTCGCGGCCCAGCCGGGCCAGGGTCCAGTGCTGGGCGTCGAGCGGACCCGCATCGTCCTCGGAATCCGGCAGAGCCGGGTTACGCGATTCGATCAGTGCCACGAGATCCGCGATGAAGCTCGCGATCGGCACCGTCGCGGGCAGCCCCACATCGACCTGAGTGTTGCCCCCGATCACCGAAACCCGGCTCAGCTCCGGTTCCTGCGCGCGGGTGGCGCTCGGCGTTTCGACCACTGTACTCACCTCCCCACCCACGTTCCGATCAACAATTCACGCCTCGGACGTAGACAATTCATTTTACCGCCATCCGCATTTCGTTCTCCGGTGCTGCCGCGATGCGGGACAGTGGCTGTATCAGTAACTTCCGCAATTGTCGAGCACTCCCAGCTGGATGACCTGGCGTTGCGTCCTCCCGGCAACTGAACCAATGTATCGGAGCACCGAGGCGTGCGCGATCGGTAGTCTGGTATCCAGATAATCGTTCTCTTCACGCCTATACAAGAATTCGGGGAGCGCCTGCAATGACCGGCAACCGCCAAGCTCAACGTGCATTCGACGCCGGGGTTCTGTCGCTCGGATTGTCCATCGAGGGGCAGGAGTCCGCCCGCGACCTCGAGTACGCCAAGCTGGCCTTCCAGCGCGCCACCGAATGGGATCCCGGTATGTGCGATGCCTGGCTGGGCCGGGCGGCCGCCGGTGAGCTCACCAAGGATGTGCTGTTCAACCTGCAGAAGACCTGTGACAGCACGCTGTATCGGGAGCAACGCCGGGTGGGCCTGCGGCCGCGTGAACTGGCAGGTCGCTTCCAGCCCGGCCTCTACATCGACTACCCGCTGTCCAGCCGCACCGAGATCTCCCTCGCCTGGGCCGCGCAGCTCATAGCGGACAAGGACCTGGACGAGGCGGAGCGGGTCCTGGACCAGCTCGAGCAATACCGTAAGGGCCAACTGAACGATGCCGGACGCGAAGCCGACAACCGCATCGCCGCGTATGTGCGCGGAGTGTTGCACTACACCACGCAACGCTGGTCAGACGTGATGACCGTCCTGGCGGGCTCGGCGGAATGGGACGATCCTTATCTGGCAGCGGGGGCGCATGTGATGGTCGGGACGGCCTGCGCCCAACTTGGTTTGTTCGCCGAATCGATCCGCCGGATGCAGGCCGCCGAACAAGGCCCGATCCCCGCCGCCCGGACAACCGCCATGTTCTGCCGCGGCCTGTGCCTGCGCGAAACCGGTAACGAGGACGAGGCGCAGGCCCTGTTCGAGAAGGTGTACTCGCAGGCGCCGGACTTCGAGGCCAACGCTTCGGCTATGCGCGATCGCACCTTCCGGATCACCGTCACCAGCCGCGATGTCATCGCCGCTCGCACCGATAAATGGGATCCGGCCTCCTCCCCCACGATGGAGCAGATGAACCGGGCGGAGGTGCAGGACCGCGCCAAGGAAACGTTGACCGAGGCGCGGGCGGAGCTGGATTCACAGATCGGGCTGGCCTCGGTGAAAACCCAGGTCGCCAAGTTGCAATCGACCGCACAGCTGGCCAAGATCCGCGCCGAGAAAGGGATGGCCAGTGTGCCGCGCGGCCAGCATCTGGCCTTCACCGGACCGCCCGGTACTGGTAAGACCACCATCGCCCGGGTGGTGGCCAAGATCTACTGCGGTCTCGGCCTGCTACAGACCGAGAAGATGGTGGAGGCCAAACGCGCGGATTTCGTCGGCGAGCATCTGGGCAGTACGGCGATCAAGACCAACAAACTGATAGATGGTGCGATGGACGGTGTTCTGTTCATCGATGAGGCCTACACCCTCATCCAGACGGGACTTTCCGGCGGTGACGCGTTCGGTCGCGAAGCGGTGGATACGCTGCTGGCGCGGATGGAGAACGACCGCGACCGCTTGGTGGTCATCATCGCGGGCTACGACGGTGAGATCGACCGGTTGCTCGCGGCGAACGATGGTCTGGCTTCCCGTTTCGCCAAACGTCTGCAGTTCCCGTCCTACAATGCGACCGAACTCGGACAGATCGGTGAGGTGATCGCCAAGAAACGCGATTCCGATTTGTCCGAGGCGGCACTGAAGGTGCTGATCAGGGCCTGCGACCGCTTGTACGCGATGGAGAGCACCGATCAGAGTGGACAGCCGCGCCGCGGCGTCGACCTCGCGGGCAATGGCCGGTTCATCCGCAATGTGATCGAGGCGGCCGAAGAGGAACGTGAGTTCCGGCTGGCCAACGACGAAACGCTGGACCTCACCGATATCGACGAAGCGGTATTGCGGCGTATCGAGGAACCCGATATGCGGCTCGCGCTCGCCACGGTCTTGGCATCACTGAACATCGGCTGGACCGACCCTGACTGAGCCGCTGCGACAGGCCACGAAAGGGGGCCCTGCCGCGTGATTGGTTCCAGCACCGGAGAGACTTCATGATAGGTGAACGCCGGACTACCCGTCCGCGCGTCTCCGGCCGCTCGATCCAACCCGGCTCCCACCTGCGGCCGGCAGCAGCGCAGCCACGGGTCGTTTGCTGCAGGCGAACACATTGGGCGACCGACCGAATCGCCCCGACCGGAAACCGAGACGCAGGGCGGGTCACGCCACGCGGGTCCTTCTCCGGCGCGCCCGCACTCCACACCGATGTATCGAATTCGGCGCGAGGAGTGGTGAGAAATCAGACCAGCGGCGATGCACACCACCATCTGTCCGACAGTAGTCAGCCACGGCCCACGATCCGCGACGACAGGTGTCAGCGGTTACGAAAAGCCTGGCCGAGCCCTCGCCGGGCGCGCCCGGTTCAGCCCTCCGTCAATGAATCGTGGCTGACCAGCGCCTCGCGCCGGTCCAAAGTGGGCCCTGGGACGAGCTGGCCGAGAATCGCCCAGGGCGCGAGGTGTGGGGTATCGCCGAGACCGAGGACGCCAGCGGTGGCAGGGTCGGGTACGCCGTAGCGGATTCCATTGTCGGCGACGTAGAAGAGACTCCCGCGCCGCGGACTGCCCGGTTCCATACCCGTGATCTGGACGTATTCACCGTGGGTGGGTTCGACGTAGACCGCGTCGACCCGGTCACCGCTGCTGTCCGCGGTGGCCAGCCGGACCGGTTCAGCCGAATCCGGAATCGGCAGTTCGGTCCCGATGAGCAACCCCACCGCTGCCCTTTCGCCCGGCCCGTCCCCGGCACCCTCTTCCGCGGGCGCGGTCCCCGGTGATTTCGACCAGGCGATACAGGTCACCGGTCCGTCCTCGGCCGAGACGATCTCCGGAATCTCGCCGGGAAAATCCGCCACGGGCAACCGCTGGACCACTGGGATCTCGTCGAGAACATCGGGGGGCAGCACCGGCACCTCACTCATCCCCTGTGAATCGGCGTAGCGGATCACCTCGGCGGCGAAGGGCGAGACCGGCTGCACACCGTTGGCGAGCACGACATACATCTCCGGGCGGGCGTCACCGCCGACACTCGCGACGGAAATGATCCCGCCGACCGGCACTTCGGCCAGCGGTCCCGGACCCGATTCGCCGGCGCGGTCGATGACCGGTGCCTTCAAGGGGGCGACCTGCGTGGTGGCGCCGAGGAATCCGGTACCGACCGGTCGCGGCCGGTGGGCCGGCAGGTCGAGAGCGCGGGCGACCACCGAATCGTCCGGGTCGATCTCGGCGCGTTTCCCGTCGTAGATCAGGTAGGTCTTATCGTCGCGGGTCACCAGCAAGGCTTCGGCCGGGCCGGCGGCACGGATCCGGTCGGTGAGGTTCGGGGCGCCCCCGACAACCGTGGTGGTCGCGCCGACCGCCGACGCCGCACTACCGCCCGCAGACAACTCGATGCTCTCGCACAGCGACCAATGCGAATCGCCGCCCTGCGCCGAGCCCGGCAGCGCAGCCGGGGCGCCGGGTATTCCGAGCAGCGGGCCGCGCGGGAGGTCACCCAGTTTATCGTCCTTGACCGCATGCGGTTCGGCGTTGCTGCCGGTGATCAACCGCGCGGAGGCCAGATTCAGGGCCGGGTGCAGTGTCCGGCTGCCGTCCTCCTTCTCGACCACCACATACAGTGCCCCACTGGACTTGCCGGAGACGATCAACGCATCGCCGATCGCGCCCTGCGGACGCAGGAAGGCCAGAATGGCCGCGCCTGCGATGACCAGTATGCCGAGCACCAGACCGACCAGCAGCGAACGGATCTGGGAACGCATGGGATCGTGCAGCATACGCACATCGCGGCGGACCAGGGCGTGGTCGAGTCGTCGTAGCAGGAAACGGTACCCGTTCACCTGGGCACGGGTAGTCAGCTGTGCTGGCACTCGGGACTCCATCGCGCTGTCGACCGCAATCTCTTTCGACACGGTACCGTAATTCTCGAGGGCCACGTCGGTCGAAATCAGCGATCGCGCACCGGTAAGCGAATGCGGCGGCCGAGGCAGGAACAGGCAATTGTGAACGAGACAATGAACGCTGATCAAGCTGTAGATGACATCGGTTCCGTTTCTCCGGAGCCCGAAGAAACCGACCGAACGGCTCCTCAGGATTCGGTAAATTTCCGCCGGTCGGCATACGACACCTTGCGAGATCCCGAATTCTGGTTGTTCCGCATTTTTCCACTTCGAATAGTTGTTCCCGGCATCCTGGTCGCGGCGGCGGCCGCCTGGATCGTGCTGGCGTTCAGTGAATCGGTCTGGTATTCGCTCGGCGCCGGAGCCACCGCCGGGCTCATCGGTCTGGCGCCCATCGGCGGCCGAACCCTGATCGCGCGGGTCGCCGGGATGACAGCCCGGCGCGGACAGGTCCCGGCCGAACGGCTGGACCAAGCGGCCGCGTTCGACGTCCCGCTCCCCGAGGGCGGCGGCTACGGGGTGCGCTGGGACGGAGATCTGCTACTGACCATGCTGCGCATCAATCCACCGCCGGACACCCTGACCCTTCTGCGGCCCGGCGCGCTCAACACCGAGCAGCTGCTACCGCTGCCCGAAATAGCGCGCTGCCTCGATCAGTTCGACCTCACCCTGGCTGGTATCGATGTGGTCAGCACCGGTGCGCGCACGGCCGGCACCGGTGTCGCCGCACACCTCTACGACCGGATCCTCGGCCCCCTCCCCGCGATCGCGCACCGCACCTGCTGGCTGGTACTGCGACTGGATCCGCTGGCCAACGCCGAAGCCGTGGACAACCGGGGTGGCGGCGGCGCGGGCGCCCTCCGTGCGGCCATCATCGCGACCAGGCGGGTGGCGAACCGGCTGGCCGCTCACGATATCGCCGCCTCGGTTCTCACCGCGACGGAGATGAATATGGCGGTACGCGAACTCACTCACGGTTTCGCGGTCGATATGATCACGGAATCACCCAGGTGGCTGGAATCCCAGGGTCGGCACCTTGCCCAGTATCAGATCAGCGCCGATATGGTAGGCCCGGGCGGGCTGGCCGATATCTGGACCGTGCCCAGCCTGTCGACCACCGTTACGCTGCGCCTGCGGCCAGGGATCAACCGTGACGATCCACATACCGAACTCGTCGATACCGTCGTACTGAATGCAGTGGTCCGCTTCGATACCGTCGAACCGCCGGAACGGCCGCCACTCGACGGATTACGTGAACTGTATGGAGATCAGCTCCGCATCTTGCTCGATACGCTGCCGGTCGGCTTCACGGGACGGTGGGGACGCGATATCGCCTATCGCGGCACTCTGACCGCACTGAGCGAGTTCACCGTTCCCACTGCCGGATGCGGCCAGCTCATCGGCGCGGACGACCTGGGGCAGGGTATTGCTGTCCCCCTGGTCGGTGAAGGAACCCGCCAGCTCGAGGTCATCGGCAGCCTGGACCTGGCGCAGCAGGTGATTCTTCGAGCCACCGCGCTCGGTGCGCATGCCATCGTGCATACCGCTCGCCCGGAGGCATGGCAAACGATGGTTCGGAATCTCGACACTCCCCAGTTGCTCACCATCGCGCCCCGTGCCGCGGGGGCCAGCTACCACCCGCCCGGACCACCTCCATTGCCGACGGCTCCCTATCCGAGCACCACACTGCTGGTATTCGACGGCGTCCCACCGATCGCCCATGCCGGTGGCGCCACCATCGTGCATGTGCGGCAACCGCACGAACCGCCGGCGACGGTCGATGCGGACGTTTCGCTGCTCCAGGATCCCGCCACCCCAAATCGCATCACGGTGCGCACGCCGGCGGTGACGACGACGGTGAACATGGTCACGACGCGGGAGGAAATGCATTACATCGGCGAATCACTCGCCGCTCGCTGACCCGGCCGCCGATACGGCAGCGGCCGGTTGGATCCTCATCCGATCCAACCGGCCGGTGCCGTCTGTGCACCGAAACGGTGGTTCCGGTCAGCCGAAGGCAGCGAACCCGTCGCCGATCTTCTTATCGGTCTCCAGAGCGCGCTGCAGCGCGTTTTCGACCGCGATGGCAAGCTGGTCCAGCTTGTGCAAGGTATCCTCGAGTTCGGTGTTCACCGAGGCGTGCGCGGCCGTGAAGCCCTCCTGGGCGCCCTGGCTGGCCATGGCCTGCAGGAAGTTGTCCTTGGCTGTACCCAGGGCCTCGATCTCGCCCTGGATCTTGCTGCCTTCGGTCTTCAGCGAGTCGAACAGCGCCTCCATAGTGGGACGGTCGTACAAAATATCGCTCATGTTCCCAATTCCTTCTCAGTCCAGCAATAGGTGAAGTGCCGCGAGGCAGGATCAAAGGCTGGTGTAGCCGCCGCCGGGAATGAAGGCATCCTCGTCCATGCCCAGGATCGTCTGGGTGGCGTCCTCGGTGGCCTGGGTCAGCTCGTCCAGCTTCTGATTCAGGCGGTCGGACTCGTCGCTCCACGCCTGCGAGGTGGTGACGAACGAGGCGTTCGCATCACCCTTCCAGCCCGCACGGGCCGCGTCGCTGGCCGAATCGACGGCTTTCACCGACAGCCGCAGATTTTCGATCGCTTGGTACATTTCGCCGGTCGCCTTCTTGACCAGCTCGAGGTCGAGATCAACACCCTGAGTTGACATTACGGTGTTCCTTTCCTGAGGTTGTACGTACGCCGAGATCGCGGGATCTCGCGCCGGTGGGTTGTCACCTGGGGATTTACGGTGTCAGCCACCTCCCCCCAGGGAGGCCTTCGAGCAAGGTGGCAATTGCCTGCGTCACCCGATGGTCGCTACCCGTTGTGACCGTCGACCAGATCTGTCGATCCGGCGAGACTGTGGGCGCGGCCGCGAGCCGCCCGCGATCGGTGTCATAGACCGCGACGGCGCCCGGTGCGCGCGTGCTGAGTCCGTCCTTATGGCTGTAGGCCACGATTTCGGTGAAGCCCTGGCAGGACGAGAATGCCGCGGCGAGCACCGTGGCATCGTGGTCCCCCACTCCCAGGGCATGGATGGCATCGGCGAAATCGCCGGTAGTTTCGGCAGTATCGAGCCGACCGGCGAGTTCGTCGGCCGGTGCGCTGAACCCCGCGACCTCGGCCGCCTCGGCCGGGCCCAGCGCTTCGAGCAGCGGGCGCGCCAGCGCCTCCGCTGAACCGTCGCACCAGATCGTCGCGATCTCGAAGCTGTCCCCGCAGCGTACCGCCAGGGCATGCTGTTCGCCGCGCCGGGCCAGGCACAGTCGCAGGGTGCGGTCTTCGGCAAAGCCGCGGGCCACCAGCTCGCGATCCGGTTGCGCCAGCACGAACAATGCCTGCCCGGTCTCGGCGTCGACATCGCCTTCGATATCGAAGACGCCCGCCGCAGTCAGCTCGATAACGGCGCGCTCGCGGGCTGCCTGCCACTCTTCGTAGGAGTCCTGCTGCGGCCCGACATCGAGTACCACGGGCAGGGTCTGCACGCCCATGCGGTCGGCGACCGCGAGCAGCGCGTCGTTGGTCAGAGTCGTCACGACGTACCTCCAGCCCGGGACTCCGGCGCGGGGGCCACCGGTTCGACACCACCGAGTACCGCGGGCGCGGCCCGCAGTTCGTTTTCGGCACCGAGGTGATCGCTCTCGTCACCCGGGAGTCCGGCGCGCGGGAAGCGGGACGTGTCCGGAGCCGCTCCACCGGCGCCGGCCGGCGAGCCCGGGGCGAGAGGGGCCGCCTGGGACGAGGCTCCGGCACTGGGGACCGGGGTTGTTTGCGGGGTGGTTTCCGGCGTCGTCGCCGATTGTGCGTATAGCGGGGCGCTGTAAGCAGTGGGTACCCGCGGAACGGCGCCCGGGATCGGGACGGCTCCGATACCCATCGATCCCAGCGAAACACCGCCCCGGACACGCGGCGCCGGTGCGGGCGCGGCGGCATGCTCGGCGGCCAGCGCGGTCTCCGGCGCCACCACCGGCGGTGTGGTCTGCTGCCAGGGCAGCGCGAGGGGTTCGGTGGCCTTCTCGTAGTTCTCCATGACCCGGGAGGCCACGGCCTTCGCCACGTCGGAATCTTTGTCCGTCTCGGCCGCGACAGCTTTGATCGGCGCACCGACCATTCCGCCGACCGATTCGAGCATGCGCTGGACCTGCTGGATCTGTTCGATATCGGCGGTATGCGGCATCGCCAGCCGCGCCACTTCGTAGGCGGCAACCTGCGCCTGGAACCGCGCCGCGTTGGCCGCGGCGGCCCCCGCCGCTTCCACCAGCCAATCCCGCAGTGCCGAAATACGCTGCAGTACTTCGCTACTGCGGCCCGATCCCCATGCGCCGCGAATTTCGACGACGGCCTTGTCGTATTCCACCACCGCCGCACCGATGGACGCGGCCAGCCGGGTCCAGGCCTGGACGGCCTCGGCCATCGGCACCGAACCGGCGCCGGTGGTGAGCTCGCGGGCCAACCGGTCGGCCGGACGTGCGGGCCACACCACACCGGTGAAGCCGGGCCGTGGTGGTTCGATCATCGCCAGGAAATATCCTTCGCTCATCGGCACTGTGGGGGCCGGTCAGGCCTTGGGTCCGCCGAGGTCGGCGGCGTTATCGGACTCCATGCCGTCGAACCGGTTCGTGCTGAGCCGCAATGTGGCCGCCAGTTTGCGCATTTCCTGCACGCCGGCCTGGGCACTTGTCAGATAGGACGTCGCCACATCGTTGTGGGTCTGCGACGCCCGGCCCGACACCTCGTCCGAACCCGCCGGCACCACGGTCAGCGCCTCCTGAACCGCCGCCAGATCGGCGGCGAGCCGATCTGCCAGCGCATCCAGGCCCGACGATGCCTTCCCGGCGGCGGCCGGGTCGAATCGGACGCCGTCGTACACCTCACCCATCTCGTTCTCCATGAGACCCTCCTGTGTGTCCCGGTTGCCGGCTCGCGTCAGAGCGTGAGTTCCTTGTCCGGCGGGGGTTCCGAGGTCGATTCCGCGGCACCGACCACCGGTACGGCGATACCTTCGATCGGCCCGACCACTTCGTCACCGTGTTCGGCCGAGACCGCGCCACGCGGCGAACCGTCGGTGACCGATTCACCGTCGCGCGCCATCCCCGCGGCTCCCATACCCGCTCCGCCCATCGGCATATAGCCCGGGCTGTTGCCGCCGGCCGAACTCGTTCCCGCGGGAGCTGCCGCGGACGACATACCCGCGACCGAACCCGGGGACGTTGCACCGAGGGTTCCGACAGGACCGAGCGGCCCGGGCGCCGCCGCCCTGGATCCCGGGAAAGCACCGAGTGGAGCGGGTGCGGCACCCACCGCACCACCGGCACCGACGCCCCCGCCGGCACTCAGACCGCCCGGCGTACCGGGCTTATCGGTATCCGGTGGGCCGGGTTCACCGCTACTGGGCTCACCACCCACCGGTTTCGGGGCGGATAGTGCGGTATTCGCGGGCGCCAGTTTGCCCAGCGCCTGCGCGGCCTGGCTCGCGGAGCTGATCAGCGGCGTAACCACACCGATCATCTGCATGAGCTGGTTCATCTGCTGGCTCGGATCGACCCCGGTCGGCGCGTTGGTGATCTTCACCTTCTCGCCGGTCTGCGCCAGTGCCGCACCTTCGACACCGAGCTCGGTTTTGGTTTTGACGGTGATGGCCAGTGCTTCGGTCGCCGCCTCGATCGCCGAGGCCACCAGGTAGGCCGCACCGCCACCGGACGTCGCGTAGAGGGGGGCGAGTGCCAGTTTCGCGGAGAACGCCCCGATTACCACGGCCATTTCCCCGCGGCCGATCGCGACACTGGTGGCCCCCTTGGCGAGATGCAGTTTTTCCCCGGTGCTCTGCGCTTCGAGCTTCGCGGCATCGGTCTGCGCCTGACCCGCTTTCTCCGCGGCCTCCCTGGCCCCCATGCCCTGCCAGAGGCTCATCGCGGCCTGCAGCGCGGAGGTACCGACCTGCATGACGGTCTGCATCACTGTCGACACCTGCGCCAGCAGCTGCGTCGGATCCACACCCGCCGGCGGGGCCGGCGCGGCCGCCGGATGCCCCTCGGTGGCCGGTGCCGGAGCCGGTCCGCCCAACTGTCCGGAGCCGAACGCAGCCGCCAGATCGGTGAGCGGTCGCATGAGCGCACTCAGGTCGAGCATCGGCAGCGGCGGTAGCTCCGGTAGCCCTGGCAGGTGACCGAACGCCGGCAGCTCCGGCAGATTCGGCAGGCCCATGCTGTCGAGGATGTCGTTCACCGGCATATCGAGCATGGGCGCGAGCGCGCTACCCCGAAGCAGCTCCAGGATGGCCGGGTCCAGGGGATCCGCGCCGCCCGGCGGCTGGGCGCCCGGGAGCGGGGCCGCTCCTGGAGTGCTCATGATCCGGGATTCACCGCGCCGATATTCGCTGCATTACCCGCGTCGGTGAGCTCGTAGTTCGCGGCGGCCTGATGTGCGGTGAGCGCGGTACCGGCGTGCACCGCGGCGAGTTCGGCGACCGAGGACAGATGGTTGGCCTGCCCGTAGGCGAATGCGATCAGGAATTCCTGGCCGATGAGCCCGAACGCCGGTACCGCGAACCCGACCGTCGCCGCCTGATCGACGCCGGCGGTGGTGGCGATTCCGGCGGCCATGGCCGCGGATTCGCTGCCATACAGGCGAACCGCATCCGGTACAACATGCACATTGTTCATGTCTTGTGTCCAATCCCGAAACATCCCACAATGTTTCGACGTCAACAGTACCCAGCGGGCACCTCCGGCCGGGACCGCCGACCGGTTAACAGTCGGTGACTACCTCGTGCTTTCCGAATTGAAGGTGTCGATCAGGGCGGCCTTCTCGGCCATCGCCCGCGCGGCGGCCGCCCGCGCGGTCTCGACCAGCGTTTTCTCGAACTCGCTGGGGCTCAGTTTGTTGATCCCAGCGGTGAAGTGCAGCCCGACGGGGGCCGCGTTTCCGTCCACTTCCACCGTCACCGAACCGTCCGGTGAGGTCTCGCCGACCACGATCGCGCCCATCGCTTCCTGCAGGTCGGTCAGCCGATAGACCTGCTGCTGCACCCGGGCGATGAGTTCGTCCATCGTTTCGACCATGACATCCCCTCGAAATCCCTTCCGGACCTATACAGAACGAAGCCAGCTCTCCGGTTCGGTCTCGTATTCCTGCTCCTGCACCAACTCCTGGCGGGCAACCTGCTCCTCGGTCGGCAGACCCGCCAACTTCAGCATTTCGCTGGTGAAACCCGCTTCCTGCAGCTGTTTACGGCGCGCGAGGCCGGCACGGGCCGCGGACTGTCTGCACAGCCGCAACAGCTCACCGGCCAGTGCATCGGGGTCGCGGCGGAGTTCACCGGGCTCGACGGATACCGCCACGGGCAAGCCCGTTTCAGTGGTCCGGATCCGGATCGAACCGGTGAGCGAATGGGCGGTGAACTCGGTAGGGAACTCGAGGCCCCCCGGACTGTCCGCGCTCATCGTCCTCCTCCTGTGTCGATGGTGGCGCAGGGCCGAGGCCCCGGCGCCCCCGGAACTCCGTTCCACCGGCGCGGTCGCTGCCGAGCCCGAGCGTGAACCGCTCCCGGACCGTGGTCACGAGAAGTGTGGATCGCGCAGGTGAACCGGGGGTTACCAACCAGTATGGCAAATGGCGGACATCCGTGCATACTCGGATAACGAGACGTTCCGGAAACTGGTTGCCACCGCTGGGGATATGTCTCACACTCGGCCGTCCTGCCCGGATATACGCTGTGACAGTCCAATCCCGGGACTCCCACCCCCGGACCCCACAACTGAACAACAACCCTGCCGATACGGCCCGCGTCGGCATGCTGCGCCGCGGCACAGCCCGATCGCGGCCGGTCGGCGATATGCGCTGCACTCACAGACGGAAATCGCATCCCCACAGAACCCTCCTGACCTTCTGCGCTCCCCACGGCGGTGCGTCACCCCATATCGCTCGACCGGGTTTTCCCGACCTGCGCCACGTCTGTTAACAGTGTGCCTGTCGATCCGGCCATGCCGGAAGTCTTTTCGCGCCGCAACGCGATTACCCCAGGACGACGCGAGAGCGGCGCATGTACACATATCCGCCGCGCCGACCACGGATCGCCGGATTCGCCCCTCGGGCCCGATAACCTGATCTACGTGTACGAACGGACGGAAGATCCGCAATGAGGCGTATCGACCTGAACTCGGACGCCACCTCGATCGGCGACGATCTACGGCTCGAGTACGGCGGCGAACCGTTCACCGGTGAGGTGGTAGAGGAACTCGCACCAGGACAGCTGCTGTCCCAGGAGTTCTACGTCGACGGCCTCCCTCACGGCAGCACCCGCGAATGGTGGCCGGACGGCCGGTTGAAGTCCGAAGGTGAGAACTATCGGGGCAGACCGTGCGGAGTGATGCGACGCTGGCACCCGGACGGACGGCCGGCCACGGCGACCCTCTACGACAACCACGGCGCATCCGTGGCCGTCCGGGACTGGGCCCACCTCGGACTGCAGGCGCCGAGCCCTTGAGGCTACGCGTCAATTTCCCAGACTGGTCCGCTCGTCCTTGATCGCCCGCACGACATCCGCGATCTGGCGGTTGAGCACACCCACCATACGTTTGCGGTCCACCGCCAGCACGGTCGCCGGATTTCCCGAGACGATCAGGTAGCGGCCGTCGCCGGTGATATCACGCCAGCCGAGGCTGCGCCGCCGGATTCCACGCGGACCGAGTCGAGAGTATCCCTGCGCAACCGTTATCGTCCCGGTCAGATCGGCCGGTGCGGCGCCGAACGATTCGCCCATCACAGCCGGCTCGTCGCCACGATGCAGCACTGCCGGGCCGGTACGAGGCCGATCCATTCGATCCCCTCCGGCGCCGCCGGCGAATGTGAAATCCGGTTGCCGCCCCGCCCCGACCTCGGGTAGGGCAGCGACCACGGCATCGGCCAGACCAATCACACCGTGCTCGGTCATGGTGAATCCTTCGGCGTGCCACAGGGTCTGCCCCGGCGTCTGGATCACCATATGTGCGTTATCGCCCTTGCGTGCGGCCAGAATCCTGATGGAGCGTTCGGCATTCTGCAGATCGTGACCATCGAACCCGCGTACCACGATTCGGATATCCGGTTGTGCCATGGTCGCCAAGATTTCCGCCAGTTCCGGTCCGCAGCGCGATCGGACTCGCTCGGCCGCCTCGATCCGCGCGCGCCGGTGATCACGGTGGCGGCCGGGCTCACTGGTGAATACGAAAGGTTCCGGAAGGTACCCCTCTTTCGTCGATTCCCAGGCCGCAACGAATTCGATATCCGTGAACGTCCACGTACGACTCACTGGTCGACCACCGGTTTGGCAACGATCGCCGGATCGCCGAGTCCTTCCTCGAGCCATTCGGTGGAATCCAGATAATCGGCGCGCTTGTGATCCTTCTGCTGTGCGCCCTGCGCGCCCCCGCCGGCACCACCACCGCCCATCGGCATCCCGCCCATGGGGGCACTCTGTCCCGTCGACGCCGCGGCGACGCCCGTGAACTGCCCGCTCGCCACACCTGTCGCGACAGAGGCCCGTGGGAAGAGCTTCGCCGCTTTCTCCACATTCGGTGCCGGTGGCGCCTTCACACCCCCCGGCGCCGCAGGACTACTCCCGCCCGCTCCGCCGCCTAGACCGGAGGGGAGCTTGCCTGCCTTTTGGAGAGCGGACTGGTAGTTTTTTACCGCGTCCTGTAATGCAGGCATCCCCGGAAGACCCGTGATACCAGCTTGTTGCAGGGCCTGCTGAGCCGCGGTGGACAACTGCTGGCCCATCTGCCCGAGTTGCTGCAGCCCCTGCTGCGCCGCCTGCATCAGGGGCTGAGTGCTCGACTGCTGCTGAAGGGCCTGCTGCTGTTGCTGAAGTGCGGCCCGCTGTTGCTGGGCCTGGGTTTCGAGCTCCCGCTGTGCGGCCAGCAGCTCCTGACGTTGCTGTCCGATCTGGTCGAGCGCGGCCTGCTGTTGCTGTTGCTGATTCTGTCCGCCACCACCGCCACCGCCGGTGCCACCGCCGCCGTTACCGCCGTTGTTGTTCCCCCCGTTGTTTCCACCGTCCTGACCGGGTTTGGTGGGCGGAACCGGATCGGGGAGTATCGCGATCTTGGCGTCGGTGAGCTCCAGTCCAGGAAGGTATGCCTCCTCCATCGCCCTGATGGCCGCCTGACGTCGCGCTTCCTTTTCCTTCTGCACATAGGACGCGCTGGTGGTGGTCTCTCCCTCGTCGAGGCCGGGAGCATCCCATTGGCCCATCTCGTACCAGGTCGCCGACAGCCACTGTGACGCGTACTCCAGGTTGTCGCCGATCAAGTTCATATTGGCGACCAGTTTGTCGGTGTCCGCGCCGTAGGCGGTGACGGCTCCGCGAGCCGCCTCGGCTCCGCCTTCGACGCCGGGACTACGCCACGAATTCTGGGTCGAGATCATCTTGTTGACCAGATCGTCGAACTTCTCGTTCAATTGCCCTGCCAGCCATCGCCAATCGGCGGCGGCCTGCGCGATCTTCACAAAGGTGAAATCACCGGTGCTTCCGAACGACTCCTGCATCGACTCGTAGCGTTCGAAGGAGAGAGAATGCGGATCCTCACCGTGTACCTGCGCAGATTCGAACTCCACACCGTCGGCCGGGTTGTGCAGGCTTCTCGGCATACCGCCGCCGTCTTCCGTCAGCCCCGGATAGACGAACCCGGGCACATTGGTGGTTTCCTCCAGCTTCGGCCCCGGCCGATCACTCAGCGAGCCCGGTGTATCCACCCGATCGATATCGAGCGCGGAGTCGTCGTCGGTATCCGAATAGGCTTTTCCCGCGGCGATGAACGTATCCATCATATCGTTGAGGATGGTTTCGTGATCGTCGAGGATTTCGCGTAGTTCCCGGCCTTTCTGATTGAATCGCTCGGCCAGCGCCTCACTCGATCCCAGATTGCTGGGTGGCGCCAGCGAATCGACGAGATCCACTTTGCCGCGCACAGCCAGCACCCGGCCGAGCACCTCGTTACACTCCCCCGCCAGGTCCTCGACCACTCCGGACTGGAGTTCCAGCGCTCCACTTTCGGCCTGGGACGACAGGCCCGACCATGGGTTGGCGGGTTCAGGTGCCATAGCACGTGCTCCTGCGAACTCGAAACTCGACAGTACGTAGGTCTCTTGCACTCGGCATCGGGTACAGCGGCCCGCGGTCGTGGACCCGATATGCCATTACAGCAATTCCGGTGTTCCACACCATGCGCGCCTCCTCACAACTCGACACCCCGAACGCAGCACGGACCTCTTCCGAGCGTACCGCCGGGCTGCTACGCCCGCCCGACCTGTTTCTGAACAGACATCGACGTTTCGGTGCGCCGGAAAGCCACTGCCCGGTCCGATCATCTGGCCCGGCGCCTACGTGAGGGCACGATTCCGTTCCCGGAAGCGCCGTTCGAAATCCGGGAGATACTGCGACGGGGCGACCGAGGACGACGAACGTTCCAGCACTCCGTCATCCGCCACATAGAAGATCGCCCGCCCGATCGCGATCTCCCCCGGGTCCACCGGTACGTACACCATCCATCCTGCGGATATCCGGTCGGCACGCAGGTCGTCCACGCGGTACGCGGCGGTATCCGCCCCACGGTCGGTCAAATGCCGGGCGACTCGGTCGACGGCATCGGTGGCGGCAATCGGCTCGGGGGCTGTCACGCCACCCAACAAGAGCTGGTAAAACGCGTTTTCGAGGTCGAAAGACCCCGCCGTGCCGAAAACTTCCACCAGCGCGTCGCGTGTCACCTCCCCTACCTCAGCCGCGGCGATCAGGGTGCCGACCCCGGTACGCTGCCGCTCGGTGGGTTGCTCGCCGAGCAGACCGGTCACTATCCGGGCGACGGTATCGGTGGTCCACAGGCCGGGAAGAGCCTCGGCGCAATCGCCGGGATCCGGTGAATCGCCGCGATACCATCGGCCGTGGTCCCACCAGTAGCAAAAGGTCAGCAGGCCTCTGTTCGCACGGTGGTTGAGTACCGGGTCGGCAACCCAAAAGGGTGCGCCCCGATACAGTTCGGGCAGGGTTTCGCCCCGGTTGTAGGCGGCGTCCAGTTCCGGCGCGTCCCACCGACCGCCGGAAAGCACCGCGCGGCCACCGGGCAGTGTGTATAGCGAACAACCGCTGCGCTTTGCGCCTTCGAACCAGCGCATCGCCGGCATCAAGCGCGGACCCCACTGCGAGCGAGCCGCGACGAATGCCGCGGAAAGCACCGCCCAGCGCGCCGTCATCACCGGCAGCGGCGGAAGCAAACCGCCATCTGCCGCTGTGCCGATACCCGCTTCACCGGCCGCGGCGGCGGCCACCTCCGGCGGGCGAAGCTGCCGACCTGCGTGACGAACATGGGCAGCCAGCCAGACCGGCAGCTTTTCGCGCGGATACGCCTCGAGGTCGGCGCGGTACGCCTCGGGAGCGAAGAGCTGGTCGTCCGGGAACGGTTCGGTACCGAAGTCGTAGTCGACCTCGATGCGGCCTTCGCCGGTGAGTGTCAAGAGCAGGCGCCACCAGGGTCCGTCGCCGAATCCGGACGACAGACGCCGATGGTCACGGACCAGTGTCATGACCTCCGGTGACGGGGTCGTACGCGCTACGAGCTGCTGGTTTTCATCGGTATAGAGGGCGGTTCCGGTGCTCGCGACCACAGTCGCCGCGAACACCGCGTCCAGCCGCTGCCAGCCGGCCGGGCCGTCGGCAGCCAGTTTCCGGGCGACCTGGTGCATCAGGGCTCTGGCCTGCGCAGCGACATCCGGGGACCCACCCAGCGTGAAGCCCAGGTCTGGTTCGTCTGCGGGGACTGTCGAGCCGGGACCGGACGCTTCGGGACCCGGTGCGGTTGCCGGCCCCGGAAGCGGCCGATCGCCGGGCGCCTCGGATGCTCCGGCGGGGCGCGATGATCCCTCGGATTCCGGCCGCTCCTCGTCTGATCTGCTCATTTCCCGCACCTCACTTCGAGACCCGGCGGAGGCCGAGTCCGGGCAACACCAGATCACGATCCCCGTCCTCGGTATTCCAGGCGTTGTAGACGAGGTCGGCCGGCTCGGCGATCTCGAAAACTCGGCGCAATCCGATCAACACAATGGACACCAGATCCCGGTACCGCTGCGGTGTCAACGGCCAGGGGTACTCGATCCACCAGTTGTCGGTGTGATACCTGTCGGGACGCCGCCACCCGGCCTCGGCCAGCAGCCGGGCGCCCGAATCACCGGTGCGGTTCTCCGTGGCCAGCCATTCGTCACCGACGAGTTCGGCATACAGCAGGTCGTCGAACTGCCGGAACTGTGCATACCTCGAACCTCCGGCTTCGACTATCGTCAGTATCGCGCCGGCAGGCAGACCGGCCAGCTGCTCGGCCAATCCCGCGGCGAATTCCGGCCATTCGGTCACGGCAGCCCCTGTTGCTCCAGCTCTTCGATCAGATCCTCGCGTGCGAGCACCTCATTGGTCACCAAGTGCAGCGCTACCGAGACCCCGGAATCGCGTAACACGGTCGTCGTTGCCGGGCCGGCCCAGCGCACCCGCGGATTCACGCCCGGCACCCGTGTGGTGGGCGCTCCGAATTCGGCACTCAACGCCGCCGTCATCTCGGCGAAGGCGGTACGGGTGCGATCGCGGCCCGCCGCGTCGTCTGTGGTGTAAGACGTCACCCTGGCCTCGATCTCGGTAGCCACACCGTCCCGGCCGCGAATCCGGCCACTGCCCGGGCCGAGTCCGGTATCGAGGACGACCGCGACCGGCCTGATCCGTTCGATCTGCCAGCCGAGCTCGGCCGCCACCTGCTCCGCGTCCGCCAGCCGCCACGACCAGTCGAGCGCGCGCAGCTTCCGCACCAGCTCGACGAGTTCGGAGTCGGTCAAGGTACGCCACTCCGTCATGAGACCTCCCTGCGGTTCGTTGTCGGCTGCCCCGACCGGATCATATGCCGATGCCAGTCACGGTGAAGTTCCTCGATCCGCCGAATCGGCGCCGCGCGGTGACGCTCGGCACCAGGGCCATCGAGGTGGCCGCGAATCACGTGAACAGCCTTTCGCGAAGCTCGCCGTCCATGAGCACATCGCGGATATACGCGCCGAGATCCATCTCGGGGGGGAATGCGCGGTATGTCAGCTCTGTCGACGTTTCGCCGCCGACCGTAACCGCGAACCGAATGGTCCGCCACGCAACCTGCCCCCACTCCACCTGGGCCGACCCGTCGAGCACAACGTTGCGATCACCGACGCGCAGCCCCAGCCGCCCGTCATGTCCGCGGTAGAACACGACAGGCACTCCACCGAGCTCGCCGTACACCCCGCTCCGGTAACCCCCCAGACCGTGGCCGGCACGCAAAGCCCCGGTTTCCGGATCGAATTCGGCCGGTACGCCTGGTCCGGAGAACGGCCGCACAACCAAACCTGCGCTGTCGGCGGGCCCGCCGGAACGACCGCTTCCTCCGGGGCCCCTTCCGTTCGGACCGAAACGGTCGTGCCGGCGTCCCGGCTGCTGCGCGCCGGAACCGGGCAGTACCGGTGGAGGGACGACGGGTGGTGGAAGCATGCTGCCACCGGCGCCCTCCGGGACCGGCGATCGATGCGATCCAGGCCCGGGGGCGCCGGGACTGTCCGGCGGCCACGACGGACCCGGGAACCTACTCGCCGGCGGATCCGCGGCGGCACCGGGCGGCGCGGCCGGGTAGGGCGATAGCGGCTCCGGATATCCGTGGGGTGGGGTCTCCGGGGCCGGAAGAGCCGGGGTGCCGGGCACATCGGGCAGGCCGGGAAGCGGCGACTCGGGTTGCCGAGGAGGCTGCGGCACCGGAGGCATGGGCTGTGGCCGGCCGGGCTGCTCCGGCACCGGAGGTTGCGGAGAAACAGGCGGAACCGGCGGCTCGGAAGGAACAGGTGGCACAGGCGGAACCGGCGGGACAGGCGGCACAGGCGGCACAGGCGGAACCGGCGGGACAGGCGGCTCCGGTGCCGCAATCGGCGGAACAGGCCACGGTTTCCGTTCGTACCGGTAAGCAGGCGGCATTTCTGCTTCGTAGTCGTGCGGCGGATGCGGAATGTGCGAGCGTAGTGACGAACCCCGCAGCGGTGGCACCGGGCCGGCGGCCCCCGGCTCCACATCGGATCCGTCATCCGGCGGTGGGGTATCGCCGTGGTCGCTCCGCGCGGCCGGCTCACCTGCGGACCCGGATTCACCGAGGTCCGGCGGGGGCTCCGCATGGGTTTCCGAGTCCGCTTGAGGGTTCTCCTCGCCGCCGCGAGCAGGGTCGGCGGAGAGATCGATCACGCGTCGCGCCGCACGTTCGAACCGCTCGACGCGTTCGCGCCAAAGCTGCTGCTCGTCGACCGGCAATGTCCGATCCAGCAGATATTCGACTTCTCCGTCCACCGCCTCATGGGTGGCCGGCGCCGCGTCACGCAGTGGCAGTCCGTGTGCCGCCGCGGTCCGCTCGTCCCGGGCTGCTGCGACCTCGGCACGCTCCTCGACCGGCCCTTCCAGGCCGGCCCGCTCGATCAGTTCCGCGACCGCCGCGATATCGGCGGACCGTTGCACGACCTCGGCGCGTAGTTCCGCCTGGATGCGAGCGAGCTGGTCGGGTGTCAATCGTTCGTCTTTATCCAGTTTGCCGTCACGGTATTTCTCGTAGACCTCGTTCCAGCGGCTCAGTTGCGCGCGGACGTCCGTCAGTTCGGGATCGTCGTCACCGATTTCGCCGCGGCGGTGGCGGGCCAGAACCTCGTCCCAGCGATTCAGGTCGGCGAGGGGTAGTTCGACTCCGATGGTGCGGGCGAAGTCACTGTCTGCCCCACGTTCGGCAGAGGGCGGCAGTGCTGTGCCCGCGTCGAGCACGCCGAGGTTCTCCGGGGCACCGGCCAGCGCGCCGATATCGGCAATGAGATCCAGCAGATGACGCACCGCTTTGTCGTGCATCGGGAGTTCACTGACTCCCACCCGCGGATCGGCGGCGTCCGCGCCGTGGATGCGGTGGTCGAATATATCGATATCGCCCAATGCGCCGAGGTATTCGGTGAGGGCCGCGGCCAGCCGTTCGTTATCACCTTGTCGTGGTGCCAGGTTGCGTATCGTCTCGCCGACCTGGTCGACCGTGTGTACCTGCACTGTCCCGACGAGTGCGTCGAGGCGACGCAGCAGCCGCGCTGTCGCGGTATCGACCGCGGCCGGATCCAGCGCGGCGAGCTCTTTCGCGTAGCCGATGAGATCGTCGATCTGCTGGCTACGGCGGGCGGCCGGGGTATCGGGATGGGCGAGGGTTTCGGCAACCTGCCGTGCCGTCACCGGTTCCGTCGATTCCGGAGCGATCCGGTGGAGCAGGTTTTCGCGGGCCTGCTCGATATCGTGGTAGGTGTCGATATCCCAGGCGGTCCGGGCGTAGTCGATGATCGATTCGATACGCGCGGCGCGGATCTCGTTTTCGGCGCGCAGGATATCGAGTTTCGTGGCGAGCTTGTGCGAATCGGCCAGTTCCTCGACAGACAGTCCGAGACGACGCGCCGCTTCCGGTGCCGCAGTATCGTTCTCCGAATCAGCTGGGAGTTCGCTTCCGGGCGTTTGTTCCGAAGCGGCTGCGGCGGTTTCATCCGGAATCAGCCGCCAACCGGAGCCGTCGTCGATCACGGTGAGTTCCAGTTGCCGGCCCTCGACCACACCGGCGAAATGCCGGACCCGTGGCGTCCCCGCGTCGACGACGGTGATCCGCTCCGGTCCGGCACCACCTTCGGGCAGGGGCTGTCCGGGGCGTGTATCGATGATCTTGTACGTCACTTCCACCGTACCGTCGCCCACCGCAGACGCGAGATCCGGATAGCGCGCCAACGCGCCGGCAAGTATCCGATCGTGTTCCAGCCGGGCGTCGAACACCACCAACCGCATAGGCCCGTCCGCAGCGGATCCGGGTACCAGAGCGAGACCGGCCGGTTCATCGAGCATTGCGCCGCCCTGCGCCAGGACCCACTCCTGTGCGGCCATATCGCCGATCAGTCCGGTCAACTCGGCTATTCCGGCGTCGGCCCGGAGGAATTCGCCGGCGCGTTCGGCGAATTCCGTGAGTTTCTCGGCGGCCGCCTGGATACGGGCCAGCTCAGCGGTCAACGTGGCGGCCAGATTGTCGGCGTCGAGCCTGTTCAGGTCGATATCCCCGAGGATCTGCGCCCAGACGGCCCGCTCGTCCCTGATCTGGTCTCTGCGCAACGCCCGTTCCAGGAAGCTGCGGCGCCCGTCATCGCGACCCGGCTGATCGGAGTCGTAGAGATCGCCCCACTCGCGGCTCGGTTCACCGCCGTTGTTGACTCCACGCCAGTCGAGGAGCCGCGGGTCACCGCCTTGGGCGACGACGACCTCGCGCAGGAACCGGCCCAGCGGGTCGGTATCGAAGAAGGACACACTGTCGCTGTACGGGATATCGGCGTGCTCCGCGTTGTACCGCCGGGCCGCTTCGGCCAGGCCGGTCAGCGCACCTATCCGCCGAGCCTGCTGATACACCAGGTGGTCACGGAGCAGGCGAACAGCGTCCGCCGTCGGTGCGCCGAGTTCGGCACCCAGATCCTGTGCAGCTGCCCGCAGCTCATCGAGCAGGTTGTCTCGGTGAGCCACCGCATCGGACAATTCGGCTATCCATTCGCCGATTTCCCCGGCACTGCGCGGCAGCCGATCGGCTTGTCGGTCCGGCTCCGGCCGATTTGTCTCGGCCTCGTGCGGTACCGCCCGCTCACCGCTGTCTCCCGCCTCGATCGCGGCCTGCCGCCGCAGGTCGTCGAGTTCGACACCGAGTTCGGCCCGCACGAGATCCGGGTCGGCCTCGTCGAGCCAGTACCGGTATTGTTCGCCGTCCTCGGTCGGTGGCGGATCGTATTCGCCACTGCGGTCGGCGACCCGTGAGGTCAGCCGACGCAGTAACGGAAGGACCTCTCGCCTGCGGAACAGCTCGACGGCCTCTTTGACGATCCGTACGGGGTTGAACTTGGTTCCGAGAACCTCGTACTCGTCGCCCGGCGCCGGCGAGGGGTCCTTTTCCTGCCGCAGCGGGACACCCGCCATATCGCTGAGCATCGATTGGCCGGCACTGTCGATTCCGGAACCCGACGGGTACTTCGGCGTCTGTCCCAGGAAGGCGGTATCGCGCAACCACTCCCAGACCCGCCGCAACAGTGACCGCGGCCCCGGCGCGAATTCGGGCTCCGCTCCCGGTACCGGCGCCGGAAACCGTTCGGCTTCCTCAACGCGCCAGGATTCGTCGTCGGCGGCGGCGACCAGCCGCACCCCGACACGGTCTCCCTCGATCTCGACGGTATATCGGCGGGTATCGACGGGCGCCGCCGCGGCCACTGCCTCGTCCGATCGATCGGCTGCGCGAGCCGCATCCGCGAGCACAGCGATATCGCCGGCCATCCGGTGCGTACGAGCGCGCGCTTCGGCCGCCACAGTGTCCGGATCCCTGGACAGTGCCGCCGGATCGATCCCGAGTCGCCGGGCCCAGGCAGTACGGGCCGACTCGAGCTGGGACCGCGCGCGCGGCTCCGGTTCGGCGAGTACCCGCTGATTCGCCGCGGCCAATGCCTCGACCGCCGCCGCCCGCAGCAGCACGCGATAGCGCAACTCCGATATGGTCGCGCCCAGGTGCTCCGGTGTCAGTGCGGCAGTGTCCAGCCCGAAAGCACGGGCCAGCACCGTCACCGTCTCCTGTGCGGACTCCACCCGCGGCATCCCTCGCGCCGGTTCCGGTGTATCGGCGGTGGAATACTCCGGTGCTCCCTCGGGCCGGGGTCGCATCGACTCGCCCGCCCTCGCCTCGGCCCCGATCGGGGGAACCGCCTCTGCCGTGGGCAGCGCGTTGCGCGCAGGCTCTTCTACCGGCAGCCCGGCACGCCGAAGTTCCTCGCGGATCCCTCGAGCGGTTTCGGGATCGGCCTCGTTGTGCCAGTACTCCTCGCCGCCGTAACGCTCGGTCGCGGTGAGCTCGGCGAAATCGGCGGGGTAACGCATCCGTGGAGCGTTTTCCACATCGTCGAGGAAGCCGCGCGCGCGGGCGATTTCAGCCAGTTCGGCGAGCGCGGCAGCGGGATCTCGCAGCTCACCGAAAACTGCTTCGAGCCCGAGCGCGGCAGCGAATCGGCGTATCCGTTCGGCATCGCCGCCTGCGGGCGTTCGCGCATCGAGTTGAGCGGGCCGGTCTGCTTCGGCACGCAGGAATGCCGCGAGATCACGCAGCGGATCGCCCGTGAAAGGAGCACTTCCGCCGGATTCATCCGCGGGCCGGGGCGGTCCGCCCGGTGCTGACCCGTCCGATCCCGCACCGCTACCGGACTGCTCCCCCTCCTCCGGCGGGCTCTGGACACCCTGCGCCGGGGCCGGTTCATGAGCGGGCGCTTCATCGGTTCGGGGCCGCGCCTCCCCGCCGGACGATGTGGGCGGACGTTGCGGCGGCGTACCCGGGGCGTGTGGTAACCCATCAGGATCTTCCGGTGGCGCCGGCGGTTGTGGTGTGTCCGGCGGGGTCTCACCGTCCCCGGGATCCAGCATCCGATGCAACCACTCCACCCGCTCCGCGGCCATCCGCGCGGACCATTCCGCCAGCTCCGCCCGCTGCCCCGCGGCCCAGTTCTCTGGGTCGGCGTCCGCCAGGCGGCGTAGCTGCGTGGCCCGCCACTCCGCCCGCCACGCGGCTCGATCTGCGTGCACACGACGCAGCCAATCGACCCGTTCCCGCTCCATCTTCACCAGCCACTGCGCCTGTTCGGCATGGAACCGGAGCAAGTTCTCGCCCGGATGTGCGGCCGCCATTTCCCGGTACCAGTCGGCATGGTCGGCCGCCATCCGGGCCGCCCATTCGGCTTGCTCCAGCTCCATCCGGTCGAACCAGGCCGCATCCGGGCCGTCCGGATCGTCCAGATCGCCAACCGGACGCGACTCGTGCCGATCCCTGCCCAGCGCGGATTCGTCCCCTGCGGTCCCGGGAGATCTTTCGGGCTCGTCCGGGTCCGGCGACAAAGACGGTCCGGCGGGTACAGGCGGATCCGGTGGTGTGCCGTCACCTGCCGAGCCCACGGCGGGGGCCGGCCCCGGGGTGTAGTCCGGACCGTCCGGCGAATGCGGCGGAGCCGGCCCCGGCTCCGGGGGAAGCAGTGGGTGCCGCTGCACCGGTTCCGGAGCGTAGGGCCGGCCGGCCCGCCAACCGGTCAGCGGCGGACGGTCTGCGTCCCAGTGATAACCGAGCCGAATCGCATGGGCGTTGGCTTGTTTCCAGGTGGCCAGCGGATGGTCGGTCAGGTACTGGGCTTCGATCAACGCATCGCGCAGCAACACGAAATCCTGCGGTAGCGGCGTACCGGCCTGCAGCCGGTTCCATGCCTCCGCGACATCGGCGAGCTGATCCATCGGCCGCATCACGAAACCCGCTGCGGGGTCGGTGTAGTCCCGGACCCGGTGTTCGTCGCGCATCAGATGGTTCTTTATGCGGAGCAGGTTGTCCCGGGTGAACTCGGGGACCTCGACTCGCATATGCGGGGCCAGGCGATCGACGATGGCGTCGGGGTCGACCAGGCGCACGATCTCGTCCGGATCGGCTCCCGGCACGATCTCGGCGGGATCGACCACACCCACCAGCATTTCCCGGATCTGTTCGACGGTATGGCGGATCGCGGCGGAGTCCGCGGAAACGAACCGGTCCGCCAGCTCGCCGGCCACCCGGTCGATCGTGATTTCGATACGCGCCAATTGTGCGGGCACGTCACCGTTCGGATCGATTCCGCCGAGTTCGCGGACCAACCGCTCGCGGACCGTATCGATGCCCTCCCGGGCCGCTGCTTGCTGCTCGGACCGCCGATGCCGATCGATCCCCTCGGCGATTCGGTCGATATCGCGATCGTCGCTGCGGAAGCGGTCGTATTCGCCATCCGCCCATTGCTGGACTTCGCGCCATGCCTCGATATCGGTCTCCCATCGGCGGCGCAATCCGTCGGGGATTTCGGCGCCGGCCGGTGGTGGCGTGTGGTCGGTGACATCCCAGCCGCGGTGCAGCGGCTGGACGTCGCGTTCCGGTGGCGCGAACCATTCGTAGTCGCGGAAAACGGTTCCGAAGGGCGGCAGTTTCTGCAGCCAGGGGCGCTCCTGTACCCACCGGCCGATCTCGGGATGCCGCTGGATCCAGCTCTTGACCGCCGGGTGTTTCGGCACCAGCGCCGCCATCAGTAGCAAACGCACGATGTTGTAGGAGTCCGCACCCCAGTGCTGGGTGAATATATCCTTCGGATCGACGCCGGAGGTGTCGTACTGCTGCGGCGCCTGAGGGGCGTTGACCGGCAGAGTGCTTTCCGGAATCTGCCCCGCGGGAACCTCATCGGCCGGGAGCGTGATGTCGTTGACGACGTCGGTCATCGCCCACCCGCTGACGCCGTCGGGCGGGTCTTTGGGGGTGAACTTGTCCGGAGGCGGGTTGTCGTCGCGCCCGGTTCGCCAGCTGGGGCGGCTCGGATCCACGGTGTGCACGGTGCCGTGGCTGTCACGCCAGGTGGTGATATCGAGCCGGCGGCCGGCAACCCAGCCGGTGCTCAGATGCTCCACCTCCGGCGGATCCATGTCCTCCACCCGCCGGTCGCCGGTACGGCCGGCCAGAACTCGCCGGTATTCGACCGTTGTTTCGGGACGCACCATGGCAAGCGCTGCGGCCGGATCGCGGCGCAGCGCGTCGGCCAATGCCGCGTCGTGGTCGCCCCGTGGATCGGCCGGGTTCAGACGCGGGCCGTACACGATGATGCGGGGAGAGTCGCCCTCCACCAGGCCCACACGGTCGGTCACCATCCGGCCGCCCTCGGCTTCCGCGAGCGCCCGCCACGCACCCGCGACGCGGGCCATATCGTCCTGTATCCGGCCGATACGGATGTGTGCGGCGTTCACATCGCGTGCGGCATCCGCCAACCCCTCGAGATCGCGGAGTGTGGCCGCGAGATCATCCGCGGAAAAACGGCCTTCGGTGTGTGCCCGTTCAGCCCGGTCCTGCGCGGCGGCCAGAGTATCGTCCAGCCGGTCTGGAGTCAGCGTCTCCTCCGGGTCACCCACGTCCAGTCGCCCGGCCAGATCGTCGCGCATGGACCGTCGTGGCTTGATCCGGTGCAGTTCGGCGGCGCGATTGCGCGCCAGATGCTCCAGCTCCGCGACGACATCCTCCGGTTGCGGGCGGCCCAGCCCTTCCGGGGCCCGGTCCATACCTGCGATGCGCTCGTCGATCTCGCGAAGTGTGGTGGCGAGATCGTCGAATCGTTCACTGTCGGCGATCAGCTTCTCCAGCAGCGTCCGCCGGTACTCCTGTTCTCGACCACCGACCGGGTGGCGGTCGCTGTGGGGGGCCTCGTCCAGACCCCCCGGGTGATGGATGGTATCGACGCGGGTCTGGACCTCGAGCCCGAGAATCGCTTCCTCGCGCGCATCCGGATCCTGCTCGGCCCAGGTGCTGGGCTCCTCCAGGCCGAGGTTACGCGCGCGATCGGTGAGTTTCGCGCGCAGGAATTCCCGTTCCCTGGTGAGGGCCTGCCGCTCGTTGAGCAAACGGTCGTATTCGACGCGGTCGGCGAACAGCCGTGCCTGGTCCTCGGCCCGAACCAGCTGGGGCATGAGTTCGGCGAGGTCATCCACCCGGCGGCTGTCCGAGGCATCGAGGTCGCGGCCCGCGAGGTCGCGGATCGTCGCCGCGATCCGATCCGGCTCCCAGGCGCCCGAGGCCACCTCGACGCGCAGGTCGCGGGCAATTTCGGCTATCCGGCCGGATAGTTCGTCGCGGCGGGCGATGGCATCGGCCAGGGCATCGTCGAGGGGTGCCGTGGCATCGGGTCGTCGCGCACCGGCGCCTGCCTCCGGACCGTCTTCCTCCGGCGGCTCCGCCCGCGTCTCGGGTTCGGACTCGGTCCCGTCCCGGTCGGGCCCCGATTCGGCCGACAGATCGTCGAGCCGGGTACCGATACGGGTATCCCGGTCGAGTCCGCCGATTCGGTCCATCTCGACCCGCACTCGACCGGGTGGATCCGTGGGATTCAGGTCGAACTCGGCGGCCCGTATCGCACCCTTGTCATTGGCGTGCACCAAGTGGTATTCGATCTCCAGGCTGCCATCACGGTGTGCTGCGAGGAGCTCTTTGCGGGCATCGATGAGTGCCTCGCCGGCCGGGCTCCTCGGATCGATACCGCGGGCCCGCATCTCCTCCAGCGTTTCGGTGAGAAATCGCTGCAGATTCTGATCGAGATTCAGGGTCCTGCGCAGATATTCGGGAGAGCCCTGCTGTGCCCGTTCGATCGCACGGGTCTGTGGGTCGTACACATCAGCTGCTTTGAGTTCCCAGCTCGAACCACCTTTGGCTTCGACCACGATCAGTTTCGGCGGCCGCCCGTTGGTTCCCGGCACCAGGGCCGCGACATCGACAACGTCTCTCCCATCGAAGGCGCCCTTGAACGGGACGAGCAGGATCGCACCGGGCCGTTCGACGGTATCGACGGCGTACGCCATCGCCGCGGCTTCGCCCATATCCTTCGAGGCCTTGACCAGATCCGGCGTCAGATCGTGGAAATCCGCCGACAGTTGCTGGAGTTCGTCGAGGAAATCCTCCCGCTCCGCCAGCTCCTCCGGTGCGCGGCGTTCGGTTTCCGCGAGCATCCGGTCGATCTCGGTCTGGAGCTTACTCTTCGAGAGATGGATGACGTCGTCAGCGGATTGATATCGATTACCCGGTTTCCCGTCGGATCGCTGAGGGATATCGATCCCGTACTGCTGTGCCAGCCTCAGAAACTTTTCCGCATGGTCCCGGACGGCTTCTCGTGCCGTGTTTCGATCGCGGATCACCGCATCCCGGGCCTGCAGCGCCTCCTCCCAGGCTTGCCGCCGTTCGGCCGGGGTGTTCGTATCGTCGATCCGGTGGGGAGTCCACGGTCCTTTGTCCGCTTCGAACTTGTATCCGCTCGTCGTGCTCTGTTGGACATACAACCCGTCCGGGCCGTGCAGGCCGTTCCGCTGGTCCCGGGAGGTGTCCGGCGGGTCGCCCGGCCGGTGCATCTTGTGCGGCGGGTCGTCGTCGCGGTAGGTGCCCTCCGGATCGCCCGGTTCATGGAGCAAACCGTCGGACTCGTCACGGTAGGTGCCCCCGGGGTCACCGGGCTTGTGCAGCAGACCGTCCGCACTCCGGAACGTCTCCGGCGGATCCCCCTCGGCGTGCAACTTCCCGTCTTCGCCGCGGAACATCTCCTCCGGCGACCGTCGCCCGATCCCCGGACCGGAGTCATCGGCAGGCAGCGTCGAGTCGGCGAACGGGTAGCGGTGCCCGGTATCCCACTCTGGCCGCCCGCCGGCAGCCTCCCAGAAGCCGTCGGCCTCGTCCCGGTGGCGGGCCGCGCTCGAATCGGCCTGGTCGGCGTGATCACGGTAGGCCGCCGCATCGTCCGTCCGGCCGGTCGCGTCGAGGCTGTCGGCACGTCCGCGGAGATACTCCGCCCGGTTGGTTTCCAATCGGGCATGAATATCCGCGCGTTCGGCACGCGTCCGTGCCGCGAATTCGTCCGGGGTTTCGCGCGACCGGCGGCTGTCTCCGTAGTCCTGGTCGCCGGCGTGCAGATAGCGTTCGTTGGTGGGGCGGATACGAACATCGGCCGGGCCCGGGCGAATCGCATTGCCCGCGCCGTCGAACAGGATCGCCGAAACCGATCGGAGGTCGACCGGAATATCCGGCGGAAACCCCTTGCGCTGCCCCGCGGCCGGGTCCGACACTTCGATCCGGTATTCCCCGGTCTCTGGGTCCATCCGCACCGTGAGCGAATAGGCGTGCGCGCCGACTCCGTGCTCATCCACCGGAGTTGCGTATTCGTCGACGACCAGAGCCCGCGGACCGCGCCCTTCGGCGATATCGGCGGGTTTCATCTGCGCGGCCATCCGCAGCAGTTCGTCGGCCACGCCCTGGTGTCGCGGCAGGTCCTCGCCCACGCCCGGGAAGTCGTACAGTCGCCCGCCGGCGGCCGCTTCCAATTCGGATCGGGTCATACCACCGGGACCGACCGGGTTCCGGGGTGGTCTGATCCGGTCGCTGCCGGTTTCGCTCTGAATCTCTTCGAGCGTCAGACGCGCGCATTCCCCGCGATTACGCGAGTTGGGCGATACGCCGGACTCGTCCGGAATCCGAACCGGATCGTCGCGCAGACTGCCTTCGTCGCGGCCGGGTGCACTGCCCTCGTCGCCGGCGGGCGTACGCTGCTCGCCCGCGGGTTGCGGGCCACGAGATTCCGCGGGCTGGGATGTGTCACGGGGTCCGGTACCTCGGTCGGCGGTCGTACCGGACGCATCGACTGTGGGCACGGGCACGATATCTCCGGGATCGAGCCGGCCGTCGCGATAGCCGACCCGAACCTCGTCTCGAGGCGAGACCTGTTGCGGATCGGTTCGATCGGCACCATCGGATCCGTGCGGTCCGGTCTCCGTCCGGCCCGCACGGAGACCACTGTCGGCATCCGAATAAGCCGAACGAGTCGAAAGCCCCGCACGCTCACCCGCACCGGCCCGCGGGCGGGTCGCAGCGTCCGTTCCCCCCGGCTGAGTCCGGGACTCCCCCGTCGTGGGAGCGGCGGTCCTCGTCTCGGCCGGAGCAGCGGAGGAATTCGGCGGAGCCTGTGCTGCCGTACTGGCGCCCGCCGCGGCGGGCGTACCCACGCCGGGCTGGGTACCGGACTGCACACCGGTACCCAATGGCGCTCCCGGCGTGGTCGGGCCCGACACGGGACCCGGCGTGTTCACAAGCGGCGGCACAGTGACCGGATCCGCTTCGGCACCGGTGGTTTCCGTAGTCCGGTCGCCCGAACCGGACAGCATCTCGTCGGCGCGTGGCACGACCGGACTGTCGTCCTGCCGGCCGGCGGCGATACCGGGTTCCTCGGCTTGCTGCGGCCGGCTTTCCGGCGAGTCCGTCGGCAGGCCCGCGCCGGATTCGTTCCCGCCGACCTCACTACCGGGGGACTCTCGGTGCCCGCTGGGAGTTTCGGCCTCCGGCCGGGCCGGCTGCGATGCCTCGGCGGTCCGGTCACCCGCGGCCGGGGCGTCGCTGTCTCCACCGGTTTCCGATGTCCTGCCAGGCCCGGACCCGCTGGAATCGTTGCTCTCGGCCGGTAACCGGTCACCTGCGCTGTTGCGCGCCTCGGGTCCCGGTGCCGCCGACCCATCGGCAACCGGGGCAGAAACGCCATGAGGTCCGGCAGCAGCCGATGTCGTCGATCGCCCATCCGGCGCCCCGGCGCCGCCGGAAGTCCGCGCCGCTTCCGAACTCCTCCCGGCTCCGTCCCCGGCTCCGGACGCCCCCGCGCCCGGTGGGAGACCACCGATTCCCGGCCCCGGACCGGTGACCACATCGTTGAACTGAGACATGAACGACTGATTTTCCGGGTTGAACATGCCGACCCCGAGGGAACTGTAAGCATGGTTCGCACCGAATTTGCCCAGTCCGGTGAGCATCCCGTTGGACGCCCCGGCACTGAACATCAGCGGGCTGAACTGACCGGGTAGCGAGGAGTAGGCCTGACTCGCGGCCTCCCCCCAGCTCACCGCGTTCTCCCCCGTGGCACTTGCCACGATCTGCGCCGGAATCGCGGCGCCCAGCCCCGCGCCGGCACCGACAAGGCCCGCGCCGGCCCCGGTGATTCCCGCTTTGAGGTACTGCTGAGGCATGGTCAGCGGCAGCGGGACGCCGCCTGCGTCCACCCCACCCAGCATGTTGTCCAGTCGGCGTCCGAGCATATCCGCGAACGGCCCGGCAGCGGCACCGCCCGCGGCCGAACTCACCGCGGTGACTGCCACCTGATCCCAGTTGATCTCCTCCCGGTGCCCGGCGTCCACCTGGTACTGCTGGATCGCCAGTTCCTGCATCGTGCCGATGATCGTGTCGATCGCGACATGTCGCAGCAGGAAATTTACGACCCGGTTGGCGATCAGCTTGGTAAGGGCTCGGGCGATCGCCTGGACCACCCGCTGTCCGAGAATCCGGACGGCGACCCTGGTCAAGGCAATCGCCGCCCCCTGCACCAAGGGCGCGGTGGGCGGCCAGATCCATGCGGCCGCGAGTTCCGCCGCCAGCAAAGCCAGCGACGAAATGTACATCAACTTGGTGTATTCGATCTCGGTGCCGGTGTTGTAGGCGGAATCACCGATGTTCTCGAAATACTCGGCCAGTTTCGGCAGGGATTGATCCCTGTCGGATCCATCGCCGGAGAGGAGGCTGTCGAAAGCCTTGATCATTTCGTCGACGCCGTCACCCTGCGGATACGCCTCCATCGACGCGTTCTTCGCATCGATGATGTCGGGAACGATATCATCGAGCGCGGCGGCAGCCGTACGCCAATCGTCGCCCAGCCCCCACATTTCGTCTTCGTTTCCGGTGGGCCACTCCACGCCGGCGATGAGGGAAAGACTCTGTGCCCATCCCGGCAGTTCGATCATCTCGAATTACCCTGCTCACCAGCTGGAATCGGTGGCCGAACCACCCCGTCCACGCGACTCTGGGCCCGCGGTATCCGGCGCCGCACTACCGTCGGAAATCGTCTGGGTATCACGGTTGTTCGGCCGGGTGAGGGGAGCATCCACCGGATCCGGAATCTCTATGCCCGCCAGATCTTCGACGAGGTCGGACAGTTTCGGCATCCTGGCGCGTTGGCTGTCCAGCGGAGCCATCAATCCGGCCGTCTCCCGGGCCACCTCGGTGCAGGCACGCTGTGCGGCCTCGATCACCGCTTTGGCGATCTCGGAGTAGGTCAATTCGTCTATATCCGAGGAGAATTTCACGTCGATCACTTTGTTGTCGGCGTTCACGGTGACCTTAACCTTCTTACCGCGTGCAGTCGCGGTGGCGGTGAGTTCGGCACGTCGCTGCTGGAGTTCGGCAATGGTGCGCATCTGTTCCTGCACGCCGTCCAGAATTGCCGCGAGATCGGCCTTGGCTCGTTCATTCGTCATCGTCGCCTCCGCGCCCCTCCGTCGTTCGATCAGCGGAGGCCGTCGCGATTGCCGTCTTCCATATCGCGCAACAGATCAGCGCTCTCGACTTGGCCGTCGTGAAAACTGTCGAATGTCCCCGCCACATTTTCCGCGCCTTCGATCAAATTATCTCGAGCGGTGGTATATCCGGGATTTCCGTTCTGGCCGTTGGCGAAGGTATCACCGAGCGAATCGGTGCCCCAGGGAGCCCCGCGGGATGCGATGGAGTTTTGCAGGGTATCGACTACCCCTTGGATTTTGTCCCGTACAGCACCGGTTTTCGCCGCGGCGCGCCGGAAGGCGTCTTCGTCGTACTCGACATTCTTTCCCTCGCCCATGGCGTCCACTCCTCCCGGTGGGCGCGGTTCCTCCGCACCACGAGTGTATTCGGTCCGACGATGGCAGTCGAGAACGAACGAGACATGACGCCGAGATTAACGGCCTGCGATCGACACCCGGCATGATCGATGGCGTGCGCGCACTACTACAACGAGTGACATCGGCTCGGGTATCGGTCGGCGGCGAGGTCGTCGCCCACATCGACCCGGCCGGAGACCAGCTGCCCCATGGGATCGTCGCACTGGTCGGTGTGACACACGACGATACCGAGGACACAGCCGGCGCATTGGCCGAAAAAACCTGGCGCCTACGGATTCTCGATGGCGAACGCAGCGCCGCCGACCTGAACGCACCGATCCTCGTCGTCAGCCAGTTCACCCTGTATGCCGACACCCGCAAAGGCCGGCGTCCATCCTGGTCCGCCGCGGCCCCGGGCCCGGCGGCCGAACCATTGGTGGATACTTTCGCGGAAGCTCTCCGCAGGCTGGGCGCACCAGTCGCCCAGGGACGTTTCGGGGCGGATATGCAGGTGGAACTCACCAATGACGGGCCGGTCACGGTCATGCTGGAAATCTGATATCGGGCCGAATACAGCTTCCGCCCGGCCGTTGAACCACGGCCTGTCACGCCGCACCGGCGCCGTGACAAACCGAGTCCTCAACGACCGGGCGGAGTCCCGTAGCCCCCGTACTGCGGGTTCGGCGGGTACGGTTGCGGCGGAACCCCACCGTACTGCTGCGGCGCACCGCCATATTGCTGCGCCGCAACCCCCACCCGGTTGCGGCGGAATCCCACCCGGCTGCCGTGGCGGGACTCCGTACGGTGCGGGCGGCGCGCCATACGACTGGGAAGGGCCGGCCTGCTGCGCGAACCCGCCCGGCGGGTGGGCATCCTGCTGCATCGGCGGTCTCGGTGCCGCCGACTGTTGTAGCTGCCGCGCCTTCCACCAGGCGATGACGGCAATCGCCACAATGACCAGAACAATAAAAGTGATTACCCAGCCCCAGTGGATATCACCCCCGACCCACCACCACCGCCGCGGCTGCGAGCCAGCAGTTCGCCGCTCACGGCGAGAACGCCGCCGTCCCCGAACCCGGATAATCCGGTGAGCAGATTTGCGTAGACCACGAAAACACCCCGATCTGTTCCGTACGTCTCCTCCAGACGCACGGGGCCCCACGCTAGTGCGATGATGCCGCCCCCCACACACGACATTCACCGCAGAATGGACATTTCCGACGACACACGGTGGGAGGCGGGTCGACGACCCACGCGGACGGCCCCCTCAGCAGTTGCGGCTACGCCCCTGGTACCGGCGAAATATCCTGTTCCGCCCCGTGACAACCGAACCGGGTAGCCGGCCACCGCGATCGCCCCATCCGTCCGGCGCCGGATCCGATACTTGCTCCTACCCGGTGCCGGACGGGCGCAGAGTCAGGATCCGGGGGCCGTCCTCGGTAACCGCGACGGTGTGCTCCCAGTGCGCGGCACGCGAACCATCGGTGGTCACCACGGTCCAGTCGTCGTCGAGCACCTTCGTATCCGAGGTGCCCAGGGTCAGCATCGGTTCGATCGCGAGCACCGAACCGACCACCAGCCGCGGCCCCTTACCCGGCTGCCCCTCGTTCGGCAGGAACGGGTCGAGATGCATTTCGCGGCCGATACCGTGCCCGCCGTAACCGTCGACGATTCCGTAGGACCGGCCGTGTTCGGCTTCCGCGGCCCGCGTCCCCAGCTCGATCGCATGCGAGATATCGGTGAGCCGGTTGTCCGGCACCATGGCCGCGATCCCCGCGACCATCGACTTCTCGGTGGCCTCGCTCAGCATCCGATCGGCTTCCGATACCTCGCCGACACCGAACGTCCAGGCCGAATCACCGTGCCAGCCGTCGAGGATCGCGCCGCAATCGATGGAGACCAGATCGCCCGGCGCCAGTACTTCCGCCTCGCCCGGGATACCGTGCACCACCCGATCGTTCACCGACGCACAGATCGACGCCGGGAAGCCGTGGTAGCCCTTGAAAGACGGGACCGCACCGGCGTCCCGGATCACCTGTTCGGCCACCCGGTCCAGTTCGAGTGTGGAGACCCCGGGCGCGGCGGCGGCCCGGACCGCCACCAATGCGCGGCCGACGATTGCGCCGGCCGCAGCCATGGCGTCGAGCTCCCCGGCGGTGCGGAACGGCACGACCTTCTTGTTCTTACGACCGAAGACCACGACTCTCCCTCGTCGAAGGTTCGGCTCCGAACCCGGAAACCGAGCTAACCGGTCGTGGCATTACGGCCCAGTGCCTCCAGGGCGCGCGCGTTGACCTCGTCGACCTCACCGATACCGTCCACCGAGACGACCAGGCCGTCGTAGTACTTCAGCAGGGGTTCGGTCTCGTCGCGGTAGACACGCAGCCGGGTCCGGATGGTTTCCTCGTTGTCGTCGGAGCGGCCCCGCGAGAGCATCCGCTCGACCACGGTGTCCTCGGACACCACGAAGCACAGCACCGCGTCGAGCCCGCTGCCCAGTTCGTCGAGGATCTTCGCCAGCGCGTCGGCCTGGTCGACCGTGCGCGGGTATCCGTCGAGGACGAAACCGCGCGCCGCATCGGGTTCGCCGACCCGGGACCGGACCATCCGGTTGGTCACATCGCTGGGCACCAGCTCGCCGGCGTCCATGTAGCGCTGGGCCTCGAGGCCCAGCGGTGTCTGCTCGCTGATATTCGCGCGGAAGAGGTCCCCGGTGGAGATATGTGGTACGCCCAGCTTTTCCGATAGCAGCACGGCTTGAGTGCCCTTGCCCGCTCCCGGCGGCCCGAGTAGTACGACTCTCACTTGAGGAACCCTTCGTAATTGCGATTCATGAGTTGGCTTTCGATCTGCTTCACGGTGTCCAGGCCGACGCTCACGATGATCAACACCGCGGCACCGCCGAATACCATGCTCTGCGCCCCGCCGGTGGAGCCGAGGAACACAGTCGGCAGGACAGCCACCGCTCCGAGGTACATGGAGCCGGGGAGGGTGATCCGGCTCAGTACGAAGCCGAGATGATCCGCGGTCGGTTTACCGGGCCGGTAGCCCGGAATGAAACCGCCGTACTTCTTCATCTCGTCGGCCCGTTCCTCCGGGTTGAAGGTGATGGCCACGTAGAAGTAGGCGAAGAACACGATCAGTCCGAAGTAGATCGCGATATAGACGGGGTTGGTGGGATCTACCAGGTAGGTCTGGATTATTTCCTGCCACCAGCTCGGGTCGGTCTCGTTCGTGGAGCCCGTCAGCTGCACGACCAGGTTCGGCAGGTAAAGAAGCGAGGAGGCGAAGATCACCGGGATCACACCGGCCTGGTTGACCTTCAGCGGCAGATAAGTCGAGGAACCGCCGTACATTTTACGGCCGACCACACGTTTGGCGTATTGCACCGGGATCCGGCGCTGGCCCTGCTCGACGAACACCACGGCGATGATGATCGCCAGCGCCGCCGCGCACACCACACCGAACACCAGACCGCCACGGCTGTCCAGGATGTTCTTTCCCTCGGAGGGGATCCGGGCCGCGATACCGGCGAAGATCAGCAGCGACATACCGTTGCCGACGCCGCGTTCGGTGATCTGCTCGCCGAACCACATCACCAGGGCGGCACCCGCGGTCATCACCAGAACGATGATGATCATGCCGAAGATGCTGGTGTCGGCGAGAATATCCTGCTGACACCCCTGCAGGAGTTGCCCGCGAGCGGCCAACGCCACCAGACCCGTGGCCTGCAGAATCGCCAGCGCGATCGCCAGATATCGAGTGTACTGCGTCATCTTCGTCTGGCCGGCCTGGCCTTCTTTCTTCAGCTCCTCGAACCGTGGGATGACCACGGTGAGCAGCTGGACGATGATGCTCGCTGTGATGTAGGGCATGATGCCGATCGCGAAGACCGACAACTGTAGTAGCGCGCCACCGGAGAACAGGTTGATCAGCTGGTAGATACCGGCGGAATCACCACCGGAAACCAGGTCGATACACTCCTGCACCGCCTTGTAGTCGACGCCCGGCGAGGGCAGCGCGGCACCGGCGCGGTACAGCGCGACCAGCCCCAGCGTGAAGAGAATCTTCCGCCGCAAGTCCGAGGTCCGGAAGGCCGTAACGAAGGCGGAAAGCACAGATCCTCCTGGCGAACGACATGGTCAGGCCATGGAAATTTCAGCGTGTCCCGACTCGGAAATCGCCGAACCCATGACGGGTCTTGGCAGAACCACTTGAACTCTAACAGTGACGCCGGACGAGCCTGCACTCGTCCGGCGTCGCTGCATCGAATAGCGGCTTCGCTACCCCTGCGTGGTCACGCAAGCTACCGCCTCCGGGGCCGACGCGAAGCCGCGCGTCGAATGGCGAACGTCAGCCCAGTTCGGTGGCGGTACCACCGGCGGCGGAAATCTTCTCCTTGGCGGAGCCGGAGAACTTGTCCGCACTGACCTGCACGGCGACGGAGATCTCTCCCTCGCCGAGCACCTTCACCAGCTGGTTCTTGCGCACCGCGCCCTTGGCGACCAGCTCGTCCTTGCCGATGGTGCCGCCCTCGGGGAACAGCTCGGCAATGGTGCCCACATTCACAACCTGGTACTCCACCCGGAACGGGTTCGTGAAGCCCTTCAGCTTCGGCAGGCGCATGTGGATGGGCATCTGACCGCCCTCGAACGCGGCGGGCACGTTCTTGCGGGCCTTGGTGCCCTTGGTACCGCGGCCGGCGGTTTTGCCCTTGGAGCCTTCACCGCGACCCACCCGGGTCTTATCGGTCTTGGCACCCGGGGCCGGGCGCAGATGATGCAGTTTGATGGTCATGTCAGTGTCCCTTTCGACATGGTCGGGAGCGCTGCGTGGTTACGCTGCGCTACCTCCTCCGCGCTTGACCCGACCATGTCAGACCTCCTCAACAGTTACGAGGTGGCGCACGACATTGATCAGACCACGGTTCTGCGGGTTGTCCTCCCGGATCACCGACTTACGGATACCCCGCAGACCGAGGGTCCGCAGGCTTTCCCGCTGATTCTGCTTGGCGCCGATCGAGCTCTTGATCTGGGTCACCTTGAGATCTGCCATATCAGACTCCTTGTCCGGCACGGGCACGCAGCATGCCCGCGGGAGCGACGTCCTCGATCGGCAGACCGCGGCGCGCCGCGACCTCTTCCGGCCGCTGCAGCATCTTGAGTGCGGCGACGGTCGCGTGGACGACGTTGATCGCGTTGTCGCTACCGAGCGACTTGGCCAGGATGTCGTGGATGCCCGCGCATTCCAGTACGGCACGCGCGGCGCCACCGGCGATCACACCGGTACCCGGGGAGGCCGGACGCAGCATGACGACACCGGCCGCCGCTTCGCCCTGCACCGGGTGGGTGATGGTGGAGCCGATCATCGGGACGCGGAAGAAGCCCTTACGCGCTTCCTCGACACCCTTCTGGATGGCCGCGGGAACTTCCTTGGCCTTGCCGTAGCCGACACCGACCAGGCCGTTGCCGTCGCCCACGATGACGAGGGCGGTGAAGCTGAAGCGCCGGCCGCCCTTGACGACCTTGGAAACGCGGTTGATCGCTACGACGCGCTCGAGCTGGTTCTTCTCGGCGGGATCGTTACGACGATCGCCGCGGCGGTCGCCGCCGCCGCGACGGTTGTCGCGGCCGCCCTCGGGGGCGTTGGGGTTCTGTCCGGCGGGTCCGTTTCCGCCGTCACGCCGTTGACGTCCCGGCATCAGACGTTCCTTCCGTTCACGCTGGTATGTGCAGTGGTGTCGATGATCATCAGAACTTCAACCCGCCTTCCCGGGCGGCGTCGGCGAGCGCCGCGATCCGGCCGTGGTAGTCGTGACCGCCACGGTCGAACACCACGGCCTCCACACCGGCAGCCTTGGCACGCTCGGCGATCAGTTCGCCGACCTTCTTGCCCTTGGCGGTCTTGTCGCCGTCCAGCGCCCGCACATCGGCTTCGATGGTCGAGGCCGAGGCCAGGGTGCGACCGGCCGAATCGTCGATGAGCTGCACATGCAGATGCCGCGAGGAGCGCTGCACGATCAGCCGCGGCCGGACGCTGGTGCCCTCGATCTTCTTGCGCAGGCGGAAGTGCCGCCGCGCCTTGGACAGCCGACGGCGGGTCGAAACATCCTTGCCCAGCGGAATGCGCTTGGACTTCTGGTTCTCGGTTTGCGCCATGATCACTTACCCGTCTTTCCGACCTTGCGGCGAACGACCTCGCCGGCGTAGCGGATGCCCTTGCCCTTGTACGGGTCGGGCTTGCGCAGGCCGTGGATAACCGCCGAAATCTGGCCGACCTTCTGCTTGTCGATCCCGGATACGGAGAATTTGGTGGGCGATTCCACCGCGAAGGTGATGCCGTCGGGCGCCTCGATCGGCACCGGATGGCTGTAGCCGAGGGCGAACTCGAGGTTGCTGCCCTTCTGCTGCACGCGGTAGCCGACGCCGAAGATTTCCATCTTCTTCTCGTAGCCCTTGGTGACACCGGTGACCATATTGTCGATCAGCGTCCGGGTCAGGCCGTGCAGCGAGCGATTGCGGCGCTCGTCGTCCGGGCGGGAAACCACCAGGCGGCCGTCTTCCTGCGCGACGGTGATCGGCTCGGAAACGGTCAGCGCGAGCTGACCCTTCGGGCCCTTCACGGCGACGTCCTGGCCGTTGATGGTCACCTCGACACCCGAGGGAATCACGACGGGGTCTTTGCCGATACGCGACATGTCCGTACCTCCCTTACCAGACGTAGGCGAGGACTTCCCCGCCTACTCCCTGCTGAGCCGCCTGACGGTCGGTGAGCAGACCGGTCGACGTGGAGATGATCGCCACGCCGAGGCCGCCCAGGACCTTGGGCAGGTTGGTGGATTTCGCGTACACGCGCAGACCCGGCTTCGAGACGCGGCGCAGGCCCTGAAGGCTGCGTTCCCGGCTGGGGCCGTACTTGAGGTCGACAACGAGGGCCTTGCCCACGGTCGCGTCCTCGGTGCGGTAATCGGCGATATAGCCCTCACGCTTCAGGATCTCGGCGATATTCGCCTTGAGCTTCGAATGCGGAGCCTTCACCTGATCGTGGTACGCCGAGTTGGCGTTGCGCAGACGTGTGAGGAAGTCTGCGATCGGATCGGTCATGGTCATAGTTCGACCTCGACACCTTTCTCGCTGCGGTTCCCATACAACACCCGCGCCACGCGGGCGCAGGCCGTGGGCCTACAACAATTCGGCTGGTCCGGACGGCAATCACCGCCGGATGAGTTCGTATCGCCCGGGGGCCCACGCGGAGCCGCCCACGGACACAGATGTGCCCTGGCAACCGGTCTAGTGTAGGAGCTGGCTCGTTTACGACAAAATCAGACCCCCGGAATACTTCCGTAACCAGACGCTCTGGGCCTTCATGGCAGAGAAGGGGAACCGCCGGACAGTAGCAGATCGTGAACCTGATCACGCTCGCAATCCACGACCAGGGTGGCGATAAGTAGCCGGAGTCCCGGCGTATCCGGTATCGAGCAAACAAGGGCCCCGGAGCGGTTTCTCCGGGGCCCTGTTCTCGTTTCTGTATTCAGCGCTTCGGCTCACCAGGAGCTTTTGTGCACCTCCGGCAGATCGTCGAACTGCCCGGTTTCCGGCTCGACCGGCTCGGCGGGTTCGTCTGTGCCGGCGGCACGCAGTTCCATATCGAAGCCCTCGACGTCTTGTTCCCCGACCCGCACCTGCGCGCTGGCCGGCGCGTAGCCGGTGGCAACGACGGTGTAGCTGCCTTCGGCGAGATTGCCGAATGTATAGGAACCGTCCGCGCCCGTGGTGCGGCTCTCGATCACATTGCCCAGCGAATCGGTCAGGGTGACCAGCGCACCGGCCAGTGGACGTCCACCACCGTTGACGACCCCCGCGACTCGCACGCCGGGGCGCAGCAGCACCTCGAGGCGGGCGGTGTCCCGCCCGGTCACCTCCGCCGAGACGGCGGTCGGGTGGTAGCCGAACGCGCTCACCGCGATGGTGAACTCGCCCTCCGGGAGACCGGTGAGCTCGAACCGTCCGGTGTGATCGGATTCGCCTGCCGCCATGACCTCACCCCGCAGATCCAGGGCGGTGATCATCGCGGCGGACACCGGCGTGCCGTCACCGATACGCAGGACCACACCTTCGAGCCCGGTCAGCGAGCTGAGCGTGACGTCGTAGGACACCGGGTTGCTGCCGAGAACCGCAGTCGACGCATCCGGCCGCCGGCCTTCCGCGGAGGCGATCAGCACATACGACCCCGGCGCCGGAGCGGCCAGTTCGTAGAACCCGTCCGGTCCCGACCGGGCTCTGCCCAGTTGCTGCCCGGCGGGCGAGATCAAGGTGAGGGTCGCGCCGGATACCGCGCCGCCGCGCGTATCGGACACCCGGCCGAACAGCACCGATCCGCTGCCGGCCGGCTGCGGGGCGGGTTCGCTGGCACCGTTGCGCTGCGCCGGAGCAACGGCCGGTGTCGCGGGCGCCGCATGCCGCGGCCCCTGGGCGGCCGGGATGTCGTCGGTGACCGCGGTCGCCGCCGCAACATCGTCGACCACCTGCTCGGCTTCCGCCGAGAGTCCCGCGGGTGCGGCCGGGACCGCTTCGGCCACCGCATGCGCTTCGGCCTTCGCTTCATCGGGCCGTGCGGCCGCGACCGCCGCCGCGGCGGCACGCTTGGCCGTCGGGATGGTCAGCGCGACCAGTGCGGCCGCCACTGCGACACCGCAGCCGATCAGGATGCCGGTCCGGAAACCGTTCTCGGTCGGGACACTGACTCCACCGGCGAAGCCGACACTCATCTGCGCCAGGACCGCGCCGATGGCGGCCGAGGCCACCGAGGTACCGATCGAACGCATCAGCGTGTTGAAGCTGTTGGCGGCCGAGGTCTCGGTGACCGGCACCGAGCTCATGATCAGCGCGGGCATGGCGCCGTAGGCGAAACCGACACCGAGGCTGATGATGATGGCGCCCAGCATCAGGCCCCACGATTCGCCCATCATCAGCACCGACGCGCCGTAACCGAGGGCGATGATGAGCGACCCGACGATGAGGGTGATCTTCGGCCCGGCGAGCGCGGACAGCTTCGCGCTCAGCGGCGAGGTGAGCATCATGGTCAGACCACCGGGCGCCATCCACAGGCCCATCGCCACCATCGACTGGCCCAGGCCGTAGCCGGTGGCTTCGGGCAGCTGCAGCAGCTGCGGGAAGATCAGCGCCTGCGCGAACATGGCCATACCGATGACGATCGACGCGACGTTGGTCAGCAGCACCCGCGGGCGTGCGGTCACCCGCAGATCGACCAGCGGATCGCGTGAGCGCAGTTCCCACAGGCCCCACAGCAGCAGTACCACCACCGCGGCGGCGAACAGCGAGATCGTGGTGACGCTGGTCCAGCCCCAGCTCGCCCCCTTGGAGACGGCGAGCAGCAGGCAGACCAGCGCGGCGCCGAGTCCGAGCGCGCCCAGCACGTCGAAGCGGCCGCGTTCGGCACGCGGCGGGGTCGCCGGAACCACCAGGAAAATCAGCAGGCCCGCGATCGCGCCGAGCACGGCGATACCCCAGAACAAGTACTGCCAGCTGCTGTATTCGACGACTGCCGCGGCCAGCGGCATACCCAGCGCACCACCGACACCGAGGGAGGAGCTGATCAGCGCGATACCGGAGCCGAGTTTCGCCGGTGGCAGGAGATCGCGCAGTGCGGCGATACCGACCGGGATGAGGCCCACGGCCATCCCCTGCAGGGCGCGGCCGATGAGCATCGGCCACAGCGTCGTGGACAGGGCACACAGCACCGATCCGACGATGAGCGGAACCACCGAGCCCACCAGGACCAGGCGTTTGCCGTAGAGGTCGCCCAGGCGGCCGGCGACCGGGGTGGTCACCGCGCTGGCCAGCAGGCTCGCGGTCACCACCCAGGTCGCGTTCGACGGGTCGGTGCTCAAGATCTCCGGCAGCTGCCCGAGTAACGGCATCACCAGGGTCTGCGTCAGTGACGCCACGATCCCAGCGAAGGCGAGCACCGCAAGTACCGCCCCGGGGCGGACTGCGGGTTCGGTTTTGGTCACGAGCTTGCTCCTCGCAAGAAAAGTTCAGTCGATGTGCATAATACACATAACATGCATGATGCAATCTAACCAATTCGGACACCCCACCGCCCGGTCGAACGGACCACCCCCGAACCGCCGAATACGGCACGATATGTAGCGATGCCGTACTCACTCGCCGACGTCCTGCCCTCCGTCGCCGCCTCGTTCGGAATGGACGAACCCAACCACTTGGGAATCGCACCCAACCGTGACGTGGTGGTGCTGCTGATCGACGGCCTGGGCGCGGAACTGCTCGCCCGGCACGGCGACCTCGCCCCCACGCTGGCGGCACATACCGCCACCACCCTCACCGCCGGTTTCCCGGCGACCACCTCGACCAGCCTCACCAGCCTGGCCCTGGGCACCCCGTGCGCGACGCACGGCATCATCGGCTACAGCTTCGCCGTCCCCGGCCCGGACGGCCTCCGGCTGTTCAATTCACTGCGCTGGCGGCTCGACGGCGCGACCGGCGAGGACGCCCGCGAAACGCATCCGCCCGAAACGGTTCAGCCGGGCACCAGCCGGCTCGAGGATCTCGCCGCCCACGGGGTCGAGGTGCACTACGTGATTCCCGGATATCAGCAGACCTCCGGCCTCACCCGCGCATCGTTCCGGGCCACCGGAACCCTGCACCCCGCAACCACACTGGACGAGGTACGCGCCGGAATCCGGGCGGTCGCCGACCATGCCGGTACGGGTTCGCGTTTCGCCTACGCATACTTCCCCGATCTGGACGGCAACGGTCATCTCCACGGTCCCGAATCCCCGGCGGCGCTCGCGGTTCTGCGCGATATCGACGCCTTCGCGGCCGATCTGCTCACCGATCTCCCGGATACCTGCACACTGCTGGTCACCGGCGACCACGGAATGGTCCACGCCGATCCCGTCATCGACCTGGATACCCGGCCCGGACTGCACGACGGCGTGCTGTTGATCGCCGGTGAGGCGCGCGTACGCCACATCTACCTCCGCGAGCCGGCCGCACTGTCCGATACTTTCGACCGCTGGACCGGAGAACTGGCCGGACACGCACGTGTCGTCACGCGCGAGCAAGCACTGGACGAGCACTGGTTCGGCCCTACACCGCCCGAACCCGTGATCGCGCACCGCATCGGTGACCTGCTGGCGGTGGCCGAGGGCGGCGCGGTACTGGTGCGGCCGGAGTCCGAACCGCTGGAATCGGCGATGGTCGGCCATCACGGCGCCTGGACCTCCGGCGAACAGCTCGTCCCGCTCATCACTTCGCGCTGAAATTTCTCCGGAGACCGCGATTCCGAGGCCTTGACCTGAATCATTATTGAGGTTTTACCGTCAGGTCATGCGCACCGAAACAATCCGGGAAACCGACCCCATCGAACCGACAATGCAACAGGTGGCGCCCGATCTCTGGGAAACCCGCGAGTTCGTCGTCCCCGGCGGGCCACGAACCCACGCCTACCTGTGGACCCCGCCCTCCGGACAGAACATCCTCTTCTACTCCCCCGGTAGCGACCAGGACTTCGACCGGCTCGAACAACTCGGTGGGGTCGCCCGCCAGTACCTGAGCCACCAGGACGAAGCCGGACCGATGCTGCGCACCGTGGCCGGGCGCTTCGGCAGCCGCCTGCACGCCCCGGCCGCCGAAGCCACCGAAATCGGAAGCCACGCACCGATCGATATCGCAGTCTCCGAACGAGGTGTGGACGATGCGGGCGTGGAAGTGATTCCCACACCCGGTCATACCCCGGGCAGCACCTGCTATATGGTCCCCGGCCACGACGGCCGCCGCTATTTGTTCACCGGCGATACGCTGCTGCGCTACCGCGAGGGCTGGCGGGTGGGATACATCCCGGGATACAGCGATAAAGACGGCCTGTTCGCCGCCCTGGACATACTGGCCACCGTCCAACCGGACATGGTGGTATCGAGCGCTTTCGTCGCAGGCGCCTCCGGTTACCACCACGTGGACCGCGACGCCTGGCAATCCCATCTCGAGGAGGCCCGGGCCGCGCTCTCTTGACGACCCTCCGCCCGCAGGCGCCGCTCGGCCCACCCGGACCGAGCGGCGCCGCCGTTCACCGCATCACGGGATAACAGTCACACCGATACCGGGCGGGGCACCCACCGGTTGATCGATGATCACCGACAGCGTCGACCCCGGGGTTCGCGCGGCACGACCGGCGAATTCGGCGAGGTTCTCCCCCAACCGCTGTTTCGCCTCCGGCGTGAAATTGGGCGGCAGCGCACCCAGAACCGGTCCCAGATCCAGCGCATCGATCATGCGCGCCTCCACATCGGTGAAGTTCACCGTAACCGTATTCGGCGTCTGCTCCGTCGTCACCGCCGAAGCGGTACCGGCCCCGAAGGCCAGACAGCCGATCGGGACGGCGAGAGTGAGCAGAGGTGTGCGGATTCTCACGAAATTTTCTCCTGACTGGTGATGCAAAGCGTTGTTGCACTGACGTATTCGCGTCGACGACTGCACCGCCGACACGAATGGGGCGCCCGGTGACGCTTGTGGATCGACCGGAAGCAATGGCCGCCCCTTCTCGTCGCCAATTACCCGAGGTCACGCATACGCACCGGCTGAACGACTGCCCCACAGTGCTTTCCGGATGCCCGTCGGCGCACGCTGCCGATGGAGCCGAGGACCACAGCGGGCTTACGCGGCGATGGACGAGCTACGCTCACCGACGGATTGTCAGCGCCGGCAAACGCAGAGGTGTAGCAACAACTCCGCGCCCACTGCCCCGATAGCGGTTCGCCGGGCAGCGCGGGGCCGGATATCCCACCGGCGGCAATAGACACCTGCGATCAGCAGTCCGGCGATCAACAGGGCCGGGTACCAGAGGTAACCCACCCGCGGGCGAACAGCCGGGGCGCGGACACAGTGATAAGGGCAGTGCACCGTCTCACTGCCCTTATCCGGAGACACCGCGATGGCGTAACCGATCGGTTCGTGCATTGCGACTACCGTGTGCACGAACGAAAGCTTCTCGGACGAGGCAGTTTCCGGGTTCGGGCCGTGCTGGATTCCGAAAGTCAGGACCACAAGGGCGAATACCAGAACGACAACGCGCGCCAGGTTCGGCGGCCGCCCGATATGCCTCACAGCCGCCGATACTAGAGGGCGGCTTCCATACCGGGACAACCGGGACATTTCCGGCACTGGGAACGATCCGGACCGCATCGCGACAGCTATCGGACAGCGATCGCGCCCGGACCCGGCGGCCCGCCCGACTACGGCAATATCTCCACCTTCACTGCCATCGAGGAAGGCCTGGGCGTTATGCCGTACGGCGACGCGCAAGTCCGCTTCCCGCTACGACCATTCATGCGCATGATGGGCGTGGCCTTCTCCCCCGATACCGATCCGGAAGCGGCCTCGGCCAATTCGATTCCCCCGACCCGCGGCGGCGGCAATATCGATATCCGCCTGCTGGGCGCTGGATCCGCCTTCTATCTGCCGGTTTTCGCCGAAGGCGCACTGTTCTATGTCGACGCCCCGCATAGGACCATGGGGGACGGCGAAGCCGCGCTCACCGCGATGGAGGGTTCGTTGCGCGGCACCTTCCGGCTCACCGTCTGCACACCGGGGTCCGGGGACGCACCGGAGGTCGCCTACACCTATCCGTTCGGGGAAACCGAGCAGGCCTGGATCCCGATCGGTCTCTCCGATCCGGACGGTTCGCTGGGCGGCCAGTCCGGCGATCTGGATATCGCCATGCGCCGGGCCGTCGTCAACGCCCTCGACTTCCGCGAGCAGGAGAAGGGCATGGACCGCGCCACCGCGTACGCCTACCTCTCGGCGGCGGCCGATTTCACCGTCTCCCAGGTCGTGGACCGCACGGTCGGCGTGCACGGGCAGATCTACAAATCCCACTTCGCGTGATCCCGGCAGATACCCATAGACATACATACCGAATGTATGTAACTATCGATGCGGAACCGACCTGGGAGGAAATATGTCGAACACCAATGAACTCGGTCGCACCGATATCGCCCACCTGCCCACCGCCACCATTCGGTACAGCGATACCGGCAGCGGGCCGCCGATCGTCTTCGTCCACGGACTACTCGTCAACTCGGGCCTGTGGCGGCATATCGTCGCGCCGGTCGCGGCGGCCGGTTACCGTTGCCTCGTCCCGGACTGGCCCCTCGGATCCCATTCGATCCCGGCGCCGGACGCCGACCTCACCCCCACCGGCGTCGCCGGCCTCATCGCCGATTTTCTGGACCATCTGGACCTGCACGATGTCACGATCGTCGCCAACGACACCGGTGGCGCACTCACTCAGGTACTGCTGGCCCACCGTCCGGAACGGATCGGCCGTGTCGTGCTCGCCGCGGTCGATTCCTACGAGAGCTTCCTGCCACAGCCCTTCACTCTGCTTCCCCTGCTGGCCCGGGTTCCGGGATCGGTCCGGCTCATGACCGAACTGCTGCGATTCCGGTTCCTGCAACGCCTGCCGATCGCACTGGGCTGGTTGAGCAAACGCCCGATCCCACCCGCCACCGTCGATTCCTACCTCCGGCCCAGCCGCGAATCGGCTGCTATCCGCGCCGATCTGCGCCGTTTCCTACAGCACGCGCGGCGCCGCTACACCCTTGATGCCGCTACCCGATTCGACTCCGTGAGGGTGCCGGTACTCGTCGTCTGGGCCCGCGAGGACCGGTTGTTCCCGGTTTCCTACGCCGAACGCCTCGTCCGCGACCTGCCCGACGCCACGCTCGAGCTGATCGGAGATTCCTACACGCTGATCCCGGAGGACCAGCCCGAGTTGCTCACCGGACGAATTCTGGAGTTCACTCGGCTGCATGCCACGCCGTAGCCAGGAGGATCGCTCCCGCACCACCCGCGCCGCGCTCGAACAAGCAGGTCGCCGCCTGTTCACCGAGCGCGGATTCGCGGGCACCTCCGCGGAGCAACTGGTGACCGACGCCGGTGTAACGCGCGGCGCGCTACACCATCACTACAGCGATAAGCGCGGCCTGTTCCTGGCGGTACTGGAACAGCTGGAAACCGAGATCACCACCGAAATCGAGAATGCGCTGCGCGCTGCCCCCGCCGAAGACATCCTCACCGCCATGGCCGCCGGCCTGAACACCTTCCTGGAGATCTGCCAGCGCCCGGAGATGATCCGCATCGCCCTGTTCGACGCCCCGGCGGTCCTCGGCTGGAAGGCATGGCGCGAACTCGAAGCCCGCCACGGCCTGGGCCTCATCACCGCCGAACTGGAACGCGCCCGCGATACCGGCCTGATCACCGCCACGGCCGTCCCCACCCTGGCGCAACTCATCCTGAGCGCCGTCTCCGAAGCCGGCCTGATCGTCGCCCATGCCGACGACAAGGACACCGCCCGCCGCCAGACCCAGGAATCCCTGCTCCTCCTCGTCAGCGGCCTGCTCCGCACCTGACCGAACGCCCCCGGCCCCCGCTCGGTGGTCCGAGGGGCCGGCGGACTCACCAGTGAGGACTCCCCCGTAGGAATGCCCGATAGTTGTAGTATTCGCGGACCTTCCCTCATGGGTTGCCCGCAGACCCTCGTGGTAGTCCCGCACTCGGGCCGCACCCTCTTGGGCCGGCTGGGCAAAGATCGATTGCATATAGGACTTCGGCTGGTCGTAAGCCCCCCAGAACCCCACCGCCGTTCTGGACTCGGGTGCGGTACGCAACGCCACTTCACGTAACTGATCCACAGCCGGTTTCGCGTATTCCAGTACTGTATTGTCGCGACCCGTCGGCAGTAACAGCACAGCCGCATTATCGGACAAGTCCGGATTGTCAGACCAAAAGGCCATCTTGCCGTTCTCGTCGATATACGATAGGTAGGTAGGCGGGCCATTCTTACTGTTCAGCATCTCCCTTATGCCACTGTAGGTATCGACGCGCGACTGATCACCGGAATTCTGAGCCTGCCGCAGGAGATCGTCCAGGTTGCGACGATTGTACAAGTCTCGATCCACCTGGGGAATCCCGTCCCGATTACCGACGAATGGATCCAAGCGAAATATCTCGTCCCGGTCGGATGCGGAAGTATTCTCCCAGAGTTCCCGGAGCTGCCGTGGCTCACCGGGCAATCCGATATCCGGACGCACCGGTGTCACCGGCGCCGGAATATTCCCGTGCCGCAAGAGGTCCCGCATTATCCGATTGGTATCCGCATCGGCCAATATGAAGTCGTGGTTTCCGCGCACTACCGCGGAATGGGCTCTGCGATACAGGGGCTCGGATATCCCCTCGCCCATGTCCTCGACAATTCGCTCGAGTCGCCGAGCGAGCATTCTGGCCTGGATTATCCCTCGACTGACGCCCATCCGGGATAAATCGAGGTCATCGCCTCCCGGCCCGAAGCCACCCATATGTCACCCCTGCCAATCGTCGTCGATGACGTACGAGTGCTACACGGCGGTACTCACTGCGGCAGATCCTGCACAGATCCGGCCGAGGAAGTCCCCGATACATCACACATCAGTGCATGACCTCACTGCAAGGAGCAACCTCGAAAGCACGAAAGGGACCCGAGCGACTGCTCGGGTCCCTTTCGAGGTGTGGGATCCCGGTCGGGCACTACCCGACCGGGATCAGCTCACCAGGAGCTCTGTGCACGCCCGGCAGCTCGCCGCGGTGCGCCATCTCACGCAAGCACACACGGCACAGACCGAACTTGCGGTACACCGCATGCGGCCGGCCGCAGCGCTGGCAGCGGGTGTAGGCGCGAACAGCGAACTTCGGCTTGCGATCGGGAGGGCTCTGACAGCAACCGAGCTCGGGCCGAGTCCATGTGGGGGCCCAGCCGTCGACATGCACCGGCCCCGGCCTACCCGTAAAGATCTCCGAGCCCGATCAGTAGCACTTCGCCCTCCTCCGCTGCAGTATGCAAGGCCGGCATGAACCCAGCCGCGCTGTAGCAGGCCAGTCGTGTATGGGTGGTGTCGAACTTCGCCGACAACAGGTGCCGGATCCGTCGCAGCCTCTCCAAATGCCCGATACCCATGACGTCGTTCCATTTCACTTCGCCGATGCACAGCAGCGCTTCGGTATCGTCGGCCCGCTCTCCGAACACCGCGATATCGACCTCGTGCGACACCCGTCGGTCAGCGTCGTTGACCACCCCGCTACCGACCCGGTTCACGTATCCACCGAAGAAACCCGCGGGGGCATAGTCGAAAGACCAGTCGCGGCAAACCTGCTCGAAATGTGGACCGAGCACGTTGCTCTCGAATCGGTGCTGCCGGCGTTCCCACAGACGCGCCGAGTCGCGCGCCCGTTCCCATTCGGCCCAATCCGGCCGCTGCACAGCCTGGTAGAAAGTGATGAGCGGTTCAGCCACGCGATGAAGCATCCGGTTGGCTCGGAAGACATCCGGTTCGCGGCGGAGCAGACCGCTGTCCTCGAGCACCGACAGTGGGTGTGAGATATCGCTGGATCTACGCCCGACGTAGGACGCGATCCCCCCGGTCGTCGAGTTACCGTGCGCTACCGCAGCCAGCACGGAGTGATAGAGGCCGGGATCGCGCATACCCGGCTCTTCGCTCAGCAGGTACCGCGCCTCCCGGAACAACGGACTGGCGGGATTGAGCACGGTACGCAATACCCACGGGTCGAAGTCGTCGAAGCCCGCGGGGCTGTCACCTTCCACGAACTCTCGTCGATATGCGGGCGTTCCGCCCACCACGGCGTGTACGCGCAGCGCAAGGCGCGGATCATTCAGCTCCCAGAAACTGGCGGCAAGCCGATAGTCCAGGGTGGGCACGATCAATTCCAGCCCGGCGCGCCCTCGCAACGGCGCCGTTCCGGCCGGTAAGGAACCCATGAACGACATCGCCGATCCGCACAGCAACAGCCGCGCCCGTGATCGTCGACGCTCGACGCGGCGCGGCGCAAGCGCGGACTGAATTATCGACGGCAGGCCGGGAGTCGCTTTCACCAGGTAGGGGAATTCGTCGATTACGACGGGCAGTTGCCGATCCTCCGCCAGCGCCAGCAGTCCATCGACTGCTTGCCGCCAATCGTCGAATGCGATCGGGAACCGCGCCCCGGCGAATTCACCGACAGCGGCCGCCAGATACCGCAACGATTCCGCCTCCGTGGCCTGATCGGCGGCGAAGTAGAAGCCGTCGGCTGCTTCACACAACGACTCCAAGAGGAAGGTCTTGCCCTGCCGGCGGCGCCCGGACACCACACCCAGCGTCGCATTCGGCTGGTTACTCGTGGCGAAGGCCGTCAATGCCGCCCACTCCCGATCGCGGTCGAACATATCGACCGGCTTTGCCAGCACCACCGAACCTCCTAATCAGAGGAAGTACACTTCCGCTAAGTGTACTTCCTCATATTCAGAGCGCGTAGCGGGGCGTTGCGAGGACAGTGCCCAGACCCTGGAAGCACGAAGAGGACCCGAGCCGCGGCTCGGGTCCTCTTCGGTGGTGTGGGATCCCGGTCGGGCACTACCCGACCGGGATCAGCTCACCAGGAGCTCTTGTGCACGCCCGGCAGCTCGCCGCGGTGCGCCATCTCACGCAAGCACACACGGCACAGACCGAACTTGCGGTACACCGCATGCGGCCGGCCGCAGCGCTGGCAGCGCGTGTAGGCGCGAACAGCGAACTTCGGCTTGCGGTTGGCCTTGTTGACCAGTGCTTTCTTGGCCATGTCTCAGTTCTCCTTGAACGGGAAGCCGAGGTGCTTCAGCAGGGCACGGCCTTCTTCGTTGTTGGTCGCGGTGGTAACAACGGTGATGTCCATACCGCGCGGACGATCGATCTTGTCCACATCGATCTCATGGAACATCGACTGCTCGCTCAGACCGAACGTGTAGTTGCCGTTGCCGTCGAACTGCTTGGGCGACAGACCGCGGAAGTCGCGGATACGGGGCAGCGCGATCGAGACCAGGCGGTCCAGGAACTCCCACATCCGGTCGCCGCGCAGGGTGACCTTCGCGCCGATCGGCATACCCTCACGCAGTTTGAACTGCGCGATGGACTTGGTGGCCTTGCGGATCTGCGGCTTCTGGCCGGTGATGAGGGCCAGATCCTCGATCGCGCCGTTGATCAGCTTGGCGTCGCGGGCGGCGTCGCCGACACCCATGTTCACGACGACCTTGACCACGCCCGGGATCTGCATGACGTTGGCGTACTCGAACTCGCCGTTCAGCGCATCCTTGATTTCCTCGCGGTAGCGCACCTTCAGCCGCGGCTGGATCTTCTCAGTGGTGGTCATATCAGATGTCCTTCCCGTTCTTACGGGAGATCCGAACCCGCTTGCCGGTTTCTTCGTCGGTGCGGTAGCCGATCCGGGTCGGATTACCGTCGGAGTCGACGACCATCACGTTGGACACGTGGATGGGCGCCTCCTGGGTAACGATGCCGCCCGACGACGCGCCGCGCAGGTTCGCGGAGTTCGCGACATGCTTCTTGATCCGGTTCACGCCCTCGACCAGGATCCGGTTCTGCTGCGGGAAGGCCTGGATGACCTTGCCCTTGGCGCCCTTGTCCTTGCCCGAGACGACGAGCACGGTATCGCCCTTGTGCACCTTCATGTCAGAGCACCTCCGGGGCCAGCGAAACGATCTTCATGAACTTCTTGTCGCGCAGCTCGCGGCCGACCGGGCCGAAGATGCGGGTGCCGCGCGGGTCGTTGTCCGGCTTGATGAGCACGGCGGCATTCTCGTCGAAACGGATGTAGGAACCATCCGGACGGCGCCGTTCCTTGGTGGTGCGCACCACGACGGCTTTCACGACGTCACCCCGTTTGACGTTGCCGCCGGGGATCGCGTCTTTCACAGTGGCGACGATGACATCGCCGATACCGGCATAGCGGCGCGACGAACCACCGAGAACGCGGATGCAGAGAATCTCCTTGGCACCCGTGTTGTCGGCGACGCGCAGCCGCGACTCCTGCTGAATCACTTCAGCCTCCTAGACCTGGACGTAAAGCACGCCGGATTGCCGACCCGACGGGCATGGTCTGTTACCACCCGAACGCACGCCTACCAGCGGTTTCATCTGATCTATGCGATCAACCACCGGGGGTTCGCGGCCGAATCGCGGGCTCAGGGCCCGCAGGCAACCGGTCAAGGATAGCGAACCCGCAGCTCGGAGAAAAATCGGGGTGGGGCGCGGCGTCCGGCGCGACGCCGCCGAAACCCGCCGGTAGCCTCATGATGCCGGTTCGCCTAGCGAGGTGCGGGTCCCGCATCGGGGAGAGAGTTCTGTTGAAGTCTTCGGATCGTCGGGCGGTGCTCGATCGCCGTTCGTTCCTGGTGGCCCTGGGGCTGGTGCCCGCGGCCGCGTGGCTGACCTCCTGTTCCGAGGACGAGCCGGTGCGGCTGGTCAGCGTGGACATGGACGGCTCGGACCCGGCGGTGCGCCCGCAGGACGATCTGTACCGGCACGTGAACGGCAAATGGCTGCGTGAGTATCAGCTGCCGCCGGACAAGACCTCCTACGGTGCGTTCAGCGAGGCCGCGGAGCGCACCCAGGCGCAGCTGCGGGAGATCGTCGAGAGCATCAGCGATCCGGAGCCGGGTAGCGAAGCCCAGCAGATCCGCGATCTGTACGACGCCCGGATGAACCTCGACGAAATCGAACAGCTCGGGTTGACGCCGCTGGATTCGATGTTCGACGAGATCGACGCCGCGAAGGACAAGCCGGCTCTCGCGGAGGTGATGGGGCGGCTGCCGATCGGCGGACTGATCGGTATCGGGGTGAGCATCGACCGGAAGAATTCCTCCGCCTATATCGCCTCGATCGGCCAGTCCGGAATCGGCCTGGACGAGCAGTACTATCGGGATCCGCAGTTCGCCGAGGAGCTCGCCGGTTACCGGACCTATCTGGAACGCCTCGCCAAGGGCGCGGGCCTCCCCGATCCTGCGGCGATCGCCGCCCGGCAGGTCGATCTGGAGACCCGGATCGCCGCCGCCCACTGGGACAATGTGCGCAATCGCGATACCGAGGCCACCTACAACCTGATGTCCTGGGCGGAAGCCACCGGGCTGGCGCCGGAGTACGACTGGGAGCCCTGGCTGGCGGGAATCACCGACCGCCCCCGCGACCTGTTCGCGAAACTGGTGGTGAATCAACCGTCCTTCGTCACCGAGGCCGGCAAGATCTGGGCCGCCACCGATATCGCGGTGTGGCGCGAATACCTCAAACTGTCGGTTCTGCAGACCTACGCGCGGTTCCTGCCCAAGGAACTGTCGGACGCCAATTTCGATTTCAACGGCCGGCTCATGTCCGGTCTGCAGCAGCGGCCCGAGTTGTGGAAATCCGCGATCGGCACGGTGAACGGCAATCTCGGCGAACAGCTCGGCAAGCTGTATGTGGAGAAATACTTCCCGCCGGAGGCCAAGGAGCGGGTGCAGGTCATGGTCGACGACCTGACGGCCGCCTACCGGGAGAATTTCACGAATTCGACCTGGATGTCACCGGAGACGCGGCAGGCCTCGATCGAGAAATTGGACAAGATCGGCCTCAAACTCGGCTACCCCGACAAGTGGGTGGACTATTCGAAGTTGACGGTCACCCGCGGGAAATTGATCGAATCCCTGCGTGCCATCAATGATTTCGAGGTGAAGCGGGCGTTCGATCGACTCGGGGAACCGGTGGACAAAACCGAATGGAGTGCTTCACCGCAGACGGTGAACGCCTACTACTCCCCCACCGCGAACGAGATCGTCTTCCCCGCCGCGTTCCTGCAGCCGCCGTTCTTCGACAAGGACGCTGTACCCGCCGTCAATTACGGCGGCGTGGGCGCGGTGATCGGGCACGAGATCGGGCACGGCTTCGACGATCAGGGGTCGAAGTTCGACGGTGACGGTAATCAGCGGGATTGGTGGACACCGGCCGATCGCGCCGCCTTCGACGCCAAGTCGAAACAACTCGTCGACCAGTACAACGCGCTGGTGCCGGAGGGGCTCGCGCCGGACCAGCATGTCAACGGCGAACTGACCGTCGGTGAGAACCTCGCCGATCTGCGTGGTCTGCAGATCGCGTTGACCGCCTTCCGGATGGCCGAGGAGCGGGCGGGGGTATCGCCGCCCGACTTCCACACCATGTTCCTGTCGTATGCCCGGATCTGGCGTTCGAAGTCGACACCGGAGTACGTCGAGCGGTTGCTCCACGGGGATACGCATGCCCCCGACGAGTTCCGCGTGAACCAGGTGGTGCGCAATATCGCCGAGTTCTACCGGACCTTCGGCGTGGTCGAAGCCGACGCCCTGTTCCTACCCGAGGATCAGCGGGTCGAGCTGTGAGCTCTGGGCGGGGAGCGATCGCGCTCCCCGCTCAGGGGACGAAGATCTCCGCATGACCGGCCGAATGCGGCAGGTTCGAGGCGACCTCGACGGCGACCCGGCCTCGCCCGGTGGAGATATTCCACGCCCGGCAGTCGAAGACATCGCAGCCGATCCAGCCGACGACCTCGTCGGACCGCTCTTCACCGGTGGCCCCGGTATCGAGGTTGCGCCAGCGCAGGATCAGCTCGAATGAGCACGCCCCCGAGAAGGGGGCTACCCCGATCGAGCTCGACACCGACGGCATCGAGACGCCCATAACCCCCGGTTCGCTACCGGAGTGGGCGGTTATCGCCAGCTCTCCGACGCATAATCCGCTGGTCAGCGTCCGTAGCGGTGTGGTTTGCACCGATTCCGCATTCGCCGGCGCCGCCGGGCCGAGCCATCCGGTCAGAACGGCGCCGATCACCCACAGTGGCACGGTGATTCGACGCATAGCCGCAGGCTACTCCCGGGGGCCGGGGACAGGCAGCCCCGAGAAGTACCGGCACGGTCGTCCGCGCGCCGGGATCACACCGCGGTGGCGGTGCCCCCGGTCAGGACCCGGACGGTCGCAGGGCAAGTCCACCGTCCGCCGTCCACAATGCACGCGTCGCGTCGAGCGAGACTGCCTCGGATACCGGAATATCGGGCGATTCGACGAAGGTCGTGAGCAGCTCTTCGAGGTACCGCGCAAGCTGTTCGGTGGTCTGCTGGTCGTGCCGCGCAGCGTCGGCGCGCAGCGTGACGTGCAGCCCCCCGTCGCCCGCGGAACCGAACGCGAAAACGAGCCGGTGCGCGATACCGGGCGAGGAGTCGGTGATCCGGGCGGCTACCTCGTCACCCAGCCAGATCTGCTGTGGCGGGCAGAGTTCGCCGAAATCCACGACGGCCCGGCACAAGTCGTACGGTGAACGTCCCGGGCATACGGCCGGTGCGATGGCGTCGATCAGCATGTCGTGGCCGCCGTACACCCCGAACGCGGTACCGCGCGCCCGGTCCAGAACGGTTCGCAGGGCCGGGTCGCCCGACAGGTCGTGGCGCAGCACCACGGCCGCCGACAGCGGCCCGACCATTTCGGATACGGCGCTGTCGGCCCGCCCGGACAGCGGCGCCCCGAGCGCGATATCGACCCCCGCCCCGAGCGCGTGCAGCAGAGCGGCGACCACCGCCTGGTAGAGCATGTATTCGGAGGCACCGACCGTCTCGGCGTGGGCACGCAACCGGCGGCGCAGTGCACTGGACACCGTGAATGTCGCCGACCGCGCGGGCTCGGTGGCCTGCCCGCTCTCTGTCCCGGCCGACGGTCCGGGTAACTCGCGCAGCCCCGCCCGCAACTGCTCCAGCTGCGGCCCCGCCGATTCGACGACATTCGACTGCCACAGGGCGTAGTCGGCGTAATCGACGGCCGGCCCCGGCCATCGGGGCGCCGTACCTTGTGCCGCGCGGCTCCGGTATGCCGTGGCCAGATCGTCGAGCACGATCCGCAGCGACCATTCGTCGGCCACGAACCGGTCGGCCGTCAGCTCCAGCACATACCGGTCCGCACCGGTAACGCGGAGCCGGAAGTGCAGCAGTGGCCCCGCCGCGCGATCGCACCGGACCGCCGACCGCCCTTCCTCGGCGATCTCGAACACCGCAGTATCGGGATACGGGCCCGCGCGAACCGCTTGATACCACTCGTCGTCCACGACCGCGGGGACCGTCCGCAGGATCTCGTACCGTTCGAATACATCGTGGACGGCGGCCATGAGCGCATCCCGGTCCAGCCGGCCGTCCACATCGGCCATCAGCTCGACCGGCCCGATATCGGCACCGCCGAGAACGGCCCGCTGGTTGTAGGACAGCGGGATACGTTCGGGCCGTGGCCGGCGATCCAGTTCGGGCCGGCCCGTCGCGGTGACCGGTGTCGCGTCGACGAGCGCCGCCAGCCCCGCGACCGTCGGAGTGTCGAACGGCGCGCGCACATCGATCTCGACGCCGAATTCCTCTCGGATCAGCAGTATCAGCCGGTTCGCCAGCAGCGAATGCCCACCGAGTTCGAACAACGAATCGTCGGCGCCGATATCCGCGCAACCGAAGAGCGCGCCGAACAACCCGGCCAGCCGGACCTCGGTGGGGGAACTCGGCGGACGTCGCTGTCCGGTTCCGAACCGGCGCGGCTCGGGTAGTGCCCGCTTGTCGAGCTTGCCGTGTTCGGTGAGCGGGATTTCCGCGAGCACCGCCCATGCGGTGGGCAGCATGTAGTCCGGTAGCGATTTCGCCGCGAACGCACGGACTTCGGCCACGTCCAGGTCGCCCGCGGCGGGAACCAGATAGGCGGCCAGCGCCGTTCCGGTGACCGGCTCCGGGAACGCGACCACCGCACAGGCCCCGACCCCGGGATGCGCGGACAGCGCCGCCTGCACCTCACCGGATTCGATCCGGTGCCCGCGAACTTTGACCTGTTCGTCGGCGCGGCCGGCGAATTCGATCTCTCCGCGACTGTTGCGCCGCGCCAGATCACCGGTCCGGTAAAGCCGCTGCCCGGGCAGGAAAGGATCGGCGACGAACCGCTCGGCGGTCAGGCCGGGACGATGCAGATAACCGCGGGCCAGCTGGGCACCACCGAGGTAGATTTCGCCGAGCACACCGCCGGGAACCAGTTGTAGGCGGTTGTCCAGCACGTAGACATACACATTCCGGTTGGGCACCCCGACGGGGACCATCCCCGTGCCCTGTGGCCCGCGCACAGTCAGATGGGTGGCCGATACGACGGCCTCGGTCGGGCCGTAGTGGTTGCGAAGTTCCGCGTCGAAAACCCCGGCGAAGCGATCGGCCACCTCCCCGAGCAGTGCCTCGCCACCCACCGGGACCCGCCGCAGCGCACGCCATTCGGTCACCTCCGGCAGCAGCAGGAAAGTACTCAGCAGCGAGGGCACCATATGCAGCACGGTCACCCCGTAGCGGCCGATGAGTTCCGAGATATACGGAATATCGCGCAAGGCATCGGGTTTCGGGATCACCAGGCAGGCACCGAGAGAGAGCGTGACGAAGATATCGAGCAGGGAGGCATCGAAACTGACCGACGACGACTGCAGCAGCCGATCCTGTGCCGTCATATCCCATTCGGCGCCGAAACCACGCAGGTGGTCGGCGATCGCCGCATGGGCGACACCGACCCCCTTAGGTGTCCCCGTGGAACCGGATGTGTAGATGACGTAGGCCAGGTTGCCGGGTCGCAGTGGCCGCACCCGTTCGCTATCGGAGAGGTCGTGGCCGGGCAGATCGGCCGCACTCGCCTCGGCGGCCGCCAGTTCGGCGCGGCCGAGCACCAGCCGCGGCCGCGCATCCCTGTCCAGGAAGTCGATCCGCTGATCCGGGTAGGACGGATCGATCGGCAGGTAGGCAGCGCCCGCCTTCAACACCCCCAGCACCGCCACCACGAACTCGGCGGAATTCGCAATCCGCACGCCGACGAGATCCTCGGTGCCGATCCCGTGCGCGACGAGTCCGCGGGCCAGCCTGTTCGCCCGGCTGTTGAGTTCGCGGTAGCTCAGTTCCAGATCCGCGCCGCCCGCTGCTGCGGGTGCCACCACGGCGGTGGCATCCCCCGCGGCGGCAACGCGCTGTTCCACCAGCGCGACGAGCGTCGCCGGGGCCTCGGGCACCAGCTCACCGTGCGATCGCGCGAGCAGCGCCGCCCGGTCGCGATCACCGAACAGGTCGAGTTCGCCGAGCCGGGCGGCGGGGTCGCGCAGCGCGCTGTCCAGCAGTTGGACATAGTGAGCGAGTAGTTGCTCGACCAGCGCCCGATCCAGTTGCCCCGGCCGGTGATCGGCAACCAGCCGCGGCCGATCCCGATCGAGGACCACCGTGATCCGCAGCGGCACCCGCGCATCCGGTGACCCGGCCTTCTCCAGGGTCGCGCGCACCCCGGCCAGTTCCGGCACGGCGTGCGGCTCCCGTACAGCGAACCCGATCCGCGCCAGCTGTTCCAGCCCGTCCCGCGCGCCCGTGCGGTCCGGGTTGACCGCGTGGACCACCTCGTCGATGCCGATATGGCGATGCGCGTGGCCATCGGCCACCGTGCCGGCGAGGCCGGTGTGGAATTCGGCGAAGCTCTGTACGGGCCGTGGGGTCGCACGGATCAGTACGGTGTTGCCGAAATAGCCGATCATCCCGGCCGCTCGCGGTCCGCGGGTATCGGCGGGCAGGGCCACCAGGAAATCGACGGCGCCGGTATAGCGATGGACGAGTGCGGCGAAACCCGCGAGCAGCACGGTGGTTTCGCTGGTCCCCGGCTCGGTGGCGGCCTTGCGGACCTGGTCGAGTATGTAGACCGGCAGCGGTCGCGACGTAGTGTCGATCGTTGCCGGCCCGACCTCGCGCGGCACCGGCCGACCGGGTAGCTCCAGTGCCTCGGGCAGCGGAGTCAGGGCTTGCCGCCAGTACTCCGGACCGTCGGGCGGCGCAGTTTCGCGGGCGGGGCGTCCCGCGTGCGGCACACGGGCCGACGGGATCGCCCCATCGCCCCCGGCCGCCTCGACGGACTGTTCGACGAACCGTACCGGTTGTGCCGCACGGGCTGTGCCGTTGTATGCGGCAGATAGGTCGGCGGCGAATACGGAGGCCGATTCGTCGTCCCATGCGATCGTATGCACCACCAGCACCAGCAGATATTCGCTCGCGGCGAGGCGGATCAGCGTCACCCGCAGTGGTGTTTCCGCGGCCGGATCGAAGGGCCGCGCCAGCGCCCGCCTGGTGAACACCTCGGCCCGGCGGCGGGCGGGTTCGGCTGCCAGATCGGTTAAATCGTGTTCCTGCCATGGCAAAGGCAGGTCTGTGCGTACCTGTTGATACGGTTCGCCGTTCGAGTCCAGTCCGTAGGTGGTACGCAGTATCTCGTGCCGATCGACGACGGACCGGACGGCGGCGCACAGCCGTTCGCTGTCGAGCGTGCCGTGCAACCGGTAGACGACGGGCAGGTTGAGCGCGGTGTCACCGGGGTCACGGGTCTGCAGGAACCAGGCGCGCCGCTGGCCGGAAGAGAGCGGGTACCGGTTCGGCAGGGTCCGGTCACCTTCGTCCGGCCGGGCCGCGCGGTTCGCGTCGTTGGCGATGATCGACATGATTTTCTCCGGCCCTGTACTCGTTCGAACGTCGGCTCCGGCCGGTGCACCCGCACCGGCCGGGCGGACGCTATTCCGGCCTATCGGTCAGATATCCGCCGCGCCGGAAGAATTCGGCACCGCTGTACTCGGTACCGCCGGCCGAACGGACTCGGGTGATCAGCAGGCCGTGGTTGTCACCGCGGTAGGCGTCCGGACCGCACACCACGACTCCGCCGTTCTCCTGCACGATGACCCGGCCCGGGGTGCCGCCGTAGCGGGCCGCCGACACACTGGATTCCAGAATCTCGATCCGCTCACCGCGGTAGTGACTGAATGCGCGGGGGTAGGGCGCCGACAGTGCCCGCACGAAACGTTCCAGATCCGCGGCCTGCCAGTTCCAGTCCATCCGGCTGTCGCGGTCGGAACGCTTGTGGAAATAGGTGCGGGCAGCTTTGTCCTGCGGGCGCCACTGCGCGGTACCGGAGGCGAGCGCTTCCAGCGCTTCGTGCACCGCGCCGGGAATGAGTTCCATACCGGCGAGGACCAACTCGGTTCCGGTGGCGTCGGGACCGATGGGCAGCGAATGCTGCACCAGGATGTCACCGGTGTCGAGCTGTTCGTCCATCCGGTGCACCGTGAGGCCGAATTCGTCGGCTCCGCTGATCAGGGCCCACAGCACCGGCGAGAAACCGGTGAATTTCGGCAGCAGCGAATCGTGCAGGTTCAGGGTGCCGTGGGTGGGCATGGTGTACAGCTCCGGCGGCATCCAAGTGTACCAGCTGTTCACCACGATCACATCGGGTTCGGCGCGTTTCACCAGGTCGATCGTCTCGGTATCGGCCCGTTCGGTGAGATGGACCGGTATACCGTGTTCGCGGGCCAGTTCCTCCACCGAATCCGACCAGATCCCCTTGTAGGAATCCTCGCTGGCGGGGTGGGTGACCGCGAGCACCACCTCGTGCTCGGAATCGATCAGCGCCTGCAGAGTCTTTCGGCCCCAGGTCTGGAACCCGAACGACACGATACGCATCAACGAACCTCATCTATATGTTGCTGGACAAAAGTAAGGCAAGCCTAGCCTAGGGCTGGTCCGTCAGTGCGCTGGGACGTGTTCCAGCAGCTCCGAACGCACCGCCGCGCCCGCGGGTGCCGGTGCACTCGCCAAGATCCGGTCGGAAAGTTCGCCCAGGCAACTGAGATTCGGGAAACCCGGCCCCTGCGCGAGACCGGCCATATTCGGCAGGTACAACTTCGCGGGCAAGCCCTCGACCGCCAGATCGAACCCCATCACCGCCTCGATCCGGGCCTGCGTGACGGGGCCACCCACCGCCAGTTCGAACAGATCCGCGACCTCGTCGTCGAACAGGTCCAGGAACCACAGCGGCTGACCGCCGATCGCGTCGACCACCAGATCGAAGGCGTGCGTCTGGTCGGGCCGGGATTCGTTACGCAGGGTCAGCGCCACCCCGCCCCCCTGATCCGCCACCCGGACCACCCGTCCTTGCAGATGATGAACCCGGTTATCCGCGAGCAGCGTCTCCTGCACCCGCACCGAGAACACACCCCGATCGGTCCGCCGCACCACATCCCGGCGTTCGGCGACGCTCAGCGCCCGCCATTTGGCAGGATCGCTGAACAGCGAGTTCTCGAAATAGCTTTCACCGCGCGTGTAGATGGTGGCCGCGGGCGAGATCACCGACACCGTCAGCACATCATGGCGAACCAGCTCGTCCATGGCCGAGCCCGCCGTCTCGCCCCCACCGATCACCGCGGCCCGGGAGGACGGCGGTAGTTTCCGCCGGCCGGCCAGATCCCAGAAGTCGGCGATGCTCAACAGCTTCGGATGCTCGGCCAGCGCTCGCCTGCTGTCGCCCGGACCGGTGACCATCAACCGCTGCGCGTCGATCTCGGCCGTTTCTCCGTCCGCCCCTTCCACGGTGACCCGCCAGCCGGCCTCCTCGGCACGTATGGTGCGCACCCGGCCGCGCACCACTTCCACTCCGGACTTACGTGCCACCCACTGCAGGTATTTCGCCCACAAGTTGTGTTCCGGACTCGGCCGCCCGCGGTCCACCCATTCCGCGTAGGTGCCGCGATCGACCAGGAAGGCCGTCCAGCCGAAGGCCATCATGGCCTGGTTGACGGCATGATTGTGGCCGCGCGCCCAGGTCGAGTGATATGGGAAGCCGATATCTTTTTCCGGGCTGGTCCCCAGCCGGTGCCGGCCGTCGGTCCACCCGCCGGCCGCCAGCCAATTCCCGCCTACCGCATTGGGTTCCACCACAGTGACCTGCGGCGCGGGCAGACCCAGTTCGCGCAGCACATACGCCTTGGCGGCAACCGCCATGGCCTTGGGCCCCGCACCGACCACCAGAAGTCTGTCCACTGGTTCTCCCACTTTCCCGACAGCCCGATGGCGTCGCGCCTCGTTGTACACGGTGGCGCCTGTCGCGCAGGACAGCCCGAACCACCCGAGTTCGCATAGGCTTACCTTACATGAGGTTGGTTCGCGAAACCTCCGGTCCGATCGGAAAATAGGCCATCAGCACCGCCGAACAGCCTGCGAACAGCGCGAATACCTGCGCCGGCAGCCGGAAATCGAGGCCCGCCCCCGCAGCCGCCCCATCCACCCGCATACCGTGAGCCATCTGCCGAGACCGGGCCGGGCTGCCGAGACTGGTCCGAATACAGCACACCCGGTCGCCCCGGCAGCGATCACGGGGCTCCGACGGAGCTCGAACGGCACCCGAGAGCCGCAGGCCTTTGACAAAACGATCCCGACATGTCCACACCCCGGGGGTACGGCAGCACACCGAGGCCTTTCCCCGGAGTCCGGGGCGATGATTCGACCGTCGCGGCGATACGGCGAGACACCGCCGGGCCGCTCATCTTCGGTTCCGAGTGAGGCCGGAAAGCGCAACACGAGAACGGTCCGCCCCACTCCATGGTCGGCGGCATCCGACCAGTGGAGAATCATCCCCGCGGTGCAGACAACCGCATTCGAGCCGATTCGCGCAGCCGGTACTCAGGATTCGATGATCAACCGGCCCTCAGAGGTCCACCAACCCCGGTGACCCGTCCGGAACAGACGCGCGCCGGGTTCGTAGGGATCACCGACGAACCGCTCACGTTCGAGGCCGCCGGCGAACTCGGCGCCCAGCGCGCGGCCGCCGACGTGGACATCACCGACGACACCCGGCGGGACCAACCGGCCTTCGTCCAGCAGCAGTACTTTCGCGCCGGGGACCGGACGGGTCCACGCGGTCGCCGCCAGCGGCCCGCGCGCAACCGCACCCAAGTAGGCCGCGGCGTGATAGGCGATGGTTGCCACCGCATCCGGCGACAACCGGCGCACCGCTTCCGGCAGTGCGCAACCGCCCGTGGTGCCGACCAGATCCCAGCGCGCGACGGTCGGCAACCGGTCCAGCCCACGTTCGGCAAGACGGATCGGCAGTTCGGCCTCGGCGACGATCTGCGATACCGCGTGGCTCTCGATCAGCGCGGCCAGCGCGGCCGGGTCACGGCGCTGTGCCTCCGTCGGTACCACGACGGTCGCACCCGAAGACCAGGCCGCCAAGAGATCGGCAGTGTTCTGTGGATCACCCCACGGCAGCGCCAGCAACCGGACATCGGCGGGCCGCATCGCGGGATCCACCCGGCGCAGCCGGCGGTCGGCGGCGACACCGCGACGGTCGGCGACGGCCACGGCGAGCGCATCGGCGCCGAGCAGCAGGCCGGAGCAACCGAAACGGCCCACACCGACCCGGGAGGCGGTGACGAATTCGGCGAGCAGCGCGGCGAATCCGGTAGGCGTGGGCAGCGCGGACGAACCACGCACCCCCTCGATCCCGTCGCGCCGGCCGAACAGCTCGCCGTAGGTCACCACATCGCCGCCGCAGCGGGCCGCGACGCGCGTACCGGGCACCATATGACCGTGCCGGATCACGGTGACCAGCGGAGACAGGTCGTACGGTTCGACACCGGTGGCCCATTCACCGAGGATGCGTTCCCGTTCACCGGCTGTCGGGCTCGCGACAACGAGCGAATCGATCCCCCGGATATCGTCGACGACGGTCATCAGTCACCTCCTGGCGCGGGCAGCGCTCGGGTACCGATCACCACTGGATCGCTCACCACCGCTCCCGCTTCACTGCTCGGCACGGTCACCACCGAACCCTGACACCATATTGCGCTTAGGCTTACCTTACATTGCGAGAGTGGGATTCTCCATATCGACATCTCGCATTTTCACATCACGATTCGCTTAGGCTAAGCTAACATCCCCACTCGCGTCACGCGAACAGGATCCACGAGGTACACGGAAGCAGCCGGGCCGGCGGAGCCGGGCAACCGACAAACTGCACCACCGCGGGTACCCCGATCGACCAAGACCCCGGGAACGACCATTTCTACATCGAATTCGCCGTCCACAACGGCCCGGCCGGCGCATGGGCGGAGCGGGCGCAGGTCGGTGCGATCATCGAAACCTCCGTACTGGGCTCGAACTTCGAACTACCGGCCGTCCCCCCTGGCGAATACGTGGCCTTCGGTGACACCGCCTCACTACCCGCCGTGAACACCCTGCTCGAAGCGATCGGCGACACCCCGGCACAGGTGTGGCTGGAATGGCAGCACGAATCGGACCCCACCCTGCCCGTACGCAACAAACCGCACCATACGGTGACCTGGCTCCAGCGCATCGACGATGGGCGCCTTATCCGCGAGGCAGCCGAAGGGCTCACGGTCGCCCAGGATGCGTTCGCCTGGGTGGCCTGCGATACCGCCAGCACCCGCGCAGTAGTGAAAACCCTGCGCGTCACACTGCCGAAAAACCGGATCAAAGCCCAGGGCTACTGGAAGTAACCGGCCGGTCCGCGCAGCGACCGCCCAGCTCGCACCAACTATGCTGCGACGATGCGACGAAGGCAGCAACCCCCGCTGCCGAAGCGGTACGGGCTCGACCCGGCCCGGCTACGGCTTCCCGAGGACGGTGACTGGCCGAGCCTGCGCGACCATCTGATCCACCGACTGCCCCGCGTGGAACCGGCGCGGATCGACGAGATGCTGCGGGCCGGCGATATCGTCGACCTGAACGGCCCGCTGGGCCCCGACTCCCCCTTTGTCCCCGGCGGCGCGGTCTGGTTCCATCGCGACCTCCCCGCCGAACACCCGGTCCCGTTCGATATTCCGATCGTCTACCGCGACGACACCATCCTGGTCGCCGATAAACCCCACTTCCTGGCCACCATCCCGCGCGGCAGCCATATCCTGCAGACCGCATTGGTCAAGCTGCGCCGCGAACTCGATCTGCCCGATCTGATACCCGCGCACCGGCTCGACCGCGCGACCGCCGGGCTGGTGCTGTTCGTGATCGACCCGGCATCCCGCGGCGCCTATCAGACGATGTTCCAGCGGCAACACGTCCGCAAGGAATACGAGGCCGTGGCCGGATTACGGCCCGAACTGGATTTCCCGGTCGAGCTGGTGAGCCGGATCATCAAGGAGAAACACATCCTCGCGGCACAGGAGGTGCCGGGCCCGCCGAACGCACGCACCCGCATCGAACTCGTCGAACAGCGCGGTGAGCTCGGCCGCTACCGGCTGCACCCGGCGACCGGACGCACCCATCAGCTGCGCCTGCATATGAATTCGCTGGGTATCCCCATCCTCGGCGACGATTTCTACCCGGTGATCACCGATAAACAGCTCGACGACTACCGCCGCCCTCTCCAGCTGCTGGCGGCAACCCTGGAATTCACCGATCCACGCACCGGCGAGCCCCGGCGATTCGAAACCACGCGATCCCTACAGGCCTGGACCGACCCCGACGGGTGGGCCGGTGAGCCGGTCTCCGGTCATCGCGCCGGCTGATTCGGGGTGCAGACGATATCCGTGGCGGGGAGTTGCCCGGTGCCGAGATAGCCGTTGATCGCGTTGTTCACGCAACTGCTGAGCCCGGGCCGGAAGGTGAGGTGGATGCGGACATCGCGCAGCGTCACCAGCCGTGACCCGCTGAGATGCCGGTGCAGCTGAACCGCTTCGCCGTAGGGCGTCCGCGGGTCACCGGTCGCCTGCGCGATCAGCACCGGCACCTCGTTGCGCACCACGGTCGCCGGTTCGACCGGAGGCGGCCAGGACGCGCACGGCTGAATATTGTTCGCCAGCGCCCCGAAGAGTGGCTGGGTGGCGCGGGTGGCTTCGATATTGCGCCGGTACCACTGCGGGTCGTCCGGGGCATCGGCGTCACCGCAGGCGACGAACATCAGTTCCGAGTTCTCGCCGGTGAACAGTGCCTCGAGCAGGTCCGCGAGCCCGGATTCGGCGGAACTCCGCGTATCCCCCGCGGTGGCGGCGGCGATATCGCGCACCGTCGCGGCCAGTGTTTCGTTCACCTGATAGCTGCGCAGCAGGTTGTGCAGGATGAAGGGGAAGATATGGTCGTCGATCGGGTAGCCGTCGACCACGATCGGCTCCCGCGCGGTCTGCTGATACAGCCCGTCCACCGTTGCGCGGACCTCCGGCGCGGTTGCGCCCAGACGGTAGGTCGTGTGGCGGGCAGCGACCCAGCGGGCCCAGTCGTCGAAGGCGATCTCGTCGGCCGGGCCCCAATCCTGGACGAGTCCGGTCCAGTAGCGGTCCGGATCGATGGCGCTGTCGAGCACGATCCGGTCGCTGCGGTGCGGGAACATCTCGGTGAACACCGCGCCCAGATACGTCCCGTAGGACAACCCGAAGTAATTGATCTTCTCCTCGCCCAGCACGGCGCGAACCAGATCCATATCCCGCGCCGTATTACGGGTCGTGAGATGGCGCAGCTTCTGGATATCGCCGTCCAGGCAGGCGGCGGCCAGCTCACCGGCGAACAGCACCTCTTCGTCGAAACCCGCCGGGGTCGGCCCGGCCGACCGAACGGCTTCCGAGACCGGCCAGCCACAGGGCGGCGCGGGATCGGAGGCACCGATACCGCGCGGGTCCATGCCGATCAAGTCGTACTGTGCGAGCACATCGGGGCTCAGCACATCCCCCAGCAGCGCCGGGCTGTCCAACCCCGCCGCCCCCGGGCCGCCCGGGTTCGACATCAGGATTCCGCGCCGCCGATCCGGGTCGGTGGCCGGCACCCGGGAGATCACCACGGTCAGGGTGCGGCCGTCGGGGTCGGAGTAGTCGAGCGGGACCACCACGTCCGCGCATTCGACACCGGGAGAATCGACCGAAGGCGTATTACACAACGCCCAATCCAGTTCCTGGCTGTAAAACGGAATCCGCATCCGGTCACCGGCCAGTACCGGCGCCACCGCCACCAGCACGATCACCGCGAGCAGCCACCCCACCGCGCGCCACCGGGCACGGCCGGATCGCCGCTCGGCGTCCGTATCGCCGGTCGACATCACAACCCACTTTCCCCGGGAAACAGCTGGTTGTACCGCCGGCAAGCCAGAACTCGCAGCCTTGCCGCGCCGCATATGGTAGTCGAGCAGCCGGGGTCCCGCCGAGTGAAGACGGTCGCCCGGCAGGTCCCTGTGAGTCGTTGCGGCCGATCCGTACACTGGGCCGAATGCTCCACCCGGTTCCCGAGAAAACGGCTGCTCCGCGGCATAAAATCCACGCCTACATCGATGTCGCGGTCGTGGTGGTCGTACTCGTCTGCACCAACCTGATCGCCCACTTCACTACGGCGTGGGCCAATATCGTCAGCGTCCCGGTCGCCGCTCTGGTGCTGCTGGCGCTGATGCGCCGCCGGGGTCTGCACTGGTCGGAGCTGGGCCTGTCGCCGCGGCATTGGCGTACCGGAACCAAGTACGCCCTCGCCGCTGTCGGGGTGGTGCTGGCCGCGGTAGCGATCGGCGCCGCCCTTCCCTGGACCAGGCCGTTCTTCCTCGCCGACCGTTACGCCACGATCTCCGGCGCCCTGATTGCCTCGATGATCGTCATTCCCCTGCAAACCGTGATCCCAGAAGAACTCGCCTTCCGCGGGGTATTGCACGGCACACTCGACCGGCTGTGGGGCGCTCGTGGTGTCTTCGCCGCCGGGTCACTCCTCTTCGGCCTCTGGCATATCGCCTCGTCCTTCGGCCTCACCACCGGCAACCGCGGCCTGTCCGGAGTACTCGGCGGCGGCCTGCTCGGCCAGATCACCGGAATCATGCTCGCCGTCGCCGCCACCGCGGCCGCGGCGGTGGTATTCACCTGGCTCCGCCACCGCAGCGGCAGCCTACTGGCACCCATCGCCCTGCACTGGGCCGTCAACGGCGCGGGCGCACTCACCGCCGCATTCCTCTGGCACACAACCTTGGCCTGACGCAACGCTCGAGCCCCCGGCCCGCAGCATCGGTTCCTACCTGGTGTCGAACGCGTTGATCAGGTCGGGCCGGATCCACGGCACCGGATACCCGGAACCGGTCCGCCGCCGGGTGCGTGCGTTCTCAACCACGCCCGCATGTCCGACCAGCCGTACCGGAATCCGCGACCGTAGCAGCCCGCCGCAGCAGAACTATCGAGGACGACGAGAGCGCTTTCGGCACAGTCACTCGGCCGGGACAGGCGGGCGAGGCGGGGCACTCGGCTAGGCACCGTCCGCACAGGCGGGCGACAAAGCCCATCGTGGGCCGCGTTCGAAACCGAAGACCGTGCTCGCCGGCGCTGGACCGGTCGAGGCTGTCAGCAGTGTTCGCAGATCCCGGTGGCGGGCAGCTGGATGAAACAGCTCTTGCACACGACCGTCCGCGATTCGGTTTTCGGCGGCGCCGGCCGGGTTACGACGGACCCGCTGGAGCGCTTGGCCGATCCGCCCCGCGCAATCAGCGGCGGGGTGCCGCCGTCGGCGGGAACATCGGCACCGTGCGCGGCATAGCAGGCCCAGCGGGCATACGCGGCGTGGGTTTCGATATCCGCCGGCACCGGCAGCGCGGCCAGCTCCAGCACATATTTGTAGCTGTCGCTCACCTTCAGATTCCGCTTCACGCACAGCGCCGTCAGTGGCGGCTCCCCCGCGTTGTGGCAGCGCCGGGCCACCTTTCGCAGAATCGCGTCCATCCAGGTGCGGGTCGGTGCGTCGGTGCGCACCCCCGACATCTCCTGTACCCGCTCGGCCAGCTCCTGCACCGTGACGAAGTACCCGTACTCCGTCGCGGTCTCCGCCAGCACCTCATGAGCGGCCATAGCCCAGGCCACTGCGGCATCACGGAAGGCGACCGCCGTTCCGTCCTCGCTCCGCCAGGCCCCCGAAATCGTTGTCGCAGCGTCCCTCATAGCCCGTACACCGTAGCGCCACCAGTTCCCGCCCGATCAACCGCCCTCCCCTATACCACATTTCACATTCCTCGACCGCCACGGCGACGACCATCTCACGCACGACCGCCCTGTGCTGGACAGCCGATGCCCGTGCAGCCTTCCCGCTCCTCCGTCGTCGCCGATATCGTCCGGAAGTAGGTCGACCGCCTTCGCTTCACCCACCGCGACCCCACCTCACGTCCGGGGTACACCGCCCGAAACCCACACCGGCTCACCATGTTCCAGATAGACCGGCGTCCCACTCGACCTGGCGGCGTGTGCTCGGCGGAGCCGGCGAACCAACCTCGGCACCACGAAATCATCGACTACGCCGATATCGACCCATTCCCACCGGTCCAGCTCGGCTTCCTGAAGAACGATCGACTCCGCGGCCGCGCCGAGTTCGCCACCGTCGAACACATAGAGGATCTTGTCGCCTTCGCCGGAACTCGGTGCCCAATCGTGCACCAGCAGCCTCCCGGGCGTCCGGTCGAACCCGAGTTCCTCCCGGACCTCACGGCGACACGCGGCACTCGGCGTCTCGCCCGGCTCCACATAACCCCCGGGAATATCCCAGCCGTTCCCGTAGATCTTGTGCACCAGGAGTATGTCGTTTCCCCGGACGAACAGCGCACCGGCCGCCAGCCGCGCTCGTGCGGAACTCACCGCTTCGTCGATGGTCGCCACCCGGCTATCGGATCACACAGCGGTCGGCACGACGCGAGCGTTCCAGGATTCCGGCTTGCCGCCGTAACATCGGGAGTGAGCAATGCACGATCGAACTCGGCAGGAGGTTCACCCGCTGCTCCAACCGCCCCATGGCAATGATGACGTCGCGGCACACCGCCGCAGCCGAGGCCGCGTAGCATTTACGTAGCAACTCCGTAGCGGCTAGAGCTAATCTCGATATATGACATCGGCAGCCGAGTTCTCCGAGATACCACAGCGCGAACTACGCAATGAGGTGAGCCGGGTCCTCCGGGAGGTCAAGGCGGGCCGGTCCTACACGGTCACAGTCGACGGTTCCCCGGTCGCCGACCTGGTGCCACACCGTCACGCCGAGCGCCGGGTCTCAGTGCCCAGGGCAGAGATCCTGTCCGCCTTCGGTAACCTGTCGTCGCCGCAGAGCTACTCCGCTGATCTGGATCGGTACGTCGACGATTCGCTCTACGACCCGTACGACCGTGCCTATCGACGTGGTGAGTTCAGTGAGGAATCAGGCGAATGACGACGCCGCGCCGGGGTCTCGTCGACACGAATGTCCTCATTCTGATCGGTCGCTTGATCCCCGAGGAACTTCCCGACGAGATTTCGGTCAGCACGATCACCATGGCCGAACTCGCCGCGGCACCGCACTACACCGATAACCCGATCGAACGTGCCGAACGCATCGAAAGACTCCAAAATGCCGAGGCGCACTTCGATCCGCTCCCCTTCGACACCACAGCAGGCCGCCGATACGGACACCTGGTGGCCTCTGTCCTACAAGCAGGGCGCAATCCGAGGCCGCGCCGGATCGACCTCATGATCGCCGCGATCGCCTCGGCCCACCGCATCCCGCTCTACACGGTGAACCCCAAAGACTTCCTCGCGCTCGACGGCCTGGTTACCGTCGTTCCGGTGACGCACCCCGACGGCCGCTGAACGCTGAGACCGAATCAATCGAACACCGAGCACGACGAAGGCCCGCCTCCCGGAAGGGGAAGCGGGCCTCACGCTTATCGACTCGACAGCCGGAAGAAGACCTTACTTGGCCTTCTCCAGGACCTCGACCAGCCGCCACCGCTTGGTGGCCGACGTGGGCCGGGTCTCCATCAGCTGCACGCGGTCGCCGACACCGGCGACCTCGTTCTCGTCGTGCGCCTTCACCTTGGAGGTGGTGCGGATGATCTTGCCGTAGAGAGCATGCCGGTTACGGTCTTCCAGCTCCACGACGATCGTCTTGTTCATCTTGTCGGAGACAACGTAACCGACCCGAACCTTGCGGCGGCCGCGCTCCTGCTCTTTCTCGCTCATGCCGCATCTCCCTTGTCAGCGGGTCCGGTGGCCAAACCGAGCTCGCGCTCACGCATGACCGTGTAGATACGCGCGATCTCGTGACGCACCACACGCAGCCGGCGATTGTTGGTCAACTGACCCGTCGCCATCTGGAAGCGCAGGTTGAACAGCTCTTCCTTCGAGTCACGCAGGCGCTGAACGAGCTCGTCCTCGGTCAGCTCGCGGAGCTCTGCGGCCGGAGTACCGGTAGCCATCAGAACTGCTCCTCCCTCGTCACGATCCTGCACTTCATGGGGAGCTTGTGCATCGCGCGGCGCAGGGCCTCACGAGCGATCTCCTCGTTGGGGTAACTCATCTCGAACATCACGCGACCGGGCTTGACGTTCGCGACCCACCACTCCGGAGAACCCTTACCGGAACCCATACGGGTTTCGGCGGGCTTCTTGGTCAGCGGGCGATCCGGGTAGATGTTGATCCAGATCTTGCCGCCACGCTTGATGTGGCGGGTCATCGCGATACGTGCCGACTCGATCTGCCGGTTGGTCACGTACGCCGGTTCCAGAGCCTGGATGCCGAAATCGCCGAACGCCACCGAGGTGCCGCCCTTCGAAAGACCGCTGCGGCTCGGATGATGCTGCTTACGGAACTTGACCTTGCGGGGCATCAGCATGGGTCAGCCCTCCTGCTTTTCTGCCGGGGGCTCGGCCACCGCGGTAGCGGCGCGCCCGGCCTCGGTGCTGGTCGCAGTGGTGCCGGAAGAACCGGAACGACGCGGGCGGCTCGGCCGCTCCCGGCGCGGGCGATCGCCGGCCGGGGCGCTGGGGGCGGGCAGCTCACGCTTGCCGCCGACGATATCGCCCTTGTAGATCCAGACCTTGACACCGATACGACCGAAGGTGGTCTTGGCCTCGTACAGGCCGTAATCGATATCGGCACGCAGGGTGTGCAGCGGGACGCGGCCTTCGCGGTAGAACTCCGAGCGCGACATTTCGGCGCCACCGAGGCGGCCCGAGCACTGCACGCGGATGCCCTTGACGTTCGGCGAGCGCATGGCCGATTGGATGGCCTTACGCATCGCGCGACGGAACGCCACACGGTTCGACAGCTGTTCGGCGACACCCTGAGCAACCAGCTGGGCATCCGATTCGGGGTTCTTGACCTCGAGGATGTTCAGCTGGACCTGCTTCTTGGTGAGCTTCTCCAGCGCGGCGCGGATCCGGTCGGCTTCGGCGCCACGGCGGCCGATGACGATGCCGGGACGCGCGGTGTGGATATCGACGCGGACCCGGTCGCGGGTGCGCTCGATCTCCACCTTGGAGATGCCGGCCCGCTCCATGCCGGTGCTCAGCAGTTTGCGGATGGCGACGTCTTCCTTGACGTAGTCCGCGTACTGCTTATCGGCGTACCAACGGGACTTCCAGTCGGTGGTGATACCGAGGCGGAAGCCGTGGGGGTTGATCTTCTGTCCCATTTACTTTGCCCCTCCCTTCCGGCGGCCACGAGTGCCACCGGCGGTGGGGACGCTCTCGACCTCGATGGTGATGTGGCTGGTGCGCTTGCGGATCCGGAAGGCCCGGCCCTGGGCGCGCGGCTGGAACCGCTTCATGGTCGCGCCCTCGTCGACGTAGGCCGTCGAAATGACCAGGGTGTCCGGGTTCAGGCCGAGGTTGTTCTCGGCGTTCGCCGCGGCGCTGGCCACGACCTTGGCGACCGGGGTGCTGGCGGCCTGCGGGGCGAACCGGAGCAGGTCGAGCGCATCGGAGACGCGCTTGCCGCGGACCAGGTCCACGACCCGGCGAGCCTTCATCGGGGTCACGCGCACGTGCTTGGCGGTCGCGCGCGCAGTCGGATTCTGCGTTTCTGTGCTCATCGCCGCTTGCTCTTCCGATCTTCTTTCACGTGGCTACGGAACGTCCTCGTCGGCGCGAACTCACCGAGCTTGTGCCCGACCATGTTCTCCGAGACGAACACCGGCACGTGCTTGCGGCCGTCGTGGACGGCGAAGGTGTGGCCGATGAAATCGGGGGTGATGGTCGAACGACGCGACCAGGTCTTGATGACCTGTTTGGTGCCCTTGTCGTTCTGCACGTCCACCTTCGCCTGGAGGTGGTCGTCGACGAACGGGCCCTTCTTGAGGCTGCGTGGCATTTCTTACCTCCTCCTTAGCGCTTCTTGCCGGTGCGACGGCGACGGACGATGAGCTTGTCGCTCGGACGGTTCGGCTTACGGGTGCGGCCTTCCGGCTGACCCCACGGCGAGACCGGGTGGCGACCACCGGAGGTCTTGCCTTCACCACCGCCGTGCGGGTGGTCGACCGGGTTCATGACGACACCACGGACCGTGGGACGGCGTCCCTTCCAGCGCATACGGCCGGCCTTGCCCCAGTTGATGTTCGACTGTTCGGCATTGCCGACCTCGCCGACGGTGGCGCGGCAGCGCACGTCGACGCGGCGGATTTCACCGGAGGGCATACGCAGCGTGGCGTAGGGGCCTTCCTTACCCAGCAACTGGATGCTGGCACCGGCCGAGCGGGCCATCTTGGCACCGCCGCCGGGACGCAGTTCCACCGCGTGGATGGTGGTACCGGTGGGGATATTGCGCAGCGGCAGGTTGTTGCCGGGCTTGATATCCGCGGTCGGACCGGACTCGATCTTGGTGCCCTGCACCACGCCCCGGGGGGCGATGATGTAACGCTTCTCGCCGTCGAGGTAGTGCAGCAGCGCGATATTGGCGGTGCGGTTGGGGTCGTACTCGATATGAGCGACCTTGGCCGGTATACCGTCCTTGTCGTGCCGGCGGAAGTCGATCAGCCGGTAGGCGCGCTTGTGACCGCCACCGCGATGCCGGGTGGTGATCCGGCCGTGGCCGTTACGGCCACCGCTCTTGGTCAGCGGGCGAACCAGTGACTTCTCGGGGGTCGACCGGGTGATCTCGGCGAAGTCCGAGACGGACGACCCGCGGCGTCCCGGGGTAGTCGGCTTGTACTTACGGATTGCCATGAGTTCTTCTCTGCTTTCTGGATTCCCAGGCGCCTACGCGACCGGGCCTCCGAAGATCTCGATGGGCTTGCTGTCGGCCGAGATGGTCACGAGCGCGCGCTTGGTGTCCTTGCGCTTGCCGTAACCGAAGCGGGTCCGCTTGCGCTTGCCCTGACGGTTGGCGGTGTTGACGCTGGTGACCTTCACCCCGAAGACCTTCTCGACCGCGATCTTGATCTGGGTCTTGTTGGAGTCCGGGTGAACCAGGAAGGTGTAGGTGCCTTCCTCGATCAGGCCGTAGGACTTCTCCGAGATGACCGGCGCCAGCAGGATGTCGCGCGGATCGGCGATGGTGCTCACGCGGCTACCTCGCTTCGCTCGGCAGCCGCGTGAGCACTGCGGCTGCTGTGTTCGATGGTTCGCTCGCTGCGCTCGCTCACTTGCTCTCCTCCTGTGCAGCCTCAGCCGGGCCGTGCACGAAGGCGTTGAGCGCCTCGACGGAGAACACGACTTCGTCGCTGTCCAGCACGTCGTAGGTGTTCAGCTGGTCCGGTGCGATGGTGTGCACGTATTCCAGGTTGCGGGCACTCTTCCAGGCGGTGACGTCCTCACGGCCGACGACCAGGAGGAACTTCCTACGGTCCGAAAGCTCGGACAAGAAGGTCTTCGCGGTCTTGGTGGAGGGGTCCTGGCCTGCGACGAGCTCGCTGATCACGTGGATCCGCTCGCTGCGCGCCCGATCCGACAGCGCCCCACGCAGGGCGGCCTGGATCATTTTCTTGGGGGTGCGCTGGCTGTAGTCGCGCGGCTTGGGGCCGTGCACGGTGCCACCGCCGGCGAACTGCGGGGCGCGCGTCGATCCCTGGCGGGCGCGGCCGGTGCCCTTCTGCCGGTACGGCTTCTTTCCACCGCCGCGAACCTCGCCGCGGGTCTTGGTGGAATGCGTGCCCTGGCGGGCAGCGGCCTGCTGGGCCACGACCACCTGGTGCATCAGCGCGATATTCGCGGTCACATCGAAGATCTCGGCGGGGAGATCGACGGTGCCGTTGGTTTTGCCACCGAGTTCCTTGACCGGCAGCGTCAGGTTGGCCTTCTTCTCGAGGCTGGTCATGCGTGCGCACCACCCTTCACGGCGCTCTTGACGATCACGACGCCGCCCTTGCGACCCGGGATCGCTCCCTTGATCAGCAGCAGGCCGTTCTCGGCGTCCACCTTGTGAACCGACAGGTTCTGCGTGGTGACGCGGTCGTTACCCATGCGACCCGACATGCGCATGCCCTTGAACACGCGGCCGGGGGTGGCGCAGCCACCGATGGAACCCGGGCGACGGTGCACGGCCTGTGCACCGTGCGAGGCGCCCTGGCCGCTGAAGCCGTGGCGCTTCATGGTGCCGGCGAAGCCCTTGCCCTTGCTGGTACCGGTGACGTCGACGTAGGTGCCCTCTTCGAAGGCATCGGCCGAGATCTCCTGGCCGACCTCGAAGGAGGCGACGTCGGCGACACGGATCTCCGCGACATGCCGGCGCGGGGTGACACCGGCCTTGGCGAACTGGCCGGATTCCGGCTTGTTCACCTTGCGGGGGTCGATGGCGCCGAAGGCGACCTGCACGGCGCTGTAGCCGTCGCGCTCGACGGTACGGATCTGGGTGACCACATTCGGTCCGGCCTTGACGACGGTGACCGGGACGACCCGGTTCTTGTCGTCGAACACCTGGGTCATGCCCAGTTTGGTGCCCAGGATGCCGGCCGCGGGCCTGCTCTTGTTGTCAGTCATATCGAGAGTCCCCGTCACTGGATATTGACGTCGACGCTGGCCGGCAGGTCGATGCGCATGAGGGCATCGACCGTCTTCGGCGTCGGGTCGAGGATGTCGATCAGCCGCTTGTGCGTACGCATCTCGAAGTGCTCGCGCGAGTCCTTGTACTTGTGCGGCGAACGGATGACGCAGTACACGTTCTTTTCGGTCGGCAACGGCACCGGCCCGACGACCCGGGCCCCGGTGCGGGTCACCGTTTCGACGATCTTGCGTGCAGACGCATCGATCGCCTCGTGGTCATAGGCCTTGAGCCTGATGCGGATCTTCTGTCCCGCCACGCTAAGTGTCCTTTTCTCCGCTTTCGTCCGTGATCCGGATACCGGCTAGGGCGTCCGTACCACCTTCATTTGCACAGCCCGAACACACGATGACGTCTCAGTGGAGACCACGACCAGGGATAACCCGGTCCGTGCCGCTGTTCATCTGTCATGGTTCTCCGGTCCACGCGGTCGGGCGTGTCGCCTTCTCGCTCATTCCTCGGCCCCGGAAGAAAACTTCGATCGTGGCCTGCGGAACTTCGTCCCGGACGTACCCGCGCCGCATACGGCGAGGTACTCGCTGGTTTTACTCACCCCGCCCAGCCGTGCCATTTCAGGGAAACGACGGCGACCCGGGGCAAGGCAACCCGAACAGTATGCACGAGGCCCCCGAGGCGTTTCAAATCGGGGTCGACCGAGGTCGCGCACTGCGGCAACCATACCGCCGAACCGCTATCTTACCGCTGAGTAAGATAGCCGCATGACGAACCTCACCGGTACCTACCGCGGCTGGCGCAAACTGCCGGACAACCCCGTCGGCCACGGCCTGTTCTCCTTGTCGATGGTGGCCCGCGTCCCTTATTTCGCCACAGTCCTGCCCCGGGTGGTCCGGCTCGAACCCGGCCTGTGCGAGGTGAAGGCCCCGAAATGGTTCGGTGTCCACAACCACCTCGGCACCTTCCACGCCATCGCCGCCTGCAACCTGGCGGAGATCGCCATGGGCATGCTGAGCGAGGCGACGGTTCCCACCACACACCGCTGGATTCCCAAGGCGATGCAGGTCCAGTACTTGACCAAGGCCACCACCGGTCTCCGCGCGGTGGCCGAACTCACGGAGCTCCCCGACTTCGCCACCCTCACCGAGGGCCGCGACCTGACCGTCCCCGTATCGATCTACGACAAGACCGGGCGCGAGGTCGTGCACGCCGACATCACCACCTGGGTGACCCCCAAGAACTGACTCCCAGCCCGGCCCGCAACCGAGCGCGAGTCCGGCAGCCCCCAAGAGGATGCCCACCCATCCCCGCACCCGGCACCGGCACCGGCACGGGGCTCACTCCGATCCCCACCTGACCAGCGCCGGCGCCGAGTTCATCGAGGCTCCACAAGGTTTCGGCCCGTCCCTGCTGTCCTGCTCGATGCGATGCGGCGAGTGTCGAGTGCGGACAGCGGGGACCGAAGGGGCCGAAACCCACGCCGCCGGAGGTGACGCAAAAGACACAGCACTTTCGCGAGCAGAGCCACCCACTACCCCCGCGATCCAGCTCACAACCATCGCAAACGACCGCCTGTTGCTCTCCTCCGGTGAACCCCGTTGAATGCGTTGTATGGCAGCCAGTACCGATAAGTTCGATCTCTGTGTCGTCGGGCTGGGCCCGTCCGGCCGGGCTCTCGCGCACCGCGCCACCGTGGCCGGACTGCGGGTGGCGGCCGTGGATCCGCGGCCCGACCGGCTGTGGCCGCCGACGTTCTCCTGCTGGATCGACGAACTGCCGGAATGGCTGCCGCACAGCGTGATCGCGAGCCGGATTCCGGCGCCGGTCGTCTGGACCACTACCGAGCTCCGGATCGAACGCCCCTACTGCGTGTTGTCGAAACCGCTGCTGCGGGATGCGCTACCGCTCGACGACGCCCGGGTGTTCGCGCAGCGCGCGGCCCGGGTGGATGCGCACGAGGTCGAACTCGCCGACGGCACGGTGATCCGCGCGGGGGTGGTGATCGATTCCCGCGGTATGCCGGGCCCGGGTGATCGCCGTACGGCCAGCGCGCACGGGATCTTCGTCGCCGCCGAAACCGCTGAGCCGATGGTCCGCGAGGGCGAGGGGCTGCTGCTGGACTGGCGGCCGGAGAACGGCGCGGGCCCCGACGAGCCGCCGTCGTTCCTGTACTCGGTGCCGCTCGGCGACGGCACGGTGATCTTCGAGGAGACCAGCCTCGGGCTGCGTGGCGGGATGCCGCAGCACGAACTGCGTAAACGCACCCTGAACCGGCTCGCCGCGCACGGTATCCAACTGACCGGGGAAGAACCGAGCGAGGCGGCACACTATCCGCTGGACACGCCGCCGCCGGCCAAGGGGGTCGGGCGGGTGGTGCCGTTCGGTTCCCGCGGCGGGATGATGCATCCGTGCACCGGCTACAGCGTGGCCGATTCGTTCGCGCTGGCCGATACCGCGGTCGATGCGATCGGGCGCGGTGCGGATCCGATCGCCGCGCTGTGGCCGTGGCAGGCACGCCTCACCTATTGGATGCGGATGCGCGGACTCTGGGGGCTGGGCCGGTTGACCGCCGAACAATCCATTGCCATGTTCGATTCGTTCTTCTCCGCTTCCCCGCGCGGGCAGCGGGCGCTGCTGTCGGCGCACGACGATTACGCCGTCCTGGGGGCGGTGCTGTTCAACACCGTCGCCCACACCTGGCCGTTCCGCTGGCGCTACGACCTCGTCGGCTGGACCAACCGCAACCGGTGGGCCGATTACCCCTTCGCTCCCGCGGTACCGGCCGACAGCCACAAGTGATCCCGGGCCGAACCCCCTGACAGGCGGGACCGACCCGAGCAGGACCGGCCGACAACCGGGGCTGACTCCGGCGCCCGCCGCGGCGTCGGACCCGGTGGAGTCGGCGGTCTCCTGCCCCCGGCCTACCCGCCGAAATAAACCCCGGCCGGGCGCACGGCAGCGCTCCGACCACCCCACCGAGCGCCGGAAGCGGTCCCCGACGGTGCCCACAGCTGCCGGCCGTATGCCCACCGGCCGGTCCGGGCCCGGTGCGGATGCCTTGCACCGAGCCGATGGCGGCCCGCAGTACTTCGCCGCGGCGGCGAGTCCTCAGCCGCTGGTTTCCGAAGCCTTCCGGTAACCGCGTATCGCCGGGTAGCCGAAGATCAGGATGACCCCGCCCACCCACAGCAGGGTGTCGATGAGCGGTTCGGCGACCGGGCCACCGTAGGACAGCCCCTTCATCGCTTCGATGGCGCAGCTCATCGGCTGGTTCGCCACGGTGGACTGCAGCCAAGTCGGGTAGGCCTCGATCAACACGAAACCGGAGTTGAAGAACATCAGCAGGTTGGTGAGTAGACCGACCAACTGCACCAGCAGCGGTCCTTCGGTGATCGCGGCGATCGCGGTGATGAACACCGCGAATGCGATACCGAACAGAATCGGGATCCCGATGAGGCCCAGCGCGGCCAATGGCCCCTGCTCGAATCGGAAGCCGAGGCAAAAGCCCACGGCGATCACGATCAGTGTAGTGAGGAGGACCCGGATTGCCTCGGCGAGTAATCGGCCGGTCAGGCCGGCAGCGCGATGAACAGGCATGGTCCACAGCCGGCCGAGCAGGCCGCTGGCCTTCTCGGTTTTGAAGCCGAGCGCACTCACCACAGCTCCTGCCATCGCCGCGATCAGGGTGATCATCGGGACAGTGCCGTAGACGGCAGGTTTCCCGGAGAAGCTGGAAATGGACTCGTCGAGCACGATCCAGATCATCACCAGAGTCAGCGCCGGGTACACGATGGTCTGGATGGTGGTGGACGGGTCGCGCAACCAGCCCATCAGCAATCTCTTGCACTGGATCCAGCTGTGTGTCGCCCAAGCCGCCAGCGAACTCTCCCGCCGGGGATCGACCTTCGGCAGGGCAATCGCGGCGGCCGACGACACGGAGGGTCGCGACCCCACGGACGTATCGGTAATACTCATGACCGCCTCACACTCGCCCAGACGGCGAACGGAACGAACGCAACCGCGCCGGCGACCAGCCAGACCAACCCCACCCGCAGCACCTCCCAGCTCACGCCGTCACCGGCCATATCGCGCAGAGCGTAGGCGAACTGGGTAATGGGTTGATTACGCACAAAGGGCTGGGCCCATTCGGGAAATTGCGTTTCTGGCACGAAGCCACAGGACATCATGCCGAAAATCAGGGTCGGCAAGGTCAGTGCCTGACTCAGTGCTTGTGGACTCTTCGTCAGGCTACCCAAGCCGTCCGCGCCGATTGCCAGGATGGTGCCGACCGCGAGCGCGAAGCAACAAAAGCCCACCGTTTGTGCCCACCCAGACGTGAACTCGAATCCGATGATGTGCCCATAGATCAAGGAGGCAGCCAGCGATATCACCGAACGGACGAGCCCCGCCGCGATCCGCGATGTCAACGGGATCAGCATGCCGATCGGGAGTGTCTGCAACCGGGTATTGAAGCCGGTGCGCGCTTCGAAAGCCGCGAGTTGCGCGTTGGACATCATGGTGAACGCCATGGTTTGCAACACAATGATCGGCATAACGAATTGCGCGTAGTCGATGCCCTGAAATTGCATCACCAGGCGCAGCGGTAGATAAAAACCGACGGTGAACACCAGCGGCGTGATGATCGCGCCGATCAACTCGCCCTTGCTCACCATGGTCCAGACGATTCGGCTGGTGAGCGCCCACCATTGTCCGAAGGACGAGAGTCGAGGCGGCGGTAGCTCGGCGAATAGCTCGGTGCGATCGACGACGGGGGCGCTCATGCGGGCTCACCGGGCCGATCGGCGCTGCCGGAACGGCCCGTGATGGAAAGAAAGACATCGTCGAGAGAGGGACGGCGCAGCCCGATGTCGGCAAGCACGATATGGGCGGCATCCAACCGGCGCAGTGCTTCGGCGAGCGTCGCGGCGCCCTCCGGCGCCGGGATGGACAGCCGTTCGGAACCGCCGAGATCGGCCGCGACCGCGGGCGGGACGAGGTCACCCAGCGCGGCGGCGGCACGTCGTATCTCGGTCGGATCCAACGGCACCACCTCACAGTGGCTGCCGCCCGTCTTCTCCTTGAGTTCGTCGGCCGTGCCTTCGGCGATCACCATGCCTTTATCGACCACGATGATATTGTCGGACAGCACATCGGCCTCTTCCAGGTACTGCGTGGTCAGCAGGACTGTGATGCCCTGTTGCTTCAGGCCGTCCACCAGCTCCCAAACGCCTTGCCTGCTACGTGGGTCGAGGCCCGTGGTCGGCTCGTCCAAGAACACCACTTCCGGCCGGACCACCAGACCGCAGGCGATATCCACCCGCCGCCGCATACCACCCGAATACTGGTGTACCGGGCGGCGACCGGCGGCGACAAGATCGAATTCGATGAGCAACGCATCCGCGCGTTTACGTGCCGCCGATTTATTCAGGCCCATGAGCCGACCGAATAGTTCGAGATTCTCCCGCCCTGACAAGTTCAGGTCCAGTGCCGCATACTGGCCGGTCATCATGATCGAACGGCGCACGGCCGCGGGATTCCGCCGGACATCGTGACCGGCCACGATCGCCCGCCCCGCATCCGGCCGCAGCAGGGTCGAGAGGATTTTCACCGCAGTGGTCTTCCCCGCCCCGTTGGGCCCGAGGATACCGAGCACGGTGCCGCGGTCCGCGGTGAAACTCACCCCGCGCAGCGCGTGTACCTCGCCGAACGATTTCGTGATCCCGTCGACTTCTACCGTCGCCGCCACAGCGGTGGTGCCGAGGCCGGATATCCGAGCGGACGCCCGGTTCACCTCCGTGGGTGGGTTGTCCCGCCGGGCTGCGACCGCGTCGACCGGAAGGTCGGGCTTACCGCCCGACTCGGCAGGAGAGACATTGTCGCGGGCGGCTGTCCCGGCATCATTCGAACTCGGCATCAACTCTCCACTATCGGCCGGATGAGACTGTGGGGCGGACTGAAGCATCGCCACCCCGGTAGATGATCCGTCGCACTGGACGCGATGTTACCGATCGCCGTTTCGGCGGCCCGGGCGCCACCGCCGATAGCGGAGGGTACCGAACATCTGTGCGGTTGCTCACAGCACTGCCTGAACAGGCCATCCCGCCTGGTCGGCGGTGCTGTGGCAGCGCACGGGCAGCGCGAATGCCTTGTCGGCGTGGCCGCCACCACAATAATCTGACGTACATGGCCGATACCGCGCAGCCCGAGGTGGCGGCGCGTTCGGGAGGATCCGGCCGACCGAGCGTGCTCACCTCCTACGATCCCCGTACCGGAGAGATCGTCGGCAACTACCCCATCGCCGGACCGGGCGAACTCGAACGCACCGTAGCCGAAGCCCGTGCAGCCGAAAGCTGGTGGTCGACAGCGGGTTTCGGACCCCGTAAACGATTGCTGCTCGAATGGAAGCGTGTTATCACGCGCCGCGCAGGACAATTGGTGGAGATTCTGCGTGAGGAAACCGGAAAACCCGAGGCCGACGCCGCGATCGAAGTGATGCTAGCAGTAGAGAACCTCGATTGGGCCGCGCGTAACGCGGGCCGGGTACTGGGTCGGCGCACACTGGCATCGAACTGGCTCACCCGTAACCAGCACGCGTCGGTCGGCTATCTGCCCCTGGGCGTGGTGGGTGTGCTGGGGCCCTGGCAGAATCCGGTCTTCACTCCGATGGGTTCCATCGCATACGCCATGGCCGCCGGAAACGCCGTCGTTTTCAAACCCCACGAACTCACCAGCGGTACCGGTTTGTGGCTGGCATCGACCTGGCGGGAGGTCGCGCCGGGCAAACCGGTGCTGTCGGCGGTCTCCGGTGACGATTCCACCGCCGCCGCGCTGTGCCGCGCCGGTGTCGACAAGATCGCGTACGCGGGCCCCGAGGCACCGGGCCGGGAGGTGATCTCGCTGTGCGCGCAGACCATGACCCCGGTCGTGGTGGAGAACTCCGGCAAGGGCGCGATGATCGTGCACGTCGATGCGAAAATCGATGATGCCGCCGAGGCGGCCGTATTCGGCGCCATGGCCAATGCGGGCCAGAACGCTACGGGCGTCCAGCGTGCCTATGTCGCGGCGTCGATATACGACCAGTTCCTCGATCTGGTCGTGGACCGGGCGCGCGCGCTGCGCCCGGGCGCCGACCGCCGATCGTCCTACGGCCCGATGATCCTGGAATCGCAGACCGAGGTGGTGCGCAAACAGGTCCGCGATGCCCTGGCCCGGGGCGGCCGAGCGGTTGTCGGCGGCCTGGATTCGATACGTGAGCCCTATGTCGAACCCATCGTTCTGGCCGATGTCCCGGAGGAGAGCATCGCCATCACCGAGGAAGGCATCGGCCCGGTCCTCATCGTGAACAAGGTGCGCGACCTCGACGATGCCGTCACCCGTATCAACGATGCCGGTCGCGGTATCGCGGTCTCGGTGTTCACCCGCGATATCGCCGAGGTCGAAATCTATGCCGAACGCCTGCGGGCGGGCGTGGTCACGGTCAATACCGCCACCACCTACGCGAGTATCCCGGCGCTACCGTTCGGCGGTGTGGGCGAGTACGGGCAAGGCCACAGCCATGGTGATCTGGGCCTGCGCGAATTCAGCCGGACGTTGTCCATCGCCCGGAACCGCTACGGGGAAGCGCTGGGACTGTCCGGCTTCTACCGCAACGCCCGGCGACTGCGATTCGCGCGCACCGTCTTCCGGTTCCGGCACGGGTAGCAGGGACCGGCGAGCACGTTCGGCCGGCGCAGTCACGCACGAACCCGGCCGGGCCGATATCCGGTCCGTCGGTGATCGAGCGGATCAGCGCGTGGTTCGCGGGCGTGGTGCTGGCGCTCTCGCCCGCCGACCAGCGCAACGTCGAAACGAGTGCCACGGCATTCCGGCCGAGCGGTTCAGCGGTTGGCGGATCCGAGCAGCGTGGCCATCATCAGGGCGTGCAATCTGGCCATCTGCTGCGGGCGGGAATCGAAGCGGATCAACCGGCCCACATCGATCACCTGGCCGATCGCCGAATGCACCCGGAAGCGCGCCTCGGTGGCGTCGTCGTCGAGCAGGTTCGCCCATTCGTGCACGTTCTGCCGCTGGATCGCTCGCAACTTGTGCTGCTCGGCCTGTGGCAGATTCGGGAATTCCGCGTAGTACACCGGCATGATCTCCGGCATGGCGAAACTGAGCCGCACATACCGGTCGGCGATCTTGTTCACCGCATCCGCGCGGCCACTGGCCTCCGCCAGCGCTTCGGTGATCGCGAACGCCAGCCGGTCACCGGTGCGGTGGAACGCCGCGGCCAGCAGATCGGATTTACTGCTGAAGTACCGGTAGACGCTGGAGGCATTGATACCGACGGCGGCCCCGATCTCCTCGATACTGGCCTCGTGATAGCCACGGCGGCCGAATATACGGATCGCCTCGGTGAGCAACTGTTCCCGTTTGGAGGTCACCGGCAGACCGCGCGGCTGCGGATCCGCCTCACCGGGGCCGGGCGCGGGCGGGAGTTCGGTACCTACGATCGCCCACGCCATATCGCACAGCAGTGGCAGGAGTTTGGCGCTGGACAGGGCGGTGCGATGCGCCGAGATACTGCCGATCACACTGAGCACCGCGGCCGCCAGCAGCGCGACGTCCTCCGGCGGCGCGTCCGGCCGCAACCTCTCGATAGGCCCGGCGAAGGTCCGGTTGATGTCGTTGTAGAGGGTGCGGATCCGGGCGCGGTCGGGCTGCTCCAGGTAGCGACCCTCCCAGCGGTACAGGCCGGCCTCGCGGCGGATCTCGATGGTGTGTTCGGCCACGGCGCGGATCAGGGCGTCCAGATGCTGCTCCGGGGTCGCGCCGGGCTCGTCCGCGCCGCGTGCGGCGTCCAGGAGTTGCCGGGCGCCTTCTTCTGCCGCGGCCACCAGCAGCGCGTATTTGTTGGCGAAATGGCGGTACAGCGCCGGACCGGAGATCCCCACCTCGGCCGCGATCTCGTCCACGCCGACCGGATAGTAGCCGCGCTCGCTGAAGGCGCGGGCCGCCGCGCGCATGATCTGCACCTTGCGGTCCTTGGGACGCCGGCGCCCGCCCTGGCCGTTGCCACGGTCGGCCGGACGAATGCGCACCGGATCCACCCGGCTGCTCTCCGCGACCATGCATTCTCCGTTCGCCTCGGCGCCGCCGGTGTTGACAGCGCCCGACAAGTCAACCTAAGTTAACCACAATTCGCAATGTTAACCGGTATTCGCGAGCCGGTCGGCACCGGACAGCACCTGATGGAGCACATATGGTCAACACAGATTCCCCCACCACACAGCCGGCGGGTTTCTCCGCGGTGCACGACGGCCGGGTATTGCGGGTGACGCTCACCAAACCCAAACGCAAGAACGCCCTCGACTACGCCGGCCTGGTCGCGCTCGGTGATACCTTCCTCGCCGCGGCCGAGGACAAGTCGGTCCGGGTCGTCGTGCTCACCGGTGAGGGTGGCGATTTCTGCACCGGCGCCGATCTGGCCTCCAGTGCCGAAGAAGGTGCCCGCGGCATCACCCCGGACATGGTGATGGATGCCGCGAACCGACTGGTCCGCGCCATTGTCGATATGCCGGTCCCCGTGATCTCCCGGATCCGCGGCGCGGCCGCCGGCGTCGGTGTCGGTATCGCGCTGGCCGCCGACCTGGTCTACGCCGAAGCCGACTCCTACCTACTGCTGGCCTTCATCAATATCGGCCTGATGCCCGACGGTGGTGCCGCAGCCCTGGTCGCCGCGGCCGCAGGACGTCCACTGGCGGCCCGCCTGGCATTGCTCGGCGAGCGCCTGCCCGCTCCTGCCGCCCACGCCGAGGGGTTGTTCACCGATGTCCTGGCGACCACCGAGGAACTCGACGCCGCCGTCGAGGCCGCCGCCGAGAAGATCGGCCACGGCCCGCGCCGGGCGCTGGAACTCACCAAGAAGGCACTCAATCGCGCCACCCTGGCCGCGCTGGACACCGCGCTCGCCGACGAAAAAGCCGGGCAGGTGGAACTACTCCAATCGCCCGATTTCTTCGAAGGTGCAGCCGCCATGCTGGGCAAGCGCAAAGCGGTCTTCGCGGAGTAGATCAGTCGTACTCGACGACAACGGCCCGGTCACGCGACCGGGCCGTTGTCATGCTCTGAGCCGTTCCATATCCGAGACCGCCCAACAACTGAGCGGCCGCGGATCAGCGGGAGACGGCTTCCCGCGACCGCGGATAATGGACTGCCTATACAAATAATGGGGCCCGGTCATCGACCGGGCCCCATTATTCGATTTCCCTTATCCGCAAGGCGAGATCAGACGCCGAGACCGCGGGCGAGCACCGGCCAGGAAGCCCGGAACTCGTCTTCCCAGTAACCCCACGAGTGGGTGCCCGAATCACGGAAGTTGAAGGTCGCGGGGATACCCAGCGAATCCAGCCGGCCCTTCAGATTGTGGGTGCAGAAGTTCGTACCCGCCTCGATCACACCGCCGACGATGAGCTGGTTGGCCAGGCCGTAGGACCCCGGCAGCGTATGCGGGCCGTTCAGCGTGTCCCAGCGGCCGGGCAGGCCGTTACCGGTGGATACGTAGAGTTCCATACCGCGCAGCGCCTCGGCGTGGACATACGGATCGTTCGCGACCCAGGCCTCGGAACCCTGCGGACCCCACATGTTCATGGTGTCGCCGCCGCCCCATGTCTCGACGGTGAGCTTCACGAATTCCGAACCCACCGGATCGCTGGTCTGCGCGCAACCACTGTAGGAAGCGGCCGCCTTGTACAGACCGGGGTTCCCGATCGGCAGGGCCAGCACGGTGGTGGCGGAGGTCGACAGACCGGCGAGGGCGTTCACGCCGTTGGTGCCGAGCGCGCCGTCGACCAGCGGCGGAAGTTCCTCGGTGAAGAAGGTCTTCCACTTGTTGCGACCGAGCGCCGGATCATCGGAGATCCAGTCGGTGTAGTAGGTCCAGCTACCACCGATCGGCTGGACGACGTTCACATTCTTGTCGGACAGGAATTCGAGCGTATTGGTCTGTGCCTGCCACGACGCGGAATCCTCGCCGCCGCCCGCACCGTTCAGCAGATACAGCGTGGGCCGGGGTACCGAGGCGTCGGCCGGACGCTGGACATCGACGACGATCTCCTTGTCCATAGCCGTGGAGTGCACGTACAGGCGCAGGTTGCGATCGTCCTTGTACTCCGCCTTGACGATCCGCGACCCGTTGGGCGAGGTGGGGTCGGCAAGCAGCGTCTTGGACTCGATGATCGGGTCGGCCGCCGCCGCAGTACCGCCACCGAGCCCCGTCATCACTCCCGCGAACACCGCTGTGGCCGCGACCATCGCCGCGGCGCGTCTTCCGCCACGCCGGCTGAGTCGACGTATCAATTTCGCACCTTCGCTTCGTCTCGAATGTTCATCGGGCTCTTTCCACACACCGGCACCCGCCGGCTCCTGGACCCGAACGCCTCACAGTAACCGGGCACGACTCGGCCGCCCCGGAGTTTCCGCATGTGTAGTCGTACGGTGTGGACATATCGTTACCGTAGCGTTGTCCCGATATCTCGGTTCGGTCGCGCATGCTGTGCCGATTCAGTACGGCGGGATCCTTCCGTACCCATCGGGCACCAGCGCGCCACGGGGACGTATCGCCTCCGGACACCGATGCGTCCCCGCCGCGACAAACCGAAACAGCATCGACCGCGCTAATCATGCCTGCCGCGCCGCGAACCGACCGGCAACGACCCGCCGAATCGCTGCGCGCGACCCAGGTATTCCAGCACACCCTCGCGCCGCCGCACGATATCGCCCGTGCGGTACAACCGGCCGCCGCCCGCGGCGGCGACGAAATGGACGGCGGTGGCGCCCGGAGCATCGTAGAAACCACGCGCCAGCTGCGGCCCGCCGATGTACATCTCTCCGGCGGTGCCCGGCGGCACCGGTCGCAGTTGCTCGTCCAGCAGATACACCCGGTCGTTGGTGACCGGCCGCCCACCGACCGACCCGACGGTGATCACACCCGTCTCGTCGTGCCCGTACCAGATGACCAACTCCGCGCCCGGCAGCAGATTCATGAACCGTTCCACCCCGCCCGACGGGAGCGCGGCACCGTCCACGACGAGACGCCGCAGGCTCGGATGCGCGGCCCGGCCACCACCGTCGGTCACCGAATCGAGGAACCGGTCCAGCAGCGCCGGGACGACATGCACGACCGTCACCTTGTGGGCGGCGATCGACCGCGACAGGTCCGCAGCCCGGCCCGGATGGTCGGGCATCAAGATCTGCGCGCCACTGTGCAGCGGCCGGAACAACTCCCAGAGTGTGATGTCGCCGACTGTGGGCGCCGCGTGCAACACCAGATCCGCCGAATCGTACGGATGGCTGCGCTGCGCGCGGCGCAACCGTTCGACCATCTGCCGGTGCGTACCCGCGACGCCCGCCGACATATCCGGCCGATAGCGGATATCGGCGATATCGTCGGCGGCAACCAACGGGTCGGCGGCCGGATCGGTCGGCAGATCCAGGTAGAGCAGGTCGATCGCGACGACCGGGATACCGGTCCCCGTGCTGACGCCGTCGTCGGAAATGCTCAGCACGCAGATCGGCTCCGCCGATGCCAGCACCCCGTCGAGGTCCTCGGCGGAACCGCCCGGATCCACCGGTACAAAGGCACCGCCGGCCCGCAGCACCGCGCAGACCGCGACCACCAGGTCGATTCCGGGTCGCATGGCGACCGCGACCGGGGTCTGGGCTCCGACACCGAACCGGATCAGCTCCACCGACAGAGCCCGCGATTTACGCTCCAGTTCGACATAGCTGAGCAACCGTGCCCCCTGCCGGACCGCCGGGTCGGCAGGTGTGCGCGCCACCTGTGCGTCGAACAGCGACAGCAGGGTGTTCTCGTCGTCGCCGTGGTCGAGATCGCGGATCGGCGACAGGTACGCGGTGGTCTCCACATCGGTGACCGGCCGCAGGAAGGTTGTCGGCTCCGGATCGGCCGTGGACTCGCCCCCGGGCGGCAACTCCAGGCTTCCCTCCGCAGGTTCGTCCGCCACTGCGGCGAGTTCCGGCCGGCGCTGCGGTAGTGGCGCCGCGGCTTCGGATACGGACCGCCCGCCGGATTCGGGCCGCCGCGGTGGGAGCAGCGATGGTCCGGCGGTCGGCGCCGAATACGCCGGCTCTTCGACCTGAACAGGGCGTCGCTGCGGCAGCGAAACCGGCCCGGCGCCGGGCGCGGCCTCTCGTGAATCGGACCCGGTAGTCGGCCGGTCCTGGGCAGAGGCCTCATCGACGCCGTGATCGGCCGGTTGCCGCCGCCGCTGCGGAAGGCCCCTAGAACGCAGCGACACCGGCTGCTCCGACGAACCCGGGCCCCCCTGCAGTGTCGGCCGGCGCTGCGGCAGTCCGTTCGAACCCGTATCGGCAGCCTCGTCATGCGGGCTTCCGGAGTCCGCACTCACCCGCGGCGCATCGACAAGTCCGGCGAGCGGTGATTCCGGATGCTGTGCCCCGGTCTCCGCGAGTTGCTCACCGGCCGGGTGGTGCCGCTGCGGCAGTGCCGGACCGGATGCGGGCTCCGACGGAAGCGAGCTGTCCGCCCCATCGGGCTGCCGTTGCGGTGAGCCCGGACCCGCCGCCGGCTCGGACGAGAGCGAGCCGTTCTGCGACCGTTGCGGCAGGCCGGAGCCGGTCGGCGGCTCGGACGAGGGCGAGCCGTCTTCGGACCGCGACTGTCGCTGCGGCAAACCACCGGTTCCGGGTGTGGGTGCGCCACCTGCCGACCGGTCGGCGGACTGCCGACCGCGCTGTGGCAGTTCCGATGAAGACGGCGACCCCGGGAGCAGCGGGCCATCGTGCAACCGCGGTTGACCCTGCGGCAGGCCCGAGGCAGGTGACAGGGCCGACGGTTCCTCGGCGGGTCGCGACGAAACGCCAGGGCCGGATGTCGGTGCGTCCGGGTGTTCATTTCCGGATGCCACGGCCGGACCACCGGTATCGGGGCGGCGCTGTGGAAGGGCCGGGCCGGCGGGCGAAAGCGAATCATCTCGCGAGAGTGGGCGTCGCTGGGGCAGACCGCTCTGGCCCGGCCCGGCGGCCATTCCACGTGGGGCCGCGAAGTCTTCTGATTCCTCGCCGTTCGTAGACGAATCGGCGGGCCCGGACAGCGATACCTCCGGACGCCGGTTCTCTGTTCCAGCGTCCTGATCAGCGATCTGCGGGCGGCGCTGCGGCAGGCCATTCGAGCTCAGCCGGGATACTCGACCGGCCCGGTCCGCGGCTTCTCCCGGCTCCTCGCCGTCCAGCGGCCGGTCGATCGCACCGGACGGGGATGCTTCGTACCGCCGGTCTTCTGTTCCCGCGACCTGGTCGCCTGTCCGACGTGCGCGCTGCGGCAGGCCTGGCTCAGTGGACGAATCCGGTGGGGTCGGACCATCCTGCGACCGCGGGCGGCGCTGCGGCAGGCCGCTCGGGTTCAGACCGGCTGCGGTTCCGGCGCGATCATCGAGATCCGCGGTCTGCCGCTGTGGGAGGCCCTCTTCGGCGGGGTCGGGTGCGTCCGAAGCCGGGTCACCGACCCGTCGCCGGCGCTGCGGCATGCCGGAGCCGACGGGGGGATGCGGTGGGTCGGTGACCGGGCGCAGCAGGGAAGTGACCTCCGCGTCCGGGACCGGCACCGGCACCGGCACCGGCACCGGCGGATCGTGCTCCGGGTGGGATTCCCGGTCCGCAGGTTCTTGCCCGGGCCCGCCGTGGCGCCACGCTCGGTCGCCGGAGTGGCCCTCGGCGGGTGATTCGGGGGCGGTCGGCGGTTGCCGATCCGATGGTGCACTCGCGTCGGCTGGTTGCGGCGCGTACGAGTCCGGCCCGGTCGGTGGGCCCGAAACAGCTGCCGACGGCGCATAGTGGTCCGGCGCGGTAGGTGTCTGTGGCACCGGGGCCGGACGGAGGCCGTGCTCGGCCAGTCCCCCCAAAGCGCGAACCCAGTGCTCGGCAAAGGTTTTGACATCTTCGCCGAGGAAAACCTCGGTGGCGTAGTCGAATCGGCACAGCAGGCCGTCGTCGGTGACGTCGACCGTCAAGACCAGCGGGACCCCGTCGGCCGGGCCGTCGGTGTGCACGCGGGCGGGCCGCAGGTCGCGGTAGCGCAACGTGAACCGCCCCGAATCGGCGGCGGCGAATTCGGCGGAGGTCTCCGCGCTCAGATAGCGCAGCAGCGCGTACCCGGCGCCGCCGCCCGGGACCGAGCGGACGAGATCGCGGATATGGGCGAGCGCGGCTCCTGCGGCGGGGCCCCCCACCAGAGCATCGGCGGTATCGATATCGGCCACTTGCACCGACAACGGGAACTCGGTGGCGAATCCGCCGACCAGGTCGTCACTGCGGCTCATCAGCGAGCGGGCATCGGCGTCGTAGCGCACCAGTGAGCCCAGCGCCCGGACGACTGCGCCCTGTTCACCGGTGCGCAATGCGATCGCGACCGCGGTCAGCAGTACCTCGGGCACGGTGGCCTGATAGGCGTCGGCCGCGGCGGTCACCGCGGCGGTGCCTTCGGCGGTGATGGCCAGCGATACCCGGCGCCGAGCCCGCAGATCGACGGTACCCAGCGGCGCCGCGGTACGGGCACCCGCCAGATTCCGGCGCCACCAACCGGCCTCGTCGAGGAGATCGATGGACCGGGCGCGCTGATCGAGGGCCTGTACGAGCTGCGGCAGCCGCGATTCCGACGCCGCCGGCGCGGTATCACCGGCGATCAGTTCATCGACGATCACGCGCCAGGACCGATCGTCGACCACGAGACCGTTCGCCACGATCACCAGCCGACGCGCAGATTCGACGCCGGTGACCACGAAATGGATATTGCGACCGGTCGCCGGATCGAGGGCATCCGCGGCTGCCTGCACCACATCGTCGGTCGCCACCGTGTTCTCGCCCGATCCGGAATCGAGCCACCAATGCTGCCGGTCGCCACGCTGGTCCCGCGGCGGAATCCACAGGGTGGGTGACCGATCGCTGGTGTCGAGCCGGGCCGACAGCAGCGGATGGCGAGTGACCAGTGCACGAACGACTGCTTCGGTGTGATCGAGCGGCCGGTCCGCGGGCAGATCCAGCACGATCGACCGGACTTCGACCCCCGGCAGTGGATTGTCGAGGAGACGGATCACGGTGGGGGTCGCAGGCAGTTCGCCGTAAACCTCGGAACCACCGGAACTCTCACCCTCGCCGGCCGGTACACGCTGCGGTTCGGAAACTGCCGCAGCCTGCCCCGGCTTCCGGGTGGTACCCGTATCGGTCGCGGCGGTATCGCGCTCGGCGTCCCGCGCGCCGTCGACTACGCCGGCTCCGGAGCGCATATCGGCACCCGCGAGCTCCGAGGCACCGGTATCGACGACAGCACTGTCCCCCGGCCGGGTTGCCACACCGGCGGCCGTCGCCGTGTCGGCGCCGCCGCCGGTCCCGGTACCCGGGCGACCGGCCGACCCGGCCCCGGCAGCACCGGCAGCCGCGGTTGCGCCGGCGGTATGTGCCTCATCCGCGGTTTCGCCCCGGGTGCGGCTGTCTGCCTCCGCGTCCGCGAGGCCGCCCGCGGAATCGTCGGCCACGTCCGCAGCCGCGGACCCGAGACCGGCAGCGGCGGCGATATCGGCGTCCGCCGGCCCACCACCGGCCGTGTCCGCCACGCCTGTGCCAACGGCCTCGCCAACGACGTCCGCGGCATCCGCAGGTACGCCACCGGCACGGCCGGCCGTGCCCGTGGCTCGGGAACCGGCGCGACCGGGCAGGTCTGCGTTCGCGGTTTCCGCATCGGCACCACCGGCCGTGTCTGCGGCACCGGCATCGCGTACGACCCCCGCCGCAGTGGTCCGGGTATCCGCGCGGCCGGGCAGGTCTGTGTGCGCGGTATGCGCATCGCCGAGCCCGTAAGCGCCGGCTGCCGAGGCCGGCGCGGCTCCGGGTTCTCCGCCACGGCCCTGCAACTGCGCGACGGATTCCGGCGGGCCCGGCTCGAGTGGGGTGGTGAGCGCCGCAATCTCGTCGGGGTCCGGCAGCCGGTCGCGGTCGGGTTCGCCCGCGGAGTTCCACGGAATCCGTTCGACGGTCTGGTACGCCACCGGCAGGAGGGCAGCCGGCAACAGCCGGGCGAGCCCGGCTCGGACCCGGTCGAGGTCCGGATCGGCACCGGGTTCGGGCACCACATAGACGGCCAAGCGGCCGCCCGGAGCGGTCGGGTCGTTACCCGCGGCGACGGTACGCGCCAGGATCGCGGCATCGGCGATCCCGGGCAGCGTGCGCAGGGCTGCCGCGATCATCTGTGGCCGGAGGCGGTGGCCGCGGAACCGGACCTGGTGGTCGGTGCGGCCGAGCAGGTCCAGACGCTGCGGTGTGGTGTGGGTGGCATCGCGCCACAGCACCAGATCGCCGGTGCGGTACATGCGCTGGCCGTATCCGAAGGGGTTGGCCACGAAACGATCCGCGGTGAGCGCCATCCGGCCGGCGTATCCGCGGGCCAGCTGGTCACCCGCGAGATACAGTTCGCCGGGCACGCCCGGCGGGACCGGGCGCAGGCGGGAGTCCAGGACATAGACCCGGGTGTTCCACTGCGGCAGGCCGATCGGGACCGACTGTTCGGCCGATCCGGCGGCCGGCCAGGCGGTGGCCGATACCGCGGTTTCGCAGGTCCCGTACAGGTTGTGTACCTGAGCGCCGCAGCGGGTGCGCAGCGCGGAGACGATCTCCGGCGACAGCGGTTCGCCGGTCACGAAGATCTCGCGCAGGCTGCTCACGCGATCGGGATCGACCAGTTCGGCGAATTCGGCGAGTTCGGCCGGCCCGAAATCGGTGACGGTCACCCCGTGGTCGGTAACGGCCTCGGCGATCTGCCGGGTATCCGCGGGCCCGGTCAATACCAGTTCGGCACCGGCGCGCAGCGGCAGGAAGAAACCCCAGAGGGAGGTGGCGGCGGTGGCCGAATTGCGCTGCAGGTAGACATCGGTGAAGCCCAGCGGCGTCTGGGCGAGCATCAGCGTGATCTGGTTGTTGAGGGCGGTATGCGAGAGGATCGCCAGTTCGGGTCCGTCCACGGCGGCCGATGCACACATCACGCAGGCCGCGTTACCGGGCCGTGCCGGGCGGGCCAGTTCCGCGGAATGTACGGGCTCGGCGGAGTACCGGCCGAGCTCGTCCGAATCGACCAGGAGGACCGGTGCGGACTGCCGGCTCGCGCGCACGGCTTCGGCGGCCCGGGATTCGCTTGCGCGGTCGGCCACGACCATGGCCGGTACGGCGGTATCGAGGACCTGAGCGGTCCAGTGCGCCGGGTCCCGCGGGTCCAGCGGCAGGTAGGCGCCGCCCGCGGTGAGCACGGCATAGATCGCGACCACGAGATCGGGAGTGCACCGGGTGGCGATACCCACCACAGTTTCCGCGCCTACCCCCGCGTCGATCAATCGGCGTGCCAGACGATTGACCCGGGCGTCGAATTCCTGGTAGCTCAGTTCGGTTTCCGAATCGGCCACGGCCACCGTATCGGGCCGGATGGCGACGGTTCGGCGGTAGCCGTCGAGCAGCAGTTCGGACGCCACCGGGTAGCGGGTGTCGTTCCACACCACCAGCAGTCGGTCCAGGTCGGCACGCGAGAGTAGGTCGATATCGCCGACCGGGCCGTCCGGGTCACCGCCGGCGACGGTGAGCACCCGCTGGAATCGCCGGGCGATCTCGGCGACGGAGGTGCGCCCGATCCGGTCCGCCGCGAAGCGGAACGCGGCGGCGATTCCGTCCGGGGAACCGTCGGGCGCGCGGTGCGGATCGATGACCAGGCGTAACGCCGCCCCGACCGGTGCGGCGGGAACCTCGACCGGTTCGGTGGTCAGGCTCGGCATTTCCAGCCGCGGGATATCGTTGTGCCGCAGTGCGATCGCCACATCGAACAGGGAGCCGTCGATACCGAGTGCCTCGGTGAGCAGTTCGAACGGCAGGTCCGCGTTGGCGAAGGCGCGGCGATCGGATTCCGCGACGCGTTGCACCAGGTCGAGAAAGGATTCGGCCGGATCGATACGGGTGCGCAGGACGACGGTGTTGGCGTAGGGTCCGATCGAGTCGTCGAGTTCGCGTTCGTCACTTCCGCGTACGGAACTGCCCAATACGATATCGGCGACCGCCGCCGACCGGGCCAGCAGCACCGCGAAGGCCGCCCGCAGCACGATGAATTCGGAGGTGCCGGCCCGCTGGGCAATTTCGGCGATCCGGCGATGGGTGCGGGTACCGATATCGAAGGCGTGCACACCTTCGCCGGTGGCGGCAGGGGTATCAGCCGGGAACTCGAGCCGTGGGGGCAGTTCGGCCAGGTACTCGCGCCAGTACGCGAGGCGCCGGGCGGCGAGTGATTCCGGGTCCGCGATATCGCCGAGTTCGGCCCGGCGGCCGAGGAAATAGTCGAGGTACTGGATCGACAGCGGCTGCCATAGCGGCCGCGACCGGTTGCGGCGGCCCAGGAATGCCCGCAGCAGGTCTCGGAGCAGTAACCCGGCCGAGACCTCGTCGGCGAGGATCCGGTGGACCACGACCGCGACCACATGTTCGCGCGGACCCAGCTCGGCCAGGGCGAACCGTACCGGGACCTGGTCGGCGGCGGCGGCGTCGAAATCGGTCTGCGATAACGCGTGCAGCCATTCGCCCAGGTCTGCGGCGGGCACCGGTTCGGCGACCACTTCGGGCACGGACTGTTCGCGGGGCAGCACCACCTGTTGCGGTGCCGCGCCGCTCGCCGGGTAGACGGTGCGCAGGGTTTCGTGCCGGTCGACCACATCGGCGACCGCGGCCTGCATGGCCGCGGCGTCCAGGGTCCCGGTCAGCCGCATTGCCGCGGTGATCGTTTCGACGGCGGTACCGGGCGCCCTCTGGTTACGTTCCCACAACTGCAACTGTCCGGGTGAGAGCGGAATGGTCGCAGGACGTTCCACCGGGTCCGGCGGCCCGGCCGGCCGGGCCCCGTCCGGGTCGGCGGAAATGCCCGGCCCGCCATCGGAGCGGTTCGGCAGTTCCTGCTCCGCCGACCAGGCGGGAGGTACTGCCCAGTCCGGCCGATTGGACAGCGGCTGTGCGGGGCCGGGCGCCGTGGCATCGCGTTCGGCCACGCGATCCGGCTCCCGCCCGGTGGACAGTGGGTGTTCGTAGAAGGCAGTGGCGTCACTGGGGATCGGCGCGGAGCCGCCCCGGGACGGTAGCGCGTCGGTGGTGCCCGGCCGGGTCGAGGCGCCGGACAGTAGATCCGCCGGGCCCGGCCCCGCGGCCGGGGAGCCGGTAGGCCGCAGGGCGGCGCCCGGCAACAGGTCCGCGGCGGCCGGGAACTGATTCGCGGGATCCCCGGGGCCACCCACGGGTCCGGGAAGCTGTTGGCCGCTACGCAACCAGTCGTCGGCCGAATCCTGGAACCGGTGCTGCTCGGGGGCCGCGGCGAATCCCGGCCGGGACAACGCCGAATCCGCAGACTCCCCCTCTGCCCGTTCGGCCGCACCGTGTCCTGCTGTTTCCGGTGCGCCGTACAGACCGGGTCCGGGCGAATCGGCCACTGCCGGTTCGAACGCTTCCGCAGCGCCACGGGGCCCGCGGCCCGCAAGGGATTGCTGACGGTCGGGCATCTCGAGGTAGCCACGGCCCGTCAGTTCCATATCCCGCTGTTCGGAAGCCAGCCGGCTGCCCTGCTCCGGTAACGAGTCCGGGGAAAGCCGGTCGGGGTGACCGGCGAACCCGTGGCTGCGCGATACCGGCTCCGGCGAACCGCTCGCGGGGTCCGGTCCACGCGGTGCGGAGATGCCGGGAGCGGAATCCGGTCCGGAGGTCCCGAATCCGCTCGTCGTCGGATCGGCGTCACGAACCGGCCGGCCCGGCTCCGCCGGGTCCCGAATCGGCAGGCTCTGCTCGTAATCGGGTAGTTCATCGGCGGGCCACCGGCCGGATACGGCCGGAGTCTCCGGCGCCGGGGACTCGTCCGCCGCGGGTACGGCCGTTTCGCCGCGACTCGGCCGCGGTACCACGGCGGGACCTTCGAGAGCCGGTAACTCGACCCGCCCCACATACTCCATGGCACCACCGGACCCGCGCCGCACCAGGTCACCGGTGCGGTAGAGGCGGGAGCCGTCCGCGGCGACCGGGTCGGCGACCAGCAGTTGCGCGGTCCGGCCGGGCCGGCGATGGTAACCGCGCGCCAATTGCAGACCACCCAGGTACAACTCACCCACCGCACCGTCGGGAACCGCGGCGAGTTGTTCGTCCAGAATATGCGCCGTCACCCCACGGATCGGTGCGCCGAGAGTGAGCGGGCCACCCGGAACCAGCGGTGAGCTGATATTGGTCATGACGGTGACTTCGGCCGGGCCGTACCCCTGGTAGAGAACCCGGGACGAACCGCCGGTCACCGGAATCGCCCAGCGCTGCACCGTCTCGGGGGGGCACGGCCGCCGGCCGGCGATCACCACACCCAGTTCGTCCAATCCGGCGGGGTCGATCAGTTCGAGCGCGTCCGCGGGCAGGTAGGCATGGGTGACGCCGGTGCGCCGCAGCAGTGCGGCCAGTTCGTCGGCCCGCGAGACCAGCGGGGACACCACGACCATGGTCGCCGCGCCGCCCAGCGCCAGCAGCAGTTCCAGTACCGACGAATCCGAGGGCAGCGGCGCGAAGTTCAGGGTGCGGTCATCGGGTTCGACCCGGTAGCGGCCTTGCTGTTCGCTGCAGAGACCGGACAGCCCGGCCTGGGTCACCACGACCCCGTCCGGCAATGTCTCGGCGTCGGCGACATAGGTGACGTAGGCGGGATGTTCGGCCCGCAACGGGCGGACCCGGTCGGCGTAGGTGACCGCGTCGGCGGAGAACTGCTCCAGCGAACGAGCCGTATCGACGGTGTCGACCTGCAACCATTCGATTTCTTCCGGCAGTTCGTTGCGCACCCAGGACACCGCCAGGCCGTAGAGGGCGCCGGCGTCGACGAGTAGGTGCGCGACCCAGCCCGGTGGATAGGCCGGGTCGATCGGGACGAACCCGGCACCGGTCTTGGCCACGGCCCATACGGCGAGAACCGCGTCCAGCGAACGCGGTATGGCCACGGCGACCAGGTCCTCCGGGCCGATACCGCGGGCTATCAGCGCCCGCGCCAACCGGCTGGACCAGGCGTCCAGATCGGCGTAACCGACCTGTTCCAAGGGCCCGGTACCGTCGGCGAGAACGAGGGCAACACCATCGGGATTCGTTTCGACGGCATTGGCGATCAGTTGCGGCAGAGTGGTCACGCGGGGCCGCCGGGTTCGCTGCGGCCTGGTCCGGACCGGCCGCGTCATGCTGCGCTCCGGAGGAGGTCATCCCGCTGACCGACTACCGCATCCATCTATCCGCCTCGCCTGCCTATCGCACTTCACCGCCGCGCCGACCGTGGCCGCGGCATGGTGGCAGCCTGCCACAACCCGCCGGTCCCCGGTATGGCACCCGGCAGGTTACCGCCCCGGTCACTGTTCGACCATCCGGTGACCGTATCCGGACCGACCGGCCGTCAGCCGATCAGAGCAGGCAGGTCCAGCACCCAGGCGACCTCGTGCCAGGCCGGACCGGGCGGACCGCCCTCCGCCAGGATCAGCGCCATGAGATCGGGTAGTGCCCCGGGACGGAGGAACCCGAGCCCCTCGTTGTCGGACCACAGATGGGTGATCCATTCCTCGGCGGTAGTCACCTTCCGGCCGTCGCCGGGGGGCAGCACCACCGAGGCCCCCGCGGCCCCGGCCGCCACGAACTCCGTCACCGCCGCCGGACCGTCGCCACGGCCGTAACCGTATGTCCTGGCCTCGTAGGTCAGCTCGGTGGCGGCGTGTACCCGCGCCACCGCGGCCGCCAACCGGTCGTAGGTCACCCGCCGGCCGGTGGCGTCCACCACCGCGAGATCGCCGCCGCGCAGCGGCCGGACCCGGTGCGCGTGGGTGACCGGCCGTGAGGACTGCCGGCCCATTTCGGCCTGTATTGCCGGATCGTCCAGTATCAGCCACTCCGCCTCCGGCGTCCGCGGCGCGGCGGTCACCGCCAGAGCGAACTCCACCACCAGACCGGCGGTCACCGCCACCTGCACGGCGTCGGCCGGCACCAGGGCCGCACCGGCTTTGAGTACCGCCCAGGTGGCCACCACCGAATCCATACCGCGCTCCAGTGCGGTCACCACCCCGGTCCCCGGCCCGCAGCCGCGAGCGATCAGAACCCGCGCCAACCGAGACGAACGGGTATCCAGTTCCTGGTAGGTCATCACCTCGTCGCCGCGGATCACTGCCGGTCCGTCCGGATCGTCCTCCACGGAGACCGTGAGGGTCCGCGCAAGCGCTATTCCCGCGGTAGCTGTCGAAACCGCCGGTCCGCCGGCGTATTCGATCCCCACCGCATCCGGCGGTCCGAATACCGCCGGGGCAGGCACTGTCCCGGGCGAACCCGCCGGGACACCCCACCCCGGAGCAGCGGCACGGCGGACCGTATCCACCGGGCCGGCCTGATCAGCAGGCGCCGTATCGCCCGTTCTCTCGGCAACATCGGTGTCGGCGACCGATGCGCCTCCCACAGAACCCGCCTCGGCAACGAGTCCCGCCGCAGCGGGACCGGTCGCGCCCACCGGGTCGGCCCGTTCGGCAGGCCGGATGACTCCCTTATCCGCGGCAATGCCCGTTTCGGCCGGGGCTATCCCGGTCATACCCGCCGGAACATCCGGCCCACCACCGGACGTGCCATCCATGCCCACCGAAACTACTGCCCCACCACCGGACTCAGTTCCCGGCACCCCCGCCGCCACCGCCGGGACACCGGACCCAGCGCCCCGCATATCCGCCGGAACCACTGATTCGGAGCCGAGCGCCACGTCCGCAGCATCGAGGGGTTCGGCAGCATGCTCCGGTTCGGAGTCACCGATGATATCGATCTCCCCGACCCGCAACCGTGGCTCCGCGGCGACCGCGGTGAGGATCCGGGCCAACCGGTCGCCGAACGAGAGCACCGTCTCCTCGTCGAAGAGGTCGGTGCGGTACGCCAGCGCCATCCGGAGCTCGCCGGGAGCGCCGTCTCGCTCGCGGCACGGGTCGATATCTATTCGCAGATCGACCTGCGCGTCCGATATCCCGTGATCCAGTTCGCGAACCGCCAGTCCCGGCAGATTCACGACGGCCGGTTTGTCGAGTTGCGACAACAACACACCGAACAGCGGCTCACGTGCGGATGTTGCAGCGTCGACGACCTGTTCGAAAGGAGTATCGGCGTTGGCGGTGGCGGCCAGATTCGTTTCCCGGGTGCGGTCCAGGAGTTCGGTGAAGGTCTGTGTGGCCCGTACTCGCGTTCGCACGGTAACCGTATTCGCGAACCGGCCGACCAGATCGGCCAGCGCCGGTTCGTCGCGGCCGGTGATCCGGCGGCCGACCGCGATATCAGCGGCACCCGTCGACCGGTGCAGCAGTGCGGTCACTGCCGCATGCACGATCAGGAGAACGGTGGCACCGCGTTCCTCGGCCAACGCGTCCAGCGACCGGTGCACGTGCGCGGGCATAGCGATATCGATTGCGGCATCGGGTAGCGATATCCGTTCCGGGCGTGGCCGGTCCGGTGGCAGCCCGCTGTTCCCGGCAGACCCACGCAACTGCTGCCGCCAATATCCCAATTGCTGTGCCGTCAGGGAATTCTCGTCGTCCTCGGCACCGAGCAGAGCGCACTGCCAGATCGCGTAATCGCTGTACTGCACCGGTAGCGGCGACCAGCGCGGCGATTCCCCGCTCACCCGTGCCAGGTACGCGGTCATCAGATCCCGCAGCAACGGCGCCGGGGACGCACTGTCCGCGGCGATCCGGTGTGCCACCAGTGCGAGGATATGCCGGTCCGCGCCGGTAGCGAGCAGCAGTCCACGAATGGGCGCCGCGGTGGTGATATCGAAAGCGGTGGCGCGTAATTCGGCAATACTGCCGGATGGGTCGTCGGTATCCGCGATTTCCAGGCCGCCGCGCAGTACCTGGGCCACCGGCAGGATGTCCTGATACGGCACCCCGTCCGGGCCCGCCGGGTAGCGGGTGCGCAGCGGTTCGTGGCGTTCCAGTAGGTCCGAGATCGCGTACCGCAGCGCCGAGGTGTCGAGCGCACCGGTGAGTCCCACGGCGAGCACGATATTGTGCGCGCCCGGGTCCGCCCGGCCCCCCAGCCATATCCGGTGCTGGTTGGGCGCGAGCGGGATCCGCTCCGGCCGCTCGGCCCGATCCAGGGCCGGCCGCTGCATCGCCCGGCCGGCACCGGGTTCCACCCGGGCGGCCAGCGCGGAGACAACGGGAGCTTCGAACACCGCGCGCAGGGTGAGATCGGCGCCCAGCGCTTCGTTGATACGGGCCACCGCCCGGCTCGCCAGCAGCGAGTTACCGCCGAGGGCGAAGAAATCGTCGTCCGCGCCGACCCGGTCGTCGTCGAGGAGCTCGGCGAACACTTCGGCGACAACAGTTTCCGTACTGTCCGCGGGTTCCGCATAGGCCGCGCGTTCCACCGGAGGTCCGGGGGATACCGCATCGACCGTTTCGGGCCCGTCCCCCCACTCGCGCGACTGCCGGCGACCGGTGTATTCCAGGTTGGCGCGTCCGGCGAATCCTGCCCACCGCCCGAAATCCCCGGACCGGTACATCCGCGCCCCCGGGGCACCGAAGGGGTCGGCGACGAATCGTGTCGCGGTGAGTCCGGGCCGGTCCAGGTAGCCACGCGCCAGTTGGGCGCCCGCCACGTAGATTTCGCCGGGTACGCCCACCGGTGCGGGCTGTAACCGGTCGTCGAGAACAAGCGCGTCCAGGCCCGGCAACGCCCGCCCGATCACACTGGCCGGATTGTCCACCAGATGTTCGTCCAGGATCAGGTACGAGGCGTGCACGGTGGTTTCGGCGGTGCCGTACATACTCACCACCCACGGCGCGTCCCTTTCGCCGCCCCCGGAGGCGCCGTGACGCTCGTACCAGGGCCGCAGCCTGCGCAGGTCGAGCGCTTCGCCGCCCAGCACCACATACCGCAGGGCGGACGTGTCATCCGCCGGGTCCGCGACGCGGTCGGCCTCGGTGAAGCGGTAGAACTCCGGCGGAGTCTGACCGATCACCGTGACCCGTTCGCGTACGAGTAGTTCGCGGAATCGTTGCGGCGACTCGGCGGTCTCCTCGTCGACCACCACCACGCAACCCCCGCCGGCGAGTGCGCACCACAGCTCCCATACAGAGAAGCCGGAGGTGACGGGATGGAACAGCGCCCATATATCGGCGTCGTCGAAATCGAACAGCAACTGAGTGTTCGCGAACAGCTCCACCACATTGCGATGGGTCACGCCGGTGGGGTCGGACGAGTGCGCGGCATACATCAGGTTGCCGGGCCGCAGTGGCGCATGCCGGTCCATGTCGGTGACCGGGGCCGCGGAATGGTGTGTGGTTTCTTCGACAACCACCACGGCCAGGCCCGCGGGCACCGCATCCCGCATCGCCGCGACGGTGAGAACAACGACGGACTGCCCTTCCGGGTACCCGGGCCGCGCCGTATCGATCGGCAGGTACGCGGCGCCCGCCAGCAGCACGCCGAGCAGGGCCACCGGAAGGACCTCGGTGCGCGGTACCGCCACCGCCACCAGGGTTTCCGGGCCGGCACCCGCATCGATCAATCCGCGCGCCACCCGGTAGGAGCAACCGAGTAATTCGTCGAAACTCGAGACCACATCCCCGGACCGCACGGCCGGGGCCGCCGGATCCAGGCGGGCACGGGCCTCGATCAGGTCGACCACGGTCACCGGCGGCACCGCGGCGCCCGCACTGTTCCATTCCCGCAGAACCAGTTCACGTTCCCCGGGGAAGAGCAGGTCGATATCGCCCACGACGACGCCGGGATCGGCCGCCACGGCGGCCAGGATCCGGAGCAACCGGTCGGCGTGATCTCCGACAGTCGGTGCGTCGAACAGGTCGCGGGCGTAGGTGAAAGTGAGGGTGGCACCGGCGCCGTCGGCCACCAGATCCACGCGCAGATCCAGCTTTTCCGGTAGCTCCGCGGGTTCGCTGTCGGTCGACAGCAAAACCCGGAAGGGCGGCTGACCGGCCACCGTGCGGAGGGTGTCGATCAGGTGACCGAGGCGTTCGCTGCCCCGGCCGACTGTGCCCAGGGCCGCGGCCCCGGCTTCCCGGGCCTCGACCAGTAGCGCATCGAAACTGCCCGCCGGATTCACGTGAGTATGCAGAACCGACAGCCCCGCCGCAGACCCCTTGGTGGCATACGCGCCCACCGCGGTTTCCCGGTATCCGGACAATCGCGCCAGCAATACGGCCAGCGCAGCCTGCACCACGGTGAAATCGTTCGTATCACATTGCCCGGCAGCGATATCCAGTGCGTCGTGCAGCTCGCTGTCCAATTCCCGGCGTAACACACCGCTGCGCCGGGACGCGGTAACCGGCCGCGGCCGGTCGGCAGGTAGCTCGCCGTGAACGCCGAGCGCTGTGGGAGGGTCCCACCAGCCCGCGGCCGGTAGGGCAACCTGCGCGGGCACGGCCAGCAGCTGCCCTACGAGCGCTCGCAACAGCTCCGAGAGTGCTTGCGCGCAGATTTCGGCGACACTGTCGCGGCGGTAACGCAACCGCAGCAGCAACCGGTCGGCCGATTCCACCACCAGTGTCACCGGGTGGTGGCTGTCGATCCGGGTGGTGATATCCACGACCTCCAGACCGTCGAGCGCACCGGCCGCGGCGCGCAACCCGGCCGCGTCGATCGGGTCGGGATCGAAGACCAGCACGGTATCGAAAAGGTGGGCGGCGCCCGGCGGGGTACCGGCCGGGTCGAGATAGTGGTGTTCGAGCAGGGTGGCCTGCTCCGACTGGATCCGGGTGAGTAATTCCCGCACGGTCCGGCCGGGCGTGAGCTGAACCCGCACGGGAATCGTATCGGCCAGAAGCCCGGCCATCTCGTCCGCTCCACCGAGCTCCGGCGGGCGGCCCGGCACGACAGCGCCGAAGACGATATCCGTGCGCCCGGTGAGACTCGCCAGGACCAGCGCCCACAGGGCCCGCACCACGGTTTCGACCGTGACACCGGAGGCCACCGCGTAGGAGGCCATCGCCGCAGTTTCCTCTTCGCCGAGCACGTGCACCGTCTCCCCGTACCCGTCCTCCGGCTGCGCGGACGGAGCGAGTACCGCGGCGAGTTCGGTGGGCCGGACGCCGCGCAGCACCTCCGACCAGCGGGCGCGGGCGGCCTCGGCATCGCCGTGCGCGCGCCATCGGAGGTATTCGCGGTAGGGCGGCGGATCGGGCAGCGCCGCCCCGTCGCCGTGCCGCCCGTACAGGGCCAGCAGATCCCGCAGCAGAATCGCCGCCGACGCGGTATCGAACAGCAGCGGATGCGCGACCAGCACGCAATGCGTACGCCCCGACACCGTGCGGTAGACGGTGAACCGCAATGGTGGCGCGCTGTCCAGGGCAAATCCGATGCGGTGTTCGGTAGCCAGCAGGTCGGCCATCTCGTAGTCGCCGACATCCTCGACCACCCGCCACGGGACTTCGGTGGTTTCGATGACCAACTGCACCGGGATACCGTCGGCGCCGGTAGTGAATATCGAACGCAGCGCCGGATGCCGGTCGGAGAGCGCCTGCGCGGCACTGTGCAACCGGTCGAGGTCGACAACACCGCCGAGTTCCAGCGCGAAAAGCATCGCATCGCCGCCGGATCCCTCCGCGGCGAGCTGGGAACGGAAGAACAGACCGGTACCCAAGGGCCCCAGCGGCAGCACCTCCGCCAGGCGCGGATATACCGCCCGCCACGCCTCCAGTTCCGCTTCCGCCACTGGTATCAGCGGCGAATCGAGCCCGCCCGCGGCAGGGCCCCCGGCATGCCTGGCCAGTGCACGCACAGCGGCCAGCCAGTCACCGGCAAGCTCCCGGACGGCGGATTCGTCGACGATATCCGCGAGATAACCGAACACCACGGTCAGCGCGCCGTCGGATCGCACGACGGCATCGATATCGACAACCAGGTCCACAGGCATACTCGGGTCGGGTTCGCCGGGGACGTCGCCCAGTTCACCGGTCGGCGCCCAGGCCGGATCGGCGCGGGCGGCCACTCCCCCGTCGCGGCAGGTGAAACCGATCTGCGCCGGGGCCGCACCGGGGGCGGCCGGGTGCAGTGCTCCGAAACCGGCGCCCCCGTCCGGAACCGCGCCGAGCTGCGCGGATACGGTCTGCAGCAGTTCGGCGGTTTCGACGCCACCGCGTAACGCGGCATCGCCGGCGATACCGGACAAGTCCAGGGCCACCGGGTATTCGGTGCTGAATCGGCCGACCGTGCGAGCGATATCGACCTCGGACAGCACTGCCGACGAACGACCGTCCCCTTCGAGGCGAACCCGGGTGAAAGCACAATCCACACCACGCCGTAACCGCCAGTTCCGCACGGCCAGCGCCAGCGCCGCCACCAGCGGATCGTCGGTGCCGGTTCCGTACCGGTCCGGTAGCGCGGCCCGGACCTTACCGGCGATACCGGCCGGTACCTCGACCGCGAACCGGCACACCGCCGCGTGGATATCGGTGGCAGGGTCCACCGGCCGGGCCCCGAGTAACGGGTCGGGCGTGGCCAGAACAGCACGCCAGTAGTCTTTTTCGTTTTCCCGGTCCGCTGTGAACAGCGTATGCGCGCAGGTCCGGAACGATTTTCCGGCGGGCGGTAGCTCGACATCGCGACCCGCAGCCATGTGTTCCCACGCTCGTGCCAGATCGTCGACGACAATGCGCCAGGACGCGGCATCGACGACGTATTGATGCACGGCCAAAAGCAGTGCGTCCCGCGCGCCGGGCCGGCGCAGCCAAGTGGCGGCGACCATCCGGCCGCCCAGCGGGTCCAGCTGAGCCACCGCAGAATTGGCTGCCGCCCGGAGGATCTCGGCCGGCGCGGTACCGCCGGTGCCCGCCGGCACCTCGACCTCGGAGATCAGTACACCGGCCCCCGGCAGGTAGTCCGGCAACTCGAAGCAGTATCGGTCGCCCTCGGTCACCACCTGGGCGCGCAACATTTCATGGCCGGCCAGTACCGCACCCACGGTGGCCGCCAGCCCGGCGCGATCGATACCTTCCGGCAGCGACAGCACCATACTCTGCGCGAACCCCGGAAACACCCCACCGGCAAGGTAACGGCCGAGAAGCGGGGTCAGCGGAACCTCGCCCGTACGGTCGCTTGCCGGATCGGTCACTGTCTCCACGAAACCCGGCTCACCGCCGGGGGTCACGCGTTCGCTGCCGTCCACCGAACCGGCGTAGCCAACCGAACCGGCGCCGCCCCGCAGTTCGCGCGGCCACGGTGCGGCAAGGCGGGCACCGGCGACAGCATTCGCCGACTCGCCACCGTAGGCCCGCAGCCGGGAATCGACACTGTCCGAGAACTCGATCTCCAGGCCCTGCGGTGTTTCGACGTACCGGGCCAGGTCGCCCGTCCGGTACATGCGGGTGCCCGGCCTGCCGTTGCCGCCGGGGACGGCGACGAAACGTGACGCGGTCAGTGCAGGCAGATTCGCATAGCCCTGCGCCAGGACCGGGCCCACCAGATAGAGTTCGCCCACGTCGCCCGCGAGGACCGGTCGCAACCGGGCGTCGAGAACCAGCATCTCGACCCCGGCCGCCGCGGTACCGATGGTGCCCGGCCGGTCCGGCAGCGCCGGGCCGGTATTCGTGGCGACGATCCCGGCCTCGGAGCAGCCGTAGGAGGTGACGAAACAGTGTTCTCTCGCCCAGCGACCGGTCGGCGCGGATCCGTTCCGATCACCTATGACGGCGACCAGCGCCAGGTCGTCGAGCCCGGCCGGGTCCACTGATTCCGCGACGGCTGCGGTGGTGATCAGGTGCGTCACCTGTTCCCGATGGATCAGTTCGCCCAGTTCGCGCCCGCCGGATACACCGGCCGGGGCGATGACCAGGGTCGCGCCCGCGGTACAGGTGAGGAGTAATTCGAGAACAGCGATATCGACGGTCGGCGAGCAACTGTGCACGACCCGGGAATCACTGGATATCCCATAGCTGTCGCCGACCGCGGCGACCACCGCGCCGAGTCCGGCGTGCGGGACCACGATGCCTGCGAGTTCACCGGAGGGACCGCAGGGGTAGGTGATATAGGCGGGATGACGCTCGTCGAGTGTCCGGATCCGGTCGGTGTAGGAGATGGGATGCCGGGGCCGCCGGGCGATACGGTCGGCCTGGACCGGGTCGTCGAGTTCGATCCAGTACAGGGCGCGTCCCAGGACCCGCCGGTACATCGAGGTGGTCAGGCCGAAGGCAGCCCCCGAATCGGTGGCGATGGACGTGATCCGGTCGGCCGGGTCGGCGGGGTCGATGAAAATGTGGGCGGCACCGGTCTTGGCGACCGCCCATACCGACAGCACCGATTCCGGGCTGCGCGCTATGCCGATCGCCACCACATCGCCCGGTCCGACTCCGCGTTCGATGAGTTCCCGCGCGACCTGCGAGGACCGCTGGTCCAGCTCCCGGTAGGTCAGCTCCAGCTGATCGGCGGGCGCGCCCGTCGGGTTGTAGCGAATCGCGACCTCATCCGCGGCGGATTCCACCGCAGCGGTCAGCAACTGGCCGAGAGGAGGGGTGCCCGCACGACGCCGGCGACTGCCACGAGGGGAACGACGGGCAGTTTCCATTCGAGTGCATTCACCCTCTCGCATCGAACCCGGATCCGGCCCCCGCGTGCCCGAACGGCGGAGAATCGGAGTGCCCGGGGCGAGCGCGGTCCGGCCATCATATCGGCCGGACCGGTCTTGCGATCAGTTCAGAGCCAGCCGCGGCGAATTGCCTGTACCCCGGCCTGGAACCGGGTGCTTGCTCCGAGCCGTTCGAGCAGCCGCGCGGTCCGGCGGACCACCGTGCGCCGCGACATCCCGAGCCGGCGCGCGATCGTATCGTCGGTCGCGCCCATGCTCATCATGGTGAGAATGGCCCGGTCGCGTTCGTCGAGTTCGTCGGCGGCAGGCTGCACCGAGATGGGCGCCGACAGTGTCCACAACACATCGAAACTGCGGACCAGCAGATCCAGCAGGGGGGAACCGCTGATTCGCAAGGCCATCGGATCGGGCCGGCGTTCGTCGGCGTGCAGGACGAGACTGGCCCGCTCGTCGTCGGCGACGATCAGCTTGAACGGCGGATCGGGCAGGGTGCGGGCCTGCGCCCCGCGGGCGTTGGTGGCCAGCGTATGCCGCAGCCGGTCGGCATCCTGGTAGATCGTGTCCTGATAGAGGATCCGATACCGCACGCCTTCGGCCATCCGGGCCTGTTTGAGATCGCTGATCCGGCTGTCGCGTTCGGTATCGCCGAGGTGCGGAGTGCGCTCCACCATTTTCACGCCGTATGCGGCATTGGCGTGCAGGGTCTCGAAATCCGCCAGCAGCTCGGCCCGTTCGAATACGGGAACCACCGCACCGTTCCAGCCCTGGGCGCGGCGTACCGATCGGAAGGTTTCGCTGAGCCGGGCCGCGGCGGCATGCATGGTGCTGATCTGTTGCCGGCGCCGGCGGGCTTCGGCCTCCGACAGCGATTCGGGGGCATGCGCGTCCCAGCGCGGTGTGCCGTCGGCATCCACTACCCGGAGCACCGCGCGCAGCTCCGACAATTCGTCCAGGGCCGTTTCGACGGCGGAGTCGGACAGGCCGGTGTGCCGCGCGATATCCGCGGTACCGGATCGCGGTCGCTGCACCAGGGTCGCGTAGACGCGCCCGTGGATGGAGTCGGGTTCGAAGATTTCCGCCAGTTCGGTCACGCCGGGGGGTCGTAGGTCTCCTTGCAGCCCGGTGGGACCGGTAAGGATCGGACGGTCGAGAGAGTTCGAGGAACTCAGTGCGAGGGTCCCCACTCCAGTGGCACCCCCTTGGAAGCCATCCACGTCATCGGATCGATTTTGTTCCCACCCTGGTCCCAGATCTCGAGGTGCAGATGCGGACCGGTGGATTGGCCGCGGTTGCCGACGGTGGCGATCACCTCGCCCGCCTGTACCCGCTGCCCCTGTGTGACATAGATATCGTTCACATGGCCGTAGACGCCGGTGGTGCCGTCGTCGTGCAGGACCCGGACCCACATACCGAACCCGGAGGCCGGCCCGGCCTCGATCACCGTGCCGTCGGCGACCGATTTGATCGGCGCGCCCAGGGCATCGGCGAAATCGATGCCGTAGTGCATGGCGCCCCAGCGACTTCCGTAACTGGAGCTGACCATCCCTGCCACCGGGCGTACGACCGGCGCGGGAGCGAACTGCTGGTGCAGCTGTTTCAGGGTCTGTTCCGCATGGGCCAGCGGCGCGGCGACCTCGGGCGGCAGGTTGCTCAGCCCGAAGGGGGCGGCAACAGGAGCCGGGGCAGCGATCTCGGCGGCCTGAACGGGGGCCGGTGCCGGGGCCGGAGCTGCTACGTGCGCCGCCGCCGACTGCTCGGCGGGCTGTGCGATCTCCTCGGCGACCGGAGGGGCGGGTTCGGCCTCGGCGGCCTCCTTTTCACCGCTGCCCGGGAGCAGCGGAGCGGCGTAGGCCAGCGCCGGCGCAATCTGCGAGGCGGTACCGATGATCGCGCCCGCCGCGACAGCGGCCCCGGCAGCCGCCCGGGCCTTCTCGACGGCCGTGGCCGCGGCCCGGTGGCGATGAGGCCGCACGCGGACCTCGTCGCCGATGAGGCTCATAACGGTGATGGAACCGGTGCCTGATCGATGGTGCGCCACTGTCCGTCCTCGCTATCCGGTCAACATGTTCACGAATGCCCCACGTGCGGATCCAGACCCGAGCCCGGTAAACGTAACGTTTAGGCATCCGTTGTGACGGTAACTCTACCGCCCCGTGACCATATCGCAACCTTACCCCGAAACGTGGTGGTCAGCGGCCTGAAATCCCGGAGTGAAACGGTCACGAACGCGCGAATTTCCCGTGACCTTACCGCCCATGAACCAGTCGCCGGCGATATGAACCCACATCGTCCACGACTCCCCGGTCCGCTCCCCCGGCCCGAGGCCGCGCCCGTTTCACCCCACGACAAGCCGGCCCGGCCACCGCCACCACCGCGAGCCCACCGGACGACCGGCCAGTTCGGCGGACAACCAAAACTGCCACCACCGAACATCTTTCAACGGCAATGCACTGTTATTGACAACCGCTTTCGATTAGACTCGGCCGGGCAGATCTGCCGCGGGTTTCCGCATCACCTGTCGCCCAGACCAGTTGACCTCAGGAGGTCGCCGTGTCCCTAGATGTCCCCACCGCCCTGTTGGAACGCGCCGAAAGCGGCGAGATCAGCGACGCCGAATTCGTCGAATGCGTCCGCACCTCACTGCCCTACGCATGGGAGGTCGTCAGCCGCGTCGCCGATGAACTGCAGACCGGCACCGTGGAATTCGCCGACAACGAGGTGGCCCCGCCGGACGAGACCGCACGTGGCCAGCTGTTGCGTGCCCTGGCCTCCGACGCCATCCGAGGCGGACTGGAACGACATTTCGGCGTGAAGCTGGCATTCCAGAACTGCCATCGCGTCGCGGCGTTCCCGCTCGCGGCCGTCGGCGGTGATACGTACAACCGCTTCATCAGCCCGCGCAACCAGTTGCTCAACCAGAGCCCGGAACTGCGCAACTGCTGAGAATTCCGCTCCCCGGCGCGGTTCGCGCCGGGGAGCGCGTTTCCGGTGCTCAGCGCACCGTGGTCACATCCAGTTCGCCGTCGGCGTGCCGCGCCCGCAACCGCTTCTTGTCGAATTTGCCGACGCTGGTCTTGGGCACCTCGTCGATGAAGGTCCAGTACTCGGGCAGCTGCCATTTCGCGAACCGCGACGACAGGAATTCACGCAACTCCTCCGGCTGCACCGAGGCGCCCTCGGCCACCACGATCGCCGCCAGCGGCCGTTCGTCCCATTTCTCGTCCGGGATGCCGATGACGGCCGCCTCCGCGACCGCCGGATGACCCATCACGGCATTCTCCAGGTCCACCGAGGAGATCCACTCACCGCCGGACTTGATGACATCCTTGGACCGGTCCACCAACGTCAGATAACCGTTCGGCGTGATCTTGCCGACGTCGCCCGTGCGCAGCCAGCCGTCGTCGAATTTGCCCGGGTCCACCGCCACCCCCTCGGGTGAGTAGTAGGAGCCGGTGATCCACGGCCCGCGGACCTCCAGCTCTCCCAGAGATTTTCCGTCGTTGGGCACCACCGACCCGTCGTCTCCGACCAATCGCGCCTGCACGGCGGCCGGGAAGCGCCCCTGAGTGACCCGGTAGGTCCAGGCCTCTTCCTCGCTCACCCCGTGCGGTGGATGCGCCAGGCTGCCGAGCGGCGAGGTTTCGGTCATCCCCCAGGCATGCACCACCCGCACCCCGTGCTTCTCCTCGAACGCCTTCATCATCGACGGCGGCGCGGCCGAACCGCCCACCACCACCGCGCGCAGATGAGTGATGTCCTGCGGCTGCGCCGCCAGCGCCGCGAGCACGCCACCCCAGATGGTCGGCACGGCCGCGGCGAAGGTCGGCTTCACCGCCGCCATCATCTCCAGCAGTGGGCCGGGCTGGAGGAAGCGGTCCGGCATCAACACGTTCGCACCGGTCATCAGCGCCGCATACGGCAAACCCCAGGCATTGGCGTGGAACATCGGCACGATGCCGAGCACGGTGTCGTCGATACGCAACCCCATCGCAGAGGGGGTAGTGGCCTGCATGGAGTGCAGCCAGTTGGAGCGATGCGAATACACCACGCCCTTGGGGTCGCCGGTGGTGCCGGAGGTGTAGCACATCGCTGCCGCCGAACGTTCGTCGACGACCGGGAAGTCGAAGCTGTCGGGATATTTCGCGAGGAGTTCGGCGTAGTCGTGCACGGTGACCCCGTCGACCGCGGGCACGGCCGCGGCATCCCCGTTCACCACGATCACATGCCGGACCGTTTTCAGCTGGGGCAGATACTGCCCGAACATCGGCACCAGGCTGCCGTCGACCAGTACCACCTGGTCTTCGGCATGGTTGGCGACATAGATCAGCTGTTCGGGCGAGAGCCGGATGTTGAGGGCGTGCAGCACCGACCCCATCGCGGGAATGGCGATATAGGCAACAAGATGTTCGTTGTTGTTCCACATGAAGGTGCCGACCCGGTCGCCCCGCCCGATGCCGAGATCGGTGAGCGCATTGGCCAGCCGGGCCGACTCGGCGCCGACCTCCCGATAGGTCATGGTGCGCACTCCGTCGCCGGTCCAGGTGGACACCGTGGAATCGCCGACGAAGGTGGACGCGTAGCGCAACAGCGTCGCCAGCGAGAGCTGGTCGTCCATCATGGTGCTCAACATCGGAAATACCCCTTACTGATCTGGGTGGCGGAGGGCACGCGATACGAGCCCGGTCCCCTTCGGTGAGACACAGAAGCGGGCATGACTCACATCACACCGCCGGAGACTACCGCGGAGTAGCCCGACATGGGGAGGGTAGGCCGAAAACCGTTCGAGATAAGGGTAGGCGCTGGTCAGCGGGCGAGAATCGACGCGCGGCCACGGCGGCCGGGCGGCGGGATGAGACGCAGTGCCCGCGACGCCCCCTGCGGGCCACCGGCACTGCGTCATCGCCGCCGAGCACCCACTTGTGATAGCCGGGAATTCGGTGCGCTGCCAAGTCAGATAACGAAACGACATCTAAACGAGACACGGCCGGTATCCGTGTACCGACTGATGGGATGAATCCACCACCGGCTCGGCCGTGCGACCACGCATTATGATCGGCACGGACCTCCGGAGCGGAGAAATCCGGAATCACTTACAGATGCACGCGCAGCGCCGTTCGAGGCCGGAAATCTGGCCGGAAATATCGATTCACTGACCTTCGTTCCCCTCCGATACGAGCGGCCGCCGACCTACGCTTGGATCATGACAACGCCGTCGATAATCATCATCGGGGCCGGCTTCGGCGGGCTCGGTATGGGACTCGAACTCCTGCGGGCAGGGATAGACGATTTCACCATCGTCGAACGCGCCCAGGATCTCGGCGGCGTATGGCGGGAGAACACCTACCCCGGCGCGGCCTGCGACGTACCGAGCCCCCTGTACTCGTGGTCCTTCGAACCGCGCTCCGATTGGCCGCGGCGTTTCTCCGAGCAGCCCGATATCCACGACTACATGCGCCGCGTGGTCGGCAAATACGATCTCGAACGCTATATCCGCTTCGGCACCGAGATCAGCGACGCCGAATACGACGAAACCACCGCGAAATGGCAGATCCGCACCGTCGGCGGCGACCTGCTCGCCGCCGACGTGCTGATCTCCGCCGTCGGCCAGCTCTCCCGGCCCGCCATGCCGAACATCCCCGGTATCGACACCTTCGGCGGGCCCGCCTTCCACTCCGCCGAATGGGACCATTCCGCCGACCTCACCGGCAAACGGGTCGCCTGTATCGGCACCGGCGCCAGCGCTATCCAATACATTCCCCGCATCCAGCCGATCGCCGAACACCTCACACTGTTCCAGCGTTCCGCCGCCTGGGTGCTCCCCAAGGCCGACGCCGCATACGCCGCCCGCCACCACGCCGTGTTCAAGTATCTGCCCCCGGTCCGCTGGGCCGAGCGCTTCGGCTGGTGGATGTTCTTCGAAGTGATGGCGCTGGCCCTCACCGATCTGCAGGGGATCCAGGCCCCGGTCCTGAAGGTTGCCGAAGCTCACCGCGCCAGGCAGATTCCCGACCCGATCCTGCGCGAAAAACTCACCCCCGACTACGCCGCCGGCTGTAAGCGCGCCCTCTTCTCGAACGACTACTTCCCCGCCCTCGGCCGGCCGAACGTCACCGTGGAAACCAACCCGATCACCGAGATCACCCCCGCCGGCGTGCGCACCGCCGACGGAATCGACCACGAAGTCGACGTCATCATCTACGGCACCGGCTTCAAGGGCACCGAATTCCTTGCCCCCATGAACATCTACGGCACCGACGGCCGCAAACTGGCCGACGCCTGGGCCGCCGAAGGCGCCCGCGCCTACCTCGGCATCTCGGTCCCGAAATTCCCCAACCTGTTCATGATGTACGGGCCGAACACCAACGTCGGCTCGGGCTCCATCGTCTACATGCTCGAATCCCAGGCCCGCTACATCCGCCAAGCCGTCGAATACCTCCGCCACCACCCCGGCCGCGGCCTGGCCGCCCGCGCAGAAACCGAACAGCGCTGGGACAACTGGCTCCAGAAACGCCTGAAAGACACACCCTGGAACTTCTGCTCCAGCTGGTACCGCAACGCCTCGGGCCGCATCACCAACAACTGGCCCGGCGCCACGGTCCTCTACCGCTGGAAAACCCGCCGCTTCGACCCCGCCGACTACGAAACCACGCTCGCATCCTGAACCATCCCGGGCCGCTCGACCTACGATGCGGCTTCACAGCGGGTCACCCGGTAGACTCTCGCCCACCGGCCCCCGGCCCGGCCCTCGTAGCTCAGGGGATAGAGCACCGCTCTCCTAAAGCGGGTGTCGCAGGTTCGAATCCTGCCGAGGGCACAACCTGCGACAGCATTACCGCAGGTCAAGTGGGTTTCTCGCTCCGCGACGGGCTTGAGCTTCATCAGTAGAACCGCATATGTACAGGTCAAAGGGTTGCCCTGGTTCGATCCTCCAGGAAACACAAAACAAGGGCAACGGTACTGGCAATTCACCGGAATTCAGGGGTCAGCCAACTTCGGAACATCCTGCCTGCCACCTCAGCAGTGCAGCAATAGCCTTCGCCTGCGCGGCCGCGATGCGCTCTGCTTCCGCACCACTGACATAGCGAATCGCGAAAGTCGCCGTCACCCCGTCACACTCCACGTCGGCAGCATGTTGGACAGGTACGTCGGCCGGATTGCCGTCCGGTCCTGATGCTGCCGGGTCGACAGCTCCGCCCCGGTCGCCCATTGACGCCTCACTCCCAGGAACAACCGACTCGGGCACCACCGAGACAGGATCGACCTCGTTGCGTCCAGCCATTCGAGGGATTCTCGTCCGAACCACACCGCAGCTCGGGCAGGCGCGCTGGCCTCTTGCTCGGCACTTGCGCCCAGGACCGCCCGAAGACGACGCCTGCTCACCCTGGGTGTACTGGTGGTTCTCGGCGGAGGATGTCGATGTAGTCGGGTCTGCCGGACATCCAACGGGCGGTAGAGGCGAATGCCGTAGTAGAACCGCTGGCCTTCGGTCGCACGCAACGGCCTTCCCCGCCGGCCCGCCGGATCCGCCCGACACAGTCCGACCGGGGGATCCGGAGTAGCGTGCCGCCGGTTCGGCGCGATCGAAGGCGCCCGGCTGAAGAACCGAGAGCTAGCTCATATTCGCTGCTTTCCGGGAACTGTCCAACCGGTCCACACGACTACCGGTCAACAGCGGGCACACCGAGCGCCTGGCGGATTGCGAGAGACAGGGTGAGCATCGGGATGTTCTCGACGCGAGCGGTATGGGCCGGCGCGGCGGCTGCCGCGGTGGTCGCGGTGGCCGGCGCGACGATCACGGCCGGAGAGACCACCTACACCGCGGCGGGCACAGCCTTTCCAGGGATCGCCCAGGCGCTCTGCTACGCCGTACTCCGGGCGGTCGCTATGGTGGCGGGCGCGCTCACCCTCGGCGCATCGGTATATACGGTGTGCTGTACCGGGACCACCAGACGCGGAAGGGTCGGCGTGGACGGCTACGCCGGGCTCCGGGTCGTCGAGCGCGCGGCAACGATATGGCTGGTGACGGCAGTCGCGTTGATCCCGGTGACCGCAGCGGATATCGGTGGGACCACGACTGTGGAGTTGCTGCGAGCGGGCACACTCGGTCCGCTACTGGACGCGAGCGAGAAGCCCAAGGCATGGGTGGTGGTCGCGCTGCTGGCCGCGATCGTCGCTCTGGTCGCCCGGCTGACGCTGTCATGGCTCGGCGCCGCGGCAACGCTGTTGTTCGCCGCGATCGGTGTGTTACCGCCGGTACTCGTCGGCAACGCCGGAGAAGGGCCGGGGCACGACTACGCGACCGGGGCGGTGTTGCTGTTCCAGCCGGCCTTGTCCGTGTGCTGCGGGTTGCTCTGGTGCGCGAGTGCGCATCTGCGGCGCGGCGGCGCTCATCGGGACACCGTGATTCACCGGGTCCGGATGCTCACCACCGGTTGCCTGATCGTGGCGGCAGCCACGGGCCTGCTGCTGGTCGCACTGTTGCTGCCGCCGGACCGGATGGTCACCACCGGCTACGGGCGTCTCGTCCTCGGGGCGGCGATTCTCGGAGTTCTCGTCGCGCTGCTGGCGTGGCGGTCCGGCCGGGAAGGGATCCGCGCCGGAGATATGTTCGGCGTGGCGGGAGCCACGGTCCTGGTCGCCATCGCCGTACTTGCCGCGGCGGGAGTGCGGCCGGCGCCGGCGTTCGAGGGACGCCGGTTCACCGCGCACGAGGCGTTCATCGGGTTCGATATCGTCGAACCGCCGACGGCGCTGCGGCTCCTGACCTTCTGGCGTTTCGATATGGTGCTCGGTAGCGCGGCACTTGCCGGGATCGTCCTCTATTGCGCCGGGGTACTGTGCCTGCGCCGCCGTGGCGACGGCTGGTCGCCGCGGCGCACACTGTCGTGGATACTGGGCTGCCTGACACTGCTCGTCGCGACCTCGTCGGGGATCGGCGCCTACGGATACGCGATGTTCAGCCTGCACATGATCACCCATATGACCCTCAACATGGTCGTGCCGGTGCTACTGGTACTCGGCGCCCCGATGACTCTGCTGTTACGGGTGACCCGTCCCGCCGGCAAGGGCGAGCTCCGGGGGGTGCGTGAGGGAGTGCTGGCGGTATTGCATTCCAGACCGAGCGCCGTTCTCGCCCATCCGGGCTTCTCCATCCCGGTGTTCGTGGTGACGCTGTACGGGTTGTACTTCACCTCGCTGTTCGAGAATCTGATCAGCTATCACTGGGGCCACGTTCTGATGAACGTGCACTTCCTGATCGTCGGTTACCTCTTCTACTGGGCCATCGTCGGAATCGATCCCGGACCTCGGCGCCTGCCGCATCTGGGACGGCTGGGCATGCTGTTCGCGATCATGCCGTTCCACGCGTTCTTCGGGGTGGTGGTGATGTCGACGGCGACGGTGATCGGCGGCCGGTTCTACACCAACCTGCAATTGCCCTGGGGAATCGACCTGCTGGCGGATCAGCACGCGGGAGGCGGTATCGCCTGGGTGTCCGGCGAGGTGCCGGTTCTGCTCGTGGTCGGTGCGCTGCTGACGCAGTGGATCACCCAGGACCGGCGGACCGCCGTACGCACCGACCGCAAGGACGAGACGTACGGCGATTCCGATCTGGATGCGTACAACGCGATGCTGGCCGAGCTGGCCCGCTCACGCCGATGAGGTCATCCGCATACGGCGCAACCGCAGACTGTTGGTGACGACGAAGAACGAGGAGAAGGCCATGGCCGCCCCGGCTATCAGCGGGTTGAGCCAGCCGAGCGCGGCCACCGGGATGGCGACGACGTTGTAGCCGAACGCCCACACCAGGTTCATGCGGATGGTGCGCAGGGTCGCGTGTGCCAGCTCGATGGCGGCGGGGACGGTGTCCAGGTCGGCGCGGACCAGGATCATATCGGCGGCCGCGATGGCGACATCGGTGCCCGCGCCGATGGCCAGCCCGAGATCGGCGGTGGCGAGCGCGGCGCCGTCGTTGATCCCGTCGCCCACCATGGCGACCCGGTGCCCCGCCGACTGTAGTTCGGTGATGCGGGTGACCTTGTCCTGCGGGAGGAGGTCTGCGTACACCTCGGTGACGCCGATCTCGGTGGCGACTGCCCGCGCGGCGAAAGCGTTGTCGCCGGTGAGCATCACGGTGCGCAGGCCGAGCCGGTGCAGCCGGGCGATCGCGGCCGGGGCCGAGTCCTGCACGGTGTCGGCGACGGCGAGGACAGCGACCACGGACTCGTCCACCGCGAGGTACACCGCGGTCCGGCCGGCCCGGGCATGCCGGTCGAGTTCGGCGGCGAGTTCGGCCGGTGGGACCCGGCCTTCCTCGGACATCAGCCGGGGCCGTCCTACGAGCACATCCCGGCCGAGCACCCGCCCGCGCGCACCGAGTCCCGGTAGCGCCTCGAAATCTTCGACCTCCGGCACCTGACCGGCCCGGCGGGCCGCCTGGGCGATGGCCGCGGCGACAGCGTGCTCGGATGCGGCTTCCACCGCACCCGCCAGTCGCAACGCCTCGCTGTCCTCGATTCCGTGGGCGGTGACGGCGACCATCCGCATCACGCCGTGGGTGACCGTGCCGGTCTTGTCGAAGACCACCACGTCCACATCCCGCGTCGCTTCCAGTGCCTGGTGTCCTTTGAGGAAGATGCCGGCGCGGGCGCCGCGACCCGAGGCGACCATCAGCGCGGTGGGGATGGCGAGGCCGAGCGCGCAGGGGCAGGCGACCACCAGCACGGCGATCGCCGCGGCGCCCGCGTCGTCCACCGACCCACCGGTAGCCAGCCAACCGGCGAACGTCGCGATGGCGGCGACGAAAACGAACGGGACGAACACGGCTGATACCCGGTCGGCGACGCGCTGCATCCGGGCCTTGCCCTGCTGCGCCTCGTCGACGAGCCGGATCATTCCCGACAGGGCGGTATCCGGACCGACCGCGGTGGCCTCGACGATGATCCGCCCCGTCAGCGAAACGGTTCCGCCGACCACAGCGTCACCGGCAGAGATCTCGAGCGGCACCGATTCACCGGTCATGGCGCTCGCGTCGAGGCTGGTGGCGCCGCCCACCACAGTGCCGTCCGCGGCGACGGTCTCGCCGGGACGCACGACGAACCGCTGGCCCGCACCGAGTTCGCCGGTAGGCACGGTGATCTCGCGGCCGTCCCGGGTGAGCACGGTGACCTCCGACGCGGTCAGGGCGGCGAGGGCACGCAGCGCCGAGCCGGCGGTGCGTTTAGCCCGGGCTTCGAAATAGCGGCCGGCCAGGACGAAGGTGGCGATCCCCGCGGCGACCTCGAGGTAGATCGAATCGCTGGACCACAACGCCGCCCAGACACCCTCCGGTGTCTCGGTGCGGGCGGGCGCGAAGTACATGGTGTGCAGCGACCACACCGTGGCGGTGAGCACCCCGACCGAAACCAGCGTGTCCATACTGGCCGCGCGATGGTGGGCATTGGCCAGCGCCCGCCGGTGGAACGGTGCGGCCGCCCACAACACCACCGGCAATGCCAGCGCGGTGAGCAGCACCTGCCAGCCGTCGAACCGGGCACTGGGGATGAACGCGAACATCACCGACAGATCGGCCAGCGGGAAGAAGGCCAGCAGCGCGACGAACAACCGCCGCCGCAGGTCTGTGACCTCGGCGTCCTCGGCGCCGGTCGCGGCGAAGGCAGGGGTGTCGACCGAGGCCGGTTCGGCGGAGTATCCGGCGGCGGTGACCTCCGCGCACAGCCTGTCCGCGGTGATCGCGGGATCGGTATCGACGGTGGCCCGGCCGGTCGCGTAGTTGACGGCCGCAGTGACGCCATCGAATTTGTTGAGCCGGCGTTCCACCCGGGCGGCGCAGGCCGCGCAGCTCATCCCTCCGACGGTGAGACTGACGCGGATGGTCCGCTCGGGCGCAACGGCTTCGGGGCGGGTCGGCATCATCGCGCTGTTCCACGGGATCGGCGGGGTCCGGGCAGCGCACGGAAGATCGATGGATTCGGCACGGTCGAGCAGTCGGATGCGCGGGCCGCCCGGTTCCCGGAAGCCCGGGTGATCCCGGCGACACCACGCCGGACGGTGGTGCGAGAATCGGCGCGTGAAATGCTCGGTGGCACGGGAATCGCTGTCCGCTCGGCTCGACGGCGAGGCCGGGCCGGTGCCCGCTGCCCGGCTGGACGAACATCTCACACAATGTCCGCCGTGCCGCCGGTGGTATGCGACGGCGACCGCCCTGACCCCTGAGCACCGGCTCGCTCCGGCGCCACCGGTCCCCGATCTCACCGAGCGGATTCTCGCCGCGGCACCCGCCGCGCCCCGTCGGCGCGGACCGGCCGCCGGGTTCGGGATACGTGTTCTGCTCGTGCTCGTGGGCATCGGGCAACTCGCAATGGGTGCGGCTCAGCTCGGGGGCTTCGATTTCGGGATGACCGGTACGCATGCCGGGCACCAGGCGGGGCCCGCGGTGCATCTGTTCAACGAGAGCACGGCATGGACCCTGGCGCTGGGCGCCGGGTTCCTGACCGCGGCGTGGCGGCCGCGATCGGCCACGGTGCTGCTGCCGGTCGTGGGAGTTTTCGTGATGATTCTGAGCGGTTTCGTGGTCGTGGACTGGTTCCAGGACCGGGTGACCGTCGAGCGGCTGGCGTCGCATTCGCCGGTTGCGCTGGGAACTGTGCTGCTGCTGTCGCTGTGCGTACCTGCGTGGTGGGACGCGCTCCGCGCGCGCCGCGCCACGGCCTCGGGCACCGTGGCCACCGGACCAGGGCGCTCGGATATCGGCACCTCGGTCCAGGACTCCGCAGCCTGACGACATCAGGCGGCGCAGCCCAGGTCACACGACGGGCACGGACCCGCGCAGCCTCTCGCAACACCTTCTGTACCTGTGACGACTCCCGTTGCGGCTCCCAGGCCGGCACAACTTCAATTCTCCGCTCCGATGGCAGCTCCCACTCCGACGCCGACTCCGATCTACAACCCCGGCCGCGACTGCGCGAACTGCTCTACCTCCGACCCGACTCCGATCCCGATCCTGGCCACGCCCCCGCTGCGTCTGCGGTCCCGGCTCGACTGCGACGGCCGCCACCATGACTCCCGACTCCGAGCGCGGCTGCGGCCAGAACCGCGACCGCAACTACTACGACGACTACCGGGGTCTCATCCGATGGCGAGCCCGAGCAGTTCTGCTACCTCCCCGGCCGAACGCCAGGGCACGGGTGCCGCGTGGTCGGACAACCAATCGTGGGCGAATCCGCCGAGCTGGATATCGCACCAGCGAAGCACCGCGGACCGGCGAGGCGGGGCAAGCTGCCCGCATGCGGCGACCAGCCCGCGCCATTCCGCCAGCGGAGCCACTCGAGCGGTGGTGACAGCACTCAGTACCTCGGCGATCGCGACCGGTTCGGGCCCGAACAGATCGAGTATGCGGGGAGATCGAGCGGGGGATTCCGGGGCGGGTGCGAGGACGAGCCGGGCGAGGTCGTCGGCGCGGATTACCGGTTCCCGCAGTGTGGTTCGCGGCACCGCGTCCACGGCGGTCACGGCCGCCACGAGATCGTGCAGGAAGTCGCGCGGCGCGCCCCGGGTATCCGCCGGATGCGGCAGGACCCGGCCGGGACGGGCGATCGTCACGGTGAGGTCGAATTCCCCGGCGGCGGTCGCCAGCAGGTGTTCGGCGACCGATTTGCTCTGCGCGTAACCGGTGGGCAGCGCGGCCGGATCGCTCAGGCCGCCCCGTGCACCGGCCGCCGTAGCGGTCGAGATCAGGGTGAACGCCGCCGCCGTGCTCCGGGCCAGCCGCAGCAGATGTCTCGTCGGCACCACGTTGGTGGCTCGCAGACTGTGGTAGGACCGGATGGCGCTGACCTCGGCCGCGCTGTGCACAATCCGGCTCGGCGCACCGAACGAATCCGCCCGGCCGGAGAGCTCGGTGAGTTCACCTGTCACGACCCGCACCCGCCCGGACTGCCACGCGGTATCGAACACCTCCGCCGCCGCGATCGCCGTGAATGCCGCCCGCAGCCGGTGGCGAGCGTGCCCGGCACTGTCGGCACGGACCGCGACGATCACCTCGTCCGCGGTGGACTCCAGCAGTTCCGCGAGCAGATATGCCCCGAGGAATCCGGTGGCACCGGTGAGCAGTACCGGCCCGCCGCGCACGGCGGCGTGCGGCGTCGTGGCCAGTTCCTGTCGAAGAACGGCGCATTCGGCCGCGAGGTCGGGGGCCGGCTCCTGGTTCCGGTGCGCGGGTTCGGCGAGTTCGGCCGCGGTGGGGTGGGCGAGGACATCGTCCACCGTCACCGGTGTGCCCAGCGCGATAGTGAGCCGGTTCGCCACCGCGATGGTCTGCATGCTCGTGCCGCCCGCCGCGAAGAAATCGTCGGTAGCGGTGAGGTCGTCGCGACCGAGGATGTCGGCGAAGATCTCCAGCACTCGCCGGACACCGGTGCCCGATGCCGGTTCGGCCGCGACGACAGCTGTCCGGTCCGCCTTCAGATTTCGGGTGCGCGGCAAGGTGTCGACCACCTGGATGCGCGCCGGGATCCAGGCGGGCGGCAACTGTTCGGCCAGCCGCTGCCGCACCTCTGTGGGCCAGCCCGCCGGCCGGGGTCGGTTCACGGTCACGAGCGCGTCGAGCGCGAATTCACCACGCCGGGTGATCATCGCGTCCCGAATATCGGCGTCGCGGCGCAGCGCGTCTTCGATGGCCCGCACACCGACGCGGCGGCCACCGATCTTCACCGTGCCGTCGACCCGCTCGAGGAATTCCAGCGCTCCGTCGTCGCGGACCCGGACCCGGTCGCCGGTCACGAAGGCGCGAACCGTGTGGGCGCCCACGGTGATTTCGCGAAAGCCGCTGTCTTTGCCGGCCGGCAAATAGCCGTCGGCGAGCATAGGCCCGTAGAGGTGAAGGACGCCGCAGCGGCAGTCCGGCTCAGCGGCGAGCCGGTCCACGGCCAGGGCCGCGCCGATGCGGGGGAACAGTTCGCCCAACAGCACCGGTGGTACCGCGCCGGGGACAAGATCGGTGCTGGCGCAGACGATCGCGGCCTCGCTCGGGCCGTAACTGTTGTGCAGCAGCGGACCACCGCGCCGCTGCCAGCGCACCACGAGTTCCGGCGAGGCCTCCTCACCGCCGATCACGACCATCCGTATCGTCGGCGGGATCGTGACGGACCCGGAGCCCAGGGCTACCGCCAGCTCGTGCCAGACCGCGGTGGGCAGGTCGAGTACGGTGGCGGCGCTGCGGGCGGCCGATCCGAGCAGGGCGGCCGGCGAGCCGCGGTCAGCGGGAGAGGTGGCCACCAGCGCCGCCCCCGCGACCAGGGTGACGAAGATTTCCTCGACGCTGGTATCGGCGTGCAATGGAGCGAACTGCACGACACGGTCGCCGGGTCGCCAGCGATAGCGCCGCATCGCGTCGGTGACGAAGCCTGCCAGGGCGACACCGCCGACCCGGACGGCCTTCGGCCGGCCGGTGGATCCCGAGGTGAGCACGGCGTAGCCGGCTCCCGGGGGAAACGAGTCGCCGGTGGTCGCCGGTGATGATTCGCGCGGCGGTGCCGTGGCTACCATCGGCACGCCGGGGGCGACCGTGGCCGCGAGCCCGGCGCGGCGTCCGTCGTGCAGCAGCGCCGCAGGGGCGAGCGCGGTGACCAGGGCCCGTAGATCATCGTGGGACAGCGCCGTGTCCAGGGCGGCATGGGCCGCACCCGCTGCCGCGATACCGAGCACACTGACGATATCGTCCGCCCCGCCTCCGGGTAGCACGGCGACCAGATCCCCGGGCCGCACCCCGTGGGCGCGCAGCTTTTCCGCCCGCGCCGTCGCGGCGGCCAGCAGTTCGCCGCGCGAGCGGACGTGGGCACCGTCGATCAGGGCCGGGGCGTCCGGATCGGCGCGGGCGTGCCCGGCGAACAGTTGCAGCGGATCGTCGGCGGGTGCCGCTGCCGGGGATTGCAGAAGCACGTAGTCGATTCCGAGATCGGCGATCGTGTCCGTATCCGCCGCTGTGACGGCCTCGATCATCCGGACCACGGCGTCGGCGTACGCGTCGACTTCGGTAGTGGTGTAGCGGCCCGGATTCGCGTCGACGATCAGTTCCGCGGTGCCGCCGCGCAGATACAGATTGAGCGACAGGTCCTCGACCGGGCCCGCGCCGAGATTCGCCGCTGTGGTCTCGATACCAGGCAAGCCCATTTCGTAGTCGAACGGCATGATGTTGACGATCGGGCCGAGCAGGCTGCGGCCCGCGCCGATCAGGCCGAGTTCGCCGCGTAAGAGTTCGTGCCGGTACCGGGAATGCCGGCGGGCGCGGGCGAGGAACTTCCCGATCTGTCCGGCGAGCTCGGCCACGGTGCCGGACGGATCGACGGATACCGGCACGGCGACAGCATTGAGCACCATGGCGGGTACGGTGGCGGCGACCGAGCCGATCCGGTTCATCATCGGGACGCCGAGCACCACATCGCGTTCCCGGAGATGGCGGCTGAGCTGGATGGCCACCGCCGCCAGCACCGACTCCCCCACCCCGTAGCGGGCTCCGGCCGGCGGGTGCCGCAAAGATAGAGCGCGCCGTGTCCGGGTCCCCTGCGCGGCCGGCGGGGCGGTGCCGGCCGCCGGAGTGGGGGCGCTACGGCCCGGCAGGACCGAATGCCAGTACGCACGGTCGGCGGCGTATCGCGCCGAACCGAGGTAGGCGCTGTCCTCGGCGACGACCTCGGTGAGTCCGCGTTCGCGTGCCGGGACCGGAGTGGCACCGCACAGGGCCCGGTAATGTTCGGCGACCCGGCGAGCGCACTGGGCGAAACCATATCCGTCGAGGGCGACGTGGTGGGCCCGGTGATACCACAGCAGCGTTTCCGGGCCGGTGATCAGGATCAGATGTGCGGTGGTGACCCCGGCGTACGGATCGCACGGCGCGCGCAGGTCGGCCTCCATCAGGGCCTGCGCCGTCGCCTCCGGCGCAGCCGCGCCGGAGAGGTCGGTGACGGTCACCGGCACCCGGTCGGCCGGGACGACGATCTGGCGCGGCCCGGAGTCGGTGTGGACCAGCCGGATCCGCTGCGCCTCGGTATCGAGGATCATGCAGCGCACCGCGGTGGCCCAGAGCTGTGGATCGACCGGACCCCGCATCGCCAGATACTCGGCGAGCGCGAACGCGCTACCATCCGGCCACAGGCGCAGCGCATCGGTGATACCGCGCTGTGCCGCGGTCAGTGCGTATTCCGGCGACACCGTCATATGCCCAATCGCACGAACCAGGCTCCGAGCACCGGTTCTTCGGCCAGTTCGGCGAACCCGATCCGCGCCCCCGCGACACGCCAGCGGTCGACCAGCGTGGTGAGCCGTAGTGAATCCAGGCCGAGCTCGGCCAGATCGGTCTCGGCGGTCAGTTCCGCCGGTTCGGCGAACAGCAGCTCCGCGATATCCTCGACGACCCCCTGCCTGGTCAACGTCATTCGGTCTGTCCTTTCCCGACGCGGGTGCCCCGCTCCGAGCGGCTGTGCACCGCAACAGCGAGCAGTGTGGTGATCGCACCGAGTACATAGGCGGCCCCGGCCAGGGCCTGCCACAGTGGCCGGTCGTACACATAGTTCGATTTCTGGATCAGCAACAGCAGCTCCACCGCGGGGCTCAGCAGGCCGGCGAACCACAGCAGCGACAGTGTCCGCGCCCAGCCGCTGCGCCGGTCGGGCCCACGCCGCAACCAGACCAGCATCGGAATCAGCCACACCCACTGATGGGTCCAGCCGAGCGGGATCAGCGCGGCCGCCAGTACTGTCGGCACCCAGAGGGCCACCGCCCGGTCGCCACGCCGCCGGTACAGGACCGCGCCGGCGCAGACCGTCAGGAACACCGCGGCCAGCAGCCACAAAGCCTGCCAGCCTACATCCGCACCGGCGAAGCGGCTCATGGCTGCCCGCAGCGACTGATTGGCCACCGTGGCCACGCCGCCCACCCGGTCGACGGCGTCCAGGATCGCCCCGTCCGCCAGATACTGCCGCGACTGCGCGGGATAGGCAGCCCAGCCGACCGCGAGCGGAATCGCGAATCCCGCCAGACCCCACAGCACGGCCCGCGGGCGCCGGTGCACCGCCAGGGTGACCAGGGCGGCACCCGGCGCGAACTTGGTGGCCGTCGCGAGTCCGATCGCCACCGCGGCCGCCGGGCGAGCACACCACACCCCGGCCACCACGGCGACGAACAGCAGCAACGAGACCTGCCCTTCGTAGAGGCAGTGCCGGACCGGGGTGATCCACAGCAGGCCCGCACTCCACCACGCCGCCGACCGCAGCAGCGTACGGTCACGCAGGTGCCGCTGCCCCGTCACCAGCGACAGTGTCAGCAGCACACTCGTCCCCAGCGCGGCGAGACCGAGCACCGTCCACAGCACCGCGGTGATCGGGAACGGCAGCCACGACCACGGGGTGAACACCGCTGCCACCCACGGCGGGTACAGGAACGGAATCCGGACATCGCCGGCGCCGGTAGGGCTGGTCGCCCGGTACAGCGAACCCTCGGCGAGCCAGTGTGATGCCGAGACGAAGACCCGGAGATCGCCGAGATAGTACTCACCGGCGGTGACGCGCAGGAACACCGCCATCGCGGCCACCGACAGCGCCAGGACGAGCCACGGGGCCGCCGTCCGCAGGCGCGGCCGGTCGGCCGGCGCTTCAGTTGACGCGTCGATCACGATCGGCCCAGAATCGTTCGCGCAGTTCGCGGCGCAGAATCTTCCCGCTCGGATTGCGCGGGATCACCTCGACGAAGTCGTAGCGCGAGGGCACCTTGAACCCGGCCAGCCGCCCGGTCAGGAAACGCACCAGATCCCGCGTGGTGAGCCCGGTGCCGGGCCGCGCTACCACGAAGGCGTGGACCCGCTCGCCCCACCGATCGTCCGGCGCGCCGACCACCGCGCAGTCGTGGACATCCGGATGCGCGCCGATGGCCTTCTCCACCTCCGCCGGGTAGACGTTCTCGCCCGCGACGATGATCAGATCCTTGACCCGGTCCCGGATCACGAGATAGCCCTCGTCGTCGAGGTAGCCGGCGTCCCCGGTGCGCACCCAACCGTCCGCGGTCACGGTGGCGGCCGTGGCGTCCGGATCGGCGAAGTATTCCACCATCCGCGCAGGACTGTGCAGCAGCACCTCACCGGATTCCCCCGCAGCGGCGGCCGTGCCATCGGGGCGCCGGATCTGCACGCCGACACCCGGATACGGCCGGCCCGCGGCGTGCAGCAACTGCCGGCCCGGCCGATGGTCGGCGGGCGGCAGGCAGATCGCCGTATTGCCGGTCTCGGTGAGCCCGTAGATCTGGGCGAAATCGCAGCCGAAGGTTTCCACCGCGCGGGCGAGCAGGTCGGGGCCGATCGGCGACCCCCCGTAGACGATTTTGCGCAGTGAAGCGAAATCGGCCGGCCCGGTATCCGGTTCGGACAGCATGAGCAGCAGCATCGCGGGCACGAAACAGGAGGTGGTGACCCGGTGTTCGCGCACCGTGGCGACCGCGCCCGCGGCGGTGAACGACGGAAGCACGACCGAGGTCACGCCCGCGTTCAACCCTTGGGTGGCCCACCACATCCCGCCGATATGGAAGGACGGCAGCGCGATCAGGCCCACATCGTCGGCATGCCAGTCGATCCAGTCCAGCCCGGCTTCGTCGAGCAACGTCCGGACCGCGAAGAACGTCCGGTGCGCCAGCACCACCCCTTTCGGGCGCCCGGTGGTCCCGCTGGTGTACATCTGCACAACAGGTGTATCGGCGGTGGCGGGGAATTCCTCGCCTGCCGCTTCGGGAGCGCCGTCGCGCCAGGACGGGTAATCCGGCAGCGTCACCACCGTGGCGGGGGTCGTGCCGAGCCGGTCGGCGGTGTCGGTGACAACGAGCCGGACACCGCTGTGGTCGAGTATGTAATCGATCTCCACTGTCGTCAGCCGCCAGTTCACCGGTACCAGGACAGCGCCGATGCGGGCACATCCGTACAGCAGTTCATAGACCGTGACCGTGTCCTGCGCCAGGTACAGCACCCGGTCACCCGCCCCGATCCCCGCCGCGCGCAGGGCGTGCGCGACGGCCCGCGACCGTGCCTCGAGCGCGCCGTACTCCACCTGGCCCGAGCCGTCGATCAGCGCCGGCCACCGGGCTCGGGTGGCGGCGTTGTGCGCCAACGCCGCCACCAGCGTGTGCGGGCCCCTCATCGCGCCGCACCTGCCGCCGGATGCCCGGGCGGGTCCAGCAGCACGATCTCGATATCGCCGACGGCGCTGCCCCCGGCCAAGTCGGTGAACTCCACCCCGGTCTGCAGCGCGTACAGCGGCCGCGAACGGTTGCGGAACGTGACCTCGCCGATGGTGAGTTCGGCGATGTAGGAACGGGAATCGATGGGACGGCGGTAGCGGCTGCCGAATTTGCTGATCAGTACCGACGGCAGTTGCCGGACCCAGTAGTCGTCCATCGACCAGTCCGCCAGCTCCGGTATCAGCCGGTCACGGATGGCCACGGCCAGCGTGTAGTAGATCAGCTGGTTGTAGGAAATATTGAACTCGACCGCGTTGAAATGGCCGGTGTCCTCGATATAGCAGCTCTGCTCGATCGCGAATTCGCCCACACCCACCACCGTTTCGCCGCGGCGGGCGGCATGCGCGCGCCGCAGATAGACGGTGTCCTTGCTCGCGTACGGCCGCATGGTGCGGGCGAGCAACGCGATATCGCCCTCGGTGGCGTCGGAGACGGCGACGGCAGGTAGCGAATCGGTGGCGGTCATGCGGCTTCCTCGAGGGTGAGCGGATATTCGTCGACTACGGTCACCCGGTAGGACTCCGTGAGGTCGTTACCGGGGTTGTGCAGGGCACGGTGGATGAGCGTGCGGTTGTCCCAGAGCACCAGGTCGCCGGGCTCGTATGGCTGCAGGAAAATGTTCGGGTGCGAGTAGGTGTCGTCGAGCTGCCCCGATTCGGCCAGTAGATCCGACAGCAGCGTGCCGGGTAGCGCGGTTCCGGCGGCGTCCTGGATCGCGTAGGTGAACGCCTCGGAGACGTAGAGCAACGGCTCCTTCGTCACCGGGTGGTGCAGGACCGTGGGCCGGCGCTGCGGCGGTGTCCGGTCTTCGACCTCGGCGAGCACCTCACCGAGGGGGCGGAACACGTCCTCGGGGCGAATTTTCACGTACCGGCGCGCGCTGTGCAGGCAGAAGGTGTTCTCGATCGCGTCTCGTAGTCGGGGGCTCAGCCGCCGGTAAGCCTGGGCCATATCGATGAAATAGGTGCCGCGTCCGGCCGCCGGTAATCGCTGCGGATAGAAACAGGTGATGGCGAACGGTTCCGGCATGAACTGGTAATCGGAATGCCAGAATGCCCCGGTTTTCGGCACGCCCACCCGGCCGGTGTCCCGATTCACGTTCGACGAGACGAACACGTATTCGCTGTCGGGATGGTGATACATGGGCTCGTAGTAGGCGACCGGTTTGCCCAATGCCGAACCGAGAGTGACGAATTCTTCGATACCGAGGCTTTGTTCCTTGAGAACGACGATCTTGTCGTAATAGACGTGTTGCCGCAGCAGCGCCATATCGTCCGTGGTGGCCGCCGCCGAGAAACCGCGCACTTCGATGCCGCGACCGTCCCCAGTCCGGGTATCGATCCTCATGTTGTCCTCTGTCCAGCTGTGCGGTCCGACGGAATTGCGCCCCGAACGACCGCGGGTGTGAATCTGAGCCGACGAGCCGCCCCCGCCAGGAGCCGTTGCTGTCATGGGAAATAGTCGGATACGACCGCGGTGCGGTTCCCGGACCGGCCGCGCAGTGACGGCCGTCTCCTGCCGGCCCGCTCAGTACTCACCGCGCAGGGCGGCGGTGACGATCGATGCCAGGCGGTCGGCGACCGCGGGCTCGGCGGCCATCGACAGGTGCCCACCGGGCACCTGATGGATCCGGGTCTCGGGCACCCCCAGCTCCTGCCACAGCGCGGCCTGTCCGGGTGCATCCGCGGTGAGCAGAACGGACACCTGCGCGCAGTCACCGATCCGGTACCGGCGCTGGGCCCGCATGCCCAGCGCCCAGAACAGCTCTTTCTGCCGGACCGGGTCGTAGCGGACGAGACCCGCGCCCGCGGCCCGGGCCCGGTCGCCCAGCAGGCGCAGTGGACGCGGCAGTCGTGAACCGGCCGTGGCCCCGGAGAAGCCCTCCTGTTCCGGTGCCCACCGGGCCAGCGCGAGATCGGAGTCGACGACCGTGTCCAGCAGCACCACCTGCGCTATCCGGTGCCCGCGCCGGCGCAGCGCTTCGGCCGTGGCCAGGGCGACGATACCGCCGAACGAATGTCCGACCAGGACATAGGGTCCGGCAGGCTGCACACCGGTGATCGCGCGCCGGTGCCGCCGGGCCGCGCCGGTCACCGACCAGGCGGCCCGGGCGCGGCTCTGCAGGCCGTGCGCCTGCAGGCCGTACACCCCGCGCGCCGTGCCGGGCGCCGCCGCCAGGGCCGCGACCAGCGGTAGATACCAGGCCGCCGTCGCGCCGGCGCCGGCGAAGCAGAACACGGCGGGCGCGGCACCGGGCCGCAACTGCTGCAGGGCAGTGTCACCCGCACCGAATCCCGCACGGTACCGCCGCGCCACCCTTCCCGCTTGTTCGTCCAGAGTGGGATCCCCGGTGAAATCCGCGGTGACCAGCGGTGCGATCAGATGCCCCCGGGAATGGGCGATCGCCTCCTCGACCTGCACCGAACTACCGCCGAGATCGGTGAACGTATCATCGGGCCCGGGCCGGACGGACAGGACCCGGGTCCACACCTCGGCGAGTTCGTCACGCACCGCCGCCCGCTCCGCGGATCCGCCGGATCGTCTTCGCACAGCCGTCACAGCGACCACCTCCGCCCTTAACAGTCGCGGTGGACCGGCCGGTAGTTCCCGCGCGCAACGAGCTGCCGACCGGCGGACCGGCGTGTTAGTCTTCGCCTGCGCCCCGGCCGATTCCGGCCCCACCCCGCCTTCGCCGTACCGGCTGCGGTCCGTGACCGCTCAGCTCGAAAGCGATATCTCGGTGGGCGACATCCATACCGGCACCGGAACACCGGAGCACGATGACACCGCGCGGCATTTCGTGGCCGACTCCCACGCACTCATGCTCGCGGGGGTGGTGAACGGCGGCCTCGGCCTCGTCTTCTGGGCGGTTGCCGCGCGAACGCTTCCGGTGGAAGCGGTGGGCCGGGCCAGCACATCGGTCATGGCCGCGACAACGCTGGGTGCGCTGTCGAATCTGAGTATGGGCCCGTTCTTCGAACGTTTCCTGCCCACCGCGGGCGCTACCGGTCGCGTCCTCATCCTGCGCACACATCTGGTGGTGGCCGCCGTGGCGGCGCTGCTCGCGGCGGGCTACCTGGCCGTCGCGCCCCGCGGCGAATTATTCACCGATACCGGCCAGGTCGTGATGTTCGTCGTGACCGTCGTGGTCGTCGGCGCCTTCGCGCTCCAGGACTCCGTGCTGATCGGGCTACTACGGGGGCGGTGGACGGCCTGGAAGAACATCGCGCACGCGGTGGCCAAACTGGTGCTGTTACTGGTCTTCGGGTTCGTCTACACCGATTCGGCCGCGGTCCTGCTGGCCTGGACAGTTCCGGCGGCGGTGGCCGCCGGGGTCGTCACGGTACTCATCACTACCGGGGGCGCGGGATTGCGGCGCGTGTTCGACCGTGTCACCGCGACCCTTCCGCCGGCGCGGTCGCTGGTCCGTGAATGCGTCTCCCTCTACGGGATCGTCGTGGTCAACGCACTGCTGCCGGTGACCGTACCGCTGCTGGTGGTGCACGAACTCGGTGTCACCGAGGCGGCGTACTTCGGGGTTTCCTGGACTCTGGTCGCCGGGGTCACCCTGGTGTTGTCCATGATCAGCGGACCGTTCGTGGCGCGTGCCGCCGCGGCCGAACCCGCCGCGCTTCCCGCGCTGGTGCACGGCCAGACCCGGCTGCTGGTCGCCGTGGCCGCCGCGGCGGCGATCGCCCTCGGCGCGATCGCCCCGGTCGCGATGATCCTGCTGGGCACGCAGTACGCGGACAACACCCGGGCGCTGCTGTGGATTATGGCGGTGACCCAGCTGCTCTCGGTGCCGGGATATGTTTTCGGCGGTCTCGTCCGGGTGCGGCGTACCCTCCGGTACGCGCTCTGCGTACAGGCCGGTATGGCCGCGGGAGTGATCGGACTCACCTGGTCGCTGCTCCCCCACCTCGGGCTCACCGCCGTGGGCCTGGCCTACCTCGTTATGGAGTTCGCGATGATCCTCGCGATCGCCGGCCCCATCCGCCGGATGCTGCGCGAGATCGATGCCGATGCGCGGGAAGCGGCATGAGCGTCGCGGCACGCCGGAGGCCGGAAGTATCGGTACTCGTTCCGGCCCGCGACGCCGCCGCCTTCCTCGGCGAAGCGATCGAATCGGTGCTGGCCCAGTCGTTCACCGACTACGAGTTGCTCATCGTCGATGACGGTTCGCGGGATGCGACCGCCCGGATCGCCGAGAGCTACGCCGATCCACGCATCGAGGTGCTGCGCCGCCCCCGCGCGGGCGTGGTGAGCGCGTCCAACGCCGGACTGGCACAGGCCCGGGGCGCGTTGATCGCCCGGCTCGACGCCGACGACCGGATGCTGCCGGGACGACTGGCCGCCCAGGTCGCGTATCTGCGGCGCCATCCGCGGGTGATCGTGGTGGGTACCGACTACCGGCTGTTCGGCGCGGACTCCGGGCGGGTCCGGATGCCGCGCGGTGATCGCGCGTGCCGGCAGCGGCTGCTGTTGAGCAGTTGTTTCGCGCACTCCAGCGTGATGTTTCGCGCGCAGATGCTGTCGGACAACAACATCGGCTATCGCGGCGAGACCGGCGGGCTCGGTGAGGATTACGCCCTGTGGTGTGAGCTCAGCGAATACGGCGCCTTCGCCAACCTGCGGCTGGTCGGTACCGCCTATCGCGTGCATCCGGGGCAGGCTTCCCGCACCCGCTGGGAAGAACTGCTGGAGTCCTACTGCGCCATCGCCCGGACTCATGCCGCCCACCGCGGCCGTTCCGTGCCCGAGCCCGACGAACTACTGGCCCTGCTGGTGCCCGGTCGCGTGGACAGTCCGCGACCAGTGCTTCGTGCCGCCGGGCGCGCGCTGCGCCGCGGCCCCGGAGTGGAAACCACCCGATTCGTGGCGGCCAATACCGCCCGCCGCCTCATGGAGCTGTACCGTGCCCGTTCCCGCTGACCCCGCGCGCCCCTCCGGAGTGGAGGTGATCGTGCCCGTGTTCGACGCCGCCGCCCATCTCGGTGCCTGCGTCCGATCCCTGGCCCGGCTCGAGCCGCGCCCCGACCGCGTGATCGTGGTGGACGACCATTCGCACGACCACAGCGGACCGCTGGCCATGGCCGCGCTCACCGCGGCGGGATTACCCGCCACACTGGTGACCCTGCCGGCGCGGCAGGGCCCCGGCGCGGCCCGCAATCGAGGCCTGGCCGAGGCGAGGGCACCGCTGGTCTGGTTCGTGGACGCAGACGATACCGTCGCACCGGACGCGCTGCGGATCCTGCGCGCGGCCATCGCCGGGCACGATTTCGCGGTATGCCGGACCACTCTCGTCGACGCGGAGGGCACCGTCACAGGTATCGACGAGCCGCCTCCCCCGCGCGCGGTACTCACCGGGCCCGAGTACGCGACCCTGCTGATGCGCGGGCAGGCCCGCGCCTATGCCCCGACGAAGATGTTCCGCCGGGATTTCCTCCCGGACCGGCCGTGGGACGAGGTCCGGCGCTACGAGGACCTGGCGTCGGCGATCGCGCTGGCCTGTGCGGCGGACACCGTCGCACTCGTGGCCGCCGCACCGTACCGATACCACCGCCGCCCCGGATCAGCCTCGGCCACCTTCGACCCACATACCTTCGAACTCTCGACCCTGCCGGACCGGGCACTGGCCCCGCTCGTCGCCGCCGGCGCGGCTCCCACACGTTCCGAATCGGCCGCGTTCGTTCTGCGGGAATCGGTGTTCCCGCTGGCCCATCTGGCCATGCGGGCCGACCCCGGCGAGGACACCGCCCGGGCGATAGCGACGGCCCGGCGGCGGATACGACCGGCCGATCTGATCGGCCTGGCCGCTTCCGGCCGGATCCGGCTCGCGTTGGCAGCACTGGTGCTGCTGGCCTTCCCCCGCTGTTACGCACAAATTTTGAGGACCCGATGAAAGCACGCGACCGGCGGATCGCCATCGACGCGGTAGCCGAGATCTGGCGCGATCTGCTCGAGCTGGACGATATCCGTCCGGACGACACCTTTACCGCGCTGGGCGGAACATCGTTGCAGGTGGTGGAACTACGCGACCGGATCGAGCAGCGCTTCGGACTCCGGCCGTCCATCGCCGATCTGGCCGGAGCCGCCACCGTCGCCGAACTCGCCGAGTTGCTGGACCGGCAATCGGTCCGCGCCTTCTCGATGCGCGCGGCGCCGGTCACCCGGTTAGGGCGCGCGCCGGCAGAAACCGGCGCCGCGGTCACTGTGTTCTGTCTGCCGGGATCCGGTGGAAGTTCGTGGTCGTTCGTGCCGCTGGCCGCGCGGATGCCCGACGGTGTGGTGTTGCGGGCGATCTGCCAGCGCGGTCTCGAACGTCGCGGTGCCGCGCACTATCGGATGCGGTCGCTGGTCCGGTACGCGACCCGCGCCATTCGCGCAGCGCAACCCCATGGCCCCTATGTCCTGCTCGGACATTCGATGGGTGCGGTGGCGGTGCTGGAGGTGGCCGAACGATTGCGGCGCCGTGGCGAAGAGATCAACCTGGTAGTGCTGCTGGACGCGCCGCTACCCAGCGCCACGGCCCGGATATTCGATGCACCGACAACGGCGCCCAGCGGGGCAGTGCCGGTCCAGGGCCGCACCCTCGCGCGGCGGTTGGGTCTGTACACGGCCATGCTCACCGCCGGGTTGCTGCGCCGGCCGATCGGGCGTCAACAGGAGCTGTTCTACGAGCTCGGGCTCCGGGTGCAGAACCGGCACCGGCTGGGCACCCACCGGCTCCCGGCGCTCGCGGTGGTGACCGAGCAGACCGCGCATCACCTGCCGGGATGGCGGCGCGTGCTGGGCGAGATCCCGGTGGTCACCGTCGCGGGCGGGCATATGGACGTGGTCCGGGACGGACCGGTGGTCTGGGATCTCGCGCGGCGCCTCGGCCCCGAGATCCTGCGTGGGCGCGTCTGATCCGCGCCCACGCCCAGCCTGTCAGATATCCCAGGGCCGGCCCAGAGTGGTGACGGTGTCCCCGGAATCGGCGATCACCGTGACATAGGGCTGGATGGTGGCCGGGCCGATCACGCCCGTGACGGTGCCGACGAAGTTGACCAGGCTGATATGCCCGCTCGCCCCGGTGATCGCGCCGCTCGCCAGTTCCACCTGCTGTACGCCCGGCCCGAAACCGACCTCGATCTCGCCGGTGACGGTCGGGACGAGGCTGCCGTTGAAGCCCAAACCCGGAGTTCCCCAGCCCAGGTTCCACCCGAACGAGGGCGTGGAGTAGCTGACCCGGATCTTGCCGCCGAAGGTGGCCGGGAAGCCGACCAGGTAGCCGATCTTGATCGTGCCCTTGAACTCGTCGGCCTTATCGCCGGTGACCGTGAACTCGGCCCGGCCGTCGTGCTCCCACATCCGGGTCAGGGGGTTGCGGTCGAGCGGGGCGAGACCCCGGATCATGGTGTCCGCCTGGATCGCGGTGATGGTGCGCTGCTGCGCGTCGACCACGATATCTGCGTTGTCCACCACTGCACCGGCCGGTGCGGCGCTCAGTACCAAGGCCACGGCGGTGGCCAGGCCGGCCGCGGCGACCCGCGCGCGGCGACCCGTGTGTTTCGATCCCATGATGTCCTCATCTCTCTGTGCGACAGCCGCGCCGGATATCGGCACGACAGCAGACGGGCCCCTACGGCCCGCAACGTTGTGTCGGTCAGTGGTTCAGTGCGGAAGCGGTCCCCGCGCCACGTCGTAGTCCGGCGGCAGCGCCGCCAGCACACCCGCCGCGAAGAGCCCGGCCCAGCTGCCGGGGGCCGGCGGTGTGTCCAGCTCGACGCGCTCGGGCAACCCCGGGAAATCCAGGGAAGCGAACACCGCGTTCATTTCGGCGAATTCCGCCCGGCGCCGCAGCAGCGTCGCGGCACCGGGGGCGCTCCGGTAGGCCGGGCTCACCGACAAGGCACCCGGCATCCAGTCGTGATCGGCGGGGACGAAGCCCGCGAACCGGTCCCGGTCGATCACCAGCGCGTTCAGTTCGGTATCGGTGGCGGCGGACAGTTCGGCCTCGATCTCCGCCTCATCGAAAGCCCATATCGGACCGGATAATTGGGCACCGGGATCACGGGAGAACGCGTACCCCGCGCTGCGGTCGCCGGTCCACCGATCGATTACGGTCCGGTAATCTGCCGCCCGGGGCAGGAAGTTCTGCAGATACCGATAAGGGCGGTAGGGATCACAGCGCAGCACACCGCTGTCGAGTGCCCACAGCGAATCGAACAGCGTCCAGCCGGTGGCCGCGGTCACCCGGACGGCCTCCCGCACCACATGGGCCTGAGCGGGGATCTCCGGCAGGCAGGTCGAGGAGAACACCGCGTCGAAGGCGCCGTCGGCGAACGGCAGATCGAATTGGACATCCAGGCAGACGGGGTCGGCGGCCGGGGTCACGAATCGCCGGACGGCCAGCAGATTCACCAGCTGGCCGTCCACGCAGACCAGCCGCTGCGGCATCCGCCCGGACAGCGCGAGGATGTTCTCGAACATCCCGTGCCCACCGCACAGCGACAGCACCCGCTGCCCCACCGGCAGATGGGCCAGCTGCAACGTGGTCGCCGCGGCGCGCGGGGAGTAGAAGCGCTGCGCGTAGAAGTTCTGGGCAAGAACAGTTTCCGGTTCCCGCCGCGCCCGGCGGGCAGCCAGCGAAGCACGCACCGCCGACAAGCGCCGATGCACTCCGCCCGCTATCGCTGCGGGAAGCCCACGGGTGAGCCGGCGGCGCACACCCAGATCGCCGAGAACACCGGAATCGGCGTCGACGGCCAGCACGGCCGCCTCGAGCCGCACTGTGCGCGCGTGCAGTTCGGTGGCGAACGCGCGGTAATCGGCGAATGTCCCGATCGCGAGCCGGTGCACGAGCGGACAGTGCTTGCTCATCCACCACAGCAGTCCTTCGACGTCACGGTGCCGCAAATGGTCGATGGCCGCGGCCTGCAGCGCCACGTAGGGGGCCAGCCCCTCTTCGTGGCCGCCGTACCCTTTGCCCAATCCGAGCAGTAACACGCCCGCCACGATCGGGAAATCGAAGCTCTCGGAGCCGACCAGGCCGTATTCGATATCCCCATCGCCGGATTGCGCGACCACACGCACGGTCAGCGACCCGCCGGTGTAGGGGCACACCAGCTGCTCGATCGTCTCCGCCCTCACGATTGCTCCGCGGGCTCGTACACGCTGACCCAATCCACCTGGATCTCGGTCAGCGCCGGGGTGCCGACCCACGGGCACGGAGGCATCCCGTCGGCCAGCGCCTTCTGGCAGCCTCCGGCCTGGGCCTGGATACCCAGCCACATCGGCACCGACGGCACACGATCCCCCGTTTCAGTACCCCATACCCGGCCGTTGAGGGTGTAGCGGATCTCGCCGGGCAGCCATTCCACCCCGAGCGTCTGCCATTGGGTGAAGTCGCCCGGCAGTGCCTGTTTGGCCTTGTGCGCCTGGCCCTGTGCATCGGTCCAGTGCACGAACGCGTCGATATAGGCGCGCCCGCCGCCGAAGCTCTCCGCGAAATCCACTTCCGGCGGCCATATCTCGTTCTCCGGCCACAGCAGCAGGTGATAGGTCACCGCGTCGCTGGGGTCGGCGCGGACCCGGACCTCCCATTTGCCGTACTGCTGGGCGTGCGACCACATCCCCGCGCCCCCGGTCACCAACCGGCCGAACTTCTCGTACCCCTGGAGTACCAGTATCCCGTCCCGGACCACGGTGTGTCCCGGATCCCAGTAGCTCACGGGATCGCCACCGGGTACGCCGCTGTAGCGGCCCCAATCGGATTCGTTCAAGCTCGACCCGGCGAAGTCGTCGACGAAGACCTGCCGCCAGCCCTCGATATCTCCCTGCGGCGCCGCGATACCGGAGGGTGCGGATACCGCACCATCCGCGCGACCGCTCACCGACACCACCAGGCAGACGGCCACCGACGCCACGACAGAGGCGAGCACCGCACCCCAGCGCAGCAGGTTCGAACGGCGCGTCATGTCATCACCCCCATCCGGACGGCGGTCGCGCCGATGCCCAGGACCAGGAACGTGAAGACGAGTCCGTGCAGCACCGGACGCGAGGTCGCCAGCCGGTCCGTGGTGCCCGCCCGGGAAACCGTGCGTTCCCGCAGCACTGTGGACGCGGCCAGCAGCACCAGTGCCGCGCCGAACAGCACCGCCCCGGCCGGTCCGATCACGAAATTCCACAGCAATTCGTTACCTCCCTGAGGTGCGTGCGAGTACGAGAGCGTGCGGTGTCCGTTCGACGACCCGGTACAGGCCACGGGCCACCAACTGGTCGCCGAATTCGTAGAGCCAGCCGTGCGGTGTGCCCCACTGCAGTTCCAGGGCCGCCTGCTGGCTGGTGCTGAGCAGGATGTAATCGGCGTCGAAGGTTTCGACGCATTCCACGGTCCAGACCGAGCACACGCCGCCCTGCGGCCACACCACCGTGGTGAGACGTCCCATCTTCAGCACGCCCTCCCCGTTGGGCGGCAGCAAGGCGGTGCCGTTCGGCACCGTGTCGAGCAGCCTTCGGGCGGCTCCGACGAGATCGGCCGGGTTGCGCTCGAACGCCGTATTCAGGCCGCGGGCGGTGACGCCGAGGACAGCGCAGACTCCGACCACTGCGCTCAGCGCGACGACCGAGGCGCCCCGCCACCGCAGCGCCGGCCGCACGATCCGATGAATCCGGACCAGGGCGAGCGCGGCCAGCGGCGCGGCCACCGGCAGCGCGTAGAAACAACAGCGCAGCACGATCTCGCCGCCATAGCTCTGCCCGACGACCAATAGGAATGGCGCAATCAGCAGGACTCCCACGGCCGGCGCGCATTTCGCGCGCCGGTTCAGCCACCAGCCGGCAGCGGCGAGACCCATGATCGCGCCCGTCCACGCGACCCGCACCCACTGCATCCGCTGATAGGTCTGCGCACCGCTGAACCGGTCCCCCAGGCCGGTCTGCAGCGAATCACCGACGCGTCCGAAATCACCGAGGATCACGTGCAGATGGCCGGTCCAGTAGTCCGGTGCGCCGTAGCTGAGCCAGGCCAGGAAAACGATCCCGGCCGCGACCGGCAGCCAGCGCTGCCGCAGGGCACCGACCCCGGCCAGCAGGGTGCAGGTGGCGATCGTGAGTACCGGGGTCAGCTGATGACTGACCACCGTCGCCGCCACGATGAAGAAGAGAACTCCCTCCAGCAGGAGCGCTCGGCGCCGTGGCACCGAAGGCGGCAGTCCGGGTACGCGGACCGGCAGTGCGGAAAGCCGCTGCCACAGCGCACCTTCCACCCGCGGCACGGGCGATGAGCGCAGCAGCCACAGCAGCGTGGCGACGACGCTGAAATGCATGACGAAGACGAGCGCCTGCGGGGAGAAGTAGTCCTGCTGGAACCAGTTCCCGCAGATGTAGATCACCAGAGCGATCCAGGCGGCGCGCCGGCTTCCGGTGATCAGCCGGGCGATGGTGAATACCGGCAGCGCGGCCAGGGCGGTGAAGACCGCCGGAGCCCAGAGCAGCAGCGGCGCCGCATCGTCGAGGCCGGACAGCTCCACCAGCACCGCCGCGGCGTCGAAGAAACCCGACCAGCTGAACCGCGCGTCCAGGCTGGGCGGCAGCTGATGCGCCGTACCGATGTAATCGATGAACCCGATATGGACGAATGCGGTGCTCACCACCGGACTACCGTCCGCTACCGATACCAGCTGATACAGCAGGCAGACCAGCAGCGCCGCGGCACCGGCCGCCACCGGGGAGTCCACCCGCCGCCGGCCCACGGCCAGGGCGAAGGCCACGGCCACCGCGGCCAGCGCCACGAAGATCCGCCAACTGACGACGCCGATCAGCCCGTACGGTCCCGCCGCGTCGAGGTCGATGATCCGGGTCTCCCACCAGCCCATCGCCACGGCGAACAGCAACGCGGCGAAGGCCACCCACCGCCATCGGTCGCCACCGTGCGAGGCGATATGCCCCGACACCACCCTTCGGACACCCTGGGCTGCCCCGCGACCGGCCGGAGCGGTGTGCCGCGCCGACACCGGGCCGGTACCGGCGGACGCCCTGCCGGTACCGGCCGCGGCGGCATCGCGGACCGCCCACCCCGCGGCCACGGCGGAGATTCCCGTCACCACACCCGCACAGGCCACCGGCGCCCACCAGCCGACAGTCACCTGCCAGAGCGAAAGCAGCAACCAGGTGGCCCACGAAGCACTCAACCCGAGCGCGAACGACACTCCCCGGTGGGGCAGTCGCAGCAAGGCCACCACCGGCAGTCCGGGCGCACACGACACCATCGCGAGTACCGCGACCACGCGCAGCGGGCCGCCGATTCCGGTCGCCGCCGCGACCGTGGCCAGTGCGGCCACCACGGGGGCCGCGACCACGACCGCGGGGGGTATGGCCGCGTCCCGCCCGGCAGTACCGAGGATGGTGGCAGGACGATCCAGCGTGGTCATATCGCGCCGGTGCCGGTACGTCGCGCGGTCCGGAGGCTGCGGAGCAGATGGACCGGTCCGGTGAGATATCCGGCCAGTTCGATGAACGTCAACGCCCGGGGATAGCCGTCGGCTTTGCCGGAGTTCTTCGCCGACGCCGGATCGAGCAGCAGGCGCACCCCACCCGGAAGAACGCGCAGTGTGGCCCGCAGGCCTGCGGCGCTCCCGGTGGCGTACCGGAGCACATTCGCGCACATGCCGACCCCGTAGTCGTACATCTGCCTGCGCAACTGCCTGATCGTGGCGCGGTGGTGGTGGCGCACGACCGCCGAAGGATGGTAGACGAGCGCCGCGCCGCCGAGCACGACCCGGCGGAGCATATCCAGATCCTCACCACCGCGCGCGGGTGAACCTGTCCCGAGCACGACGTCGAACCCACCGGCCGCGACCAGCAGTTCGCGGCGCAATGCCATATTGTTCCCGGACCCGAATTCACTGCCGGCGACGGGATATGCCGGACCCCGGCGCCCCGGTCCGGCCAGCGGCTCGTACTCCCGCAGCCGGTCCAGCACACCGGAGTCGGCCGGGCCCCAGACCATGGGCAGATAGCCACGCTCGAATCCGCTGCTCTGCTCGAACCAGCGATGGGTGGCCAGACCCAGATCGGCCGGCACGACGAGTCCGGTGACACAACCGATCTCGCGGCCCGGATCGCTGTCGAACACCTCGGCCAGCCGGGCCAGCCAGTCCGGTTCGGCTTCCACATCGTCATCGGTGAACGCGACGACGTCCCCGGTGGCTGCGGCCACCCCGGCGTTCCGAGCCCGGGACACACCGCGCTCGGCGGCGGTCACGATCCGTAGCCGGGACTCCCCCGCGAACCTCGCCAGCGCGTCGACAACCCGGCCCGCGTCCGGGTCGTTGTCGACGACGATCACCTCGTGCGCGGGTCGCGTCTGGCGCGAGAGCACCGCATCGACCGCGGTGGCCAGCGACCCGGCGCGGCCCAGCGTGCAGATCACCACCGACACCGAGGTGCTGCCTGCGGGCCAGCTCGGGGCCGAGGCGGGAAGTTGCTGTTGCGCCGACCAGTTCCGGGCGCTGGACAGCAAGAATCCGGGCAGGTCACGGCCGCCGGGTACGGTGACCTCGAGCTGACCCACCGGACGCCCGCCGGCCCGGACCAGCAGGTGCACCCGATCCGGCCGGGCACCGGACGGCACCGTGGGCAATGCCGGTGCCGGGTCCGCGATATCGACACACCAGACCGGTGCCCAGGACTGCTCTTCGGGCTCGTCGGGTGGAGTACGGGGGCCCCGGCGAAGCAATCCGAGTGCCCAGCCGGTCACCGCGGCGGCCAGACCGGCCACCGTCCACCAGATCCGCCGTGCCGCCGCCCGTTCACCACGGGCCAGCGCGGCGATATCACGCGCCACGGCACGCGGTATCGCGCCGAGCGCGTGGTCGGCCTCGGCCGAGATGGCGCGCCCGGCTCCTTCCAGCCGCATGAGAGTGGCCTTCGAACCGCCTTCGGCGAAACATCTCCGGATGAGATAACTTCCGGTGCACCTGTCGGCGGTGAGATGATGGTCCACCGGGGCACCCGGGATGCGCCGGATACTCCCGCTGGGGGTACGTGCCCGCATTCTGATCGCGAGGTCGGTTTCCTCACACCCGCTCGGTATCGCGCCCTGCCGCCCGAGTACCGGCCGGAACCCACCGGCGGCGACCACGGCCGCACGCCGCAAGCCCATATTGGCTCCGATGGGGTTGCGGATCTCCTGCCCCAGCGATGCCATCCCCACGTAGTCGCAGCCGACGGCCCAGTCGAATTCCGGCGGCAGCCAGCCGGGCCGCTCCGAGGTGGGCCAGACCGGCCGCACCTCGCCGCCCACCGCCAGCAGATCCGGATCGGCGAACGCTGCGCGCAGTGCCGCCAGCCAGCCGGGACCCGGTATCGCGTCATCGTCGACGAACAGCACGATTTCGGTGTCGAGGGATTCGACACCGGTATTGCGGGCGCCGGACAAACCTCGCTGATACCGGTTCCCGACGACGAGGACACCCGGGAACGCGGCGGCGCACCGATCCTGCAGTGCCGGACTGTGGTCGACGACGAGCAGCACCTTCGCCCCGGCGCCCCGGGCCTGGTCCATCACCGCGCCGACGCAGGCCGCCAGCAGATCCCAGCGGCGCTCGGTGTAACAGCAGATCACCACGCCCACCGATAGTTCGTCCCGGATCACTCCACTGCCCCGCGGGTTCCTGACTCGCCGGTGACCCGGATCGCCGCAGCGGTGTGGCGCTCGCCCGCCGGGCAGCCCAGCTCGGTGCGGCGCGGCGCGAAATGCGTGGCCGCCGCGGACAACCGGACGCTGCGGTCACGGCTGCGCCATTCGTGCAGCAGGGTCCGCAGCACGCGGCGTCCGTCGCGCCAGGCGTGCAGGTTGCTGGGTCCGTGCAGGCGATGCTTCTCGTGACTGGGCACTTCGCGGATAACCAGGCCCGCGGCGGCTGCCCGGCAGGTGATCACGGTTTCGATCTCGAACCCGTCGCCCCAGCGGACCACGCCGTCGGCCGGCCGGTGATCGGGCAGGCCCAGCAGCGGCAGCACATCGCGCCAGAACGCGTTGTAGCCGTAGCACAGATCGGTGAAATGCATTCCGAAGAGCCGGTTCGCCAACCTCGTCAGGCCGTTGTTCCCGGTGCTTCGCAACGTCGTGATATCGGCGCTGCCACCACCCGGAGCGAAACGGGTGCCCTTCGCGAAATCCGCGCCGGCCAGCAAGGTGGCCACGAACGCATCGATCTCGCGGGCATCGGCCGAACCGTCGGCATCGAACATGACGACGATATCTCCGGTAGCGGCGGCGAACCCGCAACCCAGCGCATTCCCCTTCCCCCATCTGGTCTGCCGCAACCGGATCGCGCTGGGACGCAGCTGCGCGACGGCGTCCATGGAATCGTCGGTCGAACCACCGTCCACGACGATGACCTCGTAGCTCTCGGGAACTGTCGGCAGAACCTGGCGCAGATTTTTCGCTTCGTTGAGTACGGGTACGACAACCGAAATCCGCGGTCCGGCTTCATGGTCCGGGGAATTGCTTGTCGCTGTTCGCCTGCCGCGGTTGTGTCCGCTGTACCAGTGGCCGCCAGTAGGCATCGGTATGTCCTCAGATCGGGTCGGTACCCCTGTCGACCGACTCACCGGACAAGTCGGACGGCCTCGCGCTGTGGTTCCCGCCCGCACCGGAAAATGGTGTGCCGCAGCTCACCCGGCGCTGGCGTGGTGCACGATATCCACTGCACCGGAACTCTTTTCGTCCGGCAGACCCAGTACGACGTGTGGTCGCCCGGTGAGTGGATTCGTCAGAATCTGCGCCCGCACCCCGAAAACCTCCAGCAGGAGATCCGGAGTCAGGGTCGTGGCCGGATCGCCGGCGGCCGCGACCCGGCCCCCCGCGAGCACCACAGCATGATCGGCATAGGCCAGGGCCTGCCCGATATCGTGGACGGCCAGCACGATCGTGGCGTCGAGTTCGCGCAGCAACTGCAACAGCGCGAGCTGGGCGTGGATATCGAGATGATTGGTCGGCTCGTCGAGCAGGATCACCGGCGCCTGCTGGGCCAGTGCCCGGGCCAGCAACACCCGCTGGCGTTCCCCGCCCGACAGACCGGTGAACGGCCGGTCGGCGAACGACTCGACGCCGACCCGGCGCATGGCCGCGAAGACGATCTCGCGGTCGCGGCGTGAGTCCAGTTGCAGATACTTCTTGTGCGGGGACCGGCCCATCGCGACGATCTCACCCACGGTGAAATCCGCTGCCGCGCCCTGATGCTGGGTGACCACCGCGCGGGTTCTCGCCATTTCCTTGGCGGGCGACCGCCACACATCGCGGCCATCGATCAGCGCGATCCCGGCCGCGGGCCGGCATGCCCGGTAGACAGCCCGCAGCAGGGTTGACTTTCCCGAGCCGTTGGGTCCGACAAGTGCGGTGACCTGCCCGGGCGGAGCGATCAGCCCCACATCGTCGATAATGGTCGCGCCGTCGATATCGACCCGCAACCCGGTCACTTCCACCCGTGCGCCCCGGGGCGCGGCCTCTCCGGCGCCGTTCACACCGCGCCCCCAGATCTGCTGCGTTTGAGCAACCACAGGAAGAACGGACCGCCCAGCGCGGCCGTGAAGATGGTGAGCGGATACTCGTTGGGCTGGTTGATCGCCCGGGCCGCGAGATCGATCACGACGAGGAAGGCCGCGCCGAGCACGGCTGCGGCCGGAAGCAACCGGCGATAGTCCGAGCCTGCCGCGAAGCGGGCGATATGGGGAATGATCAGGCCGACGAATCCGACACCTCCCGCGACGCTGACCGCCAGTCCGGTGAGAATCGCGACGATCACGATCAACTGGATCCGGAGCCGGTTCACATCGACGCCCAGCGCCACCGCATCGTCGTCACCCATCGACAAGGCATTGAGTCCGCGGCCCTGCACCAGCAGCCACGCCAGGCAGGCCACGGCCAGCACCGCGGGCACGGTCAGCGCGTCGAGTTCGGCACCGGCGACACTGCCCATCATCCAGAACAGGATTCCCCGGATCTCGGCAGGTTCGGAACTGAGCTGGATCAAACTGGTCGCCGCGGCCGCCACCTGTCCCACCGCTACACCGGCCAGCACGATGCGCGGGCCGGTGAACTCACCCTGATGCTGTGCGAACAGCAGGACCAGCAACAGGGCCGCGATCGCACCGGCGAACGCCGCTACGGGCACACCCAGATTGCGGATCCACAGCGCCGAGACCGATGACATCACCGCCACCGCGGCCAGGGACGCGCCGGAGGACACTCCGAGCACGAACGGGTCGGCGAGCGGATTGCGCACCATGCCCTGCAGTACCGCACCCGCCACCGAGAGCGCGGCGCCGACCAGCACGGCCGCGAGCACGCGTGGAACCCGTAACTGCCACACGATCATCGCGTACAGATCGTCGGGCGCCGACCCCGTACCCAGAGTCTGGTAGCGCAGGGTCGCCCAGACGTCGGCGACGGGTACATTCACCGAACCCAGTGCGATACCGGCGAGGCAGGCCAGCACGAGGGCTATCCCGCCGCCGAGGAGCACGGTGACGAAAGTCAGCCGCCCCGAACTTTTCCAGTGGGCGGGTTCGCCGTCAGAAGGCGTCGGGGTGGACAACGTGGGCGATCTTCTCGATCGCGTCGGCGTTCGCGGGCCCGAGATAGATGCCATCGGAAACCTTCACATAGGTCTTGTTCTTCGAGGCGTTCCACTGTGGGTAGGCGGCGAACAGCTTCGCGGCCTCCGCGTCCAGATCCTCCCCGGGCCGGTAGGCACCGACGACCAGCACGTCCACCTGCGCGGCCGCCAGCTGTTCGGCACTGAGATTGCCGGTGAGATCCCAGCCGCCGTCGGGGAAACTGGGTTCTCCGCCCGCGGCACGCACCACCGAGTCGTAGATGGTGCCGGAGAAAACGGCCGGCAGCCCGTTCGCGTTCATCACGCTCATATCCGGAAAGGCGATCAGCATCCGCTTCGGTTCCCGGCCTTCGACGGCCGATTGCACCGCCTCGATGCGGTCGCGCAAACGTTCGGTGAGGTCGGTGGCGCGATCCTGCACACCGAACACCTCACCGATCAGTTCGATGAATTCGAGCGAGGATTCGGTGGAACCGCTGCGATAGGCCTGTTCCTCGGCCGGTGTGACATTCTCCGGCTTGCCGTACGCACAGTTCACCGGGTTGACCAGGGTGCGGACCCCGGCTTGTTCCAGCATCTCCCGGCTCGCGAACCCGAAACGTGAGTCGAATCCACCGGACCAGGTCGAGACCACCAGGTCGGGACGCAGGGCCAGCGCCTGCTCGGCGGGCACATCGGCGGCGTCGTTGAGCGTCAGGTCGCCCTTCGGCAGCGCGTCCACTTTCTCCGCCATTCCGGGGATATCGGAGATGCCGTAGTACTGCGTGTTCGCGGCGACGATGTCCTCGAGCCCGAGCGATATGAAGGTCTCCGCCTCGCCCACCGAGGCCCCCTGCAACAGCAGGACCCGTGACGGGGGACGGTCGAAGGTTTGCCGGAAACCGCAATTGTCCACCGTCACCGGGTATCCCGCAGGAACCTCACCGGATCCGGCGGTGTCCTCGAGCGCCGGCGAACCGCACGCGCCCAGGAGGCCGGCCCCCGCGATCAGCAGGCCGCACAGGGCCATCCGGGAAAGTCGTCGTGTCCGCACGCCGTGTATCCACCCTCCGTGGTCCACCGATCGCGGGCCACCACGACCCACTCCCCGGAGTAGTCGCGGCGCCGGCGCCCCCGGTTCCCGTGGCCTGGTTCACACTGCCGCAGCCGTGGTGGCGCCCGCCCGGCGGACATGGCGGCGACGCCGGGCAAGCGCCCCCGCGAACAGCACCCCACCGCACAGCGCGATCACCAGGATCTGTGGAAATGGCAGCGCCCACATCGTTTCCCCGCGCACCACGCCCGGTTCGGTGTACGACACCGCGATACCTCCGATATCGGTGGGCCGGAAACCGACCTGGGCGTCGAACCGGACACCGGGCCACACTCGATCGAGCCGGACCGAACCGTGATAGGAAGCACCGGGTACCAGCACCACCTCCGGGAGATCCGTGGGTTCGGGGAATACCCGCCGGCTGTACAGGCCGGTCAGCCCGGCCACCACCTGTCCGGATACCGTCACCGTCCCGGTATTGGTGACGGTGTACGCGATCTCGGCCGCGCCGGGCGCGAACGGATTCGGCACCGGCCGGTACACACCGTCCACCGGCGTGATGTCGACGGCGGGCCGGAGCGCACCCGCGATACGCAACGGCACCGGGCGCCAGCGGTCCACCCCGCCGGACACCCGCGCCATCGCGGCGTCCACTGCACCCACAGCCAACGGGTGATCACCCGGCGTCGCGTCGGCCGCCGCCGTCACGGTGACCGCCACCCATTCGGAAGCGCCACCCGCGATGACGACCTCGGGCCGCTCGAAGGTAAGGGCCCCACCCGCCGACCCTTGATCCGACCATGCGATCGCGCCGTCCGGACCGGTCACCGTCCGACCTGCGGACAAGCGCACCGTGACCGGCCGGGCGCATCCGTTCACGATCTCGACCACCCCGTCGGCACGCTCACTCGGGCCCAGATCCCCGCGGGAACTCGCGAATACCGGATCCCGCAACGACCAGCAGGACGGCGAATCGCCGGGTGCGGCTCCCGCCGTACCGGCGCCGCCGAGCCCGCACATCAGCACTGCGCCGGCGAGCACGGCACGCACGAAGGTGAACCGGTGGGTCGACAACACGTCCACAGCATGGCGTGGACTCAGGTGGCGCTCAACCCCCGCCACCGGCCGCACACGGTGGGCCTGGAATCACTTCACGGCGACGGGAACCAGGGGCCGCCGCCACCCGACCACTCAGGTATGAGGTGCGAGACGGCCCGCGAAGCGGTATCGGCGCTGCTGGACGGTGAACCGCCCGCCGTCCCGGCCGGCCGGCTACGCGACCACCTGGAACAGTGCCCGCACTGCGCGACCTGGCGAAGCCTGGCGGACTACGCCGCCATCGCCGAGCCCACCATCGGTGAGCGGACGCACTTCCTGCCGGACAACACGACCGTGCCGGTCGCCATTCACGAGGGCGCGCCTGCCGACGCGACGTTCAGCGGATGCCGACCGGCGGGATCACTCGCCGAAGCCGTCGCCGCACAGCAGTTACCCCCAGCGCGGACCCGCACACGGACAGCGCCCGCGCGCTACGGGACCGGGACGAAAGTGGTGCACGCGGCCCTGGCCTCGGAGGTCTGCCTGCTGGTCACCGCGAGCGGGCTACCGGCCGGCGCCCTGGCGATCGCACTGCCCGCCACGCTCGGAGTATCGGTCACGGTTCAGCAGGCCGTCGCACGGCGCGCGGCACGGCGTGAACTGCCGGTCGAGAGCGAACTGTCGCTGACCCTCCCGCCCCGCGCGGTGCCCGGACGTCGTCGGCCGTACGCGGCGCCCGCCGGAAAGAGCACCCCGTGACGATCACGATCACCCGGCCACCGGAGACGATCACCCGGCACCTGGTTCACTTGCGCATCTCCGGAATGACCTGCGCGGCCTGCGCGGATCGGGTGCGCCGCGGCCTCGAGCAGCTCGCCGGGACCACCGCCACCGTGAACATCGTCACCGGTACCGCGGAAGTCCACGCACCGGTGCGCTACGGCACCGAAGATCTCTACCGTGCGGTCGAGGCTGCCGGGTACACCGCCGACCTCCGGCCATCCGCTCCCGACAGCACACCGACCCCGAAGCAGCGCGCGGACATCGGGCCACGGCGCACTGTGACAGTACTCACTACACTCACTGCGGCTACGGCTCTTCTGGCTGTCGCACTCCACGACGGCACAGGTGCTGCGCCGCAATTCCTGTTCCTCGCCCTCGCTTTCGCTGTGGTCGCGGGTGCCGGCGGACCGATCCATGCCGCGGCCTGGCGGGCGGCCCGCCGCGGACACACCACCATGGACACCCTCACCTCGCTGGGTCTGCTGGGCACGCTCGCCTACGCCGCCGTCGCCACGGTCGCCGGGACGGACGGCGGTCGCTACGCCGGTATCGCCGCAACGGTGACAGCCATCGCGGTGGCCGGACGCCGTTTGAAGAGTCGCGCCGAACGACGCGCAGGTGCGGCCCTGCGCGAACTGGCCGCACGGTTCGCCCGTTCGGTGACCGTCCTCGACGACACCGGGAAACAAACCCGGATTCCCGTGGGCGATCTGCGCGAAGGTCAGTCCTTCCGGGTGGATCCCGGCGATATCGTCGCCGCCGACGGTCTGGTCGTCTCCGGGACGGCGGCCCTCGATATCAGTGTGCTCACCGGAGAACCGACTCCGCAGCTCATCCAGACAGGTGAGGTGGTCACCGCCGGGAGCGTCGCGCTCGACGGCAGTCTCATGGTGGAGGCGGCGGCGGTCGGCGAGCGCACACGGCTGTCCGGGCTCCTGCGTTCGGTGGAGCGTTCCCACGCCTACCGCGGTGATTTCCAGCGCCTCGCCGACCGGATCGCCGGGCGGTTCGTCCCGGCGGTACTCGCCCTGGCCGCAGTGGCCGCCACCGGGTGGTTGCTCGCGGGCGGTGGACCGGATAACGCGGCCCGTGCGGGACTGGCGGTCCTGCTCGCCGCCTGCCCGTGCGCGCTCGGGCTGGCCACACCGATGGCCCTGCTCGTGGCCTCGGGCCGGGCCGCGCAACTGGGCATATTCGTCAAGGGCCAGCGGGTCCTGGAACAAGCCGAGGGCGGCGCGGTGGTGGTCTTCGACAAGACCGGAACGCTGACCGACGGGGCCCCGTCGGTGGTCGAGGTGTCCCCGGCCCAAAAGGTAACGCGCCAGGAAGTCCTGCGCTGGGCCGCGGCCGCCGAGTCCGGCTCCGCGCATTCGGTCGCGCTCGCGGTGCGCGCGGCGGCCCGTGCCGAGCACCTCGACCTCCCCGACGCCCGCGCGGTCACCGAATTCCCAGGGCTCGGTGTGCTGGGGATCGCGGACGGGCACCGGCTGGCGGTGGGCCGGCCGGCGTTCCTGCGCCGACGCGGGTTCGCGGTGCCCGCCGAACTGGCCGCCGCGCGGCATGCCCAGGAACGGCTCGGGCGCACCGCTGTCTTCGTCGGCGCCGGCGACCGGGTCGTGGGAGTGATCGCCGTGGCCGAGCGAGTACACCCGGCAGCGGCCCGAACCGTCGCGCAGCTCCACGGTCTAGGTCTGCGTACCGTCCTGCTGACCGGCGACAACCCGTTCGCCGCCCAGGCCGTCGCCGACCAGGTCGGTATCGGCCACGTCGTGGCCGGTGTCCTGCCCGAGGACAAAGCCGAGGTCGTAGCCCACCTTCAGGAATCGGGCAAGCACGTCACCGTCGTCGGCGACGGAATCAACGACGGCCCGGCCCTGGCGGCGGCCGATGTGGGTATCGCCCTCGGCACCGGAGCCGATGCCGCGATCGACGCCGCCGATATCGTGCTCGCCGGACGCGACCTGTCGCGCGTACCCGCCGCGATCGGTCTGGCCTGGGCGACCCTGGCCACGATCCGGACCAATCTCCGCTGGGCATTCGGCTACAACCTGCTGGTGCTCCCGGTCGCCGCCCTCCTGCTCGACCCACTGTCCGCCGCGGCCGCGATGGCGCTGTCGTCATTGTTCGTGGTGTCCAACAGTGTCCGGCTGCGCAGGTTCGCCCTGCCCGGCGACACGAATCCCCCAGCGCGACAGCGCACTGCCGATAACGCCGGAACGAACTGGTAGACGATTGGATTGCTATACCCCTGCCGGAGCGGTCCACGCGTCGCGCGTAGCGAACGCTGCGACCCACCGTCCTTCCGGCGCGACGCTGCCGCCGGTGGATCTGCGCCCTCTGCAGAGTCCCCGGCGCCCACGGGGTGCCGGGCTCACTCGGCACCTGGCTCCGTGGCCGGCACCGCTGAGCGCACCATCCCTCTGCGGCATACTGAGCATCGGAACGCGCACCGTCGCAGACGACGCGGCAGTGCGCAGCGGCGGCCCACCCCGCCATCGTCCCTGGAAGGGTGCGACGATAGACAACACCATGATCAGCGCAGCGCACCGTTCGCCCCTTGCCCGGGCCTGCCGTGCGTGGATCTTTGCGCTGATCTGTGTCCTGCTCTCGGCCTCGGGACACGCACTCACGGCCGCCCACCCGATTTCCCTGTCGACGCTCAGCCTCGCCGTCGCCTTCGTCGCGGCATTCGCCTGGTCGGCCGCCGACCGGCAGCGTGGTCTGCTCCCCATCACCGCCGGGCTCCTGACCGGCCAAGCCGCCCTGCACCTGTGGTTCACCACCGACCCCGCCGGCGGGCACACAGCCCACGCTGCGGCGGTCGGCACCTCCGCCGACACCGATGCCCCGGCGATGCTGGCCGCGCATTGCCTGGCGGCTCTGGTGTGTGGTCTCTGGTTGTGGTGGGGTGAGCGCACCGCGTTCGCACTCGCCGCGTCGATCTACACCCGGATCGTGCTGCCGCTGCTGCTGCTCATCCCACCGCTACCGCCAGTCGTCGCCACACTCGTCACTCGACCGCCCACCGAGCTCGGAACACCAGCTGCGGCCGTCGAGTTCCTGCGTCACGCGCTGGCCCGCCGCGGGCCGCCGCACCGTATCCCCGTGCTCTTTCAAGAATCCGTCGTGACACCGTAACCGGCCGAGCGGCCCGGGATCTTCCGGCCTCACCGGGATATCGGTGGTGTGCGACGGATGTCCCGTCACCGGCGCACAACAGGCAGTGACGTGGTCCCCCGAATCCGCCTGGCTGCCGTGTATGGGCGGAGCCGAGTGCGACCGCGCCACCGCTCACGCGTCCCGACCAGAAGAATTCGCCATGGATACGTACCCTCCCGTGCCGCCCGTCCCCGGGCAGCACACCGCACCACGTCCGAGCCCCGCGCGATCCACCGGTCACGACCCGGTTCGCCGCCATGTCCTCGGATGAAGAGCTGACCGCGCTGGCGCTCGCCGCCGGCGCAGGCGACCGGACCGCCCTGGCCGAGTTCATCCGGACGACTCAGGCCGATGTGTGGCGATTCGTCGCCCATCTGACCGATGTGCAGTCCGCCGACGACCTGACCCAGGAGACCTTCCTGCGGGCGATGGGTAGCCTGCCGCGGTTCGCCGGACGCTCAACGGCACGCACCTGGTTGCTCTCGATCGCCCGGCGCGCAGTGATCGACCGGCTCCGCAACGCATCGGCACGCCCGCGCACCACCGGCGGCGCGGACTGGGAAACAGCGATCGACCAACGTCGTGACCGGCACGACAGCGATATCGGCGAGGACATGGTGGTCTCGGACTTCCTGCGCCACCTGGCGGACGACCGTCGCGAGGCGTTCGTGCTGACCCAGATCCTGGGCCTCAGTTACGCCGAGGCCGCACAGACAGCCGGCTGTCCCGTCGGCACCATCCGCTCCCGGGTCGCGCGGGCCCGGGAAACGCTGGTCGAGCTGTGGCAGAGCGTCGATACCGACTCCACCGTGGTCTACGCCTTCCCCCGCGCGGCCAGGCGTGACCAGTCCCCGACACCGGTCGCCCGAGCACGCTGACCGGGTCCGAGATCGCAGCCGGACAGACCCGCAGTGACCGGTGGGCGGCGCGGGCCGTCGCCCACCGGTCCGGGCGCGGCCCGCTGCCGGTCCGTCCGAACCACCTTTCCGCTCGCCCGGCACTCCCACCGTCCGGCACCGCCGGACACCCCGAACACAGAAAGCACGACAAGAAGTTTCTTATGGGCACACAGAAAAAACGAAAGAATTCGCTGTCATCGATTCGACCGGACCGCACCCGGCGAATCCTCGTACAGCTGGCGGTCACCGCGGTCCTCGTCGGACTCATCGCCGCCATCGGAATCAACGTGGCGATCAAGAAGGCCGAACGCGACGACCCCGGCGCCACCCCCACCGTCACCGCCGCACCGGACACGAACCCGAACGGTCTCGCCGCAACCCTCACCGACACCGGCGCCATCAGGATCGGGAAACCGTCGGCCACCCGAACAGTCCGGCTGGTGGCCGACCTGCAATGCCCCGCCTGCCGCCAGTTCGAGACAACCTACGGCCCGCTACTGACCGACGCGGTCAACGCGGGAACCATAGCCGCCGAATACAACATCATCGCCTTCCTCGACCGAGCCTCGTCCACCGAATACTCGACCCGCGCCGCAAACGCCTCGTACTGCGCCGCCTCCGCAGATCCCCTCGCCTACCCGGACTGGCTGAAGACCATGTTCGAACATCAGCCACCGGAAGGCGGCGCGGGCCTCCCGGACAGCACACTCGTCGACATCGCGGCGACCATCGGTTACACAGACCCCGCCTTCGCCCAATGCGTCACTGATCAGACCTACGGCAAATTCGTCCGGGCGCGCACACTCGACATCCTCGACAGCGGAATCCAATCCACGCCCTCGGTTCTCCTCGACGGCCGGCCGATCGATCCCGCCCAATTGGCCGAAGCCATCCGGTCGTGAAAGCGACGGCGCGGGAGACAACCCGTCATGGCGCGGTGATCGTGCCGATCGGGTTGTATCCCCCGTCACGCAGCGCTTCGAACGCCTGGAAACGATCGCGCGGACTACGGAACTCGGCCACGACTCGCTTACTGGTCAGGTCGATATCGTGCACCGGAATATGCAGGCCACGAGCGAAATCGACGCCCGAGCGGTACTCGGTGGTCGCGGTCAGAAACGAATGCTGGGCCAGTACCCGGCCGCACGCCTCGATACCGACCCGGAATATCTCCATCGGGTCGTGGTCGGTCGTCATCCCAGATACAAGCGCTGCGACAACGTCAGATGACTGCCCGGCTCCGGATGTATCGGCGAAACCGTATAGAAGACAATCACCGTCACTACCGACGGTGATTAACCGAATAGAGCCGAACTCGCCAAGTCGGCGAGTATCCGCGCGGCCGAACGCCGGTCGTAGCGTGGTGAATGATCCTCCGCCATACGCACCTCCGAGTCTCGGCGACAATCTCACGGTAACCAAGATCGAGTGAACAGTCTTCGGTTCAGCTCGCCCTGTTCCTGAGCTGCGGGGTCCACCGCCTACCGCACGCGACTCGCGATCACTGCGGTCAGCGAAGCCGACGAGCGGAGTCGCCCGCTTCCGGCCGCGTCGGTGATGCCGCCTGCCCGACGAATATTCGTCTCGTCACGCGGGAACCAACCCGGGCTTCGATCCGACTAATCACCGTGAGGGACGCTCGGGAATGAGGGATGCAGCATGACGAATCAAGTGTCGGAGGTGCCGGAAAGGCACGAAGCAAATACGGAAGCACCCACGCCCGACAGCGAGCAACCGGTCCCCGGAACACGAGACCGATGGGCGGCGCGGGGCTTGTGGTCGCGATGGCGGCCACTGCTACTGAGGCTACATTTCTATGGCGGTATGTTCGCCGGGCCGTTCATCCTGATCGCGGCCGTCACCGGCCTGCTGTACACATTGACGCCGCAGCTGGACGGGATCGTCTTCAGGAACGAGCTGACCGTCGACGAATACGCTCCGCAGGCACGCAGTCTCGCCGACCAGATAGCGGCCGCGCGCACCGTGTATCCCGAGGCCCCGATCACCAGCGTGAAGCCGCCCACGGTGGCGAGCGAGACGACACAGATCGCCTTCACGACAGATGATGCGCCGCCCGATTACACCCGCACCGTGTTCGTCAATCCGTACACCGCGCAGGTTCAGGGCACGCTCACCACCTACGGTATGTGGCTGCCGATCCGGTCCTGGTTCGACGAAATGCACCGCAACCTGCACCTGGGCGAAGCCGGCCGGTACTACAGCGAAGTCGCGGCGAGCTGGCTGAGCGTGGTCGCGCTGGGCGGTCTCGCGATGTGGATCTCCCGCAATCGCCGGCACGGCCGGAAAAGACTGATACTGCCCGACCGGCACCGGACCCCGAAAGGGTCGCGTACCCGAATCCTCAGCTGGCACGGCACCGTCGGCATCTGGATCGTGGTCGGGCTGCTCGGATTGTCGATCACCGGCTTGACCTGGTCACGCTTCGCCGGCGATCACATCGCACAACTGCGTTCCGAACTCAGCTGGACCACGCCGTCGGTGACGACGACATTGCCGCACACCGACGGCACCACCGGCGCACCGGGCGATCCGGCGGCGAGCGCCGATACGGTCCTGCACAGTGCACAGGCCGCCGGCCTGCAGCCACCGATGTGGATGAAACCACCGGCAGCGCCGGGCGACGCCTGGGAAGTATACGAACGAAAACGTGATGCCCCGACCCGTTTCGACGCCGTCGCGGTCGACGCCGCAACCGGCGCGATCACCGACCAGAGCAGGTTCGCGGACTGGCCGCTCACCGCCAAACTGACCGGCTGGGCCATCGATACCCACATGGGAGTGCTCTTCGGCCTCCCTAACCAGATCGTGCTGGCGCTGCTCGCCCTCGGCCTGATCACCGTGATCGTTCGCGGCTACCGGATGTGGTGGAAACGCCGCCCCACCCGCAGCGGATTGCCCACCGCACCCGAGCGCGGCGCGCTCACCGGCCTACGCCCGATCGAAGCGGCGATCGCCGTGGCCGTCCTCGCGGCGGTCGGGTGGCTGGCTCCACTGTTCGGCGCGACATTGGGCGCGTTCGTACTCGGCGATGTGATCGCCGGGGCAATTGCGCGGCGGCGGAAGCGTATCGCGTCATGATCACCGATCCCGTCCTGAAATGGGCTGCCGTCACCGCATTCACGGTGACAGCGGTGTACTGGGCGGCGCGATCCGCCACGCGCACGGCAACCATCTCCAGCCGGCTCACCGCGATCCTGCACGTCGTCATGTCCCTGGCGATGCTCACAATGGTGTGGTCCCGGTTGCCGCAAATCCCCACAGTTGGCGGCATGACGGTGTTCGCCGGTGCCGCGGTGGTATCACTCGCTCTGCTCGCCGCCCGTCGCGAGCACCACCTCGAGTACATCTACCATGCGGGGATGATGGCGACGATGGTGTGGATGTACGCGGTCATGGACTCCACATTGATCGGCGGCACATCGATCCACACCGGCGGCGAATCCGCCCACGCCGGCCACGGCAGCACCATGGCGATGCACACAACGATGACAATGCAACCACCGTCCTGGGCCGCGTACCTGAACTTGGCGATCGGACTCGCCTACCTCGCTGTGGCCGCCACCTGGATCGCCCACAGCTACCGCGGACCGGCGGCCGCCGAGTCGGCCCACCGCCACGCCGGCGCGATGCAAGCCCTCATGGCCACCGCCACCGCGGCAATGTTCCTGTCCTACACCGGCTGACAACCACAGCCCGGGCCACCACCGGACCAGCCGGCAAGGCTCGAACATGCACCATGCCCGCCCGGATCCGACCGCAACCGAGCTACGTCGCCGACCACTCGCGCCAGGCCACCTCGGCTCGGCTCGGCTCGGCTCGGCTCGGCTCGGCTCGGCTCGGCTCGGCTCGGCTCGGCTCGGCTCGGAGAACACGAGATCACATTGCGACGGTTGATGTTCGACTCGCCGGTTGTGGCCACGTCGTCCAGATATCGAGCCGGGTGGCAACATCGAGCGCGTTCGTCGAAGCGTGTCCCGACCACACATCGCTCGTCCCATCCCGGCTGTGGTGACTCGTTTCCGAGGGCGAAGAAGATCCGTGCCAGGGCCCCAGTCGTCCGGCCAGCCAGGCGATAGCGAATATCACGACCAGCAGGAAAACGAACCGGATGACTCGCGCGGCGGTGTGACGGTCGTCGTTGCGCGTCACGCGTGGACGACCTCGTATCCGGCTTCGGCCACGGCCGCACGGATGTCCTCCGCAGAGCCCGAGCCCGACACACGGACGGTTCCGGTGGCGATATCGACGGCGACGGCGTCTATCCCGGGCAGCGCGTTCAGCGAGCGAGTAATCGCATCTGCGCAGTGAGCACACGACATACCCGACACCTTGTAGGAGACCTCGTTCATAGACATCCCTTCGAAGCTTTCTCGTCCAGACCCCGCGCACTCAGCACGGGTCTATCTGTCGGACAGCGGGGCGCTGCGGTTCCGGAAGTAAGGGCGGCAGCCCGGCCCGACACCGACATCTATCGATAGCCGAGCGGAACCTAGCGAATCGCCGCTTCGGCATACCGGTCCGACACCGTGTTCCAGTCCACGACCTGCCACCAGCTTCCGAGATAGTCGGCGCGGCGGTTCTGGTGCTTCAGGTAGTACGCATGCTCCCAGACATCGTTTCCCAACAGTGGAGTGCCCTTGACCTCCGCCACATCCATCAACGGATTGTCCTGATTGGCAGTCGATGTGATAACCAACCGACCGGAATGATCCACGATCAGCCACGCCCACCCGGATCCGAAGCGAGTGGTTCCGCCCTTGCCGAACTCTGCCGTGAACGTCTCCAGCGACCCGAACTCGCGGTCGATCGCCGCCCGGAGTTCTGGAGACGGCGCACCTCCGGTGCCCGGAGCGGTCATGGTCTTCCAGAAGAAACTGTGATTCCAGTGCCCTCCCGCGTTGTTTCGCACTGCCTCCGGCAGCGTCCCCGCGGCAGCGACCAAATCCTCCAGTGGCCTACCCTGCAGTGCGGGAGAGGCTGCCACCGCCGAATTCAAACTGTCGACGTAGGCCCGATGATGCTTGCCGTGATGGATCGTCATCGTCTCCGTGTCGATCACCGGTTCCAGCGCGCTCGGCTCATACGGCAGCGGCGGCAACGTAAAGGGACCCTGCGCCCGAGCCGGAGCCGCATAACTGGTGGTAACCGCAAAACACGACACCAACAACGCCAGCGCTGCTGCCAGAGTCGCCAAAGCTCGGCGCATCATCACTCCATTCCATGAACCGAGTCGAGTTCATTTTTCCAAATCTCTGTGTACAGCCCGATCTGGTTGCGCAACTGCGAAGTGACGCAACCGAAGACAATCGACAGGCTGCGCGCACGGTCCACCGAGACCGGGATGGCAACATGCCACGTCAACTTCGAACCGCCGGCGACCAGCCGCCACATCGCCGATCGGGAATCGTTGGGCTCATTGCCTCGCCATGTCATCCACCTGCCCATGCGACAGCCGTCTGCCGTCCGCAGACTTAGTCGTGCGCCACACCCGTCGAGTTCCCGCCCATGCTGAGAGCTGCTGACGAATCCGACGCGCACATGAGCGCGAGCCATGTTATCGGGCATGACCTGCCACTTCTGTGGAGCTGAGGGGACTCGAAGTCTTACCCCGACACAGCCGACCAAGCCGATCCCCGGGTCACCCGTGTTTCCCAACTTCGATGTGCCCCGCCCGGTGATCGATGAAGATGGGAACGACGGACAACCAGTACACGCACATCGCGGCACCTACATTTGGTAATCACCGACGATGACCAGGCGTTTTCCGGTTGCCCATGTTTTGTGTGTCCTGCCGAGGGCACAACCTGCGACAGCGTTTCCGCAGGTCAACCGGACTTCACGATCCGCGAACGACTCGAGAATCGTCAGCAGAACCGAATATGTGCAGGTCAAAATATGTGCAGGTCAAACGGTTCCCCTAGTTCGATCCTCGAGGAAACACAAAACAAGGGAAACCGGACCGGCAATTCATGGAATTCAGGGTCAGCCAACATCGAAGCGGCCTGCCTGCCACCTCAGCAGTGCAACAAGAGCCTTCGCCTGCGCGGCAGTGATGCGCTCTGCTTCCGCACCGGTGACATACCGAATCTCGAAAGACGTCGTCATCCCGGTTTCTGCGTCCGCTGTCGGTAGCGCCGTTCGGCATAGGCCAGGTCGTCGCGCCACAACCGGGTCGCGGCGCGGGTCATTATCGGCCGTAGGAAGCGGGCGGCGTGGCTGGCTCGGGCGAAGCCGAGGCGAGTCGAGTCGGCTATTACGGCTTCGATGACGGCGGTTCGTGGTTCGCCGTCCGGCCCGGGGCCGAGCGGTGTGGCATGGGTTTCGACGACACTGCCCGATCCTTCACCGTCGATGATGCGCATCGTGACGGTCCGGGGCTCCGGACTGGTGAACTCGGCGCGCACCGGGACACCGAGACGGCCGCCGACCCGAAAGGTGACTGCAACCAGGAACCGGTCGTCGGAGTCGGCCGAATCGTGTTGCTGGGACGGAGTCTCTAGTACTTCCAGCCGGGTGAATGAGTATGGGTGGAACCAGGCGCCGTGCCACGGGTCGAGTCGGTTGGCGACAATATCGGCCGGTTCGCACACCCCGCTGAGGGTTGCTACCGCGGCGATGGCGCGGTGCGCGGGCGGGCGGGCCCCGATAACAGGTGTTTCGAGCGGGCTACTGTCGCCGATATGGTCGAGGCGGACCCACGCCAGTACGCCGTCATCGTGGCACGGTAATGGTGTCCAGCCGGCCTCCCCGCCGCTGTCCAGTCGCAGCCCGTGCCATCGGCACACGAGGGCACCGCAGTCGATATGTGCCTGCGCCAGCGGCGCGCCCAGATGTGGGCACGCTCCCGGACCTACGACAAGTCGTTGCCCTCGGTCTCGCCATGCGACGAGTTCGACTCCGGCGATCGTGAATCCGAACGGGCGGCCGGGGCGAATGTCTCGGCTGGCGGCGAAGACGTACCAGTTCCCGGACGGGCGTTGTTGTGCGCGTTGGAGTGTGGCGGCGATGAGGGCGGGTTTCGCGGCGTGGTAGGTGGGTTCCTGGTCTGCCCAGTTTCCGGGGTCGATGGGTTGCAGTGGCCATCGATCGGGCCAACGCCGAAACAGGAGGTTGTTCATCGGAGGTCCTCGGCAGGTGCGGTTGCCGTTGCGTAGCGGGTGGCGAGTCGGCGCAGTAGGGCGTTGCGGCCGCTGGTCGGCACGGTGTGCAGATCGTGGCCGGGTAAGCCCCATTGGGTGAGCAACGCGTTCGCCGCCGCCCATCCGGTGGTGGCGGCGCGTTCCATCAACGCGACGGGCAGGTCGATGCGGATGCCGTCGCCGGCCAGCACGAGCCGACGGTGTGGTGTGCGGATGGTGGGCCGGTACGCGTGGTCGCCGACACCGAACAAGGGGCAGTCCTGGTTCCATTGCAGGTGTTCGCCGAGGATTCGGGCGTCGGCGGTTTCCGGGTAGAGGCGGTTCAGCCGGGCGCGCAGCCGAGCGGGGATATCGCGCTCCTGGGCCGGTGTCAGCTGTGCGGGCAGGGCGTAGGCGTGGAGTTCCAGTACGGCGCCGCCGTGGCGCGCGGCCCACGTGCGGGCCTGTTGCTCGTAGTGGTTCAGCACGCTGACGTTGTCGAGGGGGGCGAGGCCTCCGGTGGCCAGGAACGCCGGTCGATGCGGCGCGACCGGCTTGTCCAGCCAGATCCGATACACCAGAAACGGTGGCGCGCTGCGTAACCGTTCGATCGATGCGCGCCACACTCGGTCGCCGAGTTGCGGCGAGTTCTCGACGATGCGACGCAGTCCGGCGGCATCTGTGGCGAGGACGACGGCGTCGGCGGCGATATCACGACCGTCCTGTGCGCGCACCCGGAAGCCGCCCTCGCCCGCGGGCTCGACGGCGGTCACCGTGCTACCGGTGCGGATCCGGACATCGTGCGAGATGAGGTAGTCCTGCAGCGGCGACCACAGTGCGGTGTCGTAGTTCGAAGTGGGGACGTCGAACAACAGACCTTCGCTCGAACCGAGGAAGTAGATGTGGAACATGGTCGCCAGCTCGGCCGCCGACAGCTGGGCGGGTGGCGCGAAGAAGCTGCGGGAGAACACGTCGAAAGCCAGATGGCGGGCGGTGGCCGGAAAGTTGATCTGCTGCAGGAAGGTTTCGGCGTCGGTGTGGTCGAGCAGGTCGTAGATCCCGGGTACGGAGACCGCCGCGAGAGGTGCCGCGGCGCGCGCGTCGATGCGGCGCAGGTCCTGCAGGGGGAAAGTGTGGCTGCGGGCGGCGAAAGCGAGGGCATTCCATGGTGGTGTGCGCGGCAGACGCCGGAAGGTGTCGCGGCGTCCGTGGCCGTCGATGAGTGGGTAGTCGTCGATCGCGACGAGCCGATGCAGCTGCGGATCTGTGCGGCGCAGTAGCGCGCGCAGGTTGTAGTACTGACGGAAGAAGGCGTGGAACCCGCGGTTGATTGCGATCGCAGTGCCGTCGGGCAGGTTTTCGGTCCAGCCACCGACCCGGCCGCCGAGGTAAGGCCGGCGCTCGATGATTTCCACGTCGATGTCACGTTCGGCAAGCCCGGTTGCCGCGGCGAGTCCGGCGATACCGGCGCCGATGACGACCACGTGTGGGCGGTGGTCGAGGCCGCGGCGTCCCGAGGCCGCTGGGGCGCGATGGTGGACAGCACGTCGGTCGCGTCCGGAGCCGGCACGCATCATGGAGCCCCTTCTGATTCGGAGCCGGGCCCCGGCACGGTCGCGGTGAAGGTGTGCACGATGTCGTACTGCCATCCGGGCACAGTCGCCACCCGTATCCCGGTGAAGCCGTTCTCACGTAACCGTGCCCGGAACTGGTGCACGCTGTCGAACGCGGTCACGCTGCGACGCAGGTGCCGGTACAGGGTGGTGTCGCCAGTGAGCAGCGCGCCGAGCGGAATGATCACTGCGCCGCAGACCGTGTTCCACACCACGCGGGCGGGCAGTGACCCGCGCACCGAATACTCGTGCACTACGAGCGGGGCACCGGGATGCAACAGCGCGGCGAACGCGCGCAGCTGGGCGTCGGGGTCGGCGAGGTTGCGCAGCAGATATGCGGCGAAGATCCCGTCGAAACGGCCGCCGCAGCCGGCCGCGTCGAGGTCTTCGATGCGGGTGTGGTGGAACCGCACTGTGGAAGGCCAGTTCTTCGCGCGGGCGCGGGCGAGCATTTGGGCCGATGCATCGATGGCGACGATCTCGGCGTCCGGGGCAACCGACAGCAGCGCTGCGGTCGAGGCGCCGGTACCGCAGCCTGCGTCGAGCAGCCGGAGTCCGGCGCCGTTGGCGGGTAGCTGCATACGTCGCGCGGACAGGCGCAGATGCTTGTGATAGCCGGGGTTGTACCCGACGAGACGGTCGTATTCGGCGGCGCCGTGGTCGAAGGTTGCCGGTACCTGGTCGCGTGGGAGCCCGTCCGGGCCGAGCCGGGCGCAGTTCACGGCGCTACCTTCCGGCTGAGGTGGTGTTCGTTTCGGCGGTGATCGCGATCGCGTCCCACACCAGCAGTATGCCCGCGACGGGCAGCACGCTACCGGCAAGACGCGCCGGACACCGGTGGCCCCTGTGTCCGACGAATTCCCGTAGGACGGTCACCATGAGGCACAGGCCCATCAGGATCAGGTGCTGCCAGTGATCCACGATCACCTCCTATCCGTCCACAAGCTGAACCCGGGCGCCGCCGCGAGCTGCGGTACCTGGTCAGCGGCCCACGGACTGATCGGCCAGCGCAAGCCGGCGGCGACGGCGAAGTCGGGCCACGGCACCCAGCGCCAGTCCATCACTTCGGCGGCGTCGGCATGCACCGGTCCGTCGGCGCGGGCGCAGAATACCGGGCAGACTTCGTTCTCCATGGTCCCGTCGGGTGCGGTGGCCGAATACCGGAACCGCGGCAACAGGCAGGTGGGGGTGTCGATGCCCAGTCCCAGTTCCTCGCGTACCCGGCGTGGAACAGCGTCGCCTACTGGTTCGCCGGGTGCTGGATGTCCGCAGCACGAGTTCGTCCACACTCCCGGCCAAGTCCGTTTGCTCAGTGCCCGGCGCGTGACGAGCAGTCGCCCGTCCCGATCGAACAGGTAGCAGGAAAACCCGAGATGTAGTGGCGTATCCGTGTGATGTACAAGCGTTTTCGGCATCGAGCCGACCTGCTCGCCGCTGTCGTCGAGCAGTACCACGCGCTCTTCGGATCGCCCCGTCATGACGGCATCGCCGTAGTGAGTGTGCCGGCGCGACCGCCGCGGCGGGCCCACAACGCGCGAGCCAGTGCGGGCCCCGCCACGGCGGCGCGCCTGGCGCGGCCGACGGTCGCACGCTGGGAGAACACCGCGAATTCTGTTGCCTCGATCCGGTCCAGAATCTCTGCGTACAGCATTGCCGCCGTTGTGACGCAGGGCCGCGACACCGGGTGCAGTAGCTCGATTCCGGCGCGAGCGGTCCGGTACCAGTCGCGAGCGATCGCATGCTGGGCCGCCAGCGCCGAGCGCACCCGGGTGTCGATCTGTCGATGATCGCGGCACCACTGCAGCCGGTCTCGGTCCACGCCGAAGGCGGCCAATTCGTCGGCCGGAAGGTAGACCCGGCCGCGGTCGAGGTCTTCGGCGATATCTCGCAGGAAGTTGGTCAGCTGGAATGCCTTGCCCAGGGCGGCCGCGTAGGGGGCCGCGTTCTCGGTGGGGCCGACGGTACCGAGAACCGGGAGAACCTGCAGGCCGATCACTTCGGCGGACCCGCGCATATACCGATCCAGCGCGGCCCGGTCCGGGTAGTCGGTCACCGTCAGATCCATCCGCATCGAGGCCAGGAAATCCTGGAACAACGCGCGGTCGATATCGAAGCGGGCGACGGTGTCGCTCACCGCGGCCACGATCGGGTCTTCGTCGGCACTGTTGTCGATACCGTCGAACAGCCGCTGTGCCAGTAATTCCAAACGTTCTGCCGGGGTGAAGGGCTGCCCGCCCGGAAGGTCGACGATATCGTCGGCCCACCGGGCGAATCCGTACAGGGCATGGATCGGCGGGCGTTGCGCCGGCGCGAGCAGCCGGGTGGCGAGGTAGAACGTGCGCCCATGGGTGGCGTTGAGGCCGCGGCACCGCCGGTAGGCGTCACGCAGTCGCGGTTCACTGATGCCGGCGGCGTCGAGTTCGAAACTGATCATGGCCGTACCCCGCTGCTGTTCGCGGCCGGTGCCGGGTTGTTGCGGCCGGCGGCGCCGGTGATGCGGTCGGCAGCGAGCCGGCCCGACAGCAGGGCGGTCGGCACTCCGACGCCGGGTACTGTGCCGCAGCCGGCGAGCACCGCATTCGATACGCCGCGCGGCAGGTTCGCCGGCCGGAACGGCCCGGTTTGGGCGAAGGTGTGCGCCAGCGAGAACGGTGTACCCGCCAGCATGCCCCGCTGTGCCCAGTCGTCGGGACTGTCCAGATGCACGATATCGGCGTGCTCAGCGAATCCCGGCAACAGCCTCTGTTCGACGATCGCGGCCAGGTCCGCGCCGTATCCAGGAGCTCGGCGCTGCCAATCCAGGTGTGCGCCACGGTCGAGATTGGGGGCGGGGGCCAGCACCGAGAACAGGTCGTGGCCAGGCGGGGCGAGTGTCGAATCGGTGGCGGTGGTACGGGTGACCAGCAGCGAGGGATCGCTCATCGGCACGCCCTGGTTGATCAGTTCGTCGAATGTCTGCTCCCAGGCGTCACCGAAAAGCAGAGTGTGATGCGCGGTCGTCGCACCGGCCGGCACACCGATATGCGCGACGACCGCCGACGGCGCGGGCCGCGCCCGCACCGGCCGCCGCGGTGATCGGCCCAGCAGCTGGTAGGCCGTGTGCAGTTCGGTCGCCAACACCACGGCATCGCAGGTGATCCGCTGCTGTTTATCGGTGTGTACGGCACCGATGTGGGTGCCGCATCGTTCCAGGTCGGTCACCGCTTCGCCGTAGTGGAACCGCACCCCGGCGTCGGTGGCGGCTGCTGCCAGCGCGGCGGGCAAGGCGCGCATCCCACCGCGCGGGAAGTACACGCCGCCGACGGTGTCCATATAGGCGATCACCGCATACAAAGCCAAGGCTCGTTGCGGTGACACACCCGCGTACAAGGACTGGAAAGTGAAGACCCGGCGCAACCGCGGATCGGTCAAGAACTCGGCGATGACCCGGTCCAGACGGCGGAAGCCCCCCAATGCGACGAGCCGGGCCAGCGCTGGGGTGACCAGTGACAGTGGTGAGTCGAAGTTGGCGGCGATGAACCGGTCGAACTCGATGCGATATATCTCGGTCAGCCATTGCCGCAGTCGTCGATAGCCGGCGACCTCACCCGGTCCGGCGAATTCCGCGATGGAGTGTTCCATCGCGTCGCGGTCGCTGTGCACGTCCAGTGCGCTGCCGTCGGCGAAGCAGGCGCGGTAGGCCGGAACGACAGGGTGCAGATCGAGCCGGGTTTCGATGTCCTCGCCTACCGCCGCGAGGGTATCGGCGACAATTTCCGGCATGGTGAGCACCGACGGGCCGGTGTCGAGGCGGTACCCGCCGATATCGAGTTGCCCCGCTCGGCCGCCCGGAACTGGTTCGCGTTCCACCACCGTGACAGCGCGGCCTCGTCCCGCCAGGTGCAGCGCGGTGGCGAGCCCGGCGAGTCCCGCGCCCACCACGACGACATGGTCGGTGCTCCCGGTTACGGTCCGCATGGGTCCTTCTTTCTTTGTTCGGCTGTCTGGCTGTGTCGCGTGAGGGTGTGCGGGTTCAGGTGCTACGTCGGGTGCACAGCAGCGCCATCTGCTGCAACGCAGCGGTCACCGTTGGGTCGAGAACACTGTCCACGAGAAGCTTCCGCGCGTCCTCGACGCGGTCGGCGATCATCTGCTCGGCGCGCTGGGGCGCACCGCTGTCCACGATCAACTCCCGGGCCGTCTGCACCGCACTGTCATCGAAGGTGTCGCGCTGCCACAGATCGTGTAGCCGAGCTCGCCCGGACGGCCCGGCCAAGTGTTCGGCCAGCGCGACGACGGTGGTGGCTTTGCGTTCCCGCAGATCCGCGTCAGCTGATTTACCGGTGACCGAAGGCTCACCGAAGATACCGAGCAGATCGTCGCGCAGCTGGAATGCCTCGCCGATCAACACGCCGTACTCACACAGTACTTCCAGGACCGGCTCCGCGCAGCCCGCCATCGCGGCGCCCAGTTCGAGCGGCCGGCGCACCGTGTAGTTACCGGATTTGCGCCGCGCGATATCGAGTACCTGTTCCAGCGTCGGCACCCCTGCGGCGTCGTTGACCAGGTCGGCGAGCTGACCCACTGCCAGTTCGGCACGCATCGCGTCGTAGCGCGGCCACACCCGGCCGAGCGCCGCTGCCTCGACACCGCTTTCGCGCAGCATGCGTTCCGCCCACACCAGGCACAGATCCCCCAGGAGCACTGCCGCGGATTCACCGAAACGCGCCGGCGATCCGGACAACCCTTGCTCTTCATGCCAGCGCGCCAGCCGCACGTGAGCGGCCGGGAGACCTCTGCGGGTATCGGATTCGTCCATCACATCGTCCTGCAGCAAGGCGAACCCGTGCAGCAATTCGATACTGGCCGCGGCCCGGAGTGCCGCCTCGGATTCATCGGCACCGCACAACCAGCCGAGGTACATGAACGTCGGTCGCACAGACTTGCCACCCGGCACGAAATCGAGCAGTACCCGGCTCGGATATTCGAACCCGTTTGCCTGCAGCTCTTCCGCGCACCGTGCGTGTACGAAGTCCTCGACGTGGGTGCGCACCGCGGCCCGGACTTGCGCCGTCCACGACTCGAACCATGCGGAATCGTCACTGTCACTGTCCGTCGGAGGGGACAGGGGTGCCGCCTGTTGTGCGTTCACCACTCCGATTGTGGCACTTTTCCGCCAAAATTGCATCGTTTCCGCATCGTTTAATCGAATGGTGAACTACTTGCCGGCCCGCACCAGTCGACTGATCTCGGAGATTGCCTCCTCGAGCGTGCCGACGCGCCGGCCGCCGGGCAGCGCCGGAGCTGCCGGCCAACCGGGTCCGGCCAGGAGTAGTCGAACAAGGCGGCCACTCCCGGCGGGAACCGGTTCCGCTGCCGCCGTCCGGCCCGATTGGGACCACAGCACCACCACGGGACTGCGCGCCTGTTTGGCTATCGCGTCGGCAAGTGCGATACCGGGCACGGCGGAGCCGAGCAACAAGGCCGGTACGCCGGCTTCCGCGAGCGCGGCACGTAGTACCTCCAGTGGAAGTACGTGCCCCTCGCCCGCAGTGCAGGCCAGCAGCACCGGAGCCAATCCGGCGACGTCGGGCGCCGGCGGTACCGCGCGGTGCAAACCGGTGGTGATCGCCCAGGACAGAACATGCTCCACATCGATCAAGTCGATTCCTCGATGCTGGCGGCTCACGATGTCGGTGAAAGCAGGGCGGCACAACCGGTTCCATGTGGCCACAACGCCGAAACACGTCAGATGGGCGGTGATCTCGGCGAGGAGATCGGCGGCTCGAAGCTGCTCGGCAGCGGCCAGGACCGGAGCCACATTTCCCAGTTCGGGCAGTGAATCCGCTCCGGCACGGGCAACCCTCGCGGCTTTGGCCGGGCTCACGCCGGACCGGACCAGATCGGCCATCCGGCTCAGCATCGCCACGTCACTCGTCGTGTAGTGCCGGTGACTGCCCGGGCGGTGGTGCGCGGGTCCCAGGCCGTACCGCTGGTTCCAGCTACGTAGCGTCGCGATGGGGATACCCAGCATTGCCGCCACGACACCGACGGTGTAGCCGGATGTCGAGTCACTACCTCTCGCGCCACCTTCGACCACGCTCGGCACACCTTTCAACGAAACGGCGCAAACCGCGTCACCGTCGAACGGCTGGAATCCACCACGCGACCAGAAGACATACCGCTCGGCACGGCCGAGCGCGGCGCGGGGGTCGGTTGTATATCCGGTTCGGATGCTCAGCGCAGCGACAAGCACCCCTGCAATGTTTGGAAGTCTCCGGCGAATGCGGGACCGCCGGTGCAGGTGGGGGTGGATACCCCAGTGACGGTTACCGCCGCTCCCGGCCCGGCGATACCGATCGACAGCCCGGGACGGACCCCGGTCAGTGTCGCTTGCGCGCCGGGTCCCACGGCGATAGCGGCCGGGCCCGACAAGAATGCCGAGCTCGATGTCGCCGTTCCGCCGTTCTGTGCGATGGCCAGCGACAGGCTCGTCGCGGCCGCTTCGGCAGCCGCGGTGCCATCGACTCCGTACGCGGCGGCCGCACCGCCCGTATTACTCGTCGCGGAGCAGGACGCGCCACCGGTGTCGGTCTGCACGGATGCGGCTCCGGGCGCCGGACACGACGCAATCGGCGCGGCATTCGCCGTCGGTCCGGCGACCAGCGCAAACACTGACGCGGTCCCTACGCCCACCAGCAGACCGAGCGAGCGGGCAGCAGTGAATCGAAACATGACGATCTCCTCCATTGTCCGAGCTTGTCCCTGGCCGTGCCCCACTTTTGGAGTGTTGTCGGCCGTCTGAAATTTCCGCCTGTAAGGGTTCACACTACGCGCTAAATGATGCAGAATCGACGCATCACGAGAATTTGTTTCGAGATCCATGACGGAAAGCAGTCGCGAGTTTCTGGCCGCATTCCTGCACACCCACCAGACCACGAGCCGTCGGCACGTACAGGCTCCGTTCTTGACAGGAAGGCACGACATGAGAATCCGAAAGCACTCCGCGGCGCTGATCGCAGTACTGTCGGCGATGGCTATCGCCGGCTCGGCGTGTACCGACACCGACGAATCAGGCAACGGCGAGTCTCCACCCGCTATGACCACGTCCTCGCCCACGATGCCGGCGCAGGATGACGGTGCCATGGCCGGGCCGGTCGGCGCCGGGTGCGCAGCGTACGCCGAGCAGGTACCGAGTGGGCCCGGCTCGATCGATTCGATGGCGCAGGAACCCGTGGCGACAGCGGCCGCGAACAATCCCCTGCTGACCACACTCACCTCCGCGGTATCCGGTCAGCTCAATCCGCAGGTGAACCTCGTCGACACGCTCAACAGCGGCGAGTTCACCGTTTTCGCGCCGGTGGACGATGCTTTCGCCGCGCTCGATCCCGCCACGCTCGAAACGCTGAAAACGGACTCGGACATGCTGACCAGCATTCTCACCTACCACGTCGTACCGGGTCGTATGTCACCCGATGCGGTCGCCGGCACACACCAGACAGTCGAGGGCTCCGAGGTGACGGTGACAGGAACCGGCGACCAGATCACCGTCAACGAGGCGACAGTGCTCTGCGGCGGTGTCGAAACCGCGAACGCCACCGTTTACCTGATCGACGGCGTCCTGACGCCTCCCACCAGCTAACGCACCCCGCCGGCCACCGCCACATACCTGCGCACTCGATAATCGGTGCCGGGTATGTGGCGTGGTTGATGTTCTCGCGCGACGGCCGGTGTTGATGCCAGGTCCCCAGATAGCGGGTCAGCTCCAATTTTCTCCACCGGGGCCGGCCCGGTAACGGAAACACGGCCGGGCGTCGCGCCCGCTCCGCCGGAGGTCGCGACAGAAACCACGACAGCGGCCGAGGCCACCCCGAACGCAGCCAATCGCTGTCCCCATCGGCGGCGCGACTCGTCGAAGGCAGAACTTGTATGTGAGAACACCCGGTACTTCTCGAATCTCTGGCTCGGGGCTCTACGTCAACAGAACACGATGCGTAATCGATTCATGGGAATTTATCGGTCGCGTGCCCAGGGAGGACGGCCCGTATCCGAGCCTCATGGCCTCGGACGGGTCTTCATCGTTGCGCTCCAGAAGGCGGCCCACAGCACACAGCGGTCCGGGCGCTTGGTGAACCGGCGTCCGGACCGGGCACAATGGACTGATGCCCGCCGGTCAAGCTCCCCTTTCCGACGCGGCCGGATATACGGTCCGCGCGGTAGCCGACCGACTCGGCATTCCGACCGCGACATTGCGCAGCTGGAATCGCCGCTACGCTATCGGCCCGACCCAGCACCGGCCGGGCCGGCACCGTCTCTACACCGCATCCGATATCGCGGCACTCGAGCAGATGCTCAGCCTTATCCGCGCGGGCGCGAGTCCGGCCGGAGCAGCCGCCGCGGTGACCGCCACATCGCCCACCCCCGCGCTCGGAGAGTGGGAGCCACTACTGAACGCCGCGTTCGCGCTCGACACGCGAACCACCTCCGCTCTGCTGGCCGCGCACCTGCAGGCATACGGAGTCGTCGATACGTGGGATCTCCTGTGTCGCCCCGCCTTCGCGGCCGTCGTCACACGCCAGCTCGGCGGCGAAAGCTGCATCGACGTGGAGCACTTGCTGTCCTGGTCGATCACCGTTGCGCTGCATCGCCATACACCGGCACCCGTTCCGGCGGACAACCATGCGGTCGTGCTGGCGTGCACCAGCGGCGAAACCCACGCGCTACCGCTGGAAGCCCTGCGCGCCGGTCTCGCCGAGCGCAATGTCGGCGCGTTGATGCTCGGTGCCGATGTACCCACCGACGCTGTCGCGGCCGCACTCACCCGCAATGATCGGCGGCCTGACGCCGTGCTCTGGTCACAGCAGGAGTCCACCGCGCTGACCTCTGCGGTACGTGCCTGTCACGTCGCCGGTTCCCGAATCTTCGTCGGTGGACCGGGCTGGGATTCGGCGATCTTGCCGGAGTTCGCGTACCGCCTCGACAAGCTCGGCGAGGCGGTCGACCGGATCACAACGCCACGCGGGTCATGACGGACACCACCGGCAGTGGTTAGACGACCGGGACAGAAATAGAGATGCAGAAATGATGCATACGGCGGTGTCGAGGTGGCGTTCGGCGAACTTCGTGTCCGTCCCGCGGGTCGGTCATCGGACGATCGGGGGACTTTGCCCGTCCGTGTGGGTCGCTATGTGCAACCACGATCAGCCCTCGACGTGCAACCGTGACGACTCGGAGGTGCGGCCGAGAACGTGGCGCAGCGCCGATTCCAGATCGGGGTCGCGGAATTCGTGGCCGGCACGGCCGAGTCGATCCGGCACGACTCGCTGACTGGCGGTAGCGAGTTCGCGAGCACCCGAACGGCCGAGCAGCACGGAAGGGCCCAACTCTGGCACGGCGAGGACCGTTGGCCGCCGCAGGACGCGGCCCAATGTATGCGTGTACTCGATATTGCGCACCGGTCGCGGTGCCACCGCGTTGATCGGACCCTGCAACTGAACGTCCCACAACGTGCGGTGATAAACATCGACGAGATCGTCGATCCCTATCCAGGACATCCACTGACGCCCGGAACCGATGCGGCCACCGAGTCCAGCGCTGAACAGTGGGCGCAGCAACCGTAGGGTCCCGCCTCGCGGCGATTGCACGATCCCGGTACGTACCGACACCACGCGAGTGGTGCCGGAAGCGGCAGCCGCCGCGCCCTCCCAGTCGGCGACGACATCGGCCAGAAATCCGGTGCCGCGCGATGACTGTTCTGTGAGGGTTTCCTCGTCGCGGTCGTATCCGTAGTAGCCGATGGCCGAGGCGCTGACAAACACCGCCACGCCGGCCTTCGCACTGAGTTCGGCCAATTTCCGTGTCGGCGAGATCCGGCTGCCGGCGATCGCTTTCTTGTGCTCCTCGGTGAACCGGCCGGCGATCGGCGCCCCTGCCAAATGAACAACCGCGTCCACGCCGTCGAGCAGATCAGTGGCGGGATCGGCCGGATCCCAGCGCCGCTCCCCGCAATCACGTGGCTCGCCGCGCACCAGGCGGATCACGGTATGCCCGCCCGAGCTGAGAAAGGCCGCCAACGCCGACCCGATCAAGCCGGAGGCACCTGTCAGCGCGACCGTGATCGCGCCTAGCCCGTGATCGGCCGCGCGCGCATGTGCTGCCAGGTCGGCTTCGAGCTGCCGGTACCGGTAGGCGAACATCGGACGCAGCATCGCGGCAGGCACCCACGTCTGCACTCGGTCCACGATCCGAGTGTGCGCGGGGTCCACCTCCTCGAATTCGTGAGTATGCCGCCACGACAAAACAGCAGACACGGGCACCGAGGCCGGACCGTCGGCGGTGATCCCGTCGACAAACCGGTGCGGCGGGTCGTATTCACCGGCTTCGTGCCGGGCTACCCAGCGCAAGCGCGCAGGCAAACCGAGCACCGCGCGCCCATCGGCGAGCGAATCGGCCTCGGCGAGCAACGACACCGGCTGCCATGGTGGTGCGAGCCGCGCGAATGCCCCCGGACGCGCGAACCACGCGAACACCTCGGAGCGAGGCGCCGCGACCACGGCCGAACACTCGATGCTCATTACCCGACCCTACGTGGTTTCGCCGAGCACAGTCTCGAGCCGAAGCCTGATCGAAAGGTCGAGCATGCGCGGTTTCGGGTCGCGTCGTTGCGGGTATCGCCTCGGCAGATCACCGCATCTTCCCGGGAAGCTGCAGAGATCGAGAACACGCCGGTTCAAACGAGTAGCCTGCGCGTTCGCCCTCGCTTCAGCTGCGTCTGGCGCGGTTGCCGGCCAGGCTGTAGTAGTCGACGCCGGTTTCGGTGATGTGGCCGCCGAAGGTGAGCGATCGGTGATCGCTGCCCGTGGTTTGAAGCCGCTCGGACAGGTACCGCAACATCTCGAACTCGCCGAACCGGAACCGATGGTGAACCGAGCGACAATCGCCGAACTCAACGACCAGGCCGAGTCCATCTGATCCATTCCCCGTGAACCGACCCCGAACCCGCACCTTCGGTCAAGTCGGCGCGGACCCTGTTCCGACAACCCGCCGACCAGAGTAAATTCCCAGGTCGTCTACTCTTCCCGTCTTCGATGTCTCCGCACAGGTATCGATGAAGATAGGAGCTACGGACGACCGGGTACAGGCAGATCACGATGCCTGGATTCGATAATCACCCACGATGACCAGGCGTTTTCTGGTTGTCCATGTTTTGTGTGTCCTGCCGAGGGCACAGACCTGAAGCGTGTTTACGCAGGTAGAAGCGGTCCCCTTTTCCACGCATGCGGCGACGGCTCAGAAAACCACAGGTCATGCGTCGCAGGTCCGCGCCTTGGGGGGTTCCTGACAGCTAATCTTGCAGGTCAACGAGCTGAAGGGAACCAGAGCCACTCAGCTGGATAGCCCCTGCCGCGACACGCTCCGAACTGGTCCCTTCGGGCACGCCGGCAATGCCCGCTGAGCATTCTCGGCCACCGTCGCGGAAGGCCCCCGGGCGCGGAGTCACCGACAACGGAGTTCGTCGGTACCGAAGCACCGATCGGACGAATCGGTCGTCGGCCTGAAGGGTGACCTGCTCGAGATCGACCTCTACAACCGTCCCATACGGATACTGTGCGATTAACTGGACCCGATCGGCGTGTCCAGGACCTGCGCTGCGGCCTCCACGCCCCACAACCATCCGGCCACTGGCAGACAGCTCGGCCCCGATCATCGTGATCATTCAGCCGGTTCACGAGTCCCCTCAAGCGTATTCATCCACGCCCACAATTCCCATAAATGGGAGTCACTCACTCGGCTCCTGACATATGTCACAAGAGACACGTCCCGGAGCGCGGAGGAAACGATTTCGTGTAGATCGCACTACAAAGGGTCGAAGAAAGGAGTCGGGGGACGCCCCCGCTGCGTAGTCTGTCGAAACAGTCGGACCTTCCTCAACAGAGGTGTTTGGTCTTTCCTGGTTCGGATACACAACTGCATCGCTCGCCGCTGTTGAGGCGGCGGCTACAGAATCGGCGATCTACACCCTCACACGAACTTCCATCTCCGGACCCGACACCTCACCGGGTGGTCGGCGAGGTGTGTCCAGATCGCCTCTTGGACGAAAGGCTCGCGCTGCGCGTCGATTCTTCGAGACCGCATGCGACCGCCCCCTCGAAGGGAAGGGATCTGATGCAAATCGTGGCGTTGGGTGGCGACGGGTTCTGTGGATGGCCGAGTGCGCTGCATCTCTCGGCGAGCGGACACGATGTGACGATCGTCGACAATTTTGTGCGGCGGCGCGCCGACGAGGAACTCGGTGTGCAATCGTTGACCCCGATCTGTTCGCTTTCCGAGCGAGTCCGGGCCTGGCACGAGGCCACCGGTTCCCGGATCGATACCGCCGACTTCGATGTCGCTCACGACTACGATGCGCTGGTAGAGCTGCTGCGGACCGTGCGCCCGGATGCCGTGGTGCATTTCGCCGAGCAGCGCTCGGCCCCGTATTCCATGAAGTCGCCGGCGCATAAGCGGTATACGATCGACAACAACGCCAACGCCACCCACAATCTGCTGGCCGCGGTGGTCGAATCCGGGCTCGATATCCACATCGTGCATTTGGGCAGTATGGGCGTATACGGTTATGAGACCGTCCCGGTGGACCTCCCGGAGGGATATCTCACCGTGAGCTACCCGGACCGGTACGGTGAGATGCACGATCACGAAATCCTTTACCCGACACAGCCGGGCAGCGTATATCACCTCTCGAAATCTCTCGATCAGTTGATGTTCCAATTCTTTGCCCGCAATGACGCCGTGCGCGTCACCGATCTCCATCAGGGAATCGTATGGGGCACACAAACCGCGGAAACGGAGCGAGATCCCCGCCTGGTCAATCGTTTCGATTACGACGGCGACTACGGCACGGTGTTGAATCGTTTTCTCGTCGAGGCCGCGATCGGCTACCCCTTGACCGTGCACGGTACGGGTGGGCAGACCCGGGCGTTCATCAATATCGGCGATACCGTGCGCTGCATTCGCCTGGCCGTGGAATCGGGCGATCGGGTGCGCGGGCGGGTGCGGGTGATGAATCAGATGACCGAGACCCACCGGATCGCCGAACTCGCCGATCTGGTCGCCGCGACCGTGGGCGGCGAAGTGAGCCGGGTAACCAACCCGCGCCAGGAGGCGGACGAGAATGACCTCGCGGCCCGTAACGACAGCCTGCTCGACCTCGGGCTGGAGCCGATCATGCTCGATTCCGGTCTGTTGTCGGCGGAGGCGAAACTCGCGCAGGCCTACTGTGACCGGGTGGACCGGGACCGAATCCTCGCCCGTTCCTACTGGAACCGTAACCGCAGGTCCGCGGTCGAAGGGCGCACCGATTGAGCCAGGACCAGCCGCCGGACCGGCCGGCAACCGAGCCCCCGGGCCGGGCGGGCGCGACCGAGTACTTTCCCGGTGAACGCAACCGTGTCGTCCCGCGTTCGGCCTGGTGGGTTCTGGGCATCGCGCTGGCTGTCCTGGTGTCCTTCGTGTTCTTGCGGCCGGAGTGGTTCACCCGCGACGCGGACGATAAAAGTCTCGATGTTCCGGCCGATCGGCATTTCACGAAGACGCTCGCCGGGTCCGGGCATGCCGACGGTGCCTGGTTGACCGACGACTCGCCGTCGACGAGTTTCCTGGTCCGCCTGCCCGCCGATTCCGCACGCGAGGAGACTCGGCTGCATCTGACCGGTTCGTCGCAGGTCGCGGCCGACAGCACGGTTTTCCTCAGTGTGTCGATGGATGGTCAGCAGGTATACGAGCAGAGATTGTCCACCGGTGAGCACGGGATCGATGCGTATATCGCTATCCCCGATCAGATTGCCGGTGACGGCCGGGTCCGGATCCGGATCCATGCGGAGGGGACCCGGCACGGCGAGACCTGTACACCGGATCATTCGGCGGGGATGCAGATCCACCTCGGCTCGGACTCCGTGGTGGAGGCCGCACTCACCGAACCGTTGCATACGGTGCGTGATGTCGTGGCGTCCTGGGACCGCCGAGTGACAATCGTGCCGGCCGATCCGGGAATCCCCTGGCGAACGACTGCGGCGCAGCTGGGTATGGCATTGATCCGGTCGGGACACGAGGTGTCGTTCGCCGAAACACCGCCCGATACCGACGTGGGCGACGCGATTCTTGTCGGTCCGGCGGCCACATTGGCAGACCGTTATCGCTGGACACCCCTGGGAATATCCGGGCCGGGTATCGCGGCGGGAACGGTCGGGGATAACACCGCGCTCGGCGTCACGACCCCGGACGGTACACTCGTTTCCCAGTACCTGACAGAAACGGTGGTGAGCACCGCCGATTCGGCGATCAGCGATCCGGCAGCCGTCACGACGACCCCTCGGCCGGCCGGAGACGAGGTCTCGCTGGAGTCTCTCGGCGCGGATATGTCGGCCGCACAGATCACCGAGGCTCGCCGCTGGCACCTCCGGTACTCCCTCTCCGACCTGCCCGGCGGCCGCATTCCCCGGGCAGTCCGGGTCGAGATGCAGCTGCCCGCCTCGCCACCGGACCTCACCTGGCTACTGAACGTCGAACTCAACGGCAGGCTCGTCGGCAGTCGGCCGTTGAACCCGACCGCGGGCACGGTCCGCGTCGAGCTGCCCCCGCAGGACGCATTACTGGGCAACACCTTGACCCTCTCGGTGGCACGCGACCGGAACCTCGGTGGGTGCGATGTTCGCGTGACCAGCTATCCGATACAGCTGAAGCCGGGCGCGGCCCTCGAACTCGGTGACGATCCCGGTGCCGGATTCACCGCGTTACCTCGTGCGTTCGCGCCGGGGTTTGCGATCTACTTGCCCGACGACGGCGGGAATCCGGTCCAGCAACTCGACGCGGTGGTACCGGTGCTCACCGAATTCGTTCCTGCGCAGTACACCCCAGAATTCCGCTGGGGACAGCAGCCGTCCGGGGATGCCCCGTTCATCCTGGTCGGCCGGAGTCCGGACGTCGTGGCGCCGGCATCCATCCAGGACGGCCGCATGGTAGCGGGCCCGGGTGGTTCGATCTTGAACATCCCGGCGTTCGACAACGGATTGCTTGTCGAAGTGGTGACATCCGGGGGACAGATGCCGGGGCTCATGGTTCAGCACACCGGCCACATCGTTGAAGCCCAGCTCCCGGATTTCGGCCGGGAGGCTGCTGTGGTGGTGACGGAGCAGGGTAGCTTCGCGGTCGGCGCGGACGGATCCGTGCTGCCGGCGACACCGGTACGCGAAATGTCACCCCGATGACCGAGGTCGCCGAACCGCCCGCAACCGGTGCGATCGCCGACCACTTCCGGTCGGTGGACAGCGCACCGGCCGGATACGCGGTGGACCGGCCCGCCGGCGGCGTCAACGGGTTCCTGGTGACCTTCACCGGAATCACGATTCTGGCGATGTGTGTGCGTACCTTCCTGGCCCACTCCGAGGTGCTCGACGCACCGAACGACATTGTGATCCTCGCCGGGGGCCGTGGTGATGTCCAGTTCCCGTTGCGGATGTTCCTGGTCGTGTTCTTCGTGACCTATGCCCTGCGCGCATACACGAACATCTGGCGCCGGCTGTTTCTCGTATCGTCCATGCTGGGAAAGTTCTTGCTTTTCTGCGTCGTGGTCGACACCGTTGCGTGGCTGTTGCACGATGCGGGCATTCTCTCGATTTCGGTTTTCGGCGCGCAGATGGTTTCCGGCCTGGTCGCCCTGGCCATTTTCCCCCATACGGTCCTCCGTCAAGCCACGCTGCCTGCCCAAGGCCCGCGACCGCTCGATCCGGCGATACCGCCGACCGCGTTCCTGACACTGGCCGGTTGCCTGCTTTTCTCGGCCGCCGGCGCCGTGATCGCGCTCCACATTTTCGGTGCCGCCGTGGACATCCTCAAAAACTGGGCAATTCTCGGCGGCCTAGGCGCCGGCGTATTCCTCATGCAACAGATACTCGCGGCGAGCACCGCGCTCTTCGGCGCCCGGGCCCTGGCCCGGTCACGCGGGCATGCGTTCGCCCCTCCCGTCGCGGTCCTTGTCCCCGCACACAACGAGGCACACAGCATCGGCGCCACCATCGCCTCGGTGGAAGAGGCGGCGACAACCTACCCCGGCAGGATCCACCTCTGCGTCGTCAACAATGCCTCGACCGACACGACGCATACCGTCGCCGAGACGGCCATCGCGAAATGCTCCCACATCTCCGGTGAGGTCCTCGAATGCCCGACTCCAGGCAAGGCAATCGCCCTCAACATGGGAATCGAGCACCTCACCGAGGAATTCGTCGTCCGCATCGACGCCGACACCGTCATCGGCCCTGGATGCCTGCGGACCGCGATGCGGCATTTCGCGAACCCGAACGTGGGCTGCGTCGGCGGAATACCGATGCCGGCCGAAGAGAAAACCTGGATCGACAAATGCCGATTGGTCGAGGTCTATATGCGCCACGGGTTCTTCCAGGTATCGCTGGACGGATACCAGGGCGTCATGGGCATTCCTGGAATGTTCGCCATCTACCGGCGCAGCCAGGTCCTGCGCGTCGGCGGGATGGTCCAGGGGATGAACGGCGAAGACACCGATATCTGTATGCGCCTCGCGGCAGCCGGATACCACAATGTCGCCGATCCGACGGCCGTGTACTACAGCGAGACACCCGCCTCGTTCGCTCACCTTCGTGAACAACGCACCCGCTGGTTCCGAAGTATCTATCATCTCAGCGCCCGCAACCGCGCCATGCTGCTGGACCGGCGCACCATGATCGGGACTTTCGTGCTGCCGTTCAACCTGGTCAACGCGGCTCGCCGCGCCATGCTCGCCCCGTTGCTCATCTATGCCGCGATCGCGGGCTTCGCGTTCCACTCGACATTCACCTCGATGCGCTGGCAGCCGATCGTCGCCACGCTCCTGGGCATGTCGATGATCATGACCGTCGGCGTGTGCCTGATGTGGCGACCGAGCTCGGTGAAGTACATTTCCGCCTACCTGGCGTTCCGTGTTATGCGGAGCTATTTCACCCTTGCGGCGACGCTCACTCTCGTCTACCCACCGATAATCCCCGGCCGCCCCGCTGTCCTCAGGCGAGCGCGAAAAGCCGCCGAGGGTCGCAATCCCGTAGCGTCCAGCGCCCGCACCGAATGATCAGATCCACAGCGGGTCCCCGTATACGACACCGTATTCGTCGATATCGTTCGATTTCGCCTGGATCTGTGTGTACTGGCGGATCACGGCCGGACCGATACATCCATTGATCACCAGATGAACGTCGTGGTAGACAACCTGCCCGGGAACGCCGGATTCGATCTTTTTCTTGATCAGCTCGACGTCCGCGACCTGCCCTGGTACCACTCCGACCGAGAAACCACCCGGACCGCTCGTCACCGACCCCCGCCCGGACGATCCGGTCAGTTCGACCGCGCACCCGACGTGATAGCCGACCTCAAGTTCACCGCCGCCCGAATCGACCGAGCTGTAGGCGACACCGGACACGAACAGCTCGCGCACGGTGCCCGAAGCGTTGAGCGGCGGGACCTTGTCGATCTGCTCATCGCGGTGACCCACGACGAGAGTGGGGCCGCCGTCGGTATGAAACGCTTTCTCGTGCGGTGGCAGGTAGACCACTTCCGCGTGTCCGGCCGGTGCCGCCACGATGGGTGCAACAAGAAGCACCGCCACTCCCAGCGCACGCCGAAAAAGACTGCTCGAGGTGGATTTCATGCGCGGGACTGTAACAGAGCACGTCCGCTGGACATCGTAACCCGGCAGGTCGCGTGGGCCGGCCCGGTTGCGCGAGCCGATGCGGCGCGGTCAGCCCTGTTTCTGGACTGTCGGTGGCTGCCAGCTCCGGTCCAGGATCGGGCCACTGGGTCCGTAGGTGCGGAGCACCAGCCAGAACGCCGTCGAGGCCCGCGGGATATCGCTGGACGTGGACCGGCTGAACCTGGAGCTGGCCCTGACCGCCTGTCGATGGCTCGGCCGCTCGGTGCTCCCGGCCGGTCAGCTGCGGGCCTGACGACGGTCGCCCAGTTTGCGCATCACCGCGAGCAGTCCCAGGCCCGCGGCGGGCGCGATATCGATTCCCCGGCATGAGCATCCCGCGCCACCGCGGGAGGACGGTAGGGGCAACAGTGTGCACCGGCTAGTGCCAGCACACCAATGCTGCCCGTCGCTCTTGTCGCCGAGTTGTATGGGCCGCCGCCCGCGCTCCACATATGGGCCGCTCCGTTCGGGCGCGCCGGATCCGCGGCGGCCGGAAATGCGGGCACGATGTCTTCTGGAGTGCATACGAACCGTATTGGCGATCGATCGTCGGAGGTGTGCTGGTGGACTTCATGGACAGGTACCGGGCGTTGGCGGAGCTGCCGATGGAAGGCGGATATCCCACCTCCGATGCGGCGGAAGCCTTGGCCGCCGAGCTGTTCTTCCAGCGAGCGGTTCAGGTTTATCTGTGGGCTCTGCCCGCGGTGAACCTTTTCGCCATGCGGGAGAGCATCGGGCACGATTTCGGGCACGGCTACAACGTGATGGCCGTCTACGAGAAACGGCTCAAACCCAATACCGCAATCACGACCCCGAACTCCGATGTGATCTACGGACTGTGCTTCGTCGATCTGTCGGAGACGGGGCCGCTGGTGATCGAGGCGCCGGAGCGCGTGCAGGGCCTGGTGGACGACGCATGGCATCGGCCCCTACCCGGCCCGCGCATCGAGGAGGTGCAGTATCTCGCCGATATCGGCATACCGGGTCCCGATCAGGGCAAGGGCGGAAAATATCTGATCGTTCGCGAGGGCGACGACCCGGGTGTCGATCAAAGCGGCTACTACGTCTTCACGAGTCCGACCAACGGAATCTACCTGCTGTTACGTGGTTTCTTCCGTTCGGTCGACGACCTCGCTCCCGGCGTGGCCAGTATCGAGGGGATCACACTGCGGCCGTTGCACGGCCCGGCCGAGCCGATGGTGCATGCGCATGCCTCGGATGTGTGCGCCGACGCGATATTCGCCCACGACTTCTCCTACTTCGAGATGCTCGACCGGATGATCCAGAGCGAGCGCGACGACCGGATCGACCCCTACATGCACGGTGTGCTCGCCGCACTCGGTATTCGCCGGGGTCGCACATTCGCACCCACCGGACGGCAACGGGAGCTTCTCGACCTCGCGGCGAAGACGGCGTGGCGCATGGCGAAACGAATCGCGGCCGACTTCGACCGAGGCGAGGATGCGCTGTGGTGGGCTGACCGCCACTGGATAGCCCACGCCCGCACCAGAACCGACGACTTCTACCGCACCCTGCTCGACGAGACCTTCCGCGACCGCGATACCGGCCACACCGATGTCGACGCGAAAGCGCACATGTTCATAAACCATTTCTCGATCTCGACCGGGATGATGAGCGTTACCCCGGGTAAAGGCGCCAAGTACTGCAACGCCTACAAAGACAGCGACGGCCGGTATCTCCGCGGGGAGAACACCTATCGGATCGACCTCCCGGCAGGCCCACCGGCGAGCATCCTCTGGTCGCTGACCATCTACGACGCCGAAACAGCCTCCGGAGTGGACGCGGACGGGCAAACCTACCCGTCGCTGAACTCCATGGATCCGATCACCGGCAACGACGACGGCACCTACACCATCCACGTAGGCCCGCAACGACCCCGAGAAGCAACGAACTGGCTGAAAACCGTCCCCGGACGCGGCTGGTTCGGACTACTGCGCTGGTACGGACCACAACCGGAGTTCTTCGACCGCCGCTACAAACCCGGCGATTTCGTCCGCATCGAGTGAAGGGCGTGCACGCCGATCCCTCGACGGGCATGAACTTGCATATACCGGCCGAGGTAGGAACCCACGAAGAACAATCAGTAATCTGCCATCAGCAGTTCGATGTGCCTTCATGATCACCGACGGGTCCGGCCTACAGTTGGTGTTCGGCTTCGATCACCAACTGACCACCCGATAACCGCAGGTCGCGCACGTTCCCATCTTTGACGTGCCCCGCCGAGGGCACCGAATTGGACACCTGGAACGGTTCCAATCAGGTCACAATTGCGAGCACACATGTCCGCGGTTAACGTTGCCGCAGGTCAGAGATGGCGAAGGTGTCAGTGGCCCCGAGGCGGGCTGTCAGCACCGCTGGATGTGGATGTGCCCCTACCAGGACAGCCGACCATCTCGACCGGGTCTGTGATCGCTCACAATCCTCCCAATTCGTCGATATCCAGGCGTTCAGACCCAGGTCAGCGGCACTGAAGGCGGCCGCCACCACGACCGGGTCGGTGTGAGCACCGAGGAAATTCAGCATGCTGCCCCTGTCGAGGCGGCGGACTCGGTCCCGGGCCGAAGCGTGCAGGGCCCGGTCGGCATCGTGGCGGGGGTCGATGGCCGAGCCGAGGTAGACCGTGAATTCGGCGTCGCGTCCGCCCACGACATTCGGCACTTCCGGCGGTTTCCGGTACGCGCCGCCGTGGTGGCGTAGTTCGAAACTCAGTGGTTCGGCGGCGCCCGGCCCCGCGATCGACAGAATACTGTCGACATCGGCTTCGTCGAGAGGTCCGCTGTAGAAACCGGATTCGTGCACCGTGTACCGCCCGACCGGTTCGTGATGGACCATGCCGATCTCGGTGTAACGCATCGGCCGCACCGTGTCGAGCACCGGCGGCCCGACCGCTCGAATCGGCGCGAGCAGAGATTCGGCCCGTTCGGGCGCGCCGAAATAGGCGATGCGCAGCTGTGCGATGTAGCTCCGGGCGGATATCGGGATGATCCGAGCAGGAAGATCGATGTGGCGAGGGTGTTGGGAAGGTCGCCGGTCCAGCGGATATACCGGTTGAGCAGCTCCCGCGCTCGACCCGCCGGAAAGTAGAGGCTCCCACCGTAGAAATCGGTCACGGGGAAGAGACCGATCTCGATCTCGGTGGCGATCCCGAAATTGTCCTTGCCACCGCGGACCACGTGGAAGAGCTCCAGGTCCGTGGTCGGTGAAATCGTGCGAACCACGGAGTCGGCGGTGACCAATTCGATGGAGTGCACGTGGTCCGCCGCGTATCCGTACTGACGGCCCAGCATCCCGACGCCGCCGCCGAGGACGTACCCCATCACCCCGACATGTGGACTCGATCCGTTCAACGGCGCCAGACCGTACTCGGCCGCCGCGGTGATCACCTCACGCCAGCGCACTCCGGCGCCGACCCGCGCCCGGCGCCGGACCGGGTCGATCGCGATGCGCGACAGTCGCCCGGTGGTGACGAGGACACCGTCAGCGGCCCGCGACATTCCGTGCCCGGTGGACTGAACCGCGACCGACATGCCTCGCTCACTCGCGAAGTTCACGGCCTCTGCCACCTCGGCCGGCGATGCGGCCGGACACACCACCCGTGGGTGGTGGACGACCGAGTGGTTGTCGGTGTGGAGTTCACTACGGTAGCCCTCGTCGGAAGGGCACAGCCAGGTCGCTATCGGGGATATACGCATTCACCCTGGTCCGGACTGCCGGGTGAGAGAAGGACGGCATAATCCAGGCGGGCGGCGGGACCGCCCGCTCCTACCAGAACCGAGGTCGTATTCACGTTCCGGACGATATGGGCACAACCGCCGCCGGTCTTGTACGAAACGGACACGACCGCAGCCTCCATGGAGGCTGCGGCGAGACGTGCCGGATCGTGCCGGTTGAGTCCGAATCCGAAGCCGGCCTCGGCGAGCCTGCTCGCCGACCGGCCTGTTGACCGACGTCAACAATGTGCGCCGACGACGGTGAGATGCGAATCCGCACTCACGGATCCACCTCGTAGAAGACGAGACCGTCACGTCACCCTCTACTACTCCAGCGTTCTCGGCGCCGGAGCGCACCGGTTCCGGGACCCGGACGCGGACTCAGACGAGGGTGTGTGGTTCGGCACCTCCCCGCCGGCGAAGTCCACTGCCGCGGACCGCCGGGTCACCGCGGTGGTGCGGACGATACTGGCCGGCGTCGCGGTGCTGCCCCTGCTCGGGTATCGCCGCGGAACTCTGGAAACGGATGTGGATACAACTCGCCCCCGGCACCCATCACGTCTCGATTGCACTCGACGCACCCCGGGCCGAAACCGGGCCGACAACAGAATCGACCGTCCGCGAGTTCGACCGGGCGAGATCACGGTCGAACATCGGGCTATCCCATTACCCGGGCCGGGATTCTGGAATATCGGCCGGCCCGATGCGACCAATCGAGGGCCATAGCTGCGCCCACGACGTCGTCAAATCCTGGCGGAGGAACACCCGGGTGCCGTTCTCCTGATTCTCGATGCCGTAATCGTTGTGCACGACGGCGACCTCGGTAAGCCGGCCGCATGCCTGCTCGGTCCACGCCGGGACTATCGCTGGATGCATCGGTACCCATGACGACGGCCGTTGTGTAGCGCTCGGGCGGAGGCCCTCACCAGCCATACGCCTGATGCCCACTGTAGACAGGCAGAAATCGCATGTCCTGGGCGGAGAAGTCGGGACTTAACTGCGCGATCGCCCCGGCCTGACCGTAATTATCCGCCACCACAACAGTTTCGGCGCGCACGTCTATCGGTAGTCGGTCAACGACCTCGGCGACTGTGCGACCCATCTCCGGCCAACCGATCTTTTCACCGATTTCCCCGTTCACACCGACCAGAGGGTGTCCGCGAGCGCCGATACCGGCCGTATCGGCAGCGAGAACACCGCTGCGTTCGCGGCCGACACGGCAACCAGCAGGCCCACTGCCAGTGTGCGTAGTTGTCGAGCGCCGGCGGCCATCCACTGCGAGGCAGCGACACCGGCCGCGGCCAGCAATGGCGGGTAGGCGTCGACAAGATAGTGCAGCTGACCGCTGGTGACCAGAAGTAGTCCCAGCAGTGCGAGGAACGCGACACCGAAACTCACCGCCGCCAACACCACCCCGACCGGCACCCACGGGCCGCGTAGTACCTTCCGCGGACCCATCGCGACAACAATGCCGAGCACAATCATGCGGCGTACACGGCGATGAACACCCGGTTGAGCAGACCGAGCCCGAGCGCGATCCCGGCGACCGCCCACAAGCGCCGATCACCGGTACGCACCACACGCGCGACGAAGAACACGAGGGCGGCGAACGCGATATCGAACGTCGCCGTCGACAGGATATGGCCGGAGACCGACACCAGGACCGAGCTCGCCGCGGTCGCCGCGGCGAAGAATTCGGGGTCTCACATCCTCCTATCAACGCACGCAGCATGGAACATTATTCAACCGGGCAGAGGGCGATCGCTTCGATTTCGATCTGCCATTCCGGCTGGGCCAGCGCAGACACCTCCAAGAGGGTATCCGCCGGATAGGGCTCGGCAAGAAACTCGGCGCGCAGTTCGAGGACATCAGGGAGATTGGTGGCCATGTCGCGCACGAAAATGCCGACCTTCACCACATCGGCCAGCGTCGCGCCCGCCGCGGCCAGAACGGTCTCGACATTGCGGAAGGCCTGGCGCCCTTGTGCACGGAAGCCTCCTGGCACTGTCGTGCCGTCCTCGGTGAAACCGGCCTGGCCCGATACATAGATCATTCCGTTGGCCACGACGGCCTGGGAGATGCGATAGGGGTGATACCAATCGGGGTCGGTGGCGATCTTGTGGATTCGGGCGGCCATCGGGCAGTCCTTCCGCTGGTCGGTACGCAGTGTCAGCACTGAGCTTGACCAGCGTCGGCTCGGACAGCCAGCTCCTGATGCACCAAGGACTGGTCAACCTGGGTCCGACGGACCCACCTTATGATCGTCCTTTGTGGGCGATGTTGAGCAAATCGGCAGTTTTCTGTCCTCGCGCCGTGGGCGGCTACGGCCGGAAGACGTCGATCTCCCCTACTTCGGCACCCGGCGGCGCGTGCCTGGCCTGCGTCGCGAAGAACTCGCACAAATCGCCGGTATAAGCGCCGACTACTACGCCCGTTTGGAGCAGGGACGGCTGGAGAACGTCTCCACTGAGATCCTCGACGCTGTCGCAACCGCCCTGCAACTGAGCCCCGATGAGCGCATTCACCTGCACAACCTGGCACGCCCACCGTCGCCGGCCGACCTCGTCGAGCCGAATTCGCCGACCTTGCGCCCGGCCCTGCGCGTACTCTTGGCCGCACTCGAGTTCGTGCCCGCCTACATCATCGGCCATCACACCAATCTGCTGGGCTGGAATCGGGCGGCGGAATTGGTCTTCGGGATCGATTTCGCCGAGTTACCGGGCGAGCGGCGCAACTGGACGCAACTGGTCTTCCTGGATCCCCGCATCCGCGCGCTGTTCGCCGACGAGTACCCCGCCCTGGCTCGCCAGGTGGCCACCGATCTGCGCTTGCGGATCGGCCACCGGCCCGGTGATATCACCCTCACCGCGCTGATCACACGAATGCGTGCGGCCAGCACACAGTTCGACGAGCTCTGGACCAGCCATGATGTCAACGATGTGGCGTTCGGCACCTATTACATCGAGCATCCCGAGCTGGGCCGGATCGAGCTCGACTATGAGTTCTTCTCGCCGATAGCCGATCCGGGGGTCCGCGCTCTGGTGACCTACACCGCCAAGCCCGGTAGTCGCACCGAGCAGGCGTTGCGCACGCTCATCGAGCGCGACCGGCAAAGCTAGGTCTGCCGGACCCAGGCTCTCGGAACAGTGGTACGCCGGGCACTGGTGCCTGTCGACACGGCCGGGAAAGCTCGTCGTCGCGTGCTCGGCAGGGCGCCGTGCACGCGGCCCCACCAGACGAGGAGTTGACCCGTTGACAACCACAGGACGCGATCTGACCCACCCGGCCCCGGAGCCGTTTCACCTCGCGGCGCTACCGCTACGCAATCGCCTGGCGGTCGCTCCGATGACCCGCGTATCCGCGACACCCGATGGCAGGCCGACCGCGCAGATGGTCGATCACTACCGTGAATCCGCTTCGGGCGGTTTCGGTTTGATCACCACCGAGGGCATCTACACCGATACCACTCACAGCCAGGGCTACTTCAATCAGCCGGGCCTGGTGACCGACCAGCATGTCGAGGGTTGGCAGGCTGTGGTCGAGGCCGTCCACTCCGGCGGAGCCGCGATAACGGCCCAGCTGATGCATGCGGGCGCGATCTCGCAGGGCAACTCCCGCGGTTTCCAGCCCATAGGCCCATCGGCAGTTCGGCCACGCGGACAGATGATGGTCGATTACGGTGGAGCGGGTGGCGCGTGGGTGTGCCCCGAGAGATGTCGGCAAGCGATATCGACGACGTAGTCGGCGGTTTCGTCACCGCCGCCGAGAACGCGCGAGCGGCCGGCTTCGACGGTGTCGAAATCCATGGCGCGAACGGTTATCTGCTCGACCAGTTTCTCACCGACTACACCAATCAGCGCACCGACGAGTACGGAGGATCGGTGACGAACCGTATCCGGCTCACCGCGCGCTTATCGCAGATGAGAGCTTCCCCAACCAACGTCGTGCGCTTTCAGTCGCGAACTCGGCTGAACTCCGGATCACTCGGCCGCGTGAATGGCCGCCGCGATGCGGTCCACATCGGCGCGTTCCCGTTCCGGCAGTGGCGCTCCCGCGGTGTCGCGTGCCGCAGTGGCGTCCGCGAGCAAGGTTCTCGCCTGTTCGACATCCCGCGCGAGGGCGGCGGCTCCGGCGAGTCCTTCCAGCGCGAGAGCTATGGCGCGGGGGTCGCCGGTGTGCCGGGCTACCGCGATCCCCTCTTCGTGCAGCGCGCGTGCCTGTTCGGGATCGCCGCGCAGTTCTGCGATGAAGCCGAGTTCGGCGAGGCTGTGTGCGACGCCCGGTGCATAGCCGACTTCCCGATTCCAGTCCAAAGATGCGCGGGTGTGGCGTTCGGCATCGTCGAGGCGGCCCTCGCGCCGGGCCCCGATGCCGAGTCCGACCTCGGCGAAGACCCGGCCGAGTTCGTGGCCCTGGCGCACCGACAGCTCGAGCGCGCGTTCGTGGAGGCGGCGCGCCTGGTCCAGATCGCCCGCGAGCAGGGCGAGCCGGCCCAGCCCGGACAGCATGTCGGCGACCTGCGGCCAGAGCCCCAGCTCCTCGGCCTGGCACAGGCCGTCGCGGCGCAGGCGAGCGGCTTCGGAATAGTCGCCGATGATCTCGGCGTGGCGGGCGAGTAGCTCGGTGGCGCGCAACTGTCCCCACCGATCACCGAGGCTCGTGAACATCCGCGCGCTTTCGGTGGCGTCACGGGCCATGGCGGGGAGATCCCCGCGCAGCATGGCATGGTGCGCGGCGCTGCTCAGGCCCGCGGCGACACCCCAGTGATCCCCGACTGTACGGAATCCGGCGAGCGCACGCTGCGCAAGCGTATCGCTGGCCGCTTGGTCTCCGCCGCCGAGCAGCACCTCGGCGAGTAGCCATTCGGCGAACGCGCGACCCGCCGGATCGTCCACCTTCTCGAACCCGGCCAGCCCGGCGGGCACCAATCCCGAACGGTTCGCGTCGCCGCCGCCGAGCAGCATCAGCGCCGACCGCCAACCGTTGGTCCTGGCCCACAGCACGGGCGCGGCCTCGCGGGAGGTGTCCAGCGCCGCGTCGAGTAGTCGGATGCCCTCGCCGATACGGCCGCGCAGGAACCAGTACCAGGCAATCGATTCCACCAGGCGCAGTGCGACGACACCGCCCCCGCGACGCGCGGAATCCTCCACGGCAGCACGCAGGTTCGCGTATTCGACGTCCAGTACCGTGAGCCATCGCCACTGTTCGGCGCCGCGTAACGCATCGCGTGCTTGTTCGGCCAGCGACGCGTAGTACTCGTTGCGAAGCTCGTGGACGAGGTCGGCCTCGCCGGCCTCGCTCAGCCGTTCCGAGCAGTACAGCGCGACCGATTCCAGCAGCCGGTATCTCGGGCCGTCGTCGGTGTCGGTCGTTGTGACGAGCGAACGGTCCACCAGCCGGGCGAGCAGACCGAGGACCCGTCCACGGGGGAGCTCCCCGATCCCGCAGAGGCGCTCTGCCGCCGCCAGTCCGAAACCGTCGGCGTGGACCGAAAGACGTCGCAGTACAACCTGTTCCGGCTCGGCGAGCTGTTCCCAGCTCCAGTCGATCACCGCGCGCAGGGTTTGCTGGCGACTCGGCCCGCCGCGGTGGCCGGCGACCAGCAGGTCGAACCGATCGTCCATCCGGGCGGCCAATTCCCGCACGCCGAGCGCCCGCACCCGTGCGGCCGCCAGCTCCAGTGCCAGCGGAATTCCGTCGAGCCGGCGACAGATGGTGGCGACGGCCGCAGCGTTTTCCGCATCGAGGGTGAATCCGGGCGCCGCGTCCGCCGCGCGTGCGGTGAACAGGCGGATCGCGCTGAATCTCGGTAGCGAGTCGGGGCCGATATCCGCTGGGGAGTAAGGCAATTCGAGCGCGGCCACCGGGTACACGGCCTCGCCGGCCACACCGAGTGCTTCGCGGCTCGTGGCCAGCACGCGCAGTTCGGCAACCGAGCGCAACAGCCGCTCGGTGAGTTCGGCGATCACGGTGACCAGATGCTCGCAGTTGTCGAGGACCAGCAGCACCCGCTTGCCGCGTAACGCGCTGATCAGCTGGTCGACCGGGCCGGCGGGGGAGCGGACGTCGTCGCGGATGCCCAGCACCGCGTGCACAGTGTGACCGACGCTCGCGCGCGCGGCGGCGGTGTCGTCGATCCCGGCCAGCTCGACGAACCACGCGCCGTCGGGCCAGCCGGGGAGCAGTGAGTGCGCCACCTCGAGGGCCAGGCGCGTCTTGCCGACACCGCCGGGCCCGACCAGAGTCACCAAGCGATGTGCGCCGACCAGCGTCCGCACGTCGCGCACTGCCTCGGCTCGCCCGATCAGCTCGGTGAGCTGGCCGGGCAGGTTCGTCGAGGTGGCCGAGCGGGGTGCGAGCAGCGGGTCCTGGGCCAGGATCGCCCGGTGCACGGCAACGATCTCGGGACCCGGATCCACGCCGAGCTCGGTGCGCAATCGTGCCCGCAGATCGGTGAACTCGGCCAGCGCCTCACCCTGCCGCCCGGCCCGATACAGCGCCCACAGCCGCGCCGCGCGCAAGCGTTCACGCAGTGGATGTTCAGTGACCAGCGGTGCCAATTCGCTTGCCAGAGCGGCATATTCGCCGAGTACGAGCAGCGCCTCGGCCCGGGATTCGACCGCGGATAATCGCAGTTCGTCCAGCCGGGCGATCTCTATCTCCGCGAACTCCGCGTCGGTCACCTCTCCGAACGCCGGGCCACGCCACAGCTCGAGCGCGGTGGTCAGGGTATCGACACGTTGCCGGGGGTTCGGGGCGACGTCGGCGAGCATGTCCTCGAAACGGCCCGCGTCCACCGCACCGGCCGGCACGTCCAGGCTGTATCCCGCCGGCCCCGACACCACGAGGGCCCGCGCATCCGGCTCGGCGGCGGCCAGCGCACTGCGCAGTTGCGAGACCTTGACTTGAAGCGCGGCCGCCGCATCCCGCGGAACCCGCCGCGGCCACAGAATCTCGATGAGCCGATCGGTCGACACCGACCGCCCACGATGCGCCAGGAGCACGGCCAGCACCGTGCGAACCTGCCCGGCCGGGATCTCGACCTGCTCGCCCTGGTCCGTCCACACCGTCAAGGGGCCGAGCACACCGAACCGCATGACCGTGACAATACGTACCCGCTTTCCGGGCCGTGTAGGGCGTCTGTAGGGCCGGCGTAGGCCACACCGGCGAAGGTCGTGACGACAACGACCCGACCGGAAGGCAGGCCCGATGCCCGCAACCGATCTCTTGCGCGTGGCGATCATCATCGGTAGTACCCGAACCCAGCGATTCGGGCCGAAGGTCGCCCGCTGGTTCCACGGTCAGGCCGTCGAGCACAGCGGGCTCGACCTCGACCTGATCGATCTCGCCGAGACCCCGCTCCCCGCCGACCTCGACCAGCCCGACGACACGGTCGCGGCCCTGTCGAAACGTCTGGCGAGGGCCGACGCCTTCGTCATCGTCTCGCCCGAATACAACCGCGGCTATCCCGCCGCGCTCAAGACCGCCATCGACTTCTACGTCGACGAGTGGAAGGCCAAGCCGGTCGCGTTCGTCTGCTACGGCGGGGTCTCCGGCGGTCTGCGCGCCGCCGAACAGCTGCGCCAGGTGTTCGGCGAACTGCACGCCGTCGCGATCCGCGACACCGTCAGCTTCCACTCGTGCTGGAACAAGTTCGACGACGCCGGTCAGCCGCTCGACAGCGCCGGTGCAGGCGCCGCCGCCACCGCGCTGCTCAACCAGCTCACCTGGTGGGCCCGCGCGCTGCACAACGCCCGCGAAGCCCGGCCCTACCCGCTGTAGAGAAGGACACCGTCATGAGACGTCCCGCCACAACACTGGCCCTGCTCGCCTTTTCCAGCCTGATCACCTCGCTGGACTTCACGATCATCTACGTCGCCCTGCCCGATATCGCCCGCGACGTCGGATTCTCCGGGCATTCCATGCAGTGGGTGGTCAGCGCCTACGCCATCTTCTTCGGTGGACTGCTGTTGCTGGGCGGACGTTCCGCGGACCTGCTCGGCAGGCGGCGGATGTTCGTGCTCGGCATGGTGGTGTTCGGTGTCGCGTCGCTGCTTGGGGGCCTGGCCACCACCACGATCGCGCTGATCGCTGCCCGCGCGATCCAGGGCATCGGCGCTGCCCTGCTGTTCCCCGCGACGCTCTCGCTGGTCAACACCATGTTCGAGGAGGGCAGGCAGCGGATCCACGCGCTCGCGGTGTGGGCCATGGCCGGCGCGGGCGGGCTCAGTCTCGGTGCCCTGCTCGGCGGCGTGCTGACCAGCGCATTCGGCTGGCAGGCAGTGTTCTTGATCAACGTGCCGCTGGTTGTGTTCGGCGTGGTGGCGGCGTTCCCGCTGCTGCGCGCGGACGGTCCGCGCGATCAGGGTCGGTTCGACGTGCCCGGCGCGCTCACGGGGACCGTCGGCGTGACGCTGCTGGTGTTCACCGTGGCGCAGGGACCGGAATCCGGATGGACCTCGGTTCCCGTCCTCGGCGGTGGCGCGCTCGCGGTGGCGCTGCTGGCCGCGTTCCTGGTCATCGAGTCGCGCAGCGACAGCCCGCTCATGCCGCTGCGGCTGGCCCGCGCGCTGGGGCCGGTGCTGGCCGTCATCTTCGTCTTCGGCGCGACCATGCAGAACATCGTCTACTTCCTCACGCTGTTCCTGCAGAACGTGTGGAGCTACAGCGCGCTGGTCACCGGGCTGGTGTTCCTGAGCCTGTCGCTGGTCATCGCGGTCGCGAACTTCGTCGCCGAGCGGCTGATCGTGCGGCTCGGCATCCGCGCGACCCTGATCGCCGGGCTGCTGCTCGGCGCGGTGGGCGGCGCCCTGCTCGCCGCCGGGATGGTCGCGGACGGTTCCTATCGCACGATCGTGGCCGGAATCCTGGTATATGGGGCCGGGATGGGCACGGTCTACCCGACCATGTACGCCGCCGCAGGCACCGGTGTCGCCGAACAGGAGCAGGGCACCGCGGGCGGGATGGCCAACACCGCCATGCAGGTCGGGATCGGCGCCGGACTCGCAGTGCTCGTCGGCATCGCGAACGCGGGCGCGACAGGTCTCGACGGTGACGCACTGCCGACGGCCACCGCCGACGGTCTGCGCAGCACGGTCATCGTCGCCTCCGCTCTCATCCTGCTCGGCCTCCTCACGGCCTGGTCGCTGCCCAATCGGCGCGCGCTGCCGGCCGAGGCCGCCTACGTCACACCTCTTGACCTCAATAAAAGTTGATGTTGCACGGTCGTCTACCAAACAACGAGATCGGAGAATCATGACAATCGCACTGCTCGGTTTGGGTGAGATGGGTTCCGCGCTGGCCGCCACCCTGCTGGCGGCCGGGCACCCGCTCACCGTCTGGAACAGGTCCCCCGAGAAGGCCGAGCCACTGGTGGCCGCGGGCGCCCGGCTCGCGGAGTCGCCGGAAGCGGCGGTGCGTGCGGCCGAGTTGGTGATCGTCAACGTCCAGGGCGGCGCAGCGGCCGAGAAGCTGCTGCGGGCGGCGGGTACCGCCCTGGGCGGGCGCACCGTGGTCAACCTGACCGACGGCCCGTCCGAGCAGGCCGGGGTCGCGGCGGATCTGGTGACCGGCCTGGGCGCGGACTACTTGCACGGCCAGATCATGACCGTCGCCCCCGCGATCGGCTCGCCGGACGCGGTGATCTTCTTCGGCGGCCCCCGACAGGTCTTCGACCGGTACGAACCGGTCCTGCGGGCACTCGGCGGACGCGCGACCCACGTGTCCACCGACCCCGCAGTACCACTGCTGTACGGAATGGCATTCCACGACATCATGTGGGGTCTGCTGAACGGGTTCCTGCACGCCGCGGCGCTGCTGCGCGACGCCGGAATCCCGATCGGCCGCTACACCGAACAGGCGGAGCCGTCTCTGGCGGCGCTGCCGTCGCTGTTCGGGCTGTTCGCCGGGGAGATCGACCGTGCCGAATTCGCCACCCCGTTCGGCGCCCTCAAACACCACCTGCCCTCCATCGACGATGTGATCGCAGAAAGCGAGGCCCGCGGAATCGATATAGCGTTACCGACCTACACCAGGCGACTCGTGGCCGACGCCCTGGTCGCCGGCCACGGCGACGACAGCTACTCCCGGCTGGTCGAACACTTCGGCCGCCGACTGGGCCGCGCATGAGCACCTGGCGGGGTGCGGACCTGGACCTGGACGCGTATCTGGCCCGCATCGGCTTCACCGGCGTGCGTGCACCGACCCTGGCGACATTGCGCGATTTGGTCTATCGGCACACCACGACCTTCCCTTTCGAGAACCTCGAGATCATCCTGGGCCGGCCGGTCCGGCTGGACGTGGAGTCCATGCAGGACAAGATGGTTCGACACCGCCGAGGCGGCTACTGCTTCGAGAACTGCGCGTTGTTCGCCGCGGTGCTGGAACGGCTCGGCTTCGGGGTCACCGGCCTGGCCGGACGGATCTTCCTGGGCGCGGACACCCGCCTGCTCCCCGCCACACACGCCCTGCTGCACGTCACCACGACCGATGACGAACGAGGCTGGTTGTGTGATGTCGGTTTCGGCTCCGGACCGCTGGAACCGATCGAACTCACCCCCGTCGACGGCGAACTCACCGCTGGTGCATGGCGATTCACGCTGGAACGCGACACCGATGTGCTGGGCGGCAGCTTGTGGACCCTGCGCCACTTCTCCCGCAACGGCTGGCTCACTCGTCGCACTTTCACGATGAACCCGCAGTACCCGATCGACCAGGCCGTCGGCAACTACTACGTCTCGACGTCCTCGCATTCGCCGTTCACCACTCGCCCCATCGCGCAGCGCCTCCACCCAGAGGTTCACCACATGCTCGACGGTCTCACCCTGCACACCAACTACCCCGACGGCACCGGCGAGACCCGTACGGTGCGATCTTCCGATGTTCCGAAGCTCCTCACCGAGATCTTCGATATCGAAACCGACGCCGCTGATGCGGCGAAGCTCGTCAACCACCTCGACACAGGAGAACTTCAATGAAGAAGAACATCGTTTCGGCAGCGGGACTCGCGACCGCCGGTATCTCGGGCCTGGCCTTCGTCGCGATCATCGGTTCCGGCACCGCCCAGGCCGCACCCCGGGACTGTACCGTCGAACGTGACCTCTTCGGCGCCTCGGCGATCTGCCGGCCCGACGGCGGCAGCAACTACGTCCTGCGCGTCGAATGCCTCGGCCTCTACGCCAACGGTCCGTTCCCGCTCTACGCCGTGGGCCCGTACCACACCCTCAGCTACCCCTTCACACCGTCCGGCGACCGCGTCACCGCCGGCTGCACCGGGGCAGGCCCCGGCATCCTCGCGGTGGCCACCAACGCCTATGTAGAGGTCTACCAGCGCTAGCGCACCCGGACCTGAGTCCCGCGCCGGGGCATCCGATCACGCACCAGCTCGGCGTCGGCACCGGAAGCTCGGTGGGCGGTCACCGGTGGCGCGGTGACCGCCATGGCCCTCATTTTCAGATCGGTGAGATGAGCACTGTGACCGAATACGATCCGCGGACTCCGGGCAGAGATGGGAACTTCGTGCGAATCCAGGAGCCTGTCCGTTCGGTGGAATCGCTCGAATCCTGGTCGGCGTCCTCAGGGGATAGCCCCGGCTCGGTGTCGACGAAATCGTCAGACTGGGTGCACGCCCCCGATGACCAGGCGTTTTCCAGTTGCCCATGTTTTGTGTGTCCTGCCGAGGGCACAGACATCTGTGCAGGTCAGGCGGGTTTCTTCTCGAAGCCTTCCTGTCCCGCCACTCCCCCAGCCCGCAGCCAGTCCGCAGCGAATCCAGTCCGGGCCGAGTCGAGTCTTGTGGCCACGTCGTCCAGGTCGTCATCGAACAGGTCCGCGTAGAAGTCCAGCGTGGTACTCGGCTTATCGTGGCCCAACATCCGCTGTAGTGCGAGCACCGAGGCCCCCTGCGACACAGCAAGCGAGGCGGCGGTGTGCCGAAGCTCGTGCGGAGTGATTCCCGCCAACCCCGCAGCTTTCGCGGCCGGATCGAACCAATCCCGCCGCATGTTCCGCACCCGCAGGATCGCCCCCTGTGACGAGGTGAAGACCTCCGCGTCATCACTTCGGCCGGCCACCCGCTCTTTCATCGGCTCGACCAGGAATGCCGGGAACGCGACACTTCGACGCTGGTGATCCTTCGGGGCTTTGATCACCAGGTGCCCATCCACCTCGGTAATCGTCCGCTCGACCTGGATCCGCTTGCGCCCGAGATTGATTGCCGAGGCTTGCATACCCGCAAGCTCAGCGAATCGCAGGCCGCAGTAGGCCAACACCATCACCGTCAGCCAGTTGGAACCAGCGCACTCAGCCAGCCGCTCTACCTCGACGCCGGACAGATAGCGCCGTTTGGCAAGTCGCTGTTTCGGCCGGTCCAGGGTGCGACACGGGTTGACCGCTATCTTGCGAGTCTTGACCGCGTGATCACAGATCTGGGACAGCACACCGAGGTTCTTCCGGACGGTGCCACCGGCCGCGCCCGCAGCTACCTGGGCAGTGACCCATGCCTGTAGCTCGTCGTGCATATCCACCAGATCAGCGAGCCGCACGCTGCCCCACTTCGGGAGAATATGCCGCTTCACAATCGACTCATACCGCGACCGTGTGCCACGTTCCCATGAAGGATGTCCCGCCAACCACGCTTGTGGCACCACATCGACGGTCACTCGCCCAGCGGACGGCGGAGCATGCAGTCCCACGACCACTGCCGAAGTCTGGCCGTCCAGCCAGGTTTGGGCGTCCGTCTTTCGGGCGAAACTCCTCGCGTGCTCCTTCCCCGCGCCGTCGACATACCGAGCCATCCACCGCTTACCCGTTCCATGGCGCGTCGAGGGAACTCGCCGGACCGTACCGTCCTCCTGGCGCTCCTCCCTGGTCCAACGGTCTTCCACCCCGGAGCGACGATTACGACGGGCAGCCATCAGGCGGCCTCACCGGTTCCGGTCAGTTCCTCCTGCACAGCGATCCAGGCCAGAACCACCGACTTACGCCACACCCGCCGACGTGGTCCGAGTTTGAAGCTTGCCGGGCCACGACCGACATGTGCCCACCACCGCCAGGTAGCTTCCGGAATGCCGGTCAGCGCCTCGCAGTCCTTGGCCCGCAGGTAGGTCTCTTCCTCGTTCACCATGTTCTCCCTATGCCGCTTCCAGAATTGCCGAATGTTCTTGGAGTGCTGGTGGACCGGCCTCCAGCAGGACGCGGGTGTATTCCGCGCGCCAGACTTTGCGTTGAGCGACGGCCGCCATGATCAGGTGATCGCGAGGTGGGGCCGATTGGTCTCCGGGTTTGACCACCGACAACTTCAGGTTCGGGGCGTCGCGTTTGACGATCCCGACCGAAGCGAGGAGTTGCCGAACGAATTCCGCGCGGTCGGCCTTGTGGTCCGGAAGGGTCTTGCCCGACCACTGCCGCGAGACCTGCACCCGCTGACCACGCACGCCGAGGGTGTCTCGCCGGTGGGCTTTGCTTTTGCACCGGCCGGGGATGGTCTTCTCATTCGCGCCGACCGGGACGATGCCGTAGCGCAGCCAGACCGGGCAGCCTTTCGAGCACGGGGTGTGCTGAAGCTCTTCGTGCAACCGGTCATAGTGCCGACGGGTCCGCTCGGAGTCGGTTTCCAAGACTTCCGCGATGGACTTCGTCAGGTACTTGGTGACATAGCCGACGGTGCGGTCAGCCTTGCGGCCCGGGACCAGTCCCTGAATATCGGCGCGGTCCATCTGCTCGCCGAACCGGACCACATGGGCCGGTTCCAGGTCATCCACATC
>NZ_BDCG01000014.1 GCF_001613385.1 Nocardia flavorosea NBRC 108225 | reverse complement strand
ATACGCCGGAGACCGGGGAAAATCACCCTTCGGCCGCAAAGCGAGAGCACAACCCCAGATGAATAGAGGGGCCAGGTGTGCGGCCTCAGGTTTGATGTTATTTTACGGATCCCAAGGGTCAAGCCCCATGTTCGGGTCCATGTGGTCGAGGCTGGCGATCCGATTGGTCCACCGCATCAATTCCGCACGGTTCGCCGCAGTGGGGTTGATACGGTATCGCTCCGCGGCGGCGAGTTGTGCTTCGGCGACCTCGTGACCGATTGCGAAACGGGTATTGCGGTCGATCTGGTTCCACTGGCGCGGCGAGATTGCATTTCGGAGCGCCAGGTCGGAATCCCAATTCTGCCGCACGCGGTTCACGAAACGCTGATTGATTTCGGCCCCCGGAGCCGGCCGGTTGGTGTGCCGGAGGAAGTTTGTGGCCGCGATTTCGGCCTGAGCGGCGAACGCGGCGCGTGCTTCCGGAGTCTGGCCCTCGAGATGATTTTCGACTGCGCGGGCGGCGGCCACAGCCTTCTGCAGTGGCGCGAAACCGAACGGATTCTTGGACATACTCGCGGCCTGGACCGCGACCGCACGCTCAGCTTGGTGAACCGCGACGTCATTGGCTCCGAGACTGAGCAGGATCGGCGCCCTGTTGGCGTCCGGAACCCGGCTGTCGCCCAGTCCGTCCAGTGCGTTGGCCAGGCCGATGGCGTTGGTGACCCCGCCGTGTGGCGCGGCACGGACGATGGCTTTGTTCCGCCAGTTGTTGCGGCCCAGCTGGCTCCATTCGTACATCTCCATCCGAGAATCGGCGGTGTGGTAGTTCGCCAGATCGGAGATCTTCTTCCTCCGGGCGAGCGGGTTGAGCGGGTTGGGTGTCCGCAGAGCCAACCATGCCACAAGCGGGGAGGAGTTGACCGTATTCAGTGCAGCAAGAGCTGCGAGACCGCCCATACCGCCACCTCCACCGCCGGGAAGCTGGGCGCCCCCCATGCCCAGAGCCGACCCACCACCGCTGCCACCGGACCCGCCTCCGCCGCCCTGAATTGCCAGAGCGAAGCGGTTGGCAACCCAATTGTTCCCCCTGTCCAAGCTGCCACTGAGTCGGCGCAACTGGAGTATGGCGACGAGTTCCACCGCACAGGCGATGACGATCACCGACATCACCTGATCACCGGCCTGCTGGAACAGGTCGCCCATGAAAAGGACGTAGACGCCCAGAAATACGGTGAAGGCAGCCATTCTGGCGGCCGCGAGGAACGTATCGACGATATTGCGGACCAGGAACGTCTGCGTGGGGCCGTAGACGAAACCTCCGGCGGCGAACCCGAAGATTGCCATGAACCCGTGGTAGATGGCATCGAGTGCCGCTTTGGTGACCTTCAAACCGAGGTACACAGCGAAGAGCATCAGCAGGGTGGCGCAGACCAGCAGTATCAGTCCCGTCCCGATCTGGCCGAAGGTTGGATTCTCTGCTCTGGAGTGAGCGGCGCTGTCGCACCCTTCGACTGCCGACCTGATGTCGTCCGGATCTCCGGCCATAACACCTGCAGTCCATGCGGACTCACAACCGGTGCGATCGATGATGTGACCGAAGTTCCAGACCTGCACGGGTTTACGGGCAAAGTTGTCCGCCAGGTCGTGCTGCATGATCGTCACGAGCTGTTCGGGGTTCGGATTACCGTTTCCGTTGAGCCCTGCCGCCACTGACAGGCCGACGTCCCGGCCCTGGGTCAGCAGCCCGTCAGAGGACAGGACATCCTCCAGCGGATTGGCCAACAACAGGGGGCCCAGAATCGCTACGCCGATCATGGTCACGACCTGCATCGTCGCTTTGACATGGAACCCACGAACGGTGAACCAGGCCACGAAGAACGCACCGATGGTGGCCGCAGTGATCAATACTATCGGCGTGGCTATCTGACGGGCGAGTGTTTGGGCGGTGCCCGTGAGGGCTGCGGCGAACATGTCCAGCCAGGTGAAACTGAATGTGAAAGTCACAGCCCAGATCGCGGAAGTGACGATCGCCATGTAGCCCACGAACAGAATCCCGAGTATCGCCCAGAGTACGGTATTGCCAGGGTTGAACAGGCTCCCTGGATCTGTGACGAACTGATAACTGGCCAACGGAACCCCGTTCGAGTCCCGGACATTCATCCAGCTGAGGCCGTCGATCTGCGATACGCCGCTGCTGGTCTGCGCCCCGGCGACCACGCCGATGATTCCCGGAAACACCACGAATCCGAACATGATGCCGAGCAGCCACAATGCTCGCCGCTTCCAGGGATGATCGTTCAGCCAGCATCGAAGCCGTCGCATGAGCGTATCCGGGTACCAGCGAAGGGGATCCCATCCGGAGGTCTCCGGGTTCGGCGAGTATGCGGGCGGTGATGCAGTTGTCGAAACCGATGACGGCGTATTCGCCGACTGCCCACTCTCCGTGCGGAGATCGCTCGACGATCGTGAGCGGGTGCTGATCGGGCGGCGGAGGCGCATACGGTACTTCCTCCTGCTTTCCGTGACCGACGCCCGGGAGCCGCGAGCTAGCCGGGGCGATATGACTGCCGAGTCGAGAACAATATCTTGACCCGGCGACAACGGACAGCACTTCCCTTTGCTGGGAATCCTCGACAATGGGTCCTACGCAAGAAACTGCTCATACATGGTAGGCAGCAGTCGGCGACAACTCATGGAGGTGGCGCGCCTGCTTGCTGCCCCATGCCGACAATGACAGGTGGACAGTGTGCGCTGACATCTATGTTCCGCTGGGCAGGTGAGTGATGGGGTTCAGTGACTTTCTCGGGGGTATCGGCGGCGACCTGATCGTTGCCGGTGCCGGCTTGGTCGGTACGGCGTTGCTGGGCCCCGCCGGCGGGGCGATTCTCGGGGGAGCTGTCGGCGGCGCCGTTGCTTGGGGCTCCGGTAAGACCACCGAAGAGATCCTCACCGGCATGGCCATGGGTGCGGCCGGCGGCGCCATGGGCGGCATGGGCGGCATCGGTATCAAAGGGGCGCTGCGGAGCGGCAAAGCAGTCCAGCTCGCGGACGAGATCGGCAGGACAGCTGCCGCCAACGCCGGATCCGGTGCGGCGAAACTACTTCCGAAGATTGCCCAAAGCCAGAACGGGCTCTTACGACATACGATTCCAGTAGCTGTCGGTGGCGCGCATCAGCAAGCATGGAAGACCTATCTCCACGGTGGACTCACTTTCGGGTCGACGTGGTTCTCGTATGCTTCCGGGCGAGCGATGACGCCGGATCCGACGCAGGTCTCCGGAGACGAGCAGTATGCGCTGGCACAGATACCGGTGATTCCGATCGCACAGGAGCGATCACCGGAGGAGATGCCCACCATCTACATGCCCGATCCGCAGGGCATGCCCGAGGGATTGGTCTTCTCTCCGCCGGTTCAGCAGCAGTACGAAGATGTGATACCGGTGCTGCTCATCGGGAACTGGGAAGCGTGTGGCGACCGCACGAGGGTACGGACTCTGCTCCCTCCGGATCCTCCCGTTTCGGATATCTCCGGGGAAGAAATGGCCAATATCAACAACTACGCGCAGCGGGTGGCGGCCATGCGGTCGAAATGGGAGGAGATGTCCGCGAACGCGGAATTGATTCCCGAGATAGACGAATCCACGCAAGAACTCGCATTGGCCTGCCAGGACATGGTAGGTGCTTCGGTCGAGGCACTCGGCACATTCGCCACCTTCCACCCGGCGAATGTCGACCTGATCGTCGAGTATCAGACACGGTGCATGGAATCCGGGAGCTTCATCCTGGAAGACCTGGCCCTGATCAATGCCGCGGAGCCCACCGAGGACAACTATGTGTTCACTCTGATCGAATCATCAGTCGTTACATCAGAGGAGAATATGAGGATGTTCGCCGGTGAGTTCGAGGCGCTGGCGGCGGAGGTTCCGGAGGAGTCCGAAGAGGAACAGAACCGCCAGACCGATACGGGGACCGAGAACTTGCTGGACCGCGAATACGCGAATGAGTCGAGCCAACTCGAGGATCTCGCACAGTTGACCCCGCCGGCCGCATGGGACCTCGGTGGACCGGCCCTGGACGCGACAACCACTACCGGCCGAACTGCCGAAGAATCCGGTTCGCTCGGACAGAGGTCCGCCGACCGCACGGGAGCTCAGTCCGATGCGCTACAGGCCGGTAGCCAGGTACCGGCAGTGGCGGGAACCCCAGGTTCCGGGCTCGAATCCATGGCGCTCCCCGCGGCGATAAATGCTCTGATGAACGCCAATCAGCAGCCTGGCCGCACACCCGATGCCGGCGAACCGGTGAATCGCCGGAGCGAGACCGGAAGGCCTAAGGAGGACCAGACGGCCGCCACAACGCCTACGACGCTTTCCCCGACGACGCAAACGCCGGCAGCATCCACGCCGCAGCAGAGTACCGCCTCCGCTCCTGCCCGCTCGGTAGTTGCACGCCCGGCCGGTCCTTCCGAGGTTACCCTTGTTTCTGCCCGGAAGGAGCCCGGTCCTCAGGAAGCGATTGTGTACACATTCCCGGATGGGCGCACGCAGGAAGTTGCGGTCGTGGTCGCGCAAGCCTTGGATGCTGCCTTCGACAATGCGGCGGGTACCGATGCTCGGGCGGCGTACGCGCGGACCGTTGTCAAATGGAATCGTGAGGAGGCGAGTGGGTCTCGTATCGACCCGCACCAGGTGATGACCGGCGACGTGGCTGCTTGGGATGGACGCTCGGCGATACTGGTGGCGTTCGAAACCGATACCAGCGCCACGTTGGAGGTTGTCGTCGACGGCGAACTCCGTCCCTTTGTCGGCGAAATGACGGATAAAGCAGGCGACTTCGGTGCCTTTGCCGGTTTCTTCCACCCGGTCGGCATAGAGGTGCAGGTGTCGGCGCGGGAAACGCCGGATACCGCCTTGCCTATAGACCAAACCACCGCAGCTGTGGCTGCGGCGCCAGCATAGAAGGTTTCGAATGGGCTTCTGGGATCAGCTAGGCGGCGTCGCGTTTGAGGTAGGCTTTACGGCCGCGCTTGCCGGCCGAGGTGCAGGTGCCGCGGGAATCGTCAGGTCAGGGGTCGTGTCCGCACTGGGCGGTGGCGGCGGAAATATGATCGCGAACGGTTTTACCCCCGAGAATTTCGGTGAAGGGTTTGTGCTCGGGGGTGTGTTCGGCACGGCGGGTGCCGCGGGTGCGCGTGGACTGGCAACGCAGGCCGGGAGGTTGGCAGAAACGGCGGGAACTCGGACGACAGCCGCGCAGAATTACCTGACAGCTCGCGACAACTTCAGGGAAGGATATGGAGCACTCCGGGAAGCGCGGGATGGTATCGACGGCGCAGGCCGGTTCCGCCGTGGACTCAACAATTCTCGATTAGGACGGACACGAGCCAATCCGGATCCCCTGAACAGGGCTCGGCGAGATGCCGAAAACGCGCTCCCCGGTCTGCGTGAAGCTCGTTTGAACGCTGCGCGGGATGCGCGCGAAGCCGGTGCCATCGGTCGCCGGGATGCCCAAGAGAATCTCGATCTCATGACAAGCCGCCAACAGCGGATGGACAGATGGAATCGGTTCCTGAACGCGCCGGATGCCAATCCTAGATGGTGGCACGGCCGTGGACGCGGTCTCCTCACCGGCACCGCTGCGTCGGCCGGCCTGTTCGCAGACGACATCTTCGAAGGTATCGGCTGGCTGGGCGGGGACGGCGGTGGAAACGCCGGCAACGGAGGCACGGATACCGAAACGGATCCGGATACCGGTGTCACGACGATCGATCTGCGCTGGGTGGGGGACCAGGCGGCAATCAACGCCGGTGTAATCGGGCAGGGCCCCTTCACCGAAGACCCCACCTACCAAACTCGCGACGGTAACGGATACCTCCTCCAGCCCTGGGATCTCGCCGAGATCAACAATGCCCTGGCCGAAGCACACGGCGGGGCAACTGATTCGGTGGCATCCTATATAGCCGACAACTATGTGCTTTTCGACACGGCGGAGACGGCGGAGGATCTGGCCTTCGAACCCGCTCCTCGCTTCCAGGGTGTGTCGCTGGGCGAGTCCGCCGCTGGGGAAACGTATGGTGGGACACTCGCTTCTCTCACGACTGCGGCGGAGCGCTTCGATACTGCTCAGTTGAACATGCTCGAAGTCATGCCGGAAGTCGAAGAGGTTACGACCCAGGGCAAAGAGAATTTCGAGCGTCTCATCGCCGAGATGAACCAGTTGGTGGCCACCAGTGACGGGTCCGAGACCGGGTTCGTGGAGATGCTCGCTCAGGCAATGACTCTGGTGGCGGATTTCGTGGAAACGGCGAACGAATCGAACCAGGGTTTGGCCGAGATTCTGGCAAAGCAGCAGGAGATGCTGGAGCAGGACGAGGAGAAGAACGAAGAACTCGACGACGCGGTCCGCGAATTCGAGGGTAACCAGTTCGACCCGGGTCAATGGGCGACGCAGCCGGGGACCGGCCTGACCGACCCCTCAGAGTTGGACGATCTGACTCCGCCGAAACTCGACGCCGAGAATCCGGCGGCGGTGGACCAGGCCACGAATCCATCCGGAACTACGCCGAGTGTTGATTCCCCTGGGTTGACCCCGGGTGGGAACGCGGCAGGGATGAGCCCCGCCGCGAACATGGGGGGCATGGACATGTGGAGTTCGATGCTGCCGATGATATTGAGCCAGGCCATGATGAGGGGGGCAACCGATACAGACCTGGCCGGGCGCCGTGCAGATATCGATCCTTCCAGGTACGACCGTGAACGGGCCATAACGGCCGCGCCGCCTGCGCCGCCCGCGGCGGCGGCCGCGCCCAATCCCGGCGCAACGCCGTGGTCCAAGCCGTCGGCGCCGGTGACCGCAGCGCCCGCGCAGACGCACACCGGCCCCCCGTCTGGTGCCACCGCGCCGTCGACCATTTCGGCGCCGCCCCGTAGCCAGAACCCGGACGGCAGCGTCGTCTACACCTTCCCCGACGGCCGGACCCAGAAGGTATCCCCAACAGTGGCGGATGTGCTGGACAAGGCGTTCGGCAATATCAAGACGACCGATGCCCAGGAGGCATACGCGCAGACTCCCGCGAAGTGGACCGACAAGAAAGAGATTGGCCAGCGCGTCGATCCCTACCAGCTGATAACCGGAGATGTGGCCGTATGGGACGACCGCACTGCGGTTCTCGTCGTATTCGGATCCGGAGAAGAAGGCACCTTGGAGGTTGTGGTGGACGGCGAGCTGCAGCCGTATTCTCCGGAGATGAAGGACAGCACCGGCGAGTTCGGTCAGTTCGTCGGTTTCATGCACCCGCCGGGCATCGAGGCCGGTGGCGGAAAGGACCGGTCCGCGGACGGAGCGGCGGCGACGGACCAGCAATCGAACGGTGCCGATATGCCGATTGTCGCCGCACCGGCCTGACAGTCGGCGGTTCGTGAGAGGAGTCGGATGAATGGCACTGAACGTCGATCTCGGCGAACTGGTCACGGTCGCCGGGCGAGCCGCCGAGATGGCTAGAACGACTGGAGCCGCCCTGCCACGGGAATGGGTTCTGCCGGCGGGTGCCGACCCGATTTCGGCTGAAGCGGTACCACGTCTCAACGCTCAGGCCGCAGGTCTTTTCAACGGTGTCATCAACGTGTTGAACGAGGTTCAAAAGCTTTCGCACAACGTCGGTGCCGCCGCGGTGGATTATGCGGCCACCGACGCCGAGTCGGCGCGGACGTTGGCCGGTCTCGGCGGTGGCCACGATGTGACGAACCCAGTACCCGAGGTGGAGCAGCTCGGATACCGTCGAGTCCCGGAGCCGTTGAGCAGTATGACCAGCACGACCGGTGATCCATTGGTCTTCGCCCAGCAACTGCACAGCGGACCCGGCCCGGAACCCGCACGTCGTTTCGCGGATTCGGTGCGCGCGTTCAACGCCGATACGGTCATCACCGCTCGCGGCGATATGGACAGCGCCGCATCGGCGCTACAGCACTGGACACCGGTGGGTAGCGGTGTCGCGGAGAAGCTCACGAAATACCGAGGATGGCTCGACGAAATCGGGACCGGGCTGACCCTGCTCGCCGACAGCGCTGCCACCTACGGTGATTCCTTCGCCACTGCGAAGGCGAAACACCCCACCCCGGAGGAGATCATCGCCGCCCGCAAGGAGCTCGCCCGGTCCATGCGGGCGAAGGACGAGATCGGTGTGCAGGCGGCGCTGGCCAAATTCCAGGAGCACAATACTCGTTCCGCCGAGACTGTCGGTGCCTATGCGGCCGAAACCGGCGCAAGCGGAGCTGCGGACGGAAGTGCCGCCGGCCAAGGCGGTGCGGCAGACAGCAGTGGACTCGCCCAGATGCTGCCGGCACTGATGAGCATGATGGGCGCCGGGATGAACGGCTTGCCGCTCACCGAGGAGGTCTCGGACGATTACTACGACGACTACTATGACGATTACGGTGTCGGCGACTACGGGGTGCCTTCTCTGGGCCCGCCGGGCGGAAGCTCCCCGTCGGTCGGTGTGCCCAGTCCTGCCGATGTCGAATCGCAGGCTGTCGGTGTGATGCCGGTTTCGGCCGGGATCGGAATGGGAACAGGTGCGGGGCTCGGGTCGGCGCCGCGGGTTCCGGTGATGGAATCGGCGTCACCTTCGTCGTCGTCCAACTCTCCCTACGGTCGCAGTGGTATGCCCTACATGCCGATGATGCCGATGGCGCCCGGCGCCGGTGGAGCGGGCGGGGGTGGAAACGAGCGCAACCGGGTGGTCGCCTGGCACCCGGACCGGTTGATGTATGTCGACGACACACCTCATACCGAGCAGGTGATCGGCGAGCGTCCTACTATCGCCCCCACGGTCACATCACCGACCCCGCCGCCGCCGAACCAGGCGCCGGCTCGTTCCGGAGGAACCGCATGAGCAATATTCACCCCGACGTGCAGGCCGCACTGGACGCGGCCCGCGATCTCCGGCACCGGATTGCCGATATGCGAGAGAAGATCGATGGGATACGGGCACGGCGGCCCTCGCCGAGCGGTGCGGTGATCCCGGAGGTAGATGCCATGGGTCGTCTCACCAGCTTGTACTTGACGCCCGGGACCACATCGCGATTCACCAATGACGAGTTGGCGAGTGAGATCATGGCGGCGATCCGGGAGAGTACGGTGGACGCGGCACGGCAGTACCGGACAATCATGGAAGCTTCCATCACCGGTGACCCCCGCAACGGTGGGCAGTCGCGTGAGCCCAACCCGCCGGTACCCGCATCGGAGCCGGTCTCGTGACCGATGCCGGGGTTGCCGAAGACAACGAGGTATCGGTTGTCGACGCCGTGTCCTGGCTTCAAGAAGAGGGGCTAGCGCGGTTGGCCGCGCTCGGCGAAGCCACTGGTCCGGCCGCCGCATTCACTGTTGATGTGAACAGCGGCTTGGTGATCATGTTTCCGGCTACGAACAAGGATTCCAGTTCGTGCGGTGCCGACGAATTGCCGGCTCCGATCGAGACCACCGGTCGGCTCGTGACTGTCGGGGTGACCACTTCCGCTGCACTGCTGGTGGTCGACCTGTCCGGTTCGCTGATGATCGCGGTGAACGGCGACAGGCCGGAACTGGCAACCCGGTTTTGGGCCCTGCAGTTGCTGCTCAATCCCGATATCACGCTCACCACCAACAGCGGTGAAGTGGCCATCGGGTCGAGTTCGCGGTGTAAGAAGAGTTTCATCCCGGGTGGCGGTGGCGCGATCATCAGCGTCGATGACGGGAGGCCGCCGGTGACGACTGTGTCGATGAATTCGGCAATGGATGGTGCCGACTACTTGGAGTTGGCTCCCGATGGTTCCGGTGAGATGTATCTGGGCCCCAGATTCTGGCAACTGGACCATGTGCTGACGATCGCGGACGAACCGTGGTCGGCCCTCGCGTCGGCACTCGAGGGAGCCGACCGATGAAAATCATCATCCGAGATACTGTGGAGACCATTCGATGAGCAGCCCCTATGATGACCACGATTTCGAGTACGACGAACCACAGCCTCCTCCGAAGAAGACAACGTACGAGGTATTCAACCCGGAGAACACCGTCGGAGTCGCTTGCGATCGTGATGGCGAGGTCGTCGGATTGCATATCACCGACGACGCGCGAGAATCCGGTGATTCATGGCTTTCGTCCGAGATCGTGAAACTGGCAATGCTCGCCCATATGCAGTCTCGTCTCGGCTTGCGTAAAGAGATGGAGGTCAAGGGGACGCGATCTTACACGATCGACTCGTTCGGACTTCCCACGGAAGCCGGATATCGCGCGATGGAACAAGAGGCCTTCGGTCCTCGCGCGCACTGATCTACCGACTACAGGAGTCGATATGCTGGATATGGACGAGCCCGACGAGGTCGTCGCGGCCGCGGGACAGTTCCGGACCGCGATCACCACCGCGGCAACAGATGTAGGTGCGTTATTCGACGTACTCGGCCTATCGCTGGATTCCACCTCGAATTGTCGCGTGGATCGGGCGTGCCTCGGCCAGCTGGACTGGATGCAGACCACCTTCACGGAGGCGGTGGAAGATTGTGTGGGGCAAGCCGAAACGACGGTGGACAATACTGTCGTCAGTGCCACGGCGCTGGTCGACGCGGACCTCGACAGCAGTAGGTCTGTGCACGAAACTGCATACTGATCGCTGTGCCGATGTATCCGGAACGCGACAGCCCGTACTGGGATCGGATAGTCGGTAACGACTGGCCCGAGATTTCCCCCAGCGCCTGGCGCTCACTGGAAACCACTGCGCGTGAGGGTGCGGATGCTTTGAACACCGGTGATGCTGCGGGGGCTCTTCGGGGTTTCGACGAGTCGGTACGCTCGGCCGAGGCTCTGCAGGCGGTTCGCGCTGCGATGGCCGCCCTCCAGCACAATCCGCAGGCCTTCGTGGAGGCCCTGTACGCGGCGGCGGATACATTCGGAGATATCGCGGAGCTCGTCCGGCGGACCCGGAACCAGATCCTGGACGTGGTGGACGGCGCCGACGCCCGGATTCGGAGGGAGACCGCTGGAGACAACAATTCGGATGGCGAAGAAGGGGACGAGACCGATGCGAACACTGTGAATTCCATCGTGGCCCGGGCGCGCGCGGATGTCGTCGATATCATCGAGACCACACTGGCCAATATCGGGCCCCAAGGGCTGCCGGCGCTGGACGATATCGCGGAGGCGCTGGGACAGCCCGGTCCATGGAAGCCCGGAAACCTTTCGCCGGAGCCGTGGATCGAGCCCCCCGCCTCTGGGCCGAACCTGCCTCCCCAGGCCGATGTGCCCACTTCTGTCCCTTTGCCGGACCCTCAGCTCACGCCACCGGACCTGCGAAACGACCATCTACCCGGGACCATGGACCTGGAGGGGGATGTGGGGGGGACGAATTCACCGGACCCGGGCGAAGTCCGGGCCGCCGAGGGCGGTACGGGCCAGGCGATACCTGCGAATTCACCGGACAGACCCGTCGGAGCGTCGCCGGAGACGAGATCAACGCCGGTGCCGTCGGGCGGACTACCCGGTGCGGACATGGCAATCGGTGGGGCGGGACGTCCGGCAGGTCAGCCGAGTGGTGCCGAGGTGGTTTCGCCGGAGTCGGTCCGCGAGAGTCACGAATCCGGTCCGGTCGAGGCGGAACACGCCGACGCGGCAAGGGGATCCGGATCGTCGGACGATGTCACGGTAGATCCTCGAATGTCGGGCCCGGTGGTCGCCCCGAGTACGACGTCCGCAGAAGCTGGCCAGCCCGGCGCGCTGCCGCCTGTCCCGTTACAGGCGATCGGGCCGAACGCGGTCCTTGCCCCCACCAGCGCGCAGGGGCGTTCGGCACCGGCGGGAGCACTGGGAGAGCCGATTCGAGCAAACCCGCCTGTTGTCGGAAAACCGGCTGCCACCCAGTATCCTACTGCCCAGATACCGGGCGCCGCCCAGCCGGCCGTCACGGCTCCCACGAGCGGAAAAGCCTCCGTGCCACCTCGCGACGCCACCGATGTTCCAGCGCGGGGGGCTTCGGAGCCTTCCACGAAAGACAGCGATGACCTCGTCAGGGATTCTGTGGGCGCGGCACTCGCTGCCTCCGCGGCACCCTCGTTCGTGGTCGGCGACCGCGTGGACGGTGATCTGACACTGGCACGCACCTTGCTCGCTGGAATCCGCGCGGCTGTGGACACGGATCTGATCGGGGTGGACTGGGCCGTTTCGATCATGCGGTTACCCAGTGGAGTCAGTGCTTTCGTCACTTCGAACGAAGGGCGGGGCTGGCTACCGGCAGGGCTGTTTCTGCCGCGCGAAGTGTCCAACCCGTGGCTCTGGTCCGTTTCCGAGAACGCGGGGTGGGAAGGTGTGGCCGATCCGGCCCGGATACTTGTGGAGTTCGCTCTCGCATGGGGTGGCCGTTCCGGGGCCAAACTCGCCGCGCTGGCGTCCTCGGGGCCGATCGGCCCCGAATTGGAACGCCGACTCGGTGATATCGGTCTCGCGGGTGGTGTGCCGGCCTCGGCTCGGATGGATCTCTCGATGCCGTCGGCCAGTACGCTGGACCGGCTGGGAACGACCGGATCGACACGGCTGATCGAGCGTGCAACGAAGGTTCCGGATGGGATGCTGGCGCAACGGTGTCTCGAACTGGCCGTCGACGCTCATATGAGAGTGGAAGAGGTCGATGGCGCTCCGCTGCCGTCGGTCGAGGCGCCTGAGCTCCGTCTACGGATTCTGCGTGCGCTTCGTCACGCCCGGGAGTTCCCGGCAAGCTGGTGGGACGAACTCCAAGAAGCGGATGACCTGCTGGCGGCTTCGGCACTCGGCTACCGGATCGATACAGCGAGCGTGGCGCTCGGTGAGCTCCGTCCCGAGCGAGGCGACGGTCTTCCGGACCCGCGCCGGAACACCTTGCGTGATATAGGGTTTCAACGGCGTTGCAATGAACTGGTGCTGTTGCTGGGGGAGCCGGGCGGCAGGCAGGTTCTGCGTGATGCGGTGTACGCGCACGCACAGATATTGTCGCACCCCAGTTTTCGGCAGCACGCGGCCGATCCCATGAGCCGTGGACCGTCAACCGGGGCGGTTTACGGCCCACGCTGACCAGCGCCTTATCGCACCGATATTCCTCCCATGTATGGGAAGGCTGGACAATAGATAGGGGAGTCGGGTGGCGGGAAAGGATTGATCTGGCATGCCGGACAGGCTGGAAATCGACCCTGCGATTCTGCGCCAGCTCGCGGGTCAACACGAGCAGGTCGCACGGGAGACTCGTGAGTGGGCCAAGCCTCCGGTCGAATGGCTCGCGAACTTCGAACCGACGTACGGCAAAATCGCCAATCCTGTCAAGGTCGCTCTCGAACGCTACTACGACGCACGTCAGCGGGCGGGCGAAGCGCTTGCCCGTGAACACGACCAGACTGCCGAATCCTTGCTGAAGGCCGCGGAATCCTACGAGCGCGCGGACGCGGAAAGTGCCGCGAGCATAGGGCGGAACGAAGAGAGCTTCACCGGAGTGCCCGCCGGGACACCGGCCCCGTCCGTGGTTCCGCCTTCCGGCACGAACAGCGTGCCCGGCCCGATCGGGGGTGCCCTTGGGGGCCTCTCCGGCGCGCCGGTGGCCGGTGTCGGCGCCGCTCCGGAGCAGTCGGCGCCCGCCGCGCAAACCGGTCCCGCAGCGCCGGGCGCGCCGATAAGCGCCCCGGCAGCGTCTGCCGGTGCCGGGGCGAACAGCGGTACGAACGGCGCGGCCTCCGCCGGTGGCCCGCCCGCTGGGCCCACAGCTCCGAGTGGAGGCCTACCCCCGCTCGGGTCGGCCGGTTTGCCGCTCGGCGCGGTCGGCGCGGGAGCAGCAGGTGCCGAGGAGCGCCCGGCTGATCAGCGACAGTCGGGTACCGCTGCTCCGGGCGCGATGCCTGTTCCCGTCGTACCCACTCCATTCGGCGCAGCGGTGGCCGCCGCGAAGAACAAGGCTGCCGAACCGGACTATGTGGTGGGTGAAGAAGTCAGCGAAGACCTCGTTATCGCTCGCACTCTGTTGGGCGCCGTGCTGGCCGCGGTCGAACCGTCCGTCGGCATGGCTTGGGCGGTTTCGGTGATGCGTGGACCCGGTGGCGCAGGGATATTCATCACGTCGAACGAGGGTCGCGGCTGGATGCCAGCTGGCTTGTACCTGCCACGCGAGGTATCCACTCCTTGGTTGTGGGACGAGTTGCTCGGCGCCACCGAGTCGCCGGGGTCACCGTGGGAAGGTGTAGCCGATCCGGCGCGCGTGCTGGTGGAGTTCGGACTGGCGTGGGGTGCGAAAGCGAATGCCGAACTGTCCGCTCTCGTTTCCTCTGGCCCCATAGATCCTGGACTGCGCGCACACCTGGCTCAGGTTCCGATGGAAGGTATGGTCCGCCCGGCCTATGATGTGGACCTCCGCGTGTTCACACCCGATACCGTCGACCGGCTGGGTCTTGCGGGATCCGTCTCGGCTCTCGACAGCGTGGCCGCCCTTCCGGATTCCCGGGTGCGGGCGCACTGCCTCGAACTCGCGCTGGACGCCCAGTCGCAGTTGGTGCGCTCAGTAGCCCCACCACCCGAGATCGGCGGAGTACGAAGTCTGCGTGACCGGATCCTCGCCCGCCTGCAATCAGGTGGTGAAGTGCCCCGGGAATGGTGGAACGATCTGCAGGAGGCCGATGATCTCGTCGCGGCCGCCATGATCTCGCACAGGGTCGACGTGGGGCGGGTCGGCCTGGGGGACCTACGAGTCGACGACGAGGCGACCGCCTTACGCACGATGGCGTGGGAACGTCGCTGCAACGAACTGGTCTTTCTGCTGAACAACGACGACAGCCGGCAGCTGTTGCGAGACTCGGTTTACGTTCACGAGCAGATCGTCCGTCACCCGTCGTTCGTTGCGGCACCACCGGCCGTCTCGGTGGACGAGGAACAGCGGATCCACACTGTGCCAACGGCTGGCGGAACCGAAGCGGAAATGCCGGAGCCGATTCCGGCAACTGTTTCACCGACACAGGTATCCGCACCTCCTGCAGTCAGCGGTCCGCCCAAGAATGCCGTCGCCCCACCGGTAGTGCCGCCGGCAGGGGTGGAGCGCAATTGAGATGGAGTGGGTGCCGCGCCGATGAGAAGCCGCCACCGGGCATACACGGAAAGGATTGCCGGACAGGATGGCGAACCGTTTCGACGTCGATCCCGACGCACTCCGCCGGATGGCGGACCGTCATGAAGTCGCGGCCGACCGGGCCCGGCGCTGGGCCCAGAAGCCGGAGCAATGGCTGGGTACGTTCATCCACAACTACGGCACGATCGCCCAGCCGGTGTACAACGCCATGGTCCGCTATTACGACGCCCGGGAAGTAGCGGGTAACAAGAAGGCCGACCAGCATCTGGAGACCGCGCGCAAACTGCGAGAGACCGCTCAGGCCTACGAGCGGGCCGATATCGACAGCGGTGGCAGGATGGGAGATACGGGTGGCCGGTTCGGGGGAGGACCACGGGACATGCATCCGGTGAACGGAGGCGAGGCACGCCCTGTCATCGTAACTCCGCTTCCGTCTACGACGGCTCCGCAGAGCGAGCCTCGTACGGCTGTTCCGACCGGACGAGCACCGCAGCTGTCCAGGATGCCGGACAATCGACCGGAAACGTCTGCTCCACCTGCTTCCCCCGTACTCCCGTACCTTCCTCCCCTCCCGGGGCAACCTCGGCCCACTGCCGCACCCCCTGGCGGTGAACCAGCTCCGCGCGCCGCTTCGCCGACGCCGCCGACTGTCACCGCGCCTGCGGTCACTGCGCCGACGCCCACCCCGCCGCCCTCCGGTCCGCCCAGCGGACCTCCCTCGGGTGGCGGTGGCCTGCCCCCGCGCGACATATCGTCCGGGCAAACCCCGGCCCGCCATGAACCGGGGCCGTCGACGCCGCGCCCGGGCAGTATGCCGGTGGCGGCCGGAACAGCTTCGACGCGGCCTCGGGAGGCGGCTGCCACCCCGAAGGTTCCCGCGGGAGCCGATCTGCTCACCGCCAGCGCGCTGCTCGCGGCGGTACTGGGCGCGACCGACTCGGCGGAATACGGCGTGTTGTGGGCAGTGGCTGTACTGCGCGGGTCCGCCGGTGCCGGATTGTTCATCACCGCCAACGAGGGTCGGGGATGGTTGCCGCCGGGCCTGTATCTGCCGCGCGAAGTATCCACGCCATGGATGTGGGACGAGATGCTCCGGGACTCCGCCGGGGCTATTTCCGAGACGTGGGAGGGGCTCGGTGATCCCGCCAGGGTGCTCGTGGAATTCGCCGGGGTATGGGGAGCCAAGACCGGTGCATCAATAACAGCCTTGGCGACATCGGGAAGTCTCGATCCTCGGCTTGCGATGTACCTCCGGAATGTCGAGACGGCATCCGGAGTCACCCCCTCGCGTTCTCCGGATCTGAGTGTTCCCGGTCCAGGGGCGGTGGACAGGTTGGGGCTGACAGGTTCGGTCGAGGCGCTCGCCGCTGTGGCCGACCTGCCCCGCAGCGGGCGACGACAGCGTTGCGTGGAGTTGGCGAACGAGGCTCATCTGCTCTTGATGCGGAGAGGGGCGACACCTCCGGAGGCCGCGGAATCGGCGCGGCTGCGGGATCGGATCCTCGCAGTACTGGAGGCAGACCAGCAAGTACCACCGCACTGGTGGGAGGATCTGCGCCGAGCAGATCGAGCATTGGCCCGGTTGGTACGGGGTCGTCGTATCGATGCAACCGGCGTCGGCGTGGGTGACCTGGCGAGTTCTCGTATGCCGAATTCGCTGCGGGATCTGATCGACCAGCACCGCTGCACCGAGCTCGTGCTGCTCATGCAGCGAGAACCTGGGTATCAGCTGTTCCGCGATGTGATCTACGCGCATGAACAGGTCGCCGAACGGCGACTGCGGCCCGGTGGACGGCCCGGGGTGAGCGCCCCGCAGGAACGCCGCGGTTCGGCCGGGCACGTGGTCCCGGGGACGACGCCGGTCGGTGTGAGCGTGGTCGGGTCCGCGACGGCTGCCGTGTCCGCGGCGCCAAATATCGATATACGCAGGCATGGGCGGTGATTCTGTTGAGGTCCATTCCTATCGAGGCTATCGAGAAATTTGCCATAGTGCGGATTTATTCTCCGAACCGGAGCGTTGAATGACGAATTATATTTGGTTCGACGAAAACAACGAAAAGCATTCGGAATCTGAACCGCCCAGCTCTGGTTACTATTATGAAGTTGACGATGATTACAACTTCACTCTGTATCAAGCGGGCGAAGGTGACGCCACCCGGGTCGAGGACTACGAGACCTTCAACCTGTTCGACCCGGATGATCAGAATCCGAGGATGCTGACCAACGATGGTCGTGCATTCGACGCTCGCTATCAGTGGGACATAAAAGACAATATCTATGACGGCAACGACAGGGACGGCAAGGTTGATACCTGGGCCGAAGTCGAAGCTGCCGCGGAAGAGGCGGGGTACGACGACCCGGGAAGGGCGGTCGAGGGAACTCATATCCAGGTCGACGAATCGAAACCCGATTACCGGGAGTCGAGGGAGCGAGGCGGTGCCGGGGCCAACGAGCTGCTTCCCGGGGAAAGGCTGACGACAGACGAGTCTCAGGGGATCAGTTCGCTGACGAGCCTGGAAAACGGCTACACCCTGTCGCTCGACGAACATGACCGGCTTATCCTCCGTGATTCCGAAGGAAATGAGCTGTGGGGTGTTTCCGGCGCGAAGGTGGCGGAATACCTTTCCGATGGCGAGAATTATATAACTGTCCGAGACGACGGTTCCATTGTCATTCTGGATGCCGACGGTGAGCTCGTGAAGACTATCCGGGAGAAGGATGATTCCGCCCACGCGGAATTGGTTCTGCTCTACTTGCCGGAATATCAGGACAAAGAAGAAACTCTCCACCCGATGATCGACTTCACTCAGGACGTTCTGCAGTATCAGGTCGATTGTTTCGCTCGCGGTGATGCAGATCTGGCCGAGGATGTGCGCGAGTGGTTGAAAAACGAGAACCTCTTCGAAGAAGGCAATGTATCGGAGTTCGTCGATCAGTACGAGGCACACCTGAACGACGAGTCGGCGATCAAGGATAAATTCTGGCGTCACGACGAGCGAATCGAAGAAATTGCCATAGACACGGACGCCGTCAACACCGAATCCTTGAACAAGATAATGGAGAAAATCGAGGATCTCGACGATGAACTTCGTGCGATCGGGGAAGAGCACCTGACCACGGAGGAAACAGTAGTACAGCCGGGGGTGGCTGGGGAAACGCAAGTTATCGAGAACCAGTACCTCAAGCGCTCGGTGGTGGAAGCGCTGTTCGGCAGTATGGAAGAGACGATCTCGGAGGTCATGACCCTTGTCCTCGATGCCGTGGACAAGAATACCGAGAACGAAGAGGAGACCGACAACAACTCCACCGACTACCAGAGTGCCTATGACGACGGCTATCAGGCCGGCCTGGCAGCTGCCGGTCAGAACACCGATACCGGAACCGGTACGAATACCGATACGGGCACGGGTAATGAACTCGACGACGCCGTCACGGATTTCAGCGATACCTACGAAGACCTTCTGGGGCCGGAAGACTCGGGATCCGGGGAGACCGGCGCGGAGGGTTCCGAAACCGACGAGGGGCCGCGTTCGCCGATAGAGCAGTTGCTGCAGCCGATTCGTGAGGCGATCATGTCCGGTTCCGGGTCCGGCGGGGGTGGCGCGGCTCAGCAGGCAGCCGGTGGTGGCGACATGATGAGCATGATGATGCCGATGATGATGATGAGCATGATGTCGCAGATGATGCAGCAGTCCATGCAAAAGCGGCAGGAGGATGCCGAGCGGGCCGAGCGTGAGCGTGAGCGTGAGCGTGAGGACCGCGACCGTGAGCGCGACGACGCACCCCAGTCGGCCCAGGCGCCAGGTCCCGCGGCCGCCCCGCCGACGGCGGCGCCGGCGCCCGGAACTGCGGAAGCGCCCGCGCCGCAGGACGCTCCACCTCCTGCGGCCTCGATGACTCAGAAGTCCATGGTGGATATGAAACTGCCGAATGGAACGAGTCAACGCGTATCTTCGGTTGTCGCCGACGCGGTGAACCGTGAGTTGAACAATCCGAACGGTAGTGACGCGCGTGCCGCCTATCAGGGCACCCCGGGCGAGGCGAGCGCCGGTAGTCCGTGGGTGTCTGTGGAGAGCGCGTCCGTGGCGACCGGGGATGTCGCGCAATGGGACAACCGGTCAGCGCTGGTGGTGGTCGGTGACGCCGGCCTGCAGGTCATCGTGAACGGCGAACTGGTGCCGCTGGATCCACACAACCCGCCGGATGGTGGTCAAGGTGGATATGGGGGATTCCGGGGCTTCTTCCACCCGAGCGGAGCCGATGTCAATGAGGTGAACGATATGGCGACCGCTGGTGCCGCGTCTCCGCCCCCGGTCGCAACGACTCAGCAGACCGCCCCCGCGGCGCCTCCCGCCGTGACTCCGCCCGCCACCATGGAAGTCCGCTGATGTGACGAGAAGTAGGTTGGGTCTGCCATCGAGTTGTGTCTGTAGTCGACGATTCGTGCCGGGCTCAGTGACCGGGGCGGACGACGAAGTCGCCGTTTCGAACCCGCCTCCCGTGTCAGACTTGTGACTCCGGCCTGCCTTGAGGGGCTGTCCCCTCCGGGGGTGGCGTGGGCGCGGGTGCACCGGGCTGGTCTGCCGGCGCGGTCGTGGCGCCGGGGGGCGCGGTTGGATCGGTAGGCGCGGGCGCAGGTTCGCCGGGTGGTGTCTCCTCTTCGGCTTGCCCCTCCTCGTCCTCCTTGTCCTTCTCTTCGGGATTCAACAGTTCGGGCAGCATTTGTGCCAGAGGCATCAGCGCCATCGGCAGCATGGCTAGCATGGGCATTATGGATCCGAGCCCGCCAGCCGCCGGGGCCGCACCGTTGCCGTTCCCGCCTCCGGTCTGCGATCCGCCCGATCCGGAACCCTGCTCGCCCGAATCACCGGCCATCTGGGAACTCAAGTCGGAGACCGCGGTGACTTTCGCGGACACGACTTCTACCGCGGTCCCGACGAGGTCCATCAGTTTGGCCTCCTGCGCCGGCTTGAGGTCGGCGCTCCCCACGGAGGCGAGCACCGAGTTGACATGCTCGACGACGCCGATGATCGAGCGGAGCGTCTGATCCTGCTCGGCCGCCATCACAATGGAGGTGTCGATGACCTGATTGTCCATGGCGAGCAAGGAGGTCTGCCTGGCCTGCACGGCGGTGAGTGTTGTCTGGTAGGACTCTTCCGCTTCGCCCTTGCCCAGGGTTTCCTGGGTGACCGTGGTCAACAGATCGTCGACCTTGGGTGGTGGCTGCGGCATCCCTCGCCCGAGCAAATCCACGGCTGTCTGTATCGCGGCCTCCGACATGGAGATGTAGGACAGCAGACCGGGAGAGCCGCCAGGGGGCTCGACCAGTTCGACCGTCCAGTATCTGCCCTCGCTCCCAACGGCATCGCCCAAGCCAGTGTCCCCGGATGTGGCTTCTAGGCCCTTCTCGTCGTCCTCGGTGGCGGTCTGGTCTTCCGTGGCCGTCTCGTCGGAGGTTGTTTCCGCGTCCGTTACACCGTCGTCCGAGGTCGTATCCGTGGTGGCGGTCGATTCATCTTCGGTCGATCCATCGGTGGTCTCGATATCGTCGGTCGTATCAGTAGTGCCGACCGTCATATGCGGACACCCGCCTTCCTGAATTTCTGGTTCTCATTGTGTTCGCTTCCCCTGAATGGGAATACAGTTCGCGCGTCGGGGCACCCGTCTGGCGCATAGTCGAAACAGCCCGTGCAGGGGAGGCGGCCGGGCACGAATGGAACGGGGCCCGGGGCCGGGAGGTTGGTGGTCGGTGAAACGCGACAACAAGTTGGTCGAATGCCCACACTGACCGACGACGTGAACAGCGTACTGAGCAACCTGCTCGGATTGTACGGGGCTGGGCAGCCGTCGGAGCAGGCGATGAGGTCGGTCGCACAGTCTCTTGCGGCAGACGTCAAGATGCAGTCTGGCGGCTTCGCCACCGGATATACCAATTTGCAGAGTTCGCACAAGACGCTGCTCGAAACGCAATTCGGACGTGATGGGCTAGTGCAGCGTTCTGTCGCGGATTCGGGCAGCGGAACCCTGAACGGGCGCGGGATGCTCACGAACCAGATCGCAGATCTGCAGACCAGGATTCAGGCTATCGCCACGATCGCCGATACGCGTTTCAGTGGTCCGGCGCTTCTCGAATCCGCACACAGCACCATCACCAGTGCAGCCAGGCAGGTCAATGCCGATGTGGACGCGGCACGCCAGCAAGCGGCTCGGATCATGCCGCCGATCGCGCCGCGGGCCAGAAGTCATCGCTCCGCGCCGGTACGGCGCAGGCGCCGTCACCGGCCTCGGTATGTAGCCGGGCGAACCCGTAAGCCACGGATTCGGGTTCCGTCGGACCGTACGGCCGGAGGGCGTGCTGTGAATGCGGCTAACGCGTGGCTGGGCACGCCGTACGTGTGGGGCGGTGGCGGTGCCGGCGGTCCTTCCGGTGGTGGCTTCGACTGTTCCGGTCTGACCCAGTACGCCGTGGCGCAGGCAACCAACGGTGAGGTCGTCCTGCCGCGTACCACCTACGAGCAGATCTATGCGGGGGAACGCGTACACCCCAGTAATGCGCGTGCGGGCGATCTGGTGTTCCCCGGCAGCTCGTTCAGTTCCAGAGGGCCGGAGCACGTTCAGTTGGCGGTCGGAAACGGGATGGTGATCGAAGCGCCTTACACCGGCTCCACGGTGAAGTACTCGCAGATGTCCGGTAATTCGGTCGTTGTCCGGGTCATATGAGTCGTCCGGAATGCGTCGGAATATGTTGTTGTCCGGTTGTGGTGCTCGCGGCCGGGCTTTCGGCCGTTCGGTAGGTGGCGTCGCCGGTGTGCGTGACGCTGCGGCGGCCTCGGAAATGTCGTGCCGGTGCGTCCGGAATCTTCATTCTGTTCGTCCGGAGGGGAGGTTAGGGTGGTGGCCGGCGGTTCGCTGTTCCGCCGACCACCCTTTCTCGATCGTCAGGGATGAGGGAACTGACGATCAGAAGGAACCGTACCACGAAGTAATGTACCGTTCGATAACGTCTTAATTACGGGTTGCTGCTGAGGGAGTCGAGGGCCCGGTGTGTCGCGTACGGGCAAATCGCGGTGCGCCCCGGGTCAAATGCATCTTCCCATTGTTGGGAATCGGCTGGGGCGGTGGGTATGTGACCGGTGGCCTATCGTCATTTCAGCTCAATCTGTGGCGGCGGGAAGGAAAAGTCCGAGGTGTCAGCGGCCGAAGACGCGTTCTACACGGGTGTTCAGAGTCTTGGTTTGGTCACCGGTGGGGTGCGTAACGAGCTGAACGCTCGAGCCGCTTTCACGGCGGCCACGGATCTTGACCCGGATATGTGTGATGCCTGGCTCGGCCGGGCGATGGTGGGCGATATCAGCCCGGAAGTGATCTACGGTGCCTATCGGTCGGTGCACAACCTGTATCGCGACCAGCAGCGTGCCGGTCTGGTCGACCGGGCGCTGTGGTGCCAGGTCGAGATAGGTATGTACGGCCTGCGGGTTGCCATGGCGGACCGCGATCAGATCTCCATCGCTCAGGCGACGGCATACGCTGACGGAGGTGAGTGGCAGGAAGCCGCAGCAATCCTCGACGAGTTGCGTGGCGATGACGTCGCCGATTTTGTGCGCCTCTCCCTCTACTACCGGACCGGCCGATGGCCGGATGTCCTCGACGCCCGATCCGCCAAGCCGGTTATCGAGGATGGATTGCTGGATATCGCCGCTGAACTGATGACCGCGAGTGCGCTGGCGCACTTGGGGCGTTTCGGTGAGGCTTTACCGCGAGCTCAACGGATCGTGGAAGACAGCCGATCCGGGAACCTGTCCTATATCTGGGCCGACGCGCACTATTTGCTCGGCATGGTTTTGCGTCACATCGGCGACCACGACTCCGCGGAAAAAATCCTCAAAGGCTTACAGGGGTCCGGTCTCTGGCCCAGCCGTCCGCAATGGCGGCAAGCAGTCGAGGACAAGACTTTCCGGCTCGAAGTAACGACACCGGCGGTCATTGCGTCGCGTACCGATGTCTGGGATCCCAAATCCGGCGACGATCCGGCCGAAGTGGCCGCCAGTGCGGCCAAGGTGGAACGGGAAGCCCTTCTCGCGGAGGCATCCGATCTGCTTCAAGGTCAAATCGGTATGGACTCGGTGAAAGAGCAAGTCGATCGCCTGAAGTCAGGCGTGCTCATGGACCAGGTGCGTGCCAAGCGCGGACTGGCTGTCGACTCGAGATCGAACCACCTGATCTTCTCCGGGCCTCCGGGAACCGGTAAGACAACCATCGCCAGGGTCATCGCCAAGATCTTCGCCGGCCTGGGCGTGGTCGAAAACGCCGATGTCATCGAGGCATCGCGCAATGATCTCGTCGGAACCCACCTCGGACATACTGCTCCGAAGACGAATGCGTTGATCGATTCGGCCTTGGGCGGAGTGCTGTTCATCGACGAGGCGTACACGCTGATCCAGGAGGGGCTGTCCGGCGGCGATGCCTTTGGTAAGGAAGCCGTTGACACTCTGCTCGCCCGGATGGAGAACGACCGCGACAAGCTCGTCGTGATCATCGCGGGGTACGAGGAGGAGATCGATCGGTTCCTGAGTTCGAACGAGGGTCTGGCCTCTCGCTTCACGAAGCGGATCAGGTTCGCTAGTTATGGTCCCGATGAGCTCGTGCAGATCGCCGACCACATTGCCGGCAAGAAGGACTCCATCCTTTCCAATCAGGCCCGGGAGGTACTCCGGGATCGCTGCCTGGAGATGTCGGAGAAGAGCAAAAACGGTCGTCGCTTGATCGATCTGGCCGGCAACGGGCGGTTCGTACGCAACGTGGTCGAGGCGGCGGAGGCCGAGCGAGACTTCCGCTTCACCCGCGGGGACATCGATATCGCGTCGATGACGAACGAAGAGTTGATGACTGTCGACGCCTTCGACATCACCGCAGCGCTGGCGGGGTTGGCGTCGTCTTCGAAGTAGGTATTCGTCCTGTCGGGCCTGTGGAAGGTGTCCGGTGCAGGAAAAACTCGGCGGCGCGTCCGCGGCAGTGACCGGCATCGGCGGAAGGAATGAGGACCGGTGGCACGCTTCCGGGTAGTGACCAAACACCAGGTTTCTGGATGGCGCTTCTTACTGCATCGGATCGAGCACGCCCTCGTGCGGCGCGACGCATCGATGATCGACGATCCGCAGCGTGGCAGGTCTACGGCCCTCATGATCGGAGTGGTCTTGGCTTGTGTCGGCGTAGCCGGGGCCGCGGTATTGGCATTTTTCAAGCCCGCGAAACCGGTCGGTGATTCGCGTATTGTCGCCGATAAGGACACGGGCGCGCTGTATGTGAAGATCGATGGGCGGCTACACCCGGCACTGAATCTCACTTCTGCACGACTCATCATCGGATCCCCGGAGAATCCGCAGAAGGTGTCGAGTAGCGAGCTGGAAAAGTTCGCGCGCGGTCCGTGGGTGGGAATTCCCGGTGCGCCCGGTCAGATCGCCGATAAGGACGAGCGCGACTCCGAATGGACGGTATGCGATACGACCCGTACCGGGGCGGCCGCTCCGATAGATCCACGTACCGGGCTTCCTACTGTGGCCGATTCTGCGGTGCGCTCCACCGCGATCGGCGGCCCGCTCACCGTGGACAACGATGCGGTACGCGAACTGGGCGGTCGTGAAGCCCGGTTGATGCGAAGCGACAATACGACCTGGCTGGTGTATACCGACGTCGCACAAGGCGTGGTGAAGGCGGCGGTGAACCTCGCTGATTCACCGGTCATGCTGGCCTTGGGAATCAAGGCCTCCCACCAGGTGGTGGCCGCATCGAAGGGTTTGATCGATGCGATTCCCGAGGTCGCCCCCATTCGGGTGCCGGAGGTGCCCGAAGCCGGACGGCCGATGTCGTTGAACTCCGCGATCGAAGTGGTGGTGGGTTCGGTCGTCACGGTGGCCACACCGGACGAGCCTGCTATGTACTATCTCGTTTCGAGTTCCGGACTCGTCCGAATCAGCCGGGTGCTCGCCGCGATCATCCGGAACTCCGAACTGCACGGCGCCGTCGCGACGACCACGATCAGCCCGGCTGTTGCCGCTGCCAACCTCCGTCCCGGTGATTGGCCGGGGACCGCTACCTATCCTACGGAGCCGGTCGAGGTCGTCGACCCGGTCCGGCTGGGGGTCACCTGCTATCACTGGTCCCGCACCGGTACCGACCCCGACGCACATACCCGGCTGTTGGTCGGCCGTCAGCTACCGCTGGACAAGGAGGAGCAGAGCCGGACGGTTGATCTGGTGACCGCACCCGCCTCGGGCGGCAGGACGGCCGACTCGGCCTACCTCCCCCGTGACAGCGGGAAGTTCGTTCAGGTCACCGGTGCCGAGCCGGGTTCACCACGACGAGAATCGTTGTACTGGATTTCCGATAGCGGCGTGCGATACGGCCTGGCCGTGGTAGGCGGCCGTCAGGCCTCATCCGACCAGACGCTTCGCGCGTTGGGGCTCCGTCAACCGGTTACCGCGCCATGGAGTGTGGTTTCACTGTTCGCGGTGGGCCCCCCGCTGTCTGTGCAGGATGCGCTCATTCAGCACGACGGCATTCCGACCAACCTTCGGGGGGCCGCGGTGCAGAAGGCTACCTCATGACGGCGACCAGGAGATTTGTCCGGCCCGCGCGAGTGGTTCGAGGTCCGGCAGCTCCGGCGGTGACCGAGTTGCGCCTGCAGCCGCCGACCGAGCTGCCGCGTCCGGTGCCCATGTCGAAGATCAAGATCATCATGCCGATCATCATGGTGACCGCGATGATCGGCATGGTTGCGATGATGTTCAGCGGCGGGCGGGTGATGTCGCCGATGATGCTGTTCTTCCCGCTGATGATGGTTGTGTCGATGTTCGGCATGCTCGGGGGGAGCATGGGGGGAGGTGGTAATGCGAACAGCACATCGGCCGGGTTGAACGAAGAACGCAAAGACTACTTGCGTAGCATTACCGACAATCGCAAGACCGTGCACGAATCCGAAGCCGAGTTGCACGATTACCTCAGCTACACGCATCCAGGCCCGATCGGGCTCAGCCGCCTCGTCGGCGGGAAAAGGATGTGGGAAGTTCAGGTTGCCAGCCCGCAGTATCTTCGGGTCCGCGTAGGGCGTGGGCGGATCGCGAACCAGGTCCGGGTGATCGTCCCCGAAGCGGCGCCCACTTCGGATCTGGACCCGGTCGGCGTGGTCGAACTGATGCGCTTCGCAAAAGCGTATTCCACCGTCGGCGGAATGCCGGTGGCCATCAACTTGCTGTCGACCCCACTGGTCGGGATCGATGGGGACCCGGAGCGGGTAGCCGGTTTGGTCCGTTCTATGATCGCCGAAATCACGGTTCTGCACGGACCGGATCAAGTCGGCGTCGCCGCAGTGCTCATGGATCCGGACGCGCCTCATTGGTCATGGTTGAAGTGGCTGCCGCACACTCAGCATCCGGATGAAACCGATGCGATCGGCAGCAGCCGGATGATCTATCGAAGCGTCGCAGAGCTCCGTACGAAGGCACTCGCCAGGCTGAACCGCGGACCTTTCTCCGCCAATGCCGAGCCATCACTGGACAAGAAGCACTATGTTCTGATCGTCGATGTGGGGGGCACCGCAACCGAGCGTGATATTTCGGGAATCGATGGCTGTACCTGGCTCCGCCTCGGCTACATGGAACAGATGTTGCCGCGATCGCTGAAGTTCGTGCTCACCGAGGACCGCACACTCAATGAGATCACCTCCCGCGGCGAGCGGTTGGTCGGAACCGCCGACAGTATGTCGACCGCCGCGATGACGGCATTGGCGCGGAGTTTGTCGCCGTATCGACTGTCGACGGTTGTCGAAGCCGTTGCCGCGGAACAGGCCAGCGTGGGTACCTCCTGGGAGGAGATGGTCGATATCCAGGACCCGGGTAGGGTCCGGGTGGACCTCCAGTGGCCGCCGCGTCGTGATGCCGACCGCAATCGATTGAATATTCCGTTCGGGCACGATCCGACCGGCCAGCCGGTCCATCTCGATATCAAGGAATCCGCCGAAGAGGGTATGGGCCCGCACGGTATGTGCATCGGTGCCACCGGCTCGGGGAAGTCCGAGTTCCTGCGCACTCTGGTGTTGTCCGCCATTGCCGAGCATTCACCCGATGTGCTGAATCTACTGCTGGTCGACTTCAAGGGTGGCGCGACCTTCCTCGGTTTCGACCGGCTGTCCCATGTCACCGCGGTGGTGACGAACATGGAGGAAGAAGCAGACCTGGTCACCCGTATGGAAGACGTGATCAACGGTGAGATGGCGCGGCGTCAGCGAATCCTGCGTGACGCCGGAAATTTCGCGAGTGTCGCCGACTACGAACGGGCGCGGGAACAGGGAGCACAACTCGACCCGTTGCCGACCCTGCTGATCATTCTCGACGAGTTCGCCGAACTGCTGGAACAGCATCCGAGCTTCGCGAAGCTGTTCGTCGCCATCGGGCGATTGGGCCGTTCGCTACGTATCCATCTGCTGCTGTCCTCTCAGAAGGTGCCCGCGAACCGGATGGGCGAGCTCGAGGCGCATCTTTCCTATCGGATCGCCCTGCGTACCAACCAGACCAGCGACTCCCGCGATGCCATCGGCACCGCGGATGCCTACCACCTGCCGAAGAAGCCGGGGTCGGGTTACCTCAGGGTGGGTGCCGGTGATCTGCAGCGGTTCCAGGCCGCATACGTGGGCGGTCCCTACGCGCCGCCGGCACAGACATCGGCGGTCAGTGCACATCGTGCTCGCCGGCTCGGTGGTGGATATCGTCCGCCGCAGCGATTCACCGCGGCCTACATTCCCGATATCCGGCCGACGCAGATGGTCGCCGAACCGCCCCGGCCGGCGGAGATCGAGGGGGACGCCGAGGGCGAGCCGATCACGGTCATGGAGACGGTGCTCCAGCAGTTCGCGCGACATGGGCGGCCTGCCCACAAAATGTGGCTGCCGCCGCTCGGGGTCCCGGCGACCATCGAACGGTTGGTTCCTGCTGTAGAACCCGGAACCCTGCGCATGCCGTGGGCTATCGTCGACAAGCCCCGGCAGCAGCGCCAGGATGTCTGGGCGGTCGACCTTTCGGCTGCCGGCGGACATGTGGCGGTGGTGGGGGGTCCCCAGTCAGGCAAGTCTACAGCGCTGCAGACCTTGATCCTTTCGGCTGCGCTCACCCATACGCCCGAGCAGGTTCAGTTCTATTGTCTCGATTTCTCAGGCGGACTCTCGGGATTGCGCAATCTACCCCACGTCGGCTCTGTGTCCTCGGCTCGGGACATCGACCGAATTCGGCGTACCTTCGCGCTCATCAACAACCTGATCGCCAGCCGTCAGGCAGTATTCGGTGAGCTGGGTATCGACAGTATGCGGGAATTCCGGCGGCGCCGGGGGGTGCCGGTAGAATCTGCCCAGCTCAGCGCCTATGGCGACCAACATGGCGACGTATTTCTGGTCGTCGATGGCTGGGATATCGGCTTTTCGGTCAATGGGCCTTTCTATGACGAGTACCTATCGCTTGTGGAAGCGATAGCGCTGCAGGGGCTGAACTACGGTGTGCACCTCGTGGTGAGCAGTTCGCGCTGGGCTGCGATACGACCGGCGATCAAGGACCTCCTACAGACACGCATCGAGATGCGTCTCGGTGATCTCACCGATACTTCGTTCACCGGTCACCGCAACGTGATCGCTGCGATTCCGCAGGACAAGCCCGGACGCTGCGTTTCCAGTGAAGCCCTACACATGCTTACGGCGTTGCCACGCACCGACGGGATCGGCGACGCCGAAACCGTCGCTGCCGGAATGGCGGCGGCGGTCGAGCAGGTAAGTCGTCGTTACGAGGGACGGCGTGCGCCCGAGGTGCGTTTGCTGGCAAACCGGATCGCGCTTGCGGAAGTGACTGCTCATCTTCCTGCGCCGACAACATTGGCCGAACGCCTGGCGGTGCCCTTCGGGGTCCGGGAATCTGACCTGGGGCCCGCGGTGATGGACTTCGACGTCTCCGCGCACATGATCGTTCTGGGCTCCTCGGGGTGTGGCAAGAGCACGGTTCTCGAGGCTCTGCTCCATTCTATTCAGCACCGGTTTACACCTGAGCAGGCAAAAGTCCTGTTGATCGACTACCGTCGCCGGCACCTCGATACCGCGCGTGAGGAGTACATGATCGGGTATCTCACCAGTGATCGAGACCTTCGGGACAACATACCGGGATTCGCTGCTAAGATGGCCGGCCGGCGGCCGCCGGACGGAGTGACCGCTCAGCAACTGAAGGAGCGGTCCTGGTGGAGTGGCCCGGAGATCTTTGTCTTCGTCGACGATTACCACATGGTGGCCCAGCGCGGTCAGCTCAATCCGCTTGAGCCGCTCCGCGACATCATCGTCGATGCCCGAGATACCGGCTTCCATCTGATTGCGGCCCGCAATATCGCCCAGGCCGATACCGCTATGTACGACCCGGTGCTCGGGCAGATGAAGAACATCAACTCGTCGGGCTTGATCATGGACGGGACAAAGTTCGACGGGATGCTCATCGGAGATGTGAAGCCCACCAAGCAGCCCACCGGCCGCGGCATCTTCGTCGAGCCGCTGCACTCCAGAAAGGATCTGGTACAGACGGCCACGGTTTCACAGTGAGTGCCGCGGAACGGCACTGTGGTGCGGGATCCCAAAGCTGGGAATAGCTTAGCGTTTTAGTGAACCACCTGGTTGCCGGGTAGGCATCTGATGATTGGAGACATCAATGGTGTCATTGGCCATTACCCCAGAGAACCTGCCGGTCATCGCTGCCAAGCTGGGGGTGGCGGAATCCACCCTCTCTGCTGTGGTATCGGCTTCTCAGACCGCGTCACTGCCACTACCACCGGCGATCGACGATGTGAGCACGAGTATGGCGAAGGAATTCTGCGATTATCAGCCGACTTTCTACACCCCCACCACAGAAGCCGTGAGTCGCTGGCAACAGGGCTCCGAGGTACTGGTCCCGGTGAGTATCGACTACGAGACCACCGATACCGGTAATGGTGCGGCGGTCGGTTGCCAAGTGCATCGATTCGGTGACTAGCCAACTGGAGTTGCGCCATGCCGATGTTGACAGGTGACTACTACGCGCTCCCTCCGGAGGTCAATTCGGCTCGCCTGACCTTCGGTCCGGGGTCTGCCCATCTACTGACAACCTCCGCGGCATACTCCGGAATGGCCGAAGCGCTGAACCTGGCCGCAGACGGCTCCGACGGGTCGACCAACGACCTCGCGGTGTCCTGGAATGGTTCCTCTTCGGACCTGGCGCAGGCGGCTTTTCGTCGGCACGCATCCTGGCTGCGCGAGCAGGCGGAAATTGCCATGAACGTGGCCAGGCTCGCGGACGGAGGGGCCGCCGCATACGATGCGGCCTTCAAGGCGATGCCCCCGCTAGGATTGATAACGGCGAATCGGGCGCACGCCATCGAACTTGCGGCTGAATACGCGGTAACCAGTTCGTCGGGGCTGGGGGTGTTCACGGCGGCGAAAATTGCCGTCAACGAGACCTTGTATTTGGGCATGTGGATACAGGCGGCCTCGACAATGGTGGCCTATGATGCCGCGGCGACGACCGTTACCACGGCTCTGGGTGCTCTGCGACCACTGCCTCCACCGCCGATCACCGAGAGTGGTAGTGGGGATTCGCCTACGGATATCCCCACCGATCCGGGATCGGGCCCACCGCCGGGCGGAGGGACGGATGGGCCTGCCATCGGTGGAACGGACGGGCCGGGGGGGCAGCCCACGGATCTCACGCAATCGCCGACCGAGTCGCCGACCGATCTGGTACAGCAGAATCCGTCGGCCGATCAAGCGATATCACAGGTCGAACAGGCCATGTCGTCGATGAACGATTCGCTGGCCGACCCCGGCCTCGGTGATGCGCACAGTGGCGCCTTGGAGCAACACGGTTTCTACGGCACCTCCCCGTACTCGTCCACCCTGTCCGGGTTGACCGGCGGTATGGGCAGCATGGTCGCGGTGGGCATGATGCGTGGCGGGCTCGGAAGCATGTCGGGTGCTTCGACAGGTTTCCGTCTGCCGGCCAATTGGTCTCCCGCAGCCGGTCGCGCGTTCGGTGCCGGCACCGGCACCCCTCCCGTCTCGGCCGGAAATGCTGCGCCTCGACGTGGTGTGAGTGCTCCCGGCTCGCGGATGCGACGGCGACGCAAGGACGACGAGAAGGAGCCGGCCAAGGTCTTCGTGCCCGGCGAGCAGCACGACGTCCCGGTGTTGGAACGCCCGCCGGAAATTGGCGTCATTCGGTATACGGAAGACATCGACGAACGGCAGGACGAAATGGCTTCGGATGCGCTCCTGGTCGGCGTACTGGAACGTTTCGACATCGCGGATGCCGAGACCCGAGAACGTCTTCGGCGAGATACGTCGAACTGACGATGAATCGAATCGAGAGAGGATCCGATCATGGCAACCGCATATTTTGGTGACCCGGCAGATGTCATCGCCGCTGCCACCGAGGGCTACGGTCTACACGGCGAGCTCGAAGGGTACCTGAGTTCCTGGATGGGGTTGAAGGACGACTACCAGGCTGCCGTAAACGGCAATGAAACCGGCAAGCAGATTCAGCTCACCATGCAGGCTGCATACGACTCAGGCAAAAGGCTCGCCGGGACCATGCAGCAGATTCTGGACACGCTGAAGGAGACCGGCGTGAAGGTCGACGGGATGGACCTCGAGATGGCCGCTCAGATCAAGTTCGACGATGCTATTGCGGCCAACGATCTGGGTAGCAATACCCAGTCGTTGGGTACCAACGGCAAACTCGACCTCAACGCGTTCTGACGCCGAAACACTTGATCGAGAAAGGATCGGACAAATGCTGTTCAACTATGCCGGAGTCGATTCCACATCGCTGAATGTTGCCTCGCTGTGCGGTGGTATGGAAGAGAATTGCGGCCGACTGGATGGAATCGTCAGGAAGCTGAACGAGGTCCTCGGCGGTGACGCCGCCGAGGTCGCCCATCCGTTGATGCGTCAGTTCGTCAGCGACCTGACCAACTATCGGTCGAACCTGGTCGCTGTGCGGGAGCAGATCGACAAGACCACGGGCAGCGAGGGCTTCATGAAGGAGACCGACTCGGCACAGGGTGCACGTTTCCTGGCGATCAGTTAACAGTACGCTCTACTGTTACCGAGGTGATCATCGTGCAGGTTTGCCGTTCCGGAAGGTTCCATGTTCGGTGACCACGCGGAGACGGGACCCGTTTCCGTTGATCTGAACGTCGATGCCGCGCTGGCGCTTCAGCGTATGGCCGGCATCGACTCCTACCCGTCTGTCCTCGCCGTTCTTCCGAATATATACAAGATCGAGGACCGCGACCGCGTGCACGCGGTTGTCATCGAGCAGCTCGCCGCGGCGGGCGTGGTCGACGGCGACCGTGTGCATCCGCTCGTGGAGGACTGGCTGAACTGCCTGTACCGCCCGGATTCGGAGTTGGAAATGCGAATTCTGGACAACGGTGCAGGAGACCATGAGGCAACAATGCTTCGGATGTCGTTGGCTCGCCGCGGAATGGATCACGTACTCGCCGTCCGCTGTGACGATCACATTGTGATTCAGCCGGTGTTCGCCAAAGGAGCCGACCACGGTGTGTTGTCGGCCGCTGTGAAGGCCGCGCTGGGCGAGTATCCGATCCTGGATATCGATCCGTTCACTGCCGACGCCGCAGCGCTTGCCGAAGTGCCTGCCGATCCGGAAACCAGCCGGACGGTACTACGCGAGCTCGGAGCTTCACCGCGTACTGCGAGCGCACTGACTCGCGCTCTGGGCGAGGTGGTACGAAGGGCGGAACTCGTCATGACCGAACACCGTGACGGTGGGGCCGGTTCGATTGTTTCGAAGGCGTCCGTGGGTGTGCTGGATACGTTTTCCGGTAGATTTGTGGTCACCCCCAGTGCCGCCATGGACGGCGAGATCTGGTCGACCTTTCAGCCCGGCGACGATGCCGCCATCAAGGCCGGTATCGACGCACTGATCGAATTGCTGCCGAGCCGGAGCTGGTTCGAAACGTCCCGTACCCTGTGACGTCCCTGTGCTCGACGAGAGGACGACGATTATGAACCGAGCATCGACAACGAACGGTCATCCGGCCGCGTCGGCGTTGGCACAGGGGGGATATGACGCTTACTTCGCACAGGTCGACCAGACCGCGGACACCACTGCGGCCGCCGCGGCGGTCACCCCCGGTACGGTTGAGCCAGGTCGGCCGGAGCCTTCGGTAGCCGGTGCGCCGGCGGTAGCACCGTCACCGTCGGTACGAGGTGGTCAGACTGTGCCAGGAGGTCCAGCAGGGGCCGCCACGAGCGAAGGGCAATCTGCTCCCTCGGCACCGCTCGAGACCGGAGGGCAAGTTGCCGCGCAACCGGTGGTCGGGCCAGCTCCGGAAAGCGGTCCGCCCGCGGTCGCAAACGATATTGCGGCTCCGCCCGCCCCTGGGGCGATTGCTCAATCCCCGGACGATGGGAGGCCGAGGCGAACCTCCGCACCACCGATGCGCGAATCTGTCGCGCAATGGCAAGAAGGGGCGTCGTCGGCTGCGAGTTCCAATGCCGCTCAGTCGCAGTCGACGCTGTCGGCACCTCCGGGCAATCCGGATTCGCCGATACCCCGCTATTCGACGCCGGGGGCGCCGAATATGGCACACAGTGATCCCGGACGAGTGCTCGAGCGGGTCCGGCCCGCCTACGACAATCGATCGGCAGTTCTGCCGCCCGCGCTGGCTTCTCCGGAGTTGCTGGCCGAGATCGCTGCCGTACGCCAAGCACATTTGCGTTCCACCGCGGGAGTGCGGGGCGCCTTGAACAAGGTCGGCTTCAGCTTCGGCTTATCGCCCGCCGAACAACGCGCCGAGGATCGGCGTAATCGAATCCGTCGGGCGTTGACAACGCCGTACCAGATCGCGGTGGTGAGTGTGAAAGGGGGCGTCGGCCGCACGACCACGGCTGCGGCACTCGGCTCCACGTTCGCGAAGTTGAGACCGGATCGGGTGGCTGCCGTAGACGCCAACCCTGACTTCGGTGATCTGGCCACCCGCACCGTACGCCATCCCTACGGGCTGACGCTGCGGGACCTGGCCACCGCCTCGCATCCCTTGGACTCGTTCTCGTCCGTCCATGCATATACGGCGGTCAATGCGGCAGACCTGGCGGTTATTGCCTCGCCATGGAACAGTGATGCCTCCGAAGCCTTATCCGGTACCGAATATGCCACTGGAGTAGAGACTCTGCGTAGGCATTACAATTTGCTGCTTGTAGATTGTGGTACTGGCGTTCTGGATTCGGTGACCGATATGGTGCTGCGCTCCAGCGACGCGGTCCTCGTGGTTACCCCGGCGACGGTAGGTGGGGTAACCGGAGCGGTCGCAACGCTGAATTGGCTGAGTTCACATGGTTTCGACCATCTTATTGCCGCCTCCATGGTGGCGATCGTTCACCATCAACCGGTGAAACCGACGGTCGACGTGGAAGCGATAGAGAAGCTGTTCGCCAGTGCACAGCGGCCCACCCGCCGGATACCCTTCGACGCACACTTGGCGGAGGGCGGGGAAGTCGATTTGAGACTGCTAGATAAAGAGACCGCATTGGCATTCGAGGAGTTGGCCGCCGGGCTTGCCGACGATTTCCCCGGCTACGACGTAGGCCCCGCGGGTTTCGGAGGACGGGCGTGACGACAGTCCAGTCCGCACCATCGGTGGCGGGCGGCGGTGGAGGTGGGGCGCTGGCGGAAGTCGCCCGTGCCCGGATCGCCGTGATGGTGGCGACCTACCAAGTGGATGTGGTCGTCCCCACCAAATTCACCGTCGAGACATTTATCGACGACCTCGTGAGTGTTCTGGCTGCGGCAATCGATGACGAAAAGGTCGATTTCACGCCACCGAACGGCCAGTGGAGCTTGGCGCGCCCGGGCGAACAGCCGATTCCACGTTGGCGCAGCCTCGAGGATCACGATGTCGTCGATGGTACCGCGCTCATGTTGGCTACGGTGGAGTCGGCCGAGGTCTTCACCCCGGTTGTGGAGGACATCACCGACGCGCTCGCGTTGATCAACGATCAAGAGTTCGCAGAGTTCGACAGCGACAGTGCAGCGCTTACCGGGCTTGGGGTACTGGGGATCGGCTCGTTCGCGGTGGCCGCGTTGCTCTCGTGGATGTGGTCGCAATCGGGTTCGGCTCTGTGGTGCGGTATTCTCGCACTGCTGCTGGGCATCGCCTGCTGGGTAAGCGGTTACGTCGCCCGCAACCGCGGTGCTGCGGAGCGGATCTCGCTGGGATTTGCCCTGGGTTCCGTACCACTGTTGTTTGCCGGCAGCGCCATGTTCGTGCCACCCGCTCACGGTGAGCCGGGACCGTTTGCGCCCGCCAACATCGCAGCGGGAGCGGTGGTCGTTGCGGTTGCCATGGCCGCCATGTTGCGGGCAACCGGAACCGGAGTAGCCACGCTGATGGCCGTTACCGGATTGGGGATCGTTTCGACCGCGGCGGCAGTACCGCTGACATATACCGATCTCCTGCCCCGGCAGGTTGCCGGTGGATCCGTCTTCGTCGGACTGATCCTGTTGACCCAGGCGCCGCGGATATCGGTTGCCATCGCCCGGATCCGTCCGCCGGATCTGCCTGATCCGGGAAGTGAGGTCTCGCCCACGACACTGACCGATATCTTCGATGCTGCATCAACTCCGGAGAGCGATCTCGACGCCGAGCAGTCTGCGGACGCCGAGCAGCAACGGCAGCGGACCGAAGCGGGAATCGAAAGCCGGGCGCGGTTGGCGGTGACAAGCCTCAGAGGTTTGATCATCGCGATCTCGGCTCTGCTGGCGGTGGCTACGATAACTTCCGCCGCTGTGAGTCCTGGTGGAATCAGGGAGATCGTCATGGGCGTGGCTGTGGCGGGACTGCTGGCCATGCGATCACGGTGGTATCCGGATCGGGTACAAGCCATAGCGTTGGTGACGGGCTCGGCGATGATCGTCTTGGGGCTCGCCGCCGTGCTTGTCGGTCACTATGGGACACCGCTTCCGAGGTTGATCGTCATCGCCGTTGTGGCACTGGCAGCGGCTGGTGCCTGTATTGCCGCGTTGCGTCTGCCCGGGAAGCGGTTGACACCGGTGACCCGCAGAGTGATCGACTTGATCGAGTACCTCTTGATTCTCGTGGTGCCGGTCATCGCGTTCTGGATTATGGGCGTCTATACCGCCATGCGAGGGATCTGATGAGATTCGGCAGGGCCGTTACCACAGCCCTGGCAGGCTTGGTGGTATGTATCAGCGCGGCCCCGGCGACGGCTCTCGAGCCTCCAGAGGTAATCATCGGAGCGCCCCCGCCCGACGGGCCACCCGCCCCTGAGCAACCCACCGAACAAGATAAGGGGTGTCTCGCCGCAGGTGTCCTGCCGGACAGCGATATCTCCAGGGTGCCGCCACCGGACCTGGCGCTCGGTTTGTCCCGCGCGCGGGCGCTCAGCCGTGGGGCCGGGACAACGGTCGCCGTCCTGGATACCGGTGTCGCGCCGAACCCTCGATTGCCCAATCTGGTGGGAGGCGGCGACTATGTCGCAGCCGGCGACGGGCTGTCGGATTGTGACGCGCACGGAACTCTGATCGCCGGGATCATCGGAGCAGCTGCCGACCCGGCCGACGGGTTCAGTGGCGTCGCGCCCGAAGCGCGCATTATCTCGATCAGATACCGGTCGGGGGCGTTCCGTCCGGAACGTCGTTCTCCGGATCAGCGCGAACGGCTGGCATCCCAGATCAGGGTGCTGGCGCAGGCGATCACCCATGCGACCAATCTGGGTGCCGGTATTATTGTCGTCCCGGTTCCTGTCTGCCTGCCAGCCGAGGCAGGGATCGACCAGACAATGCTGTCGGCTGCAGTCGGATACGCTGTCCATGTCCGAGGCTCGTTGATCGTTGCCGGCGCCGGCAACACCGGTAGCGAGGGCTGTCAGCAGAATCCCGCGATCGATCCCGGTCGGCCCGGTGACCCTCGGAACTGGCGTGACGTGAAAACCATTTCCGCGCCCGGGTGGTTCAGTCCTGCGGTGCTCACCGTCGGATTCACCACCGCCTCGGGGGCGGTCGCCGACGAAACCTTGACCGGTCCGTGGGTCTCGGTGGCTGCGCCCGGCACCGGAATCGAATCGCTGGGCCCGGGTGGCGGCGGACTCATCAACGGTGTCGGCACCCCGGATCGGTTGGTACCGGTAGGTGGAGCGTCGTTTGCGGCCGCGTACGTCGCGGGTACTGCAGCGCTGTTGCGGTCTCGCTTTCCCAACGAGACACCTGCAGAGATTACTGCCCGTTTGCAGGCCAGTGCGCACGCTCCCGCCCGGGGCGTCGACAATGCCGTGGGAGCAGGCGTGATCGATCCGTTGCGGGCATTGAGTTATCGGACCCCGCCCGAGCCGCCCGAGGGATTGTTCCAGGCGTATGTGCTGGAACTACCGCCGCCGGATCGTCCCGCAGACCGGACGCCGGGGACAGTGGCCGCCATTGTGATCGTGGTGGCGGTACTGCTCGGTGCGGGAGCCGCGTACCGGGGCGGTACGAAGCGAGGGGCGCGGTGAATGTGCCCGATCAGCGGGTCGCCGGAGTGGAGCGTGGCCCCTTCGCCTGTGCCGTGGTCGGAGGCAGCGTCGTGGGAGTCGGGCTGACTCCGCAGGCGCCGCTGTGGGTGGGCGCGGTGGTCTTCGGATTTGTGATCCTGTCGGTGACTGTGCGGATACGCGGCCGGACTCCGGTGCGCTGGGGGCTGGACTGGGTCGCTTTCCGGCGAGGCCGAACCAGACAGATATCGGCCTTGGTAGGTCTGCCGCCGATCCGTGAGGTCCGGGTACCGGCCGGGGTCTGCGGTATCCAGGAGGACGGCGACGTCATGGTCGCGATGATCCAACTGGCACCCAATCTCGACCTGCCGACGGTGATCGCCGAGCAGACCGTGTACACCGAGGACACGGTAGGGCCGGCCGCGTTGCTGCCGATGCTCGATCAGTACGGGATCGTGGTCGATATCGATATTGTCACCACCGGTCAGCGGGTGCGTTCCGCCGGAAGTTACAGCATGCTCTACGACCAGTTGATCGGCCCGAATCCCGTAGTGGGCAATCGGCTGACCTGGCTGGTGGTGCGACTGGACCAGCAGCGGAATCTGGCCGCGCTCGCCAAACGAGGCCCCTGTTCGGTGGTGGCACCGAAGGCACTCGCCACGGCCGCGCATCGCATCGCGGGCCGGTTGCGCGAACGCGGGGTGGCGGCACATGCATTACCCGCCGACGCATTGGCCGATGCGTTCGGTGCTCTGCACGCCGGTATCGAACTCGACAATATTCGGGAGGCGTGGCATTGCGTGCCGACCGCGGTGCCCGGCCGCTTCGTCACCAGTTTCGGAATCGACTGGAACCGCCTGGAGGAGGTTACACTCGACGATTGCTGGACCTGGAGCAATGGCCGCACCACGCTGGTGGTGAGCCTTTCCGGACTGCACCACGGTCCGCGGGCGGTGGTGCGTTACGTGGGACCCGCAATGGAGGACGTGTTGCCCGACTATCTGCGCCGGCTACCGGGGCAGCAGCTCGCGGCTTTCCGGGCAACGCTACCCACCGGAACCTCCGTCCGGGACCTCACCCGCGACGAACGTGCCGTGTCTTCAGCACTCGAGGAGATCGCCGGCCGCTTGTCCGTGCCGATCGGGCCGAATGGACAGATCCTGGGTGCCATCAGTGGTCAACCCCGGCACCGCCTGGCGATGCCGCTGTTCGACCCCGCTCGCTACAATCCGCGCCGCCGGTCCGTGGACGTCCACGCCGACTTGCCGGTGGCCCAGCAGATCATCCTGCGGGCGACGGTGACCGGCGCCGATATCGAGGTCCATACCAGCCGGCCGCAACGCTGGCAGCATCTGGTCAGCGCGGTCGGTGATCCTCGGTCGCTGTGGCTCGCCGGCGAATCTGGAGGTGACGAGCGCACCTCGAGCACTGACGCCACCATCGCGGTGTTTGATCAGGTTCCGGTGCAGGGCACTGCGGCACCCACGGCAGTGTCGATCAATGATCCCGGCGGCCGCCGGAGTCGTTCGGCCGACCTGGCCATCGAACAGGTTGGCGAGTCCACATTGGACGTGAGCATTCCGATGCGTACGGTGCGGGTCGACCTCATCGAACCGCGTGGGGAAACCCGCTATCTCGAATTCGTCGAACCCGGGCGGCAGGTCGCACCGCCACCTGCTTCGGCCGGCGTGACGACACCGCTTTCGCGACCTATCGGGCGTCGGGCCCAGTGATTCGGACAGGCAGGTAATGTCGTTCATTGTGACACCGGAGGATTCTCATTCGGGGGTCGACGCTGTCGAGCACCCAGGTAATGGAGACGAGCTGACTCCCCGGCGGGCGGCGGCAGCGATCTTTTCCAGTCGATTATCGGAGCTGATCGCCGAATCGGTGGTCTCCACCGAAGACGGGTCGACCCGTTCGTTGACCCTGTACTCGTTGGCCCAGCACCTGGAGCTGGCCTATCCGGACGTACCGGTATCGCAGTCGGGCCTGTATCGGCTGATACACGGTGACGCGATTCCGCGATTGGACCTGATCATCGCGCTGGCCCGGGTATTCGATGTGCCACCGGAGTATTTCGTCCGGTAGCCGCCCCGTGTTCTCGCGTCCTGTTGTGTTCTCGGGCGCGGGAATAGCGGCCCCGATGCCGTGGTGAAAGCGGCTACTATCCGGCTATGCCCGACGCGGATCCGGGAGATCTATTTCTCTGCCATCGCGGTGTGATTCTCGATGCGCTGCTGTCAGATCCGTATTTCGGCGCCTCGGAGAACGATACGGCCGAGGAGTCCGCGGCTGATGCTGTGGGCGCTGTCTCCGCGCGATCAGATGTTTCGGCGCCCCTGGTGGACGATTCTCTGTTCGTACTATCCGACTCTCCACCGCTGGAACAGCCTGCCCTCGACCGCAACGTGCTGCCGGACGACGAGCCAGTCGAAACGACGTCACCACGACGATCTTCGGTAGGCCCTTCGGCCAGTGAGCGGATAAACGCGCTGTTGAGCGGTCAGTCGCCTCGCGTCGACGACGATTTCGGTCCGGATTACGCCCAGGCAGCTGCTGATCGGATCAACAGGGAAGCCCAGGGCCGGCAGGAGGGCACGGAGCAGACGCCGGCGGCGGCTTCGGCCGCGAACGAGAAGCCCAGTCCGCAGCAGATGGTGCAGGAGGTCGCCACTCAGCTACGGAAGCCCAAGGTAGCGCTGGCGGTGGCTGCGGTGGTGGCGTTGCTGATCGTGGTGCTGCTCGTGTTCACCGGCGGGGAGAACAACGAGCAGACACGGCCGCTTGCCATCACTCCAGCACCCACGTCGGCAGCGTCGCCGCCGGTTGATGCGGCCGAGACCGGTGGCACCATCGAGGTACAATCCGCCGAATCGAAATGTCCACCCGGCAGCACCGAAGGGATGGCTGCCTTCTCGGGTGCCCCGGACAAGGCGTGGTCGTGTGTTCGGGCGTACAAGGTGGACGGGCAGGTCCTGCGGATCGACCTCGGCAAAGAATACAAAGTGGACTCGATCGGGATTGTGCCGGGCTGGGACCACGTCGGCAGTGACGGGACCGATCAATGGACGAAGTTTCGGACGGTGAGCCGGGTGTCCTACGAGTTCGACGACGGGAACGAGGAAACGGACAAGACGACGTTCACCCAGGAGACGCTCGATCAGCGTTCCTTGGTGGTTACGAAGATCGACCCCCCGGTGACCGCGAACGAGATCGTGCTCACCGTATTGAAATCCAGTGGCGAAGTATCCGCCAACACCGTCGCGATCTCTTCGATCGTCATCACCGGGCAATAGGAGGTAGCGGCGGTGGCCGGGCTGAACTGTCGATACTGCGGTCATTCAGTATCTGGAGCGGTCTGCGCGCATTGCGGCGCACCGGCGCCGGCGGACCTGGGTCCGGCCGTCGCCGCGGCGTCACCAGGCTCGGCCGGGCCGCAGGAGGAGCATGGGCGCGGTAGCGTCCCGGACCCGAAAGCGGTGGCCGCTTCCGTTATGGGGGCGATTCGGTCACGTATGGTGCCCGAGGCAGAAAGGCTTGTACTCGACAAGCATCCGGCCTGGCAATGGCGGGCGGCGGGCGCGGTGCTAGTTGCGGCTGTGTTGCTGTTGGCCTTTCTGATGATCCGGTCGTGTTCGCTGCCGGCTCCGCCTGGTGGTGGTTTCACGACTCCGGGACTGGCGGATGGCCCGGCTCCAGCGTTGCCCGGGCCGTTGGCGACCGCGGTCTGCGAGCCGCCTGATCAGGCGAACGGTGTCGAGCGGTGTGTGATCGCCGCGAGCGACCCGCTGCTGTCCGGCGGGATCACTGGGGGCGGGGAGTTGCTGTTGCGGGTGCAGGTTGTGGCTCCGGTGGAGCTAACTCAGACTGTCCGGAAGTGGCGGTCGACCGGGGGCAGTGTGGTATCCGACGGCATGGTCTTCGCGTCGATCAGCGCCTCCTCGTCGGTGCTGTACGCGGATACCGATTCGGGTCTGCGGATAGACACCGGATCGTTCGCGAACAAGGCTGCGGCACAGACGTTTCTGTCTCGTTCTGGGTTGCTGGGGTAGCAGAGAGTTCCCGCTGCCAGCCGGTTTGGGTGGTAGCCGGGTCTACGCTTTAGCTCGCTGATGATGTACCGTTAAGTAACGGTACATCAAACTTCGGTTGGATTGGTGGCGTATCCGGTGAGGGAAAGTGCAGGTGTCGAGGTGACCACAGTGCAGCAAACGGTTTCGCAGAAGCGGTTCCGGGGCGATCCGAACGAACTCGAATCGGCCTACTTCCGGTGGAGTAGATCGGAAACGGCAACCTGGGCGATCGCCGGCCGTGCCGAGCGAATCCTCCAGCATCATTTCGAGCTCGCCGAGCAACGGACACCGGGGCAGATCGCGACTCGGCTCTATCGGGCCGGCGACCCCAGCGGGCTCGGCGTGGCATTGCAGATCGTCAACGACGATATGCCGCTGCTGGTCGAATCGGTCACCTCGCGATTGAGCCAGCTCGGTGCAGCCGTAACCGGTGTTGTGCACCCGGTTTTCGAGGTGACCCGGGATGTGCGGGGACTGCTGCGCGATATCGCCCCGCGCGCCGCCGACGAACGCGCGGGGCAGATCTATCCGGCCACTGCTGAATCCTGGATGCATATCGAACTCGCTGCCCCGGTTCCCGACGAACTGCTCGACCGCATCGAACGCGAGATACCGCAGCTCCTCGCCGGTCTGCGCGCGGTCGACGAGGACACCCCCGCGATGACCGAGGCCCTGATCGATGTCGCCGAGCGGCTCGAACGTACCGCCGGCGGTGGCGACGATATCGATTTCACCGATTACGTCGACCTGCTGCGCTGGCTCGCCGACGGCCATTTCACCGTGCTCGGGTACACCGGGCGCAAGGTGTACCCTGCTCTCGCCGATGTGGATACCGACGCGGCGGCGCAGACGATTCCCGACACCGGTCTCGGCGTCCTGCGCGCCGGATCAGCCGCCGATATCCAGATCCCGGCACCGGGGCCCGGTGATCAGGCGCTGCGGATGGCCAACGGTTCGGCGGATTCGGCGGTTCCGGGAGCCTCGGACCTGTACTTCGTGAGCGTTGTCGAGAGCACCGACCCCGCCGCACGGGAGCAGTCCGGCGAAGACGTGCCGCCGCCCTACCACGAGCACATCTTCGTGGGCACGCTCACCGTCACCGCGCTGCACGAGGACATCCTCGATATCCCGGTGATCTCGCGCCGTGTGCACCAGGTCATCGAAACCGCCGGGTTCGACCTGAATTCGTTCTCCGGCCAGGGCATGCTCGAAGTGATGCAGAGCGTCCCGCGCGCCGAACTGTTCACCGCCGATTTCCACCGGCTGTTCGAGACCGTTTCTGCGGTGGTCAATCTGGGTCTGCGCCGCCAGGTCCGGCTCTTCCTGCGGGAGGATTCCCGCAGCGGTGCCGTGTACTGCCTGGTCTATATGCCCAACGACCGGTATTCCAACCAGGTACGGCTGCGCATGCAGGATATTCTGCGCTGCGAGTTCCAGGGGCGGCGGATCGGCTATTCGGCCCGGGTCACCGAATCCGATCTGGCGGTCGTCTACATCACCGTGCACCGCGACACCGGCACGCCGCCGGCCGACCTCTCCGAGGAGAACCGCCAGCGGATCCAGGACCTGCTCTTCGCCACCACCCGCACCTGGGCGGACCGGCTGGAATCCGCCGCCGGCGGAACGGCGGATCTCTCCCGGACCACGATCCGGGAATATGCCGCCGCCTTCCCGGCCGGCTACCAACAGGAGTTCGAACCCGAACGCGGCCTTTCCGAACTGCGCCGGCTCGAACGTCTCGAAGAGGGTGCCATCGGTACGGCGCTGTACCGGGAGGCCGGTGGTCCGGAGGGGGCCTGGCGGTTCGTGCTCTATGTGGCAGGCGAGGGCGTCTCGTTGAGCCGGGTACTGCCGGTCCTGCACAGCCTCGGTGTCGAAGTCGTCGACGAACGGCCGTATCCGCTGGTCCTGGGCGACGGGCGGCGACGCTGGATCTACGATTTCACGCTGCGCGTACCGGCGGAGTTGCTGCGCGATGTGCTGGACAGCGGCTCCGCCGATCTCGGTGAGGCCGTCCCCGGCGACGACCGCTCCGGTGACGGTTTGGCCCAGCGGTTCCAGGACGCCGTCGAAGCGATGTGGTTCGGTGCGGCCGAGGTCGACGGGCTCAATGAGCTGGTGCTGCGGGCGGGTCTGCGGTGGCGCCAGGTGACGATGCTGCGGGCCTATGCGAAGTATCTGAAACAGTCGCGATTCGGCTACGGCATCGCTGCCATCACCCGGGTACTGCTGGCCAACCCGATGACCGTCCGCGGATTCGTCGAATTGTTCGAGGCGTACTTCGACCCGGCCGCCGCCGAGGACGCCGCCGAGCGGGCCCGGGAGACGACGCGCCGGCTCGAGGCCGAGATCGATGCGGTGACGGGCCTGGATACCGACCGGGTCCTGCGCGCGGTCCTGGCGCTGATCTCGGCGACGCTGCGCACCAGCTATTTCCGCTGCGACGAACACGGCGCCCCGCTGTCCTACCTGTCGGTGAAATTCGATCCGCAGCAGATCGAATTCCTGCCGCAGCCGCGTCCGCGGTACGAGATCTTCGTGTACTCGCCCCGGATGGAGGGTGTACATCTGCGGTTCGGGTCGGTGGCTCGTGGCGGACTGCGGTGGTCGGACCGGCTGGAGGATTTCCGGACCGAGATCCTCGGGTTGGTCAAGGCCCAGGCGGTGAAGAACGCGGTGATCGTGCCGGTCGGCGCGAAGGGCGGTTTCGTGGTGAAACGCCCACCGGCCGCCACCGGCGACCCGGCCGAGGATCGGCGTAACCGCCAGGCCGAGGGTGTTGCCTGCTACCGGATGTTCATCGCCGGCCTGCTCGATATCACCGACAATCTCGACCGGGTGAGCGGGGCGGTCCTGCCGCCGGAGAACGTGGTGCGCCGCGACGGCGACGACCCGTATCTCGTCGTTGCCGCCGATAAAGGTACCGCCACCTTCTCCGATATCGCCAACGAGGTGGCCGCCGGGCACGGCTTCTGGCTGGGTGACGCCTTCGCCTCGGGTGGCTCGGTCGGCTACGACCACAAGGCCATGGGCATCACGGCAAAGGGTGCCTGGGAAAGTGTCAAACGTCATTTCGCCGAGATGGATATCGACACCCAGAAACAGGACTTCACCGTCGTCGGGGTGGGCGATATGAGCGGCGACGTCTTCGGCAACGGCATGCTGCTCTCCGAGCACATCCGGCTGGTGGCCGCGTTCGACCACCGGCACATCTTCCTGGATCCCGAACCGGATGCCGCGCGATCGTACCGGGAACGCGAACGCCTCTTCGGACTGAGCCGGTCGAGCTGGGCGGATTACGACCAGTCGCTGATCAGCACGGGCGGCGGCGTATTCGACCGCAACGCCAAGGCGATCACCATCACCCCCGAGATCCGGCAGGCGCTCGGCCTCGAGGCCGACGTCACCAGGTTGTCTCCGCCGGAGGTCATCCGCGCTATCCTCACCGCGCCGGTCGACCTGCTGTGGAACGGCGGTATCGGCACCTATATCAAGGCGAGCAGCGAGACCCACGCGGATGTCGGGGACAAATCCAACGACACGGTCCGGGTGAACGCAGACGAGCTGCGCGTCAAGGTGATCGGTGAGGGCGGCAATCTCGGCGCCACCTCGCTGGGCCGTATCGAATTCTGCCGAGGCGGTGGCCGCATGAACACCGACGCACTCGACAACTCGGCGGGTGTGGACTGCTCCGACCACGAGGTCAATATCAAGATCCTGCTCGACACCGTGGTTTCCAGCGGGGAACTGCCGGCCGCCGAGCGCAACCCGCTGCTCGCCGCGATGACCGACGAGGTCGCGGCACTGGTGCTGCGGGACAACGTTTCCCAGAACTTCCGGATGGGGCTGTCCCGGACCACTGCCGAGGCGCACGCGGCGGTACACCGCCGCCTGCTCACCGATCTGGAGAACAACCGCGGACTCGACCGCCGGTTGGAGGCATTGCCCGCGGATGCGGAGATGAAGCGGCGTATCGCCGCGGGTTCCGGTCTCGCATCGGCCGAATTGGCGACCCTGATGGCCCATGTCAAGCTGGGGTTGAAAACCGATGTGCTCGCCGGCGACCTGCCGGAGAATCCGGCCTTCGCCGCCGTGCTCGCGGAGTACTTCCCGACCCCGCTGCGCGACCGTTTCGCCGCGGCCATCGACCGGCATCGGCTGCGGCGCGAGATCATCGCCACGGTCGCGGTCAACGAGCTGGTCGATTACGGCGGCCTCACCTTCGCCTTCCAGCTCACCGAGGAAGTCGGGGCGACCACCGAGGATGCGCTGCGCGCCTTCACCACCGCCGTCGACATCTTCGGATTGCGGCCGATCTGGCAGCAGATCCGGAATACCGTGATGCCGACGGCCGTGCGCGACGAGTTGGAGCTGGAAGCCGGGCGTACCCTGGCACGGGCGGCCCGCTGGCTGCTGCTCAACCGGCCGCAGCCGATCGCCATCGGCGCCGATATCGCGCGTTACCGCGCGGGTGTGCAGGAGCTCGCTGCGCGGATGCCGCAGTGGCTGCCCGAGCACCTGGAAACGGAACTGACACAGCGGGCGGCGGAGCTGGCCGGACGTGGGGCGCCCGCCGATCTGGCCCGCGAGGTGCTGCGCCTGATCCATCGGTTCCCGCTGCTGGATATCGCCGATATCGCCGATATCGCCGGTCGTGAACCCGTGGAGATCGCCGGTCTCTATTTCGCGCTGAGCTCGCACTACCAGATCGACCGGCTGCTCACCGCGGTCGGTGATGTGGAACAGGGACAGCGCTGGCCCACCCTGGCCCGGCTCGCGGTGCGCGACGATCTGTACGAATCGCTGCGGTTGCTCACGCTGGATATCGCGGTGGCGAATGAACCGGGCGACGCGATCGGCGAGACGATCGCCTACTGGGAATCCACCAACCGCTCGCGGCTGGCCCGGGCCACTGCCTCGCTGGCCGAGATATTCGCCGGTGAGAGCTACGATCTGGCGACGCTGTCGGTGGCGGTACGGCAGGTGCGCAGCCTGGTGGGCGGTGCCGATCCCGGCGCTGTCGCGATGGCCGGGGCTTCCTGAGACCATACCGACGGCGACGGCCGGGCGATCGGATCGCCCGGCCGTCGCCGTTTCTATTTCTCGGCCACCGCGGTACCGCAGGAGATACAGAAGCGCGCCGCCGCGACCAGTTCGGTACCGCAATCGTGGCAATGGGAGCGGGTGGCGGACAGGTTGGTACCGCAGTCGATGCAGAACTTCGCGCCGGCCGGGTTGACGGTCCGGCACCGAGTGCAGGAGGGCCGGTCGCCTTCGGGAAGTGCGGGCTGCTCCCGGGATTCCGCGGCCGGAGAGGGCGAGGCCACCTGTCCGCCGGGATACTGTTGCAGCGCGTTGATCCCGAGGGCCGCGCCGAGAAAACCTCCTTCGTTCCCGTGATGCGCCAGACCGTGTCCGGCTCCGAGTGCCAGCTCGCCGGCGGCATATTGGCGGAAATCCCCTGCGAGGCGGATATAGGTGACATCCTTGGCCAGCCGTTTGAGCCGGTCGGTGTCCTCGGGCGCGAGCGTGATATCGAAATTTCCGAGACGGGGGATCCGCAACCCGTACTCGTAGAGCACGGTGTTGGTGTGCTCGATCACCGCTGCTTCGATCTCGGGCAGGTGGCCGGACAGACCCAGGACCGGCCACCTGCCCTGGGAAACACCGCGGGTGACAGCGACCTTCATGGATTTCAGCAACAGCGCTCGGCACCAGGAGCGGACCGCGGCGGGATCATCGATATCGGTTGTGCCGGTGAGCGAGGTGACCAGCACGGCCGGATCCCGGACGGCGAGGGCGTGTTCGCCGAACACTCGGAGCGTCACCACCTGTTCGCTCACCGGGTCTGCGATATCGGCGATCCGGCCGCCGAACTCGAGGCCGGTGAACTCCCGGGTGGAGATGAAATACAGCTCCGCGCGGTAGAAGTTGCCGCCGGACAGGGTGTCGACGAGTGCACCGAGGACCGGGAGTTCGTCGGCGTCGATGCGATGGCGCCCCGGGCCGAGCGCGCCCATGACCTGCCCGGATTTTACGAACAGGGCGATCTCGTCGGCATTGACGATGACGCGGGAATAGCGCCGGATGTTCACGTCCGGCCACTTGTACACGAGTTGGTTCTTACCGGTTTCCGGGACGGCGATGAACTCGCGTTCGAACCAGGCCATGAGCGCTCCTCGGGTGGTGTCGTAATCGAGCGTATCGACGTTCAGCGGCGCAATCAATTGGGCGCCAAGGGCGCTGGGGCGTCGCGTTCCGGGAAAGCTGCTGGTTTCCGTAAATCGAAAAGAGTGTCTACCTATTGAACGAGCCGCCATCCAGCGGTACGTTAGTCGAAGACATGATCTGCGCCACTCGAAAGGCAACATGATGACCACTGTTCAAGGGCCTCGGGGACAGGAGGCGCCGGCGGACGCCCTGCACGCCGAAGATGCGGGCTACCACAAGTCCCTGCGTCCACGTCAGCTCCAGATGATCGCTATCGGTGGCGCCATCGGCACGGGGCTGTTCCTCGGTGCCGCCGGCCGTCTCCGCGAGGCCGGACCGGGCCTGTTCCTGGTATTCGCCGTCTGCGGAATCTTCGTATTCTTCATCCTGCGCGCCCTGGGTGAACTGGTCCTGCACCGCCCGTCTTCGGGTTCGTTCGTTTCCTACGCTCGAGAGTTCCACGGGGAGAAACTGGCTTTCTCGGTCGGCTGGATGTACTTTTTTCACTGGTGCATGACCGGCATCGTGGATATCACCGCGATCGCCACCTACGTCCACTTCTGGGGCGCGTTCGAGGTGGTACCGCAGTGGACCATCGCGCTGATTGCCCTGGCCATCGTCGTCGCGATCAATATGATTTCGGTGAAATGGTTCGGTGAGCTGGAGTTCTGGGCGGCACTTATCAAGGTCGTCGCGCTGGTGGGCTTCCTGGTCCTCGGCACGATCTTCCTGGCCGGACGCTTCGAGATCGACGGCCAGGCCACCGGTCTCAGCGTCATCAGCGACAACGGCGGCTGGTTCCCGACCGGCTTCCTGCCCCTGATCGTCGTCACCACTGGTGTGGTCTTCGCCTACGCCGCGGTGGAACTCGTGGGCACCGCGGCCGGTGAGACGGAGAACCCCGAGAAGATCATGCCGCGCGCCATCAACTCGGTGATCGCCCGGATCGCCCTGTTCTACGTCGGCTCGCTGGTTCTGCTCGCTCTGCTGCTGCCCTACACCGTTTTCACCGCCGGTGAGAGCCCGTTCGTCACGTTCTTTTCCAAGATCGGCATCGAAGGCGCCGGTTCGATCATGAACTTGGTGGTGCTCACCGCCGCCTTTTCCAGCCTGAACGCCGGCCTGTACTCGACCGGTCGCATCCTGCGCTCGATGTCGATGAACGGTAGTGCGCCGAAGATCGCGGGCCGGATGTCCAAGAACGGCGTACCCTACGTCGGGATCCTCGCGACCGGCGCTATCGCCCTGGTAGGTGTGGGACTGAACGCGCTGGTACCCGAGCAGGCGTTCGAGATCGTGCTGAACGTCTCCGCGCTCGGCACCATCTTCTCGTGGACAGCAATCCTGCTCTGCCAGCAGAAGCTGTACCGCTGGTCGAAGGAGGGTAAGGTGACCCGGCCGAAGTTCCGGCTGCCCGGTGCTCCTTACACCAATTACGCGACCCTGGTCTTCCTGGCCGCCGTTGTTCTGCTGATGCTGTTCAGCGATGAGATCGAACAGCGTGCAGCGGTGATCGCGATGGTGCTGGTCGGCGTTCCGGCCCTGGTCGTCGGCTGGTTCTTCGCTCGCAAGGGGGTCGATGAACTGGTCCAGCAGCGCAGCGCCGACGCCGTGGCCCCGGTTGCTTCACCGGAGCCGGGCGTGACGGTCCGGATTCTGGACGAACCCGACGACAAGCAGTAAGCAAGGATATGACGACTTCCCCGGCCGCGCACGCCGCGCCCGGGGAAGTCCCATTCCCAGAGAAGGGAACCTCGAATCCCCCGGGTCCGAGTACCGGGATAACAATGGACTCTCAGTTCCCCTGTGGGTTTTGAGAGGTCGTGCATGCCAGAGCATCCCAGCTCATCCGAACGTCCGCTCCCGCCCTGGTCGAAGCGGCGGATCCGGGGCGCCGCGATGCCCAGGCGGGTGACGCACACCTGGTCGACGCGCCGCACCACGGGCGGTGACGGAATACCACGCAACCCGGCGGAATCCGACCTCACCCGCGCCGCCGACGAACTACTGGCCGAATCGGCGCCGAGCGAACCCCGCAGCCCCACCGATGCCGGCGCACCCCCAAGCGCTACGGGTGTTTTCGTGCCGGTGACCGTGGGTCCGATCCCGGCCGTTGCCGCACCGCAGGAATCCGGTCCGCCGCCGGCGGCGCCCGACCTCAGCGAGTTCGACCGCGCCGTCGCCGCTCTCACCGGTGACGATATCGCCCGGCTGAACAGCCTGGGTGGTCCCGATGACGATGATCTCGACGAACTGCTGCTGGCCGACGACGAGGACGACCTGGACGATTTCGATCCCTTCGCCGGTTTCTCCGACGATCCGCCGTCGGGCCGCAATTCCCGGTCCCGGCCCAGCGTGCGCCGCCTGGGCGCCGGTCTGGTGGTCTTGCCGCGGGTGGACCCGGTGGATCCCGGGACCGCGGTGCTCGAGGACCCGGTCGTCCCCGAGAACAAGCGTTTCTGCTGGAAATGCCAGGCTCCCACCGGCCGTTCCGGGCCGGACGGCCCCGGCTCGGTGATCGGGGAGTGCGGGCAGTGCGGTTCGGCCTACAACTTCCTGCCGGCGTTGTCGGCGGGGGAGATGGTCGCCGAACAGTACGTGGTCAAGGGCTGTCTCGCCCACGGTGGTCTCGGCTGGATCTATCTGGCCGTCGATACGAATGTCAGCGACCGCTGGGTGGTGTTGAAAGGCCTGCAGAACCCGCAGGATTTCGAGGCGCACGTGGTAGCGCTGGCCGAACGGCAGTTCCTCTCCGAGATCACCCATCCCGGTGTGGTCAAGATCTACAACTTTGTCAAGCACCGCTCCCGCCGTGAGGTGGCCGACGGCTATATCGTCATGGAGTACGTGGGCGGGCGGTCGCTGAAGAAGCTGCTGGATCTGGCCGGGCCGGAGGGGATTCCGGTGGCCGAAACCCTTGCCTACCTGATGGAGGTACTGCCGGCCCTCGACTATCTGCATTCGCTCGGATTGGCCTACAACGACCTCAAACCGGACAACATCATGGTCACCGACGCCGAGGTCAAACTCATCGACCTCGGCGCCGTGGCGGCGATGGAGTCCTACGGCAGCATCTACGGTACACCCGGATACCAGGCGCCCGAGATCATCGAAACAGGCCCTACCGTCGCCTCCGATATTTTCGCCGCCGGCCGCACGCTGGCCGCGCTGTTCCTCGACCTGAGCAAAGACACCGGTGGCGATCCCCGTACCGAAATGCCCACGCCCGAGCAGTATCCGCTGCTGGAACGCTACCCGTACCTGCACCGGCTGCTGATCCGGTCCACTCATCGGGATCCGGCCCGCCGGTTCCCCTCCACCTACGCCATGTACTGCCAGATGGCCGGTGTGCTGCGGATGGTGCTGGCCGCCGACACCGGCCGGGAATATCCGCAGGCGTCGGTCGAATTCGGCTCACTGCGGGGTGATTTCGGCATCGATGCCCTGATCGGCCAGACGGACGGCATGGTCGACGGCATGCACCGCAGTATGGGCCTGGACGCCACCGCGGTGGTGGCCGCGTTGCCGATCCCGCTGATCGATGCCGACGATCCCAGCGTGGAATTGATCACTCCGCTGCTGTACGGCGATGCGCGCCAGACACTCGACGCGTTGAGACAGACCTCCGAACGTATTGCGGCGGGCACCATCGACGCCCCCGAGACGTTCGAGGTCGAAGGTGCGCTGGCCGCCATCCGAGCCCATCTGGACCTCGGCGATCTGGAGGCGGCGCGGGCGCTGCTCGAGGTGCTACGGCCGCGCGAGGCCACCGATTGGCGGATCGAATGGTTCGACGGCGTGGTCGCGCTGCTGGGAGGTTTCTACGAGCGCGCCTACCTGCACTTCGACGAGGTGCACACCATGCTGCCCGGGGAGATCGCGCCTGCGCTGGCGCTGGCCGGTACCGCGGAACTGGTATTGCAATCGTCGGCCGACCCAGAGGATTCCGAACGCTGGCACCGGGCCGCTGAAACGTTCTACCGGCTGGTGTGGCGAACCAACCACGGGGTGGTGAGCGCGGCCTTCGGGCTGGCGCGCCGGCTGGCCGCGGACGGCGCACCGCTGGAGGCGGTGCAAGTGCTGGACGAGGTCCCCGATACCTCCCGCCACTACACGACGGCCCGGATGACCGGCAGCCTCGTGCTGGTGTCCCGGCCGCACCGCGATATCACCGAAGTCGATCTGATGGAGGCCGCCGCACGGCTGGAGCTCGTCGACGAGCCGCGGGTGCTGCAGATACAGGTCGTGGTGGTGGGCGCCGCGCTGGACTGGTTGCGGTCGCGGATGCGCCCGGCCGCAGCCGATACCACCCTGCTCGGCTACCCGCTGACGATTCCGGGGCTGCGGGGCGGTCTGGAATCGCGGTTGCGTGCGCTGGCTCGTACGGCGCCCGACCGGTTGCATCGCTACCGGCTGGTGGACCTGGCCAATACGGTCCGGCCACGCACCCGGTGGTGAGGTCAGGAGGGTCCGGGTAGTCGCCGGCGCCGCAGCGCCACCGGCACCAGAGGCGCCGAGACCAGCAGGACGACCAGAAGCAGCAGCCACAACCAGCCGCCGAATACCAGTGCCAGGACGAGGGCGAAGGTGGCCGCGCAACCTCCCATGATCGCGAATCCGGTGGCCGGATCAGCGTGCTGGAGCTCGCCGGGTGGTGCCGCCGCGCCGGGCATATCTGCGAAAAGGACGGCCAGTTCGGGTCTGGTGGTCGCGACGGTCGCGGCGGCCGCCCGTTCCTCGTAGTCGGTGAGTGTCAGACGGCCCGCGCCCAGATGTTCGGCGAGCTCGCGCAATGCTCGTTCGCGCTCCCCGACGGTGATCCGTGCCCCCGGTAGCTCACTCATACCCGCAGCATAGGACGGTTTCGGTGGTTTCGTTCCCGGCGTGATTCGCCACTGCCGGGAAGCCGCGGCCGGATCCGGGAGCAGCGAATTCCCATATGTGGGGACTAATTACGCTGACTACACAATCGGGGTAGAGGAGTTTCGATGTCCACCGTGGTCCAGTACCGGCGCCCGGCAGCCGACGTGTGGGATTGGCAATTGCTCGGATCTTGCCGTGGCTTGGAATCGACGGTGTTCTTCCATCCGGAAGGTGAGCGTGGCCGAGCCCGGGCCGCCCGGGTGCGGCGAGCGAAGCAGATCTGCGACGCGTGTCCGGTTCTCGATCGGTGCCGGAGCTACGCGCTCGAGGTGGGTGAACCGTACGGGGTCTGGGGTGGAATGTCGGAGGACGAGCGACGCGCCTATACACAACGTACCGTCGGACGGTGAACAACGATCGAGGAAACCCCGTGCCAACAAGCATTGAATCGGGCCTTTCGGTCGTGTCCGACGTGCACCGTAATCGATTCGATGTGGTTTCCTTGATGTATGGCTGCTGGTGTGGAGTACACGATCGATGAGCTGGCTCGCGCCGCCGGCACGACCGTGCGCAGCCTGCGGGTTTATCACGAACGGGGCGTTCTGCCTCCGCCGCAGGTCAAGGGGAGAACGGGATATTACAGCCCTGAGCATCTGAATCGGGTGCATACGATCAGCAGGCTGCTCGATCGCGGGATCAAGCTGAACGGTATCAAGGAGCTGCTCAAAGCGTGGGATCGTGGTGACGACCTCGGCGATATCCTGGGCGTCGGCACGTTGCTGAGCGGCGCGGACCCCGACGAGCCCCCCGTAGGAGGAACGGAAGCGGGCGAGGATACGATTCCGGCCACCGAACTGCAGGAACGCTACGCTGTGGTTCCCAACGGCCTGGCCCGTATCGTCGCGTCCGGACTGTACGAACCGGTCGATGCCGCCACCTATCGGCCCGCCGACAAACAGATGATCCGCTTTGCCGAACAGCTGGCCGCCGCCGGAATTCCCGATGCCGAAGTCCTCGGTGAGCTGGAGCGGATACGATCGGATTGCGACCGGATCGCGCGCCGCTTCGTCGATCTCTTCCAGCGCACGGTATGGCAGGAGTATCAGGACTCCGAACGCACTGCCGATGACCTGGCAAAACTGACCGGGCAGCTACAACTGGCCCGGAACTTACCTGGTAGGGCGGCTTCCGAGCTGGTGACCCGGTTTGTCGGGCAGTACATCGCCGCAGACAGTGAGCTCGCCGACCTCCCTACCGACGCCTGATCCACCGGCCACTGGTCGTCATCGGACTTCCCACAGGTGGGCGGCTGGCCGATGCTCGTGTCTTATGTGGCGATATGCTGTGAATTTCTACGTTGTGAGTATTTCCTTACGTCCACCTAAGTATTCTCTTCCCTTCCTACCGATGTGCACAGCGGTGATTCGCGGCAGAATCTGCTCTGGACACCCAACGTGATAGATGAGGTAGCGGTATGGGAAGCCTGACATTGTGGATGCAGGTCTCGCTCGACGGGTTCGTCGAAGGGCCTGACGAAGAGGTTTACTGGCCTGTCGTCGACGAAGAATTGTGCGCCGGTTACCTGGACGAGCTCCGGCGCGCTGATTCACTGCTGTACGGTCGCAAGACCTACGAAATCATGGCGGACTACTGGCCGACCGCGGATCTCGCGCCGGTGTCGCCGTTCTATGTCGATTTCGCGCGGTTCTGGCGGGATGCGTCCAAGCTCGTGGTGTCCCGGACGCTACAGGCGCCCGGCTGGAACACCGAGGTTATCGGCGCTGATTTTGTCGAACAGGTTCGTCAGCGCAAGGATTCGGGGCAAGATCTGGTGCTGCTCGGCGGGGCCGAGACTGCCGCGGCCTTTCTGGCGCACGATCTGATCGACGAATACCGGCTGTTCGTCCATCCCGTGTTGTTGGGCGATGGAGTTCCGTTGTTCCAGGCGTCGGTCGATCCGTCGAGTCTGCGTCTGCTCGATGTGCTTACGTTCGACAGCGCGGTGGTGCAGATACGCTACCGGCAGTCCGCGCGGGTGTGTGTCGAGCATTGCTTGTCCTGAGGCCGGATATCATCCGGATGCTTCCGGCCGAGGTCGCCGCCAGGTGGGCGGCATACAGTCGATGAATCGTATCGGAAGGGGTTGATCTCCTTACCTCGGAGAAGTGGTTCGCATCGGAGATCGGCGCTGTAGCGACCCGTTGTGCGGGGGCGGTGGGTGACGGGGTCGAGATCGTACCGGCTGGTTGCCGATGGTCGACTTTGCGCCACTGTTCGTCATCACGAGACCGATGATCTGCCGATCGGGTTCACGGCTTCTGTGATCGACTCATCGGCAAGCGTAGAAGTACGGCTTGTACGCGCAGATGTCTCGGTAGACGCCGTCGCCGTCGTAGGTGTCGCTCCGGTATGCCGGGATCGCGTGTACCGGCTCGCTGCGGTTGCTGGTATCGGCGGGGATCGTATGGGTGTCGTTGTATGTGCCGTTACCTGCGTGTGAATCACCCCGGGTGCTGTGGCCGACGTCCGCCTGGGCCGCCTGGACTGTCAGGCCGGCGGGGGCGAGGACGAACGCGCCGGTCAAGGCGAAGGCTGCGGCGATCTTCTTCAGCAGTTCATGAGTGCGGGTGATGGTCATGATGGGCTCCGTTCGTTTGGCGGAATAGAACTTCAACGGCGATTCGGTAACCCGAGGTCCGCTGTTCTATGAGCCGCTGTTTAACGGTACGATACGCGAGTGTTGGATAGTCGCGCGTTTATTTCTCATGATTGGGAAGGGAATTGCCGTATCCGCAGCTCGGCGCCGGCCCGTCGAGTACCCGCCGATAGGAACGGGCAGCAAAGGAGGGTTGTGGCCACGGGGCGCTCCGCGGCCGCAAACCTCTAGAGTCGCGGATCGATCGGTTCGGATTCGAGTGCCAGCACCGCGAACACCGCCTCGTGGACCCGCCACAGCGGATCACCCGCGGCGAGGCGGTCCAGAGCCTCCATGCCCAATGCGTACTCACGCAGCGCCAGCGCCCGTTTCCGGCCCAGACCACGGGACCGCAAGCGATGCAGGTTCTCCGGTCGCAGATACTCGGGGCCGTAGATGATCCGGAGATACTCCGGTCCGCGGCATTTGACCCCCGGCTGCACGAGTCGGCCCACCGGTACGCCGTTGTCACGGTTTCCCGTCACAACCGCACCGTGCCCGAGCAGTTCACCGCCGTACAGCTGCGCGCCGACGCCGCCGTCCCCCGCGCGATCCGGAACCTTGCCCGCGTTTCCCGCGGGGCCTGCGTCGGTCGTGGCTCCCACAGTGGCCGAGCCGATCGCGCCCGTCGTTGTGCGGGCCGCCGCTCCGCGCGACTTCGGCGCCGCGTGCACCAGAGCGTCCACCGGTTTCACCACCATGCCCTCGCCGCCGTCGCCGGTCAGCGCCAGCCACCACGCGGTAGCGGTCGCTTCGCTGCCGGGATCGCCGAGGTCGACGGTCATCCGCCGGGTAGCGGACAGCAGATCCGGGTCGGCGGCGACCAGCCGGTCGAGTAGGTCCAGCTGCCAGTGATGATCGCGGACGGCGTAATTTGCACCTTCACCGGCCAGCAGTCCGAACGGTGCCACCCGTAACCCGTTCAGCCCGTCGACGGGCCAGCAGTAGCGGCCGTAGGCGCGGGTGAAGGCAGCGATATCGGCGGCCCGGTCGCTCATTCGGGCCTGCAGCTCGCCGGTATCCTGGCCCCGGGCCGCCACCGCCGCCAGCACCTGGCGGGCCGTGTCGACCGAGGCCCGCGCCGCGGCGCCGACCGCGGCGTACTGGTTGCGCAGCAGCTGTTGCGCCTTCGCCGACCAGGGCATGATCTCGGTGTCGAGCAGGAGCCAGCCGGTGCCCAACTCGTCGAACAGTCCGGCGGCTTCGGCCGCCGCGCGGATCCGGGCCAGCAGTGCTTCGGTCCGGTCGGGTTCGTCGAAGAACGGCCGACCCGTGCGGGTGTAGATCATGCCGGTGCCCCGCGCCACCCCGAAACGTTCGGCGGCCACTTCCGGGGAGCGAGCCAGCAGCACCACCGCCCGCGATCCCATATGTTTCTCCTCGCACACCACCCGCGTCACGCCCTCACCGCGGAAGTACTCGAATGCCTGCGCGGGATGCTCGAGGTAGCCGGGCAATTCGGAGGTGGCGCACGGGGCCATGGTCGGCGGCAGATAGACCAGCCACCGCGGGTCCACGGCGAACCGGCTCATCACCTCGAGTGCCGCGCTCGCGTTCTCCTCCTGGACTCCGACCCGCCCGTGGTGGCGGGTTTCGACCACCCGGCGGCCGAGTACATCGTCGAGATCGAGAATGCCGGGATCGCGGTGCGCGGGGCCCTCGGTGTCCGGACCGCCGCCTACCGGCGCCAGCGGGCGGACCGGTTCGTACCAGACCCGCTCGGCCGGTACCGAGACCGTCTGCCGCTCCGGGTACCGCAACGCCGACAGCTGCCCACCGAAAACCACACCGGTGTCCAGGCACAGCGTGTTGTTCACCCAGCGCAGGCCGGCGACCGGTGTGTGGCCGTACAGCACGGTCGCCCGGCCGCGGTACTCCTCGGCCCACGGGTAGCGCACCGGCAGGCCGAAGTCGTCGGTTTCGCCGGTGGTCTCGCCGTACATGGCGAAAGACCGGACACGTCCGGACGACCGCCCGTGATACTGCTGCTTCAAGCCGGCGTGGGCCACGACCAGCCGGCCGCCGTCGAGTACATAGTGGCTGATGAGACCACGGCAGAAGTCGAGTGCGGCCGCCCGGAATTCGTCGTCGGTCGCCGCGAGCTGAGTCAGCGATTCGGCCAGCCCATGGGCCGGTTTCACCTTCCGGCCGGATAGGGCGCGGACGAGTTTGTGCTCATGGTTACCGGTGACGCACAGTGCGTCTCCGTTAGCGGTCATCCCCATCACCAAGCGCAGCACCCCCGGCGTATCAGGACCACGATCGACGAGATCGCCGACGAAAACCGCGGTCCGGCCCCCAGGGTGGCAGGCGCCCACGGCCCGGCCCTGCGGGTCGCGATCGATCCGGTAGCCGAGTGTGGCGAGCAGGGTCTCCAGCTCCGATCGGCAGCCGTGGATATCGCCGATGACATCGAACGGGCCGGTGAGGTCGCGGCGGTCGTTCCACAGGCGTTCGTCCACGATCCGCGCCGCGGTGATCTCTTCGGCACCGCGCAGCGTGTGTACCCGCCGGAATCCCTCGCGTTCCAGCCCGCGCAGCCCGCGCCGCAGCTCCCGCTGCTGACGGTGCACGACGTGGGCGCCCAGCGCGGCGCGATCCGATCGCCGCGCGTTCCGTTCCAGGCATACCGAATCCGGTACATCCAGCACGATAGCCACCGGCAGCACATCGTGGTCCCGGGCGAGCGCGACGAGTTCCTTGCGGGAGCCCGGCTGCACATTGGTCGCATCGACCACGGTCCGCAGCCCGCGTCGCAAGCGCACTCCGACGATGTGGTGCAGCAGCGCGAAAGCCTCCGGTGTCGCCGACTGGTCGTCCTCGTCGTCGCTCACCAGCCCGCGGCAGGTATCGGCGGAGATCACGGACGTCGGCGGGAAATGCGTGCGGGCGAAGGTCGATTTCCCCGATCCGGTGCAACCGATGAGTACCACCAGACACAGATCCGGTACGGCGAGATCGGTCACTGCGAGGCTCCTTCGGTTGCGGTGTGGGCGCGGGTGAACACCGCGAGCTGGGTCGGCGGGCCGACCTCGGGATCGGGGTGGCCGATCGGTGCGAACCGGACCTCGTAGCCGTAGTGTCCGGCGATGCCCTGCGCCCAGGACCGGAACTCCGCCCGGTTCCATTCGAAACGATGGTCGCTGTGGCGGAACGCGCCTGCCGACAGACCGTCGTACCGCACGTTGTATTCGGCATTGGGCGTGGTCACCAGCACCGACTGCGGCGCCGCCGCCCCGAATACGACGTACTCGACCGCGGGCAGCCGCGGCGGATCGATATGTTCGATGACCTCCATCAGCACGGCCGCGTCGAATCCGCGCAGTGCGCTGTCGGTATAGGTGAGCGATCCCTGCCGCAAGGTCAGCCTGCGCGCGACCGGCTCCGGCAGCCGATCGAGCCGCAACCGGCGGCGCGCGATCGACAGCGCACGGGTGGAGACATCCACGCCCATGATCTCTCGGAAAGCGCTGTCGCCGAGCAACTCCCGAAGCAAGGCGCCGTCGCCGCAACCGAGGTCGAGGACCCGGGCCGCTCCGGCCTCTCGCAGCGTGGCAATCACCGCCGCCCGCCGCTGCGCCGCCAGTGGCAGCGTGGGGGTGTCATCATCGGCCCCCACGGCCGCGGCCGCAATCGGGTGCTCGCGCCGGGGGCGGCACGTACCGGAGACTGCCGTCGTGCCGGCGGACGCCTCGTCGCCCGGTGCGCCCACAGGAGTGTCCGTGACGTTGTGAAGGGCGGAAACCACTTCCGGCGGTCGCTGTATTGCCGTCGGCGCGGGCTCGTCACCGTTCACACTCGCAGTTGTGGTCGAATTCTCGCCCACGCTGGTGGGATTGCCCGCAGCGCCCTCGGGCCTCGTGTTCTCGTCGGTTGTGGTGCCCACCGGCACCGAGGTGGCCGGTGCCGGAGTGGTCGGCGCAGGGTCATCCGAGGAGGGCGCAGGGGCTATCGGTCCGGTGGCGCGCCGGACTTCGGCGTTCGGCTCGGTCGTGGTCTCGTCTGCCTGGATCGCTTCATCGACGGCGCCGAGTTCCTCGGGGTCGGAGTTGTCCAGTTCGGCCAGCCGGGCCAGGGCTGTGCGGACCAGCGACTGGCGGCGGGCGAGGTAGCGGCGGGTGATCCAGCCACGCTCCGGGTGAGCGGCCAGCCAGCTCCCGCCGGCGCGGAGCAATTTGTCCACCTCGTCGTTGTCGAGCCAGTAGTGCTTGGCGCCGTCGAGGACAGGCAGCAGGACGTAGAGGTGGTTGAGTGCGTCGGCCAGTCGCACCGTTCCGGTCAGTACGAGACGCAGATGCGCAGAATCACCCCACGCCGGGAACGCCGGATCGAGCGGCAGAGGGGTGGCGTCCACCGACCAGCCGAGCGGGGCGAAGACCCGTTCGGCGAGTTCGGGGCCGCCCCGGCAGCCGAGTGCCGGGAGTTCCAGCCGCAGCGGCAAGGGCGTGCGGGCCAGTTCCGGGCGCTGTGTGCACTCACCGCGCAAGGCGCTGCGGAAAACGGCGCCGATCGCCACCGACAACAGCGAAGATGCGGCGTAGGGCCGGTCGTTCACATACTGGCCGAGCGCGAACGCCTGCGGTCCCTTGGCCCGGCCCCGAACCAGGCGTACCGGGTCTACTTCCAGCAACAGCGCCGCGGTGCAGCCCTCGGCGGTGGCCTGCGGGTAGAGCACATGCGCAATGCCGTAGGACAATCCGAATTCCTGCACCCGGTCCGGGTTCTTGTGCAGCAGGAACCCGAGATCGGTTGCGGGCATGGCACTGCCCGCAACCGGTGTGCAGGTGATCGTCAACAGCATGCTGTGATCGTGGCCGAGTCACACCGGTGCGGCAAGGCAGTTTCGGCCGGGCCGGCGCCGGTTCTCCCCGGGCCGGTGCCGGTTCACGCGGGCCAGCGCCAGTCCGCCACCTCGGGGATGTCCTCGCCGTGTTGCCGGGTCCAGGTCCGGGCCCGCAGCCGGGCATCCACCATGTCCTGTCGCAACCCCGCCGCCTGCTGCCGTAGCGCCGGTACCCGGTCGATCACATCCATCACCAGGTGGTAGCGGTCGAGATCGTTGAGCATGACCATATCGAAGGGTGTGGTGGTGGTGCCCTGTTCCTTGTAACCCCGCACGTGCAGGCCGGAATGGTTGGTGCGGCGGTAGGTGAGCCGGTGGATCAGCCACGGGTAGCCGTGGAAGGCGAAGATCACGGGGGAGTCCCGGGTGAACAGAGTGTCGAATTCGCTGTCCGGCAAGCCGTGCGGGTGTTCCTCGGTCGGCAGCAGGCGCATCAGATCCACCACGTTCACCACCCGCACTCGTAGCCAGGGCAGTTTTTCGCGCAGAATCGAGGCCGCGGCAAGGGTTTCCAAGGTGGGAACATCGCCGGCGCAGGCGAGCACCACATCCGGGGTGGTGGCCGGTTCGTCGCGGTTACCGGCCCACTCCCAGATCCCGATACCGCGGGCGCAGTGCAGCGCGGCGTCGGTGGCCGACAGCCAGTCCGGCTGCGGCTGTTTACCCGCCACCACCACGTTCACGTAGTGCCGCGAGCGCAGGCAGTGGTCGTACACCGAGAGCACCGTATTGGCGTCCGGCGGCAGATACACCCGCACGATCTCGGGTTTCTTGTTCAGTACCACGTCGAGGAAACCGGGATCCTGGTGGGTGAAGCCGTTGTGGTCCTGTCGCCAGACATGCGAGGACAGCAGATAGTTCAGGCTCGCCAGCGGCCGCCGCCACGGGACCTGAGCACTGGCGTCGAGCCATTTGGCGTGCTGGTTGAACATGGCGTCGACGATATGGACGAAGGCCTCGTAGCACGTGAAGACGCCGTGCCGCCCGGTCAGCAGATATCCCTCCAGCAGGCCCTGGCACATATGCTCCGACAGCACTTCGACGACCCGGCCGGTGCGGTCGAGTTTCACGTCGTCGGGGCCGATCTCGGCCTGCCAGTTACGGCCGGTGACCGTGAGAATGTCCTGCAACCGGTTGCTGGCCAGTTCGTCGGGAGCGAAGGTGAGGAAGTTGTCCGGATTGAGTTCGGTGACGGCGCGGAGCCAGCCGCCCAGCACGCGGGTCGCCTCATGGTCGGTACGCCCGGGTTCGGCGACATCCACCGCGTATTCGCGCCAGTCGGGTAGCCGCAGATCACGGACCAGTTCGCCGCCGTTGGCCACGGGGCTCGCACTCATCCGTTTCGCTCCCACCGGCACCATCCGCCGCAATTCCGAGACCGGGGTGCCGGCCTCGTCGAACAGCTCCTCCGGCCGGTAGGACCGCAACCACTGTTCGAGCACGGCCCGGTGCCCGGCGTTCTGGCGGGCGGCGGGCAACGGCACCTGATGCGCGCGGAACGTGCCCTCTACCGGTTCCCCGTCGACCTGCGGCGGTCCGGTCCAGCCCTTGGGGGTCCGCAGCACGATCATCGGCCAGTGCGGCCGGGCGGTATCGGTCCCGTCGCGGGCGGCGCGCTGGATCTGCGCGATCCGCTCCAGGCAGGCATCCATGGCGGCGGCCAGATCCTGATGGACCTGCGCGGGATCGCCGCCGGCGACGATCAGCGGGTCGTAACCGTTGCCCCGCAACAGTGAACAGAGCTCGTCTTCGGGGATCCGGGCCAGCAGGGTCGGGTTGGCGATCTTGTATTCGTTCAGCGCGAGAATCGGCAGTACCGCGCCGTCGCGGGCCGGGTTCAGGAACTTGTTCGCATGCCAGCTGCCCGCCAGCGGCCCGGTTTCGGCCTCACCGTCACCTACCACGCAGAACACCGTCAGATGCGGGTTGTCCAGGGCGGCACCGAACGCGTGCAGCAGCGAATAGCCCAGTTCCCCGCCCTCGTGGAACGAACCGGGTGTCTCCGGCGCGCAATGGCTCGGCACCCCGCCGGGAAACGAGAACTGCGCGAACAACGCCCGCATCCCTTCCGCATCGCGCGGTACATGGCTGTAGAGCTCGGAATAGGTTCCTTCCAGCCACGCACACGCATTCGGGCCCGGCCCACCGTGCCCGGGCCCGGCCACGAACACCGCGTCCAGGTTGCGCGCCAGAATCGCCCGGTTCGCGTGCACCCACACCAGATTCAGGCCGGGAACGGTGCCGAAATGGCCGAGCAGCCGCGGTTTGACATGTTCGGGTGCCAGCGGTTCGCGCACCAGCGGATTCGCCATCAGATAGATCTGCCCGACCGAGAGATAATTGGCCGCCCGCCACCACGCGTCGAGGAGCTCCAGCTCGTCGGCGTCGAGCGGTCCCTGCGCCGTCGCCGAGAGCACATAAGGGCGGGGCGCGATCGATTCACCGCCGTCACCGGCGAGATTGTCGGCAGCGGTATCCCCACCTGCACTTGCCAACTGCGTCATACGCCGAACCTCCTGGAGGTCGTGGTCGCGCCGGGCACTCCGCACGCCGGTACGGACGCCCCCAACGATAGCTGGAGGTGTGCCGCGTCCGGGGCGATTCTTGCGTGCGGGTGCACGCCGCAGTGATTTCTCCGCGTTTCGCCCGCGGCATACCCGCGAAGCGGGCCGGTAACCGGGGCGTCCGCCGAATACCGCCGCGGCGTCGTAGTGCGGTTCCGCCTGCCCGGCTCGCGGTGGAGGATAGAGGCGGACCCTGCCGGCGAAGTGCCTGTGCGACCGGTCCCGGAGTTTCGATGTTCTCGACGCCCGGGGCACGGGGTTCGGCCGAGGGGGTTCCGACACGCACGAGGGCGCACCATAGGCTCGGCGGATGCAGATATTCGGCAGGATCATCGCCGTCGCCGCCGTGGGCGCGGCCGCGTTCGGACTCACCGGATGCGGTTCGGACGACGCTTCCGAGACCACCGCTACCTCCACGACCGCGGCGTCCGCACCGCGGAGCGCGTCCGCGCAAGGGGCGCCCACCGCATCGAAGGGTCGCGAATGCACGGCCGACGATATCGGCGTCACCGGTGGTTTCGGTGAGGTACCCGAGATCACCATCCCGGACGATTGCGATCCGCCGGAACAACTCGTCGTGAAGGATCTGGTTCCCGGCACGGGGCCCGGTGCGGCCGCCGGCGATCAGCTGACCATGAACTACGCCCTGGTCACCTGGTCGGACAAGCAGAAGCTGGATTCCTCCTTCGATCGCGGTGAACCTTTCGAGCTGGCCCTCGGCTCCGGCATGGTCATCCCCGGCTGGGAGCAGGGCCTCGAAGGAGTTCAGCAGGGCGCCCGCCGGCTGCTGATCATCCCGCCGGATCTGGGGTACGGCGCAGGCGGCAACGGGGTCGCGCCCAACGAGACACTGGTCTTCGTCACCGACGCCGTGGCGGTACCCCAGGACTGAGCCGTGCTGGTGGGCGCCGGTGTGAACCACCTCGCCCGCCGCCGGGAGGCCGTCAACCGCCTCCCGGCGTGCAGCCCACCCGACCCGGTCAACTACCCTGGTCGGGATGCGTATCCCGGGCGCGTGAAACCGCTGGTGCTCGCCGTTCCGGACGGTACGCCGGCGGCGCGTACCCGCGTGCTGTCGCCAGACCGCGCGCCATCACCGCGTACCGGCACGGAACACGTGGCGGGCGAGGTCAAGACGAACCGACGAGAACAAGGAGCATGTCCGTGAAGAGCACCGTCGAGCAGCTGAGCCCGACCCGGGTCCGGATCAATGTCGAGGTGCCCTTCGAGGAGCTGAAGCCGGACTTCGATCGCGCCTACAAGGCCCTGGCCAAGCAGGTGCGCATTCCCGGCTTCCGTCCGGGCAAGGCACCGGCCAAGCTGCTCGAGGCGCGCCTGGGTCGCGGCGCGGTGCTGGAGCAGGTCGTCAACGATGCGCTGCCCGGCCGCTACAGCGAAGCCGTGACCACCTCCGAGGTGAAGGTCATCGGGCAGCCCGAAATCGAGATCACCAAGATCGAAGACGGTGAGGAGCTGGCGTTCACCGCCGAGGTCGATATCCGTCCGGAGATCGCCCTGCCCGAGGATTACAGCAGCATCGCCGTCACCGTCGATGCCATCGAGATCACCGATGCGGATATCGACGAGCAGCTGCAGTCGCTGCGCCAGCGGTTCGGGACCCTCGTGGGTGTCGAACGCGCGGTACAGGACGGCGATTTCGTCTCCATCGATCTGTCGGCCACCGTGGACGGCGAGGAGGTCCCGGAGGCGGCGACCACCGGGCTGTCGCACGAGGTCGGTTCGGGTCAGCTGATCGAGGGCCTGGACGACACCCTGCTCGGCATGTCGGCCGGTGAGTCCAAGGAGTTCACCTCCACCCTGGTCGCCGGTGACCACGCGGGCAAGGAAGCCGCCATCACCGTGACCCTCGGATCGGTCAAGGAACGCGAACTGCCCGAGGCCGATGATGAATTCGCCCAGCTGGCCAGCGAATTCGACACCATCGACGAGCTGAAGGCCGATCTGCGCACCCGCGTCGAGCGGAACAAGAAGGTGCAGCAGGCCGGCGATATCCGCGATCAGGTGCTCGAGAAGCTGCTCGACACCGTCGAGGTCCCGCTGCCGGAGGCCGTGGTCAAGGCCGAGATCGACGCCGTCGAGCACGACGCGGTGCACGGATTCGACCACGACGAAGAGAAGTTCGCCGCGGCACTGGAAGCCCAGGGCTCCAGCCGCGAGGAATTCGACGCCGACACCAAGGAAGCCGCCGAGAAGTCGGTGAAGACCCAGCTGCTGCTGGATGCCGTCGCCGAGGCCGAGGGCACCCAGGTCGGACAGGAAGAGCTCACCGAGCGCATCCTGTTCCAGGCCCAGCGCTACGGGATGGCGCCGGAGCAGTTCATCCAGCAGGTGCAGCAGGCCGGCCAGCTGGGCGCAGTCTTCGCCGATGTCCGCCGCGGCAAGGCCCTGGCGGAGATCGTCGGCAAGGTGACCGTCACCGATTCGGACGGCAATACCGTCGATACCGAGGAGATGTTCGGCAACCCGAAGCCCGCCGACGACGAGACCGCCGAGGATGCCACCGCGGAGACTGCGGAGACCGCGGACAAGGAGTAGCCCTGACCAGTAGTACGGATCGGAAGCCCTGAGACCAGAGGCGGTGTCGGCAATCCAGAGAATGCGCGGAAACTTTTCCCTGTCCTCGGTATGCCCACCTCAGGTTTCTCAGGGCTTCCCTTCTATTACCTCCCCCGTACGGCCCACCTTCCCGGGCGGGGCCCGCCCGGTTCTGGCGCGGGGAGCGAAGCGGAGGAGCGGAGGAGTGAAGAACCGGGCCCATGAGGGCCCTACCCTCGAGCCGCGGAGCGGCTCCGAAATTACCGCGCGGCGGATCGCGGGCCGAGGCCGGAAGATCCGAGACCGATGGACAACGAACCGTATGCCGTGTAATTGCGCTCTCAGCGAATAGGCGTGGGACCGGGAGTTCGGCCGCACCACCTTTCGTTAATGTTTGTGACAGCAACGAGCCGGCGAGAGAAGGCAGGTATCCGTGACAATCAACCAAGCCGAGGTCATGACAGCTCCGACCGCTGGGCTCAATCTCAGCGATTCCGTGTACGAGCGCCTGCTGCGTGAGCGCATCATCTTCCTCGGCACCCAGGTCGACGACGACATCGCGAACAAGATCTGTGCGCAGATCCTGCTGCTGTCGGCGGAGGACCCCGCCCGGGATATTTCGCTCTACATCAACTCGCCGGGTGGTTCGGTGAACGCCGGAATGGCCATCTACGACACCATGCAGTTCGCGGAATGCGATATCGCGACCTACGGGATGGGCCTGGCTGCCTCCATGGGGCAGTTCCTGCTCACCGCCGGCGCGAAGGGTAAGCGTTTCGCGCTGCCGCATACCCGGATCATGATGCATCAGCCGTCGGCCGGTATCGGTGGTTCGGCCGCGGATATCGCGATCATGGCCGAGCAGTTCGCCTACACCAAGCGTGAGCTGAACGAGTTGCAGGCGATGCACACCGGCAAGCCGGTCGAGCAGATCAACGCCGACGCCGACCGCGACCGCTGGTTCACCCCCCAGCAGGCGCTGGAGTACGGCTTCATCGACCAGGTGATCACCAGTGCGCGCCAGGCGGGCGGCACGGGCAACTAGGACGTCGTTCGCGGAGCCGCTGCGCGGGCGGTGGCCGCGATCGGTGTTCAGCGGACAGCTCACTCATAGACTTGGAGACGAATATGGCCAATCCGAACGTTGCACGCGCCGGTCTGGGCGGCCTCGCCCCGGCGGGCCCGCAGTCGCGCTATATCCTGCCGTCGTTCATCGAGCATTCGAGTTTCGGCGTCAAGGAATCCAACCCGTACAACAAGCTGTTCGAGGAGCGCATCATCTTCCTCGGCGTGCAGGTCGACGATGCTTCGGCGAACGACATCATGGCGCAGCTGCTCGTACTGGAATCGCTTGATCCCGATCGGGACATCACGATGTACATCAACTCCCCGGGTGGTTCGTTCACCTCGTTGATGGCGATCTACGACACCATGCAGTACGTGCGCGCCGATGTGGCGACCGTCTGCCTCGGACAGGCGGCGTCGGCGGCGGCGGTGCTACTGGCCGCCGGCACCCCCGGTAAGCGGGCCTGCCTGCCGAACGCGCGGGTGCTGATCCATCAGCCGTCGGTCGAGGGCGGTATCCAGGGGCAGGTGTCGGATCTGGAGATCCAGGCCGCCGAGATCGAGCGGATGCGCCGGCTGATGGAGACCACGCTGGCCCGCCATACCGGCAAGGACGCGGACACGATCCGCAAGGACACCGATCGCGACAAGATCCTGACGGCCGAGGAGGCCAAGGAATACGGGATCATCGATACGGTGTTCGACTACCGGAAGCTCAGCGCTCAGAAATGAGCGTGGCCGGGTCCGGCGCACCGTGGTCGTTCGCGGTACGCCGGGCCGGCCGGGCCGCGGGACCCGGCCACGCCGTTGCGGCGGCGAACGTGCGACACGCCCCGTGCGGCCCGCGCGGTGGAAATCGCGCGACGACGCCGTATCCGCGTGAAACCCCGCACAACCGCGATGAGAAACCTGCCCGAGTTGTCGACCCCGATCGCACACACCGGGTACGGTCAAACCCAGGGACCTTTGTTCCCGGTTGACAGCACCGCCCCTCGATCCGGGTGACAGCGCCGGATTTCGCTTCACCGCGGGCGCGGCCGGCTGACAGCTGGACGGATGGTTGCACGCGAACAAGGAAGTAGGGACCCACACGATGGCGCGCATCGGCGACGGCGGCGATCTGCTCAAATGCTCGTTCTGCGGGAAGAGCCAGAAGCAGGTCAAGAAGCTCATTGCGGGACCAGGGGTGTACATCTGCGACGAGTGCATCGATCTGTGCAACGAGATCATCGAGGAAGAACTGGCCGAATCGAGCGAGGTCAAGCTCGACGAACTGCCGAAACCGGCGGAGATCCGGGATTTCCTGGAGAACTACGTGATCGGCCAGGACACGGCCAAACGGACGCTCGCGGTCGCGGTGTACAACCATTACAAACGTATTCAGGCCGGGGACAAGGGCCGCGACGCGCGCGGGGAAAGCGTGGAGTTGGCGAAATCCAATATTCTGATGCTCGGCCCTACCGGTTGCGGTAAGACCTATCTGGCGCAGACGCTGGCAAAAATGCTGAATGTGCCGTTCGCGATCGCCGATGCCACCGCGCTCACCGAGGCCGGCTATGTCGGTGAGGATGTCGAGAATATTCTTCTCAAACTCATCCAGGCCGCCGATTACGACGTGAAACGCGCGGAGACGGGCATCATCTATATCGATGAGGTCGACAAGATCGCGCGTAAGAGCGAGAATCCGTCGATCACGCGGGATGTTTCCGGTGAAGGTGTGCAGCAGGCCCTGCTGAAGATTCTGGAGGGTACGCAGGCAAGCGTGCCGCCGCAGGGTGGTCGTAAGCATCCGCACCAGGAATTCATCCAGATCGATACCACCAATGTGCTGTTCATCGTGGCGGGGGCGTTCGCCGGTCTGGAGAAGATCATCTCCGATCGTACGGGCCATCGCGGGATCGGTTTCGGCGCCGAGGTGCGGTCGAAGGCCGAAATCGATACCACCGATCATTTCTCCGAGGTGATGCCGGAGGATCTGATCAAATTCGGTCTGATCCCCGAGTTCATCGGCCGGTTGCCGGTGGTTGCGTCGGTGACGAACCTGGACAAGGATTCGCTGGTCAAGATCCTGTCCGAGCCGAAGAACGCACTGGTGAAGCAGTACATCCGGTTGTTCGAGATGGACGGTGTGGATCTCGAATTCACTCGCGACGCGCTCGAGGCCGTGGCGGATCAGGCCATTCTGCGGGGCACCGGGGCGCGCGGCCTGCGCGCCATCATGGAGGAAGTGCTGCAGCAGGTGATGTTCGATATCCCGAGCCGCGACGATGTGGCGAAGGTCGTCGTGGACGCGGATACCGTCAACGACAATGTGCTGCCCACGATCGTTCCGCGCAAGCGCGAGCGTCCGGAGCGCCGCGACAAGTCGGCCTGACGCCCGACCGCAACCGTTCCGAGGCCGGTTCCGGCCTGGTCGGCGGCGAACCCGCTGTATGGTCGGCACCACTCGACATTCGTGCGATGTAGGAGCGGTTATGGCGACACAGCTGCTTACCGGAGTTTTACGGCGCGAACAATGTGACGATATCCCGGCGCCCGCACGGTTCGGCCGGGCGGGTGCCGTTTTCTGTGTGCTGGCGGTGGCAGTGGCCGCCGCTGTGCTGGGCGCCCCGCCGGCCGCCGCCACCGTCATACAGGTCAGTGTGACCCCGGATCTGAATGTCGGGATCCGCACGAACTACGGCACCGGATGCAGCTACACGCTACGGGCCCGGCTCAGCGAGGCGGTGACACCGGTGACGTTCTACGACAACGGCATTCCGATCGCTACGGTTCCGCCCGCAGGAGGCGGGCTGGCGCTGATCAACTGGGTGCCCGCCTACGAGGGGAACCACACTCTGCAGGCGGCCCAGCCGGGTGGCGGCACAGCCCCATCGGTACAGGTGTTCGTGGGCCGCGGCGCCCATATCGGTTATGCGTGCTGGGTGATCTGACCTGCGGTGGTAAGGCTTCGCCACCGCCTCCAGGCCTGACCGCTCAGGCTGTATCCATGGGGTACGAGCGGGGCGCAGTGTGGTTACGCTTCGCTGCTGCCTCCCGGCCTGACCCGCTCAGGCCCACGGCACCCGGCACGAATCGGTGCTGAACCCCTGCGAGGTGATACCGAGCGCGTGGTTATTGCGCGCCCGTGAGTTCTCCAGGCCGATCTGGTAGGTCAGTTCGATCACGCCCGCCTTGCCGAACCGGCGTTCCAGGTCGGCCACCTGCTCGTCGGTAACGGTCATCGGGGTCGCGGTCATCGCGTCGGCGTAGGCGATGGCGGCTCGCTCGTCGTCGGTGTAGTGCGGCGAGGTCTCGTACTTGTCGATGTGCTCGAGCCGGTCGATGTCCAGGCCGTCCAGGCGCTGCAACATGGTGCCGAAATCCACGCACCAGGAGCAGCCGACGGTCCAGGCCGTCCGATAGACGGCGATTTCCCGGATATTGGCGGGTAGCTTGGTGGAGGCCCGCTCCGCCACGAGTTCGTGTATTCCACCGGCGAGCAGAATTCCGGTGTGGTGGCCGCTGACCGCGAACGGTTCGGGGACTTCGCCGACCTTGCGCCGGGCGAACCAGTACATGGCCTTGGTCAGCAGCCCGGCGTCCTTCGGGGCGAGTGCGGGGATACGGGTTGTGCTCATCGGGTGTCTCCTCGGTCCGGGTGGATGCTTCTACTACCTGGACGAGATGCGGTCCCGCGGCGTGACGCCCGGGGTGCCCACGGTGCCGGCCCGGCGCGCGGAATCTCCAGGAGTTTCCGCGCGTGATGGGGGCCGGGGCCCGGCCGTGGGCAGCCCCGAGGTCGGCGATACGTCGGCTCAGCGCAGTAGAGCCGACGTATCGCGGCTCATTCCGGCTCGACGGCCATATCGTCGGCGCTCCAGTACGCACGCATCCGGGTGATCCGGCCCTCGGCGTCGAATTCCATGACATCGATCGGGCTCAGAGTCATCCGCTGACCGTCGAACTTGGTGATCAGTGTGAAGACGAAGGCGGCATGGTTACCGGCGATCCGCACGGTTTCCGGCGCGAGCGAGGTTTCCCGTTCGAGGCTCGTGACGACGTTGTAGAACTCCCGGATGGCGTCGTGGCCCTGTTTGGGCTCGGTACCGATGGGATCCTCGATCACGGCATCCGGTGCATAGAGGGCGACGATATCTTCGGCCGGCCCCGAGCCGACCAGTTTCACGTACTGCTCGACAACGTCGCGGATCTCCCGTGCCATCACCACTCCTACGAATTGGAACGTGTTCTAGATTCGCGAGCGTAGCAGCCGAGTGCTGATCCGGCACCGGGAACGGCGCAGCCGACCGGATGCCCGCGCATTCGGGCAACACTGAGGTGGGAGAATAAAAGTACTGGTCAGAACGCATACCTTGCGCGGCGGGCGGGTGTCTGCGCTGACCCCTCGGTTCGCCGTTGAATCGCCGCCGCGCAAGCGATGCGTCTGCCCGGAATTTCGCTGCCGAACCGGCGGATGTTACGTGTTCCAGCGTCCGTTTCAGCCTTTTGCGGGGTGTGTGGAGGGGCGAATCCGGCCCCGCGGCGGGAACTCACTCAGAAATCATTGCTATGACTGCTGGTCTGGCCGGTGTGTCGGCGGTTCGGTGTCGGTATTGTGATGTTGAATCGACCCCGATCAACCAGATGTTCGAGCGACGAGTGAAAGCGGAGGAGATATGGCACTGCCAACGATGACCGCGGAACAACGCACGGAGGCTCTGGCCAAAGCGGCGGCGGTGCGCAAGGCGCGCTCCGAACTGATCGGTCAGGTGAAAGACGGCAAAGTTTCGGTCGCCGACCTGCTGCGCAAGGCAGATAGCGATGAACTGGTCAAGAAGACCAAGGTGGTCGCTGTGATCAAGGCGCTGCCGGGCGTCGGGCCGGTGAAGGCCGCCAAGCTGATGGACCAGGCGGAAATCCCGGAGGATCGCCGGATCGGCGGTCTGGGGGCCCGCCAGCGGGCGGCGCTGCTGGAGGCGCTGGCCAACTGAGGAGGGGAGCGTCCGAACGTGGGCGCTCCGAACTCCGGCCGTGGCCGAGCCGGTCGTCTGTCCGAACGACCGGCGTGGCCCGGCGGGCCAGGTGTTGCTATGTCCACACGTGATGAAGTCGAGTCGTTCCTCGACGAGTACCAGTCCACGCTGAGTGCCTTCGATGCCGAGCGTACGGCCGCGCTGTGGGGTACACCGGGCACCATTGTCGGCGATGAATTCGTAGGGTCGCTGCATACCCGGGAAGAAATGGCGCGAGGCCTGGCGCAGGCGCATCCCATGTTCCAGATGCTCGGCCTCTCCCGGGTCGATCACAGCGTGCTGGAATTCGCGGAGCTCACCTCCGCGCTGGTGCGGATCCGCGTGCGCTGGCATTTCTACGACGGTGACGATGCGCTGCTCACCGACAGTGATTACGAGTATTTGCTGCGTCGTGACGATGAGGGCTTGCGCACATATGTCGCCGTCGCTATCGATGAGGCGGAGAAATTGGCCCGGGTGGCGGCCGAGCGGGGGGTTCGCCTGCCGGGGATGTGACCGCAGCAGCCGGGCAGTGGTGTGTGGTTATCCCGTCATCGGGCGGTGCGTTGAGCCAGGAGTGCTGCCACGCCGTCGAGTATGCGGTCTATTCCGAATTCGAGGGCGGCATCGCGCTGTTGTGCGCATTCGGCCGGTTGCTGTGCTTGCGGGTGGTCCGATATCGCCTCGATCAGCCGTGGATAACGGTCGCCGGCCAATTCCAGGGCGGCGGCCATTGCCTCCTGATTTCTACCTGGACGCCCTCGCCCGCGTGCGGATGCCCCGGTATATCTCGGGGCGGGTGGCGCTGGTCGGGGACAGCGCCTACGGCAACACGCTCGGCGGATTCGGCACCGGGTCGGCGGTGGTCGGTGCCTACGTCCTGGCCGGTGAACTCGCCGTCGCCGCAGGTGAATACGGCACCGCCTTCGCCCGGTACGAGAAGCTCATGCGTGGCTACGTGAAGATCGGTGGCAACAGCAACGCGGGCCGCTTTCTGGCGCCCAAGACCGGCTACGGGTTACGAGTGCGCGACTGGTTCCTGGGGTCGCGCCTGTTCGATCTGATGGACAAGTACGCCGACGACGCCACGGACGATATCGAGCTCGCCGATTACCCGGCCCTCCAAGTGCGCTGATCAGGGGGTCACCGAATCGGCAGGGGCTGTGCCGCGTTCGGCGACCGCGACGTCAGCCGCCGACGATCGATCCCGCAACCCGTTCCGCGCCGGTGTAGATGTTCATGGTCTCGCCACGGACGAAACCTGCCAGGGTGAGCCCGGATTCGGCGGCGAGGTCCACGGCCAGCGAACTCGGGGCCGACACTGCCGCGAGGGTCGGAATACCCGCGAGGACGGCTTTCTGTGCGAGCTCGAACGAAGCGCGACCACTCACGACCAGCACGAGATCCGATGCCGGGATCCGGTTCTCCCGCAGCGCCCAGCCGATGACCTTGTCGACCGCGTTGTGCCGGCCGATATCCTCCCGCACGGCCACGGCGTCACCGTCGGTGGTGAACAGGCCCGCGGCGTGCAGCCCACCGGTGGCGTCGAAAACCGTCTGCCCGCGGCGCAGGGCCTGCGGCAGGTGGGCGAGGACCGTGGCCTCGATCAACGGTTGCGGCGGGGGGAGTGGGTGGCGGCTGCGCTGCCGGATCTCGTCGAGGGCGGTTTTCCCGCACAGACCGCAGGCCCCGGTGGTCAGGAACGGCCGGTTCGGCAGGGGCATGGGGGCGGCGGGATCGATATCGAGAACGTTGTAGGTGTTGCGGCCCTCGTCGTCCGTGCCGGCGCAGTAGCGGGCGGTGCGGATATCGGCGGCCTCGGTGATCAGCGATTCGGCGAAGAGGAAACCGTGCACCAGGTCGATATCGTTGCCCGGGGTGCGCATGGTGACGGTGAGCGACTCCCCGCGGACCCGGATCTCCAGGGGTTCTTCGACGGCCAGGGTATCGGGACGAGTGATCTCGCCGGCCGGAGTGATCCGTCGCATCCGGCGTCGCGCGGTAACTCTGCTCATTCGGCGCTGCGCTGGTGGATATGGGGTTCGAGCCGGATGACGACCGCCTTCGATACGGGTGTATTCGACCGCTCCGCCACATGGTCGAGCGGGACCAGGGGGTTGGTTTCGGGGTAGTAGGCGGCGGCGTTCCCACGGGGAGTGGAGTACTCGACCACCCGGAAACCGGTCACCCGGCGTTCGATACCGTCGGTCCACTCCGCAACCAGATCGACGAGATCACCGTCGCGCAAACCCATCTCGGCGATATCACCGGCATTCACCAGCACCACCCGACGGCCGTGATGGACACCACGGTAGCGGTCGTCGAGGCCGTAGATCGTGGTGTTGTACTGGTCGTGGCTGCGCAGCGTCTGCAGGACGAGCCGGCCGGGCGGTACCGGCACCCAGCTGAGGTCGTTCACCGCGAAATTGGCTTTCCCGGTCGCGGTGCGGAATTCGCGGGTATCGCGCGGTGGATGGGGGAGAACGAAACCGTTGCGCTGCCGGACCCGGCTGTTGTAATCGGCGCAACCCGGCACCACGCGGGCGATGGCGTCGCGGATCCGGTCGTAGTCGCCGCGGAAATTTTCCCAGGGCACGGGATGCCCGGGACCCAGCAGTTCCCGGGCGAGTTCGCAGACGATCGCGACCTCGCTGCGCAGTTCGTCGCTCACCGGATCGAGCCGCCCGGTGGACAGATGCACCATCGACATCGAATCCTCCACCGACACCTGCTGGCGGCGGCCGTTCTGCATATCCAGATCGGTGCGGCCCAGGGTGGGCAGGATCAGCGCGGTGGCGCCGTGGACGATATGGCTGCGGTTGAGTTTGGTCGACACCTGCACCGTGAGTGCGCAGTTGCGCAGGGCGGCCTCGGTGACGGTGGTATCCGGGCCGGCGGCGACGAAATTGCCGCCCATCCCGAAGAACACGCGGGCCTGCCCGTCACGCAGTGCACGGATCGTGGCGACGGTGTCGTAGCCGTGGGCGCGGGGGCTGGTGATCCCGAACTCGTTGTCGAGTGCGGCGAGGAACGGTTCGGGCATCTTCTCCCAGATGCCCATGGTGCGGTCGCCCTGCACGTTGGAATGACCGCGCACCGGGCAGACGCCCGCGCCCGGTTTGCCGATCATGCCCCGCGCCAGCAGCAGGTTGGTGGCTTCCTCGATGGTGGCGACCGCGTTCTTGTGCTGGGTGAGCCCCATCGCCCAGCAGACGATGGTGTTGCGGGAGCGGGCCAGCCGGTCGGCTGTACGGGCGAGTTCGTCGGGGGTCAGACCGCTCGCCTCGTACACGGTATCCAGGTCGACCGCGCGGATATGGCGCTCGTAGGCGGCGAAACCGGCCGTATGCGATTCGATGAAGGCACGGTCCAGGACAGTGCCCGGAGCCCGGTCCTCGGCCTCGAACAGCAGTTTCGCCAGCCCCTGGAACAGGGCCATATCGCCGCCGAGGCGGATCTGCAGGAAATCGTCGGCGATATCGACGCCGGTGGTGAGGCCGCGAACGGTCTGCGGATCGCGGAAACCGATCAGGCCGGTTTCGGGCAGCGGGTTGATCGCGACGATTTCGGCGCCGGATTCCTTCGCATCGGCGAGCGCGCTGAGCATACGCGGATGGTTGGTGCCCGGGTTCTGGCCCGCAATAAGGATGAGATCCGCGGCGGCGAAATCGTCGACGGTCACCGAACCCTTGCCGATACCGATGGAACCGGTGAGTGCGGTGCCCGACGATTCGTGGCACATATTGCTGCAGTCGGGCAGATTGTTGGTACCGAAACTGCGGACCATCAGCTGGTAGAGGAACGCGGTTTCGTTCGCGGTGCGGCCGGAGGTGTAGAACACCGCCTCGTCCGGGGAGTCCAGTGCCCGCAACTGCTCGGCGATCAACCGGTAGGCGTCGTCCCACGCGATCGGGCGATAGTGGGTATCGCCCGGCCGCAGCACCATGGGATGGGTCAGCCGGCCCTGACGGCCCAGCCAGTACCCGGATTTCCCGGCGAGATCGGCGATCGAATGTTCGGCGAAGAACTCCGGGCCGACGGTGTTCAGCGTCGCCTCTTCCGCGACTGCCTTCGCCCCGTTCTCGCAGAATTCGGCGGGGCGGCGGGGTCCGCTGGGCTCCGGCCAGGCGCACCCCGGACAGTCGAACCCGTTCACCTGGTTCACCCGCGCCAGCGTGCGCGCAGTACGGACTACGCCCATATCGGCGACTGCTCGCCCCAGCGCGACTCCGACCGCCCGCACGCCCGCTGCCTGCGCCTTCGGTGGTGTGACGGCGAGCGCAGATTCGTCGATATCCTCGGTCGGGCCGTTGCGGTGCATACCGCCATTGTGCGCTGTGCGGCGCGGACACGTGGCCCGGGCACACCACTCAGTCGGCGTGCGCGGATTCCGACGGGTAGGTGAGGACCTGTTCGCTGATGCGGATCCGGCCGCCGGGCGGTAGTTCGGTCGGGGATTGACCGATACGGGTCCAGCGCGGTTCGTCGGGGGTCGAAACGAAGGTGCCCGCCGCGGTGCCGGCGTCACGCAGGTACACCTTGCCGCCGTCCACCGAGAGGTAGGCGTGGACACGCGAGATATGGCGGTCGCGCTGCAGTACCAGCGGGGCGGCGGTTTTCCGGCGCACCGATTCGTCGACCGAGGGGCCGCGGCCGATCACGTACGCGCGGTCCAGCGGGTAGCTCGTACCGTCCTCGGCGACCAGTACCGCATCCAGGCCGTCCGCGCCGTTGTGGGCGGCGTGCGGGCGCGGTTTCGCCGTGTCCTTCCCCAGCCGGATGGGATCCGCCGCCGGGCGCGCCGGTGCCGCGGACCAAGCGCGGGTGCCGGGAAGCGGTCCCGCCGGGCGGGCAGCAGCGAGGCCTGTAGGTGGCCCGGAATCGGCCGCCGGTTCCGGATCGGCGGCGACCAGGCCGGCCGGTGCCGTGGCGGGCGGCTCACCGGCGACGCGTTTCGCCGCAATCGCCGTGGCGGACCGGCCCGGTTTCTTGCTCCGGCGCACCGCCGCGTGGATCACGAAACCGCCGCCGGGCACCACGCCGGCGCGCAGATCGGTCCGGGGATACGGCGCCACCTGGGCGTCTGCGCCCGGGCCCACCGCCAGAGTGCGGACCGGGTCACGCACGATTTCGTCCACCCAGGTGAAAGCACGCGCACCGACCAGCCGGCGGGAACCTTCGGCACCGGAGATCAACGCCGATACCGGGCCCCGCAGCAGCACGAGGGTGCCATCGGCGGTGGGTGCGACCAGTCCGAACGGGGGCGGTTCCGAACCGGTCCCGAAGACCACCGCCGCCAGCCGCTGGGCGATCGCCGCACCGGGATGCTCCACATCCGCCACCGCCTCGACGGCGCCGAGTATCCGCTCGGTGGATGCATTCGCACCCACCAGGTAGATAACGACGTCACCGAAGCGCGCGATCAGGCCCTCACCCGGCGCGATACCGATGGTGGACGTATCGACACGCACTCCCGGCTCCTTCCTCGGACCACCGCACCAGCATAGAGGGGGGCTGTATTTTCTTGCGGCGCGTGCGGCGCCGCGTGGTCGAGGCCCTCAGCTTCGTGCTTCCGCCCCTCGATGCGCTGCGCAGCCGCGAGTGTCGAGGGCGGAAGCACGCCGCGGCCCCAACCCTTCGAGGCCCTCGCCCGCCCCGGCTCCGAGGTCGGTGTCGTACAGGCGGGGCAGTTCCTCGTTCGATGCCATCCCGGCCATGGAGCGGCCGGTGCCGGCGTGGGCACCGTGGTGATCATGCGCGGCGGCCGGCGTCTCCAGCGGCGCGCCGGCCCGTTCCAGCCAACCTGTCAGGGTGCCGATTTCGCGCCACTGGGAGATGCAGATCGATGTCTCGGTGCCTGCCGTACCGTGTCGATGTTTCGGCGCCCGGCGTCCGGCGCCGCGTCGGCGGATGACTCCGAGATACCGGTTTGCGCTGAACCGAACCTGTTCACCGGTAGTGCCGGGGTCGGCGGAGCCGCTGTATCCGGCGGCCCGGACACCGGACCGCATCCGGTGTGCCTCGGGAGGTTCCGGGGCGCGTCTACCGAACAGCGCCGCAGCGAAACACAGCAGACCCGCGAGTAGGTCTGCCGGTACCGTTCGGCAGTCGGCAGTCACCGGACAGAAGTGCGCATGATTCGTGAGGCAACCGCCACGGATATACCCCGGTTGCAGGAGATCGAGGTGCGGGCCGGGCAACCGTTCGCCGCGGTGGGGATGGACGCGGTGGCCGGGGACGAACCGCTGTCCGCGGCGGTGCTCGGCGAGTTCGTACTCGACGGCCGGGCGTGGGTGTGGGCGAGCGCAGGGGTGTCGGTGGGGTATCTGATCGTGAGTGTCGTGGACGGTAACGCCCATATCGACCAGGTATCGGTGCTGCCCGAATGCCGCGGGCAACGGATCGGGCGGCGGCTCATCGACCGGGCGGTCCGCTGGGCTGCGGACCGCGGGCTGCCGGCGATCACGCTGACCACGTTCACCGAAGTTGCCTGGAACGGGCCCTATTACGCCCGCCTCGGATTCCGTTGTCTCGATGCCGCCGACGAGACCCCCGGCCTGCGCGCGGTGCGGGCCGAGGAGATCGCGCACGGGCTGGACCGCTGGCCGCGTGCCTGTATGACCGCTTCCGTGCCGGAGTGGCATTACGCCGCGGGTCACTCCGAATAGGCGGCGACCATTGCCTCGGCGGTGGCCCAGGCCGCGGCGCGGTCGTCCGCGACCAGGCCGATCCGGGTGCGGCGGTCCAGGAGATCGCCGGCGTCCAGGGCTCCTTCCTGGGTGAGCGACCATGCGAATTCGGCCGCCAGTACGTCCGCTCCCGGCGCCACGGGGATGGCGAGTGCGGGGTCGGTCGCGGCGAGGGTCGCGACAGCGGGTGCTTCGGCGCCGTAGCGTTCGATCAGCAGTTGCGGCGCGAGCAGATGATCACGGGCCGCGCCGGCGGCGGCGCCCGCGAGCGGTAGATCGGTTGTCCGGCACGGACCGGCGGTCAGGCGGGCATGCGCTATCGCGGTATCGAGGGCATCCTGTGCCATTTTGCGGTAGGTGGTGAGTTTGCCGCCGACTACGGTGACCACGCCGGATGGTGCGGTGAGGACCGCGTGCGCGCGCGAAATATCGGCGGTGCTGTCACCGCCGGTGCGCAGCAGTGGGCGCAGTCCGGCATAGGACCCGCGGATATCGCTGTGGGTGAGCGGGATACGCACCACGGTGTTCACGGTATCGAGCAGGAAATCGATTTCGGCGGGTGTCGGGCGGGGGTCGTCGGGCACCGGTCCGGGTGCGTCCTCGTCGGTGAGGCCGAGATAGACCCGGCCGTGCGGTGCCGGCAGGGCGAAGACGAACCGGCCCACGGAACCGGGAACCGGGACGGTGAGTGCGGCGGTGAGGCCGCCGAAGGCCGCGGCGTCGAACACCAGATGGGTGCCCCGGCTGGGGCGCAGTTCGATACTGGGATCGACCTCGTCGGCCCAGACTCCGGTGGCGTTGACCACCGCCCGGGCGCGGACGGTGAGGGTTTCCCCGCTCCGGGTGTCGCGGAGGGTGGCCCCGTCTCCGGTGACGGCTTCGGCCGCGACGCGGGTGAGTACGGTCGCGCCGCGGGCGGCCGCGGTCCGGGCCAGCGCGACCACCAGGCGGGCGTCGTCGACGAGTTGCCCGTCCCAGGCCTGCAGTCCGCCGCGTAGCCCGTCGCCGCGCACGGTAGGGGCGAGACGTAGCGCTTCGGCGCGGGTCACCCGGCGCGAGCGCGGTAGCAGTGAACCGGGTGTGCGCGCGCCGGTGCGCAGCAGATCGCCGGCCAGGAAACCGGTGCGGATCAGTGCGCGGGAGGACAGGCCGATATCGGGTAGCAGCGGCACCAGTTGGGGTAAGGGGCGCACCAGATGGGGGGCATTGCGGCGCAGCAGGATCCCGCGTTCCACCGCGCTCTCGTAGGCGATCCCGACCCGGCCGCTCGCCAGATAGCGCAGGCCTCCGTGGACCAGTTTGGAACTCCAGCGGCTGGTGCCGTGTGCCAGATCGTGTTTCTCCACCAGCAGTGTGCGCAGGCCTCGGGCGGCGGCGTCGAGGGCTACGCCGGTACCTGTGACTCCGCCGCCGACGACCAGGAGGTCGACGGTGGGGTCGTCGCCGAGGGCGGTGAGTTCGTGGTTGCGCCGGCGAGCGTTGAGCGCGGCGCCGGTGGTGTCGGAAGATTTGCTGACCATGGTTTCGTGGCACGGCTGCCCACTGGGTGCGGGGCGGTGGTCCGCGGGCCGTGCGCTACTCCTTCCTGGACGAGAGGGCCTCGGGCGCGAGGTACGCGTCGAGGGCGTGCCGGAGTTCGGTATCCATCGCCGGTCCGGCGAGCAGTTCGGCGACCGTGGCGGCCGATTGGACCGCCGACTGCGCGATCAGCAGGACCATCGCGGCCAGTTGGGCCGGGTCGCCGTGGCGAACCGATCCGTCGGCCTGCCCCGCGCGAATACCCGTGCCGAACAGGTCGAGCAGTTCGCGTTGATTGCGGCCCAAGCGGCCGAAGACATAGGTGAGCATGAGATCGGTATCGGTGCGGAAGATCTTGCCGAACAGGGGGTTCGACCGCACCTGCGCCGCGCCGTCGATGATGCCGCCGACCAGGCGGGTACGTGCGTTGCCCGATTCGGGCATGGCCGCGGTGATGATCGCGCGGAGTTCGCGCACGAGCAGTTCGCCGATGAGTGCGCTGCTGTCGGGCCAGCGCCGGTAGACCGTGGGCCGGCTCACCCGCGCGCGGCGGGCGACCTCGGCGAGCGTGGTTCGCCGGACCCCGAATTCCGCGACACAGTCACGTGCGGCGTCCAGGATGAGCCGATCCACGGAACCGGCGTCTTCGGGGACTGCACCTGCGGACACGGGTTGCGACCTCATCTCAATTCGTTACTGCTTGACAGAACATGTCAAACTGTAACGCATGAACACTGGGCAGGGTGACACCCCCGAAGTACCGGCCGCGACCGCCGCACGACCCGATATGGTGTGGGACGCCTGGGGAGTTCCCGCTGGGCACACACCGCTGCCGGAGCAGATCCGCGGTCTGCTCGGCCAGGTGTTCGGCGTCTCCGGGGAACCGGCGATACGTCGTGATGAGGGCGATGTACCGCTGCGGCCGCCGGTCCTGTCCGCGGACCGGCGCGCCGGACTCGCGCGGCTGGTGGGGGAGCAGCACATTTCCACCGAACACGTCGTCAGATTGCGGCATGCCGGCGGAAAAAGCACCCTCGACCTGCTGCGACGCCGTGCCACCGGGCCCCAGGACGCCCCCGACGCCGTGGTCTACCCGGCCGATCACGCGCAGGTGGCCGAGGTGCTCGCCTATTGCTCCGAACAGGGCATCGCCGTCGTACCGTTCGGCGGCGGAACCAGTGTGGTCGGCGGACTGGACCCGGTACGCGGCCGTTTCGAGACGGTGATCGCCCTGGACCTGCGTCGCCTCGACGCCCTGTTGGACTGCGACCCCGTCTCCGGTACCGCGACCTTCGGCGCGGGGGTCACCGGGCCGCGTGCCGAAGAGTTGCTGGCGGCGCACGGGCTTTCGCTCGGGCATTTCCCGCAGAGTTTCGAATTCGCCAGTATCGGCGGTTTCGCCGCGACCCGTTCGTCGGGCCAGGCCTCTGCGGGATACGGCCGGTTCGACGATATGGTCCAGCGGCTGCGGGTCGCCACCCCCACCGGGACAGTGGAACTCGGCCGGGCGCCGGCCTCGGCGGCCGGACCGGACCTCCGTGAGCTTTTCGTCGGTTCCGAAGGGGCGCTCGGAGTGCTTACCGAGGTGACGGCGCGGGTGCACCCGGTCCCCGAAACCACAGACCATATGGCCTGGTCATTCCCCGATTTCGCCGCCGGAGCCGCCGCGTTGCGCGCGGTGGTGCAGGCCGGCGCGGCCCCGACCGTGCTGCGGCTGTCGGACGAGGCGGAAACCGGGTTGAATCTGGCCCGTTCCAAGGAGGTCGGCGCCGCCCCGGTTTCCGGGTGCCTGGCGGTGACGACCTTCGAGGGCAGCGCAGCCCATGTCGCCGCCCGTAGTGCCGAGGCAGCCGACCTGCTACGCGCGGCCGGCGGTACCGAACTGGGGCCCGGCCCCGCCCAGGCCTGGGAGCACGGCCGTTTCGCGGCTCCCTACCTGCGCGACGCCCTGCTCGACGCCGGCGTGCTGTGCGAAACCCTGGAAACAGCTACCACGTGGAACCGCCTCGCCGAACTGAAAGCACAGGTCACCGCCGCGCTTACCGAATCGCTGACCGCCCAGGGCACGCCCGCGCTGGTCATGTGCCATATCTCGCATACCTACCCGACCGGCGCCTCGCTCTACTTCACCATTGTCGCGAAACTCCTCGACGATCCGATCACGCAGTGGCTGACCGCGAAACAGGCCGCCGGGGATGCCATCGCCGCGGCGGGGGCCACCATCACCCACCATCACGCCGTCGGTGCCGACCATCGCCGCTGGCTACCGGAGGAGATCGGGGAGCTCGGCGTCCGGGTGCTCCATGCGGTGAAACGCGAAATCGACCCGGCCGGGATCCTCAACCCTGGCACACTGCTGCCATGAGCGAGGCCGGCGGCCGCGGAGCCGATCTCCGCGAGGTGCGAGCGGTTGCCGTGGTGACCAACCCGTCCGCCGGTCAGGGCCGGGCCCGCCATGCGGCACGCGAAATCATGGAACAGCTGTCCCGCGACGGGGTCGAGATCATCGAGATCCACGCCCCTTCCGCTGCCGGAACACGGGAACAGTTGCGGGCCGTCCTGGCTGCCGGACCGCCCGATGCGGTCGTCTGCGTCGGCGGCGACGGACTGGTCTCCACAATCCTCGATCCGCTGGCGCATACAACGGTTCCGCTCGCCCTGCTCCCGGCGGGCACCGGGAACGATCTCGCTCGTGAACTGGGGATCGGCGACGACCCCCGCGCCGCCGCCGACCTGGTCCGCCGGGGGAGCGTGCGCACGATCGATCTGGGCCGGCTCGAATCCAGCGGGCACGAACCGATGTGGTTCGCTACGGTCGCCTGCACCGGTTACGACGCCCGGGTCACCCTGCGCGCCAATCGGATGCGCAGGCCACGCGGGCGACTGCGCTACACCTTCGCCGCGGTCGCCGAGATCGCGCACGGTACCAGCGTGCCGTATCGCATCGAACTGGGTGGAGTCCATACGGAGTCGGTCGTCGAGACGGAAGCGCTGCTGGTCGCGGTGGGTAACACCACCACCTATGGCGGTGGAATGCGGATCTGCCCCGGTGCCGTCTGCGATGACGGGCTGCTCGATGTGACAATTGTGGGCAAGGTGTCGCATCTGGAGATGTTGCGCATTCTGCCCGCGCTTTCGGCGGGTAAACGGATCGAGCACCCCGCCGTGCGCCAGTACCGGGTCGAATCGGTGCGCTTGTCGGCGCCGGATGCCCCTGCTACCGCCGACGGCGAACCTGCCGGACACCTCCCGGTCACATTGCGGATCGCACCGCGCGCGCTGACCGTGTTGTGTTGAGTTCTTCCGGTACCGGGGGACGCGGCGAGGCGATGGGCGGGCCGCCCTGCGGGGGGCGGCCGGTATCCGCGCCCACTTGCTACCGGTCAGGCGGCGAACCGGATCTCGTTCAGTTGATCGATACCGGAACGGTCCAGGACAACTACCGACTCGGGTTGCGGTTGTGGTCCCGTGCCGCTCTCTACCCGGTCCAGCAGTCGTCTCCAGCGCCGTACATGCCAGTTGAAAGAGGACCGGCCCACCCGTCGCCCGCGGGCGTACTGCCCGTTCCGGGCGACCGCGGCGGGGACATCCAGTAACACCATATGCAGTTCGCGACCGCGTAGCGCGGCCCAGCGGGTCAGCATATGCCGGGTGAAGGTGACGGTGCCGCAATCGTGGACCACCACCGGACCCGTATGGTCGCGCAGGGCGATCCAGATCCGGCGGAAATGCACCAGATGCACCACCGGGCGCCATAGCGGGTAGGGCAACCAGGCCAGCCGCTGCCGCCACGAGTTCCGGGCCTGGATCGAATCGAGTACCAAAGCACCGCCGGGCGCCACCGGCGCGGTTTCGGCGTCGGGTTCGGAGCCGAACAGTTTTCGCAGCGCGGTGCTTTTACCCGCCCCGGGGATACCGGCGAAAATCACTGTGGCCGTGGGTGGATACCGCAACTCCCCGGTGCGGCGGCCCCGTAGGTCCACGACTCCCCTCGGGTTCGCAACGAACGAATCCGATTCGGGGAAGATGGATTCGGGTGGATACAGCGGGACCGAGTCGAGCGGGGGGTTCACGTCGTCCAGGGTCCACAGTGCGAACGAATTCGGCAACTGTACGTGGTGCGCCGCCCGCAGAGTACCGGACGGTAACGGGTCCGGTGGGTCCGGCGATATCGCCGGTGAACAATTCCGCGACCCGGAACGGGTGGATCGTGGATGCCGTAATGCCTGCAGGATCGGGAATCTCATGAAACGTTGCCTGGTGACCGTGTTCGCATGCGCCGCGGTGGTTCTCGGCGTAAGCGGGTGTGGCGACGACTCGGCATCGCACGACGACCACGGGGCGACCTCCAGTACCGCTGTGACCAGCACGGAGGCACCGGCGAGCGCGACCCCGGCCACTCCGGTGCCGCAGAGCCCGCCACCGGCTCCCGCTGCCGTCGAACCCCCGCCTGCCGCGGAACCACCGGCCGGGGAACCGGCCCCGCAACCTCCTTCGCAGCAGGCGCCTGTCCAACCCGAACCTGCTCAACCCGAACCCGCGCAGCCCGAGCCGACACTCACGCTCCCCGATTTCGATCCGCAGGCCGGCTACTGATCGACGGATAAATCGTGTTGCGCAAATTCTTCCGGTGGCGGGGTGCGATGGCCGGCGCCGTGGTGGCGGCCGCTCTCACCGTGACCACCATGTACGCACCGGCCGCGGCGGCTCCGGTCGAAAACACCCGCCCCGCGGGAAAATCCCTGGTGGTGCTCGGTGATTCGTTCACCGCCAACTACCCGAAGCTGTTCTCGGGCACCAAAGAGTGCCTGCACGCGGCCACATCGTGGCCTACTCGGCTGAGCGAGCAGATGGGGGTCGCGGGTACACCGGAGTTCGTGGATGCCTCCTGCAGTGGTTCCACGATCTCGTCGGGACAGGGCTGGTGGCTGGTACACGAGGTGGCCGAGGCGGCAAAGCAGCAGGCATTCGGGCCGGAGACCGAGGTCATCGCGATCCAGACCGGCATGAACGATGTCTGGTCCAAGACCAATTCGGCATCGTTGATCACCTCGTTGCAGTCCTGTGTGTTCAACTTCGTGGACGGATGCGGGCTGGAGGCGGCCGAACAGGGACGGTTCACCGAGTACCGGAACGTCACGGGCCGGCTCTACGCCGAGGGCATCCGTGAAGTGGTCACCTATATGCGCTACTACGCGCCGAACGCCCGGATCATGCTGGTCGGATACCCGGAATTGTTTCCTGCCGGGCAGGAGCACGTATGTGTGAACGTACTCGGCGCCGGGCAGGTCGTGCAGCCGCGAGGCCGGGCGGTGACCGAGTATCTGGACCGCCTCGACAATGCGCAACGGGAAGCCGCGGAGCTGCTGGAACTCGAGTTCGTCGATATCCGCTCGGTCACCGCGGGCCACGGGCTGTGCTCGGACGAGCCGTGGCTGAACGGCTTCTTCGATCCCGCGGCGGATGTGGCCGGGATGCCGTTCCATCCCTCGGCACACGGTGATGCGGTGACCGCAGCGGCTGTGTACGAAGCGATCCGCCGGTGAAGATGGTTCCGGCCCGCGTCGAGAGCGGATCGGAGTTCCTCGATACGGCGGCGGTCCGGCCGTCGCTGCCATCGCTGACGGGGGCACGCTGGTGGGCGGCGTTCGCCGTATTCGTGTTGCACGCCCTGGTGTTCCTGCCGGTGTATCCGTTCCAGAAGTCGGAGCTGTTCCGTCAGATCCATCAGCTCATGCCCATGCAATTGGGGGCCGCGGGCGTCACCTTCTTCTTCGTCCTGTCCGGGTTCATCATCTACTGGTCGTTCCGGCCGGGGAGCTCGGTGCCACGGTTCTATTGGCGCCGGGTGCTGAAGATCTACCCGACACATCTGGTCGCGGCTGCCGCGTTCATCCTGGTGGTGAGCGTCCCGTTGACGCGGCCGGTGGTCTGGGCGCCGAACCTCGCGCTGATCCACACCTGGGTGCCGAAGTGGACGACGGTCGGCGGGCTCAATGTGCCGTCGTGGTCGCTTGCCGCGGAGATCCTGTTCTACCTGAGCTTTCCGCTCTTGCTACCGCTGGTGCGCCGGATCGAAGGTCATCGGGTGGCGTGGGCGCTGGCGGGGACACTGGTGGGGATCCTTCTGCTGCATACCGCGTACTACTTGTGGGTGCCCGGTCCCAAGGGGATCGCGAATACGTTCGCGCCGCGGTTGATCCCGGGGGAGGCGTCGCCGTATTTCGAACTCCATGCCGCGCCCATCTGGTTCGAACAGCCGGATATTCCGGTGGCCCTGTCCTATTGGCTCAGCTACAACTTCCCGCTTTCGCGGCTGCCGGAGTTCTTCCTCGGGGTCCTCGCGGCACGGCTGGTGCTGGAGGGCCGCTGGCGCAACACCCGGCTCGCGTTACCGGTGATCGCGCTGCTGATCGCCTACGCGGCGACCTGGGTGGTGCCACCGAACTACAAGATGTCGGCGCTGCTGCTCGCTCCGATGACAGCCCTGGTGGCGACGCTGGCCGCACGCGACCTGGCGGGGATCCGCGGGTTCAGCGCCTCGCCGCGGATGGTCTGGCTGGGCAATATCTCCTTCGCCTTCTATCTGATCCAGTTCCCGGTGATGGCATTGATCACCCGCTTCCTCATCGGCGGAAAGCAGTTCGGCCTGCTGGGCTGGCTGGGGTTCGCCGCGCTGAGTCTGGTCTTGTCCACGGTGGCGGGGGCGGCCATCTACCACTGGATCGACGACCCGCTGATGCGCCGATTCTCGGGTCGCCGCATCGGGGCCCGGGAGAAACCGGCGGCGCGCGCCGGTTTGTGACGTGCCTGAGAATTCCGGTGCTCAAGCTGAGAATTGGTTGTGGATTCGCGAGGCCGCAGCGGAACGGCGGTAGGCTGATCGATGTAGGCGGAGTCTTCGGTGTCCCTCATCCACCGAAGGCTCCGCCTCGGCCTTTCCCGGGCTGCCCGTCTCGGTCCGGACCCACCGTTGGTGCCGGCGCCGCTCACCGACATCCGATACCGTCCAGCTCAATGGTCGGGGCCCACCATGGTCTGGAGTGGAGAAGTGAAGACCGAGGTTGACAGGGCTCCGGCCCTGCGCTGCCGGAGGTGGCGCCATGACACAGCACCCGCGGTGCCGGAGGGACTGCCGATGACACTAGAATCGGCGCGTGACCAGCGCAGCCCCTGACAATACGCGTAATCGTGCCGATGCCCTCCCCAAGAGCTGGAATCCCGGCGAGGTGGAGGCCGACCTGTACGAACGCTGGGTAGCCGCCGGTTACTTCACTGCCGACCCGCAGAGTTCCGCGCCCGGATATTCGATCGTCCTGCCGCCACCGAACGTCACCGGCACCCTGCACATGGGCCACGCCCTGGACCACACCCTCATGGATACCCTCGCCCGCCGGAAGCGGATGCAGGGGTACGAGGTGCTGTGGCTGCCGGGGATGGATCATGCCGGTATCGCGACCCAGTCGGTGGTCGAGAAACAGCTCGCGGCCGACGGTAAGACCAAAGAGGATTTCGGGCGCGACCTGTTCGTGCAGAAGGTCTGGGACTGGAAGCGCGAATCCGGTGGCGCGATCCAGGGGCAGATGCGGGCCCTTGGCGACGGTGTCGACTGGTCGCGTGACCGGTTCACCATGGACGAAGGCCTGTCACGGGCCGTGCAGACCATTTTCAAACGCCTCTACGACGCCGGCCTGATCTACCGGGCCGAACGGCTGGTGAACTGGTCGCCGGAACTGCGCACCGCCATATCCGATATCGAGGTCAAATACGACGAGGTGGCCGGGGAACTGGTGTCGCTGCGCTACGGATCGCTCGACGATGCCGAACCGCATGTCATCGTCGCCACCACCCGGGTCGAGACGATGCTCGGTGATACCGCGGTCGCGGTGCACCCCGACGATCCGCGGTACCAGAGCCTGATCGGCACCACCCTCGAACACCCCATCACCGGTCGGCAGATCCCGATCGTCGCCGACTCCTATGTCGATCCGGAGTTCGGCTCCGGCGCGGTGAAGATCACCCCCGCGCACGACCCGAACGACTTCGAGATGGGCCTGCGGCACAACCTGCCCATGCCCACGATCATGGACGAACGCGGCCGGATCGCCGGTACCGGCACCGAATTCGACGGTATGGACCGTTTCGAGGCCCGGGTGAAGGTGCGCGAACGGCTGGCCTCCGAGGGCCGGGTCGTCGCCGAGAAGCGCCCCTACCTGCACAGCGTCGGTCATTCCGAGCGCAGCGGCGAACCGATCGAACCGCGACTGTCGATGCAGTGGTGGGTGAAGGTCGAGGCGCTGGCCGAGGCCGCCGGTGCTGCCGTGCGCAACGGGGACACCGTGATCCACCCGGCGAGCCAGGAACCGCGCTGGTTCGACTGGGTCGACGATATGCACGACTGGTGCATCTCCCGGCAGCTGTGGTGGGGGCACCGCATCCCGATCTGGTACGGACCCGAGGGCGAGGTCGTCTGTGTCGGCCCCGACGAAGACGCCCCCGAGGGCTGGGTGCAGGATCCCGATGTCCTCGACACCTGGTTCTCCTCCGGTCTGTGGCCCTTCTCCACCATGGGCTGGCCGGCCGCCACCCCGGAACTGGCGAAGTTCTATCCGACCAGTGTGCTCGTCACCGGCTACGACATCCTGTTCTTCTGGGTGGCCCGGATGATGATGTTCGGCACCTTCGTATCCGACGATGCCGCGATCACCGCCGGCAAGGGCCCGGAATATCAGGTGCCGTTCAAGGATGTGTTCCTGCACGGCCTGATCCGCGACCAGTACGGCAAGAAGATGTCGAAATCGCGCGGTAACGGGATCGACCCGCTGGACTGGATCCGCGACTACGGCGCCGATGCCCTGCGGTTCACCCTGGCCCGCGGCGCCCAGCCGGGCGGCGACCTGTCGGTCGGCGAACCGCATGCGCTGGCCTCGCGCAGTTTTGTCACCAAACTGTTCAACGCCACCAAGTTCGCGCTGATGAATGGCGCTCGCACCGGCGACCTCCCGGCTCGCGATTCGCTCACCGACGCCGACCGCTGGATCATCGACCGGCTCGACGCCGTGCTCGTCGAGGTCGACGCCGCGTTCGACGCCTACGAATTCGGTAAGGCCTGCGAGGCGCTCTACCACTTCGCCTGGGACGAACTCTGCGATTGGTACCTGGAATTGTCCAAGGTCCAGTTCACCGAGAGCGAGGCACGCGCCGAATCCACCCGTGTGGTGCTCGGCACTGTCCTGGATTCGGTGCTACGGCTGCTGCACCCCGTGATCCCGTTCGTCACCGAAACACTGTGGCAGGCACTCACCGGCGGCGAATCGGTGGTGATCGCGCAGTGGCCGCGGCCGACGGGCGTCCCCGCCGATACCGGGTCCGCGCAGCGGATCGCCGATCTGCAGCGGCTGGTCACCGAGATCCGCCGGTTCCGCAGCGATCAGGGGCTCAACGATAAGCAGAAGGTCGCCGCGCGGGTGCTGGGTCTGGACACCGCCGGGCTGGACCGGCTGCATCCTGAAGTCGCGAACCTGGGCCGGCTCACCGAACCGGGCGCGGACTTCGCCGCCACCGCGTCGGTGGAGGTGCGGCTGAGCGCCACCACGGTCACCGTCGAGGTGGACACCTCCGGCAGTGTGGACCTGGTGGCCGAGCGGCGCCGCCTCGAGAAGGATCTGGCCGCCGCGCAGAAGGAGCTCGCCGGCACCGAGGCCAAACTCGGTAACGACGCTTTCTTGGCCAAGGCACCGGAGCAGGTGGTGGACAAGATCCGGTCGCGACGCGATATCGCCGCGGCCGAGGTGGACCGTATCGGGGCCCGGCTGTCCGAGCTGAGCGGCAAGTGAACGACCACGAACCGAACCCGGAACCGGAGCCGCAGCACGGTGGCGCTCAGCTCGGTACCGGTCCGTCGCCGGTAGAACTCGCGGAGATGGCGCTGGTCGAGGCCGAACTGGACCGGCGCTGGCCGGAAACCAAGATCGAACCGTCGCTCACCCGGATCTCGGCGCTGATGGATGTGCTGGGATCACCGCAGCGCGGGTACCCGTCGATCCATATCGCCGGCACCAACGGGAAAACCTCGGTGACCCGGATGATCGATTCGCTGCTCACCGCACTGCACCGGCGCACCGGCCGGCTCACCAGTCCGCATCTTCAGCTGGCCACCGAACGGATCGGAATCGACAACCGGCCGATATCCCCGGCGCAGTACGTGGAGCTGTATCGCGAACTGCAGCCCTATATCGAGATGATCGATGCGCAGTCCACCGCTGCGGGTGGCCCGCCGATGAGCAAATTCGAAGTGCTCACCGCCATGGCCTACGCGGCGTTCGCCGAAGCCCCGGTCGATGTGGCCGTGGTGGAAACCGGGATGGGCGGTAGCTGGGACGCCACCAATGTGATCGACGGCCAGGTCGCGGTGATCACCCCCATCGGCCTCGACCACACCGATTACCTGGGCCCCGATCTGACCGCCATTGCCAAGGAGAAGGCCGGGATCATCAAACCCGCCCCCGAATCCCTGGTCCCGGTCGACAATGTCGCGATCATCGCCGAACAGGAACCGGAAGCCATGGATGTCCTGCTGCGCCGCGCCGTCGAGGTGGACGCGGCGGTCGCGCGGGCCGGCGCCGAATTCCAGGTATTGAGCCGCCGGGTCGCCATCGGCGGCCAGCAACTCGAACTCCAGGGACTCGGCGGCGTATACGACGAGATCTTCCTGCCGCTGCACGGCGAACATCAAGCCCATAACGCCGCCCTCGCGCTGGCCGCGGTGGAGGCGTTCTTCGGGGCGGGATCGCAACGCCAGCTCGATATCGAGGCGATCCGTGCGGGCTTCGCCGCGGCCACCAGCCCCGGCCGGCTGGAGCGGATGCGCAACGCACCCACCCTGTTCATCGACGCCGCGCACAACCCGGCCGGTGCGGCCGCGCTGGCGGCCACACTCACCGCGGAGTTCGATTTCCGCAAACTGGTCGGGGTCGTGGCGGTTCTGGGCGACAAGGACGCGGCCGGTATCCTCGCCGCGCTCGAACCCGTTTTCGAGGAGATAGTCGTCACCACCAACGGGTCGCCCCGTGCCCTGCCGGTCGATCGGCTGGCCGATCTGGCTGTGCAGCGCTTCGGAGACGAACGTGTGGTGACCGCGCAGAGCCTGCCCGATGCGCTGGAAACCGCTGTCGCCCTCGCCGAGGAAGTCGGGGAGGGCGGGGAGATGGTGTCCGGCGCGGGCGTCGTGGTCACGGGTTCGGTCGTCACCGCCGGCGCCGCACGGGCGCTGTTCGGCAAGGAACCGGCGTGAGGCAACGCCGCGCTGCCGGAGGTGGTGCCGATCGGCATCCCCGCCGCCGCGCCAACGATAAGGACACATGATGAATGAGAGCGAACCCAAGGCGGCCGAGCCGGTTCCTGCCCCGCCCGATCCCTGGAAGGGGCTGCGCGGGGTGATGGCGGGGGTGCTGGTGCTCGAGGCGATCACGGTGCTGCTCGCCCTGCCGGTGGTCGCCGATATCGCCGGGGGTATCACCTGGGTTTCGGGGACCTATCTGGTGGTACTCGCCCTGATCATGGTCGCCGGGGCGGGTCTGCAGCGGCGGTCCTGGGCTATTCCGTTCAATCTGGGCTTGCAGGCGCTGGTGCTGATCGGTGGCATCTTCCATATCTCCATCGCGATCATCGGCATCGTCTTCCTCGTCGTGTGGGGGTTCATCCTGGTGCTGCGGTCCGATGTCAAACGCCGGATGGAGGCGGGGACGCTGCCCAGCCAGCGGATGGGCGGAAGCTCCTAGCCCGTACTCCTGCGAGAGGCACCTTCGGCCGTGTGCGGACTGCGGTTGAGACCTGCTCGATCACGCCCATTAGGCTGGCCGCGTGACAGAGCAGACATTGATTCTGATCAAACCGGACGGCGTGGCGCGCGGTTGTGTCGGCGAGGTGCTGAACCGGGTCGAGCGCAAGGGCCTGAAGATCGCCGCCCTCGAGCTCAAGCAGGTGAGCGAGGAACTTGCCGGCGAGCACTACGCTGAGCATGCCGATAAGCCGTTTTTCGGTTCACTGATCCAATTCATCACCTCGGGCCCGGTGGTTGCGGCCGTGCTGGAGGGGCCGCGTGCCATCGCCGCCTTCCGGCAGCTGGCCGGGGGCACCGATCCGGTCGAGAAAGCCGCACCCGGCAGCATTCGCGGTGATCTGGGTCTCGAGACCCAGTCGAACCTGGTGCACGGATCGGACTCGCCCGAGTCGGCCAAACGCGAGATCTCCCTCTGGTTCCCCGAATTCCCGCTCTGAACACTGCCCGGTAACGGGTTTTCCGGATCCGTGCGAGTGCCTCGCGCAGCGCCATGGCGAACACCTGGCGCACGGTGTGGGATACTGGTACTTGGTTGCGCCCGACACCGGGTGCGACCGGATGACACACTGCGGAACGATGCCGCCATCGCTGCCGCGGACGTAGAAGCCGGAGATCTCGGCTGCGTCTGCCCGGCGCGCTGGACGAGTGCTCGGACCGCGGCGTTCAGCCAGATGCCAGGCGCCGCGTGGCCAGTTAGCCCGACCGACGTTCGATAGTGGAGATAACCGGGCACGCGGGGCGAGACCATTGACCTTGCGCCAACCGCGCGAGGCGGACGGAAAGCGTCCCCGCGACGGCCGCGTCACTCGTAGAGGAACGCGCCCGGGGGCCCGAGGAGACTTCGTGGCCGATCAAGAGCCGCTGGACACAACATCACAGGACGACGATCACTTGCCGGAGCGAATCCGAGTGCACGCCCTTGCCAAGCGCTTGGGCGTGACCAGCAAACGTATCCTGGCCAAACTCAGCGAACTGGGGACCGAGGTCCGCAGCCCGCAGTCGAGTGTGGACCGGGCCGTCGCGGAATCGGTCCGCGAATCGTTGACCACTCCCAACCTGACTCCCGCCGAACCGGGCCTGTTCGAGCCGGCCGCTGCCGTCCCGGAAACGGGCGCGGCCGGTCGGTCGGCGACAGCGAACGAGGCACTCGGTGCCGCCGAGGCAGACCGATCCACCGGGGCGGATCAGGCCCCGGCGCCCAGTGGTGGAGCCGGGCAAATTCCTGGCTTCGACACCGAAACCGTGGCCGCGGGTGCGGCGGTATGGGAACCGGAAGAGCCGCCCGCACCCGATATGATGCCCGCCGGTACAGGTCTTGCACCGGACCCCGCGGCCACCTCCGGCACGGCGGCCTCTGCCGCCGCCGGGGAACAGAGCGCAACCGAATCGGCTCCTGCCGATTCCGCCGGGGAATCCGCGGTACCGGGCGGTGTGCCGGCGACCGGCGAAACGGCGCTCACCGCCGAAGCCGCCCGGGCCGGCGACTCCGGCGGAACACAGACGACCGGGGCCGGTCTCGCCGCCCTGCCCGCGGAAGCAGCTGGAACAACCGCGCCCGGCGAGAAGGCCGAAACTGCGGAATCGGCGCACGGCGAGGAGGGCGCGCAACACGCTGCGGCCGCCGATACCGAGGATTCCGCAGAGCCGGCCGGGCCCGCGGCGGTCTCCGTCTCGGCCACGGTCTCCACGAGTGCACCGCTCTCCCCGGCTACGCCGCCGCCCGCGTTCACCGCGGCAGCGAATCTGTTCGCGAGCCCGGTCCGTGAGGAACCCGCCGCCGCCGAACCGGTCGTTTTCGAAAGTGCGGTCGTCGCGGCCCCGCTGTTCCTCTCCCCGGACGCGGCTGCCGCCGAGGATCTGCGCCGTCGCCGCAAGGCCGAACAACAGGCAGAACAGGCGGAACGGCAGAACGAGTCGAAAGCCGAGCCGAAGACGGAACGGCAGACCGAGCCGGAGCCGGCCGCGGACAGTGACGCGGATACCGAAACCGGTGACGACCAGTCCGACCAGGGCGGCGATTCCGACGATCAGCCGCGCCGCCGTCGCCGGGGCCGCCGGGGCCGCGGCCGGGGTCGCGGGGAACAGCAGTCCGACGGCGACGGCGACGGCGATGCCGACGAGGGCGAATCAGCCGAATCGGCCGAAACTGCCACCGAAACCGAGGACCGTTCCGCGGCCGGCGAGGATACCGACGACCAGGAAACCGGCGATACCGGCGAGGAATCCGAGGGTGGTTCGAGCCGTCGCCGCCGGCGGCGACGCCGCCGGAAGGTATCCGGTGAATCGGGTGAGACGGCCGAATCCGCCGAGGACGATCCACCCAATACGGTGGTTCACGAACGCGAGCCGCGGAACAAGACCCGGGCCCGCACGACCGCGGACGAGGTCCAGGGCATCAGCGGCTCCACCCGGCTCGAGGCCAAACGGCAGCGCCGGCGGGACGGCCGCGAGGCCGGTCGGCGCCGGCCGCCGATTCTCACCGAATCGGAATTCCTGGCGCGGCGCGAATCGGTCGACCGGGTGATGGTGGTCCGGGAGAAGGAGTTCCCCGGCCATCCGTCGGCGACCCAGGTCGCGGTACTCGAGGACAATATCCTGGTCGAGCATTTCGTCACCAGCACCGGATCGGCGTCCATGGTGGGCAATGTCTACCTGGGCAAGGTGCAGAACGTGCTGCCGAGCATGGAGGCCGCATTTGTCGATATCGGCCGCGGCCGCAACGGTGTGCTCTACGCCGGTGAAGTGAATTGGGAGGCCGCCGGACTCGGCGGCAGGGAACGCAAGATCGAGCAGGCGCTCAAACCCGGTGATCAGGTGCTGGTGCAGGTCAGCAAGGATCCGGTCGGGCACAAGGGTGCCCGCTTGACCACCCAGATCAGCCTCGCCGGCCGTTTCCTGGTGTACGTGCCGGGCGGCACCTCCACCGGTATCAGCCGCAAACTGCCTGATACCGAGCGCAAACGTCTCAAGGAGATCCTGCGCGAGATCGTGCCCACCGATGCCGGGGTGATCATCCGCACCGCCTCCGAAGGAGTCAGTGAGGCGGAACTGACGCGCGATGTGGAGCGGTTGCAAGCCACGTGGCGTAAGGTCTCCGCGGCCGCCGAGGGCGAATCCCATGCCCCGAAAACTCTCTACGAAGAGCCGGACCTGCTGGTGAAGGTGGTCCGCGACCTGTTCAACGAGGATTTCTCGAAACTGGTGATCGAGGGCGAACGCTCCTGGAACACGGTCGAGAAATATATCGGCACGGTCGCTCCGGACCTGCTCACGCGGGTTTCCCGGCACGAGAACAACGGGGTCGATGTTTTCGAGGCCTACCGGATCGACGAACAGCTGGCCAAGGCGCTGGACCGCAAGGTCTGGCTGCCGTCCGGCGGCACCCTGGTGATCGATCGCACCGAGGCCATGACAGTGGTCGATGTGAACACCGGTAAGTTCACCGGGTCCGGCGGCGGCAACCTCGAGGAAACCGTCACCCGCAACAACCTCGAAGCCGCCGAGGAGATCGTGCGGCAGATGCGGTTGCGCGATATCGGCGGCATGATCGTGGTCGATTTCATCGATATGGTCCTCGAATCCAACCGCGACCTGGTGCTGCGCCGACTTACCGAGGCGCTGGGCCGCGACCGCACCCGCCACCAGGTCTCCGAGGTCACCTCGCTCGGCCTGGTGCAGATGACCCGTAAGAAGCTCGGCACGGGCCTGGTGGAGGCCTTCTCCACCACCTGCGAGCACTGCCACGGCCGCGGCATCCTCGTGCACAGCTACCCGGTGGAAATCGGCGGCGGTGACGAGAGCTCGGGTCGCGGTCGCGAATCGGGTTCGCGGCGGCGCCGCAATCGCGACAAGGCCGCGCCCGCTGCGGCCGCGCCGGCGCCGGTGCCCGAAATCTCGGAAGAGGAAGCGGCAGCCAAACGGGCGCATCCGGTGGCGCTGGCCATGGCCGCGCACCAATCGGAGGACTCGGCGGACGAGGCGGCCACAGCCGCGGATCAGATCGCGACCGGAGAGGCCGCCGACCGGGCCGGGGAGGAAACCGGCGCGGAGCCGGCAGCCCGGGCCGGCGCCGCCGCGGACCGGACCGGTGCCGCGGAACCGCGGCGGCGGCGTACCCGGGTCCGGCGCTCCGCCGGTGCGGCATCGTCCGGGGATCGTCCTGCTGCAGAGGCGAACGGCAGCGCAGCGCACGTGGTCTCCGAAGCCGATGCCGCTGGTCCCGCCGAAGCCACGGTCGATACGGCCGGAGTCGATACGACCGGAGCTGCTGCGGAATCGGCTGGAGTCGCCGCGGAAACGACAGCGGACGCCGACGGAGTGGATGCCGATACCGCAGCGCCGGTGACGGCTGCGGACACGACCGCCGCAAGCGCGGCGGCCGCGGCTTCGGAGAGCATCGCGTCGACTGCCGACGCGGACGCCGATGTCGCAACCGGTAACGAACCGGAGACACTGGGCGTTGCTCCCGGTGCCACGACCGTGCCGGACACCTCCGCCGCTGTGGTCACCGGCACCGAACACGAGACCGGCACCCCGGTGACCGGGTCCATCTCGAACGGTGCCCCGGAAACCGCTACCGCGCCGAACGGCACCACTGCCGCGGCAAACGGCACCACTGCGCCGGCGGCGACAGGCACCACAACGGAGACCCCGGAAGAGCCTCCGGTTGCCGCAGCATCGGTCGAGGACGGCACTGCCGAGTCCCGTACCCGGCGGCGTCGCGTCGCCAGGTCCACGTCCGCACCGGCAGTCGACGCCGCGGCCGCGGTCTTCGTGCTGCCCGCCGAGGAGCCGCCGGCAGCGCCGGCCGCCGACCTCGCGGCCGAGCCCGTGGCGGCCGAAGTGCCGGTCCGCCGGACACGGCGCCGTGCGGCCGGGCGCCCGGCAGGACCACCGGTCGACGAAGACAACTGAGTCGAGGTGAATGTGCCCGGTCCGGCTTTCGGATCGGGCACTTCGCTGTGCGCGGGACGTCTCGTACGGGGTGCGTGAACCGGGCGCAGTGGCCGGCGATCGGGTGCCGCGAGGGGACCGGTTTGGTCGCGGGAACCGGCATCGGGTAACCTTGGCACTCGCTGCCCGGTGACAGCATGAGCTGTTCCGTGGCCGGTTCCCGATACCGAGAGCCACCAGATACCGAGGCGGCGACGATTACCAGACCAGTCGTGCGGTGGATCCCGGTGCACTCCGAGAGACAACCGTGCGAACGAGTGCCGAGCACTATAGGAAGAAGGGCAGCCGACCGATGGCAACGTACGCGATCGTCAAGACCGGCGGAAAGCAGTACAAGGTCGCGGTCGGTGACCTGGTGAAGGTCGAGAAGATCGAGGGTGCACCGGGCACCTCCGTGGCACTGTCGCCGGTGCTCCTCGTCGATGGCGCCGAACTGACCACCGCAGCCGACAAGCTCGCGAAGGTTTCGGTATCGGCCGAGGTGGTCGAGCAGACCAAGGGCCCGAAGATCCGCATTCACAAGTTCAAGAACAAGACCGGCTACCACAAGCGCCAGGGTCACCGTCAGCCGCTGACGGTCCTGAAGGTCACCGGCATCAAGTAACCACTCGCAGGGCTTTCGTCCCGCGCTGAAGGAGTATCAGCAATGGCACATAAGAAGGGTGCATCCAGCTCCCGGAACGGCCGCGATTCCAATTCCAAGCGGCTCGGCGTGAAGCGCTTCGGCGGGCAGACCGTCAAGGCCGGCGAGATCTTGGTGCGGCAGCGTGGCACCCACTTCCATCCCGGCGTCAACGTCGGCCGCGGCGGGGACGACACCCTGTTCGCGCTGGAAGCCGGTGCCGTGACGTTCGGCAGCAAGCGTGGTCGCAAGACCGTCAACATCGTGGTCCCGGAGCCGGTCGAAGCCTGACCGGCTGACGACTCCACCACAGCGAGCGGGTCAGGGTGATTCACCCTCGACCCGCTTTTCGCGTTTCTACGGTTCGCCGTAGCTTTCCCGCGGTCCCGGTATCGGATGCCGCGCCTTCCCGACCTTCCAGTTCCCGAGGAGGATGATCCGGCCATGGCCAAGTTCATCGACCGCGTCGTTCTTCATGTCAGCGCCGGTAAAGGCGGCCATGGTTGTGCGTCGGTGCACCGGGAGAAGTTCAAACCCCTCGGCGGGCCCGACGGCGGCAACGGCGGTAACGGTGGGGATGTGGTACTCGAGGTCGACGCCAATGTGCACACCCTGCTGGATTTCCACTTCCACCCGCATGCGAAGGCCGGTAACGGTAAACCGGGTGAGGGTGGGAACCGGGACGGGAAAAAGGGGTCCGAGCTGCTGTTGAAGGTTCCGGACGGAACCGTCGTCCTGGATTCCGACGGTGAGGTCCTGATGGATCTGGTCGGTGCCGGCAACCGGTTCGTGATCGCGAAGGGCGGTCGCGGCGGGCTGGGGAACGCGGCACTGGTGTCCCGGGCGCGTAAGGCTCCCGGTTTCGCGCTTCTCGGCGAGGAGGGCGAGGTCCGCGATGTGGTGCTGGAACTCAAATCCGTCGCCGATGTGGGGCTGGTCGGGTTCCCGTCGGCCGGTAAGTCGTCGCTGGTTTCGGTGCTCTCGGCGGCGAAACCGAAGATCGCCGACTATCCGTTCACCACGCTGGTCCCGAACCTGGGCGTGGTGAACGCCGGTGACACCACCTTCACCATCGCCGACGTTCCCGGCCTGATTCCCGGTGCGAGTGACGGCCGCGGGCTGGGCCTGGACTTCCTGCGTCACCTGGAGCGCTGCGCGGTCCTCGCCCATGTCGTGGATCTGGCGACCCTGGAACCGGGCCGCGACCCCATCTCCGATATCGATGCGCTCGAGGCCGAACTCGCCGCCTACAAACCGGCGCTGCGCGGCGACGCGAGCCTCGGTGATCTGGCCGACCGGCCGCGGGTGGTGATCCTGAACAAGGCCGATGTGCCCGATGCCGAAGACCTTGCCGATCTGGTGACGCCGGAGTTGCGCGAGCGCGGCTGGCCCGTCTACCGGATCTCCGCGGTCAGCCACGCCGGTTTGCGGCCGCTGACCTTCGCCCTCGCCGAACTGGTGCAGCAGTACCGCGAAGCGCATCCCAAGGCGGAACCGAAACGGCCGGTGATCCGCCCGATCGCGGTGGACGATTCGGGCTTCTCGGTGATACCCGACCCGGAGGAACCGGGTGGTTTCGTGGTCCGCGGTACCCGGCCCGAACGCTGGGTCCGCCAGACGCAGTTCGACAACGACGAAGCCGTCGGCTACCTGGCCGACCGGCTGGCCCGGCTCGGTGTGGAGGACGAACTGGTGCGGCTCGGCGCCGAACCGGGTGCGCCCGTGACGATCGGCGATGTGACCTTCGACTGGGAACCGCAGATCGCGGCCGGCGCCGATATCGTTCCCACCGGCCGCGGCACCGATGTCCGGCTCGAACAGACCGACCGGGTCGGTGCGGCCGAACGTAAGCACGCCTCACGGGTGCGGCGTGGACTCGTCGACGAAGAAGACAGGGAGTAGGCAGGTGAACCTGGGGAACCGCGGAGCAGGGGCACGGCCGTGACCCAGTTGCCGCTAGAGCTCAGTGATGCCCGGCAGGCGATAGCCGGGGCGCGGCGGGTCGTGGTGAAGATCGGTTCGTCCGCGCTCACCAGCCTGCACGGGGGTTTGGACAACGATCGGCTGGATCGGCTCGCGGATGCCATCGAGGCGCGGATGCGGGCCGGTTCCGATGTGGTGGTGGTGTCGTCGGGCGCGATCGGCGCCGGGCTGGCGCCGCTGGGGCTCACCCGGCGGCCGCGCGATCTCGCGACCAAACAGGCCGCGGCCAGTGTCGGTCAGCTGGCGCTCGCGCATGCGTGGGGGACCTCGTTCGCCCGGTACGACCGCACGGTGGGCCAGGTGCTGCTCAGCGCCGACGATTTCGCCCGGCGCGAGCACCACCGTAATGCCCAGCGCACCTTGGACCGGTTGCGGTCGCTCGGGGCGGTCGCGGTGGTGAACGAGAACGATACGGTCGCCACGGAGGAGATCCGGTTCGGTGACAACGACCGCCTCGCCGCGCTGGTCGCCCATCTCGTGGGCGCCGACGCATTGTTCCTGCTCTCCGATGTGGCGGGCCTCTACGACGGAGATCCGCGCAAGGGCGACGCGAATTTCATCGCCGAGGTGCGCAGCAGCGCCGATCTCGACGGTGTGATCGCCGGGAGCGGCGGTGTGCTCGGAACCGGTGGCATGGCCTCGAAACTGTCGGCCGCCCGGCTGGCCGCCGATGCGGGTGTGCCGGTGCTGCTGGCGGCCGCGGCCGATGCGACGAGTGCACTCGGAACGGGCACCGTCGGTACGGCTTTCGCGGCCCGTCCGGTGCGTTTGTCGGCCCGCAGGTTCTGGGTCCGGCATGCCGCCGACAGTCGCGGTGCCATTCTCATCGACGCCGGGGCCGTCACCGCGGTGGCGCAGGCCCGGCGGTCGCTGCTCGCGGCGGGGATCGTCGGCGTACGCGGGCGTTTCCACGGCGGCGATGTGGTGGATCTGGTCGGCCCGGACCGCGCGATCGTGGCCCGTGGCGTGGTGGAATACGATGCGGCCGAACTTTCTACGATGCTGGGGCGGTCCACCCGGGAACTACCGGACAGTATGCAGCGCCCGGTGATCCACGCCGACGACCTCGTGAAGGTCTGACGGTCCCGGCCGGTGCGGTCGGCCGGTGGCCCGGCTCAGGAAATGCGGCCCAGATGGTCGGCGGCGCGGGTGGTTTCCGGTAGCCGGTAGCGGGGCGCCAGGCGTAGCACCAGTTCGCAGGCCGAGTCGAGGGTGAAGCGGTGGCCCACCGAGACGTAGACCGGTTTGATCCCGTGTTGCGTGCGCAGGACGCGGCCGACGATCTCGCCATCGGCGCCGACCGGGCTCCAGTCGCCGCGATCGGGCCCGGGTGCGCCCGCCTCGCCGTAGGAGTTCTTCGCTACGCCGATACTCGGCAGGCCGGTGAGGACGCCGAGGTGCGCGGCCAAACCGAAGCGACGGGGGTGAGCCAGCCCGTGACCGTCGCACACGAGCACATCGGGTTCGACGGTCAGCTTCTCCAGCGCCCCGGAGAGTGCGGGGACCTCACGGAAGGCGAAAAGACCGGATATATAGGGGAAGTCGATCCGTTCCCGCACCACGGCTTGGTCGAGCACCGTCAGTGATCCGGCGTCCAGTACCGTCACCACTCCGATAGCGATATCCGGGTTCCGATAGGCCACATCCAGTCCGGCCACCCGCCGTACCGGCCCGTGGTCGTCGCCCACCACAACCTGCGACCGGAGTCGCTGCTGTATGGCGACGGCCTCTTCCTCGGACACCACCCATTCGTGCATCTGCCGCACCCGGACCATTCCCGGAGCCTAATCTGCGCCTCGGGGTGGGACGTATTCGCGGACGGTCACCGCGGGTTGGCAGGCGCGGCGCACCGCCGACTCGGCAGACCGGGGCGAGCGCGCGGACGCGGGGTCGACGTACCAGCGGCCCATGTTCGCGGCCTCCACCCGTGTAAGAGCTTCGTTACGGCGGGGATCTGTGGGCCCGGCGATGGCCACGGGTTCGACCGTGTTGCCGGGCCCCGGTCCGACAGCACCTCAGCGGGAGTGGTCCGGACGGGTCGGCGGGCTCACCCGGAGAAAGGATCCACGACCCCGTAGTTACGCAACCGCTCGACGGCGCGGTCGTCGGATAGTTCAGCGCGCGCCTCGGGATGTTCGTGGTAGTAGCGGATCAGCCAGTATGTTCCCGCGGCCCCGATCGAGAGCTTTTCCGCGTGTATCCGTTTGATGCTCGTGCGACCGGGTCGGCGACCGGGGGATTCGATGCGGATGGTGCCCTTGGAATTGTTGCGCGACTGCACGGCGACCCGTTCCACAGCGGTCCAGCTCACCCGGTTCCCGATGGAGGTCTTGGTGGGTACCACGATATGCATCGGGGTGAGCACCAGGCGGCGGATCTCCGGGCGGCGCGCGTAGACCGCGAGGTATCCGAGCAGTACGGCCGCGACCGTGATCGCGAGCCACGGCGGAATCGGCAAACGCAGGGTGAGGTTGCCGGTCAGTACTCCGATCCCGTAGTTCGCGCAGAGTGCCGCCGGGCTCAGGAAGCAGATCACCAGCGCGATCTCGTAGCCGAGCGAGCGGCGCACCACCAGTGCGCCGCGATCGCTGGCGAACCGGGCGCCGTCGACCCTGATCCGCGACCGGCCCCGCGAGGTCGCGGAGATCATCGGCAGGAACGAGGCCACCCAGACGGTGGCCGCGATATGCAGCGCGGTGAGCAGCGGTTCACCGGAGTCGAGGGACAGGGCCGCCTGGGCAGCTAGGAAGGTGGCGAGAATCGCCACCAGGAACACAGCCGGATAGGTCCAGCCGTTGAGGTTGCCGCGTAGCTCGCGCGGCGGCGGGAAGAAGCCGCCCGGCTGTATCCGGGGCGGACCGGCCTGCACACCCGGACCCGCCTCGGCTTCAGGCGGTTCGGCGGACAGCGTGCTCGGCTGGGATGTCATCGGTACTACCTGTACTCCAGGGTTGCTTCGGGTGCCTGTGATGATATCGGCAATCGCCGGGCAACTCCCGTTCGCGCGCCCGGGGTGGCGTCAGTGCGCCATCGCGGCCCGATTGTGCACTCGACCGTCCCGCTCGCGGCGCCGGGTGGCGCCGCGAGCCGAACGTATCGGATGCGTTCTACCGATTCAGTTTTCGGTGCCTACGGGAAGCGCGGCGTCCGGTCGGCGCGGCCGCGACCGGTCGATCAGTATCACGACTACCAGCGAAATCACGCCCCATACCGCGAATGTCGTCAGATGGGTGCCGACCGTATCCGCATCGAAGTACAGGATCGAGCGCACCGATTCCACCGCCGCCGGCGTCGGCAGCACTTCGTGCAGGACCCGGAACATCTCCGGTTCCATATAGATCGACATGGCGCCGTTGGATGCGGGCACACCGAGGAACATCAGGACCGCGATCACCGGAAGTACGGCCAGCATGCCGAGGAGTCGCACGAAGATCGTGGTGAACAGGGCTGTACTGCATATCGCCACCGCACCCACCCCGAACAGCGGCAGGAAGTGCCCGTGTACGGCGCCGACGAGCGGGCCCGCGATCAACCAGACGACCGCCGACATCGCCGAGGACCAACCGCCCAGGAGCGGCAGCAGGGTAGGCAGGCCCATCACCATCGGTGCCGCCGTAGAGCCGACGATGATGACCATGAAACCGGCCATGATCCACCCCATGGCCAGATACATGCTCACCGTCCCCATGCTGTCGGTATCGGCCAGTGCCGTGATGTTCCCGGTTTCCATCGGTGTCTGCTGACCTGCGGCGACCTGCCCGCATACCGTCTGCACCACTTGCTGCTGGGGGACGCGACGAACTCCTGCGCGAACTGGTGGACCGTTATCGCGAACCGGTACGCCACATCCGTGCCGATCTGATCGCCCGGCTCCCGGCCGACCCCGGTCTCACGGAATATCTGCAATGCCTGATCCTGCCGGTGACCGGCCATATCGGATCCTTGCCCACCCCGACTTGCGGGCGCGATTACAACGTCAACTGGCCATCACACCGTCCACCGCCGCCATGCTCACCGAATCCGCCCGTGCCGACGAGTCGACGACCGCGTGATTGCGCAGATCCACGAACATCTGTCGGCCGTCCCGCCCACGGTGCGCGCCGGCCGCGAACGGATTGTGGGCCGCATGATCATCGATATCTGCGCCTGGCTCACGGCGGGTGTCTTACCGGTCGACAGGTTGCGGTACGGCCCCCGGGCGGCGATACCGGATCACGGGAACGCCGTCGTCGATCGTGACGGTGGCGCGAACACCGTAGACGTCGTGGACCAGGCTTTCGGTCAGGGTTTCGGCAGGCGGTCCGTGGGCGGCGACCCGGCCGCGGTCGAGCACCAGCACGTAGTCGCAGAACATCGCCGCGAGGTTCAGATCGTGCAGGGCGACCACGGTGGTGATGGGCAGTTCGGTGATCAGCTCCAGGATCTCGAGCTGGTGGGCGATATCCAGGTGGTTGGTGGGCTCGTCGAGCAGTAGTTCGCTGGGCTCCTGCGCCAGGGCGCGCGCGATCTGGGCGCGCTGGCGCTCGCCGCCGGAGAGAGTGCGCCAGATGCGGTGCGCGTGTGCCGCGAGACCGGTGGCGTGCAATGCCTTGTCGATCGACTCGTCCTCCCGGGGATCGGTGCCGAACAGGTCCCGGTGCGGGATACGACCCAGACGTACGACATCGCGCACGGTGATATCGACCTCGGTATGGGCATGCTGGCCGACCATCGCGACCCTGCGGGCCAGCGGGCGCCGCCCGAGGCGGTGCAGGGGAGTGCCGTCGAGGGTGACGGTGCCGCGATCGGGTCGCGAGACGCCCGCGAGCAACCGCAGCAGCGAGGACTTACCGGACCCGTTCGGCCCGAGCAACCCCACGGTCTGCCCGGGACGCGGCCGGATATCGATATCGTCGACGACCAGGTTGCCGCCGCGGGTCCACGACAGGTCTGTGCCGTTCAGTGTCATCTGTTCACCTGCGTCCTGCGGTTCGCCGAGCGGCCGGATGTTGTGGCAGGGTCATTCGGTACTTCGGGTGCGGAACAGCAGCAGCGCGAACGCGGGCACGCCGATCAATGCGGTGACCACCCCTACCGGCACCTCCTGTGGTGCGAAAACGGTCCTCGCCAGCGCGTCGACCCAGACCAGTAGCACCGCGCCCAGAACCGCACAGACCGGTAGCAGCCGGCTGTGCCGGGGACCCACCAGGAACCGGGCGGCATGCGGGAGGACCAGGCCGACGAAACCGATCGCCCCGGCCGCACTGACCAGCACAGCGGTCATCAGGGCGGTGACGACGAGCAACAGCAGCCGGGTCCGTCCGACCCCGATGCCCAGCGTCGCCGCGGCCGACGACCCGAAGGTGAACGCGTCCAGCGCGGAATGCCGCCACCAGCACAGCACGAAACCGGCGGCGCAGACCAGCGCGGTGACCGTGACATCGGTCCAGCTCGCACCCGCCAGCGACCCCAGCAGCCAGAACAGGATGCCGCGGGTGCGTTCGGCGTCGGCGGAGGACAGCACGATGAACGACGTGAGCGCGGAAAACAACTGGGTGCCCGCGACCCCCGCCAGCACCACCTTGGCCGCGCCGCCCCCGGCGCCCGCCGCCAACAGCAGCACCAGGCTGAACGAAACCAGCGCGCCGACCAGCGCGCCGGTGGACAGCGATACCAGGCCGCCACCCACCCCGAGCACCGCCACGATCACCGCCCCGGTGGACGCGCCGGAAGAAATACCGAGGACGAACGGATCCGCGAGCGGGTTGCGCAGCAGCGATTGCATGATCGCCCCGCAGACGGCCAGCCCCGCGCCGCAGATCGCGGCGAGCAGTGTTCGCGGTAGCCGCAGTTCCCAGACGATGCCTTTTCGGATCGCCGAAACCTCCGCGGCGCCGACACCGAGCTTGTCGAACAGTACGGCGTAGACATCGCCGATGGACAGCTCCGCGGGACCGATGGTGATCGTGAACGCCATCGAGGCGGCCAGCGCCGCCAGCCCGAGCAGCACCAGCGCGGCCGTCGCGGGTGCGCGCGTGACCGGCGCTGTCTGCGGACTCACGAACCGTAGCCCCACCGTTCCAGGGCGTCGGCGACTTTCTCGATACCGTCGACCGTCCGGATCGACGGATTCAGATCCGCACCGTTGACGACGATATAGCGCCTGTTCCGGACAGCATCCAGTCGCGCGGTGACCGGATTCGATTCCAGGAACGAGATCTTGCTGTCGAGGGCGTCGCCGGCCAGGCTGCGCCGGCTCAGATCGGCCAGGACGAGGGCGGTCGGATTGCGGTCGAGGACCGTTTCCCAGCTCACCTGTGGCCACTCGTTGGTGGTGTCGTCGAAAATGTTCTTCGCGCCGACCGCTCCGGTGATGATGCCGGACGACCCGCAGCAGCCCGCCATATAGGGCGTGGAGGTGTCGGCGAACCAATACGCCAGTGATACGTCCCGGGCGGCTATCCGGCCGACCGCGGCGTCGTGCCGGCCGCGCAGTTCGGTGACCAGCTGCTCGCCGCGATCTTCGACATCGAAGATTGCCGCGAGGTCGCGGACCTCCTGGTAGACCGAGTTCATGGTCAGCGGTTCGGTGCGGGCGCCGTCGGCATTGACACTGGCATCGGTTTTCCCGTCGCAGTCGGTCGGCGACAGATAGGACGGCACGCCCAGCTGCGCGAACTGCTCCCGGTCGGCCACTCCGCCGGGGCCGAGCGTGCCGCCGAAGGAGGCCGCGACGAAATCGGGTTCGGTATCGAGAACCACCTCGAACGAGGGGGCGTTCTCGGCCAGCCGGGGGACCTTCGCGTTCGCGGCGGCGAGATTCTCGCGCACCGGATCGGTCCAGGTCGCGGTGCCCACCATCCGGTCGGCCAGGCCGAGCGACAGCATGATCTCCGCTGCTCCTTGATTCAGTGCGACCGCACGCTGCGGCGGAGCATCCACCGTGACCTCGACCCCGCAGTTGCCGATCTTCCTCGGATAGCCCGCCGCGTCGGTCGCGGTATCCGAGGCGGTTCCGGCTTCGGTGGCCGAGCAGCCGGCGAGTGCGGCGGCGGCCAGGACGGTGGTGATGATCAGCGGAAAGGACCGCATCGAGGCTGGACTCCTTGCGTCTGGGCCTGTGCGCGAGGCCGGCGTCGGTGCGGCGCGTGAGCGATCGGACTTCACCTGCACGGTGTCACCGTTGCGCGCCAGTCCCGGACTCCCACCGGGTTCCCTCACCACGCCGCGGGCCGCACTGCGGCCGCGACTATGCTATCCGACGACCGACTGGACATACGACCAGGGCAAGGCGCCGGACCTTGATCTCCGGGGACGAGTACAACTCTCTGCGCGAGACGCTCTGCCTGATGCGTTCCCCGGCCCACGCCGCACGCCTCGCTCAGGGCATCGCCCAACCCGAGGCCGGCGCGTCCGTCGAGACGAGCATCGACGACCTTGCGAACGACACTGGTCGCGTCGGATCAACGACGAACCCCATCCTGTCTGTGCGGTTTCCGGCCACAGCGTCCGGATCGCACACTTCCGTGGATTCCTGTATACGGCGCTCGCCGGGCGCTGGTCGCCTCCCATCTCGGTATGCGGGCAGACCGTGCTGTTCACCGTATGGGGCACGCTGATCGGCGCGACGGGCTCGATCGACCGGATCGTGCTGTTCGCCGTATTCTCGGCGCTGCTGGGTGCGATACATGCGGTCACCGGGAGCCTGTGGGCGTGTATGGGTTTCCATACTGCGTTCCAAGTGACGGCCCAACTGCTCACCGGCAATCATTGGCCCCAGGCCGACCTCGCCGACCCCGGCGGCACCATTTCGGCACTGGTCGTCGCGATCCCGTTCCTCGTCACCGCGACTCTACTGTGATCAGGAACTCGCGCGGTCGCCGCGGTATCGGCGCTCGAACGTGATGGCGATTTTCTGCCAGCGTTCATGTCGTGAATCGCGTTTGCTCGAAGTACATCAGCAAAACGCGAAAGGACCGAAATGGCAGAGAATATCGTGGTGGTCACCGGCGCGACGCGCGGAATCGGCCGGGCGACCGCCACCGCATTCGCCCGCAAAGGCTACCGGGTGGTGGTGACGGGCCGTCGCGCCGAAGCCGTGGACGCCGTGGTGCGGGACTTGCGTGCCGAAGATCTCGCCGCCGACGGTGAACTGCTGGACGTATGCTCGGTCGACAGCGCTCGCTGCCTGGCCGAATCGCTCGGCGAGCGGTACGACCACATCGACGTGCTGGTGAACAATGCCGGGATCCTCCCCGAGGCAACAGCATCCGGAACGGTCAACTTCGCGCACCCGGGCGCCTTCACCGAAACCTTGATGACCAACACCTTCGGCCCGGCCAATGTGATCGAAGCCCTGTTGCCGCTGGTCCGGCGGGCTCCGGCCGGCCATATCGTGAACGTCTCCACCGAGATGGGGTCGCTGTCCGAACAGCGCAACCCGGATTCGGCCTACTACTCGATGGTGGTGCCCGGATATCAGGCATCGAAGGCGGCCCTCAACAGCCTCACAGTGGGTTTGGCGAAACTGCTTGCCGATACCCCGGTTCGAGTGACCTCGGTCTGCCCGGGTTTCGTCGCGACCGAACTCGCCCCAGCGGCAGCGGACGCGCCGACCACACCGGCCGATGCCGCGGGGCTCATCCTTTCCGCCGCGGAATCGGCCGACCCGTGCCGCAACGGGGCTTTCGTGGGTGCGGGCGGACCGATCCCTTGGTAGCAGAGCGTCTGTGACGAATCGGGCCATGCGCCGGAGACGGCCCGATTCGTCACACGGAGCCGCGGTCACTGTCGGATGATGCCGGCGCCACGGTGAACCGGGCGTGGGGTACCGGTCCGCCACTGTGCGGGGGAGAAACCCCGGACCGGCCGGTTGCCTTACATGCGTCCCTGATCTGCTGTTCGGCGTAGGCCGTGAACGAGTCCACTTCCGTCTCGCGGTAGGTCCACTCGTCGGCGACTTCGCCCAGGTATCCGGCCCGGGCGAGGCGCAACACCGCGGCGTGCCCGGCGGGCAGCCGAGATACGAGCGCTGCGGCGGCATCTGCCTTGGACACCACGACACCAGATTCGGCCGTCACCCACATCCGGGCGAGCGTCAGCACGACATTGCGTTCGTCGCCCCGGGCACCGGCGATCAACTCGGGTAGGCCGGCGACGATGGCCCGGACCAGGTCGCTCGCCGGGACCGGATCCAAGAGGTGCGCGGCGGGCGGGCCGAACAGTGTCGACGACGAATCGCGGACCATGGTGGTGAGAATCGTCAGGTCCGGGTCTTCGGTGGGGGCGGGCAGCTGTCCGTGTTCGAACTCCGCGCGCAGCCATTCGCCGTAGACGAAATCCGAGCGTGGCGGGAAACGCCACGGCACCACCTCGTCGCGGACGACCACGGTCAGTTCCACCGGCCGAGCCGGTCCGGACCGCGGCCACCGGCCGGAAGTGTGTAACAGCATATCGACCAAGGATTTCCGGACGTCACCAGCGAGGGAACCCTCGACCACGGCGAAAAGGTCGATATCGCTGTCGTGACGCAGCCCGCCTGCCACTGCCGAACCGTAGAGATACAGTCCGGCCAGGTTGTCACCGAGCACCTCCGTGACGGCCTGGGCTGTCGCGGCGGCTTGGGAATTCTGGTCAGGTTGTGCTCCCACCTCCTCACCATAGGTGCACCGGTGGGACGGCCCCAGGGGGAAATGCTGCTTCCGGAGGATTGCGGATGGGGGTTATCACGGAGGCGTGCGGACATCGAGGTGGCCTAGGTTCGAGGTGATGCCCGGCGGGCGTGGGATCGCGTGGGCCGGCTACGGGCCAGGAGAGTGAGGTGCGGTGTGAGTGCCATCGATACAGCGGTCGTCGAATCCGGTGCCGATCCGGCTCCGCCCGTGACGGGAAAGGCCGCGCCCGTGCGCTGGCCGTGGGCCGCGCGGGTGGGGTTCCGCTTCGGGGTGATCTACACGGTCCTGTTCTGCGTGATGATCGGGCAGATCGTCTTCGCCCTCGTTGCGGTATTGGACGAATGGCTTCCCGATACCGCGCCGATGTGGCCTTTACAGCAGGTTGCGCCGGTGCTGGAGTGGGTGGGCCGCACGGTATTCGGGGTCGAAGCCGTATTCCAGGAGAACTCGGGCAGCGGTGACCAGGCCGCCATCTGGGTGATGCTGGTCTGTATCGCGGTCGTCGCCGCCGTCGTGACCCTTGTCTGGTCGGTGCTGGACCGCCGCCCGGCCTATCCGCGTCTGGCCGCCTGGTTTCTGACCGCGTTGCGGCTGTGTCTGGCCGGGCAGATGCTGTTCTACGGTATCGCCAAAGCGATACCGAGTCAGATGCCACCGCCCTCGCTGTCGACTCTGCTCCTCCCGTACGGCGAGCTCACACCGATGTCGGTGCTGTGGTTGCAGGTCGGCAGTTCGCCGGTGTACGAAATCCTGCTCGGCGTCGCCGAACTCACGGGCGGAGTGCTCCTGTTGCTGCCGCGCACCGCGACCCTCGGTGCGATGCTGAGTGTGGTGAGCATGGCACAGGTATTCGTGCTGAACATGACCTTCGACGTACCGGTCAAGATCCTGTCCTTCCACCTCTTGGTCTTCTCGTTGGTCCTGCTCGCCCCGCAGGCCCGTCGGTTCGCCGATTTCTTCCTCCTGGCCCGGCACACCGAGCCTGCGGTCCAACCGCCGCTGTTCACCACCGCCCGGTACAACCGGTACGCGACCTGGGCGCAGGCGGTAATCGGGATGTGGCTGGTCGCCGGAATTTCGTGGGTGGGCTGGAGCAGTTGGCAGGAATTCGGCGGCGGTGCCCCGAAACCGGAACTCTACGGTTTATGGGAGGTGACCGAGTTCCGGGTCGACGGCGAACCCGTCCCGCCCCTGCTGACCGACGAGACCCGCTGGCAGCGACTCGTGATCGAGGTCGAGGGCGCGGTGACCGTTCAGGGTATGGACGGGCGCTTGACGGGTGCTCCCGCGGAAGTGGACCCTGCCGCACAGACCCTCACCATCGTCACCGCTCCAGGGACACAGGAGCCGCCGGCCACGTTCTCCTATGTACGCCCGGACCCGGAACATCTCCACTTGGAGGGTGAACTCGACGGCCGCCCGACCCGAATCGAGTTCAGCGCCGTCGACCCCGGTTCCTTCCCGTTGAACGGCGACGGATTCCACTGGGTGCAGGATTTCCCCAATGCGGGATGAATCGTCTTCGAAACGAAAAATTATGTGTTCCAATCTTTTCGGCCCGCCCGCCGAACGGCCGCGGACTGCCCGCAGGGCGACTGCGACGGCTGTGGCGGCGGCCACCGGATCGATCGCCAGGTGGCGGAAGCCAGTCTCGCCGTCATGCCGGAACTGAAGGAGATCGCGCTGCACAACCGGGCGATCCTGCACCGGGTGGTGCGCCATCTCGCCACCGAGAAAGGGATCACCCAGTTCCTCGATATCGGTTCCGGTCTGCCGACGGCGCGCAACACGCACGAGGTTGCGCAGGAAGCGAATCCGGAGGCGAAGGTCGTCTACGTCGATATCGACCCCATTGTGCTCGCCTACGGCCGGGCGCACCTGGAGACCAACCCGAATACCCGGGTGGTCACCGGCGATGTCCGCACGCCCGGCGAGGTTCTCGCGCACCCGGATGTGCGGGAACTGATCGACTTCGACAAGCCGGTCTGTGTGATGCTCGTCGGAATCCTGCACCACATTCTCGACGAGGAAGACCCGAAAGGAATCGTCGCGACCCTGCGCGCGGCAGTGCCGCCCGGTTCGTACTTCTTCATCACCAATTTCACCCGGCTCAGCGACTCCCGGGAAAGCGAAGAGCTCGAACAGGTGCTGCTATCGCAGCTGGGAACGGGCCGCGTGCGGACGCCTGCGGAACTGGCCGAGTATTTCGACGGTCTGGAGATCCTCTCACCGGGCATCGTCCCACTGCCGTTGTGGCGGCCGGATGAGATCGTCACCGACGCCACGACCATAGGGGTTCGCTTCATGACGGGTGGAGTCGGGATCAAGAGGTGACCCCACCCGGCCGCGATGGTTCAGCGACGGCGGCCATGGTCCGGTCGTGGGTGACCACAGTGAGATGGTCCAGTCCGCTGCGCAGTGCACTTCACCACTCCCCATCCCGGAATCCAGGAGCTGCTTCGATCGCCCCTGCGGTTCTAGTGCTCCTGCTCGCCATGAGCACCGGACCCGCGCGCTTTCGGCCCGTCGCATTCTCCGAATAGAGCGCTACGGCGGCGGTATTACGCCGGGCTGGTCCGGAGCTCGTCCGCCCGGGATGGGGCCGGTGATGCCCGGCTGGCCTTCGGGGTCGGAGAGCGGGGCGCCGGATGATGGCTGGCCGGGAGGCGGCGGGGGCGGGGCCGGATCGGGTTCGTCTGGTTCCGGAGGTGCTTCGGCAGCAGGAGGTTGTGCCGGGGCAGGAGGAGCCGGCGGTGCGGGGGTACCGGGCGACCGGGGCGGCGGATTATCGGTGGGCGCGGGGGTTTCCGGTGTGGGTTGTGGTCTCGGCGCCTCGCTCTCAGGGCTCGGTGCCGGGGCCTCTGGTGCGGGGGACGGTCCGGCGGGCGGAGGAGCGGGGATGGTGCCCGGCTGATCAGGCAGTCCGGGGTCCACGTCGTCCGGTGTGGTTCCGGTGGACGACGGTTGTGCTGAGGTGACCTGTGGCGTGGCGATGGGCGGGGCCAGTGGGGGCAGGGCTCCGGGCAACGGAGGTGGTTCGGGCAGGGCAGGGACGCCGCTGCCGGCGGCGGTGTAGGCGGGTTTGTAGACCATGTTCATGGTGAGGATCGCTTCCTGGCGCAGGACTTCCTGCAGCATGCCCGCGTCGATCACCTTCGCCGCTTCCAGCAGGCGGGCCAGGGCGCCGACCGGGCCGGTACCGCCGGGTGGGACCACCGCGATCTTCACGGCTTCCGCGGCCGCGGCCACCGCGCCGAGGCGCAGACCCACCTGACCGACCACCCCGGCGAGTTCTTCGATGGATTCGGCGAAGCTGCGGGCGCAGGCGAGTGCGGCATCGGCGGCCTCGCCTTCCCATTCCGCCTCGTTCATGACCAGGTTCGCGTTCGCCCGGGTGAGGGGGAACGTGCTCTGCAGCGTGGCGGCGGCATTCATCCAGGTGCCGGACAGGCGCAGGATCTCACCGGCGTCGATCTGCTGGGTGGCCTGGTAGATGTCTTCGTGGCGCATGGCTTCGAAATGCTCCATGGCGCTGATGTAATCGGGGTCGGTTCCGCTCATCGGGAAATCCTCGCTTCGACGGCGCGCACGGCCGCGGCGTTCGCGGCGTCGGCTTCCTCGTACAGGCCGCCGCTGAGCAGGAAGGCTTCCTTCATGCGGTAGGCGGCTTCGATGTAGTGGTCGAGCAGGGCCGCGGTATCGCGCGCTTTGTGACCGAACCCGGCTTGGAGTTGCCGGGCGGAGTTCAAGCCGCCGAATCCGTGGGGGTCGGCGGCGTCGGTGAGATTCTGCCTGAGCTGGATCAGCTGATCGGCCTGCCGGTCGTAGAAATCGGCGCAGCGCCGCGCCGCCTCCGGTTCGAACTTGACGGTCCCCGCATGGGCTGCCTGGCGGAACCGGACGATCTCGGCTCGACTGTCTTCGATCTGCATGACTGGCGTACCCCTCCGTCGGTCACGCTCAGCCTAATCGCAACCGCGGGTCGCGGACAGCGGGTCGCAATGATCGGCGATCAGGCGGGGATCCGCTTCTGCAGGTGCATGGCAAGTTGTTCGGTGGAGGCGGGCACGATGTGGACCGTGTCGTCGGCCCTCAGTAGGTAGCGGCCGTCGTTCTCCAGGTCCAGCCAGGTGTAGTGCACCGCGGGCGGTGGTTTCGGCCGGTCGAGGTGCGCCTCGATCCGGATATGCCCCTGGGCGGTGTGCGGGGCGCGTAATAGTTTGCGGATCGGGGCGGCGGCGCGTTCCTCCTGCACCACGGTTTCGGTGTCACGCACCGCCGCGGTCGAGGCAGTGCGTGCGGGATGGCGGCCGGCCCGGGATTTCGGGAGCAGTGCGGCCAGGCGGGCGCCGAGTTTGGCACTGTGACCGATGGACAACCGGATGGTGCCGCCGAATTCCGCGGTACGTCCCGGCTCCTGCACCGCGAGGACGGCGCGGTCGTAGACGACGCAACCCAGTGCGCGCAGTTCCCGGCCCGGTTCGGCGGCGCCGCCGATGGCGATCACCCGGGTATGCGGGTCGGCCAGGATGCGCAGGCAGGCATCGCGGTCGGGGTCCGGTGGGAGGCGCTCGACGAGTTCGGCGTAGAGCGCCTGGGCGTCGCGTTCGGTGCGCGGCGATTCGAGGACACGCAACGGGTAGGGGAGCCGGTCGAGGTCGGCTTGGCGCCATATATGCGCGAATTCGTCGGGGGTCAGGCTCCAACTCACGCGGAATCACATCCTCACCGATACCTGCGCGGGCCACCACAGCCTAATAGGTGCGGCCGGGCGGGGCCCATCCGCACTGGTTCTGCGACGGTCGCGAAAAGGTGGTATGTCGTGAACTGCTCGCCTCGGCAGTAGCCGGTGTGCCGGCGCGTACCGGTGGTCGGGGGTTTGCCGGAGCGCCGGGCGAAACCACGCCGGACAGATGAGGGCCTGCCAGGAACCGGCCGAGGGATAGCGCCGGACCGGGCCGAGGGCACCGCCGGACCGGCCGAGAGGTACCGCTGTGGCAGACGGGAGCGCTGCCGGACCGACCGAGGCGCCCGGTCAGAACAGAGGCAGGGCGATGGTGGGCCGGGTACGGCGGACCGAATCGGTGGGTTCGGGGCTGACACAACGCCCGATCGGGCGATAAAGAAGGCGTCCCTGAGGTTTACTCATGCGGAACGGGCAACGATGTGCCGCCGCGGCAGGCGGGGTTGGAGGTCGGTTCTTGCGGGTGCTCTCGGCGGACGACACCGAAGCGGATATCGCGTCGCTCGGTGGTGGTAAGGCGCGGGGGCTGTATGCACTGGGGGCGGCGGGGGCGCGGGTTCCGGAGTGGCTGGTGCTGGGCGCGGATGTATTCGCGGAGTTCGCGGCCGGGGCGGGGCTGGGTGATCTGATCGGCGAACTGGCCCACGCCCGAGATGTGGATACAGCGCTCGAGCTGGCCGGGCGGATCCGGGCCGATATCGCGTCGGCCGGTGCGGTGATCGAGAGCATCGGGTTACGGGAGTTGTTGCGCGCCGCCCACGTTCGCCTGGGCGAGGGTGCGCTGGCGGTCCGCTCGTCTGTGGCGGGAGTGGACAGTGACGCGAACTCGTATGCGGGTCTGTTCGATTCGTACTCGAATGTCGGGCCGGGTGAGGTATTCGATCGTGTACGGGATTGCTGGATCTCCGGTTTCTCCGAGCGGGCCGTCCGATACGCATTCGCTCGAAACCTTGCGCCGGTGACCGCGATCGCTGTGCTGCTGCAGCGATTCGTCGCAGCCAGGGCGAGTGGCGTGCTGTTCACCTGGAATCCGGTGGCCCCTGCCGCCGGTGAGGTGGTGGTGAATGCGGTGCACGGGCTCGGGGACGGTCTGGCTGCGGGAGCCGTCGACGCCGATACGGTGGTGGTGGACCGGGCCGGTACGGTCCTCACGCGGGTCATCGGCGGCAAAGAGGTCGAGTACGTGCCCGCGGACAAGGCCGGGATAGAAGTTGTGGAGGTTGTGCCACCTCGCAGGTCGGAGGTTGTCCTCGGTGACGAGGATATCGCGCTGCTCGCCGGCCGCGGCCGGGCACTGGCCGATGCCTTGGGTGGGCCGCGAGATATCGAATGGGCGCTCGACGCCGACGGGTTGTGGTTTCTACAGGCACGGCCCATCACCACCCTGGGGGATTCGCCCGATCGGCCGGGGCATGTGGGCAGGCCGGGGCCGTCCGGGTACCGGCCCGGGCGTATCGAACACACCCGGGCATTGCCGCGCCGCGGAGAGGAGATGACCGCGGCGGCGCTCCGCGGCGCGGGCGAACCGGTGGCGCCGGGGGAGCCACGAATATGGGCCGCCGCAACCAAGTCGGAGCGCATTCCGGGGCCGATGTCACCGCTGGTCTTCACTATGACGGCGGACGTCTACAGCCGGGTGTACCGCGGTTACGCGCAGTCGCTCGGTGTGCCGGAGAAGCAGCTGCGGGACATGGAGTCGTGGACACCGTATCTGCTGGGGATATTCCACGGCCGGGGGTACCTCAACCTGCTGCACTGGTATCGGACGGTGGGGATCGCGCCCGGTAGCTCTTCGGCCCGCCTCGCGCTCGCGGCGGAACTCGGCGTGGGCGAACCTCTCCCGGACGATCTGGCGAAAACCCTGCATCCCTTCGCCTTCGAGAATGGATGGCAGCGGGCGTGGTCACGGGCCCGGACCGCCATCGTCTACCTTCGCCGGCTACTCGCCGTCGACACGATGACACGGGAATTCTGCCTCGAGTTCGCTCGCCTGTACGACCGCTACGACACCATGGAATACGTCCACGGGGAACACGCCTACGCCGAGTTCCGGCGCCTCGACCGGGACCTCGTACTGCACTGGGGGCCGACGCTGGTGCTGGACGCGATCGTGCTGACCTTCACCGGCGCCCTGCTCCTGCTGACGAAAGCCTTCCTGCCGGGAGCGCCGGAATCGCTCGTGAACCCGCCCGCCGGCCCCGGCTTCGATCCGGACGCCTATCTCGACGCACACCTCGGCGGGGTCCGCCGGTCGCTCTACGACCGGGTGCGCGCCCGCACCGCCCGCTGCGCCGCGCACCGGGAACAACTGAGGTACTGCCGGACCCGCGCGTTCGGGATGGTCGAAAAGATGATCCGGGTGATGGGGCGCGATCTTGCCGCTCGTGGCCTCATCGGCGAGGCCGCCGATATCTTCTCGCTGACAGTGGACGAGCTGCGCAACTGCTACGACCGCGTGCCGATGCCGGGTCTGGCCGACCGGATCACAGCACGCAAGGTCGACCGGACCGTCGCCGCCGACCTGGTCGCCCCGGCGCGTTTCACCACGATCGGCCCCGGCCTCACGGATGCGGAGCTGAGGGAGCGCGGCTGGGTCCCGCTCGCCGAAGCCCCGCCGGCCGTGCCCGGTGATGTGCTGGCCGGGTCGCCGGCGGCGGCCGGTGTGGTCGAGGGTATCGCCGTACTGGTGGACGAACCGCGCGATGTGGCGGGCGGGATCCTCGTCGCCGACCGTGTCGACCCGCGGTGGGTGGCCGCGCTGCCGACGGCGGCGGCGCTGGTGTCCGAACGCGGGGGGCCGCTCGTTCCGGCGGCAACCGTCGCCCGCGAACTCGGTGTGCCGGCGGTATTCCAGGTGCCGGGCTGCCGCCGGAAGCTGCGGACCGGTATGCGGATTCGGGTCGACGGTACGGCGGGTACGGTGACAGTGCTGTCCGGAGGAGGTCACGGCGATGGAGCCGGATGAACAGAGTGCGGCCCGCGATCTTCCTGGCCTCCCCGCGCGGCATGCCGGGTGACGCCGGTTCCGCGGTCGGCGACGAACCGGTCCAGCAGCCGGGCACGATCGCTGTGGAAACCGGCCCCGCGGGTATCCGCGGTGTGACCGGGCGGTTCGCCCTGCAGGCCGGGCACTGTCGGTGCGCTGCGGCAGGATGGGCGTATGACCACGGCACCGGGCAGCACTCGGAACGAGACCGCAGCGATCGGCGACGGGTTGCGGGGACATGCGGAAGAGTTACTACGCGAGCTGGCCGGGCCGGCCGCGCGGTTGCGTGACGACCAGTGGGTCGCGATCGAAGCACTGGTAATGGACAAACGCCGGGCCCTGGTGGTGCAGCGCACCGGCTGGGGTAAATCGGCGGTGTATTTCATCGCCGCCAAACTGCTGCGCACGCAGGGACGCGGGCCGACGGTGATCGTCTCGCCGCTGCTGGCGCTCATGCGCAACCAGGTCGCGGCCGCCCGGCGTGCCGGGGTGGTGGCGGCCACCATCAACTCCGGAAATGTCACCGAATGGGACGAGATCCACCAGCAGGTCGCCTCCGGGGCGGTGGATGTGCTGCTGGTCAGCCCCGAACGGCTCAACAATCCCGATTTCCGCGATCAGGTCCTGCCCAGGCTGGCCGCCGACGCCGGGCTGGTGGTCATCGACGAAGCGCACTGCGTCTCCGACTGGGGCCACGATTTCCGGCCCGATTACCGGCGTATCCGCACCCTGATCGCCGATCTCGGCACCGATGTGCCGGTACTGGCCACCACCGCCACCGCGAACGATCGCGTGGTGACCGATGTCGCCGGTCAGATCGGCACCGACACCCTGGTCCTGCGCGGCAGCCTGGATCGCGAATCGCTGCATCTGTCGGTGGTCCGGTTCGACGACGCGGTGGAACGCACCACCTGGCTCAGCGGCCACCTCGACGAGCTGCCCGGTTCCGGCATCATCTACGCCCTCACCGTCGCCGGCGCGCAGGATCTGGCCGATGTGCTGAACTCCCACGGTCACCGGGTCGCCGCATATTCGGGCCAGACCGATCCGGCCGAACGCGAAGCGCTCGAGACCGCGCTGCTGGACAACGAGGTCAAGGCCCTCATTGCGACCTCCGCGCTGGGTATGGGTTTCGACAAACCCGATCTCGGTTTCGTGGTCCATGTGGGGGCGCCCTCGTCGCCGATCTCCTACTACCAGCAGGTCGGCCGTGCGGGTCGTGCGACCGAACGGGCCGAGGTGGTTCTGCTGCCAGGTCCCGAGGACACCCGTATCTGGAGTTATTTCGCCTCGGTCGCGTTCCCGCGCGAACACGTGGTCCGCTCGGTACTCGAAGCGCTGGACCGCGAACGTCCACAGTCCACGGCGGCCCTCGAACCTCTGGTCGAGTTGAACCGTTCACGCCTGGACATGGTGCTGAAGGTGCTGGATGTCGACGGCGCGGTTCGCCGGGTTCGCGGTGGATGGCTGGCGACCGGGCAGCCCTGGACCTACGATGCGGACCGGTATGAGCGCTTGGATACCGCCCGCACCGCCGAACAGCAGGCCATGCTCGACTATCAGCAGACCGCGGGTTGCCGGATGGAATTCCTGCGCCGCCAGCTCGACGATCCGGCCCTCATCGGCGCCGCTCCGGGTACCGGTGCCTGCGGTCGCTGCGACAACTGCACCGGCAACCGCCGCGACACCACCGTCGATACCGAGGCTCTCGCCGCGACCCGGGCTCGGCTGGACCGGCCCGGATTCGATCTCGCACCCCGCAAACAGTGGCCCACCGGTATGGCCAAACTCGGTATCTCGCTGTCCGGAAAGATCGCCGAAGGCGCCGAAACCGGACGAGTCCTGGGCCGTCTCAACTCCCTGGGCTGGGGCCGGCGGCTGCGCCCCGTCCTCGACGGACCCGACGGGCCGGTTCCCGACGAAGTGGTGCAGGCGTGTATTCCCGTGCTGCGGGAATGGGATTGGGCCGTACGGCCCACCGCGGTACTCGCCCTGGAATCACCGGACCACCCCGTACTGACCACTTCGCTTGCCGAACGCCTCGCCGATATCGGCCGCCTCCGCAATCTGGGAACCTTGTATCTGCGTCCCGACCATCCACCGGTATCGGCGGTCAACTCCGCCCATCGGGTCGCCGCCCTGTACGACTCCTGGGAGATCCCGGACCTGTCCACCGCCGACGGCCCGATCCTGCTGGTCGACACCCTCACCGACTCCGGCTGGACCTTCACCGTCGCCGCCTGGACTCTGCGCCGCGCCGGTGCCCGTGCGGTCCTGCCGTTCGCTCTGGCCACCCCGACATGAGTCGGCCGAACTGAACTCGAAGTCATCGATGCTACCGGTGGTAGCATCGATGAATGAGTGGGAGCAGGAAGTATTCGGTCAGCTTGCCCGAAGACTTGGCCGAGACCGTGCGTGCACAGGTGGGGCCCGGCGGGTTTTCTGCCTATATCGCCGACGCCCTCGAACAGCGGGTGGCGATGGACAAGCTTTCCGAGCTTGTCGAGGACTACACGAAAGATAACGAGCCGTTGAGCCAGGAGGAGATCGACTGCGCCAGGGCCGAACTCCGTCATGATGCCGACGGGCCGGCGGGGGCTGCTGTCTGATGCCTGGCACTCTTTTGTTGGACTGTGCAGGGTTGTCGAAGCTGTATCAGGGAGATCGTGCGACGACAATTCGGATCGAAGCCGCCCGGCAAGAAGGAATTCGTGTCGGCACCACTGCGATGACCCGCTTGGAAGCCGAGTACGACCGTGTACATCCCGCCAGGATAAGGTGGGTCCTGTCCCGGATCGACGTTCACGGCGTCGGTCGCGCCGTCAGCGATGCTGCGGCGGAACTTCTCCGGTCGAACACGCTGAGTGGACACAAATATGCGATCGATGCGGCTTTGGCTGCCGTCGCCCGAGCCGCCGAGCCGCCGGTGACAATCCTGACCTCCGATCCGGAGGATCTCACGATGCTGTGTGGACCACGGATCAAGATCGTCAAGGTATAGGTCGGCAGTATTCGTCGAGCCCTCTAGGGGGACGTGTCGGCGTCCTCATCGAGGTCGACCTCGTCGCGATCGGCCCAGTCGATGAGCTGGGCGAGATCGAAGACCGCGTCGTCGATACCGGCGTGCAGATCGCCCAGCTCGCGGTAGCGGCCGGGGACGGTGGCGACGGTGAAATCGCGGGGATGGATATCCGGTACCTCGTCCCAGGTCACCGGGGTTGATACGGTGGCGGCCGGGACGCCGCGTACCGAATAGGCGGCGGCGATGGTGTGGTCGCGAGCGTTCTGGTTGTAGTCGATGAACAGCAGTTCGGGATCGCGGTCGCGGCGCCACCAGGTGGTGGTCACATCGTCGGGTGCGCGGCGCTCCACCTCCTTCGCGAAGGCCAGCGCTGCCCGGCGCACCTGCTGGAACCCGTGCTCGGGAGCGATCCGGACATACACGTGCAAACCGGAGCCCCCGGACGTTTTCGGCCAGCCCACCGCGCCGATCTCGTCCAGCACCTCCTGCACCACCCCGGCCACCCGCTGCACCCGCGACCAGGGGCAATCCGGCATGGGATCCAGATCGATCCGCCATTCGTCGGGGCATTCGGTATCGGCCCGGCGGGAGTTCCAAGGGTGGAATTCCACCGTCGACATCTGCACCGCCCACACCACATCGGCCAGTTCCCGCACACAGAGTTCGTCGGCGTGCCGGTTGTAGCGGGGGAAGAACACCCGCACCGTGGGCACCCACTCCGGCGCACCGGCCGGTAGCCGCTTCTGGTGCACCTTGTCGCCCGCGAGGCCTTTCGGGAATCGGTGCAGCATGCACGGCCGGTCGCGCAGTGCGTTGACGATCCCGTCGCCCACGCTCAGGTAGTACTGCACCAGATCAAGCTTGGTGATGCCGCTTTCCGGGAAGTAGACCCGGTCGGGGTTGGTGATCCGCACCTCGCGGTCGCCCACTGTCAGCTCCACTGCCGCGCCCGTGCCGCTGCCCATTCACCGACCCTAACGGCCGCGGCGCGTTTAGGCCGGCCGATACACGACGAGTCGGCGGGAAGGACACAGATGCTCACCTTCGACACCGTGATCGAACTCGCCGGTAAGACCGCCACCGGTTTCCGGGTGCCCGCCCCTGTGGTCGAGGAGTTGGGCAGCGGGAAGAAACCCAAGGTGGCAGTCCGGATCGGTGGTCATACGTACCGCAGCACCGTCGCGGTCTACGGCGGGGAGTACATGCTCCCGTTGAGCGCCGAGAACAGGAACGCGGCCGGTGTGTCGGCGGGCGAGACCGTCACGGTCGACGTCGAACTCGATACGTCGGAACGTACTGTCACAGTCCCCGGCGATCTGGCCGCCGCACTGGCCGGGGGCCTCGGGGGCGCGGGAAGTGCCGAGCAGCGGGTGCTGGGCCGGCTTCGGCGATACGGCGCGCGGCGTCGGCCTGTTTCGATGCGCTCTCCTACAGCAAACAACGCGCGCACGTAATCGCGGTCGAATCGGCCAAACGGCCCGAAACCCGGGCTCGCCGGGTGGAGAAAATCGCCGGCGAGCTGTCGGCCTGATTCGGCCCCTACGGCCCGGCGGAGGTCCCGGCCCGGCGGGACTCCACCCCGGGAGCGCCGTCCGCGATCAGGCTGCCGAGCAGCGCGAGTGAACGTTCCGAGAGTGACCCGGGTTCGGCGTGATAGGCGATGAGCAACTGCCCGGGCGCCCCGCTCACCGCGAAACTCTCGTAGGCCAGTGTCAGCTCCCCGACCATCTCGTTGTGGAACTGTTTGACCCCGGAAGTTTTCGCCCGGACCTCATGGCGTGCCCACAACCGGCGGAACTCGTCGCTTTTGAGTGAGAGTTCGCCGACTAGTTCGGTGAGGCGGGGATCGTCGAGGTCGGTGCCCGCGGTCGCCCGCAGGCTCGCCACCGTATCCGCGGCGATCTGGGTCCAGTTCGGGAACACGTCGCGGGCGCGGGGGTCCAGGAAGACCATCCGTACCTGGTTGACGCCCGGGACCGAGCAGGCGTTCACCGCGGCCGCCAGCGGGTTCGCGGCCAGAACGTCCAGGTGCCGGCCCAGCACCACCGCTGGAGTGTGAGACCACGCGTCCATCAACCGCAGCAGGCCGGGAGTCACTCGTTCCGGGCGCCGCGGCGTACGCGGCCGTGCCGCGGTGGGCCGGGCCAGTTCCCGCAGGTGGGCAGTTCCTTCGTCGTCCAGTGAGAACACCCGGGCCAGTGCCGTGACGACCTGCTCGGACGGATGTTTATCGCGACCCTGTTCGAGCCGCACGTAATAGTCGGCGCTCACGCCGGCGAGCATCGCGAGCTCTTCGCGCCGCAACCCCGCGACCCGGCGCCGGCCACCGCCGGGCAGCCCGAATTCCTCCGGCCGGACCAGTTCGCGGCGGGCCCGCAGGAACGCACCCAAACGGTTGTCCGAATTCATGTTTTCAGGGTATGCGCAGGGCGGCCGGGCCGGGTGGCCCTGCGACTACCAGGAAACCCGCGACCTGGTAGCGACCGGCACGCGGGGCGAATGTTGTGCACATGACGAACAACGAGAATCTGAACGTCCGGGTCGCGGTAGTGACTGGAGCATCCAGTGGAATCGGCGCCGCCACTGCGCGGCGGTTGGCCGCAGACGGGGCCAGGGTCGCGTTGCTGGGCCGGCGCAAGGAACGTATCGAGGAACTGGCGGCCGAGATCGGCGGTGCCGCCGTGGCAGTGGTCGCCGATGTGGCGGACCGGGACTCGGTGCGCGATGCGGCCGCCACGATCCGGGCTGCCCTCGGGCCGGTGGATCTGGTGGTGGCGAACGCAGGTGTCATGCTCGGCGCGCCGTTCGAATCCGCGGAAGTCGGGGAGTGGGAGCAGATGGTCGGCACCAACGTGACCGGGTTGCTGTACACGGCGCGGGTATTCATCGACGATCTGCTCGCGGCGGCGGGCGACGGCCGGCGGGCCGATCTGGTGCTGGTGGGGTCGATCGGCGGGCATGCGATCTTTCCCGAATATGCCGTCTACTGCGCCACCAAGGCCGCGGTCGCGCATCTCACCCGGAATATGCGGGCTGAGTACGGGCCACGAGGTGTGCGGGTGAAGAGTGTCGAGCCCGGTTTCGTGGGTACCGAACTCGGTGCCGGGATGAGCTGGGAGGCGCAGCGCGAGCAGTTGGACGAATGGCGCTCGTCGATGACTATTCTGGAGCCGGGGGATATCGCCGAGGCGATCGCCTTCGCGACCTCGGTTCCGGCGCGGCTCAATATCGCCGAATTGGTCCTCGTACCGACTCCGCAGGGCTGATCCTCGGTGTGGTGCAGGACTTCTCCCGCACCGCACGGCGATTCAGTGGCCTCCTCGCTGCACGGCAGGGGTGGTGGTGCCCGGGTCGGCGACCGTGGGCGGCTCGGGTTGGTTGCGGCTGTCCCGGAGCACGGGCAGCGCCTGCGCAATCCAAAGTGCGGCGGCGATGTACACGATCTGCTCGGGGATCCGGAACCACAGCGGTGTGGGTGGTTCGCCGTTGAGCGGGATGTCCTCGACTGCCGCGTAGATATTCGCCGGGACCATCGCGACCAGTAGGACGGCGAGCCCGAGCCCGGCCCAGCGGCGAGTACCGGCGAACAGCAGGCCGGCGGCACCGGCCAACTCCAGGACACCCGTCGCATACACGGCGAATTCCGGGAACGGTATGGCGCTGGGGACCATCGCCACGAGATCGCTGTGGCTGGGCATGACGGTGACCGAATCGGGCACGAAATGCGCCAGCCCGGTCATGGTGAACAGGAAAGCCAGCCCGTGCGCGGCGGCGCCCCGCCAGGTGGCGAATCGGCGTACGCCGGCCAGGCCGAGCAGGCGGAGAACGAGGGTGGGGACGACGAACATCATGAGTGTTCCGAACATGGGGATCCCTAGGAAAGGAGATTCGGGCGGACCCGAATAGTTGTTGTTATCGAATGATAAATAAGAGTATGCATCGACTGATAACTAGTCAATAGGGTCGTGTTCCGGGTTCCGCCGCTGCCGAGTGGCCGGACCGTTACCGCGCGGTGAGCGATGGCCCCGCCGGGGTGGCGAGTTGTCGGAGCGGGGCCCGCGGCAGCGACAATGGCACCGCGATCAAATGCCGACCGTCCCGGAGGAGTGCTGGATGACCGAACTCGTCGAGCGGGACCGTGCTGATCGGAGAGATGCGGACGCGAACGGTCGCTTCCCTGTGAGACCTCTGCGTGCAGTAGCAGCGACTCTGGGCGCGCTGATACTCACACCGGTGGCGATCGGTACAGCGGCGAACGGCGCCGTCCTCACCGGGCGATGGTGGGACGCCACCGATCGCTGGCTGGCCCCGGTCCAGTCCGTGCTCGGCGCGGTCCTGCTACTGGCCGTCGCGGCGCTCGCCGTCGCCGTGCCGGTGGCGGCTATGGCCGCGGGGCTGGTGTGGGGAATCCTGCCCGGGGTGGTCCAGATCGTGATACCCGACAACACCTATCGGTTGATCTCAGCGGTGCCCGGTGTGCCCACCGACCTCGACCATGCGCTGCACAGCTGGTTGTCGGGCGGGGTCGTGCTGTTGATCGGAGCGCTGCTTTTCGGTGCCGGACTCACCGCTGTGCTGCTGCGCCGCAGACTCGCAGGATAATTATCGCTCCGACCGCTCGCGGCGGCGGCTCCGAGGGCAGCTGCGTACGACTCTCCCGTGGGTGTCGAGTCGGGGCCATACGCCGCAGGCGGAGCAACCGGCTGCGCACCGCTGTAGGGCTACGCCGCGTACCCGGCCGACCGTCACGACCGACCGGGAACGCGGCGGACCGCTGGGTCCGGTCCGCCGCATGCTCAGCCCTTCACGCAGAGCACCTGACGCAGGGTCGCCACCACATCGACGAGATCGTGCTGCGCCTCGATCACGTCGTCGATGTTCTTGTAGGCGGCCGGGATCTCGTCCAGGACACCTGCGTCCTTACGCGACTCCACGCCCTCGGTCTGGGCGACCAGATCCGCGACGCTGAACTGCCGCTTGGCGGCATTGCGGCTCATCCGCCGGCCTGCGCCGTGCGACGCGGACTGGAACGAATCCGGGTTCCCCTTACCGCGCACCACGTACGAACGCGTTCCCATCGAGCCAGGGATCAGGGCCATATCGCCTGCGCCCGCTCGGACTGCGCCCTTGCGGGTCACGAGCATCGGGACACCGTCGATCTTCTCCTCCGCCACATAGTTGTGATGACAGCTCACCGGTGTATCGAACCGGACATCGCGGGTGGGGAACTGCTTGCGCACCGCCTCGGACACCAGCGCCAGCATGACCGCGCGGTTGCGGGCCGCGTACTCCTGCGCCCAGGTCAGATCGTGCCGGTAGGCCGTCATCTCGGCGGTGTTCGCAAGGAACACCGCCAGGTCCCGGTCGACCAGGTTCTGGTTATGCGGGAGCTTGCGCGCCACAGCCATATGCCGCTCGGCGATCTCCTTGCCGATATTGCGGCTGCCGGAGTGCAGCAGGATCCACACCTGGTCGTCCTGATCGAGGCAGATCTCTATGAAATGGTTGCCCCCGCCCAGCGACCCCAACTGCTTGTGCGCCTTGGATTCCCGGGGTGCTACGGCCTCGTCGAGATCGTTGAACGCCGACCAGAACCGGTCCCAGCCGGTACGCAGGGTCGAGGTGGCGACCCCGGACGGTCCGGGTGCCAGCTTGTTCACCTGCACGGGATTCTTGTGGGCATTGAAGCCCACCGGTACTGCCGCCTCGATCGCCGAGCGCAGCGCGCGCAGGTCGTCGGGCAGATCGGCCGCGGTCAGATCGGTGCGCACACTCTCCATCCCGCAGCCTATATCGACCCCGACCGCCGCCGGCGCGACCGCATCGCGCATGGCGATCACCGAACCGACCGTGGCACCCTTCCCGAGGTGCACATCCGGCATGACGCGGACCCCGTGCACCCACTCCAGCCGGGCGATATTGCGCAGCTGTTGCAGCGCCGCGGCATCGATCTCGCTCTCCTGGGCCCACATCAACGTCCGTGCCCGGGTACCGGACAGCTCGACGGGAAACATTGTTTCGATCCTTCCGTTCACGGCGGACCGTTGCTCGCCGCCGTACTTCACGGTAGGCCGCGTGTCGCGGGCGGGCATCCGATTTTTCGAGGTGCCGGCCGGTCCGGCCGCCGGGCCGGGAGCGGTGTCTTGACCGCTTCGCCGAAAGCGAAGGAAGCGGCTCAGAGCTGGGTTTGCGCGTAGTCGAGGAACTCGGTGATCTCGTCGGCAAAACTGATGTCGCCGTTCAGGTATTCGATACTGACCACTATCAGGTCTCGGCCGAGTTCGGTCGGTGCGGTGGGATTGGTCAAGAAATCGCGGTAGTCGTCCAGGTTCTCGGCGCAGCGCGTCGCCGCGCGTATGTAGAAGGACAACGCGACCGGTGCGTTCACGGTGCGCAACATGTCGTCCAGTTGTTCCAGCACCCCATCTTCCCCCTGATTGCTGATGTTCAAGATCAGCTGTTCGAAGCCGCCATTGTTCACTTCATAGTCGAAACGCGCGGCCAGAACGGTGAGGTGGGCAAGATCCCAGGTCGATTCGTCCAGATCTTCCGTATCGGCCATGAGTTGCCGTGCCCGCTGGGCCAGCGTCTGCAAGCGGTTGTTGTACACGCTCATTCGGTCAGCCTAGGCGACCGAACGGCCGGTGACATTCTGGCGCGCAAGTAGATTCAGCCGGGAATGGCAGCCTCGATCTCGGTGCGCCACGGAATCGACGCACTGGCACCGAGCGCGGTGGTCGCCAGCGATCCCGCGGTGCAGGCGAAGCGCAGAGCGGTGGCCGGTCCCTGTGCCCAGCGCACGGCGAGTGCTCCGGTGAACGTATCGCCCGCGCCGGTCGTGTCGACGACCTGGATCGCGGGCCCCGTGGCGGTGGTTTCCACACCGTCGGGCCCACGATGCCGGGCACCGTGCGCGCCGAGCGTGACCACCACGTGTGGCACCCGGTCGAGTAGGCTGCCCAAATGCTCGGACTCGCCGGTGTTCACCACGGCGAGGTCCACGTGTTCCCACAGCTCATCCGAAAGATGTTGCACAGGCGACGGGTTGAGGATCACCGTGGTGTCGTGTGCGCGTGCGTGCCGAGCGGCGGCTGTCACGGTCTCGAGGGGGATCTCGAGCTGGCAGACGAGGATGTCGGCGGCGGCGATGACCGCGCGGTCAGTGGTGGTCAAGCCTGTCATCGAGGAGTTGGCGCCGCCGACCACAACGATGGTGTTTTCGCCCGAATCGTCGACCACGATCGTCGCGATACCGCTCGGCCCGTCGATCACCCGCAGCCCGGTGGTGTCCACGCCGGATTCGGTGAGTACGGCGCGCAGCCGTGGGGCGAATACGTCGGTGCCGATCGCGCCCAGGAACATGGTCTGCCCACCGGCCCGGCTCGCCGCGATTGCCTGGTTGGCGCCTTTACCGCCCGGCACCATCGTGAAACCGCGGCCGAGTACCGTCTCGCCCGGCGCGGGACGGGTCGCGGTGGTGGTCACCAGGTCCATGTTGATACTGCCGAGCACGGCGATCAGTGGCGTGGTCACAGGGAGAACGTAACGCGTGAGCACCGGTGAAATCCGGTTTTCCCGGTGCGTAGGCTATATACCTATGACGGCAGAGACCACCGCTGAGTTCGATATGCGCGAGGCCGTGCACGGGGCTGCACGCCGGGCCCGGGTCGCGTCCCGGGTGCTCGCCCAGCTCACCACGGCCCGGAAGAACGAGGCACTGCACGCCGCGGCGGATGCGTTGCTGGCCGCCGCGGATACGGTGCTGGAAGCCAACGGCGAGGATCTGGTGGCCGCCAAGGCGGCCGGGACCGAGGATTCGCTGCTGGACCGGCTGCGGCTGACCAAGGACCGGGTCGACGGGATTGCCGCCGGCCTGCGCCAGGTGGCGGCCCTGCCGGATCCGGTGGGTGTGGTGGAACGTGGTTCGACGCTGCCCAACGGGCTCGAGATCCGGCAGGTCCGGGTGCCGCTCGGGGTGGTCGGCATGGTGTACGAGGCCCGGCCGAATGTCACCGTGGACGCCTTCGGGCTGGCGTTGAAATCGGGTAACGCAGCGCTGCTGCGCGGGTCGTCGTCGGCGGTTCGGTCGAATGCCGCGCTGGTCGAGGTGCTGCGGTCCGCGCTCACCGAGGCGGGCCTCTCGGCCGACGCCGTCCAGCTGCTGCCCAGCGAGGACCGCTCCAGCGTGACCCACCTGATCCAGGCCCGCGGCCTGGTGGATGTGGTGATCCCGCGCGGCGGCGCCGGCCTCATCAACGCCGTGGTGCGGGACGCCCAGGTCCCGACCATCGAAACCGGTACCGGCAACTGCCACGTCTACGTCCATTCCGGCGCCGACCTCGATATGGCCGAGGAAATCCTGATCAACGCCAAAACTCGCCGGCCCAGCGTATGCAATGCCGCCGAAACCGTGCTGATCGACGCTGCCATCGCCGAAACCGCCCTGCCGCGGCTGGGCAAGGCTCTGGCCGACAAGGGCGTCACCTTGCACGGCGATCTCGACGGTATGACTCCGGCCACGGACAAGGATTGGGCCGAGGAATACCTGACCCTCGATATCGCGGTGAAAGTTGTCGACGATCTCGACGCCGCTGTCGACCACATAAACACCTGGGGCACCGGCCACACCGAAGCCATCGTCACCGGCGAACTCGCGGCGGCCGACGAGTTCACCCGCCGGGTGGACGCCGCGGCCGTCATGGTCAACGCATCCACCGCCTTCACCGACGGTGAGCAGTTCGGCTTCGGCGCCGAAATCGGTATCTCCACCCAGAAACTGCACGCCCGCGGGCCGATGGGGTTGCCGGAACTGACTTCTTCCAAGTGGATCGTCCGGGGATCGGGCCAGATCCGGCCCGTGTAAGCGGTACCGCACCGGCAAGGCGGTTCGCGGCACGGTACCGCCCCGAGGACCGTCCGGGAGCGGACCTGCGGCCGGTTCTCGGTGGGCGGACGCTTCCGAGTGGCCGAGTGGCCGAGTGGCCGAGTGGCCGAGTGGCCGAGTGGCCGAGTGGCCGAGTGGCCGGGCGCGGGCTCGACGCGTGGATTCAGGCGTCCTTGTCGTCGGGCCGCGAACCCCGCCTGCGCCTGCCCGACTATCCAGTGGCAGGGCTCGGTCGTGAGCTGGGTCTCTTGGCCCCAGGGGACGAGGCCGGTCGCTCACCGGCCCGGTAGCGTGGGATGGGCAGAGTTCGACGGAAGGACGCCCCATGGAGCCCGCGAGTTCCCCCATCCCGCCGGTTCAGGAGCCGATCTTCGCGTCGGTCGATGATGTGCAGGTTCGCCTCGCCGAAACCGGCTATCTGGCCGACAAGGCGACCGCGACCTCGGTTTTCCTGGCCGATCGTCTCGGTAAGCCGCTGCTCGTCGAGGGCCCGGCGGGTGTCGGCAAAACCGAGTTGTCGCGCGCGGTAGCGCAGACTTCGGGCGCGGAACTGGTGCGGTTGCAGTGCTACGAGGGTGTGGACGAGGCGCGGGCGCTCTACGAGTGGAATCACGCCAAGCAGATCCTGCGTATCCAGGCCTCCGGTGAAAACGACTGGGTCGAGACGAAGGCCGATGTATTCACCGAGGAGTTCCTGCTGTCGCGGCCGCTGCTCACCGCCATCCGGCGTAGCGACCCGACGGTGCTGCTCATCGACGAAACCGATAAAGCCGATGTGGAAATCGAGGGACTGCTGCTCGAGGTGCTCAGCGATTTCGCGGTGACCGTCCCGGAGCTGGGCACGATCACCGCCGAACGCAAACCGTTCGTGGTGCTGACTTCCAATGCCACTCGCGAGCTGTCCGAGGCGCTGAAACGGCGCTGCCTGTACCTGCACCTGGATTTCCCGGACGAAGACCTGGAACGGCGCATCCTGGCCAGCCGGGTGCCGGAACTCCCACAGGCCGTGGCGGCGCAGCTGGTGCGGATCGTGCATGTGCTGCGCGGGATGCAGTTGAAGAAACTGCCGTCGGTCGCCGAAACGATCGACTGGGCGCGCACACTGCTCGCGCTGGGGCATACCGACCTCGACGATACGACGGTGCGCGAAACCCTCGGGGTCGTGCTGAAGCACCGCAGCGACCACCAGCGCGCGCTGGCCGAGCTGAAACCGGTCTGATCATGGCGGTCACCGAGGACCGGCCACCGGCCCCGCACGGTCTGCCGGGGCATCTGGTGGGGTTCGTGGAGGCGCTGCGGGCGCGCGGGATCCCGGTGGGTCCCTCGGAAACGGTGGACGCGGGCCGTGTGCTCTCCGTCCTCGATCTCATGGACCGGGAAGCTGTGCGAGAGGGCCTGGCCTGTGCCCTGCTGCGGCGCACCACGCACCGCGCCACCTACGACGGCCTGTTCGACCTGTGGTTCCCCGTCGCGATCGGTGAGCGCGATGCGGCCGCGGAGATCGAACTGCCGTACCGCGACGACGGCCGCCTCGACGTACCGGCACTGCGACAGATGCTGGCCGAAATGCTCGCCGACGAGAACTCCGGCGGCGCGCAGGCGCTGATGGCCGCGCAGCTGGTGGAGCAACTCGGGCAGTACCAGTCGGCGCGCGGTGCGTCGTTCTCGTCGTATCAGGCGCTCAAGGAGATCCAGCCGCAGACCTTGCTGGCGCAGATCCTGGCCGGGATGACCACACCGGATATGAGCGATTTCGATACCGAGATCGCGCGCCGGACGGCCCGCGGCCGGATCGACAACTTCCGCCGGACGGTGGAGGCCGAGACACGGCGGCGGGTGGCCGAACGGATCGGCCGGGAACGGGTCGCTTCGTACGGGGTCGCCCGGCAGGCCGAGGACGTGGATTTCCTGCGTGCCTCGCAGAACGAGCTGGCCGAGCTGAAACGCAGTACGCAGCGGCTCGCACGGATCCTCGCCTCCCGGCTGGCGGCCCGCCGGCGGCATGCCAGGCGCGGCGAAATCGATCTGCGGAAAACGCTGCGCAAATCCATGTCGACCGGTGGGGTCCCGATCGACCTGGTGAACCGTAAACCGCGACCCGGCCGCCCGGAGCTGGTGCTGCTGTGCGATGTTTCCGGTTCCGTCGCCGGATTCAGCAATTTCACATTGCTGCTGGTGAGCGCCCTGCGCGAGCAGTTCTCGAAGGTGCGTATCTTCGCCTTCGTCGACAACACCGACGAGGTGACCCGGTTCTTCGATCCACATACCCGGCTCGACGAAGCCATGCAGCGGATCTTCGCCGAGGCCGATATCGTCGGCTTCAACGGCCATTCCGACTACGGCAGCGCCCTGACAAGCTTCGCCGACGGCTTCGCCGACGCCGTCACCAGCCGTAGCTCACTGCTGATCCTCGGCGACGCCCGCACCAATTACCGCGACCCGGAACTCTCCACCTTGTCCCAGCTGGTCGATACCGCCAAGCACGCCCACTGGCTCAACCCGGAACCGCGTCAGAACTGGGGGTCCGGTGATTCGGCCGCCGACCGCTACCAGCAGGTCATCGAAATGCACGAATGCCGGTCCGCGTCCCAGCTCACGGCCGTGGTCTCCCGGCTGCTGCCGGTCTGACCGGAACCCGCCGCGAACCCCCCGTTAAGCTCGACACTCATGCGCGGAACAGGCCGGGGCGGACCCAAGCTGGGGGTGATGGGTGGCACCTTCGATCCCATCCACCATGGGCACCTGGTCGCGGCCAGCGAGGTCGCGCACCGGTTCGATCTCGACGAGGTCATCTTCGTCCCGACCGGCCAGCCGTGGCAGAAATCGGGCCGGCGGGTCAGCCCGGCCGAGGACCGCTACCTGATGACGGTGATCGCCACCGCCTCGAACCCGCGGTTCTCGGTGAGCCGGGCCGATGTGGACCGCAGCAAGATGACCTATACGGTCGACACCCTGCGCGACCTGCACGCCCAGTATCCGGGCGCCGAGCTCTACTTCATCACCGGGGCGGACGCGCTCGCCAGCATCCTCACCTGGCAGGATTGGGCGGAACTGTTCGAGCTGGCGAAGTTCGTGGGCGTCAGCCGGCCGGGGTACGAGCTGAACATCGATCATCTGGCCGACCATCTGCGCGGCATGCCCGACGACGCGGTCACGATGATCGAGGTCCCCGCGCTGGCCATCTCGTCGAGTGAATGCCGCCGGCGCGCGGCCGAGGGCCGGCCCGTGTGGTACCTGGTGCCGGACGGGGTCGTCCAATACATATCGAAACGGCACCTCTATGTGCCGGCGCAAGCGGAAGGTAATGGAAGCGTGAACCGAGGACCAGGGGGAACCACACCATGACTGCGACAGCCGAGGCAGTGCAGATGGCGACCGTCGCCGCGTTGGCCGCGGACGAGAAACTGGCCGCCGATGTGGTGGTACTCGACGTCTCCGAGCAGTTGGTGATCACCGACTGCTTCGTGATCGCTTCGGCGCCGAACGAGCGCCAGGTGAACGCCATCGTCGATAATGTCGAAGAGAAACTGCGTGCCGCCGGGCACAAACCGGTTCGCCGGGAAGGGACCCGCGAGGGCCGCTGGGCGCTCTTGGACTATGTCGATGTGGTGGTGCACATCCAGCACAACGACGAACGTAATTTCTATGCGCTGGAACGGCTGTGGAAGGACTGCCCCGTCGTTCCGGTCGAGGGGATCGGCATGAACGAGCCGGGCCCGGAGGCGGTCGCGGAGCGGGACCACGCGGGGCCCTCGGTCACGCCGAATGAACACAGCGCGCCCGAGGCCGCCGATGAGGAAAGTGCTGGGGAGACCGAGTGACACAGAAAACCGGTGCACGCACCCTGATCCTGTTGCGGCACGGCCAAACCGAGTGGAACGCCAATGATCGGATGCAGGGCCAGATCGATACCGATCTCACCGATCTGGGCCGGCGGCAGGCGAAGGAAGCCGCACGGGAGCTCGTATCGCACAAGGCGATCGGCCTGGTCTCCTCGGACCTGAAACGGGCCTACGAGACCGCGCAGGCGCTGTCGGAGCATTCCGGCCTGGAGGTGGTCCGGGAGCCGCGCCTGCGCGAGACCCATCTCGGTGACTGGCAGGGGATGGGCGATGTGGAGGTCGATTCGCTCTATCCGGGCGCGCGCCTGGAATGGCGGATGGACGCCACCTACACCCCGCCGGGCGGCGAATCGAAGCTCGAGGTCGGCGCCCGGGCGCTGCCGGTGGTGCAGGAATTGTTCACCGAGCGGCGGGATTGGCCGGGCGCCACTATGATTCTCGTGGCGCACGGCGGGCTGATCGCCGCGCTCACGGCCGCATTGCTCGACCTGCCGCCTCAGAACTGGCCGGCCCTCGGTGGGCTCGCCAATGCCAGCTGGGTGCAGCTCAGCAGCCACGGTCCGAGCATCGAGAAGCCCGGCTGGCGTCTCGATGTGTGGAACGCAGCGGCGAAAGTAGCACCCGATGTCATCTGAAGACCTGAACCGGCAGATTCCGGACGAACTGTTCCAGCGGGTTTCGGCGAAACCGGAACGCGCGCTACCCGATGCGCTGTTCGGCCCGGCGACCGAGCCGCAACAGGACGAGAACGCCGACAGTGCCGACGGCGACGATATGCGTAAGGCAGTCTGATCATCAGGAGGGTCGCGCAGTGACAGCCAGGTCGGAGGATACGAGCCGGCCGGAATCGGCCGGGACGGTACAGGGTTCGGCCGGCCCGCATCCCATGCCGGGCACCGGTTCGACCGCGGACGCCACCGCCGGTGCTGCCACTGCACTTCCGCTCGAGGATTCCGTATCCGCAGATCCGGCCCGCAAGCGGCCGGTTCTGCTGGTGATCGCCGATTCGCTGTCCTATTTCGGCCCCGAAGGCGGGCTACCCGCCGACCATCCCCGGATCTGGCCGAATCTGGTGGCGTCCGAACTCGACTGGGATGTCGAACTGGTCGCCCGTATCGGCTGGACCTGCCGCGACGCTTACTGGGCGTTGATCGGCGACCCCCGGGTCTGGGCGGCCGTACCGTATGCCGGTGCGGTGGTTTTCGCGGTGGGCGGTATGGATTCGCTGCCCTCGCCGCTGCCCACCGCGCTCCGCGAACTGATCCGCTATGTCCGGCCTGCCGGGCTTCGCCGGGTTGTGCGTTCGGTCTACCAGTGGGTCCAGCCCAGGGCCTCGAAGCTGGGCAGCCGGGTAGCGCTGCCGCCGGAGATCAGCGTGGACTACCTGGAGCAGTGCCGTACGGCGCTGGCCCAGCTGCGGCCCGACCTGCCGATGGTGGCGGTACTGCCGTCGGTGCACGATTGTGACGCCTACGGGCGGGTGCACCGCGGCCGGGAACCGGCAGTGCGGGCACTCGAGAGCTGGTCGGCGCGGACCGGTGTGCCGCTGGTCGATCTGAAGGCCGCCGTGCACGACAACATCTTCTCCGGCGACGCCAACCCCGACGGAATCCACTGGGGCTGGGACGGGCATTCCGAGGTCGCCACATCGATGGTGAAAACCCTGCGCGAGGTGGGGTGAGCCGTGGCGGTCGTGGTCGTCACAGATTCGTCCGCCGGCCTGCCCGCGGACCTCATCGGCGAGTTGGGTATCGATATCGTGCCCCTGCATGTCCTCGTCGGGGACACGACGCACCGCGAAGGTGTCGACGACCTCGATATCGACTACACCGCGGATTCGGTCAGTACCTCCGCGCCATCTCCCGGTGAGCTCCGCGATGCGTACACCGCGGCACTGGCGCGCAGCGGCGGCGACGGCGTGGTCGCGGTGCATCTGTCCCGGCAGCTGTCCGCCACCTGGGAGTCCGGGCGCCAGGCAGTCCGGGATATGGGCGCCGAAGAATCCGTGCTACTGGTGGATTCGCTCGGTGCCGGCCTCGCGACGGGGCTGCCGGCACTGGCCGCCGCCCGTTCGTCCGCCGCGGGGGCACCGTTGGAAGCGGTGCACCGGACCGCCGCTACAGCGGCGGAGAATTCCCACACCTTCATCCTGGTGAACCGCACCGAACAGCTCCGCCGCGGTGGACGACTCAGTACGGCGGCGGGATTCTTCGCCAGTGAACTGGTGAGCAAACCTATCCTGCAGTTGGTGCAGGGCAGGCTGGAGTTACGGGAGAAAGTGCGCACCCGGTCGAAGGCTGTCGTGAAGTTGGTGGCGGCCGCCGCGGCCGCCGCCGGGTCCGGGGAAGCCGTAGTGGGGGTGCAGCATCTGGATGCGGCCGATGCGGCGGAAACGGTGGTCGCTCAGCTGCGTGAACGACTTCCGCAGGTCCGGGAGATTCTGACGGCGGAATTCGGTCCCGCGCTCGGGGTGCACCTCGGGGTGGGGGCGGTCGGCGTCCTGGTACTCCCCGGCGGCTGGGGCTGAGTTCACCGCACAGTTGTGCCGGGTGGCCGCGGCGCCCGTTCGGCGGGTCCGATGCGCAAGCAGGGTTATCCACAGACCAGGGTTGTCCACAGGTTGGCCGCAGTGCCTGGTCGGCCCAGAGATCGGGCACCGCTCCAGGCCTAGCGTCGCGAGCATGGCACGACAAGACGAGCGGGAGCGGGTACATCGGCAGCTTGGCGGATACCTCGGCGGCCGGCGCGACGATCCCGGGATAGATACGCCGCACCCGAATACCGCACTCACCGACGATGACGACGGCGTCCGGACTCCGCGTTGGCTCGACGCCGGGCCCGGAACGCCCACCTGGCGAGAACGCTTGATACCGCCCCGATTCCGTGGCGCACGGCTCGACCCGGGCCGTCGCGGTGTGGCGACCATGGCGGGGGTCGGGCTCCTCGCTTTTCTGGTCACACTGGTGGTGGTGTTCTGGGAGCGCCCGGTCGCGCAGCCCGTCCCCCCGCTACCGGCCGCCCATCCCACCGCGCTACCGGCCGCGGTACCGGCCTCCGCTTCGGCACCCGCCGCGTCCGGAACCGCACCGGCCCCGCCCGCACCGGCCGAGTTGGTGGTCAGCGTGGTGGGCCTGGTGCACCAGTCCGGTCTGGTCCGCTTACCACCTGGTGCCCGAGTCGCCGACGCCCTCGCCGCCGCCGGCGGAGCACTTTCCGGTGCCGATCTGACCGGGCTCAACCTCGCCCAGCGCCTCGCCGACGGTGACCAGGTCCGGGTCGGCCCCGCCGATACCGCGACCCCGCCGCCCGGTAGCGCCACGGTGAGCGCCGGAAAGAGCGTGGCGGCAGATCCGGAGGCCGACGGCGCAGGGCCCTCCGCCGGTACCCCGGTGAACCTGAACACCGCCACCGAATCGGACCTGGACGCGCTGCCCGGTGTCGGCCCGGTCACCGCGAAGGCGATCATCGCCTGGCGGGAGGCGAACGGCCGGTTCACCGATGTGGAACAACTGGCCGAGGTCGACGGCATCGGTCCGGCCCGTCTCGCGCGGCTCAGGGAAGTGGTGACGGTATGACCGAGGCGGGCGGAACCGGGCCGGGGACCGGGACGCCGGCGCGGTCGAGCCGTTCGACAGCGGACGGTCGGGCGAGTCGATGTGCTCCGGGGAATGTGGGTGGCGCTGTCGATCCGGCCGACGAACCCGAACGTCGGCGAACCCGCACGGGGCAAATCGCCGGGGATTCGGTCTCGGATAGTCCGGGAGCATCGAGTCCTGCCGGTAGTGCCCTCTCGCCGCTGAGCATGATGAGCGGCAATCGCGAATTCGCCGCGACGGTTGCCGTCCATCGGCCCGCAGTGTGGCGAGCCGCCGGAGAGGGCCCGCAAGTCGTCCCGCCGGTGACGGTGGACGCGGGGAGCGGGCCGCCCGGCTTTCCGGGTGTGCGGACTGCCGCGCCGGACTTGATTGCTCGTAGCGAACCGGGGTTCCAGTCGGTGGTGCGTCGTTCCGGTTCGCGTGTCGCCACCTGTGCAGAGGCCGGCCCGGCCGTGGCGAGGGGGTCCCGAGCGAGCGGTGCGGGTCGGCCGGGAGGCGTGCCGGAGTTCCGTGAGATCCGATGCGTCCCGAGCGCGCTCGCCGCTGTTTTTCCCGGTGCTCCCGCACCGAATGACAGTGCGGGTGAGTGGAGCTGGTGGCTTGTGCGGACCATCGCCCGGTTCCGCCGGTGACCGGCGCGGACAGTGCCGAGAATGCGGATCGACATGGCCGGCCCGGAGATGGTTCCGATGACGTTGCTCAGGTCCTGGACGTCCGGCTGCTCCCCGCAGCCCTGGCCTGCTGGGCGGCAACGATCTCGGCTGTCGCTGCGGGCTGGCTCACCGGGATCGTGGTGGCGGTCGCGCTGACGTTGGTGGCACTCGTCTCGTGGGCCCTGTTGTGGGCCGGAATAGCTCACCGCAGTGAGCGCAATCGCGTGGTCGCGACGACGATCATCGGTGCCGTCGTGCTCGGCGCGGGGTTCGCGCTGGCGGGTGCATGGCGCGAACATCAGGTGAGCGTGCATCCGCTCCGGGCGGTGCCGGACGAGGTGACGGTGCATGTGGTGATCACTCCGTCCGACGATCCGAAACCCGTGCGGAGCAGTGGCTCCGGAGCCGGTCGGCTCTGGGTGGTACGTGCCGGACTACGTGAGTTCCGCTACCGCGACGAGGTGGTCCGGGCGGGCGGGTCGGTGGTCGTCCTGGCGGCCGGTCGGCGCTGGGGTGAACTGTTGCCCGGGCAGCCCATCGAATTCCGTGCCCGAACCGCGCCTCCGCGGCAACACGATCTGACGGTCGTCACGCTCCGCCCGGTCGGTCCGCCGGCCGCGGCGGGGCCGTTGCCGTGGTGGCAGGCTCTGGCCGCAGGGGTGCGCGCGGATCTGGCCGCCGTCGCGCGGTCCACGCTCGCACCGGACGCGGCCGGGCTGCTTCCCGCACTGGTCGTGGGTGACACCTCGGGTTTGCCCGATCGAGTCCACGAGGATTTCGTCGCGTCCGGACTACAGCATTTGTGTGTAGTGAGCGGTGCCAACTTCTCCGTGCTGCTGACCGCCGTGCTGGCACTTACCCGGGTTCTGACCTGCGGTCCAGGGCTGTCCTTCTGCGCGACTGCGACCGCACTGATCTTCTTCGTCGTCATCGCCCGGCCCGACCCCAGCGTCCTGCGGGCGGCCGCTATGGGGTCGGTTACGCTGCTCGCCCTCCTGACCGGTCGACGTAAACATGCGCTGCCCGCCCTCTGTGCCGCAGTGATCGGGTTGCTCGTGCTCTGGCCCGCACTCGCGGTGCAGGCCGGGTTCGCGCTCTCTGTCCTGGCCACGGGCGCTTTACTGCTGCTGGCGCCGAGCTGGGCCGACTATCTCCGGGCACACGGGTGGTGGCGGTTGCCTGCCGAACTCGTTGCCGTGGCCGCCGCGGCCTTCATAGTCACCACGCCGATCACCATCGCTCTGTCCGGCAAGGTCAGCATGGTGGCGGTGGTCGCGAATATCCTCGTGGCACCGGTGATCGCGCCGATCACCGTTCTCGGGGCCACCGCCGCGGTGGTATCCACCTGCTGGTACCCGCCCGCGGAGCTGATCCTGCACCTCACCGGCCCACCGCTGTGGTGGCTGCTCACCGTGGCCACCGAGGCCGCCGCTCTCCCCGGTGCGGTGCTCACCGTGCCGGGCGGGTCGCCCGGCGGGCTGTTCGCCGCCTGCGCTGTGGCTGTCGGGATCGCCGCGCTGCGCGTTGCCGGGTTACGGCGATACCTGGTGGCCACAGCACTCGGCGTTGGCGCCGCTTGTCTACCGCTGCTCCTGTGGTTGCACTGGTGAGCAGTGCTCGGCACGCGGCTCGGCGCCTTGTATGCCCGGCCGCGGTGTCCACTGGACGACGGCGTACCGGTCCGGCTGCCGGTTTGTACATAGCGGACAGGCTCGGTGTATGGGCCGAAGGCCGAGGGGATCTATCGGCGCAAGAAGGGGACGGGCGGTGGTGTCGGCCTGCTCGGTCAGCCGGACAGTGTGCAGTCTCGTACCGTATGCCTCCGAGCGGATGCAGCGCCCGGTGAGGTCGATTCCGGGAACGGTCGGGGTCCGGCCGTACGATCGGAGCCGTGAACGAGCGAGCGGCGGCGGTGCACCTGGTCTTGGGGGAAGAAGAACTGCTGATCCAGCGGGCGATTGCGCGGGTGACGGCGCAGGTGCGGGCGGTCGCCCCCGATCCGGACTCCGTCCCGGTCGATCGGCTGCGCGCGGGTGATGCCAGTAGTGCGGAACTGGCCGAGCTGCTGAGTCCCTCGCTGTTCGCCGAGGATCGGGTGATCATTCTCGAATCGGCGGATCAGGCCGGTAAGGATGCGGTTGCCGTGATCACCGAGGCCGTCGCAGCCCCGCCCGAGGGCGTGGTGCTGATGGTGGTGCATTCCGGTGGTGGCCGGGCCAAGGCGCTGGTGCCGGCGCTGCGGAAGGCCGGGGCGGAGGTCCATGAATGCGCCAAACTCACGAAGGCCTCCGAACGCGCCGAATTCGTACGGAGCGAATTCCGGGCGGCGGGAACGCGGGTCTCCGGTGAGGTCGTGCAGGAGGTGCTGGACGCGGTCGGGTCGGAACTGCGGGAGCTGGCGGCTGCCTGCTCACAGTTGGTCGCCGATACCGGCGGGAAGATCGATCTCGCGGCCGTGCGGCGGTACTACTCCGGCAAGGCCGAAGTATCGGGTTTCGAGGTCGCGGATCTGACCGTCGCCGGGAACAGGGCCGGTGCGGTGGAGGCGTTGCGCTGGGCGCAGGACCGCGGGGTTCCGCATGTGGTGCTCGCGGACGCGCTCGCCGATTCCGTGCATACGATTGCCAAGGTCGGGTCGGCGGGGCGCGGTGACCCGTTCAAACTTGCGGGACCGCTGGGACTGCCGCCGTGGAAGGTGAAGAAGGCGCAGGGGCAGGCACGCGGCTGGTCACCGGCCGCGATCGGCTCCGCGTTGCAGGTCGTGGCGACGTTGAACGCGGATGTGAAAGGTGGAGCCGCGGACTCGGGGTTTGCCCTGGAGCACGCCGTACTGAAGCTGCTGGCGCTCCAGGGACGTGACTGAGGCCACGGAGTTCGAGGCTGCCGGGATGTGACTGTGTGGCCGCCGCGCTGGAGGCTGCCGGGATGTGCGGATGTGGCCGCGGTGCCGAAGCCGCGCGAAGGGTGTCGAGGGAACGTAGTGTGTACTGCCGGTCCGGGCGGGCCGGCTAGTCGACTGCGCTGAGTTCCAGCGCTTCCTCCGCGACCTCGTCGAAACGCCCGTCCCACTCTTCGTAGACGGGGGCCTCCTCCTCACGGGTGACCATCCAGACGACGACCTGGCTACCGTCGTCATCGGCGGGGACCAGCACATTCTCGATTTTCACGCCGATACCGAGTACCTCGGCGGCGCGGATGACGCCGGGCAGATCCTCGGCTTGGACGACCGACTGGTTCGCATACAACATAACCATGGGCCGCATGCTACGACAGGCGCTCGGCCTTCGGGCGGCCGCCATCCGGTACCGCCGCGGAAAACATGCGCTGACCGAGACCGGGCATACCAAAAGCCGCCGTGGTCATCGAAGCCGCGGCGGCTTTGTCCGAAAGAGTTCGAGCTGTCAGAGCTTGTTCAGTGCGAGGGCCATCGCCGACTTCTTGTTGGCGGCCTGGTTCGCGTGGATGACGCCCTTGGAGGCGGCCTTGTCGAGCTTGCGGCTCACGAACTGCAGGCGCGTGGCGGCGGCTTCCTTGTCGCCGGCCGCGGCGGCGGCCCGGAAGGCGCGGATATGGGTGCGCAGCTCGGATTTCACCGACTGATTGCGCTGGCGCGCCGCCTCGTTGGTGCGGATCCGCTTGATCTGGGATTTGATATTGGCCACGCCGGTATCCTCTGGTTCCTGTCTGGTTCGGTCGGAAAAGTCTGTCTGCGCGTACCAATCCTGATTACAGCCGGCTCGGAACACTCCGGGCGCGGGGTACGGCAATGCCGATTGGCCAGGTTACCAGCAGGGGGCGTGGCCGCGAAATCGTGGGTGTGTTGCAACGCCTTGACCTGGCCCGATGTCGTTGTGAATAGCATTCGTGCGGCGTAAGGTGCCGAGAAGTTCGGCCCATATGGTTTCGCAGCAGGACCCAGGTTTTCCCGGTGCGCGCCCCGGTATCGGGCGGGGCGGCGATCTTCTCGGAAGGCGGCGTTCATGTCTCCCACTGCGCAAGAACGAGAAGCTGTACTCGAAGGTGTCGAGCCCGCGGATATCTCCGATACCAAGAAATGGATCGCCGAGGCACTCGGCACGTTCGTCCTGGTGATGGGGGGTGTCGGGACGGCAGTTCTGGCCGGGGAGAAGGTGGGCCCGCTGGGGGTTGCCCTGGCGTTCGGCCTGTCGCTGCTCGTCTTGGTCTACGCGATCGGGCCGGTATCCGGCTGTCATGTGAACCCCGCGGTGACGGTGGGGCAGCTCATGATGGGCCGGCTTTCGCCGATGAGTGCGGTGGGCTACATCGTCTCCCAGGTGATAGGCGGTCTGCTCGCCGGTCTGGTCTTGTTCGCGATTGCCAAGAACCTGCCCTCCTACGATCGCGCATCGGCGGGGCTGGGCGCCAACGGCTGGGGCGAACACAGCCCGTCGGCGGTCACCGGTCCGGGCGGCGAGGTGGTGATCCAGGAGGGGTACGGGATGGCGGCGATGATCATCGTCGAGGTGATGCTGACCGCGCTGCTCGTTTTCGTGGTGCTGGCCGCGACCGACCGGATCTCCGAGATTCCGCAGGCCGGAATGGCCATCGGCTTCACCCTTGCGCTCATCCACCTGATCTCGATCCCGGTCGACAACACCTCGGTGAACCCGGCCCGCAGCCTGGCCGTAGCGCCCTACCAGGACGGGGCGCTGGGGCAGTTGTGGGCGTTCATCCTGTTCCCGCTGATCGGCGGCGTGCTCGGCGCACTGCTGTACGGGATGCTTTTCGGGCGGTCCCGGGAACTGGAGGCCTGATCCGGCGGTGCCGGGGCTCGGCTCAGCTCCAGTGGTATTCCCGGACCAGGCGATGCGCCACCCGATCGAACAGCGCGCGCGGCAGGATGGCGCCCTCCCGGCGGATACCGTCCTCGGGGACATCGAGTACCCGGTCCAGCCGGACCCAGCTGGCGCGGCCCTGGTGGTCCCAGGTTCCGGCGCCGATCCCGACCCATTCGGGATGGTGGTCGCGGTCCGGGTTCGAGCTGAGCATCAACCCGAGGAGAGTGCGTCCGTCGCGCCCGACCACCAGCACGGGCCGGTCCTTGCCGTTGTCCGGATCTTCTTCGAAGGGCACCCAGGTCCATACGATTTCGCCGGGGTCGGCGCGGCCGTCGAGCTGGGGCGCGTAGACCACCCGGCGGGCGCGCTGGGCGGTCGGTACCGGAGTAGAGGCCGCCGGGCGGACGGGGATGCCCTTGGATCCGGTCACCGCGCGCGGGGCGCGGCGGGTGGCGCGGGAGCTGCCACGGACCAGTAGCGCTTCCACCAGTCGCGGTGCCTGCCGCCGGACGAGCTTCGGCCCCTGCTGTATCGCGATCGCGGTGAGCTGCTTGCCGAGACTGTTCCAACTGCGGGGCATCTCAGGAGGATAACGGCACACCCGGCCGGGGAAGTATCGCCGCGGATGCTGCCGGGGTTACGACGGCAGTCGCCTGGGGAGAACCGGGGTTTCGCTGCCGGGTGTGGCCAGGTGGCGGTTGGGTGCGTGTGCCGTTGCTTCGGACCGGTCGGCGTCCATGCGCGCAATCCCTGGCATGGCCATAGTCCGGGCCGCCCGGCGCCCGGACCAGGGGTTTCCGTCCGGCGCTACAGCCCGGTCCGAGCTGCGCAGGAGGCGCTGTCGGGCAGCGCCTCCTGTACGCGGCGGACCGGTAGCGGCCCGGACACACCGCAAGCGGTGCTGCGGTGGGGCTGCGAAGTAGCGCCGGACAAGTCGCTCGGTGCGTAGCGGCCCGTTCGGTAGAAGGTGGGCGCGGGCGGGACCGGGGGCCGGTGGTCCGGCTCACCATGGGACGATGGTCGCCAGTACGCCCGATACCCATGAGGAGTGGAGTGCCCGCCAGCTTCGCCGATACGACGTTCACCGATCCGTCGCGGATCCGGAACTTCTGCATCATCGCGCATATCGATCACGGCAAGTCGACGCTGGCCGATCGGATGCTGCAGCTCACCGGGGTCGTGGAGGAGCGGCAGATGCGCGCGCAGTACCTCGACCGGATGGATATCGAACGCGAACGCGGTATCACCATCAAGGCTCAGAACGTGCGGCTGCCGTGGACGCCCGGGACCGGCGAGCATGTGGGCGAGGAATTCGTCCTGCATCTGATCGATACCCCGGGCCACGTCGACTTCACCTACGAGGTCTCGCGGGCGCTGGAGGCCTGTGAGGGCGCGATCCTGCTGGTGGACGCCGCGCAGGGGATCGAGGCGCAGACGCTGGCGAACCTGTATCTGGCGCTGGACAAGGATCTGGAGATCATCCCGGTCCTCAACAAGATCGACCTACCGGCCGCCGATCCGGAGCGTTACGCCGCCGAGCTGGCCCATATCGTCGGCTGTGAGCCCGAAGATGTGCTGCGGGTGTCCGGGAAGACCGGGGTCGGCGTGACCGAGCTGCTGGATCGGGTGATCGAGCGGGTGCCCCCGCCGGTCGGCGACGCCGGCGCACCGGCCCGGGCGATGATCTTCGACTCGGTCTACGACACCTACCGCGGTGTGGTCACCTATGTCCGTGTGGTGGATGGCAAGCTCACCCCGCGCGAGAAGATCAAGATGATGTCCACCGGCGCCACCCACGAGCTGCTGGAGATCGGGATCGTCTCCCCGGAACCCAAGCCCACGCAGGGCCTGGGAGTCGGCGAGGTCGGCTACCTGATCACCGGTGTCAAGGATGTGCGGCAGTCGAAGGTCGGCGATACCGTCACCTCCGCCCGCGGTGGCGCCACCGAACCGCTCACCGGATATCGCGAACCCCGGCCCATGGTGTATTCCGGGCTGTATCCGGTGGACGGCTCCGACTATCCGGTTCTCCGGGACGCACTGGACAAACTCCAGCTCAACGATGCCGCGCTCACCTACGAGCCGGAGACCTCGGTGGCCCTCGGTTTCGGTTTCCGCTGTGGCTTCCTGGGCCTGCTGCATATGGAGATCACCCGGGAGCGGTTGCAGCGCGAATTCGGGCTCGACCTGATCTCCACCGCACCGAACGTGGTGTACCGGGTGGTGATGGAGGACGATACCGAGCACACCGTGACCAACCCGTCGTTCTGGCCGGAAGGCAAGGTGCGCCAGGTCTTCGAACCGGTGGTGAAGGTCACGATCATCGCGCCGAGCGAGTTCATCGGCGCGATCATGGAACTGTGCCAGTCGCGCCGCGGCGACCTCGGCGGGATGGACTATCTGTCCGAGACCCGGGTGGAGCTGCGCTACACCCTGCCGCTGGCCGAGATCATCTTCGATTTCTTCGATTCGCTGAAATCGCGTACCCGCGGCTACGCCTCACTGGACTACGAGGAGGCCGGCGAACGGGAATCGCAGCTGGTGAAGGTCGATATCCTGTTGCAGGGTGAGGCCGTGGACGCGTTCAGTGCCATCGTGCACCGCGACGCTGCGCAGGCCTACGGCCACAAGATGACCACCAAACTGCGTGAGCTGATCCCGCGCCAGCAGTTCGAGGTGCCGATCCAGGCGGCCATCGGTTCGAAGATCATCGCGCGCGAGAACATCCGCGCCATCCGCAAGGATGTGCTGGCCAAATGCTACGGCGGCGATATCAGCCGGAAGCGCAAACTGCTGGAGAAGCAGAAGGAAGGCAAGAAGCGGATGAAGACCATCGGCCGGGTGGACGTCCCGCAGGAAGCGTTCGTGGCGGCGCTGTCCTCGGACGCCCAGTCCGATAAACCGAAGGACAAGAAGTAGCTGCCGGGTTCCGCTGCCCCTCGCCTCGCCTGGATATCTGCTGATAACGAAAATGTGACAGCCGTAGATGTCGACAATAGGCTGGTGGCGGATCCGCGCCGGACGACGGCGGCGCGGTCGCCGGTGCACGCGAGAGTGGAGTTATGCCAATGGCGAGTGATCTGCCGTTCGACGACGAAGAAGAGGTCGCCGAGCGGGGCGGTGACGCCGCGTATCGTATTGCCAGCGCCACCGCGCGAGTTGCCCGCGGCGGCGCGTATGTGACCGGTGGCGCGCTGGTTGCTGCCAACGGCGGCGGTGTCCCGGCCTCGCCCGAGGAACTGGACAGCCGCAATGCCGGCTGGGCGCACAATGTCGATCCGGATCCCGATGTGCCCAGCCCGGTGGTCACCTTTCCGGACCCGGAACCGGTTGCGCCGCAAGATATGCCGTTCGGTTCGCCGGGCGACGCCAGCGTTACCGTGCCGCTGCCACACGGAAGCTTCGATATCCAGGTCGGTCGTCCGGGCGAATTCGGCTTCGAGGATCTGGACTCCTACAGCTCGCCGTACATGGACCAGGTTCCGGGATTGGAGCTGATTCCCGGCGGCCCGGACGGCGACTTTCCCGGATCCGATTTCGTCCCCGGGGCTCCGGGAACGGGTGTGCCCGAGTCGAATATCCCGGGTCTGCCGGAGTTCGGTCCCCCGGATGCCCCCGGGGGGATCCCGGGATTCGACAGTATTCCCGGCCTGGGGGGCGATATTCCGGGGCTGGACGGTAATTTTCCCGGCACGGGGAACGAAGGTCCCGGTGCGTCCGGCGGTTTCGATCTACCGGCACCCGGCGATGCGTTCAAAACCGATATCTTCGACCTGCCCGGGTTCGGCCTGAATCCGGTCGGCCAGCCGAAGACAGTGGCACAGAGCTCCGATTCCGGGCCCGCCGACCGGGATTTCGGCTTCGCCGATCTGCTGGGTGGCGCGCGGACGACCACGGGCGACGGCGGTTCCGGCGACGACAGCGCCTGGTTCGAGTACTCCCTGGATGCGGGTGGTAGCGGGTTCGCCGGGCCGGCGGCCGGCGGCGCCGGTGGGTCGGTGCAGGCCGAATCGGATAGCGCCGGTGGTGTCCGGGGCGACAGCGCCTGGGATTTCGGCATCACGGCCGATGGCGCTTTCTCCCTCGACGATCAGCTCGATCAGTACACCGGCTGGATGTACACCGGTGCTGCGGAATCGGCGTTCGCAGGCGGGCAGGCGGGTGTTCCGGAACCCGGCGGTCCGGCGGATGTGGACGCGGCGGTGCAGCGCGACGATGCCGCGATTGCGGTGGGCGGCAGTACCGGCAACGGAACGGGTACGGCCTCCGCGCAGAATGCGGCGGGTAGCGCCGGCCCGGCGACCTCCGGGATATCGGTGGCACCGGCCGCTGCCCCCGCACCGATGGCCGTTGCCCCGGTGGCGCCTCCGGCGCCGGTTGCGGTCGCTCCGATGGCGCCCGTGGCGCCCGCTCCGGTTGTGGCGGCGCCGGTTCCGCCGCCGGTGGCGCCGGCGGCCGTGGCTCCCGCGGTGCAGCCGGTCGCGGCCACTCCGTTGCAGACGACGGTGCAGCCGGATGTGGCGACCAGCCCGGTCGCGCATGTCTTCCAGCCGCCGGCGGGGCCTTCGCCGTTGACCGCCCCGGCGGCCCAGCTGCCGGACCTCTTCCACCGGCTGCCGCAGCCGGTGACACCGGAGTTGCCCACCGAGCCGACGCTGCCGGGTGATTCCACCACGGTGCTGCCGACCATTACGGCGCCCGTGACCACCTCCGACGGTGTCACGACGACACCGGATACCACGACCACCGGCTCTGACGGCTCGACGACGACGGGCCCGGGAGGCTCGACGACGACCGGCCCGGGCGGAACCACCACCACCGACGGCAGTCCGACCTCGATCGGTGGCAGCGTGACAGTGTTGCCGGGCGTTACGACCTCCCCCCAGGACAGCACCACCTCGCCGGACGGTTCCACTACGCCCACGGAACTCGCCGAGACCACCGAGACCGGCGGATCGGCACCGACGAGCAGTTCCGGGGAGTCGAGCACCGCCACCGAGGGGGCCTCCACCACCGGCGAATCCGGCGGTGCGACCACCACCGCGCCGGGCTCTTCCACCGGTGACACAGGTGGCACCACCGAACCCACCGGTGGAAGTGCCGGTACACCGAGTGCCGGGGAGCAGACCTCGGGCACCACTCCGTCCACCGTCGATCTGCCCACTCAGCAGATTCCGACCGCGGATCAGTCTGCGCCGCAGGTGCCGACGATCGAGCAGCCGCAAGTGCCGACGGTCAGCATGCCCGCCCAGCAGCCGAGCATGCCCGACGCGCAGCTGCCGACGATGCCGCAGCCGATGCCGCAGCCGATGCCGACACCGTTGCCCGCGCCACAGGTGAAGCCGATCGCCGAGCACGGCGCCGTGGTCGTTCCGTACGATGTGCACGGGGTCGCCACCGCTACGCCCTACACCGATCACACGGTGCTGGGGTTCGCCGGTGGCGAGCTGACCGGTGATCTGTCGGCGGGATTTGTGCCGCATACAGGGTCGCCGGCCGAAGACCCGGTTCCCGACCCCGGCTTCTGGGTATATTTCTGACGGTTCACGATCCCGGATTGGATCCGGTCGGGTGGGCGGGGGTGAAACGGCCGATCGTGGCCGTATGACGTGTTGTGACCGAGAGCGAAGGAGCAGGGCTTGTCTGCCGTAGCCGGACCGCAGGCCGCCACGGTGAAGAATCCGGATGTGATGGCCCCGCTCATCCAGATCATCGACGAGTTGCGGGATGTTTCCCGTACCGCCAGCCGTAACGATCTCCGGGGCCGGCTCGGTATGGTCCGCGCCCGGGTCGCCGATACGCGGGTGCGGCTGGTGGTGGTCGGCCCGCCGAAGAGCGGGATGAGCACCCTGGTGAACGCGCTGGCCGGAGCGCCGGTCAGCGCCACCGACAGCCCGATCAGTGTGCCGGCCATCGTGGAGTACGGCCCCGAAGCGACGGCCACGCTGGTCCGGCGGGAGGGCGGCGGCCGGGTCCGGCGCCAGCCCGTGGATCCGCTGAATCCGGCCCCGGCGCTGTCGGCCAAGGGCGTGATCCGCGCCGATTTCACGCACCCCAGTCCGTTGCTGGCCGAGGGCATCGTGCTGATGGACGCGCCGGGGGCCGCGGTGCAGGACAGCACCACCTGGTCGATGATCGCGGCTGCTGATGCGGTGCTGTATGTGAGCGATGCCGATACCGCCTACAACCGGGATCAGATCGCGCATCTGCGGCGGATCGGGCAGATCTGCCCCACGGTGATCTGTGTGCTCAACAAGATCGACCGCAATCCGCACTGGGCGCAGGTGCAGGAGCTCAACCGGGAACTGCTCGACGAGGCCGGGCTGGGCTTTGCGGTGGCGCCGGTGTCGGCGCAACTGCACCATCAGGCGCAGCGGGCGGGTAATCAGCAGCGGGCGGTCGAATCCGGGGTACCGCAGTTGGTCGAGCATCTGCGCGACTATGTGGTGGCCCACGCCGACGCCATGGCCGTGAAATCCGCGGTCCGCGATATCCAGCTCGTGGGCGACCATCTCGGGGTGGTGTTGCGCACCGAGGCCGACGCGCTGCGCGATCCGCGGCGGCGCGCCCATGTGACCCAGCAGCTGGCGACCGCCCGGGATCAGGCCGATCAGCTGCGGCAGCGCACCGCGACCTGGCAGGTCACGCTGGCCGACGGCAGTACTGAACTGATGGCCGATATCGAGCACGATCTGCGGCACCGGCTGCGGGGCCTGATGCGCGACGCCGAAACCGAGATCTCCGGAATAGATCCGGCCACCCGGTGGAAGCGGTTCGGCACCGAATTGGAGGGGCGGATCGCCGAGGCCATCGCGGAGAATTTCGAGACCGCGAACTACCGTGCCGAGGAGCTCGGCGAACAGGTCGCGGCCCGTTTTCCCGCCGAGCACCGCCGTCCGGAGCTACCCGATATCCGGCCCCGGTATGCCTCGGATCTGCTGACCGACGTCGCGCCGCTGGAACCGCTGCAGAGCGCGAAAGCGGGTGTCACCGAACAGTTCCTGTCCGCGCTGCGCGGGTCCTACGGCGGTATCCTGATGGTCGGCCTGGCCACCAGCTTGCTCGGGATGTCGCTGGTGAACTGGTATTCGGCCGGGGCGGGCATCCTGCTCGGCCTGCATGCCCTGTGGGAGGACCGCCGGGCGCGCCGGTTGCGCCGGCAGGCCGAGGCGAAAGCGGCTGTCTCGCGGTTGATGGACGATGTGGTCTTCCAGGTCGGTAAGGAGTCGCGGACCCGGTTGCGTGAGGTGCAGCGGGTTCTGCGGGACCATTTCACCGATATCGCCACCGAGGCACTGCGTGCGGCGGATGAGGCGCTGCGGGTGGCCGAGGAGGCCGGCGCGCAGTACGGCGACCGGGGCGCGGAAAGGCTCGCCCGGCTCGATACCGATATGGGTAAGTTGCGCGATCTGCGGCAGCAGGCGGGCAGTATCGCCGCCGCCTGACGGCGAGCGTCAGCGCATCCCGCCGATATCGCGGGGGCGGCTGCGCCACGGGGTGCCACCGGTTTTGTCGTGCGCCGGCCGGAACGTACCGGCCGGTTCCGCGGCTTCGGCCCGGATCAGGTGGGTGACGGCGTTGATCAGGGCGAGATGGGTGAAGGCCTGCGGGAAATTACCGAGCTGGCGGCCGGTGTAGGGGTCGATCTCCTCGGCGTAGAGCTTGAGCGGGCCGGCGTGGGTGAGCAGTCGTTCGCACAGGACGCGGGCGCGGTCGATCTCGCCGATTTCCACCAGCGCCGAAACCAGCCAGAACGAACAGATGGTGAAGGTACCTTCGGCGCCCGACATCCCGTCGTCGGTGGATTCGGTGCGGTAGCGCAGGACCAGCCCGTTCTCGGTGAGCTCGTCGGCGATGGCCAGAACGGTGGCGCGGACCCGCGGGTCGTCGGCGGGGAGGAACCGGGTCAGCACCACGAGCAGTAGCGAGGCGTCCAGCGTGGAACCGCCGTAGACCTGGGTGAAACGGCCGCGCTCGTCCACCCCGTGGGCCAGGACATCGGCGCGGATCTCCGCCGCGATCTCATGCCATTTCCGGGCGATCTGCGCCTGGCCGTGCAGTTCGGCCAGGCGCGCGCCACGATCCAGCGCGACCCAGCACATCACCTTCGAAGAGGTGAAATGCTGTGGTTCGCCGCGGACCTCCCATAGGCCGCGGTCGGGTTCCCGCCAGTTCGCGATGGCGGCGTCGACCTGGCGTTTCAGCATGGGCCACAGGGTTTCCGGGACGTGTTTGCGCGATTTCACGTGCAGGTACACCGCGTCCAGCATGGTGCCCCAGATATCGTGCTGTTCCTGGTCGAACGCACCGTTGCCGATGCGCACGGGTTTGGCGTGACCGTAGCCGGAGAGGTGGTCGAGGGTCGATTCGGGGAGATGGCGTTCGCCGCCGATCCCGTAGAGAACCTGCAGCGGGACCGGTTCGCCGTCGGGGCCGGTGGTGGCGTCGTGCAGGAAGGCGAAGAAATCGTCGGCTTCGCGGTCCAGGCCGAGGGTATAGTTGCCCCACAGGGCGAAACTGGAATCGCGTACCCAGGAGTACCGATAGTCCCAGTTACGTTCTCCGCCGGGGGTTTCCGGTAGTGACGTGGTGCCCGCCGCCATCAGTGCGCCGGTCGGCGCGTAGGTCAAGCCTTTCAAAGTGAGTGCACTGCGTTGCAAATAGCGGCGCCAGGGATGGTCGGGGAAATCGCCGAGGGTTATCCACTGCCGCCAGCATTCGATCGTGGTCCACATCTGGTCGGCGGCCTCGTCGAAGGTGCGCGGCGCGGGCAGTTCGGACCAGGTGAGCGCGACATAGGCGCAGTCGCCCTCGGTCATCCGGGTGCGGGCGCGGGCTTCCCGGCCCTGCAGACCCAGGCGCAGATCGGTGGTGAGCACCAGGCTCGGCCCGGCGGTCGGATCGGCGGCGCAGACCGCGGTCGCCTCCTCGTACACCTTGCCGGTGTACTCCCAGGCGGCCGTCTCCCGGTGGTAGTCGAAGGACGGTTCGCAGCTCATTTCGAGCTCGACGGTGCCGTTCACGCATTTGACCGTGCGCAGCAGCATATGCCCGGCATCCCAGTCGGTCGGGGTGCGCCGGTGGGTGCGGCTGCGCTGTTCGGTGCTGTGCCACGGGCCCAGGACGAGCGCATCGCGCACGATCAGCCAGCCGGTCGCGGTCTGCCAGGTGGTTTCCAGGATCATCCCGCCCGGCAGGTAGCGGCGGGCCGCGGGAACCGAATGCCCGTACGGGCCCAGCCGGAAATGGCCCGCGCTGCGATCCAGCAGGGCACCGAACACACTCGGTGAATCGGGGCGGGGTATGCACATCCATTCCACCGCCCCGCTGCTGGCGATCAGGCAGGTGGTTTCGCAGTCGGAGAGGAATGCGTAGTCGTCGATGGCCGGGAAGTTGTCCTCGCGACGCGGCGCCGCCGGGTAGGTGCCCGGCAGTCCGCTCGCCGGTGCTGTGTGCTCGGGACTCGGCATATCACCCATGATGTGTTGCCGAGGCCCGAGTTGCCACTATCGGTTATCCGGTGCGCCGGATCCGGGCGAGCCAGGCCACGACTTTCACCTTGCCCGTAGCGTCGACCGTCAGGTCTCCGAGCTGGTCGGCATTGGCTTCGGTGACCCGCCCGTAGTAGTGATCGGGCCGGAGGTCCTCGAGCTCCCAGCCCGGTCCGGCGAAGGAATCGCGGAGGAGGTCCGCCCCGATACGCGGACCGAAACCCGGCTCCGCATCGGAGAGCGCCAGGATGTGCACACAGCCCCCGGGCTCGCACAGCCGGTGCAGGGCACGCACGTATGCGGTGCGGGCCTCGTCGTCGGAGAACACGTGGAACAGGGCACTGTCGACGATGGTGTCGAAGGTGCCGAGCGGGTTGTCCGGCGAATCCGCGAGCGCAACCATATCGGCCACCTCGAACCGGGCCCCGGGTACGCCCTTGGCGGTGGCATTGCGCCGCGCATAGGCGACGGCGCTGGGGGAGAGGTCGACACCGCGGATGTCGTAACCCGCTGCGGTCAGCGCGATGGTGTGTTCACCGGCGCCGGCCCCCGGGTCGAGTATCCGGCCGCGGATCCGGCCGGCGCGTTCCAGGGCGAGGATCGCGGGTTGCGGTTCGCCGATGATCCACGGCGCGGTGTCGTTGTCGTAGGCGGAGTTCCACATGTCGGGGGCCTGAGTCATGACTTCAGCCTGCAACCTCGAGCTCGCTCGAGGTCAAGGCGAGAGTGGTCCCGCCCGGGCAGTGGCGAAGGTCATCATGCGGTCTCCGGTCATGCCAGGTGGGCAGGACCCCCGACCCGGTGTTCTACGCTGGTCGCCGTGGAGCGCATTGCCGACTGGTGGGACGGGTTCGAATTGTGGGTGGCGGGGCTGCCGTTCATCCCGCAGTTCCTCGTGGTGCTGGTGGGCATGGTGCCGATCAGTTTCGGTATCGCCTACCTCATCGACCGGGCCGTGCGCCTGGCCGCCGGGGCGCTGGGGCACGCTGACACCGACGGAGACCGCGAGACCGGAAGCGAGGTGGGCTGATGCCGCGCTCGCGAGTACAGCTGGCACTGGCCGCGCTGCTGGTGCTGGTGGTCATCGCCTGGTTGTTCACACTGTGATCCGCCCGGGTGGCCGCGGAGCCGCGCGAGCTCGGCGCGGATTCGGCGCGGAAAGGTCCATGTTCATGATGTCGCGTACGGGTCGCCCCGCGGGACGCCGCCGGCTGTTGGCCGCGCTGATGGCGTTACCCATAGTGCTGAGCGCCTGTGCGGGTGGTTCCAGCGACGAGGTCGGTGGCGGTGGTGCCGACGGCAGTGGCGGCACGGTCGACCTGTATGCGTACGCGATTCCCAAGCCCGGCTACGACGAGGTCGTGCCGGCATTCAACGAGACCGAGGCGGGCGAAGGAGTGGAGGTGCGCCAGTCCTACGGCGCCTCCGCGGATCAATCCCGCAAGATCGCGCGCGGTGCCCCCGCCGATATCGTGAGCTTCTCGCTCGAACCCGATATCACCCGGCTGGTGGACGCCGGGCTGGTGGACCCGGAGTGGAATGCCGACGCCACCCGCGGGGTTCCGTTCGGATCGGTGGTCGCCCTGGTGGTGCGGGCCGGTAATCCGAAGAACATCCGCGGCTGGGACGATCTGCTGCGCCCGGATGTCGATGTGGTCACCCCCAACCCGTTCAGTTCCGGTTCCGCGAAATGGAACCTGCTGGCGCCCTATGCTGCGGCCGGCGACGGAGGCCGCGATCAGCAGGCCGGGATCGATTTCCTGAATCAGATGCTGACCCGGGTACGGGTGCAGCCGAAATCCGGCCGGGAGGCCACCGAGACCTTCTTACAAGGCACCGGCGATGTGCTGATCAGCTACGAGAACGAGGCGATTTTCGCCGAACGCCACGGTGACCCGGTCGAACATATCGTGCCGGAAACCACGTTCCGGATCGAGAACCCGGTCGCGGTGCTCGAACATGCGCAGCACCCGGAGAAGGCGCTGGCATTCCGGGATTTCCTCTACACCCCGGCCGCGCAGCGGGCGTGGGCCGAGGCGGGCTTACGGCCGGTCGACCCGGGGGTCGCCGCCGAGTACGCCGAGGAGTTCCCGGAACCGGCCACGCTGTACACCATCGCCGACCTCGGCGGGTGGGAGACGGTAGAGGCCGAACTGTTCGCTCCCGACTCCGGTGCGATCGCCATCGCCTACGACAACGCCACCGAGTAGCCGGGTGACCCGGACCACACGCGATACTCGATACTCGTGACCGAACACAGCCCCGACACCGAGCCCGCGCCCGCCGCGGCCGCGGCGCGCGCCGAACCCACCCGCCGCCCGCTGGGCTCCTGGCTGCGGTTCACCGGTTCGGTGGGCCCGCTCGGTATTGCCACCGCCATGCTCTGGCTGAGCGTGATCGTGCTGCTACCGCTGGCCGCGCTGACCTTCAGCGCCTTCGACGACGGCTGGTCGGGATTCTGGGGCGCGATCACCGACCCGCTGGCACTGGCCTCGCTACGGGTGACGGTGCTCGTATCCCTCGTGGTGGCGTTGCTCAACGTCGTCATGGGCACGTTGATCGCCTGGGTGCTGGTACGCGACGACTTCCCCGGCAAGGGCATGGTCAACGCCTTGATCGATCTGCCGTTCGCGCTGCCGACCATCGTCGCAAGTATCGTGCTGCTCGCGCTGTACGGGCCGAAGAGTCCGATCGATATTCATCTGAATGCCACCCAACCGGGGCTGGTGGTCGCGCTGGCCTTCGTCACCCTGCCGTTCGTGGTGCGGTCGGTGCAGCCGGTACTGATCGAGGCCGATCGTGAGGTCGAGCAGGCTGCGCTGTCACTGGGCGCCGACAACTGGACCACCTTCCGGCGGATCGTGCTACCCACCCTGGCGCCCGCGATCATCAGCGGCGGCGGGCTGGCCTTCGCCCGGGCGATCGGCGAATTCGGGTCGGTGGTGCTGATCGGCGGCAATATCCCCCGCGAAACGCAGGTGGCCTCGCAGTACATCCAGCAGCAGATCGAAATCGACCGGCCGGTGAACGCCGCGGCGGTATCCGTGGCGCTGCTGGTGATCGCGTTCGTCGCACTGCTGGTGCTGCGGGTGTTCGCCGAGCGGACGGCCCGGAAGGAACGCGAGGCCCGATGAAACTGTCCACACCCAGCCGGGTGAGCTTACGGGTGCTGGCGCTCGGCTATCTGTTCGTGCTGCTGGTACTGCCGCTGGGGATCATCCTGTACCGGGCGTTCGAGCACGGTATCGGCGCGTTCATCGACCAGATCAGCACGCCGGCCGCCATCTCCGCCTTCAACCTGTCCATGATCATCCTGATCATCGTGGTGCCCGTGAACGTGATCCTCGGGGTGGTGATCGCGCTGGCCCTGGTGCGCGGGAACTTCCCGGGCCGGCGGCTGCTGCAGGGCCTGGTGGACCTGCCGTTCGCGGTCTCACCGGTGGTGGTGGGTGTCGCGCTGATCATGCTGTGGGGTGTGGGCGGCTGGTTCGGGGTGATCACCGAATGGGGTTTCCGGGTGATCTTCGCGCTGCCCGGGATGGTGCTGGCGACCATCTTCGTGACCATGCCGTTCGTGGTGCGCGAAGTGGAACCGGTCCTGCACGAGATCGGTGACGACCAGGAACAGGCGGCTGCAACCCTGGGCGCGTCCCGCTGGCAGACCTTCTGGCGGATCACACTCCCCGCCATCCGCTGGGGCCTCACGTACGGTGTGGTGCTCACCGTCGCCCGCGCACTCGGCGAATTCGGTGCGGTGATCATGGTGTCGTCCGGTTTCCCCGGTGTCTCGCAGACACTCACCCTGCTGGTGCACGAACGCTATATCAACGATCACAACGATTTCGGCGCCTACTGCGCCGCAGTCCTGTTGATGGGTCTCGCCCTCATCACCCTGCTGTTGATGACGCTCCTGGAACGTAAGCGGGACGTGTCATGATGCGATACCTCCGCCTCCGCTACGGCCTCCGCGGACCGCATGAATCAGCTTCGAAGGAAATTTCGTGACCGTGCACGCCGGAGGCCGCCCATGATCACCGTGACCAACGCGCGCAAGAACTACGGTTCTTTCGCCGCCCTCGACGATGTCAGCCTGGAGATCCCGTCCGGGGAGCTGACCGCGCTGCTCGGCCCCTCCGGTTCGGGCAAATCCACCCTGCTGCGGTCGATTGCCGGGCTGGAGAACCTCGATTCGGGTGTGGTGACCATCAGCGGTCGTGATGTGACCCGGGTGCCGCCGCAGAAACGCGATATCGGGTTCGTCTTCCAGCACTACGCGGCGTTCAAACATATGACGGTCCGCGACAATGTCGCCTTCGGCCTGACGATCCGCAAACGTCCCAAGCACGAAATCGCCAAACGGGTGGACGAGCTGCTGGAGATCGTCGGACTCGACGGGTTCCAGCACCGCTATCCGGCGCAACTCTCCGGTGGCCAGCGCCAGCGGATGGCGCTGGCCCGCGCACTGGCCGTGGACCCGCAGGTCCTGCTGCTGGACGAACCGTTCGGTGCGCTGGACGCGAAGGTGCGTGCGGATCTGCGTACCTGGCTGCGGCGCCTGCACGAAGAAGTGCATGTGACCACCGTGCTGGTGACCCACGACCAGGAGGAAGCCCTCGACGTCGCGGACCGGATCGCGGTGATGAACGCCGGCCGGATCGAACAGGTCGGCAGTCCCGAAGACGTCTACGACCGGCCGGCCAGCGAATTCGTCATGACATTCCTCGGTGCGGTGGCGCGGTTGAACGGCCATCTCGTGCGGCCGCACGATATCCGGGTGGGCCGGGATCCGAGTATGGCCCTGGCCGCCTATGAGGGCACGGCCGAATCGGCCGGAGTCACCCGGGCGACGATCGAACGGGTGGTGCGGCTCGGGTTCGAGGTCCGGGTGGAGATGCGCAATGCCGCCACCGGGGATCTGTTCGTCGCCCAGGTGACGCGCGGTGATGCCGAGGCGCTGCGGCTGGCGGAGGGGGAGACCGTCTACGCCCGTGCCACTCGGATCCCGGAACTGCCGGTCGCCTAGGAGTATCACCCTTCCGGTGGTGCGCGGGCATTGCGGACGCGGCTCGTACCAGGGCCCGAGGCCGGGTACTCCGGGCGAGGTCCCTTGTTGCCGGAGGCAACGAGGGCTACCGGCAGCGTCCGCCGCCCGGTCGTGGGCGGGCCGGTACGAGCGCCGGGGTTCGGTGGGGTGTGCAGGCGTCGCGGCAGACCGAGTTCGGTGACGCATCGTCGCGCCGTGCTACCGATCCGTCCGGTTCGGCTGGGCGGACCGACGGCGTCGGGGCAGGTCCGGATCTGGTGACCCGCTCGTTCTATCCGGCGAATCGGGCAAGTATCTGTGACCGGGAATCCCGCAGAGCAAGAGAGGGCAGAGTCCCGAACGCATGGCGGCGGCAGCTCCCAGCGGGCGGCGACTTCTCGTTTATGAGTGTGTTGAGCTGCGGTGATGCCTTTCGGTTATCGACTGTGATCCCGTAGCGCGGGCCGCCGTGTTGACGTACCCCAGCTTAGCTGTAACTATGGGAAACAGTTAAGCCGGAATCATTGACGAGAGGCATGACGATGACGTCTTCAGCCACCACGGTCTCCGACGACCAGCTGGTCGCTCAGGCCCAGGAGTACGCGGAAAAGCTGCTGCTGCTGTCGGAAGGCTCGGTCAACCGGCATTTCGACCCGTTCGAAGATATCGACTGGGATCACCCGGACTTCGACGTGAACGCACGGCCGGAACGCTGGATCCTGCCCGTTTCCGCCGACACCCTGGGCCGGCACCCCTGGTACCGGGCGCTGTCGGACGAACAGAAGATCGAACTCGGCAAGTACCGCCAGGCCAATGTCGCCAAGGTCGGGCTGCAGTTCGAGGCCATCCTGATCAGCGGCATGATGCAGCATGTCTTCGGACTGCCCAACGGTGACCCGGAGTTCCGCTACTGCTCCCACGAGATGATCGAGGAGCACAACCACACCTTGATGTTCCAGGAGATGGTGAACCGGATCGGCGTCGACGTCCCCGGAATGGGTCCGCTGGTCCGCCAGCTGCGCCACCTCGCGGTACCGGTCGCGGTCGCCTTCCCGAACCTGTTCTTCATGGCCGTCCTGGCCGGCGAAGAGCCCATCGACCACATCCAGAAGGACATCCTGCGCTCCGGCGAGGAAGTGCACCCGATCATGCGCGGTGTGATGGCCATCCACGTGGCCGAGGAAGCGCGGCATATCTCGTTCGCGCACGAATTCCTCAAGCAGCACGTACCGGAATCCTCGCGGCGCAACAAGTTCATCCTGTCGCTGGCCATGCCGGTGATCATGTGGATCCTGGGCCGCGCCATCGCGACCCCGCCCAAAACCTTCTTCGAGGAATTCGATATCCCGAAGAGCGTGCGCAAGGAGCTGTTCTACGGCTCCGCCGAGGCGAAGCAGACCTTCAGCGACTACTTCGGCGATGTGCGCGCCCTGGCACACGACATCGGCCTGATGAACCCGGTCGCCAAGCGGGTCTGGAAGATGCTGGGTATCGCCGGGCACACCACCCGGTACCGTTCCGAACCGCTGCGCGCCGTGCCCGGCGCCGCCGCCTGAGCGACGGGTCCACTCGATGCCCTACGTCGTCACCCAGTCGTGCTGTAGCGACGCGTCCTGCGTCTACGCCTGCCCGGTCAACTGCATCCACCCGACCCCGGACGAACCGGATTTCCGGACCGCGGACATGCTCTACGTCGACCCGGCCGTCTGCGTCGACTGCGGTGCCTGCGCTTCGGCCTGCCCGGTGGATGCCATCACCTCGTCGAAGAAGCTGACCGATGAGCAGAAGCCGTTCATCGAGATCAACGCCGACTTCTACCGGCAGTCGCGACCCCGCCCGATCCTCGCCCGGCCGGTTCCGGCGCCGCCGATCGATACCGCCGGTCGCGGCCCGCTACGGATTGCGGTGGTCGGCTCCGGGCCCTCGGCCATGTATGCCGCGGACGAACTGCTCACCCAGCCCGATGTGCGGGTGACCGTCTTCGACCGGCTGCCGGTTCCCTACGGTTTGGCCCGCTACGGTGTGGCACCGGATCACGGGAAGACTCGCAAGGTCGCCGAGCTGTTCGATGTGATGTCGCGGCAGCCGGGATTCGGGTCGTACTTCGATATCGAGGTCGGCAAACATATTTCGCACGAAGAACTGCTCGCGTACCACCATGCGGTCGTGTACGCGGTCGGTGCCTCCTCCGACCGTAAGCTCGGTATCCCGGGTGAAGGTCTGGCCGGGAACGTCTCGGCCACCGATTTCGTGGCCTGGTACAACGGGCACCCCGATCATGTCGACGATGATTTCGATCTGTCCCAGCGCCGGGTGGTCGTGGTCGGCAACGGCAATGTCGCCCTCGATGTGGCCCGGATCCTCACCAGCGATCCGGAAGCGCTGGCCGATAGCGATATCTCGCCGGTCGCGCTCGAGGCACTGCGGCGCAGCGAAGTACGCGAGGTCGTGGTGCTGGGCCGGCGCGGTCCGGCCGAATCTGCCTTCACCGTCCCCGAGTTCGTCGGGCTGCTGGGTGCCGATGTGGATATCGCGGTCGAGGGTGATCTGCCGCCGCTCACCGGCGACCTGCCGTACCAGGTGGAGCAGAAGCTGAAATTGCTGCACCGCGTGGCCGATCGGCCGTTCGGGCAGCGCCGCCGGATCGTCTTCCGCTACCTGAGTGCGCCGAGCCGGATCCTCGGACCCGACGCGGTCACCGGTATCGAAGTGGACCGGACCGAGCTCGTCCCCGGCGACGACGGCCGGGTCAGTGCGGTCGCCACGGGCGATATCGACCTCCTGGAGACGGGGCTGGTGCTTACCTCGGTCGGCTACCGCGGCGTACCCACACCCGGCCTGCCGTTCGACGAGCAGCGCGCGATCATCCCGAACCGGGCCGGCCGGGTGCTGACGGGTCCGGAAGGCGATGTGCTCCCGGGTGCGTATGTCACCGGCTGGATCAAGCGCGGCCCCACCGGGTTCATCGGCACCAACAAATCCTGCGCCCAGGAAACCGTGCAGCAGCTGGCCCACGATTTCAACGCCGGTCGTTTGGCCGAGCCCGCGGGCAGCGCGGAGGCGTTCGATCGGCTGTTGCGGCAGCGCCGGCCTCAGGTCCGGGCCGCGGGTGCGGTGACTCGCACAGCCAAGCCGGTGCGCCGCTTGTTCGCTCGTACCTGAGGCAACCCGCCGGCTTCCGCCCGTCCGGTATCACACCGGGCGGGCGGTCCTCGTTTGCACGGCGCGAATTCTCCCTGGACAGCTATTGATCGGTTACCGGTCGGTAGTCGTGCCTGAATGCACGTCCGGATGTCAGCGGGGGTTACTCGGGGACACGTCTGCAGGTAGTGGTGTGTCCCCGAGGATTTCTATCATATTGCCAGTTCATAGCCTATTTTCTGAGTGGTGGGCAATTGAACTGCCGGTTTGTTTTTCGGCCGGTATTCGGGGAGTTGTTCTGTAACTTCATCTTTCATCGCCGATTATTCGATTTATTCGGGCCATTGCAGCTAACCTGTGGTCGCTGTTTGGAAAACGACCGCGCCCATGGCTTTTTCGCAGGACGTGGTCTCGGTGCGTTGACGGGATGGCAAATGACTTCAGGGCTGGGTATCAGTATCGGCACGGTGAACGTTGTCTCGGCGCGGGTCGCCGAGCACGACGCCCGGCCGATCGTGCGGACACGGCGGACGGCTGTCGGATTCGACAACCGCGGTACCGCACGCCTCGGTGGAATCACCCGATTCTCCACGGCGATCAGCGAATTCGCCGACCTCGGCCGCGACCCGGAATCGGTCTACGTCGACGGCCGGATCTGGGCGCCGGCCTCCATCTTCGCCTCGGTGGTGCAGGGACTGGTCACCGCCGAACCGGCGGCCGGAGTGGTCGCCACCCATCCGGCCGGATACAGCGCCAAACAACTCGACCTGCTCCGGCAGAGTCTCGACCTCGCCGGTGTCGGGCATGTCCAGCTGGTTCCGGAGCCGGTGGCCGCCGCGCATTGGCTCGATACCGAGCACGGCCCGCTGGATACCGGATTCGTCCTGGTCTACGACCTGGGCGGGAACAGTCTCGATGTCGCGGTGGTGCGGACCGGGATGGACTGGCCCGATCATCCCGTGGTCGGAAAACCGGTGCGGTCCTACGATTTCGGTGGTCGTCCGCTCGGCGCGATGATCGCCCGCTGCGCGGGCGAGCGGGCGATCGGCCCGGCCGAACCGGGTAACGGCACTGTTTCGCTGATGTCCTTCGTCGACCCGGAAGGCCTGCGTCGCGAACATATCCGCGATTCGCTGGAGGTGGTGCGCGGCGCTGTCCGTTCGGCTGGCGTCGCCCTGTCCGATATCGGGCGCATTCTGGTGGTCGGCGGTGCGTCCCGGCCACCGCAGGTCGCCGAAACCCTCGCCGAACTCGGGTTGCCGGTGACGGTCGCCGCCGATTCGGCCCAATGCGTGGCGCTCGGTGCCGCCGCCATGGCTGCGGAAAGTGTTCCGCTGGCCGGCTCGTCCCGGGCCGAACATGCCCCGATCTTCTCCGGTGCTGCCGTATTCTCCGCGGTGGCGATGTCCGCGGCCACCATCCTCGGCAACGGTGCCGCCGACACCGTGGTGCCGGACCGGGACAGGATGCCGCTGCAGACCCCCGGGGCAGTGCTGTACGAAATCCACGGCGAAGCGCAGGTGGAGCGCTCCGGCAGCGGATGGAGTGTGTCCTACGCGCCGCTCGGCACCGGACCGCGAATCGCCCCCGCGGGGGTGTCACGACCGTACGGACCCCCGATGCCCGCAACCGCGGCAGCGCCCGCGGCTCCGGCACAGGATCGCGATGGCGACCGCAACGACTCGCACACCTCGCCCCGCGATCGGCACGCCGACAACGAATCCCGCTACGACGATCCGGCCCGATTCCGGAATCCGATCCCGTTCGATCCGCCCGCTCTCCCGGCGCGGCCCGATCCGGCCCCTGTGGATCCGGGCCCCGTGGACCCGGATCCCGCGGAACCGGAGGTTCCCGGAATCGAACTTCCCGGCGTGCCGGACCCGGACGGCGATACGCCCATCGTCGACCCACCCGGCGGACAGCCGGGGGAGGAAACCGGTGAGCCGGAACAGGATTCGGACGGTGGCACCGGACCGGTACCGGGACTTCCCGATAACGGTAACCCCGGAATACCGGAGATACCGGGTGGGAGTCGGTCCGGTGGTGAGGAATCACCGGGAGGCAACTGGACGGCGCCGGGCGGCGAGTGGCCGGAACCGGGCACCGGATGGACGGCACCGGATGGTTCGGGCGATACCTCGACGCCGGAGTCCGGAAACGACGGCTCCGGGGCCGGAAACTCCGGCGGTTTCGGGGTGGATGAACCCGGTGGGTTCGGAACCGGT
>NZ_BDCG01000013.1 GCF_001613385.1 Nocardia flavorosea NBRC 108225 | reverse complement strand
AATTCCGGAGGTTTCGGAGGGGGCGGGTTCGGCGGCTCCGACAACTGACCGCACGGCCGACGCGCGAAGAATCTGCCGGTCCCCGCGATGGAGCGGATTCATGTCGTGATCGTGGCGGTCTCACCGGCGAGCACTGCGACGCGTAACCGAGTGCAGGAAACCGGTGGTCGATCAGCGAGGTAGTTGCCGGATCGGATAACGAAATCCGGTGCCGGGGAACCCGGTCCACGGGAGAATCGAGAAGGTGGATGTAGACAGGGAGCCACCGCGGCTGATTGCACTGGATGTCGACGGTACATTGCTGAAAACCGGTGCGCCGGTGACCGATCGGGTGGCGGCAACAGTTCGGTCGGCCGTTGCGGCCGGAGCGCATGTCGTGGTGAGTACCGGGCGGACCGTGGTGAGCACCCGGCCGGTACTCGCCGAACTGGGTCTCGTACGGGGGCACGCCGTCTGCTCGAACGGGGCTGTCCATATCGATATCGAAGCGGCCGAGCCGACCGCGGTGCACACCTTCGATCCGCGGCCGGCGGTGACGGCGTTGCGGGATCTTTTCCCCGATATGATTTTCACCGCGGAGCAGGTGGGGTCGGGTTTCTGGGCGACCGGAATGAGTCCCGGCGAGTACTACGCCGGCGGGGAATACCTGGTGGTCGACCACCACACCCTGTGCAGCGTGCCCACACCCCGGCTGAACTGCTGGTGGCCCGAGGGCTCGGTCACCGAGATGCGCAGTCTCCTGGAAACCCTTGCCGTTCCGGATATCAGCTGGGTCTACGGTGAGTTCGGCCCATGGCTCACGATTTCCCGCCGCGGAGTGTCCAAAGGCTGGGCGCTGGAGCAGTTGCGCCGGGCACTGAACATTCCACGCGAAGCCACGCTGGCCATCGGGGACGGGTTCAACGACCGGGAAATGTTCGCCTGGGCCGGGCATTCCGTCGCCATGGCGAACGCCCCCGTCGAACTGCACGCAATTGTCGACGAGGTGACCGCCGATGTCACCGCCGACGGAGTGGCCGCCGTCCTGGAACGCTGGTTCTGAACAAAATCATCGGCCGACGGCGCCTCCGTGGAATCGCAGCTCGGGCTGCGATCAGTAGTTCACGAGTGGTCCGGCGCGGCGGTGGGCCCCCGGCGAAGTGGTCCAGGCTGAACCTGAGACACACTATGGCCGGTATCCCTGCGGCGCATCAATACGGTATCTGCGGCTCGGATGCCAGTTCGGCCGTATGACCATGGAGACGACGCTTGTAGACTTGCCGGAGTCGTCGCCGATGCTCTCGGCTACCACGACAAAGCCACCCGCGCCGCTGCCCACGCTGCGGCTTCTGGACCCGCTACGCCTCCGTCCCACGGGCCCGGCCCGCAAACCGTCCGGCCGGGCACCACGAACTCGCGACAGTTCATTACCAGGCCCTGCCAGTCTCGATCCGACGCGATCTCGCACGCCTGGCCGTTGATGGCCGAGACGACCGAAATCTCGGGAATATCCCGGGTACTGCTTGCGGTTACCCGGGGTCAGTATCACCGATCAGGGGAGAGCTGCCCGATGCCGACGATGACAAGAGCGGAACGAGAAGCGTTCCTGGCCGACCTCCATGTGGGGGTGATCGCGATCGAGCGTCCCGCGCGTGCGCCGCTCGCAGTACCGATTTGGTACGCGTACGAGCCCGGTGGGGAATTGCTCATCTGGATCGAAACCGGTTCGGTGAAGGCTCGGTGCATCCGGGACGCGGGACGTTTCTCGCTGACAGCGCAGGATGAGCATCCCCCCTATCGGTATGTCACGGTCGAAGGAGAGGTATCCAGCATAGAGCCCGCCAGCGCGGAGATCGCACTGCTGATCGCCGTCCGGTACCTCGGAAAAGAAGCGGGTGCGGAGTACGTCGAACAGAACCTCACCGCTGAGACAGTCGTCGTCCGGATGCGTCCGCAGCGGTGGCTGAGTTTGGATCCGTCGCGGCAGTAGCCGGTTCTACGGCCAGGTCACGTGGTCACCGATCGCGACCACCCTCCCTTCGCATCCCGTAACCGGAGACGGAATGATCGCCGTCTTCCTGCACCCGGTACGCAGATCCCACGGTGTAGTGCAGATGTCCGCTTCCGCTGGCAGCGAGCCGACCGGCCCGGTCGTGCACGTCGGGTTGTGCGTGGCCCCGTCTGCCGCAGGTGATCGTGGAAGCCGGGGTATCGTTCACATACCGAAGTCTGCCACCAAGGTTGGTTTGTACTGCCGGCTTTCAGCCACGGCATCACCGATCCTGTTGGCCGCCCTGCCGATGAATCCGGCCATCGGCCGCGATGACCTCCGCAAGTGCAATGACAGGCCGCCATTGCCGATCGTTCGCAACCATTGTGGTGAGATGCGGAATCATCAATACCTCGGCGTTGTGCTCGATAATGTGTTGCGCGGCGATCATGGCGGCGAGTTTCGATGATTCGGTGTCGGTGAGCACCGAATAGACGACCTCGAGAGCGTACCGAGTTGCCAGGCAGTGGATTTCGCGACTCGAGGTGTCCGGCCGACACAACACCACGGCGCGCCGCAGTGCCGTCATGGGCGTGCCTGCTGGGTGTAGCGGACAGCCAGGTCGTAGCGTGGGCAGCGGTGACCGCTGTGCACACCCATCACCTGATGTGCGTGCGCGTACCCATGTATCGGCTCTTGCGACCTGCACCCGGCGGGGTGGTCGAGTGCTCGGAGACCGGCAGCGATTCGCTCCATCAGCCCACGATTGCAGTTGTGCCAGATCCGGAGTGTGGTGGCCATGGCCTGGTTGTAAGGTACCCGGACGGGCAGCGGGGGTATTTCTGTCATGGGGAGACCTCGTTGTGTCGTTGATTTCATTGCGGTGGTGAGCAACAGAGCCGCACCCGGTTACCCCGGGTACGCCCCGGTTCGCAGGTTGGATCAGAAAGCTATTCGTCGCGTCGAGCCAGTTGCCGCGACCAACCGAGGTAACGGCGATGGTTTGAGATTCACACGCTGGCAGGGCTTTTCACCAGGTCGAGAAATGCCTTGTTTCCGCCCCCGCGAAATCGGGGCGTAATACGAGGGGTTGACAACCGGGCCCTCCTTGGCCGGACAATCGGTCGGCAGGGTGAGCGCATCGTGCCGAATGGTCAGGGGTGATGGAGCGAATGTCTAATTCGAGATTCGAGCGGCGTATCGGCGAATCCGGGTGGACGCAGGCTCGTCTGGCGGACCTGATCAACGATCTGGTCAGAATCAGCACCGGCAGTTCGGGCACCTACACCGAAGAATCGATCAGGAAACTGCTGCGGGGAAACCACACCTGGCCGCGCAAGCCCTACCGCGATGCTCTCTGCAATCTATTCGACTGCACGCCGTCGGAACTGGGGTTCTATAACTCCCGTGCCCGGCGCTGCGGCGGTCCCAGTGCCGCAGACGCCGAGGTCGGGCGCCAGGACTTTCTACGTGGTGTGGCAGCGCTACCTGTTGCCGCCGCATTGCTCGACATCCGTCAGTTGATAGTCGAACCAGCGTCGGAAAGTCCGCCACCGTGGGTGGGAATGGAACACGTCGAGCAGGTCACCGGATGGGCCGCGCTGTTCAGGCAGGCGGACGACGCCGGACTGGGGGCGATCGCAGGCATGGCTGCACAGATGCAGGTCGCTACTGGGTACTTGGACGCTAGGATGACGCCCCACGTGGAGATTGGGATGAGGGTGTCGGTAGCGACGTTCTACCGGGTCGCAGGGTGGGCCTATTACGACCGCGGTGACCACGTCCGTGCCCGCAGTATCTTCGACCGCGCGTTGAGTATGGTCGCGGTGGAGGGCGAGTGGTGGGTACGAGCAGCGATTCTTACCTGCATGGCCCGGCAATCCATCTACCGCGGCTATCTCGAGGACGCACTGGACAGCCTCGGTATGGCATCGATTCGCGCAGACAAACTGTCGATGTTGCGTCGCGCCGATATTGCCGCAGTGCGGGCTCGTGTGTTCGGCCGCCAAGGGAACCGACGCGAGTGCCTACGTGCGGTCGCCGAGGCCGAACAATACTTCGCTGAGGCCCGAAACGAGGACCACCCCGACACCTACCACGAGGGATTCCGGGACTACTACACCGAGAACCTGCTCGCTACCGACGTGGCGCACGGTCTTTTCGAACTGGCCTTGACTCGGGGAGTCGAGGTACCTGCCACCGTCACGCGCCTCAACAGAGCGCAAGATCTATCGAGCCGGCACGCACGATCGCGCCTGTTGAGCACCGCACAGCTCGCAGCACTTCACCTGCGTCGGGGAGATGTCGATGAGGGCGCCGCGCTTGCCACTGAAGTCGTCGACTGCGCCGGCGGAACCACTTCCCGGCGAATCGTGCAAGGCATCAGCAGAATCCACGGGCTGACGGACGACCCCAGGATCAAGAAGCTCAGCTCGGTGTCCGAACTACGTCAGAAAAGCCGCGAATTCCTGCGTACTGTGTAAATCGCGCGTCGCAGCGACAACCTCGGCGGTGCCCTGCAACACCGCCGACGAACCGGTCAGACAAGGAGACCCCCGTGCTCGCAGCCTTCTCGATTACTCCGGTCGGCGATGGAGAAAGCGTCGGCGAACAGGTTGCCGCTGCCGTTCAGGTCATCCGCGCCAGCGGGCTGCCGTCCCGAACCGCCGCATCCTTCACTGAACTGGAAGGTGAATGGGATGAGGTGATGGAGGTGATCAAGCACGCCACCGATGCGGTACTGGCCGTTTCGAACCGGGCCAGCATCATCATCAAGGCCGATATCCGTCCGGGTCACACCAACACCCTCAACGAAAAGCTTGAATCGGTGGAGCGTCACCTGATGTCATGATCCCAGCGCCGCGGATTCCGGGCTGATCTATACCGTGCAACCGGAGTCTGAAGCCTTCGGCTTCGAACACACGATGGTTAAGCCGCATACTTGCCGAAAGCCTCGATGCTATCGGGTACGAAGGGCCACTGCCGCAGCGCTTCTCTCAGCTCGGCCTCCGACAGCCAGCCATACCAACCGATCTCCGTCGGATCCGGAACTACATGCCGGTCGATGACCGCCTCGTGAACACCCAGCCAATAGGGTGCGATCGCCCCCTGGCACAGAAACTTCAGGACGAACCGGGTCCGGCCACGGACACGGAGTTCCTCGGTGAGTTCACGGCCGGCCGCTTCCTCATAGGACTCGCCGACAGCGACCGCGCCGCCGATCAACCAGTTGTAATAACCGGGAAACCGCGAACTGTCCTCCGGACGCCGATGCACAAAGACCCGCCCCTCACCATCACGGCACACCACGGTTGCCACCCGATGCAGCCATCCGGCCCGGATAGCCTCGTCCCGGTCGACTACACCGAGAACTCGGTCATGCTCGTCAACACGTTCCACCAATTCGGTCACGAACCCCACGATGCCGCATTTCCGCGACCAGAGAGCTGCCCCCAGCACGCCGAACCCGCGACAGTTGATTACGCGGCATCACCAGCCGGACCCTTCAGGCCGAGAGGGGCAGGTTTCGGGTGGCTGCGGCGTCGTAGCGGTTCCACACGACCTCGGCGAGGAGGGGCTCCGGGCCCAGTACCGCGGCGTGTGGGAGGGTGGGGGCTTCGGCGAGTAGCCGGTCGGTGAGCAGGCCGGGCGCCAGGAACCAGGGGGCCACCAGTAGGTTTTCCGCGCCGCGCGCACGTAGCCGCTGTATCGCGTCTGTCAGCGATGGCTGCGTGGTGGCGAAGCATATCTCCGTCGGGTGGCCGGTCTGCGCGGCGAATCGGCGGGCCAGGCGGGCGGTGCTGCGGTTGGCGACCGCCGAGGACGACCCGACCGCGGCGAGTGCGATTCCCACTCGGTCGTGCAGCGGGTTCCAGCCGCGGGCCGCGAATGCCGCGCGAACCCGGTTGTCCAGCACCCAGACCAGGCGTGGATCGGCGCCCAGGACATCGGCCTGGGTCGCCTGTAGTCGTGGATGCCGGGCCGTTGCCGCTGCCAGTAGGCCGGGAAGATCGACCCGAGCGTGGAAGGCACTGCCGAGCAGCAGCGGAACCACAACGGCGTGGGTTTGCCCGGATTCGGCCACCGCATCCAGTACCTGACCGACCGAGGGTGCGTTCAGGTCCAGGAACGCCAGACGCGCGGACGCCTCCGGGCGGGCCGCGCGGACCTGGTCCATGAGCGCGGCGACGGTGGCGGCGGACCGGGGATCCCGGCTGCCGTGCGCCACCGCGACCAGCGTGGGGGCCGGCATCAGGCCTCGGTTCCGACCTCTACCGCGCTGAGAACATCCCCGACCAGCCCGGCAGCGAGGGTGTTGCCGCCCGCGGGGTCGATGAGCAGGAAGCTGCCGGTGTGCCGGTTGGTGCGGTAGTCGTCGGTCGCGATCGGTTCGGCGACGCGTATCGAGATGCGACCGATATCGTTGAGGGACAACGATTCCGGGTTCGGATCGGCGATCAGGCGCTGTTCGTCGAAGCGCTCGGTGAGCGTACCCACGATGGCCTGCGTGGTCCGGGTGCCGTGTTTGAGCAGCAGCCGCGCACCGGGGCGCAGCGGTTTGTCGCCGAGCCAGCAGACGGTGGCATCGAAGGTATCGACCGGCTCCGGGGCATCGCCGGGGGAGGCGATGGTATCGCCGCGGGAGATATCGACCTCGTCGGCCAGGATCAGCGTGACACTACGCCCGGCTTGCGCGACCGCGAGCTCCCCGTCAGGAGTGTCGATCCGCTCCACGGTGGTGCGGATACCGGAGGGCAGCACTACGACCTCGTCGCCCGGTGCCACCGAACCCGCCGCGATCTGACCCGCATATCCGCGGTAGTCGGGGTATTCGGGAGTGCGCGGCCGGATCACGTATTGCACCGGAAACCGCAGGCCCACCGCGTGGCTTCCGGAGTTGTCCGCGTCCACGGGCACCGATTCGAGATGCTCGATCAGCGACGGGCCGCTGTAGTACGGGGTTTCATCGGAGCGGGTGGCGATATTGTCTCCGCGCAGCGCGGAGACCGGGATCTCCAGCACATCCTCCTCCGCCCAGCCGAGTGTGCGGGTGAGATGCGAGAACTCGGCGGAGATTTCGGCGAAAACCTTGCCGGCCGCGGCCTGCCGGGCCTGTTCGCTGGGCTCGTCGACACCGATGAGATCGATCTTGTTCACGGCCAGCACCAGTTTCGGCACCCCGAGCAGCGCCAGCACCGCGGCGTGGCGGCGGGTCTGCTCGATCACGCCTTTGCGGGCGTCCACCAGCAGGATCACCAGCTGTGCGGTGGATGCGCCGGACACGGTGTTGCGGGTGTACTGGACATGTCCGGGGGTATCGGCCAGGACGAACGAACGTTTCGGTGTCGCGAAATACCGGTAGGCGACATCGATGGTGATGCCCTGTTCGCGTTCGGCGCGCAGACCGTCCACCAGCAGCGAGAGGTCGGGGGTGGACAGACCCTTGTCCACCGACGCCCGGGTCACCGCGTCGATCTGGTCGGCGAGAACGGACTTGGTGTCGTAGAGCAGACGTCCGACCAGGGTGGACTTGCCGTCGTCGACAGAACCGGCGGTGGCCAGCCTCAATAGGTCGGACATATCAGAAATAACCCTCTCGTTTACGGTCTTCCATGGCGGCTTCCGAGACCCGGTCGTCGCCACGGGTGGCGCCGCGTTCGGTCAGCCGGGAGGCGGCGACCTCGGCCAGAATGGCCTCGTTATCGGCAGCGTCGGACAGGATGGCGCCGGTGGTGGAACCGTCGCCGACGGTGCGGTACCGCACCGAACGGGTCTCCAGGACCTCGTCCTCACGCGGGCCGCCCCAGCTACCGGGGGTCATCCACATACCGTCGCGCTGATACACCGGCCGCTGGTGCGCGTAGTAGATGGTGGCCAGTTCTACGTTCTCGCGGGCGATATAACGCCAGATATCGAGTTCGGTCCAGTTCGACAGCGGGAACACCCGCACATGTTCGCCCGGTGCGTGCCGCCCGTTGTACAGGTTCCACAGTTCGGGCCGCTGCCGTTTCGGATCCCACTGCCCGAAGGCGTTGCGCAGGGAGAAGATCCGCTCCTTGGCGCGGGAACGTTCCTCGTCGCGGCGGCCGCCGCCGAACACCGCGTCGAACCGGTTCTCGCTGATCGCGTCCAGCAGCGGGACGGTCTGCAGCGGGTTGCGGATACCATCGGCGCGTTCGGTGAGACGGCCGTCGGCGATATAGTCCTCCACGGCGGCCACATGCAGCCGCAGGCCGTACTTCTCGACCACATGATCGCGGAATTCGAGCACCTCGGGCAGGTTGTGCCCGGTGTCCACATGCAGCAGCGCGAACGGCAGCGGCGCCGGCCAGAAGGCCTTCAGCGCCAGATGCAACAGGACAGTGGAGTCCTTACCGCCGGAGAACAGGATCACCGGCCGTTCGAATTCACCCGCGACCTCACGGAAGATATGGATGGCTTCCGATTCCAGCGCGGCCAGGGTGTCGAAATCCGAGAGGCCGACAGAACGTTCGGTGATTACGTCGGTCATGATGCGTGCAACCCACATTCGGTTTTGGCGAGCCCGGCCCAGCGGCCGCTTCGCGGATCGGAACCCGGCTCCGGCTTCCGTGTGCACGGAGCGCAGCCGATGGACGGATACCCCTCCTCCACCAGGGGATTGACGAGAATCGAATGCTTTTCGATGTAGTCCTGCATCTCGTCGTCGGACCACGGCGCGATCGGGTTGATCTTCACCAGCCCGAAACCCTCGTCGAAGGAGATCAGCGGAGCGTTCGCGCGGGTGGGGGCCTCCACCCGGCGGATACCGGTGACCCAGGCGTTGTAGGGGGCCAGCGAATTACGCAGCGGCACCACCTTGCGCAGCCGGCAGCATTCCCCGGCGTCGCGGGCGAACAGGTCCTTACCCAATAGTGCGTCCTGCTCGTCGACGGTGTGTTCGGGGCGCACATTCACCACGTTCACTCCATATACCGCTTCCACCGCGTCACGGGTACCCATGGTTTCGGCGAAGTGGTAGCCGGTGTCGAGGAACAGCACATCCACGCCCGGCCGCACCTGGGCCGCCAGCTGCACCAGCACCCCGTCCTGCATATTCGACGCGACGATATAGCCGCTGCCGAAGTTCTCGTCGGTCCAGCGCAGCAGCTCCGCGGCCGTCGCGTCCGGGCCGAGTTCGGCGGCCCCGCGTTCGGCCAGCGCCCGGAGTTCGTCGGCGCCCAGTTTGGCAGGCAACTGCTTCTGCTCGGTTGTCACAGTGGGTTCTCCCGTCACCACGCTTGCGGGTTTCATCGCAGATCGGCTTCCTCGGCGCGAACAGCCCACTGCGCGAACCGTTCACCGCCCTCGCGGAGTTTGACGAAGTTGCGCACCACGCGCTCGATGTAATCGCCCAGTTCGGCGCTGGTCACCTTGTGCTGGCGTAGTTTGCGGCCGAAACTGCTGTCGAGACCGAGGCTGCCACCCAGATGAACCTGGTAGCCCTCGACCTGATTCCCGTCGCCGTCGTCCACCAACTGGCCCTTGAACCCGATATCGGCGATCTGGGACCGGCCGCAGGAGTTCGGGCAGCCGTTGATATTGATCGTGATCGGCACATCGAGTTCGGCGTTGATATCGGCGAGCCGCTGTTCGAGCTCCGGCGCCAGCACCTGCGACCGCTTCCGGGTCTCGACGAAGGACAGTTTGCAGAATTCGATGCCGCTGCAGGCCAGCAGATTGCGCCGCCACACCGAGGGCCGCGCTTGCAAGCCCAGCGGTTCCAGTTCGGCGATCAGCTGCTCGACCTTGTCGTCGGCGATATCGAGAACAACGATCTTCTGGTACGGCGTGAAGCGGATCCGGTCTGCGCCGGCCCGTTCCACCGCATCGGCAACTTTCGTGAGGATCGTGCCGGAGACCCGGCCCGCGATGGGGGAGAAGCCCACGGCGTTGAGCCCGTTGCGCAGCCTCTGCACGCCGACGTGGTCGATCGGCCGGCTCGGCTGCTCCGGCGCCGGGCCGTCGATCAGCTTCCGCTTCAGGAACTCGTCCTCGAGAACCTGCCGGAACTTCTCGATACCCCAGTCCTTGATGAGGAACTTCAGCCGTGCCTTGGTGCGCAACCGGCGGTAGCCGTAGTCGCGGAACAGGCTGACGACGGCTTCCCAGACCTCGGGCACTTCGTCCAGCGGTACCCACGCACCCACCCGCTGCGCCAGCATCGGGTTGGTGGACAGCCCGCCGCCGACCCACAGATCCAGGCCCGGCCCGTGCTCGGGATGGTTCACGCCGATGAACGCGACATCGTTGATCTCGTGCACCACGTCCTGCTGGCCGGAGATCGCGGTCTTGAACTTGCGCGGCAGGTTGGAGTACTCCGGCTTGCCGATGTAGCGGCGGACGATCTCGTCCAGCGCGGGCGTGGGGTCGATGATCTCGTCCAGCGATTCACCGGCCAGCGGGGAGCCGAGCACCACACGCGGGCAGTCGCCGCACGCTTCGGTGGTCTGCAGGCCCACCGATTCGATCCGCCGCCAGATCTCCGGAACGTTCTCGATCTCGATCCAGTGGTACTGGATGTTCTCCCGGTCCGAGATATCGGCGGTATCGCGGCCGAATTCGGTGGAAATTCCGCCGAGGGTGCGTAACTGTGCGACGTTCAGTGCGCCACCGTCGCAGCGGATCCGCATCATGAAGTATTCGGCTTCGAGCAGGTCGATGTTCTCGTCACCGGTCCAGGTGCCGTCGTAACCCTGCTCACGCTGGGTGTACAGGCCCCACCAGCGGAAACGCCCGCGGAGATCGCCCTTGTCGATGCTGTCGAACCCGTTCTTGGCGTAGATGTTCTCGATCCGGGCCCGGACGTTGAGCGGATTGTCGTCCTTCTTGGACTGCTCGTTCGGGTTCAGCGGCTCCCGGTAGCCGAGCGCCCACTGGCCTTCGGCGCGGCGGCGCACCGGTTTACCGGTGCGGGCGCGAGTGGGGCGTGCGGGCGTCTCGCCTTTTGCCGGGGTCTCGGCCTTCGCGGGGGTGGCGGCGTCGGTACTCGACGTCATGAAGTCGCTCCTGCTGGGTATGGCTTGGGTCCGTGCTGAGGGCGCGAGGGGCTGACTCGCACCCGCGGTATCAGCAGGCCGAAATCCTCGAATCGGGGAAGATCACCGGAAAACCGGGACTGGGCGCAGCTGAGCTACCGGGCGGAGCCGGGCAGACAACAGGCGCTGCAGACGCGCTTGTAGTCGACGTGGCGACGGGCCACAAGTCGAACTCCGGATGCGCGCATGCGACCCATTGTGCCATGCCGTCACGCGTATTCCGACCGCCCTACCAGTATTTCCCGTGATGTCCCGGGGAATCCCCTGGTTCCGGCCGGTTATATGTGACGGTCGTCATATTTTCTTGACGGGGTCGGGGATCCGGCAGGAAAGGAAGGGTTGACCTCGAGGTAACTCGAGGTTGCCGGCTGACGGTATGAGTACCGAAACAGGCGGGTCGGCCTACGCACCGGCCGATACCGATACCGAGATCGCAGCGATCCACGCTGTGGTCGGCGCCGTTGCGCAGGCGCAGGCAAGCGAGGACGTCGACCGGTTCGCCGCATTGTTCCGTGCGGACGCCCTGTGGACCACCGGCCACGGTAAGCGGCTGTACGGACAGCCCGCGATCGCGGAGTTCACAGCTCGGGTACTGCCGGGTTCCGCCTTGAAAGACCGGGTCACCTACGCCGTCGAGCACATCCTGTTCCTCCGGCCCGATGTGGCGACGGTCAAGGTGCGGCAGCGGTACTACACCGACGACGGCGACCTGGACAGCGAAGGCGCCCCGCTGTACGTGATGACCGAGGAGAACGGGCGCTGGATGCTCACCGCCAACCAGAACACCCCGGTTATCGCAGGCTGAGCCGCGGCCCGGCACACTGGAACGATGACTTCGCCCGCCACCGCGACCCCGCACAGCGACACCGCCCCGGTGCTGCGCGATTTCGGCGGCGGGCCGTTCGGCATCTACGTCCACGTGCCGTTCTGCGCGACCCGCTGCGGATACTGCGATTTCAACACCTACACCGCCGGTGAACTGGGCACCTCCGCCTCGCCGGAATCGTGGGCGGTCGCGCTGCGCCGGGAACTCGCGGCCGCCGCCGGGCAGTTCGCGCAGCTACCCAGCGCCACGCCGCCGGTCACCACCGTCTTCGTCGGCGGCGGCACACCGTCGCTGCTCGGCGCGGACGGACTGGCCGGCATTCTCGACGCGGTCCGGTCCGAATTCGACCTGGCCCCGGGTGCGGAGGTGACCACCGAGTCGAACCCGGAATCCACGTCCCCCGAATTCTTCGACCGCATACGGGCTGCCGGGTTCACCCGCGTCTCGCTGGGGATGCAGTCGGCGGCCTCGCATGTCCTGGCGGTCCTGGACCGCACGCACACTCCCGGGCGCGCGGTGGCCGCCGCCCGGGAGGCGCGGGCCGCCGGGTTCGACCACATCAATCTCGACCTGATCTACGGCACCCCGGGCGAACGCGACATCGATCTCGACGCCAGCCTCGACGCCGTACTGGACGCGGGTGTGGACCACGTATCGGCGTACTCGCTCATCGTCGAAGACGGCACCGCACTGGCCCGCCGGGTACGCCGCGGCGAACTCCCCGCACCCGACGACGACGTCCTCGCCGCCCGCTACGAACGTATCGACGCCCGCCTCGCCGCCGCCGGTCTCGCCTGGTACGAGGTCTCGAACTGGGCGGCCGGCGACGCCGCCCGCTGCCGCCACAACCTCGGCTACTGGGACGGCGGTGACTGGCTGGGCGCGGGTCCCGGGGCGCACAGCCACGTCGGGGGAGTCCGCTGGTGGAACGTGAAGCACCCGGCCCGCTATGCCGACCGCACTGTCACAGGCGGTCTACCAGCCGCGGGCTGGGAAGCCCCCACGGCCGAGGACCGCTACTTGGAGCGGGTCATGCTCGCCCTACGCCTGCGGACGGGCCTGCCGCTATCCGATCTCGATTCCTCGGGCGTACGCGCCGCGCGAGAGGTCGCCGCAGACGGTTTGGCGTCGATACGTGACGACCGCCTCGTCCTGACCGACCGTGGCCGCCTACTGGCAGACGGCGTGGTCCTGCAGCTGCTCGGCTGAGGTACTTGCGGACCGCCACTCGGTGTGCTGATCGCCGGCCGGCGATCGAGCAGTTATCCGAAGAGCGCCGAGTACAGAATCCCTCCCGCGATGGCGGCGAACAGTACACCGATCATGCATTGGATCACCAGGTAGAAACGGCGACCGGGAAAATGTTCCCGCGGTTGCGGACCGAGCGCGCCGGCGAAAATCTTCGACAACGGTGACTGATAGTGCGTGCGGGTCAGGTGTCGGTCGCGCACCGGGATCATGGCGTCCGCGAACCCCAGTTCCATCCACGGCGCTCCGATAACCAGGCGCATTTGCGCCCACGCCGACGGGTAGGTGCTGATCCGGACGTGATGGAGCCCCGGTGCGACGGGAATGAAATTCGCACCCCACGATGTGTCCGGGATTCGCTGCCCGTCCACCGTGATCCGCGGTTTGCAGGCCAGATAAGCGTACGGCAGAAACGTCCACCGGTAGAACGCTGCGTGGACGACGATGCCGGTCTCGCCGGTCTCCGGAACATACTCGGGCATAGGCGATTCCGGGTCATGACGGTACGGCAGGATGAAATCGGGCGGCAGCATGGTGCCGTGATAGGGCTGTCCGGGCGTGACCGGGCGGGGCACCGGCGCCCCAGGGAAGGAATGCTGCCTCGGCGGCGGAGCAAGCGGTGGCCGGTGCCGGTCTGCTGGGTTGTCCATGAGGTTCCTGTATCCGGGAGTTGCCGAAGGAGTCGGCCGAAGGGCGTCGATGCCGCCCCTCTCGCGTCCGTGCTGGGGGATGTGCCGGGGGCAGCGATGGCCGCGGACGTCCGGGCGTTACGCGGGAGCCCCTTCGGGCGCGAGCAAAGTCTCGAGAACAGAGGTGAGGGCTTCCTTGTAGGGACCCATATCTTTCAGGACGTCGAGCATCTCGGTGATCAACGTGGAGACTTTGACCGTCTCCGCGGCGATGCGGGTGGTCGCCTGAGCGGTCACCACCGGTGCCGCCATGCCGCCGGAGAGTGCCAGCTCGATGGTCCAGCTGAAGAGTGCACCGTACAGCGCGGTGAGAATGTTCTGCACCAGTGTTCGCACCGCATCGACGATTTTCGCGGTCTTCTCCATGATGGTCGCCAGCGCGGCAGCCGCACCGCCTGCCGCGCCGATCTGATCGAGCAGGGTCGTCGCGTAATTGCGGTAGGCGATCGCGGTGTGCCCCGACCAGGTCGCGATTTCGGTGTCGACAGCGGTCTGCCAGTCGCCACGGATCGCCGTGAGTTCTTTCGCGATCTCCGTCCAGGTGCCCGCGTACGCTTCGACCATATCCGGGTTGCCCATGAGCGAATCGAATGCCTTGCGCAGTGGTTCGACATGTTCGAGCATCCACGAAGCGATCTGGGTGCCGACGAAAGCCAATGGGTCGGTGCCGATTTCGGCGGCCGTCGCGCCGACCCCGATCGCCCCCAGGGCCGAGTCCAGATAGGCGTCCTTGTTGAGATCCGAGACGACTTTCCACGCGTCGTAGGCGATGGTGCCCTCGAGAATTCCCCAGGGCCCTTCCTCGCCGGCCAAGCCGACGTTGTGGTGGAGGAAGGCGTCTTCCTGGAAGTATTCTTCGCGGTAGTTCGTACCGTCGGCGATCAGTTCGTTGCCCTCCGGGGGCGCTTCGTCGTCGAACCCCGGCGTATGCGCGTTGAGCCATTCCCCGATCTCGGTGGCCATCTAGAGTCCCCCCTTCGAATCTTCGATCGCTGTCTGCAACCCCTCGAGTGTTTGCGCGAAGGTGCCGTCGGTGCCCTCGAACGAGTCCGCATCGGCGTTCAATTTCCCGGGAACCCCGGCGGCCTTCTCGGCCACCTTGCGGATCGCCGCCACGGTCGAGGCGTGGTTATCGGAAAGAATCCAATCGACGATCGGACGCGGGATGGCACCGTAGGCGTCATCGGCGGCGGCGATATAGCTCGCGGCTTCCAGGGCAGCGGTCGTCCGCGCCATCAGGCCCTGCACGCTGGTCGCATGCTTGCGCAGGCTTTCCGGGTCGACCTGCAAGGGGGGCGCTGCTTCGTTCGTCATCGTCGGCCCCTCAGACCAGCCAGGACTTGTTCCGGTAGTACTCGCCTTCTTCGTCCTCGACATCGGGGATCAGTGATGTCGGAGTCGCGGGCGGCGGAGGAGGTGGTTGGTTGCGGCCCGGAGCCGGCGGTGGGGGTGGCGGGGGCGCCGGCGCGGGGTATGTCGGCTCGGGCCGGGTACGTGCCGGGACCGGAGTCGCCGGCCGGTTCGACTGCGGTTCGTTCCAGATGGGGTCAGGATGTGCCGGCCGGTTCCAGGAGGATGCCGGATTCGGCTGGTCCGACCATATCGGTGCCGGCGCCGCGGGCCCGGGCTGCGGCGACGTGCGCTGCGAAACCGATGGCGCCGGATGGGGAAGTCCCGGGGCGGTTGCGGGGTCGGCGAGGTGGCCGGCGAACTGCTCGATGATGGTCGCGCCGATCGGGTCGTCGCCGACCACCTCGTGGACCGTCGCCGTCACTTCGCGGCCCAGTGCGGCACGGGCACGCGATAGGCAGGCCATCACCTCGGTGGACAGTGCGACCGGGCTTCTGCGCCGGATCCCGTCGGTGAAGCGGATATCGGTCGGCACACCGTTGCTGTCGACGGTGACCCGGACACTGTTGTCGCCGGAGGTCTCGGTCACCGACAGTTGGGTGAGCCGGCTCTGGAGTACTTGGAACCGCTGGGCCTTCTGCTGCATCTGCTCGGCCCACTGGGCCAGGCCGGCGGCTGTCGCCAATGGGTCGTCCGACACCGAAATCCCCCCCTGGGTACTGGATTCTGCTGTGTTCACGGGGACGTTAGCACGGTCTTTCGGCGGCTGTGCCCGGGTGGAGGACCGCTGCGGACTTAGACTGGGTGGTGAGCCCGGGCGTCCGAGCTGGGTTCGAAGGAAGACGGTGCGCCGCCGGCCGGTAGCGACGGCGTACAGCACAGCGAGGAGGTGGGTCGATGTCGAGCACCGAGGATCGGCGCTTCGAGGTCCTGCGGGCGATTGTCGCCGACTACGTCGCCACCAAGGAGCCCATCGGCTCGAAGACCCTGGTCGACCGGCACAACCTGGGTGTTTCCAGTGCAACCGTCCGCAACGATATGGCCGTTCTGGAAGCCGAGGGGTATATCGCCCAGCCGCACACCAGCTCGGGGCGGATACCCACCGACAAGGGATACCGGCAGTTCGTGGACCGTATCGCCGATGTGAAACCGCTGTCGGCCGCGGAACGCAAGGCGATCATGCAGTTCCTGGAATCGGGGGTCGATCTCGACGATGTGCTGCGCCGCGGGGTCCGGCTGCTGGCCCAGCTCACCCGTCAGGTTGCTGTCGTCCAGTATCCGACGGTATCCGCGTCGACGGTGCGCCACCTCGAGGTGGTGGCGCTGAATCCGGCACGGTTGCTGCTGGTGGTGATCACCGATACCGGCCGGGTCGATCAGCGCATCGTGGAACTGGGCACCGTCGTCGACGACGAGGACCTGGCCGCGCTGCGCGGCATGCTGGGTGCGGCCATGGACGGTAAACGCCTCGCCGCTGCCTCCGCCGCGGTGGCCGAACTGCCGGAACAGGCGCCGCCGCAGCTGCGGGATGTGCTGATCAAGGTGTCGACGGTGCTGGTGGAAACCCTGGTCGAGCATCCCGAGGAGCGGCTCGTGCTCGGCGGCACCGCCAACCTCACCCGCAACGCCGGCGATTTCGGACTGCACGGTTCGCTGCGTACCGTGCTGGAAGCGCTCGAGGAGCAGGTCGTGGTGCTCAAACTGCTGGCCGCCGCCCAGCAGCCCGGGACGGTGACGGTGCGGATCGGTGAGGAAACCCAGGTCGAGGAGATGCGGGGAACCTCGGTCGTCACCACCGGCTACGGCGCCGCGGGCGCGGTCCTGGGCGGTATGGGTGTGCTCGGCCCCACCCGGATGGACTACCCGGGAACGATCGCCTCCGTCGCGGCCGTCGCCCGCTACATCGGCGAGGTCCTCGCCGAACGGTGAGGCCGAAGATCGGCCCCGGAACTCCAACGTAACAACGGGCCGTGCCCCGCCGCGTGAGGCCTCGCGCGGACCGATACGAACCCCGACGTAACCAAGGGTGGTGCCGAGTTCAGCGAGGCCCTGCAAGGTTCTGGACCGAGGGGGGCCAAAACCCGCGGCGCCGCAAAACAAAACACAGCGCGCCGGAGGCGCGCCACCGGGCACTGTTACGCTCGGATATTCAGACGGCTAAAGTTGAGTCGACCCGACTTAGATCACGGCCGGGCGGCTACATCCGACAGGAGTCATGCGGCCGGCCGGATGAGGCCGGGGCCGTGGACAGCGACCAAGGACTAAGAGAACTCAAGTGGCACGGGATTACTACGGACTGCTCGGTGTCGGCAAGGACGCCTCCGACCAAGAGCTCAAACGCGCGTACCGGAAACTGGCTCGCGAACTGCATCCCGACGTGAACCCCGACGAGGCCGCGCAGGCCCGGTTCAAAGAGGTCTCCGCGGCGTACGAGGTGCTGACGGATCCGGAGAAACGCCGCATCGTCGATATGGGCGGCGATCCGCTGGATGCGGGCGGCGGCGCCGGTGGTTTCAGCGGCGCCGGTTTCGGCGGGCTGGGTGATGTGTTCGAGGCCTTCTTCGGCGGGATGAGCGGTGGCGCCGGGGGCGGCGCGCGCAAGGCCCGGGGGCGGGTGCAGCCCGGCGCCGATTCGCTCGTGCGCACCCGGCTCAGCCTGGCCGAATGCGCGGTCGGGGTGACCAAGCACCTCACCGTCGACACCGCCGTCCTCTGTGACCTCTGCAAGGGAGCGGGCACCAACGGCAACTCCAAGCCGGTGCGCTGCGAGACCTGCGGTGGTGCCGGTGAGGTGCAGTCGGTGCAGCGTTCTTTCCTCGGCCAGGTACTCACCTCGCGTCCCTGCCCGACCTGCCGCGGCGCCGGGGAAACCATCCCCGACCCCTGCCACAAATGTGGGGGCGACGGCCGGGTCCGGGCCCGCCGCGAGATCGCGGCCCCGATCCCGGCCGGTGTGGCCAACGGGATGCGGGTGCGGCTGGCCGCGCAGGGCGAAGTCGGTCCGGGCGGCGGTCACGCCGGGGATCTGTATGTCGAAATCGTGGAGCAACCGCACGATGTCTTCGTCCGCGACGGCGACGATCTGCACTGCACCGTCCGGGTCCCCATGGTGGACGCCGCCCTGGGCACCACCGTGGTGATCGACACCATTCTGGACGGCCCCACCGAGCTCACCATCGCTGCGGGGACTCAGCCGGGTGAGATCTCGGTGTTGCGCGGGCACGGTATGCCGCGGTTGCGGTCCAGCGCGCGGGGCGATCTGATGGCGCATCTGGATATCGTCGTGCCCACCAAACTGGACAGTAAGCAGACCGATCTGCTGCGCAAGTACAAGGGCCTGCGGGGCCGGGACAAGGCCGAGGTGATGTCGGCGCAGTCCGAGCACAACAGCGGTCTGTTCGCCCGGTTGCGCGCGTCCTTCAGCGGACGCTGACCCGATGGCCGCTCCGACCGTCTTCTATCTCGACGAGATCCCGGAGCCGGGCGGTATCGCGGTGCTGGACGGCCCGGAGGGCCGGCACGCCGCGACGGTGCGCCGGATCCGGGTCGGCGAGGCGATCAGCCTTTCCGACGGACGCGGTGTGGTCGCGGAGACCGAAGTTGTTGCCGCGCAGAAGAATCAGCTCGAACTCTTGGTGCGTGACCGGGGCCGTGCCGAACCGGCGTCCCCGGCGGTGACGGTGGTTCAGGCGCTGCCGAAATCCGAGCGCTCGGAATTGGCGGTCGAGTTGATGACCGAGGCCGGTGCCGATGTCGTCATCCCGTGGCAGGCTGCGCGCTGTGTCTCGAATTGGGAGGCCAAAGCCGACAAAGGCGTGGCGAAATGGCGGGTGGCGGCCAGGGGAGCGGCCCGGCAGTCGCGCCGCGCCTATATCCCCGAGGTAACCGCACTGCATCGCACCCCCGAGGTGGTCGACGCGGTGCGTGCGGCGGAAGCGCAGGGTGCGGTGGTCGCCGCACTGCACGAATCGGGGACCGGAAGCTTCACCGCGCTGCCGTGGGCCGCGGCGCCCGCGGTCATGCTGATCGTCGGCCCGGAGGGTGGCCTCGACGATGCGGAGTTGACGGCGCTGGCCGCCGCCGGTGCCGATGTGGTGCGGCTGGGGCCCACCGTGTTGCGCACCTCGACGGCGGCCGCGGTCGCGCTCGGTGCGCTCGGTGCACTCACGGCCCGCTGGTGAGGCCCGGATGAACTTCACGTAGCGCCGGTCGACCAGGGTGTGGGCACTCGTAATTCGGGTGGGACCTGTCGGGCCCTGGAGTTAGACTCGGGGCAGCGATACCGTTCGCGAGCAGAGCAAACAGCGCGCCTCACCGCGCCTGTCGAGACCGGAAAGCAGGCCATAGCCACTACGTGCGATCACAAGGCGATATCGGCGATCAGAATCCCTCCGCGGCCGACAATGGAGCCTCCGGGCCCGCGGCACGCACTGTCCGTTCCAGTATCGAACTCGCGCCGGAGTCGGTGTTTCCTTTCCTCGGTTCGGCCGATGCGAACCTGCGTGAGCTCGAGAACCTGTTGTCCGCCGATATCCATGTCCGCGGCAATCTCGTCACCCTCACCGGCCCGGCCGCCGAGGTGGCGCTGGCCGAACGGGTCGTCGAACAATTGGTGGCGCTGACCGGCCGTAACCGCGCCATCACCCCGGAAGCCGTGCGGCATACGGTGACAATGCTCACCGACGGCAGCGCCGAATCGCCGGCCGAGGTACTGAGCCTGGATATTCTGTCGCGGCGCGGGAAGACGATCCGCCCGAAGACGCTGAACCAGAAACGCTATGTCGATGCGATCGACGAGAACACGATCGTTTTCGGCATCGGGCCCGCCGGTACCGGCAAAACCTACCTTGCGATGGCGAAGGCCGTTCAGGCCTTGCAGTCCAAGCAGGTCAATCGCATCATCCTCACCCGCCCGGCCGTCGAGGCCGGGGAACGCCTGGGCTTTCTCCCGGGCACGCTGAACGAGAAGATCGACCCGTATCTGCGCCCGCTGTACGACGCCCTGCACGATATGATGGACCCGGAAGCCATCCCGAAGTTGATGGCCGCGGGGGTGATCGAGGTCGCACCTCTGGCGTACATGCGGGGTCGAACCTTGAACGATTCGTTCATCATTCTGGACGAGGCGCAGAACACGACCGCGGAGCAGATGAAAATGTTCCTGACGCGGCTCGGGTTCGGATCGAAGATCGTGGTGACAGGTGATGTCACGCAGGTGGACCTACCGCACGGTGCCAGGTCGGGGTTGCGGGCGGCCAGCGAGATCCTCACCCGGATCGACGATATTCATTTCGCCGAACTCACCAGCAGCGATGTGGTGCGGCACCGGCTGGTTTCCGACATCGTCGACGCCTACGAGAAGTTCGAGGCGGAAACGCGTCCGCCCGTCGGGCCGCCGCATATGTCCGGAAACCGGGCGCAACGGCGCGCGGCGGGCCGGGCAACGCGGCAGTAAGCGCTCCCGGCGGGCCCCCCTTCGGTGCGTGGTGGCGGCCGGCACCCGAATGTCATGCCGCCCTCGCACAGGTCGTGCGCGGGCGTCGGATAGGTGGCGGCCGAGGGTACCCATTAGGCTGACCAGGTGAGTATCGAGATCGCCAACGAGTCGGGTATGGACGTGCCCGAGGAAGACCTTGTCGGTGTCGCCCGCTTCGTGATCGGCCGGATGGACGTACACCCGGCGGCCGAACTGTCGATGGTGCTGGTCGATCTCGACACCATGGCCGACCTGCATATGCGCTGGATGGATCTACCGGGGCCCACCGACGTGATGTCGTTCCCGATGGACGAGCTCGAACCCGGCGGCCGTCCCGACAGCCCGGAGCCCGGACCCTCCATGCTCGGCGATATCGTGCTCTGTCCCGAGTTCGCCCTCGACCAGGCCGCCAAGGCCGGGCATTCACTCGATCACGAACTCGCCCTGCTCACCGTGCACGGGGTACTGCATCTGCTCGGTTACGACCATGCCGAACCGGCCGAGGAGAAGGAGATGTTCACCCTGCAGACCCAGCTGCTCGAGCAGTGGTACGAGCAGTTGCGCGAGGAACAACTCCGTGCCGAGCTGGCCGCGCGCGATGCCCGGCTGCTGGACAAAACGGGGTTCGTGGCACCGGAAGAGGGCCGATCGCGGCCGGGTGACGCACACGCGTGAACGAGATGATCCTCTTACTGCTCGCCGTGTTGCTCGCTGCGGTGGGCGGGGTCTTCGCCGCCGTGGATTCGGCGTTGAACACCTTGTCGGTGGCACGCCTCGACGATATGGCGCGTGGCGACCGGCCCGGGGCGGTGCGATTGAGCCGGATCGTGGACGACCGGCCGCGCTACGTGAACCTCATGGTGCTGTTGCGCATTCTGTGCGAGATCACCGCAACGGTACTGCTGGCCGCGGGGCTGACCCACTTCATGGACAGTGCCTGGGCGCTGCTGGTCACCGCCGTGGTGATGGTGCTGGTGTCCTACGTGGTGATCGGGGTGGGCCCGCGCACGCTGGGCCGCCAGCATGCGTATTCGATCGCCCTCACTGCGGGGCTGCCGCTGCAGTTCATCGGTGCGCTGCTGGGCCCGCTGAGCCGGCTGCTGATCCTGCTCGGTAATGCCATCACGCCCGGTAAAGGTTTCCGGAACGGGCCGTTCGCCTCCGAGATCGAACTCCGCGAAGTAGTCGATATGGCGCGCGAACGCGGGGTGGTCGCCGACGACGAGCGCCGGATGATCCAGTCGGTATTCGAACTCGGCGATACCACCGCCCGCGCGGTGATGGTGCCGCGCACCGAAATGGTGTGGATCGAAGCCGATAAATCGGTGGCGCAGGCGATGTCGCTGGCGGTGCGCAGCGGGCATTCCCGGATACCGGTGATCGGCGAGAACGTCGACGACATCCTCGGAGTGGTGTACCTGAAGGATCTGGTGCCCTACGCCGACCGCGGACGCAGTGTGCGGGTGCGTGAGGTCATGCGCGACGCGGTGTTCATGCCCGATTCCAAACCGCTCGACGATCTGCTCGACGAAATGCAGCGCCGACGCAACCATATGGCCCTGCTGGTGGACGAGTACGGCGGTATCGCCGGTCTGGTGAGCATCGAGGATGTGCTCGAAGAGATCGTGGGCGAGATCGCCGACGAGTACGACACCGACGAGACGCCGCCGATCGAAGAGCTGGAACCGGGACGCTACCGGGTCTCGGCGCGGTTGCCGGTCGCCGACCTGGGGGATTTGTACGGCCTGCCGATCGGTGAGGAAGAAGTGGATACCGTCGGCGGTTTGCTCGCGCACGAGCTGGGCCGGGTACCGCTGCCGGGCGCGGAGGTCGTCGCGCACGGGCTGGAATTGCGCGGTGAGGGTGGTGCGGACGCCCGAGGACGGGTCCGGGTGCACACCGTGGTGGTGTCCCGGGCGCCGGAGCAGACTACGGAAACCGATGCGGAGCCGGACCGGGACCGCCCGTCCGCCCGAAGTGACGAGGGAGCAGGCCATGACTGAACTGGATGCCGAGGACAACAAGCTGCTGGTGCTGGCGCGGGGGGCGCTGGGCCGTACGGGCGGTGCCGCGGGCGCGGCGATCCGCGATACCGACGGCCGCACCTATGCTGCCGGTGAGGTGGGATTGCAGGCGTTGCGGCTGACGGCGTTGCAGTCGGCGGTGGCCGCAGCGATCTCCAGCGGCGCGGAAGGTTTCGAGGCGGCCGTCGTGGTGGGCGGAAAGTTCGCCGACGCGGGGGTTTCGGCGGTGCGCGAGGTATCGGCGGGGGCGCGGATCATCTTCGCCGACACGTCGGGCGCGGTTTTCGATATCGCCGAGGGTTACGAGGCCACCGATGCCTGAATCCGGTGAGCGGGAGTTCCGGTCCGGTTTCGTCTGTTTTGTCGGCCGCCCGAATACGGGTAAATCGACGCTGACCAATGCGCTGGTGGGAGCGAAGATCGCGATCACCAGCTCGCGGCCGCAGACCACCCGCCACACCATCCGCGGGATCGTGCACCGGGAGCACACCCAGTTGATCCTGGTGGACACCCCGGGTCTGCACCGGCCTCGCACCCTGCTGGGCCAGCGGCTCAACGATCTTGTGCGCGATACCTATTCCGAGGTCGATGTGATCGCGCTGTGCATCCCGGCGGACGAGAAGATCGGCCCGGGTGACCGCTGGATCGTGCAGCAGGTACGGCAGATGGCGCCGAAGACCACCCTGCTCGGTGTGGTCACCAAGATCGACAAGGTCGGCCGGGAGCAGATCGCGAAACAACTGCTCGCGGTTTCCGGACTGCTCGGACCGGATTCCGATGTCATCCCGGTCTCGGCCGTCAAGGGGGAGCAGGTCGAGCTGCTGGTCGATCTGATCGCCTCGAAGATGCCGCCCGGGCCGGCGTTCTATCCCGACGGGGAACTCACCGACGAACCCGAGGAAACCCTGATGGCCGAGCTCATCCGGGAGGCCGCACTGGAGGGGGTGCGCGACGAACTGCCGCATTCGCTGGCGGTGGTGATCGAAGAGGTGCTGCCGCGCGAAGAACGCGAGGACATGCTCGATGTGCATGCGTTGCTGTATGTCGAGCGGTCGAGCCAGAAGGCGATCATCATCGGAAAGGGTGGTGCGCGCCTGAAAGAGGTCGGCACCAACGCCCGTGAACAGATCGAGCATATTCTCGGCACCCGTATCTACCTGCATCTGCATGTGAAGATCGCGAAGGACTGGCAGCGCGACCCCAAACAACTGGGCAAACTCGGCTTCTAGAGCGGACTCGGCCGGCTTCTTTCCGATACTGAGTGTTGGCTGAGGTTTGGCCTGCTCGGGTGGCGCCGGTTGGACTAGGCCGATATGCTTCGGCCCTGTACCCGAAATCATCGGAGCGAAACCATTTTTCATCCGACGATTCGGTAACGGGGCACGATGGGGTGCCGGATGCGGGCTCGGCGTGGAGTCGGCGGGACGTGGCGCGAGCGGGGGTACCCGACCTATGTACGAATCGGTGGTGGCGAGCGGTCCGGGTAGGCCTGGACCGGCGGACCGGCGGCAGTGGGTGGCTCCCGCCCTCACATTGGCGCTCTCGGTGACGATCGGTGTCGGACTGGTCGCCGCCGCCATGCTCTCGGTGGCCCCGCCCGACCGGATGCTCACGGCCGTATGGATTTCCGTCGCCGTCGTCGCGGCCTGCACCGCGGTCACCACCGCGGTGTACGTCCGGGGGTTGTTCCTGGCCGAACAGCAGCGCCGGGCGGAAACGGCGCAGCTGCTGGCCCGGGCGGAGGGCCGGGTCGCGGCCGCCGAACAGGCCGTAGCCGTGGAGAAGGAGGCCACCGCGGCCAGTGAGCGTCGCCGGTCGGCGGCCATCGCGGCGCTGGCGAACGCGTCCGGCCGGATGCAGGCGATGACCACCAGTATGCTGGCCGAACTGCAGGATCTGGAACATCGATACGCCGACCAGACCGTACTCGCCGATCTGCTGAGACTCGACCACGCCACCGCTCAGGCCGGTCGCCTCGCCGACAGTATCGCGATCCTCAGTGGTGCGCGTACCGGCCGGCGCTGGGCCAAACCGATTGTGCTGGAACGGGTGCTGCGCGCGGCCATCGGGCGGGTCGGCGGCTATCAACGCGTGCGGATGCGGGCCATCGCCGAGATCGCGATCGCCGGGCACGCGGCCGAGGGCGTTATCCACGCCCTGTCCGAACTGGTCGACAATGCCTGCCGGTTCTCGCCGCCCACCACCGAGGTGCATATCTACGCCGCGGAGATCCCGGCGGGCGTGGTGGTGACGATCGAGGACAGCGGACTGGTGATGAGCGAAACCTCGCTACGTCGCGCACAGATCACGGTGTCCGGAACCGAGGACGCGACCGAGGGCCTGTCGTCGCTCAACGGCACCCGGTTCGGGCTGGCGGTCGTCGGCCGGCTCGCCCGCAAACACGGACTCACCGTCAGCTACCGGCCGTCGGCCATCGGCGGCACCGCCGCGGTGGTGATGATCCCCCGCGACCTCACCGCCCGCATCGAACCACCGGCCACTCCGGCATTGCCCGCCGGGAATTCGATGGTGCAGCCGGGACTGCCCGCGGGCTCAGCCACCGGCTCGTTCGCAACGGTCCCGGATACCGGCTCCCGCTATCTGACCGCTCCCGCGCCCGTCGACGACGCTCCGGACACCGGCGCAAACCGCGGTACCGGTTATCCGGCGCAGTCCCCGTACACCTCGGGTCGCCATCAGGTCACGCAGTACACGTCGGGACAATTCCCGGCGCCGGTATCGCAGACCTCGGCGACCACCACAACGGTTCTGCCCAAACGGCGCCGAGGCAGCACCCTGGCCGCCGCCCACCCCGAAGGCCTGCCCGGCCGGTCCGATCCCGATCTCTTCGATCGTTGCGCACCGGAGGGCACCGCCGCGAAGCACCGATCGGCAGCTTCGGCCATGGGGGCCTTCCAACGCGCGGTCACCGGCCGGGCGGAAGAGAACTCCCAGCCTTTCGGCGGACCGATCGGGTCGCCCGGCAACGGCGCCGCGCGACCGGCGCGTCATGACACGACAACCGATTGGGAGAACGATTGATGACGATGACATCGGATCCGGCGCAACTGGATTGGCTGCTACAGCGGCTGCTGAGCGAAACCGCCGGTGCCCGGCACGCGGTTCTGCTCGCCGCCGACGGTATCCAGATGTGCCATACCGCCGGGTTGTCGACGGACCAGGCCGACCGGCTCGCCGCCATCGCCTCCGGTGTGCAGGCTCTGGCCGGCAGCGCCTCCGCGGAATTCGGCAACGGCCGCGGCGGAGTGCGGCAGTCGATGACCGAGTTCTACGGCGGAATCCTGTTCATCGTCGGCGCCGGTGCGGGCGCCCAGATCGCGGTCCTCGCCGACGACGATGCCGACGCCGGCCTGGTCGGCGCGCAGATGGCGGCGCTGATCGAACAGGTCGGGGAGTATCTGTCCGCACCGCCGCGAGGGAGTAGAGCGAGACTGCTGTGAACCGCCCCGGCCGCGATGACGAACCCGACCGTTTCTACACCCTCACCGGCGGACGTACCGCCCCCACCACCGAAGAATTCGATCCGGTCACCCTGGTGGTCAGTGAATGCGCGCCGGCACCGGCGATGCAGCGCGAACACGCGGCCATCCTGACCATGTGCCGGCAACCGACCGCGGTGGTGGAGATCGCCGCCGAACTGCGGCTGCCGATCGGCATCGCGACGGTTCTGGTCGCGGATCTGCTGCACCCCGGCAAGGTCACCGTGCGCCACCCCGAACTCGCCACGGGATCCTACGGCGACACATTCGATATCGACATGCTCGAGAAGGTGCTAGTTGGACTCCGTAGCCTTTGACGATCGCCCCACCCGTGCCCGTGCCCCGCTGGCCGGTTCGGTGCGGCACGGTCTGAAAGTCGTTGTCGTCGGCGGCTTCGGGGTGGGCAAGACGACAATGGTCCGCGCGGTGAGCGAGATCCAGCCGCTGGACACCGAGGCCGTGATGACCGATGCCGGGGTCGGTGTCGACGATCTGTCCGGGGTGACCGGCAAGTCCACCACCACGGTCGCTTTCGATTTCGGACGGATCAGCCTGTCCGACGAGTATGTGCTGTACGTGTTCGGCGCCCCGGGACAGGAACGGTTCTGGTTCCTGTGGGATCGGCTGTTCACCGGCGCGCTGGGCGCGGTGGTGCTGGTGGACCCGCGCCGGATCAGCGATTCCTGGTACGCCATCGACCGGCTCGAGTACCAGGGCACGCCGTTCGTGGTCGCGTGCAATTCGTTCGAGCCTGTCCCACCACCGCTGGACGAGGTCCGGGATGCCCTCGACCTGGATCCGCACGTTCCGCTGTTCGGCTGCGATGCGCGTTCGCCGGATTCCGGCAAACAGGTGCTGATCGGCCTGGTCGAGCACCTCATCGAGCGGCAGGCCCCGGCCGGAGTGGAGGTGCGGCCGTGACCGGTCTCGAGTACAACGCCGGCCTGCCCGCCGCGAGTTGCCCGTCGGCCTCACCCGGCTCGGTTCGCCTGGACGGTCCGGGTTTCCACACCGACCCCGCGCTGCTCTACACCCGGATGCGGTCCGGGCACGGCCCGGTGGTGGCGGTGGAACTCGTCGGCGGGATCCCCGCGTGGCTGGTGATCGGCTACCGGGAACTGCATCAGGTCACCACCGACGGTGTGTTGTTCCCGCGGGATTCGGCGCTGTGGAACCAGTGGCCGGCGATCCCACCGGATTGGCCGCTGCTGCCGATGGTGGGCCGCCCGCAACCGGGAATCTATTTCACCGCCGGCGCCGCACACGCCCGCCATGTGGCGCTGGTGGAACCCGCGCTGGAATCGGTGGATCCGTTCGCGCTGCGCAACGCCTGCGAAAAACTCGCCGACGGCCTCATCGACCGGTTCTGCGGTCGTGGACACGCGGATGTGATCACCGAATTCGCCGAACTGCTCCCGGTGCTGACCCTGGCGTGGATCCTGGGCGTACCCGAAGCCGACGGCCCCTATCTGGCGCAGACCATGCAGGTGTTGTGTGACGGCGGCCCCGAAGCCCCGGCCGCCTACCAGCGGTTCGTCGATTACATGCAGCAGTTGCTGGGACAGAAGAAACTACAGCCGGGCCAGGATCTGGTGTCCCGGATGCTCGCCGATCCCACGCCGTTCGCGGACGAAGAGTATGTGCTGAATATGCAGTCGGTCACCGCGGCCGCGCATCTGCCGACCGCCGACTGGATCGGCAATTCGATCCGCCTCATGCTGGTCGACGACCGGTTCGCCGCCGCGTTCGGAGCGGCCCGGCACAGTATCGGGCAGGCCATGACCGAAGTGCTCTGGGAAGATACGCCGACCCAGATACTGGCCGGTCGCTGGGTCGCACGCGATACCCGGCTCGGTGAGGCACTCGTGCGCCGCGGCGATATGCTGCTGCTCGGCCTGGCCGCTGCCAATTCCGATCCGCATATCCGCCAGTACACCGGCGAGGGCGCCGATCCAGCGCATTCCGGTAACGCCGCCCATTTCGCTTTCGGGCACGGCGAATACCGCTGCCCGTTCCCGGCCCAGCAGATCGCCGAGATCATCGCCCGCACCGCTATCGAGGTGCTGCTCGACCGGCTACCCGATCTGGATCTCGCGGTTCCCGCCGAGTCCCTGGTCCGCCGGCCGTCCCCGTTCCTGCGCGGGTTCACTTCTCTGCCCGTTCGTTTCACCCCTGTTCCCGCCGTTGGAGGTGGCTCGTGAGCCGGCAATGCCCGCATCCTGCGGCCCTGACCATCGACCCCATGGTCGCCGATCTCGCGGGGGAGACCCGCACCCTGTGCGAGGGTCCGGAGCTCACGAAGATCGACCTACTGGGTGCCCCGGCGTGGACCGTCACCCGGCACAACCTGGCGCGGCAGCTCCTCGGCGACACCCGTCTGGTCAAAGATCACACGCAGTGGAATCTGTGGCAGTCCGGCGCGGTGACCCGGGAATGGCCGCTGATCGGCATGATCGACGCGGGCCGTTCCATGTTCACCGTCGACGGTGCCGAACATCGCCGGCTGCGCATCAAAACCACCCGCGCGCTGGCGCCGCGCCGGCTGGGGGCACTGCGGCCGAAGATCGAACAGTTCACCGCCGAACTCCTCGACGATCTGGCGGCGGCCGGTGCCGGGGGCGTGGTGGATCTGAAGCAGGTTTTCGCCTATCCGCTGCCGATGCGGGTGATCAGTGAACTGATGGGCGTGCCGCGCACCGATCACACCTACCTGCTCGAGTCGTACAAGAAGTTCTTCTCGCTGCTCACCCCGCATGACGAGCGGATGCGGATCTATGGCGAACTCGACAACTACTACACCGGCCTGATCCGGGAGAAGACCGCGAACCCGGCGGACGATCTCACCTCCGATTTCCTCCACGATGTGGCCGCCGGCGAAACCCCGCTCGCCGAGGAAGAAGTACACGGCAACCTCAAGGCACTGGTGGCCGCCGGCCACGAGACCACCGTCAGCCTGATCGTCATGACCACCCGCGCCCTGCTCGGCCACCCGGAACAGCTGGCCGCGATACGGGCCGGGGAACGCACCTGGGAGGAAGCGATCGAGGAGACGCTGCGCTGGGACGGCCCCGTCATCCACCTGCTGATGCGTTTCGCCACCGAGGACATCACCGTCGGTGATCGCACCATCGAAAAAGGTGACGGTGTGGTCATGTCCTACCGCGCCATCGGCCGCGACCGCGGCCTGCACGGCGCCGACGCCGACACCTTCGATATCACCCGCCCCACCGCGAACCGCAATATCTCCTTCGGCTACGGCCCGCATATCTGCCCTGGCGCGGCACTGGCCCGGCTGGAGGCCGCCATCGCCCTGCCCGCCCTGTTCGACCGCTTCCCGAACCTGCGCGCCGATATCCCCCTCACCGAACACGGCAACCTCCCCGTGCTCACCCAGAACGATCCCGCGCCTTTCCCGGTCCATCTCGGAACCTAGAACCGGCGCCGAGCCACTCGGACGCCGAATTCCGGCGCGACTCTTCTGCGCAACATGCCGGGGCGGACCGGCCTACGCCGGTCCGCCGATGCGGGCGGCAGCGGGCCGGCATGCTGCGCACCGTGAGCACGTCATCCCGGCAGTCCGGAATGTTCCGGCCGGGGTGGGGGCGTTTTCAGCGCGGACGTTATCGCTTCCGGGGCCAGGCGACCAGCGGCCGTGCGGAGCCCAGCGAGCCTTTTGTATGGCCGGCCTCCGCCGGACCGAAACGGCCGGGGTGATCAGCGGGCACCCGAAGGCCGTCCCGTATTTCGCCCCGGCGGACACCTCCGGGCTTACCGGCACTTCGAAGCTGTGGCCGTCGCCGAACGTGCCGGTGCGCCGAAAACGCAGACCGGCTCCGCGTCGAACGCAGCCCGGATCCGTACCGCCGCCGGTGGCGCCAATAGACTGGGCCCGTGCAGTTGTACAGGGACCATGCGGTGGTGCTGCGCCAGCACAAGCTGGGCGAAGCCGATCGCATTGTTACGCTGCTGACCAGGCAATACGGGGTGGTGCGGGCGGTGGCGAAAGGCGTGCGCCGGACGAAGTCCAAGTTCGGTGCGCGGCTGGAACCGTTCGCCTACGTCGATATCCAGCTCTACCCCGGCCGCAACCTCGACACGGTGACCCAGGTACATACCGTGGAGGCTTTCGCGACCGCCATCGTCGCCGACTACGGTCGCTACACCACCGCCTGCGCCGTCCTGGAAACCGCCGAACGCCTGGCCGGGGAGGAACGCGCCCCCGTACCGCGGCTGCACACCCTCACCGCGGGCGCCCTGCGCGCGATCGCGGCCGGAGAACGCCCCCACGAACTCGTCCTCGACGCCTTCCTCCTGCGTGCCATGGACTACGCCGGCTGGGCCCCCGCCATCGACGAATGCGCCCGCTGCGCCACCCCCGGTCCGCATCGTGCATTCCATATCGGCGCGGGCGGCGCGGTCTGCGTGCATTGCCGGCCGGCCGGCGCCGCCACCCCGGCTCCCGCTGTCTTCGACCAACTGTTCGCGCTGCGTCACGGTCGCTGGGATCAGGTCGTGGATATTCCGGAATCGGCCCGTCGCCAGGCCAGCGGTCTTATCGCCGCCCACCTCCAATGGCATCTCGAACGCGAACTACGCACCCTTCCTCTTATCGAGCGTTCTGTCGGTGGCGCGGCCTCCGGCATCGCAGGGCCGGGACAGCACTGACGCTGAGCATGCGCCGGCCGCCGGTCGCGGTGTCCCGGCCTTCGCGGTCCGGGCCCGCATCCCGCAACACCAGCGGCTCGGCCGAATTGCCCGCGGGCCGGACCCGTGGAAATGCGGGTCGCGACGCCGGGGCCGAGTGGGTCGCGCACCGACTCGCCTGAAGGAGCGTCATGCAGTACCGCAGTGCCACCGGGCGGAAGCCCGGTCCGGGCCGGGCCCGAACTATTCGCCGAACCCATCGACTTCCTCGGTGAATTGTCGGCACTGCGGGGGCATCCGGATGTACTGGCGCCGCCGCTGGACACATTCGGGCGGTGCGGGCTCGGGCGCCGGCATGTCGCTGTGGGCGCACCGGCCCGCACGGTGACCGACTGTCGATATGCCCTTCTGCAGTCGCTGTTTACCCCAATGGTGCCCGGTATGCACCCGCTCAGGCCGGTGCGTTGCGAGCACGGTTACTCTTTGAACCGTGATCCTGCGTCGTGACTCTGCCGGTTCGGACGCGTCCGCCGGTGCTCGTACCGTCCGCCCGCCGGCACCGCATCCTTCGGGCGCGACCCCGCCCGATATTCCACGGGAACTCGTTCCCCGGCATGTCGCGCTGGTGATGGACGGTAACGGTCGCTGGGCGCAGGAGCGGGGGTTGCCGCGGACCGCCGGTCACGAGAAGGGCGAGGCCGTTCTCATGGACACCGTCGAGGGGTGTATCGAGATCGGGGTGAAGTGGCTGTCGGCGTACGCGTTCTCCACCGAGAACTGGCGGCGCAGCCCTGAAGAGGTGCGGTTCCTCATGGGCTTCAACCGGGATGTGATCCGGCGCCGGCGCGACGAGATGCACGAGATGGGGGTGCGGGTGCGCTGGGCGGGGCGGCGGCCGCGGTTGTGGCGCAGTGTGATCAAGGAACTCGAGGTCGCGCAGGAGCTCACGCAGGACAACACAGTGATGACCCTGACCATGTGCGTGAACTACGGTGGCCGCGCCGAGATCGCCGACGCCGCACGGGAAATCGCCCGGCGCGTGGCGGCTGGTGAGGTGGATCCGGAGAAGGTGACCGAGTCGATGCTGGCCCGGTATATGGACGAACCGGATATGCCCGATGTGGACCTGTTCCTGCGACCGTCGGGCGAGTACCGGAGTTCGAACTTCTTGATCTGGCAGTCCGCGTACGCGGAATTCGTTTATCAGGACACCCTGTTCCCGGATTTCGACCGCCGGAATCTGTGGGAGGCATGTATGGAGTACGCGCGGCGGGATCGCCGGTTCGGTGGTACCAAATGACGTCCGAGACCGGGTCCGGTGCGGTGGCACCGGATATAGAGCTGAAGGCGCGCGCAGGCGCCGGTCTGGGCCTGCACGATATCGATGTCCGGGTCGATACCGACGGTTCGCTGCGGTTCGATTTCCAGGGTGCGTTGTGCTCGCTGAGCGCGTTCACGTTGACCCCGGGCCTGGATGTGCTGTCGCTGACCTGTGTGCTGGCCTGGGATCGCCCGCTCAAACCGCAACTGCACAAGCGGGTGGCCGAGCGTAATGCCGCGTTGCAGTTCGGGTCGATCGCGCTGATCGCGCACGAGAAGCTCGCGGATGTGATCTTGCGCTACACCTTCCCGGCGGCGGGTCTGGACGATCAGGCGCTGACCACCATGCTGTTGCTGGTACTCAGCGGTGCGGGGGAGGCACGTCAGGGTTTGCTGCCCTGATCGGCCGGTTCGGAACGAGCCGGCGGTCCGTAGGGCAGGAGTGTGGCGACGCCGCGGATGTACTGGTTCCGGTCCACCTCCCCGATGATCAGATGTTGCAGGACGTATCCGGGTAGCAGGCCGAACAGCGCGGCGGTGACGGCGTCTAGGTCCGCGTCGGCGGGGAGCCAGCCCTGTTCGTGCATCCGCTCGACGTAGGCATGCCACATCGCCCGGATCCCGGTCATGGTCCGGCGTACGGGTTCGGCGGCGTTATCGTCGATCAATGCCAGCGACCAGGCCTGCGGTGCCAGCCGTAACCGGCCTTCCGGCCCGGCCTGGGCATCAATCCAGGCGGTCAGATGGGCCACCAGTTCCGCCGGGGGCGGGAGCGGATCGCGGCGGATGACTTCCTCCATGCGGGCCCGGATATCGCCCGCCGCGGTCGACGCCAGCGCGACAACCAGTTCGTCCTTGCCCTTGAAGTAGCGGTAGACCGCGCCCGCCGACAGCCCCGATTCGTTGAAGACGTCCTGCATGGAGGTCTGGTGGAAGCCCTTGCGGACAAAGCAGATCCGGGCGGCATCGAGGATCTGCTGCCGGCGGCGTTCCAGGTGTTCGTCACTGACTCGGGGCATACCCCAAACTAAAACGAATATTCGTTCTTGACAAGTTGCGGAGACCGGTGGGACGGTGGGTTCGTCGTTAAAAAGAACGAGCCTTCGATTTCTGGGAGAACGTCATGAACGTCATCCAGCGCGCCGTCGCCATCGGGTTGGGTGCGGCACTCCTCCAGGCGGTGATGCTGATCGCCTTCGCCTGGCCCGCCACCAACATCGCCCCGCGTGACCTCCCGCTGGCCGTCGCCGGACCGCAGGCCGAAATGGTCGAAGCGCGGCTGACCGGTCAGAGCCCGGACGCCTTCGAACTGATCACCGTGCCCGACGAAGCCGCGGCCCGCGCCGCCATCGGCGACCGCGAGGTCTACGGCGCGATCGTCACCGGGAACGGTGCACCCAGGATGCTGGTCGCCTCCGGTGCCAGTCCGGCGGTGGCCCAGCAGCTGACCCAGATCGGCCGGCAGATGTCCGGAACGCCGCCCGTGCAGGTCGAGGATGTGGTCGCCGGTGATCCCGACGATCCGCGCGGCGCCGGTTTCGGGGCTATGGCCTTGCCGCTGGTGATGGCCGGTATCGCCGGCGGAGTTCTGCTCACGCTGTTGATCCCGTCGTCCGCCGGGCGGATCGCGGGCGTGTTCACCTTCGGTATCGCGGGCGGCCTGCTGAGCATGCTGGTCACCCAGAGCTGGCTGTCCATCGTGCCCGGTCCCTATCTGGAGCTGTCGCTGGTCGCGGGACTGGTCTCGTTCGCCGTCGCCGGAACCGTCACCGGCCTGGCCACCGTGATCGGCCGCGCCGGTATCGGGATCGCGGCCCTGGTGATGCTGCTGATCGGTAACCCGTTCTCCGCCGCCACCTCGGCGCCGGAACTGCTGCCGCAGCCGTGGGGGACGATCGGCCAGTTGCTGCCCCCGGGCGCCGCAGCTTCGCTGATCCGCTCGGTCGCGTTCTTCGACTGGGCCGGGGCGCAGGGCCCGCTGCTGGTGCTGGTGGGCTGGGCAGTGCTGGCGCTGGTGTTGCTCGGCCTCGGAGTCCTGCGGGACAGCCGTCGTGCCGAACCGGTGGATGGTCCGGCGGCGGTGCCGGTGCCCGTCTGAGCCGCGCTGTTCGCGGACAAGGCAGCCCGCTACCCGATCGCCGGGTAGCGGGCTGCCTTGTGCGGGATCACCTCGCCGAGCGGGTCGGCTGCGGACCTCGGGCGATGGATAGCGGGCTGTACTGCGCGGTATCACCCGGCGGTCGGGTCAGCTCCGGACCTCGGCGCAGGAATGGCAGGTGCCGAAGATCTCGAGGGTGTGGCTGACCTCGGTGAACCCGTGGTCGGCCGCCGTACCGGCGGCCCATTTCTCGACGGTCGGCCCGGCGACCTCGACCGTCCGCCCGCAGTGCCGGCAGACGAGATGGTGATGGTGCCCGTTGGAGCACTGCCGATACACCGACTCGCCGTTGTCCGTGCGCAGCACATCCACCATTCCGGCATCGGCGAGCGATTGCAGTGTGCGGTAGACGGTGGTCAGCCCGATACCTTCACCGCGCCGTCGTAGCTCGTCGTGCAGCTCCTGGGCCGATCGGAACCTATCGATATCCTCCAGGAGCGCGGCGATCGCATTGCGTTGCCGAGTGGTGCGGATACCGACTGCTTTCCCTCTGGTGGTCCCTTTCGTGGTGACCAGGCTCTCGGACACGAATTACCCTTCTTCTTCGGCGTGCGCTACTGCGTCGACCACGATATGTGCCAGGTGGTCGTCGACGAGTTCGTAGAGGACCTCGCGGCCCGAACGCTCGCCGTGCACCACCCCGGCCGATTTCAAAATCCGTAAATGCTGGCTGACCAGCGGTTGTGTGACACCGAGGGCATCCACCAGTTCGTGCACACAGCGCGGCGACTCCCGCAGTTGTAGCACGATGGCGATGCGAACGGGGGCCGCGAGCGCGCGCAGCAGCTCACCGGCGTTCTCCAGCACCGTGCGGGCCGGAATCGGGGCCGGTGCGGGGGAGCGGTAGGGGTTGTGGGCGACGGCGGCGGTATCGGTTGTCATGGTCCACTCCTTATTGGAAACCGGTCCCATTTTGATATGCATTGATATGCATGTCAAATGTCCACGCCGATGCGGGTGCGTAATCACCGGGCGCGAGTGGATAGGCGATACCTCTGCCTCCGCTCCGGCCGTGCGCGTCCGTATGTGGACGGGCCGTCCACATCGCCGCACGGGTTGGTCCTCGGCGATACCTCTGCCTCCGCTCCGGCCGTGCGCGGACTGCGGATGGGCTGGGCCCAACGGTGCCCATTAGGCTGTAACCGATCATCGGCACATGCCCGAGCAATACCGTGGCAGCCGCGATCACGTGCGCCCGGTCCGGGCAGCGTAACTACTGGCGATTACGTAGTGGATGGAGAGTTCTCGCGTGGCACCCAAGTCGAAGGTGGACACCGTTGCCAACCTCGCCAAGCGTCGGGGGCTGGTGTACCCGTGTGGTGAGATCTACGGCGGTACCAAGTCGGCGTGGGACTACGGTCCGCTGGGCGTCGAGCTCAAGGACAACATCAAGAAGCAGTGGTGGCGCTCCATGGTCACCGGCCGCGAAGATGTGGTGGGTCTCGATTCCTCGGTGATCCTGCCCCGGCAGGTCTGGGTGGCCTCGGGCCATGTGGAGACCTTCTCCGACCCGCTGGTGGAATCCCTGCACACCCACAAGCGCTACCGTGCCGACCACCTGCTCGAGGCCTACGAGGCCAAACACGGTCATCCGCCGGCCAACGGCCTGGCCGATATCAACGATCCGGAAACCGGCCAGCCCGGCAAATGGACCGAACCGCGCAACTTCTCTGGTCTGCTCAAGACCTACCTCGGCCCGGTGGACGACGAAGAAGGCCTGCACTACCTGCGCCCCGAAACCGCGCAGGGCATCTTCGTCAACTACAAGAACGTAGAAACCACCGCGCGTAAGAAGCCGCCGTTCGGTATCGCTCAGATCGGCAAGAGCTTCCGCAACGAGATCACCCCCGGCAACTTCATCTTCCGCACTCGTGAATTCGAGCAGATGGAGATGGAGTTCTTCGTCAAACCGGGCGAAGACGCCGAATGGCACAAGTACTGGATCGATACCCGATTCTCCTGGTACACCGACCTGGGGATCGACCCGGAGAATCTGCGTCTGTTCGAGCACCCGAAAGAGAAGCTGTCGCACTACTCGGCCGGTACCACCGATATCGAGTACCGCTTCGGCTTCACCGGCGGCGAATGGGGCGAGCTGGAAGGTATCGCCAACCGCACCGATTACGATCTGTCCACCCACGCCAAACACTCGGGTGTCGACCTCAGCTACTACGACCAGACCGCCGAGGACCGCTACATCCCGTATGTGATCGAACCGGCGGCCGGTCTGACTCGTTCGCTGATGGCGTTCCTGGTCGACGCGTACGCAGAGGACGAGGCCCCGAACGCGAAGGGCGGCGTGGACAAGCGCACGGTACTGCGGCTGGACCGGCGGCTCTCCCCGGTCAAGGCCGCCGTGCTGCCGCTTTCGCGTAACGCCGATCTCACGCCGAAGGCCAAGGATCTCGCCGCACGGCTACGCCGGAACTGGAATATCGAATTCGACGACGCCGGTGCCATCGGCCGCCGCTACCGCCGGCAGGACGAAATCGGTACTCCGTTCTGCATCACCGTCGATTTCGGCACTTTGGACGACCAGGCGGTCACGGTCCGCGAACGCGACACCATGGCCCAAGAGCGGATCGCTCTCGACCAGGTCGAGGGTTACCTCGCGCAGCGCCTGCTCGGTTGCTAGAGCGCTTGAATCGGGTAGTGCCGACGCGACACGCGGACCGTACTGTGATCCGCGCTGTCGCGCCGGCCTCCAAGGAGTTGTGCCGGTATATCTGCGTTACGGGCGCCGAGGCGGTTCGGTGCTGTCGTAACGCGTGACGTTCTTGTTCTTCTTGGCCAGTCCGCCCATTCCGAGCAGGCCCAGCAGGCCGAGCAGGCCCCACAGGCCGGTCTTATCGCTCTCCTGCTCATGGTCGTTGTCCATATTGCCCTGGGCGATCGACGGTGCTTGTGGCTGCTCCAGTGGGTCGGACGCGGCAACGCCCACTCCACCGAACGTGAGAACGAGGGACGATAGAGCAACGGCAACAGTCTTGCGCATGAACCTCTCCTTTCCTCGTTGGGCGCCTGCCGCAATACCCGGTCGAGATCAGCGCAAACCGCCGGTCGAGAGCCTAGGGCCCAGCCTGAATCCGGTCCGCGAGCCGGACCTGCCGCCACATCGCAGTATCAACCGGCCGGCGAAGCGACTCGGCGTGCCGGCGCCATCGGCGTCCTCGCTAGCATCAGGGTGTGATCACCGTCGAAACGACCTATACCGGACATGTCGAATCGGGTGGCGCTCCGCAGCGCCGGGAGGTTCCGGGCGCCCGGATCACCAAGATGTCGGTCGGCCCGATGGACAACAACACCTACCTGGTGCAGTGCACGGCCACCGGCGCGACCCTCCTCATCGACGCCGCCAACGACGCGAACCGGATCATCGAACTTGTCGAACAGACCGCCCCGGACGGGATCGGCCTGATCGTCACCACCCATCAGCATCCCGACCACTGGCAGGCGCTCGGGGCTGTCGCCGAGGCAACCGGTGCGCCGACCGCCGCGCATACACTCGACGCCGAACCGCTGCCGGTCACCCCGCAGCGCCTGCTCGCCGAGGGCGACAGTGTCACCGTCGGCGACCTCACGCTCGAGATCATCCACCTGGTCGGGCACACCCCCGGCTCGGTCACGCTGGCCCTGACCGACGGATCCGGTCGCACCCACCTGTTCACCGGAGACTGCCTGTTTCCCGGTGGCATCGGAAAGACTTGGCGCCCTGAGGATTTCACCACTCTGCTCGACGACGTCACCCGCAAACTGTTCGGTCGCTACGGCGACGACACGGCCGTCTATCCCGGCCACGGTGACGACACCACCCTCGGCGCCGAACGGCCGCAGCTGGCCGAATGGAAGAGTCGCGGCTGGTGATCAGATGCCGACGGCCCGGCCGGAAGGCGGCCGGGCCGTCGGCAGGGGTGCCCGTCAGGTGAGTGCGATGAGCTGCTGCCGCAGCCAGGTCAGGGCGGTGGCACCACCCGCGACCCGGTAGTTCGGGTAACTCTGGTGGATACCGGATTTCACGAAATCGTCGATCTGCTGTTTCCGCTCCTCGTAGGCGGCGCCGTTGAGCTGGTCGTGCAGCAGGCCGACCCCGCCCGCGGCCAGCGCGTCGTTGAGCAATTCGAGACCCAGCGAATGATAGTTGCCGAACTGGGCCGGATCGGCAGTCGAAACCTGGGCGAAGAATCCGGCGATCCGGGCGGCGAAATCACCGTCGGGGGTGGAGCAATACAGATCGCCCACCGCGCAGAAGGTGTAGGTGCGATTGCTCAGCCAGCCGAAACCGGTCAGCCGGGGGCCGCCCGCGCCGGCGCCGGGCACGGCCGGACCGATCAAGTTGTCGGTGGGGGAGCGCCGCGGATCGGCGATCAGCCCGACCAGGGCGACCCTGTCGGCGGGGACAACGCCCAGGCCGGTGCCGATTTCGGAGGCCAGATCCCCGGCCGCGTCGGCTCCCTGGCTGTAGCCGAGCAGGGCGAACCGGGTGTTGGCGCAGCGCCGCGAGACATCCGAAATCAATCCGCGCGCGCCGGCGACGGCCTCGTTCTTGGAACGGCCGTAGACTTCGCCCTCCCACGGGAACGCGGTCGCCGCATAGGCGACATAGTCGGCATACGCGCCGTTGGGGAGGCCGTCCGTGACAGCGCCGAGCATCCCTTTGCCGGGATCGTCTACCGAGGTCTCCCAAGTTCCGGGAATCGCCACCACATACAGGCCGGGGCAATGCGCCGGGGCCGCATGGGCAGTCGTCGTGGCCACCGCGGGGGCAAGGACAGTGGCGAGGGTTACCGCCAGACCGGCTGCGGCGTTCTTCCATCCAGGCATCGTGTACTCCATGTGCTCACCGAGACGGCCACGGGCCGTTCACTGTTCCCAGGATTCCCAAATCAGTCCAAAGGCATGCCACATCACTGCGGCTTGACGCATAAGTAAGGGCGGATCCATGGTCACCGGGGAACGGCTGGTGACGCAGCAGATCTCGCCGATGAACAGCCAATCACAACTTGTTCGTATCGGCAGCACAATCTACCGGTGTTCGACCCCGATCCACGGGATATTCACCGTGCGGGGCGGCCTGTCGGCGAAATTGTCCGTTACTTCCGGTTTTCGGGCGGGTGGTATGCGCCCAGAACTCAGCCCACCGGCCGGCCCGGGAACTCGGTGACCTCCGGCTCGGCGCGCCCGTCGCCCGGGTTGGCGCGGGTAGCGGTCCCACCAGCTTTCGATCAGACCCGGACCGGCATCGAATTCGGGGTCGGGGATCGACCCGGAACCCGGCCTGCCGGAACCGGCATCGGCGGCTCCGGCAGCGGAGGGTCACTTCCGGGCGACAGGCTCCTGGAGTTCGGTCACCCACTTGCTGGTGTCCACATCCCAGACCAAGGTGACCTCGCGGCTGGGTCCCGCTGGGCGGTAGCCGTTGTCCTCGATCCATTGCACCAGGTCCTGGTGTGGTTCGAGGACGCCGTTCATATCGCCGCGGTAGATCTGCGTTGCGGCCAGCGGCATCTCCGGGAGATCGACGACGGTGAGATCGCCCGATTCGCCGGGGGCGATGCGCACCGGCATACCCGCGTGCGCCAGCACCGAGCCGTCGGGCCGGTGGTCGTAGTAGCAGACGGCGGGCCCGGTGAACTCGATCTGCTCCCGCTCCAGCGCCGCACACAGTTCCGTGAACAGCCGTTCCACCGCCGGCCCGATCTTCTCCGGCGTGAAATCGGCGACCACGGTGCTGCGTTCGGCGATCCGGACGGCCGGAACGGTTTTCACCACGATCTCGTCGGTAGGCATCGTGCCCTCCCTTTCGATTACCCGGAGTCTCGCCTCGATCCGGACGAGCCGCTCCCGGTCCGCGGCTATGCGCTGTTCGAGATCGGCGCGGCGCAGGGTCAGCATGCCGCGCATCTCGGCGCCGGTCACCGCGTCGTCCAGCATCCGGCCCACCTGGTCCAGCGTGAAGCCGAGTTCTTTGAGCGCGATGATGCGGTTCAGCCGCGCCAGCTGACCGACCTCGTAGAAGCGGTATCCGCTGACGGGGTCGACCCGGTGGGGCACCAGCAGGCCGATCAGGTCGTAGTGGCGCAGCATCCGTACCGACACCCGTCCGTGCCTGGCGAAATCTCCGATACTCAACATGACGCCACCTGTTCTATGGCCTGACATCGTGTCAGGGTCAAACAACGGTTCCCCAGCTCGCAGGCGCCCGTCGTGACACCCCGCGCACCGCGGTCACCTCACCCATCCGGCGAATCCGATAACGATTCGGGCGCCAACGCCTGCCCGATGTACCCGGTAGTGCAGGGATTTCGGCGCCGCGTGCGATTACCAGAAGGCTGGTAAACAGTATCGCCACCCTTCTGAACAGCGCGAACGGGATCCGGGTCCGATGGCGCGACGGTTGCCGGATCCAGGTCCGCGCTGTCCGGCACCCGGAACCTGCCTGGCAGACTTGTCGATGTGAATTGGGCGCCAGCGCGTACACGACCGGACTCGCGTACCGATTCCCGCGCACCGCGCGGGATCGGTGCCGCGATTCTGCGCTGGGCAGGCCGTCTGATCAGCGGCGCGGTGGCGCTGGGGTTGGTGCTGCTCCTCGGGACCGCGGTGCGGGTGTGGCAGGTCGCGCGGATCGAGGACTACACCCCCGCGGACGCCATCGTTGTACTCGGCGCCGCTCAGTACTCGGGCACCCCGTCGTCGGTTTTCGAGGCTCGGCTGTATCAGGCCGAGCAGCTGTACGAGCAGGGCGTTTCGGATCTGGTGATCACGGTCGGCGGGAAACAGGAAGGCGACCTCTACACCGAGGCGGCGTCCGGGAAGATGTATCTCACGGACGCCGGTATCCCCGCGGACGCCGTGCTGGCCGTGGAGACCGGATCCGACACCCTGCGCAGTGTCGAGGCCGTGGCGGCGGCGATGAAGGAGCGCGGGCTCGAATCCGCGGTCCTGGTCAGCGATCCCTGGCATTCCCTGCGCACCCGCACCATGGCCCGCGATGCCGGACTCGACGCGTGGACCGCGCCCACCCGTACCGGCCCCGCCGTGTACACCCGCGAATCGCAGGCGCACGGGATCGCCCGGGAGACCGCGGCCCTGCTCTGGTATCAGCTCACCCATTTCTCGGCCGACGATTTCAGCTACACCGCCGGTCGATAACGCTTCACCTGCCGGTGCCGCCGGACACTCCGGAACGTCACCCCCGGGTGGCAGACTTGGTGCGATGACCTATACCGAGCACGACCGGGAACGCCTGGTCACCGAGGCCCCGAAAACGGCCGGCCTGGTCGACGCCGGCGCCGGCGGCAACGGGCACCGCAGTGAATTCGCGCGCGACCGTGCCCGGGTGCTGCATTCGGCCGCGCTGCGCCGTCTGGCGGATAAAACGCAGGTCATGGGGCCCCGCGAAGGTGACACTCCGCGTACCCGGCTCACCCATTCGCTGGAGGTCGCCCAGATCGGCCGCGGTATCGCCGACGGTCTCGGTTGCGACCCGGACCTGGCCGAACTCGCCGGCTTCGCGCACGATATCGGCCACCCGCCCTACGGGCACAACGGGGAGAAGGCCCTGGACATCTTCGCTGCCGAGCACGGCGGGTTCGAGGGCAACGCCCAGAACCTGCGCATTCTGACCAGGCTCGAACCGAAGGTTCTCGACTCCTACGGTCACAGTGCCGGGCTCAACCTCACCCGTGCTGCCCTCGACGCCTGCATCAAATATCCGTGGCAGCGCACCGAACCGGGCGGCAAATTCGGCGCCTACGAGGTGGATGCCGACCGGCTGGCATGGGTGCGCAAGGACGCGCCGGAACGCCGGCCCGCGCTGGAATGCCAGGTGATGGACTGGTCCGACGATGTCGCCTACTCCGTGCACGATGTGGAGGACGGGATCATCGCCGGACGGATCGATCTGCGGGCGCTGGCCGACCCGGTGGAGCGGCTGGCGCTGGCCGAACTGGGGCATGTGCAGCATCGCGCACTGTCGGTCGACGATCTGGTGGCCGCGGCGCAGCGGCTCTCGGAACTGCCGGTGGTCGCCGATGTGTTCCATTACGACGGCACACTACGCAGTTCGGTCGCGTTGAAGCGGCTCACCAGTGAACTCGTCGGCCGGTTCGCGAACGCGGCGGTGGTCACCACCAAGGAGGCCGCGTCCGGCCCGCCGGCCCGCTACTCCGCCGATCTGCTGGTGCCACCCGTCGCCGCGGCCGAAGTCGCGATGCTGAAGACCGTCGCCCTGCGCTATGTCATGTCCGATCCCGACCACAAACTCCGGCAGGCCGCCCAGCGGGACCGGCTGATCGCCGTGGCCGAACATCTGCTGGCCACCGGGCCGGCTGCGCTCGACCCCCTCCTGCAACCGTGGTGGGACGCCGCCGCCGATGACACCGCCCGGGTGCGGGTGATCGCCGACCAGATCGCTTCCTACACCGAAAGCCGGCTCGAACGCGTCGCCGCGCAGCTGTGAACCACCGGTGAGTTCGCGCACAGGGTGCCCGGGCCTCCGGCTGTGTCCGCTGGCACCAGGTGCGCAGCGGGGCGAAGCTCCTCCTCGGACCGCGCACGGCCGGAGCGGAGGCGGAGGTATCGCCTAGACTCGTCCCCGTGACCGGACGAATACCAGCTCGCGATATCACCGCCATTCGGGAGCGCGTCCGGATCGAAGATGTGGTGGGCGAATATGTGGCCCTCAAACGTGGCGGCGCCGATTCGATGAAGGGCCTGTGCCCGTTCCACGACGAGAAATCGCCGTCTTTCCACGTCCGCCCCAACCACGGCCTGTTCCACTGTTTCGGGTGCAACGAAGGCGGTGATGTGTACGCCTTCATCCAGAAGATCGAGCACATCGGTTTCGTGGAGGCCGTCGAACAGCTCGCCGACAAGATCGGGTACCGGATCGACTACGAGGGCGGCGGTCCCTCGGTGCAGCGCGACCGTGGTACCCGTTCCCGGCTGGTCGCCGCCAATGCCGCCGCGCACGAGTTCTATATGTCGCGGCTGCGCGGACCCGACGCCACGATGGCCCGCAAATATCTCACCGACCGCAATTTCGACGAGGCTACCTGGACCCAGTTCGGTTGCGGTTACGCCCCCGACGGCTGGGACACCCTCACCAAGCACCTGCTGAACAAGGGTTTCGAATTCAAGGAGCTGGAGGCGGCGGGCCTCTCCCGGCAGGGCCGCCGCGGCCCGATCGATCGTTTCCACCGGCGGCTGCTGTGGCCCATCCGCAACCTCGGCGGCGATGTGATCGGTTTCGGCGCGCGCAAACTCTTCGACGACGACACGATGCCGGGCAAGTACGTCAACACCCCGGAAACCTTGCTGTACAAGAAGTCCCAGGTGTTGTTCGGTCTCGATCACGCCAAACGGGAGATCGCCAAGAGTCATCAGGCCGTGGTCGTCGAGGGCTACACGGATGTGATGGCCATGCACCTGGCCGGGGTGAAAACCGCCGTCGCCGCTTGCGGGACCGCATTCGGCGACGATCACCTGGGGATCCTGCGACGCCTGCTCATGGACGACAATTTCTGGCGCGGTGAGATCATCTTCACCTTCGACGGTGACCCCGCCGGCCAGGCCGCAGCCCTGAAAGCCTTCCTCGGTGATCAGAAAGTGGCCGGGCAGACCTACGTGGTGGTGTCCCCGGACGGGCAGGATCCGTGCGAGATGCGGCAGCATTCCGGCGACGCCGCCCTGCGCGATCTGGTCGCCCGCCGCGAACCGCTGTTCGATTTCGCACTGCGCCAGGAGATCGCGAAACGCGAGGACAGCCGCACCCGTGCCCTGACCTACGACAGCCAGGTCGAGGTGATGCGCTGGGCCGTACCGATCGTTGCCCAGATCAAGGACCACGGCCTGCGTAAACGCTATGCCACCCAGCTCGCCGAATGGACCGGCTGGCAGGATCCGCAGCTCGTTTACCGCCGCGTCGACGAGGAGGCCCGCAAACTACGCGGCGCCGCGGCCGCACCCGCTCGGGCGCCCCGGGTGGAGCACACCGGCCCCACACCGCCTGCCGCCCGCCCCGATCCGCGCGACCCGGTGCTGCGTTCCCAGCGCCAAGCCCTCGCCGCCGGACTCCAATACCCGGAAATCGCCGGCCCGGCGTTCGACGCCCTGGAAACCGACGCCTTCACCCACCCCGCCTATATCGCGGTACGCACTCTCATGGCCGAAGCGGGCGGTGTCTGCTGCGGTCTCGACGGCGCCGACTGGATCGCCGCCATCACCGACCACACCGACGACCTCACCCTGCGCGCACTCGTCTCGGAACTGGCAAGCGAACCACTGCCGGTGAAAACGAGCAATGATATCCCGCGCTTCATCACCGGAGTCCTCGCCAGCACTCAGGCCGCGTTGGTGGGCCGGCAGATCGCGGAACTGAAATCCCGCCTGCACCGCGTTTCCTCTACCGACGACCAGGACACCTATATGGCGCTGTTCGGTGATCTGGTGGCACTCGAGCAGTACCGCAAAAGCCTGCTCGACCAGGCCATGGGCAGCGGCGAATTCGCCGCCACCTGATATTCGCTGCTTACCGGGGCCTGCTCTAACGCCGCCGCAGCTGATCGTGCGGCACCATGACGGTGGTGCGCTCGTCCAGCGGCTCCATCGGCTCCAGTTTCGGCTGGGTGCTCAACTTCTCCGATAGCTTCTGCCGGCTCACGTTCACCAGCTTGCGGGTCACCGGGCTCCCTGCGACGGCCCGCGCACTGGCACTGATCTGCTCATAGCGCGCTCGCCCGGCCTTACTGCCCATTACATAACCGGCAGCGATACCGATGATCAACCGCAGCATTTGGGTCGAGCTCCTCCCAGTAGTCCGTGCCGCCCCATCCTGCCCGACCGCACCGACACCTGTCGATCCGACTCCACCACGGCCACGCCGCTCGCACCCACTATTTGCCCCGTCCGCCGAGCTCGACCCCGCGATTTGGGCCCGCGCCCACCGATACGCTAGAGTTTCACCTCGGTCAGCCCGGTACGGGCGAGACCGCCGAGCAATCCCCTATAGCTCAATTGGCAGAGCAGCCGACTGTTAATCGGCAGGTTACTGGTTCGAGTCCAGTTGGGGGAGCAGAAACAGCAGGTCCGTCCCGGTAGTTGGGGTTGACCTGCTTTTCTTCTTTGGCCGATCACCAAAAATGCACCAGAGTTTGCGCGTCTAACTTCCATTCAGTCGACCGATATGGCGACCATCTTCACGGGTTCGTGCCACCGGGGGTGGGTCTGCTGCCAGTCGATCCGAAACCTCTGACGGTCGAGGGCACGGTACCGAAATCCGGGTCAGGCCGGTGGGTGCAGTTGGCATGGGCTGGTGCCTGCGGGTCGACGAGCGGTGCCGGGCGCCGACGCGAAGCTCGACAGATCCTGCGCCCGCGTCCCGGGCAGATGACGCTGATATCCGGACCCGCCTTACGCTTTGGATTGTGCTCGCCGGCGCGAATTCGATGGCAGGCGCGCCCGAATCATGGCGAGGGCTGTCGGCGCGACCGCGCGACAGCGGGTTGCTTCACGCGGAATAGCCGCGCAACGCGTCGGTCGCATGAGTCAGTGCGTCCGTCGACGTGGTGACCACATCGAGGAGAACCGCCGGCGATTCGGCGTCGCGGCCTTCGAACTGCTCTTCCATCGCTCGCCCGAGGCCGGCCCCTTGTGGCTGCTGGTGATATTCGTCGGAATCCGATTCGGGGCGGGCTGGTACGAGAAACTCGGCGTGGTCCCGCTGTGGGCCGACGCGCCCGGGGCAGGTACTCGACGCCATGAACGAATCCGGCTTCCATCGGGCCGGCCGCGCGTTCTGGCCGTTCGTCTCTCCGGTAGTCGCGCCGTTGTCGCTGATCAACCTGTATCTGGCGTGGCGCACCCCTGTTGTCTTCCGGCGCTGGTGGCTGGCGTCGGCGGGCATCATGGCCGCCTACTCGCTGTCGACCTATGGCTATTTCGCTCCCCAAATGCTGATCTTCCAATCCGGGGGCGATAGCTGGACACCCGACCGGTGCTGCGAGGGTGGGGAGCTTCTGGATCGGAGTTCGGGGCGAGCTGGTCGACGGGCGCGGTGTATGAATCCCTGCCGCGTCGGGGGGCTGTCGAGCGTCATGGTGAGAGTGGGCAGGGCGCCCGCGTTGTATAGAAGTAAACATACGTTTACTATAGTGACCATGCGTTCACGCTTTGATGATCGCACCGCCCGAGCCAGGATCAGGGACGAGGCGTTGCGGCTGTTCGCCGGCCATGGCGCCGATGCGGTGACGGTCCGGGCGGTCGCGTCGGCTGCGGATGTTTCTCCGGCGCTGGTGATCCGGCACTATGGTGCGAAGGCCGGTCTGCGTGCTGCGGTGGACGAATACGTGGCAGACGTGTTCGAGTCCCTCCTTCAGCAGACGGTGCTCGCCGATGAGGTCGGTCCGTTCGCGCCCGGGGCGGTCCCGGCGCTGGCGGCGCAGATCATCGGTCGGCTACCACCCGATTCGCCGGTCCCCGCCTACCTCGGGCGCATGCTGCTGGAAGGCGGGCCCGCCGGTTCAGCGCTGTTCCGGCGCCTGTACACGGTCAGCCGCGACGTGCTGGCGGAAATGGCCGAGAAAGGGGTCGCCGACCCCGGCGGTGATCCGGCCGTTCGTGCCGCGTTTCTTCTGGTCAACGATCTCGCGGTGTTGATGCTACGTCCGCATATCGGCGCTGTTGTCGGTGTCGATCTTGCGACGGAGGAGGGAATGCGGCGCTGGGGTGTCGAGGTGTTGTCCATCTACCGGTCGGGGCTGGGAGGTGGTGCCGTAGAGGATGCCCGGTGAACGGCCCGATCCCGCCCACACCGCCCACGAGCGAGGTACTCATGTCTGTCTCAACGACTCTTCCGGCTCCGGTCGCCGACGCCCTCGTCGGTATAGCATCCCGAGCACTACGCATCCGATGGCTCATGCGCGCACCCGTGCGAATGTACCGGGCACGACTGGGCTTCCTGTTCGGTTCTCGCATGCTGATGCTCGAACACACCGGACGGAAAACCGGCGCCCGCCGCTACGTCATCCTCGAAGTCATCGACCACCCGGATCCGGATTCGTATGTGGTGGTGTCCGGTTTCGGTGCTCGCGCCCAGTGGTTCCGCAATGTACGGGCCGATCCCGGGGTCCGGGTCTGGATCGGAGGTCGGCGGCCTGCGGAGGCGTACGCGAGCTTGCTGAACCCCGACGAGTCAGCGGCTTCGCTGCACGCCTACGTCACCCGGCACCCCCGTACCTGGGCCACCATGAAACCGGCGATCGAGAGCACCCTTGGCGCGCCTACCGACGACCGTGGTACCGGGCTTCCGATGGTCCGCATCCGACTTACGTGAGGATAAGGGGACCAAGCGGCATATCGCCCACTGTGCGGACAGGTGCTCCCGGGCGCGGACATCGGCGCCGCCCCGGGCGCTCGTGACTTTTCGTTCGCTTTCGCGCAGCGGCCCGGCGCGATGGTCCTGCGTCTGGGGCCCCGGAGGCTGTCGCCGCCCACCGTGCCCTCACCGCACTGCCGTGGTTCGACGCGAACCCCGCGATCCCTGCGCTACAACGCTTGTCGGGGCCTAGCCGATATCGCACCGCTCGACAGCGCGCATAGAGTAGTGATTTCGAGTGAATCTTGTGCGGTCGGCGCCCCCGCGCGCGATTGCAGGAACGGAACGGGGACGCGGTGGATTTTCTGCCATTGATTACCGACAGCAGTGAGCGGATCGACTTCCTGATGATGGGACTCGGCTGGGATCCGGCGCGGCGCAGAGTCTTCCGGCATCGGGAGATCGATCTGAACGCGACGGCGCTGCTCTTCGGTGGGCAGCAACTGGTCGATGCGGTCTATCACGAGCAGCTGTCGTCCCGGGACGGCTCCGTGCGGCATTTGGGTGACAGCGTCACCGGTGACGGCAAGGGCGACAACGAGGTCATCTCGATCGATATCACCCGCGTTCCTGCCGTAGTCGACCGGATCATCCTGCTGGTCACCTGTTACACGGGCCAGACCCTCGCCGAAGTCGATAATCCGTTCTGCCGGTTGGTGGATGCCCGCAACGGGGTCGAACTGCTGCGGCACGACCTGAGCCCGTACACCACCAGCGGTTTCGTCCTGGCGGTGCTGGTTCGCGGCGAGCACGGGTGGCGGCTACGTGAGGTGGCGGACTCGATCAACGCCCAGCACCCGGTGGAGGCGGTGCCTCGGATGGGGGGATACCTGGCCTGATCGTGCCGGTTGTCCGGTCAGCGTAACCGCATCGGGATTCCCGCGACGACCAGGACGGCCGACTCCGACGCGGCGGCTATGCGAGAGTTGACCGTGCCCAAGAGGTCTCGGAACAATCGTCCCGAGGCAGAGGCCGGCACGACGCCGCTGCCTACTTCGTTGCTCACCGCGACCACCGGAACCTCGCAGGCCTGCCAGGCGGTGACGAGGTCCTCGATATCGGCGTGAACGGGCGCGAGATCGGCTCCGTCCCAGATCTTGTGGGCGTCGAGGCGCGCGGTCAGCCAGGTGCCGAGGCAGTCGACGAGTAGGGGCTGGGTCGAGGTGGTGAGTGCCGTGGCGACATCGTCGGTTTCCAGGGTGGTCCAGGAGGCGGGGCGGCGTTCGCGGTGCAGGGTGACGCGCCGGTCCCATTCGGCATCGCCGTCGCGGGTGCCGCCGGTGGCGACGTAGGTGACGGCCGGGTGTGCGGCGAGCAGGTCTTCGGCGTGCTGGGACTTGCCGGAGCGCACACCGCCGAGGACGAGGGTACGGTGGGCGGCCGGGCGGGGTGGTTCGCCCGCGTACAGTACTTCGCCGTCGCGGCCCGGCCGGGCGCCGTGGGTTCGCAATCGTCGCTCCAGTTCGTCGATCGGTGGATTGTGGTGGCCCAGATGCACGGCGACCACATCGGTCGCGGCGGTGACGGCCGCGGCGTCGCGCAGTCCGATGAGCAGATCGGCGAATTCGGGGAGGCCGAGGTGGTGGCCGGAAAGTTCGGAGCGGTCGCCGAAAGTCTCCTCCAGAAACACCGCGTCGTAGGCGGCGTCACGGACCGCGTCGAACCACGATGCCGGCCAAGGCCCGGTATCGCACGCCCACAGCAGGCGTGCACCGCCGGGGGCGGTGAGGTCATAGAGGACGGTGTCGCCGTCGTGGAAGACCCGGTGCCGGGCGGGCAGGACAGTGATCTCGTAGGCGCCGGCGAACAGGCGGTCCCCGGCTTGCACCGGGCGGAATCGCACCGGGTCGTCCGGGCCGACCCACGGGCGGCACGCGTCGAGTGCGGCGGTGGGGCCGATCACCTCGAGTTCGTGGCCGGTGTCGACCCAGGATCGGAACAGCAGGGCTTGCGGTCCGAGATGGTCGGGGTGGGCGTGGGTGAGCAGGATATGGCGGACCCCGGCGAGGGTGCGGCCGAGGCGCACAGCAGCGCGCGGGGCTTCGGGGCCGCAGTCGAGCAGTAGAACGTCGTCGACGAGAGCGGCGGTCTGACCGCGGATCTGTCCGCGCGCGGCGGCGTCGCGGCAGGATTCGCAGCGGCAGAAGGGGGACGGCCAGCCGTCGGCCGCGCCGGTGCCGAGCAGGACGATTTCCATCAGGGTGACTCCGTTTCCTCGGGCAGGGTTCCGTCCGGCAGCGACTCACCGGACGGAGGTCGACCCGACCACGACGCACCGGATCGAGTGTTTTCCCGCGCGGACGGCCCGAACGGTTTCCCGGTGGAAAAGTTCGCGTCGCGCAGGGGCAGGACCGCGCGGCCGTCGCGGCGGTCGAGCACTTCGACGCGTGCGCCGTAGACCTCGGCGATGCGCTGGGCGGTCAGTACCTCGGCGGGCGGGCCGTCGGCGACGATACGACCGTGGTTCAGCAGGATCAGGCGTTCGCCGTAGTGGGCGGCGGAGGTGAGATCGTGCATGGCGGCGACAACGGTCAGCCCTTCCTCCCGGCGCAGCGAGTCGACGAGGTCGAGCACCTGCTGTTGGTGCCCGATATCGAGCGCGCTGGTGGGTTCGTCGAGCAGCAGGACCTGGGGCTGCTGGGCGAGCGCGCGGGCCAGCACGACGCGCTGCAATTCGCCTCCGGACAAGTGGGTGGCCGATCGCGCCGTGAACTCTTCGAGTTCGAGGCGCGCCACAACCCGGTCCACGATCTCCCGGTCGTGCCGGGTCGCGCTGCCGAACCGGGCGATATGCGGGGTGCGGCCGAGGTGGATGAGTTCGCGCACCGTGACGCCTTCGGGGACCACGGGGCGTTGGGGCATCAACGCGACCGCGCGGGCCGTCGCGCGGCGCGACGACCGGCCCGGGCTCACGTCCGCCACCCGGATCTCGCCGGTGGCCGGCACCAGTCCGGCGAGGGCGTGCAGCAGTGTGGTCTTGCCGGAGCCGTTGGGGCCGACCAGCGACACCCACGCGCCCGCGGCGATCGACAGGTCCACCTCGTGCAGCACCTCGATGCCGCCGCGTTCGGCGCCGACGCCTGCGCAAGCCACGGCGGGCGGGTGATCCCCGGTCACGACACCCTCCGGCTTCGTCGCAGCACGAACAGGAAGAACGGCGCGCCGACAGCGGCCGTCACCACACCGATCGGCAGTTCGGCGGGGGACATGACGGTGCGGGCGAGTACATCGGCGAACACCAGGAATGCCGCACCCGTGACCAGCGACAGCGGCAGCAGCAGGCGGTGCCCGGGCCCGGCGAGCAGCCGCACGGCATGGGGCACCACGATGCCGACGAAGCCGATCAACCCGCTCGCCGAGACGACGGCGGCAGTGCCGAGCGTGGCGACGCAGACCAGCACCAGGCGCGCCCGCGCCGGAGCGATGCCCAGGCTCGCCGCCTCGATATCGCCGACCGCCATCACATCGAGGGTGCGCCGGTGCAGTGCGATAACCGCCACGCTCACGACCACATAGGGCAGTACGACGAGCACTTCGGACCAGCCATCGGTGGTCAGCCGTCCGAGCATCCAGGAATAGACCTGGCGCAGGGTGTCGTCGTCGAGCTGCATGAAGAAGGTCTGCACGGCATTGGCGAAGGCCGCTACCGCGACCCCGGCCAGGATGACCACCACTTCCGACCGGACTCCGCCGATCGTCCGGCCCAGGGTATAGGTCGCGGCGACGGCGAGCAGGCCACCGGCGAAGGCGGCGGCCGGAACGCCGGCGAATCCGGCCGCGCCGCCGACGACGAGGGCCAGCGTGGCCCCGAGCCCGGCGCCGCTGGAAACGCCGAGCAGGTAGGGGTCGGCGAGTGGATTGCGGAAAACGCCCTGGTAGGCGGCTCCGGCGATGGCGAGCATCGCGCCGACGAGGACACCGAGGACGGTGCGCGGCATCCGGATGTCCCAGAGGATCGCCTGCTGCCGCCGCGACAGACCGGATTCGACGTCCACGAACGGCAGCCGATCGGCCATATCGAGCAGCACGCCGTGTGCGGTGAGCCCCGACGGGCCGACGAGAATGCTCACCGAAACCGCGACCAGCAGCGCGAGCAGCGCGCCGGTCACCACCAGCGCGTGCCGCCGCGAGACGGCGATCAAGAGGTCGGGCGCCCGGCCGGAGTGCCGGCCGCCGCGATCGTGGCGATCTCGCGCACCAGCTCCACCACGCGCGGCCCCCACCGGCTCGCGATGTCCTCGTCCAGGACGTGCACATGACCGTCGCGGACGGCGGCGAGTTCGCCCCAGCCCGCGCGTCGCGCGACGGTCTCGGCGGTGACGCCGCAGCACTGTCCGTCGGCCAGGAAGATCACGTCGGGGTTCCGTTCGAGGATGTACTCCGGCGACAGCTGCGGATAGCCGTCGCCGCCGGTGGCGATGGAACGCAGGCCGAGCATGGCGTAGATCTCACCGAGGTAGGTGTCGTCGGTGACGGTGTAGTAGGTGTCGTCCAGCTCGTGGTAGTAGCGCAGCGGAGCAGCGCGAGCCGGCACCGTGGCGACGATCTGGTCGATATCGGTGCGCATATCGGCGACGAGTTCGGCCGCGTCGCCGATATGCCCGGTGGCGGCGCCGAGCTGTTCGATCTGGGTGTAGGTGTCGTCGAGGGTGCGTGCGGCGGGCAGGATCAGCGTTTCGACACCCGCACGCCGGAGTCCGGCGACCAGGTCGCCGGTATCGGCGTTCGCGACCACGAGCTCGGGGTCGTAGCCGAGGACGGCCTCGACGTTCGGGGTGTAGCCGGACAGATCGGTGCGGGGAGCCTCGGCCGGGTGATCGGAACGATCGTCGACCGCGACCACTTGCTCTCCCGCGCCGATCGCGAACAGCATTTCGGTGGCGGTGGGGCTCAGCGAGACGATCGCCCGGGGTTGTCCCTCCGCGCCGGTCCCACCGGTGGGCGATGCCGGATCGGAGCTGCCGCAGGCCGCGGTCAGCAGCATCAGTGCACCGAACCCGGCCGCGATCAGCCGGCGGCAGGCGCCGCCCCGGCGACCGCTGAGCTGCCGATGAGAAGTGAGTGGCACGACCATCCTCCGTCCCGCCCTTCGTCCGAGGACAAGTACGCCACCCGCGGCGCCGGCCGACCTGACTCACCCGGCACAGACGCCGAGCTCACAGTTGCGGGACAGTGCCGGATTCACACCGGCTTCACCGTGACGCCGCGGTACCCGGCCGGGTTCGGCAAGGCATTCGCAGCGTAGTTCACCTGGGAAACCGGCCCGGCGCGCCGGTCCTGGGCGCGATGGAAATCAGTGGGACCATCGGTCCTCGACCGTGGCGCGGCCTGGGGCCGGGAAGCGGGCCGGGCAGCACGGCGACCGCTCCGAGGGGCACCCACCGGCGGCGCGTGCCCCTCGGTGCAGCAGCCACAGTGCCTGCCACGCTGGTCGAACGGCGCCGGGAGCGCGGGGACTCGCTGCGAGCGAGCGGTCAGCTGATCGAGGTTTTCGCGGCGGGCGCGATGTGTTTTGGTTCTCGGGCAATGATATACCGAAGTACATTGAGTTACAGCACATTACATCTCCTATGTGAATGATCCGTTCGCTTGTGTCGCATCGACCGGTTAGGGTTGGGATCCGTCGGCAGGCAGCTGTCGCTGCCCCGGCGCCCGGGCGCGCGCATCGCTACCGGCCCGTCGAAGGGGGTGCGCAGCCGAGTACCTGCCACAGGACGCGCACCATCGACCGATCACCTCGACCGGAGCTGTAACCTTTGCCGAGCAAGCCGCACCCTCATACCGCCGAGGTCACCCCGGCCGTATCGAGTTCTCCATACGATCCGGACAGTATCCGTATCCCTCTCTACACCGAGGAATTCGCCGCCGACCCGCACCGTGCCTATCGTGAGATGCGCCGGGCTCACGGTGCGTTGGTGCCGGTGGATCTCGCTCCGGGTGTGCCGGCCACGCTGGTCGTCGGCTACGACGCTGCGCGCCGCATCCTCAACGATCCCGAACGTTTTCCGGCGGACCCGCGGATATGGCAACGCACTGTCGCACCCGACTGCCCGATACTGCCGATGCTGGAATGGCGTCCGTGTGCGATCCGCAGCGCGGGGCTCGAACATATGCGCTACCGGCAGGCGACAGTCGCTGCGGTTGCCGGGGTGGATATGTTCGCGCTACGTGCCACCGTGGAGCGGCTCGCCATCGCACAGGTGAACACGTTCTGTGCGGACGGAACCGCCGATCTTATCCAGCAGTACGCTTTCCCGCTGGCCTTTGCCGTGGTGAATGTGCTCTTCGGTTGCCCGCCCGAGATCGGGAGCCGGGTTGCGGAGAGTATGGCCAAGATCTTCGAAGGCGACGACGCGGACCAGGCGAACGCGATGCTCGGCCAGGCTTTGCTGGATCTGGTGACGCTCAGGCGCAATGAGCCCGGGAACGATATCACTACCCGGTTGATGGAGCATTCGGCCGCGCTCGACGACGACGAGATGATTCCGCAGCTGGTCAGCCTGTACGGGTCGGGTATCGAACCGCAGCAGAATCTGATCGTCAACACCATGCGGCTCATCCTCACCGACGACCGATTCGCCGGGAATGTGCTCGGTGGCAGTCAGTCGACCCGTGCCGCGCTGGACGAGGTGCTGTTCACCGACCCGCCACTGTCGAACTATTGCCTCTCCTACCCGCGGCATCCGGTTCTGATCGACGATATCTGGTTGCCGGCGCATCAACCGGTGGTGATCAGTATGGCCGGGTGCAACAATGACCCGGCGATCTCCGGCGCAGACCGGGTCGACAACAGTTCGCATCTGTCGTGGAGTATCGGCGTACATGCCTGCCCCGCTCGATCGGTGGCGTATCTGGTGGTGCAGGACGCCATCGACCAGTTGCTGGATGCTCTGCCGGAAATAGAGCTGGCCGTACCCGCGGACGAGTTGACCTGGCGTCCCGGCCCCTTTCATCGCGCGCTCACCCGCCTGCCCGTGCGCTTCCCGCCGTCGCCACCGTTACGGCTGCCCTGAAAATCTGTGCGTATTTCGCTGATTCGCCGGCATCGAGCATTGCTTCGTGTGCTCGCCAGGGGCGGCACGGTCGGCGGAATACCGTATGAGGGCCGCGGTTTCCGGCTTCCCACGGCCCGCCGCGTCTGCCCCGGCTGTCGGGCGGCCGGGGCAGACGCGGTTCCGTTTCAGCTCATCCGCGGCACGTCCACCGTGACCGATTCGATTCGCGCGGTTCCTTCGAAATTGTTCGACATCCGTTCCAGATCCGTATCGGCGGAGCAGAGATAAAGGGTGCACCCGTCCGGTCCACCGAGGGCGCAGGACACTACGAAATGGCCGGCCGTCGCGGTCGAGACGATATCGGTGACGGTCCCGTCGGGGGTGATGCGCCGGACTTCGCTGCTGAACGGGCAGGTCACCCAGATGGCACCCGCAGCGTCCACGCACAGGCCGTCGAGGGCATCGGTTTCGAGTTTGTCGAACTGTTTGAAGATCTGCTGATTCGACAGGCTGCCGTCGGCGGCCACGTCGAACGTGGTGAGCCGGAAGGTGAACGTTTCGGCGACATAGAGCGTTTTTCCGTCCGGGCTCAGGCTCACCCCGTTCGGGCAGATCAGCCCCTGGCCCGCAGTGTGGACGGTGCCGTCCGGTTCGACGACGACCATCGTCGAAGGCTGCGCGTCGGCGCCGTTGAACAGGTCGTAACCGATCTGGGTGATATAGGCGCGGCCCTGGGAATCGACCCACATATCGTTGGCGCCGGTGGCCACACCTGCGAGGTCTGCGACTACGTCGGTGCCGCCGTCCGCGGTGATCTTGCGCAACTTGTTGTCGGCCTGGGTCACCACCAGTGGAACACCGTCCGGGGTGAAGCCGAGGCCCGACGGTTTCGCATCGACAGTCGCCGCGACGGCCACTTCGCCGTCGGCATTCATGGTGTGCACCGTGCCCAGGGGGATATCGGAGAACCAGAGTCGGTCGGCATACCAGCGCGCTCCCTCGAGGTACTGGAAACCATCACGGACCACGGTGGCTGTTCTGGCGGTCATATCGTCGATCCCTTCGCGTTGTCGCGGGGCTTCACTGCCGGCACCCCTGTACATGTAAGTGAATCATCACTAGACTGATGCTGCAACCGATTCCAGGTTGTTAATCCAGGCGGTGAAATGAGGAAGGCTCATGGACCGAAAAGCGCGTGTGGCCGGTGTGGGGCTGGAGCCCTTTGCTACGCCCAGTAAAAGCCGTACTTATGACGAATTGGGCAAAGGTGCGATAGTCTCCGCCCTTGCGGACGCCAGCGTCGAGTTCGACGATATCGAGCAGATCTACGCCGGTTATGTGTATGGTGACTCGACATCTGGTCAGAATGTTGCCTACCGGGTGGGAATGACCGGAGTGCCGGTCGTCAATGTGAACAACAACTGTTCGACCGGCTCGTCGGCACTGTGGCTCGCCCGGCAGTCCGTCGAGAGCGGCGCCGCGGAATGTGTGCTCGCCGTCGGGTTCGAACAGATGCAGCGCGGTGCCCTTACCGCTGAATGGGATGATCGCCCGACCCCGTTCGACCGGTTCATGACGGTCGCCCGCGAGGTCGCGCCCGCGGCGGACAACGTGCCGATGGCCGCGCAGTTGTTCGGCGGCGCCGGCACGGCATACGCGGAGCGGTACGGCATTTCCACCGAGACATACGCCCGCATCGCAGTGAAAGCGCGGCAACATGCGGCACACAATCCGCACGCGGTGTTCCGCGAACCGCTCACCGTTGCGGAAGTGCTGGCATCCCCGCATATCTTCGGCCCGCTCACCCGTCTGCAATGCTGTCCGCCGACCTGCGGCGCCGCGGCGGCGGTGGTGTGCAGCCCGGAATTCGCCCGCCGCCGCGGGATCCCGGCGGTGGTCGAGATAGCCGCCCAGGCCATGACCACCGATCGGCCGAGCAGCTTCGATACCGCCGACCTGATGAAACTGGTCGGCTACGACATGACCGTCGCCGCCGCGCAACAGGTCTACGAGGCCGCGGGGATCGGCCCGGAGGAGATTCCGGTGGTGGAACTGCACGACTGCTTCACCACCAACGAACTGCTCAGCTACGAGGCGCTGGGACTCACCCCGGAGGGAACGGCAGAGAAGTTCGTGGCCGACGAGCAGAACACCTTCGGTGGCCGGGTGGTCACCAACCCTTCGGGCGGGCTGCTGTCGAAAGGGCATCCGCTCGGTGCCACCGGACTCGCACAATGCGCGGAACTCACCTGGCAGCTCCGCGGACAGGCCGGAAACCGGCAGGTCCCCGGCGCGACCCTCGCACTACAGCACAACCTGGGACTCGGTGGTGCGTGCGTGGTTTCGCTATATCGGAAAGTCGATTGACCATGGCGATCGACCCTGCCGTCATAGGCACAGTCCTGCCCGGAACCGACCTGCTCATCGACCGGAGCCGGTTGCGCCTGTTCGCGAAGGCCACCGGCGCCACCGACCCGGTCTACACCGATATCGCCGCGGCGCGAGCGGCCGGGTATCCGGATCTACCGGTGCCGCCGACATTTCTGTGCGCCCTGCACAATGAACAACCGGACCCGCTGTCCTGGATCGCCGAACTCGGGGTCGACCTGAGCCGGGTGCTGCACGGTGAGCAGTCCTTCGAGTACAAGTCCATGGCCTTTGCGGGCCAATACCTGACCGCCCGCAGCCGCATCACCGACGTGTACCAGAAGAAGGGCGGGGCACTGGAATTCCTCACCCGGGCGACCACGGTGACCGGGCCGGACGGCCGGACCGTCGCCGAGCTCACCGATATCGCGATCATCCGGCACGAGGAGCAGCGATGAACCGCAGCGTACGAGTCGGCGACGCCCTGCCGCCTGTCCGGTCTGCCCCGGTCACACGTACCACGCTGGCACTGTTCGCGGGTGCCTCCGGTGACCACAATCCGATCCATATCGATATCGACGCGGCGCACGCCGCCGGGATGGCCGATGTCTTCGGACACGGCATGCTGACGATGGCGCATGCGGCCCAGCTGCTCACCGGCTGGATTCCGCAGCAGTATCTGCGCCGGTTCGCGGTGCGGTTCTCCGCGATCACGCCGGTGCACGCCGAACCGCTGTGCACGGGGCGGGTCACCGCCCTGGACACCGTGGATGGCGAACAGCGCGCGACTGTCGAACTCACCGTAACCCTCGCCGACGGCACCACGACTCTTGCCGGGCAGGCCGTCGTGGCGCTGCCCGATGACGATCCCTCCAACTGAAAGACGAGTATCCGATGGGAAATCTGGCCGACAAGGTAGCAATCGTCTCGGGCTCGGGCCGCGGTATCGGCCGGTCGATCGCGCAGAAGCTCGCGGCCGAAGGCGCGTCCGTGGTCGTCAACGATCTCGATGCGGAACCCGCGGCCGAAACCGTCGCCGCGATCCGGGCCGCCGGAGGGCAGGCGGTCGCGTGCCCGGGCAATGTCACCGACGAGGATTTCGCGCAACGTTTCGTCGGCACCGCGGTGGAGTCCTTCGGCGGTCTCGACATAGTCGTCAACAACGCCGGCTACACCTGGGATTCGGTCGTCCAGAAGATGTCCGACGAGCAGTGGGACGCCATCCTCGACGTCCATCTCAAGGCGCCGTTCCGGATTCTGCGGGCGGCGCAGCCGGTGATCTCGGCGGCGGTGAAGGCGGCGCGCGCGGCCGGTGCGCCCGTGCCGTGCCGCAAGGTGGTCAACATTTCGTCGATCGCCGGTCTCGGTGGTAACGCCGGGCAGTCGAACTATGCCGCGGCGAAGGCCGGGATCACCGGTCTGAGCAAAACCCTCGCGAAGGAGTGGGGACGCTACAACGTCACCGTCAATACGGTGGCGTTCGGCCTGATACTCACCAGGCTCACCGAAACACCGGCGGGCGGCGACGGCGCGATCAATGTCGAGGGCCGCGAGATCCGGGTGGGCGTCAATCCAGAACTGCTGTCCACTCTGGAACAGGGCATCCCGCTCGGACGTGCCGGAACTCCGGACGAGGCGGCCGGTGCCGTGTATCTGCTGTGCTCACCCGAATCTGACTACATCAGCGGGCAAACCCTGGTCTGTGGCGGCGGGTTCCTGTCCTGAGCCGGCGAGTACGAACTACTGGAGGGAATATGAGCACTCATCGCTCGCCGTGGATGACCGAGGATCTCGACGCGCTACGGGAACTGGCCCGCTCCTTCTGTGAAAAGGAGATCGCGCCGCACCAAGCGCGCTGGCGCAACCAGCAGCATATCGACCGGGAAGTGTGGACGAAAGCCGGTGCTTTGGGCCTGCTGTGCCTGTCGGTACCTGAGGAATACGGTGGCGGTGGCGGAACCTACGCCCACGAGGCGGTGCTGCTGGAGGAGCAGGGCCGGGTCGGGGATACCGCGTGGGGGATAGGCGTACACAGTGTCGTCGTCGCGCATTATCTGCTCGCCTACGGTACCGAGGACCAGAAGCAGAGATGGCTACCGCTGATGGCCACCGGCGCGGCCGTCGGTGCGATCGCCATGACCGAGCCGGGAGCCGGCTCGGACCTGCAGGGTATCCGCACCCGCGCGGTCCGTGACGGTGCGGAATATGTGGTCGACGGTGCGAAAACTTTCATCACGAACGCGACGCACGCCGACTTCGTCATCGTAGTCGCCCGAACGGACCCGGATGCGGGCTCACGCGGTATCTCACTGATCCTGGTCGAAACCGATCGCGCAGGCTTCCGGCGTGGCCGGATCCTGGACAAGATCGGGCAGCGGGGGCAGGACGCCTCGGAACTGTTCCTCGACGGCGTACGGGTTCCGGCGGCAAACCTGCTCGGCGGAGTCGAAGGCCGCGGTTTCGGCCACCTGATGGGCCAGCTGCCGAAAGAACGTCTCACAATAGCGGTCACCGCGGCAGTCGCGATCGAAACCGCCTTGGATCTCACCGTGCTGTACACCAAAGACCGCAGTGCATTCGGGCAGCGGGTGTTCGATTTCCAGCATAGTCGCTTCACGTTGGCCGAAGCCGCCACCGAGGCCCGGATCGTGCGCTGTTTCGTCGACGACTGCCTGCTCCGGTTACTACGCGGGGAACTCGACGGGGCGACCGCCGCCATGGCCAAGTGGTGGACCACCGAGCGGGCGATGCACATCATCGATCGCTGTCTGCAATTGCACGGCGGGTACGGCTATATGGCCGAGTATCCGATCTCGCACCTATGGGTCGATCAGCGAGTACAGCAGATCTACGGCGGCACCAATCAAATCATGAAAGAAATCATCTCCCGATCCCTCTAGACCGCGGCATACACACAGGAGTTCGCCGATGTACCTGACCCAGCTTCTGCACCAGGCTTTGCAAACCGACCCCGGCCGAGTGTTCACCATCGACGGCGAACGGACGCGGACGGTCGCCGAATCCGTCGACAGGATCGCCCGCCTGGCCGGCGGCCTCGCCGGACTCGGCGTCGTATCCGGCGACCGGGTCGCCATGTTGGGCCTCAATTCCGACCGCTACGCCGAATACATTTTCGGTGTCGCCTGGGCCGACTCGGTGATCACGCCGATCAACAACCGGTGGAGCGATACCGAAATCGCCTACGCGCTGGACGAATCGGAAACCCGTGTGCTCCTGGTCGACGGCGCCTTCAGCAGCCGGGTGGACGGTATCCGGGAGCGGTACCGCGGGCTGGATCACATCGTGTACTGCGGAGACGACACCTGCCCGGAAACGATGGTCGGCTACGAGCAGCTGATCGCCGATTCCTCGCCCGCCGTGGATGCCCGCCGGGGCGGCCAGGATCTGCTCGGGCTCTTCTACACCGGCGGAACCACGGGAGCCCCGAAGGGAGTGATGCTCAGCCACAACAGTGTGCTGGTCAACGCGCTCGGTTGTTTCACCACCGGCGATTGGTTGACCCAGCACGGCCGGATGCTCCATGTGGCCCCCATGTTCCATCTTGCGGACCTGTTCCTTCTCATCAGTGGATCCCTGGCCGGCCACAGCCACATCATGCTGCCGGGATTCACGCCCAGCGGGGTTGCGGCTGCGATCGAGCAGCACCGGATAACCGATATCCTGCTGGTTCCCACCATGCTCCAGCAGATGGTCGATCACCCCGATATCGCCGCCTTCGACCTGTCGTCGGTCCGGCATGTCCTCTACGGCACATCGCCGATCTCGGAAACCCTGCTCGAGCGCACCAGAGGGCTGATTCCGCAGGCCGCCCTGGCGCAGGCGTACGGGATGACCGAACTCGCCCCGGTGGCGACCATCCTGCGAGCCGAAGACCACAGTGACCCGTCGTTGCGCCGTTCTGCGGGCCGGCCCGCGCCACATGCCGAGGTGCGTATCGTCGACGAGGACGACGCCGAGGTGCCACGGGGCGTGGTGGGGGAGATCGTGGCGCGTGGCGATCATGTGATGCTCGGCTACTGGCAGCGGCCCGAGGATACGGAGCTCGCGCTACGGGGCGGCTGGATGCATACCGGCGATGCGGGTTATATGGACGAACACGGGTATGTCTTCGTGGTCGATCGGCTCAAGGACATGATCGTCAGCGGTGGCGAGAACGTGTACTCCGCGGAGGTGGAAAATGTGCTCGGCAGGCATCCGGCGGTCGCTTCCTGCGCGGTGATCGCGGTGCCCGACCAGCGGTGGGGGGAGCGGGTACACGCTGTCGTCGTTCGCAGGCCCGGACAGCAGGTGACGGCAGACGAGCTCGAGAAGTTCTGCCGCGAACACATCGCCGCCTACAAAGTGCCCCGCAGTGTGGATTTTGTAGCGGCCCTGCCGCTTTCGGGTGCCGGAAAGATACTGAAGCGCGAACTGCGCAAGGCCTACTGGTCCGAGAACAGCCGGCAAGTAGGTTGATACGGATGACCACTGGATCGGTACCCGATGCCCCGCCCCGCGGGACCCGGCCCCGCAACCGCCGGGATCTCATCATCGCGGCGGCGGTCGATCTGTTCCACCGGTACGGATACGAGCAGGTCTCGATGGGGGAGGTCGCGAAGGCGGTCAATGTCAGCCCGTCCGCGCTGTACCGGCATTTCGCGGGGAAACCCGAACTGCTCATCGCGGCCGTCGTCAGCGAGATGACACCGTTCCGGCAGATCTTTGCCTCGGTGCTGACCGCATCGCCACGCATCGGCCCGGATGAACTCGCGCAACAGGTCGCCGGCGTCGCCGCCCAGGTGAGCAGATTGGGGACGTTGTGGCGGCAGGAAGCGCGCAGTCTGCCCGCCGACTCCTACGCGGTGCTGCGGTCGGAGATCCGATCAACACTCGACCAGTTCACTGCCCTGATCCGCGCACAGCGGCCGGAACTGTCCGAGCCCGACGCCCTGCTCCTGGCCGAGAGCACCTGTTCGGCGCTGTGCGCGACCTCTCATCGCAGCCGGGATTTGTCGCGGAGCGAATTCGAGCAGGTTCTGTGCGATATCGCCGCCGCCATACTGAACGCCGAACCGGTGGCCGCCGGTGCACCGACCGGCCGATCCGCCGGATATCTGCCGGTCACTCGCCGGGAACGGCTGCTCGCCGCTGCCGCCGCGCTCTTCGCCGAACGCGGGTACCTCTCGGTCAGCATGGAGGAGATCGGTTCGCGGGCCGGTATCACCGGGCCCACCGTCTACTACCATTTCGGTTCCAAGCAGGAGTTACTGGCCGCCGCGCTGGAACGTGGCACCGAATGGTTGTGGCGCGACCTCTACCGGGCGCTGGACGGAACCGCCGAATCTGTGCGTGGTGCCAAGGCACTCGAAACCTATGTGGCATTCATTGCCCATTACAGCGACTACGCGGCGATCCTCGGCACCGAGACCCGGCATCTCGAGGCATCGAGCCGCGACCGGCTCCAGCAGAGCCACCGGGATTTCGTGGGCGAGTGGATCGAACTGATCTGCGTCCAGAATCCCACTGTCGGCGCGGCCGAGGCGAAGATCCGGCTCGAAGCCGTGCTCACCTTCGCCAGCGATATCTCCCGTACGCAGTACCTGTGCCACCGCCCAGGGGTATTCGAAACCATCGAGCGGATCGGGCGAGTGGTTCTGTTCCCGGAGCGGCCGGTCGTGGCGATCGGGTGAGTGTCCCCCCGGCCCGGGGTCTGTCAGGGTACGTCCGTAACCGTGATCGGCGGAGAAGCAAGGAACCACCGCAGCGATCGTGTCGCCGTGGTGGTCCGAGCGGGATTCAGCTTGCGGGTTGGAGCGGGCCGATGTAGGTGCCCGGGTGGGTGGCGCCGTCCTGACGCTGCACGCTCACACCTGCCGGCCACGGTGTTTCGATCGGGGTGGTGGTGTCCGGCGGGGTGATGACGAGTGTGGCCGGGATCCAGCCGTCCGGGCCGTCCGGCAAGTAGGTGAGCACACTGCTCACTGCGGAACCCGGCTCCACCACCACCGGTGCGAAATCCACATCCTGGCGGGGTAGTTCGTATACCGGGCCGAAGGTGGGGTCCTCCGGGCCCACCAGATCGGCCCCCGGGAATCCCTGTACCGCGCAGGCCTGCGCGGAGGTATTGGACAGCACGACCTCCATCCGGGCCTGGCCCGGGGAGTCGGACGGCCGCTCGCGGGTGCTCAGGTCCAGTGTTTCCGCGGTGCACAGCACCGGCGCGGCTGTGCCGGTCGCCGCCGGGATCATCGTCGCCGCCAGGGCTGCCATCGCGGCGCCGGCCGATCCGGCGACCCGCCATTTCGTCGAAGTCATAGTTCCTTTCGGTTCACGAGGCATCACCGGTCCATTCGAACAGATATCGCCCGGCGGTGTGGGCCGGAGCCCGGCTAGAGCGGTGGCGGGGCCTGATTGCTTGCGGTGCACTTTCCCGGTTTCCGTCCGGCCCGGTCCGGTCCGGTCCGGATACTGCTCAAAGGTGCTGCACGCCGGGCAGGCTCCCGTGCCGGCCCCCGGGCGGGGGAGGTCCTTCTGCGGCTGGGTGCCACCACGGTGAATCCGGTCGACTGCAAACTCCGGGCGGGCTGGTGCGCGTCTATGCCGACCGTGCCTTGCCCCTGGACGAGGTACGGGAGAATCGTCGCCTGAGCGAATCCGGGCGGGGTCCGAGGCAAGCTCGTACTCACGCTGTGGCAGGACGGTCAGGCGCCGTGATCCTCGTCGTGGACCCGGAACTCGGGTGAGGTTCCGCTGATGGGGGCCGGGTCGCCGCCCGGCTTCACGGCGTCACCGAAATACCGGATCCGGTAGCTGCCGGACTCCGCGTCGCCGGGGATATGCCAGCCGATGGTGATGCGGGAACTCTGGGCCGGTCCCGCGGTCCATTCGAAGGTGGTTTCCCAGTCGCCGTCGTCGGCGATCGTGCGCCACCGCGCACCGTCGAAGCGCTGCACCATGAGATAGGTACTGCCGCGGTGCAGGTCGTGGTTGGGGTGTGCGCCGGCGAATTCGACGCTCACCCGTTCCCCGGTTCGGTACTCCGGCTCCGGCTCCGTGAGTACATCGCCGAAGTTCTGTCCCACCGGCGGGAAATCCGGTGGCGGATCGGTTTTCGCGGATTGCCACAGCTCCGACAGGTCGGGGGCCGCGGGTGTGGCGGGCAGGGTGCTCTCGTCGTGCAAGGCGGTCGCGAGCTGCGCCGCGATCTGCTGCAGGGCCGGTAACTGCCACCGGCCGAACAGGGTGCTCGCACCCTCGTAACGCTGTGCGGTGTACTCCTCGGGGGTCGTGACGTAGTGGAAATAGGCGTTGCTGTATCCGGCGATCAGTACATTGGCCAGTTCTACGCCGAGGACGGCCGCTACCGTGCGCCGTAACCGCAGCCCCGCGGCGATCGTCACTTCACCCGGAATGCCGAGCAGATACAGCTCCGCGATACGGAACAGTTGTACCGGGACGATCTCCTGGACGTACGGTGTGGACCGGTTGAGCAATCCGCCCGGCGCGACAATCGACTTGGGCGCCTGCACCTCCCGCAGGCCGGGGGCGAACAGGTACGTCATCCGCGACAGGAAATCCCAGCCCGGATTGCGGCCTTCGCGGAATGTTTTCCACTGCGTCGGCCCGTCGTATTCCGCACCGGCGAAGGCGGCCGCGCCCCCGGCCGGTCGGCCGGTGCGGTGCTCGCAACCGTCGCCGGTGAACTCCTCGGACACCGTCACCGCGGACAGATCGACATGCAGGAAGCGGTAATCGATACCGCCGGCCATCCGCGGCATATAACCCGCGGCGAGCTTCGCCGCGGCCTCGTATTGGCGCAGGCCGAGGAGCCGGGTGTTCTCGCGTTCGTCGCCGGTGGGTCCGTGCCCGGGTGTGCCGTCCAGGTTGGGTGACATATCGCCGCTGTTGGTCTGCGCGAAGGCCGCGACGAAATCGGGATCCGGATCGACCAGGTAGTTCACGCCCTCGACCACGCGCTCCCAGTGGTACGCCGCGTATCCCTTGTTGTCGCCGCTGATCAACGTGTTCCGGTTGGTCATCGACGTGCCGTGGGTGGCGAACCAGTTGACCGCGCCCACCGGTTCACCGTCGCGGTCTACGCGCAGCAGGGTCGTCTGGGGGTCGACGGCTTCCGGGAAGAAATCCTTGTCCTCGTCCGGATTCAGGTCGAACGCCGCCCGCGAGCGATTGACGCTGGCCTCGTGCAACTCGCTGTGGATCAGGCGCAGGGTGGCCGGGGCGATATCGTCGTGCGCCCGCTCGACCGCTTGGACGATACCGTCGACGATCGCCGCGAAGGTCCGGGGCCGGAACCCGTCCGGGCGGTTGTACAGCCGGTGATGCGAATAGCCACCGGGGCCGCAGTGGGTGTGGGTCGCGGTGATCATCACGTTGGACTCGGTGTAGGTGTCGCCGAATCGCTGTGCCAGGCGGCGCAGCACCTCCTGGGTGATGCTGGAGAAGATCAGCGGCAGCTCGGCCACGACCAGCAGCACCCGCTGTTCGACGATCGGATCCACGAAGACGAAAGCGCGGGCGCGTAGCCGCAAGTGTATCCCGGTGGTTTTCTGATCTGCCTTGCCGTAGCCGAGCATGCCGGCTTCGGCCGGTTCACCGGTGATGTCGGCAATGGCACGTCCGACCAGATGGCGGTCGGTCGAATATTTCGTTTCCGGCATCGACCTCAACTTCTGCCCTGTGGGGAATCGGTCCGCCGCGGCGGTCCGGTTTCATTGCACAGACAAACTAGCAAGGACGACACCGGTATTGCCTTGCGCGGCCGACGGGTTCGCCGCGACGGTCACCGCAACGGGGCGCGCTGCCCGGCGTCGGCGAAACCCAATTCCAGCCGTATCGGCAGTTCGCCCACCTCGAGGGCTCGGCGCAGTCGTGCTACTGCTTCATCGTGGATCCGGCCGCGCAGCCGAGCGATATCGGCGCCGGGCTCGGCGGTGACCGCCAGATGGAGCTCGGGGGACGTGCGGGGGCCCGCCAGCCACGCGTGCGCTGTGTGTACCTCACTGTAGGACTCGATATCGGCGGCCACCGCGGTTGCCGCAGTACGTGACGACAACACCGTCCGTCCGGCAGACCCGTCGGCTTCCATCCGCCACGGCACCGGTCTCGGCATCCGGAACAGCTGCGCCACCAGCCAGCGCAGGCAGAGCAGGCCCAGCACCGTGGCGCCCGTGATCACGAGCCAGAACACCCAGTCCGGTGGGGCCGCGGTCCCCGGAACCAGAGGTGTGTCCGGGTCCACCCAGCCCGGCCATCCGGAGTAGGCGGCGAAGGCGAACGCGCCGGCGGCCAGCAGCGCGATCCCGAGTAACGCGAGCAGTATGCGATTCAGTCGCGCCGGGCGATTCGCATATGTCATCCGGACTCTCCCATTCAGGATCTGTTGTCGACGCTCACGGTCCTACGGTTCCGGTGTCACGTGCTCGGTCGCTTGTGGTGACAACGGGCTGTTCACGAGGCCGGTGTGGCGAGCGCGGTGGCCCGCCGGCCGCCGGATACCTTCTCGGGGCCTTTCACTCGCACCTGCACACGCCCTACCGGCCGGCCGAGTTCCTGGACCCGGTTGCTCAGGACGGTACAGACCTCGTCCGCGATCTCCGTATGCCCACGGTGGAGGTCGGTATCGACGACGGCTCGGACCGCACCGCGCCGGAGGGTGATCCGCGCCGAGTTCACTCCGTCCACTGTTTTCGCGTCGCCGCGCAGCAGTGCCCGAAGCTCACCGGTGGGTACCCCGGTGTCCATCCCGTCATCGGCGTGCAACGGCAGCACCCGGGGCCGGCCGGGCAGTATCGCCGTCACCAGCAGCACCGCGCCCGCGACGAGCAGCACGGCAGCGGCAACCGAGACCGGCCACTCGCCCCAGCCGGTCGCGTGCAGCTCGCGCGCGACAGTGTCGTAGGAGAGATATTCGGGCGCACCGGCCCAGCGTTGCGCCAGCGAAACGATGACCGCGACGCATACGGCGATCAGTACCAGCGCGACCAGGACGGCGGGTAGCGTGCGCCGCGATCTACGGATCACTGCACTCTCCCGGCCGGTGCCGCCGTGGCGGCCAGTTCGGTCACCACGATATCGACCCGGGAGACATCGAGCCCGGTCAATTCCTGGGTGCGCCGCAGCAGATGATCACGGCAGATATCGGTGACCCGGCCCACCGGCTCCGGATAGCGCACCGGAAGCCGGATTTGGAGGGCGGTCCGATCCCCGGAGATATCGGCGTCGGCCTGCACCGTCCCGGCGACTCCGGGGACCTCCCGGGCGGCCTGCGCGGCGATCCGGCGGACGGCCCGGTTGCTGACCGTGGTCACCCCGGGGAGGTCGGTGCTCACCGCGGTCACCGCCGGCTCCTGTTCTGCTGTCCCGATCGCAGCACCGCGCCCAGGTCGAGTTCACCGTCGAGCCACCGGCCGGCCAGCAGCCCGACGGCCGCGAACACCAGCACGATCAGGAACGCACCGAAACCGCCGAAGGCGGCGGCGAAACCGAGCGCGAGACCGACCGCCAGACCTATCGATGTGGCATTCACCGTGTGCTCCTCTCCGCTGCGGCGGCCCGGCTCATTGCACCCGGCCGGTCTCGGTGTCGGGCTCGTCGTCGTCACCGGGGATGAAAACGTCGTTGACGTTGATATTCACCTCGACGACCTCGAGTCCGGTCATCTGTTCGATCGCGGTGATCACATTGCGCCGCACCAGCCGGGCGACCTCGGCGATCGCCACCCCGTACTCGACCACGATTTGCAGATCGACTGCCGCCTGGGTTTCGCCCACTTCCACCGAGACGCCTTGACCGGTGCTGGCCGAGGCGCCGGGGATCCGTTCCCGCAACGCGCCGAGCGCCCGGGCGGTGCCGCCGCCGAGATCGTGCACACCGCGGACCTCGCGCGCCGCCAGCCCGGCCACCTTTTCCACGACGATATCGGCGATGGTGGTGGTGCCCTGGTCGGTTACCAGCGGGTTGGGTTTACGTGCCGTTGTTCCGGGCGCCTTGTCGGCGCCGCGGCCACCGGTGTTGTTGCCGGTCTTCTCATCGGTCGGAGCGGTCATCTTTTTCCTCCTGGTCTCCTCGGAATTCACGGGCTTCGTTTGTTCGACACCGGAACCGGGCGGATGTCACGCTCCGGCGCCGAGTTGATCGGCTCCTTCCCCGGCGACCGCTGCCGTATCGAGTTCGGTGACCACGAGCCGTAGCTCGGCAGGTTCCCATCGGGTGCCGGTCAGCACCGCGCGGATGGCTTCCCCGGCCCGTTTCAGCAGTGGCGGCAGCGGCAGGGCTGCGGATACGAGGCGTATCTCGATCACCTCCGCGCCGAGATCGACGGCGTATTTCCGGGTGTCCCAAGGCCAGGACTCCTTATCGCCTATGAGGGGCGCGGCCGGCCGGAGGCCGGGCGCACTCTCCAGCGCGCCGAGGATACGGTCGATGATCTGCTCGTCGGCCATCACAGCTCCGGTTCGATATCGAGGATGTGCACGTGGACCGCGTCCACCGGTTGTCCGGTCTGCTCGTCCACTTCGCGGGCCACGTCTTCCTGCACCGCGCGGCCGACCTCGGCGGCCGGTCCCTTCGACCGGACGGCGATATCGACGTGCACGATCAGGCCCGCGCCGGTAAACCGCACGCGCACCCCTTCGGTGGGCGCGGGATCGGCATCGGTCCATCGCTGCCTGCCCGCGCGAGTGAGTACGGCCAGTAGGCCGCGCACTCCCGGCTCCAGTCGTGCGACACCCGGCGTGCCGGTGGCGGCGCGGGCGGCAATCGCGGCGATCACCGGGGGCGCGACGACCATCGAGATCTTGCCGCCGGTCATTTCGGCCCCTCCGATCCGTCCGGTCCGGCCGCGGGGGGCGGCTCGTAGAGATCACCCACGTGGATGTCGAGTCTGCGCAATGTCGTGCCGATACGGTCGGGTAGCGCCGCGGCGACGCGGGCGCGCACATCCGGTAACACCTCGTTCAGCGTGACGGGACCGAACGGCACGGCGATCGTCAACTCCACATCCACCGGCCCCGGGCTGCCGGACTCGGCCCGGGCCTGCCGTACCCGGCAATTCCGTGCCCGGACCCCGGGCACGGAATCGGCCGCATACCGCACGATCACCGCTATCGCCTGCTCGCTCACCTCGATCCCGCCGGTGTGCGGAGTCGGTAGCTCCAGCATCCGACCCCGCCGCGCGTCGGCGCGTACCGCCGACATGATGCGTCCGAGCAGGTCCGGTGGGGGTTGTTCGGGTTCGTCGATCAGCTCCCTGGTCGCCGCCCGCAGTGCCAGCAGGCTTTCCCGGGCGGCCCGGCAGTGCGGGCAGGTAGCTTCGTGCGCGTCGGCGTCCCCCTCGTCGAGGTGCTGCCACACCTGTTCCAGATCCCGCCCGCACGGCAGGAGATGATTGCGTTCGGTTGTTTCGTTCACCGCCATGGCGTCATCACCTCGGACAGTTGGGCGCGTGCCCGCGCGATACGTCCACGGACTGCGGTGCTGCTCACTCCGATGATCGACGCGATCTCGTCGTAGGCGAGTCCGTCCAGTTCCCGCAGCAACCAGCACGCGCGTTGTTCGGGCGTCAGTTCCTGTAGCGCCGCGTTCAGGGCGGCGAGTTGCGTGCTCACCTGTACCGCGTGCTCGGGCTGGGTATCCGTACGCGCCGATTCGGTGGATTCGGGGTCGAGTTCGGCGTGTGGCCGCCGGGTGCGGATCACGTTCAGGCAGCGATTGGTCGTCATCCGGTACATCCAGCCGACGAACGCGCCGTCGTCGGTGAGCTGATTCAAGCGCCGCCATGCCTTGAGGAAAACCTCCTGGACCACGTCTTCGGCCTCGCCACGATCGGCCAGCATCTTCGACGCCAGGCGGAACATCCGGGCCTGGTAGCGCACCACCAAGACCTCGTAGGCGCGGACGTCGCCCTCGCGGGCCCGGCTCACCAGGGTGGCGTCGTCGGGACCTGCCTCCGGTGCCGATTCGATCGTGGTCATCTCACCTCCTCCACCGCTCATGGGTAGGACACCGCGGCCGGGAGATCGTCACGCCGATTGCCGGAGAACTGTCGTGGCGTGGCCGGGAACAGGCCGAGCGCATGTGTGACCGTTGTCACCCGGTGTGCTCCGTGCGGTTCACCGGGCGATCGGGTCGTTATGACCGTGTGCCTTTCACGAAACGGAACGACACGGAGGGTTGTGCCCATGGATCGCCGTAGTGTCCCGAATGTCGAACGTCCGGCACCCCGGTACGGCCGGACCGTCCGGATTGCCGGGATGGAATGGGTGACTGCGCTGCTGGCACTGGCCATGTGCCTGCTGTTTGCCGCGGGAATCGCCATGCTGACGCATTCACTGGTGGCTACGGTCGCCGCCACGGCCGGTATCGGTGTGGGGTTGGTGGCAGTGTCGAGGATCCTGCGGACGGGGCGATAACGGTCCCGCCGCCATGGACGGACAAGGTCGCGGCCATCGTGACTCCTCGCGTCGGTGTAGTACGGCACGGCCCGGTGTGGACAGGCGGGCCGAACGCTACGGTTCGGCCCGCGGTGCGTCTTCACACGTTTCGGATGAACCGCGGCCGTTGCCGCAGCCGACCGGGGCACTGCCCTGCGCCGGGGCGGCCTTCGGTGTGGTGCTCTACCGTCGAGTACGCGTTTCCGGCCGTCGCGGCACCGGACCGGTCGATGCGAACGCCATCACGCCCGCGCCAGGAGGATGTTGCCGATGCGAACCGATATCGATCCCGGCGAGTTGGGGCACGGCGGCTTCTACAAGGACCTCACGAGTGTCGTCGTCCCTCGGCCGATCGCATGGGTATCGACCCGTTCCGCCGCGGGTGCCGACAATCTGGCCCCGCATTCCTTCTTCACGGTCTCGTGCGTGGCGCCGCCCATGGTGCAGTTCACCTCGGTGGGCCGGAAGGATTCGCTGCGCAACGTGCTCGAGACCGGTGAGTTCGTCGTATGCCTGGCCACCGAGGCGATGTTCGAGCAGGTCAACGCCACGGCCACGGATTTCCCTGCCGAGTTGTCGGAATTCACCGAGGTGGGTTTGACGCCGGAGCGTAGTGCAACCGTGGCGCCGCCGCGGGTCGCGGACCGCGACCGGCGTGCACGTCGACGTCGTGGTGGCGGGTGTGCTCTTCGCCCTGGCCGCGATACCCGCAATTATGTTGGTACGCAGCCGGAAGGCGGCGCCGATATCGGAACCCCCCACACAGAACAGTCCCCGGTAGTCTCCATCGGATTCCCGAACCTCAGTCGTCGCTGACTGTTCCGGATTCCGACTGGCTTGCCGGGGGCCTGGCCGGACTTTCGAGGGATGTCACCGCGATTCTCCGAACGTCTTCGTCGAACCCGTCACATTCTTCGTTGTTCCGGTGTATCTCCAGTCTCCTCCGTATCGGCCGCCAGTCAAGACCTGCGCCGCAGGTAGTGGCGATATTTCCGTCCCGGGCGGGGGTGAATCTGCGATTTATCAGCGCAGCGCCGCAGCGGCAGCGCTGTACATGGTGGATTTGATGGCGGCCAGCGTTCCGGGGTTCTTGCCGGGCAGGGGAGTGAGCCGGTCTACGGCGCTGGTGAGGACCTCGGCTTCAGCGGCGGTGGCGTCGACGAGTCCGGCGGCCAGGGCCTCCGGGCCGCCGAAACGGTGGCCGGTGGTCATGGCGGTCACCGCGGTCTGGGGGCTGAGTTCGGCCTGGATGAGCGCGGCCATACCGAGGGTGAAGGGGATATTGATATCGACTTCGGGCAAGCAGTAATAGCCACGGTCCTCGCGCATGACGCGGTAAACGTGGGCGATGGCCGGCATGGCTCCGGCGCCGAATGCGTGGCCGTTGACGGCGGCGACGGTGGGCAGGGGGAAGGTGAGGATCCGGGCGAACAGTTCCTGGACGCGGGCGACAAGTAGGCGACGAGGAAACCTCGGCCGATGTGATCGTCGAATTCGAACGCGCCGGTGAGCGTTCCCGGATGATGGCCGTCCGCTACGACCTCGACGACATCGAACACACCCGGACCTGGGTGAGGTCAGCCTGCGGTTCATCTATTTGCTGCTGAGCCAGGATTTCGCGCGTCACGCCGGCCACGCCGATATTCTCCGCGAGCAGATCGTCCGGTCCAGGGCGGTCGATCGCACCGGACGAGCGCGGTGATCGAATCCCACGCCCGTCCGGTCGTCACCCGCCCTGCCTGCGTTCGAAGGCCGGAAGCTGTTGTCTATTCCGGGATCAGATCCTTGCGCGGGTCGACTCCGAAGTGCTCGGCGAGTTCGGTGATCGAGGCGTGTGCGCCCTGAATGCTCACCGAGAGGACGAACGGCTCGTCGTCGACCTGGAGAACATCTCCCGACAGACGCTGCCACAGCGGGTTGGCTTCGAAGGAGGCCTGCTGATCCCGGCTGGAATCGCCTTCGCCGCCCGGTGGGGTGTAGGTGGAGACCATGACGATGCCCGCGTCCGCCTTCAAGATCTGTTCCATCGACAACGGTGTGAAAATGCTGTCGGTGGTGTCGGGAGCACCGGCGGGACGCGGAATACCCATATCGGTCATGATTTCGCCGATGAACGAGTTGCTCGAATACAGTCGCGCGGTGTCCTCACCGGCGAAGCGAACCAGTGAGTACGTGACCTCGGGTTTCCGGGCCCGGATCTGGTCGCCGACCGCGGCCGCGCGTTCCTCGTAGGAGGTGATCAGCTCTTCGGCGCGGTCCTTGCGGCCCAGCGCCTCGCCGAGCAGGACGATGTTCTGTTTCCAGGTCGGTCCGGTGGACTCGGAGAACACGGTGGGCGCGATCTTGGTCAGCTGGTCGTAGAGCGCTTCGTGCCGCACCTTGGCCGAAATGATGAGGTCGGGTTCGAGTTCCAGGATCTGTTCCAGGTTCGGCTCGGCCGTCGTACCGACATTGACGGAATCGGCAACCTTGTCGTCGATATCGCCCAGGTACTCCGGGAACGGATTGCCCGGGTCCGCGCGGTACTGGACGTAGCCGACGAGGGGGACGCCGAGCAGTAGCGCCGCATCGGCGTAGCTGGGGTCCAATGCGACGACTCTTTCCGGCGGGCTGTCGATGGTGGTGACGCCCATGGCGTGTTCGACCGAAATCGAGGAGCCGGTCCCGGCCGGCGCGCCCGGGTCCGTCTCGCTGGAACCACTGCAACCGCCGGCGAACACCAGGCCGCATGCCATGAGGGAAATCAGTGATCGCCGCGCGATCGATCGAGTGGACGTTCCTCTCATGAGGTGACCTTTCATCCGGGCCGGGCTGCAGGAGGTAGCCGAATAAGGATAGGCTGCCCAACGTAGGGCTGACCTTAGCAAGGAGTACCGAGATGTCGACACCGCGTTCGCGAGCGCACCGGTGCTGAAGGACACCACCGCGGGTCCGCTCGATTCTGCGAACGTCGCCGCGCGCACGCCGGGAAACAGACTCCGCTCCGCACGTTCACCGCTGGTCATGATCGCCGTACCGATGGCCGCCGTGCTGGCGGCCATCCTACTGAGCGTCTGCATCGGCAGCAGTCCCTCGAATCCGGCCGAGGCGTGGCATGCGATCTTCACCCCCACCGGAACCGATATGGACGTGACGATCCGCGAACTCCGATGGCCCCGCACGCTCATCGGAATCGCGGCCGGGGCCTGCCTGGGTGTCGCCGGAATCCTGACCCAGGGGCATACGCGCAACGCTGTCGCCGAACCGGGCCTGCTCGGTATCAACCAGGGTGCGGCGCTCGCGATCGTCGCCGCGACCTTCCTGCTCGGCGGCCTTCCCGTCCATGCCGAAGCAGGCCTGGCCTTCGCCGGTGCCCTGGCGGCGAGTGTGGTGGTCTTCGCGGTCGGCACCGCTGCCCGGCACGGGGCGACGCCGGTCACCCTGGTGCTGGCCGGCGCGGCCGTCGCCGCCCTGTGCGGTGGCCTGGTCACCGGACTGGCGCTGCTGGACAGCCAATCCCTGGACACCCTGCGTTTCTGGCAGGTCGGTTCACTGGCGGCGCGCCCGCACACGATCGAAGCGATGTGGCCGTTCGTCGCCGCGGGACTGCTGCTCGCCGTGCTGAACATCGGCGCGCTCAATACGCTGGCGCTCGGCGAAGATACGGCCCGGTCGCTGGGCACCTCGATACCGCTCGCCCGGTGCGCCGGTATCGCCGCGATCACCCTGCTCGCCGGTTCCGCCGTCACCATGGCCGGGCCGATCGCCTTCGCCGGACTGTTGGTGCCGCATATCGCGAGGGCCCTGGTCGGCGCCGACTACCGTCGTTCGGTACCCGCGGCGGCCGCGTTCGGGATCGTCCTGGTCCTGCTGGCCGATACCGCGGGCCGGGTCATCGCCCGCCCCGGTGAGCTATCGGTCGGGGTGGTGCTCGCGGTGATCGGGGCGCCGTTCTTCGTACTTCTCGCCCGCCGCCGGCGACTGGTGACCGTATGAGCGGCGCGGCCCCGCACCTCCTCGCCCCCACCCGTGTCGCCCGGTGGGGGCCGGTGTCGTTGCGTATCGCACCGCGCGCGCTGACAGTGGGTGTCTCGCTGGCCCTGCTCGTCCTGGTCGCCGCTGCGATCCATATGGCCAACGGCGGGTCCGTGTTACCGCTCGACGAGGTCGTCCGGGCGGTGCTCGGCGACGATTCGAATACCCGGGTCCACCTCGCCGTAACGGAATTCCGGGCGCCCCGCACCGTCGGGGCGATCATCGCCGGCGGCTGCCTGGCAATGGCGGGAGCGCTCACCCAGACGGTCGCCCGCAACCCCCTTGCCAGTCCCGACATCCTCGGTGTCACCGCCGGTGCGTCGCTCGGCGCCGTCTCGGTGCTGGTGCTGGCCGGTGGCGGGGCAGCGGGTTTGAGCGGTATCGCCGCGGAGATCGGACTACCGGCTGCCGCGTTCACCGGCGGCGTGCTGGCCGGGGTGGTGGTGTACCTGCTCGCCCGGTCCGGGACTCTCGACAGCTACCGCCTCGTACTCGTCGGCCTCGGCATCAACGGACTGGCCGTGAGCCTGACGACGTGGCTGCTGACGCTCGGCGATGTCACCAATGCGGCCCAGGCGCTGACCTGGATGTCCGGTTCGCTCAACGGTACGGACTGGCTGCTGGTGCAGCCGATGGGCCTGCTGGCACTCGCGTTGCTCGCCGGTGCGCTGCTGCTGGCGCAGCGGCTGGTACTGCTCACCATGGACGACGATATCGCGATCGGCCTCGGCGTACGGATCGGCGGCCTCCGGCTGTCTGCGCTGATGCTCGCGACACTCCTGGCCTCCGCCGGTGTCGTCGTCGCCGGGCCGCTCGTATTCGTCGCCCTGGCGAGCCCGCAGATCGCGCGCCTGCTCACTGGGGCGGCCGTCCCACCGCTGTTCCTGTCCGGACTGGTGGGCGTGGTATTCGTCCTGGTCGCCGATACCGTCGCCGCGAACGCGCTGGCGGTATCGCTGCCGGTGGGAGTGGTCACTGCGGTATTGGGCGGGCCCTATCTGATCTATCTCGTCCTGCGGAACCAGAGGAGGCTTACGTGAGTCGTCCGGCCACGGAGTCCGTACTACGGACGGAGAACCTCACCCTCGGCTACGGCGGCGCCGACGTCGTCACCGATATGACGTTCGACGTCCCGACCGGATCGGTGACCTCGATCATCGGCCCCAACGGCTGCGGAAAATCGACCTTGCTGCGCGGCCTCGGCCGGCTCATCACCCCTCGTTCCGGCCGGGTCCTGCTCGACGGCAAACCCATCGGCAGCCAACCCACCAGGCAGGTCGCCCGCCGGATCAGCATCCTGCCCCAATCACCCGCTGCCCCACCCGGTCTCACAGTCGCCGACCTCGTCTCCCGCGGTCGCCATCCCCGGCAACGGTGGTACGAGCAGTTCTCCGTCCTCGACGAGAAAACACTCCGGCACGCTCTGGACAGCACCGGCATCCTCGACCTGGCCGGCACCCGGCTCGAAGAACTCTCCGGCGGGCAACGCCAGCGCGCCTGGATATCCATGACCCTCGCCCAGGAAACCGGCATCATGCTGCTGGACGAGCCGACAACCTACCTGGACCTCGCACATCAGGTGGAACTGCTGGAACTGATCGTGCGCATGAACCGCGAACACCACCGCACCGTCGTCATGGTGCTCCACGACATCTCCCTCGCCGCCCGCTACAGCGACCACCTCGTCGCGATGAAATCCGGTGCCATCGTGACCCAGGGCCCGCCCGCAGATGTTGTGCGCCCGGAGATCCTGCACGACGTATTCGGGCTCACCGCCCAAGTGATCACCGAACCCACCCACGGTCGCCCGCACGTCATTCCCCTGGGGGCGGTGCCACCGCAAGCGTGACTCCGGCCGGAATCCTCCTGTCGATACCGCCGCGATCAGGGCATGCCGTCCGTTTCCGGTGAGGAGGAAGTCATCTCTCGCCGGCGCGGATTCCGGTCGTGTGCGCTGTTCCGTCTATCGGGCGCTGATCGGGCCGATTCGCGCGCTGAGCGCCCGCGGTAGTCACCACTGTCCGCGCTGACCGATCAGGGGGCCCGTCCCGTCAAGTACAAGAGCACAAGGGAATTCACCACCCCGCTTGCCATCGGCGCCCGGAGTCGGCAAGGTGGCCCATCGTGCGGCGCCGGTTTCGTCATGGCGGGCGAGCACGGTCATGCGGAGGGGTGTTGCAGTGCTGACGGCGGAGTTACCCGGTGCAGTCGAGGTCTCGGAGAAAGAGCCGGAGCGCCGCGCCAGGTCGTGGCCGGCTCCGTCGGCGGCCGTGCTGGGTGGTGCTGCCCTGCTGGGTTGGCGTGCGGCCGAATACGGCAGCTGGATCGTCGACGATGCGGGCATCACCTTCGCGTACGCGCGCAGTGCCGCCGAGGGATTCGGGCCGGTGTTGCAGCCCGGCGCCGAGCCGGTGGAAGGGTTCTCCAACCCGACCTGGCTTTTCGTGTTGATGGTGGGCAAATGGTGTGGCCTTTTCGACCGCGGTGCCCTTTTCGGCATCCCCGATTACGCCCTCTACCCGAAGGCGGTCGCGCTGATCTGCTGTATGGGGATCCTCGCCGCGTGCTATGCCGCCGCCCGCCGGGTATCACGGTGGCCCGCCCTGGTCACCTTTGCGGCAGGCGCTGTTCTGGCCTCGATACCCTCCTTCGTGATCTGGTGCTTTTCCGGCCTGGAAAACGCCTTGTTCGCACTGACGGTGTGTGTCCTGGCTGCGCATCTGTTTCTGGCGGTGCTCGACGACCGATTGTGGACACCGGCGGTCGCGGTGACGGCCGGTGCGCTGGCCGCGTTCGCCGCGTTGACCCGTCCGGACGGACTGATCTATCTGGCCGCATACCCGTTGACTTCGGTGATCCTGATGCGGCGCGCGACCTGGCCCGCCGCGCTCCGGTGCGGACTGTATTCCGGACTTGCGTTCGCGATTCCGTACGGGACCTATCTGCTGTGGCGGATCACCGAGTTCGGCCGGCTTGTTCCGAATACCGCTGTCGCCAAACATCAGTCGTTGCCCTCCTTATACGATCTGGCCCGGGCAGGGGAGCTGGTGCAGTATGCGGGTGTTCCCGCGGTGCTGGCGGCCGTGATGGTGGGCGGGCTCGCGTTGTGGCCGCCGGGCAGGTGGCGTGACGGCGCTGTCGCGCTGCTGGTGCCGCTGGTTCTGGCGGTGGTCGCCTACTGCGTCCTGGAACCGGACTGGATGGCGCAATTCCGGTTCGCCACCCCGGTGTGGGCACTCGGTGCGGTCGTTCTCGTGCTGTCCGTCGGTCAGCTGGCGGCGCGACTGCGGAAACACGGACGGGCTCTGGTCGCGCTGGGTCTGATCGGTGCCGCGATCCCCTCCGGCTGTGCGTTCGCCGGACAATCCGCGGCATACAGTGCCGACGAGGATGTGCCTGTGTGCTGGATCGCCCTGCGATTCGGCCGCCTGTTCAACGGGTACGCGGATATTCTCCGTATCCCGCGCGGCACCCTGCTCACCCCCGATATGGGCGGAAGTGCGCTGACTTCGCGGTTGCAGCTGATCGATATGGCAGGTCTCACCCATACTCGAATGGCCGACATCATCGCCGGCAACGACCGCACCACCTTCGGTGACTATGTATTCGAGGAGCTGCGGCCCACCTTCATCCATACGCACGGGCCATGGCTGGAGAACAACATCACCAGCGACGCCCGCGTCATGCGCGACTACTACGTATTACAACGCTCTGAGGACCCCACCGTGCCGGACGAGGACTGGGTCCGTAAAGACGTTGTGCACGATCAGCGCCAACTTGGGCAACTTCGCGAGTATGCGGCTACGGCTATCCCACCGCTGGTCGAGAAACAGCAGGCGGAGGGCTGCGGACCGACGCTGCAGCCGGGGCAAACCCTCGCCGAGTGATCTGCGCTACGAGCGGGAACCCGGCGGGCTGCGTGCTGGTATGTGCCGCGCCGGAACCGGTCCGGAATGCCTGTCCCGGAGCGTGTGTTGTGCGAGGAACGTATCCGGTGACGAAGGAGTGCCAGGTGAAGATCCGCTTCGGTATCGGGACCGGCTCGGATACCGACCCCGGGGAACTACCGGCCCTGGTGGATCGGCTGGAAGCCGCGGGAGTCGATTCGCTGTGGTTCTCCGAACTCGTCCACGCCCCGGCCGTCGACCCTGTCGTGGGGATGGCGGTCGCGCTCGCACGTACCGAACGCCTCAAGGTCGGCACGTCGGTGGCGATTCTGCCTGGCCGGCATCCGGTGCTCGTCGCCAAGCAGCTGGCGTCGCTGGCCCTGCTCGCTCCGAAACGGGTGCTGCCGGTGTTCGGGTTGAAACCGGCGCAGGTGAACGAGCTCGACCTGTTCCCGGTGACGGGCCGGCGCGGCAGCGTTTTCGACGAATCGCTGGAGTTGCTGCGTGCGGTGCTGCGCGCCGACGAAGTGGATTTCGACGGTGCACATTTCTCGGTGCGCGGCGCCGGGATCGGGAAACGACCCGCCCGCCCACCCGATATCTGGCTCGGTGGGCGCGCACCGGCCGCGTTCCGCCGTATCGGCCGCTACGGCGACGGCTGGCTGGGTAGCTTCCTGACTCCGGCCGAAGCCGCAGCCGGAGTGTCCGCGATCAATGCGGCCGCGGCCGCGGCCGGCCGAGAGATCGAGGCCGATCATTTCGGTATCACCGTGCTGATCGCGCAGGACGGTCTCCCGGACCGGTTGGTGACGCAGCTCCGGCAGCAGCGGCCGGAGACCGATCCGGCGGATCTGGTGGCGGGCAGCTGGCCGGATCTGCACCGGTTGATCGACGGTTATCTCGCGGCCGGGCTCAGCAAGTTCGTGGTGGTACCCGCGGGTGGTGCGGCGTCGAACGGCTTCCTGGATCGTTTTGCTACCGAACTCCTGCCGCGGGAGAACTGATTCGCACCCGTACCGGCAAGTTTGTTCCCCGCTGGCCCAGTGAGGAGAACCGATCAGCGGCCGAGGCCGCGACCGGGGTGTGACTGTTTCGGGGGAAGACCGGTAGCTGGGTAGGACTGCGGTGGCGCATGGTCGTCCCACGGGCCGCTCCGCAGAGTGATGTGTGTCCGTACTCTGGATTCCTACCGTCGATTCGTGACCACCGACGACACGATAAGCGAAGCGCACCGACACCGTTCGCGACCGGCAACCGGTCCCCGCTGGTGGCGCCGCCCCTGGATTCTCCCGCTGGCGGCTGTGGCGGTGTTGTTCGTCGCCATCTCGCTACCGCGGTACCTCACCTTCGACCCGGATCTGTCGAGAGTTCAGCAACCCGGCGTCGCTGTGCACTACCCGTTCCTGGTGGCGCACGTGATCTTCGGGTCGATCGCCATGCTCACCTGCTGTATCCAGGTATGGCCACGGTTCCGCCGGAAGTATCCGGCCGTACACCGGTACGCCGGGCGCATATACGTTGTGGCGGGTGTGTTGCCCGCCGGCGCAGCGGCGCTGGTCCTCGGTGCCACGACGCCGTTCGGTCCGGTCGCCATGGCGAGCAATCTACTGCTCGCCGTCATCTGGCTCGGCTGTACCTTGCAGGGCTTCCGGGCCGCCCGGCAGCGCCGTTACGCCGACCATCGCCGGTGGATGATCCGAAGCTTCGCGCTCACCGTCTCGATCATCACCAACCGGGTGTGGGGTGTGCTGGTCGGAATCGCGCTGGCACCGCAGCTCGACACCACCTTCCGCGGCAGCGAAGAACTATTCGGCCAAGCCGTCGGCGGGACCGTGGCGTGGCTGGGCTGGACGGTGCCGCTGCTGATCGCCCAGTGGTGGCTCGAGCGCGGGAGCTCGAACGGCCCCGCGGTAATGCCGGGTCGTGAGGCGTCGGGTGCCCGCTGATATGCGGTGACGGCCCACGCTTCTGTCGGCGGTGGCGGATGTGCTGCTCAGGGACGATGGAGGGCGTCGAAGGTAATGGCGAGGGTAACCGGAGTGTCCAGGACCAAGGCGGTGCGGTGGACTTTGTGGGGCATGTACCGTAATCCGGACCAGTCGAGGCGGTATTCCTCGATACGGTCGATAGTTTCCCAGCTCTTGTCGAAGTGGACGATCAAATAACCGGGAATGCCGGTGCGCGCATACAGTTTGTGTTTTTCGGTGGTGTCGGAATCGACCGTGCTCTTCGAAGCGACTTCGACAACCAGGGCGATATGGTCGCGAACGGTGTTCACATCGTAGGGTTCGCAGTCCCGGACGAAGATATCCGGATAGCGGACGTTGAGCCGGTGATCGGCCCGGTGATCGTCCGCGTCGGCGAAACGGACAGCGGTATAGGACCCTATCCGCAGACACGGGCCGGCGGGGTCGCGAGCGTCCTCCAGCGCGGCGGCGAGGCGGCGCACCACGCGACTGTGTGCCTCGCTCTGTGCCATCAAGCGCACCACGAGGCCGTCCACGATCTCGACGTCGCCGAATGTGCCGCTCAGGTCATCCGGCTCGGCATTCAGGAATTCTTCGGCGGTGATCCGAGGGTGCTTGTCGGGATGCGATGCCGTCACAGTCAGCTCCTCGTGGGGATTCAGCGGCTGTCCGCAGGGATCGACCTGCAGAAATGCTGATCGAAGACTACCAGCGGTCGGTACCAGCTTGTCCCGGTGTCTTGCTGCGACCACATCCTGCTGGTATCGGAACCGTACTGCGCGGCAATGCCGAGGCTGTGCTCCCAGAACTGACAAGTTCGGACGACTGTTTTGTCCGCCGTGAGCTCGAGAAGTATATGGTGATGGGTCTGTTCCGGCACGAGCGTGACTGTCGCATATACGCAAATCACCAAGCGGCGAAAGATATTTCGGTAATGAATCCTGCCGGGTATGCGATCATCCACACGATCGATCCGCACTTCGAACACAGATAGGGCATGCACAATGAAATTCGCCAAAATCGCCGCAACGGCGTTGCTTTCCACTGCGGCAGTCGGCGTCATGGCCGGTACCGCACACGGTGAGGCGAGTATGGCGCATCCGGTAGCCGGGAAAGTGGATGGGAATGTGGGGTATTCGATGGCGTGGTCCCCCGACCGCTCCAGCGCGACCACCACACTCACATCGGGCGCTTTCGCGGTTACCGAGAATTCGGTCGAGGTCGTCGCAGCAGACGGCGAAGTGCTGGAACAGGTGCCGCTGGTGTATCAGGTCGCGGGTCAGGAGGTCCGTCTCGACGCGCAGGTGGATGCGGCCGGAACCTCCCTGACCATCGACCGTCCCGCCGCTGCCGCGAACGGTGCGCCGGTGCCGACTGCGCCGCTGAAGGATATCGCCAGTAACGAAACGCTCATCCTGGGCGCGGCCATCGGCTGTGGGATCGGTGCCCTTATCGGGCTCGTCCTTCTGATCGTGGGCGCTCTGCCCGGCTGCCTCGTCGGTGCCATCGTCAACGGCGGCCTGGTGATGAACGGCCAGGGGATTCTGCCGCCCCGGTAATCGAGCCTGGTGCGAACCGTTTTGTAGCGCCCTGTGACGCTGCACGCAGACGTGGTGCTCGTGCTGCGGTAAAAAACGATGCCCTCGCCGCTGGGGTCGGCGAGGGCATCAGCAGGGCTTGGGCGGTGCACACTTCCACCGCGCGCACCGCTCGATCAGATCACCCCAGCCGCGCCTCGATGGCTTCGATGATGCGGGGGCGCAGTTCGGCGGCGCGGATGATGGCGTCCACCGACCCGACCTCGACGGCGCGCTGGATGCTGTGCACGCCGTCGAACTCCGCGGCGACCTCACCCAGTTTCTCCGCGCGGACCGAGGAGCGGAGTTCGTCGAGTTCCGCGGTGAGGGCGGCGCGTTCGGTGCCGCCCGCATTCGCCGCGCGCTGCTCCAGGTCACGGACCCGGGCGTCGGTGGCGGTACGTTTGCCGACCTCGCCCGCGAACACGACGGCCGCGGCGGGGGCGCCGCCGAGGACCGAGGCGAAGGAGCCTTCGATGGCGAGGACCGTCATATTCGGGTTCAGGGCCTTCGAGAACACCACGAACGCGCCACCGTGGTAGCGGGAGATCACGCAGAACACGATCGGGCCGTCGAAATTGACGATGGCACGGCCGATTTCGGCGCCGTATTCGAGTTGCAGTTTGCGCATCGATTCCGGTGAACCGTCGAAGCCGGACAGGTTCGCGAGGACGACCAGCGGGCGGTTACCGCTGGCCGCGTTGATCGCCCGCGCGGCCTTCTTCGACGACTGCGGGAACAGGGTGCCCGCGGTGTAGGTGTCGGGGCCGTCGGTCGCCGGGAAACCCCGCCGCGGAATGTTCTGGGATTCGATACCCAGCAGGCAGACCGGGATACCGCCCAGATGGACGTCCTGCACGACCGCGGTTTCGGCGTCGGCCATTCCGGCCCAGCGTTCGAGCACATCGTGGTCCTGATCGGACAGTGCCCGCATAACGGTCCGGATATCGAACGGCTTCTTGCGGTCCGGGTTGGCAGTCGGGGAGAAGATCTCGCCGACGGTGGTGAAACCGCTGTCCGCCAGCACGTGCGGGAAGTCGGAGATATCGCGATCCACCGGGTCGGTGGTGGTCGCCCGCCGCGGGGAGTCCTCGCCGGGCGCGACGTAGGTGTGATCGTAATGCGACATCAGGACACCGCGGGCGGCGGTGAGGTTCGGCGCCCAGTACTGCGCCTGGCCGTTCGGGCCCATCACCCGGTCGTAGCCGCCGATACCGAAGTTGTCCTCGGCGGAGACACCACCGGAGAAGTCCAGCGACTGTTTACCGGTGAGCACCATGGCCGAATCAGGGGTCATCACCAGGATGCCCTTGGTGTGCATGAGCATGGTGGCTTCGGCGTTCCAGTACGGCTGGGCGCCGACATTGATACCAGCGACCACGATGTTGATTTCGCGGCCGTCCTGGGTGAATTCGACGATGCGCTTGAGCGCCGCCGCCACCCAGTCCATGTTCTCGGTACCGGAGCTCATCGAGATCCGGGCGCCGGAGGACAGCGCGTACCACTCGAGCGGAACCTGCATCCGGTCGGCCAGATCGAGCGCGCCGATGATCCGGCGGCATTCCGGTTCCGACAGCGCGCCCAGCGATTTCGTGGGATCGCCGAGCAGCACCACGCGGGTGATGCCCTCGGGGTACCGGTCGGTCGGGGTGGTCACCACACCGGCGACGATCGCGGCGGTGTTGCGGCCCTTCGGCCGGTCGACCGGGACCAGCGTGTGGTCGGCGTCGAGATCGTATTCGGTGAAATCGCCGAGCTGATCGGTCAATTCGTACGGGTACACCGCATTGCGGCCGGCGGCGCGCAGCACCTTCTGGCGGTACTCGTCCAGCGGCTCCACCGGTTCGTCGGAACGCTCACCGACGACGACCTGGGTGCCGCCGATCGCGTCGAAGGTGATCCGCAACGCGAGTTTGACCAGTTCACCGGTTTTCGGATCGGGCTGGCGGGCGATGAGCAGTATTTCCTCCAGCCCGGCGCCGACCGTGGTCGGGCGCACCCGCTCGACGATCTTCTCCAGCTCGCCGCGGGTGATGTCGATCGTGGGCCAGATGTACATGACGATGCGGTTGGTCTGCAGCCGTTTGGCCGCCGGCCGCCCGGCCTGCGCCCGCCGGATCGAATCGAGGCAGGTGGCGATGGTGCTTTCGGCGGTCGGCAGGGTGACCAGCCGGCCGTCGTGGTCACGCAGCGCGGTGAGGTCGCGCACCTGGGCGAACGCGACGAGACGTTCGTCGGCGGGGTTTTCCTTGGCCACACACCGGAACAGGTACACCTCCTCGTTGTCCGAGGACGGCAGCTGGGTGAGATCGAACTTGTGCAGCCGCTTCATCTGCATCCGCTGCGCGATATACGGGTGCAGTCCGCGGATGAGGTGTTCCTCGTCCAGGCCGGTGGCCGACGGGCGGAAGGTGAAGTGGTGGTGCATGACCGCGTTATCGCTGCCGGCGACGGTGGCGGTGATCCGATGCACCAGATTGGGCAGTGGCGCGGCATTGAGCACCTCGTGCAGGGCCGCCGCCATACTCTCGAAATCCTCGGGCTGGTTCTCCCAGGACAGGTAGATATCGGCTTCGATGGAGGCGGTACCGGTCGCCAGTTCGGCCAGTCCGCGCACGGTGTCGGCGAGGGAATCGAAGCTCACCGCGGCCGAGACCAGGTTCACGCCCTTGCGTTCGGCCACGACGAAGGTGCAGTCACCGGCCTGCCGGGTGCGAACATCGGTGAGGTCCTTGTTGCCGTAGTAGCGGCGGGTCAGCACCTCCAGCATTGCCGTGTTGTCCGCGGAACCGCGCGACAGCCGCTGCCCCAGCAACCGCACCAGCGGTTCGGTGGCGCTCACCATCTGTGCGATCCGTTCGCCGCGGTCGGCCGCATCCGGGTTGGCGTCGAGGTAGCTGAGGTTCTTGCGGGCGTCGGTGTAGACGCGGGCCCGGTTGCGGCGCAGCACCGGCTGGCCGTACCAGGCGAAGACCAGGCCGCGGGTGAGGTCGGCGATCACCGGGAACCGCACCTGGGTCGCCGCTACCAGCCGCTCCAGGGCGAGACCGACCGGTTCGCGCAGCACTCCGTCGGGCATCGGTTCGCGCAGCCACTCCCGCAGCAGGGTCGAGATGACCTCGACGGTGTCGGCGGGACGCTGCTGAGCGAGAAAGATCCGGAAGACTGCCGCCTCGAGCGCCGGGGTGCGGTCCAATTCGGTGACGCCGTAGTGGCCGAGAGCCGCGGCGAGCTTCGCCCGATACGATTCCGGCAGCCCGGCCCGCTCGACATCGAGGCTCTGCAGGTAGGTGTGGAAGTATTCGCGGGCGCTGTGGACATGGCTGCGGCCGCCGCCGTCGTCGTCGAACGACCGGTTGTGGCTGAGTTCGGCCAGATCGGCGAACACCTGCATCAGCTCGAGTTCCTCGGCGAGCGGCCGGTGGTTATCGGCGACGGCCGCGCGGCGTGCGGTGAGGTAGTCGTCGAGGACGCGGCGATCGTCGTGCGGGTCGACATCGAATCCCAGCAGCAGGCTGCGCAGATCCTGCCGGCCGCGGGTCATCCGCTCGTGCGGCAGGACCTGGGCGGATTCGGCGGGCAGGTCCAGCTCGACCGATACGGTGGCTGCGGTATCCGCGCCGGCATCGTCCTCGGCCAGCGGTTCCAGGCGCAGCAGGGGCGCCCCCGTCTCCACCTGGGTGCCGACGGAGACACCGATCTCCTTCACCCGGCCACGGAACGGTGCACGCAGCACCGTTTCCATCTTCATGCTCTCCAGCACCAGAACCGGGGCACCGGCCTCGACCTCGGCACCGGCCTCCAGCGGGGTGGCCACCACCAGCGCCGGGGCGGGCGAACGGACGACGCCGCCTTCGTCACGGCTGATGCGGTGGGTCACGCCGTCGATATCCACCAGGTGGACCGGCCCGTGCGTGCCGGTGATCAGGCGATACCGCACACCGTTGACCACGACCTGCCCGGTGTGCCGGTCGAAACGTTCGAGGTCGACATCGGCGGTGCGGGCATCGGCGCCCGCCTCGATCCCGACCCGGAACCGATGCGCACCGATCCGCGCGACCCGCACCCGGTAGCTCGCACCGCGCAACTTCAGGTCGAGCGGCCGGCCGCTGTCGTGCTGCACCTGCGGGCGGCCGCCGGCGGCGGTGGACAGCAGGCGATGCTGTTCGACCCGCTCTTCTTCTTCGTAGGCGTCGATGGCGGCGGCGGCCAGGGCGACACTGGAGTGGCGGTGCGAGACCAGCCGGCCTTCACCGCGCACCCGGTCGATCCAGCCCGTATCGGCACTGGCATCGATCACCTCGGGCTGATCCAGCAGGTCGAGGACGAAGCTCTTGTTGGTGGCGCCGCCCTCGATGATCACCCGGGTCTGCGCGACCGCGCGGCGCAACCGGCCCAGCGCCTGTTCACGGTTGCTCCCGAAGGCGATGATCTTGGCGATCATGGAATCGAAATCGGCCGGGATGGTATCGCCCTCGCTGACGCCGGTATCGACGCGGATACCCGGGCCGGCGGGCAGGTCGAGGTGCGCGATACGGCCGGGAGCGGGCGCGAAATCGCGGTCGGGATCCTCCGCGTTGAGCCGGGCCTCGATTGCGTGGCCGCGTTCGGCCGGCGGCTCACCTTCCAGCTTGCCTCCGGAGGCAACATGCAGCTGCGCCCGGACGAGATCGAAACCGGTGGTGTATTCGGTGATCGGGTGCTCGACCTGGAGCCGGGTGTTGACCTCCAGGAACGCGAACAGCTGCTCACCGGGGTGGTAGAGGAACTCGACGGTCGCCGCGCCGCGGTAGTCGACCGCGATCGCGAGCCGCTCGGCGGAGGCCTTCAGTTCGGCCGTCTGCTCGGGGCTCAGCACCGGCGAAGCCGATTCTTCGATGATCTTCTGATTGCGCCGCTGCACCGAGCAGTCGCGCACTCCGAGCGCCCATGCGGTGCCCTGGCCGTCCGCGATCACCTGGACCTCGACATGCCGGGCGCCGGTGACCAGCCGTTCGAGGAACACCACGCCGCTGCCGAACGCACGGACGGCCTCCTGCCGGGTGCGTTCGTAGGCGTCGGCGAGTTCCGACTCGTCGGTGATCACGCGGATACCGCGGCCGCCGCCACCGGCGGTCGCCTTCAGCATCAGCGGGTAACCGATAGTGCTCGCGGCGGCCAGCGCATCGTCGAGCGATTCGACCGCGCCGCGGCTCCACGGCGCGACCGGCACGCCGACCTCCTCGGCGATCAGCTTCGCGCCGATCTTGTCGCCGAGTTTGCGCATGGCCTCCGGACCGGGACCGACGAAGGTCACGCCGATTTCTTCGCACAGTTCCGCGAACGCCGGATCCTCGGCGACGAAGCCCCAGCCGACCCATGCGGCGTCCGCCTTCGTCGCCAGCAGAGCGTTGCGCAGGACCTTCAGGTCCAGGTACGGGCGTGCGGATGCCGGGCCGAGGTCGTAGGTCACATCGGCTTCCCGTACGAACGTCGCGTTCCGGTCGACGTCGGTGTACAGGGCGATCGTTTCGATGGGTTGCCCGGTTTCCGCGGACAGATCCCGGGCGGCGTGGATGAGCCGCATGGCGGACTCTCCACGGTTAACGATGGCGATGCGGTTGAACACTCGCCGACTCCTTCCTGCGCAAGCACGAGCCCGGTCGGGCGGGGTTGCGGGTACGTTTGGGCCAGTCTGCCCCGACACTGCACGAAAATGCACAGCGTGTGGGGGCTACTCGCACGTATTTTTGTCGAGTACGTCTTGGAGGCCGTTACCTCGCCGTGTGAGCAGCCGCTTCTTTGCCGCGCGACGGACGAGCGGTCGGTCGCGGTGACCGCTCGGCGTGGTCAGCGGCCCGCAGTCGGTACCGGGTGCGGGTGCGCATCGGCGCATGGACAGGCAGGGCTACCCGGCCGTGCGAGCCGACCGGGCTGGTGCAATTATCAGCGGAGCCGGGAGCAGCGGGCCGGCGCGCGGTTCGACCGTGCACGACGAACCGTGTCGCCGCCGTGAGTGATTACCGATTGTCATTCCGACCTTCGATCAGGCGTCCGGGTAGAACTGTCGAGCCCAGGCCCGATACGGGCCGATCGGGCCGTCTCCCGCGGCCAGGGCCGGCCGCCCGAGGTATTTCTTGTGCTGCCAGATCTCGCGATCCCGCAAGAGCTCGGACCGCAGCGATCGCAGCGACGTTCGCTCGACGATCGCCTCGACCGACGTCCAGGCGAACCGGCTCGCCCGGCCGGTGGAACGGGTCCGCAGCATCGTGGCTATCCGCACCTCCACCTCACGACCACCGGCCGGGGTCGGGAGGATCAGCTCTCGTATGGTCCAACCCGCACTCGTCACGACCTCGACCACGGAGAATCCCAACCCCTGGACGTCGATGGACAGCTCCGCCGCGACCCCCTTCGACAACGGCAGAGGTTTGCGGAACGAATAGCCGGCCCGCAGGCGCGGCCCCGCGGTGGTGAGTTTCGCCGTGGCCTTCACCTGCTCGAATCCGTGTAGAACCGCGAGATGGCCGGAGTCGACGCCGTTCTCGGTGATCTCCTGCGGGTGACCGTGCAATGCCACCGTGTCGTAGCGCATGGGGCGCCATCGGCTGTCGATCTCGGGAAGCTCGAGTTCCCACGGATCGATGCCAGGTGCTCCGTGCCAGACCAGGATCACCCCGAGCGCTTCGCGCATCTCCAGGGTGCCCAGATGCGCGGCCGGTGGCGGGGAGCCGTAGGGGGTGGATGTGCACCGCCCCGAGGTGTCGAAGCGGAAGCCGTGGAAAGGACAGCGGATTTCTTCTCCTGCCACGGTGCCGCCGTGCCCGAAGTGCGCACCGAGATGGGGGCAATACGATTCGATGGCCCTGGCGGTCCCGGACCGCGTGCGGTAGACGACGATCTCGCGGTCCATGAAACGGCGCGTCGATACGGTGCCGGGGCGAACTTCGTCGGAGAACGCGACGGCGAACCAGCCGTGCGGGAAAGGTGGCGGTCCGGCGCGGAGGTCACGTGCGGCGTACCGCTCGGCCGATGTGGCGGTGGAGTTTCCGGTGAACCGGACGGCGGAGGCCGGCGCGATATCGGTCATTGTCTACCTCGTATCGATCTGCTGGCGGGGAGAGAGGACAGAGGGTGGGGTGTCGACCACCGTCGTCGGTTCCAGCAAGAAAAGGCGGAAGTTTCTCCGGTCCGCGATATCGGCTTCTGTCTCGAATCCCGGCCACGCAGTAACCAGTACCTGCCACAACCGTTCCCGGTCCGCGCCGTCGACGGGCCGGACACGGGTCCGGTAGGACGTGGTTCGTACCGTCACCGTTGCCTCGGACGCGGCCAGCAGGTTCGCCGACCAATCCGGGTGCCGATCGCGCCCCCAGTTCGACCCCGCCACGAGGAAGCCGCCGTCGTGGGGTACGTAGAAAACAGGCGTAGTCCTCGGGATCCCGGTGCGTCGCCCGGGGACAGTGATCAGGGCGACGGTGGTTCCACCCAGCTCGCCCAGTCCGAATCTGTTACGTGTTGCCCGGCGTAGTACCCGTTCCCACCAGATGATGACCGGTGCCGCGTGCGGTAACCACGAGCGGGTGCCGAGCCAGCGTCCGGTACCCCGGAAGGGGCTGCGATGCGGCCCGGGAGCTGTGGGGGTGCCAGTGGATAGTGATTTCACCATGTCCGTTCCTACTGTTGGATCGAGCGGCGAAGTGACGAGCGGGTGCGATCGGCGTATCGCGGTGCGTATCAGGCCGGCGCTACGAAATCCCACGCGGCCGGGAGTACTGCCGGGCCCAGTACGACATTGTGGGTGCGGTAGCGGCGCTCGTCCGGGGACCCGGCCGGACGAAGAGTCGGGATGCGGCGGAGAATCGTTTCGAGCATTATCCGGATCTCCATACGAGCGAGTCCGCGCCCCGGGCACAAGTGTGCTCCGTACCCGAAAGCGAGATGGCCGCTGCCGCTGCGGGTGATATCGAGGTGTTCCGGATCGGGGAAGTGTGCCGGATCCCAGGTCGCCGCGGGCAGGAACGCCGCGATGAGATCACCCGACTCGATAGTCCGGTCGCCGAGTTCGGTGCGACGTGTCGCCATCCGCAGGCCGCCCAGGCTGATCGCGGCATAGCGGATGAGCTCCTCTGTCGCGAGAGGTATCGCAGTGGGGGCGTCCCGCAACGCGGCCAACTGTGCCGGGTTGTCCCACAAGGCCTGAATCGCGGACAGGAAGGCGCTCACGGTACTGTCGCCCCCCGCGACGAGCAGGATGATCGCCATGGCCATCAGTTCGAGGTCGGAGATCGGGTCGTCGCAGCCATCGGCCCTGATGAGCATCTTGCTGAGCAGGTCGTCACCCGGTGACCTGCGGCGCTCGGTGACAAGGCCGTACATGAGTTCGATCAGCGGTAGTTGTTCTTCGAGCGTCTGCTCCGGGGTGGCCCGGGTGTCCAACGCTCGCGAGGTGGTGCGCTCGATGATCTCCGAATGGTGCGGCGGGATACCGAAAAGCTCCGCGAGTACTGCCGCGACAACCGGCTGGGCGAAATGTTCGTGCAGGTTGGCTGGTGTATCCAGCGCCGCGAGGGAATCGATGCGATTGTCGACTATTCGCTGAATCACCGGCTCATATCGGGTCAGATTGGCCCGCGACATCAGCTCGGGACCGAACAGGCGACGGAACCGCTGATGCGCTTCGCCGTCCATCCGCGTGAAGTCACCGTCCGCCGCCGGGCTGTCCGGAACGATATGAGTGAGCAGATGGGTGTTGGGGGCCGGACGGTTGCTGAATCGCTCGGCGTCGCCCAGTAGTTCCCGTATCTCGGCGGCCCGGGTGACCAGCCAGGCGTCGATACCACTGGGACAGCGCACCTTCTGTACCGGGAGTGCTCGACGGAAGGACAGCGCGGCGGGTCCGAAGGGGCATTGGTGTGCTTCGGGGAGGGGGAAACCGGGATGGACGGATGTTTCCATGGCCACTTTCTGGGCGTACGGGATCGGCAGATGGTCAAGCGAGATCGGCGGGCACCTGTCCGAGTTGCAGACCGATCGCGTCGAGGCTCCATCGCCACAACCGTTCGGCGGTCGCCGCGTCACCGACCTGCGGGTGGGCCCGTGCCCGGCGCCGGTCGAAGTAGTAGCCACCGTTGTCGAGTGCCGTACGGTCGTGGCCGGCCAGCCAGAGGAGGGTATCGGCGCCCTCGGCGGGGGAGCGGCCGGCCGGATGCCAGGCCATGAGCAACCGAGCCGAAACGCTGTGGCGCATGAACGGCGTGCGGACGAATCCTGGGTGGAACGAGACCGACAGAATATCCGGCCATCGCCGAGCTGCTTCGGCGGCGAACAGCATGCTCATCCGTTTGGTGGAGCCGTACCGAGGTAACAACCTGCCCACCCGGCGCTGCCGGTCCGGTCGGCCGGGATCGAACCGGCCGGCCCAATGTGCCACGGACGATGTGGTGATGATCCGTCCGCCCGACAAATTGTGGCGCAACAACTGGGCCAGCAGAAAATGGGCAAGGTAGTTCGTCTGGAATACCAGGTCGAATCCGTCTCCGGTACGTTCTTTGTGCTTGACGGCTACACCCGCGTTGTTGGCGAGCACATCGATCCTCGGGTACTCGGCCCCGAGCCGGCGCGCCAGCGCACGCACCGATCCGAGATCGGTCAGGTCGGCGAAGTAGGTCGCGCAGTCGTTGCCGGGGGAACAGTACGGGCCGACCGCAGCCGCGACGGCGTCGAGCCGGTCGGTGTCTCGCCCCACCAGTACGACGTTCGCGCCCCGTTCGGCCAGACCGGTCGCGGCGGCCGCTCCGATGCCGCTGGTTGCGCCGGTGACCACCGCCACCCGGCCGTCCAGCGATTCGGACTCGGGGCTCGGGTGGTGGGTGTTGCCGCTCATGATTCGGACTTCGGCGTCGACGTTTCCGCCGATGTCCGGGCGGATTCGCCACCCGGTACCGGGGTACGGCGCCGGTACCGGACGCGGCAGGGTTTGATGGGTATTGCCGTGGTTGCGTTGTAGTCCGGGCGGATATCGCTGTCCACCAATTCCAATTCGAAATGCCGGAACAGGACATTCCACATAATCATGATTTCTTGATAGGCGAAGTTCATCCCGGTACAGCGATGTCCACCTCCGCCGAAGGTGAGCAAGGGGTTCGGATTGGCGTTGTGCGGGCCGTCGGGAAAACGATCGGGGTCGTATCGGTGGGGATCAGGGAATACATGCACGAGACGCTGGGAGGCCGCCGGGGACAGCATCACCGTGCTGCCGCGAGCGATTCGGTAGCCGTTGTAGAGGAAGTCCTCGTCGGCATCTCTGAGCAACAGCGTTGTCGGTGGATGCATCCGGCCGGCCTCGGTGACGCATCTGCGCAGTTCGCCGAGGGCGCGGATGTCGTCGGTGGGAGCCGAGAACCGCGCCTGCTCCGCTGCGACCCGTGTGGCACGGCTCGGGTCTTGCAGCAGAAGCACTCCCGTCCAGGCAGCCACCGCGGCGGTGTTGTGTTCTCCCGCGACCACGACCGCCAATAGCAGTGACGCCATCACATCATCGGTGAGACCACGCCCGTCGGAATACCGGGACTTCAGCAGATGGTCGACGAGTGGATCGGCAGTGCTGCCGTTCGCCCGTGCGGCGCGGATCTCCTCGGTGATCAGTTCGATCAGTGTTGTCCTCGCGCGGTCCCGCCGGCGGAATGCGGGCAGCGGAAGATTCTCGCCGACCAGCCATCCCAGGCGGCCAGCTGCCTTGAGATCGTCGAACAATGGCGCCAGACGGGGCCCCACCCGGCGGCGGAAGACCGGACCGATCATGCATCTCGTGGCCACGAAGATCGAGAGCTCGCTCATCACATCGACGAGGTCGACAGTTCCCTCGGTGTCCCACCCCGCGACGTAGTGCTCGACCTCGTCGAGCATCGCCGCACGATAACCGGATACCGACTTGGCCGCCAATGCGGGCTGCAGGAAGCCGACATGCTCTTTGAACTGTTCCGGCGGAAGATCGAACAGGACGCCCTTTCCGAATACCGGCGTCATCGACCGGTACGCGCGCTTGCGCCCCATGGTGTGGTCGGAGGCGCGGAATACGGCGTCGCTCGCCTTCGGTCCGCAGACGACCGTGAATTTCCGGCCCAGCACGCGGAAGGAGAAAATGTCACCCAGTTCTTGTTGCGCTCCGACAAGAAACTTCACCGGGTCACGGGAGAATGGAACCACATGTCCCAGGACGGGGAGTCCGCCACCGAGTTCTGGGGGAGCGGACTCCGAAACCTCTTGCGTCACAGTCATGTGATCGTCCTATTACTCGAAGCCCGATCGGGCGGACGCCGGTAGGTACCCGCAATGTCGATCGAGCTGATTCACTGTGTCGATACTTCTCCCGACCCGGCGTATGCGGCTCGGGAGAAGTATCGACTCGTAATTATTTCTCCCGGTGAGTGAACCGGCATCCCAAGGAAACGTAAATTCCGGCGACCCGCTCGAGGTGTGAAATGGGTGCCTCGTGCCGGCCGGGTGGCCGAGCGCATTACCCGCCGAGTCTTCGAGTGGCCGGTGCACGCGGGCGGATTCGCGGATGCTTGGGTAGCGTGCTCGTAAATGGTTTCGCGCGATCGGTTGCGGGGTTCAAGGGTGCGTTCGGACAAGCGTCTCAGGCGGTGGATACTGCGGAAGGCAGGTGCGGCAGGTGTGCTGGTCCTGCTCATCATCTGGTCCGGTGCGGTCGTGGCTGCTGCGGCGCCGCTCGGCACTCCGGTGCTGCGGGCTCCGGCCGGTGAGTACCAGGAACTTATGGTGCCGTCCGGTATGGGGCCGATCGAGGTGCAGGTGCAGTGGGCGGCACGCGGTGGTGGGTCGGCGCTCTATGTGCTGGACGGCCTGCGGGCACCGCGCGATCACAGTCAGTGGGTCAGCGATACCGATGTCCTGCGACACTTCGCCGGCGACGACATCACGCTGGTCTTCCCGGTCGGCGGGCATTCCAGTTTCTATGCCGACTGGTACCGGCCGAGCAGCACAAACGGCCAGGCCACCACGTACAAATGGGAAACTTTTCTCACCGAGGAACTCCCCGCTTTCCTGGCCCGCTACGGAGTATCGCGCACCGACAACGCCATCGTGGGCGCCTCCATGGGCGGTGGGGCGGCGCTGACGCTGGCCGCGCACCATCGCGACCAGTTCCGGTTCGCCGGTTCGTTCTCCGGTTTCGTCAATCCCACTTTCCCGATGTGGAACGAGGCGGTGCGCGCCGCGATGTGGGACGAGGGCCGGTTCAACGTGGACGATATGTGGGGACCAGCCGGTGATCCCGCCTGGACCCGTCACGATCCGACCGTCCAGGCCGAACTGCTGCGTGGCCTGCCGATGTACATTTCGGCGGGCAACGGTGTGCCCGGGCTTCCCGATGTGCCGTACGGGGCCGGGAACACCGTGAACGCTATGGGGCTGGAGGCGATGGCCATGACCGCCGCCCGGATCTTCGGCGACCGGGTCGCGTCCCTGGGTATCGCGGCTCGTGTCGATATCGGCAACGGCACCCACACCTGGCCCTACTGGGATCGGGCGATCGCCACCGCACGCCCGATGATCCTGGACGCACTCGGCGCCGGATGACACGGCGCCGGCCGCCGGCAGTCCGGGATTTGTCGGCGACGCGCCGGAGCGACCCGGCTCGCCGGGCTGCACAGCCGGTATTCTTCCGGTCTGCACACGCCGGGCAGTGTTGCCCGGGTGCGCGGCATTCCGGGCATGAGCGAGACCCGAGATCGGCCGGCATTCCGATGCCGAGGCCGAAGTGCAGGTGGAGGTACCGCACCGCTGCCTCCCGGGCTCGGCTCGCTGATGCCGATTCGTTTGTCAAGTTCCGCTTCGATACCTCCTCGATTGGAGCGCGATGAACCGCAAGCATTCCTGTACCGCTGCGGTGGTCACCGTAGTGGCCGTGGCCGTGGCCGCCGCCGTCCTCGGAACCGACGCCCGTGCCGCGCCCGGCCAGGTCGGTGTCGCCGGGATACGTCTGATCGCCTCGGTGGATTCGACGAATTCGGTGCCGGCCGGCGATATCGCGGCAGGTGTGCCGTTCAGTCATGCGACGAAGGTGTCCGGGCACTTCTCGGTTGCGCTCGACGGCGCGCCGGCGTTGCAGGGTGGCCGGATCGTGGTGGGGTATCTGGTCGGTTGCGCGGTGGACGTCTCCGACGGTCTCTCCATCGCGATCGCTCCGGAAGCCGGTGGCGGCGCGTCGATCGCGCCGTATACGGAACTCGAGGTCGCCACCACGTTCGAGGAGGGCGCCGCACCGGTCGTCACGATCGCGCCGCTGGTCGGCGTGGAGCCCAGTGTCGGAGTCGAATCGGCACTCGCCGGCGAAGTGGGGGTGAATCTGGCGCCGGGGACGGTGGCGCCGGTGGTGGTCGGCGAAACCGATCTGACGCCGGAGACGACCTTCCCCTACACCTTCGCCCATGCCGGCACCCCCTTGAATGTCGACGGATGCCTCTCCCCGGCCTCGGCCATGCCCTTCGTCACCGTCGACGCCCGAACCCCGGGTGGGGCAGCCCAAACCACCGGATACGGAACGGCTTTCGAGTTCTGACCGGTCGATCACTTCGCCCGGCGCAGACCGGCCTCGCTGCGTACGGTCGGTCCGCTCGGGGTCAGGGGAGCGGTAGGCAGGAACTTCCGGTGCCGACACCGTATCCCGTCACATCTACCTCGATATATTTCGCGGAGGTGTACCGGCCCGGGGTGAACTGCTGTGCGGTGATGTTCTGACGTCCCGTGTGCTCGGGTGTCCAGGCGAACGTGGCCGTTCCGTTCTCGGGGTGATACGTGGCGTGGCCGAGGCGGGCACCGCCGCCGGGTACTCCGCCGCGACTGTTGATGATCGTGACCTCGCCCGCCTCGGACGGCGGTGCGTCGACCGCGGCGGTCACCGTGTAGGTGCAACGACCCGCAGGCCTTCCGGTCCGGCGGCAACTCTCACCTCGGTGACCTCCGCGCCGGCCCCCGGCGCCGCGAGTGCCGTTGCCAGGGCGGCGGTACCGAGTATCGCGGTGGAGCTGAACAGCCGGATGGATTTACGCATACATTGACCTTCTCGTCACGTAACGGTCGGACCCCTCGAGTGTGGCACGGCCCTCGCCGGCGCGCAGGGAATCGCCGCCGGGTGGATTTCTGGCCGGTCTCGTAAAGTGCTGCCTACCAACAACTTTCAACGCATGTGTTGGGTGCGGCGATGCTTCGTGAGGATATAGAGCGTTACCAACGGCTTCAGTGGCATCCATTCCGCGAACCGATAGTCCGCACCTCGCGTCAGGCGCTGGGCCAGATCCGGGCGTTGCTGCGCCAGATAACGGCGGGCCTTCTCGGCGTGCACGGGCAGTGAGACGATTTTGATCCGATCCGCACCCTCCAGGTAGGGAATCGCGAAGGCGATGTTCTGCCATGTGCTGCTGCTCTGCTCCTCGAGCACCAGTGCGCCGTGATACCCCCGGCTGATGGCGTAATCGGCCATGAGCGCGGCCTCGGAGCGTGGACCGCACAGGCTCCGCCCGACAGGACGCGCGTGCTCCCGGATGTGGCCGGACCACGGGATCGCAGGCAGGCTCGGACGCGCCAGCGGTTCATGGCATCGGCGTGGTCACCGCCGTTCCGAAAGCCGAGAACGGGGACGGCTTCGGAGCCGCCTGTGGCGGTGCCAGTGAGCCTGCGGGAGGCACACCAGTTCGTCCACTCGCCCCAGAGCAGGAACAGCAGCGTGACGTACAGACAGGACTGTGCTTGGATAGGGCAGGCTTACCTATCTGCCATGGCAGAGTGATCGAGGATGCACCATGCACACGAACCCGAGCAGTTTGTCACCACTGACCACGGCGCAGCGTGAGATATGGTTCGCTCAGCAGCTACACTCCGACATCCCGTTCGCCATCGCCCAGTATGTCGATGTAACCGGCCCCCTCGATTGTGCGGTATACGCGGCGGCCGGGCGCCGTGCCGCTCGGGAACTCGGTGTCTATCTGCGGTTCGGTGCCGACGGTGACGGGACACCGTGGCAGTGGCCCGCGTTCGACCAATACGACGAGCTGGATGTCCACGATCTGAGTGCCGAGTCCGATCCGCGCGCCGCGGCGATGGAATGGATGCGTGCGCACCAGCACACACCGATGGATGTCACGGTCGACCCGCCGCTGCAGTCTGCCGTGCTTCGGCTCGCGCCGGAGCGGCATCTCATCTATACCCGGGCCCATCACCTCCTGCTCGACGGTTACGGCGCGATGATGCTGGCCCGCCGGTCCGCCGAACTGTACGAGCTGATGCGCGTGCGTGCCGAACTCCCGGAGCTGGAACCCGGCACACCCGAGGTGCTCGTGGAGGCAGACCGGGCCTACCGTGCGTCCACGCGTTACGAGAAGGACCGCCGGTACTGGGCTGCGCGCGCGGCCGGGCTACCCGAGCCGGTTTCCCCGGCCACCCGCCCGGGCGACCTCGCTCCGTATGCGATCGTGGTCGGCGCGGACCTGGAAGCGGCGCGCACCACGGCATCGGAGAAGGCTGTCAGTGGGGCCGGAGCGGCCACGGTTCTGGTCGCCGTATTCGGTGCCTACCTCGCTCGGCTGACGGGAGCGGTGGAAGTATCGCTGAGTTTGCCGGTTGCCGCGCGCACCACCGCGGCATTGCGCCGTACCGCCGGGCTGGTCAGCAATGTCGTCCCGCTGCGTCTCCCGATTTCCGATTCAGCCTGTCTCGCCGATCTGGTCGGTGTGGTCCGGGAGGAAATGAGCGGGGCCCTCCGCCACCAGCGCTACCGCGGGGAGGATATTTCCCGCGACCTCCCGGCGGGAAACCGGCACACCGGTCACGACTTCGGCCCGGCGGTGAACATCATGAACTTCCACTCCGCGGTCGAGCTCGGCGCGGCCCACGGCGTTCTGCACCTGCTCGGGACGGGACCGGTCCCGGATATGGCGTTCAATGTCTACCCCGGATCGGCGAATGGCCTGCGGGTGGAATTCGAGGCGAACCCGAATCGCTACACCCGCGACGAACTGGCCGCACACGGTGCAAGGTTCTTGCGGTTGCTGGATCATCTCACCGGCGACGCAGCCGCCACAGTCGGCGGTTTCGATCTGCTCGACGAGCGGGAACGCCGGACGCTGGTGCCGTGGCGCGGACCGTCGGCGGGGCCGGCCGAGCCGTTGGCCGCGCTGATAGCGTCCGCCGTCCGGCGCAATCCGGACGGCACCGCAGTGGTGCACGGTGAACGGCGCTGGAGCTATCGGGAATTCGACCGCCGGACCAACCGGCTGGCCCGTGCCCTCATAGCGGCCGGTGCCGGGCCGGAGCGACTGGTGGTGACCATGCTTGATCGGTCGGCCGAATCGGTCGCCGCGGTGTGGGCGGTGGCCAAGGCCGGCGCCGCGTTCGTGCCGATCGACCCGGGGTACCCGGCCGACCGGATCGACTACCTGCTCACCGACTGTGGTGCGCAGCTCGCGCTGACCACCGCCGAGCACGGCGACCGCCTGCCGGCCGAAATGAGCCGGATTCTCGTCGATGATCTGCTCGACGCACCGCCGGCCGCCGATCCGGGCCCGGTGACCGATGCCGAGCGCGGCGCCGCGCTTTCCGCTGCGCACCCGGCGTATCTCGTCTACACGTCCGGGTCCACCGGTCGCCCCAAGGGAGTAATGGTCACCCACGGCGGACTGGCCAACCTGGCCGCCGAACGACGCGAACGCTTCGGTCTGCACCCCGGCTCGGTAACCCTGCATCACGCCTCGCCCGGTTTCGATATGGCGGTGGGAGAGCAGCTGTGCGCGCTGGCAGGCGCCACCACGATGGTGATCGCACCGCGCTACGTCGTCGCGGGATCCGAACTGGCCGAACTCATTCGCCGGACCCGGGTGACCATGGCCATCATCACCCCGGCTGTACTCGCCACCCTCGACCCCGCGACGGTGCCCGAGCTACGCGCGCTGGCGGTGGGCGGCGAGGCCATCCGATCCGATCTCGTCGATGCCTGGGCGCCGGGCCGGTGTCTCCGCAACGGTTACGGGCCCACCGAGGCCACCGATATCGCCACGCTCGGTGAACTCGAGGAGGGTCGCCCGGTCACCATCGGTGCGCCGCTGCGCGGCTTCCACGCGCTGGTCCTCGACAGTGCGTTGCGACCGGTTCCCCCGGGGGTACTCGGCGAACTGTATATAGGAGGCCCAGCGCTGGCCCGCGGCTACCACCGCCGCCCCGGGCTCACCGCGAGCCGATTCGTCGCCGATCCGTTCGGTCCGGGCGGCCGGCTCTACCGGACCGGCGATCTGGTGACGCTCGTCGAGGATCCCGAACCACGGTTGGTTTATCACGGTCGCAGCGATTTCCAGGTGAAGGTGCGCGGACACCGGATCGAGCCCGGGGAGATCGAGACCGCGCTGACCGCGCTCCCCGGTATCGCCCGCGCCGCGGTGATCGCCCACACCGATCCCCATACCGGCACTCACCTGGTCGCCTACCTGGTACCGGAACGCGGAGCCCGGATCGAACGTGCGACGGTGCGCGCCCGGCTCGCCCGCGAGCTACCCGCATACCTACGTCCGACCGCGTACGAAATACTCGACACTCTGCCGTTGACCGCCAACGGCAAACTGGACAACAGGCGACTACCTGCACCGGTGTTCGGCCGTGCCGAGTTCCGCGCCCCGGCAGGCGCGGCCGAGGAACGAGTCGCGCGGGTATTCGCCGAGGTACTGGAGACCACGGAACCGATCGGGGCCCGGGACAACTTCTTCGACCGTGGCGGCACCTCGTTGTCGGCCGGCCGGGTCGCGGCCCGGCTCGGCGTGCCTATGCGGACGCTCTTCGACTCGCCCACCGTCGCCGAGCTGGCCGCCGCGCTGAGGAACCGGCATCCCGCGCCTGCGCCCGAACTCGTGGCCGAATCCCGGCCGGACCCGGTACCGCCGGCGCCCGCCCAGCTGCGACTCTGGCTGCTCAATCAGCTGCTGCCGGATTCCGCGGCCTACCATCTGCCGGTGGCCGTCCGGCTGACCGGAAGACTGGACCTGCGCGCGCTCGGCACCGCCGTACGCGGCGTACTGGACCGCCACGAGATATTGCGGACGGTGTATCCGGAACATGGCGCCGCGGCGTATCAACGGGTGCTGCCCACCGACGATGCGCTGGCGGCCGCGGATTTGTCGCCACGTGAGGTTTCCGGGGATGCGGACCTCAACGCTGCGGTGGATGAATTGGTGTACCGGCCGTTCGATCTGGCCATCGATCTGCCGGTTCGTGTCCGCCTGTTCCGGGTCGGTGGCGACGGACACGTACTCGTACTCGTTGCACACCACATCGCTGCCGACGGCTGGTCTCTGGGTCCGCTGACCGGCGATCTCATGGCCGCCTACGTTGCCGCTCTGTCTGGCGTCGAACCCGGCTGGGCGCCGCTGCCGGTGCGATACACCGACTATTCCCGCTGGCACCACGCATTGCTCGGCGACCGGACCGATCCGGACAGCCGCGCAAGTCGGCAGCTGGAGTACTGGCGCACGGTACTGGCCGGAGTCCCCGACAGTCTGCCGCTGCCCACCCGGGCCGGTGGCCCCGAAGAACCTAGCGGTGTGGGAGCAACCGTCGAGGTCACGTCGATCGAGACCGATCGGACGCTCGGCGACAGCACCGCGTTCATGGTGTCTCTCGCCGCCTACGCGGTGCTACTGCACCGGTTCAGCGGTTGCACGGATATGGTGATCGGCACCCCGGTGGCCGGTCGCGGACACCCCGCGCTGGACCGGATGGTCGGCATGTTCGTCAACACCGTGCCGCTGCGGATCCGGATCGACCCCGATGCCTCGTTCCGTGATCTCGTCGCCGCCATACGTGGTATCGCGTTGGATGCCTTCGAGCACGCCGATATGCCGTTCGACCGGATTGCCGATGCTGTGGACGCCCCCCGCCTGGACGGCGGCCATCCGCTGCTGCGCACTGTTTTCTCCTACGAGAACCTGCCCGCACCGCCGCCGCTGGCTTTGGACGGTCTGAGTGTCGAGGTGCTCGAGCTACCGCAACGGACCACACAGTTCGATCTCACCGTCACCGTTCACGAAAACCCCTCTCGCGCGGTATTCCGCTATGACACCGCGGTTTTCGACGAAGTAGCCGTCACCGCGTTCGCGGACGGATACCTAGCTCTGCTCGTCGCGGCGAATGCCGATCCGGACTGCCGGGTCGGCGAGCTCGTCCAGATCATCGACGCGCCCGAAGCGCGCATCGCGCGTCCGGCAACCCGCACGATCACTGCCGCGGTGTCGTACCAGGAATCGGCCATGACCCCTCGCGAACAGGCTATTGCCGCGGTTTTCGCCGAGGTGCTCGGTGTGTCATCGGTGGGCCCAACGGACGATTTCTTCGGTCTCGGCGGTACCTCGCTACTGGTGTTCACGCTGCGCACCGCACTGCGTGAACACCTAGGGCTCGAGGTGGATCCCCGCACCCTGTTCACCGCCGCGACGGTGCGAGCGCTGGCCTCGGCAGCGGACGACGACGACCCGGAGGCGTTCGCCCAGCAATTGATCGAAGACGCGCGTCTCGATCCGGATTTCGTGGTGCACCGTGTCACGCCCGCGGACTCGGAAGGCCCCATGCTGCTGACCGGCGCGACCGGGTTCCTGGGCACCCACCTGTTGCGTGCGGTGCTGGATTCCGGCACGCGCACCGTGTATTGCCTGGTGCGCGCCACCACCCCGGAGGACGGTCTGACTCGGCTGCGTACCGCTATGTCGGCGTTCGATCTGGCCCACGACGATCTACCGGACCGGGTCATCGCGGTACCGGGTGACCTCGCCCGGCCCCGGCTGGGGTTGGACGAGGAGACGTTCACCGGGTTGGCGCAGCGGCTCGCCGTCATCGTCCACAATGGCGCGCTGGTCAATCATGTGGCGTCCTATCGCCAGCTGCGGGCCGCGAATATCGGCGGTACCAGGGAGGTGCTGCGCCTGGCCACCGCTCAGCGAACGATCCCGGTGCATCTGGTGTCCACCTTGGACGCCGTTCTCGGCCGGGACCGGTCCGGTCTCGTCACCGAACGGAACGCCATCACCGCGGCGGAGGTCGGGCGCCACGGTTACGTCGCGACCAAATGGGTCGCTGAACAATTGGTGCTCCGTGCAGGTGAGCGCGGTCTGCCGGTGGCGGTGTACCGGCCCGGACTGGTCACCGGTTCGGCCCGCACCGGAGCGGTAGCCGCGGACGACGCGCTGTGGACCCTGGTGCGCGCCGCGGCACTGATCGGTGTCGCGCCGGATCCGGGTGCGGCTGTGGTCTCGCTGGCACCGGTGGATTACGTGGCCGCCGCGCTGGCCGCGCTGATCGGCCGGGCACCGGCCTGCGGCGAGCGGTACCACCTGGTGAATACCGAGCCGACACCGGTCCGGGAACTGCTCGCCGGGCTCGTCCGGCTGGGCTACCCGGTGCGAATCGGCACCCCGGAAGAGGCCCAGCGGGTACTCGGCGAGCGGCTGGCCGCGAGTGCCGAACCGGTCGGCGATCTCGGGCGCGCCGCGCTACTCGTCGGCACCTACGCCGACCTGGATGTTCCCGGCGTCGGCGATCTCGTGCTCGATGACAGTCGGGCCCGGGAAGGACTGGCGGGTACCGGCATCACCTGTCCGGTGGTCGACACTGCGCTCATCGACCGATATCTGCAGTGGTTCCAGGGCACCGGGCTGCTGGCTCCTGCACCGAGCACGGTGCGATGATGGGGCGGGCGACCGGTGTTACGCGACCGGGCCCCGCCTGGGCCGGCGGATGTGGCCTCGATATCGACGGTTCCGGCCGGGCTCCGGTACGGGTATATACGATCGGCCCATGTCTGCGTCTCCCGCCCGGGTCCGGGCGCTCACTGCGCGTTCGGCGATCCTGAGCGTGCTGCTCGGATCGCACCCGGCGCAGGCCCCGGCCGGCTGGATCGTCCGGGTCGGTGCGGGGCTGGGATTGCAGGAATCCGCGGTGCGAGCCGCGCTGACCCGGATGGTCGCCGCCGGTGATCTCGAACGCGGCGCCGACGCGACCTACCGGCTTTCCGAACGGCTGGCCGAGCGCCAGCGGCGGCAGGACCGGGCGATCTCACCGGACCTCCGCGCCTGGGAGGGGGGATGGATCCTCGCGGTCGTGACCGTCGGCGCCACCGATTCCACCGACCGCGCCGCATTCCGGGAAACCCTGCGGCTGGCCAGGTTCGGAGAGCTCCGTGAAGGCGTCTGGTGCCGCCCGGACAATATCGCTGCCGACCTCCCGGAAGTAGCCCGGCAGCGGGTGGACGTGTTCACCGGGCGGCCGGAGGAACCGGCCGTCGCGCTGGCCGGCCGCTTGTTCGCACCGGATCGCTGGGCGCACCGCGCCCGGGAACTGCTCGCGGCTCTCGACGGCGCCGAGACGATCGGAACCCGTTTCGAAGTCGCGGCGGCGGTCGTACGTCATCTCCTCGACGATCCGGTGCTACCGCCGGAACTGCTGCCGCAGGATTGGCCCGGTGCGGTCATCCGTGCGCACTACGAGGTGTTCCGCACCGAGTTCCAGGCCTTCGCCGATGGGCTCATTGCGGAAAAACCCGTCGCGCCGCCATGAGATCGGTTGCGGTCGACTTCACCGATCCGACGGTTTGTTACTGCTGTTCTCCTCGCCGATTGCGGTGTGCGCGGCCCGGCACAGCCCGGAACCGGTTTGCCTCCGGTGCTCAGCCGACCTTCGGGGTCAGCCGTTCGATGATCGCGCCAGTGTCCAGGCCGACCGGCAGGGTGCCGAAGACGTCGCCGCGGTCGCGCCCGAGCCGGGAACGGGTGAAACCTTCCGCGACAGCGGGATGCCCGAAGCGGACCAGTAGGGAACCCTGGAGCACCAGGGCCATATCGCCGACGATCCGGCGGGCACGGTGCGGCAGGGTCTCGGGATCGGTGAACTCGCCCTCCAGCCGGCCGATCGCGGTATCGAGCGCGGAATCGGCGCCGGTGGCCGATTTGACCTCGTCGAGGAATGCGGTGAGGGTCGCCGGCTGTTTGGCGAGCGCGCGCAGAACGTCCAGCGCGGCGACATTGCCCGACCCCTCCCATACCGACATGAGTGGTGCCTCCCGGTACAGCCGCGGCATCCGGGAATCCTCGACATAACCGTTGCCACCCAGGCATTCCAGGGCCTCGGCCGCGTGGATGGGCCCGCGTTTGCAGACGTAGTACTTGCTCACTGCGAGACCGATACGGCGCAGCAGGTCGGCGGCCTCGTCGCCGGCGGTGGCGCGGTCGGTGAGTTCGGCCAGCCACAGGGCGGCCGTGGTCGCGCCCTCGGCCTCGATCGCCAGATCGGCCAGGACATTACGCATGAGTGGCTGGTCGACGAGGTTCGCGCCGAACGCGCGGCGGTGCTGGGCGTGGTGGATCGCCGCGATGGTTCCGGTGCGCATACCGGTGGCGGAGGCCAAGGTGCAGTCGAGGCGGGTCAGGTTGACCATCTCGATGATCGTGGGCACGCCGCGGCCCTCGTCGCCGACCAGCCAGCCGACGGTGTCGTCGTATTCGACCTCGCTACTGGCATTGGAGTGATTACCCAGCTTGTCCTTCAGTCGCTGCAGGTGGAAGGGGTTGCGGGTGCCGTCGGGCAGTACGCGGGGCACGAAGAAGCAGGACAGCCCGCCGGGCGCCTGTGCCAGCGCCAGGAAGAAATCCGACATCGGCGCCGAGGTGAACCATTTGTGCCCGGTGATCCGGTAGGAGCCGTCGGGCTGTGGGACCGCGGTGGTGGTGTTGGCGCGGACATCGGATCCGCCCTGCTTCTCGGTCATCGACATCCCGGCGATGAGTCCGGGCTTGCCGGCGAGCGGGCGCAGCACGGGGTCGTACTCCCGGCTTGTCAGCAGCGGCTCGTACCGGGCGGATAGCTCGGCGTTCGCGCGCAGGGCCGGGACCACGGCATAGGTCATCGAGATCGGGCAGCCGTGCCCAGCGTCGACCTGCGACCACACGCTCGTCTTGGCCGCCCGCACCAGATGCGGTGCGGGCCGGGAATCGGCCCAGGGTGCGCCGTGCAGGCCGAAGCGGACGGCGTGCCGCATCAGTTCGTGATAACTGGGGTCGTAGCGGACCTCGTCGATGCGGTGGCCGTAGCGATCGTGCGTCTGCAGTACCGGCTGATGTTCTTCGGCGAGATCACCGAGTTCCTGGGCGTGGGCGCTACCGGCCAGCCGGCCGATCTCGTGCACCTCGTCGAGGGCGTGGCCGGCGCCGCCGCGTTCCAGGGCCTCCAGGATGACAGGCACCTCGGCGGCGTCGTAGTCGACCAGTGGGGGGACCTGGTTGGTCACGGTATGGGTAGGCACGGCTTCTCCTTCGCGTACGACGAACCGGGCGGTACGGCATATGGACACATCGCCGTCTATTACGATTCTGAAGCGTGCGATGCAATTATGCAATATCATATCTGTGGGCACTCAGGTCCGCGTAACCCCGATATCACCGAACGGGCGGACGGATACTGTCCGCAGCGCACGGTACGGACAGGGGGAGCAGTTCACTCGCGGGGGAGCAGGGTGCCCAGTGGGCCGAGGTCGATATTGAGGTCCTCGGCGGTGAGGCCGAAATGGTCGCGGAGTTCGCCCATCCGTTCCTCGAGCAGCATCAGCGTGGTACCGATTCGCTCGATCCGGTCCTCGCTCAGATCGCCTTCGTCGACTCGTCGCAAGGCCTGTCGTTCCATCAGCTGGCGCAACAGTTCCACCAGGGTGAGAACGAGGGTGACCAGACCGCGTTCCACCGATTCCGGGTCCGCGTCGATACGCGGCGGGATCCCCTCGAACTCAGTCATCCGACGGCTCCAGGGCATCGCGCGGGATCCGTTCCAGTGCGGGGCCCGACAGAGTTTTGATGGAGGAGATGAGGGCGCGCAGCGAGATCTGCACCAGGTCGACATCGTCGATGGAGAGCCGGATATCACCGGAGATCACCACCCCGCCCGCCAGGACCCGGTCCAGCAGATCGACGAGGGCGATACGGCGTTCACTGTCGGGCCGGGTCATGAGGGCGTCCGGTCCACACCCGCGAACGAATACGGAGGCCACGGGCCGGTGAGTTCGAGCCGGATACCGGCGACGGTCCGGTCGAGTTCGGCGACTGCGGCCGCGAATTCGTCGGCGCCGGTGTCGTCGACGAGATAGGTACCGTTGAGGACCAGCCAGTCCCGGCGGCCGTGCAGCACCGGATCGGTCAGCGGCTGGCAGCGGCCCGCGGCGGCGCGGCGCACCAGTTGCCCATGGATTTCCGAGGCCCGCGCCGCGGCGTCGCGTTCCACGTTTTCCTGCGCCGACAGCTGTGCGCGGCGCCGGGCCAGATAGGCGGTGCCTTTACCGCCGACGGCACCCGCGGTTTCCGCATCGGCCACTGCGGCGGTGAGGGCGGCGCGGTCGCAGTACGCCTTCACACCCCATTCGGTCCGGCCGTTCACCAGCGTCAACGCCGATTCGAAATCGCCACGCCGCTCCTCGAGCATATCCACGACTCGATCGTCGTCGAGGAAAACGGTGGCCAACCGCAACGGGACCACCGGGCCGCACCGCAGTAGTGCGGAGACCACGGCGTCGTGCGCGCGGGCAGTGGCTTCCAGCCAGTCCAGATCTTCCAGGTTGCGGCGCAGCGGTACGTCGCCGAACACCGCGAGGGGTACCGAACCGACGACGGCGGTCAGCTCCGCTGATCGCACGGGTCGCGGGGACTCGCCCGCCACACCGGTGAGGTCCTCCGGACCGGCAGTGCCGTCCGCGGTGCGTGTTACCGCGTACAGCCATACCCCCAGGTCATCGGTCACGGTCCCGCTCCAGCTCGCGGTCGCGTTCCAGGACGGCGGGGTGCTCGGTCCGGGCCTCCAACTCGGCGATACGGTCGCGCAGTTTCCGGTTCTCGAGCTCGAGGTCGTGATCCTGGCGTTCGAGCGTGCGGGCATTGCTGTTGAGCCACGGGTCGGTCTCCCACCAGTCGATCCCGACGGATTTCGCCGTCTCCAGGGAGGCCACGACCAACCGGAGCTTGATGGTGAGCAGTTCGATATCGAGCAGGTTCACCTGGATATCGCCGGCTATCACGATCCCCTTGTCGAGAACGCGCTCGAGGATATCGCCGAGATTCGACGACTGATGACCGCCACCGTACGGTTGCGGTACCGACGACCCGCCGCTCGCGACCGTCATCGCATCCCTCGCCCGCCGATATCCGCGCTGCCTCGGGCATAACGCCGGGTTCTGCGGTAGGCCAGCAGATTTCCGTCGGGATCGATCTCGACCTCGTAGAGCGCCAGCATATCGGCCGACGAGGGAATCCGACGGTCTTCGACCACCTCGACCTCCACCAGCCACCCGGCTTCCGTCGGTTCGGTGGAGGTGGCGCCGAGGATCGGTTTCGGCATCAGCTCGGTCAAGTGATCCATCGCGGTCGCTCCGGCCTGCGCCGCGGTGACCGGTGCCGGTTGCGTCTCGTTCACTGGAATCACTCCTTCGCGCCGGTGGGCGTCGGATCCTCCGGTCGCTGGATCATCCGGTTCAGAACCTGCTGCTGGGCCTGCCGATATTCCGGCTCCGGCAGCCGGCCCGCGGCCATTGCGTCGTCGAGTTCGTCGAGTTCGCGCCGGATATCGGCCGGATCGTGCATCTGCTGTTCGACCTGCTCCTGGATCAGCTCACCCAGCCAGACCACTCCTCGCACCGGTGCCAGCGGTAACGACAGCAGCGAGGTCAGCAAGCCCATGAGTCAGCCCTCCGGTTCCCGTTTCATCACGAAGTCGTAGGCCGCCATCGGGCCCAGCAGGCCGAGCTGGATGCGGCCGTCCCATTGTTCGGAGAGTCCGGTCAGCGTCTCCTCCAGTTCGTCTCGCTGCGACAGGTCGATGAGGACGGCGAGGTGGACCGCATCCTGATCGTGGGTCGGTGGCCGTTCGGCGACAACCGGGCGGACTGCAACGAGAGTGTCGACCACCCGCCGGGTGTCTACCGCGCGCTTATCCGCGATCGACCGGTAGATGATCTCGCCCAGCGTCATCCGCGCATCTCGGGTGGTTTCCTCCGGAGCGCCGCGAAGCTGCTCGCGCAGCCGGGCGGCCTCGGGATTCTCGTCGAGCAGTTCGCGCAGAACGACCTCCTCCACATAGCGGCCCTTGACGACGAACTGTGCGCGGCCCTCGAGCTCGGCCAGCGCGGCTCGGAACTCGTCGTAGTTCGGCCGTAGCAATTCCCGCTCCACCGACTCCGCATCGGACATGACCGCACCGAACCGCAGCGGCAGCACCGGGCTGACGGCCGCCGTACCGTCCAGCAGTTCCGAGTGGGCGGTCAGATCCTGCGCGGTGCCCAGGGGCCGCTGCGGCATATCGCTGACCAAGGCGGCGATATCGCCGTATCGCACCACCGTGACCTCGCTCGGCGGCTCGCCGATACCCGCGGCATGCTCTTGGGGTTCTACGTCCGCCGGCACGATTCCGTAGACGTAGACGGGCCCAGCGCTGGTATCGCCGACCGGCTCGGCAGTCATCGGTTCTTCTCGTTTCCGGATGCCCCGTGTTCCTGGCGGCGGGTCTGCTCGACATCGTCGAAGAAGTTCGCGACCTTTTCTCCCGCGGCCTCGAGCGCGCCCTTTGTCTTGCGTTCGGCCCCACCCTCGGTGATATCGCCGACCAATCCCGGTAGGCCCGTCGGCTCACTGCCGGAGATTTCGAGCCGGTTCACGGCGTCGGCGAAACGCAGGTAGGTATCGACGCTCGCCACCACCACTCTGGCGTCGATGGTCAGCAGTTCGATACCGACCAGCGATACGCGGACGAATGCGTCGATAACCAGGCCCTTGTCGAGAATGGTGTCGACGACATCTGCCAGGCTCGATGCGTTCGGCCGGGCCGTCATACCGCCCGCTGCGCCCCCGGCCGGTTCGACCGTCATCGTCTCGCCCCTCGACTCGCGGGCGGGCGGGCCTCGGTTGCGGACTCGCGTGCCGACCGGCGGCGCCGGGTGGATTTTCCCTCCGGCTCCGTGGCGCGGTCTTCGTCTTCAGGGCCTTCGTCTTCGAGTGGTTCATCGTCGAGCGGTTCGTCGTGGGGGGTTTCCGATTCGATGCCCGCATCGCCGGCCGGGCTGCCGTCGGTCTCGGTGGCGTGATCGTCTTGCTCACGCCGGCGGGCGGACTCGTCGTCCTCGACGACCTCTCGATCGCGGATCTCGCCGTGCCAGCCCGCGATATCGTCCGCGTGCAGCACGCTCTCGGTCATCACGTACCGCTGGAAATGCTTCAGTTCGAGCCGGACCCGCCGGCCGGCGGCGCGCCAGAGATTTCCGATTTTCTCGACGAACCCACCGGGGTGATATTCGAGAACCACGATGATGCGGGTCAGGTCCGGGGTGAGTTGGTGGAAGGTCACCGCGCCGTCGATATAGCCTTTCTCGCCCTTCGAACGCCACAGGATCCGCTGGAACGGCACCTGTTCGACAATCGTGGACTGCCAGCTCCGTTTGGACCAGAAAACCTTGCCGGACCAGTCGAGCTTCTCGTCGGAGACCTGGTCGACGGTTTCGACCTTCTTCATGAACTTCGGAAAGTCCGCGAACTGGGTCCACTGATCGTAGGCGAGGTCGATCGGGACGCCCACGTCGATATATTCGACGATATTCGTCAGCTTCAGCTTCTTACCGCCGGAACCTTTCCCTTTCCCGCCGGTCAATGCCTGTCCGGCGTCCGCGAACTTCTCCTTGACGGTGTGTCCGATCGTGTCCGCGCCGGTGCTGAGTGCTACCGAGAGTGGCGATTTTCCTTCCGCGAGTTTCTCGGCGCCGGTCACCGCCGACAGCAGAGATCCAGCCCCGCCGCCCTCGGCGACTCGGGTGAGCCGCTCGGTCGTACCGGACAGCCGGTCCGTGATCCCCGAGACGGCACGTTCGGTGATCGTGGCGGCGAGCTGCTGTAGCGAGTTCTGCAGCTGACCCGGGGGAGCTTTCGTGGTCATGTGGTTCACCGCCTCGTACGGCGGACGGGCGCGGTGTCGTCGGTGGTCGATTGGCCGGCGGCGCGGCGTCGGGAAGTGCCCGCCGCGGCGGCCCGTGCCGGTGTCCGTACCCGGTTCTCACCGGTCCGCCCGCGGGCGGTGGAGGCCGTCGCACGGGTGCGGGTGGCCGTCCTGCTCTTCGGTGCGGGTTCGGCCGGCTCGCGGTCCTGGGCAGGCTCGTATTCGTCGTCGTTGTCCTCGTCCTGGACTGCTTTGCCGAGATCGGCGCCGCTGTCCCGCTGGTGCTGCAGGCGGGCGTTCAGCGAATCGATGCGGTTGCTCGCGGCCGTGACTGCGGCGGCCCTGGCGGCTTCGAGCAGCTCACCGCGCACCGTTTCGGTAATTTTCGCGAGTTCCGGTGAAGTGCCGACTGCCGAGGTCGTCCGTTCCAGTAATGCCTGTGGCCCGCCCCGGCCGCTCAAGCCGACACCGGCGAGCATCAGTGCAAACTTCATCTTGCGCGTCCGGCCCAGGACGTATCCGACCCCGACCGCCCCGGCCATCCGCATTCCACACTTCATGGTGACTCCTAGTCCGGCATTCACTCCTCGTTCGGCATCGCCCGCGCGCGAGCGGTGGGGTGTGGCCATAGCCATGACGCGGAAATGTGGTTCAGGCCACATATGGCTCTCTATGGCTGACCGTACGCCGATATCCGGGCCGACGTAACCCCGGTAAACGCCTCCCGACCGGCGCCGGACCGGCCGATTCCGGCTGAGGCTTGAGTATGCCGTTACGGCACAGGTTCCACTGGAGCCATCGCAGAGGTCCGCACAGTCGGGAGGACGGGAACAATGATCGACCACAAGCACCTTCGGGCGGCAGCCGAGCCGGCCCCACCCGTGCCCGGCGCCGACCGGCCTGCCGTACCACCGAGCTTGCTCGACCAGATGGGCGGGCCCATGGGCTTCGTCTACTCGACCGTCCCGGTCGTCGTGTTCGTCGCGGCGAATGCGGTCCTGCCGCTGGTGGCGACGGTCGGCGTTTCGGTCGCGGTCGCGATCGCGCTGACCGGGTTCCGGCTGTGGCGCGGGGAGCGGTTCTCCTCGGCGACCGGCGGGCTGCTCGCCATCGCGGCCGCCGTGGGGATCGTGCTGTGGACCGGATCGGCGAAAGATTTCTTCGTCGTCGGGATCTGGGCCGCGCTGGCCGGTTTCGTGGTCGCGTTCGCCTCATTGCTGGTCCGCCGCCCGCTGACCGGGGTCGTCTGGAATCTCGTACACGGCGGTAAGCACGCCTGGCGCGCGGACAAGGTCGCGCTGCGCACCCACGATATCGCCACCGCGGCCGCGGCACTGGTCTTCGGCGCCCGGTTCGTGGTGAAGGAATGGCTGTATCTCACCGATTCCACGACCTGGCTCGCCGTCGCGAAGGTCGCCATGGGCACTCCGTTGACCGTGCTGGCCGCGCTCGTCGTCGTCTGGGCGTTCCGGCGCACCACGAAACGGTTCATCGCACAACCCGACCGCACTTCCGTCTGACTCGGCAGCCCGCCCCGCCCCCTGCACCTCCGTCCGGCCCCTCGACGTCCGCCTCGATCTCGGACTGCGCCTCGACTCCTGACGCAGCCCCGGCCCGTACGGCGCTGGGTTCCGCAGGATGCCGACCCCAGCCCCCACCCAGCCGCCGATCAGCACGCCCGCGGCACCGGGGGCCGGCCGGTCAGGTGGCTGTATCGAGCCATCCGGTGTCGATATCACCCGGCCGGTCGGCACAGGCCGCGGCGGCGGTTTGCAGAATCAGCGCCGCGGCGGCCGCGCCCGGATCCAGTACGCCCCGCGCGACCTCGCCCACATAGCTGGCGCGGCCGCGCTTCGCGACCAGAGAGGCGGTACCCGCCGCGCCCTGTACCGCGGCATCGGCGGTGGCGTCGAGCGCGGCACCGGGGTCGCTGCCTGCCGCGACGCGGGCGGCGAGGGTTTCGGCCGCCGGGGCCAAGGCGTCGACCATCGTCTTGTGCCCGACCTCGGCATTCCCGTACCGCTGCACCGTGGCGAGCCCGGCGCTCAACCCGCGGGAGAACTCCGCCGTGCTGGGTTCCGAATCCTTTGTGCAGCGGGCGAGTTCGCGGAAGAACATTCCGAACAGCGGTCCGCTCGTCCCGCCGGTGCCGAGGAACCCCCAGGACACCGCGGTCAGCCAAGCCGCGTAGGAGGCGGGGGGTTCGGCATCGATATTGGTGCGCGCCCGGCGCAGGGCAGCGGCGATATTGGCGCCGAAATCGCCGTCGCCGGCGCGGCGATCCAGATCCGCGAGGGCCTCGGTGCGGTCGAGGAAGGCCGCGAACATCGTGTTCACCCAGCGTTCGCCGAATCCGGCGGGCAATGCGGTGTCATTCATGGGCGGGCTCCTTCACCAGGTCAGGGCGGGGGTGCGCACGGGCGCGTCCCACAGCGGCAGCAGATCGGCATCGGCGGGTAGCAGGGTGACCGAGACGCCGACCATATCGAGCGAGGTCACATAGCTGCCGGCGAGCGACCGGGCGACGGTGATGCCCTGTCCGGCGAGCCGGTGGTGCACCGCACGGGCCGCGATCGACAGTTCGATGGGGTAGGCGCCGCCGAGACCGTTCACGATCGCGACCACCGCGGACCCACGCGTGCAGCCGAGTTCGGTGACCAGTGGGTCGACCAGCCGTGCGATCAATGTATCGGCGTCGGCGAACGGGACGCGGCCGGTGCCGCGTTCGCCGTGGATGCCCACGCCCAGTTCGACTTCGGCGGGATCGAGCGTGAAGGCGGGACTCGTCTCGCCGGGGTGGGTGCCGGCGCTGAGCGCGAAACTCAGCGTGCGCGCGTTACGTGCGACGCGACGGCCGAATTCGGCGACCGTGCGCAGGTCCGCACCCGCTTCCGCGCTCGCCCCGCAGATCTTCTCGACCGCGAGAACGGCCGCGGTGCCGCGGCGGCCCGGCCCGTCATCGCTCTGGGTGGCCAGATCGTCGTCCACCAGCACGGTTTCGGTCGCGACTGCGTTGTCATCGCCGGCGAGTTCGCCGGCGATCCGGAAGTTGAGCACATCGCCGGTGTAGTTCTTCACGATCTGTACGACACCCCGCCCGGAATCCGCTGCGACCGTGCCCTCGTGCACCTGCAGCGCAGTCGGACTGGCGAATACAGCGCCCGGTACGGCGACGTCGAGCATGCCGCTGCCGACGAAACCGGCGTGCAGTGGTTCGTGCCCGGACCCGCCGCCGGATACGAGTCCGACCTTGTCGCGCGCCGGCGTCGCCCGGGTCACGAGGCCGCGTTCTCGGTCGTAGGCGATGAGCGTGGGATTGGTGAGGGCGAGCCCTTCCAACGCCTCCTCGGGAGCCTTCTCGGGCAGGTTGAGAATCTGTCGGCGCACGGTGCTCCTTCGGATCGGCTCCGACCGATGCTAGTTCAGAACGGCAAGCGAACCGGTGGCCGTTTCGGCTGCGTTTCGGGTGGCCTGTTCGTCGAGGACCGCCGTCCGCAGACAGGGCGGTCAGCGATCCACCCGGCCGGCTCCCCGGCGTCGGGTGCGGACGATCGATCTGCCGGGCCGGGGCGCGCAGGGCGGGTGCCCCGGACGAACCCTGCCGGGTGCGGCGTTCGATCCTGGACCCCTGTTTAGTTGCCCGCTCAGCGGTAATGCCGACGGCACGGAGCCGGTGGATACCGCGCGGGGGTCGAGTATCCGCCGGTCGTCGAACGCGATGGACGGAGGACGACCATGTCCGGATCGGGCACTCACAATGCCCTACGGCCGGGGCGGCCGCACGCTCGCGACCATATGCGGGCGGAGATCCCATGATCTCGTGGCAGGCGCGGGCGTTGTTCGCGCGAATGTGGTTGCGGCGGAACAAGCGGTTCTACGCCGATCCCGCGGCCATGCGCAACGGATTACCGCGGCATCAGGAACCGAAGCGTTCCCGGCCCCCACGGCGTATCGCGGCGAAATTCCACGTGACCTGCCAGGAGGTCGGCGGTCGGCCCGTCTATACCCTCACACCACCCGGTGGGCCGAGTTCGCCCTGGCATATCTTCCATATGCACGGCGGTGGTTTCGTGGAGTCGCCCGAACCGCATCACTGGCGGTTCGCGGGCCGGATCGTCGCGCGGACCGGCTGCACCTACACCCTGCCGATGTATCCGCTGGCGCCCGAGAACGACCACCGGACGATCGTTCCGATGATCGAGCGCGCCTACGACCGGGTGTCCCGCGAGACCGCACCCGGCGACTGCATCGTTTTCGGTGATTCGGCCGGCGGCACGCTCGCCCTCACCCTGGCCCGTCACCTGTACGAACGCGGAGAACCGCAACCGCGGGCCCTGGCGTTGTTCTCCCCGTGGATCGATCTGGCGACCGACGATCCGCTGTCGCTGACCATCGACGACCGCGACCCGGAACTCGGCGTCTCCGGTTTGAAGCAGGCCGGTCGATGGTATGCGGCCGACAGGGCCCTGGACGATCCACACATCAGTCCGGCGTTCGCCGATCTCACCGGCCTCGCACCGACCGTCGTCTTCATCGGTCACCGCGACATCCTGCTACCCGATGCCCGGCGGGTGGCCGAACTCGGCGATGCGGCCGGCGTGCCGGTCGAGCTGCACGAATACCCCGGGATGATGCACAACTGGATCATGAAGAAAATCCCCGAGGCCAGGCAGGCGACCGGCGAACTACTGCAGTTCCTGCGAACAGCGCCCACCGCACTCCCAGCGAACAGCGAAGGAGGAACCGGCAATGATCGTGCGGACAATCCGTGACATCACCGGAACCGATCGGCAGGTCGACACCGATCACTGGATCTCGAAACGGATCGTCCTGTCCGACGACGACGTCGGTTTCTCGTATCATGAGACCACTGTCGCCGCGGGTACCGAGACCCCGCTGCACTATCCCGACTACATCGAAGCCGTCTGGCTCATCGAAGGTCACGGCCATCTGATCGACCGGGACAGCGAAACGGCACATACCCTTGCCCCCGGCACCATGTATCTGCTCGACGGGCACGAACGCCACACCATCATCGCCGACACCCGGCTGCGAATGTACTGCGTATTCGCGCCCGCGGTACCACCCGGCAGCGATTGATCCGGCCGCCGGCCGCGGTGGGCCGGTTTCAGACGGGGAAGGGCGGTGACGGCGGGAACGTCACCGGCAGTGCGGTGAGCGATCGGTGGAAGGGACCGGGGCGCCAGTCCGGTCCGTCGGGCATATCCACTTCCATCTCCGGGAGGGCGTCGAGCAGCTGATCGATCGCCTCCTGGGCCACCAGATAGGCCGGGGTCTGCGCGGGACAACTGCGCTGGCCCAGGCCCCAGGACAGATGGGAGCGGTTACCGCGGTGATCGTCGGACCGGATCGCCGGGTCGTGGTTGCAGGCGGCGATACTGATGACCACCGGCTGGTGGGCGGGTAGCCAGGCATCCTCGATCAGGATCGGCTGCCGTGGATAGGTGATGAGGAAGTTCGCCATCGGCGGGTTGTCGAACAGTACTTCGTCGAGGGCGTCGCGGGTGGACAGGCTGCCGCCCAGCACGCTGCCGCCGAGACGGTCCTCGGTGAGGATCAGCAGCAGGGTATTGGCGATCAGGTTCTGCTGGAGTTCGATCACTGCGCCGTACAGGCCGGCCAGCTGGTGCACCATTTCCTCTTCGTCGAGTTGCGCCTCGTGCTGGAGTAGCCGCGTGGTCACATCGTCGCCGGGGTGTGAGCACTTGTAGGCGGCCAGTTCGGCCAGGGCGGCATTGATCGCCTGGTTGGCCTCACCGGCGTCGGCGCCTTCGAACATGGCGGCCATCCCCGCCGATACCCGCTGCCCGATCTCCGGAGGGCAGCCCAGCAGCGTATTGCAGACTCCGAAGGTCAACGGGAACGCGTACTGGCGAAGGAGATCGGCGCTACCCGTTTCGCAGAAAGAGTTGATCAGCGGGGTTGCGAGGCCGGATACCGCCGCACGCAAGCTGTGTAGATCCACATCCGTGAGAGCCGTGAGATTGGCCGCCCGGTAGCGCCGGAACGCCTCGCCGGTGCTGCGGGCGGGGACAGGTCGCCACTGCATGATCGGCAGGACGGGGCAGTCGGCGGGCATATCCTTCTGCCAGGTGCGCGGATCGGCCGGAAAATGTTCGTGATCGTTGAGGATGTGCACCGCCACCGCATGCTCGATCACCAGTGTCGCGGGCACACCGGGAGCCAGATCGACCGGCACCATCGACCGATGCGCGCGGCGCATCTGCCCGTACAGCCGGTGCGGGTTCTCGGCGAACTCGGGCGCGTACAGCGGGAACCGGGGGCCGCCGTCGGCGACCGGGGAACCGTGTACCGGGCCGGCGGCGGGGGTGTCGAACTGTCGGGTTGTCAAAGAGGCTCCATACTGTTTCGCGCTGTGCGCCGGAGTCTCCCGTATCCCGGCGCCGATGTGGAACACTACGCGAACGATGCATATATTGCGTTGCGCCTCAGCGGGTTTACGGAACATGTCGCATCCATGTCACCATTGATCGGTGGCGCCGGTGGACAGACGTCCACGGACCGGCGAGCGATCGAACCGCCGAGGGGTATGGGCCCGGTATGCGGGCAGCGGACGGCTGCGGCCGGCGCCGGCGCGGCTGGTCGCCGTCCTTGTGATCCGCCCGGATCGAGCATTGTGGACGCCCGTGCCGAAGCCGACAATGGGATGGTCCGGTAGCGATCTGACCGGGTGTTTTCGACAACTGCACGGACGGCCGCGAGAGTGTTCTCCGGAGGGCGCGACATGCCGTGAAATCAGCAGTTCCGATGCGAGGAGCAGGCGATGACACAGTCCGCAACCGAGGACCTGAAAGCCAAGCACAGAGCCATCTGGGCGTCCGGCGATTACTCCCGGGTCGCCGACGACGTGATCCCCGGACTGGGCGAACGTCTCGTCCGGGCCACGCCGATCGGGCCGGGCACCAAGGTGCTGGATATTGCGGCCGGAACGGGGAACGCCGCGATACCGGCCGCAGCCGCCGGTGCCGAGGTGGTGGCCGGTGATCTGACCCCTGAATTGTTCGAGGCCGGTCGCCGCAAGGCCGCGGCGGCCGGGGTGCAACTGCGCTGGGAGCAGGCGGACGCGGAAGCACTGCCCTACGCCGACGGCGAATTCGATGTGGTGATCTCGTGTGTGGGAATCATGTTCGCACCGCTGCACCGGGCTGCCGCCGATGAACTGGTCAGGGTCACCAGAAGCGGTGGTTCGATCGGGTTGGTGAACTGGACACCCGCCGGGTTCATCGGGCAGATGTTCGCCACCATGAAACCGTTCGCCCCACCGCCGCCCGCCGGGGCGCAACCGCCGCCGCTGTGGGGGTCGGAAGAGCACGTCACCGCGTTACTCGGTGACCGGGTCGGCGGGCTGGAAATGCGTCGTGAGCACGCCGTCGTGGACTGCTTCGCCGACGCCGACGCCTTCCGCACCTTCTTCAAAACCAACTACGGGCCCACCATCGCCGTCTACAGGTCCTTGGCCGGTGAGCCGGAACGCGCCGGGCAGCTCGACCGTGACCTCACCGATCTCGCGGCCGCGTTCGACCTCGGCGGTGGGCGGATGGAATGGGAGTATCTGCTGGTCACAGCGCAGCGGACCTGACCTGCACAGCACAGCGACGCCTGATGGACACGGTGCGGCGGACGTGCGCCGGTCCCGTCCGGGGACTTTCCCGGCTGCCTACGGCGTTGTACCGGGGACGCATAATGTGGGGGGACGAAGGAGGAAGCGTGACCGAAACGCGTAAGGCGATCCTGGCCGGTGGGTGCTTCTGGGGTATGCAGGAGCTGATCCGTAAGCAGCCGGGGGTGCTCGATACCCGGGTCGGGTACACCGGCGGACAGAACGATCACCCCACCTACCGCAACCACCCCGGCCATGCCGAAGCGGTCGAGATCGTCTACGACCCGGCGCAGACCGACTACCGGGCGCTGCTGGAATTCTTCTTCCAGATCCACGACCCGACCACGAAGGATCGCCAGGGCAACGATATCGGCACCAGCTACCGCTCCGAGATTTTCTATCTCGACGACGAGCAGAAGCGGGTCGCGCTCGAAACGATCGCCGATGTCGAGGATTCCGGGCTGTGGCCGGGCAAGGTCGTCACCGAGGTATCGCCGGCGGTCGAGTTCTGGGAGGCCGAACCCGAGCACCAGGACTACCTGCAGACTTTCCCCAACGGTTACACCTGCCATTTCCCCCGCCCCGGCTGGAAGCTGCCGCGGCGGTCCACGGCATAGGTGCGGACCGAGTTCCGCTGCCCGGCCGGTGAATCCGCTGATACCCCGTGGAGTCGCGGGGGTGGGCATGCGCTGGGTAGTGTCGGCCGGGTGAGTAGGTGGACGGGCCGTAGGTTCCGCAGGATCGGCCGGATCGATCGCGCGGTGGGCGATACGGTGGCGGCGCTACCGGCCTCGAAGGCCGATATGGGTCTGCTGCGGCTCACCTCGGGCGCCGATCACGGTGTCCTGTGGATGGCTCTTGCGGGGGTGCTGGCTTCGCGTAGCGGGTCGCCGCGGCGGGCCGCGGTGCGTGGGATCGCCTCGGTGGCCGGGGCGAGCTTCGTGACGAACGTGGTGCTCAAATCCGTTTTCGCACGTCGCCGGCCGGCCGCCGAACTGATGCCCGCGCATCGGCGGCTGGTACCGGCGCCGACCTCCTCGTCCTTCCCCTCCGGGCACAGCGCCAGCGCCGCCGCGTTCGCCACGGCGGTGGCGATGGAGAGCCCGCGTACCGCGCTGTTCGTGGCGCCGGTGGCGGCGGCCGTCGCCTACTCACGGGTGCACACCGGTGTGCACTGGGGTTCGGATGTACTGGTCGGCGCGGCCGTCGGCTCCGGGATCGCCCTGGCCACCCGGCGCTGGTGGCCGGTGCGCGAATCCGACGAGGCGCGGGCGGGCATCGTCCCCGAAGTACCTGTCCTCGCGGACGGCAAGGGGCTGATCGTGATGGTCAACCCGGTCTCCGGGGACGCGAACTACGATCCCACCGACGATATCGCCGCCGCCCTGCCCGCGGCGACGGTAGTGCGGACCCGCCCGGACGTGGATTGCGCCGTGCAGTTGGCACAGGTCGTGGACGCGCAGCAGGAGCCGGTACAGGCGGTCGGTGTGGCCGGCGGGGACGGCACCGTGGCGGCCGTGGCCGCCTTCGCGCTCCGCAAGGACCTGCCGCTGGTGGTGATCCCCACCGGAACCCTCAACCATTTCGCCCGCGATCTGGGTGTCTACGATCTGCGTGAAGTGATCGACGCGACCGGTGTCGGCGAGGCCGTGGCGGTCGATATCGCCGCCGTCGAGTACGGGGACGAAAATGGCACCCGCACACGGCATCTGATCAATACCTTCAGTCTCGGGTCTTACCCGGACCTGGTCCGTCTGCGGGAGAAGTGGCAGAAGCGGTGGGGTAAATGGCCGGCCTTCGCCGCGGCGCTCGTGGTCACCCTGCGCCGCGCCGAACCCATCGAAATCTTCCTGGACGGTCGCTGGCAGCGGGTGTGGTTCCTGTTCGTCGGCAACGGCCCCTATCATCCGCACGGTGCGGTGCCGGCGTTCCGGGACCGGCTCGATTCCGGCCTGCTGGATGTGCGCTGGCTACGCGCCGATCTGCGGTGGTCACGGACACGCGCGGTAGTCGCGCTGGTATCGGCCGCGATCGGGCACAGCCGGGTGTACGGCGAACGCCAGCTGCCCGAGTTGCATGTGCAGCTACCCGAGCCGGAGGCGCTCGCCGCCGACGGTGAGGTGATCGGCAGCGCGACCCATCTGCGCTTTTCCGTGGCCGGGCAGCTGGCGGTCTACCGGCGGGACGAATCCAATCCGCTCTGGGTCAACCGCAGCCGTCCGCATCATCGCCGGGCCCCGTGGCTACCGGAGGTGTTCCGTATTCCGGTGGGCGGCCGGATCGCCCTGGCGATGCGCGGTTTCGGCGGTTCCGGGTAGGACTACTGTCCGCCGAAGTCGAACATCCACGGGATGGAGAACCGGTCGGTCATCATGCCGAACAGTTCGGTCCATTCCGTTTTCGCGAGCTGCATATCGATGGTTCCGCCGACGGCGAGGGCGTCGAACAGCCGCCGCGCCTCGTCCGGATCGCTGAGTTCGAGACATACCGTGAAGTTCGGGCGCGTGGAGATATCGACGGTCTGCCCGGGCGGGCAGTCCGAGCCCATCAGTATCTGTTCGACACCGTTGAGCGGCAGGGCCACATGCGCCACCAGGTTCTTGGCCTCGGCGGGCAGGTTTTCGGCCTCTCCCATATCGCCGAAGCGGATCAGCTGGAGGTCGCCGCCGAATACGGATTGATAGAAGGTGAACGCCTCCTCGGCATTGCCGTTGAACATGAGGTACGGATTGACGGATTTCATGCGGATCTCCTTCTCGGCCGAATGCGGATATCGGAGGAACGCCGGGACCGGGCGTCGGGCACGGCCTGGGCCGTCGAACCGTACTGCCGGGTCCGGATGAAGCACGGGAGCCCGGTCCACTGCCGAACCTAACCCTCGCTCGCCGATTCCGCAGCAGAACGCACCCATGTATTCCGGTTCGGTACGTGCACCGGGCAACGGGCTCGCCGAGTTCAGCGGCGCTCCGCCCACAACACCTTTGACCAGGGCATACTCCACGCATGCCCACCCGGGGCACCACAGGGGAGGGGCCGGACCCGCGCGCCGGAGGCGCGCCGATAACCCAGAGGTTTCCATGGCGCTGACGCATCCGGCGCATTCGCCGGACAACGATCGTGACCGGGTCGCGGTGAACCCGGTCTTCACACGCGAACCGCTCGAGGTACCGCGTAACCGGCTACCCGCCGACGAAATCGACAGTGATACCGCCTACCAGATCGTGCACGACGAACTTTTGCTCGACGGTAACGCCCGGCTCAATCTGGCGACTTTCGTCACCACCTGGATGGAACCGGCGGCGCAGACGCTGATGAGTGAATGTTTCGACAAGAACATGATCGACAAAGACGAATACCCGCGCACCGCGGAGCTCGAACAGCGGTGTGTGCGGATACTCGCCGACCTCTGGCATGCCGAGGACCCCGACCATGCCGTCGGTTGTTCGACGACTGGTTCGAGTGAGGCGTGCATGCTCGCCGGGCTGGCGTTGAAGCGACGGTGGCAGCGGCGGCGGCGCGCGGCCGGGCAACCGGAGGACCGGCCCAATCTGGTGATGGGCAGCAATGTCCAGGTGTGCTGGGAGAAGTTCGCCGAGTACTGGGATGTCGAAGCACGGCTCGTGCCGATGTCGGGGGAGCGGTTTCATCTGACGGCCGACGAGGCGGCGGCACACTGCGACGAGAACACCATCGGAGTGGTCGCGGTGCTCGGCTCCACATTCGACGGTAGTTACGAACCGGTCGCCGAGATCTGCGCGGCACTGGACCGGCTGCGCGACGAAAGCGGCTGGGATGTTCCGGTGCATGTGGACGGCGCCTCGGGCGCCATGTTCGCCCCGTTCTGCGATCCGGATCTGGAATGGGATTTCCGGTTGGCGCGAGTGGCCTCGATCAATACCTCGGGGCACAAATACGGGCTGGTCTATCCGGGCGTGGGCTGGGTGCTGTGGCGGGATGCCGCGGCGCTGCCGGACGAACTGGTGTTCCGGGTCAACTACCTGGGTGGTCAGATGCCGACCTTCGCGCTGAATTTCTCCCGGCCCGGCGCGCAGGTGGTGGCGCAGTACTACACGTTCTTGCGGCTCGGCCGTCGTGGTTACGAACGCGTGCAGGGTTACTCCCGGGAAGTTGCCGCGGCGCTCGCCGACCGGATCGCGCAGCTGGGCCCGTTCCGGCTGATCACCGACGGCCGCCAGCTCCCGGTTTTCGCCTTCACACTGGCGCCGGAGGAGACCGGGTATTCGGTGTTCGATGTCTCCGCGGCGCTACGTGAACAAGGCTGGCTGGTCCCCGCCTACACCTTCCCGGCCGACCGGCAGGATCTGGCGGTGTTACGCATCGTGGTGCGCAACGGTTTCAGTCATGACCTGGCGGATCTGCTCGTCGGCGCATTCGAACGGGCGTTACCGCGGCTCCGCGCGCAGCAGGCACCGCAGCGGGGTGCGGAATCCGCATCGTTCTCGCACGGCGCCGATATCGGTGTTCAGGGCGCGGACCCGCCGGTGGGTGGCGGCCGCTGAGCTCGGCCGGTGTGGCGGGGCGGAGCCGATCGCCGGCTGCTCCGCCCCGCCACTCAGGTGTCCGTTGAATGGTGAACCGCTGGCCAGGTCAGAAGGCGCTGCCGGTACGCGGGAGGAACCAGTGCAGCGGCAGCCCGTGGCCGAAGCCGTGGCCGTGGTTCCAACCGCGGTTCCAGCCGGGATGGCCGTGACGGTGGCGGTTGCGATGGCCGCGGTCCCACCCCGCGCCGTGGCCGTGCCGCCCGTTCCAGCTGTGATCGTGCCGGCCGTGACCGTGCCCGTAACCGTGACCGTGGCGGCCGGGACGACTGACATCTTCGGCCTCGCTGCTCGCCGTGACCGCCACCGGATCGGCCAGGGCCGGGGCGGCGGTGACGGCCAGCGGTGCCACCGCGATCACGGCGGTGGCGGCGATACGGGTGACGAAGCGGTGGGTGCGTGAACTACGGCGCATGGTTCGGTCCTCTATCGTTTGCCCCGCCGCGGCGGGTGCTGTACGGGCAATCGCACTGTGGGACGCGCGATTTCGATAACCCGAACCATACCGTTGAACAACGGCACATTCAACAGGTGTCTGTTAACCCGTCTTGTCGGCGGTCAGAGGCTTCGGCGGATCGAGCCGTAGCACGCACCGGGTGCGACTGTAGATCGTCGGCATACATTCGTTGCAATGCACGCAGGCCGATTCGGTGGCGGCATCGGACTGGATACGCCGCAACAGGTCCGGTTCCCGTAGCAGTGCCCGGCCCATGGCGACGAACTCGAACCCCTCCGCCATCGCCAGCTGCATCGACTCCAGATCGGTGATCCCGCCCAGCAGTACCAGCGGCATGGACAATTCACGACGGAACTGCCGGGCCCGCTCGAGCAGATACGCCTTCTCATACGGATATTCGCGCAGGAATGCCTTACCGACCATCCGGAAACCCCACCGCGTCGGCGCCGGCAGTGTTTTCGCGAACTCCCGGCGCGGTGCATCGCCGTGGAACAGCAGCATCGGATTCAGCAGCGAACTGCCCGCGGTGAGTTCCAAGGCGTCGAGGGCATCGTCGGCCTCCAGCCAGGAAGCCACCTGCAGCGATTCCGGGAGCGAGAAACCGCCCCGGATCCCGTCCTCCATATTCAGTTTCGCGGTCACCGCGACCCGATCGCCGACCGCTTCGCGTACCGCGCGGGCGATTTCGCGGGCGAACCGGGCCCGGTTCTCGAGCGAGCCGCCGTAGACATCCTTGCGCCGGTTCAATATCGGGCTCAGGAACGAACTCGCCAGATAGTTGTGCCCGAAATGGATTTCCACCGCGTCGAATCCGGATTCGACCGCGAGTTTCGCCGCATCGGCGTGGGCGGCGACGAGTTCACCGATCTCGCCGATGGTCGGCACCTTCATCGGGGCCATACCGAGCGGGCTGAAGAACCGGCTCGGTGCCACCGCCGGGACGCGGTTGGAGGCGGCATTGGCGACCGGTCCGGCGTGCCCGATCTGCGCACTGGCCGCCGCGCCCTCGGCATGGACCGCATCGGTGAGCCGGCGCAGGCCGGGGACGGCTTCGGGGCGCATGTAGATCTGGTGCCGGTCGGTGCGGCCGCCGGGAGCGACCGCGCAGTAGGCCACCGTCGTCATCGCGACCCCGCCGGCGGCCACCTCGCGATGGAATTCGATGAGATCGTCGGTGACCAGTGCGTCGGGGGTGCGTCCCTCGAAGGTCGCGGCCTTGATCACCCGGTTGCGCAGGGTGAGTGGGCCCAGGGTGGTGGGGGCGAATACGTCGGTCACCGTGACTCCTTGGTGGCTGGTATGTGCGGTTCGCGGAGGCCGTGGCGAGGGTGGAGATTTCGCCTCATCGGTTGTCTCCGGTCGGTGCGGTGAGCCCGGCGACGACGAAATCGCGCAGGGTTGCCGCGGTGTGCGGGGAGAGCGGCCGGTCTTCGGCGGCCGCGGCGCCGAAACGCATGATGATCAGGTCGAAGGCGAGCATCCAGCGGTACCGGCTCTCGCGTTCGTCGACCTGTGGAAGTAGTCCGGACCAGGAATCGATGCGGAACCACTGCTGCTGCCAGTGCAGGACCTGCCGGCCGATAACGCATTGTGCGAGCAGCCGCAGATGCAGCCGGCCCAGCGGGTCGGCCGCCAGATCGGTGAAGGGTGCGAGGACCGCGTCCACGATCTCGGCGACCGCGCGCGGTGCGGCGGTGGCCTCGGCCAGCCGGTCTGCCCACAGTGCGCCGAGCCGATCTTCCAGCAGTGCCGCGAGCAGGGCCTCTTTGGAGCCGAAGTGGTAGTGGACGGCCGCGGCGTTGGCGCCCGCCTCGGCGCAGATGCGACGCACCGAGACCTCGTCGTAGCGTTCGGTCAGCAGGAGCTTTTCGGCGGCCGTGAGCAAGCGTTCCCGGGTGGCGGCCGAGACGTTCTGGGGCATACGCGTAGTGAACCACCGCGCCGGGCAAATTTCAATCAGTGATTGAAATGCTGATTGAAACCCCTGGCTGTCGCATACCGCGACAGTCGTTACGCGATCGCAAACGCTCGGGTCTTCAGGACCCGGCGCCGCCTCCGCCGATCCTGGTCTACTGGTGTACGTATGCCCCGTGATTGTCCCGAAAGCCCGTCGATCGACCGGTAAGGAGAACACGATGGCCATCGAGATCCGCGCGATCACAGTCCTGGGCACCGGGGTGCTCGGCTCCCAGATCGCCTTCCAGACCGCCTACCACGGATACCCGGTCCAGGCCTACGACATCAGCGAGGCCGCTCTGGACGCGGCGTCCGACCGGCTTGCCGGTCTCGCCGCCACTTACCGCGACGAGGTGATGGGCGCGACCGCCGAGCAGACCGAGCAGGCCCGCGCGCGTATCGCCCTCACCAGCGATCTCACAGCTGCGGTTGCGGATGCCGACCTGGTGATCGAGGCCGTTCCGGAAGTACTCGAGATCAAGAGACAGACCTACGAGAAGCTCGCCGCCGTGGCCCCCGACCACACGATCTTCGCCACGAACTCCTCCACCCTGCTGCCCAGCGATATGCGCGAGTTCACCGGCCGGCCGGACCGGTTCCTGGCCCTGCATTTCGCCAACCACGTCTGGAAATTCAACACCGCCGAGGTCATGGGCACCGATCGGACCGAAAAACAGGTCTACCGGGCAGTGGTCGATTTCGCCTCCTCGATCGGCATGGTCCCCATCGAGGTGCACAAGGAGAAGGCCGGCTATGTCCTGAACTCGCTGCTGGTGCCGTTCCTCAACTCCGCGATCGAACTCGCCGCCGGCGACTTCGCCGAACCGGAAGCCGTCGACAAGACCTGGCGGATCGCCACCGGTGCGCCGATGGGTCCGTTCCAGATCCTCGACGTGGTCGGGCTGAACACCCCGTACAACATCCTCGTCGCCGGCAAGGACACCCGCGAGCTCGCCGCATGGCTGAAGGACAACTACATCGACAAGGGCAAGCTCGGGGTCGCGACCGGCGAGGGGTTCTACAAATACTCCTGAACCCGCCGCCGCCCGTTCACCGCGGTGGGGGTGCTTTCTCCTGCGCGGCTTCCCGGGCCAGGCGGTCCTCGTGGATCTGCACCAGTTCGCGGAACCCGATCCGGTCCCACCCGGGCTTCGGCTGGATACCCCATTCGTCCTGCGCGGTTCGCTGACCCGCGGCTTCCGGAGGTCCGCCGAACGGCGGGCCGGACAGCGGGTACGGATGCCGGCATTCGAGGGTGTCGTCGGAATATCTGACCTTCATCAGTTCACTGCAGATCTCGGTGAACGACAGCGTCGGCCAGCCGTACCAGAGGGCGAGCGCCGGCACCGTGAACGCGCCCTCGATGACGAGCGCGAACAAGCAGACGAAAATGGCGCGGCGTAACCATTTGTGCATCCGTGCGAACGGCACGGTGGTGCCCGGCGGCAGCGCGGATTTTCCGGGATCGTCGGTGGCAGGGGTGGGTGTGCTCATGGGAAGTCCTTCGAGCGGAAAGGATTCGGCTACCGGTCGGTCAGTCGGAGAAGATTTCGCGGTTGACGGTGTGCAGGTAGGGGATCGCCAGGAACGGCGTGATGTAGAAGATGTCGTAGAGCCACCAGCCGATCACCGGCAGTACGACCCCGTCGTAGCGCACATCGGCGTACATGGTCATGTTGAACGTGTAGCCGATCCAGATCACCAGGCCGAACCAGCAGGTGACGATCATCCACTGGTGTCCCCAGCGTTTCATCTGCAGGAAGGCGATGGCGGCGGCGATGCGCATCGGGAAGACGGTCAGCATCAGGGCCACCTCCCAGCCCTTCTCGCCCGGCGCCCCGGCTCCGCCGATCCACAGTTCGTTGTAGTGCCAGAAATAGCCCGCGTCGAAGAAATTGCCCCATGCGGTGAGGATGACGCGGTTGATCAGCGTGTGGTTGGCGATGAGGTCCAGCGCCCAGCCGAGGCTGTTGAGTGCGGCATCGAGAATCACCAGATAACCGATCAGCGTGACGATGATCGGCCGGACCGACAACCCGGACTGCTGCGCCCGCCGCTGTAGCCATACTCCGCGCAGGAAGATCGGCAGCCCGACGATACCGAGAACAAGCGTGCCCATCAGCAGTGTTCCACCGGTGAGCCACCAGTCGGCTTCGCGCTGGGCGCGCCGGGATTCGTCGTGGTGTTCGTCGTAGGCGTCCTTGGGCCCGGCCGCCGCCGGGGAGCCACGCCAGGGCAGGGAGAACGTCGAGAGTTTCACGAGGCCTCCTACCAATCCCGGACGGAATACATGTGCAGCTGGATGAGAAACATCGCCAGCAGGAATCCGTAGGCGAAGATCTGGACGGCGATCAGCGCGCGCCGCCGCCGGCGATCCTGTTCGTTCATACTGTTTCTCCTTCTAGAACGACTGCGCGGCAGGGGTTTGCGCGCCGGCCGAGGCGGCCGCCGCGATCTCGCGCAGACCTTCGCTGATCGCGCCGTTACTGCTCAGTGGCGCGAGAATGCAGGCAAGGGTGGCCTCCCACTCGTCGGCGCCGGCCGCGATGAGATGTGCCGTGGTGACCAGCACCCGGGTGGAGGGCGGCTCGAAATGGAAGACCTCGTCGGCCTCCCGGATCGTGCGGGCACAGGTCACCAGACGCCGGGCGGTCTCCTGCGCGACACCGGTCTCGGCGACGACCACCGCCGCTTCCCGGTCCGGATCCAGGTAGTTCATGGTCAGTGTCATGAAACGTTGCCGGAACGACGGTTTCAGTTCCTTGAGCGAGCTGCGGTAGGCCGGGTTGTAGGAGCACACCAGCATGAAGGTTTCCGGCGCGGACACCACCTCGCCGGCGCGGTCCAGGTACAGCGCCCGGCGATGATCGGTGAGCGAATGCAGGACCGCCAGCGAATCGTGCCGGGCCTCGACCACCTCGTCGAGATAGCAGATCGCTCCGTTCTTCACGGCCGTGGTGAGCGGACCGTCGCGCCACACCACATCACCGCCGGTTACCAGGAATCGGCCCACCAGATCGGCGCTGGTGAGATCGTCGTGACAACTGACGGTGACCACCGGCCGGTCCAGCCGCTGTCCCATATGTTCGACGAACCGGGTCTTACCGCAGCCCGTGGGCCCGGTGAGCATCACCGGTATCCGCCGTTGAAATGCTTTGTGGAACAGTTCGATATCGGTTCCGGTCGAGTAGTATTCGGCGCTCATCCTCACCCCTTGTCCGTCCGCCGGCGTGCATTTCGGCACGCCCACCACCGCTCACGACGCCGAGCGGTGTGAACCTCGCAGTACCTCCGTATTCGTTCCGGCTGTGGTCTTCCACGCCGGGGGCTTGCTTCCTGCTGCCCGGGCCCCTCACACGGCGACCAGTTCGCGATGGACGTGGGCGAGTACGCGCGGTAGTTCCTCCACGCGGCGAATCCGCTGGGAACGCCGGTCGCCGAATACGGTGGGCAGGGGATCGACCCGCACGGGCCCGATGCCCAGGTAGTACACGGCGACGCCTGCCTCTTCCGCCTCCACGACGGAATGCGCGACATCCGCCCAGGCGTAGCGGCCCTCGTATCCTTCGTCGGAGATCAGGCCGTCGCCGATGATCAGCAGCAGTCGCCGCTGCGCAGGCTGGGCAAGTAAACGGCTGGTCAGATGCCGTATCGGCGCGCCGAGGCGGGTGTAGCCGCCGGTCTGCAGGCCGAGGCCACCCGGGTCGACGAAACTCGGCTCGTCGAAATCCTTCAGGCAGCGGACCTCCACCCGATGCCGGGTGTTGCCGGTGAAAACGAAGATCCCGTGCCGTTCGCGGGTGACGGCCATGGCATGCGACAGCGCATCCGCGCAGGCCAGTTCGAGCCGGAAGGCGCGGCCCTGGTGCAGCCCGAGTGACGAACTACCGTCCAGCAGAACGGCGGTCGCCACATCGCGGGTGTCGGGGAGTAGTTCCCGGAATACCCGCGGTTGCGGTGCGGCACCCGCCGCCAGGTCGACGTAGTAGCCGATATAGCGGTCGGTATCGAGATCCGACCCGTCCTCGAGTCCGCCGGTCATGGCGCGGTGGGTGCGTTCGCGGAACCAGCACCGCACGTCCACTGCTGCGGGAGCGGGGTGGTGCGCCGGTTTCGGCTGCCGGCGTTCCAGGACGGCGACGTGGCCGGGGAGGAAATTGCCGGACCACATATTCCATTCCGGGTACGGGATGCCCACGCGACGGTCGGGTGCGATCTCTAGATCGTCGTTCTCCGGCCGGCTCGGCGGCGGGAGGTTGGGGTTGCGGACACCGCCCTCGCCGCCCACAGGTACCGACATGGCGCGGTAGGAGTCGGTACGCGGCGTGGTCCACGGCATCCGCCCGTACATGCGCCGCGCCGCGACCGATATCCGGCTGCGTGCCGGGAAGGTCAGCGGGGGCGTGCCGAGAATCGGGTCCGGAACCGGGGAGCGCGCGGAGCGGGCCGCCGCGACGGCCTGGTCCAGTATCGCCATCCCGTCCAGCTTGGGGTCACCGATTTCCAGGTCCGGCAGTACCCGGCGCAATTCCGGGATCAGGCCGGGCAACCTCGCGGCGATCCACCCCAGCGCGACCGCCCCCTCGACCACTGTCAGACTCGCGAGTTCGCGGGGCGAGAGTTCGTGCAGCGCATACCGGGCGATACGTTCCTTCGACGGCGCGCATTGCAGCGCGACCCCGCAGGTCACCGTGCGCCGGGTCCACCCCGGCAGCGGCGGGTAGGGCACGTGCACGACGCTCTGCGCCGAATTCAGTCCGAACGACCGGCGTTCACCGGTGATCAGCCGGCCGCCGCTGCGGCGCCGCGCGGAGAACGCGACGGCGGTGACAGCGCAACTACGTTCCAGCGCTGCGGCATTCGAGGTTTCGCGGACATCCATGGCCGGCACCTGTGCCTCGGTCGCTCACTGACCCGGTGGCTCAGAATGTCCCGATATTGCGCATGACCCAGTACCAGAACCCGATCACGGCGCCCATGGAGCCCCAGGCGACGATCAGGCGCACGATGTCTTGCCACATGGGGACCTCCGAGGTGTTCTGTTCCCGACAGCCGGATGGCGGATGCTCATCTCGGCTCCATCCCGCGCAATGCGACGGTGACATAGTTGTCGAGCATCGCGGCGCGTACGGATTTCGAATCGCTGGTGGTGGTGAGCAGCGCATACAGCCCGAGCAGGAAGAACACCGCGCTGTGGAACGGATCGACTTCCTGCGCGGCCTCGCTGTTGTCGCGCGCCCGGCCGATCTCCTCGACCACCAGCACGATCAGTGGATGGTCGGTCCATTCGTCGTCCGGCGGACGGGTCGGGGCGAAATGCAGCCCGAGCACATCTTTGAACAGGATCGCACCGACCCGGCGTTCGACCGACAGAACCAGCTGGACTGCCTTCCGGAGGGCACCCGGGAGATCGTGCGGGCGGGCGACGAAACGGGCGAATTCCTTCGCGATCCGGGTTTCTTCGCGGCGCTCCAGCTCCAGCAGCACATGCTCTTTGCTGGGGAAATGGAAGTAGAAGGTGCCGCGTGCGACGCCGGCGGTGTCGATGATGGCGCCGACATCGGCTCCGGCGGTACCGGCGCGCTTGAACTCCGTGACAGCAGCTTCGAACACCCGCTTACGGGTTTCCAGTCGTTGAGCTTCCCGGCCCCGGGGCCGCTGCGTCGGCGCGTTCACAGCATCCATGAGACCGCGGTCACTGAAATATGTCAATAAAAGATGTCAATGACGATTGTCAGTGAGATCGGTCCGCGGTTCGGATCTGGGTGAGGAATTCGGTATTGGTTTCGGTTTGCCGCAGACCCGTCAGCAGCAGTTCCAGTGCCTGTCCGGGATCACGGCCCGCGAGCGCCTTACGCAGTGATCCGGTGGCGGTGCGCTCCTCGGGGGACAGCAGTAGTTCCTCTTTGCGCGTACTCGACCGGTCGATATCGATCGCGGGGAACAGGCGCCGGTCGGCGGCGTGGCGATCCAGCTTCAGTTCGGCGTTCCCGGTGCCCTTGTACTCCTCGAAGATCACCGTATCGGCGAGCGAGCCGGTCTCGACCAGGGCGCTGGCGATGATGGTGAGCGAGCCGCCGTTCTCGATATTGCGGGCGGCACCGAGGAACTTCTTCGGTGGCGCCAGGGCCGCGGCGTCGACGCCGCCGGAGAGAATACGCCCGGACCCGGCGGCGGCCAGGTTGTATGCGCGGGCCAGCCGGGTCAGCGAATCGAGGAGCACCACCACATCGCGACCCATTTCGACGAGGCGTTTCGCGTGCTCTATGGCGAGTTCGGCGAGCGCGATATGGTCGCGGGCCGGTTGATCGAAGGTCGCGGCGGCAACCTCGGCCGGGACCGCGCGGGACAGATCGGTCACCTCTTCGGGGCGTTCCCCGACCAGTACCAGTAGCAGCTGGCATTCGGGATGGTTCTTGGCGATACCGTGCGCCATGGATTGCAGGACGGTGGTCTTGCCCGCTTTGGGTGGTGCGACCACCGAGGCGCGTTGCCCCTTGCCGATCGGCATGACCAAATCGGTTACACGCGTAGTCAATTCATGGGGTTCGGTTTCGAGACGTAAACGGTCCTCCGGGTAGATGGGGACGAGGTCGGCGAAATGCGGCCGCGATTTCGTGCTGCCGGGCGGCAACCCGTTGATGCTGTCGACACGGACCAGCGGCGGCAGCTTGGCGTTATTGCGTTCGGGTCCGACCGTGCCGGTGAGGGTGTCGCCGCGGCGGAGTCCGTACTCGCGGATCAGCCGGGGTGGGACATGTGCGTCACGAGGTCCGGGCAGGTAGCCGTCGACGCGCAGCGAACCGTGGTTGTCGGTGATGTCGAGGATCCCGGCGACCGATATGCCACCGTCCTCGGTGGTGGGAGCCTGTGTGCGAATAGTGTTGTGCTGCATGGAAGTTCTCCTGAGGTGAGGTTTCTGAAAGGGATTCGGGTTCCGCGAAATCTGCACGCTGTAGCCGGCGCTCGCCGGCTACAGCGGAGGCCGAGTGCGGTGTCGTCGTGGGCGGAATCCGTCCGGCCGGACGCGGTGCCGATTCGACGGCATCGAACACCGAAGTGAGGAATGCGGAGTCTTGTGGGAGGGAACTCGTCCACCTACATCCACAAGCTGAAGACTGCACCCACAGTAGCGGGCACTCCCTACAACACGCAACAGTGCCGCATTGTTCCCTGGCCGACCCGGCCGTTCGAAGGTATGCGTTCATCCACGAGGAGGACCTCGCCGAGATCGCGGCGACCCTACTGCTGGACTCCGCCCACCACGGCACCATCGACGTCAGCGGCACCACGGTCAGCGCGACCGAACGTATCAACGTGCTCGAAACGGTGCTCGGCCTCGAAGCCGAAGTCGTGGAACTGTCCGCGGAACAAGCAGCCGAACGCTGGTGGCGGGACGGCTGGCCGGAAGACACGATCGCCGTGATGCTCTATGCCCTACCCGTTTTCGCTTTCCAACCCGACAACCCGTTACTACGCGCACAGGAAGATCGCGCCCTGGCGTTGCTCGGCAGAGCGCCTCGCACATTTACCCAGTGGGCGAACGGATTCGCCACTCGGGACGTGGATCACCGACATGTCTGAGCGCGACATTTCACCTCGGACAGCAAGGTACTGGCGGCGGCTGGACTGCATCACTTTCCCTATTCGTGCTGCCGTATTCCTGCGAAGTCGCATGCAGCCTGCTCGTGATCGACAATCCGGGCCGGATATCCGCCGACCCCGTCCGCGTGCCATCGCCATGGGCGATGGATATCGCGGCCGCGCAGGTGGGCGAGTTCCGGTATCCAGCGGCGTACGTAGGTCCCGTCGGGGTCGTAGCGGTCGGCCTGCCGAATCGGGTTGAGCACTCGATTCGGCCTGGTATCGGCGCCGGTACCGGCCACCCACTGCCAGTTGAGCTGGTTGTTGGCCAAATCGCCGTCGGCCAGGAGTCCCATGAAATGCTTCGCGCCGCGACGCCAATCCAGATACAGCGTTTTGGTCAGGAAGCTCGCAGTGATCATCCGGGACCGGTTGTGCATCCAGCCCTGTGCGGCGAGCTGGCGCATTCCGGCATCCACAATCGGATAGCCGGTCCGGCCGGTCTGCCATGCAGCCAGTGACGCCGTGTCGACGTGCCAGTGGTCGTTGCGCGTGCGGTAGTCGCTGTGGGCGGTTTCCGGGCGGGCGGCGAGCATTTGATGGTGGAAATCGCGCCAGCACAGCTGTCGCACGAACGCGGCGGCGCCAGGTGCCGACAAGTCGCTGCGATGCACCAGTTCGGTTGCCGACAGGCAACCGAAGTGCAGATAGGGCGAAAGTCGTGAGGTCGCGTCGCCGGCGAGATCGTCGTGGCGATCTGCGTAGGTGCTGATGTCCTCGCGAAACCAGTCCCGCGCCAGGCGCCGGCCCGCCGTTTCGCCTCCCGGGGGTAACTCCGGCGAAGTGGCGCCGGTCGTGAGGTCCGTCGCGGCGGGTACCGGCTCGCTTCCGGCGCCGTGCGGCAACCGGATGTGTTGCGGTACCGGAAGCGGAGTGCGCACCGGGAGCTGGGCCCAGCGACGGTGATAGGGAGTGAAAACCGCGAAATGGTCTCTGCCGCTGCTGGGGGTGAGCCGGCCGGGTGCGGCCACAGTGATGCTGCCGGTATGTACGCGTAACCCGCAATTCGCCGCGGCCAACTGCGTACGCAGCTGATCTTCGCGACGGCGGCTGTAGGCGCTGACGTCCTCGGCGATATGTACTTCGTCGACTGCGTACTGCCGGACCAATCGGCAGACTTCGCGCACTGTATCGCCGTGACGCACCATCAGATGCCCGCCTGATCGGCGCAGGCCTTCGTTCAGATCGGCCAGTGCGGCCACCAGGAACGCGGCCTTGTTCGGACTGAGATAGTCTGTGGCACATATCGTTTTATCGAGTACAAACAACGGGAGCATCTCTGCTGCCTGCGCGGCTGCGGCCAGGACCGGGTTGTCGTGGACGCGCAGATCCCGTGTGAACAACGCCATCGCCACTGCCATGAGCCACCGTCCTGTTCTGGTCTGCCGTTTCGATGCGCGCGAAGTCGATCGATGTGCGACCTCCGGATGATGCACAGGTACGCGCCCGGTCTCGGCTTCAGCGAGAATCCCCGGTCGTTGCGTCCGGTGCCCGATGTTCGGCCGTGCCGATGATATTGCGGACCATCCCACCGAAGACGATGTCATGGAACGGCGTGATCGCCTTCCAGTAGAGATGTCCGGCCAGCCCACGTGGCTGGAAGATCGCACGCTGGTGATAGCGGGCGCCGCCGCCGGGTTCCGGTTCGACGGCGAGTTCCAGCCACGCCAGTCCCGGGACCTGCATTTCGGCACGCAGCCGCAGTAGGCGTGGACGGTCGATCAGCTCGACGCGCCACCAGTCGAGGGCTTCGCCGGTGTGCAGCCGCTGCGGATTCTTCCGGCCGCGACGCAGGCCGACACCACCACTGAGCCGATCGATCCAGCCACGCAGCGACCACGCCAGCGGGAATGAATACCAGCCGTTTTCCCCGCCGATCGATTCGATGACCGCCCACAGTGTGTCCGGGTCGGCGTCGGTGGGCTTTTCACGGATGTCCTGGTAGAGCGAGCCACCGGACCAGTCCGGATCGCTGGGCAGTGGGTCCGACGGGGCGCCCGCGATGTCGGCATCCGACCACCGTGTCGGCACCTGTGCATTGCGGATCCGCGCCAGCGCCAGTTCGACCGCGCGCTCATATCGCGTCGTCCCGCCTTCGGGGTCGGGAATGCGATCGGCAATATCGTTTTCGTGACAGACCATTTCGTGCACGAGGGATTCGATCAGCGGGATCGCGAGGGCACGCGGTACGGGCGTTACTACGTTGACCCACTGGGCCGAAAGCCACGGGGTGAGTGCCGGGACCGGTAGCACCAGCCGCCGTGGCAGCCCGGCCACTATCGCGTATTTCCGCATCATCGTCAGATAGGTCAGCACATCCGGTCCGCCGATATCGAAGGCGCGGTTGACGTCGGCGGGTAGTTCGGCGGATCGCACAAGATAGTAGAGAACATCGCGGACGGCGATGGGCTGGATCCTGTTGTGCACCCAGCGCGGGGTGACCATCGCGGGTAGGCGTTCGGAGAGGTAGCGCAGCATCTCGAAGCTGGCCGAACCGGAACCGATGATCACCGCGGCACGTAGTTCGACCGTGGGTACTCCCGACTCCCGGAAAATGGCCCCTACCTCGGCGCGGGACGCGAGATGGCGCGACAGCGGGACGTGCTCCGGGACGATACCGCCGAGATACACGATGCGCCGGACCCCGGCCGATCCCGCCGCGGCCGCGACAGTCCGTGCGGCGCGCTGATCGATACCGGTGAAATCGCGTTGCGTCAGCGAGTGCACCAGGTAGTAGACGACCTGCTGGTCGGCGACCGCTGACCGCACATCGCCGGCGGCGGTGACATCACCGCGCACCACTTCGACCCGGTCCCGCCACGGGACCTCCGCCAGCTTCCCCGGGGTTCGCGCCATGACCCGGACCTCATGCCCGGCCTGCACGAGTTCGGGCACCAATCGCCCGCCGATATAGCCGGTCGCCCCGAAAACCACACACCGCATATCCGATCACCCTTCTTCTGGGGAAGGCATTGTCTGAGCTGGAGAGGTATGTGCTGGTAGGGACATTACGCAATCGACTACCCAGCGGCCGTGCTCCGACGCACGATCAGCACGAGAGAAGAAAATCGAACAGTCGCTCAGCGGCTACCGCCGGGGTTGCCGCACTGGTAGTGGCGGGGGCCGCCGTCGTCGCCCGGCTGCGGCGGCGCGACAAGGTTGTGCCCGGATAGCCACACGGCAAACCACAGCGTGCCTGCGTCGACCGAGGCGTTGGTGGCCGCAGAGGTTTCAGAGACCGGATCGGATGAGGGCCCGAACGTGTGGGTCGTCCGATTCGGCCAGTTGTGCCGGTGATCCGGCGGCCAGGATGCGGCCGTCGTGCATGATCACCATCCGGTCGGCGAATCCGCCGGCGATCAGCATCGGTACATCGTTGCTGATGGCGAGGACAGCGGCGCCGGAGTCGGCGTAGTCGCATAGCGATTTCCACACGTGATAGGCGGTGTCCCGGTCGAGGGAGGCGGCGGGGCTGTCCGCGATGAGAACGGCCGGTGCGGGGATCAGCGCGGCGGCGAGTGCGGCTCGCTGGATCTGCCCGCCCGAATTCTCGTGCGGCAGCAGGTCTGCAGCGTATTCCGGGTAGTGGGCCGCGGCGCATGCTTGGTGCACACTCCATGCACGGTGGCGCTGTTCCAGTTCCCGCAGCTGTGCGCCCACGGTCTTGTCCGGGTCGAACGCAGTAACACCCTCCTGCGGGATGTAGCCGACGGTTCCCCCGCGCAATTCCGGCCAGCCGTCACCCGGTACGACCTCGCCGTCGATCAGCACCTCTCCTCGGCTGTGTGCCGTGCCGGGCAAATGGCCGGTGAGTGCGTACGCGACCATCGTCTTGCCGGCGCCGGGACCGCCGAGCAGCGCGGTGATGAGGCCGGGTGGCACGAGCAGGTCCACTGTGGTGAGTACGGTTTGGCTCCATCGACCCGTATCGACGTGGACGGTGAAGCACCGTAGTTCAGCGGACATGGTCTGGCGTTCCGTTCGTCATGGGTTGGTTTGGGCGCGCCGGGCCAGGATAGAGGCGATACCTGCGGCGGCTGCCTGGACGGACGATGCGTGAGCTTCGGGGCGGAACCGGGTGACGGGGCCGGTGACCGAGATCGCCGCGGGTGGCTGTTCGCTGCCGTCGAGGATGGGCGCGGCGACGCAGGCGATGCCGATGGTCGATTCCTCGTGTTCGAAGGTGACCCCGGATTCCACGGCCTGCGCCAGCTGGGCGCGCAGCAGGCCCGGGGCCACCACGGTGCGCGGGGTGCGGCGGATCAGTGGACCGGTGAGAATGCGGTCGATCGTTTCGGGGCCGGAATGGGCGAGCAGTGATTTGCCGATTGCGGTGCAGTACAGCGGCATCCGGCCGCCGATCCGGGAGGGGGAGCGGGCCTGACGGTGGCCGCCGATCTTGCTGATGTAGACGACTTCGTCACCGTCGCGGACGCCGAGGTGCACGGTTTCGCTGGTCCGGGTGAACAGGTCCTGGAGGAAGGGAATCGCGACCTCGAGCAGGGTACGTTCGGTGGCCGCGCGCATCCCGAGTTCGAACAGGCCGCGGCCGAGGCGGTAGCCGTCGGGGGAGGCGCTGAGCAGACGGGCCGCGACCAGATCGCGGCTCATCCGGTGCACGGTCGCTTTGGGCAGGCCGGTGCGCCGGGTGAGTTCGGACAGTCCGACGGCCTGATCCTCGACACCGAATGCCTCCAGGATCAGTAGTGCGCGGCCCAGGACAGATCGGTCGTCGAGCTGATGTTGCGGCATGGCGCTCTTTCTCACAGGTGGTCCGTTCAGTGGACCATCTTACCGCTGAGCTGCGGTGCAGTACGATGGCGTGTCATCGGGGGCAGCGTCGGCGCGACGATCCGCACCGAATCGGTCTCGGTGCGCCGGCCGGCGACAAGGACTGCGGTACCGGGCCTTTTCGTGGCGCTCGCGGTATGTGTCGTAGCTGTCGGGCATATTGGGGCAATGAAATATGTCCTGCTGATCTGCGACGACGAATCGGTGTCGCCGACCAACGAGGAGATCGCAGCGGACCCGGCCCACCAGAGGCGGGCGGCGGATGTCGCCCGGCGGGGTGCCGGGCTCATCGGTCCGAAGGTGGTGTGCTGGTCACACTCGAGGACCAGGATCGCTCCCGATGGAACGGTGCGCTGATCGCCGAAGGTGTGGCGATCCTCGACGATGCACTGGCGATGCGCCGGCCCGGCCCCTATCAGGTTCAGGCCGCGATCGCCGCGTGTCACGCCACCGCGCCCGACGCCGCCGCCACGGACTGGCCGCAGATCGCGATCCTGTACGCGGAGCTCGCGCGCATGGCTCCCTCACCGGTGGTGGAGCTCAACCGCGCCGTGGCGATCGCCATGGCCGACGGTATCCCGGCCGGTTTGGCCCGTATCGATGAGCTGACCGAGTCCGGCGGGCTCGCGGGGTACTACGTGCTGCCCGCGGCCCGTGCCGATCTACTCCGCCGGTCCGGCCGCCGGGCCGAAGCCGCAGCGGCGTACGAACAAGCGCTGGCGCTGGCGCCGACCGACGCTGAACGTCGTTACCTGACCGATCGGCTGCGCAGTTTATGACCGGTCGTTCGTATCCGCCGAAATGTCCGGAGAAAAGTTCCGGGCACTGTCGATCCCGGGCTGCCTGCTTCGTCGGTGGGGCAACAACCCGGGTGAGACAGCCCGGGAGAAGAAGGAAGGGATCCGGTTCAGCCGATTCCACCTCACCGAGGTCGTACCGGGCGAGCGGGTCGTCTGGCACGTCGTGGATTCATATCTCACCTTCGTCGACGACCAGGATGAATGGACCGGTACCGAGGTCGTCTTCGACAGCACCGGAACCCCGGAAGGCGCCACCCTCCATTTCACCCACAAGGGCCTGAACGCCGCAGAATCCGAATGTTTCGAGGAATGCTCCCGCGGCTGGAAGTTCTACATCGAGACAAGCCTGCGGCAACTGATCACCACCGGGACCGGTCAGCCATTCCCGAAGTACTGATAAGCAGGTCGTGACGGAAGCACGGTGGATCAGCGGCGAAACGGTCCAATCAGTGGACCGTTTCGCTGTTCAGCGGGGACGCGGGGGTGTGCACTGGGACCACCAACGATGAGGAGAACGGAGGTAGTGGTGGCAACCACTGTCGAGGACACCAGCGCATCGGGTGTCGACGAGTCCATCGTCGCCCGCGCCGCGCAACGTCTGATCACCGCAGCCGAGACACGTAAGACCTGTGCGCCGCTGCGCGAGGGTTTGATCAGTCCCGACGATGTCGCCACGGCCTACCGGATCCAGGAGCGATTCAATGCCGCCCGGGTCACCGCGGGCGTCACGGTGGTCGGGCGCAAGATCGGCGCCACCTCGCAGGCCGTCCAGCAGCAGCTGGGTGTGGACCAGCCCGATTTCGGGGTGCTTTTCTCCGATATGGCCTACACCGACGGCGATGTGATCCCGATCGACCGGCTGCTGCAACCCAAGGCCGAGGCCGAGGTCGCCTTTCTCCTTGGGGCCGATCTCGCGGAGGGGCCGCTGGATATCGCCCAGTGCCGGGCCGCGGTCGCCGAGGCGATGGCCGCGCTGGAGATCGTGGACAGCCGGATCACCGACTGGAACATCTCCTTCGCCGACACCGTCGCCGACAACGCCTCGAGCGGGCTCTATGTGCTCGGCACCGAGCGCCGCACCCTCGACGACTTCGATCCCATCGACGTCACCATGAGCATGAGCATCGACGGGGAAGAGGTCTCCACCGGTAACGGCGCCGCCTGCCTCGGCGACCCGCTCAACGCCCTGTCCTGGCTCGCGCAACAGGCCCGCACCTTCGGTGAACCGCTGCGCGCCGGACAGGTGATTCTCTCCGGTGCGCTCGGCCCGATGCGGCCGCTGCACCCCGGTGCCACCGTTACCGCCGCCATCTCCGGCCTCGGGACGGTTTCGGCTTCCTTCACCACCGCTTCGGAGGTCTCCCAGTGAGTGACAACAACAAACGCACCAAGGTCGCGATCATCGGGTCGGGCAATATCGGCACCGATCTGATGATCAAGGTCATGCGGCATTCCCGGTTCCTGGAAATGGGCGCGATGGTCGGTATCGACCCGGAGTCCGACGGCCTGGCCCGCGCCGCGCGCATGAAGGTCCCGACGACCCATGAGGGTGTCGAAGGCTTGATAGCGTTGCCGAATTTCGACGAGATCGAGATCGTCTTCGACGCCACCTCGGCGAAGGCGCACGAGCAGAACCACGCCCGGCTCGCGCCGCTCGGCAAACGCCTGATCGATCTGACACCCGCCGCGATCGGCCCGTTCGTGGTGCCGCCGGTGAACCTCGAGGAGCATCTCGGGGCGCAGAACGTGAACATGGTGACCTGCGGTGGCCAGGCCACGATCCCGATCGTGGCCGCGGTTTCGCGGGTCGTGCCGGTGCCCTACGCGGAGATCGTGGCGTCCATTGCCTCGAAATCCGCCGGTCCGGGGACGCGCGCCAATATCGACGAGTTCACCGAGACCACCGCACACGCCATCGAAACCGTGGGCGGTGCGGAACGCGGTAAAGCAGTGATCATCCTGAATCCGGCCGAACCGCCGCTGATCATGCGCGATACGGTGTTCTGCCTGGTCAACGCCCCCGACGAGGATTCCCACGCGCAGATCAAGGCGTCGGTGGTGAAGATGGTCGACGATGTCGCGGCCTATGTGCCGGGCTACCGGCTCAAGCAGGAAGTGCAGATCGACCCGATCCCGCAGGATCAGCCGGTGCACACCCTGCTCGCCAAGGACAACGCCCTGTTCCCGACCCATCGTGTGTCGGTGTTCCTCGAGGTCGAGGGCGCGGCCCATTACCTGCCCGCCTACGCCGGCAACCTCGACATCATGACTTCGGCCGGTCTGCAGGTCGCGGAGCGGATCGCGCAGAACAGCCAGCAGAAAGAGAGTGCACGATGAGCTCTACGGAATCGACGACCTCGGTTTTCGTTCAGGATGTGACCCTGCGCGACGGGATGCACGCCATTCGTCACCGCATCACCCCGGAGAACGTAGGCAAGATCGTGGCCGCGCTCGACGCCGCCGGTGTCGACGCGATCGAGGTCGCGCACGGCGACGGGCTGGCCGGGGGTTCGGTGAACTACGGGCCGGGTTCGCACAGCGACTGGACCTGGCTCGAGGCCGCCGCCGCGAATATCGAGAATGCCCGGTTGACCAGCCTGCTGCTGCCCGGTGTCGGCACCGCCGAGGATCTGCGGCGCGCCTGGGGTCTGGGCGTACGGTCGGTGCGGGTCGCGACCCATTGCACCGAGGCCGATGTCGCCGCCCAGCACATCGCGACCGCCCGCGAGATCGGTATGGACGTTTCGGGCTTCCTGATGATGAGCCATATGGCCGAACCGGCTCAGCTCGCCGAGCAGGCGAAACTCATGGAGAGCTACGGTGCGCACTGCGTCTACGTCACCGATTCCGGTGGCCGTCTCACCATGAACGGCGTGCGCGACCGGATCCATGCCTACCGCGATGTGCTCGATCCGAACACCGAGCTCGGTATCCACGCACACGAGAATCTGTCACTGTCGGTGGCCAACTCGGTGGTGGCGGTCGAGAACGGCGTCACCCGGGTCGATGCCTCGCTGGCCGGCCACGGTGCGGGCGCGGGCAACACTCCGATCGAAGCGTTCGTGGCGGTCGCCGATGTGCTCGGCTGGAAGCACGGCTGCGATGTGTTCGCCCTCCAGGACGCCGCCGACGATCTGGTGCGGCCGTTGCAGGACCGGCCGGTGCGGGTGGACCGCGAAACCCTCACCCTCGGTTACGCCGGTGTCTACTCCAGCTTCCTGCGGCATGCGGAAGCGGCGAGCGAACGCTACGGGATCGATGTGCGCACCCTGCTCATGGAAGCCGGGCGCCGGCGGCTCGTGGGCGGCCAGGAGGACATGATCGTCGATATCGCGTTGACGATGGTGGCCGAGCGGGAATCCGAGAAACAGGCCGTCTGATTCGCCGGGGTCGCCGGAGGGGACCAACACGGTCTCTCCGGCGGCCTCTTGCGGTGTGGTCCGCGGTTTTCTCGGGCTTCGGCGATCGCCCTGTCTTCTGGCCGGCGCGTGATCTGGCCAACGAACCGCAGCCTCGGCGGCTACTGCTCCTCGTGGCGGGGGCTTCATGCCCGCAGTTCGTCGTCGGCGGCTCCGTGGGCTATGTCGTGGACGGCCGGGCGGAGGAGTTCGATGATGCGTGCGGGGGTCGCGTCACGGACGGCGTCCAGGCCGAGGAGGTGGCGGCTGATCACGACTCCGATCGTGAGGGCCCCGATCAGGCCCGCGCGCAGGTCCGCGTCGTCGGGGTCCAGATGCCGGGCCGCCTGCCGTTGCCGTTCGGTCATTGCGGTACGCACCGTATCGGCGGTTTCGGTATGCGGTGAGCATTGTGCGGAGGGCGGCCAGGGTCGCGGTATCGGGGGTGCCGAGTTCGGCGGCCAGTCCGTCGAGAAGTTGTTCGGCGGCTTGCTGGGGGTGCCGCTGACAGGTTCGTCGGGTTCGGGAACCGAGAAGGGGCTCGGGGCAGCCGTCGAGGTTGATCGGGGACCGGAGCATCGATCCGGAGGCGAAAAGCGTGCTGTGGGAATTTCCGGCCGGATTTCACCGGGGTGGATGCCTGGAGCCTGATCGGTGGCGTATTGCCCGGCGAGTTCCTCGGACCACCGGGTGTATTCCTCAGGGCATCCTGTGGACCGGCGTAGCGCGGGTTTGTGGTGCGGGCTTGTGCCTGCCGCGCCCTGTGGGGTAGGGCCGAGGGGGCCCCGCGCCGGTTGTTCCGCGGGGCGTTCTGCATGGGGTCAGCGGGGACCGAGGAACAGTGTCTGAGTGCTGCGGCCCAGCGGGCCCTTCTCATCGAAGAGCGCCGATTCGGCCAGGCCGATCCCGTGCGGCTGCGGGTGGGTGACCGCGTCCAGGCACACCCACTCGCCGACCGGCTGCCGGTGCAGGGTGACCGTCAGATCGGTGTTGATGAACAGGTAGTTGTTCCAATCCAGGACCGAACTGACCCCGTTACCGGAATCGGCGGCGGCGAGCGTGCGTTCCAGCGGGCTCGGCGTGGTGCCCGCGACGATCGGATACTTCAGCCGGATCCAGCACACCGCCGGTCCGGGTTCCGAAAATGAGCCGGCGGCGAAACGGTATTCGATACCGGTGTGGAAACCCACCGGCTGCGTGGAGGGGAACCGCTCCGGTTCGGGGGCCTGCTCGGGGCCGGGCCGGGAGCCGCTGGGCAGGAACCGGGTGGGGAGGTCCAGATCCGGATCCGCGAGTCTGAACCGCCAGGCGTTGGCCCGCATCACCGGCCCGCGGTCGGTGGACAGGGTGGCCTCGATCAGCTCGACACTTCGGCCCGGCCGCACCACCCGGGCCTCCGCGGTGAGCGGCGCCAGCGGGACCGGGCCGAGGATTTCCACCGCGACCCGCCCCACCTGGAAGCCGGCCCGGGGTTCGCATCGTTCGATCACGTGCCCGAGCAGGGCGGACGGCGGTCCGGCGTGCTGGGCGTCGGGGGACCACGGGCCGCGGGTGAGTTCGGTGGATACGAACCGCTGCGGGTCCGCCGGGTCGGGCAGGTAGAAGGCCTCGTGCACGTGTTTGTCCGTTCTCGCCGCTGGGTCGTACCGGATTCCGACGTTACCGAGTGCTCATACCGGCGTTTCGATCAGGCGCGCCCGCCCCGGGTGCGCCGGTGACGCCCGTCATGAGGCCGAACCTGAGGTAGTGAATTGGGGTACATGCTTGCATGCAAGCTTGTATCTATCGGTAGAGTTGCGGGGTGCCGACCGATTCCGACCCCGCCCAGTCCGCGACGAGCGCCGCCGATCGCGCCTACCAGCTCACCAAGGAACTGGTGCTCTCCGGCGAACTCCCGGGCGGCCACCTGTTCAGCGAAACCGAGATCGCCGGCCGGCTGGGCCTGAGCCGCACCCCGGTGCGTGAGGCCTTCGTCCGGTTGCAGGCCGAGGAGCTGCTGACGCTGGTGCCGAAGCGCGGCGCCATCGTGGCGCCCGTCCCGCCGGGCGAGGCCGAGGATGTACTGGACGCCCGGGAGGCCGTGGAGAGTGCCGCGGTCCGCCGGCTGCTGCGCACCCCGCAGCGGATACCGGCGGCCGTGGAACAACTGCGGGCCGCGCTCGAGGTCCAACACGAACGGGCGGAAAACGCGGACCTGCATTCCTTCGCGGACGCCGACGAACGGTTCCACCGCACCCTGGTCGAGGCGGGCGGTAACGCCTTGCTGATCCGCTTCTACACCGGGCTGGCCGACCGGCAGCGGCGGATGAACGTGGCCGCACTGGGGCCGGTGCCCGACCATATCCAGGTCGTCCTGCGTGAGCACGGTGAACTGATCGAGATCATCGAATCCGGGGATACCGCCGCATTCACCACCGCGCTACGGGCCCACCTGGACGGAACCCATCGGCGATGAGGAACGGATCCATAACGGCGGTTCTGGCCGCGATTTTCGTCTGTGCGTGGGGCGGTAATCAGTTCACCCCCCTGCTGGTGATGTACCGGGACGCCGGTTACTCGGCACTCACCGTGAACGCGCTGCTCGGCGCCTATGTCGTCGGTCTGGTTCCCGGCCTACTGCTGGCGGGAACGTCAGCGGGGCGCTTCGGCCGCCGTCCGGTCGCGCTCGCCGGGGTGCTGGCGTCCCTCATCGCGAGTCTGCTGCTGGCGGCCGGTACGTTCGGGGTCGGCTGGATCGCGGCCGGCCGGCTGGTCACCGGGTTCGGGGTGGCGGTGGCAATGGCAGTGGGGACGACCTGGGCCACCGAACTGTGCTTCCGCAGCGGTGCTGACCCGGGCACCGGCGCCCGCTGGGCCGCACTCTGCCTCACCGCGGGTTTCGCGCTGGGCGCGGCGGTCGCCGGCGGGCTCGCGCAATGGGGGCCGGCGCCCATGGTCACCCCCTATCTCGTGCACGCGCTGCTCACGCTCGCGATCCTGCCGTTCCTGTTCCGGGCGCCGGAGACGCGGCCCCTCGGAAGTCCCACCCGCGGCCAGTTCGGCGGCTTGCGCCATCCGCGTTTCCGCCGGGTGATCATGCCGATGGCACCGTGGATCTTCGGGTCGGCGGCAGTGGCGTATGCGATCATGCCGCAGCTCGTCGGTGATCGGGTGGGCCGGTGGAGCCTGCTGTATTCGACTGCCTTGACCGTCGGCACGCTGGTTGCGGGCACCCTGGTGCAACCGCTGGCGAAACGGCTCGACCGCACCAGCAGCGCCCGCGCGGTGCTCGTTTCGATGATGCTGATGCCCCTGGGCCTGCTGGTCAGCATGTTCGCCGCCATCGTCCGGTCACCGGCGCTGGCGCTGGTCGCCGCGATCGCGCTGGGTTGTGCGTACGGGATCGCGCTGGTTTCGGGCCTGCTGGAACTGCAACGGCTGGCGGCGCCGCACGAACTTGCGGCCCTCACCGGTGCCTACTACGCCCTCGCCTATCTCGGATTCCTGCTGCCGTCGTTGTTGAGCCTGCTGAACTCGGTTGCCGGTTACCCCGTGCTGCTCGGTGGCCTGGTACTGGTGGCGTTGTCGGGTACCGCGATGATCCTGTGCCATTCACGTACGCATCTGCCCGCACGTGTGGCAGCCGACGTGACCGATAAAGAACTGGCTCCTGCTGGATGATCGGCGCCGCCGTCCCGGTCCGGCAGGCCGTGGCGCGACATTCGCCCCCAGCCGGCGGCGACCGGCCTCGACAGAAACCGCTGTCGGACGCCCCGGTCTCCTGATGCCCCGCACCGGAACGTCGATAGCCGCTACCGGCGCGAACAAGACGGCCGGCCTCGGATCTGCCCGTCGTCTCGGCATCCCGGGCCGCTGACACCGCCTGCGATCGGCCACGACGACAATGTCATGGCCTGCGACAGTTTCCGGTGGTTGCTCATACGGCGGGTTCTCGGATCTGCCGGACCGAGAACCGGTAGTCGGCCTGTCGCAGGAGTTCGTCCGCGTCGTCGGTGGGCGGGTAGATCCACAGTTCGTTCACCTTGCGCTTGCGTTCCTTGGCGACAGCCCCGGTCGCCACGACGCGGCGGTCCCACCCGTCGGTGAACACCGCCCCGTACGAGCCCAGATCGAGGCAGGTGACGTACGGGGTCGCGGAGAACGGTACCGCGGGGAGCCCCAGGAGATCGGCGGCAGCGTTGTGGCCCGCGAACTTGCCCAGTTGCAGGGCGTGCTGGCAACACTGCATGACCCGGTGTCCCGGGTCGGCCGCCGCGGCGGCGGTATCGCCGGCCGCGTAGACCGCCGGTACATCGGTGACCGCCAGATTCGCGTCCACTTCGAGGCGGCCGAGCCGATCGCGGACCCCCGGGATTCCGGCGGTGAGCCCATTGGCACGGACCCCCGCTGTCCAGATCACGGTATGCGTGGCGAACTGCGTGCCGTCGGACAACGCGACCTGGTCCGGTTCCACCGCGGCCACGCTCACCCCGAGTCGGTATTCCACACCGAGGACGGCCAGGGCGTCGGTGATCTCCCGGCGCGGGCCGGGGCCGAGTTCCGGCCCGAGGGTGTTCGCCCGCTCGACCAGCACCACCCGGGCCTTCGCGCCGGGTGCGTGGGTCGCTGCGACGGCGCCGAGCCGGTCCATCAGTTCGGTGGCGATCTCCAGGCCGGTGAATCCCGCACCGACCACGACGGCGGTGAACCTGCCCGCGCCGGGCGGCAGATCGGGCAACCGGTTCAGATGAATGTCCAGCTCTGTGGCCGCGGGCAGCGTGTCCACGTCGAACAGCAGGTCGGCGCCGGGTACGTCCGGGCGGACGAGTTCACTTCCCGTGGCGAGTATCAGACGGTCGTAGTGGAGTTCGGCGCTGAGTCCATTCCTGTCGGTGGTGGTCACGGTCTGTCCGGTGGTATCGATTCCGGTCACCGTGGCCGCGATGCGGCGCACTCCGGCAGGCCCGAGGATCCGGTCCAGCGAGACCCGCATCCGTTCGGGTGCGGACTGGTACAGGCGAGGGCGGATCACCAGATCGTCGCCGGGAGAGATCAGGGTGACCGATAGTTCGCGCCTTGTCTCGCGTGCCAGTCGCACCGCGCCCGCTGCGCTCCACACACCGGCGAAACCGCCACCCACCACGATGATTCCGGGCATGTTTGCCTCCTGTTCGGTGGAAGGATCGAAAAGTCTCCGGAGCCCGGAGCGGTCAGGTACCTGCGGTGGCGATCTCGCGACGGGTGCGTTCCGCGGAACCCGCCGGTGCCGCGGCGGCGAGATCGGCAATGGTCTGCGCTGCCAGCTCGCGTCGCCAGGCCAGTTCCGCGCGGCGCATGGCCGCTGCGATACCGCACTGGTGGGCGAAATCGGTCGTTGCGGTGCGCCCGCTGTGCCCCCGCTGCCGGATCTCGGTGCAGCGGAACGGGTCGGTACCGCCTTCGATGGCGGTCACCACGTCGAGCAGTGTGATCTGTTCCGGCGGCCGGGCCAGGCCGAATCCGCCTCGGACACCGGGGGTCGAGATGAGGATGCCGGCGCGGACCAGAGCCTGTAGGCGTTTCTTCAGGTATTCCACGGGCAGGTCGAACCAGGCGGCCAGGCGTGCGATCGGCACCGGCCAGCGCTCCTCGGTCCAGGTCAGGGTCACGCAGCAGTGCAGGCTCCATTCGACGCCCTCGCCCATCTTCATAAAGGGGATAGTAGATATCCCCTTTAGTGGAGGCAAGTGTGAGGGACTCCCGGGGGCGCCGATTCCTCGATAGGGCAAAGTAGAACGTGTTATAGTTTTCCCGGTTTGTGAGCCCCGGTGGACGGTTTCGGGTCGCGGCACCCTGTAGGGCGCCGGCGGTTGGGATCACGCCGGAGCGCCGGTCAACTTCGCGGGGCCGCTCGTGCGAGCAGGCCCGAAAGGCAGACGAATGAACACTGAACCGCACGTCGACGACACCGACCTGCTGCACCGCGAGCCCCTCGCGGTGGACCTGCTGGGCAAGGCCCTCGAACGCTATGCCGACCGCACCGCGGTCCATATCGACGACGCCACGCTCACCTACCGCGACGTGCGGGATCAGATCAGCCGGTTCGCGCAGGCACTGGCCTCGGCCGGGCTCGGCGTGGGCTCACCGGTGGCCGTGCTGTCGGCCAACCGGCCGGAGGTCATCTTCGCCCAGGGCGCGAACAACGTGAACGGGTCGCGGGCGATGGCGCTGCATCCGATGGGATCCCTCGACGATCACGCCTATGTTCTCGAGGACGCGGGTGTGCAAACCCTCATCTTCGACCCTGCCGGTTTCGACGAGCGCGCCGCGCAGTTGCGCGAGAAAGTGCCCGGCCTGCAGAACTTGTTCTCGTTCGGCCCCTCCGAATCCGGCACCGACCTCATCGAGCTGGCCGCCGGGTTCACTCCCGACCGGCTGAATCCGCCCGAGGTCGATCCCAATGCGACCATGAGCCTGGCCTACACCGGCGGCACCACGGGCAAACCCAAGGGTGTCGAGATGAGTTTCCGCGGCAGCGCCACCATGCTGCGCATCCAGATGACCGAATGGGAATGGCCGGACGAGGTCCGCTTCCTGGTGTGCACCCCGCTGAGTCATGCCGGCGCCGCGTTCTGGAATCCCACGGCACAGCAGGGTGGCTCCATCGTGGTGCTGCCCTACTTCCACCCCACCAAGGTCCTCGAGGCGATCGAGAAGTACAAGATCACCGCGACCATGCTGGTGCCGACCATGCTGTACGCGCTGCTCGACAGCCCCGACCTGGATAAATACGATCTGTCCAGTCTGCAGACCGTGTTCTACGGCGCCTCCGCGATCTCGCCGACCCGGCTGGCCGAGGCCGTCGAGAAATTCGGCCCCATCTTCTTCCAGTTCTACGGCCAGGCCGAGAGCCCGATGACCATCTCGGTGCTGCGCCGCGCCGACCACGACCTGACCAAACCGGAACGCCTCGCCAGCTGCGGCCGGCCGGTCCCGTGGCTCAATGTCGCGCTGCTCGACGAGAAGGGCAACGAGGTTCCCCAGGGCGAACCGGGCGAGGTGTGTGTCCGCGGCCCGCTGGTGATGAACGGCTACCTCAACAAACCCGAACAGACCGCCGAGGCAACGGAATTCGGCTGGCTGCACACCGGCGATATCGCCCGCCAGGACGAGGAGGGATTCCTCTACATCGTCGACCGCAAGAAGGACATGATTGTGTCCGGCGGGTTCAATGTCTATCCGCGTGAGGTCGAGGACGTCCTGTCCGCTCATCCCGCGGTGAGCGCGGCCGCGGTGATCGGTGTGCCCGACGAGAAATGGGGCGAAGCCGTCAAGGCGGTGGTGGTGCTACGCAATGGGCAGTCGGTGGGGGTCGAGGAACTGCAGGCCCTGGTGAAGGACCGTAAGGGCGCGGTCTACACGCCCAAGACGGTCGATTTCGCCGACAGCATCCCGCTCAGCCCGCTCGGTAAGCCGGACAAGAAGGCGCTGCGCGCCCAGTACTGGGGCGAAGGCCGGCAAGTCAACTGAATCTGGCCGGCGACCACCACTCGTAACCACCACGGCCGGCCCCGATCGGCGGCCGGCCGTGATGGACGAGCGGTAGTTGCCGTCCACAACCGATTTCCGGCCGGGGCCGGCAAGCAATGGCATTGCGCCGCACCGTATCGGTTGTCGCTCGGCGTTGCCGGGGTGACGAGCAGTTTCGACGAACAGAGGAAAACCATGGGCAAGCTCACCGGCCAGGTTGCGTTCATTACCGGTGCCGCGCGCGGCCAAGGTCGCGCGCATGCCGTGAAAATGGCGTCGGAGGGCGCCGATATCATCGCCGTCGATCGCTGCGCACCGGTCGCGACCGCCGGGTACGAGATGGCGACCGAAGCCGATCTCGCCGAAACCGCGAAGCTGGTCGAGGCCGAGGGCCGGGGCGTCGTCACGGCGGTGGCGGACACCCGTGATCTGGAGCCGCTGCAGCAGGCCGTGGACGTCGGTGTCGAGCGTTTCGGCCGCCTGGACATCGTCGTCGCCAACGCGGGTGTCGCCGCATCACCGAAAGCGTCCTGGGAGCTCAGCCCGGACGAATTCCGCGAGATGATGGACATCAATGCCACCGGCGTGTGGCAGACCACCAAAGTCGCTGTGCCGCATCTCATCGCCGGTAACCGGGGTGGCTCCATCGTGTTGATCAGCTCGATGGCCGGGCTGCGCGGGGTCCCGGGGATCGCGCACTACGTCGCCGCCAAACACGCTGTACGCGGTCTGGCCAAATCGCTGGCCAACGAACTGGCCTGGGCGAATATCCGCGTGAACTCGGTGCATCCCGGGAACATCCGGACCACCATGATCGATAACGAGCCGATGGTCCGCGGATTCCGCCCGGACCTCGAGAACCCGGTACTCGAGGACACCGCGGAGATCATGCAGAAGCTCAACCTGCTGCCGCAACCCTGGCTCGAAGCCGAGGCGGTCGCCGACGCCGTCCTGTATCTGGTCGGCGATACCGGCCGGGGCATCACCGGAGTCGCCCTGCCCGTCGACCTCGGCACGTCCGAGAAATTCCCCGGTTTGTAGGACCGCATCGGGGGAGTGCGGAATTCCTTTGACGACCCGGCGGAACGCACACCCCACCTGATCGCGGGTGGGGTGTGCGTTTCGAACCATTCGAGGGCAGTCGATACGGGGCCGGCCGCTGAGCGATGCGCCCGGGCCGCAGATCCGGGCCGTTATCACACCGATGCCGTCCATCCGTTGGAACCGGGCGGTGTATCGGGGGATAAACTGGGTACCGCGGTTGAGCGCCGTCGACAACGACCATCGCAGCACTGAAACGCTGGACAAGTTCCACGAAAACAGCTCGCGAGCGGGCCATCCGGGTCCGCACGATGGAACCAGTTGGGATGTGATCAACGATGACTACGACCCACTCCGACAGCAGTTCCCGCATCAGCCACCGAACCCGCCGGTCCGCGGCCGCCGTCACCGGCCTCGGCGCCGTCGCCACCGCACTCGTCCTGGCGGCCCCCGGCGCCGGCGCGGTACCGCAGAACGTCGGCGCCGACCCGGGCCGGAGCATGGGCATCAGCACGCCCTTCGGCACCACATGCACCTATCAGGTGCGGGCCGCGGTCGACAACACCACGGAGCCGGTGACCTTCTTCGACAACAACGTCATGGTCGGCTTCAATCCGGCGGTTGTGACGCCGAACGGCATCGTCGCCTCGACGACATGGACCCCTCCGAACCCGGGAACGCATTTCATCAGCGCCGAACAAGGCGGCGTCACAGTAACCAGCGCACCCATTGAGGTCGGCTCCGGACTCAACGCGGGCACGGGCTGCGCAGTGCCCTGACCGAGCGGACCCGCGAGAAACTTCCGGAACTCAGCGGCTTCAAGCGGCGAGGATGGGGCGGACAGCCCCGTCCTCGCCGCGATGAATTCCAAGAACATCAGCGGTCGTAGATATCTCGGCGGTGCCCGGCGGATACAACCAAAACGATCAGTTTGCCGTCATCGACTTCATAAACGAGACGGTAATTGCCCATTCGTAACCGGAACCCGCTCCGGCCGGTGAGTGCCTTGACGTCCACACCATCGCGGCGGTAGGGGTCGTCGCCCAACAGAGTCAGGGCGATCAGCAGGCGTAAGGCATCCTCTTGCGGGATCGACCGGAGTGCGCGCCGCGCAGCAGGAGTCCAGATGAACTCGTACTTCACGCGACGGCGTCGTTGCCGGAGGCAAGGACCTCGTCCATCATCTGACCGAGCGTGATGCGCTCGGGTTCACCGCCTTCGGCGAGCGCTTCGTCAGCCATGCGTCCGAGCTGTTCGTCTTCCCATTCCTCGAGTTTGGCAAGCATGAACAATGGGATGACGGCGGCTGCCGGCTCGCCGCCGCGCGTTATCACTGTGACATGTCCGTCGCTGCTCGCGGCGTTCACCACGGAGGGCAACTGTGCGCGAGCCTCGCGGATGCTCAGCTGGTCGTCCATAAGTCGAGTGTACACGCGGTCGTGTACCGCTGTTGGCGATCAGTTCAGCGGTTGGGGCGGCCGGTGAGGGTGGCGATGACCGTATCGAAAAGACCCGCGAGTAGTTCGCCGCAGGACAGGTACGGTCTGGAGCGTGCTGCGCCGCCGGACCGCGGGCCCCGTGCAGGCGGCAGCAACCAGGGCCGACCGTATAACGCCGGCCGCTACGAACCGCGTGACGTAACGGTACGGTTGTCTCGTGACCCCGGGTCTCCGACTGCTGGCTCGGCTGCGTGGCGCCTTCGTCGGATTGTTCTCCGGCGCCGCGAGCCTGGCAGGCCATGGGCTCGGTGGCGGTCCGGTGGACATATCGGTGAGCATGCTGGTGTCGCTGGCCGTCGCCTCCCTGCTGCCGGTTCTGGCAGTGACAAGCCGGCAGGTGCGTGAGCGCCGTGCGGGCACGGTGGCCGGGCTACTCGTCGCGGGCCAAGCTCTCGGTCACATCGTGCTGACCGTGGGACACGGCCACAGCGCGGGGGCAGCGTTGCTGCCGTCACCTACCATGTCGGCCGGTCATATCGTGGCTGCCCTGGCGGCCGCCGCCATGCTGTTGAGCGCCGAGCGGACTGTGCAGGCGGCTTTCGGGTTCGTCGTCGAACGGCTGGCCGGCTGGTTGCTGCCATGGCGTACGGAGGCGAACAGCGCCTGGGTACTGGCCGCGGCCTGCCCGCTCACCGGCGCGACTGCTCGTGGATTGCGGATAGCGTACGGCGGAACGCGGGCGCCACCCATAACCGGTGGGTGATCTCGATCGCCGTATCTGCCCGCGTGCGCCGATAGTGCGCCGCGAGGGAACAGGCGCATCGGCCCCACGTTGCAGCCCCGTCCACTGATCTGGCTGTGACGCCTCCGCACATCCGGTGAAGCGAGCAAGCTCGCGGCTCACCGCGCCCGCGTCTCGCCGAGAGTCCGGGTCGATTCAAGGAATACGAGTCATCGATGACTACTGTCAGAACACGCACGAAATTCGATACGCAGCAACTTCGCGCGGATCTGCGCACCGCCCGCCTCGACGCCACCATCGCCCTGCTTGTCACCCTGGCGGTGTTCGGATGGCTCTACTACCGCGTCGCCGACGGTACCTCTCCGACCATTGCCGTCATGCCCGATTTGGCAGACCCCGGAAGGTACTGGATGTACTGGATGTGCCAGGCCTTCGGCTGGACGGGCCTGCTCTGGGCGTGGATCACTGTCGTTCTCGGCTTGCTGCGCAGCAGTCACAGCCCGAGGTGGCTACCGGTACCGCAGCACAGTATCGAAAAATGGCATCGCGCCACGAGTTTGACGACCATCGGGTTGATGTTCGTCCACGCCGCCTGGCTGTTCGCCGAATTCGTCCGTGACTACTCCGCTACCGCGGGGACCGCCGAATCGGTGTGGCGTGCATTCGTCGACACCTTCGTCCCCTCGGCCTACCCCAGCGGAACGGGTAAGGTTGCCATTTTCATCGGGCTGCTGGCGCTCTACCTGGCCATACCGCTCGGCCTGGCCTTCTATTCCCGCCGCTGGTTGCGCCCCGCCATCTGGCGGGCTCTGCATGCTTCGATCATCGTCGTCTATGCGCTGAGCGTGTGGCATACACTGCTCTACGGCACCAACGTCTGGTACGACGGACGGTTTCGTACGCTGGTGTGGATTCTTCAGCTTCCCATTGCCGCGCTCGTCCTTTACCGCCTCACCAACCTGCCACCGAGCCGGCAACGAACTCGGGCGACGATTGTCCTCCGCTCTGTGGCGGCACTCATCGTCCTCGGCTTCATCGCGATCGTCTGCGCGGCCGTGCTCAGCGGGCACGACGGTGGCCGGACACTCGGTGTGGCGGGCATGGGCCTCAATGTCACCAGAACAAACATCTGGTGGGGACTGGTGATATTCCTCGTCGCGGTTGCTCTGTCCGTGGTCCGGGCGCGGCAGATCCGCCGCAGGGCCACGGTTACCGGCCGGGTGGTCCCGTCAGAATTGCGGTGACGGTGTCGACCAGCTCGGTCAGCAGTTCGTCTGGGGAGAGGCGCGTTCCGCTCAGCTCGAGCATGCCGCGCAAGCCCTCGGAATCGCCGAGGGTTTGGAAGGTCAGGTTCATGGCCTGGGTGAGGCGGAAGCGAATGGTGTGCGGGGCGGTGTCCGGGTCGATCTGCTGGAGCAGGGTGTTGAAGCGGCGGGCCTGCGGGGCGAAACCTTCGGTCAGCCTGGTCAGGGCGGGGTGGTTACCGCTCATGATGCCTGCGACCAGGCGGATCCACGGGGTGCCGCCGGCGGCCGCCAGTTCGCCGACCGGGCGGACGAAGGCGTCGGCGAGGGCGCGGGCGTCGGGTGTGCCGGATTTCTCGACCGCGTCGAGCAATTCGGCGCGGCGGGCGTGCAGCTGTTCGCTGCGTCGGCTGATCAGCGCTTCGACCAGGGCATCCTTGGAGCCGAAATGGTAGTGGACCGAGGCGACGTTCGCGCCGGCCTCCGCCATCACCGAACGGAGCGAGACCGCGTCGATCCCGCGTTCGGCGAACAGCCGTTCCGCGGCGAGGACGAGGCGCTGATCGGTCGGCAGGTCCGGATCCGGGCCGGTGGAATTCCCGCCCCGATCCGGCTGCGCTGCGGTTTCCCGGTGGGCGCGCGAGGGTGCGGCCTCCGGGCGTGCCTCCCGGCCGGTCCGCACCCGGCTCCGCGTCATGATCGAAACTCTAGGAGACCGCGCCGGGCGCGCCGTAGAGGGTCACCACACAGGCGCCACCGAGTCCGAGGTTGTGCGCCAACCCCAGCCGCGCGCCTTCCACTTGCCGGTCGCCCGCGCCGCCCCGCACCTGGGTGACCAGTTCGGTGCACTGCGCCAGCCCGGTCGCGCCGAGCGGATGTCCCTTGGAGATGAGCCCGCCCGATGGATTCACCACCCAGCGCCCGCCGTAGGTGGTGGCGCCCGAGGCGACGAGCTCGCCCGATTCACCTTCACCGCACATTCCGAGCGCCTCGTAGGTGAGCAGTTCGTTGATCGAGAAGCAGTCGTGCAGCTCCAGGACGTCGATATCGTCGATCCCCACCCCGGCGCTCTCGAGTACCCGCTGCCCGGCGATCCGGGCCATGGGCGCGCCCACCACGTCGATCATCGAATCCGACTCGAAGGAGGCGCCGGTATCGGTGACCAGCTCCTGCGCGAGGATCGGTACCGCCCGGTCGAGGCCGTGTTCGCGGACGAAACGTTCGCTGACCAGCACCGCCGCGCCCGCGCCGTCGGACATGGGGGAGCACTGCGAGCGGGTGAGCGGATCGGAGACCAGTTTGTCGTTCAGTACCTGGTCGAGGGTGTAGGCGTCCTGGAACTGGGCTTTCGGGTTGCGGGTGGAGTGTTCGTGGTTCTTCACCGCGACCCGGGCGAGCTGTTCGCGCGTCGTCCCGTACCGCTTCATATGCTCGCCTGCGGCGGCGCCGAAGAACTGCGCTGTCATCGGTGCGGCACTGAAACCGGCGGCGGCTTTCAAGGCGCCCATATGCCGGTCGACCGTGGTGACCTTGGGGACCGAGCCGTCCCCTGCCATCGCCTGTTTGGTCATCTGCTCGAACCCGACGGCGAGCACGATATCGGCCAGCCCGGCCTGCACCCATTCCCGGGCGAGGACCAGCGCCGTCGACCCGGTGGCGCAGTTGTTGTTGACGTTCACCATGGGGATACCGGTGAGCCCGATATCGTAGAGCGCTCGCTGACCGGCCGTGGACGGCTGGAACACGTAGCCGACGGCGGCGCGCTGCACCTGGTCGTAGTTCACTCCGGCGTCGGTGAGCGCTTGGCCCACCGCTTCGGCGACCATCTCCGGGTAGGTCCAGTCGCGGGACTGGATCTTCTCGAATTTGGTCATCCCGACACCGGCGACGTAAACCCGCTCGGACATGATCTCTCCTCGTTTCGTGCGGTGTTACATACCGCGGAAGCGTTGTTGTCCCGTTCCGGGGCCGGACCTGCGTGCTGTGCCGGGTTCGTACCGGACAGCCGGCGGTCCGATGGTCTGTGCTGTCCGCCGGCCACCCGGTACCGCCTCCGCGGGGCCGGGTGGCGCGCCGGTCAGGACTGCGGTGGTTCCGAACCCACTACCCACAGTGCATGGAACTGCGCCGCACCGCCCATCGCATGCCCGACGGCCAGGCGCGCGTCCGGCACCTGGTGTTCCCCCGCGGTCCCGCGCACCTGCATGGCCGCCTCGGCGAATCGGAGCAGACCTGTTGCGCCGGTGGGGTTTCCGGAGAGCACGCCACCGGAGGGGTTGATCGGTAGCGATCCGTCGAACGCCGTATGCCCGGCATCGACCATCTTCCAGCCCGCGCCGACCTCGGCCAGACCGACGTTCTCCAGCCAGATCGGTTCGAACCAGCTGTAGGGGATGTAGAGCTCGGCGGTATCGATATCGTGTGCCGGGTCGGTGATGCCCGCCTGCCGGTAGGCGTCGGCGGCACACAGGCGCCCGGCCTCGGGGTTCACTTCGTCGCGGCCGGCGAAATGCCCGGTCTCGGTCCGCCACGACATTCCGTGGATCCAGGCCGGAGGGCGGCCCGTGTGATGGGCGTCGTTCTCGCCGGTGATCACCACCGCACACGAACCGTCGGAGGACGGGCACGATTCCAGGAACCGGATCGGATCCCACAGCATCCGTGATTCGCGCACCTTGTCGACGGTGATATCCGGTAACTGGATGTGGGCGTAGGGATTGCGGGTCGCGTTCAGCCGGTGGTTCACCGCGATCTGCCACCCGATATGCTCGGGCGCAACGGAGCGGCGGATGTACTCCCGGATCACGGGGGCGAAATGCGCGCCCGCGCCCGCGCCCAGTTGCGCGCTGAACGGTAGCCCCCGGGAGAGCGCCCAGGTGAAATCGCCCTCGGACTCTTTGGAATACGCGACCACCAGCACCCGCCGCGCCAGCCCCGCCTGCACCAGGTGTGCCCCGTAGATGGCGGCGTGCCCGCCGACACTGCCGCCGGTGAACACTCGCGTCACGGGCAGGCCGCGCGCACCCATGGCGTCGGCCAGATACAGTTCCGGGTTCATCACCCCGTCGAACAGGTCGGGTGTTTTCGACAGCACGATGGCGTCGATATCGCCGAATTCCAGTTCGGCGTCGGCCATTGCCTCGTCGACGGCCTCGCGCACCATCGCACCGATGGTGACCTTGCGTTTCTTGGCCTGTTTGCTCTGTCCGATTCCGACGACCGCGAGTTTCATCGGTCTCCCTCCAAAAGGCAGATCATGTTCTGCTGGAGCGCGGGCCCGTTGGTGGCATGCGCCAGCGTGCGGTCCGCGCGGCCGGTCAGGATATGCCGGGCGGCGTCGCCGATCCGGATCAGTCCGGTGGCCGTGGTGGGGCGCGCCACCAGGGGGCCGCCGCTGGGGTTGATGGTGCCGGAAAGCTCGAGAGCACCGGCGAGCAGCGGTTCCTGATAGCTGTATTCGGTGTGCAGTTCGGCGATATCGACGTCGCGGGCGGCGAATCCGGCCTGCTGCGCAGCCTTGGCCGCGGCGATACCGACGGTGTCGGCGCGGGTGAGGTCGCGGGTGCCCGGATAGTGCGAATCCATTCGATGGTCGGCACCGCGCATCCAGGCCGGGCGCTGCGCCAACCGGCGTGCGGTATCACCGGCGGCCAGTACCAGTACGGCCGCGGCATCTCCGATGGGCCCGCGATCGTGTTCTCGCAGCGGCGACGCCAGGTACGGGGCGGCCAGCAGTTCGTCCACCGTGACCTCGCCCGATACCTGCGCCGCCGGATTACCCACCGCGCCCGCGCGGGCCCGGGCGACCACCTCGGCCATCTGCTTCTCGTCCAGCGCGCCGGCCGCGATCAGGGCCTGCGCCTGGATCGCGGCGAGCGCGTCCTGGTGCGGCCGCAGCGGGGCCAGGAAGTAGGGGTCCAGCTGGGTGCTGGTGACCTGGTCCAGATCCTGCGCGAGCGATCCGCGACCCACCCCGTAGACCACGGCGATCTCGCCCTCGCCGAGCTGTAGCCATGACCATGCCTCGTAGGCGGCCCAGGCCGCGTCCATCTCGACATGCGATTCCGAGATCGGCGGCCAGGCGCCCACCGCGTCGAGGGATTCGATATAGGCGAAGGTCCGGCCTTCGTGGAAATCGTGGCTGCCCGAGGCCCAGAAGTCGACCTCGGTGCGGTCGATCCCTGCCGAAGCGAGCGCTTCCCGCATCACCGGCAGCAGGATCTCGGCCATATCGTCCTGGCGATCGGCCGCCATACCCGGTGACTGGGCGAATGCCACCACCGCGACATCACGCATCGGAACCTCCCGCGATCGGCCGGTAGTAGCGAATGCTGTTCATGGATGTGTCCAGGTTCTCTTCGGCGCACCACACCGGTTCCACCCGCATACCGATATGGACCTCGCTCATTTCGACATCGCGGATGAGATGCATGAGGGTGGTGTCCGCACCGTCCACTTGGATGTAGGCGACCAGATAGGGCGGATCGATCGTCTGGCCGGGGAACGGGAAGTTCACCACGCAGAACGTTTTGACGACACCGCTGCCGCCCAGTTCGAACGGCTCGGACAGTTCGACGAGGCAGCGGGAGCAGAATTCCGGCGCGGGCAGGTAGACCCGCTCGCAGGTGCCGCAGTGCCGGGCGAGCAGGGTGCGGTGCTTCAGCCCGCGCAGGAAGGTGGACCGGCCGGTACCGGCGACGAAGGTGTAATCCACCTTGTGCGGGCTGGTGAACGATTCCACTGGGACGGGCAACGTACTCATCGCGACTCCACCGGTTCGAAGCAGACGATATCGCGGATACTGCCCACCCGTTCCGCGCGCCAGCGGGGTTTCACCCGCAGGCCGGCGGTGAGGCGGGCGGGGTCGCCGCCGGTGTCCACGGCGTGGAACAGGGTGCCCTCGGTGCCGTCGATGGCGATCAGGGCCCAGGCGTAGTGGTCGGCCGCGATCTCGTCGCCGGGCCGGGTGGGCACCCAGGTCCAGTGCCGGACGGTGCCGGCGGGTTCGAGCCGCACCAGTTCGCCGGTGGGCGCGGAGGTGACCGGGTCGAATTCGAGGGCCGGGCAGAGGACCGCCCCGGATTCGGTGCGCACCCCGTACAGCTCACCGTCGCGTAGACCGCCCAGGAACGTGCCGATCTTCTCGCCGACCGTGCGGTTGTACGGGAATTCGATCGTGTAGGGCGCGGTGAGACTCGCGCCCGTGGGTTCGGCTGTCATCGTTCTCCTGCCGCTCGGGTGTGCGGCCGGGACACTGCGACCGCGCTTCGATCGTGACCCGCTCGACGTCCGATGTCAATCACTTGATTGAATCGCATGATAGATCGAGCTGCCTTCATGGTCCGGGTGCGTGGATGAACCTTGCTGCACGGCTTGCGGCCATGACGTAAGCTCCCCATTAAAGTAGAACCTGTTCCAATTCCTCCGGTGAGGAGAGACCACCATGGCCATCGTTGAACAGCTGGAGCCAACCGCCGACGGACGCCGCCGGCTCGAGCTGCGCAGCCCCGCTACTCGCGAACGCGTCGGCGAAATCGAGGTGAGCACGGCCGACGATGTCGCCGCGACGCTGGCCACGGCCCGTGCCGCCCAACCGGGCTGGGCCGCCCGGCCGATCAAGGAGCGCGCGGCGATCATCCGCAACGCGGTCTCGGTACTGCTGAAACGCCGCGACGAGATCGTCGAGACGGTGATGCAGGAAACCGGTAAACCGCGGGTCGAGGCGCTGGCCGTGGAAATGGTCCCGGCCTGCGACTTCCTGAACTACTGGAGTGGGCGCGCCGCCAAGGACCTGGCCGACGAGAACCGCCGCCTCCACGGCTACATGCTGCCGCTGAAGAAGCTGGTCATCAATTACCAGCCGCTCGGCGTCGTCGGGGTCATCACTCCGTGGAACGGCCCCTTCATCCTCTCGCTGAACCCGATCGCGCAGGCGCTGCTCGCCGGGAACTCGGTGGTCCTGAAACCGTCCGAGGTCACCCCGCACTCCGGCGAATGGGCGGTCAAGGTACTGCACGAAGCGGGTGTCCCCAAGGACGTCCTGCAGGTGGTGCACGGCGACGGCGAAACCGGTGCCGCCCTGGTCAACGGCGATATCGACAAGATCTCGTTCACCGGCAGCGTCGGCACCGGTAAGAAGATCGCCGCCGCCTGCGCTACCCGGCTCATCCCGTGCACCCTCGAACTGGGCGGTAAGGACGCGATGATCGTCTGCGCCGACGCCGACCTCGATCGCGCGTCACTGGGCGCGGTATACCTGTCGATGTTCAACACCGGGCAGGTCTGTGTCGGTGTCGAACGCATCTACGTGGTGGACAGCATCGCCGACGAGTTCATCGAACAGGTCCGCAAACGCGCCGCCGAGGTCACCTACGGGCCCTCCGGCAAGGACGTCGGTCCGCTGTTCTGGGACCGACAGCTCGAGATCGTCGAGAAGCATGTCGAGGATGCCAAATCCAAGGGCGCCACCGTCCTGCTCGGCGGCGAATCCGATACCGCCGAGGGCGTGTTCTTCAAGCCCACCGTGGTCGTGGACGTCACCCACGATATGGACATCATGCAGCAGGAAACCTTCGGCCCGATCGTCGCCATCATGCGCGTCCGGGACGAAGAAGAGGCCGTGCGGATGGCCAACGACTGCCAGTACGGCCTCAGCGGCAGCGTGTTCACCAAGGACAAGAACAAGGTCGTACGTCTGGCCAAACAGCTCAAGACCGGGTCGGTGGTGCAGAACGACGCCTCGGTGATCTACGGCGTCGCCGAAGCACCCTTCGGTGGCCGCAAGGACAGCGGGATGGGGCAGGTGAACGGGCGTGACGCGCTGCGCAGCTTCGTCCACCCGCAGCCCGTTCTGCTGGACCGGTGGGGTCTGAAGAAAGAAAACATCTGGTACCCCTACAGCGAGGCCACCGCCGCCACGCTGGAGAAGACCATCGGCACCCTGTTCGGTAACAAGTTCATCCGCCGCCTGGTGCGCTGAGGTCGGGCCGCGGCGCCGCGGCCGGATCTCGCCAGGAGCTGTACAGCGATGCGGCCGACCGGTCAACCGGTCGGCCGCATCGCTTGTGTAGGGACGGAAGCCGCGTGCCGCCGGCTGAGATCGTCGCCGCGGGCCCGGGGTGCCGCCTATCGAGGGCAATGCCGCGGGCTGCTGGGAGGAATCGGTGCCGCGCGGCCTGCCGGTAGGAATCGATGCCGCGGAGGGCTGCCGAACGGAGAACGAATCCGGAGCGAGTCGCACGGTCGGGGGAAACTCGGCAACAGCGCGGGGCAACGGACCGTACACACCGGCCCCGGTCTGCGTCGCGACGGCGAGCCGCTGGCATGTGCTGGGGTGCGGAGGCCGCGGGCCGGGGTTTGTGTGCCGGATATACGACACCGGGCCGTCTCCGAGGGGCTGTACACAGCCTCGGAGACGGCCCGGTGGCCACGTCTGTGACGCCCTGCCGCAGCTGAGCGCGGCCGGGAGTCCGGTATCAGGCGGCGGAGTGGTCGACCGGTTCGCCGCTGTCCTTCGGCGCATTACCGTTCGCCCGTCCCGACCGGTACCGCTTGAACACCTCCCACACGATGGGCAGCACCGAAACCGCCACGATCAGCAGGAAGATGATGTCGATGTTGTCGCGCACGAACGTGATCTGCCCCAGCAGATAACCCAGCATCGTCACACCCGCGCCCCACAGCACACCGCCGAGCACGTTGTAGGTGAGGAACACCGAGTACTTCATCCTCGCCGCGCCCGCGACCAGCGGAGCGTAGGTGCGCACGATGGGCACGAACCGGGCCAGCACGATGGTGATCGGCCCGTGCTTCTCGAAGAACGCATGCGATTCGTCGATGTAGGCCTTTTTGAAAATCTTGGCGTCGTTGTTCTTGAACAACGCCGTCCCGCCTCGTGACCCGATCAGATACCCGACCTGGTCGCCGGCGATCGCCGCGATCGGGATCAGAACGAGTAGCACCCCGATCGGTGCGAAGGGTTCGATCTCGGTTGATTTGGATGCGGCGATGAGCCCCGCGGTGAACAGCAGCGAATCACCCGGCAGCAAGGGAAACAGCAGGCCCGATTCGATGAACACCACGAGGAGTAGGCCCAGCAACACCCAGGTGCCGAACGAATTGAGCAGATTGACCGGGTCGAGGAAACCCGGCATCAGGGCAAGTTCGGTGGTGGCCGCTGCGGCGGCTGAGTAACTCACCCCGCCGAAGATACCGCAGAAGAATACGCCCCCTGTTTCCGGATTGCCCGTTTCGGGCGGTTATCGCGGAACGGTAGCCGGATCTAGAGCCTGCCGGTAGTTTTCCGCAGCCTCGCCTCGATCTCGGCGACGCGCGGGGCCGGGATACCCCAGGGGTCGGCAAGCCCCAGCCGCGAGTCCAGGTCCCACAGTACGCACTTCTCGCCGGGCTGTGCGACCAGCGACCATGCCACCACCGTCCGGCCCAGTTGACCAGACGTATCCGCCGGCTCCGCACCGGACGGTTCCGCGCCCTCCGGGTGGTGGTGCAGGAACCGCCCGTAGGCGCGCTCGCAGAAATCGGCATACCGCCGCGTGCACAGAATGAAACCGTGCCAGGCTTCGTCGACGGCACGAGACGGCATCCCGATCACTTGGTCATCGGCCAGCGCCGCGCCGCAGCACCGCAGCCATTGCCGTAAACCGGTCGCGACGAGGTCCCGTGGTTCCCACGGGCAGGTTTTGTAGACGGCCTCCGGAAGTTCGAGTTCGCGGACCGCGAGCTCCACGGCGGCCGGCTCGATACTTCGGCGCCGGGGCCGGGCGAAGGTGAACACACTGGCTATTATCCCGGTTTCTCCAGGGGTGGCGCCGGGCGGCAGTCGGGTCGATATCGCCGCCGACTGTCAAGCCCTACGGCCGGATAAGCCCGTGCGCCAACGCTGTTCGTCGGTACCGTGGAGTAATGGAACTGGTGCTGGGGTTTTTCGTCCTTTTGATGCTGGGGTTGCTCTGCGTGGGGGCGATCGTGGGAATCGTCCTCGCCATCAGCAAAGCCGGTTCCGGCGGGCAGCGGGGCAACCGCGCGCGGCGGGGCGGGTATTACGCGGGCGGAACCTACTTCGCGGGCGACAGTGGTTCAGGGGGTTGGAGTTCGGGCGACGCCGGGTCGAGCGGTAGCGACGGCGGGGCGAGTGGGGGAGGCGGAAGCGGCTGCGGGGGCGGCGGTGGAGGAGGCGGTTGTGGGGGCGGTGGCGGAGCGGTGGCGGCTGACCGGAAGCGCCGGGAACTGCCACGTTCTAAATGGTGTAACCAACAGTTTCGTGTAATATTCGACGGGTCGGGTCTGCGGAGTGTGATCGAGCCTTCTGTGGGCCCGGCGAAAACTGTTGTCCCCCTTATGGTTTCTATTCGACCCCATCGCGGCACGCCGGTAATTATATCAATTTGATATACGGTGGAAACACGCATTTCCACAGAATGCCGAACCCCTCCGGGTTGTGTATCAAATTATCCGGCCTCCGCCCGGATTCTGTGAAGAATTTCGGATAACTTTCGAATTCACTTCCAAATCAACGTAATTCATGAACTGGCATAGACCATTCTCGGGTGCAGCGTTCACTCGCCCCCGTTACTGTGCGTGCCGTGGTTACCGCATTGGTAGTACTCGCAATCCTGATTCTCGTTGCCTCCGTAGTCCATCTCGCCAGCCGGCCACCGGAGGAACTCGTTTCGCGCAGACAGCGGGTGCGGGCCGGATCGGACACCTACTCCGACTGATCCGCCACCGCGGGCGAAAGCACCACCACCGCAATCGGACGCCGGGTCTTCTTCTGATACTCGCTGTACCGGCCCTTGTTCACCGCGTCCACCAGCCCCCAGCGGCGCGCGTACTCCGGATCGCCGGGCAGGCTCGCCCGAGCCACCACCGGAAACGCGCGCCGCCCCACTTGGATCTCACATTCCGGCCGCGCCTTCACATTTGCCAGCCACCCCGGCGGCCGCGGCGACCCGCCGTTGGATGCGGTCACCAGAAAATCCGTCCCGTCCTGCGCGTAGGTCAACGCCGAGGTCCGCGGTAATCCGGTCTTCCGCCCCACGGTCCGCAACAGCAGCGTCGGATTCCCGAACAGCAGCCGATGCCCCACCAGCCCACCGCTCTTCTCGTAAATCCACTGATGCGCCTGCAACGCCCGTACGAACAACCCGGCCACAAGCCCTCCTCCGCTCGGCAACATCCCCACCCTAGCCACCCCACCGAGAACCACACCCCGCCTGATTGGCCCCCGCCCAGTCAACCGGGTACCATCCCACACCTGCGGCCCCTGGCCGCGACGAGGGGCGGTAGCTCAGTCGGTTAGAGCCGTGGACTCATAATCCATTGGTCGTGGGTTCGAGCCCCACCCGCCCCACGTCAGAGCCCATTTCCGAACTTACGGGGATGGGCTCCCATCGTTTATTCATCATTTTTGGACCAGCGTTCGGTCCAGCATTGCGGCAACCTCGGGGTGCTGGCGGCCCCGGCCGAAATACCGGTCCTGCGTCATGGACACGTGAGCGTGGCCAAGGTGATCGGCACCGACCCGGGCCGACAGCGACGCATCGTCTATCAGCGTGGCAAGGGACTTTCGGAATGAATGGCTCGACGTATCCGGTAGGCCGAAGTGCTCGCGGACCTTGCGCCACTGTTTGCCGAAGTTGCTCGGATCCCGCAGCGTGCCCGTCGTACTCGGGAAGATCACCCCGTCATTGCTCGGCCGCGGGTCGAGACTGCGCGCGGCCAACATCGACATGACGAACTGGGGGAGCGGCAGCAATCGTGCGCCGGCATCCGTCTTGGTGTCCTCCACACGGACCAGGCCGATGCCCTTCACGCGCACCACTTTCGCGTGAATGCGCGCCAGCTTCTCGCGCTCGTCGATGTCCTCCCACCGCAACGCCATCAGTTCCGATCGGCGTAGGCCGGTGCCCACGAACATCACGATGGGGTCGGCGAGATCGGCGTCTCGGCAGTACTCGGCCAGTGTCCGGCCGTCGTCGTACTTCGCATCGCTTTGGCGGATATCGACGAGTAGGTTCACCAGCTGATCGGCGGTGACGGCCGCAGCACCTTTCGGGCGTGCCTTGGATTCGATCCGGGACACGTCTGCGACCGGGTTCCGGTCCATCGCCCCGGCCAGTACCGCCAGTTGCAGGGCGCCGCGTAGAACCGTCTTCGCCTGGCGCGCCATCGTGGCACCGTGGTCCTGGCGCATCGCTCGAATGGCTTTGTCGATCCGGCCGCCATCTGCCTCCTCGACACGCAAGGCGCCGATCTTCTTCTCGAGCTTCCCGACTGCGAACCGATAGGTGTCGAGCGTGACCGATGATCGCCCGTCCTCCTCTAGCCGCTGGAGGTGTATGCGGCACAGCGCGGAAACCCTTGTGGTCCCGTCGATCTCGCTGTTAGTTGGCGTGCGCCGATCCTCGATGGCCTCAAGTAGGGCATCTTCGGCGAGCTTGCCGTATCGGTCGTCTTTTCCCGCCGGCGTCTGGCGTTCGACGATCCGAACTACGCCATCGTCATCACGGAACCGGCACCGGGCGAGCCATGTTCCGTTTCCGATGCTGGTTCGTGTGATCTTGCCGTGTGCGCCGATTCGCAGCGGCGGGCGTCCTCTAGGCATCGTTGCCTCTGCGCTCTACCTCGTCGGCGAGGAGATTGACATAGGCGGTGACCTCCTCGAGCCGATCTCGCAGGGTGGCGGCCAAGAGCCCGGGTTCTATGCCCTCCTCCTCGAGGATGGCGGCCCGCGCATGGATCTGCAGCTCGGAGAGCTTGCTGACGGCCGGATGCCGGAAGGTTTGGTGCAGTCGTTCCTCTGACTGGCGGAACCATGCCGGCGCCGCCTCGAGCAGTTCCTTTCGCGCGTTCTCATATTCGACACCCTCCGGCACGGATAACGGCTGAGTGCCGGCGAGCCACGAGCGCAGGGCGGCCGACCCCACGTCCTCCATGTTCGGCGCGATAGATACCCGCCCCTCGTCCGGTGCGGAGAGAAAGTCGGCCGGGCTGGCGTTGAGTGCCGCGGCGAACTCCAGCAGGTTCTCCGCGGTGACAGTCCGCTTCCCCTTCTCGATGTTGGTGATGCCCGACGGCAGCATCGGTGCACCGATGTCGCCGAGCCTCTCGGAGAGTTGGCGCACGGTGAGGCGCCGGAGATTCCGAATTCGAACCAAGTTGTCGGCGATCAGGGAGGGTACGGTCCAACTCTGCTGTGTTCGCATAGGGCGAACAATAGTTCCTCATTGACAACCAAGGCAAGGGTGATGCACTCTGATGGCACGTTCGCAATTTGCCAACAGAATGCGGGCGTAGGCAAACATTTGATCGCATTATTCGAACGGAGGGCTTGATGGAGGCCATCTCGGATTGCTGGCTGACACGCCAAGAACTGGCTGATCGGTTGAAAGTGCCGGTCGCAACCGTGTCTCAGTGGGCTACGCGCGGCAAGGGCCCTCGCTTCGCACGCATCGGGAAGTACTCGCGCTACCGGCTCAGTGACGTGGTGGCGTGGGAGAACTCCCAGGGCGTCGGTGGATCGGACGCAGCCTGATGCCCATTGCGCCCCCGACAGAAGAAAACCCGGAGCGGGTGCCACCGCTCCGGGTCAATGAAACCCGCTCACCTCATGAGGAGATTTCCTTGAACCACGATATCAACCCCGCCCCGTTGCGTCCCGGCGAACTGCTGTTCAGCCGCACCTCCGGTCTGTCGGGTGAACTGCTGCCTGACGCTGGCGATGGGTGGGCCCGGATCCGCGAGACCCGCAGCGGCCTCACGGTCGTCTGCCGCCCCGAAGATCTGGAAGCCGTCGACCGCCGCGCTGAGATCGCCGAGCGTGCCGAGCGGGAATCGACCGCGGTCTACTGCAACATGTTCGCCACCGCCCGCGCGGCTGGGGTGACGGATGCGCAGCTGGCTGACCGGTCCGGGGTGCCGGAACACACCATCTCCGCGGTCGGCGACGGTGACGAGGAACTGAGCGTCACCCAATTGGTGCTGTTGGCGCTCGCGCTGGACGTCCGCCCCGGCGAGTGGTTCCGTACCGCCGATGTGCCGGAGGTGACCCGGTGATCATCGCCATCGACGAACTCCTCGCATGGATCGAGTCCTTGCCCTCAGTGCGGGAGGCGAGCCGATGACCAAGCAGTGGTTCAACCCGGACGAGTGGCGCGAGCAGCGTTATCAGCCTTCCGAGATGTCGCAGCGGTATTTCCGCGACCAGTACCGCATGCATGCGGAAATGCGGCTGGCGCAGCTGAATGCCCTGTTCGTCAACGGCGATGAACTGGCGTTCGCGAAGTCGGCGCAGTCCTTCGCTGATTACGTGGCGCGGCTGGATGCCCAGCTTCGGGAGTCGCTGACCGGCGGGCCTGCGCTGGACGAATCGGAATCCGCTCGGGCCGCACCGGTCCGGCGCGTCCGCCGAGTCTCGTAACCCGCACGCATCGAAACGGCCCGCCTCCACCAGGTGGGGGCGGGCCGTACGAGCAAAGGAAAGGAGCTGCGAATGACCAACGTTCGCGAGCCCAGCATACCCCAAGGGGGTGTATCGGGTGTGCGTGTAGCCGATCGCCTTCCCGAGCCCACACCGCATTGCGCAGGTCATTCGCACTACGTCCCGGACTGCTCGGAATGCCAGATCGCGTATACCTTGCGATACGGGCCCGTTGCCGCCGAGCGGCCCGGCCTCGATATGTCACCGGCCGCCCCGGTAAGCGATGGAGACACGGATGGCGACCCGTTCGAGTGGATCTGGGACACCAGGCCGGTCCTTGGGGATATCCGAGACTTCGCACGGGCGCGGCAGGCCGGTCCCTGGGCAACCCTGGGCGTGGTGCTCGCACGGGCCGTCGCGGCAACCGAACCGAATATGGTGTTGCCGCCGTTGGTTGGCTCGGACAAGTCGCTGAATCTGTTCGTAGCTCTGGTGGGCTCGTCGGGCGGCGGCAAAGGCGCTGCCGAGGGTGCCGCCGCCGATGCGGTTGAGTTCGTCGACGGTAATGGGCGCCAGATCATCATCGAGGAGTTCCCGGTCGGGTCTGGCGAAGGGGTCGCGCGAACGTTCTTGCCCTCCGATGAGCCGCGCACCCGGGCACTGTTCACCGCGGCCGAGGTCGACACGGTATCGGCGCTGGGTGGGCGCAAGGGGTCCACACTCATGCCTGAGCTACGCAAGGTCTACGCCGGTGAGCAGATCGGTTTCGCCAATGCCAGCAAGGACACCCGAACTCCGCTCGCGGCACACAGCTACCGTGCGTGTCTGACCATCGGTGTGCAGCCCCTCAAGGCTGGGCCCCTTCTTGACGATGCCGACGGTGGCACGCCTCAGCGGTTCCTGTGGTTGAAGGTCACCGACCCGTACGCACCAGCCGGACCGCTGGCCGCCCCCGAGCCGGTACAGGTGAAGGTCAAGGCCTACACCGCCGCCCGAGTACGGGTAACGGTCCCCGATATCGCCCGGGACGCGATCCGCCGGCATCGTCTCGCAGTGCTCCGTGAGGAGGACGTAAATCCTCTGGACGGTCACCGGATGCTGACCGCGCTGAAGGTGGGCGCCGCACTGGCAATCCTCGATGGACGGATCGAGATTACGGAAGAGGACTGGAAACTCGCTGGTGCGATTCTCCGAGTATCGGACCACACCCGCGCTCAGGTTCAGCAATCCGTAGCCGAGCAGTCGCGCAGCGCCAACCGTGCCCGCGCGCTGGCCGCGGCTGAACGCAATGAGGTCATCTCCGATCACGCCGAGCAGCGAGCCCGGGATCGGGTCCGTGGGTCCGTCCTGCGATACCTCGACCGGCGCACCGTGGCGACCAGGAAGGAACTCCGAGTGAATCTCCGCAGCGAGCTTCGGAGTCTGCTCGATTCCGAACTCGGCGAACTGGAGTCGGAAGGCGCGATTTCCTACGACGGAACCGTCTACAGGCGGCCGGAGGGGAGGACGGAATGAACCGGGGGGGAGGACATCGCGTACCCCCCGTCCTGTGCAGGTCAGAAGGGAGGACAGAGGGAGGACGCGCGTCCTCCCCTCCAGTTCTGTCCTCCCGTCCAAGCCCATTCACTGAAGGAGGCTCCTATGTCCGAACAGCACGCCCAGCGGGGCGCATACATCACTGCTGATGACTTGCTCGACGATCGACGCGACTGGCTCTCTGTCCATGTCGTGGAAGTCCAGCCCGGCGCCTACGACATCGTGCTCCGGATCGACGGAACGTATTTCGACCGAGACACCGCGGACGAGGTAGCCAAGTCCTTCACCCGAGACGTTCGCGCCCTGCTCGACAGCCTCGATCCCGATCGGTTCTTGACCCCGCCCAACAACGCGGCATGACCCGCCACCCCAATGCCGGATTCCCGGCCGTGGTGCAGCTGGCCGCCCGGCTCGCCGACGACCGGCTCATCGGTGCCGAGTGCATCGGCTTGGCTCGGCTGTTCGATCCCCGCGGCCAGCACGAGGACGACAGAGCATTCGCCTACCGCACCGCGGCCGCTGGGAAGGTCTGCAACCGGTGCCCGGTCCGGCGCCCGTGCGCCACCGTGGCCGCCGAGCTCGACCGAACCGCGGTCGGTATCTGGGCCGGGGAAGTCCGCGACGCCCCGAAGCCACGCGGCCGGCCGAAGAAGTCCGACCCGTCAGAACCCGCTACGCCCGACTATCGAGAGGAAACCCAATGCCCACCCGTGACGCACTGAACGCAATCATCGTTGCCGCCGAGAACTACGACAACAACAACCAACTGCACGCGGCTATCCGCATCCATACCGCCGGTCTCGGCCCCGCTGGCCTGCTCGACATCATCTCTGGTCTGGCCGGTTTCGCTGCGGCCGCCCTCGCGGACATGCGCCGCGAAGCCTCCGCAAAATACAGCGCCGAGAACCTGAGCACAGCCCGGCGTGAAGCGATCGCCCTTGCCGCTGCGGTGCTCGACTCCCGCGACCGATTCACCCGGGAACTCAGCGAGACCCAATCGGACCCGCGTCTACTGAGCGCGGCCGCCGCCCAACTGTTGGCCTACACCGCACAGTGCATCCCCGGACTCACCGCCGACGAAGTACTGGCCGCGGCCAACGCTGCCATTGGGGACACCCAGTGATCGGCGTAGGGCCCCAGCTGCCCCAGCCGGACCCGCGGGGCTGGCTGACGTTCGAGTCACTACCTGCCGACGTGCAGCGGCTCGAGGACTCGCGGCTCATGGCCGATTTCGAGGAAGCCGAGAACCACCGCGGGAAGTGGACGCGACCGGCTACCGACACCGAGCGCGCCCTACTCGAACACCTCGGCTACGAAGCGCCGGCCGAACTGACAACGACCGTCGACTACAGCGCCGGTATCCGCCGGCGCCGCTGGCTCGAACTGGAAGGAACCGCACCGTGACCACACCGGAACCCACCACGGAACCCGTAGAGCCCACGGTCGACGACCCGGCCGCGGTCGACCCGTCCGAGCAGGACGACGGTAAGACAAAGCCGGGCGCGGAAGCCGCGAGGTACCGCCGGCAGTTGCGCGATACCGAAGCCGAACGGGATTCACTGCGCGAACGCATCACCGGATACGAACGTGGAGAAGCCGAACGACTGGCCGCCGCCGGGCTGGCCGACCCCACCGACATGTGGGCCGGGGGAGTGCGGCTCGACGACCTCCGCGGTGAGGACGGGCAGATAGACCCCGAGAAGGTAGCCGCCGCCGTCTCCACGCTCACCGAGCAGCGGCCGCACTGGCGCCGACCCACCACCCCACGGCCCGACATGCGCCAAGGTGGCGGGCACGCCGACTGTCTCAGCTCCACTACGCCGTGGCACGAAGCGCTCAGCAACCGCCACCGGTCATAAGGGCAACGCCGAACCTCCGCGGCCCCGTGTGAGGTTCGGCGTAGACTCCATGATTGCGAGGACATCGGTAGCCAGGTGCACCGGTCCACCGCACGAAGCCCCAGGACGGGCACCGCGCACAGCCAGGCGCCGGCGCGGGACACACACTCCCCCGTAACTCGTCCTGGAGGAATATCCATGGCTGCCGTGTCCCATACCTCGACCGGAGTAGCAACCGCGTTCACCCCCGACGATGTGGCCGCACTCGTCGTCCAGCCCGCAATTCAGATGTCTGTCGCTATGCAGGCCGCTACCGTCGTGCCTACCGATTCGACCTCGCTGCGGTTCCCCATCATCACCGACGACCCGTCCGGTAGCTGGGTCGCAGAGGGCGCCGAGATTCCCGTGAGCGACGCGGAATCCGACGAGATCGTCGTTACCCCGTCCAAGCTGGCCACCCTCACCGTCATCTCGTCCGAACTGGCCGATGATGGCAGCCCCGAGGCACAGCAGGTGATCGGTGACGGGATCGCGCGAGATGTGGCGAAGAAGATCGACGCCGCATTCTTCGGCAACACCACCACCAATGGACCATCGGGCCTGCTCAGTATCACCGGTGTGCAGACGGTGGACACAGGAGCATCGATAACGAACACTGATGTCTTCGCCGATGCTCTCTCGAAAGCCGAGACAGTCGGCGCGGTCATCACGACGTTCGTAGCCAATCCGGCCGACATTCTGACGCTGGCGAAGGTCAAGAAGGCCACCGGAAGCAATGAACCCTTGCTCGGCAACGATCCGACACAGCCCACGCAGCGCACCGTTTTGGGGGTGCCCCTCGTTCCGAGCGCGGCCGTTTCCGCCGGCACAATCTGGGCCATCCCGCGCGACCGCGTGTTCATCGTGCTGCGCAAGGACACCTCGATCATGATCTCCGAGCACAGTCATTTCACCAGCGACCGCGTGAGTATCCGCGCCATCACCCGCGCCGGCTTCGGCTTCCCGCACCCCGGCGCGCTGGTCCGCATGCACGACGCGGCCTGAGCCAGCCGGCACCATCGCCCCGAACCCCTCTGGGAGTCGACGCCGGGCAACGCTGAGCCAGCCGCCGCCACGCCGACCCCAGGGGGAGGGGACCTCGACCCCCGACCGCCTCCGCCCCGACAGAGGGCGCTAACCCGCGCGGAGGGTTCAGACGTTCACCAGTGCTGGTTTTCGGCCTGCCTGGGGGTGCCTATTGCTCCCCGGGCACCGTTGGGCCGTCGAAGGGTGTCGGTTCGGCAGACACCCTTTGCCGAGTGAGTCCGGCTCACGCTCAACTGTTGCTCCGCGGGCAACGGTAGGCCGGTGCCCCACGGTTCAAGGGGGTGTCAATCTGGCATACCCCCTTGCTGAGGTCAGCTCAGCTGATACCAGCTACTGACCGACGCCGCACCACGCGGCGAACCCGCGCAGGCTCTCGGTGCTCCGCGCTTCCTGCCGCGCCAGCACTCGCACCGTCTCGTGCACCATCGGGTGGTACCGCGTCTGTATCGGCGCGATCTTGCGGGCCGAGTTCAATGCGTCGAGAGTCTTTGCCCGGTCGCCGTGCAGCAGGAAGCCGCGCGCCAGGTCGATATACAGATGACCCGCCCGAGACTTCGGCGTGGACGCCGGCACCGGCAGATTCCGGGCCCGGTTGATCCCCTCGGTACCGTCGAGCATTTCCACGGCCAGCCCGACCGACCAAATACCGACGTTCGTCGGGCCGAAGTAGAACACCGGTTCGTGGTAGTCCGGATCCCCGACCCGCGCCGCAGTTTCCCGAGCTTCGGCAAGGTGCGCATCCGCTGTGTCCCGGTCACCGGCCCGCGCCGCGGCCAGCCCGGATTGCAGGTGCAGACCGCCCCAGCTCACGAGGTGTTCGGTGTCGTCGTTCCCGAGCTCCGATTCCAGTTCGGCCCGGCAGCGCTCGAGGTAGACCAGCGCGGTGTTCCAATCGCCTGTCGAGGTGAGGATGGATGCCCGGAAGTACTGCGCCGAGGTCACCCACAGGCGGCTACCGGTGGACGCGGCCGCCCACCCGAGACGCTCGATAGCCACCGTCATCAGATCGGTGTATCCGAGCTTGTGTGCCAGCCCGCGGGCACACAGGTACATCTCGCACAACAGTCGATAGGCGCGCTGCAGGTTGCCGCCCTGCTCGCTGTGGACCAGGGCCCGCACTTCGGTCATGAGCACCGGGAGATCTTGGGACATCTGCCGCAGACTCGACGCGCGCCGCAAGGTCCGCATCCGCTCCACGTCCGCGGCTACCTCCGCGATCGCCCGCGGCTGGAGTCCTGCCGGCGGAATGTCGTAGGCGGCCAGTTCGCTACGGATCAGCGCGATACCGGAGGACACTTCGGTTTCGTCACGTGTCGTTCGCGGGTACGGCTGGCCGAGGATTTCGGCCGGACTGGTCTTGAATGCCTTGGCGACCGAGGACACGAACGCCGGGGAGGCCGGCGCCCGTCCTTGCTCCACGGCGCGCACCAGCGATACCGACACGTTCGCTTCCTGCGCCAGCCGGGGCTGTGTCCACCCGGCAAGCTTGCGTTCTTCTGCTACCCGCTGGCCTATGCCACGGTCTGTGTCCCTGCTCATCGTGGCTCCCATCGTGGCCGCCCCCTACCAACCAGTGTGACAAAACAATTGGTAATCCACAGCCGGGCCGAGATTGAACCTGAAACCAGCACTCGGGGCGGGTTGAACCCCGACGCCCGCCCCGAGTGTGACCACCACACAACAGAGCAGGGGACAGGGGCGCATCATGGACGGCGTACAGCCGAAGGCGATCGGACTGGTCCGGCGGACAGTGACCGCCCGCGGGCCGGATGTTCACGAGATCGCCGACCGGCACGGATACCGGGTAGTGATGAGCGTTGTTCTCGATACGGGGCCCCTGGTCTCGGCTCTGGTGATCGCCCAGCACGTCTACGAGCATCGGGCCGAGGCCGTGATCGTGCCGAGCTTCGAGCACGCCGACCCGGTGCGGCACATCATCACCGATCTGTGCGACCTGGTGACCCCAATGCAGACCTACAAGCGTGGGTACCGGTGGCCGCTCATCGACATCGACGGGCCGCTGTCCTGATGGCCGCGAATCTCGCCCTGGTCGCGCTCGCGCTCGGGCTGGCCGGGCTGACGGTCGCGCTGTTCCGCGAGTAGATGACCTTCACGGTGAAGGGCCGCTGATGCGTCGGCAAACTAGCTGACCCCTGTGACCAGCTCAGTTGTGCCAGGAAGCCGGTACGGACCGGGTGATTCGGAACGCGCGGCACGAGAACGAGCCCTGGCGCGTCGGATCCACCTCGATATCCACTGGCATGCCGATGTCGGCGGTGCCGTCGTCGAGCGTGGAGATGTGGAACCAGACGAGCGTTCCGGCGTCGGTGCGAACTACGCCGGTGCCCCTGGCCGGGCTCCAGCGCCAGACGATGCCACGGTTCATGCCAAGCCTTTCTCGATGACGCTGTGCCACAACTGCCCAGGTCGCGCAGGTTGCCGGCGTCGACAACCTGCGTGACACCGCGAAGGTTGCCGGGGGTACTCACCATCGAGTACCCCCGGCCGATCATTTTGTCGGCGCCGGCAATATGGTCCCGACCGAGAGTTTTTCGGCGATCGCCGGAACCGTTGAGTCATCGTTTATTCAGCGCGTATGGGTGAGATTCGATGAGCAACGTCACGCTATAGATGACAATCGTTCTCTACGAAATACACTGTGCGACAACGTCATATGAGAAACGATGAGATGTGACGAAACTGGTCGGCTCATAATCCATTGGTCGCGGGTTCGAGCCCCGCCCGCCCCACAAATGGCGCTCTACCAGCGAAAACGTCGGAACGCGGCAACCAATCCGATTCAGAACGTTGCTGCCTCGGCAACGTATTTGCCGGCGGACTGCTTTTGCTGCCGCTGAGAGGCCGACCGAGCCCAGGGCACGATAGCCCGGTTAGGAAACCGGGGAAACGTCACTTTGTGCGAGTGACTTTGCCGGAAGCCGCGGAGGTCGGCCGACCCCCGTCTTCGGGTTCAGGCGCGCAGGAGGGTGATGGTGCGGCCGGAGGGGCTCGTGGCGTCGCTGAACCGGGTGCGTTCGGTGATGGGGGCGGCTTTCTCGCGGCGGTCGAAGATCACCAGGACACCGGTGGGCAGATCCACCCGGTCGAGGTAGCCGTCCAGTTGGGCGAGTCCTTCGCCGAGGGGGTCTTTGTGTTTGTCCCGCCAGACTTTGAGTTCGAACGCTTCGCGCTGTTCGGCGCGCCGGCCGTCGGAATCGGTCCACGGTTGGCGGATGAGCAGGTCGATGCGGCCCCGGCCCACACCGTATTCGCGGTCGATATAACCGCCGCCGTTGACGATCCGGTGTAAGAACGCCATCAGGACCAGTTGTGGGGCGACTTCGTGGTAGCGCTGGTCACCGGCGAGAATTTCGCCGTTGAGTTTCCAGAAGGCGGCAAATTCGGTGAGTAGACGCGGGAAGTCGAGGCGGCCGTCGGGGAGCCGGAATTGGGACGGCCCTGAGGTTATGTTCTCCTCGATGCCCGAGCCGAGGACGCGGACAATGACCTCGTTGTAGATGGGGTTCGCCACTCGCAGGGGTTTCGTTCGCGCGACGAGGCCGAGGTCGCGCACGTAAGCGACGGCGTCGTTGAAGGCGGGGTCGGCGTCGATGTATCGGCCGGCGATCAGGGGCTCGATCACCCGTTGCACAACGGGATCGGTGAGTTTGTCGACCAGGGAGTCCAGGTGGGTGGCGCGGGCGACGATCATTCGCTCCTTGGCTCGGTCGATATGTTCCTCGGTGATGGTGGATTCGATCCGCATCCGGCGGATGATCTCGGAGGCGAGGGCATTTACGAGCCAGGGTTGGCCCTGGGTGTAGTAGTAGGCGAGGTCCAGGGCGCGGGGGCTGAATTCCTGGCCGGTCTCGGCGGTGTGCTGGGTGTAGAGGGCGATGACCTCGTCGCGGGTGAAATCGCCGAGACGGATGGAGTCGACTTTGATGTTGAACGGGCTGGGGCTGCCGAGTCGGGTCGGGTCGCCGCCGGAGGCGGCTTTGTAATCGCGGACGTCGCGCAGCCCGCAGAGGGCGATCGAGTGCACGAAACCGGCTCGGTTGGTGGTGTAACCGGCCCGGAGTTGCCGCAGGGTGTTGAGGAGAGCATCGTCGCGCAGGGAATCGATTTCGTCGAAGAACAGCACGAGTGGGCGCGGGCATTGCGCGACCCAGGCGGCGAGTCCGATGCCGAGAGCTGTGCCGGGTGGAGCGTCGGGCCACGGGCTCGGGGGCATCATTTCCGGTGGTAGATGTGCGATCTGTGCAGCAGCGCGGATCTGGCCGAGGAGAGCTTGTTCAGTGGCGCCGACATCGTGGGCGAAGGAACTGGCGGCCTCGCAGGAGAAGTGCAGTGCGAGGTAGTCGCCGGCGGCGGTGAGCTGCCGGGCCAGGTCGGCCAGGCTGGTGGTTTTGCCGGTCTGCCGGGGCGCGTGCAGTACGAAGTATTCGCCGTGTGCGATGTAGTCGCAGGCGTCGGGGATGCGTTCGAGGGCGGGCAGCATGTAGTGCATCTGTGGATAGCACGGCCCGGCGGTGTTGAAGTACTTGCGCATGATCCTCCCCGAACTGATCACGGGCCGCCCGGTGCGGCCGCGCGGGCGTCAGCCTACTGCGCACCACCGTCACCGGCAGGAACAGTGTTGCCGTGCCGCGTAAGCTGGCCCGTGCCGAGTTACGACGTGGTGACGGCGCATCCCGCGGGTTGGTGACGCAAACAGTCTCCTACCTGATGGCGAAGTTCAGTGGCCCCGGATTCCACAATCCGGAACGACGCACTGTATTTGTGCTCGGCCGTGCTTCGGTGGCTGCCGGGTCGTATGGAACGAGTCTGTGGATCTCACCCCAGTTGCGTTTCCAGTCGTCACGCAGGTATGAGGGCATGACCGCGGAGCGGGTCAGTAGTTCGGCGTAGCCGAGCGGCCCGCCGGAAGCGTGGCTTTGCCAGTTCGTGGTCATGATGGTGGCCGAGAATTCCGGGGTGATGCGGTACTCGGGCGTTTCGGCGACACCGTACCTGTGTCGCATCGGTTGCTGGCACGGGAACTGCAGGCCGACGAGCCGATCCATCAGTACCGGGCGGGTGTGTCCGAGAGCGAGTCGAGGAACTGTAGTCGCGGTACGCGCGGTGGTGTCACGGCCATCCACTGCGCCGGGTCCGAACTGTCGACCGACGCGACGATACGAACCGAATCGGCCTGGGCCGGTAACTGCTCGAGCTGGACTTCGGGGCCGGTCCCCAATGTCGCCGTGGTCCCGCTGGCCGGCGGGCAATGGCAGCCGGCCACGCGTCACGAGTACGGGCTCGCCGTGGTCACTCCCGGCCGTGTCGCCGGTCTGCGCCTCACTGCCGACCTGGTTTCGGCGTGAACAGCGGCATCATGCCGTCGAGACCGGTCGTCACTGGGCCTATGGCTCTGCTGTTTCCGGGTATACCCGGGCACCCGCTCGCGGGGCGGCGCATCCTGGCAACCGACTTTGCACAGTTCGGTTATGTCAATTCTGTTGTCGATTCGGTCCGGGCGGCATCGCCGACCGGGCAGCGTTCTGCCAACGTTCGGCTTCCGCGGGGTCGCCGCGCCGCTTCAGGAGCGTCGCCAATATGCTCATGCCCTCGACCTGACCGGCTTCGGCGGAGGCGCGACACACCCGTTCGGCCTCGTCCCATTGTCCCCGCTCGATATGCAGTTTGACCAGGTCGAACACGCCGATGGTGGCACCGGCCCGGATACCCCTCCGGTACCAGTCTTCCGCCTCGCTGGTGTTGCCGGACTTGTCGTGCAATCTCCCCACCTCGACCATGGCTTGCCCGTCGCCTTTCCGGGATGCCAGATGGAACCACCGAGCTGCTGAGCCCGCATCGCCGTCCGCCATGAGGGCTTTGCCTACCGCAACCATTCCACTGGTGCTGCCTGTTTCTGCGGCAGCATGGAACCAGCGGAGAGCTTCGGCATGCTCGTTGCGTTCCTCGTGCCGGCGGCCGAGATTGATCATCGCGTCGGGTTCGTGTTCGGCAGCCGCCCTTCGGAGCCACGTTTCGGCTTCGACGTTCATGCCATGGTCGGCGCACAACAACCCCAAGCACGTCCATCCGGCCGCGTCACCTGCATTCGCGGCTCGCTCATACCACGATATAGCCTGCTTCAGGTCGCCTCGCCGTTCACACAACGCACCGAGCCTGATCATGGAGCTTGCCAGACCGTCACCGACCGCGGCCCGGTAGAAATGCTCGGCCTCCTTGTTGTTTCCGAGCTTCTCGAGCACCTCGCCCAGCCGTTCGGCCGCTTGCGATTGCCCTGCTGCGGCCGCTTTTCGGTACCACGATTCGGCTTCGTCCAGATCTCCTCGATTGTCCAGGAACAAACCGAGGAAGAAGATCCCGTTGGGAAGTCCACTTCCGGCCGCCTCACGGAACCAGCGTTCGGCCCGCATATCGTTACCCAGTTGCTGGTGGTGGACGCCGAGCATCACCATTGCTTCGGTGTTACCGCGAGAGATCGCCCGCAGGTACAGCTGTGCTGCTGCAGCCGGCTGACCTTCTGATTCGAGTTGGCTGCCCAGCCGGTATACCCCGTCCACGTCGGTGAGGCCGACCGGCTCGCTCGTGCCGCCGGGGTTATGCCAGGAAGCGTTGCGGACCAATGAAAGCCGGCCGATCGTGTCGCTGCCGCTCAATCGTGGTTGTGGCAGTCCGGCACTGCGCAGTCGGTAGCGCAGTTGTTCGTAGAGCGTTGTGATATCGATCAGCTCCGGGCCGTCGGCCAGCCCGGTCCTGAGGATGTCGACGAGCTCGCCGGTGTACGCTGTGAACACAGCCCCCGCCGGAGCCTTGGCCATCTCGTTGTCTTTCGTAGCGGTCAGCACGCAGGTGCCCCTGATGTCGAGTTGGCCGACGACCTGCGTGGTACTTCCGGCCATCATTCCGATGGCTCGCCCACTGAAACAGCAATCGAGTAGCACGACCTTGCTACGAGCTTCGGAAGACAGCATGGCGCGACGTAGGTCGTCGTATGCGAGCGCGGTGAAGTGCGCACGATCTTGCAACGCATGGGAGGTGGCCAAGTAGAGATTGCCGTCAACGGACTGGTCGACAATTCCGTGCCCCGCGAAGTAAACCAAGAGCATATCGGTCGCCTGGGCAGCGATATCCTCTATTCGGAGCGCCAGCTCTTGGGCATTCGCCGGGTCTTGTATGACTACGCAGTGGTCATCGGGGAGACCCGCGAGTGAAGGATCAGTGAGGATCTCGTGGAGCGCATCGAGATTGTTCGGCACCGCCGGTAGATCCGCGAGCTGGTCGTCCTCGGCATACTTGCCCACGCCGATCAGGCATGCCCAGCTCCGGGTGGGATCTGGCATGACCATTACAATTTCTCCGTCGCCTCCCGCAGCGCCTCGACTACGGCGTGTGGGTCCTGGAGGCGCTTCGCGTCCACTTGGACGGTGCCCTTCTTTCCGCGGAAGGTCACCTTCACGTCGGAGGTGCGGTGGCGCACCCAGACACTCAACGATGTGGCCAACACCACGGCACTACCGGAATTCAGCGCTATCACCAGTGTCTCGCTCACCGTGCCCATGTCTTCCGGGCCGGGAGTCGCCGACGCCGGTTTCGGCATCGGCAGGTCATCTTCGCGTTGGAGCCAACGGAACAAGGACCGAATCTCGGCACCGGGATCCGACGTGGACGACACACTGATGGCAACGTCTACCGGATTTTCAGCGAACGACACGATACAACCATACTCGGTGCAGTTCGATGCCAGACGTATTCGATTGAATCCGTTGATTTTTCGGGGTTTGCGCGTCATCGGCTGTGGACAATTGCTCGCCCGGAACTCGATCACAAGCGCGGAGCGAGTTCAATGTTTTATTGCAGTCGGGTTGAACAGCCCGGGCGCAGGTTCGTAACGGATTTCCGGCCGGTCACGAGGAGTAGCATGTCGGCGATCGGGGCGCGCAGTGTTGTGCCGGAGCCTGCGGACCAGTCTGTGTCGGTGGCGGTCAAGTGGTGGGCGGCGAGAGTGCGGCGGGCGTGGAAGGGCCAGCCCATTTCCCAGACCCGGTCGATGGACCAGCGGGCGGCGTCGATCGGCATGTCGCGGTGGATTCCCAGCGGGGCGGCGATGTCGTGGCCGTGTACCAGTAGATCCATCAGGCGATCCACGGCGTTGGTGGCGATCGGCCGGTGCCGGAGGCCGGTGATCGCACGGAGTTCGGTCAGCAGGTTTTCGGGGGAGTTGCGGTCGGCATAGCGGATGGCGGTGCCGAAATTCATCCGGGTGATGCTGCCGCGTGCGCGCGCCGTCTGCCACAGCAGCCAGGGGAGTTTCGCTTGCGAGGTGAGCAGGATATGGGCGACCACATCCCGGACCCGCCAGCCTTCGCGCAGGGAAGGGTGATCCCACTGTTCTGCGGTCAGTTCGTGCAGTAGTCCGGCCGGGCTGGTGCGTTCGGCAGCAACGGCCGTCCAGGCGAGTTCTTCGGTGGTGGCGGTGACGTTCATCGGTCGACCTCCTGTGCTGGTTCGTTTCCGGTAGCGTAGGAATTCCAGTCGGGTGGAGGTTCCAGTAGTTGTGTCCGGCATCACTTCGGGTGCGGTGGGGATCGGGGAAGCGTCCCGGCGCACCGGCGTTCCGGTGCGGACCATCCGCTTCTATTGCGACGTGGGAATCCTCGCGACGCAGCGCACGAGCGGTGGGCATCGGATGTTCATATCGGATGCGCTCGACCGGTTGGTGCTGGTGCGGGAACTGCGCGTGGTAGGTCTCGGACTGGCCGCGATCGCCGACGTGCTCGCGGGCGTGCGTGCTGTTCCGGAGGCTGTCGCGGTGGAGCGTGCTGCGGTGGAGGACGATCTCGCTGCGCTGTCCTGGCGGTATGCGGTGCTGGTCGCGATCGAACAGGCCGATGACCCGCTGGTGTTCACGGAGCTGGCGGCAGTGGCCGAGCGTGGCGCGGCCCGCACCGTCCTCATCGACTTCTGGCGCCGGATCCTGGCCGCCATGCCGGCTTCGATGTTCGACGGTTTCGTCGAGATGGATATTCCCCGGGCGCCCCCGGTCCCGTCGCCGGGTCACGTTATACGGTTTGCCGAACTCGGGCAGCTGGCGCGATCACCGGAACTGGTGCGGGTCGTCTCCCGGCAGATCTGGGGAGCGGGGGAATGGGCGATACGGAACCGGCGAGCGTTTCTCGCCGACCTCGCGCCCGCGCACACCGCTGCGGCGGAGCGGATGATCGCCGACGACCCGCCGGAACCGGGGTCGGAATTGGACCTGTACGTCGCCGCGCACGCGACGGCCCGCGGGCGCCGCGATACCGGGGGTTTCCGGTGCGAGCTGGCCCGCGGTGTCACCATCACCGATCGCACGGCAGCGCGCTATTGGGTGCTCACCGCCGAGGCGCTCGATACCCCCTACACCACGGGCGGTGTCCAGAAGTGGCTGGACACCGCCCTCCTGCGGTCGCTCGAACCGAGTCACGGCTGATGCGGTGGGGCGGACGGGGGTCTGCGGGGTATCAGTGCAGGTCCAGCACTGCTTTGCCGTGGAGACGGCGTGCCAGTAGAGCCTCGATCGCTGTGTCGGCCTCCGACCCTCGCCCTCGCCTCGCTCTCGATATCGCCGTCGCCGCCTTCTGCTGCGCGCTCGACACCTGGAGCGCGGGGCCAGGTGATGCTGGTACGGCCACGCTCACGAGTCATACGCGGGCCGCCTTCGCTGCCGTGCCCGGGGCCCTCACTCTGGCCGTGAACTCGCGGGCGGAAACCGGAGTTCGATGAACGAAGAAACCCGCTCGCTCGTGACGGTCGGCAATCTCGCGCGGCAGGTGGTGTCGGCCGCGGACCGGGCCGGCCCCGGTCGCCGGTACCTGCTGGGGATCGCCGGACCGCCCGGGGCGGGCAAGTCCACTGTCGCGGCGCGACTGTGCGCGGCCCTGAACCGGTCGGACGCGGACCTGGCCGGGGTCGCGCCCATGGACGGATTCCACCGGACCACAAGCGAACTCACTGCGACCGAAGACCTCGAAAGGAAAGGGCAGCCGCAGACGTTCGACGTGGCCGGATTCATCACGAGGCTGCGCGCCATTCGGTATTCGGTGCCGGATACTCCGGTCGGGTGGCCGGTCTACGACCGCGAGAGACACGACCCTGTGCCGGACGGTGTGGTTTTCCATAGGCAGCGGATCGTCGTCGTCGAGGGTAACTATCTGCTGCTCGACGAACCGGGCTGGCGGGACGTGCGAACGTTGCTCGACGAGTGCTGGTACCTGGATGCCGGGACGGCGTTGATCGAGCGGCGGCTCTACGAACGGCATCTCGCCGGAGGGAAGGCTCCGGAAGTCGCGCGCGCACGGATCACGCACAACGATCTGCCCAATGCCGAGCTCGTCGCCGCAACGCGTGCGCGGGCCGATCTTGTGCTCACACCCAGGGGCGAGAAGTACCTCGTCCGGGTAGCTCACTGAGACGAGTGCACCATTCCCGGGTGCCGAAGAACCGGCAGGAGAAACTCGCCACCTCCGACGCCGATGTCAGCGCGCGCACGAAATCGTGGCCGGTACTGGTGAAGTAGGCGAACGCGCCGTGCAGGATATCGCCCGCGCCCAGGGTGTCCACGGCATCGGTTTCCGGGATACCGATGCGGAATTCACGGTTACCGGTGAGTCCGATGATCGGTTTGCCGCCGTTCGTGATCGCGATGTTCTCGACGCCCGCGCCGCGTAGGTATGCGAGCACGGCGTCGGTATCTCCTCCGGCGATACCGGGTGGTGCGAAGGCTGCGGAGCAGATCGCCGACCCGATATGCGGGAGCAGGGCGACGTGGGAGTCTTTGAACCGGCCCGCGTCCAGAACCGTCGCGATGCCGAGTGAGCGGGCCCGCTCGCACAGGCCCGCGGCCAACCCCGGATAGTGCCCGTCGACCAGCACGACGTCCACCCCGGACAGCAGGTCGGCGAGATGCCGGTCGTACTCGACGGCGATCCGGGCTCCGTCGAGCGAGACGATCGTGCGCGTGGCCGCCGATTCCGCAACCACAATGGACGATACCGGGGGCTGGTGGTCACTACCGGCGCAGACATCGACGATCCGCACGCCGTGCGCGGACAGATCGTTGCGGATCAGGTCGCCGAGCCGGTGGGTTCCCACCGCGGTGACGAGGGTGGGGGCACCACCGAGTGCGGCATACGCAACCGCGGCGTTGGTGGCGGGCCCACCTGCGCCGGTGAATTGATCGCGGGCCTGGGTTTTCGTGTCCTCCGCGGGATAGCCGTCGACGAGGTAGGCGATATCCAAGGTCGATATGCCCGCGAACACACCGGTTTTCGGCACACTCGGTGTACTGCCTTGGTTCATCTCGACTCCTGTTCGCTCACGTCACCGATAGCGGCCGGATCGATCCGGCCGGGCTGGTCACCGGCCCACGATGGGGCCGCCCGAATACCACCTCGGTGCCGCCGATCAGTCGGCCGCAGCCAGCGCGGCGTCGTCGGCGGCAGTGTCCGCATCGGTCCAGCCGGTGCCGGACGGTGGGTGTTCCAGATGCCAGCGCACGGACTCGGCGACTCGTTGGAATGGATCGGCCGGTGCCCAGCCGAGGAGTTCCTGGGCACGGGCGACGGAGATCAGCAGATGCTGGGCCGGTGCGCCGGTCAAGGTCGGGTCGGGCGGCGGAAGATGCTCGACCGGAAGCCAATCCGCAGGCTCGGAACGACCCCGGTGAACAAGCAGGACCTGATCGCCGCGTGCATGTAGACGTTCGACAACACGCCGGCCCAGAAACGGCGTTCCGCCGAGGGACAAGAACCCGCATGACGTCACCCTAGTGCGGGCCTGCCGGCGGGTGGTCCGATCACGCGCCGGGGCCCCGGCCGGTCACGATAGTGGCCGGGCAGGTCGGCGACGAGGCGGTTGTGCCGGGTCGCGCTGCCGGCATCCGGTTGCCGCCGGGGAGGCGGCCGTCTTACTCGGTGACAGACAAATAGTTGTACAGCTGCCGAAACTGTTACGGCGGGCCAGCGGCTCTATCGCCTGCCGTCGCGGTGGGCGCGTAGACGGCTCGGGCAAATGTGAGCTTCGCCCGGCGCGCTGCCTCGGCCACGGCAGCGTCGGACCCGGACCCCGCCGGCCGCCGCGGCACCTGATCGAGGTCGTCGAGCATGGTCCAGCCCGACCCGAGCTCGATCAGCGATCGATGTTTGGTGGCATAGAAATCCGCACTGATCGGGATGGCCACACCCGTGGCCCCCGCTGTCGCCGCGACCAGATGCATATGGAATCGCGTGGTCAGCCAGGTCTGCCCGGCCGTGGCCGGTAATCCGTGCTCCCAGATGTCGACGAAGGGATAGAACCGGGCGCCGGGCAGTTGGTGCTCGATGAGATCGAATACCTTCCGGTCCGCACCGGGGATCGCCTCGACCACACCGATCCGTTCCGGCGGAACCTGCCAGGCACGCAGAATCCGCAGTACGGCCGACGCCAGCGCGTCGATACCGATATCGACCTGATCGCCCTGTAGGCAGAGCATCACCTCGGGCGGATCGTCCTCGCTCGTCCGGAGCTTCGGCTGCGCCAGGAACGCATCGTCGACGCCGGGGGTGGTTCCGAGTAGATCCGCGGATGCCCGGTCGCGTACGTCCGCGATCGCGAATTCGGCGGCGGTGGCCCGTACCAGCTCCGCGGCGCCTTCCGGCTCGGGGAACAACCCCAGGCCGGTCGCCGCGCAGCGGGCACCGGAGGCGCGGGCGGCCGCGGCGGCCCCGGCGAGCAGCCCGATATGCCGTGGCCAGATCCGGTTGATATAGCCGCCGCCGAGGAGGTGGAGGACATCGGCGCGGCGTAGTAGTGCGATACCGCGATCCCATCGTGGGGCCAGACCGGGGTCGGCTACGGCCCGGCGCACCCAGGACGCCACCTGCCACGGGTCGTCCGACGGTGCCTCCCAGCACAGCCGCCACAACGTATCGGTGAAGCGCGCTCGCGGATGCAGAGCGCCGAGCAGTACCTGTGCGGGCCCGGGGGAGTGGGTATCGACCCACACCTCCGCCTCGGGCGCGGTTTCGGCGAGGTAGTTCAGCCAGCCGGCGGTGATGAGTTCGTCCCCGTAGTTGGGGTGACCTGCAGGGCCGGCCAGATAGTAGAGCGGTGGTGCGTCCATGCGGCTCCGATCGAGCGAGGAGGCGTCCGGTCATGCTATCCCGGCAGCCCCGGTGTTTCGGCGTCCGATTCGCGCTCGGGTGCTTGCAGGGCCGGGAACCAGATACCGGTGAGAACTTCGGCTGCCTGCTCCGCGGAGACCTCGATGGTGCCCTGCATGGCCCAGCGTGTGAAGAAACGTTCCAGCTGCGCTACCAGCAATTCGATACGTAACCGCGCCTCGTCGTGGCGCGCGGCGGGCCAGCGGTCGAGGTAACCCGGCATGCTGTCGGCGAGGGTCATGATGCCCTCGCGGACAGTCCGGCGAAATTCCGGTTCGAGGGCGGTGGCCTCGTCCCAGGCGGGCAGCATGTCCTTGTTCTCGAAGAACCAATCGATGGCGCGGGCCATCCAGGCCGCGAATTCTTCGCGCGACCGGGTGGTGAGAACTCGGTCGAGATCGGCGTAGAAGAACCGGACGCCGGCCTGCGTGCCCTGGTTGGCAATCGCCCGCAGCACCTCCGGCTTACCGGTGAAATGCAGGTAGAAGGTGGCCCTGCTACAGCCCGCCGCAGCGGCGATGTCGTCGACGCGCACCGCGGAATAGCCCCGGGTTTCGAAGAGGTCGCGTGCGGCGTCGACGATGCGCACGGTGGTCGAGCGCTTCTGTTCCTCGCGCAACGTGCCACGGCGTACTGCGGGCGGTTCGGTCGGCATGAGCACCATTCTAGATGTTGTGAACACTCACTGGACGGTATGTCCAGTGAGTGTTACGTTGTGGTTCAGGTCACGGCGGTGGGGGCCGTTGATCGCGGCCGGACAGGAGTTGTGCATGAATTCACCGGAACTGCCCAAGGTATGCGTTATCGGCGCCGGTCCCTCGGGGATCACCACCGCCAAACGCCTCGCCGAATACGGGATCCCGTTCGACTGCTACGAAGCATCCGACGAGGTCGGCGGTAACTGGTATTTCAAGAACCCCAACGGGATGTCAGCCTGCTATCAGAGCCTGCATATCGATACGTCGAAGTACCGGCTGCAATTCGAAGACTTCCCGGCCCCCGCGGACTGGCCGGACTTTCCGCATCATTCGCAGCTGCTGCAATACTTCAAGGATTACGTCGACCACTTCGGCCTACGCGACCGGATTCGTTTCGACACACTGGTCACCGGCGCCGAACGCGCCGCCGACGGCCTGTGGACGGTGACGACGAGCGCCGGTGACACCGAGATCTACGACGCGCTCATCGTCTGCAACGGCCACCATTGGGACCCCCGATTCCCCGACTATCCGGGCGAATTCGACGGCGTACTCATGCACAGCCACGCCTACAACGACCCCTTCGACCCGATCGATATGCGCGGCAAGCGCATCGTGGTCGTGGGTATGGGCAACTCCGGTCTGGATATCGCCTCCGAGCTGTCGCAGCGGTTCCTCGCCGAGAAACTGTTCGTCTCGGCGCGCCGCGGTGTCTGGGTGCTGCCGAAATATGTGAAGGGCCGGGCGAGCGACCGCCGTTCGATGCCGCCCTGGATGCCGGCGAAGCTCTGCTTGAAACTGCGGCAGCGGTTCGTGCGCAGATACCGCGGGGAGATGCAGAACTACGGGCTGCCCGCACCGGACCACGAACCGCTGGAGGCGCATCCTTCGGCTAGTGAAGAGTTTCTGCACCGCGCCGGCTGCGGCGATATCGAGTTCAAACCCGCTATCACCGAATTGGACGGTGACCGTGTTCATTTCGCCGACGGCAGTAGTGAACAGATCGATGTCGTGCTGTGCGCCACCGGGTATCACATCAGTTTCCCGTTCTTCGCCGATCCCGCGTTGCTCCCGGATACGGAGAACCGGTTTCCGTTGTTCGCGATGATGATGAAACCGGAGATCGATAATCTCTTCTTCCTCGGCTTGGCCCAGCCGCTGCCGACACTGGTCAATTTCGCCGAACAGCAGAGCAAATTCGTCGCCGCCTACCTGACCGGCCGCTATCATCTGCCGCCGCGTGCGGAGATCGATCGGCAACTACGTGAGCAGGAATCCCGGCGCCGCGGGCGGTATTACGATTCGCCGCGGCACACCATCCAGGTCGAGTTCCAGCCCTATGTCCAGCGATTGACCAAGGAGCTCGAGGCCGGTGCCGTCCGGGCTGCCGCCGCGGGCCATGCGCTGCCCGTGGCCGCCGCCGCGATGCAGGGCGCGCGGTGATGGGTGGCTCCGCGGGGTTCTGCCGTGACGAATTCGCGCAGGTGCGTGCAGTATTCGACGAGCAGATCGAATCTCGGGCCGAGCTCGGCGCGGCCTTGTGCGTGACCGTCGACGGGGAGCCGGTACTCGACCTGTGGGGCGGCTACGCCGATCCCGCCCGGACGAGACCGTGGGAAGCCGACACCTTGGTGAACGTCTTCTCCGTCACCAAGACCATGACCGCGTTGTGCGCGCTACTGCTGGTCGATCGCGGTGAACTGGACGTTCACGAACGCGTGGCCCACTACTGGCCGGAGTTCGCCGCCCACGGGAAAGCCGAGATCGAGGTCCGGCATCTGCTGTCGCACACCTCGGGCGTATCGGGCTGGGAGCCACCGATCGAGCTGGCCGATATCTACGACGCCGAGGCCGCCGCCGCCCGCTTGGCGGCGCAGGCACCGTGGTGGGAACCGGGCACGGCATCGGGTTACCACGCACTGAACTACGGCCACCTGATCGGCGAACTCGTCCGCCGCATCACCGGGACAACGCTCGGGCAGTTCTTCGCGGCGGAACTGGCCGGGCCGTTGAACGCCGATTTCTCCATCGGCACCGGCCCCGAGAAGGCCGACCGCATCGCGACCCTGATACCGCCGGGAGCGACGCAGTTCGATATGACAGCACTCGACCGCGACAGCGTGCTCGTCAAAACGCTCACCAGCCCGCTGCTCGATATCGCCGAAACCGCCACCCCGGCCTGGCGGGTGGCGGAAATCGGCGGGGTCAACGGCCACGGCAACGCGCGGTCGGTGGCCCGGGTGCAATCGCTGATCTCGTGCGGGGGAGTGCTCGACGGGCGGCGCTACCTGTCACCGGACACCGTGGCCCTGATCTTCCGGGAGCAGGCCGACGGTATCGACAAGGCACTGCTGACCCCGCTGCGCTTCGGTATCGGCTACGGCCTCCCGCACCCGCAGACCGCGCCGTATGTGCCGGGCGGGCGGGTGTGCTGGTGGTCCGGTTACGGCGGTTCGATGGTGGTCAACGATCTGGACCGCCGGATCACCTTCGCGTACACGATGAACCGGATGGCGACCGGCCTGATCGGCTCCGATCGATGCGACCGTTACCTGAAGGCGGTTTTCGACACGGCAGGTAGCCCCTGATAGCCGCTGCCCGGGAACCGTTCGCAGGTCGACGTGTCGTGCACCGGTGACCGGGCCGCCGATGCACGGTGAGCCGGTACGCCGGTGGCGCCACGGGCGCCTGGACGGCGGAAGTAGCCAGCCCGAGCATCCGAGATGCCCCGGACGGCGAGCCACTCGCCACAGCGCGCAACCCAGCTGGGCGGGCCGGATCGCCGAGCGTACCGGACTGCGGTCAGAAATAGCGTAGGACGATATAAGCCCAGGCGAGCACGCTGCTGAGGGCGGTGACGACGATGCCGTATCGGGTGAACTGCCAGAATGTGATCGCCTGCCCGGCCCGCTGGGCGATCCCGAGCGCGACCACATTCGCGCTTGCGGCCACCGCGGTGCCGTTCCCGCTGAAATCCGCGCCGAAGGCGAACGACCACCACAGCGCTCGGCCCTGTGTCGGGTCGGGTGTCTGTTCGACCAGCCCTTCGACCACCGGCGCCATGGTGGTCGTGTAGGGGATGTTGTCGATGAACGCGGCCACCACTGCCGACCCGAAGACCAGGACTCCCGAGGCCAGGAGCGGGTTGTCGCCGAAGGCGGCGACGGCGGCGTCACCGAGCAGGCCGATGACACCGGTGTGCACGAGACCGGCCACCATCACGAACAGGCCCATGAAGAAAACCAGCGTCGCCCATTCGACTTCGCGCAGGACATCGCGGATATCGAGCCCGGAGATCAGCACCATGGCGCCGGCGCCGAGCAGCGCGACGATCGACGGCGCCACATGCAGCCACGAATGCAGGCCGAATCCGATCACCACTCCGGCCAGTACGAGCATCGACCGGGTGAGCAGCCGTGGATCGGTGATGGCACGACGCTCCTGCAAGGTCATCACCGTGGTGATGTGCTTGGAGGGTTCCCGCAGATGCGCGCGGAACAGCCAGCGGGTGAACAGCACGAACAGGACGAAGATCACGGCCACCGCAGGCGCCATGTGGATCAGGAAATCGTTGAAACTCAGGCCCGCCCGGCTGCCGATGATGATATTGGGTGGATCACCGACCAGGGTGGCGGCGCCGCCGATATTTGCGGCGAGGACCTCGGCGATGAGGAACGGCTGCGCGGCGAAACCCAGCCGGCCGCAGACGACGATGGTCACCGGTGCGACCAGCATGATGATGGTGACATTGTCGAGGAGCGGGGAGGCGACCGCGGTGATGATCATCAACATCACCATCAAGCGGAACGGGCTGCCGCGGGAGCGTTTCGCGGCCCAGATCGCCAGGAAGTCGAACAGGCCGGTGTGTTTGACGACGCCGACGATCACCATCATGCCCAGCAGCAGGAAGATGACATTCCAGTCGATCCCGGCGTGCGCGTTGTAGAAGACGTCCTCACCCGGGACCAGCCCGAGCACCGTCATGGCCGCCGCGGCGATCAGCACGACTTTGACCTTGTCGGCGCGTTCGGTCGCGATGAACCAGAACGCCCCGACGAAAATGGCCACGGCCAGGATCTGATTCATCGGCTACCTCGCCTCGGCCCGGCGGGATCAGTCCTCGGGCCCGGCGACGGCCAGGCTGATCAGCAATCGTTCGAGGGTGATTCCGCCGATGAGGGCGTGCGCGCGGTCCACCACGGCTACCAGAGGGCTGTGCCGCTGCGCCATCAACGCCGCGATCTCCAGCAGAGTTGCATCACGCGGGACGACCGCCGGCCGCGGCGCGTGCTGCGGGAGACAGTCCCCGACGGTGAGATGACCCGGTTCGCGCCAGAACAATTCGGCGTTCAGTTCGTCGATGGTGCGCACGAGAGCCGGATCGTTCTGATAGGAACTGGGAATCGCCAGCCGCAGCACCTGAGTACCGGGCAGCACGGCCACCGGCCGGTCCGCCTCGTCCACCACGATCATGCCGGGCAGCCGGTTCACCACCATCAGGCGCATGGCCTTTGCGACAGGATCCTCGGGCCGGACGGTCGGCAGGTGGACGGCGATATCGTGAGCTTGCATGGGAGGATCCCGTCGCGCGTGCGGGGAAAGCGTGGTCATGGCCGCGGCCCGTCGCCGGTGAGCTGGTCCACCAACCGCTCCAGGCGGGCGACCCGGTCGGGTAGCGGTGCGCTGTGCAACAGGTCGGCGAATTGGTCCGCCTCGTCGGTGTCCAGGGCAACGGACTGGATGGGTGCGTCCTCTGCGCCGTGGTAGACGAGGATGTGTTTCGCGCCGTCGGCGGCGGTGACCAGTGCGAACCGGTCACCACTGCGGGTCCGCAGATGGTGCACGGTGCCCTGGCCCGGTACGGTGCTGCGGTCGATATACACCCGAACGCTCCTCCCGCCCCCGATCGACTCGCATTCAGTTTTCGCGAGCGAGGGTGCCGCCGACCATCGGCACCGGCACCCATCTGTGGTGGCCGGCATCGTGTAGTCCGCGGCCGGAAAATGGGTACCCGCCCTCATGGACACCCCGGCGGTCAGCGGCCAGACTGAGGTCATGGACCGTCCGGGAAGTGGTATCGGCCTGTTCCGGCGGCACACCCGGACCCCGGCGGACGCGCTGTTCCGGCGGATCTTTCTCATCAACGGGCTGGTGTTCACGCTGGGCACGCTGGTGCTCGCACTGTCACCGGCGACGGTGTCGTCGCGGGTGCGGTTGACCGAGATACCGGTGCTGGCGGTGGGCCTCGCGGTCATCCTCACGGCCAACGCCTTCCTGCTCCGGACGAGCCTGGCGCCGCTGGAGGAACTCATCGCCTCCATGCGGCGGGTCGACCCGTTGCGCCGCAGCGGCCGCGTCGACGGCCGAGGTAACGGAGATCTGTCCCATCTGATCGATTCGTTCAACGCCATGGTCGATCGGCTCGAAACCGAACGGGCCGCGGCCAGCGCCTCCGCTCTGGCCGCTCAGGAAGGCGAACGGCAGCGCATCGCTCGTGAACTGCACGACGAGATCGGGCAGAGTCTCACGGTGGCGTTGCTGTCGATGAAACGGGCCGCCGACCGCGCACCCACCGATGTGGTCGATGTACTGCACGGCGCTCAAGAGACGGTGCGCGGCTGCCTGGACGAGGTCCGCGGGATCGCCCGGCGGCTGCGTCCCGATGTGCTCGACGATCTCGGGTTGTCCAGTGCACTGAGCGCGCTGTGCAGTGAGTTCTCCACCACCGCGGGGATCGGGGTACATCGCGAGGTCGATCGGAACCTGCCGCGGCTGGCGCCGGATATCGAACTGGTCTGCTATCGGGTGGCGCAGGAGAGCTTGACCAATATTGCCCGCCACGCCGACGCCGGCCGGGTCGGGCTGAGCCTGCGCGTCGGCGCGGAGGCGCTGATACTGCGGGTCACCGACGACGGCCGCGGCGGGGTGGCCGAGGACGGTGCGGGCATCCGCGGGATGCGCGAACGCGCGCTGCTCGTGAACGCCACCCTCACCATCGATTCACCACCCGGGCACGGCACGGTGGTCTGCCTGACCATCCCGCACCGCGGGGAAGGGAGTGCGCCATGACAGCAGCGGCACCGGCTCGTATCCTGCTCGCCGACGATCACGCACTGGTCCGGTCAGGGCTGCGGATGATCCTCGACGCCGAACCGGATCTCACCGTGGTCGCCGAAGCCGCCAATGGGCACGAGGCCGTCCAGCAGGCCGGAGCCGTGCCGGTCGACCTCGCGATCCTCGATATCGCCATGCCCCGGCTGACCGGTATCCAGGCCGCCCGCGAGATCAGCCGTAACACACCCGGGGTGCGCATCCTGATGTTGTCGATGTACGACAACGAACAGTATTTCTTCGAATCGCTACGGGTCGGCGCCTCCGGCTACGTACTGAAATCCGTCGCCGACCGCGATCTGCTCGAAGCCTGCCGCGCCACCCTGCGCGGCGAACCCTATCTGTATCCCGGTGCCGTGAATTCCCTGATCCGCGAATGGCTGCAACGCGCCGAACGTGACGAACCGGTTCCGCAGACACTGCTCACACCGCGCGAGGAGGAGATAGTCAAACTCGTCGCCGAGGGGTATTCGTCGCGCGAGATCGCGACAGACCTGGTGATCAGTGTGAAAACCGTGGACCGCCACCGCGCCAACGTCCTGCAGAAACTGGGCCTGCGTGATCGCCTGGCCCTCACCCGCTATGCCATCCGGGCAGGTCTCATCGAACCTTGATCAGCGGACCGTGCCGGGAATCTCCGCACGGGCGGGGCCGATCCGGCGGTGAACCGGCGCCCCCGTGCGGTGCGGACGAAGGCGCGGCCCCGCCGCTACGTGCCGGTGGTGCGGCCCGCAGTGAAGTCGTCGAGGCCGTTGGTTCTCGTATTGTGTGCGGCCCTGATGAGCCAGCGGCCCTGCCGTTTCACCATGACCAAGGTGATCAGGCCGCCCCGGTCCTCGGGCGCTTCCGCGCCCGGCAGTCGATGCCCGGGCCAGCTCCAGCGGGTGTGGACCAAGGCGACCTCGGGCGTGATCTCGGCGATGTCCAGCACCTGCTGGGTGTAGTTCTTCTTCTGCGGTAACACCGACTCGGGGACATCCTTGTGGCCGTCGATGTTTTCCTGGCGGGTGCGCCACCGGATTCCGCGGTGGGTGATGAAGTCCGAGTTCTCGGTGAAGTAGGTGCCCCATTCGTCCATCTCATGGCGCGTCCACAGCGCGGTATGGGCTGCGAGCGTCGTCCTGATGGCCTGTTCGTCGTCCGGATGCATACGACAACTCTGAAACCTGAAGTGGGCTTGATGTCAACGGCAGGGGTCAGAGGAGTCTGTGCTCGTCGATCGCGGTGGTGAGGTCGGTGCCGTTCAGTTCGAGATAGAGCTGTCGTTCCAGCACCGACACAGTGGCCGTATTGCGGCGTTGCAGGGCGGCGGCCGCGGCGTCGACGAAGGTGCGGTCGAGGCTGTAGAGCGGGATGGTCTCGCTCCGGTGTATCCGTTTCCCCGGCAGCGCCGCGAGGACCTTCGCGGGGTCGCGGTGGGTGTAGACGGCGACCCGGCCGGCGAGTTTGCTGCCGCGATGGACCCGGTCGGCGTCGGGCGCGCCCACCTCGACCCATGCGGTGATCTGCCCGGTCAGATCCCGGACCAGCACGGCGGGTTCATCGGTGGACGACACCCCGCCGTCGCTGAAGGCGATTCCGTCCTCGTATTCGAGGGAGTAGGCCAGCAGCCTGGTGACCAGGAATTCCGCGGTTTCCGACGGATGCCGGGCCAGGCGCAACTCCAACCCCTGGTAGACGCCGCGATCGACGTCGGAGAGTTGGACTGCGAAGGTGTGCAGAGTCGCGCCGATAGCCATAGGCAGGCCAGCCTAATACTCCGGCCGGCCGAGGTAACCATGCGGATGGACCGCTGCTCGCGGCCCGCCACGCGCCGGCTGATCCGCCGAACATTCCGGCAGTGGCCGTCGGCGAGTTCGAATTCGGAGCCTCCGGTGCGTACCGGCCGCGCCTGGACCCCAGGGCGCAACGAGACCTGGACCAGCCTGCCTGCCCTACGGGCTCCGGTACTGTTCGCTCGCCCTGGGGGCGGAGTCCGGCCGGACGCGTCCATGACATCGGACGGGGCCGGCCGAAGCGTTCCGGGTGCCCGGTGATCTCGGTAGCCGGATCAGGAGGGCGCCGGTCCGGATACGTTGCGGTGCAGGACGACCTGGACCACCGAATCGTCGGTCGCGGTGAGCCGGTGCCTCAGGCTTCCTTCGATATGGAGCACCGATCCCGCCGGGAGCCGGTGGGTTTCCCGGCCGGCCGAGGTGTCGACATCCAATTCGATATCGCCGCTGAGGCATTGGACGAAGATCGGGCCGGGGGCGCGGTGTTCGTCCAGGATCTGACCGCGGCGGAAACTGATCCGGACCATGGTGAGGCCGCTACCGCTCAGCAGTCGCTGGGCCTGCGGTGCGGCGCCGTCGCGGGGTGTCCAGTCGGTCGTGCCGGTGGCTACGGGGCTGGTGGTTTTTTCGGTCATGCCAGCGGCTTCCTGACGATGATTTCGATGGCGGTGAGATGGTCGCGGTGGCGGTTGAAGGTCGCACGCATACTGTTCCCCCGGGCCTGGACCTCGGCACTGGCCCGCTGGATCTTCTACGGTGTCGTCGCCGCCCTGGTCACGCTGATACTGGTGGTGCTGATCATGACGGTGCTGCCGCTGCGCTTCCCGCAGGTATACGGCGCGGTCGATATCGGCAGCCCGGCGGGCCTCCGGTTCCTGTGGGCGGTACCGCTCTACGCATTCATCGCCTGCGGGATCGGTATCGCCGTCGGCTCGCTGGTACGTGCCCCCGCGGCGGCCGTGGCGGTGGTGCTGTTCTGGGTGCATCTGGCCGAGAACTCGATCGGTCTGCTGCCCAACGGCTATGCCCTGCAGGCTTATGCACCGTTCCTCAACAGTGTGGCGGCGACCGGGCAGGAGATGGCGTTCCTCCCGCGCTTCGGGCCGGCCGGATCGCTCATCTACTTTCTGACCGTCGCGCTCGTGCTGTTCCTGCTGTCTGCGGTGGTGCGGGCAGCCGCGCCGCGCCGGCCGCGCCGGCGACGGTGAGGCGCCCGGGCGGCTATCACCGGCACACCGGCGCAGCGCACCCGCGAGATGACGACAGCCCCGGCCGAAAGGCCGGGGCTGTCGCTGTTTCCTCGAGGCTGTGCTCGATCAGCCGAGGCTGAACGGCTGACCCCAGACACGGAACTCGGAGGTGCCGTTATCGGTGGCCACCTCGACGCGTACGAACGCGCGGGCCTGAGCGTAGCCACCGCATCCGTTGAGGGCGATGGTGCTGTCGGACCAGGTCACCGAGCCGCTGGGACCGGTGAACTTGGTGGCGAACGTATGGCCTTCGTTGCCGTACACGTCCGGCTTCTCGATATCGAGGAGCAGGAACGAGGTGGCCTGGCCGGGGCCCAGGGTGAGGTTGCCGCCGGTGCTGAGTTTGCCCGTGACGGTGTCCCCGTTGGTGGTCGCGTCGGCGCCGCCGTTGGCGCCACCGCCGCTGATATCGACCTGGCAGCCCACGACATAACCCGGGGTGATCTTGGTGCCGTTGTGCTCACCGTGCACCTCCACCTGCGCGCTGGCCGATACCCAGGCGTTGCGGTGCAGCGGGGTGGAACCCATCGAGGGGTTGATCAGTGCGGATTCATGGGCGATCCGGGCGGTGACCCCGAGCCCGTTGGGCAGGGTGTGGTGGAGTTCGGCGCCGGGCAGCGGCACGAACGTATCGGCGTTGGCGGCGCCGGTCGAGAACAGACCGACAGCGGCGGCGGCCGCGGCGGCGACGCTCGCGATGCGCACGGCGCTCTTCTTCACTACAGACATGAGATTTTCCCTCTCGGAAGAGATATTCCGTTCAGCGACGGATTGATCGACCAGTGGTGACGAGCGTCAGCCGATGCTGAACGGGGCTCCGTACAGGGTGGACTTGGAGTAGTGGTCACCGATGATTTCGAGAACCGTGTAGGACCGGGCCTGGGCGAAGCCGCCGCAGCCCTCGATGTTCATCTCGACATCCTTGTAGTCGATCCAGTACGGACCGGGCTTCTTGATGTCGACGCCCTCGATGTGAACGAACTTCACTTCGCCCGGGCCGAGCTTCACACTCAGGGATCCGCTGCCACCCAGGGTCGAGGTGCTCAGGGTGCCACCGATACCGGCCTGGAAGGCGTTCTCGGCGATGCTGACCTGGCAGCCGACGATGTAGCCGGTGCTCAGCCGCGAGGAGCCGTGGGTGGAGGAGTTGTTGGTACCCGGTGCGTTGGTCGGGCCCTTCCACGGTCCCGGGTCGCCCTCGGGGGTCTGGGTGACGTCTGCGTGAATCTGTCCGGTCACCCAGGCGACCCGGCCCGCGCCGTTGGCCGACATCGACGGCGAGATCAGCGCGCTCTCGTTGACGCGCGCGACTTTCCCGTTCGGCCCGGCCTTCTCGCCGCCGGGCAGCGGCACGAAGGTGTCCGCGGTCGCCGTTCCACCGGCAACGCCGAGTACCGCCGCCGCCGTCATCGCCGCGCCGGCAGCAATCCCTTTGATGTTCATCGTGTGTCCCTCATGGTCTAGCGAATGTCGCCGGATACGGCCGTAGCCGCGGGAGCCGGCGAAAGCGGCAGCACGGAATTCCGGATCGGGACACGCGAAAACGCGAGTCAGGTCCGGTTGCTGCGCACTCGCAGGTGAAATCCGGTGGGTACGGAATGCCCACCGGCGGTTCGGATCGTCTCAACCTGGGCGATCAGGTGACGAAATGCTGCGCCATCAATCCCTCATCCCTGTGTATCTCTTACAACCCGGCCAGGTGTGGCCGGCGGCCCCACGCCGGGACAGAGCGGATGGGGACGCGTTACAGCCGGCAGCGGAGTGCATCCCGTCATCCTTTCGCTCCTCGGCACAGTCTGTTGCTAAGCCTGTTCAGGTTAGGTTAGCCTGCGCTCACTATAAAGGTTAGTTAACAAAATTTGTGAGCTATGACCGTGACGTATCTCATATACGCCGGGAAGGGACGGGTTCGATGCACAGTTCCTGTAGCACCGCGTCATGACGGCCGGTTCGTCCTATGAATACCACACTCGGGTCTCGGTCCGCAGGTGGATCGGCTGGTTACTTGCCGCGGCCTTTCTGGTACTTGCCTGCGTGCTCAGCCTTGTGGTGGGGGTCAAACATATTCCGATCACGGAAATCATTACTGCGCTGTGGCAGCCCAACGGGTCCCCGGACGACCTGATCATCAGCGAATACCGCCTGCCGCGTACCCTGCTGGGCCTGCTCGCGGGTAGTGCGCTCGGGATCGCCGGATGCCTCATGCAGGGGTTGACGCGGAATCCGCTGGCCGACCCCGGGCTGCTCGGGATCAATGCGGGCGCGGCCTTTGCCATCGCCGTGGCCGTGGCCTATCTGGGCGCCAGTGGTATCGGCTCCTACGTCTGGTTCGGATTCGCCGGTGCGGCGGTAGTGTCGGTGGTGGTGTACCGGCTGGGGACCGTCGGTCGCGGTGGTACCGACCCGATTCGCCTCACCCTGGCCGGCGTTGCGGTGACAGCCGTGCTCACCGGTATCACCAAGGGGCTGATCCTGCTGAACTCGAGCGCTTTCGAAGAGATGCGGCAGTGGGACGCCGGTGCGCTGACCGGCCGCGGCTACGACGTACTCGCCGGCGCGACCCCTTTCATTCTCGTCGGGATCGTTTTCGCCGCCGCCGCCGCCCGCTCGCTCAACGCTGTGGCGCTCGGTGACGATATGGCGCGCGCACTCGGCGTACATGTGACACGGACCCGCGCATTCACCGCCCTGGCGCTGATTCTGCTGTGCGGAACGGCAACCGCCGCGGTCGGGCCGATCACCTTCGTCGGCCTGGCGGTGCCACATATCGCCCGCTGGATCGTCGGACCCGACTATCGCTGGATCGTCGCCTATTCGCTGCTCCTCGCGCCGACGCTGGTGCTCTTCGCCGATGTCCTCGGCCGGATCGCCATTCCGCCGGACGAGATCGCGGCGGGTGTGGTCACAGCCTTCCTGGGGGCGCCGGTACTCATCTGGCTCGCCCGCCGTTCGGAGATGAGGTAGTCGTGACCCTGCGTGATAAACCGCGGATCGGCGCCGTGGCCAGTGTCGAGTTCGGCCGCACGGTGCGCGTGCTGCGGCTGCGCCGCCTCACGGCCCGGTTCGGTGTACGCAGCGTGGTGGTGTCGGCGGTGCTGCTCGTCGCCGCCTGCGTCGTTTCGCTACTGGCGCTGGGCACCGGGGATTTCGATATCCCGCCCGACCGGGTGCTGCGGGCGCTGCTGGGCAGTGGGGTCGGCAGTGACGAACTCGTGGTGCTGCAGTGGCGGTTCCCGCGGGTACTGATGGCGCTGGTGCTCGGCGCGGCGCTCGGAATCAGCGGCGCGATCCTGCAGTCGGTGACCCGGAACCCGCTGGGCAGCCCCGATATCGTCGGATTCAACAACGGTGCGTACACCGGCGCACTGCTGGTCATCCTGGCCGGCGGCGGCTACTACGCCACCGCGGCCGGTGCGATCGGCGGCGGGCTCGTCACCGCGCTGGCGATCTTCCTGCTCGCCTTCCGGCAGAGCATCAAGGGATTCCGGCTGGTGATCGTCGGTATCGGTATCGGTTCGATGCTGGCCGCGGCCAACACCTGGCTCATCCTGCGCGCCGACCTCGATACCGCTATGTCGGCCGCGGCCTGGGGAGTGGGCACACTGGACGGGCTGACCTGGGCCGAGATCACACCGGCGCTGGTGGTATTGGCCGTGCTCGCGATCGCGGTAGTGCCCGCGGCACACCAGTTGCCGATTCTGGAACTGGGTGACGATGCGGCGCAGGCGCTGGGGGTCCGGGTGGGGCGGGCGCGGTTGCTGCTCACCATCCTCAGTGTCGCGTTCACCGCTGTCGGTACGGCCGTTGCGGGACCGATCGCCTTCGTGGCGCTGGCGGCCCCGCAGCTGGGCCGGCGATTGGCCCGCACCCCGACGACAGCGCTGCTTCCGGCGGCGGCGATGGGGGCGTTGCTGCTGGCGGTCTGTGATTGGATCTCGCGCCGCGTCTTCGCGCCGACCTCCGTGCCGGTCGGTGTGGTGACGGCGTCGGTCGGTGGTGCATACCTGGCTTATCTGCTGGTGGTCGAGGCTCGACGGAACTGAGGAATCTTCGTGGACGAAAATCTCGAGCGCAGCGAATCTGCGCAACAGGCCCTCACCCCGCCCGCCGCCACCGACGTCCGGTTGCGGGCCGACCGGCTGCGGTTGGGCTACCGGAACCGGGTGATCAGCGACGAGCTCACCGTCGATATCCCCGACGGCACCTTCACCGCCATCATCGGGCCGAACGCCTGCGGTAAATCGACGCTGCTGCGGGCGTTGTCGCGGCTGCTGGCACCCGAATCCGGCGCGGTACTGCTGGACGGCAAGGCCATCGGGTCCTATCCGGCAAAGGAGGTGGCCCGCCGTATCGGGCTGCTGCCGCAGAGTTCGACCGCGCCGGAGGGGATCCGGGTCGCCGATCTGGTGGCGCGCGGCCGGTATCCGCACCAATCGCTGGTCCGGCAGTGGTCGCGGCACGACGAGGAGGCGGTGGCCGCGGCGATGGCTGCCACCGGGGTGACGGAGCTGTCCGGGCGGCTGGTCGACGAACTGTCCGGCGGGCAGCGTCAGCGGGTGTGGATCGCGATGGTGCTGGCGCAGGAGACGCCGATCGTGCTGCTCGACGAGCCCACCACCTTTCTCGATATCGCGCACCAGATCCAACTGCTCGACCTGTGCCGGGAACTCAACCGGGATACCGGCCGGACGGTGGTTGCGGTGCTGCACGATCTCAATCACGCGTTCCGGTACGCCGATCATCTGATTGCCATGCGTGACGGTGCGGTGGTCGCGGCCGGGGCGCCGCGGGAGATCGTCACCGCGGAACTGGTGCAGAAGGTTTTCGACCTGGGCTGCCGGGTTATCGACGATCCGGAAACGGGCACGCCACTGGTGGTTCCGCTGAGTGAGAAGGCGGTCCGGGTGGGCTGATCGACGAAACCGAGCGCAAAGTACGACTACAGTCAAGATGTTTCACTTTAGTAAAGGTTAGGCTAACCTCAACTGTGGTCGTGTGTTGTGCCGTGGTGTTCCCACCGGTGGCACAGCAGGCGAAAGTGGTTCACAGCGAAGGGAGTTGCCGTGCCGGCGGCAATGCAGAACGCGTCGACGATCAGCGGGGCAGGACTACCGCTCACCGGCCCTCAGCTGGGAATCTGGAACGCGCAGCAGTTCGACCCGGAATCCGGCCGCTACCTGGTCGGCGAGGTACTCGAAATATCCGGCTCCGAGCCGATCGATGTCGATGCATTGGCCGAGGCCATCGCGCTGACCGTCGCCGAGGCCGAGAACATGCGGCTGCGGTTCCGCGATACCGATTCCGGCCCCCGGCAATTCGTCGGCAACGAACCCGCCGTGCTGCGGCCGATGATCGACCTGCGTGGCGCCACCGATCCGATTTCCCTGGCCCACGAGGCCGTCGCCCTCGAACGGCACGAGGCCGCCCAGCGGTGCCGGGGCATGGTCGACCGGCGGCTCTACAACTACACGCTGATCCGGCTCACCGAATGCGAAGTGTGGTGTGTGCAGCTGTACCACCACCTGATCGTCGACGGCTACAGCGCGGCGCTGCTGTCACGGCGGGTGGCCGCGCACTACACCGCCCTGCGCCGGGGCACCGAACCCCCCAAGGCGACCTTCGGCACCATCGCCGACCTGGTGGCCGACGAGCAGGCCTACCGTGAGAGCGAGCATTTCACTGCCGACCAGGAGTATTGGCGTGAACAGCTCAGCCCCGCACCGGCGCTGGACGGGCGCGGTACCGCGCTCGGCGGTGCGGTGGAACGCACGATCCGCGCCGAGGCGATCCTGCCGGTCGCGACCCTCGACCGGCTGCGCCATTGCGCCGAGCGCTACCGGATCACCTGGGCGGACGGGCTGATCGCCTGCTACGCCGCGTATATCCAACGGCAGCTGGGCACCTCCGATGTGGTGCTCTCGATGCTGATGATGGGCCGAGTCGGGCGGGTCGCGCTCAGTACACCGTCGATGGCGGTGAACGTGCTGCCGCTGCGGCTGGCCGTGCACGCGCACGAAACGGTGGGCGAATTGGGCGTCCGAGTCGCGGAATCACTGCGCGAGATGCGTAAGCACCAGCGCTACAGCGGTGCCGACCTGGCGCGTGACCTGAGCGGTTTCGGTGCCGGTGAGTTGCTGCACGGGGTCGGGATCAACCTGAAGGTTTTCGATTTCGCGCTCGACTTCGACGGCGCCAAGGGGGTGCTGCGCAACGTGGCGGGCGGGCCGCCGGAAGATCTCGGCCTGGTCGCGACTCCGCTGCCCGACAAATCCGTACTGCTGAACTTCGAATGCGATGCGCGCACCAACGATCCGGAGACGGCCTATCGCCGGATGGCGGGACTGGTCCGGGTCATCGAGGCCTTCACCGAACTGGACAAGGTGCAGGTCGGTGCGCTGGAACTGATCGACCGCGACGACCGGGCCCGGTTACTGGCACAGCGTTGCGGGCCGGCGGCCGCCGCCGCAACCGAACTGGTTCCGGCGGCGCTGGACCGGATGGTCGCCGAATACGCCGGCGATACCGTGCTGGTCGCCGGCGCACGCCGATATACCGGTGCCGAACTGGGCGCGCAGGTGTATCGGCTGGTCCGGTACCTGCGCGACCAGGGCGTGCAGCCGGGAGACCGGGTGGGTGTCGCACTTCCGCGCACAGCGGATCTGGTGGTGGCGCTGCTGGCCGTCTGGCGGACCGGCGGAACCTATCTACCGCTGGACCCGGAACATCCGGCGGCGCGGCTGCAGACGATGATCGACGACTCTCGCCCGGTGCTGGTCCTCACCGGCAACGCACTGGTCGGCGAACTAGATTGCCGTACGGTCGCCGTGGACGGCGACGAGGTGCGCGCCGTGGTGCAGGAGTATCCGGACAGCCGCCCGGCCGAAGCCGCTATCCGGGGCGACCACGCCGCCTATGTTCTCTACACCTCCGGATCCACCGGCACCCCCAAGGGCGTCGTGATCGACCACACCGCCCTCGCCCAGCTGGTCGCCGGCCATCGGTCCGGTATCTACGCCGAAACCGTCGAACGGTCCGGCGGCCGCCGGCTCGCCGTCGCCCACACCACCTCGTTCGCCTTCGACGCCGCGCTCGACCCGCTGCTGTGGCTGCTGGACGGCCACCGGATCCACCTGTACGACAGTGTGACCCGTCGTGACCCCGCCGCGCTGGTGGCGGCCTTCGGCGCGGACGGGATCGAGGTCGCCGACGGCACCCCCACGCTGGCCGCCGCTCTGTTCACGCACGGGCTGGCCGAAGTGGCGCCGCGCCTGCTGGTCCTCGGCGGTGAGGCCTGCCCACCGGACCTCTGGCAGCAGGTGCAGACCGCCGGAATCACCGCGGTCAATCTGTACGGGCCCACCGAGGCCACGGTCGACGCCATCGGCGCACCCGTACGCGGCCCCGATCCCCATATCGGGGTGCCGCTGCCCGGAGTGCGGGCGTATCTGCTGGACAACGGATTACAGGTGGTCGCGGACGGGCAGTCCGGCGAGCTGTACCTGGCGGGGACCGGGATCGCGCAGGGTTATCTGGGCCGGCCCGGACTGAGCGCCGAACGATTCGTGGCCGACCCGTTCGGCCCGCCGGGCGCCCGGATGTACCGCACCGGCGATCTGGCGCGCTGGATGCCGGGCCAGGGCTACTTCTATGCGGGCCGGGCGGACGCGCAGATCAAGATCCGCGGGCACCGGATCGAAATCGGTGAGGTGGAAGCCGCGTTGAGCGGGCTGCCCGAGGTCGTCGCCGCGGCCGCCGATATCCGCGAGCTGACGGGGCGGCAAAGCCTGATCGGTTATGTGGTCGCCACCGGCGAGGCCTCGGCGCAGGTACGCGACGGTGCCGCGGATCTGGGGGCGCGGTTACGCAACCGGTTGGCCGAAACGCTACCCGACCCCATGGTTCCCACCCGGATCATGGTGCTCGACGAACTCCCGTGGACGGTCAACGGCAAGGTGGACCGGCCCGCGCTCCCCGATCCGGTGGAATCCACCGCCGGGCGGGCACCGGCGACACCGGCCGAACAGGCGATCGCCGAGGTGGTGGCCGAACTGCTCGGCCGCAACAGCGATACCGTCGATATCGACGACGATTTCTTCGGCGCCGGCGGTGACAGCATCACCGCGATCGGTGTCTGCGCGAAACTGCGCGAGCGCGGTTTCGTCCTGGCACCGCAGGATCTGCTGACCCGCCGCGGTCTCGCCGATCTGGCGGCCGCGGCCGAACCCGCGACGGTGTCGGTGGACAACCGTCCGGCGGCGCCACGCGCGGAAACCGTCACGATCGCGCTACCGCCGCAGGATCTTGCGGAACTCGCCGCCGTGCACGGAGCGGTCGCCGATGTGCTACCGCTGTCACCGCTGCAGGAAGGGTTGCTGTTCCATGCGCTGCGTGACGGTGCCGCCGACGTCTACACCCTGACGGCACGGTTCGAGCTGTCCGGCCCCGTGGACCCCGACCGGCTGGGCGCCGCGTTCACCGAAGTACTGCACCGGCACCCGAACCTGGGTGCCGCATTCCATTACGACCGGGTCGATCGGCCGGTCCAGGTGATTCCACGCAGCCCGCAGATCGCGTGGCGGGTCGAGGATCTGCGCGACCGGCCGGACGCCGCGGACCGCGCGCCGGCGCTGGAGCAGACGGCGGGCGCGGAACTCTTCGATATCGGCGATCCGCCGTTGCTGCGCGCCCTGCTGATCCGGCTCTCCGATACCGTGCACCGGCTGGTGCTCACCGCCCACCACCTACTGGCCGACGGCTGGTCGATCCCGATCGTGCTGCGCGAGATACTCGCCCGCTATCACGGTGAAAATCTGCCCGAACCCGGCTACTACGGCACTTATCTGGCGTGGCTCGCCGCCCGCGATACGGCCGCGGAAACCCGACGCTGGGGCGAATACCTGGCGGGGCTGGAGGCGCCGAGCCTGATCGGCGCACCCGGACCGCGTTCGGCCGCGGTCGGGTTGCAGGTGCCGCTGGGCGAGGAGACCGCGGTCGCGCTCGAATCCTTCGGCCGGGCACACGGGCTCACGATGAACACCCTGCTGCAGGGCGCCTGGTCGATGGTGCTGGCCGATCAGCTCGGCCGGACCGATGTGGTGTTCGGAGCGGTGGTGTCGGGCCGGCCCGCCGATCTGCCCGGTGTGGGCGGCATGGTCGGCCTGTTCAGCAATACGGTTCCGGTGCGGATGACCCTCGATACCGGGCGGCCGGTCGCCGAGCAGTTCGCCGCATTCCAGCGGACCACACTGGAACTGCAGAACCAGGGCTATCTGGGCCTGGCGACCGTAGAACGCGCGGCGGGGGTCGGGCGGCTCTTCGATACGCTCGTCGTCTACGAGAACTTCCCGAAAACCGGTGTGGGGCCGAAGGAAACGCACGAGGTCGGCGTTGCCGACGTCGCCGTGCACAGCCTCACCCACTACCCGGTGACGGTGACGGCACTGCCCGGCGACCGGTTCCGGCTCATGCTGCACTACGCGCCGGGCGCGATCGAGGAGGCGAACGGGCAGCGGATGGCGGCGCGGCTGGGTGCCGTGCTCACCGCGCTGGCCGGCGATCCGGCGGCCACCGTCGGCGCGATACTCGACCGAACCCGGCATCCGGACAGTCACGGTGCAACGCTGGCCGATTGGACATCGAACGCGGAGATAGATCCGGCCTCCCCGGCGCTCACCGCCGAGGGAATCACCATTTCCTACCGTGAGTTCGACGAACGTGCCGATCGCCTGGCCCGCTGGCTGATTTCTCAGCGGATCGGCCCGGAGACGGTGGTCGTGGTCGCGATGCGACGCTGCGGTGAGGCTGTGATCGCCGCCCACGCGATCAGTCGTGCCGGTGGGGTCTACCTTCCGGTGGACCCGGGGCAGCCGGCCGAACGGCTGGACACGATTCTCGAGACCGCCGCTCCGGCACTCGTCCTCACTACGCGCACCGACGATTTCGCGACCGGGCGGGCCTCTGTCATCGCGACCGACACCCTCGACCTCACCGGATTCGCGGCGGATACGCTCACCGACGCGGACCGGCTCGCACCGCTGCGCCCGGACAATGCCGCCTATCTGCTGTTCACCTCCGGGTCCACCGGTGTGCCGAAGGGCGTTTCGGTGAGCCACGCGGCCATCGTCAATACGTTCGCTTGGCTGCAGGAACAGCACCGGTTCGGGCCGGGTGACACCATGCTGTACCGCACCCCGGCCACCTTCGACGCTTCGCTGCTGGAGATCTACCTGCCGCTGCTGGTGGGTGCCCGGATCGTGGTCGCCCGGCCCAACGGCCACCGCGACCCCTACTACCAGGCCGAACTCATGGCCGATGAGCAGGTGACGGCCGTGCAGATGACCTCCTCCATGCTCACCACCATGGCCGAGGAAAGCGATCTCACCGGGTGTTCCGCACTCCGTTGCGTATTCACCGGCGGTGAGCCGCTACCACCGGCCACCGCGCAGCGGTTCCGGGAAGTCACCGGCACCGAGGTGAACAACCTCTACGGCCCCACCGAGGCCGCGGTCTGCATCACCTATCACGTCACCGACGACACCGATCTGGATACGGTTCCCATCGGCCGCCCGCCCGGCGGCGCGGGGGTGCGCGTGCTGGACGAGAAGCTGCGACCGGTGCCGTTCGGCACGGTCGGTGAGCTCTACCTCACCGGCGTGCAACTCGCCCGCGGCTACCTGCACGAACCGGCACGCACCGCGCATACCTTCGTCGCCGACCCCGCCGGCCGCGGTGAACTCATGTACCGCACCGGTGATCTGGTGCGCTGGGGCGCCGAAGGCGAACTCGACTACATCGGCCGCACCGACAGTCAGGTGAAACTGCGCGGCCAGCGGATCGAGCTCGGCGATATCGAATCGGCGGTCCTGCGCCGCCCCGAGATCGCCCAGGCCGCCGTGATCCTGCGGGAGGATATTCCCGGCGACCAACGCCTGGTCGCCTACCTGCGGGCCCGCTCCGGCGCCACCGTCGACACCGAAGAACTGCGGGTCGCGCTGCGGAGCGTGCTGCCCTCCTACATGATTCCCGCGGCCTTCGTGGAGCTCGACGAGATCCCGATGACCGTCAGCGACAAACTGGACCGCAAAGCGCTGCCCGTCCCGGAATACCCGGTGGACGTGGCCGCCGCTGGACCGGCCGCGAGCTCGGCTGCTGCTTCCGGTGCAGTGCTCGTGCCCCCTGCTGCCGCTTCTGGCGGACAGGGCGTGGGGCCGGCTGCCGCTTCCGGCGTACCGGGCTCGGCCTCAGCTGCTGCTTCCGGTGCAGTGCTCGTCCCCCCGGCCAGCACTTCTGGCGTTCAGGGCTCAGCCCCGGCTGTAGCTTCTGACGCACCGGTCGCAGCTTCGGTTGCCTCCGGCGTACCGGTCGTGCCCCCGACCGCGGCTCCAGGCGCACCGGTTGCGGCCCAGGCGGCGGATCCGGGGATGCAGACGGCGGGCTCGGATGTATCTGCGGCCGCTCTCGGCGCGCTGGCTATGACTTCGAATGCATCGACCGTGGCACAGGGCGGACCGGCCGCTTCGAATGGGTCGGCCGTGGCTCCGGAAGCGCAGACCGCGGCTTCGGGTGTGCAGACCGCGGTTCCCGGGGCGCTGACGGCGATTCCCGGCGGTCCCGCGGGCGGGTCGGGAGTGGTCGGCGCGGTTACGGCAGCCATGGCCGCGGTACTGGGTATCGCGGCGATCGGGCCGGACGACGATTTCTTCGCCGCCGGCGGACATTCTCTGACCGCTGTGCGGTTGGTAGGGCGGTTGCGCCGGGCCGGATACGGGGTCGTCGTCGACGACGTTTTCGAGGCGCCGACCGTTCGCGCCCTCACGGCACGTATCGAAGGCGTGGCAGCGGTCGGCGCAGACGCCCCCGCCGGCCGGGATTCCGTTGTCCCGGATGCCGCAGCGCCGAATCCCGCAGCGCCGAACCCCGCTGCGACGGAGACCACCGCGCCGGAGACCCTGTCACCGGAGACCGCTGTGGCGCAGACTGTGTCCCCGGCGCCGGTGTCCGAGGAGATCGCCATGCTGGGCCGGCGCCTCGATCACGTGCTGCGGTTACGCGACCGCGGCGCGGCCGAACCGCTGTTCTGTGTGCATCCCGTGGGCGGTACCGCTTGGCAGTTCGCTCCACTGGCCCGGCGGCTGCGCGCCGACCGGCCGCTGATCGGCCTGCAATTGCCTGCCCTGCGTGGTGTCGATTCCGGAGCCGCGACCATCGACGAACTGGCCGCCCACTACCTGGGAACCGTGCGCGAGATCCAGCCGGAAGGCCCGTATCACCTGCTCGGCTATTCGCTCGGCGGCAATATCGTGCACGCCATGGCGGCCGCGCTCACCGCGAGCGGCGCGGAGGTCGCATTCGTGGGCTTGGTCGATTCGCATCCGCTGGCCGACCTCGCCGCACAGGCCACCGAGGTGCTGGCAGATCCGGCCCGGCTGGACCGGTTGCTTCCGGAACTGCCCGAGGACGCCCCGGACCTCGCCGCGCTGGTCCGCGGCGCCGCCGGCGAATTGCTGCGTATGGTCACGAAATCCGAGGCGCCCCGGTATTCCGGGCCCATGGCGCTCTACGCCGCCGACCCCGGCGAGGAACAGGACGCTCCGCGCGTCACCGCCCAGCTGGCCGGCTGGCGGGCGGCCGGCGCCCGGATCATCCCGCGTCGCCTGCCCTACACCCATTTCGGGATCGTCGCCGACGACGGCTGGGCCGAGGTTGCCGCGCTGCTCGATACCGACCCGGCGTTGCGGACCTGACCGTGCGGGCCGGCCTCAACGACTCTGCCGCGGCATCATCCGGTGCCCCGGTAGTTCGAGAAAGAAAGTGAAACACCTATGTCGCTGTTATCCCACAGCCGCTTCGCGGCCTGGCTACGTGCTGTAGTCGGTCTGTTCGTCGCGGTCGTCGCGGTCGCGGGCTGTAGCTCCGATGCCGAGCCTGCCGCCGAAGCCGGGACCCGGCCGATCCAGACCGAGAAGGGCGCCGTCGAGGTGCCGGCCGACCCGCAGCGGGTCGTGGTGCTCAACGGCGCCCTCGCGGGCTACCTCTACGACCTCGATGTCCCGGTGGCCGCGGCGGATACCCGGGTTCTCGGTGTCACCGACCGCAGCGGAAAGTTCCCCCCGACATGGGCGGATGACGCGACCGAACAGGGCACCCAGGTGGTGCCGATCGGGCAGACCGTGAACGTGGAGTTCGTGGCCTCGATGCAGCCCGATCTGATCATCGGTGGTGGCCAGGGCTTCCCGGCCAAACAGTCGGTGGACGCCTATGACCAGCTCAGTGCGATCGCGCCGACCGTGCTGGTGCCCGGTGATGTCACCGATTGGCAGGGACAGCTGAAGCTGCTGGCCGATGTGGTCGACAAGGGCGACAAGGTGAACGAACTGATCACCGCCTACGACGACAAACTCGAGCAGGTTGCCGAAACCGTCAAGGCGCCCGAGCAGCAGATCGGCTTCTTCCAGTCCGCCGCCGATGGCAAGCCGAAGATGATCCTGCCGAATGCCGCGCTGCCGACGTTGCTGGCCGAGCTGGGTTTCACGGCCGACGAGCAAGTTGTCGCCAAGGCCGGTAACCCGGAGATCAACCCCTCCGCCGACTGGTTCAACTTCAGCCCCGAACTGCTGACCAAGGTCGTGGATCAGCCCGTGGTGATCGTGGTTCCGCTCAGCGGCGCCAAGAGTGCGGCAGATCTCGCGAAGGACCCGATGTTCGCGCAGCTGCCCGCGTTCAAGAGCAAGAAAGTCTATGAGCTGCCGGCCACCAGCTACCGGCCGGACTACCGCGGCGTGATGAACACCCTCGACCTGATCCAGGAGCAGTTCAAGTGACAGCCACCGCCGGCCTCCTCATCGATATCTCCCCGTTGCGGGAGAGCCGGCGGTTCCGCTGTGCCTTCGGCGCGCGGCTGATCTCCGTACTCGGCATCGGGCTGCTGATGGTGGCCCTGCCGGTACAGGTCTACGACCTCACCGGATCGAGCCTGCACGTGGCCGGAGTATCGACGACCATGGCGGTCGCCCTGTTCGTCGGCAGCCTGGGCGGCGGGGTGATCGCCGACCGGTTCGACCGGCGCACGGTGATGCAATGGTCGCGGACCGCGGCGGGGCTGGCGTTCCTGGCCCTGGGCCTCAACGCGATACTGGCCAGCCCCACCCTGGCGGTGATCTACGCCGCCGCCGTCGTGGACGGCCTGGCGGGCGGGATCAGCGGGTCGGCCATGATGGCGCTGGTGCCGATGCTGGTCGAGCGCGCGAAGATGCCGGCGGCGGGCGCACTGATCACCTTGACCTCGGATCTGGGCACCATGATCACCCCGGCCATCGCCGGTGTGCTGATCGCCCAGATCGGGGTCCCTTTCGCGTTCTTCGCCGCTGCGGCGGCGACTGCGGCCACCGTGGGCCTGATCCGGGCCATCGGGGCCGCCCCGCCACCGGCGCGCGAACTGCGCAACCCGCTGGTGGAAATGGGGCAGGGGATCGGGTTCGCGGTGCGCCACCGCGTGATCCGCGCGGTCTTGGTGAGTGGTCTGCTCGCCATGCTCGTGAGCGGGCCGTTGGTGTTGTTGCCGGCGTTCTCGGATCAGGCGCTGAATGCCGGTCCGGCGACGCTGGGCCTGCTCTACGCCGCGCCCGGTGCGGGTGCCGTACTCGGATCGCTGACCAGCGGCTGGATCGGCCGTTCCCGCCGCAACGGCCTCGCGTTGCTGGCTTCGCTGGCTCTCATGCCGCTGGGGCTGATCATGGCCGGTGTCTGGCCGCAGGTGGCATGGAGTTTCCTGGGGCTCGCCGCGTTCGGGATCGCCCGGGCCGTGAACAACATCCTGCGGTACTCGGTACTACAGCAGCATTCGCCGGAGGATATGCGCGGCCGGTTGTCGAGTCTGCAACTGGTGCAGTCGGTGACCGGAACGGCGCTCGGGTCGATGGCAGCCGGCGTGATCGGCGGTCTGGTGACACCGGGGGCCGCCCTGGTGGTCTACGGCGGTGCGGTGCTCGTGCTGCTAGTCCCCACCATGGTGTTCCTGGCACCGCTGGCCCGGCTCACCGCTCCCGGCAAACCCGCTGAGCCGCCGGTGAAACCGCCGGTGGAGCCCACCGGAATCGCGGACAAAGGAAAGGACGGTGTGTGATGGATCGCGGTGCCTACCGTGAGCGGATCGCCGAGGTCATGGCCGGATCCCATGGGGCCAAGGTCGGCTATCCGATCGAATTGCGGGAACTCGAGGTGATTCGCACCCGGCAGGTGGGTTCGGGTCTGCTCCGGGTCACCTTCGGCGGTCCGGAGCTCGCCGGATTCCACAGCTATGTACCCGACGAACACGTCCGTGTGGTCTTCCCCGACACCGACGGCACGCTACGCCTGCCGGTGAAAGACGGCCTCTCGCTGGAATGGCCTGCACCGCGGCCGATCTCACGGGAGTACACGGTGCGCCACTACGACGCCGAGGCGGGCGAACTCGATATCGAATTCGCGCTGCATCCCGGCGGTCTCGCCTCGGACTGGGCGCTGGCCGCCGCACCGGGCGACCGTATCCACATCGCCGGCCCGCCGGGCGGTGTGGTGGTGCCGGAGAGCTACGACAACTACTTGTTCGCCGGGGATATCACCGCGCTGCCCGCGATGGCCCGTTGGCTGGAACGGCTGCCGCGTGCGACCGAGGGCTGGGTGTTCGTCGAGGTCACCGACGCGAGCCAGGAGATCGAGATCGATGCGCCGACCGGGTTCGAGATCCAGTGGCTGCACCGCGGTGATGCCGCGCCGGGTACCGGGGATCTGCTGGAGAAGGCGATCCGCACGGTCACGGTGCCCGCCGGGCAGAGCGTGTACGCGTGGGTGGCCGGTGAAGCCGGGCAGTTGCGCCCGATCCGCAAATGGATCCGCAATGAACTCGGTGTCGGGTCGAAGGACTGCCTGATCGCGGGCTACTGGAAGCACGGGATCGCGAATTTCGACGGCGAAGAATAAAGAGAGGACCCGGCATGATCGGGTCGAGTGCGAAGGAGGCAGCGCAGCGTAACCACGCAGCGCTCCCGATCATGTCGAAAGGACAGAGCATGACGAACGACGCAGCGGCCATGACCGATCGCGACCGCTTCATCCAGGATGTCGCGGAAGTGATGGGCGTACCGGCCGGGGACCTGTCCACCGATACCAATCTGCTCGATGCCGGGCTCGATTCGGTGCGCATCATGCAGCTGGTGGAGAAATGGCGGTCGGAGGGACATGAGACCGTCGATCCGATGATGCTGGCCGGGGATCCCGTATTGGAGTCCTGGCTGGAGGTTCTGTGCCCGTGACCGGACGCCGCGAACCGCGCCGGATGCGTGGTTCGCGGCACCGGGGGTCACGGTGCGCGGTGTTCCTCGGCCAGCAGCCGGCGCAGATCGCGGCGGCTGGTCTTCCCGACCCCGGTCTCCGGGAACTCCTCGATGGTCACCACGGCGTCGGGCATCTTCCACGCGGCGATACCGCGTCCGCGGACGAAGCTGCGGACCGTGGTCAGCGTCGGGGGAGTTGCGGGATCGACGGGTTGGACGAAGGCGCAGATCCGTTGCCCGAGTATCGGATCCGGCGTACCGACGATGACCGCGTCGCGGATGCCGGGATGTTCGAGCAGATGGGCCTCGAGCTCCTCGGCCGATACCTTCTCACCGCCGCGGTTGACCCAGTCGCCCGCCCGGCCCTTCACGACGAGGTTGCCGTCCGGGCGCAGCGCGACGATATCGCCGGTGCTGTACCAGCCGTCGGGGTCGAAACTGCGGGCATTGGCCTCGGGATTGTCGTAGTAGCCGCGAATCGTGTAGGGCCCTTGGGTTTTCAGATTTCCGTCGGCGCCCGGCGCGACCTCGTCGCCCTCGTCGTCGACGATCTTTATCCGGTCGAGTTCCGACATCGGCCGGCCCTGGGTGGCGACGACGGCATCGATAGGATCGTCCAGCCGGGTGTAACACACCAGGCCCTCGGCCATTCCGAACACTTGCTGCAGGGTTACGCCCAGCGCGGGTCCGACCCGGCGGGCCAATTCGTCGGGGCAGCGGGCGCCGCCCACCTGGACCACCCGCAGGCTGGACAGATCCGGCAGTTCGCCGCCTTTTTCGGCCCGCTCGACCCACAGCCGTGCCAGCGGCGGTACAAGCCCGGTGATGGTGACCCCGAAGCGTTCGATCGCCGCGAACGCGGTGGAGGGCGTCGGATCCGGTGTCATCGCGACCGTTCCGCCCGCGTACAGTGCGCCCAGGATTCCCGGCGAGCTCATCGGGAAGTTGTGGGCTACGGGCAATGTTGCCAGATAGACCGAGTCCGGACCCAGGCCGGTGATTTCGGCGCTGCGCCGCACGCTGTAGAGGTAGTCGTCGTGGGTGCGGGGGATGAGCTTAGGAATTCCTGTACTGCCGCCGGAGAGCTGCAGGAACGCGACATCGCCGGCGTCGAGTTCGGGCATCTCGGCCGGTTCGTCGCGGTATCCGGCGAGATCGGCGGCGCCCTCGGCGAACTCGGTCTCCGGGTCGTCGATGACCAGCAGGACGTGGCGCAGGGAGTCGACCCGGCGCCGGACGGTATCGGCCAGCGCCGCATGATCGAAACGCTGGTGGGTGGCGCAGGTGATCATGGCGACCGCGTTGCTCGCGTTGCCGATCGGCACCAGCTCGGATTCGCGGTGTGCGGGCAGGCAGAACACCGGCAGCGCACCGATTTCGAACAGTGCGAAGATGACTTCCACGAATTCGGCCCGGTTGGGCAGTTGGACGAGGACGCGGTCGTGGTGGTCGATGCCGAGGCGCATGAGGCCGGTGGCCAGCGACCGGGCGCGGCGGTCAAGTTCGGCGTAGCTCCAGCGGTGGGTCGCGTCGACGACGGCGATCGCCTCGGGGGTTTGTGCGGCGCGGGTGCGCAGCAGTTGCGCGAACGTCTCACCGGTCCAGCACTTTTCGTCGCGGTACCGAGTGGTGAGTTCCGGTGGCCAGGGTGTGAAACCGGGCAGGACGGACGATGGCATGGCGCCCCTCTCTCCGATCGGCGATCTTGTTCGATGTCACACCGAAATACTAGCCTTACGGTGTAATTTTAGGTTAGCTTAACCTAATGGTCACGAAGCAATGGGGTGAAGGGGTCATCGTCACCGGAGCCGCCGGGGGGATCGGGGCGGCCGTCTCCACCGCACTCGCAGGCGCTACTCCGCTCATCGAACTGTGGGATACCGATTCCCGGGTGCACGAGGTGGCCGAACGGCTCGGGCGGCAGTACGAGGGAATTGCCGCGCGGGGCGCCGACATCGATCTCGCCGATGCTGCGGCCGTCGCCACGGCCTTCGATCGCATGGTCGCCGAGCACGGCGCACCGCGCATCGTCGTGCACACCGCCGGCGCGATGATCGGCGGCTCCGCCCTGGATACCGGCGCCGACGACTGGGAGCGCTGCCTCGCGGTCAACACCAACGCCGCCGTGTACGTGGCACAGCGCGCCGCCCGCGAAATGGTCGCCCTGCAGCGCGGTTCCATCGTGGTGGTCTCCTCGAATTCCGCGACGACACCCAGGGTCGGCCTCGCCGCCTACGGCGCCGCCAAGGCCGCGACCACGGCGTTCACCCGGTCGCTGGCGCTGCAGGTCGCACCGCACGGGGTCCGGGTGAACCTGGTGTCGCCGGGTTCCACCGACACTCCTCTGCTCCGCGGAATGTATGCCGATTCCGGCGAACACGGGCTCGGCGATGCCGCGCGCACCAGCCTGCTCGACGGCGATCCGGAGAACTACCGGCTGGGAATCCCGCTGCGGCGGATCGCCGAACCGGCCGATATCGCCGCCGCCGTCCACTTCCTGGTTTCCGACGCCGCGCGCCATATCACCATGCACGACCTGCGGGTCGACGGCGGCGCAACGCTGGATATGTGACACGAGAGGATGATCACCATCGATACCGAGAACTCCGCTTTTTCCGCGGATCCCGCTTTTGTCCTGTCCCGGCCGCAACGTACGGTGACCGCGTCGGCCGGGGATCGTGTCTTCCACAGTGCCGCCGCAGCCGCTGCTCAGTTGCGGGCCGGACGCGTGCGCCATATCGTCGGCGCGCTGCCGTTCACGCCCGGCGCCCCGGCCGCGTTGTGGGCGCCGGAATCGATTGCGGTGACCGACGGTCCCCGCAGGCCACGTGCGGTCACCGCACCCGATATCACGATCACCGACAACCTGCCCGAACCCGAGGAACACCTCCGCCGGGTGGGTGCCGCTATCCGGCTGCTGTCCGATCCCGCGCATGCGCTGCGGAAAGTGGTGCTGGCCAGAAAGCTCCGCGCCCGCGCCGATCGTGCGGTGCGCGCCGCCGACCTGCTCGACCTGCTGGTGTCCACCGATCCCGCCGGTAACGGGTACCTGGTCGACCTGTCCGCCGCCGGCGGCGTCTACACCGGCCGGCACCTGGTGGGCTCCAGCCCGGAGATCCTGGTGCGCCGGCTCGGGCCCGAGGTCACCAGCCATCCGCTGGCTGGGTCCGCACGCCGGATGCCGGAGGATCCGGTGGCCGATCGGATCGCGGCCGAATCCCTGCTCGGGTCCGCCAAGGATCGCCATGAGCACGGCTATGTGGTCGATCATGTGGCCGATATCCTGCGCGACCGGTGCACCGATGTGCGAACTCCCGCGAACCCCGACCTCACCGAGACCCCGGCCATGTGGCATCTGGGCACCACGATCGGCGCCACGGTGCCGGTTACCGGGCCGACCGCGCTGGAACTGGCCGATGCCCTGCATCCCACCCCCGCGATCTGCGGTACACCGACTGCCGCCGCGGCCCGGTTGATCGCCGAGCTCGAGGGCGAACGCGGTTTCTACGCCGGCGCGGTGGGCTGGTGCGATGCCGACGGCAACGGGGAATGGATGGTGAGCATCCGCTGCATGGAACTGGCCGCGGACCACCGGACCGTACTGGCCTACGCGGGCGGCGGAATCGTCGCCGAATCCGATCCCGAGGACGAACTGGCCGAGACCACCGGGAAACTCCAGCGTGTCCTCGGGCCGCTCGGGGTCGGCGGGAAGGCTGCCGCCGTGTCCTGATCCGAAAAGCTCACTGATACTGCGCCCCCGGCTCCGCAGCCTACCGGAAGGTTGCGGGCCACAAGAAATGATGAGGAGTTCTGGCCATGCCCATGCAGCCGATCGCACCCTATGCGATGCCGCCGTTGGACGAGGAGATCGCGAACCAGGTGTCCTGGGGGATCGAACCCGACAGATGCGCCCTGCTGATCCACGATATGCAGAACTACTTCCTCACCGCGTATCAGCTCGATCGCGATCCGGCCCGGACCATGATCGACAATATTTCCCGATTACGCGATAGATGCCATGAGCTCGGCATTCCGGTCATCTACAGTATGCAGCCCGGTGACCAGCACCCCGACCGGCGTGGATTGCTCGCCGATTTCTGGGGCGCCGGGATGCCGGACGGTCGCGATACCGAGGTCATCGCGGAGCTGGAACCCGATGAGAACGATATCCAGGTCACCAAATGGCGCTATTCGGCGTTCCAGCGCACCGATCTGCGCCAGCTGCTGGGCTACCGCAACCGCGATCAGCTGATCGTCACCGGTGTGTACGCGCATATGGGGTGCATGCTCAGTGCCGCGGAGGCGTTCATGAACGATATCCGCGCGTTCATGGTGCACGACGCGGTCGCGGATTTCAGCCGTGACGCACACCGGATCGCGTTGCAATACACCGCGCGGCGCTGTGGCATGGTGCTGAACACCGACGCTGTGCTGGCGCAGCTCGGGGCTCCGGTACCCGCCGGCGCCTGAACCGCCGGGCCGGCTCGTGGTCGAATGGCGAGCCGGCCGGCCCTCATTCGGTCAGTTCGCCCGACCTGCGCCAGGAGTCGCGTTCGGCCGCGAAGGCCGTGGCCTGGCGTGTCCGGAAGGCGTCGATGGATTCGGCGTGCTCGGTCAGGAAACGGCGGTGATCGGCCAGCCGGAACTCGCCGTCGCGGGCGCGTAGTTCGCCGCGGCCGGCGGCGAAGTCCGCCCGTAGGTCCAGTAGCTCTTCCGCACTGACCGGGTGCCAGCGGATGCGATCGAAAAACTGCAGTAGCCAGGGATCTTCACGGTCCGTATGCCGGCTCCACACCTGGGTAGTGCGGCCGACGAATTGATAGCCGCCCGGACCCTCCATACCGTAGATGCACAGGTACGCACCGCCGATCCCCACCGCGTTCTCCGGAGTCCAGGTGCGGGCAGGGTTGTATTTGGTGGTGATCAGGCGGTGTCGCGGATCGGTCGGGGTGGCCAGTGGGGCGCCGAGGTAGACATCGCCGAGGCCGAGGACGAGGTATTCGGCCGCGAAAGCGGTGTCGAACACTTCGGCTACGGTCTCCAGCCCGTTCATACGGCGAATGAACTCGGTATTCCACGGGCACCACGGGGCGTCGGCGCGCACGCCGTGCATATACCGGGTGATGGCTTCGCGCGTAGCCGGATCGTCCCAGGACAGCGGCAGTTCCACCGTTCGGCTCGGCACCACCAGATCGTCGGCGGCCGGTAGTTCTGTCTCCACTTCGGCCAGCATGTCCAGCGCGGCCGCGGTGGAAACGGCGGTGGGGTCGAGACGGATCTGCAGCGACCGCACACCGGGGGTCAGTTCGGTGATACCCCGCCCCGCATCCGGGCGCAGCCCTTCGTACAGCGCGTGCACCCGGGCGCGCAGTCCGAGATCCAGGGTCATCGTGCCGTATTCGACGAGAATGCCGTCGTCACCGGCGCGGCGGTAGGTGACGGGGATGCCGTCGGTTGTTTCGGTATACCGCAGGACACCGTCGTCGCCGTCGCCCCCGGCAGACAATACGGCGGACCAGGCCGCCCGCCGTCCCGGGCCGAGGATGCGCGGGGAAGCGGTCCGGTCGGCCCGGACGGGTACGAAACGTACCGTATCGCCGGGACACAACTGCCCGAGTTTCCAGCGGTCGGCGGCGGTCACGGTGACCGGGCAGACGAATCCGCCGAGACTGGGACCGCCCGTCCCAGCAGGATCGGGGTATCGCCGGTGAAATCGAGGGCGCCGACGCTGTAGGCGGTGTCGTGAATATACGACGGATGCAGCCCGGCCTCGCCGCCGTCGGGCCGGGCCCAGCGGGGTTTGGGCCCGATGAGCCGGACACCGGTGCGGTCGGAGTTGAAATGCACTTCGTAGGCGGTGCCGTACAGGGTGCCGATATCGGCGCGGGTGAAGAATTCCGGCGCGCCGTGCGGCCCCTCGGTGACGGCCAGCTGCCAGTTTCGGGTCAGCGCCGGTTGCTCACCGTCGGGCACCGCGCCCGACGGAGCGCGCACGGCCGGGCCGAGCGGCAGGATATCTCCGGCGGCGAGGGCGCGACCGGTCACGCCGCCGAACCCCGCCGAGGGTGAAGGTGGCCGCGCTGCCCAGATACTCCGGTACCGCCACACCACCGGAAACGAGGACATAGCAGCGCATCCCGGGCCCCTGGGTCATCCCGATATCGAGTAGTCCGTCCGCCGGGACCAGCACCGGCCGCCACAGCGGTACCCGGCGGCCCGTCACGGTCACCTCGACCGGTGCCCCGGTGACACAGACCCACGTCGGCACGGCGAAACGCAGGGCCGGCCCGGCCATCGTGCATTCCAGCCCCGCTGCGCCCTCCTCGTTGTCCAGCACGCGATTGCCCAGCCGGAACGACAGATCGTCCATCGGCCCCGACGGCGGTACACCCACATGCCAGTAGCCGGTCCGGCCGGGCCAATCCTGCACGGTGGTGAGCAATCCGGGTCGTTCCACCACCATGTGCGATATCCGCACCGGGTCTGTGGCCGGTGCGAGCGCTGTCGGCGCGGTTATCGCGACACCACCATTCGCACCGGCGTCGGAACGAAACCGTTGCACGGATTGTTGATCTGCGGGCAGTTCGACACCAGCACCAGGGTGTCCGCCTCGGCCCGCAGCGAGACCGTTTTACCAGGCGCGGACAGACCGTCGACGATGCCGAGGGTTCCATCGGATTCCACCGGTACGTTCATGAACCAGTTGATATTCGACACCAGGTCCCGTTTGCCCATACCCCATTTCGCGGCCTCGGCGAGGAAGTTCTCCACGCAGGCGTGCTGGTGGCGGGTGTGGTGGCCGTAGCGCAGCGTATTCGATTCCTGGGAACAGGCCCCGGCGATGGTGTCGTGGTTGCCGACGTCGTCGGCGATCACGGTCATCAACGTGGTTCCCGTATCGGTGCGCAGCACACTGCCCGTGGTGAGGAAGATATTGCGCTGGGCGGTGATCGTGGCCTGGGCGCTGTAGCGGTCGGTGTGATCGGCCGCGGAGTACAGCAGGCAGTCCACGGCCTGGTTGCCGTGCAGGTCGACGATATCGAGGCGGTCACCCGCCCGTACGATCGCCGACCACGGCGCGCACGCCGGCACGATGTCGTCGAGGACAATGGTCGCGGTGATGTTGCTCATACCCACTCCTGTCGGGTCCGGGCGGCCGACCAGGCCTGTTCGGTGTTCTGTACGGCCCGCAGATATTCCGGGTCGTTGTTCACGGTGGTGGTGTCGAGGAGGTCGCCGGGCCAGGCCACCAGATCGAGCTCGGTGACCGGGGTGTCGTCGAGCGGGTGCGGGGTATCGGCCACGAGCACGGTCACCGGCAGGTGGATCAGCAGTTCGATATGGGCGCCCGGCCCCGCGGAGCCGTTCGCGGCGAGGTCCCCTTCGCTACCGACCCGCACACCACGGAGCAGCGACAGCGTCGGGCCGATATCGCGGGGTTCGAGACCGTATTTGGCCGCGGCGCGTTCCAGCAGCAGCCGGCCCGCACGCGAGGTGCCGCACAGCGTGTCGTGGTGGCCGGAGGTATCGGTGACGACCGTGGCCAGCACCCGGCCCTGGTCCGACAGCAAGGGGTGACCGGCGCCGAGATAAGCCTGCCACGGCACCTTTACGGTGTCGGCGATATTGAGTCGCTCCCAGGGAGCTTCCGCCCGAAGCAGGAACAGGTGCGCGCATGCCGAACCGTGCGGATCGGTCAGCCGCAGTCTGGTGCCGCGCCCGAGCACCGCACCGGTGTATCCGCCGGGGGGCAGCCGGACGGTCCAGGTCGTGTCGGCCGGGTGGATCCCGGCGGGCAGGCCGGGGGTCGCCGGGGCGGCCGAGCCCTGGGCCCGGGCATGCGCGCGGGCGCCGGTGGTCGAGGCGGTGGTGGGTGCCTGTGCGGGCGGTGTCATCGTCTCTCCTTGCTCATGGGAGCGGGCGTGCTCTGTCAGCCGGGCTGTTTGACGGGTTCCGGTGTGGACACCGGAGCGGGTGGTAGGACCGAGGCGGGCGGTATGCCGGTCGCGGCGCGGGCGCGTAGTCGTCCGGCGGCGTGAGTCGCCAGGAACGCGATGAGTGACGCCAGGAATCCGAGGAAGGTCGGCCACCCGTCGAAGCCGGGGCCGATCAGCGAATTATTCAGATACAACACCGTATTCGGCACCCCGTACATCGTGGGAGTGAGAACGAACAGCAGCAGGCGCACACCGAGCCCGGCGACCATCGCGGCGACCGCCGCCGCGGTCGTGACCCGCCGGGGCAGGTGGGCGGCCACGAACGGGACGATCAGCCCGGCCAGCATCAGATCGAAGGCGAGGGTGAGCAGGATGCCGGTCTGCGGGACCTGGACCGCGAAGAAGATCGCCACCGCCGCAACCGGAATCATGGTGATGCGGACATCACGCAGCAGGGTGTCGCGACCGGCGGTATCGGTGCGTTCGGTACGCCCGGCGATATTGCGGGTGGCCACGGCAGCGGTGCCGAGGATGGCGCCGTTGGCGGTGGAACACGAGGCGGCGACGACGGCCGAAAGCACCAGGATCGCCAGTCCGGCGGGTGCGTGTTCGTCCAGCAGGGCCAGCAGGCGCGGACCGCCGTCCGGGTCGACGATATCGGTGGTGGCCAGCGCGACCAGCGCGTACGGAATACCCACCACGGCGGTACCGGCGGCGCTGGCGAAGCAGGCGCGGCGCGCGATCTCGGGGGAGCGTGCCGAGAAGATACGCTGCATGAAATCGATGGCGACGATATCGCCGATACCCAGCGCGATGAGGGTGGCCCAGTTGATGGCCGCACCCTCGGACGTGTTGCTCAACTGGCCCAGATCGAACGGGCCCATCCCGTCGGGGATATCGATCCCGTACGTGGAGCCGACCCAGATCAGCAGCGCCAGTGAGCCGATCACCGTGATCACCGTCTGAGCCAGCGCCGTATAGGCGTCGCTGAACATGCCACCGGTGACGTTGTAGGTGAGCACGATGGCCACGATGAGCAGCACGCCGGCGGTGTAGGGGATGCCCAGGAAACGTTCGAACAGATAGCCGCCGGCCACCAGATTGCCGGCCAGCAGAATGCAGAAACTGAAGATCATCAGGATCGAGGCGGCCAGTTCGACCCCGCGGCCGTATTTGATCTTGTAGAAATCGGGCAGCGTGAGCAGCTTCATGCGGTTCATCGGCTTCGCGAAGAAGATTCCGGTGAGCAGCAGGCACAGGCCGAGGCCGAGCGGGAGTGAGGCGCCGGCCCAGAAACCCACCGACCCGGCGAGGTCGGTATTGCCCAGCGTGGCATTGGAATCCACTGCCTGACCCATCAGGCCCGCCGCCACCAGCGGTAGCCCCAGGGATCGCCCGGCCACGAGGAAGTTGACGCTGTCGCCGTCCACCTTGCGGGAAACCAGCAGGCCGATGCCGATTACCGCGAGCACGCTGACCGCGATTCCGAGGCTGATCATGGCCGGTGGCCCTTCGTCCGACATGAATACGGTGCCCAGCGGGCAATCGCCGACGCCGCGCTCAGAGTCCTCGGCTGGACTGGCGACCTCGCCGCGGTCGGAGCGGCGGCCGACGCCCTCCTGGACGCTGCGCATGTGTGACCGGCCGGTCAGTGCGGGCGGCTGAGCTCGAGCTGCTTGCCGACGGGCCGACGTCGTGTTCCTGACCCGGGCGTCGGGGCCCGGTTGCCGGGCAGGCGGCCGCGGCAGGGCTGCCCGCGTCCTGGCCTGCGGGCGCGCGAGCCGGGTTTCGAATGCGCTGTCGACGAGGCGGTTGCTGCTGCCCCGCGGAGTCGGGCGGAGGCAACGCGGCCGGGCACCTCTCGGTGGAGCTGAACTAGAACGTGTTGTAATTCTCTCGTGGGTTGCCCACGAGAGGAGTCGATACCGTGTTGGCGTTCTACAACCGAGAGGGTGTGCAATACCTGCCCACCCGGGTAGCCATATCCAGCTGGAGCCCGACCCAGGTCAGCGGGCCGGCCATCTGCGGGCTGCTCGCCCGGGAACTCGAGACGCGCGCGCCGGGCCCGGAGTTCGTCCCGGCTCGGCTCACTGTGGACCTGTTCAGTGCGGTATCCGACGAGCCCACGACCGTACGCAGCACGGTGGTCCGGGAGGGTAAACGTATCTGCGTGGCCGACGCCGAACTGCTCCAGCGCGACGAGGTGCGCTCCCGCGCCACCGTCGTGTACCTGCGGACGGGCGAGGTGCCGGCCGGTGAACTGTGGCAACCCGGCCGCCAGCTACCGGTGCCCGGTGTTCCGGACGAATCCGAAGCGGGCGGGCATCCGCTGTTGAAGAGCGGCGACCAGGCGTGGACACGCAATTTCGGCGCCAATCAGAACGCCGACCGCAAGGCGATCTGGCAGAACATGCTGCCGGTGGTCGCCGGTGATCCGGTGACTCCGTTCCAGCGGGTGGCGATGGCCGGGGACGCGGCGAGTTTCATGAGCAACTGGGGGAGCGCAGGTATCGGCTACATCAACTCCGATGTGACCCTGACACTTGCCCGGTTGCCCATCGGGCCCGGAATCGGGGTGCTGGCGCAGGATCATGTGGCCGACGCGGGGATATCGGTGGGCACGGTGAGCCTCTACGACCGGAGCGGCCCGCTGGGCACGGCGGTGGTCACCGCGGTATCCAATGTGCGGCGGCAGGTCGATATGACGCAGTTCTGACGCGGCTATCCGCGGGGCTCGGTATACGAGGGGCGGGGCCAGGGCCGGGCTTCCTGCGCTTCGAGGTCGGTGTTGAAACGCTCGAGGTAGGCGGCGAAGGTCTGCAGGTCCTCGTCGCTCCAGCCGCGTAACACCCGATCCAGGGCGTTGACGTTGTAGTCGCGGTCGGCCCGGAGGCGGCGTTTGCCTTCGGCGGTGATCCGGAACTTTCGAGCCACGCCGCCGGCCGGGTCGGAGATGCGTTCGGCCAGGCCGGCCTTCATGATCGCCGCCGTCTGCCGGTGCACGGTGGAGGTGTCCAGGCCGAATGCCTCGCTCAGCTCCCCGATGGACATCGGGCCCTCGATCCACAACCGGCTCAGCACCAGGTAGGCGCTGCGTTCCAGATGGTCGGGGCGGCGTAGGTGCGCATTGAGGCTGTGCCGCCCCAGTAGCATGGTTTCGAATTCGATCAGGCGGGTCGGCTTGTCCATGGCGGGTGTCCTGCTCGTGTGCTCATGCCGTGGTGGCCCGGCGGGCGCCCCCGGTCGTCATACCACGCCGCCGGGGTTGGTTTGTATCCTACACACTCGTTGCATAATGCATACGCGCGCCTGGCCATCAGCCCTCACCGATGCGGTCACCCGGCCGTGGTGGCGGGCCGGCGGCCTCGTCGATCCACGAAGAACCGGGCGGCAGCGGCGACGGCATCCAGTACCGGCTCCGGTTGCCAGCCGAGTTCGCGTCCGGCCTTACCGTGGTCCATCCGCGACATCACATGCATCAGGTTCACCGAGGTCACCGTGAGACGGCTGTCGCGCCCGCGGACCCGGGCCGCCGTATCGGCGACACCCGCGGCCGCATACAGCGCCGGCAGCGGAATCGCCAGGCGCGGCGGCTGCCGGTCCGCGGCATGCGCGGCAGCGGTGACCAGTTCCGCATTGGTGAGAAAGCGTTCGGCGACGATATACCGTTCGCCGGGTCTTCCGTATTCGCTCGCGAGCAGCAGGGCGCGGGCGGCATCGGCGACCCCCACCGATTCCGAACCGGTCCCGGCGAACCGGAACGGTAGTTTGCCGAGTGCGGCGGCGGCCACGAAGGAGCCGTGTGGGGTGGGCTGCCAATCGCCCGGCCCGTAGGTATTGGCCACACACATCGCGACGGCCGGCAGGCCGCGTTCGGTCGCATAGCGCAACACCAGATCCTCGGCCTCGACCCGCGAGCGAACATAAGGTCCGCCCAGGCGGGGCCAATTGAACGGCACGGTCTCGTCGACGACGGAGCCCGGGCGGCGGCCGATAGTGGCGGCGGAGCTGGTGAACACGAAACGGCGCAGTCCCGCGCCGAGGGCTGCGTCGAGGACATGGCGCAGTCCGGCGATATTGGTGCGGAACAGGGGGCCGGGATCGCGTAACCAGGCGCGGGTGTCCACCGCGCAGTGGTAGACCACATCGCAGCCGTACATCGCGGTCCGGAGCGCATCGTCGTCGAACAGATCGCCGTAGTGGATATCGAGGGGGAGGCCGGAGATCGGCCGGAGGTCGCTGGTGGGCCGGACCAGAATGCGGACGGGGGCGCCGGTGGCGGCCAGCCGGCGGGTCACCTCCGACCCGAGGAACCCGCTCGCGCCGATGACCAGTTTCACGGGATCCGTCATCCTGGCCGGCCTCCTCTGCCCTCATGTGTATCCACCGCTGTGTTCAGAGTCTCGCAAGGCCGCTGGTTCGCCGTACACAGAACCGGAGAACGGAACGGAAAGTTATTCGGACACTTGTCCGTACAGCGCGCGGTAGGTTCGCTTGTCGTCTGCTCGGCGCGGTCCGGTGGACGGCACGAATCGGTCCCAGGACGTGTTCGGTGCGTCGTCCGTGCGCCGGGGCGGTACGGTTTTTCCCGGTACATCCGTTCGGCGGCGCGGTCGCGGACGTGGGCGGGGACCGAAAAACGGCTGGTCCCCGTCGTGCGTGCGGCTGCAATGCGGAGCGCACAGTGCGATTTGAAAGGACTGGTCCATGGTGATCGACACCGGTAAGGACCCCGCGGCGCCCGAGGGCGGTTTGCCGGGATCCCCGGAAGGCAGACCCGCTTTGCGGCGGCGCGGGGTGGACTGGCTAATCTTCGGCATCACGTCCGTCGGCGCGATGGCCTTCGTACTGTGGGGGATCATCGACCAGGACAGCCTCGCGCGGGTGGCCTCCAATGCGCAGTCCTGGGTGATCACCAACACGGGGTGGCTCTTCGTTCTCGTTGCCACCTCGTTCGTCGTCTACGTGATCTGGCTCGCCCTCAGCCGGTACGGCAAGATCCCGCTCGGCGCCGACGACGAAACACCCGAATTCCGGACGGTTTCCTGGATCGCGATGATGTTCAGCGCCGGTATGGGAATCGGCCTGATGTTCTGGGGCGTCGCCGAACCGCTGACCCATTTCACCTCCCCGCCGCCGGGCACCGCCGAGCCGGGAAGCCCCCAGGCGAGCGAGGTCGCCTTGGCGACAACCCTGTTCCACTGGACCCTGCACCCGTGGGCGATCTATGCGGTCGCCGGGCTCGCCATCGCCTACGCCACCTTCCGCCGTGGCCGCTCGCAGTTGATCTCCGCGGTGTTCCGGCCGTTGCTCGGCCGGCACTCGGACGGCCTGGGCGGTAAGGCCATCGACATGATGGCGATTTTCGCGACCCTGTTCGGTTCGGCCGCCTCGCTCGGGCTCGGTGCCCTGCAGATCGGCGCGGGACTCGAATTCAACGGCTATGTCGACGCCCTTTCCAAATTGGGTCTGGTACTGGTGATCACCGGGCTCACCGCGGCCTTCATCCTGTCCGCGGTCTCCGGTATCGCGCGCGGTATCCAGTGGCTGTCGAATATCAACATGGTGCTGGCGTTGGTGCTGGCGTTGTTCGTCTTCATCGCCGGACCCACCCTGTTCATGCTGAACTTCCTGCCCACCGCCATCGGCGACTACATCGCCGATCTGCCGACCATGGCCTCGCGGACCGGTATCGCCGGTGGTGAGGAGATGGAGGCATGGCTGTCGAGCTGGACCATCTTCTACTGGGCGTGGTGGGTCTCCTGGACCCCCTTCGTCGGAATGTTCATCGCGCGGATCAGCCGTGGCCGCACCATCCGTCAGTTCGTGGCCGGGGTGCTGCTGGTGCCCAGCCTGGTGAGCCTGGTGTGGTTCGCCGTCTTCGGCGGCGCCGCGATCCGGCAGCAGACCGATACCGGCAACCTGGACGAGGCGGACGGTAGTGTGAACCCCGATTTCGCCCTCTTCCATCTGCTCGACGAGTATCCGATCACGGCGATCACCACGGTGCTGGTGATGATTCTGGTGGGCATCTTCTTCGTCTCCGGTGCGGACGCGGCGTCGATCGTGATGGGCACACTGTCCGAACGCGGCAGTATCGAACCCTCCCGGCTGACGGTCATCTTCTGGGGTACGGCCACCGGCGCGGTTGCTGCGATCATGCTGGTGATCGCCGATTCGGACGATTTAGGTGGCGCGCTGACCGGGTTGCAAGCGATCACGACCGTGGTCGCCCTGCCGTTCATGCTCGTGATGGTGATGATGTGTATCTCGCTGTATCGCGATGTGCGTACCGATCCGATCATCGTGCGGGCGAACCTGGGTGTGGAACTCGTGGAGGGCGCGGTCGCGCAGGGTGTGGTCAAGCACGAAGGCGAATTCGAGCTGGTCACGACGCCGATCGAAACGGCCGACGACGAACAGGCCACCCGCGACTAGCGCTGCGGGCTGCCCGACGAACCCCGGTCCGCGTTCGCCGCGGGCCGGGGTTCAGCGTCGATGCCCGCGGAAGTCGAGGCAGGCTCGCCCGGTGGGGAGCGGGTGCGGCAGTCGTGGCGAGCTGTTCTGGGTGGCCTCGATGTAGATGCTGAGGCCGGCGCTGACCTTGCCGGCCAAGGCCTCGAGCTGATCGGGCGAAAGGGTCTCGCCGAAGGCGGCCGCGGCGAGGAGTCGTTCCCGTACCTGTTCGAGGTTGAGCCGGGCGAACGGGATGGGGGCGAGTTCGGGCATGCCGGCTACCGTACCCGAGTTCGAACATACTTTCGATAGCCGGTTGTGTGGCGTTGCCGGAACGGCGCCGGGTTACCCCGCGGTCGGGTGCCGCCGCGGGGTGCCGCTGGAACTGCTCAGCCGATGACGGCGTTCATGATGGTGCCCGCGCTGGTGGCGACCACCCCGCCGATCATGGCTCCGGCCACCATCTTCGGTGATTCCATCGAACCGCCCGACCACTTCTCCCAGGCGAATTTGCCGCCCGCGTAGATGATCGCGGTGATGCCGGCGAGCAAGACGAACCAGGTCAGGTACTGGACCATCTGCGTGATCTTGTCGGCCAGCGGGGGTGCTTCGGGCGTGGGGTTTCCGATTTGCGCCAGTAGCGTATCGGTGACGGCGGCCAATATCATCTCGCAGCTCACTCTGTGTTCGGGGTGGGCGGGAACGCACACGCATCGTAACCGCTCGCCGGGGGTGATCGCAGTAATCCCGGTTCCCGGTAAGGATTCGGGGGTACCAGCGGTTATAGCGTGAAAGGCGCTGAGCGGCAAGAAGTTGCGCCGAGCCCGGCATCGTCTGGATGATGGAGGCGGGGCCGCAGTGCCCCGAACTCTAGGCGAGGGAGCAGACGGTGAGCATCATCGCGGCGTCGGCAGTCGACGCGATATCGGTATACGCACAGGTCAGCGACCCCACTCCGGAGGCTCCACCGCTGGCGGACAAGATCATGCAGTTCGTGCAGTACGCGACTTGGCTGGCCATCCTGTCCGGCACGGTGAGTATCGTCTTCGCCGGCGGTAGATTCGCCTGGGAGAAATGGTCCGGCGGGTCGCTGCAATCTCCGAAGATGGTGGCCGGAGCCATGATCGGCGGGGTGGTCGCCACCAGCGCCGGTACCATCATGAATACGGTGCTCGCCATCTGAGAACCGGCCGCGCCGACCGTGGCGGCAACCGTTCGGCAATTCCTGGGCGTATCCTGCGTAGCAGTCCATCCGACAGCGATGAGCAGGGAGAATGCCCATGGGCGACGGCCCGGCAGCGGTACCCGGTAACTCGCGGCGCCCGCCGGCGACCGATCGGTTCCGATTGTCCAGGCGTTCGCTGCTGGGTCTGGTCGCGGTCACCGGACTGGCGGCGTGCGGCGGCGAGAACGACGACACCGCGATCGAGCCGTCGGGAACGCCCGCCGAGCGGCGTGAAGTGGCCACCGATGCCTATGTTTTCGGTTTTCCGCTGGTGCTGATCGATACGATCCGCCGCCGGGCCCTGGAATATACGTCGGTCAACCGGTTCCAGCACACCTCCTCACTTCCCGCGTCGAGCCAGCGCACCGTCGTCCGGATCGACCTGGACAACCTGTACTCGGTGGCCTGGCTGGACCTGCGCGAGGAACCGGTGCTGTTCGAAGTACCGCAGATCGAGGACCGCTACTGGGTGATGCAGGTCCTCGACGCCTGGTCCAACACCGCCTTCACTCCGACCAGCGTGCAACCCCATGCCGAACCCGGTGCCGCCGCACCGTTCGTCTACGCCGTCACCGGACCCGGCTGGTCGGGAACACTTCCGCCCGGCGCGGTCCAGCTGCCTGTGCCCACCGCGGATGCCTGGCTGTACGGACGGATCGAGGTACGCGGCCCGGACGATGTTGCCGCCGTCCGCGATATCCAGTCCCGATTGCGGCTCGCCCCGCTGAGCGCCTGGACCACACCCGCAGCCGCCGAAGCCGATTCGATTCCGGAAAACCAGGACTGGTCGGAATCGGCCGGGCTGGACAGGCTCGACGAGATGCCGGTCCGCGATTTCTTCGACCGCATGTGTGAGCTCATGGAGAAGAATCCGCCCGCCGCCGAGGACGAACGCGCGATGGCGCGCTTCGCCACCATCGGGATCCGGCCCGGTGGTTCGCCGGAAGGTGTGAGCACGGGGGAACTCTCCGCCGGGGTCGACGCCGCCAAACGCAAGATCGCCGCGTATGTGGACCCGGGCAGCATCCTCCGCAACGGCTGGGTGCTGGACCTGAACGTCGGCCGCTACGGCACCAACTACCTGCTGCGGGCCGCGACGGCCCGCAGGGGCGTCGGTGCGAACCTCGCTGCGGTGGTGGTGTACCCGGCGATGTTCGACCAGGCCGACGACGACGGCACTCCGATCGAGTTCAGCCTGCGGTTCGAGCCCGGCGAGGCACCGCCGGTGGCAGCATTCTGGTCGCTCACCGCCTACGGTAGCGACGGTTTCCTGGTGCCGAACGAGGCGGATCTGCATACGGTGGGTCATCCGGTACCACCGGACTTCGCGCCCGATGGTTCCCTCGAATTCACCGTGCAGGCCGCCGATCCGGGCCCGGCAGTGCCGCGATCGAACTGGCTGCCGATCCCGGAGCATGGCCAATTCTCCCTGGTCATGCGGCTGTACGAACCGGAACGGCGGGTGCTGAACGGCGAGTGGTTCCCACCCCCGCTGATGCCCTGACACACCGGTCACGGGTTCAGCCGCGTAGAACCTCGGCCAGGGCCGGATCGAGCACATCGGCGAGTGCGCGCCACGGGACGGTGATACTGACCAGCCCCTTGTCCGGCGGGGCCACACTGTCTTCCTCGAAATGGATGGCCATACCTTGACCGGTGGCCACCCAATGGTGGAAGTTCTTGGTCCGCGGCTGGATTTCCCGGCGGTCGAAATCCGGGCCCGCCGGCGTCCCGGGCAGGCGCCGTTCCGCCTCGCCGGACAACCGGGCCAGCCCGGCATCCAGGTCCGGAAAAAGGTCACGCAGCGTGATCGGTTCGGCGTCGCCCGCGTTGATCGTGATGGTGGCGAGCAGTTTCTTCGGTTCGGCGGACGCGGAATCGCTCTTGCGGACCGTCGTCAGCAGAGCGCTCAGCACCTTCGGCCCGATATGCAGTTCGTCAGGCGGCCCGCTGGTCAGCTCGGACGATGCGGGGGCGTTGTCGATCTGATCCTGCAGCGCGGCGCGTACCGAATTGTTGAACCGATCCACCACGGCTGCCGTACCGCCACTCACCTGCGGTATCCGGACATTCCAGCTGACCTCGCCGTTATCGCCCCGAACCTGGGCCGACGTCTCGGTGTAGCCGCTTCCGGCAGGCGCGGTGCTCGTGGCGGAGACCGGCGTGGACGTGCCGGGCGCGGAGGACACGGGAGTACCGGCGGCGCTGCCGGGCGCCGTGGCGTCCGCCGTGCCCGGTACCTCCGATCCGGCGTTATCGGTGGCGAACACCGCGGTGGTTGCCAGCGCTGCGGCGAGCAGTGCGGCGACGGCGCCGACGATAACGGGTCGCTTTCGTACCCGTCGTCGACCGGTGTCTGCGGCCGCGGCCGGGACCGAGCCCGCGGAGGTGAGCGACCGCGTGGCCGCAGACAGACCCGGTGGCGGCGGGTCGTGGCGTGATCGCGAGGCGGGGCCACCGGAATGCCCTGGGCGCGCGCCCGGGTGCGCGGGTGGGCCGGTGGCGGAGCGCGGTGGGTGTGGATCCGAATGCGGCAGGCCTGGATATGAGGGCAGGCGGTCGGGGTTCGGGCCGCGCGGTGGGTAGCCGGACTGCCCGAGAGGCGTGCCGGCTGCGGAAGAGCCGGGGGGCCCGGCCGGTGGCGTGGCGGAGTCGAGGTGCGGAGGTTGCGGGTCGGGAGCGGAGACCCTGGTCTCGGTTGTCGCAACGGCCGGTGTCGAAGCGGCCGGCAGGACAACCGGTTCCGGGCTGCCCGCACCGCAGTCCTCGGCCGGATACGGTGATTCGAGTGCGCGCAACGCCTCTCGGCTGAAGGCGCGACACGAGTCGTAGCGGTCCGCGGGGTTCTTCGCCAGCGCCCGGTACAGCACCGCGTCGATGGCCGGCGACAGACCGGGCGCGCGCCGGGAGGCCGCCGGGGGTGGCGTGTTCAGGTGGGCGTTGACGATTGCGGCGGTACTGCCCACAGGGAACGGTTTCTCGCCGGTGAGCAGCACGAAAAGGGCGCAGCCCAAGGCATACACATCGGCACGGTGATCGACCGGGCCGGCGCTGAACTGTTCGGGTGCCGCGTAGGACACGGTGGCGATCACATCGCCGGTGCGGGTCAGGTCCGTACCTTCGCGGGCGAGTCGGGCGATTCCGAAATCGGTGAGCAGCGCCCGTTCTCCGAATTCGCGGTCCGGATCAGCGGTGACCAGGATATTCGCCGGTTTCACATCCCGGTGCAGCATCCCGTTGCGGTGGGCGTGGTCCAATCCGCGGGCGGCGTCGTCGATGATATGCGCCGCCCGGCGCGGCCCGAGCTGCGGCGAACCGGCCAGCGCGGCGGCATCGGTGCCCGGAACGTATTCCATGGCGATCCAGGGCTGACCGCCGGTGACACCGCGATCGTGGACGGTGACGATATTCGGATGCCGCAACCGGGCCGCGAGTTCGGCCTCCCGATCGAACCGGCCACGGAACCCGGCGTCGGCCAGATGGTCGGCCGGTAGCAGTTTCAGCACATCCTGCCGGGGCAGCCTGGGATGTTCGGCGAGATAGACGATACCCATCCCACCGGCACCGATCCGGCGCACGATCCGGTAGCCGGCGAATCTCGCCCCGGGTTGCAGCATTGCCCGAGACTATCGCGGATCCTGTGGGCGCCGCGGGCCGGAGGGAGCAGTCCGGTGCGCGCATATCACACCGCTGGACGGGGCAGCTCCGGGCGAATCTCCTGGTCGATTCCGGGTATTCCCCGATACCGCAGCGCGGACCCTCGGCGCAGCATCGGACTATCGGATCCGACGAATGGGGATGTGGACGATGACCGAGCAAGATATGGATACCAGGACCGAGGCGGAACAGCAGGTCCGGGAAGTGCTGAGCCGAGCCACAATGGCGTGGGCCGATAACGATGCGGTGGCCTATGCCGCGGAATTCGCCGCCGACAGCGACTATGTGGCTTTCGACGGCACCCACCTGCACGGGCGCGAGGCGAATCGCGCGCTACACGCCGGACTGTTCGAGGGGCCGCTGTACGGCACCCGCATAGAGGGGGAGATCGAATCGGTCCGCTTCCTCACCGAGGAGGTGGCCGTTGCGCATATGACCGGATCGGTGGTGTTCGCCTGGCAGGCCGGGATTCCGCGGGGCCGGTTGTCACGCAACACCTGGGTGCTGCACCGCGACGGCGGCGAATGGAAGATCGCAGCCTTCCACAACACCCGGGTCCGTCCCGCGCCCGCCGACAGCAGCCCGTTCGTCCGCTTGTTCGCCCGCTACGTCCGCCGGCGTACCGACCGTGTCCGGGCGCTGACCGGCCAGAGCTGAGACCTCGTGCGACCCGGTGCGACGCTCAGATATTCGCACCTTTCGCCCGATTGCAGCCGCGGCACAGGATCTGGAGATTCGAGGCGCTGGTGGCGCCGCCGCGGCTGAGCGGGATGATGTGGTCGAATTCGAGGTAGTGGCTTTCCCCGCATTCCACGCACTTTCCGCCGTCGCGCTGCCACACCTCGGCCTTGACCTCCTGCGGGATACTGCGCGAATCACGCTGCCCCGGGGCCAGTACGAGCCGTTTGGCGATGCGCAGCGCGCCTTCCAGAGCGGCCGCGAGGTACTCCGGATCGGCCACCGCGAAACTCGCCCCGCCCCGGGCCGAGGTGGCCGCGACGACGACCGTATCGAGTTCGGCCGCCACCGACACGATCCGCGACCACGGGATCTCCACACCGGTTCCGGGCCCGACGAACCGTAGTTTCTTGGTGCTGACGATCAACCGGCCGTCGGTGTGCTTCGGCCCGCGGGCCAGTTCCCGGATATGGGTCGCGCCGATATCCAGGTAGACCAGTTCCTCGGCGTCCAGGTGCAGGTCCGGGGTGCGGACGGTGGGCAGATCACCTTCGCGTAGCCGGGACAGCGCCCGGCCGCGGCCCATACGTGCACGTAGATCGTCGATCAGCCGGCCTGCCAGAGACAGTTCGGTGATGGCGTGCTCGACATCGTCGTATTCGTCGGCCGAGATCTGGCCGTCGGCGAAGGCGAACGCGACCCGCCGTTCCACATACTGGAGTGCCGCCGGTTCCAGTGCGTCCCGGGCGGCGGATTCGTCGATCCGCTGATAGCGCAGCGACGCCCACAGCGCGTCCCATTCCGCGCCGCGGGGCCCCGAGGCGGCCAGTACCCGTGTGGCCCGGGTATGCCAGTGGATCAGGAACTCCTCGGTCTCCGCCGCGCACGTGGCACACGGGTGGTGCCCGCCGAAGACCCGGCGGCGGCGCCGGGCGCCGCAGCGCGTGCAGTCGTGCGGATGGGGCCGGGCCGCCGGCCGGGTGTCGGCGGTCCACTGCTCGCCGTCCCACCAGCGCAGCACGGTCGGCTCGGTGGGGTCGCGATACCAGTCGGCGCGCCCCGAACCGGGCGGCGGCTCGACGGGGATGGGTTCCGCCACGGTGAGCCGGCGCAGGGTGACGGTTCCCGGTGTCCGGCGCGCGGACTGCGCGGCCTCGAAGCGGTCCCACGGTGCGGTGGCCGCGGTGCCGGAACCTGTCCGCTCGTCGAGCCGATAATGCGCATTACCCGGATGAGCCTCCGCGACCGAGCGGGGCCCGGCACTGTGCGTTCCGGGGCCTTCCCGGTCCGCTGTGACCGATCCAGCGCCGCGGGCCGTGGCGCTCGGCCGATCCCGCCGGGCGTCTCCGGTGGCCGGCGCGGCGCAGCGCGGAGGTTCCACGGTGCGTGGTGCCGGAGGGATCTCCGTCGTGTCCGGTCCGTCGTTCCGTGCGCCGGCCCGTGGCCGGTGGTCACTCCGAGGTGGTGGCGTGTTGTCGAGTGCCGAGCGGGCTGCGGAAGGCGCCGGGTGCTCCCGGGTCGCGGCCGGTCGGTGTCCTTGTCCGGCGGCGCCGGAGGCCGATCGCTGAGTGCTCGGCGCTTCGCGTGCGGACTCCTCGGACGCGCTGGGCCGGCCGGACAGTATGCGGTCGCCGTGGCGCGGTGTGTCGTCCGGGGAGCTGTGCGCCCTGGTGAGCACCGCAGTGCCCGAATCTCCGGTCGGGTCGTTCGCACGCTCGGTACCGGGCGTGCGGCCGGTGGACCTGCCTGCCGGTGCCGTCCCGGCGGGCCGGCCACTCCGGGACGCGGGCAGTGCGCTGTTCGGGTCCGGTACGGAAGGGTCGTCGACCTGGATACCGAATTCGGTCACCAGGCCTTCCATTCCCGTGGCCCAGCCCTGGCCGACCGCGCGGAACCGCCACCCTCCGTCGCGGCGGTAGAACTCCCCGAACATCATGGCCGTCACCGCTTCCGAAGCGGTGACGGCGAATTCGGCGACCGGCCCGTCCACCGCGTACACCGTGACACGCAGATCCTCGATCTGAGTGAATTCGGTGTCCTCCAGCGACCCCGACACCACGATGCGATCCACATCGGCCTCGGTACGCGGCAGCGACACACTGAGCCGGGCGGTCCCGGGGGCGGGGTCCTGGTCGAGCGTGACCGCCTGGGACATGTGCCGGGGCGCGTTGTAGAAGACCAGGTCTTTGTCGTCGCGGACCGTTCCGTCGCTGTTCAGCAGCAGGGCGTGGGCGTCCACCATATGCTCGGACCGCCAGGAAATCACCACGGCCAGAAGAGATGTCGGTATCGGCGTATTGGCGCCCTTGCTGAGTTCCATCGTCGTCGCACTATGCCATGTGGTGCCGACACGCCCGCAGGCGCGCAGGTCATGGCATTGTCCGGGGTGGATGCGGCAGAGTTGTCGCATGGCCGATCCGGGACAGCCGGGGAGCGGGAAGGCGGCGAACCGGCCGGGAGCGCGCCGGGTGCCCTCACCCGCCGATGTGCTGGCCGCCGCGCAGTCGGCGGTCGATGCGGCCCAGTCCGCGGCCGGGCAGGCCCTGGAGGCCGCGCAGCTCACCGCCGGTCAGGCGTTCGATACGGCGGTGCGGTTACCGCCGGCCTCGGCGCAACTGGCTGCGCAACTCCCCGATCTGCTGGACAACTTGTCCAGCGCCATAGACCGTCTCAATGCCACGGTCGACCGGCTCGACCGCACGCTCGCCCTCGCCGACCCCGCCTTCGCGGCCTACGACCGGCTGCTGCCACGGCTCGAGGCGTTGATCGCGCTGGGCGAGGATCTGTTCGGCGCACTGTCACGGTTGCCCGGGGCCGGCCGTATCGGCCGGATGGCCGGTCTCGGCGCGCCTCCGGAACCCGAGCCAGAACCCGAAACGCCGCGGAAGCGGCCGCGACGGAAATCCTGATCGGCGGCCGGTACGTCAGCGGCGGTCGAGAGCCCGGCCGTTGTAGGGGGTGTCGAATGTGGTGCGATCGTGTACCGGCCGGACCAGCACATCATCGTCTTCGAAGGTGATCTGTGCGTTGCGTTCGGCGCTGAGCAGGGTCAGCACCAGCCGATCCGCGACCCGCTGTGCGGCCTCTCCGTCCGGATAGCGGCCCAGCACCCGGGAGCTCGGCCCGACGGTGCCGTTGCCCCGGTCATAGTCCCAGTTCCCGCTACCGGTGGCCACCGCGAGCCGGGCGATGACTTCCGTCGCGCCCGGACTGTCGTTCGGTGCGCGCACCGTTTCGACACCGATTTCGATGATCTGATCGGCCCGAAGCCAGTCCCCACCATGCGTTTTCACCCAGAGCTGTGCCATCGCTCCATTGTTGCGCTGTTCGCGCGATCGAGCCGGGTGTTCTTCCGGACCCGGCCGCGGGATTCCTCAGATACTCGCCGGGAGGTCGCGCGACGGCCGGTGCCGCCCGGTTTCGACCGCGGATACGGCCCGGTACACCGCCCGGGCTTTGAGCAGCATCTCGTCGTATTCGTCGGCGGCGACCGAGTCCAGGACGATCGCTCCGCCCGCACCGATCTGCCAGCTGCCGCCGTGGCGGACGGCAGTGCGGATAACGATATTCAGATCGGCGGTCCCGCCCAGCCCCAGGAACCCGATGGTGCCCGAATAGATCCCGCGTGCACGGGTTTCCAGACCGTCGATGATCTCCATGGTGCGGATCTTCGGCGCGCCGGTCATCGAACCTCCGGGGAAACACGCGCGCAGGCAATCGATGACATGAAGATCGGCGCGCAGTTTTCCGCGTACCGTCGAAACCAGTTGGTGCAGAGTCGAATAGGTTTCGGTGACCAGCAGGTCCCGCACCCTGACGCTGCCGATCTCGCAGACCCGGCCCAGGTCGTTGCGCAGTAGATCGACGATCATCACGTTCTCCGCGCGGGTTTTCGGATCCTCGGTGAGGGCGTGACGCAGCCTTTCGTCCACGGCCGGGTCGGGATCGCGGCGGGCGGTGCCCTTGATCGGTTTCGTCTCGACCGTGCGGGTGCGGTCGACCTTGAGGAAACGCTCGGGGGAGGAGCATGCGATTTCCAGATCGTCGAATCGCAGGTAGGCAGAATACGGTGCGGGGTTGGCGCGGCGCAGGAGCCGATAGGTGTCGAGACCGCCGGCCGTGGCGGGCAGGTCGAGCTGGTCGGTCAGGGTGACCTCGTATGATTCCCCGGCCCGCAGCGCGGCCTGGCAGGCGGCGATATCCCGCAGGTACTGCCCGCGGCCGCGGACGAGGAGATCTTCGGCCGCGGATCCGGCAGTATCGGAGTCGGCTACGGAGTCTATGGGGTGGGCACCGTGGTCGCCGATCCCGGCAACGGCGGGCTCGAGGGGTTCGGGATTGGTCCATGTGGGCAACTGCTCCAGCGCCGCGGCCGTACTGCCCAGCCAGCTCTCGGAAGCTTGCCGTGCCGCGTGTCCAAGGCCCGTGAGTGCCACCAGATGAGTCCGGCCGGCGAGATGATCGACGACAACCAGCCGGTCCGCGAAGATCCACTGGGCATCGGGAGAGGGGGCGCGGTGTACGGCCGTGCCGCCGCAATCGGCTTTGACCTCGTAGCCCAGGTAACCGACGTAGCCCCCGGCAAAATCGAACGGCAGGTGCGCGGGCAGCGGCAAGAACCGGCGGCGCAGCGTAGCGGCCAGGTAGTCCAGGACGGTGCCCGGTTCGCGCCGGACCCGGCCGCCGGGCCCGGTGACGGTGACGAACCCGCTGCCGACCCGGTACCGCACCACTTCGGCCAGTGGTCCAGTGGCGTCGCCGAGGAACGAGAACCGGTCCAGGCCTGGTTCCACGTGTTCGCTGTCCAGCCAGAAAGCGGTGGCCGAGCCGCCGTAGAGGCGCAGGAACGCCGCCTCGGTGTCGACGGCGCGTTCGAGCACCCGGTGCTGGACGGTCACGGGATCGGGCATGGTGGTCCGAATCTACGCCGGGCGGGTGTCCCGAACTGTTGTCGGTTGCCTGCAGTTGTGCGGGCGAGGTGGGGCACAATGTCGGACATGTCTGTTGCGCAGCCGGTAGGCGTGGATCGGGAACACGTCGACTTCACCGTGGTCGGGAACTGGATGGATGAGCGCGGGCTCACCGGTGGAGAGTTCCGGGAGGTGAAGGCCCTGGGTGGGGGCACCCAGAACATCATGCTGCGGTTCACCCGCGGTGATCGCGACTATGTGCTGCGCCGCGGGCCGGCCCATCTGCGCCCCAAGAGCAACGAGGTCATCCGGCGGGAGGCGCGACTGCTCGGCGCGCTTTCCGGTACCGATGTGCGGGCGCCCCGGGTGATCGCGGCCGAACTCGACGAATCGGTCCTGGGCGCGGTGTTCTATCTGATGGAGCCGATCGAGGGATACAACCCGCAGACCGAACTACCGGCCGAATTCGCCGGCGACCCGGCCGCCCGGCACGCGATGGGGCTGTCCGCTGTGGAGGCCATCGCCCGCCTGGGCGCGCTCGATTACCAGGCGCTCGGGTTGTCCGACTACGGCAAACCGGACGGCTTCCTGGAACGGCAGGTCGGCCGGTGGATGCACGAACTCGACTCGTACTCGGCCAACGAGGGTTACCCCGGCCCGCAGATCCCCGGCCTGAACGACGTGGCCGACTGGCTCGAGCGCCACCGTCCCACCACCTGGACGCCGGGCATCCTGCACGGCGACTGCCATCTCGCCAATATCATGTTCTCCTACGAACGCCCCGAGGTGGCGGCGCTGGTGGACTGGGAGATGTCGACCATCGGTGATCCGCTGCTGGATCTCGGCTGGCAGATCGCCACCCGGCCGGAACCGGGTACGTCCGGCGCCGCGCTCATCGGCAAACTGGGGGAGGCTGGTGGACTGCCGTCGAGCGCGGAGATGATCGCGCACTACGGCACATTCTCCGACCGGGACCTGAGCGCGGTCACCTGGTACACCGTGCTGGCCTGTTTCAAACTCGGCATCGTGCTGGAGGGCACCTACGCGCGCGCCTTCGCCGGTAAGGCACCCAAGAAGGTCGGTGATTTCCTGCACGCGAACACCCTGGAGCTGTTCGCGCGGGCGCGCAGCCTCCTGGAGTAGGAACAAGTTTCACTCTCAGGCATGGATGGCGGCTCCCGGTTGTGTCCGGGGGTCGCCGTCGTGTTTCCGGCCGCGGTGCTGTGCGGACCGTCGGCTCTGGCGTATCGACGGTGGAAGCGGACGATTCGGGTGTAGTCTCCGCCGCGTATGCCGCCTCGGCGGGGGTCATGTGGTCGATCGACCAATTGTTCGCGGAAATTCTTTGCCAACCCACTAGAACGTGTTCCAGTTCGTATCGTAGTGTGGAGACTGTCACATGAAAGCCCGCGCATGCGAGAGGTCGGACACGAATGAAGACGAAGGGCGCGATCCTGTGGGGGATCGACGAGCCGTGGTCCGTCGAGGAAATCGAACTCGGCGACCCCCGTGGCGGCGAGGTGCAGATCCGGATGGAAACCGCCGGTATGTGCCATTCGGACCACCATATGGTCACCGGTGCCACCCCGATGCCGTCGTTCCCGGCGATGGGCGGCCACGAAGGCGCGGGCGTCATCACCAAACTGGGCCCCAACACGCCACCCGATCTCGCCGTCGGCGATCACGTGGTGCTGTCGTTCATCCCGGCCTGTGGACGCTGCCCGGCCTGCGTATCCGGGAACATGGCCCTGTGCGATCTGGGTATGGGTCTGCTCTCCGGGCAGTCGGTCAGCGACGGTAGCTACCGCATCCAGGCCCGCGGCAAGGACGTCATCCCGATGTGCCTGCTCGGGACCTTCTCCCCGTACATGACGGTGCACCACACCTCGGTGGTCAAGATCGACCCCGAGATCCCGTTCGAGGTCGCCTGCCTCGTCGGCTGCGGTGTGCCCACCGGTTTCGGATCCTCCACCCACGTCGCCAACGTCATGCCGGGGGAGACCGCGGCCATCGTCGGTGTCGGCGGTGTCGGGATGAGCGCGCTGCAGGGCGCGGTGCTGTCCGGGGCCCGCAAGGTCGTCGCCATCGACCCGAACCCGTGGAAACGGGAACAGGCCATCAAGTTCGGCGCCACCCACGCCTACGCCAGCATGACCGAGGCCATCGCACCGCTGATGGAGGTCACCGAAGGCCGGATGGCGGACAAGGTCATCCTCACCATGGGTGAGATGGAAGGCTCCTACATCGAAGAGGGCCTGATCCTCACCGCGAAGGCCGGCACCCTGGTGGTCACCTCCATGGGCCGCATGGATGCCTTCGACGTGAAGATGAACAACTTCCTGCTCTGCATGCTGCAGAAGACGGTCAAGGGCTGCATCTTCGGCGGCGGCAACGCCCGCCAGGATGTTCCGAAGCTGCTCTCGCTGTACAAGTCGGGTCAGCTGAACCTGGACGATATGGTCACCCGCAGCTACGCGCTGGAGGATATCAACCAGGGCTACAAGGACATGCTGGACGGCAAGAACATTCGCGGCATCATCAAGTACACCGACGCCGATCGCTGATCCGGTGCCGGGGTAACCGGACGGATCCTCCGCGGATATCGCGTTTTCCGGGACTGCCGGGCCGGTCGAGTACCCGCCCGGCAGTCCCGGATTCGGGTCCGGGCGGCCTATGGATGCTTAGTATGCGATCGTGCCCGGCCGTGCCGGTGCCCATCGGCGCGACCGGCGTCGACTCCGCGTTCGGCCGCCGGGCAGTTGGCCGCGAACTTCTCGCGGTGAGGCCTCGTCGCCCGCCCGGCGATCGTCGCCTGGCCTGTTCCACATGGTCGTGTTCGGTCGGGGAACCGCAGTGGCGCCTGCACGAGCCTGCCGGTATCCGCCTACGAAGTCCTGGACGTGCTCCGGGCCTCGCCCTGCACCGCGTGGTGCGCGGGGTGTCCATCTCGACGAGGGCTCGGGTGAGTTCGATGTCGGCGGCACGGTCTCGTAACCTCGGTGATGTGCGCACACTCGAGCAGATCAAGCAATGGCCGGTCCGGCATGCGGCGGCCGGTGTGGTCACCCGGGATGGCCAGTGGTCGGCCGGTGACGCCGACCGGGTCTTCCGCCTCGCCTCGGTCACCAAACCCCTGGCGGCGTATGCGGCGCTCATCGCGGTGGAGGAAGGGGCGATCGAACTCGACCAGCCTGCCGGGCCGCCCGGTTCGACCGTCCGCCATCTGCTGGCACACACCTCCGGCGTCGCCTTCGATACCACCGATATCCTCGCCCGGCCCGGCGCCAAGCGGATCTACTCCAGTGCCGGTTTCGAATTGCTGGCCGATTTCGTCGCCGAGCACACCGGTATCCCGTTCCCGCAGTATCTGCGCGAGGCCGTGTTCGAGCCGCTGGGCATGCAGGCCTCCGAATTGACGGGTTCGGCCGGGCACGGGGCACATTCCACGCTGGCCGACCTCCTGCGGTTCGCCGCCGAACTCCTCGAGCCGCGGTTGATTTCGGCGCAGACCCATGCCGCCGCGATCACCGTCCAGTTTCCCGGTAGCAACGGGGTGCTGCCCGGATTCGGTTCGCAGCGACCCAACGATTGGGGGCTGGGTTTCGAAATCCGCGACGGTAAATCACCGCATTGGACCGGTACCGCGAACTCGCCACGGACATACGGTCATTTCGGGCAGTCGGGTACGTTCCTCTGGGTCGATCCGCAGCTCGACCTCGCCTGTGTGGCGTTGAGCGACGAGAATTTCGGGGATTGGTCGCGTGAAGTATGGCCTCCGTTCAGTGATTCGGTGATCGATGCGGCCACACTCGCCCGCAACACAGCTGCGCAGTAACACATGTAACACCGGGCACTCGAGTACACTCGGGCAACGCCTTTTCGACGGACCGTTGGGGAAGACGAGCATCGTCGAAACCGGAGGTGTACGTGGTGCGCGCATCGACCCGATACGCGGAGGCAACGGCGGGTGTGGTCTACATCCACTCGTCGCCCACCGCGCTGTGCCCACATATCGAATGGGCGCTCGCGGCCGCACTCGGTAGCCCTGCGGGACTGCGCTGGACCGCGCAGCCGGCGGCGCCGGGGCAACTCCGCGCCACCACCGAATGGATCGGCCCGGCCGGTACCGCCGCCCGGATCGCGCAGTCCCTGCGTTCGTGGCCGGTGCTGCGCTTCGAGGTCACCGAGGATCCCAGCGAGGGAGTCGACGGCGAACGCTACAGCTTCGTCCCGAACCTGGGCCTGTGGCACGGCGCAACCAGCGCCAACGGGGATGTGATGGTGAGTGAGATGCGTTTGCGGGTGATGCTCCAGGCCGCCCGCGAACTCGGCCGGCATTCGGCCTACGACCTTTCCGCCGAGATCGACCGCGCGCTGGGCACCGCCTGGGACGAGGATCTGGAGGTCTATCGCACCGGTAGTGAAGGGGCCGAGATCACCTGGTTGCGTCGCGACGTCGGCTGAGTACCGCGCCCTGTGCCCTCGCTTGCGCACGAGGCGTCCCGTTGCGCGAACCTGCAGCGAGACGTTCCCATGGTGCCCTCGCCGGCCCGCGGGCGCCCGTCCGCCGGCAGTGACGTCATCAGTGTTCGCCGCGCACCCAGCCGCCGGCCGCGAGCACATGCGTCAGTTCGCGCCAGCGGCGCTGTCGGTGGCGGAATATCAGCTCGGCGAAGAGCCGGACGCCGATACCGCGCCAGCCGTCCTCGACCTCGATTTCGTCGGTGTAGCGGCACCTGTTCGCATCGATCGGAGTGAAGGTGAGGCGATGATTCCAGACACGGACAGGCCCGCCGCTCTCGTTGGTGTAGATCTCGGTCGGGCCGAGGTGTATCAGCGTCAGCCGATGGGTCCAGCTCGGTAGTACGCCGAACCACCACAGTCGCGCCGAACCCGAGACGCCCGGCGCGATCGGGTCCGGGAAATCGAGATCCGGGGTACGGAGCAGGGGTGCGACAACGTATTCGAACAGTTCCGGACGTTGTGCCAGCAGGCAGGCGTCCCGTGCGGGGATGGGCAGTTCGGTCGAGAGCCGGACCATGCTCATCTGTTCATCATTGCGAATGCCCGCTGCCCGGGCAATGCCCGGCCGGATCCGGGCCATAGTTATAGACAGTTCGTTACAAAATTGGTTAGGGTGCGGGTATGGCAAGACCACGGAGCTTCGACCGCGAACAGGTCATCGAGGCCGCCACGCGTCAGTTCCGGCAGTCCGGGCTGCACGCCACCAGCGCGGAAGACCTCTGTCGCGCAACGGGTCTCGGGCGAAGCAGTCTCTACAATGCGTTCGGCAGTAAGGATGAACTGTTCGCACAGTGTCTCGATGCCTATCTGGACCGGACGCTGGCGCATGCCGAGGAGGTCATCGGCGATACCGGGCGGGGGATGGTCGACCGGATCGAGACGCTGCTCCGCAGGGTTGCGGCCGAGGAGGCCGAACGTGCCGGCTCGGGTGTGCCGCGGGGCTGCCTGGCGGTGAACACGGTGACCGAACTCGCCGATGACCCGGCCTATGCGGCGTGTGTCGAACGTATCGGCCGCGATACCACTGCCCGTCTGGAGCTGCTCGCTGCCGTGTTGCGGGCAGGTCAGGCGGCGGGGGAGGTGACGACGAGTATCTCCGCCGAGGGGCTCGCCGCCTTCGTGAACTCGGCGGTCGCCGGTTTGCGGGTGGCTTCACAGGGCAGGGTCGCGGCGGTGTGGTCGGACGAGATCATCGCGGCGACGCTGCGGAGCCTGCGGCCGCAGCAGTCGGACGGCTGAACCGATATGGGTGGACAGGTCCCGTGGTGTCCGTTTGTTTTTGGACACTTTGTTACAGAATGCTCGTCCACGGCGACGCCGCTGCAATGGTGAGCTACCGACCGGAGGGATAACGGTCGCGTCACGGGCTCCACCCCGTGGTGTTCGAATGTGTGTATCGATCTCCCGGCGGCCCTTGTGGCCGGGGTTGTGATCGGCCATTTCCGCTCTTGCATGCTCTGCGGCCGGTGGTGGCGGACGAGATCGGCGGTGTGGCCTCGTCACGGCGAGATCTCCGCGCCTGCAGCGGTTCCAATTATAGAACGTTCATTTCAAAACTAGCCAGGAGAGTTCTGTTGACACCGACCCGGTCCGGTAGCCGCGCACCCGCGATACCTGCCGCTGTGTACGTCCTCGCTGCAGGCGTATTCGCCATGGTCACGAGCGAGTTCGCCGTCGCCGGCCTGATGCCGCAGCTGGCCGAGAGCCTGGATACCGATATCGCACAGATCGGTTATCTGGTCACGATATTCGCCCTCGCCATGGCCTTCGGCGGGCCACTGCTCATCCTGGCCCTCCTGCGCCTACCGCCGAAAACCGCGATCATGGTGGTCTTCGCGATTTTCTTCGCCGGTAACCTGCTCGCCGCGCTGGCTTCCTCGTACGCCGTCATGGTGGTGGCCCGGATCGTGACCGGGATTGCCGCGCAAGCGTTCTTCGGACTGGCGGTGTCGGTGTGCATGGGTATCGTCGACGCGAGCGGCCGCGGCCGCGCGGTGAGTGTCGCCATGAGTGGCCTGATGCTCGGCACCCTCCTCGGTCTGCCGCTGGCCACCTTCATCGGCGGCCGGCTCGGCTGGCAGGCCGCCTTCTGGGCAGTCGGCGTCCTCACCGTCGTGGCGGCGGCGCTCACCCTGGCCCTGGTCCGCAACCCGGGGGATCCGGAGGACTCCAGGGCCGAAAACGGAACCTTCACAGAGCAGCTGCGCGCATTCCGTAGTCCCCGACTCCTGCTCGCACTGGTCACCAGCACCTTGATCATCGGCGCGACATTCTCCGTCTTCAGTTTCCTCGCGCCGATCCTCACCCGCGTCAGCGGCTTCACCGAAGGTTCGGTACCGCTGCTCCTGCTCGCCTATGGCGCAGCAACCCTGGTGGGCAATTTTGTCGTCGGCAGGCTCGCCGATCGTCACACCGTGCCCACACTCCTCGCCGGCACGCTGCTCAATATCGTTTTCCTCCTCGGCTTCGCACTCGGCACCGGCTCCCAGCCGCTCGCGATACTGTTCATGCTCGGTATCGGCCTCGTCGGTGTGACGATGAACCCGGCCATGGCCGTGCGTGTCCAACGCGCCGGCGGCACCGGAGTCCTCGTGAACACCGTGCACACCTCGTTCATCACTTTCGGCGTAGTAGTCGGTTCCGCACTCGGTTCCCGCCTCCTCGCGGAATACGGCCTGCGGGCCCCGATCGTTCTCGGTGCGGTTCTCGCCGTCCTGGCGGTCGCCGCGATCCTTCCGGCCGCACGCGATCCACGCCTGCGCAGCGGAAGCACGACCGGTCCCCAGCACGCCACCCAGGAGGAGCAGCCCGTGTAAGTCGGCTGACGCTCATCGCCGCGGAATCGCCGGGCCGGTGCTCGGGTCGGGTGCAGAAATCGGCACCAGGTCGGTGGTGCACGATCCCGAGCGCGGGTCGGTGGCCCGCGGCGCACCGCTCCGCAACTGAGAAACGCTGTGCTGGGTGGTATCTCGTGCACGGAATGGGCAGCGGTGAGATACGAGGCCTCCCTCGAGGGCATCCGGGCGTGGCCGGTGCGCCGGCTCCGGGCAAAGGAGCGCGGCGGAGGGGATCTACCGCCGCACCGGCATCCGAATGGCAAACGATGGGGGACGGTCGCCTATCCGGCGGGAGCTTGCCCGGCGCGTGGAGAGCCGCCCGATCCGGCACGGGAACTCGCCGGCGGGCTCACCCAGCGCCCGTCCGACGTGCCGCTGCAGCGTTTAGCCACCGATCTCGAGCCCTATCCCGTGGCGGACGGGTGGTTCAATCCGATCGCCGGCGCGCTCCCGGCGGGGCAAACGAACGAGTGGCGCCGGATGCACCGTGGTCTGGACCGGGTCACCCGGCTCACCGTGCTGACCGATCTCGCCGAGCTACAGCGATGGCTTCCGCTGGTCCGGCGGTTCTCCTACGTACTGCCACCGCCCGGCGGATGGCCGGGCCGGAGACGGGTTACTTCTTCTACCTGATCCGGCGGGCGCGGGGCAGTAAAGCTGTCGAAAACATATCCGCTGTTCACCGGGGCTGTGTCATGAACTCGGAGGGACGGTCGTGGGGTGCAACACATACTCGCCGTTCGGTTATGAATGTGTTCGGTCTAGACTGCTCCGCACGAGCCGGTGAGATACCCCGGAACTCGCATTCGGTACGAGCGGTGGTGGGCTGACGCGGCCGGGACCAAAGGTGAGTCGATGAACAACGTCAAGACGTTGCGGGCCTGGTGGAACGACCCGGTCGACTACCGCTGGCTGGTGGCCACCCTGAATGCCCGGTCGGCTCTGCTGCCGTTGAAGATACTGATCGGTGTCGCGGGCGCGCTGATAGCCATGATGGGCGCCGTGATCACGGGGACGCCGGTGGGGCCGCCCGGCAGTCCGGGGATTTTTTCGGCGTTCGGGGTGCTGTCCGGGATCTTGTGGGCGTTGCGCTGGTGGCTGCTGCCCTGGCCGAGTAAGAACGAGTCCCTGGCGCTGATGGCCTTCGCCGACGTGTTGTTCATCGTGGAGTTCCTCCAGGTGCCGGACCGCCTGTTCGGGGCGATGGGCACGGCGCTGCTCGTGGTCAGCGGCAGTTATCTGGGCGGTTTCCACAGTGCGCGTGTCCTCGCGGCTCATTCGGTATGGGCTTTCCTTGCGGTGATCATGTTCTCGGTGCGCATAGTCACCGGTGGCGGGGATATTCGCCTGGCCGTCGCGGTCGCGCTGCTGCTGTTCGTCTCGGTGGTCAGTGCGGTACCCGCATTGCAGATTCTCTACTGGCTGCTGCGTAACGAATCGCTGTCGGACCCGCTCACCGAACTGCTCAACCGGCGCGGCCTGGAGATCCGGCTACCGCGGCTCGTGGAGCGGTACCCCGCGATCTGCGTCATGACCTTAGACCTCGACCGGTTCAAGACCATCAACGACACGTGGGGGCATCGCGTCGGCGATACCGTCCTGGTGCGGACCGCCGGGCGGCTGGCCGACGCCGCAGGGGGGCAGGCGGTGGTGGCGCGCACGGGCGGGGAGGAGTTCGTGGTCGCCGCTCCGATCCCCGCCGCCGATGCACACGCCGAAGCCGAACGCCTGCGCCTCGCTGTCGCCGAGCCGCCGGCGACAGCGGTGGAGGTCACCGCGAGCGTCGGTGTCGCTGTCTTCGATGCCCTGGTGTGCCCCCAGTGTCCGCGCCCGACCCCGGATCGGCTGCTGCACTTCGCTGACGCCGCCATGTATCGGGCGAAACAGTCCGGCGGGAATCTGGTGGTAGTCGATGAGCTCACCCCACCGCAGGATCACCGCCATCCAGTATCCGGCTGACGGGGAGCCGCGGTATTCGTTGGACGCCGGTGCATCACTGTGCAACCGGGACCGAGCTCTATTACGGAATGTTCCAGACGAACGAGCCGGCCGGAGGAAATCGCCGGCCACGACGGCACTGGCCGCGATGAACACGGTGGTGATCAGATCGCGTCGCGGTCACCGAACCGGTGCCCGCGCCTGCTTCCAGAACCTCGAGAGGCCGGCCGGACTGTGGCTGCACAGGTTCGGCCGGCCGCAGGGCAAGAGCTTGTCCGCTCGGTGCCACGGCGCCGATTGTGCGCGGATCACGCGCGGCTTCCCGCAGAAACACATCAGGGCGCCCGCCTTCGCCGCCGCCCAGGCGACCCGTTCACCGAGTAGCGCGCGCCCGCCGGGCGGTGCATCGGCCGATCCACCGCGCAGCGCGGACCGGGCGAGCCATCGACTACTTCGAATCGGTGAGCCGTGACCGCACTCGGCTTCCTGGTCGCGATCGGGTTGCCGCTGGGCGTCCTGCTCTGGACGGTGTTGTATCCGCCGCGCTGATCGGCTGTATCGGCGGCTCGGGTCACATCGGTGGTTTCGCTACCTCTTCCGACCCGAGGACCCGACCCGTCAGGCTACCGGTCCAGAGGATGCACAGCGATGGCGATCTTGCCGCGAGGACGCCTGCGACCATCGCTGGTAGTGCCACCTTCCAGCAGTGTGTGCGCCTGCGCGACATCGGCCAGCGGCAACACAGCGCCGATCACCGGTCGGAGCTTGCCCTGGTCGACCAGTCGGCCGAGGGCTTCGAGCTTCGCCCGGCCGGGACTGACGAAGACGAAGTGGTAGGCCGCGTTCACGCCCCACGCGGCGAGCAGGTTCTGGGGTTCGGAGATGTCCACGATGGACACCACACGGCCTCGGTCGGCGAGGACCTCCGGACTGCGGGAGAGGGTGTCCCCGCCCACGGTGTCCAGGACGACGTCCACCCCGCCCATCTCCCGGACCTGCGGCACGTAGTCACCGGTCGAGAAGTCGATCGCGGTGTCGGCACCGAGTTCGGTGACGAACTCGTGATCCCGGACCCGCGCGGTGGTGACCACCTCGGCTCCCAGCGCCCTGGCGAGCTGGATGGCGGCCGAACCGACCCCGCCGGCTCCACCGTGCACCAAAACCCGCTCCCCGACCCGCAGCCCCGCACGCTCGACCAGGGCCTCCCACACGGTCACGCCCACGAGCGCGAGACCGGCGGCCTCGATATGCGACAGCCCCGCGGGCTTGCGGGCGACCAGCGCCTGGTCGACCACATGGAACTCGGCATAGGTCCCCTGCCCGGCGAACACCGGCGCCAGATACCAGACCTCGTCACCCGCCTGGAACTCGTCCGCCCCAGGGCCGGTCTCGACCACCACGCCGGACACGTCGTTACCGATCACCGCAGGCAACGCGACCTCGTCACGGTAGTCACCACGCCGAGTCTGCAGATCGAGAGGGTTCACCGACGTGGCCATCACCCGCACCAGTACCTGGCCGGGCCCCGGGACAGGCCGCGGCAGCTCCCGGGACACGAACGCCTCGTCCGCACCACCGAAGTGGACGAGCTCCATCACTCGCATTGAGGTAGACATTCGACAACCCTAAACTGAGGTTCCCCACTTCCGTGGAGGGCTCTGAGCATGGTCCGACAGGACCAGGAAGGAGCCCCGCGTGGCAGCACCGAAGCAATACCCGGACGAGTTGAAGGCTCGAGCGGTCCGGTTGTGTCCGGACTCGGGCCCGAATCCCACGATCCGCAAGCTCGCCCAGCAGTTGGGCGTGCATCATGAGGCGCTGCGGAACTGGATCCGCCGAGCCGATGCCGACAGCGACCGGAACCAGCAGACGCCGATCTGGCCGAGGAGAACAAGCGGCTGCGTGAACAGGTCGCCGAGTTGGAGCGGGTCAACGACGTTCTGCGTTCGGCGAGTGCGTTTTTCGCCTCGGCGCTCGCCCAGACCCGGAGGTGATCGCGGGAGTTCGTCAAGGACAGCCGGCACCCGGTCGAGCTCGTATTGCGGGTGCTCGGGATTGCCTCGTCGCCCTTTTACTCGTCGAACTCTCGTAGCCCCGTGCTTATGGCGCGTCTCTTCCGACGCGCGAGCAATCGTCTGGCCCCATGAATGCCCCACGAACTCGGCGCGGGGTAGCCATGTAGGGGGTCGGTCTGCTCTCTTACCTGGCATTTTTCTGGTGGGCGCAGACGGGTTCGAACCGCCGACCGCTGGTGTGTAAAACCAGAGCTCTACCGCTGAGCTATACGCCCGGATCCCCCGGAGCGGATCCGGGGGAACGGTCTATGAATCTAGCGCGGCGAGCGCTTTCTCCCAAGCCGCCTGGTCACGGGGCTCTCCGGGACCGTTCATCTCCGAAAATCGGATGATTCCCTCGCGGTCCACGACGAAGGTGCCGCGGTTGGCGAAGCCGGTGGTGTCGTTGAAGACGCCGTAGTCCTGTGCGATCTTTCCGTGCGGCCAGAAGTCCGACAGCAGCGGGAAGGTGTAGCCCTGTTCGGCGGCCCAGATCTTGTGGGTCGGCGGGGGGCCCACCGAGATCGCGATGATCTCGGCGTTGTCGTTCTGGAAGCGCGGCAGTTCGTCGCGGACCTTGCACAGCTCGCCCTGGCAGATGCCGGTGAAAGCGAGCGGGTAGAACACGATCAGGACGTTCTTCTTGCCGCGGTAATCCGACAGCGAGACTTCCTGATTGTTCTGGTCCTTGAGGGTGAACTCCGGCGCCTGGGTGCCTACCTCGAGGGGCATGGGTATCCTCCGAATCTCCCGCCGCGCACCCGTGTTCCGGGCGCGCGGCACAGCTGTGGGCGGCTCAGCGCTGTTTGGTCGGTGCCTTGGGCTGCACCAGCCGGCTGGCCGACCATTCACCGAGTTTTATCGCCGAGGTCTGGGTGAGCCCCGCCGTCGGTGCGGATTCGGCGATCTCACTGGGATCGACGTGCCCGTCGTTACCGGTTTTCGGGGTCAGCACCCAGATGAAGCCGTCGTCGGCCAGTGGGCCGATCGCCTCCATCAGCTCGTCGACCAGGTCGCCGTCGCCGTCCCGCCACCACAGCAGGACGACATCGATGACCTCGTCGGAATCCTCGTCCAGCAGTTCACTGCCGGAGGTCTCCTCGACGTCGGCCCGGAGGTCGTCGTTGGTGTCCTCGTCCCAGCCCAGCTCCTGGACAACCATTCCGTGGGTGATGCCAAGCTTCTGAGCGAAATTCTGATCGTCCGCCGCGGCGACCACGGTGGCGTCCTCCTCAACTCCCGACTACAAGATATCTGCAAGCGAACATGGTTATCGGCCCTAACGCAAGCCGATCGGGTAGATCGAATTTCTGATGTCGTGACAAAAGCCTGGTGACGGGCCTTCGAGATCATCCGGGGCAGGCATCGCGTACCGCGTTGCGCGCGTCGTTCACGCGCTTGCTCGCATCGTTGAGCGGTCCGACGGGGGAGGTGTAGGTCATCTCCCGGGTCGCTTGTGACAGGGCGCGGGCCGCGTTGACGTAGTCGGTGAATTTCGCCTTCAGCTCGTCGGGCAGATTCGCGCCGGCGGCGTTCACTCCACCCTCGACCTGATTCGCGGCGTCGTCGAGCGCGGTGACCGCGGCGTCACGTTTGGCGTCGTAGTCGGGCGCGTTGCTGTCGTGCGCGTCGACGAACTCGTTGTACTTGGTGACACCGATGCCGGTGGTGCCCGGGAACAGACCGCAGTTGTCGGCGATCGCCTTGTCGCGGGCGGCCGCGATCTGCGACGACGTAGCCGCCGCGGACGAGGAGGAGGCGAAACTGCGGTAGGCGGTGGCTTCGGCGGCGTTGGGTGTCGCGACGCCTTCGATCTGGTTCGCGCAACCCGCCAGGGTCGCGCCGGTGACCAGTGCCGCCGCTGCGCAAACAAGCCCGAATCGGCGCGGGTCCAGCCCTTGCATCGTCCTCCGACTCCTCGGTTACCACTGCGTAGCCCTGCCTGTCGAACGGTACTGGATGGGCGGCTGACATGATGATGTGGGACGCGCCACGCAAGGACGCGGGCGCGCCCGGAACTAGTCGTCACGGGTGACCTGCACACCAGCGGGCCACCCGGGGTCACCGCAGCCATCAGCTCGACCACCCCCTGTACGAGGAGCAGTTTTGACCGATCTGATCCACTCTGGCGTCCCGGCGGAATCCGCTGAGCCGGGTTCCGCGCCCACCCCCGGCACTGCTAACGGTGTACCGCCCGGTGGCCGAGTCCGTGTGATTCGTGAAGGAGTGGCCTCTTACCTACCGGATATAGATCCGGAGGAGACCAGCGAATGGCTCGAATCATTCGATGAGATGCTCGACCGCGAAGGTCCCGGCCGCGCCCGCTACCTGATGCTCCGGATGCTCGAACGTGCCGGTGAGCGCCGGGTATCGATTCCTTCGCTGACGTCCACCGATTACGTCAACACCATTCCGACCGAGAACGAGCCCTGGTTCCCCGGCGACGAGGAGACCGAGCGGCGCTTTCGGGCCTGGATCCGCTGGAACGCGGCCATCATGGTGCACCGGGCTCAGCGACCGGGTATCGGCGTCGGCGGGCATATCTCGACCTATGCGTCGTCGGCGGCGCTGTACGAAGTCGGGTTCAACCATTTCTTCCGCGGTAAGGACCATCCCGGCGGCGGCGATTCGATCTTCATCCAGGGTCATGCCTCGCCCGGTATCTATGCCCGCGCTTTCCTCGAGGGCCGGCTCAGCACCGATCAGCTCGACGGTTTCCGCCAGGAGTACAGCCACGGCGGTCTCGGTAAGGGCCTGCCGTCGTATCCGCATCCGCGGTTGCTGAGCGATTTCTGGGAATTCCCGACGGTGTCGATGGGCCTGGGCCCGATGAACGCCATCTACCAGGCCCGGTTCAACCACTACCTGCACGATCGCGGGATCTCCGACACCTCGGATCAGCACGTGTGGGCGTTCCTGGGCGACGGCGAGATGGACGAACCCGAATCGCGCGGTCTCGCCCATGTGGCGGCCATGGAGGGCCTGGACAATCTGACCTTCGTGGTGAACTGCAACCTGCAGCGCCTCGACGGACCGGTCCGCGGTAACGGCAAGATCATCCAGGAGCTGGAATCGTTCTTCCGCGGCGCCGGCTGGAATGTGATCAAGGTGATCTGGGGCCGCGAATGGGATGCGCTGCTGGGCGCGGACCGCGACGGCGCGCTGGTGAATCTGATGAACACCACACCCGACGGCGACTACCAGACCTACAAGGCCAACGACGGCGCCTACGTCCGCGACCATTTCTTCGGCCGTGACCCGCGCACCAAGGCCCTGGTGCAGGATCTGTCGGATCAGGAGATCTGGAACCTCAAGCGCGGCGGTCACGACTACCGCAAGGTGTACGCGGCGTACGCGGCGGCGCTGGCGCACAAGGGCCAGCCCACGGTGATCCTGGCGAAGACGATCAAGGGCTACACCCTCGGTAAGCATTTCGAGGGCCGTAACGCCACGCACCAGATGAAGAAGCTGACGCTGCAGGATCTGAAGGATTTTCGCGATCTGCAGCGCATCCCGATCAGCGATGCCGAGCTGGAGAAGGATCCGTACCTGCCCCCGTACTACCATCCGGGCGCGGAGACCAAGGAGATCCAGTACATGCTGGATCGCCGTAAGGCGCTCGGTGGTTATCTGCCGGAGCGGCGGACGAACGTGGCCCCGCTGAAACTGCCGGGCGACGAGGCGTACAAATCGGTGCGCAAGGGGTCCGGGAAGCAGAATGTGGCCACCACCATGGCCCTGGTGCGGCTGATGAAGGAACTGCTGCGCGATAAGGAGATCGGCAAGCGGATCGTGCCGATCATCCCGGACGAGGCCCGCACCTTCGGGATGGACTCGTGGTTCCCCTCGCTGAAGATCTACAACCGCAACGGCCAGCTCTACACCTCGGTCGACGCGGAACTGATGCTCGCCTACAAGGAGAGCACCGTCGGGCAGATCCTGCACGAGGGCATCAACGAGGCCGGGTCCACCGCATCGTTCACCGCGGTCGGCACGTCGTATGCCACCCACGGCGAGCCGATGATCCCGCTCTACATCTTCTATTCGATGTTCGGGTTCCAGCGCACCGGCGACGGGCTGTGGGCCGCGGCCGATCAGCTGGCCCGCGGGTTCGTGCTCGGCGCGACCGCGGGGCGGACCACGCTCACCGGTGAGGGCCTGCAGCACAACGACGGGCATTCGCTGCTGCTGGCGGCCACCAATCCCGCCGTGGTGTCCTACGATCCGGCGTTCTCCTTCGAGATCGCCCATATCGTGCGCGACGGCCTGCGCCGGATGTACGGCGGCACTCCGGGTGTGGACGGGTTCGGCGGGGAGAACATCTTCTACTACCTCACCCTGTACAACGAGCCCTACCAGCAGCCGGCCGAGCCCGAGGACCTGGACGTCGACGGTCTGCTCAAGGGCATCTACCTGTACCGCAAGGGCGGTGCGGGAGATGTGCGCGCGCAGATCCTGGTCTCCGGTGTCACCGTGCCCGACGGTCTGCGGGCCCAGCAGCTACTGGCCGACCACTGGGGTGTGGCCGCCGACGTCTGGTCGGTCACCTCGTACGGTCAGCTGCGCCGCGAGGCCCTCGAACTGGAGATCGAGGCGCTGCACCATCCGGGTGAGGATCCGGGGCAGCCCTATGTCGCCCGTGCGCTGGCCGGGGCCGAGGGCCCGTTCGTTGCGGCCTCGGACTGGGTGCGTGCGGTACCGGACCAGATCCGCAAATGGGTGCCGGGCGATTTCACCACCCTCGGTACCGACGGGTTCGGGTTCTCCGATACCCGCCCGGCCGCGCGCCGGGTGTTCAACGTGGACGCCGAATCCATCACCGTCGCCGCGTTGGCGGGACTGGCCCGGATGGGCAAACTCGACTCGGCCAAGGCCGCCGAGGCCGCGGCCCGGTATCGGATCGACGATGTATCCGCCGCGGAGAAGTTCACCGCCGGCGGGGCAGGAGATGCGGAGTGACGACAACTCGATGATCGAACGCAGACCACCGCGACCCCGCCGGGTCACCGAAGGATCCGCTGCGAACGAGGTGTACCTGCCGACCGGCGCGCTGTCGCCGAACCGGCAGACCCGCGACCCCTTACCGGACACGCTGCTGCGACGCGTCAAGCAGTTCTCCGGCCGGCTGTCCACCGAAGCCGTGGGGTCGATGCAGGACCGGTTGCCGTTCTTCGCCGATCTGGACGCCGCGCAGCGCGCGGGTGTGCAGATGCTGGTGCAGACCGCGGTGGTCAACTTCCTGGAATGGCTCCAGGACCCGGACAGCGATATCCGGTTCAGTCTGGACGCCTTCCAGGTGATCCCGCAGGATCTGGCGCGGCGGCTGACGCTGCGCCAGACCGTGGACATGGTGCGGGTGGCCATGGAGTTCTTCGAACAGTGGCTGCCCGCGCTGGCACGTAACGATCGCCAGCTGGTGGCGCTCACCGAGGCGGTACTGCGATACGGGCGTGAGCTCGGATTCGCGGCCGCCTCGGTGTACGCCAGTGCCGCCGAATCCCGGGGCGCCTGGGACACCCGGCTGGAGGCACTGGTGGTCGACGCGGTGGTGCGTGGGGACACCGGCCCGGACATGCTTTCCCGGGCCGCCACGTTGAACTGGGACGCCACTGCGCCGGCCACAGTGCTGGTGGGCACCCCGCCGCTGGATCAGGGCATCTCGGTAGTCGGGGCGGTGCACACCATCGCGGCCCGGCACGGCCGGGCTGCGCTCGCGGTGGTGCAGGGGTCGCGGCTGGTGATGGTGGTGAGCGGCCATCTCGGTGACGCTCCGCACTCCTCGCCGTTCATGGACGATCTGCTCACCGAGGCGTTCTCCGACGGTCCCGTGGTGATCGGGCCGACCACCCGCACCCTGGGCGCGGCGCACAGCAGCGCGCTCGAGGCGCTGGCCGGGATGGAGGCCGTCATCGGATGGCGGGACGCGCCGCGACCCGTGCACGCGATGGAACTGTTGCCCGAACGGGCGCTGCTCGGTGATCGAGCTGCGCTCGACGCACTTGTCGAGTACCTTGTGCTTCCGTTGGCAAGGGCGGGTTCCGCGCTCGCGGACACTCTCGATGCCTACCTGGAATGCGGCGGCGCGGTCGAGATGTGTGCTCGGCAACTGTACGTTCATCCAAATACTGTGCGTTATCGGCTGAAGCGGATCAGCGAGGTCACCGGCCGCGATCCGCTCAACCCGCGGGACTTCTACGTGCTGCGAATTGCCGCCACGGTGGGTCGGCTGACACGAACACGTAACGATTCGTCAACACCAGCCTCAGAGGAATCTTTTGTCCCGATGGACAAAGATGGGCTGTAACGGTTGGGAACTGTCCTCCGATCCGGGCACCCCACGCGGGCTTTTGTGGGGACCATACAAAAGCTGTCCGCAAGCTCTATTCACGTCGACATCTCGCGAAGGCACCTTCACAGTGTTTTCTTAGGTACGTGATCGCGTTGTTCGCCCCTGGACAGGGCTCTCAGACACCCGGCATGCTCGCGCCTTGGCTCAACCTGCCGGGCGCGCATGACCGCCTCGCACTGTGGTCGAAGGAATCGGGTCTGGATCTGGTCCGGCTCGGAACCGAGGCGACCGCCGAAGAGATCACCGACACCGCGGTGACCCAGCCGCTCGTGGTCGCGGCCGCGCTGCTCGCCTACGCCGAGATCGGCGAGGGCCGGGTACCGGCCGGCACCATCGTGGCCGGCCATTCGGTGGGTGAACTCGCGGCCGCCGCCGTCGCCGGAGTGATCTCCGCCGACCAAGCGGTTACGCTGGCGGCTATCCGCGGTGCCGAAATGGCGAAGGCGTGCGCGCTGGAGCCCACCGGTATGTCCGCGGTGCTCGGCGGCGACGAGGCCGCCGTGCTGGCCCGGCTCGAGGAATTGGAGCTGGTGCCCGCCAACCGCAATGCCACCGGCCAGATCGTCGCGGCCGGCCGGCTCGACGCCCTCGCCGAACTGGCGGCGAATCCGCCGGAGAAGGCGCGAGTGCGGGCACTGCCGGTGGCGGGTGCGTTCCACACCGAGTTCATGGCTCCGGCCCAGCAGGCGGTAGCGGCGGCGATCGCGGAGATCACCCCGCACGAACCCACCCGGACACTGTTGTCCAACGCAGACGGTAAGCCGGTCGAATCCGGCGCCGACGCAGTGGCTAAGCTCGCCGCGCAGGTCACCCGGCCCGTCCGGTGGGACCTGTGCACCGAAACCGTCCGGCAGGCCGGCGTTTCGGCGGTGGCGGAGCTGCCACCGGCGGGAACCCTCGTCGGCATTGCCAAACGGGAGCTCAAGGGCACCCCCAACCTGGCGCTGAAGACGCCCGAGGACATCCCCGCGCTGGCCGGGCTCGCGAGCTCCGGCTAGCGTGCCTGCGGCCGAGTTTCCACCGATTCCCGGCGGGAACCCGGCACCGGGCGGCGTAACCGTTCGCCGTCCCGGCCCGAAGAACCAAGTAAGCCCTACAGAGAAAACCGAGAGAGGAGCCACGAAGTGGCTGATCTGGAGAATGCACCCCTCACCCAGGAACAGATCGTCGAGGAACTCGGCAAGATCATCGAAGAGGTGACCGGTATCGAGCCCTCCGAGGTGACCCTCGAGAAGTCCTTCGTCGACGACCTGGACATCGATTCGCTGTCCATGGTCGAGATCGCGGTGCAGATGGAGGACAAGTACGGCGTCAAGATCCCCGACGAGGATCTCGCCAGCCTGAAGACCGTCGGCGATTCCGTCGCCTACGTCCAGAAGCTCGAGGCCGAGAACTCCGAGATGGCCGCCGAGCTCAAGGCCAAGCTCGGCAACGCCGAGTAGGGCCGACACCGTGACCACTCCTTCCACCTTGAACGGGAACTTCCCCAACGTCGTCGTCACCAGCCTGGCGGCGTCCACGTCCATCGCGGGAGATGTCGATGCGACGTGGAAGGGACTCCTCAACGGCGAGAGCGGAATCGATGTTCTCGAGGACTCCTTCGTCGAGGAATACGACCTCCCGGTTCGTATCGGCGGCCACCTGAAGGTGTCGCCGGATACCCTGCTGAGCCGGGTCGAGATCCGGCGGATGGCCTACGTCGAGCGGCTCGCCACCGTGCTGGGCCGTGAGGTCTGGCGCAACGCGGGCAGCCCGGAGGTCGATCCGGACCGGCTGGGTGTGGCCATCGGCACTGGACTAGGTGGCGGTGACGCGCTCATCGATTCGGTCGACAAACTGAAGAACGGCGGCTATCGCAAGATCTCGCCGCTCGCTGTTCAGATGGTCATGCCGAACGGGCCGTCCGCCGTCGTCGGTCTCGAGCTGCAGGCCCGGGCAGGAGTGGTCACTCCGGTCTCGGCATGCTCGTCCGGTTCGGAGGGCATTGCGAACGCGTGGCGGATGATCGTCATGGGTGACGCCGATATGGTCGTCACCGGCGGCGTCGAGGGTTTCATCGACGCGGTGCCGATCGCGGCGTTCACCATGATGCGTGCCATGAGCACCCGCAACGACGACCCGAAGGCCGCCTCGCGTCCGTTCGACAAGGACCGGGACGGTTTCGTCTTCGGCGAGGCCGGCGCGCTCATGGTCATCGAAACCGAGGAGCATGCCAAGGCACGCGGAGCGACCATCCACGCCCGTCTGCTCGGCGCCGGAATCACCTCCGACGGTTTCCACCTGGTAGCCCCCGACCCCGAGGGCACGGGCGCCGCGCGCGCCATGACCCGGGCCATGCAGACCGCGGGTCTGTCCAAGCAGGACATCACCCATATCAACGCGCACGCCACCGCCACCCCGATCGGCGATACCGCCGAGGCCAACGCGATCAACAAGGCCGTCGGTAACCACGCCTCGGTCTATGCGCCCAAATCGGCGCTCGGGCATTCGATCGGCGCCGTCGGTGCGCTGGAATCGGTGCTCACCGTGATGGCCATCCGGGACGGTATCGTGCCGCCCACCCTGAACCTGGACAACCAGGATCCCGAGATCGACCTCGATGTGGTGCACGGGGAAGCCCGCCGCCAGGAAATCGAGTACGCGATCAACAATTCGTTCGGTTTCGGTGGGCACAATGTCGCGCTCGCCTTCGGCCGGGCCTGACGGCCTTCGGACCTGACCGAATAAGTTCGACGACCCGTTGCGGGGCCGCCGGCGATACCGGCGGCCCCGCTTCGTGCTTCGACACCTGTGGCCCGTGCCTCGGCCACACATCATCGAGGAGAGAACGCGATGACAACCATGGCTCCGGCCCGCCACCAGGAAACCGCGACAGACCCGCGCGATCCACTCGGTCGGCTGCAACGCTTCTTCGATCCCGGCACGGCGCTACCCCTCCATCCGCGGGACAAGTCGGGGGTGCTCGCCGCGATCGGTGAGGTGGACGGTGTGCGGACCGTCGCCTACTGCTCGGATGCCACCGTGATGGGCGGCGCCATGGGAGTCGAGGGCTGCAAGCACATCGTCGGCGCCATCGATACCGCCATCGACTCCGGTGTGCCGGTGGTCGGCCTGTGGCATTCCGGCGGGGCCCGCCTCGCCGAAGGCGTCGAGGCCTTGCATGCCGTCGGCCTGGTTTTCGAGGCCATGGTCCGCGCTTCCGGCCTGGTACCGCAGATTTCGGTGGTGCTCGGTTTCGCCGCCGGCGGTGCCGCCTACGGGCCCGCCCTCACCGATATCGTGATCATGGCGCCCGAGGGGCGCGTTTTCGTCACCGGCCCCGATGTGGTGCGTAGCGTCACCGGTGAGCAGGTCGATATGGCTACCCTCGGTGGTCCCGAAACCCACGGCAAGAAGTCCGGCGTCACCCATATCGTCGCCGACGACGAAGCCGATGCCGTGCACCGGGCGCGCCGCCTGGTCTCGATGTTTGCCGAACAGGGCGAATTCGACCCGGTAGCCGCCGAACACGGCAACGTCGACCTGCAGGCCATGCTGCCGGCCTCGGCCAAACGCGCCTACGACGTGAAACCGATCGTGCACGAACTGCTCGACAACGTCGACGGCGAATCCAGCTTCGAAGAACTGCAGGGCGGTTACGCCCGCTCCATGGTCACCGGCCTCGGCCGGCTCGCCGGACGCACCGTCGGTGTGCTGGCGAACAACCCGTTGCGGCTGGGTGGCTGCCTCGATTCCAAGAGCGCGGAGAAGGCGGCCCGGTTCGTCCGGCTGTGCGATGCGTTCGGCATCCCGCTGGTCGTGATCACCGACGTCCCCGGCTACCTGCCCGGCGTGGGACAGGAATGGGACGGCGTGGTGCGCCGCGGTGCGAAACTTCTGCACGCCTTCGCCGAGGCCCGGGTGCCGCGGGTCACGCTGGTCACCCGCAAGATCTACGGCGGCGCCTATATCGCGATGAACGCCCGCTCGCTCGGCGCGACCGCGGTCTACGCCTGGCCCGGGTCGGAGGTCGCGGTGATGGGCGCCAAGGCCGCCGTCGGCATCCTGCACAAGAAGGCCCTGGCCGCCGCGCCGGAGGAGGAGCGTGAAGCTCTGCACGAACGGCTCACCGCCGAACACGAGGCCATCGCCGGCGGTGTGGAGCGGGCGCTGTCCATCGGCGTCGTGGACAAGGTGATCGATCCGGCCGAGACCCGCAGCGTGATCGCCGCGGCGCTGGCCTCCGTTCCCTCGAGGCCCAGCCATCACAAGAACATTCCGCTGTGACGCGGTAGGCGCTGCCTCGTGGAGGGCCCCGGAGCGAGTTGCTCCGGGGCCCTCGCTACGTTGGTATGGGCATTCGAAACCCCGCAGCACCTCGGTGCTCGGCCGATCGGGCGGCGCCGATGCCGGCACGCTGTGACGCGATACGAAACCGGGCTCTCGGTGGCCCTGCGCCGCGTTACTCCGGGGGCACGCCGCATTCGAAGGCGCCCGCAGCCGAGATTCCCGTGAGGCATTCGGACGCCCCACCCCGAACCTGAACGCAACCACGGCGGCGCCGAGTCTTACGAGGCCCTGCAAGGTTTTGGCCCGTCCCTGCTGTCAGTGCTCGATGCGATGCGGCGCAGCTGCGAGTGTCGAGTGCTGACAGCAGCGACCTTGGTGGGCCAAAACCCGCGCCGCCGGAGGCGGCGCCAAAAACACAGAAATGCCCAGGTTCACGGCGTACGTGGACAAGAATGCGCGCATGGGACGCGATGGTGCGGGGGCTCGCGAGCGTAAGAGACATGGTCGGCACTACACACCTACCGCGTTGGCGGAGTTCCTCGCCGGGAGAGTGGCGGCGTGGGTGCCGGCGCCGGGGTCGGGACTGCGGGTGCTGGATCCCGCGTGCGGAGGTGGGGAATTGTTGTTCGCGATTCGGGCCGCCCTCTCCGAGCGACTGCCGGAGGTGCCCGTCGAGCTGGTGGGATACGACCTGGACCCGGAAGGCCTGGCGGTAGCGCGAGACCGGGCTGCTCGGGCCGGTGTGGTGGTCGACTGGCGGCAGGCCGATTTCCTGGCCGAATGCGCCACATTGCCGGCGGCGTCCTTTCATGTGGTGATCGCTAACCCGCCGTATGTGCGGACCCAGCAGTTGGGCGGCGAGGCAGCGCAGGCGTTGCGTGGGCAGTTCGGATTGCGTGGACGGTTCGACCTCACCCATCCGTTCGTCGCCGCGGTACCGCGGCTGCTGGTCCCCGGCGGGATGTTCGGGCTTTTGTGCGCCAATCGGTTCCTGACCACGAAGGCGGGCGCGAATCTGCGTGCGGTGCTGCTGGGGGAACTGGTGCCGGTGGAACTGTACGACCTGGGTGATACGAGATTGTTCGAGGCGGCGGTGCTACCGGCGGTGACCATCGCCGTGCGGGGGCGGGTCCGTGAACGGTGCCGGTATGTCTCGGTCTACCAGGAGAGTCCCGCTGGGCCGGCGAGAGACACGGACGAGGAACGCGGTGTGGACCAGGCCGGTTCCGCGCGGGAGATCGTCACGCCGGAGGGAGTGACGCCGGACCTGCCCCGGCCCGCTGTGGAACCAGCGGTCGACAACCGGTGGCAGCCGGACGAACATGCAGGTGGCAGCGATGCTGCCACGCGACCGGTCGGCGGACTCAGGCCCGTACCGGGAGCCGGGGACCGTCTTCCCGGCGGCCGCGCCGAGAGCGACGGACCGAAGACGTCGGCTGATCCGGGTCTCGACGACGGCGAGGACGTGCCGGATCGTGGGCCGTTCGTGGAGGGGGCGGACCTGTTCGAAGTGCTGGGTGCCGGCGCCGACGCAACGATCAGGTGGCAGGGGCGGCGGTTCGCGGTGACGGTGGGGGAGCTGGCGATTCCGCCCGGCTCGGCGTCGGTGGGGTGGCGGATGGCGCGAGTGGGGCACGACGACTGGCTGGATGCGGTATCGGCGCGGATGTGGCGGACATTCGGCGACCTCGCGCGTATCCGGGTGGGGATCAAGACCAATGCGGACCGCGTCTTCATCGCCGAGCACTGGGGTGACCCGGATACCGAACCGGAGCTGCTGTGTGATCTCATCACCCACCACGACCTGCGTCCCTGGCGGGTCGAGGGCAGTCGCAGAGCTCGGGTCCTGTACCCGTACGACCTGGACCATCCGCGCCGCATACCAGTGGATCTGGCGCGCTATCCGCGTACCGCCGCCTATCTCGAGCAGCATCGGGAGGTGCTGAGTGCACGGGGTTATCTCACCGAGGCCGGCCGGAAGTGGTTCGAGCACTGGGTTCCGCAGCGGCCGCATATGTGGCGGACACCCAAGGTGGTCTTCCCGGATATCAGTGATCGGCCGCGGTTCGCGCTGGACCGGTCGGGCGCTGTGGTCAACGGTGACTGCTACTGGATTTCGCTGTCCGAGCTGGATGCTGATCTCCCGGCCGAGGAACTGGCCTGCTTGATGATGGGTATCGCGAACTCCGCGCTGGGGGTGCGCTTCTACGACGCCGTATGCGGTAACCGGTTGTATTCCGGCCGCCGCCGCTGGATCACCCAGTACGTCTCCCGGCTGCCGCTACCGGATCCGGCCGGCGCCCCGGGAGTCGCGATCGTCGGCCTGGTCCGTGAGCTGGTCCAGGAACCGGAACTCGCGCCGGCGGCACAGCCCGAACTGGACGACCTGGTGAACCGTGCCTTCGCGTTGTGAGGGCGCTCAGCTCACGGTGGGGCCGGAAACCATCGGCAGCAGCGTGCGGCGGGCGAATTCGCGTCCGGCCGCTTCGTCTTCGATGGGGATGAGCCCGTCGGGGGTGAGGGCCAGCGAGAGCGCCAGCCGGGCCATGATCTCGGCGACCAGGTCGGGGTCGAAGTCGGCGTTGTCACCGTAGTCGCCGAGTTCCCGTAGTTTCGCGGCCAGGTAGGTGCGGCCGACGGCGAGGATCGGTCCGGCCTCGGTGGTGAGGCGGGGCAGTACCAGGTCCGGTTCGGTGCGTAGCAGCCGCGACAGCAGCGGGTTGCCCGCGATGGCGGAGATGAATGCGACGAAGATCTCCACCAGCTGATCTTCGGAGCCGGCTACCGTGCGGACCCGATCGTCGATCTGGGCGACGAAACGCTGCGCTTCCCGAACCGTCACCGCTTCGACGAGGTCGTTCTTCGATTCGAAGCGGCGGTAGAGGGTGGCGGGGCTGATCCCGGAACGTCGCGCGATCTCGCCCATGCTCGTGCGTTTGATCCCGAAGTCCAGGAACGCCGAGAGCGCGCTGTCGAGGACCTTCACGCTGTCGGTGGGTGCTTCGGACAGGATGCGCTGCAGAATAGGTGGTACGGGTGGCATGGTTTCCCCACTGTATCGGACCCTGTGTCCACCACATGACCTGCGCGTTGGTTTCGTGCCGGGCGTCACTCCGCGGACAGGTCGAGTTCGGCCATCTCCCGTTCTATCGCATTGGCCGCGAAATCTTCTCCGCTGCAGCGGAGTTCGTGGACGCGACGCCGTAGCGCCTCGATACCCCCCGGTTGCGCGGCGATATCGGCCACACTGATCCGCCTGTTCGGCCGGCGCGCCTCGGAATGCTCACACGCCACCCGTCATACCTCCTGCCGGCACCTGGGGTGCCTACACGCTCGGGCTCGCCCGAAACGCCGGCGTCTTGCAGGACAGCGGGTTTCGAGCTCGCCCGTCTCCCCGGATACGTCTTTCCCATCGTATCAGCCACCAATTGGACGCTTGTCCATAAAGCTGTCCGGGGGAGGTGTGTCACAGTTCCTTGGCGGTCTGGTGCTCGGACATATGGTGCAGGTAGACCATGGCATTGAGTTCGAGCCCGCGCTGCTGTTCGGCAGTGAGTTCCCGGCGCACCTTGCCGGGAACACCGGCCACCAGCGAGCCCGGCGGAATCTGCGCGCCCTCGGGGATCAGCGCATTCGCCGCGACCAGGCTCCCGCGCCCGATCACTGCGCCGTTGAGCACTGTCGCGCCCATACCGATAAGGCAATCATCCTCGATCGTGCAACCGTGCAGGATCGCGTTGTGTCCCACCGACACACCGGCGCCGACCGTGGTCGGAAAACCCGGGTCGGCGTGCAGTACGCAACCGTCCTGGATATTGCTGCGCTCACCCACGGTGATCAGTTCGGTATCACCGCGCAGTACGGCGTTGTACCAGATACTGGCCTGCGCTTCCAGCTTCACTCTGCCGATTACGCACGCAGTCGGCGCGATCCACGCGGAGTCGTGGATCTCGGGCTGATGTCCGCTGACTTCGATCTTCATCACGCCAACCTAGCGCGGAGCCTCCCGGATTCATCCGCGGGGAGCAAGCGCCGCGGTGCGCGCCCGGCCGCCTGCTCGTCCTGCTTGTCTCCGTCCCGGGGCAGGACGAGGGCCCGCGGCCACGGAGCATGGGAGATACAGCGCGGTGACTGTCGCGCCGCCTCACTTCTCGCCCGGATCGGGGTCCGCAGAGGATTCGTTGAGGAACCATTCCGCGCCGGCATCCTCCGGCAGGTTGCGCAGTTTGTCGGGGTTGCGGACGGCGTGGATGGCGGTGATCCGGCCCGTATCGACGGTGAAGGAGAAAACCCCCGGATACCGGCCGTCGAAAACGAGCAGCCCCGGCGAGCCGTTGACCTCGATCGACCGGCCCCAGCCGCCGGGCGCCGACGGTGCGTGATACCAGCCGAGCAGCATCTTGGCGATGAGTTCGGCGCCCTGCACCGGCTTGCGGATCGCGGGTACCTTCCCGCCCCCGTCCGCGGTGAGCGTCACCCGATCGTCGAGCACGCCGAGCAGGGCGTTCACATCCCCGGACCGCCAGGCCAGCGCGAACGCCGACACCACCTTCCGGTGTTCGTCCGGCGATGCGGGGAAACGCGGTGTCCCGTCCTCCACCCGCTTCCGGGCCCGCGAAGCCAGCTGCCGGACGGCGGCCGGGGTGCGGCCCACCACCTCGGCGACCTCCGGGCCGGCCATACCGAACACATCCTGCAGAACGAAGGCGGTCCGCTCGGCCGGGGACAGCGATTCCAGCACCACCAGCAGCGCCATCGTGACCCGTTCGTCCTGCGAGATCCGGTCCGCCGGATCCTCCCAGTCCGCCACCGCGGGCTCGGGCAGCCATTCGCCCACATACTGTTCCCGCCGAACCCGTGCCGACCCGAGCTGGTCCAGCGCCAGCCGCCCGACAACCGTGCTGAGCCAGGCCTGCAAGTTGTCGATCGCCGCGCCGCCGGTTTCGTGATGCCGCTGCAGCCGCAGCCACGCCTCCTGCACCACATCGTCGGCGTCGGCCAGGCTGCCGAGTGTGCTGTAGGCGAGCCGGCGCAGGTAGGGGCGCAGTTCCTCGAAACGAGTGGCCAGGTCGGTGGGGGCGTGTCCGTCGCTCACTGCGGTTCCTTGTCCTCGGGCCCGTGGGCCGGGCGAAACGGTGTCGTCGCGATGACGAAACCGGCATTCGATCTGTGACAACCGCGCCGCTCACCAGGATATTGCGGCGGTACCGGCGCTGGAATCGCGCAGCGAACGGCTGCGGCCGTGCACCCGCCCGGCCGTGCCGATCCGATGCCGCGCCCGGGGCAGCAAACTATGGCGAAGCCCCCGGTCCAGGGGGGCTTCTCGCCGGCGGGCGGTGAGATCCGCGGGTAACCAAAGCAAGCGGGTGGCCGGGATCCCGTTGGGGGCGCTGAACGCTCACGGTGTAGCCGATGGCCGTGGTCTCGGCATGGTCCGGCGTCGATCTCCGGCGACACTTCCGGCTGCCCCCGTCGTTCCCGGTGCGGACGGGTTCACACACCGGCCGGGCCGATCCCCACGCAGCCACCGTATGCGGTGGTGGTTAGGCTCGGCCGGTGCGTAGCGGTGTTTCGACAGCGGTCGGTCTGCTGGCCGGATTCGCGTTGGACCGGATACTCGGCGACCCGCGGCGCGGGCATCCGGTGGCCGGGTTCGGCATGCTCGCGGCAGCGGTGGAAACCATGACCTACGCGGATCGGCGCCGGGCCGGGATCGTGCACGAAGCGCTACTGGTCGGCGCGGTGGTCGGTGCGGGTGTCATGGTGCGCCGCGGTGGCGCGTTGCCGATGGCCCTGGCGACCTGGACCGTGCTGGGCGGGCGGAGTCTCGAGCGCACCGGAGAGGCGATGGTGCGGCGACTGGAACGCGGGGATGTGGCCGGGGCGCGCGAGCTCCTGCCCGCATTGTGCGGCCGGGATCCCGAAGTGCTCGACGCCGACGGGCTGGCGCGCGCGGCACTGGAATCGATCGCCGAGAACACCTCCGACGCGGCGGTGGCACCACTGCTGTGGGGGGCGGTGGCCGGGGTTCCGGGGCTGCTGGGCTATCGGGCGGTGAACACGCTGGACGCGATGATCGGGTACCGCAACGTACGGTACCGGCGGTTCGGCTGGGCGGCGGCGCGCGCCGACGATATCGCCAACCTCCTGCCCGCCCGCGTGACCGGACTGCTGACGGCGGTGGTGGCGCCGGCGGTCGGCGGCCGACCACGTGAAGTCGTGCGGATATGGCGCCGGGATGCCGGCCGGCACCCGAGCCCGAACGCGGGCGTGGTGGAGGCATCGGCGGCCGGCGCACTCGGCATCCGGCTGGGCGGACGCACCGAGTACCGGCACGGGATCGAACAGCGACCGGAACTCGGCGACGGACCGCCCCCGGCCGTCGCCGATCTGCGACGTGCGGTGCAGTTGTCGAAACTGGTCCAGTATGCGGCGCTCGCCCCGGCTGTGGCGCTGGCCGTGGCCCGGTGCAGGCCGCGTCGCGCCTGAGTCCGGGCAAGGATCGGGAGGCGTTGGCCGGTCACCGGGCGCGACGCCGGAAACGAAACGAGCTGGACAGTCCACAGCCCCGGCTCGGTCGGGTGTCCGGTGCAGCCGCTCGCAGGGTAGGTGGCACAACACTGCATGGTGATTCGGTGGTCGGCGCCACGGAATCCGGTCACTTCTGTTCCGGGATGCTGATCGATGCGCACTGCGGGACTCCATGCGTTGCGGCCGCGGTAATTGCATATCCCACGTCTCGTGGCGGCGGGCGCACACGTCGAAGGAAGTCGCGGCGCGGTTGTTCATCAGCCCGCGGACTGTCGACGCACCTCTGCGGAATATCTTCCGCAGGCTCGGTCTCACCTCGCGCCGGGCAGCTTCGCGGTCTGCCCGGACTGCCCGCGTGACGAGGTGTCCTCAGCGCGGAGTGCGACCGTAGCGGTCGGCCAGACGTGCTTCCTTGGTGACCGGTTCGGATTCGGGTGCGGCCGGTTCGGGGGGCGCCGAGACCCGCGACTTGCGGCGTTCCCGGATCTCGGCCCAGGCGAAGTAACCGAGGCCGAGTGGGGCCATGATGCCGAATGCCAGCCATTGCAGGCCGTAGGAGAGGTAGGGGCCGGAATCGAGCTGGGGGAGCGGGACGGGGGTGAAGGCGCCCGGCTGATCGTCGGCGAGCTGGAGGTAGGCGCCGCGCTCACCCACGGGTACCGGGGTCAACGGTAATCCGAGGACGGTGGTTTCCTGCGGGACGTCGATCGAGTAGACGTGCGGGATGCCGTTCTGCACGGCCGGGGCCCGCTCCGGGTCGATGTTCTCCGAGACCCGCACCCGTGCCTCGACCCGCTGGGTACCGGTGGGTGCCGGTTCGATCGGGGGCGGCTGGGATCCGTCCACCGCGGCGACCAGCCCGCGATCGACCAGCAGCATGCGGCCGTCGGTGAGAGTGAACGCCGACAGCACCCCATACGCGGGTGCGCCGTCGAGATGCCGCAGGCGGACCAGCACGGTCGAATCCGGGACATAGCTGCCCTCGGCGTACACCTTCCGCCATTCGGTTGCCGCTTCGCGGTCGCCGTCGAGTAGATCGGTGACGGCGACCGGGGCCGCGTCCACCGAATCCTCGATCAACTGGTTGCGTTCGGAGGTGGCATCGTTCTTGCCCAGCTGCCAGGGCGCAAGCACCGTGAAACACATGTAGGCGAACCCGGCCACCACCGCGGCCAGGATCAGCCAGCCCGGGCGCAGCAGGAAGGCCAGGCGGCGCATCAGGCCGGCTCCGGTTCACCGGCGCGGGCGGCGAGCGTGGCGCGGACCCAGTCCACAATGCCCGGGACCGCGGCCTCGATCTGGTCGCGGACCAGGTCGAACTCGGCAGTCGAGCCGTAGTAGGGGTCGGGCACATCCGTGCCGTCGGCGTCCGGATCGAAACTGCGCAACAGGCGCCGGCGCTGCGCCGGCACCCCGCGGACGGCGAGATTGCGGTCGTGGTCGGTGGTCATCACGACCACCAGATCCGCGTCCTCGTGCTCCGCGCCGAACTGGGCGGCGCGATGACCGACGGGGTAGCCGTGGCGGCGCAGGGTTTCGGTGGTGCGCGGATCGGCGTCGGCGCCGGTATGCCAGCCGTGGGTGCCCGCACTGCTCACCCGGACCCGATCGGTCAGGCCGGCGCGCGACAGATGCCCGGCCAGGATCTTCTCCGCCATCGGGGACCGGCAGATGTTGCCGGTACAGACGAACGATATGTGCAGCTCACCCACGACAGCCATTCTGGCGGGTCGCACCCGGTGCGCGCCACGTAGGGTGCGTCTCATGCTCGCCGACCACGTCGATCTCGCCGGTTTACGTCATCACGGTGATGTGGAAGCCCTCCCCGGGCTGCTCGATTTCGCGGTGAACGTCCAGGGCAGCGGGCCGCCGGAATGGTTGCGGGAGCGGCTGGCCGCGGCCCTGGATTCGCTCGGGCGGTATCCGTCGGCCGAGGAAGACCGGCTGGCCCGCGAGGCGGTCGGCGCCCGGCACGGGATCGATCCCGGCCATGTGCTGCCCCTGGCCGGTGGTGCGGAGGGGTTCGCCTTGTTGCCGCGCCTGCGCCCGCGGCTGGCGGCGGTGGTGCACCCGTCGTTCACCGAACCGGAGCTCGCGCTGCGGGAGGCAGGGGTCCCGGTGACGCGGGTCGTGCTGGAACCGCCCTACACCCTGGACCCGGCGCGAGTGCCCGTGGAAGCCGACCTGGTGGTCGTCGGCAACCCCACCAACCCCACTTCTGTGCTGCACCCGGCGCGAACCCTGCGCGCGCTGCAGCGCCCGGGGCGGATCGTGGTGGTGGACGAGGCGTTCATGGACGCAGTGCCCGGGGAAGCGGAATCGCTCGCCGCGGAGGCCGGCGACGAGTTGCTGGTCTTGCGCAGCCTCACCAAGACCTGGGCGCTGGCGGGGTTGCGATGCGGCTATCTCCTCGGCGCGCCCGCGGTGCTGCAGCGACTGGTGCACGGGCGCGCGCACTGGCCGCTGGGCACACTCCAACTGGCGGCGATCACTGCGACAGCTTCGCCGCGAGCGGTGGCGGAAACAGCGGAGCGAGCCCGGCGGATCGCGCGCGATCGGGCAGTAATGGCCGATCGGCTGACTGTGGCCGGAGTCCGGGTCGGCTCACCGGCGGCCGCGCCTTTTCTGCTGCTGGAGTTCCCGGATGGGGGCCTGGTGCGGAAACAGCTGCGGCAGCAAGGCATCGCGGTGCGGCGCTGCGATACCTTCCCGGGTCTGGGGCCGGATCATCTGCGTGTCGCGGTGCGCTCGGGTGCGGAGGTCGATCGGCTGGTCGAGGGATTGTATGCCGCTGGGTTCCCGGGTTGACGGTTTCGCAAGCCACTGATGACCTCGCGGCCGCGTTCGAATTTTCGCGGCCCCTACGCCGGCGCACAGACCGATCAGGTCCTGACACGTTTCGGTGATATCGCCCGGAAACTGCTGGACGGGGGGCATAGAACGACAATTCTTCAGATAGCCACCCCGGGGTTGAGAAGACCGCCGGGGTCCAGGGCGTTCTTGATCAGCGCGGTCAAGTTCATCACATCGTCTCCGAGTTGTTGCCGCAGCAGTGGGCGTTTGGTGCGGCCGATACCGTGCTCACCGGTGATCGTGCCGTCCAGTGACAGGGCGATCTCCGCGATGCGCCGGAACGCACTGTGTGCGCGGGCTGTGCTGGACCGGTCTGCGGGGCGATACATGATGGCGGGATGGAGATTGCCGTCGCCGGCATGCGCGACGACCGGGATATCGAGAGAGAGTTCGGCGGCCAGATCTTCGATTCGCCGCAGGGCGTCGGGTAGCGCTTCGATCGGCACGGCGATATCTTCCGCGAGGAAGGGGCCGAGTCGTTCGACCGCCGGGCCCGTGGCTCTCCGTATTTCGACGAACATCTCGCCTTCGGCCGGATCGTCGGTCCGGTGGACTTCGATCCCCTCGCTGGCCCGTGCCACCGTCTCGAACGCGGCAGCCTCGGCCGAGTTGTCGAATTGTGCGATGAGCATGGCGGCGGCCGATCTGTCCAGGCCGGCCCGGCGGAAGTCTTCGACGAGATTGATGGTGCGGTTATCCAGTAACTCCATCATCGACGGCCGCGAGGTGCTGCCGGAACCGACGACCGCACGCCCCGCGGCAGACACGGTGGGGAAGGTCGCCACCACCGTGCTCGGATCCGGGGGCGGCACGATGAGGCGCAGGGTCGCCCCGACGATGATTCCCAGGACGCCTTCGCTGCCGACGAAGAGCTGGGTGAGTGGCAGGCCGGCGACATTCTTCACTGTCGGCCCCCCGAGCCGGACCAGCCGGCCGTCGGCCAGCACGACGGACAGACCGAGAACGTAGTTCGATGTGACGCCGTACTTCACACAGCACAGTCCGCCGGCGTTGGTGGCGATATTTCCGCCGATGGACGATATCCGGTAGGAACCGGGGTCCGGCGGATAGAAAAGCCCCGCCGCGGCGGCGGCTTGTTTGACTTCACCGTTGAGAGCGCCGGGCTCGACGTGGGCCACCCGGGATCGGCTGTCGATCGTGACGGCCTTCATCTTCTCGGTCGACAGGACAAGGCAGCCGTCGACCGCGCGGGCACCGCCGGCGAGCCCGGTTCCCGCCCCCCGCGTCACGATCGGCGTCGCATGCCGGGCGGCCCAGCGCACGCAGGTTTGTACCTGTTCGATGTTCTGCGGTCTGGCGGCGGCCACCGGCCGACCGGCTGCCGGGTCGAATATGTGGTCGTTACGGTACTTCTCGAGAGTCTCCCGGTGGCTGGTGACAACACCTGCCGGAAGCGATGCCGTGAGCTGCCGGAGTGCGCTGTCCATCATCAGTATCCCGGGGTCGGTACGTTGTCCGGGTCGACGCGGAGGTCGATCAGCACCGGCCGGTCTCGCTCGGCGACCATGCGCAGGGCGTGGTCGAGCCCGCGATGATCGACGACTTCGATACCGATGGCACCGACGGCCTCGGCGATCGCCGCAAACGACGGCCAGTCGAAGGTGGAGATCGCCGGGTCCATACTCCGGGTCCGGAACTGCATGTACTCGGCGCCGTAGGCGTTGTCGTTCACCACGACCACCACCATGTCCACGCCGTGCCGTACCGCCGTGCTGAGTTCGTTGATTCCGGCGCTCATGAACCCGCCGTCGCCGCAGACGACAAGCACCGGCCGCTGAGGCCGGCCGATCTGGGCGCCGACTGCCGAAGCCACCGCGAGGCCGATCGAGGCGAAACTGCAGGTGTGGACGTACGCGGCCGGGTCGGGGGCCGAGAGTTCCCGGAAGCCGGTGATGATGAACCGGCCGTCGTCGATGACCAGGGTGCGCTCGCGATCGAACTCGTCGTCGATGGTGCGCAGCGCGCAGACGAGGTCGATACCGGTCACCGGCGGTGTCTGCCGCTGCCGGGCGGCGCGGTCGCGCAGCGCCTGCCCGAGCTCTGCAGAGGCGAAACCGGTCGGTGCGGTTCCCGTCTCTCCCAGTGCGGCTGTCAGAGCGCGTGCCACCGTGGCCGCATCGCCCCATACGGATACATCGACGGCTGGTCGGAATGCCAAATTCGCGGGATCGGTATCGACGCGCACGACGCGCCGGTTCTCGAGCAGCGCGCCCTTGTCGGTGGTCCACGCGGTCAAACCTGCGCCGAAGGCGATCACGGTATCGGCTCGCTGGATCACCTCCAGCGCCACATCATGGGACAGGGTCCCGAAGATTCCGATGTCGTGCGGGTTTCCGCGAAACAGCCCTTTGCCCCGCAAGGTCGTGGCGACGGGCGCGCCCAGCACCGCGGCCAGGTGTTCGAGTTCGGCACGAGCGCCGAGCGCGCCGCGGCCCGCGAGGACGATGGGACGGCGCGCGGCGGCGAGGAGACCGGCCGCCGCGTCGATCGATTCGATCGGGACACCTGTCGCGGCAGGCCGATAGTCCGTCAGTGCTCCGAGTGACCGGGGCGGCGTCGCGAGGTCGGCCCACTGGAAGCCGACCGGGATGTCGAGTACCACGGGGCGTCGTTCTGCGAGCGCTCGCCGGGCTGCCCGCTCGAGATCCTCGGCGACCGTTTCGGGCCGCCGGGCCGGTTCCCAGCCCGCACCGGTCGGGGCGACGACGGCGTGCTGGTCGATGTTCTGCAGGTTCTCCTGGTCGGCCGGATCGGTATCACCCGCGATCAGCAGCAGCGGCGTTCTGCTGCGCGCGGCGTCGACGAGGGCGGTGACGGTGTTGGTCAGGGCCGGGCCGTGGGTCACCGTGGCGACTCCCAGTCCCGGCGAGGTCGCGCTGTAACCCGCCGCCGCCAGGACCGCGCCGCCCTCGTGGGACATGGAGACGAAGCGGCCACCGAACTCCCGGCGGAAACTGTCGATCGCGAAGAGATTGGCGTCCCCGAGGACCCCGAACACGGTGTTGGTACCCGATTCCCACAGCGCGCGGGCGAGGGCGTGGTGATAGAGCATGCGCGGCCTTTCCTCCGGGTCTGTCCGCAATCCGGTGCCTGCTCAGATTCAGATGACCCCTTGACGCTTTGTGATCAGCACCATACCGTAAATCCAGAATGTGGCTAGGCCGCATCAATATATGAACTTTAGGAGGGTCCGAGGTGCGAAACGAGCGCAAGGTGAGACGGCGGCGATCGCTGCTCTGTCTGGCGGTGGTCGCGACCTTCGTCGCTGTGACGACCGCCTGCGGAGGTGGTTCCGCGTCCGGTGAGCTGACGTCCATCACGCTGGCCGACGGTGCCCAGAATTTATCGGCTTTCAACGCGCCCTATGACGTGTTCGCGAAGGACAGGTACTGGAAGGAATCCGGGTTCGAGGTCACCCCTCAGTTCACTCAGGGTGGGACACAGTCGGTCCAGCTCGTGGCCTCGGGCAAAGCGGATGTCAGCGTAGTGGGACTCAGTTCCGCACTACAGGTCGCCGCGCAAAGCCCGAGTGTCAAGATCATCGCGATCACCGGGGGCAATATCTGGCAGATGGCGGTCCCGGAGCAGAGCGCTATCCGCGAGCTCGCCGATCTGAAAGGCAAGACCATCGGCGTCCAGGCGCTCAACACCGGCCAGTACCTGTACAACCGGGCTGCTTTGGAAGCATCCGGGGTGGATCCCGACAGCGATGTCGAGTGGTTGCCCATCGGCACCGGCGCGCAGGCCGCCGCGGCACTCGATAACGGTGAGGTGGACGCCCTCGCTTCCTACTTCGGGCCGCTCGAAGTGGTCGGCGGATTGACTCGATCCCCGTTGCGAGTTCTGCCGACCCCGCTGGACGATCTCGACGGTTCCGGAGCGTGGATCGTCAACGCCCGGGTTCTCGAACAACACCGCGACGAGATCGTGGAGTTCATGCGCGGGATGTCGAAGACCTCGATCTGGGCGCAGCAGAACCCGCAGGCGATCATCCAGTCGCTGTGGGACACCGATCCGGCCACCAAACCGCGCGATGTCTCCGACGCCGACGCGATGGCGTCGACGGTCGCGCTGGTTTCGGCGTACTGGAGCAAGGTGATCAATTTCGGTCCGGAGGGCATGTACGGGGTCCTGTCCGACGAGGCGGTCGAGAAAGCCGTGCACTTTCACTTTGACAAAGGCATCGTCGAGGGCGAACTCGATATCGCCGAATCGATCGATCTGAGCGTCGCACGCGACGCCGCCGACTACGACGTCGAGGGGATCCGGGCCGCGGCAGGACAGGGAAACGCTCCATGACCGATTCGACGGATACACCCGGAGGCACCGGCGACGGACCCGTGCTCTCCACCCTCGCCAACGGCCTATATGTGCTCGAATGCCTGGCCGCGGGCCGATCCAGTGTCCGGCACCTGAGCGCCGAACTCGATATGCCGCGGCAAACGGTGTACCGCGTACTGAAAACTCTGGCGAGCCTCGGCTGGGTCGAGCTCGATCGCGGTGACGACACCTACTGCCTGACCTCCAAGGTGTGGTCGATCGCGAGCCGGTCCTTCCGGTTGTCCGATGTACGCGACACCCTGGCCCCGGTCGTTCGCCGCCTGGCCGATATGCACGGCGAGACAGTGCATCTCGCAACCTACGAGCAGGGCCAAGTGACCTATATCGACAAAGCCGACGGCTGGCATCCCATCCGCAGCTATACCGAGTTGGGTGGTACCGCCCCGGCGTACTGTGTGGCCACCGGAAAGATGCTGCTGGCCGTCCAGCCTCAGGGAGAGATCGAACGCGTGCTCCGGGCCCCGCTCGAGGCCCACACGCCCGAAACCGTGGTCGACAGCGCGGAACTGCGGCGTCAGCTTGCCGAGGCCCGCGATCAGGGCTACGCCGTCAACCGCGGCGAATGGCGCGAAGGGGTCGCCGGTATCGCGGTCCCGATCGTCAGCGGACCCACCGGCGATCACGTCGCCATTGGTTTCTCCGGCCCCCGCGATCGCATTCTCGGCCGGATCGACGAACTCCTCGCCGCGCTCCAGGACGCCGTCGCCGCGTCCCCGTTCATGCAGCACAACCACGACCCCGCTGGAAAGGAAGCGCGATGAGCGTCTCCACCACTCCTCTTTCGACCGGCGCGGGGGCCACCGGTCACAAAATCGTCATCGACTCCGTGTCGAAGGTCTACGAGACCGGCGGACGGGGCGGTTCCGTCACCGCGCTGACCTCCGTGGATCTCACCTTGCGACCCGGCGAGTTCTTTTCGCTCGTCGGTCCGAGTGGATGCGGTAAATCGACCCTCCTCAATGTCATCGCCGGCCTGCTCAGCGCCTCCACAGGCCATGTGGACATCGGCAGCCGGCGTATCGACGGACCCGACAGTTCGACCGGCATCGTCTTCCAGAAACCGACCCTGCTGCGCTGGCTCACCGTCGAGGAGAATGTCCACCTCCCTTCGAAACTGCGCGGCGCTCTGGACGCCGGCGCCCGGGCCCGCGCGCACCATCTCTTCGACCTTGCCGGGCTCGCGGACTTCCGTCATCGATACCCCGACGAACTCTCCGGAGGTATGCAGCAGCGGGCATCGATCGTGCGGGCTCTCGTCGCCGACCCGCCGGTTCTGCTGATGGACGAACCGTTCAGCGCGCTGGACGAATTCACCCGCGAGGGATTGCAGGACGAACTGATGCGTCTGTGGACCGACCGGCCGAAAACGGTCGTGTTCATCACCCACAACATCGCCGAGGCGGTGTACCTGTCGGACCGGGTCGGCGTGATGACCGCGCGCCCCGGCACCCTGCGCGAGGTCGTCGATATCGGGCTTCCGCGCCCGCGTACCGCCGATTTGCGCACCCAGAGCCGTTTCTACGATCTCGTCGGTCATATCCGCGGGTTGATCGGACACCAGCACGAAGGAGTGCGGGCATGAGCACGCCGACAGTCACCGAACCGGCCGTGACCGCCGCGGGACCGGGCCCGAACGTGCCGGAGCCCGGCAAGGCACGCAACGAGAAGGGGCGGGCGCTGGCCGTGCGTATCGGCCTGCCGCTGGCGGTCGGGATCGTCCTGCTGGCTGCCTGGCAGATACTCACGACCCGTGAGCTCGTCTCACCGCTGTTGCTGCCCGAGCCGTCCGATGTGTGGTCGGCGCTGGACGCCGGCATCATCCAGGGCGCGTGGTGGGAGGATGTCCGCGTCACCCTGGCAGAAATGATCATCGGCTTCGCCATCGGTGTGGTCAGCGGCCTGCTGCTGGGAGCGCTGTTCGCCTACAGCTCGCTGAGCCGGATCGCGCTCTATCCCTATGTCATCGCATTGCAGTCGTTTCCCAAGATCGCGGTGGCGCCGTTGCTGGTCGTCGCGCTGGGTTACGGGATGTCGCCGAAAATCGCCGTCGCCGCGTCCCTGGCCTATTTCCCGGTGATGACCGCCGCGATCGCCGGATTCACCGAGATCGACAAGGACGAACACAATTTCATGCGGTCCATCGGCGCGACCAGATGGCAGGAGATGCGTTACCTGCGGCTGCCGAACGCCATGTCCTACCTGTTCCCGTCGTTCGATGTCGCCCTGATCGTGGCACTACTCGGCGCTGTTGCCGCCGAACTCGTCGGTTCCAACGCCGGCCTCGGTTATATCCTCGTCGAGCGGCAGGCATTCGGCGATACCGCGGCTATTTTCGCCGCCCTGATCGTGCTGGCCGTAATCGGCGTGGTGCTCCAGGCACTGGTCGTGGTCATCCGCCGACTGCTGCCCCGCAGCATCGTGCCGCGATGAGCGGCGTCGCCTGGCTGTCACACCTGCGCGTGCTCGACGCCGGAACCACACCCGCCACCCGGTACTGCGGATGGATGTTCGTCCAGAACGGCGCCACCGTCGTCGATGCCGGATCGACCGGTCCCGAGGTCACCGCGGAGGCGGCCGACTTCCTTGACACAGGTAAGCAGACCGGACCGCCGGAGGGCTCGTTCGACGTCATCCTGGTCGACGACGGCAGTGCTGCCGACCTCTCCGGTACCACATTGGTCGGCCGCATCGAACGCTTCGGGGAGCGTGGGCCTCGCGCACAATGGGTCAGCGACGAACTCGTCCTCGCCGCGCTCGGCGGCGCCGCGGAGTACACCCGCAGCCGCGACGGCCGCCCCGTCTACGGATTCGGTCTGCGCTACCAGTATCTGGCCGGGCTCTACCTGTACGTGGGGCTCGCCGCGGCGCTCACCGAACCCGGTACCACGCGCGAAGTCGCGGTCTCGGAGTTCGAAACGGTGGTGAGCCTGCTGCCGTACGCGACCACCCAGTACGCCTACAACGGGTCGGAGTCGCTGCTCGAGCAGTCGGGTCCTCGATTCGTCGTGGGCTGTCGCGACGGCTGGATTGTCGTCTACGCCGGACTCGCCTGGCCGGCGCTGGTGGGGTTGCTGGGGCGCGACGACCTGATCGAGGATGTGCGATTCGTCGACCTGGACAACCGATTCCGGAATGTCGATGTGCTGGCTGCCTTGTTCGACGAGTGGGGTGCCCGCTCGACAGTCGCGGCCGCGCTACAGGCCGCGGCCGAACACGATGTCGCCGCCACCGCGGTGCGGTCACCGGCGGAGGTACTCGCCGATCCGGACCTGGCGGCCCGCGATACCTGGCATCACGTACGCGGCGGTGGCCTGGCCCCCTCACTTCCCTATCTCGTGACCTCCGAAGGGATTACCTCATGACCGGCGACACTGCGGCACGACCCTTGGCCGGGGTGCGTATCTTCGATCTGACCCATGTCTGGTCGGGCCCGATGTCGACCCGAGTGCTCGCCGCGCTCGGTGCGGAGGTGCTCAAAATCGAGAACTTCACCCGTCCGGACATTCTCCGCGGCACGGGCGCGGATCTGCGCCTGCGCTATCCCGACGCCGACTACGGTACGGACCCGCTCAATCGCAATGCGTGGTTCAACACGCAGAACGTCGGCAAGCACAGCGTCGCCCTCGACCTCAAATCCGACGAGGGGCGAGCCGCGGCGAGGGAATTGGTGGCGACCTGCGATGTCGTGGTCTCCAACTATCGCGCCGGTGTGCTTTCCCGGATGGGATTCGGATACCGGGAACTCGCCGATATCAACCCGGCCGTGATCGTCGTCGAGATGACCGCGTTCCCCTCGACCTCCCCGCAGGCGTCTGCCGCCGGTTTCGGCGCCCAGTTCGACGCCGCCAGCGGCAACACCTGGCTGTCCGGCGACGAACACGGGCCGGTGCTCACGGGATTCGCCATCGGCGATCCCGTCGGTGGGCTGTTCGCGGCCAGTGCCGTGGTCACGGCACTGGTGCGCCGGCGCGAGACCGGACGCGGGTGCCATATCGAGATTCCGCAGTCCGAGGCGATGATGCCGCTGTTCGGGGAGGCTTTCGTGGCCGAATCCCGGGGGACGGCGCAGACCTCGCGTCTCAACGGTGACCCCACCGGCGTTCCGCACGGCTTGTACCGGACGGGTGACGGCCAACGGCTGGCGGTCGGCATCCACGACGACGACCAGTGGTCTGCACTCGCGCAGCGCATACGCCTCGACGGTTTCGAGGTCACGGCGGACTGGGCCGTGAAGGCGCGGCGCCGGACCGATATCGAGCAGGTCGAGGCGCTGGTCACCGAGTGGGCCGCTACCGTCACGGATTCCGGTGCCGTGGTCGATGCGCTCCAGTGCGCCGGGGTCCCGGCCGGAATATCGGCCGGGCCCGCCGAACTGTCGAACGATCCGCAATTGGCCGCGACCGGGTTCTTCACCACGCTCGACCATCCCAGCGCAGGCCGGCACCCCTATCCCGGTCTGCCCCTGCGGATCGACGGCCGGCATACACGCCCGGACCGGCCCGCTCCGCTGCTCGGCGAACACACCGCACACTACCTGCCGGTCACCTCCGAGGCGGCGACGGCATGAGTGGAACGGTCGACTACGAAGTCCGCGGCAATATCGCGGTGATCACGCTGCGAAATCCCGGGAAGCTAAATGTCCTGTCGCCGGAGATGATCACCGGCCTGGAAGTGGCCTGGCACCGCCTCGAGCACGCCGACGAACAGGCGGCCGTGCTGACCGCCGAAGGAGACCGTGCGTTCTGCGCCGGGATCGATCTCGATGCCGTGAGTCTCGATATGTGGCGGTGTGTGCCCGGATTGAATGTCGAGGTGCAGAAACCGGTCGTCGCGGCCGTCGCCGGGCACTGTATCGGCGCCGGCTGGGTGCTGGTGCAGTACTGCGATCTGATCGTCGCGACCGACGACGCGCGGTTCAGTTATCCGGAGGGCAAAGTCGGCGCCTTCGGCGGCCTGGCGTCCGGGATCGTCACCCGGGTGCCCCATAAGATCGCCGCCGAATTCCTGATGCTCGGCAATCCGATCGCCGCGGCCCGCGCCCATGACGTCGGAATGATCAACGCCGTCGTCGGCACCGGCGAACATATCGCGCTCGCCGAAGAGTGGGCGAAAAAGCTCGCCGACTCGGCACCGCTTGTCGTTCGTGCCGCGAAGGATCTCATCGACGAGCACGTAGGCCAGGGCAGGGTCGAGCAGCACGTGCGGACCGGGCGTGCTCTCGGCCGCATCTCGTCCAGTTCCGATATGCAGGAAGGCATTGCTGCCTTCCGCGAGAAGAGGCCCCCCGTGTTCCGGGGGCGGTAAGGACTGATAGGCATGAAATCCGCTGATACACCGGACTACCTCCCGCTGAAGGGAAAACGTGTCGTCGAATTCGGCCACGTGGCCGCGGGGCCGTTCGCCGGCATGTTGCTGGCCGACCTGGGCGCCGACGTGGTCAAAGTCGAACCACCCGCCGGCGACCAGATGCGTAACTGGCCACCGATCGGGTCGGACGAACATGGTGACCGCTTCAGTTACAACTTCACCTCGCTCAACCGCAACAAACGGTCGGTGGTGGCCGATCTCAAGGATCCCGAACAGAACGCGATGGTGCGCAGGCTGATGCTCTCCGCGGATGCCGTCGTGCAGAACTACCGTCCCGGGGTCCTCGATCGCCTGGGCCTGGGCTACGAATCCATCGAGGCCGAGCACCGCGGAGTCGTTTTCTGCTCGATCTCGGGATACGGGCTCACCAGCCCCTATCGCGACAGAGGGGCCTTCGACGTCGTCATCCAGGGCATGAGCGGGTTGATGAGCGTCACCGGCGCCGACGGGGGCGAACCGGTCAAATCCGGTGTACCCGTCGCGGATTTCATCACCGGGCTCTACGCCGCGATGACCGTCAGCGCGCTGCTCGCCGCACCGGACGCCGGGACACGGTCCCATCATGTGGATGTCCCGATGCTCGATTGCCTCCTGGCCACCTCCGCCCTGCAGGTCAGCGAGTTCTGGGGAACCGGCCGTGCGCCCAAGGCATTGGGCAGTGCCCATCCCCGGAACGCGCCGTACCAGGCCTTCCGGGCCAGCGACCGCTGGTTCACGCTGGCCGCCGGCAACGATCGGCTGTGGCATGCGGTGTGCGCGGCGGCCGAGCGCCCCGAATTGCTCGACGATCCCCGCTTCGCGAGCCAGGCCGACCGGGTCGCGCACCAGACCGTGCTCGCCGGGTTGCTCGAGGAAACCTTCACCACCCGGACAGCCGATCACTGGGTGAAGGTGCTCAGCACGCACGGCGTACCCTGCGGCCCCATCAACACCTTCGCGGAAATCCTCGCGGATCCGCATGTCGTGCAGACCGGACTGCTGACCACGGTCGAGGTCCCGGTCCTCGGTGAGGTTTCGGATCTGGCATTCCCCGCGCGTATTTCGAATGCCGCGCCGCACACCTCCCGGAGGCCACCACGGTTGGGTGAGCACACCACGGAGGTGGCCGTCGAATGGGCGAGCTGACAACGGTTCCGGCGGCGGTCGAGCTCACTGTCGTCGACGACCTCGCCACCGTCACCCTCGAACGTGTCGACCGGGCGAACGCGCTCGATGCCGATACGGTCGATGCGCTGACCCGAGCGGTGGACGATGCCGAAGCACAGGCCTGCCGGGCGCTGGTGATCCGCTCGGCGGCCGGGACCTTCTGCGCCGGTTTCGATCTCGACGACGTACCGGATGCGTCCACCTCGGAGCTGGTCTGGCGATTCCTGCGTATCGGCGGTCTGCTGGAGCGCCTGCAATCCAGCGCAATGCTGACGATTGCGGTGCTGGAAGGGGCCGCGGTCGGGGCCGGCGCCGACCTCGCGCTGGCCTGCGATATGCGGATCGGCACCGACCAGGCGTCCCTGCGCTTCCCGGGGTCGGCTTTCGGCGTGGTCCTCGGCACCCGGCGTCTGGCCGCGGTCATCGGCGATGCGGCCGCTGTACGACTGGCCGCCACGGGTGACCGGGTCGATGCCGCGGAAGCCCACCGGCTCGGACTGCTCGATCAACTCACCGAACCGCCCCGGATCGACGCCGAGCTCGGCCGCCTCATCCGTTCCGCGGTCCGCCGGGAACCGGCCACCCTGCGCGCCCTGAAGGCCGCGACGGCCACCGGCGACCCGGCCGGTCTGGCGGATCTCACCCGGTCCCTGATCAACCGACCCGATCTCGCCGCCGCGATGACACAGTTCGCCCGGCGGGCACGTCCGACCACCCCACGAGAGGAACAGTCATGACCCCCGGGATCTCCGCCGAGGCCACCGATATCGACGGGTTCGACGCATTCGTCGAGTTCGTGGCGGCGGTCGAGTACGAAGTCGCGGCGAAGGGCACCGATGAGTACGCCGTGACCGCCGCGGTCGCCGAACATCTGCGGGCCTGGCTGGGCAGAGGTGTTGTCATTCCCGAACCGCTGCGCGCACCGAACCCGGATCACTACGTAATGTATCCACTGCACGTCGCTGCGGACCGTTCGTTCAGCATCGCCTCCGCGGTATGGAACGTCGGGCAGGAAACCCCCGTCCACGACCACGGAACCTGGGGAGTCATCGGCATCGTCGCCGGGCTGGAGAAGGAGCGGCGATACGCCCCCGACGCCGGGTCGCCGAACGGACTGAGCTTCTTGGGCGAGGATTTCCTGCGGCCCGGTGATGTCGAGGTCTGCTGCACCACCGATCAGGATGTGCACGCGGTGGCCGCGGCGTCGGATGTACCGTGTGTCGGTATCCACGTCTACGGCGCGGATATCGGTACCTTGCCGCGCCGCAGTTACAACACGGCCGACGGTTCGGTCAAGACCTTCGTCTCGGCCTGGGCGGTGCCGCGGTAGCCGCACTCCTACGGGCTCGGGTCACGAAGAGGCCGGGTACCCCCTCATCCGGGGTACCCGGCCTTTTCGGTCGGCGTACGGTGGGCTACATCGTCACGAGCGCGCGGCCGAGGATCTTCCCGGCACGCAACGCCTCGACCGCCTTCGGCAGATCGTCGAAGCCGTAACGGTCGGTGACCAGACGGCCCAGGTCCAGCCGCCCGTCCAGACTCCACCGGCACAGTTCGTTCAACTGTTCGTGCGTACAACTGCCACCGAGCGTGCCCAGCAGCGACTTCTCCTGTGTCAGAAGCTGAATCGCGTCGATTGGGACATCACCTTTCGGCACCCCGACGACGACGACAACTCCGCCGCGATGCAATGACACCCGGCCCGCGTGCACTGCTGCGATCGACTGATTGATGGTCGCGGTACTGCCGACACAATCGATCACCTTGTCGAACCCGGGCAATCCGGTCCGGCTGACCACGCTGGTGTGCGCGATCTGGGCCAGATCGGTGGTCGTGGAATCGACAGTATGCGAGGCACCGAAGTGGCGTGCGAACTCCAGCTTGTCGCCGGCGATATCGACCGCGTAGACGACCGCGGCATCGCGGGCCGCGGCGGCGACAACCGCCGACAGGCCCACACCGCCGAGCCCGATCACGGCCACCGCGTCCCCGGCCCGCACATCGGCGGCATTGATCACCGCACCGGCTCCGGTGGGCACCGCGCAGCCGACCAGCCCGATGGCAGGATCGGTGATCTCCGCGGGTAACCGGATCAGGTATTCCTCGTCGACCACCGTGTGCTCGGCCCAGGTGTTGACATTGCTCCAGAAAGCCGTAGATCCGTCGGCGAGAACGGCTTCGGTGCGTTCCGGCGCGCGTGTGGCGCTACGCTCGCCGGGCAGCCAGGTGACCAGCACCGAGTCCCCGGCCGCGACGCGGGTGACCGCCGAACCGACCTCCTCGACGATCCCGTGCCCCTCGTGCCCGAACAACAGCGGTTCGGGACGGGGTTGGCTCATCCAGTAGATCTGGCTCTGGCATACGCCTGTCGCGGTGATACGTACCCGCACCGAATGCGGTTTCGGATCGCCGAGCGTTACGGTATCCAGCTCGAGAGCACCGTTCGGTTCCCGCTGGAAATAGGCCCGTGTTGTCGTGGGCATCGGCTATCTCCTCACACCCCGGGCCACGGGCTGGGCAAGGGTCCGGCCCCGGTTCGCACAGTGACGCGTTTAACCTGGGTACAGGCTTCGATGGCCTCGTTCCCGAACGCGTTGCTCACGCCGCTGTTCTTGAAACCCCCGAAGGGAAGCTGCACATCCATCACCAGATAGGTGTTGCCGTGGACGACTCCCGACTCGATACGTTCGGCCATCCGGTGCAAGCGGGCACCGTCTGTTGTCCAGACATAGGAGGACAGACCGAATTCGCTGTCGTTGGCCAGCTCTATCGCCTCCTCTTCGGTGGCGAAGGTCGATACGCCCAGTACCGGGCCGAAGACTTCCTCACGACTGACACGCATATCCGGACGCACATTCGTGATGATGGTGGGCGCGATGAACAGCCCGCGGTCTTCGCTCAGGTGCAGAGGCCGTCCGCCGCCCACCGCGATGGTCGCGCCTTCCGCCTCGGCCGAGGCGATGAAGTCCATGACCTTGTCGTATTGGCGCCGGCACACCACCGGACCGACCTGGGTCCGCGGATCGAGCGGATCACCGACCTCGACTCGCTGTGCGCGTTCCAGCAGTTTGGCGGTGAACTCCTCGGCGACGCTCTCGTGCACCAGCAGGCGGCTGTTGGCTGCGCAGATCTGCCCGGCGTTCATGAGAATGCCGATCAGCACCCCGAGGGCCGCCTCGTCGAGATCGGCGTCGGGGAAGACGATCACCGGGCTCTTCCCGCCGAGTTCGAGTGTGGTGCGCTTGAACGTCGCGGCGGCAGCGATATTGACCTTGCGGCCGGTCTCCACCGAACCCGTGAACGAAATTCCGTCGACGCCCGGGTGGGCCGCCAAGTGTGCTCCGATATCACCGGCACCGACGACCACCTGGTACAGGTGCTCGGGCATCCCGGCTTCCCGGGCCAGTTCGGCATTGCGCAAGGCCGACAGCGGTGAGAACTCCGAGGGCTTCACGATGACCGCGTTACCGCACCCCAACGGCGGGAGGGTACGGGAAACGGAGCCGAGGCAGGGTGCGTTCCACGGAATGATCACGCCGAACACACCGAGTGGTTCACGCAGCGTGTACGAGAGCCGGCCCGGTACATCGTTGAGCTGGTCACCGAAGAGCTTGTCCGTCTGCCCGGCCCAGTAGCGGGCATACCGGGCCGCGGTACGCACCTCGGACAGACCGTCACGGATGACCTTGCCCGTACAGCGGGCATCCAGCGTGGCGAGTTCCTCGGCGTGTTCGTCGAGCAGTTCCGACCAGCGCCACAGCACCTTGCTCCGGGCGTCGGACGTCATACCCCACCATTCGCGCTGTGCGCCGCGGGCGCGGGCGATTGCGGCATCCACCTCGGCGGTCGTGGCCGACGGCAGCGTGGCGACGGTATCCCCGGAAGTCGGGCTGACGACGATGATATCGGCGGGCGTGGCAGCCGGTTCGAGAGTCCTGGTCATAAGTCCTCCTACGCCCGTTCACCGGCCGTGGCCGCGGCTTCGTGGGCGGTTTTCATGACCTGGAACCCGTGCGTGACGGCACCACCCGCGCGCAGGGCCGCAGCGACCATCACGGCCTCCGCCAGCTCTTCCGCGGTGGCGCCGGCCTCGGCCGCGGCCTTGGTATGCGAGTCGATGCAGAACGGGCACTGCGTGGTTGTGGCGACGCCGATCGCGATGAGCTCCCGGTATTTCTGCGGAATCTGCCCGTCGCCCTTGAACACCGCCTCCCCGAGGCCGGCATACGCCTTCATCATCTCGGGCGCACCGCGGCGCAGATGGGCGGCGTACTTGCGATCTGACGGGTCGTGAAAGCACATATGAGTTTCCTGATCGTCCAGTGGTAGCGGTCACATATCGACCTCGTTAACTAGACCACTCGATCTAGTTAAAGTCAATCATTCGCCGTACACTCCTTCCGTGACCAGGACTCCACAACGCCGCAGACGTCCCGGACTGGAACGCCTGATGGATACGGCCGACAGACTTCTCTACACCGAAGGCATCACCCGTACCGGAGTGCAGCGGATTCTGGACGAAGCCGATGTCGCGCGCGGCACCCTCTACGGAAACTTCGAGGGTAAGGACGATCTGGTCGAGGCATACCTGGCCAAACGTCATCGCGACACCATGTCCGCGATCACCGATCAGATCGGGCAGCAGACGTCCACTACCGCGGTGTTCGACGCCTTCCTCGCTGTCGCCGAACGCCGGTCGCAGGCGCCCGGCTTCCGTGGTTGTGCTTTCGCGCTCGCCGTCGCCGAGATGCCGGAACAGGACAGCGCGGCACGCCGGTGGGCGGCCCGGCACAAGGCCGCCCTCAAAGACCGGCTGTTGGAAACAATGACAGGCCAGGAAAATGCCGACGAACTCGCCGAGCAGTTGATGGTCATCTACGACGGAGCGCTACTTTCGACCGCCCTGCGGCCCGGGGCCGCTTCGTTCGTCGCGGCACGTCTGGCGAGCCAGGCCGTCCTCGCGGTCCGGGAGGTCTCGTGACGTACTCAGCCGACCAGGAACACCACCAGGAACAAGGGGACACCCGCGGCAACAGCGGTGGACGCGGCAGCCAGACCCAACGCCGCCGGCGGAACCGGCCACAGCTCTTTGAACCGGATGGCCAGACCCAGTCCGAACATCCCGGCCGCGAGCAGCACGGTGGTCAGGCCCTCGGCTGCGCCGATCGCCGCGGCCGGAAGTACGCCGGTCGACCGGAGCGCCACGGCGAGGACGAATCCGACGACGAACCACGGAACAGCCCGCGCCGCACTGGGCCGGCCCCGGCCGCGCGAGGCCGCGAGGAACACCGGGGCCAGCAGTACCACGCGGCCGAGTTTGATCGTCATGGCCAGCGCCAGCACACCACCACCGGCCAGCGACGCGGCCGCGGCGACCTGAGCGACCTCATGGATACTCGCTCCCGACCACACCGCGGTCTGTGCCGTCGTGAGCCCCAGCACGCTCGCGGCGCCCGGAACCGCCACCATCATGACAGTGCCGAAAACCGTGACGAGCGCCACCGCGACCGCCACATTCCGTTCTCGCCCCCGCACCGTATCGTTCACGGCGGCGATTGCGGCCGCACCGCAGATCGAGAAGCCGGCCGCGACCAGAGTGACCAGATCACGATCGAGTCCGAGCCGGCGCCCGAGCCATTCCGTGGCCGTGTACGTGCACAGCACCGTCAGGACGACAACGGCGATCCCGGCCGCACCGACCGCGAGGATATCGGCCCCGGAAATACGCAGCCCCAGAACGACGACCCCGGCACGCAGCAGTGTCCGGCCGGCCGCATGGGCGGCCCGCATGGTTTCGCCGCCGCTCAGCGGTGTATTGGCGACGACGATTCCGGCCACCAGCGACAGCATCAGCGGGCCGGGCAACGGCATCTGCGTACTGACTGCCAGCGCCGCAGCGGCAACGGACAATGCCGCCATATACGCGGTGATCGTTGTCGACTTCGTTTGTGTCACAGTCACCCATCCACACTCCAGCGGGGCGGATATGCGCGGTAGAGAGCAAAACGACGGCGGGGTATCACCGAGGCCGATAGGCCCGGATCTGGATCTGCTGACCATGCGGCTACTCGTCGCCGTCGAAGAGACCGGAAGCGTAAAGGCCGGCGGAGCGGTGCTGGGGCTCGGCCAACCGGCCGCCAGCGCTCGGATCAGGGAGTTCGAGGCACGCTGGAAACTGACCCTGCTCACCCGCTCCCCCCGGGGATCCTCCTTCACCGACGACGGGAGGGCAGTTGTGCTGTGGGCGCGCTCCACCTTGTGCTCGGTGGACGTCATGCGCTCCGCCGTCGCGGCGCTCAGTTCGCAACGCCGGTCCGAACTCTGCATCGCGGCGAGCTTGACGGTCGCCGACTACCTGCTGCCGTCGTGGCTCGGGAATCTTCACACGCAGATGCCCCATATCCAGCCGACCCTGCAGGTCGTCAACAGCACCGCCGTTCTCGACCTCGTCCGATCACAGCGCGTCGACATCGGTTTCATCGAATCCGGAGAGACACCCGACTCGCTCGCCATCCGCACAGTGGGAACGGACCGGGTGATCGTCGCCGTCCGCCCGGATCACCGATGGGCCCGGCAGGCAGGACCCGTGAGTGCCGAACAACTGGCGGCCGAGCACTGGGTACTCCGCGAGGCGGGCAGCGGGACCCGGCGCACCTTCGAACTGGCACTCGGCCGCAGTGTGACCACCTCGCTGGAAGTGAGTTCCACGGCTGCGCTGGTCGGTGCAGCACTCGCGGGCATGGGACCGGCGGTGGTCTCCGAGCGCGCCGTCGGCAGGGAGTTGCGGCTGGGGAAACTGGTCGAGATCCCCACCACGCTCCTACTCACACGAAAGCTGACCGCGGCGTGGCACCCCGAACGCCGCCTCACCGATGCCGCCGCGTGCCTGATCTCGCTGTCGGCGCGAGCCCCTGCTGTTCACGCGCTCTGACTCGTCATCGCCTGTACCGGGGTCGGGTCTGCATATCCACCGGACCCGATTACGGTTGCCGGATATAGGCGATGCCCCTTCCTGACGGGAGGCCGAGGCCGCGCTCAGTCGTCGGAAGGTGTGCTTGCCGCGCGGGCGGCGTGAGAATCGAATACGCCCGGACGGCCCCGCCCACCGGGCGGAAACAGACGAAAGGTGTGGTGTGTGGCGACGCTCGCAGAGCTGATCGAGACGCTGGAGACGGCCTATCCGCCCCGGCTGGCCGAATCGTGGGATTCGGTCGGGCTGGTGTGCGGAGACCCGGGGGAGGAGGTGCGGCGGGTACTGTTCGCCGTCGATGTCACCGAGGCCGTGGTCGAGGAGGCCGTCACCTGGGGAGCCCAGGCGCTGGTCGCCCACCACCCGCTATTGCTGCGGGGAGTGGACAGCGTGGCGGCCGACCGGCCGAAAGGTGCGCTGATCCACCGGCTCGTCCGTGCGGGCTGTGCCTTGTTCACCGCGCACACCAACGCTGATTCCGCCGACCCCGGAGTCTCCGACGCGCTGGCAGCGGCACTCGGCCTGACCGTCACCGGACCGCTCGACCCCAAGCCGGTTCCTGCCGTGGACAAGTGGAGCATCCAGGTACCGGCCGACCACGCCGAGGTGGTGCTGACGGCGTTGTTCACCGCCGGGGCGGGCGGCTCCGGAGAGTACCGGGAGGCGGCGTGGCGGGTCACCGGGACCGGTCAGTTCCGGCCGCTGGACGGCGCGAACCCGGCCGTCGGCACGGTGGGCGAGCTGACCAGGGTGGGTGAGGACCGGATCGAAGTCGTCGCCCCACCCCGCGACCGCGGCGCGATCCTGGCGGCCCTGCGCGCCGCGCATCCCTACGAACAACCCGCCTACCACGTGACCGAACGTGCCCAGCTACCCGGCAACCTCGGCCTGGGCCGCGTCGGAACACTGGCCGAACCACTGACTCTGCGGGAATTCACCGCCCGCGCGGCCGCCGCCCTACCGGAAACCACCTGGGGTGTGCGCTCCGCCGGCGACCCCGACCGCGTCCTGCGCCGGGTCGCGGTCTGCGGCGGAGCGGGAGATTCGCTGCTCGACGCAGTCACCGGGCTCGGTGTCGACGCCTACCTCACCGCCGACCTGCGGCACCATCCCGTCGACGAACATCTGCGCCGTTCGGGGCCGGCACTGATCGATGCCGCGCACTGGGCCACCGAGTTCCCGTGGTGCGCGCAGGCCGCGGGGGTGGTCCGGGCCGGTCTGCCGGAGCTGGAAACGCGGGTGTCGCGGGTGCGGACCGACCCGTGGACCGTCGGCTGCGGCGGCTGAGCCGCCGGGGCCGGATCGGGTCGCCGGGATCGGGACCGGCGGCCGGTCGGCCCGTCCGGCGACCGAGTACGGTGGACGTTCTATCCGTCCACAGCGTGCAGGGAGTTCGTTCGCGTTGAATGTCGAACCATCGATTCAGGCCAAACTGCTGCGTCTCGCCGAGGTCGACACCGAGCTGACCCGGATCGCGCACCGGCGCAAAGTTCTGCCCGAACAGCAAGAGGTCGACCGGTTCGAGGCCGAACGCAATGCGCAGAAGGACGCGGCCGTGGCCGTGGAGATCGTGCTCGACGATCTGGACCGCGATATCCGCAAACTCGAGGGCGAGGTCGATGCGGTCCGCAAACGTGAGGAACGCGACCGGGCAGCGCTCGAAGCAGGTTCGGTCGGCGCCAAACAGCTGTCGGAACTGCAGCACGAACTCGGCAGCCTGGAACGCCGCCGCTCGGTACTCGAAGACGAACTGCTCGAGGTGATGGAGCGGCGGGAGGCCTCCGCCTCCGATCACGAACATGCGGGCGCCCGGCTGGACAAGGCCGAATCCGATCTCGTCGCCGCCCGCGAACGCCGCGATGCGGCCGTGGCCGACCTCGACGTCGCCCAGCAGCGGTGTGACACCGACCGCGCGAACCTCGTCGGCATCTTCCCGGAAGAACTGCTGAAGATCTACGACCGGCAGCGCACCGAACGCGGGACCGGCGCGGCCCTGCTGCAGGCCCGCCGATGCGGGGCATGCCGGATCGAAATCGATCGCGGGGAGATCGCGCGGATCGCCAAAACGGCGCCCGATGTGGTGGTGCGCTGCCCCGAATGCGGCGCGGTGCTGGTGCGGACCAAAGAATCCGGATTGTGAGTTCGGGCCCCGGCGGGGTCGTGAGGTGGGCGCGGAGCGGGAGGCCGAATGAGTGCGCGTGAGGTGATCGTCGAGGCCGATGGGGGGTCGCGGGGCAACCCGGGTCCTGCCGGTTACGGAGCCGTGGTGTTCGACGCGGACCGGGTAGCGGTTCTCGCCGAACGTAAGGAAGCCCTCGGTGTCGCCACCAACAATGTCGCCGAATACCGGGGCCTGATCGCCGGGCTGGAGGCCGCGGCGGAACTCGGTGCGCGGGTGGTCGCGGTGCGGATGGATTCCAAACTCGTGGTCGAGCAGATGTCGGGGCGCTGGAAGGTCAAACACGCGGCGATGATCCCGCTCGCCGATCGCGCCCGCCGCCTGGCCGCGGGATTCGATCAGGTGAGTTACCGCTGGATCCCGCGCGCCGAGAATTCGCACGCCGACCGGCTCGCGAACGAGGCCATGGACGATGGTGGGCTGATCGAGGAAGTCCACGAGGCCGTCGCCGCGACTTCCGCAGGAAGTAGTCAGGCTTCCGCGCCCGCAGGATCGGTTGCGCCCGCATCCACCGGCACCGCTCCGGGAGCGGCCGCCGGGTTTGCAGGCGCCGACCCGGTCACCGATTCCCGTAGTGCGTCCGCGCGTCTTTCGGCGTCGCCGGGCTGGACCGGCGCGACCGGCCGCCCCACCCGGTTCCTGCTGCTGCGGCACGGGCAGACCGAACTCTCGGTGCAACGGCGCTATTCGGGCCGGGGCAACCCTCCACTCACCGCGGTAGGTCGCGAGCAAGCGGCGCGGTCGGCGAAAATGCTTGCTGCCAAAGGCGATATCGGCGCGGTGGTCTCCTCGCCGCTCGGCCGTGCCCGGGAAACCGCCGACGCCGCGGCTGCCGCGCTCGGCCTCGAAGTCCGGGTGATCGACGGGCTCACCGAAACCGATTTCGGCGACTGGGAGGGCCTGACCTTTCGTGAGGCCGCCGAACGCGACCCGGACCTGCACGCCCGCTGGCTGGGCGACCCCTCCCTGCCCGCCCCGGGCGGGGAGAGTTTCGACGCCGTCCGCGAGCGCGTGGAGGGAGCGCGCCGCGACCTGGTGGCGCGGTATCCGGGCGCGAACATCGTGGTGGTCAGCCACGTCACCCCGATCAAAACCCTGCTGCAGCTCGCACTGGGCGTCGGCCCGGCACTGCTGTACCGGCTGCATCTGGACTTGGCGTCGCTGTCGCTGGCGGAGTTCTACCCGGATGGCGGTTCGTCGGTCCGGCTGGTCAACGATACGAGCTATCTCTGATATCGCGACCGCAGGTAGCGGGCGGTGAAATCGTCGAGCGGATAGAAGAGTTCGATCGCCAGTTCCGACAGCGTCACATCGGCGGGCGCGCCGAAAGTGGCCATGGTGGCGAACAGGGACAGCTCGCCCTCGGATGTGTGTATGCGTAACGGCACCTGGAATGGGCCGGGGGCGGTGGCACCGGCGGTTTCGACGCCCGTGGGCGGGATGGGGTAACCGGCGACCTCGTCGTAGAGGTCCCGCAACCGCGGATCTCCGGTGGTATCGACCTGTTGCGCCAGGCGTTCGAGGAGTTGTTCGCGGACCTGCCGCGGGTTGGCCAGCCGGGCGATGAGCCCTTCGGGGTGCAGGACCGAGCGGTAGACATTGGGCTGTCCGGCCGGGAGATCGGGGCCCGCTCCATCGGTCAGTACAGCCAGCGCCGCATTACCGGCGATCACATCCCACCAGCGGTCCACCGCGACAGCGGGGTAGGGCTCATGGGCGACCAGCATGTGGTCCAGCGCGGCGCGGGCCGAGGCCAGATGGGCGTCGTCGAGGCTGCTCTCCTGGTACGCCGGAGCGTAACCGGCGGCGACCAGCAACGTATTACGTTCGCGCAGCGGCACATCCAGCGCCCGGCACAATCGCAGGACCATATCCCGGCTCGGGGCCGCCCGGCCGGTTTCCACGCAGGACAGGTGCCGCGCCGACGAGCCGGCCGCCAGCGCCAGGTCCAGCTGGCTCAGCCGCCGCCGTTGCCGCCATTCCCGGAGAAGTCTGCCGATCCGGGACGGGCCGGTGCCCGCGCGAGGTGCCACCGCGTGAGCGTATCCGGCGGCTGGGCGCGGAGACCATGACCTCCGAGGTCATTGAGCCGCTGACCCGTAGCGGGAACAGTCGGAGGCGAGCAGAACCTCCGATCGGAAGGCAGACCATGACCACCGCGACAGCCCCCGCCTCCGCCGCCCACGACGATCTGTTGCGCCGTGTTCTGCGCCTCGACGGCTGGGGCACCGGGGCTTTCGGCATCCTCATGCTGGCCGCCGCGGCCCCGCTGCGGGATCCGCTGGGCCTACCGACTTCGTGGTCGATACCGTTCGGTGTGGCCATGCTCGGCGGTGCGCTGGTCCTGCTGCTCATCGCCGGCTACCCGGTGATTTCGCGGCCGCACGCGACGACGGTGGTCGCGGTCAACGCTGTTTCCGTGCTGGGCATGCTTGCCCTGGCCGGATCCGGACTGCTTCCGCTCACCGCCGCGGGGGTCGCGTTTCTGCTGGCCGGTGCCGCCGTGGTCGCGGTGTTCGCGATCGCCGAGTACATGGGGTTGCGCCGGATGCCCGGCTGAACCGGCGCCCGCCCCGGATGGTCAGCTCTGGGCCTGATCGTCCTGTTTGATCGCCGAGACCTCGAATTCCAGGACGACCTTGTCGGAGATCAGGACGCCGCCGGTTTCCAGCGTCGCGTTGTAGACGATTCCCCAGTCCTTGCGGTTGATGGTCGTGGACCCCTCGAAACCGACCCGGACATTGCCGAACGGATCGTTGGCCTGTCCTTCGAAGGTGAACGGGACCGTGACCGGCCGGGTGACGCCCTTGATGGTGAGGTCGCCCGTGACGTCGAAGGTATCGGCGCCGGTGGGGGAGATCGCCGTCGTGCGGAAGGTGATCTCGGGGTATTCGTCGAGGCTCAGGAAGTCCAGTCCGCGCAGGTGGTTGTCGCGATCGGCGTTACGGGTATCGATGCTGGCAACCTGGATGGTGACCTCGCCGGACGAGTTCGCCGGGTTCTCGCTGTCGAAATAGGCGCTGCCGGTGAACTCGTTGAACGAGCCGCGCACCTTGGTCACCATCGCGTGCCGGGTGACGAAACCGACCCGGGTGTGGGTGGGGTCGAGTGCGTAGGTGCCGCTGAGTTCTTTCAGGTTCGCTGCGTTCATCGAGATCCTCCGGTTCGAACAAGTAGTTGATGTGTCATACATATAGTGCGACCATCTTGGTGATATGTCAACTAATGGGTTACGCTGGGCATATGACCGAGACGCGATGGCTCGACGAACGGGAGAGCCGAGCCTGGCGGGGTTACCTGACGATGCACACCCAGCTGGTCGCCCGGCTCCACCGGCAGCTGCAACACGACTCCGGGCTGTCGCTCTCCGATTTCGAGGTATTGGTCCGCCTCACCGACCGACCGGAACCCCGGATACGGGTAGGTGAACTGGGACAGATCATGCAGTGGGAGAAGAGCCGCCTGTCACATCATCTCGGCCGGATGCAGAAGCGCGGACTGGTGCGTCGCGAGGACTGCCCCGACGATGCCCGCGGTGCCTTTATCGTGCTCACCGAACAGGGGCGCACCGCGATCGAACAGGCCGCGCCCGGCCATGTGGAAACCGTGCGCGAGCTGCTGTTCGACGCGCTCACCGACGAACAGGTGGAAGCATTCGGCGCCATCGTCGGCCGTATCCTCGAACGACTCGACAGCGCGCAGTAGGCGACCTGTCCGATTGGCGAGCATGTTGTAGACGGCCGCGCGTCGGGCGATCCTCACCACGCGGTCGGCGTCGCCGGTATCTGCGGCCCGGGGGTGCTCCGCGCGGGACCGCCGGACTCGAATCACCGCGAGCTATCGGTTCTGCGAACTGCGAACCTGTTCACGGCCGTACTCGCTTCTGTGGGCGAGCGTGCCCACACTACCTCCTCGTCAGGCCGGATACGTGTGAATCTCGGTGGCCTTCAGCGCCGCCCACAGCTTCGACCCGGGCCTGATCCGGAGTTCGGCGACTGTGGCGGGGGTGATATCGGCCAGCGCCGGCACCGCGCCGTCGAGGCGAACCCGGACGGTATGGGCATGTTGTTCGAGACCTGCCACGGTCACCGGCCAGGTATTGCGCGGGCTTCCACCAGGGCGCTCCGGATGCAGGCCGACGGCCGACGGCGCGAAGGTCAGATACACGGGGCCGGTGGCCGGTTCGGCGACCGTGAGTTCACCACCGCCGTCGAGTCGCACCCGAGTGCCGGTCGCGGATCCGCGGAACAAATTGAGGCCCACGAGATCTGCCACATAGTCCGAGCGGGGGCGCCGCGCGACCTCGGCCGGCGGTCCCTGCTGTACCACGGCACCGTGCTCGACGATCACCAGCCGATCGGCGAGCACCATCGCGTCCAGCGGATCATGGGTGACCAGCAGCGTATGTCCGGGATAGTTGCCCAGATGGTGGGCCAGTTCGGCCCGCACCCGTACCCGGGTGGCGGCGTCCAGCGCGGCCAGCGGTTCGTCCAGTAACAACAGCGCCGGGTCGACGGCCAGGGCCCGCGCAAGTGCGACCCGCTGCGCCTGACCACCCGAAAGTTCTCGCGGCCGGGTCCGGGCGTAGTCGGTCAGTCCCACCCGGTGCAGCCAGTGCGCGGCGTGTTCGCGGGCCGCTGCCCGCCGCATACCGCGAGCGCGGGGCCCGAAGGCGACGTTGTCGAGGGCGTCGAGGTGGGCGAAGAGCAGATAATCCTGAAACACCACGCCGGCCGACCGGCGTTCGGCGGGAACGAATTCGGTGGGTGGCGCATCCCAGACCTGTTCGTTCAGGCGAATCGACCCCTCGGTCAGCGGGGTCAGCCCCGCCAGTGCCCGTAGCGCGGTGCTCTTCCCGGCGCCGTTGGGGCCGAGCAAGGCGACGACCTCCCCGGCGGCGACGGTGAGATCCAGGTCGAGAGTGAAATCGCCGCGGGCGACCCGCACTTGCGCCGCGAGCGTCACAGTGCCCCCCGGATCCAGCGTTCCCGCAGCGCCGCCAGCACCACCACCGATACCAGCAGCAACACCAGGCTCAGCACGATGGCGGCGGCGGGATCGGTTTCCAGCGCCAGATACACCGCCAACGGCATCGTCGTGGTGCGGCCGGGGAAATTACCGGCGAAGGTGATGGTGGCACCGAATTCGCCGAGCGCACGGGCCCAGCACAGCACGGTCCCGGCGACTACTCCGGGCAGGATCGAGGGCAGGGTGACGCGCCGGAAGGTGAGCCAGCGGGAGGCGCCGAGGGTTGCGGCTGCCTCCTCGTACCGGGGGTCGGCGCCACGGAACGCACCCTCCACAGAGATCACCAGGAACGGCATGGCGACGAACGCCTCGGCCACCACCACACCGGCAGTGCTGAACGGCAGCGCGATCCCGAACCAGTCGTAGAGGTACTGGCCGACCACCCCGCGCCTGCCCAGGACAAGCAGTAGCGCCACACCGCCGACCACGGGCGGCAGTACCAGCGGTACGGTGACCAGCGCGCGGATCAGCCCGCGCCCGGGCAGGTCACCGCGAGCCAGCAGCCAGGCGAGCGGGATCCCCAGCAGCAGGCACAGCACCGTGGCCAGGCTCGCGCATACCAGCGAGAGCCGCAGCGCCTGCCCGACTTCCGCGCTGAACAATCGCTCCGGCAGGCCCCGCCACGGCGCGCGGATCAGCAACCCCGCCAGGGGGACCATCAGGAACAACAGGCCCAGCATCGCGGGCACCAGCAGGACCAGCGGGCGCCGTCCGCGCACAGCACGGCGGCGGCGCAGTGTGGCCGTGCGGGAGGGACGCGTTACCCGCAGTGGCTTCGACGGGCGGTCCGACTGCGGTGTCACTGTAGGACGCCGCGACGTCCTGCCACTCACGGAGCGTCGAAACCGGCCGTCGCGAAGACCGATCGAGCCTGCGGAGTCAACGTGAAATCGACGAACGCCGCCGCCGCGGCCGGGTTCGGTGCCGCCGCCACCTGTGCCATCTGATAGTCGTTGATCGCCTTGCCCGATTCCGGGAATTCGATTCCGGTCACCTTGTCGCCCCCGGCCCGGATATCCGTGCGATACACCAGCGCGGCATCCACCTCACCGAGTGTGACCTTCGTCAGCACTGCTTTCACATCCGGTTCCCGGGTATCGGGTTGCGGGGTGACACCGGCCGCGGCAAAGGCCTTGTCGGCTGCCGCCCCGCACGGCACCTGTTCGGCGCACAGAGCGATCCGCGGTTCGGGACGGCCGAAATCGGCGAGACCACTGATACTTGCCGGATTGCCGGTCGGTACTGCGATTTCGAGACGGTTGCGGGCGAAGGTGACCGGCCCGCCGGTGATATCGCCGGAGACGACCACCTGTTCCATATTGTGCGGAGACGCCGAGGCGAACACATCGGCCGGTGCGCCCTGCCGGATCTGTTCGGCCAGTGCGGAGCTACCCGCGAAACCGAACACCACATCCACATCCGGGTGAGCATCCTCGAACTGCTCACCGAGTGTGGTGAACGCCTCGGTGAGCGAGGCCGCCGCGAACACCGTGAGGGTGCCGCCGAGCCCGTCTCCCGGCCCGCCGCTCGATTCACCTCCGGAGCCCTCCGACGCACAGCCGGCCAGCACAACGATCAGCGCGACCGCCGGAGTCAGGCGACGCACAACGCGACCTATCACCGTTTTCATCAGCTCTCCGGTATCTCGACGACCACATGCGTCGATTTCACCGACGCCACCGCCACACTGCCCACTTCGAGCCCGAGTTCTTCCACCGATTCCCGGCTCAGTAGCGATACCAGCCGGAACGGCCCGGCCTGCATCTCCACCTGCGCCATCACGGTATCGGTGAGCACCCTGGTCACAATGCCACGCATGCGGTTGCGAGCCGAGGCTGCCACGGTTACGCCGGGTTCGGGCGCGTCGGCGATCTCCCGCGCGAACTCGGCCAGATCTTGCCCGCGCACACCTTTGCGCCCGTTTTCCAATCGGACCGACGGCAGCCGTCCTTGATCTATCCAGCGGCGAACAGTGTCATCACTGACGCCCAGCAGCCCGGCTGCCTCTCTGATCCGCAGATACGACACGAACAAGACTATATATCCGCAAATGCGGAATCAATGGGCAGTTTCGGCGCCGATTGATCTCGCGGGTACTTGTGGGATGGATCGAGCCGCTTCGACCTTCACTACCGGTGGCCCGGTGACAGCGGTAACGCCATTTCGTGTTCGGGCCGCGGGTCGACGGTGCTGCACGGCTGGACGGCGCCGGTGCGGGTGAACCCGTTGCGAAGGTACAACTGCTCGGCGGCCCGGTTGCCCTCGACCACCCACAACCGCAGTTCCCGGTGCGCGGCTCCGCGCGCCCATTCGGCCACGGCCTGCACCAGGCGATCGGAGACGCCGGTCCGCCGGGCCGGTGGAGCGGTCCACATCGACACCAGCTCGGGTCCGCCGGTGGTGACGATGACGCCCGCCGAACCCACCGGCCCGGACTCCGTCACGGCGACGAAGAACGGATACCGGCGGGCCGTCCATTCCCGCCACTGCTGGGTACTCCATTGCGCGGCTTCGGCGTGGCTGGTGGAGAAGGTGCCCGGCGGCGACCCGGCGAGCGCGTCCAGCCGCACCGTCCGCGCTGTCGGCCATTCGTCCGGCCCGATAGGTCGTATCCCCATGCTCATATGTTCCGACGAAAAGCGCTGTGCAGCAATCAATTACTCGCTTAAGCTGTCCTGCCGCACCAATTCCGACACCGGGCTGATCCTGGTGCCGAACGCCGACCACAGGGTCCCGTCGGTCATCCGGCGCAGCGTGAACCGGTACTTGCCGTAGCACGCCCGCGACACCGGCGACAACCGTGCCCGGCCGACCACACGGTAAGGGTTCCCGTCGATCCGTATGCTCTGCTCCATGCCTGCTCGCCCCTCTCACCGTTGCTGATGATGTCGAGCGCCACAGTGGCAGGGGAGGGCTGAAAGGCACCTGAAACCAGCTGAAAGCTCTTTCAGACTCGCCGGCGCCCGGTGTCGCGACCGACAGCGACGGAAATACGGCCCGCGCCCCCTGTTGTGACCGCTGGTGGCGGTCCCGGGCTTCCCACGTCGCCTAGGCTGCGGACCGTGGGAAACGAGGTGGAGCACAACGAGACCGGTCGCCGGTCGGCCGGACCCGGCGCGCGCGCGAAGCAACGGCGGGCGATGTGGCTGGGTGCCGCCGCGGGCGTGGTGATCGTCAGCGCGGTACTGGTGGGCTGGAGTGTCGCCGATCAGATACTCCCCGGGATGGCCGGTGTGGTCGCGTTGTCGGCAGCGCTGGATATCGCCATCGCCTTCGGGGCTGCGGCTGTGCTGACTCTTGTGGTCTGGGCGGTTCTGCGACGCCGGGTCCGGTGGTTTTCCCTGTATCTGTGGGTGGTGTCGGCCGGGTTGATCCTGTTGTCGACACGCGGAGCGGGGACCAGCGCTACCGCCTGGTACCTCACCGTGGCGTCCGCCGTCGTGGGCGCCTCGCTGGTCGGTGCGGGGGCCGGGATGCTGTTGTGCCGGGATACCTCGCGTATGCCCCGGCGGCCGATCGCCGTGTCGGCCGTGGGAATCCTGGTGTTCTGCCTGCCCGGCAGCTGGCTTGTGGCCGGGGGCCAACCCGCCCCGTCCGCCGATGCGGTGGTGGCCGGTGTCGATGGCGGGGCGCCTGGGCCGCTCGCGGTCGAGACCGCTGTCTACGGCAGCGGGACCGATCGGCGAGCGCCCTACGACTCGGCGGGTGTGGACCTGCGCACCGAACCGGTCGATGCCTCCGCCATCGTCAGTGGCTGGGACGACCGCCGGGTGCGGCACTGGGGCTTCGACGCGGACCGGTTCCCCCTCAACGCGCAGGTCTGGTATCCGGTGTCGGACCTCCCGGCTCCGCTGGTGCTCATCGTGCACGGCAACTCCAGCGCCGCGACCGCTTCCGAGGCCGGTTTCGGCTATCTCGGGCGCTATCTGGCAAGTCATGGGTTCGTGGTGGCCGCACTCGACGAGAATTTTCTCAATACGGGACCACTGGACAGGTCCGGGGGACTCGGCGGCGTCGACCATGCCAGAGGATGGCTGATACTCGAGCATCTGAAGGTGTGGCAGGACTGGGCCGGTGAACCGGGACATCGCCTCGGTAGCCGAGTCGATATGAGCCGCATCGGTTTGGCCGGTCACTCTCGTGGTGGTGAGGCGATCACTACCGCGGACGAGTTGAATGCCGGGGCCGAGGCACCCGGTTTCGCCATCCGGTCGCTGTTCGCCCTGGCGCCTACCGAGGGACTGTACGAGCCGCAGGCGGTGCGTTCGGCCGATACCGATTACGTGGTGTTGCAAGGCGCGCAGGACGCCGACGTCATCGGGTTCGGCGGACTCGATCAGTGGGCGCGGGTCGCTGTCGGCGACGGCGTCGCGGGGCTCAAAGGCGCCGTGATCGTGGAGGGCCTGAACCATGCACAGTTCAACAGCCGATGGGGCAGCTACGACATCGGCAACGGGCTGCCCAAACACTTCATCGATACCGGACGCCTGGTTTCGGCGAAGCAGCAACAGCACATCGCGGCCGCCTGGGCGCTGGCCACATTCCGGGCCACCCTCGGCGACGACCCCGCGGCCCGCGCCGCACTCATCACCGCCCTGACAGCCCCTCGCGATGCGGACCGGCCTCGGTCCGCGCGCCGGGCGATCACCTCGGGAACCACACCGGCTGCGGAGGTGACGTCCGCGGGAGATGGCGAATTCCAGGAGGTCCCGCTGCCGTTGCGCGGCGCCCCAGGCGCCGAAATTGTGCATTCGGTCCGCTGGGAGGCGGGTGACGCGGCGCCGACGGTGACGGCACGGTTCCCCGGCGGTGTCGATCTCGGCGTCGCGCGTCTGGTGTTCGACGCGGGGTCGCGGTTGCAGCCGGTGGACGTCCGGATCAGGGTGACCGATACCGCCGGAAGAACTGCGACCTTGCCGGCCGCGGTCCGCGTCGGCGGCCCCCTCGACACCGAGTACCTACGGTGGGAATGGATGCAACCGGTAGCCGCGACTCAGCCGCTCCCGCAGACATACGCAGTCGAGGTGAGTCCGGAAGTCATGCACGCGGCAGGGGTGAACCCCACCGCCGTGAGCTCGGTGGACTTGGTCTTCCCGGCGGATACGGCCGGTTCGGTCCTGCTCGGCCCGATCGGCCTACGCCCGGAGTGAATCCGTGGAGGCGCCGCATACGCGCTGTTCGGAGCTGAACGATCAGTGAAGACGCCACTCCCGCAATGCACCTCAGCACATACCAGAACCGCTCGGCCCCGGTCATGGTGGTCGAACCGAAGTCGACCAACGCTTTCTCGGCCGGAATCTTGGTGAAATAGGCGGCGCCCCAAAGGGATGCACATCAACACGTACCACATGCGTTCCCAAGTGGTGAGCGTTGCTTTCTGCGCCGTGGGTACAGCGTGGTCCATGGCTCAGTCCCTTCTTGTGATTCGCGCGCACGGGCGATATTTATCCGGGCAAGCTACACGTCGACAGGACCGAGATGGGTAACCTGCGACGACGCGCCACCGATAGTCACGCAGCTGTCCGTCGCTTACCGGCCGGGTCGTCGAGCCGTTCGAGCACCATCAAGTAGGTGATGTGCTCGATTACCTCCGGCGCGAACGGTGAGGCGATGTCGTCGACGTTGCGGTGATGACCGGCCCGTGCCGCCGTGCCGACTCGGTTACCGTGAGACTCATGACGATCGAGCCGACGCCCGAGCACCTTCCCGTATTGCGGGCCGGCGATGCCGATCGCGAGCGTGCCGCCTCGATCGTTCAGGGGGCGTTCGCCGAGGGGCGGCTGGATCTGGTCGAGTTCGACGAGCGTATCGCTGCTGTCTACGCCGGTCGCACCGTGCCGGAGCTGGAAGCGCTCACTGTCGATCTGGTGCCGGCCGCGCATGGAAGTAAGACCGACCGGCTCGTACTGCGGTCCGCCGGCAGTTCGGTGAAGCGGGAAGGACAGTGGCGGGTACCGCCGCGGATTGTGGTGGAAACCGAACACGGCGGCGTCCGTTTGGACTTCACCGAGGCTGTGCTGCGCTCACCCGAGGTGTGGGTGGAGATGAAATCCGCGCATGCGTCGGTTCTGTTGATCATTCCGCCGGGCTGGAGTGTCGATATCGACGAGGTGATCAGCGAGTGGGGGAGTGTGACCAACAAAGCGGGGGCTCCGGTATCCGGTCTGCCACTGCTGCGGGTCACCGGGGTGGTCCAGCATGCGAGTGTCACCGTCCGGCATCCCCGCCGCCGCCGGTGGTGGTGGCCGTTCGGCTGACGCGGCTGACGCCCGCGTCAGCCGTTGCGGCCGTCGATGTGTTCGACGTAACCGCGACCGGCGATCTGTGCACCACACCATGAGGCCGTGTGGGCGAAACCGCTCACGAATCCCGACCCGAGGCCGTAGGTGAACGGGGTGTCCATTTCCGTCTGCAGGCGTGGCGGTACTGCAGACGACCGATGCGGTGCGGCGCGGGGCAGCAGGCAGAGCGTGGTCGGTATCGAACACGAGCGAGCCGGTGGCGCCGATGAGCGCATCAGACTCAGATAGCGGTGCGGTTCGGGCAGATCGGGGATCATGACCCCGTAGTGGGTCCAGCCGAATCGGCGTGAATCGAGATTGCGCCGGAGGATACGGGGTTCGGTGAATGGCCGCCCGGTGGCTGCATCGCCTTTGTCGATGACGCGTAGCATCGCGTCGAGCCCGACACGGATACCGTTTGCTGCCGGTCGATGCATAGCGGCCGATCTTGTCATACGGGGGTAAAGCGTCGCGGGAACCGGACGATCGCGACTTCGCGCCCCGGCCCGCGGTATGCCGCCCGGCCAGCCCGCCGACAGTGAATATCCGACCGAGACCGATTCGGCCGGTGCTGTTCCCTGGCGGTGACGGTCGCTTTGCGTTACCCGGCGGGAGGTGTGGTTGCTCGTGGCCGATATAGCCCGACTGGATGAGATCGCACGGCTGATGCGTTGCGCCACACGAGAGGGTTGAGGAGGACTGATGCGTATCTCCCTGCTGGACCGCGCACGGACACGCAGCGGTGAATCCGATGCCGCCGCCGTGGCCACCACGGTGGAGCGAGCGGTGCGGGCCGATGAGCTCGGCTTCGGGCGATTCTGGACTGCGGAACATCACGCGGTACCGGGTATCGCCGGCGCGGCACCCACGCTGTTGCTCGCGGCGATCGGGGCACGCACCCGCAACATCCGGCTCGGCACGGGCGGAATCATGGTTCCCAACCACAGTCCGCTGGTGGTCGCGGAGCAGGCGCTGCTGCTCGAGGCGCTCTATCCGGGCCGGGTCGATATCGGGCTCGGTGGTTCGCTCGGGTTCACGGCTCCGGTCCGCCGGGCACTGGGGCGAACGACCCTGCGTGCGGGCGAGTACGAGGCAGATATCGAGGAGATTCGCTCCTATCTGAGTGGAGACGCCGATATCACCGTCCGGCCCCGGATCGAGCCGCCGCCGGTGTTCCTGCTCGCCATCAAGGACGGGCTGTCCCTGGCTGCCCAGTTGGGCCTGCCCGCGGTGATCGGAGGACCGCTGCTCCGGGATGCGAAGGCGATCGACGCCTACTTCCGGGACTTCCGCCCCGGCGCCCGCACCCCGGATCCGTACCTGATGGTGAGTGTCGATATCTCCGTCGCGGAGACGGCCGAGCGCGCCCGGGACCTTCTGCTGCCGGAGGCCTGGGCCTTCGCCGACTCCCGGGACGTCGGGGAGTTCCGTGCACTGCAACCTGTCGAGGACGTGCGGCGGATGCTCGGTAGCGCGCGTACGAAGAAGGCCGATGCTGTGAACGGTTGGATGGACGCGGCCGTTTCGGGCACCCCTGACCTGGTGGCCGAGACGCTCACGGATCTTCTCGAGCACACCGGCGCCTCCGAAATCCTTGCCAGCGTAAGCGCCTACGATCGCGACGACGTCAGCAGAACCGACGAGTTCCTCGCCTCGCTCCACGATCGATAGCAGACTCGGCGATGCGGGCCAGGGTGCCGGCACCCCCGATCGGCGGACGCTGCGGCCTGGTGCCGGCATCACCCGTTCGACCGCCGTGATCGACGCGGTCGCGAAGTGAATCGGGCGCCGTTGACGGCGCGATCCCCACCGGGCCAGTAGCGCGGGGACAGCCCTGGCAAAAGCGAGTACTGCTAGGGTTCGCCCGTCGCCCGTCGCCCGTCGCCCGTCGCCCGTCGCCCGTCGCCCGTCGCCCGTCGCCCGTCGCCCGGTGCCGGCACACCGGAGTTAGAGCCCGGCACGGCGGGATGGTGCGGTTGTACCGGACACCACCCCGCCGGGAAGGCATCAGTCCTGCGGCCCGCCCGCCACATAGATGACCTGCCCGGACACGAATCCCGCACCCTCACTGACGAGGAATGACGCGGTGTTCGCGATATCCTCCGGCCGGCCGACCCGCTGCACGGGGATCTGCGCGGCGGCGGCCTTCTGGAAGTCCTCGAAATCGACGCCGACTCGGGCGGCGGTGGCCGCGGTCATATCGGTGACGATGAAACCGGGTGCGATCGCATTGGCCGTGACACCGTATTTGCCCAGTTCGAAGGCGAGGGTTTTGGTAAAGCCCTGCATACCGGCCTTGGCTGCGGAGTAGTTGACCTGGCCGCGGTTGCCCTGCGCCGAAGTGCTGGACATATTGACGATACGACCCCACTTCTGCTCGACCATGTACTTCTGGGCGGCCCGCGTGAGCAGGAAGGCGCCGCGCAGATGGACACCCATTACGGTGTCCCAGTCGTCGACGCTCATCTTGAACAGCAGGTTGTCGCGCAGGACGCCGGCATTGTTGACCACCACGGTGGGTTCGCCGAGGTCGGCGGCCAGCCGCTCGACCGCGGCGTTCACCGAATCCTCTTTGCTCACATCGGCGCCGAGCGCGAGCGCCTGCCCGCCGGCGGCGGTGATCGCCGAAACGGTGTCGGCGCAGGAGGCTTCGTCGAGGTCGAGGACCCCGACTTTCATTCCGTCGGCGGCCAGCCGTTGGGCGATGGCGGCCCCGATACCCCGGGCGGCGCCGGATACCACTGCGATCCTGTCGACCATACGTTCGAATCCTCTCCTGTGGCGGTAGTTCTTACGCCATCTAACAACGTGCGCGCGCCAGGAGCGAGGGGGTGCCGGGACAAGATCTCTGCGGTGATGCTGTGCCGGTCGGACAGTGCCGGTCGGACCAGCCGTGCGCATACCGGTATGTGCGCACGGAGCCGGTGGTCAGAGTGTGCGGATACGGGCGCAGACGGTGCGGTAGATCGCTGCCAGGTCGGAATCGCCGCCGTCCGGTGCGCAGGCCTCGACCCATTCCTCGAACGCGAGCTGCACCGAGAGTTGCGCGACCCGGACGATCGCCCGCACCCGGGGCCGGTCGGCGGCCGGGCATCGTCCTTCGATGAGTGCCATCGAGCGTTCGGCGTTATCGGCGTAGTGGGCGAGGGCAGCCCGGCTGAGGGCGGCGTCGGCCGAGACCAGCGTCTGGATCCGCAGGGCGGTCGCGGCGACTTCGCTCTGTTCGTCGTTGCGGATGTCCTCCATCACCGCGCCGATCGCGGCCTCCATATCGGTGAGCGACAGCGATTGCATATCCGCGGTTTCGAGGCAACCGTGCATGGCTTCGTCGAATCCGAAGGAGTCGAACAGGACGCATTCTTCTTTGGTCGCGAAGTAGCGGAAGAACGTCCGCTGGGAAATACCTGCCGCGCGGGCGATCTCCTCGCTGGTGGTGTGGTCGACGCCCTGCTGTTCGAACAGGGCCAGGGCAGCCTCCCGGATCTCGATGCGGGTGGCGTTCCGGCGTCGCGCACGCAAGTCGAGGGGCGGCGTAGCAGAGAGCACGGGCACAGGGTACTTCCTCGCGGTCGCGGTGCGGCAATCAATGCCAATATGTCAGCGACTGTCATTTTTGTTAGGGTGGCTCGGTAACAGCGGCACTATCGAGCGGATAAACCCAGGTGATAGACAACTCGGTGGCGACCGACGACACGGAACACGACGGCGGGCGTGCCCCGGGGGCGTTCCTACTGATCGGGCTCCTGCTCGTCGCGGCATTCGTCGTGATCCTCAACGAGACGATCCTCAGCGTGGCCCTGACGACCCTGATGGTGGATCTCGATATCAGCGCGGCCACCGCGCAGTGGCTGACCAGCGGCTTCCTGCTGACCATGGCGATCGTGATCCCCACGACCGGTTTCATCCTGCAGCGGTTCGCGTTGCGCGCGATCTATATCGCCGCGATGTCGATGTTCAGTGGCGGGACAGTGATCGCGGCGCTGGCGCCCGGATTCGAAATCTTGCTCACGGGTCGGATCGTGCAGGCCGTGGGCACGGCGCTGATGATCCCGTTGCTGATGACGACCATTCTCAACCTGGTGCCCGAGCGGTCCCGCGGTAAGACGATGGGACTCGTATCGATCGTGATCTCGGTAGCTCCGGCCGTCGGGTCCACCATATCCGGGCTCATCCTGCAGTCGCTGAGCTGGCGGGCGATGTTCTGGATCGTGCTGCCGTTCGCCGTTCTCGCCCTGGTGCTGGGCGCAGTGTTCATCCGCAACGTCACCGAGCCGCGCAAGGCGCACCTCGACTACGTCTCAGTACCGCTGGCGGCACTGGGATTCGGCGGGCTCGTTTTCGGGTTGAGCAGTATCGGCGAATCGGCGTCCGGACATGCGCCGATCCCGCCGTGGGTATCGCTCACGGCCGGTGCCGCCGCCCTTGCGCTCTTCGTCGTGCGCCAGCTGAAACTGGTGGACCGGGGGCGGGCACTGCTGGATCTGCGGACGTTCGCGGTAGGCCCCTTCCGGCTCGCCGTGATCCTGATGGCCTGCTTGATGCTGAGCCTGTTCGGCGCGCTCATCATCCTGCCGATGTACCTGCAGAACGTACTCGGCAAGGATGTCCTCACCACGGGGCTGGTGCTGCTGCCGGGCGGTCTGGTCATGGGACTGCTGGCCCCGTTCGTCGGTGCCCTGTTCGACCGGTGGGGCGCGCGGCCGCTGGTACTGCCCGGCACCATCGCGCTCAGCATCGGCTGCTGGATTCTGGCCACCCTCGACGAGAACTCCTCGATCGCGCTGGTGATCACCGCACACGTGATCGTCAGCGCGGGCATCAGCTGCGGTTTGACGCCGTTGATGACCTCGGCGCTGGGTTCGCTGCCGCCCGAGCTGTACTCCCACGGCAGTGCGACCGTGAGCACCGTGCAACAGGTCGCCGGTGCGGCCGGTACCGCGCTGTTCATCACGATGATGACTCGCGGCACCGAATCGGCGCTCGGCGAGGGTGCTCACCCGGTCACGGCTGCCGCCGACGGTGTGCATACCGCCTTCCTGGTCGCGGCTGTGTTGTCGCTGGTGTTGATTGTCGCGGCAGCGATGGTGCGCTCACCGAAACAGACGATCCCGGCCGAAGAGGGTGACCCACTGACGAAGGTGTCGCACTGAGGACGGTGACGCACTGAGGACGTGACGCAGCGAGGTCGGTGACGTAACGGACCACGCAGTACCCGGAATCCCCTGTTGCCGGAGTTCCGGGTATCGCGCAACTCACCTAGGTGTGGGAAACCCGCACTCCCGTAGGCCCGTTCGCGCCCTTATGCTCGGGAAGTCCTGTCGCCTGCAAGTTTGGAATGTGATGACCGATCCTCAGCCGCCCTTCGACCTGTCCAAAGGGCAGCAGTACCCGCCGGGACAGCAGTATCCGTCCGGCCAGCAGTACCCACCTGGGCAGCAGTTCGCGGCGGGAGAGCAGTATCCCTCCGGCCAGCAGTACGCGCCGGGGCAGCAGTACCCACCTGGGCAGCAGTACGCGCCGGGGCAGCAGTTCCCGCCCGGACAGCCGTACCCGCAAGGGCAGCCGTATCCGCCGCAGCCGGATTTCGGTGGGCAGCCGCAATACGGTGTACCGCAGCAAGGGCCTGCTTATCCGGGGCAGCAGCCTTACGGTGTCCCGGCGGGGGCTCCGGTATCGCCCGCCGATGCGAAGTTGTGGGGCATGCTGGCCCATGTAGGCGGCATTCTGCTCGGCTGGATCGCGCCGCTGATCGTCTGGCTGATGTACAAGGACCGTGACGAGTTCGTCCGCCGGCATGCGGTACACGCGTTGAACTTCCAGATCCTGCTGTTCATCAGCATGATGGTGTCGGCATTGCTGTCGATCATCCTGATCGGGCTCATCCTGCTGCCGATCGTCTGGATCCTGGGACTGGTCTTCTCGATCATGGCCGGTATCGCGGCCAACAAGGGCGAGGAGTACAAGTACCCGATGAATGTCTCGTTCGTGAAATGAGTGGTTGCGGGCCGGTGATCACCGGCCCGCAACCCGGCCGCGGTGCCGGAACGGCGCAGTTGCCCGGGACCGCGGCGTTTTTCACGGCCGTAGTACCGCGGTCAGGAATGCGGTCTGGTCATGAACGGTCTGTTCGAACAGGTCGTCGAAATAGATATCGAAATGCCCGGCGGGATAGCGTTTCACCTGGGCATGCTTGGTCTTCCCGGCGGTGCGTAGTGCGGGTTTCACCGGGGTGATCGAATCCTGGTCGCACAGGGCATACAGCACCGGCATCTTCAGTTCCTTGGCGTGCCGGCCCGGCCGGTCGAACAGCAGCGGAAAGGCCGCGCGCGCCGGAATCTTCGGCCGGTACGCCGGACTCTCCTCGGCCAGCCGGCCGAACCCGGCCGGTACCTGCGTGCCGGTCGCCATCGCCGCGGCGCGTTTACGCCCGGCGAGCCGGATCTGGACCGGCTTACGGAAGATTGTGCCGAACAGTGCGTCCGTGACGGCCAGCGTCCCCACTTTCACCAGACTGATCGGCCCCTTCGCCAGTGCCGAGGAGAATCCGCTGACGAACGGAGTCTGAGCCACGACCGCCGCGATATAGGCATCGTCGGGTGCCACGGACAGCGCGTGACCGCCGCCCAGCGAAGTCCCCCACAGCGCGATCCGCGTGGCGTCGAAACCCCGCAGGGTCCGCGCGTAGGCGATGGCGGAGGTCCAATCCTCGCGTTGCCGCGCGATATTGACCGTTTGCCGCGGTTCGCCGTCACTGCTACCGAAATGCCGGTAGTCGAATACCAGAACCCCCATTCCCGCGGCGGCGAACCGCCGCGCGTACCGATCCAGACCCATTTCCCGGTTCGCGCCCAGTCCGTGCCCCATCACGACGATGGGGCGGGGTTTGGGCGGACCGGCCGGTTGGTAAAGCCAGCCGGCACATTTCTGACCTCCCGACGGGAAGCCGACCTCCACACGCTCCATGATCAGTGACGGTACCGAGGTGTTGTTTCGCCGAAGTTGTCAGTCCGGCTGGGCATCGGCGCCGCGACCGGCCGGGGTTGTGGCCCCGGGGCCGTGGTGGGCGCGCCCGGCGGAGCGGATCAGGGTGGCTCCGTAACCGGTGAGCCACACCGCCCACAGCAGCCAGCCGGCCAATCCGAGCAGGGAGAAATTGCCGTGACCGGTGACGATCAGCGGCGTGAGAGTCGCGGATGCGAATTGCAGGCAGGCCGCGACGGTTCCGAGTACCAGCAGCCATCGGGCGAGCAGGCCTGCGGTGAATCCGGCAGTGCCGAGTCCGATCATGGCCAGAGCGAGAAACGTGCCGTTGAACCCGAATACCGCTTCGTGCAGTGCCCAGAGTGTGCCGATACTCGCCGAGTCGTCGATCGTGGTCATGGCCAGGCGGATCGCGACCACGAGGGTGAAGGTGGCGTTCTGTAGCAGTACACCGGCGAAACCGGCGTAGGCCCAGGCGCTCCGGCCGCTCCCGGGCAGGGTCGCCGCCAGTGCGCCTGCCGCGAACAGAGTCGCCAGGGTCCATACGGCAGGAAGTAGTGCCGAGACCGCGATGGTGGGCTGATCGGTGGACAGGAAGAATTCGATCGCCTCCTCGGCGGAGGCACCGGGCGAAGGCATTCCGGCGGGTATGAGGACGAGATTGGCGGCGACGATGAGCAGTGCGAAGCCGATTCCCGCCGCGCCGGCGGCGCGCTGGGCGAGCGCTCTATCGACGTATTTGCTGGGCATATATTGAATATAAGCTACGTAAACCGAAAGGGGAATCATGGACGGCGAGCCGGACCGGCGCCGATACGATTCGCTGCGCAGAACCGCACAGGCGCAGGAAACCACCGCGCAGATCGCCCGCTGCGCGCGCGAACTCTTCGTCACGCGCGGGTGGGCGGCCACGACGGTGCGCGAGGTCGCCAAGGCCGCCGGCGTCTCGGTGCCCACCGTGTACGCGGCGTACGGCAACAAAACCGGTCTCACCCGGGCTCTTGCCGACGCCGCGGACCTCTCCGGCGACCTTCCGCGCATGATCACCGAGCTGGAAACCGCACCCGGCCCCGCCGCGCAGCTGGCGGCGATGGCCGGTTACGACCGCCGGCTGTTCGAGCGGGCCGGCGATGTCATCGTGTTGCTACGAGAGGCAGGTCGCGCGGAACCCGAACTCGCGCGCGAGTATCGCGAAGGCCGCCATCGTGCCGACGACACCCGCGTCCAGGTGTTCTCCGGATGGCGGGATGGTGTGCTGCGTCCCGGGCTCACGGTGGACGAGGCCGTCGATATCTACGCCGCGCTCTGCAATATCGACGTCTTCACCGTGCTGACCGGCGAGCGTGGGTGGACGCCGGACCGGGTCGAGCGCTGGTGGGGCACGGCCCTGACCCGGGAACTGCTGACGCCTCCGTGAAGGACTGGGCGGGGCGGGAGCCGGGGCCGGCAGCGAGTATCGTGTGCGGCGGATGAGCCGGCCGGGCGGTCGCGGCGCCGGGAACGGACACTCACGCGGTGTCACGCCGGGCGCCGAGGAAAGTCCGGACTCCACAGAGCAGGGCGGTTGCTAACGGCAACCCGGGGCGACCCGCGGGACAGTGCCACAGAAAACAGACCGCCCGTGGCCCGTCAGGGCCGCGCGGTAAGGGTGAAACGGTGCGGTAAGAGCGCACCAGCGCCCCGGGTGACCGGGGCGGCTCGGTAAACCCCGCCCGGAGCAAGGTCGAAGGCCGCACCCACGGTGCGGTTGCGCAGGTGTTCGAGGGCTGCTCGCCCGAGCCTGCGGGTGGACCGCTCGAGGTACCCGGCGACGGTGTGCCCAGATGGATGGCCGCCACCCGGTGCGAACCGGGAACAGGATCCGGCTTACAGGCCGGCTCATCCGCGCCCGGAACACCCCGTGATCACAGTGGGTTGCCCGCCTGTCGGGATTAGTATTTCCGGGCCGGATTTCCGCCGGGGCCGCCGCCCGGCGACTCGAGTGTCAGCACACCGTGGGGCCCGGGGCGAAGACCGGCGGGACCGATACGGGACAGAGAGCGGTACAACAGGTCCCGATCCCTGAATAGGCCGGCAGCCCGAAACCGCACGTTTCTGCGATCCCGTGTCACCGCACCCGGCTGGCCCGGGAAGCATGGGTGACCGGTGCGGAGGTGGCCCGGGCGGAAGGGAGCTTGCGTATCGCGGTGGTACTGCCCTCCGGGTCGGTCGTGGTGGCGGCCCGGTTACGCAGCCGGCGTACGGGTGCGATCCCGGCTCTGCCGTGGGCCGTTTCCCAGCCCGCGACGAACGCCGCCCGCACCGCGTCCACTTCGGCAGCGCCGATGCGGTGGGTTGTGCGGTATTCCTCCCAGGAGGCTTCCCGGGCTTCCCTGGCCCGGCTGTGGATGCCGGCCCGCAACACCTCCGTTGCCAGCTCGGTGACGGTGCGGCCCTTCACGGCTGCTCGGTCCATGAGGATCCGATGGTCCGCGCTCTGCAGACGGACCAGGATGTCGATATAGCTCATCGGAACTTCCTCGGGGCTGAGCCTTCGCCGGAGCTGCTTCCGCTTCGGTTCGGGCGGGGCGGTTTTCGGCGGCGGACGCCCGGGCGTCGAAGGCCGAGGTGTCTGCCGGGTAACCTGTCGATGCGCTGCAACGACGCGGTTGTCTGTGTAGTCGCGGCGACCGGTTCGAGGGTTACGACCCCAGGTGTCCCAAAAAATAGGGGTTGGACAGCAGGACCTGCGCGCATTACAGTCGCCGTCGGCAAATTGTGGGGGCGGAGGGGCGAATGACGATTCTGGTCACCGGTGCCACCGGCAATATCGGCCGGAAGGTCGTCGATGAACTGCTTGCCCGCGGTATCACGGATATCCGAGCACTGACCGTGGATCCCGCGCGGGCCGCATTGCCGGCCGGGGTAGCGGTCGTTCGTGGGTATGTCCGCAAGCCGGACACTCTGCGTGCCGCATTCGACGGCGTCGAACGGATGTACCTGGCCCCGGCACCGGACACCGTGGACGAAGTGGTCGCGCTGGCCCGGGCCGCGGGGGTGCGTCATATCGTCGATCTGTCCGGCGAACCCGACAGCTGGTGGGGCACGGTTTCGAACGCGGTCGAGGCGAGCGGCCTGGTATGGACGCATCTGTGGCCCGGGGATTTCATGGAGAACACCCGAATCTGGGCGCACCAGATCCGGGAGACGGGCACGGTCCGCGAACCCGACCCCGATGCCGGTAGTACTCCGATCGCGATGGACGATATCGCGGCCGTGGCCGCCGCGGCGCTGACCGGCGACGACCATATCGGCCGCGCCTACTCATTGACCGGGCCGGAGAAACTCACCCGGGCGCAACTGCTGGCGCAGCTCGCGTCCGCACTGGGCCGGGAGATCGAATTCGTGCGGGCGACCCGCGAGGAAACGATCCGGGCACTCACCACGGCCATGGGCGATACCGCCGCCTGGTATGTCGACAATGTGCTCACCGGTCTGGACGGAATCACGCTGCCGGTGAACCGGGTCGCCGAAGAAATTCTCGGCCGCCCGGCGATGACGTTCGCGGAATGGGCGGCACGCTACGCATCCGGAATTTTCGGGCCGGACTCCGGACAGCGGGATTGAGCGACAAGGGATTTTCGCCCTCTCCGGGTAATTCGGACCGTTCATCCAGCAGATTCCCGATATCGACCGGAAAAGCCGGGTCCGGGCTGTGGTTACTGCTGCCCGCACATTGCCGCAACCATCTGGTAGACGGCCTCGGTTTCCTGCGGTGCCGGTGCAGTCCCGCCGGCGTCGAGGCGTCCGGTGAGCGCGGCGGTGGCCTCGTCCTCGGGTGTACCCGATCGGATATCGGCACAGGTGTCGGTGAAGATCGTGGTGATCGCGGCGTCGTCGCGGCCCTCGGCCAGCCCGGGAAAGGCACCGCGGAAGCCGATGACGAAGGAACCGGCCTTCACCTGGTCGATTTTCGCGGTATCGGGGTTCGCGACCGACGAGGTCGCGGCGGTGTCCGGCTCCGCGCCGTCGCTCTGGCAGGCGGTCGCGGCGACCGCGAATGCTACGAGGACTGCGGGCAGGAGAGCTGAGGGTCTTTTCACGGCCCGGATGGTAACTCCGCGAGGTGGACACCGTCCCCCGCCGGGCGGGGGACGATGTTCACCCAGCGGCCGTTCAGGCAGTGGGTCCGACGACGAACATCTGCGCCAGTGCGGTGGCCTGCTGCGGGCCGACGAGAGGAAGCAGATAGTCATAGATGAGAGTGGACATACGTGAGGAAACTCCAACTCGGATTCGTTGAACGCTTACGGTCCGCCACAGTAGCAGTTGCGGGGGAGGGGCGAACTTTTCGCGAGAGATTCGTGCAGAGGTGGCATAAAGGGTGATCGGCGTCATAAGGTATGCCCGTCGGCAGGCTCGCCGGCGCCCTCGAATGTGTCGTCGAGCCGATTCATACCTATCGAAGACAGGTCACATCACATATGCGGGTAGCACGTACCTTGGCAGCCGGAGCCTTCATCGCCGGGGCCGCATCCGTTTTCGCCACCGTGGGCGCCGGTTCGGCCGGGGCGGTCGCCGTGACACCGATGCCCGATGCCCGATGTCGGTGGGGTGCGGGTCGACCTCAGCCCCGCGGACACCCGGTGGGTGCACAACAGCAATTTCGGGCATATGCTCGCGGCTATCCCGCATCCGTCGGCTCCCTCGTTCGGGATGGCGCTGGACGCGGCCGCGGCGGTGTCGTCGGCGCAGCCGAACGGCCGGGTGGTATTCACCGTGTTCGGTCCGTTGCACGAACTGAACGGGTCGATGCTGGCAGTGCAATAGCGCGGCAACGCTTTTCGCGGCTCGGGCCGGTACCGGAACTCGGTACCGGCCCGAGCCGTCTGTATTCCTCGGACAGTCGCGGTGGGGCCGGCTCAGGACTTGTCGATGGCCGCCGCGGCCGCCGGGTACTGAGCCAGGCAGCGGCCGGCTGCGGTGTCCTCGGCATCGGCCAGGGTTTCGTACAGCCGAGTGTCCTCACCGGCGGCGTGCGCGGCGGCGGCGTGGGCGCGCAGGGCGTCATACGATTCGACCGCGTCGCGATGGTCGCCGAGTACGGTCTGCAGATGTTTGGCCCGCCCGCCCAGACCCGCCGCGAACTCGTTCAGTACTGCTTCCGCCGCCTCGCAGGAGTAGCGTAACCGCTTGGCGCTCGTGCGGATATCGTGGAGCAGTTCGACCCGGTCGGCGGGTGCCGCGGTCGGTTCGGCGCGCACCAGACGGCGCACTCGTTTACGGTCGGCCCGCAGTACGGCATCGAAAACCTCGGCCGCGGGCGAACCGCTCACCGAGGTACGCAGCGGTGGATGTTTGCGCCACTTCTTCAGCTCGCCGCGGACTGCCCGATACCGGGCGCTGTCCAGGGCGGTGAGTACCGCACCGTGCGCGGCGAGGTAACGATCGCGCTCTGCCCGGACCAGCCGTTTGCGCGTGGGCTTCGATGCGGCGCAGTCTTTTTCGGCATACCGGTCGAGCAGGTCGGCGAATCGGGCACCGCGGACCTCCGCATCCCGGGCGACCCCCAGAATCCCGGCGAGCCAGGCAAGTTCGGTGCGCATCCGGTTGGCCGCGTCGGGGTCGAGCAGTCGTTTGTAGGAACGCAGCACGCTGCGCAGCCGCCGGGTCGCGACCCGCATCTGGTGTACCGAATCGTCGGCGTCGGCACGGACTTCGGGTTCGGCTGCGAGTAACCGTTCGATATCGGCGCGTAATGCGGCGGTGAGTGCGGCCCCGGCGGTGCCGGGTTCCGGGCTCATCCGGTAACCGCCGCGAAAGTATCGGTGGCCTCGACGAGATGATGCACAATTCCGGGTTCGGTGGCCGAATGCCCGGCATCGTCGACGATCCGCAGCTGCGAATGCGGCCAGGCCCGGTGCAGATCCCATGCGCTGACCGCCGGGCAGACGATATCGTGGCGGCCCTGCACGATAACGCCCGGGATCTCGGTTAGCGCACCGATATCGCGCAGCAGTTGTCCCTCGTCGAGGAAACCGCCGTGCCGGAAATAATGGTTCTCGATCCGGGCGAAGGCCAGCGCGAAACGAGGATCCCCGGCATCGGCCGTCCGGGCGGGGTCGGGGCGCAGCGAACTGGTCGCGGCTTCCCAGGTGGACCAGGCGACGGCGGCCGCGGTCGCGATATCCGGGTCGGCGGAGTGCAGTAACCGGTGGTAGGCCTCCACCAGGTCGCCGTCGCGTTCGGCGGCGGGGACGGGGGCCAGGAATTTCTCCCATTCGTCCGGGTACACGTATCCCGCGCTGCCGTTGTAGTACCAGTCGATTTCCTTGCGGCGCAGCAGGAATATCCCGCGCAACACCAGTTCGGTCACGTGGTGCGGATACTTCTGCGCGTAGGCCAGCGACAGGGTCGAACCCCAGGAACCGCCGAAGACCAGCCATCGATCGATTCCGAGTTCGGCACGCACCGCCTCGATATCGGCGATCAGGTGCGCCGTGGTGTTCACCGACAGATCGGCGCCGTCGGCGATATGCGGCGTGGAATTCCCGCAGCCGCGCTGATCCAGCAGCACGATCCGATAGCGTTCCGGGTCGAAGTAGCGGCGGTGGAGCGCGGAGGTGCCGCCGCCCGGGCCGCCGTGCAGGAATACCGCGGGTTTACCGGCCGGGTTACCGCTGGTCTCCCAATAGATCGCCTGACCGTCGCCGACCTCGAGCATGCCCCGGTCGTACGGTTCGACCGGGGGATACAGCGTGCGCATCACAGCGTCAGCACGCCGGCTGCCAGTTCGGGCAGCTCGAGCGCTTCGAGGGCCTGGGTCCGCACATCCGGGCAGGCGGCGGAGGTACTCCGGTCGACAACCGCCGTATCACCCAGCAGTTGCTGATTCCCCACACCGTTGGTGAGCGCCCATTCGTGTGCCATGAGGTTCAAACCGATCCGGCCGATCGTCGGCCCCTGAACCCGCCAGTTCGACAGCTCCGGTTCCATCATGTCGCACAGGTTCTGCGCCGCCTTGTCCGAAACTTCGAGAGGGGTGGCGGGGGCGGCGCCGGTCGGTGCGGCGGTCGCGCTCGTGGTGGCGGAAGAGCCGGGGGTGCTCGCGGTCGGTGAACCGGTCTGCACACCGCCGCATGCGGTGAGCAGTGCCGCCCCGCACACTCCCGCCACCATCAGGGCGCCCCGTGCCGTCCGAACGGTTGTCCAAGCGCGTTGCCGCATCAGTACCTCTGTACTCGAGTCGAAAACTTCTCGACACCGAGTTTGCCATCTCCGGCAGAGGTGGGAAGCCGCTCCGGCCCGGACGCGGGCTCAGAAGCTGTGCTCGGGCCCCGGGAATGTACCGCTGCGCACCTCGTCGGCGTATGCGGCGGCGGCCGTGCGCAGCTCGTCACCCACGGCGGCGAACCGCTTCACGAACTTCGCGGTCTTGCCGCTGGTGTACCCGGCCATGTCCTGCCAGACCAGTACCTGGGCGTCGCAGTCGGCACCCGCGCCGATACCGATGGTCGGGATGGTCAGCTTCCGGGTGACCTGGCCGGCGACCTCGGCGGGCACCATTTCCATCACCACCGAGAACGCGCCCGCGGCCTGCACCGCGATCGCGTCGGTCAGCAGGCCTTCGGCGCCTGCGCCGCGGCCCTGGACCCGGAAACCACCGAGGGTGTTGACGCTCTGCGGAGTGAATCCGATATGCGCCATCACCGGGATACCGGCGGCGGTGAGCAGGGCGATCTGATCGGCGACGCGTTCGCCGCCCTCCAGTTTCACCGCATGTGCGCCGCCCTCCTTCATGAACCGGGTGGCGGTCGCGAGCGCCTGTTCGGGGGAGCTCTCGTAGCTGCCGAACGGGAGGTCGGCGACCACCAGGGCGTGCGGGGCACCCCGTACCACGCCCCGAACCAGCGGGATCAGCTCGTCGGTGGTGACGGGCACGGTGGTGTCGTACCCATACACCACATTGGCGGCCGAATCGCCGATCAACAGGACCGGGATCCCGGCCTCTTCGAAGAGGCGGGCGGTGGAGTAGTCGTAGGCGGTGAGCATGGCCCAGCGTTCGCCCGTCGCCTTCATCTGCTGTAGATGCTGGACGCGGGTCGGCCGGCGGGCCGGTTTCGCGGAGTCCGCGGCACCGGGAGATTTCGCGGCGCCGTAGGCGGGCGTCTCCGCGGTGGAATCGGGCATGGCTGATGATTCGGGCATCATCGTCCCTTTCGTCTCCTCGAGGCCCTGACCGGGTCCCCGGGTGGGTGTGACGCCTACCAGTGTGCACCCGCGACGGAGCCGGAACTAACCCCGCGACCTGGTGCGGTTGGTCACATCCACGGTGGTGGGCACTGGTGGCGCTAGCATGGCGCCGGTGCGGAGTGGGCGGTGTGGAGTGCCGGCGGGTGTGCTGGCGGCGGTGGCGATCCTCGTCGCGGGATGCGCGGACGAGCAAGAGGTAGCGACGGCGCCCCCGGCGCCCGTTCCGGCGGAGCTGAGCCGTTTCTACGAACAGGTACCGCAATGGGAATCCTGTGCCGGATACGTCGCGCCGGGGGAGAGTCTGCCCCCGGCCACGCAGTGCGCGCGCATCGAGGTGCCGATCGACTATGCCGACCCCGACGGCCCGACCGCGCAACTGGCCCTGTCGCGGCTGCGCGCGACCGGCTCGAAGATCGGGTCGCTGTTGCTGAACCCGGGTGGACCGGGGATGTCGGGGCTGTCCACCGCCACGATCGGCGGCGGCACACCGGTGGCCGAACGATTCGACCGGGTGGGTTTCGATCCGCGCGGAGTCGGCGCGTCCACCCCCGCGGTGACCTGCCTGACGCCGCAGGAGGCCGACGCCGAGCGTGCCGAAACACCTGAACCGAATACGCCCGAGGGGATCGCCGCCGACGAGGCCGAGAACCGCGAATACGCCGATCTCTGTATGGCGCGCACCGGGGCCGATCTGCTCGCCCATATCGGCACCCGTGAGGTCGTGCAGGATATGGACATCATCCGCGCGGTATTGGGCGATCCGAAGCTCAACTACCTGGGTTACTCCTACGGCACCCGGCTCGGTACGGCGTATGCGGAGAAGTTCCCGGGCAATGTGCGGGCGCTGGTCCTCGACGGCGCCATCGACCCCACACAGGATCCGGTTGCGGAATCGCTGCGCCAGGCGGCCGGGTTCCAGCAGGCCTTCGACACCTATGCCGCGGACTGTGTGAAATCGGCGGACTGCCCGCTGGGCACCGATCCCGGGCAGGTGATCCCCCGTTTCCGGGAACTGGTGGACCCCCTGCGGGATACCCCCGCGGCCACGACCGACCCTCGCGGTCTCAGCTACGACGATGCGATCACCGGCGTCCAGCAGACCCTCTACAGCGCCGATTTCTGGCCGGTGCTCACCGTCGCGCTCACCGAACTGAGTCAGGGGCGCGGCGACACCCTGCTGCAGCTCGCCGATATGTACAACGGCCGCCGCGACGACGGCAGCTACAGCAACCTGACCGATGCCTTCAACGCGATCCGTTGCGTCGACGATCCGCGAGTCACCGATCGGGCCGTGGCCGGGCGCCAGGACACCGAATACCGTGCGGCTGCCCCTTTCCTGGACGACGGCCGCGGTACCGGCGCGGCGCCGCTGGAGCTGTGCGCGGGCTGGCCGGTCCCGAACACCAGCCAACCGCACGAGATCTCCGTGGAAGGCCTGCCGCAGACGGTGGTGGTTTCCACCACAGGCGATCCGGCGACGCCCTACCAGGCGGGCGTGGATCTGGCCGGGCAGCTCGGGGCCGCCTTGATCACCCATGAGGGCGATAGTCACACTGTTGTCTTCAACGGCGGCGCGACCTGCGTCGACGATGCGGTGATCAGCTATCTGGTCGACCTGAAATCGCCGCCCGAGGGATTGCGCTGCTGAGCGGTACCCGGCCGCGCCGAGGAGCCGACACACAGCGCAGCACGCCATGTAACACGGATTTAACGCCAGGTGCTTACGCTCGCGGACATGGATCGCCAGAAGGAATTCGTGCTGCGGACGCTCGAAGAGCGGGATATCCGATTCGTACGTCTCTGGTTCACCGATGTGCTGGGCTATCTGAAGTCCGTCGCCATCGCGCCCGCCGAGCTCGAAGGGGCCTTCGAAGAGGGCATCGGATTCGACGGATCGGCCATCGAAGGGTTCGCCCGGATCTCCGAGGCCGATATGGTGGCCCGGCCCGATCCCTCCACCTTCCAGGTGCTGCCGTGGGCCTCCAGCAAAGGGCATCAGCATTCCGCCCGGATGTTCTGCGATATCACCATGCCCGACGGTTCGCCGTCGTGGGCCGATCCGCGCCACGTTCTGCGGCGGCAGCTGAACAAGGCCGGTGATGTCGGGTTCAGCTGCTACGTGCATCCGGAGATCGAATTCTTCCTGCTGAAGAACCAGGCCGACGGACAGCCGCCCGTTCCCGCCGATACCGGCGGGTTCTTCGATCAGGCCGTGCACGATTCGGCCCCGAACTTCCGGCGCCACGCCATCGACGCCCTCGAATCCATGGGTATCTCGGTGGAGTTCAGCCACCACGAAGGCGCGCCCGGCCAGCAGGAGATCGATCTGCGCTACGCCGACGCGCTGTCGATGGCCGACAACGTGATGACCTTCCGCTATCTGATCAAGGAAGTCGCGATCGACGAGGGCGTGCGCGCGACATTCATGCCCAAACCGTTCTCCCAGCACCCCGGGTCGGCCATGCATACGCATATGAGCCTGTTCGAAGGCGAGGCGAACGCGTTCGCCGACCCCGACGATCCGGATAACCTCTCGGGCACCGCGCGGGCCTTCATCGCGGGCATTCTCGAACACGCGCACGAGATCAGCGCTGTCACCAACCAATGGGTGAACTCCTACAAGCGCCTCATCCACGGCGGTGAAGCGCCGACGGCGGCCTCGTGGGGCCGCTCCAACCGGTCCGCGCTGGTCCGGGTGCCGATGTACACGCCGAACAAGGCCTCGTCGCGGCGGGTCGAGATCCGCAGCCCCGATTCGGCCTGCAACCCTTATCTCACTTTCGCCGTGCTTCTGGCCGCCGGCCTGCGGGGGGTCGAGAAGGGCTACGAACTGCCCTCGGAAGCCGAGGACGACGTCTGGTCGCTCACCGCCGCGGAACGGCGTGCCATGGGCTTCAAGGAACTGCCCGGCACGCTGGACGAGGCGCTCAAGGCGATGGAGCGGTCGGAACTGGTCGCCGAAACGCTGGGGGAGCACGTCTTCGATTTCTTCCTGCGCAACAAGCGCCGGGAATGGGCGGACTACCGGACCCAGGTGACCCCGTTCGAACTGCAGGAGTACCTCGGCCTGTAACGACGCGGCGGTGGGGTCCGGCACACTTGCCGGCGCGGACCGGTTAACTTTGGCTCATGGTCCGCCCACCGTCCGCCCGGTCCGCCGTCCCCCGCGCCGGCCGGCTCGGATTACTCGAGCCGACGGCCGCCGAATCGCTGACAACCCTCGGCTGGGACAATGTCGAGAGCATCGCGGTGCTGTGGGCGCTGTCGCGCGCACCCGATGCCGATCTCGCCCTCGCCACCCTGATCCGGATCCGGGAATCCCTCGGAAGCGATTGGGACAGCTTGGATTCCGCGATCCGTGCCGAGCCGACCCTGCGGGCAAGGTTGTTCGCGCTCATCGGTTCCTCCACCGCGTTCGGTGATCACCTGGTGGCCGATCCGCGGTCCTGGACGATGCTGCGCCGCGAAGAACTACCCGACCGCGACGTTGTGATCGCCGATCTGCTCGCGGTGGTCGGCGCCGAGCCGGAAACCGGGCCCAACGCTTCGCCGATGTTGTTCCGCGCCACCGAATCCGGGCCCGAAGTGGTGGCCGCGCTGCGAAAACGCTACCGCGATCAGCTGATGCTGCTGGCCGCCGTCGATCTGGCCGCGACCGTGGAAGACGAGCCGGTCATCCCGTACGAGGTGGTGGGGCGCCAACTCACGGCGCTGGCCGATGCGGCGCTCACCACCGCGCTCGCGGTGGCGGTGGCGCGGGTGTGCCGTGACGAACCGTGCCCGGTGCGGCTGGCCGTTATCGCCATGGGCAAGAGCGGGGCCTGCGAACTCAACTACGTCAGCGATGTCGATATCGTGTTCGTCGCCGAACCCGCCGACGCCACCGCCACCCGCCTGGCCGCGGAGATGATGACCGTCGGCAGTTCCGCGTTCTTCGAGGTGGACGCGGCGTTGCGGCCCGAGGGCAAGGCCGGCGCCCTCGTCCGCACCCTCGACTCCCATCTGGCCTACTACCAGCGCTGGGCGCGGACCTGGGAGTTCCAGGCGCTGCTCAAGGCGCGGCCGATGACCGGCGATCTGGAACTGGGGGAGCAGTACCGTGCGGCCACCGGCGCGATGGTGTGGACCGCCTCCGAACGTCCGGATTTCGTTCCCGATGTGCAGGCCATGCGGCGCCGCGTGGAGGATCTGGTGCCCGAGGACCTGCGGGACCGGGAGCTGAAACTGGGCAGCGGCAGCCTGCGCGATGTGGAGTTCGCGGTGCAGCTCCTGCAGCTCGTTCACGGCCGGGTCGATCCGAAACTGCATGTACAGGGCACCGTGGAAGCGCTGGCCGCGCTGGCCGCGCGCGGCTATGTGGGTCGCGAGGATGCCGCCAACCTCACCGCCTCCTACGAATTCCTGCGGTTGCTGGAGCACCGGCTGCAACTGCAGCGGCTCAAACGCACCCACACCCTGCCCGCCGCCGACGACGAGGAAGGTATGCGCTGGCTGGCCCGGGCCGCGCATATCCGGCCCGACGGTAAACGCGATGCCGCCGGTGTCCTGCAGGTGGAGTTGCGCCGCAACACCAGCCGGATCCGGCGTCTGCACACCAAACTCTTCTATCGCCCGCTGCTGGAATCGGTGGCCAGTATCGAATCGGCCGCGTTACGGCTCGGTCCCGACGCCGCCGTCCGCCAGCTCGCCGCGCTCGGCTACGCCGACCCGGAACATGCCCTGGGCCATCTGCGGGCCCTCACCAGCGGTATCTCCCGGAAGGGCCGGATCCAGGCGCTACTGCTGCCGACCCTGCTGGCCTGGCTCGGCGATACTCCCGACCCCGACGCCGGCCTGCTCGCCTACCGGCGGGTGTCGGAAGGCCTGAACGACCAGGACTGGTATCTGCGGGTGCTGCGCGACGAAGGCGCGGTGGGGCAGCGGCTGATGATGGTGCTGGGTTCCTCGGCATACCTGCCCGATCTGCTGATCAACGCGCCCGAAACCATCCGGATGTTCGCCGACGGCCCCGAGGGCCCGCTGCTGCTGCGCCCCCAGCCCGCGGATGTGGCAGGCAGTATCCTCACCGCCGCCGACCGCTACGACGACCCGAAACGTGCCGTGGCGACCGCCCGTTCGCTGCGCCGGCACGAACTGGCCCGGGTGGCCTCGGCGGATCTGCTGGGGCTGCTCGATGTCCCGCAGGTCTGCGCCGCGTTGTCCTCGGTCTGGGTGGCGGTGCTCGAGGCCTCGCTGCGGGCGGTGATCCGTGCCAGTGCCGCCGAACGCGGATCCCCCGCGCCCGCGGATTTCGCGGTGATCGGAATGGGCCGGCTCGGCGGAATGGAACTGGGCTACGGATCGGACGCCGATGTGCTGTTCGTCTGCGACCCGCGGCCGGGCGAGGACGAACACGTCGCGGTGAAATGGGCCAACGGTATCGCCGAACAGGTGCAGAAACTACTCGGCGCACCCAGTACCGACCCGCCGCTACAGGTCGACGCCGGCCTACGTCCCGAGGGTCGTAGCGGGCCGCTGGTGCGCACGCTCACGGCCTACGACGCCTACTACCGCCAATGGGCGCAGCCCTGGGAAGTGCAGGCGCTGCTGCGGGCCCATCAGGTGTGCGGCGATCAAGACCTCGGGCTGCGATTCCTGCACACGATCGATCCGGTGCGCTACCCGGCCGGTGGTGTCTCGGCCGACGCGGTACGCGAGATCCGGCGGATCAAGGCCCGGGTGGATTCCGAACGGCTACCCCGCGGCGCCGACCCCGCCACCCACACCAAACTGGGTCGCGGCGGCCTCGCCGATATCGAATGGACGGTGCAGCTGCTGCAGTTGCGGTATGCGCACGAGATCCCGGAACTGCACAACACCTCCACCCTGGAAGCGCTGGACGTCATCGCGAGCCACGAACTGCTCGGCACCGAGGACACCGATCTACTCCGGCAGTCCTGGCTGACCGCCACCGCGGCCCGCAACGCCCTGGTTCTGGTACGCGGCAAACCCAGTGACCAGCTGCCCGCACCGGGCCGCACCCTGTCCGCGGTGGCGCGGGTGGCCGGCTGGCCCAGTGACGACGGCGGGGAATTCCTGGACAACTATCTGCGGATCACCCGGCGGGCGCGCCGGGTGGTGGAACGAGTCTTCGGCGTCTGACCCTCGTATGGTCCGTGGCACGTACCTGGACCGACTCATACCCCGAGTGCGCGTACCCGCTTACCGCAGAGCTGCACCATATCGTCGACATCCGAGGTGAGGATGGCAACGGGTTTCACTGCGCGGAGGGCAGTGGCGGCGACTACCGCGTCGATGGCATATTTGTGACCGTGTAAGCCTGCAGTACGCAGCAGTTCCATGGCGTGGAACGAGATCTCGTCGGTCACCGGCTCGATCCGCAGGCGGGATAGGTGCCAGCGCAGTCGGTTGCTGTTCGATCGCACGTCGAACGCTTCGATGGGAGTGAGGGCGCTGACGATGACGCGCAGATCGTTGTCTTGCGCCTCACGGACGTAGGCCGTTACTCGTGGGTCGGCGCTTACCCATTTGGACAGCCCTTCGCAATCAAGTACCAGCGTTCCGGCGCTCAGGCGGCTCGACCGGCGTGTCACGTGCTCTCCTGACGCAGGTCCGGGTCTGCCTTGATCTCACGAAAAAAGGCGGCGGCCTCATCGCGGAAGTCTGCTGTCGCGGATCCCGCCTGTTCTTCGTTGGCCAGCAGCGCCTCTTCGAGGAGGTCCCGTTCGATCTGACGTTCGACCGCGGCATCGACGTATGCAGAAAATCCGCGTGCGCCGACCCGTTCTCGAATCGCTCGAACATTCCCGGCGCGTAGTGACACGCTGATTTTCGAGGCCGGACCGTCGCCGGGGGAGTACTCCGCATGCGCTGCCGTCATACCCCTACTTTACTACTCATAGTAGGAATCTTGGTGTCGGCGGAGTCTGGAGTGTTAAAGCTCACTTGAGCTCTACAACCACTCGTTCGAGTTGTTAAAATCAGCTCTGTGACTACCGACCACTTGGATACCCCGCTCCGCGCCGGCTGCCGGGAATGGGCGGCACTGGGTGTGCTGGTTCTGGTTGTCACGCTGCTCGCCGTCGACGCCACAGTGCTCTACCTGGCGGTGCCGGCGTTGACCGCCGATATCTCACCCACCGCCACACAGCTGTTGTGGATAGGGGATATCTACTCGTTCGTGCTGGCGGGCCTGCTGATCACCATGGGCAACCTGGCCGATCGCATCGGCCGGAAACGCCTGTTGCTCATGGGTTCCGCGGCATTCGGTGTCGCATCGCTGATCTCCGCGTTCGCGCCGAATCCCGAAACCCTCATCGCCGCGCGAGTGCTCCTGGGCGTGGCCGGGGCGACGCTGATGCCGTCGACACTGTCGATCGTCCGGGCGATGTTCGCCGACCCGAAACAACGCACCACCGCGATCGCGTTCTGGTCGATGGGTGCGACGGCCGGCGCGGCTCTGGGGCCTCTGGTCGGTGGTGTGCTGCTCGAAAACTTCTGGTGGGGCTCGGTTTTCTTGATCAACCTGCCCATCATGGCGGTGGTCCTGATCGCGGGACCGGTGCTGATCCCCGAATCCCGTGGACGTGCCACAACTCCCATCGACCTGCTGTCCTCCCTGCTGTCGATCGTGGCGATCGTCCCGCTCGTGTATTCCGTCAAGCATTGGGTCGGTAGTGGATGGGACTGGACGATCCCGGTCTGCGCGCTGCTCGGGCTGGTCGCGGGATGGCTCTTCCTGCGCCGCCAACAGCAGCTCACCGATCCACTGCTCGATATCTCCCTGTTCCGGCTGCCCGCGTTCTCGGGTGCGGTGGCGGCCAACGGTTTGGCGATCTTCGCGTTCGTGGGCCTGCTGTTCTTCTTCTCCCAGTATCTGCAACTGGTGCGTCAGTACGGACCGTTACAGGCCGGGCTGGCCGAACTACCGACAACTCTGGCGTCGATGGCGGTCATCGCTTTCGTCGCTGTACTGACGGCGCGGCTGGGTGCCGGACGGGCAATCGGGCTGGGCTTGGCTGTGGCAGCGATAGGTCTGGCCGGGATCGGTCTGACCACCTCCCAGACCACCTACTGGGGACTCGGTATCGCCCTGGTCGTGATCGGGCTCGGTATAGGTGTGGCGATGACACTGTCGACGGATGCGGTGGTCTCGGCAGTACCGAAAGAACGCGCCGGCGCCGCCTCCGCCATCGCGGAAACCGCCTACGAACTCGGAGTGGCCCTGGGGATCGCGGTCCTCGGGTCGGTCCACCTGGCGATCTACCGCTCGCACCTCGACCTGCCCGCCGGCACAGGCGCCGCAGACGCGGCGGCGGCCGAACAGTCTCTCGCCGTAACAGTCGACACCGTCACCGATGCGGCGGTCGTCGAGCACGCCCGGTCCGCGTTCGCCGACGCGGTGCAGACCACATCGTTGCTCGCCGCGGGACTCCTCGTCGTCTCGGCGTTGGTGGCCTGGCGGGTGATCCCCTCGCCACGGGATGTCAAAGTGAATGCTTATGACCCGCACTGAACCGGTTGCCACGCGAGATAAAGAACGCACCCGCCGGGCGATCCTCGAAGCGGCCGAGCAGATGTTCTCGGAGCACGGATCCAAGGCCAGTCTCGCCGCAATCGCGAAGGCGGCGAGCGTAACCCAAAGCGGTCTCCGGCATCATTTCCCGAGCCGCGCGGACCTGCTGTCCGGGGTGGTCGAACACACCATCGAGCGCTGCTGGGCCGAGATCCACGCCTGTATCGACCTGTCCGAGAACAGGCCGGGGAAGTTCACCCGGGGCTATATCCGCGCGATGACCGGCGACGGTGACCTCTACGGGACCATTCTCGACCCGATCGCGTTGAGCGCCGCGCTCGGCAACCTCTCCGAGGTCGAATCGCTGTGTTCACGGGACGCCGAAAAGCTGAACGCCGCCTTCGACGCCGACGGTCTGCCCCGAACGCGTGTCTTGATCATCCGATCCGCCGCGGACGGGCTCGCGGTCGCCCGGTCCAGCCCCTACTTGACCGGTCCGGATCTGGCCGCGGCGCGAACGGAGCTACTGGCCATGACCGAGAAGCCCTGACACCTGCCCGATCGGACAACACGTAGAGGTGTAGTCCGACCGGCGCGGCCTGCACGAATCCGGCACCGTCTCGTCCGGCGGGAGTACGACCTGGTCGGCGGGCTTGTGGATCACACTCCGCCGTCGTCCGGTTGACCGGGCTCGGGTAGCCGGTCGGTCAACCAGGTGACGACATCGGCGAGGACCTGATCGCGTTCCGGTTCGTTGAAGATCTCGTGGTACAGGCCGTCGTAGCGGCGGACCGTGAGATCGGTGGTGCCCGCGTGCTGTTCGATTCGGTCGGTACTCGCCGGTGCCGCGATGGCGTCGGCGGTTCCGTGCATCGCCAGGGTCGGTACGCGTAACTGCGGCAACCGGTCGAGCACCTGCCCGGCGGCGGTCAGGATTTCGGTGGCCGTGCGTGCGGGCAGCCTGCCGCGGAATACCAGCGGATCGTTGTCGTAGGCGGTGACCACATCCGGGTCGCGGCTGATCTGCGACGAATCCAATGCCAGCACACCCAGATTCGGGGTGAGGCGGGTGAGTACCGGCGCCAGTAGACGCTGCACGGGGTTCCCGGCATCGATGATCAGCGGCGGCGCCGAAACCACCACACCCGCAACATCGAGCGGCTCCCGGGTGGCCAGGTGAAGCGTGATCAGCGCACCCATCGAATGCCCGATCACGAACGCGGGCACCCCGGGGTGCTCGTCTCGGACCAGTGCGAGCAGGGCCGCGACCTTGTCCGCGGCATCCTCGATGGAACCGAGGTTGGCCGGCGCGCCGATCCGTGCGGATTCACCGTGGCCCACATGATCGAGGGCATGGACCGCGTATCCGGCCGCGGCCAGCGTCCGGCCGACATGGTCGTATCGCCCCGAATGCTCGGCCACCCCGTGCACGAGCACGACCACCCCGCGGACCGGTGCCTCGGGCAGCCAGGAGCGGCGGACGAGCAGGTGGCCCGCATGCTCGAATTTCCCGCGCTCGGTGCGGATGTTCTGGTCGCCGGTCACTGGTCCTCCCTCACCGCCGGTCCGTATGGCCCGCGGAGCCGAGGTGCCGGCGGGTATTCCCCGCCCTCCCGGTTCGCGACCCTCCGCCCGTCAGCGCCCCTGCCCCGGGGCGGCGAGCGCGATGAACAGGCGTCGGTTGAATTCGATCAGCCGAGCTTAGTTCACCCGGGACAGGGGCTCGCGGTTTCCGCGGATCCGTGCCGGCGGGCGGCTCGTCGCGACCTGCCGGTTCACCGGCCGGACTAGATGATGTCGCGGCCTTCTGCCTTGGCGTCACGCCACTCCCGGACGAAGGCGCGCACGATGACGAACAGCACGCCCGCGACGATCAGTGGCCAGATCAGCACATAAAGGGTGAGCAGGGCGGTCATACGGTTTCCTTTCCGGCCGGGTCCAGAGTTTCCGGCTGCGTCGTTTCCCCCGGCCCGGCGTCGAAATCTCCTGTGCGCTGCTTGATCAGCGCGAAATCGAACTCACGCTTCGCCAGTAAGGTCAGCACCACGCATGTCACCGTGCTCACGGAATAGGCCACCAGCGACCCGGACAGCACGGGGTAGGTGTGCAGGAATCCGATGGTGAACGGCGCGGCGGCAAGGGTCGAGATCGTGCCCGCGACGAGGGCCACCCGCGTGCCGAAGAACCCGAACGCCATCAGCCCGAGCACGACGCCGATACCGATCGTGGCCCACACATCGGAGACGAGGCCCAGACCACCCGACAGGTCGACCCAGGAAAAACGGACCGGGATGAACGCGGCCAGGCCCAGAACCACCGCCGCGCTGAAGGCGAGGTTGGTGACCCGATTCCAGTAGAAGCTCGCGATCACCGGGAATACCAGCGCTCCCCACATCGCACCCACGAATACGAGCAGATCGAGGATGTTCAGCTGCGAGCCGGCGAAATAGAGCGCCGCCGCGATCGCGACGATCATCGTGATCCGGCCGATGAGGATCATCGTGCGCGGATCGGCGTGTTTCTTGCCCGCCACGTTGTGGCCGTAGATATCGGCCATCGTGATGGATGCGAGCGCGGTGAGGTCGGCATCGGCGGTCGAGGAGAGCGAACCGATGATCATCACGAAGAACAGGCACAGCAGCAGCGGGCTCAGATACGTCGCCGCCATCTGCGGAATGAGGTTGTTGACATCGCCGTCGATCGGATCGATCCCCGCGTACAGTGCGATGACACCGAGCATGCCGATCCCGATGATGGTGGCCCCGTACCCGACGGTCGCGGTGACGAACGTCTTCTTGATCAAATCCTCGCGTACCGCGAAAAGCCGCTGTGCGATCGTCTGGTTGCCGATCGCGTAGGCGAGTACCGCCGCGATATAGGGGGCGCCCTGGTTGAAGAACGCATCGGAGGAGAAGAAGCTGCCCTGCTGCGGGGTCAGGTTGGCTGCTCCGGCCTCGAACAGGCCGGGACCGCCCGCGGCGAAGAACACCACCGGAATGATGATCACGACGGCACCGAGCATGGCGAGCACCTGCACGAAGTCGGTCAGCACCGAGGCACGGAACCCCGACCAGAGCGTGTACAGCAGAATCCCGGCCGCGATCGCCACGATGCCCTGGCTGAAGGTGAACGGTGTGAGCATGCCGATGAGCGCACCGCCCGCGATCAGGTTCGAGGTCAGGCTGATCAAACTGCCGATCACATTCGATCCCGCGAGCATGAGCTGGCTGGATCGGCCGTGGCGTGCGTACATGACTTCCGCGATGGTGTGCGCCCGAGGCGCGACCTGGCGGATCCGGCGCCCGAACGGATAGATCAGCAGGATCATCAGCGCGCCCCACAACCCGTAGTGAATGGGTCCGGAGAGGCCGTAGGTGTAGCCGGACGTGGCCGATGCGTACATCGATGACGCCCAGATCCACGTGGCTGTCATGGAGGCGGCGGAGATCCCGAAACCGATACGGCCCCCGCCGGTCATATACCCGTCGGCGTTCTCCTTCTTCCTGCTGATCCGGATGGAGATGTACAAGCTGCCACCGAAGAACAGCAGGATGAGCAGGACCACGACAGGTCCCGATAGGCGTTGTAACTCGCCCACAGCGTTCTCACTTTCTCGTCATGGACTCGGCCCACCGCAACGGGGGACGAGCGGACAGTCGGATCCGAACGCCGGTCAATCGGGCGGAACGTTGCGACCGGAGTGGCCGGTCGTGCGCTGTGCAAAATCCACAGTTCTCCTTTCCCGCGGTGTCGCTACCGCACGATGCGCGCCGCTCGGCGGCGCGCATCGCCGGCCGGTGGAATCCGTCGGATATCGGAGGCAGAGCTGCCTGCTATCCGGTGGCAGGCGCAGCTGAGTCAGGCCCCGCCGGGGATTTCCGGACGCGCGTCATCCGGGTATCCCGAGGGCGGCAGGCAGTGGCTGCCGCGAGGGGGCCGGCACAGTGGCGCATTCGCCAGGTGGTGTGAAGTCCACAGAATTCTGTGCGCGGCTGCGCCGCTGCGCTGAGTGGAATCAGTCAGGCAGCCGCGGACTCTCCGGGATCGGCTCCGGAGGGGAATCCATCGGATTTGGAGGCCGTGGACGGTAGCGCTGTCCGGCTACCGCGTACCGAGACGCCGGTGGCCGGCGGAATGGATGCGCCGGTGGCGCTTTCGCTGCCAGGGTGCCTCGAACCACAGGATTTCGACTCGAAAACACCCACACTCATGCAGGGGAGCTTATCCGATGGTCTGGTCGGCCGATCAGGATCATCGACGTCAGCGCTTCCGGTCCGGTTCGGCGAGCGCCGTGAACAGGCGCCGGTTGAACTCGATCAGCCGGGCATAATTCACCCGCGACAGCCGCTCGTCGTTTCCGTGGATCCGCTCCAGATCGGCGGCCGTGAGCCGGATCGGCGCGAAATTGCAGCGGGTCGCGGCCAGATCGTCGTAGTGGCGGGAATCGGTCGCCCCCGGCACCAATCCGGTGGTCACGGCCGCCTCCGGCGCCACTTGCCGGGTGAGTTCGGCGATCAGATCGAACTGCGGCCCCGGGGCCGGGGCGGGGGAGGGTTCGGCCGACATCCCCACCAGTTCGATCGACACCTGTCCATCGCGCACCGTCCGGCGGCAGTGCGCCAGCACCGATTCGACCGTATCGCCGGGCAGGATCCGGAAATTGATCAGCGCCTCCGCCTGCTGCGGCAGCACATTCGCCTTCACCCCGCCCCGGATCACCGTCGGAGCGGTGGTGGTGCGCACGAGCGATTCGGTCTGCGGGGTCGCGGCCAGGATCCGGGCGACCACCGGCGCCGCCGCCCCGGCGAATCCCAGCAGACGGCGTTTGGCCGCGGGCAGATGCGGTCGCAGGCGGGCGAGCATATCGGTGACCACGGGCGTTATCCGCAGCGGCATCGGATGATCCTGCACCCGGCTCACCGCCCGGGCCAGCCGCCCGATCGCCGTCTGCCGTCCCGGCATGGACGAATGCCCGCCGGTATCGGTGACCGACAGCCGGACCGTGGCGTAGCCCTTCTCACCGACCATGATCGTGGCCACCGGTATCCGGACCTCCCGGACGATCCCGTCGGTGATCACACCGCCCTCGTCCAGCAGCAGATCCGCCCGCACACCGCGTTCCCGCAACCGGCCCGCCATCTGCACCGCACCCGTATCGCCGAATACCTCTTCGTCGTGGCCGAAGGCGAGGTAGACGGTATGCCGTGGCCGCAGCCCGGCGGCAAGCGCGGCTTCGGCGGCCTCCAGGATCGCCAGCACCCGGCTCTTGTCGTCGATCGCGCCGCGACCCCAGATGAACTCCTCGTCCACCACACCCGCGAACGGCGGATGGGTCCAGCGGCCGGGTTCGTCGGCCGGCACCACATCCTGGTGCGCCAGCAGCAGGGCAGCGGTCCGGGTGTCGTCGACCCCGCGCCAGGTGTAGAGCCGGCTGTGGCCGAACTTCTCCAGTTCGAGTTCGGCATGCACTCGCGGGAAGGACTCTTCCAGGTGGGCGCCGAGCCGGCGGAACTCCGTATCGAGCGAAGCCTGCGCCGCGGCCGGGTCCGGCTTCGCACCGGATCCGGCGCCCTCCTCACGGGACACGGTGACACAGCGCAGCGCCACCGCGAGCCGTTCCGCGGTGGCGTCGTCGACCGGGTCGCCGGAAGACGGACGGGCCTCGAGGTTGGTGGACATCCCTGTATTGTCCTCGCCCGGTTGCCCGGCGTCCCGGCACTGCCGGGAGGTGCCGGAATCGGCTCGCTGAGCGGGGACCCGGCGACGCCCGCGCAGGGTCGCGGGGCAGTGTCGCGAGTCATCCGGTGTGGTCCGTGACGTGCTGCCGGTCGTGCGGGGCCCGAACGCCGCCGCCGATCCGGTGGCGAGGTGGGCGGATGCCGCGACCGGCCCGAATGCCTTGCCCGTCCCGTGACCGGCGGTCCGGGTGCGGGCATTATTGTGGGGGTCATGGCAGCAGGCAAGCCCGACAAAGAGGCGAAGGCCGCGGCGAAAGCGGCGCGCAAACAGCAGTCGAAGGAACGTCGTCAGCAGATCTGGCAGGCGTTCCAGATGCAGCGCAAAGAGGACAAGCTGCTGCTGCCGCTGATGATCGGCGCCGTGGTGATCACCACCCTGGTGCTGTTCGGGATCGGTTTCCTTTTCGACGTCCAGTGGTTCCTGCTGCCCCTGGGCCTGCTGCTGGGTGTGCTGTTCGCCTTCATCATCTTCGGCCGGCGCGTCCAGAAAACCGTCTACGGCAAAGCCGAGGGCCAGGCCGGGGCCGCGGCCTGGGTGCTGGACAACCTGCAGGGCAAATGGCGGGTCAGCAACGGTGTCGCCGCCACCACCCAGCTCGATGCCGTGCACCGGGTGATCGGGCTGCCCGGCGTGATCTTCGTGGCCGAGGGCTCCCCCCAGCGGCTGCGGACGCTGCTCGCACAAGAGAAGAAGCGCACCGCCCGGCTCGTCGGCGACACCCCGATCTACGACGTGATGGTCGGCAACGAAGAAGGCCAGGTTCCGCTCAAGGAACTACAGCGCTACCTCACCAAGCTGCCCCGCAATATCGACACCAAGCGGATGGATCAGATCGAAGGCCGGCTCAGCGCCCTGAGCGCCCGCGGCGGTCCGGCGATGCCGAAGGGGCCGATGCCGACCAACGCCAAGATGCGCGGTATGCAGCGCACCATCCGCCGCCGCTGAGCTGTGTCTATGGCGCCGCCTCCGGCGGCGCGGGTTCGGGGCCCTGATGGGTCTCGAATCTTCCGCTCCTCCGCCGCTTCGCCCCCGCTCCGTCAGTCCAGACCCGAGACGGGCCCCGAACCACACGCGGACCATTCGGGCTGGGACCGGGTGCCTGTCAGGGCTGGGGCGAAGGGTCTACCCGGAGCTGGGACGCGGAGTGCCTGCTGGGAGCTGGGTAACACCACCACGAGCAATCAGCGGCCCGGGCTGGGAGTGAAGGCGAGACCCATAGGGCCCCGAAACCCCGCGCCGTCGTAGACAGGGTTCAGCGCGTACGCACTACCGCGGTGCCGGTGGCCCGGTCGTGCATTCCGCGCCCGTCGCCATCGGTGAACAGTGCCGGCACCACGAAGGTCAGCAGAATCTGCCGGGCCAGCGCACGTACGAAACCGACCCGCACGGGTGCGTCGATCCGGATCACCCGCAACCGCAGGAAGTACTGCCCGGGTGTGAACCCGAAGAGCGCCACCGCGACCAGTCCGATCACCATCCACACCATCCAGGTCGGGGTGCTCAGCGCCCCCGATACGGCTTCGAAAGCTGTGGGTTCGGCGACGCCCGGCGGTAGCTCGGTCTCGGCGATGATCCGGTCCGGGTTCGGTCGCACGATCAGCGCGGCGATACCCATGGCGATCACCCAGTCGACGGCCATCGCCGTGATCCGCCGGGCCATCCCGACCAGCGATCCCGGGCCGGTACGCGGAAGCCCGATATGTTCGCCCGCGTATTCGCTCGGTTCCGGATCGCCCGGTGTCTCGGTGGGTCCGGTGAGCCAGGATCCGGTAACACGTGCCATGAACCCCAGGATAGGCCTCGCCGTTTCCGGCATATCGGGCGGTTGCTGTGCACAATGTCCTGCATACCGGTCCAGCGAGACTGTGCGGACAGTATGGAGCGCGGTAATGTCCGTGGCGTGGCCGAAGACACGTGCCGTGCGGCACGTGTAACACTGGCGAAACAAACCCTTGACGGCCGGGAAACACCCTGTCCATACCGTCGGATCGCGACGCCCCGCACTCGATACTGGCTGGGATCTATCCGTAAGGAGAGCTAAGTGACGTTCAGCACGGCCGACGAGGTCATCAAGTACATGGCGGATCAGGATGTCGAATACGTCGATATCCGATTCAGCGATCTGCCCGGTGTACAGCAGCACTTCTCCATCCCGGCGAAGGCGTTCACCGCCGACCTCGCCGAGGAGGGCCTCGCGTTCGACGGCTCCTCGGTGCGTGGATTCCAGTCCATCGACGAGTCCGACATGCTGCTGCTGCCCGACTACAGCACCGCGCAGATCGACCCGTTCCGGGCGGCGAAGACGCTCAATATGAACTTCTTCGTGCACGACCCGTTCACCCGCGAGGCCTACTCCCGCGACCCGCGCAATATCGCGCGCAAGGCCGAGGAGTACCTGCGGTCCACCGGTATCGCCGATACCGCGTTCTTCGGCGCCGAGGCCGAGTTCTACATCTTCGACTCGGTGCGCTACGACTCGCAGATGAACGGCGCCTTCTACGAGGTCGAGTCCATCTCCGGTTCCTGGAACACCGGCGCGAAGGTCAACCCGGACGGCAGCCCGAACCGCGGCTACAAGGTCCGTAACAAGGGCGGCTACTTCCCGGTGGCCCCCTACGACCACTATGTCGACCTGCGCGACAAGATCTCCACCAACCTGCAGAACGCCGGGTTCGAGCTGGAGCGCGGCCACCACGAGGTCGGCACCGCCGGTCAGGCCGAGATCAACTACAAGTTCAACACCATGCTGGCCGCGGCCGACGATCTGCAGCTGTTCAAGTACATCGTCAAGAACACCGCGTGGGCCGAGGGCAAAACCGTCACCTTCATGCCGAAGCCGCTCTTCGGTGACAACGGCTCGGGTATGCACGCCCACCAGTCGCTGTGGAAGGACGGCAAGCCGCTGTTCCACGACGAGGCCGGTTACGCCGGACTGTCGGATCTGGCCCGCCACTACATCGGCGGCATCCTGCACCACGCCCCGTCGCTGCTGGCGTTCACCAACCCCACCGTGAACTCCTACCACCGCCTGGTCCCCGGCTACGAGGCCCCGATCAACCTGGTGTACTCGCAGCGCAACCGCTCCGCCGCGGTCCGCATCCCGGTCACCGGTAACAACCCGAAGGCCAAGCGCATCGAGTTCCGCGCGCCGGACTCCTCGGGTAACCCCTACCTGGCCTTCGCCGCCATGCTGATGGCGGGCCTGGACGGCATCAAGAAGAAGATCGAGCCGCTGGCCCCGGTCGACAAGGACCTCTACGAGCTCCCGCCGGAGGAGGCCAAGAACATCCCGCAGGCCCCCACCAGCCTGTCATCGGTGATCGACCGCCTCGAGGCCGACCACGAGTACCTCACCGAAGGCAACGTCTTCACCGAGGACCTGATCGAAACCTGGATCACCATCAAGCGTGAGCAGGAAATCGCCCCCGTGAACCTGCGCCCGCACCCGTACGAGTTCGAGCTGTACTTCGACGTGTGATCCCGACCTGCGGTTGCGCCCCTGCGGCCGGCGTCCGGTACGCAAGTGGGTAAGCAGTAGAAGGTTTCGAGTCCACCCGCTCGGTGATCGCGAGATCACTCGGCGGGTGGACTCGTCTGTATCCGCCCACAGAAGCACATAGGTGTCGCGAGCACGGTTGGCCGAGGCCATCGGTATGCGCTGCGAGGGATCGCCCGGCCCGCCGATATCGATGTCTCCTTCCGCGCCCGCGAGAGCGATGATTTCTGTGCGCGGCTCCGGTCATCACTTCCAGAGCAGATATATCCGGACTTCGGGAGAAAACAGACCGAGCACATTGTCGGCGCTTTGCCGCCGATCGTCGACCGGCAGACATGGCAGACCGCGCTCGACGACCTGCGGAAGCGGGAGAAGGCCGCCACTCGTGAACTGGATGCGATCGCGGCGCAGCGCCGCAGGCTGCCGATGGTCGAGGTCGAGCCGGCCCAACAGGATGGACTGGTATTCGTCGTCGGAGAGTTCGTTCGGCGCCGATGCCCGCAAGCGCCCCCGGCATATCGGTATCAGCGGGGAGTCGGCGGCATTTGGTGCCGATGGTGAGTTCTTTCCTCGACGATGCGCCACCGGCGACACCTGAACTCTTCTAGTGGATTACGCGTGGACGGTCTCCTTACAAGGGAACGGGAGCGAGCAGACCCATGCCCGGGGCCGGCTTATAGAACCGTGTAGCTGCGCCGAGCGATCGCCGTGGTGCGGCCGGTCTAACCTGGGTCGAGGACGCGTTTCAGGAAGCGGCGTGTCCGCTCTTCGCGGGGGTCGCCGATCACCTGGCCGGCGGGGCCGTGCTCGACGATGGCGCCCTCGTCGAGGAACAGGACCTGATCCGCTACCTGCTGCGCGAATCGGATCTCGTGGGTCACGATCACCATCGTCCAGTCCTGTGCGGCGAGGTCTTTGATGACCGCGAGTACCTCGCCGACCAGTTCGGGGTCCAGCGACGAGGTCGGTTCGTCGAACAGCACCACTCGGGGTTTCAGGGCCAGGGCGCGGGCGATTCCGACGCGTTGCTGCTGGCCTCCCGAAAGCTTGAAGGGGTAGGCGTCCGCGCGGTCACCGAGCCCCACCTGCTTCAGGAGAGCCTCGGCTGCGGCGACGGCCTCGTCCCGGGGCCGCTGCTGGGCGACGACGGGGCCTTCGATGATGTTCTCCAGCACCGTGCGGTGCGGGAAGAGGTTGTGGGACTGGAAGACCATTCCGCTCTGGGCGCGGAGGCGGCTCGCTTCCCGGCGCCCCGCCCGGCCGCGGGGAAGCCGGGCGAAGTCGATCTCGACATCGTCGATGCCGACCACCCCGCGTTCCGGGATATCCAGTGCATTGAGGGACCTCAGCACTGTGGTCTTGCCCGACCCCGAGGGGCCCAGCAGGACGGTCGAGGTGCCGCGCCGGGATTCGAAGTCGAGGCCGCGCAGCACCTGCCGCTCGCCGAAGGACTTCTCGAGGCCGCTGACCCGGATCCGGGCGGGCTCGGTGTTGTGCTCAGTGCTGTCGGTCATGTGGCAACAAACCTGTCGAGTCGGGTCTCCAGTCGTTTCTGGGCGGCGGAGAGGGCCGCACAGATCAACCAGTAGTACAGCGCGGCGAACGTGTACAGGGCGAGGAAGTCGTTGCTCTCGGCCGCCGCGAGCTGGGCCTCGCGGAACAACTCGGTCAGTAGCACCACCGAACCCAGCGATGTGTCCTTCAGCAGTGAGAGCAGCGTGTTGGACAGCGGTGGCACTGCTGTCCTGGTCGCCTGCGGGAGAATGATGCGGCGCAGGGTCTGCGCATACCCGAGACCGACCGTCGCCGCGGCCTCGAACTGTCCCTTCGGCACCGCCAGAATCGCCGATCTGATCACTTCGGCCGCATAGCCGGCCACGTTGAGACTGAACGCGATCACCGCCGCGAGGAACGGGTCGAACTTCAGCCCGATCTGTGGCAGCCCGTAGAAGACGATGAACAACTGCACCAGCAGTGGTGTGCCGCGGATGATGGAGATGAATGCGCGGGCCGGCGCGGCAAGGAGCCGATAGGACGATATCCGTGCCAGCGCGACCAGTAGCGCCAGCGCGAGGCCGATGGCGAAGCTCAGCGCGGTCAGCGGGATCGTCACCTTCACCAAGCCGGCGAACATCGGCCACGCCGCCCCGCGCAGCACCTCCCACGTGCTGCGGGAGCCGCGACCTTCCGACAGGTCGGCGGTGCCGCCGTCCGGTACCGAGACATCGGCACGGAAATACTTCTGTGAGATGGCGGCGAGTGTTCCGTCGGCCGCCAGTGCGGCGAGTGCCCGGTTCGCCTGGTCGAGCAGCGCCGCGTCGTCCTTACGAAAGGCGAGGACCTGTTCGCTGGTCTCCGCGCCGGCATCGCCGGCGATCTCGATATCGGTGGACCCGGTACTGGCCAGGTAATCGAGCACGGCGATGTTGTCGTTGACGATCGCGTCGACACGGCCCTGGGTGAGCAACGCCGCCGCCTGCGCGAAGCCTTCGACCGCTTCGACGTTTGCGCCGGCGTCGCGGGCGACCCGCGCCCAGTTGCTGGTACTCGACTGCGCGGTGGTGCGCCCGGCCAGATCGTCCAGCGTCCGGATCTGCTCGTCGCCCGTGCGCCGGACGATCACGCCGCGCGAGTATGTGTAGGTATCGGACAGCCCGTATTTCGCCCGGCGCTCGTCGTTGGTCGACACCTGGTTGGCGATGATATCGATCCGCCCGGAATCCAGGGCGGGAAAGATCGCGTCCCATTGTGTTTCGACGAATTCGAGTTCCCAGCCGGCCCGGGCGGCGATTGCCCGGACCACCTCGATGTCGTAGCCGGTGAGCTGCCGGTCGCCCGGATCGTGGAACGAGAACGGTGGATAGGTGCCCTCGGTACCGACTTTCACCACCGGTCGGCCGGGGTCCTGCGCCGTTGCCACGCCTGCCTGCGTAACTCCGGCGAGTACCAGGAGCAGAGACAGCACCACGCCTCTGAGCACATGTCGCATCGGCGACCCCCTCGCGTCGGCCGGAACCGGAATCCGGCACTGGAGAACGAGAGTAGTGCGAAACGGAAAGCAGAGCGGAATCACCGCGTCTCGTGCAATGTCGCGGGCCGGTCGGCACCGCCGTCGATGTTCTCGCACCCGATGCCGTTGCGGGAACACAGTGGACCCACGGGCGTAACCCGTGCCGAGTGCGGGGCTCGGCGGCCCCGCACTCGAGGGTCTCAGTCCACCGGGGCGACGCGGATCAGGTTGCCGTCGGGGTCGGCGACCACGAAAGTGCGGCCGAAGACCTCGTCATAGGGTTCGGCGACGATATCGACGCCCTTGCCGACCCACTTCCGGAAGTGCTTGTCGATCTCCTCGGGCCCGCCGGGCAGGGCCAGGCAGAGTTCGCTCGTGCGTGATCCGGTGAAGGAGAAGCCCTCCTCGACGCCGCTCCACACGGCGAGCTGGATGCCGCCGCCGAGGTCGAAGGCGATGAAGCGCGGGGTTTCGAATACGGGCTTCATCTCGAACAGGTCGCCGTAGAAGCGGGCGGCGGCGGCCGCGTCGCGGACGTACACGATGAACATGTTCGGTGGGGTCATGGGGATGTTCTCCTCTTGCCGTCGTTGTGGACAAGACGAGATTCGCTTCCATACCTGACAGATTCCGGCAGGTTTTCGGAAGAATGTTCCGGTATGACGCCCGATCGTTTCTTCTCCCTGCTGATACTCCTGCAGTCCCGGGAAACCGTCATAGCGACAGATCTGGCGGCGGAGCTGGGCATATCGGTGCGGACGGTGTTCCGGGACGTGCAATGGCTGCAGGACGCCGGGTTCCCGATTCTGGTCCGGCAGGGGAGAGGCGGTGGAGTCACACTGCTGCCCGGCGGTGCCCTGGACCTGGCCCGGCTCACCCCGGCCGAGCGCGACCATCTCGCGTTGTCCGGTCTCGACGATGCGCAGCGCGACCAGCTCGGTGGCGGGGTGGACAGCCGGCGGGCCAGGAGCAAGGTGGCGCCGGGACGGACACGGCCGGAGAATCTGCTGCCGGTGCATGCGGTGGTCACCACGGACAACCGGCCCTGGTTCGGGCCGCCCGGTGCGGGGATCGGGCCCGCGGAACTACTCGGCGACCTGCGGCGCGGTGTCCGGTTGCGGGTGAACTACCGCCGGTCGGACGAGGCCGGACCGGCCTGGCAGATCGTCGACCCCTACGGTTTGCTGGCCAAGGGCGGCCGGTGGTATCTGGTGGCCGACCATGCGGCCATGCCGCGCCTGTATTCGCTGGAACGGGTCGCCGGTTGGCGCCCCTTGCGCACGCCCCGGCGGCTGCGGCCCGGAGCGACCTTGCAGGCAGTCGCCGCGGAACTGTCGGTGGGCTGGGAAACCGCGGGAGCCGTCCGGATCGAGGGTGAGCTGATCGCCGGTCAGCTGGAACGCGCGAAACGCATCCTCGGAACCCGCTTGACGGTCCTGTCGCCGGAGGCGGACGGCCGGGTGTCCATCGGTGTGGCGTGCCGGGTGGTCGAGGATGTACGGCAACTTCTGCAGTTCGCCGACGACTTCCTCGTCACCGGGCCACCGGAGGCGCGCGAACGGATCCGGGAGCTGGCAGGCGCGATGCTGCGCCTGTACCAGTGAATGCCGGTGCCACAGCGATATGTGTTCGGGGTCACAACTCGCTCCTCGACGAGTTTTCGATCGAGGTGCCGTCCTATGCGAGGAACGTCGTGCGGAACAAGGAGACCGAATATGGCGGCACAGCCGAAAGGCCCAGCGTCCTACTTCCCGTCCATCGAGGCGAAGTACGGCCGCAGTATCGAGGAGTGGAAGAACACCCTGCGCGATTCCGGGGTGTCGTCGCACAAGGAGCTCGTCGAATTCCTGAAGACGGAGCACGGTTTCGGTCACGGGCATGCCAACGCGCTCGTCCAGCATCATCTGCATCCCGAGAAGTGGAGTGTCTGACGGTGGTGGACAGCCAACCGGATAGGCCGGCCGAGGGGACGAGGGGTGGTGCGGATGGTTCCGCATCTGCCTTCGGCGGCCTGTCCGGTGGTCTGTAGTTCGGCGCGGTGCCCGACGGCCGTCACCGGCAATCCGGGAAGTACCGCAACTGCCCCGAGGGAATACGCTGCCGCAACACGGCGGCCGCCCGGGCCCGAACCGATGGCATTCCCATCCGCCGTCGCCCGCGCCGTGGGCACTGAATGCTGCGGCAGCGAAATCCCGTGGTGTGGGCGGGCCGGGCCGTAGGCTTCGCCGCACCGGCACGATGGTGGCGGCAGATACCGGCCAACAGCGATTGGGGCGCACGGCATGGCGATTCGGGAGCGACTGGGATTCACGGCGGCCGAACCCGCACCGGTCTACGGTGAACCGTTCGAGACCGCCGACGGCGCGATCGTCATCACCGTCGCCCGCCGCGGCGTGGTCAGCCCGGTGATGCGGCCCGCCGGGGTTTTCGTCGTCCGCGACGGCGCCGCGACATGGGTTCCCGCCGTGGATATCAACCGGATCGCGCTCATGGGCGAGCTGATCGGCCTGCTCGCGGCCGTGATCACCAGCCTCGCGATCCTGCGCCGGCCACCCTGGCCCGACCTCGGCCGCCACTCCGGCGACTGACCGGCTCTGGCTGTCCAGGCCGACCGCGGCCGTCGCGGGCGGGGTGACGGATATCAGGCGGGTTCGCCGCGCCGCGCCGCATCCAGCAACCGCACCGCCCGCGGACCCACGCCGTGCAGTGCGAGCAACTCGTCCAGGTGCTCCGGTAGATCGGCAAGCGTCCGATACCCTGCATCGATCAGTGCGCCGGTCGCGGGGCGGCCGATCTTCACCCCGCCGAACACCGGGCCACGGTCCTGGACAGTGCTCATCACCGAAACAATACGGTCGCCGAACCGATCGGGCGACAATATGCGGCACGGGTCGCGGAGCGCGCACGAACAGCCGAGCCGGAGGTCGGTATGCGGGGGTCCGTGCGTTCGCTTCGGCCGTGGTCAACCGCCTTCGATCTGCGAGGACCCGGCGCGACAGATCGCCTCGAACCGGCGCCAGGCGAGTTCCGGCGCGACCGGGTTCGTGCGGTCGGTGACCGCGGTGAGCAGGCCGACGAGCGCCCAGGACAGTGTGGTGACAGTGAGGTCGTCGGCGCCGGGGCCGGACTGCTCGTCGAGGTGCTCGCGCAGGATGGCGGCCACACTGCTGCGGTACCCGCGCAGGGCCGTCACCGAAGCCTTCGGCCCGATCAACGGCTCGTAGACCTGCGGAAAACGCGCGGCCAGGCCGATCATCACCCGCACCGGTGCCCAGCGGCCGCGATCGGACGAGCGGGCGATCTCCTGGCGCAGGTGTTCACCGCAGCTCACCACGAGCAAATCGTCTTTGTCCCGGTAATGGGCGTAGAACGTGGAGCGCCCGATATCCGCCCGCGCAATCACATCGCTCACGCCGATGCGGTCGTAGGCGCGCTCCATCATCAGCTCGATGAGGGCACGATGCAGGGTCTCCCGGGTGCGCCGGACCCTGCGGTCAGGGGTGCTCATAGGTCTTCCTCGGTGGACAGTTCCGCCCTACCTGTCCGGAAACGGACGGATCGGGCATATCTGATTCTGGTCGACAGCGGACGCGGTGGCGACGATCGACCCATGACATCAGATCAGCACACCCGCAGCCCGATGTTCGTTGATGCGCCCGATACGGGCCTGATCATCGAGGGGATGCGGCGATACAACCTGTTCACCACCGTATGGTTCCTCGGCCGGCATCGCCGGTTGCTCGCCGAACTGGTCCGGGCGAGCGGCACCCGGCCCGGGGACGATGTCGTCGATATCGGGTGTGGCCCCGGAAAACTCATGCGCGCACTGGGCGAGAAGGCCGGGTCGCAGGGCAGTGTGACCGGGATCGACCCGTCGGCCGCCGCGATCGACTACAACCGCCGCCGCGACGTGCACCCGAACCACCGGTATATCCAGGCGCCGGCGCAGGCACTGCCGCTGCCCGATGCTTCCGTCGATGTGGTGACGTGCACCTTCGTCATGCACCACATCCCCGAAGAGCACCGCGAAGCGGCCATCGCCGAGATGTGGCGAGTGCTGCGCCCGGGCGGCCGGTTGCTGCTCGCCGACGCCCACCCGACGGCGTGGATGCGGTTCCTGTTCAGCCGCTCGGCCCGCCACCACGACTCCGATCCGTTCGAGGAGGTCGATATCCGGCGCTACACCCCGTCGCTGCGCGCGGCCGGATTCACCGACCTCCGATATATCGCCGGCCGCCATATGACAGGGGTATCGACGGCGACGAAACCGGGCGCCCAGGGCAGTCCACCGCGGTGAGCGGCGAGGCGGGGGTGGGAATGCTAGTCTCCGCTGAGATCGCCGGAGGGAGGCAGCCATCACCGCATTGTGGATCGTCGTGCTGGTCGTTGTGCTCGTATTGGCGGGCATAGTCGTCTACCTGCTTATGCAGCGCCGGAGTAAGCCGGCCGCGCCGTCCGGACCGGTCGACCCGTTCGCCGACAAGGATTCTGATGCTCTGCGCGGTGACCCGCGAGCGCTGAAGGCCGGCGATATCGCCGATATCTTCGGTGAGACCTACACCGTGCGAGGCTCATTGCGGCTGACGGAGGGCGGCTACCAGTGGAGTGAGCATCTGCTGGACAACGCCAAGGGGATCCGCAAATGGCTGTCGGTCGAGGAGGACCCCGAGCTCGAGCTGGTGCTGTGGACGGAGACGCCGGGTATCCCGGCGCCCGGCGGTGACGAGCTCGAGCACGACGGAAAACGGTTCCGGCTGGAGGAGTCGGGTACCGCCCGCTACGTCGGAGAGGCGACTACCGGGCTGACCCCCTCCGGGACGGTCGCCTACTACGACTATCTCGCCGAGGACGGAACTCGCCTGTCGTTCGAGGATTTCGGGGATTCGGGGAAGAAGGAAGCGGCAATCGGACAGGTTCTGTACCGCAGTGCGATTATGATTTATCCGCAGTCGCCGTCTTGAGTAGGTGCATTACCGGACGGGCTGGGTACCAGACGGGGGAAGGTTTTCTGTGAGTCGTAAATCCTGGGTGATTGCTGCCGTCTGCGCGATCCTCGCCTGCGTGCTGTCCGGATGTGGGTCCGACGACGGTGACGGCGCGCGCTCCTACATCACTTCCCATTACACCCGTGCCGCCAACCTCGACGAGAAGAACAACGGCCGCGCCTATACCGCGAACAAACAACCGGGTGCGGTCGCCGACGAGATCACCAAGGCGGCGCGGCCGCTGGACCGGCGTACGAGTGGACCGGCGACATTCCTGCAGTATCGCGACGACATCATCGCGATCTCCCCGTACGGTTCCGGATCGAAAATCCTGGTCGACGACTACCGCAACGGTTACCGGCGCCACCACGCCTTTGTCAGTGTCTTCGGCTGGCCCAGCAATAACAGCGGTTTCCGCGGCGGCGGTTCCGGCGACGGAAAATAGGCTCCGCCGCGCGTCCTATCGACCCCTTCCAGGAGGAAACAATGCTCCAAGACCTGCCCGCGGCCGCTGGTGCCGCGGCCGCCTACTCCGGCCTCGGCATCGTGCTGATGGTGCTCGGATTCGTCCTGGTGGATGTGCTCACACCCGGTAACCTGCGGCACCAGATCTGGATCGAACGCAATCGCAACGCCGCCCTGCTGGTCGCGGCGAATATGCTCGGTGTCGGCATCATCGTCGCCACCGCGATCTGGACTTCGGCCGGGGCGATCGGGCAGGCGCTGATCTCGAGCGCGGTCTACGGGATCGTCGGCCTGGTCGCGATGGGGCTGGCGTTCCTTCTGCTGGACTTCGCGACGCCGGGTGAATTCCGGGGTGTGGTGAATGAACACGAACTGCATCCCGGGGTGTGGGTCAGCGCCGCGGTGCATATCGCGGTCGCGGCCGTGGTCGCCTCCGCGCTCACGTAAAGGTGTCGGCGAGCACTCTGACAGCCGAACAGCCGCCGCTGGAGCCCGGCGGCGTGGCGGCCGACTCCGGGCTACAACAGCCGGGAGTGCCTGGGCGGTTCCCCAGAATCGCCCTGCTCATCACCGTTTTCATCTGCGCGGCCTGTGGTCTGGTGTACGAACTGTCCCTGGTGACGCTGGGCAGTTATCTGATCGGTGACACCGCCACCCAGGCTTCGATCACGCTCAGCGTGATGGTGTGTGCGATGGGGATCGGCGCGCTGGTCGCGAAACCGCTGCGGCATCTGGCGGCGCCGGCGTTCCTGGCGGTCGAGATCGCGCTGGCGCTCGTCGGCGGATTGTCGGTGCTGGGCCTCTACGCCGCCTATGCCTGGCTCAACCTCTACACCGCGGCGCTGGTGGTGGCCTCCTGCGTGATCGGTGCCCTGGTGGGTGCCGAGATCCCGTTACTGATGGAATTGCTCCAGCGCATCCGTAAACAGGAGGCGGGCAGCGCGGTCGCCGACCTGTTCGCGGCCGACTATGTGGGCGCGCTACTCGGTGGTCTGGCATTCCCGTTCCTGTTGCTGCCGGTGTTCGGGCAGATCCGCGGCAGCCTCATCGTGGGTGTGGTGAACGCGCTGGCCGGGTTGGCGCTGGTGTTCATCTGGTTCCGCGCGGATCTATCGCATCTGGTCAAAGCGACCTTCGGTATGGTCACCCTGCTAGTCGCGGGTGTCCTGATCGGTAGCTATATCTACGCCGACCGGTTCGAAGCCACCGCCCAGCAGGCATTGTTCGCGGCACCGATCGTCTGGCAGCACCAGACCGAATACCAGAAGATCGTGCTCACCGAATCGGCTTCACCGTTCGGCACCCGCGACACCCGGTTGTTCCTCAACGGCGACCTACAGTTCTCCTCCGTCGACGAGTACCGCTACCACGAGGCGATGGTGCATCCCGCGCTCGCCGGAAACCGGGAGAACGTCCTGGTCATCGGCGGTGGTGACGGGCTGGCTCTGCGCGAAATCCTGAAATACCCGGACGTCCGCACCGTGACGCTGGTCGAACTGGACCCGGTCATGATCGAGCTCGCCCGCACCGACCCCCGGCTCACCGAACTCAACCGGAACTCCTTCGCCGACCCCCGCGTCCGGACGGTCACCGCGGACGCGTTCACCTGGTTGCGAACCGCTCATCAGGAATACGACGCGGTGATCGTCGATCTGCCCGACCCGGATCAGACCTCCATTGCCAAGCTCTACTCCGCCGAGTTCTACGCTATGGCTGCCCGGGTACTGGCTCCGGAAGCCACCATGGTGGTGCAGGCGGGTTCGCCATTCTTCGCTCCGCACTCCTACTGGTGTATCGCGGCGACTGTTCGTACGTCAGGGCTGACGGTGCTGCCTTACCACGTGGATGTGCCGAGCTTCGGCGATTGGGGTTTCCTGCTCGCCACCCGCGACCCGGACCCCGAACTGCGCCTGGACCCACCGGCTCCGCTGCGGTCGATCGACCAGACGAGTCTGCAGGCGGCCAAGGTCTTCGCGCCCGACCGCCGCGATACCGGCGAGCAACCCTCCACCTTGATGCACCCGGTAATCCTGGACCTGGCGCGCAAGGAATGGGTGTAGGACCCGGCCGCCGACGGTGTCAAGCCGGCCCTCGATGCGCCGGCCCGGGTGAGGCTCGAAGGAGCGGAGCCCTGCACGAGAACTCAGTTGGGCGGTTGCCAATTCAGCACGGGTGCCAAGCCGCGCAGCGCCGGGCCCGTGGGTGTCAACCGCATGATCGCATCGCGTATCGCCACCGCCGGCGCCCAGGACACCTGGAGCGCGGCTCCCATCCGGCGCGACAACCGCTGCAGTGGTTCGACCCGCGCCCGCCGGATCCGGTCGTATTCGGCGAGGGCGGACGGGATATCCCGGTGCCGGTCGAGCAGGGCCGCCACGGTGACCGCATCCTCGATGGCCAGATTCGCGCCCTGCCCCAGGTTCGGCGTCATGGCGTGGGCGGCATCCCCGAGCAGGGCGATAGGCCCTCGCACATAGCTGTCGAGCCGTGGCAGTTCGTAGATATCGTGCCGCAGCAGTGTCCCCTGATCGGTCGCGGCCAGCAGATCCGGGATCGGATCGTGCCAGTCGGCGAAACGGCGGCGGAGCTCGGCGAGTTCGCCGCCCGGGCTGTCGGTACCCGCGGGCATGGTGGCGGAGCCGTAGAAGTACACCCGGCCATCCCGCAGCGGGGCGATACCGAAACGGTCCCCGCGCCCGACGGTTTCGCCGCCGGAAGTTACGGGTGTGCGGGGCCGGACGATCGACCGCCAGGCGGTGTAACCCGCGTATTCCGGTGGCGCGGCATCGGGCCAGTGCAGTGCCCGGACAGTGCTGTTGATGCCGTCGGCGCCGAGCGCCAGATCCGCCTCGGAAGTACCGAGACTGTGCCGGACCCGGACACCGCTGCCGGTGCCATCTACCGCGTCCACCGTGGCACCGAGCCGGAGCGAGTCGTCTCCGAGCGCCCCGCGCAGGATCTCGAACAGGTCGGTCCGGTGGATCATCACCAGATCGCCGTAGCGGTCGCGGACTCCGGAGACGTCTGTCCGTGCCAGCCATCGGCCGGCCGGATCTCGCATCCCTGCTTCGGTGGCCGACAGCGCCTGTTCCCGGACGGCCGGGCCGACGCCGACCGTATCGAGACCACGTAAACCGTTGGGCCACAGACTCAACCCGGATCCCGCCGATCCCACCTCGGTGGCCTTTTCGAGGACCTCTACCTGCCAGCCGCGCCGCCGCAGTGCGACAGCCACGGTGAGTCCGGCGATACCTGCCCCGACCACGACCGCCCGCCGCTGCTGTCCGCTGGATTCGCCGGTCATCCCCACCTCCCGTATCGGGCACCGTTGCCCGTCCTGGCTCGATTATGGCGCGGGCGCAGCGGGTGAGTGCTGTGTGATTCGACTCGTTTCGAGGCGCCGCGGAGCATGCGTGGTTCGGCCAGACCGTAGACCGGAAACCAGTGCGCGGACATCGCCGGGGTCGGCGTGGCGGAGTACCGGGTCGTGAGCGTGTCCGAAATCCTGGCCCCGGAGTCAGCGGGATTCGGCTGCGGTGGACGGGGGCGCGGTGATGCGGTCGGTGGATGAGGCCGGGGCGGGTTGCCGGCCGGTTCCGTTGGTGGGTGGGGTGGTGGTGCCCTCCGTGACTCCGGTGGTAGGCGAAGGGGTGGCGGTATCGACCGCAGTCCCGGTGGACGAGGAAGCGGTGGTTTCCGTAGCGGATCCGCCCGAGGGGGAGATAGCGATGCCGTCTGTCGGCCCGACGGCAGACGAGGTCGCGATGGTGCTGCCGGTGGCGTCGGCGCTGCCGTCTTCCGCTACTTCCTCGCCTTCTTCTTCGGTTGTGGTCACCGTGGTTTCCGGAGTCGTCGTCTCCGGCGCGGTCGTGGTCGGCGTGGTTGTTTCCGGAGTTGTGGTTTCGGATTCGGTGGGTTCGGTGGTTGTGGTGGTGACCGGGGGTGGCGGGGTCGTGGTGACCGGTGGTGGTGGCGGTGGCGCACTGGGGTGTGGTTCGGGTTCGGTCCACACCGGCGGCGGGGGATCCGCGACGGGCCCACCGGGCGCCACCGGCGTGACCGGCGCCGATTCCGTGACCGAAACCGGCGGCGCGAGGACGGGCGGCGGTCCAGACGGCACCGGACCAGGTGTGGAGGGGGCCGGCCGGCGGATGGTCGTACTCAATGCCGGGGGAGCCTTATCGGGGGTTTCGGTGACGAGTGTGCTGTTGTCCCGGGTGAGGGCCAGCGCCGATGTCCCGGCGACGGCGAGCGCCAGCACGGACATCACGATAATCGCCCGCCACGGTGGCCGCGGAGTCGGAGCGGCGACCGGCGTGGATTCCGGAGCCGCAACCGGAGTGGGGTCCGAAAACGCGATCGGGGTGGGGTCCGGAGTAGTGATCGGGGTGGGGTCCGGCGTAGTGATCGGAGCCGGGTTGGCCGTCGGCACCGGGGTCGGTTCCGCGGGGCTTACCGGCGTGCCAGGGGGAGAAGTACGTGGGTCTCGAGTTGCCGAATCCGGGGTGGCCGGATCCGATGCCGGTGCCGGGGTGGCGGGAACCGGTGCGGCGGCGGGAACTGGTGACTCTTCCGTCGGTGGTTCCCATAGCGCTGCCCGGGCGGCGGCTGCCAGTGCACCGGCCGTTTCGTAGCGGTCTCTGGGATATTTGGCCATCCCCTTGGCGATCACGGCATCGAACGGTCGCGGCACACCGGCGTTCGACGGTAGCGGTGGCTCGTCGTTGAGGTGCGCGGCGATCTGCCGTTGCATGCTCTCGCCGCGGTAGGGCTTGGCCCCCACCAGGCATTCGTAGAGCACACAGGCCAGCGAGTACACATCCGAACGAGTGTCGGATTCGTCATCCGCGAGCCGTTCCGGAGCCATGTAGGCGAAGGTGCCGATCACGGCGCCCGTGGTGGTGACTGTGGTGTCCTCGTCGCTGCGGGCGATCCCGAAGTCGATCAGATACGCGAAACCATTGGAAGTGACCAGGATATTGGACGGTTTCACATCCCGGTGCACGAGACCTTCGGCATGCGCCGCATCCAGCGCCGCGGCGATCTGGGCGATCACCTCCACCGCTTCGCCGGGTTCCAGCCGGTCCCGCTCCGCGAGCAGTTCCGCCAGGTTGGGTGCCTGCACCAGGCGCATATCCAGGTACAGGCGGCCGTCGATCTCGCCGAAATCGTGGATCGGCACGATATGCGGTTCCGCCAGTCGCGCCGCGACCTGTGCTTCCCGCTGGAAACGTTTGCGATACACCGCGTCGTGGGCGAACTCGCGTGCGAGGACCTTCACCGCCACCAGTCGGTCGGTTCCGGTGTCGTAGGCGCGGTGTACTTCCCCCATGGCTCCGGCCCCGAGTAGATCGAGCAGCCGGTAGCGACCGAACGGTGTTCCTTCCACGAGCAACGGATACCACATCCTGTGACCGGTCACAGCACCCCATATGTTCGGGGACAGCCCGTGAAAATCGGTGAAATAGCTGGTTATTCGGGGTTTTTCGGTCGATCCGCGGGTTCGTCGGGGGTGCTGGATCCGACAGGAGGATCGGCGAATACCCGCGCTGCCGAACCTGTCAGCCGGGCGGCGGCCGCAGCTCCGACGCGCAACGCGAAACGACCGGCGTCGGGGTCGACCGCGATGAGCCCGTATTCGCGGTCGACCTCGTCCTCGGCGAGACCCAGCGCCTGCAATGCATCGGCCAGCACCGAGCCCGGTGGCAGTTCGACGGTCAGCAGCGGCATCAATCCAGATTACGCCCGGGCGGCCGCCTTCTGGAGTTCGGCGAGCAGAGCGCGGGGTTCGGCGATGCCGTATCCGTGATCGTGATCGAAACCCGCGCCACCCCGGTCGGCTGCGGTGCTGTGCAGCAGTTCGCGCAGCCGGGCCGGCGGGATCTGTGTGGCCGGCCATTTCGTCCGGAATGCCGCGACCACCCCGGCCAGCACCGGGCACGCCGCGGAGGTCCCGGTATCAGGCGCATCCGCGCCGAAGGCGGTGGAACCGAGGAAATGGGTGTAGGAGCAGATATCGGGTTTGCGGTCGGCCAGTCGGCCGGGCCCCTGCGACGAATACCCCACCCGCTGACCGCCGGTATCCACACCGGCCACGGATAGGACATTCGGATGTGAATTCGCCCCGGTGATCGGGCGCTCGGGGTAGGCGCAGCGCCCGTCCGGGCAGTCCCGGCCGCAGTTACCGGCGGCGAAGAGGATATCGGCGCCCGCCGCGTCCAGGGATCCGACGATGACATTGAACGGGTGATCGGGATTGTCTGAATAGTTGCCCGGGTCGCCGACCGGGAAATCCCATTGCGGTGAGAACGCGCCCCAGCTGTTGCTGATCACCAGAGCGCGACGGTCCTCCGGCTGCTGGGTGAGCACGGTGCGCAGATGCGCGAAGGCAGCCAGGGCATCGGAGAGCAGACCGTCCATCTCACTGCCGCCGGTCCGGGAACTCTGCAGCAGCGGGATATCGAGGAAGGTCGCGCGCGGGGCCGCGATGAGCGCGTCGAACGCGCACATGGTGCCGTGCCCCACGGCGAATTCACCGGCCTTACCGGTTACTCCCGCCGGATTCCAGCTGCGCGCGGTATCGATCGCGATCTCGCCGCCGGCCGCCTCCCGGACCTTCTCCGCGTCGATCCCGGAATCGAGCACAGCCACCGCTACACCCTCGCCCGTGAGCCCGGCCGCGGTGAGTTCCGCGCGACCCAGCAGTTCGGCCACCTTGTTCCAGTCACCCACCGCGCCGTCGTCACCGCAGGTGAGTACCGGTTCGATCACCGGATCCGCGAAAACCCCGGCCACACCCGCGGCAGCGGCGAGCGCGTCGCGGGCGGCTCGGTCACCGTCGGGAATCTCCCCGCGCACGAGGTACGAGCCGGTTGCCTGCTGCGCCGTATCGCCCGCCGCCCGCGCGCCCGGCGGCAGGGCCACCGGGGAGAAACCGGAGTCCGGAGCGAATCCCGGGAGTTCGCCGGTGAGATCGGTGGCGGATATCCCGGACACCGAACCGGTTGCGGCGGAAAGTTGTTCGGGGGCGGGGCGAAGCTCGATCACGACTCGCATGCCCGCAATGGTGCCTTGCCACCGCGGTCATGGCAATCGGAGCGCAACCCCTTCCGGTGGCCGACGCCGAACCGGGTGGGCGGCGAGCCCTGCAGCCGCTGCTGGTGGACCGTGCTCGTCGGTCCGCCTACCGTGTAGGCACGGGCGGCGCAATCAGGGGTATCGCGGGGCCCGGCCGATCGTGCCGCGGGCCTGTCGCAGGGCGGCTACTGCCGCGGAACGTCGAAGGTGCGAACTGCCGGGCTACGCGTCAGGAGAGATATTCCATGAGAATCCGCTCTGTCACAGCCGGTTTCGTTCTGGTTGTCGCCGCGCTGTGCGGTGCCTCCGCGTCCGCGGGCGCCCAGGATGATCCGTGGATTCCCCGGAATGTGGTGCCGCCGGGGGAGTACCTGGTGATCGCTCCACCACAGGGCCCCATCCCGACCACTTTCTCGGGCACACCACTACAGAACTGCCGCGTGTACGCCTTCGAAGACCGGGTATCGGTGGACCTGGTATGCGCTGGGCACCGTTTCGCCGGCCGGCAGGCCCCGCACGGCCCGAACGAGAGCTACCTGACCTTCGGTGCGTCACCACTCGGCCTGGCACTGACTCCGCAGGCAACAACGGGGTATTGGATGGGGAGCGTGACCATAGCGAACACCTCGACCCCGGTGTATCCCGCCGGCTTCTGGATCCGCCCGCTGCCGCTGTAGCCGAACCGTTGTCAGTGCGCCGGGATCCGGTGGGAGGCCAAGCGGCTGAGCACGGCCTGGTTGGCCTCCCAGCCGTCGGGAAACTTCACCGGCACACCCAGATAGACGGGTTCGGCGGACGGGTGTGCGTCCAGGAGTTCGTCGATTCCGCGGCGGCCGACGACGATGCAGGCGTGTCGATGCCGGGATGCCAGCACGCACAGCCGTCCGGCCTCGAGGTGGAACGCGCCGGCGTCGCGGCGGCCCGAAAGTGGATGCAGGATGACTGTGACATCGTATTCGCGGCCTTGCAGCCGGTTCGCCGTATCGACCGTGACCTCCGCGGCGATCGTCGGAGCCAGCGCGTCCCGCACCGCCTGAGCTTGATCACGGTGTGCGGTGCCGACGGCGATCCGGGACGCGTCGATCTCCCGGGTGCCCTGTTCGGAATGGGCGATACCCCCGCGTTCCAGCAACCGGCAGGTGAGGTCGGCGATGGCGGCCACCGCTTCGGCGTCGGTGCGCAGGGTGTGCCGGGCGGGTAGTTCGTAGTAGGCCCAGCCGTGGGCCGCGGCCTCGTCGAGTACCTCGTCCACCGGGCCCCGCAACCCGCGGGTGCCGAATTCCATCCGCCGCTGTTCCGGCCGGGTTCCGGCCTGGAACGGGGCGAACGGGTAGAAAGCGGCGGAGACCACCGACGCCGCCGAGGGCGGTAGCCGCCACGACACCGGCAGTGTGTGCACGGGGATACCGTCGTTGTGGTTGAGCATCACCGCGACCGCACTCATGGTCGGATCCCAGGACAGGCCCGCCCAGCGGTCGGAATCGACCGTGGCGAAAGGGTCGAGCTGACCGGGATCTCCCACGAACAGTCCACGGTCGAACCGGTTCGCGATACGCAGCAACATATCCGAGCGCATCTGATATGCCTCGTCGACGATCGCGTACGACCAGCGGCCCTCGTCCAGCGTGGCCCATTTCGCGGCCGTGCCGATCACGATCGCGCAGCGCTCCAGGTCGGCCGGACGGTTGGCGACATCCACGTTCTCGCGGTCGATCCGGGCACTGGGCCGGTAGTCGCCGGCCGACAGGCGCCCGATCCGCAGTCCGGGATCGGCGGTGGCGAGGCGATCGATGAGGTCGTCGACCTGTTCGTTGGTCTGCGCGACGATCATCCGCTGTTCGTCGTCGGCGGCCGCCAGCTGCCGCGCCGCGCGCACCACCAGCGTGGACTTCCCCGCGCCGGGCGGTGAATCGACGACCAGCGCGCGATGCGCGGTGTTGTCGAGATCGGTGAGGATCGCGCCGATCACCGCGTCGGCTGTACTCACCGGATGCTCGCCAGGAAGCCCCATCCTTCAGGGCGGGGAGAAATGGCGTGCACAGCAGGTGCCGCGTTCTTACACATATTGCGCTCTCCTGTGAATCGGTGATCGTGCGGACCGCGTACAAGGTTCGGGCCTACCCGGACGCCGAGCAGACAATGCTGGTGCGTCGCACGTTCGGTTGCGTGCGCCTGGTGGGGAACTGTCCGCGAGGGGGGAGCCCGGTCCTTCGGGGCCGGGAGGCTGTCAAGACCATTCCTCCTGGTGTTCGGCTGCCGGATCGGGCGGGGGTCCACCGTGCGTCCAGGGGGTTTCCTCCCGCGGCGGGAGTTTGGCGGGCGGCCCACCGAATCCGCTGGGGGAGAAGCGCGCGAAACCGATCGGATCGCCCTCTTCGGGCACACTGCCCACGGCCGGGTTCTTACCCTGACCCATACCGCTCACCAGCTCCAGCTGGACCACATCGTCGGAGACCGCGACCACTTCGGCTTTCTGCGCGGGCCGGTCGATCCGGAACAGGGTTTCGCCGACGCGGCCGCGGAACGGATCGGTGGTGTGCACCCAGACGTAGGGCCGCGGGACCTCCCGCGATTTCGGTTTCGCCCGCCGCTCCGGCTCGCACTCGGCAACTGTGCCCTGGAATGCTTCGCCGGCGAGCCGGTACTCGATCAGTACCCGCGGATCGTCGAACGCTCGTTGCGCCTGGAAAGTGTCGAGGGCCTGTTCCTGTTTGAGCAGCCGCCGGGTCGCCGAGACGGCGGAGTCGCGCCGGGCCTGTGGATAGCCCTCCGGAATATCGGAGACGAACCAGGAGAACGCCGACCGGTCGTCGGTCCAGCGCCGGTCCACGCTCGCGCCCTCGGGCAGTTCGCGCAGCAGCTCCACCGCCCGCCACATCAGCCGCCAGGTGGGTTCCAGCTGACCCCGCAACGCCTGTTCGAGTCGTTCGGTGGCAATGACTTTCGCCCATTCGTGTTCCGCGCCGTCGTAGGCGGCGATCAGCGGCGCCAATTCCTCGTTGTCGAATCCGGGGTCGGTGGCGGGACCGGCGGGTGGTGAGGTGAGCGGGTCCTCGGCGAGGGCGGCGGCTTGTGCGCCGGTGAGCCCGGCGGGCGGGTCGATCCAGCCGAGCAGGGCGGCCAGATTCGCATCCTCGAGCGCGGACTGGCCCGACGCCCAGTGTGCGGTGAGCACCGAGGTCATGGCCAGGCACACACTGGATCCCGGGAAATCCGAGCGGTCGCCGAACCAGGTGAGCCAGCGTCCCAGCAGTGGCAGCGATTCCGCGACGGCGTTCTCGCCCTCGGTGCGATGGAACCGCACCGAGCGCCCCAGCAGCCGCAGAAACTGCACACCACCGAGATTGGGCACCAGCAGCTGCGGGGCGTCCAGGTAACGCAGATAGGTTTCGCCGGTCGATTTGACCGTCAGTTCCTCGGCGTTTTCGCAGAACGCCGAAATATAGGGCAGCACACGGTCGGCCAGCTGCTCGATGAATCGCAGGCGCAGAATCCGGTCGCGCGGTTGCGCCACGAGCAGCACGGTCGAATCCTCCGGCGCGGTCCCGAGCATCACCGCCAGCGGCGCGGCGGCCTCACCGGCCAACCGCAGCGGAACGAGCACCAGCGGCCGGTCCGCGAGGTGGTAATGCCGCCGGGCGGCAATGGGTTCGGCGCGGCCCGTCCGTGCCGCGGTCGCCTTGGCCAGCGCGCTCAGCACGCTCATGTTGCCGCCTCCGCACCCAACTTGCTCATGCCGAGGCTGATGCGGACGAGCAGGTGCTGCGCTGCCGCCACCCGCTCTGACCGGGCCAGGCTGCGCCCGATGTGCATGCGCGAGGGCCATGCCGGATTACGCTGTGTTGCCGCCCCCGGGCCAGACCCGATCGTGCTGTGCCGGATGAGGCCGAGCGGGGGCCCTGCGTGGTTACACGGCGCTCCCGTCGCCGGACCTGACCCGCTCATCCCGCGACCTCGAGTCGCAAGGTTTGCGCCTGGCGCAGCATCTCCGCGATATCGGCGTGCTCCGGAGCGGGTTCGAGAGTGCCTTCGGCGAGCGCCAGTACGGTGTCGAGGTTGTCGATCCCGCCGAGATCGTCACAGACCCCGCGGCCCAGCGTATCCACCGACCCCTGCGCCCGGGCCTCGGCGCGGCAGGCGAATGCGAGTTCACAGCTGGACATACATTCCGGCGCGTACCGGGACGGAATCGCCGAAACGGTATCCGAGAGCCCTTCACCCGGTGTGAACGAGGCGCCGGCGGGCACCAGATCCAGGAGGGAATCGATGGAGGTGAGCCGTGACAGCTGCCGTCCGATCACCGCGAGCTGTTTACGCAGATCCAGTTTCGCGGCGACCGGGCGGTTCGTGAAATCCCGCGCGGCCACCAGGATCGATTCGTGCGCCACATCGTCGGGCGAATACCCGAGCTCGCGCAGTAGTTCCCGCATCGCCAGCACGTACACCGCCGACTGCCTGGCCGCGGAGGCGACCTGCGCGGGGTCGGCCTGGCCGTCCACGATCGCGAACGATTTGATCTCCACGACGTAGAACTTCCCGCCGATCTGCAGGGCCACCACATCGGGTTCCAGATAGGCGGTGGCGCCCGCGATCTCCAGACGCAGCATCGGATGGTCGAACAGGGTGCCCTGCCCTGAACTGAGCGCTTGGCCCAGTAGCTGTTTCGTGCGCTGGTAGCGGATGGAGTTGGTGGCGTTGTCGCCGACGGTCGCCAGATCGTGGTAGCCGACTTCCGGAATGCTCAGCCCCAGTTCCTCGCGTAACAGCCGGAGCAGTTCGGCGCAGCCGTGCGATTTCACCATCGCCTCGAACGAGTTACCGCGGGTGATCGCGAACGGCGACTGGCCGAAGTGCGGTGGAAAACCCAATTCGCGGGCGATCACGGTTTTGTCCACTGCCGCGGCGTCGAGCAGCGCCCGGCGCGCGCATCCCGGATTCGCGGTGAGCGCCGCTATGGTCCGGGCATTGTGCCGGCTGGTGGGGGCTGCACCGCGCAGCTCGTCCAGGCGGTTGGTCAGGGATTTGTGCGCAAGCGTCATCTCAGGCCTCGTTCCTTCGCCGTCCGGCCACGGTCAGCCGTGTGCCGAACAATTGCGCCGCGGGATCCGCCAGTTGCCGCTGTGCCCGCTCCGCGGCGTCGGCCCGCTGCTGTATGTCGTCTTCTCTGTGCACCTCGAGTTCGCGTTCCGCGGCCGCAAGCACCACATCCGGGTCGATCACGCCCCCGTCGGTGGCGCCCGGGATGGAAACCGCCAGCTGCCACAGCACCCGCTGTCCCGCAGCGGTATCGCCGTGATCGGCCAGATGCCGGGCCAGCCGGGTCGCGGCGGTGAGCAGATCCACCCGCGGACTCAGCGGCCCGACCATACGTTGCGCGGCCGGCCAGGTGCTCACCGCCAGCAGTCCGCGGGCAGGGGCCAGCAGATCCGTGGTGAGGGCCGCGCAGATGTAGTACGGGCGGGCGTACGGGGCCGCGCGGAACGACCGCTCCTCGTCCCGGCGCAGGCTGGTGAGCCGGGCCGCGACGAGATCCCCCGAGAAGAACGCCTCGTGCACCGCCAGCACGAGTTTCGGGGCGGCCGGCACCGACAGCAGGGTGAGCGCGCGGTGCACATGTTCGCGTACCGGCACCGCGCCGGAGTGCTGCCGGGGTGGTTCGGCGGGGGCGGGGGTTCCGAGAACTGCCGCGTCCCATTCCGCTTCGGCGGTGCGTAATTCGGCGCGCAACCGACGTGCCGCCGTCCGGTCACCGGAACCGGCGGCGCGGCGCACCTGGGTGCGCAGCTCGGCTATGCGCTGTTCCAGCGCCTCGGCGGTGGGCATGGGGAGAATCTAGGGTGCGATTCCAGGGAAGTCCAGTAAATGCCAGTATTTACCGCGGTATGTCGGTCGAAGTCCCGGTTTCCGGAAGCTGCCCACTCCATACTTTTGGGTATGTTACGGTCGCGATCATGGTTGCGGCCGAGCCGGACAGCACTCCCGGAATCACCCAGAACTTCGTCGACACGCTGGCCGAAAGGGCGCAGGCCGCAGAACAATTGCGGCGCCTGCCGGAGCAGACCCTCGCCGATGCGGTGGCCTCCGGTTTCCTCGAATATCTCGTACCGAAACGATTCGGCGGCCGCGAGGAGAAATTCCCCACCATCCTCGACCCGATCCGCCGGATGGCGCACGGCTGCGTCTCCAGCGCCTGGACCCTGGGCTTCTACACTCTGCACAACTGGCTGCTGGCCCTGTTCCCCGAACAAGCCCAAGTCGAGGCGTACGGTAGCGGTCCGTTCCTGTGCCCCGCTCCGCTCGCGCCGACCGGCCGCGGAATCCCTGCCGACGGCGGTATCACCCTGTCCGGCCGCTGGTCCTGGGCCACCGGTGTCATGGGCGGGAACTGGATCATGGTCGGCGCACTGTGCGGCCCCGACGACGGCCTCTACCCGGCGCTGGCCCTGCTGCCCGCCACCGACATCACGATCGACGACGTATGGCATACCGAAGGTATGCGCGCCACCGGCTCCAACGATGTCGTGATCCGGGGCGCGCACGTCGGTGATCACCGGCTGGTCCGCTCGATCGATATCAACAGCGGATCGGCCCCCGGTGCCACCGTGCACGACGCCACGACCTACCGCTGGCCCCTGGTTCCCGCCCTGGCCCTCGCCGCCTCGATGCCCGCCCTCGGGGCCGCCGAACGAGCCACCGATATCTACGCCGACCGCCTCGAAGGCCGCATCCTCCTGTACGAAGGCGGTGCCCGTCAGCAGGACAAACCCCTGGCTCAGGCGCACCTCGGCCACGCACGGGTGCGGTTGCGCGCGTTGCGTGGCCTGCTCGACGATACGGTCGCCGAAATCGAATCCCTACTCGACGCCGGCGCTCCCGTCCAGGTTCCGGTCCGCGCCCAGGCCCGCCTCGCCGCCGCCTATATCGTCCGCGAATCCCGTACGATCATCGCCGACCTCCTGCACGCCTCCGGCGCGAGCGTCCACTTCACCGACCACCCGATGCAACGCCTGAAACGCGATGTGGACGTACTGAGCGGTCACGTGGTCTTCGACTACGACACCACCCGCGAACTCGCCGGCGTGACCGCTCTCGGCCTGAAAGCCCCTCGCACCGCCCTCCTCTGACAGGCCCGCAGCGGTTCCGCGGACGCAAGTTCGTTCGCGCGGCCGGCCGGGTCACGGGGCCAGGGATCGCATCGATTCGGTCACCGAGGCAAGTGCCATCAGGCGGACGGAATCGATATCGGACCCGACTTCGCCTGCTGCTGGTCAGAGAATGCCCTGCGCCCGCAGCGCCGAAAGATCCGCGGCGGTTCTTCCGAGCAATTCGCCGTAGACCTCCTCATTGTGCTGACCCGGCCGCGCCGAACCCGCGTTGCGAATAGTCCCCGGCGTCGCGGACAAGACAGGAATCACACCCGGCCCCTTCACGTTCCGGTCGATCCGCTCGTCGTAGTGGTCGGCGATCATGCCGCGTGCGGTGAGTTGCGGGTCGGTGACCACCTCGGCGACCGTATTGATCGGGCCGCTGATCACGCCCGCGTCGTTCAGCAGATCGATGATCTCCTGGGGCTGCCGCTGCACCGCCCACTCGCCGATGATCTTGTCGAGTTCGTCCTGGTTACGACCCCGTGCCGTATGGCCGACGAAACGTTCGTCGGTCGCGAGTTCCGGATGCCCCATGGCCGCGCAGAGACGGCGGAACACCGTGTCCTGGTTGGCGGCGATCACCACCCAGCTGCCGTCGGCGGTGCGGTAGATATTCGACGGGGCGATCCCTTCCAGCCGGGTGCCGGAGGGGCCGCGGACCACACCGCCGACATCGTAGTCGGGGATGGTGGATTCCTGGACGGCCAGGCAGGCCTCGGTGAGGGCGGCGTCGACGATCTGGCCCTCGCCCGTGACCGTCCGGCGATACAGCGCCGCCAGGGCGCCCTGGGCGGCGAACATCCCGGCGAGACTGTCGCCGAGGGACAGCGCCAGGCGTGGGGGCGGACCGCCGGGGAAACCGTTCATATGGCGCAGGCCGCTCGTGGCCTCGGCGACCGAGGCATATCCGGCTTTCTGCGCGTCCGGGCCGGTCTGCCCGTAACCGGACACTCGCACCAGAATGATGCCGCGGTTGCGCTCCCGCAGCACCTCATAACCGAGACCCCACCGTTCCAGCGTCCCCGGCCGCAGGTTCTCCACGATGATGTCGGATTTCTCCGCCAGCTCGAGGAACAGATCGCGACCGGCGTCCTCGCGCAGGTTCAGCGTGACGGCTTTCTTGTTCCGGGCGTGCACGGTCCAGAAGAAATGGTGGCCGTCGAGTTCGGCCTGGCCCCAGGTGCGTAGCGGGTCGGGGGCGTCCGGCGGTTCGAGCTTGATCACCTCGGCGCCCATATCGCCGAGCAGCCGCCCGGCGAACGGTCCGGAGATGAGGGTGCCGATCTCGAGTACGCGGATACCGTCCAGTGCACCGGTTGTCGCGGGGGTCGCATAGGGGGTCGTTTCCTCTGCCATGACAACAGCCTATCGTCGTCCGGCCGGAAAGAGACCTTGCCCGCCGATTGACCGTGCTTTGACCTGCGGTTTTGCTTGAATTTGACCGGCCACCCGGCGCACACTCGAGGGTATGACCACACCAGACGAACGACTCCGCCCGGCCGTCGATGATGTTGAGGATGAGCTACTCGCGGGCATCGGCGATATCGGCCGGGCGGAGTCGGGCAGGCCGGGGCCAAAAACGGAGATCGGTCCAGATCTGAACCAGACCAGCGCGGCCCGCTCCCACTCACAACTGCTGGCTGTCGAGGCCCTCGAGTGTGCGCGGCTGGCCGACGAGCGGGGTGCGGCTGAGACTGCGGATCGGATGCACAGGTGGGCTCGCGTACTGCAATCGAGGGTTTGATAGAGGGGGAAGCCTAGACTCCGGCAGTCTAGGGTTCTGAGTCCGGTTACCGCCCGCCGGGAGAACTCGACGATCTCGGATGTTTTCATCTGAAGTTCGCTGCCCCTGCCGGTCCTCCGCCTCACCTGCGAAAAGCACTTCTGCTTCCAAAGACACAGAAGTGAAAACCATCGACATCCCGGCTCCCAGCAAGCGCGTTCCTACCGCCGTGGGGGCTGTGTTCGGTCGGTGATGCTCTCACCTCGGAAACTATTTTCCGAAGTTCGCTGCCCCTGCCGGTCCTCCGTGAACGCCTCGCCATCTGACGACTTCTCGCCACTTCTTGGCCGCCCGCCCCCGGTGTCATACGTGAACGCCCAGACCAGCGCGGCCCGCTCCTCGGTTTCTTTCGATCCCGATTTGGATTTGCCGTAGTTTGGCTAGGCGGCCGAGGGATAGAGGGGGACCACCTAAACAGCTGTCTGGGGAAATTTTTGGTCTTCAGGGGGAGAAGTAGTCTCACGTGCGTCAGAAGCAGATACCCCACCTGACCTGCGGTTTTACACCCCCCCATGCCGTGGCCGCGCGCGAAAATCGTCATCCGTGCAGGTCGCGCGGTGTGCCACTGGTCCGACCGAGATCGCCTGAGTCCTACGCCACTTGCTTTCTGTGATCGATTCGTGCTGGTCCTTGTGACACCGCGCAACCGAAAAGTGCTGTTGACCAGGCATTATTGATGGTGTCAGGTTGAAATGCCAAGGAGGCCAGCGATGTTAGTCCAGATGCTCGTGAGGGACTGGGTACATGGTGCGTTCGAATCACCGCGTCGTGGGCAGTACAGCACGGGCGCGAAGGTGGCCGCAGGGCTGATCGGCGCGGCAGGCTTCGTCATCGCAGGCTTGCTCAATCCTGTCGAAGAACCTTATTCGGTTCGAGAAGATCCAAAAGTTTGTGCAGTAAAAGACGATTCAGTGTGCACAGAGGCAGCAGCGCATACGGCACGGGCAGAGGGATGGGTGGGCGCCTGCTGGGGGGACACCTATCAGCATGGGGCAACGGACATCACTGTGAGGTTCTATGCAGGCGCACAAGGGGATCGCAGCACGCTGTGCAGGTAGTAGCAGGACCAACCAAGGAAGGCAAGGCAATGGGTATCAGACAGGCAGCAGCGGCAGTGGTAGGCGGTATGGCGTTGGGGGGTGCGATAGTCCTGGGTGGTGCTCCCGATGCTTCTGCCGCGCCCCCCAATTGCTCCTACACCGGGGCCTCGGAGTGCGCGTGGTCCTCGAGTAAGGCTGAGAATGTGGAGCGCGAATCGAACGTACCGCTGCATTGCTGGGGCTTGCTCGACTCGGCTCGGCGCGTGACGGTGTACTACGAACTATCGGGGCCTACGGGCGATCCTACCAGCCGTACCAAGCATGCGCGCTGCACGGATGATGGGCAGTTCACCGAGCAGGAAAAAGCGGCCATGCGTGCGCGTGCACTGGACAAGTAGTAGCCAGACACAGAGAAGCCCCACAGACCGGCCTAGATGACAAGCTGTGGGGCTTTCTGCTGTGTCCGATGCACCTGGGCAGATCATGCATCGGGAACGTCTCAGGGGCGGCGTATGGCCTTGAGTTGCGACCGGCGCCGACGAACTGCTACCCGTGATGCTCGCCTGGGTGGGGCCTGTGCTGCGACCTCGCGGGCGATCAAGGTTTCCAGCAGGGTCGCGGCTGCGGTATTTCCGGCGCGGGTGGCCAATGCGTGCAGATGCCTCAGACGGGCGATCCCGTGTCGCATGCGCATGTTGTCGATCCTGTTCGATGTGGGGTGATCCTTGCTCCCGCGTCCGCTCGTCTCGAGGTGGAATCCACGCGAAGGGCCTCGGCAAAGCTTCCCCGATATGCCGGTCGGGTGGCGCGGGAGCAAGGGTCGTGAGCAAGGGTTACAAAGAGGGCGTTGCGATTGGCCTCGGGATACGCTGCCCGGCTCCGAATCGCGCCCGTCCCCTGCTCAGGTCTGTTGGGTGAGGTTCCGGCCGGGTGGCGAGGAAAGGGGATGAACGGCCCCGCCCGCGAACGGGCAACCACCCGGCCGGACCTCGATGCCGCGCGCTACAGGTCCCGCAACGAACTGTGCTGCACGGCAAGTCTCTGCTATGGAGTTGTGAGGCCGGTGGTGGCGGGTGCCAGGACAAGCAACGTTGACACTTGGCGTTGCTTCGTCTAATCCGCCACCACCGGGGTCATATCAGGCTTCGCCTTCGCCTTCGCCTTCGCCTTCGCCTTCGCCTTCGCCTTCGCCGGGGGCATCCTCGACGGACAGCACGCGGAAGGCATTCGGTACCAGTACGTCCGAACCAACTCGCTGGAATAGAGCGAAACCGCGCTGGCCCAACGGATTGCCCGAGGAGTTCATCACATGAGGCACGAGCTCGACAGCAGCCACCGCGTGACGCACGTACAGGAACTGCTTCAGATCGCCCAGGATCAGCGGCGTTTCGGTCTGATCGGCGAAGTGACTCACTCGTGCGAGGTCGCGGTCCAGCAGCTTGCCGGTGCGGAGTTCGGGGAACGCATGAGCATCGACTTCGGAGGCGGTGACCCGGCGTAGGGTGTTGAACGCCTTGTTCGAACCGATGAACCTAGTGGTGCCCGAACCCGACCAGCGCGGTGCGAGAGCGTCTTCCAGCGCGTACGGGCCTGCCTCATCCAGCGCGCCGGGCACGAGGATCTGCGGGTGTTCGTCATCGGCAGCGGCAAGCAGGCTCGGAAGCAGACCGAACGGCTCACCTTCGCCGGTACCCACTGCCAGGCTGTGGGAGAGCAGGTCGTTCGCGGACTCGCGGATCATGTCCTGGATCTGTCGCAGGAAGCTCGAGGCCGAATCCTGTTCCAGCTCTAGCGACCAACGCACCCAAGTCGTGATCTTGTGAAGCGGGATGTTGTGCGGCAAAAACTCAGGATCACCGGGCTCGAACGCCGTCAGCTCGGGCTTGTAGTACGACACCGCCCCGTCGCTGCTGGCGTAGTTGGCACTGGAGGTGTTGATCACTTCGGTGCGCGCGAGGCCGAGCAGGTCATTCTGGTGGGAATCGCTGCTCAGCACCACATTCGGGTTGAGGTGAGTAGGCACCAGTGCGCCGCCCTGACCGGGAGTTGCTATCGCCATGCTCGCCCGAGTTTCGTCCATCAACGCACCGGCGGCACGCCACGCCTCGGACTCCGCCGGGGTGAATCGGCTTGCACCGGTGAGGGGATCGCGCACCATCCGGGCGAAAGCATCAGCGTAAGCGTCGCTCGAGGTGACGGCCAGCATACGAGCCGAGAAGCTGCGACCGGCCGGAGGGCCTACATTGAGCAAGCTCTCCGCGCGTTCGGCCTCTTCGGCGGTGAGCAGCTTCGCTTTGTGCTGGTGGTCGATGGCGCGCTGTGCTGACGTGCGGGTCGGATCGGCATCGGCTTTCGGACCGGTGCTAAAGCCATAGTTCGCAGTCCGCCCGGCACCATCACCACTCTCGGTGAACATACGAGCGCCGGAACCTACCGCGCGCAGTTTCTCGATATTGGCCTCGGCCTCGGTGAGTGCAGACTGGGCGAGTTCGATGTTCTCGGCGAGTCCGGCGAATTTGTCGGAGTCTTCGGGGGTGAGGTTGTCGCCGTCCGCGCGGCTGATGAGGTCCTGAGCTTCGGCGCGCATGGTGTTCACGGCGTGGCGGAGTTCCTGGACGGACCAGGGGCGCGGGCGTGAAGGGTCGTACATCATTTGGTTCTAGTCCTTAGGCTGAGCCGAAGCAGTTTTGATCTGGCCTCGGCTACGGAAATGGTTGTCGTCGTATCGCGAACACCAACATGCGTTTTCGAGTAAGCCGGAATCGGGACCAATGAGATTTCCCGTAGGCGAACAGATGTCAGAATTCTGTCCACCAGAACATCCGGGTTACGCAGATTTCGCCATATCGCATCACCGTGCAAGCGCTCGCCGTCCAGCATCCAAACCTCGTCCAATACCTGAAATCCTATGGATGCTTGCAGAACTCCGGCTTCGGCGGCTTCTCGGACATCCTCGCGAGATCGGAATATGTACCCGTCTACCTCGAGACCTTCCGGGCCTTCCGCGAGCGCTTCGTACTTGCCTACGGGAACCGAGCGGGTGTCGTGGCCGAACAGCATCGGAATCCGCTCGGGTGCCTGATCTCGGAGTGTCCGCTTGAATGCGCCGCGCTGGATACGTTCTCGAAATTTGCCGTACCCGTCGTTGATGATCTCTGGACTGTCGAACGGTGCTACGACCCCGAAGAGTCTGCGGCCGTGGTGTTCGTCGTGGATATCAGCGGATCGGAGTTCGAGTGGTGCGCTGGTGATGGTGCGTTCGCGATATTTGGTTACTGCCATGGTGATTGCCTCCCTGTTGTCGATAGGGATTTCATCTCCGGTGGGTCAGTGACCTCTTGGCGACGATGGTGTCAATTTCACTTGACGGCCTATCGAACCTATCCCCTTTATACCCCATGGGGGTGTCTTGCGGCAGTCGAATTTCACTCGCCGAATGGGCAATGGCGAAACATAAAACGGATCGCACCTTCTCGGCGAACAGCGGTGTCATGACGGGCACGGCCCCCAATGACGGGATACGTTGATCTTCAACTCTCCGCCACAATCCGGGCAGGTACGCTTGCGCTTGGGCTTCTGCTGTGGAGTCGAACCACTCGCCCCGCGATACAAATTGCACTGCCGGTGCGCGGATTTGCAATTAGCCGGGTCGTAGAAGAGTTCCGGATGGGTGGCCCACGGTTTCAGGTGATCAAGCGTCCAGCCCCTGGGATCGTTGCCGGATAGCCCCAGGTCGATCGCTTCGCCGCAGACATGGCAGACATTCGGGAGTCGGACTCGCATACGCTCGCGAAAAACCTGGTATTCGTAGGTGTGGCGCGGGTTCTCGCTCATTTCGGGTTCTCCTGAAGCTGGTGGACCAATCGGCCGTCGCGCCAAACTGGTTTGACCATGCCTATTTCGATGAGCCGGGCCAGGGCAGCGCGGGCCTCGGGTGTGTGGGTCGGGACGAATGTTTCTCCACCGCATCGGGATATATGGTCGACGATCGCGTCCATGGTGGCGGCGGTGGGTTTTCGGGTGGTCATCCGAAGATGATGTCTTCCGCGTCGGTGTCCTCAGGCCCGGTGTAGGTGTAGGGCTTTTGGAGCACTTGCAGTTTGGCACCGCGCGGGCCGATTTCCTCGGTGACGCAGCCCATTTCCTGAAGCTGGTGCAGCGCGCCCCGGATGTCCACCGCCCGGCCTGGCACGTTGTCTTCGATCCTCTTGCTGCTGATGCCCGCGCGGTCGGGGTCGTTCTCCTGGAGCCAATTGCTGATCTCGATCATCTTTGCGATCAGCCGCTGTTCACCCTTGGGAATGCCGTTGTCCAAATCGGGCAGTAGGGCTTCCTCGCGAGCTTCCCTGAGAGCGTAGAGCGTTCGATTCCCCTTCGCCCATGAAACCAGCCGGTCATCATTCGCCAATTCCCACAGTGCCGCGCGGATATTGGAGCAATAGCTAGTACCGTCGACCGTCAGCGCGCCTTCGATGACGCCAGCCGGAATTCCCCGGCCTTCGGGGTCGTGCCGTTCGATGTACGCGATGACGCCTAGTTTCAGGGCTTCTACTCGCAGCGCCGCAAGGTGGGACTCATACCGCACCTGGTCGGCGATCTCGCGGACGATACCTTCTGGGGTGTCTGTGTCTGTCATGTGTGAAACCTTCTGTGTCGGAATGGGAATGTCGTTTGTACGGCGTATACTGATCTCATCTACTGCCCAGTAGTTCTGAACGGTCGGAGGTAGCTCGATGTCCGAAAATCCCTTACTGAGCGTGACAGTTCCCGATGGTCTTTTCATCGAATCCGGCTACGGCAGCATCCGGCACGTCCACGCCTATTACGGGCACCCCGGCGGACACGGATACCGTTCGGAACACGAATTGTCCTACGGCCGGGGTGGTCACGGTCTCATCAAACTACCGGGGCAATCGCTAGATCAGGCCATTCGAACTATGGACGATAGCCTGTAAGCGCGCTCGCCCGGCGGTTTCGAAGCTTGGATGCCATGCCTTCGGCGTCCTCGAAAGTCGAGCGGACCTTGAAGCCGAAACCGCCGGGAATGTCCTTGAATTCGGTAGCTGCGGTGCCACCGATCCCGCTGGCCTCGCCAGCAAGCCATTCGGCGAGTTCTTCCGCCATCCCGTACAGCTTGGCATTCTCGCCCTTGCCGTAGGCTCGATAATGCTTGTCGCTCAGTCCGACAGACACCCAATCGCTCTTCATGGCCTTGATTTCGAGTGCGTCCCAAGCGTTCTCGTAGGTGGCCGGCCGATCCGCGTTAGTCTGCGCGGCAGCGGGTTTGGCCTTCCTTCGCACTTCCCAGCACCACGGCAGAGTCTCCTCGGTGCACTTCTTGTGGCTGCGCTTGTGTTGGTGCCAGTGAAACGCTTCCCGCTCGGCGGCCGTCTTCTGCCCGGTCCAATCGAGCTGCCACTCATCGTTTCCGAGATGTTCGATGAATCCGCACTCTTCGATGATCCGGAGCGCGCGGGCGGTGTCCTTGAGGCTCGTAGCCCGGCGTATATCGGACCTGGTCAACCTGCCGTCGGAGCCGTAACTTCCCTTGTCGGCGGAGTATCTCAGCAGTTCGACATACAACGCGAACGCCGCCCTGTTCCGCCCCTCGAATAGTCCCGAGGCGAGCACGTGCGGCGGTATTACTGGGTTGTAGCTCATCGGTCGCTCAGGGCCTGGTCGATGGCGTCGTACAGCTGCTCGAGCTCTTCGCGGTTGACCAGCAGTTTGGGTGCGCGGGAGCTGGCGATGGTGAACAACTCACCGCCCGGATGGTTCGGTGGGCGGCGGGGTACGACAATGAACTGATCGTTGATGTAGGTGCTCATGAGACGTACGCCTCGATTTCGGTGATGCGCTCGCGGATGTGGGTGTCGTGGTTCTCGGCCGCGTAGCGAACCAATGCGCGCCACATGCGGGCTTCGCGGCTGACCCTTCGATGCCACTTGGCTTTGTAGTCGGGATCCGATGAGGGCATTGATTGGTCCTTCCCCTTGGGTTCTGTGAATGTTTCTCCCTGCCAACACTTCCACCCGGTACCGATATCTTGAATCCTTCCGGCGACCAGGCGGGTTGTCATTACCTCGGCTAACTATCTCTGATTTTGGGGTCCTGAGAGCCTCTATGAGTGTTTGGGGGTGTCCAGGTACCCGGGAAGGGCTTTTCGCAGCCTCAGATCGCCACACAGGGCCAGCACGGCACGTTCTGGTGCGCGGCTCGGGCTGGCAGATTCTTGGAGCGCGGTTTTTATTTGGGTGCGCCGCCTCCTGCCGGGCCCGCCCGTCGTTCGTTGCGGGCACCGTCCCGCAGACGAAGTGACGGGCGAGAGCCCCCTAACCCCGTAAACCCCCTATGTGTAGACATAGGGTTTCGGGCTTCTACTTATAGTGATGGTCGCGCACCCAGATTTCGGCCTGTTTCCGCAGGTGAGACCTGGTTTTTCAAGATCACGACAAACTCCCATCATGGGCTCATCATTGGCCCCATCATGGGGGGCGATTTTGCAAAACCGCAGGTCAGGGCGTCGCGTGACCTCCTCCCAACAGCCGGGACGAGGTGGGGCGGAGGTGGAAATTGCCCCGGCCGATGGACGTTGACATTAAGTTGTCAAGACTGTTCTGGGGTAGGTGATCCCGTGGTGAGCTCATCCCAGCCGGGACACCACGCGCACCGACTCCGGATCGAACGGTAAGCGTCCCCGGCGGCTCGGCAAGATGGTCACCTCGACACTCAACCGAACCAACTGCCGACGCTCGTCCAGGTCCATCCCGCGCCACGCCGCCTCGAGGTCCATACCGAGTACCGCCAGCGCCGGATGAATCAACCCGGACCGCGCCGCCTGTTCCTTGGCCTCTATCTGGGGTTCCAGTTGGGCGCGCGCGTCGGACAGGTCGGTAGCCGGAAGCCTGCCCGCGATGACCTCGGCCTTGATGCTGTCGAGCCGCGCCTGTAGCTGTCGTGCCTCGCCCATGAGTCGCGCATACGTCCCGTCGTCGTCCGGCATCTTGTACCCGATGAGCTCACCGGTTTCCTCGTCCTCCTCCTCTTCTAGCTCTAGCGCCAGGTTCGCCCGCCAGTTCCGCAGCACCCGGACCACCTCCCGCCGAACCCATTCGTCGACCTCGGCCTGTTTGCGCTGCACGTGACCGAGTACGCACCGATACCGCTCGTCCTTGACCCGCACCGGCCCGCCGCACTTGCCGCACACCCCGATGCCGCTGAGTAGGTGCTTCGCCCGGTTCTGTCGGCCGTTGTGGACGCGCCCCGGATCGGCGAACAATGCCTTGAGCCGCTCGTGTTCGTCTTCCGTCAGGATCGGCGGCCAGACACCCCGCACATCGGCAATGCGCCCCCGATAAATCCGCAGACCCGCGAGTGCCGGACGGGTGATGAAACGGCGCAATCCGGTGGCTTCCCATGGCCGACCGCTGTGGGTGATGCCGCGCGCGTTGAGGTCTTTCACGACGGCGTAGCAAGTCTGCCCGGATAGCAAGCGCTCGGCGATCTCTCGGACCACCGGGGCGTGTTCGGGGTGGAGTTCCCATGTGCGCGCGCCCGTCTCGGAGAACACCGTTCTATATCCATAGGGCAACGCTCCGTTCGGCCTTCCGAGATTGAGGCTGGTCTGAGCGCCCCGCTTGCTGCGCTTCTGGATACGGTCGGCTTCCTGTTCGGCTTGCAGCGCCCCCAGCCCCAACATGAAACGGTCGTCGCTGTCGCGCATGTCGTAGGTCCGGCCATCTACACAGATCGGCGAACCCAGCGCCCGGCACTTGTCGCGCAGTTCGGCGAATTCTCCCAACTTCCTGGTCGCCCGGCTCGGCTCGCGGATCACGACGATATCGCCCGGCCGCAGGTCTGCCAGCAAGCGCGCGTACTCGGGCCGGGGCTTCTTGCCGTACGCACTCGCCGACACCGACCGGTCTATGTACTCGCCTGCGATGGTCCACCCGCGCTGCTGGCATATGCGGCGGCCGTCCTCTACCTGCGCGGCGGTACTGAGCCCTTCCTTGGTGAGGTCGCGCGAAACCCTGCTGTAAATCCGTGCCGATGCGCTCATCGTGTGTTCATCTCCGCTGGTCGGGCCCCTATTTCAGGCTACGGCCCTCTAACCTGCCTCGGCAGTCGCGGAGTCCATCATTGCATTATCTCCCGTCTCGGTGCGGTGCGGTGCGGTGCGGTGCGGTGCGGTGCGGTGCGGTGCGGTGCGGTGCGGTGCGGTGCGGTGCGGTGCGGCCGGGCAAGAGGTGCCGGCGAGTCCTCGACGCAGGCGGCTCGGGACGCGGGCGGCGGTCCGCGTCGATCCCCGGGCGCGGTTGCTCGTGCTGTCCGCTCATTCTGTGGGGCCGAGGCCCCGGGCCCGCAGCCAGCCGTCGACCAGCCCGATCGCCTTCGCCAGCGGTTCGCGCTGGTCCGGACCCAGGTAGTAGTGGTTTGCGCCGGGGATTTCGTGCAGTTCTTTGTCCGCGCAGCCCAGCGCCTGGTAGATGCGGTGGGCGTGCGAGGGCGTGCAGACGTTGTCGGCCGCGTTGTAGAGCACCAGGGTCGGCACGGCGATATCCGGGCCGCAGGCCACCGCGTCACCGCGGGCGTCGTCGATACTCCACTGCGACAACCAGCTGCGCAGCGTGCTGAACCGGGCGAGGCCGAACGCGCCCATATTCACTTCCTGCGGTTCACCGAGATAGGACTCGCCAGGGGTGCGGTCGTTGGGGTCCAGTGCCGGGTCGAGAACCGTGGGGTCGGCCATGGTGCCGTGGACGACGAAGCAGTATTCGTCCTGGGGACGGTCGGAGGCCTGGATGGTGGCCAGTTTCTCCTTCACCCAGGCCGTGATCCGGCGGTTGCGGTCGTGCTGCGCCTGGCGGAAGCGCACCATGAATTCGGGGCTGTACGGCGGCTGGTTCGGATTGCCGGGGTTGTAGAGGTCCAGTTCCGGATCGCGCCGGGTGGGGTCGGATTCGTCGAGAATCGACGGGTCGATGCATTCGGTGAGTGTGTGATGGCGGCTGATATGGGCGGCCATCAGCAGGATCGCGTCGGCGGGCGGCAGATCCAGCTCGGTGAGGTCGGGTCCGTCGCCGGACGGGCTCGCGGTCACCGTGGGATGCTGGGCCTGCTGCTGGTAGTACACCGACAGCGATCCGCCACCACTCCAGCCCGCCAGCACCACCTTCCGGTAGCCGAGCCGCTGCTTCGCGTCACGAATACATTCGCCGAGATCCTGCACCACCTTCTCCATGAGCAGCGCGGCATCGGCGCCCCGGTAGCGGCTGTTGCAGACGATGATGTGGTGACCGGCCTTGGCCAGCGACGTGACGATCGGCAGATAGGTGCCGCTGGAGACCGGGTGCATGAGCACCAGCACGGTCTCCGAGTCCAGGCCGGCCGGTTTCACCAGAATCGAATCGAGCGTGACCATTTCGGTGAGACCCCCGTAGGCGTCCCGGGTGCCCGAGGTGTTCGCGTAGGCGATCACATACGGGGTGCGTTCGACATGGTGCGACATAGAGTGCCTGCCTTCGTCTTTCGATACGAGAGTCACCGCCGTCACCCGGGCGCCGGGTCACGCGCGGCTGCCTGCGGGCGGGAGAAGAGGCCCGGTGCGGTATCAGTGCGCGCCGAGGTTGTTCGCCAGTACCTCCGGAGAGGGGATCAGACGCCGCCTGGTGTCGACGGCGATCGTGGTCCAGCCGATATGGCTGATCTCCTCACGCTTACGCCGCGCCCGCTCTCGCATCTTCTCCGGCGCCCCGTGGTGCACGCCCTGCGGCGCATGCGAGATCAGACCCGGCGGCATCGGCACGCCGTACATATCGCCGCCGTGGAAGAACGCGATCTCGTCGTAGTCGGCATTGCGGTGATACCAGGGAATCGTTTCGGTACCCGGTGCCGATTCCGCTCGTTTCGGCAGGAAGTTCATCACGTACACGCCGGTGGCCTGCATGAACAGATGCACCGTGGCGGGTAGATGCACCGTATCGGAGAGGACCACGTTGTAGTCGGCGATATTGAACGTGAACGGGAAATTATCGCCCTGCCAGCCCACCACATCCAGCGGATGATGCGGATAGACCAGTGAGGTCGGGCCGCCCTCGTGGACCAGGCGGACCTCGTATTCGTCGCGCCCGTCGTCGTCCATGGCCGCAGGCTCCGGAACGATCATCCGGTTCGGGTCGAACGGGAAATGCCGGCCCAGCGGACCCGCCGGTGGTACCCGGAACTCCTCGGTCGCCTCGATCATGAGCAAAGTGGTTTCGTTGTCGGGGACCTGCCGGAATGTGCACGCCTTCGGCAGATACACCCAGTCGCCCTCGCGGTAGCGCAGCGGACCGAATTCGGTTTCCAGTAGCCCGGAACCCTTGTGCACGAACGACAGTAGATCGCCGTCGATGTACCGGGCGAAGAACGGCATCTCCCGGTCGCGCCGGCTCAGCGAGATCCGGCAGTCGGCATTGGAGAACAACAGCAGCGGCGAACCCGCCGGATCCGTGGAGTCGGTGGGTTTCAGCGCGTCGGCGAGCACATCCACCGGGGCGAGCGGACCCACCGCGCGGTAGCCCACCGGATCGTTGCGCCGATACAGCTGCGCGGTACGCCCGGTGAAACCACCGCGCCCCAGCTCATCGTCCTTGAGCCCGCCGAGATCGGCGTGCAGCCGGTCGGGAGTAGTGCCTTTCCGCAGGTGCACAAAGGATTCCATAGCAGCATCCAGTCCTCGTCGGGCGCTGCGGCGGAGGTGGGTGCGCGCCGGGCGGAGCCGCCGCGATCCCTTGTCCCCGTAGCGCGAAGTGGCTGGGCTCACAGTCGCAGAAAAATTGATTGCAGTCAATATAATCGCGGCCATGGATATCGCACCCGAACCGCGGGGGCCGCGCAAGGGACGGGGCAGGCCCCCGGCCGGGGAAACACCGGCCTCGGTGGACGAGATCCTGACGGCCGCGCTACGGGTTTTCGCCCGCGACGGGTTCGCCGGTGCCTCCGTCGCGGCGATCAACCGGGAACTCGGCGTGAGCCACAATCTGATCCACCAGCGGTTCGGATCGAAGGAGGCGCTCTGGTACGCGGTCGCGGACTGGATCTTCGCCAACGCGGTCACCCTGCTGAAGATCCGGCCCGAACGCACCGACCTGTCCCCGCTGGAGGAATTCCACGCGGGAATCGTGCGGTTCCTGGAGCTACAGGCCGAATACCCCGACGTGGTGCGCCTGATCAGTACGGAAGCGGCCATCGAAAGCCCCCGCCTCACCTACCTCTACGACCGGCACATCCAGCCGATATCGGTCCTGCTCGCCGAACCCCTGAAACCGCTGCTGCAACGCAAGATCCTGCACCGCGACGATCTGCGCTCGCTACACTTCCTCATCGCTCACGGTGCCACCGCGCCGTACGCTGCCCTCCCGCTGGCAACCCGGATGTCCCCGGCGGACCCGCTCGGGAAAGCCGCGGTGCGCCGGCACGCGAGGCTGGTCGCCGACACCATCGTCGCGGGCATCGAAGCCCGGATCGCGCGAGCGGATGAGCCGCCGTGATTTCGGCGGCCCCTCCGGGGCGAGGCCGGTCGCGCGGTCCGGCCGGTGCCGAATGCGGAACCCCGCACACAGTCGGCACCCGCTGGTTGCGGTCCGGCCCGGGCTCAGGCTGCGACCCGTTCGCCGGCGAGGAAATCGTCGACGAAACCGGCCGCCCTGGCCTCCAGCGCGGCGTAATGAGCGTCGCGCGCGGTGCCGGTGAGGGCTTCGTCCAGCAGCAAGGTGCCGTCGGCATCCAGCCGCTGCGGTTTTTCCTCCGCGCCGGGCAGCAGCCCCACCGCGGAGTGGGTCAGGCCGCAGTAGTAGGCGATACCGTCGTCGAGTTGGGCGCTCAGCGCCTGCTGCATCAGGCCGACCACCTCGTCGTCGTCGGCCGCGCCGGCGAGGCCGAGCCACAGCATCCGCTTACCTGCCAGCCGGGGCTTGCTGCGACCGTAGGCGAACCCGTAATTCCACACCCGGTCGATCCAGCCTTTGAGGATTGCCGGCACCTGCATCCAGTACACCGGGAACACCGCGACGATCACATCGGCGGCGAGGACGCGCCGCATATGGCTTTCTACCTCGGGGGAGTACGTTTTTTCCCGGTTGTTCCAATCCGGGAGGTCGGCCTCGGTCATCCGGGGGTCGAAATTCTCGGCGGTCAGGTCGAGCAGGTCGATCCGGTAGCCCGCGTCGGTGAGCCGGCGAGTGGTGAGCCGTGCGATATGGGCGGTCAGCGAATCGGGTCGGGGGTGTGCGACGACGACCAGTGCGGTACGAGCGGTCGCGGTGTCCTCTAGCGGGGTGTGCGGCACGGAATCCTCCAGGGTGATCCGATTTCTCGGCTGTTCGGTCGGTTCCATTCCACCCGGAATCGGCTGGACGATCTATGGGTGAAGGTCCACATTCGATAGGAGTTCGTCTACGCTCGATGATGTGGACCCATTGAGCAAACTGCTGGGCGGTATCCGGGCCGAAGGTGCCGTGCTCACGCACGCGGTTCTGGAGGCGCCGTGGACCATCCGCTTCGCCGACCGCGCACCCCTGACGATGATGACCGTACTGCGCGGCGGCGGCACCCTGCTCCTGCCGGACGGCACCGAACGCCGGATCGCCGCCGGGGACACCGCGGTAGTGCGTGGCTGCGAACCCTTCCTGCTCGCCGACCGTGCCGATTCGGTCGCGCTCCCGCATGCCGAATACGAAATCGCCTGCTTCGTCGAGGAACCGAAATGCGAAGCATCCCTGGGAGAAGGGCGCTGGGGGAACGATTCCGCGGGCGAAACCGCGCTGATCGTCGGCGCCTACCGTGCCTCGGGCCGCCGCCACGAACGCCTCTTACGCGCGTTACCACCCGTCCTGGTGGTCACCGACGATGCCGAGACCTGCGCGTGGATGGCCTCCATCGCCGCCGACGCATCCGCCCGCCCCGCCGGCGCCCAAGCCATGATGGACCGCCTGCTCGACTGGGCACTGGTGTGCACCCTGCGCGACTGGTTCGACGGCCAGGACGCCGACGCGCCGGGCTGGTACCGCGGCCCCGCCGATCCGGTGGTCGGTCCCGCCCTGGAAGCCATGCACAGTCAACCCGCCGCGGGCTGGACGGTGGCGACCCTGGCGTCGAAAGCCGGTGTGTCCCGGGCTTTGTTCGCCAAACGCTTCACCGACGTCATGGGCCAATCGCCGCTGGCCTACCTCACCGAATGCCGGATGGACGAAGCCGAAGAACTCCTGGCCGATCGTGACCTCACGGTCGCGCAGGTCGCGAAGGCCGTCGGCTACGCGGATGCCTTCGGTTTCAGTGCCGCCTTCAAACGGCACCGCGGACTACGACCCAGTGATTTCCGCGGCAAGGTCGCCAGTTTCTGAAGCTGCACAACGGTGCAACGGAGCGGCCGGCGATTACTTCTGCAACCGGCCGAGCCGCGTCGGCCGAGCGACGCCGCCGGCGACAAATCTCCAAGCCCGTACGTGCCGCAGCAGCCGATACTCACGTCTATGAACATCGAACAGATCACCCCCAAACTGGTCGTCGAGGGCGCCGATAAGGCGATCCGCTATTACAGCGAGGTTTTCGGCGCGGTACTCCGGCGGCGGGACGAGGCAGGTGGGCGGGTCGTCTTCGCCGAAATCGGCCTGCCCGGCGGGGCGAGTTTCCAACTGAAGGATGCCGACGAGTTCGATACGGACCCACTGCGGCTCGGCGGCCGCGGCCTGCTCCTCACCGTGGAGGCAGGCGATCCCGACCGGCTCGCCGAACGGATGGCCGCAGGCGGCGGGGAGATCGTTTTCGAGGTCGCGGATCAGTCGTACGGGATGCGGCAGGGGCGGGTGCGTGACCCATTCGGTCACGAATGGATCGTCGGCCGACCGATCCCGCCGGACGCCGGGTAGCCCTGGCACCGCGCCAGAACGGCGCTGCCCGTGTCCGCGGAGCGTCCACCCGGCTGCCGCCCTTTCTCCCGGCATGAAACTTCCGGCGGTGTCGGGGCGTTGCCTGTTTCCGCGGGCGGTGTCGAGCGGAAGATGACAGGTACCGGAAAAGACCGAACCCCGGACGGCCGAATGGCGTTCCGGGGTTCGGCGGCTCGGAAAGCAATGGTCCTGAGCCTACGCAGATTTTGGGGTGGTGCGGTACGTCCCTCACTGAAGTGGCCGCGCCGGCGACCCGGGGCCGAAATCGTCCATGGAGGTTCGTACAGGGGTGTTACTTACTCAGTGCCCTGCGTGCCGGAGGATCCGGCCGCCAGCAGCTCCAGCAGCGGGCCCAGCGATTCGGCGGATCCGGTGCCGGCTTCATCGGAGGTGTTCGCATTCTCGCCGGCGGCCGATCCGGACAGCAGCTGCGGCAGGAGCGGCAGCAACGCGTCCGCGGATCCGGTACCGGCTTCTGCGCCCCCGTCGTCCTGGATCGGCGCGGCCGGCGTCAACTGCACCGGCGCCGCGGCTGCGGTGCCAGCTGCAGCGAGACCCGCGGCAGCGATGGATACGGCAGCGGCAAACGTGCGAAGACTATGTCTCACACCTGTTCCTTTCATTGTTGTCCCGAGTGGGACGGCTTTGCTTACGACTTTCTTATGCCTGAGAGAGTGCGAAGTGTTACATCAACTTCTCGCGAGTTTCTCGGTCAGGCTTCGCGGGCGATCGCGCCCTGAAGGTTGAAAAGGCAGCCTCTTAGCCGAACTCGCGAATTCGGAGGAGAGCGAAGAGGCTCCCGCGGGGCCGATCGACATAGGCGGTAGCTATAACTGGTGTCGATCGGCCGCAGCTCTCTTCGCGCACCGGGAACTCACCCGAAATGTGCGAGGTGAACAAACCGCACCCGGGGAAGTATTTCGCCCGTGATCCCGGCCGAGGGGGTTCGGCAGTCAGGCGGGCCGGTCCGATGAGAGGAGAACGGTGAGCATCCTGTCCGACGATCTGCGCACGCTGAGCTACGAGGCGACGCTGTACTTCTATCCCCTCGTGACCATGGACATCAGCCGACGTCAGCAGACCGGCAGCCCGGCGGGGGTACGTCCCGGTTTCGGACCGCCCAACGAGTTCCACCATATGCGTGAGTTCCCGCCCGCGGACTTCCGCGCGGTCGTCCGGCCCAACTTCGACACCCTGTACTCGATTGCCTGGCTGGATCTGACCGCGGGCCCGGTCGTCGTGCACACCCCCGACACCGGCGACCGCTACTACATGCTGCCGATGCTGGACATGTGGACCGATGTTTTCGCCAGTCCCGGCAAACGCACCACCGGCACCGGCGCCGGGGATTTCGTTGTCACCGCGCCCGGATACCGCGGTCCGCTACCCGAAGGCGCCGGGGTGATACCGGCGCCCACGCCGCACGTGTGGATCATCGGCCGTACACAGACGAACGGCCCCGCCGACTACGCCGCGGTCAATGCGATCCAGGACGGCTACCGCGTCACGCCGCTCGGCGATGCCGTCCCACCGGCTCCGGCCGAGGACGCGACCACGGAACCGCTCACTCTCGTCCACGAGATGAGTGCCCTCGACTATTTCGCCTACGCCGCCGACCTGCTCGTCACCAACCCGCCGCATCTCACCGACCAGCCGGTACTGGCTCGGCTCGAGCGGCTCGGCATCATCGCGGGGCAACCTTTCGACACCGGCCGTTTCACGGCCGAGCAGCGAGCCGAGATCGACGCCGGCCGCGCCGAAGCCTTTCAGGCCATGCACACCGCGATGACCACACTGGGCAGTAAGGCCAACGGCTGGGCCGTCAACACCGACACGATGGGCGTGTACGGGAACTTCTACCTCAAACGCGCGATGGTCACGATGGTCGGCCTCGGCGCCAACCCACCCGAGGACGCCGTATACCCGCTGCTGATCACCGACTCCGACGGCGACCCGGTCACCGGTGAGCACGACTACGTCCTGCATTTCGGCAAGGACGAGCTCCCGCCGGTGGCTGCCTTCTGGTCGGTGACCATGTACGACGACCAGGGTTTCCAGGTGGCCAACGAACTCGGCCGCTTCGCCATCGGCGACCGCGACCCCCTGTCCTACAACGCCGACGGATCCTTGGACCTGTACCTCCAGCACACCCACCCCGGCCCCGCCCGCGAACCCAACTGGCTACCGGCGCCGCCGGGCCCGCTCGGGGTGACGATGCGCCTGTACGCCCCACTCCGCGAAGCCTTGGACGGCCGCTGGCAACCCCCTCCGCTGCGCAAGGCATAGCGGAGGGCGCACTGGTGAACAGTCTTCGAGCGGTGTGCACCGGGAATGGTCGCTTCAGCGGGGCCGGGTGGTGCGCCCCGGCATCGACCAGCTGGCGAGCAGGCTCATCGCTTCCCGGGAGGGGCTGCCCGGTTCGGTCGTGTACACGTACAGGGTTTGATCCGGGTCACCCGGCAGGGTGAGTGTCTCGTATTCGACTGTGAGTTCGCCGGCCACCGGGTGACGTAACCGCTTGGCGCCGTGGGTGCGTTGTAGCACCCGGTGTTCGCGCCACCAGTGCCGGAATTCGGCGCTCTCGCTGCTCAGCTCCTCGACGAGGGCGTGCCCGGCCCGATCGCCGGGATTGTTGCCCACCTCGAGCCGCAGGCTCTCGACCGCGGCGCGGGCCTGCGATTCCCAGTCGGCGAACAGGGTGCGCGGCTCCTCGCCGAGGAACATCCAACGGGCGTAGTTGCGCTGTGTGGCGGGCATGGCGGCGAAGTCGGCGAACAGGGCGTTGGCCATCCAGTTGCTCGCCAGCACGTCGGACCGGTGGCCGAGAACGAGGGCGGGGAGCCCGGCGAGGGAATCGAGCAGTTGGTGAACCCCGGGGCGGAGCCGCTGCACGGGGACGCTGCGCCGGGCAGGGCCGGTAGCCGGCCGTCCGACCAGACGCCCGAGGTGTACCCGGCCGGCCGCGTCGAGGTCGAGGGCGCGAGCGATGGCGTCGACGACACCGGTCGTGGGAGTGATCCGGCGTCCCTGCTCGAGCCGGGTGTAGTAGTCGGTCGATACCCCGGCCAGCAGAGCGACCTCCTCGCGGCGCAGACCCGGCACCCGCCGGATCCGGCCATCGGCCGGTAGGCCGGCACGGGCGGGATCGATCTGAGCGCGGGCGCGCCGCAGGAAATCGGCCAGTTCCCGATTCGGCTCGCTCATGGTTCGGATTATCCCGGACCAGGCACCGCTGTGCCTGGGTCGCGCCGTCCTACGTTTGCCGATCCCAGGCCCGGGTGGGCTAGATATAAGGCTCTGAACAGGGGGGATGGCCACCAGACTGGGGTCAGCGCAGGCCTCGGCAGGAGGCTCGCAGAGCGAAGGAGTGAAGGAAAAATGACCGCATCCGCACCCGCCACCTGGTTCGTGACCGGTACCTCCCGGGGGCTCGGACTGGAACTGGTGAAGCAACTGCTCGACCGCGGCGACAATGTCACCGCCACCACCCGCAGCGCCGAACGACTGTATGCCGGGCTGGCCGGAGCCGACACCAGCCGACTGCTCGCACTCACCGTCGATCTCGCCGACGAGGCACAGGTGCGCGATGCCGTGCGGCATACGCTCGACCGCTTCGGCGCAGTGGACGTGGTGGTGAACAATGCGGGGTACGGCTACCTGGCGGCCATCGAGGAATTATCCGACAGCGCGGCCCGGCAGACGTTCGACATCCAGGTCTTCGGGGCATGGAACGTCCTGCGCGCGGTACTGCCGCATCTGCGCGCCCGCCGCCGCGGCCATATCGTCAATATCTCGTCGATCCTCGGCCTGACCACAATGCCCGGCTGGGGCCTGTACAGCGCGGGGAAGTTCGCGCTCGAGGCGATGAGCGAAGCGCTGGCGGCCGAGGCCGCCGATGCCGGGGTCAAGGTCACTCTGGTGGAGCCCGGCTACTTCCGGACCGATTTTCTCAGCACCGAGTCGCTGGCGCTGCCTTCGGCCACCATGGACGGCTACGAGCCGATCCGGGCGATGACCCGCGATCATCTGGCGCTCCAGGGCACCCAACTCGGTGACCCGGTGCGCGGCGTCCAGGCAATCCTGGAACTGGTCGACCGTGGTGACGGGCCACTGCGCCAGGTGCTCGGCTCCGATGCGCACGCGTTCGCGTCGGCGAAGGTGGAGTCACTGCGTGCGGACCTCGAAAAGGGTAAGGATCTGGCCATGACCACCGATTTCCCGCAGCATCTCTGAGCAGCGCGCGGGCGGCGGCATCGTCGACCACGCATGAGGGCCCGCCGAGGGCAGACCTCGGTCAGCGGCCGGCTCGACAACTCCTGCCTTCGTCGAGGGCGGCGTAGGATTGCGGGCGTTAGAGGTTGCCCCTATGCAACAGCGATGGTGGGTGTTTACAGCCGCGTTCCTGACGACACTGGGGATGTGCGCGGTGGTCGCTTGCGGTAGTGGCACCCGAACCGACCGCGCTCCTCCTGGCCCTGACACATCCTCCCCGGTGGGGGCGCCCGTACTGGTGGCGAAGATAGACAACAGTCCGCAGGCACGGCCACCGGTAGGGCTCGGAGCTGCCGATGTGGTCTACGTCGAGCCGGTCGAAGGTGGTTTGAGCCGGTTGGCCGCCGTGTTCTCGACCGATAAGCCTCCGGTGATCGGGCCTGTCCGAAGTGCGCGGGAAACGGACCTGACGCTGTTGGACCAGTTCGGCAACCCGACGCTGGCGTCTTCGGGTGCCGCACCCGAGCTGGTCGCCGCGGTCGATCAGTCCTCGCTCCAGAACGCCTCGGCCGAGCGGCAGCCTGCGGCGTACTTCCGCGACTACAGTCGCCCCGCGCCGCACAACATGTTCGTCCATTCGGATCAGCTGCCCGAGGGCGGCGGTTGGCCGGCGGATTCCCAACTGCACTTCGGTCCTGCGCCTCCTGGTGGCCGGCCCACGCAATATGAGGAAGCGCGGTATCCGGCCGCGGTGATCGGTTTCGACTGGTCACCCGGCGACCAGCGGTGGCGGGTGTCCATGGGCGGCACCGCCTACACCGCTGCCGATACCGGACCGCTCATGCCGAGTACGGTCGTGCTGCAGAGCGTGCAGGTGTCCAACTCGTCCATCAGCGACGTCGCGGGCAGCGTCTCACCCCTGGTCCGGACGACCGGTAGCGGTCCGGCGGTCGTCCTTCGAGACGGTCAAGCGTTCCCGGCCTCGTGGTCCCGGCCCTCCCAAGATGCCGGCACAACCTATACGACCCCCACCGGAGCACCGATCCCGTTCGCGCCGGGGCAGGTCTGGACGGTCCTGGTTCCAGCGCAGTTCTGATAACCGGCACGGCGCCGCCAGTGCTCTGTGCCGATGGCCGGCTTACCTCCGGGGCTCAGTGCATGGGTGGCGACCCGCGCCGCGGCCCCGGCCACCGCCCACACCGGTCCAGGCGGTCACCCCCGCCACCACCAGTTCGGCGGCGAGCAGCACCATGGAAGTGATGATCACCAGTTTGGTGTGCTCGATATCGAGCGCCTCGTCATCGGCCTGTCCGGCCAGCCATCGGCAATGGTCGATCAGCTTCGGTAGCGCGCCGTCGTCCTTGCCGCCGACCAACTCCCAGTGCGCGCTGAGCCGGGAATGAGCTCGGAGAGATCGGGCATCGCGTTAACCTCCGCCTCGAGCGGCGCCATGGCCTGTTGTGTGGCGTCGCCGGCTTGCCGGGCCGCGGCGTGCACCGCCTCGAGTGCGGAACGGGCGAGCTTGTCCGGTGTGGACCGCGTCGTGTTTCAAGTGAAATCGTTGGGCGGCACCGGACTTCGAGGTTCAGCGGCAGCCGATGTTGCCGCTCGGACCGAGTGAGCCGAGGCGGGTGCCGGTGGCTTTCGCCAGGGCTGCCAGATCGTGGGCTCCGACTCGGGCGGCGATCGCGAGGGCGATATCCGCTGCTGCGGCCGCGTCGGCGCCGGCCTCGTGGTGCCGGTCGACGCGGGTGCCGAGCGCCGCCGCAACCTCCTTCAATCCGTGTCGGGGGATATGTGGCAGGTGTTGCTTCGCCCATCGGCGGGTGCAGCCGTACTGCCAGCTCGGGACCGGTATCCGGCTGTGTCCGCATGCCTGCACCAGGGCCGCCATATCGAAGGCGGCATTGTGCGCAACCACCGGGAGTCCGTCGATGGCCGTTACCGCTGCCCGCAGTTGCTCGGCGAAGCAGGGTTGATCCGCGACCATTTCGGCGGTGATGCCATGGATTCCGATGTTCACGGGATTGAAGCTGTGGACCGGTGCGGGCGGGCGGCAGAGCCAGGCGTGGGTGCCGACGCGGATTCCGTTGCGGACGATCGCGACGCCGATCGCGCAGATGCTGCCGTATTTCTGGTTCGCCGTTTCGACGTCGAAGGCGGCGAAGTTCAGGGTAGTGGTCATCGGCCTGCTTTCCGAGGCGAGGGGCCTGGCCGTGCCATGCCCGGGGTATATCGCGCGAGATATGCGTGGTTTTCGAGCGCGGCCGGCTCGGGATGTCACCGCACCGCGACCTGGACGCCGCCGGAGAACATCGAATCGTGGAATTCGAGGGCCGCGGGGGCGGTGCCGACGGGGACGTCGAAGGCGAGGATTACCGAGAATTTGTTGCCGGGGTTGATATCGGTGTAGACGTCGTCGTTCAGGTAGATCTCGGCCTCGGTGTCGTTGCTGAATTCCCGGCCTCGGGCGTCGATGAGTTTCTGGTTGTCGCCGAAGTAGGACTGTGGCCGGTCGCTGGTGTTGACGACGTCGATGTGGACCAAGATGAACTCGCCCTGGGCTGTTTTGCTCAGGTAGTCGCCGCCGACCGATTTCGCGGGCGGTTCGACCTCGGTGACGACGAACGCGAACTTGCCGTCGCGGACTTCCGATCCGGCGGGAGCGATGTCCGCACCGTCTTCGGCTGCGGAACCGGCATCGACGGTGGTGCTGCTCGAGCTGTCCGAATCGTCGGCGCTGGTGGCGATGATTCCGGCGCAACCGCCGCACAGCAGGATGAAGAAGCCGAGGACGCCGAGGACGATCCAGAGGCCGGTCCGGCTCTTGCGCGGGGGCTGGGGGTAGGGAAGAGGGTATTGGGGATTGGTCATCGGACCGGACTCCTCGTTTCGAAGTAATACGGCATGCGGGGTCTGCCCGCGTGGGTGTCCCGGTGGGGTGGGGTGCGTGGAAAGCCGGGTCGCTCGTGGGCAGCAGGCCCAGCGGCTATGGGGTGAGGACTCGGCGCCTTCCGCTCCGGCAGTCGGTTTCCGGAGCGGGCCGCCACGAATACCGTTCGGCTACCAGCAGAATCGGTGCTCGCCGTAGTATTCGCATTCTTCCTGGTAGTCCCACCGGTCCGGGATATCGGAGTTCGGGATGGCCGCGCCGGCCGCTCCGCCGAGCGCCATCCCGCCGAACACACCGGCGAGCAGGCCGACCGGCACACTGATCGGGATCAGCAGGCCGCCGGCGGCGATCCCGACGACCATGCCGATGAACAGTCCGGCGAGTGCGCCCACTCCGCCGCCGATCCCGACACCGGCTTCGATGCTGCGCTGGCGCGGCGAGGTTTTCCGCCAGTAGCCGATATCCTGGGCGGCGACATCGGCGACCATTTTCGCGCCGTTCTCCTCGACCCGCGGTGCCAGCGTGAGTACCCGCTCGCCGACCTGTACCGCACGCGGAATGCTTGCGATGTGGGCACCGTGGCCGGCGACGATGTCGATCGTATCGCCGGTGACGGTGAAGGTGCCGCCGGTGAGTTCGGCGGCGAGTGTCCGTCCGTCGCGGCTCACGAGGTAGCCGACGCCCGCCTCGGTTCCCTGCGCGCTTCGGGGGACCGCGTTCGCGATTTCGCCGGCGGACGGTTGCGGGGCAGCGACAGCGGTGTTCTCGACGACGCCCAGTGCGGCGATGGCGAGTGCGGCGGCGGCGGTGAATCGTTTGATTCTCATGACGGGTGTTCTCCTTGTTTTCGGCGCAGCAGCGAGCACGCCGAACTGATAGGTCTCCTGGTATCCGGGCAGACCGGTTCGCTGCCGGTGTTCCGCTGCGAACGTCTGCCCGCTGGTTCGTGCGGGCGTTCGATCTCCGTCGGCGGTTCGATACGCAGGCAGGTGGAGCGGGCCCGGCTAGAGGCGGGACTCCTTGCGCTGCAAAAGTTCTGGACCCGCATGACCGGTTTGGCCGGGCCGGTCATGCGCGCAGTAGAACACTAGGGCAGTCGTGAAAACATTGTCAATAGAGAATTGGCTGGGCGCGGTACGTTTCCGCTAGCTGGTGTAGACTGGCGTCTTTCAGTACGTCGAGCCCACCCCGATATCAGGGCAGGCTCCGATCTCGGCGCAGTAGAACGAATCCGGCGCGGCTACCTGCCGTACTGTCCCAGCAGCTCGGACGGTTTACCGCTCCAGGTCACCACCACCTGGTCGCGAGCACGGCTCGACGCCACATACAGCAGCGATCGCTCGCGCAGGTCGGCCTCGCCGCGTTCCTCCTCGGGGACTCCTTGCAGGCCGGCCCGCGACGGAACGTGGGCTTCGTCGATGCCCGCGAGGATCACCCGGGAGAACTCCATACCTTTCGATCGGTGCATCGTCATCACCTGCACATAGCCGGGTACGGGCGGATTGTCGTCCAATGCGCGGGCGTCGACTCCACGCTCGGCGAGACCGCGCACCATCTGGTTCCGGTCGTTGATGCCCCGGGTCAGCACGGCGATCGTCGCGCGGTCTTCTTCGTTTTCGGGACGGAGCCATTCCTTGATCTGATCCGCCACGGCCTGGAGTTCCTCGGCGGCCGAATCGCAGTGCCGCAGGACCGGCTCGGGCCCGTTACGGGCCGACCGGTAGTCGCGGGTGGACTCCTCGCCTTCTTCGAGGTCGTGGTACTCGGCGCCGTCGAGGATGCTCATGGCCAGGTGCAGGTTCTGCGCGGTGGTCCGATAGTTGAGGGTCAGCCGCCGCGACCGGCCGACGATCTTTATGCCCAGACGGCCCAGGACAACCGGTTGCCCGTAGATGCGCTGATGCGAATCCTCGGCGATGAAGAGATCATCGACGCCCTCGGCCACCAGTGAACGCAGCATCCGCCAGTGGGTCGCGTGCAGGTCCTGGGCCTCGTCCACGATGACGTGGTCGGCGAGATGGCCAGTGCCCGAACCGGCCTGCAGGCGAAGATGTTCGGCGGCGACCGCCAATATTTCGGGAAAACTGAGAGTATCGTCCATCCGGCTCCGGCGCCGGTAGGCCTCGACGAGTTTCCATATCGCGATCCGCTGAGGTCGCGTCAGGCGGACACCCCTGCCGGGTCGAGGCACGCGGGCGTACTGCTCCAACGTGGTGATCTTGTTGGCGAGGATTACCGAGGTGTACTCGATGTCCAGGAACCACGGTGTGGACAGTCTCGGGTCGAGGCCACCACCAGCGGATTCCACGACCTCCCGCCACACCCTGTCCTGTTTGGTGCGGGCCGTCGACACCTCGGCACGAGTGCCCAGCACCGCCTCCACCGCCGGGCCGATATCGCCGGCTTGTTTGACGATATCGCTGGCGAGCTTGTCGATCCCCTCGACGTAGACCCCGCGCCTGCCGGGCCGGTCGGCGATCTCGATTCCGGGGTCGAGCGCGCGCAGATCGCTTTCGAGGTTCTTGGCCAGCGTCTTGTTGAACGTGGTCAGGACGATGCGGGCGTCCGGATTACGCAGCAGCAGATTCCGCGCCCGATGGATGGCCACCACGGTTTTGCCGGTGCCCGCGCCGCCGGACAGCCGGAACGGTCCGTTGTACGTCTTCTCGGCGTAGGTGCGCTGCTCGGGGTGCAGGAACACCCGCCATGCCGCGAAATCGCCGCCCTCGATGACCCGGCGCAACTCCTCGTTGCCGTCGATATAGGTGAACTGGATCTTGGAGGCGGGGCGATCCAGCGCCTCCATGATCCGGTCGTCCTCGTCGACCGTGGTATCGACAGGTGCCTCGGTGAACCGGTATTTCTCGCGGATCTCGTCGATCGCGGTACCGCAGGCCAGTTCGAGCAGGGCATCGGCCTGCCACCCGCCGATATCGGCGGCGATATCGTTGAGCACGTAATCGTCGGCGGCGGTGAGCGCGCGTTCGGCGACCACGGGGTCGAGACCGAGCCGCTCGGTGAGGGCATCGAGAGTGAAACCCGCTCGCGAGAGGAATCCGCGGTCGGCCTCGGCCTTTTTCCCGCCCGGCGCGACCTGCGGGGCCGGTGCGGGTCCGGCGCCCGGCTCGGTCAGGATGCCCTCGAGAATTCCGTTGACCGGATTGACCCGCAGCACAGCGCGTTCGGCGATGGAGTTCGCTTCGTCATGGGGCCAGGTGCCCATGTAGACGTAGGTGGTGCCCCCCTCCTTGGGGTCCACGCGGAACAGGACCGCGCGATGGTTGAGGTCGACCCGCCCGGTTCGCACCCGCCGGTCGGCGGCGCCCTTCATCGGCTCGATATGCAGGCCCGGCGTCGTATCGTCGGATTGCAGCTTCTCCAGGAAACCGAAAACACGCTGGGCGATCGACCCGTCGATGCCGCGAAGCGATTTGTTCTGGTTCGCCATGACGATATTCGCCATCACATCACTCCGTTCGCAGTCAGGGCCGCCACGATCGGCGCGATCTCCGGCCCACAGATGGACCACCCTTGATCGGCAATCGTATCGGCGGCTGCCGCCACATCATCGAACAGCACACCGACACGTGGCCCAGGCCAGGCAATATCGATGACCTCGCCGTCGTCGGTCTCGAACCCCTGTGTGGGCAGGGGCGTACCGGCCGAAGCCAGTTCCCGGATCAGGTTTCGTTCCTGGTCGGAGATGCTGTCGGCGTACAGGACCTGCCACTGCGGGCTCAGGTCGGTGGTGTCGGACTCGACGGCCGTCGTTCCCGGCGTAGGAGTTTCATCGGTGAAGAGGTTGCGGCTGGTGACGAGGTGGGCGTCATACAGTCCGAACCAGTTGGACAGGCGCAACCATTCCTGCCAGGCGGCCCTGCGATCGACCGAGGGTCCGTCGTCGCGATCGTCGAGCATCAGCACCGCGGTACTGGTGCCGTTGTCGGGTCGCAGGGCGGCGGTGACGGTCAACGGCCCGTCGGTATAGGCCCAGCAGGCGTACTGGCCCGCCGGTATCTGCGCGGTCTCGTCGTCGAGCAGGTTCAGTGCCCAGGAGGCCAGTTCATCGCAGTCGCCTCGGTGACGGCTGTCGCGCATGAACATCAGCGGTAGCCAGCGACCGACCGTGGACCATGCCTCGAGGTCGGGGTCGTTCACGAAGTGGAACAGCTGGGTGACGGGGTCCGATTTGACGAGATCGAACACGGCAGGTCGCGGATTGCCCTGCTTCATGGTGATTTTGGCCAGCTTCTCCGTATGCCACGAAGGCGCGGCCTGTTTCTTCTTCCCCGTGAAGCGGTCCAGATCCTCGTAGCCGAAAGACCAGACCAAGACTCCACCCGACCGGAGAATGGCACGTTTACGGGCATCGTCGGCGATCCGGTTGTTGTCCGCCGTGGCGTGGTAGGTGTGTCCGTCGGCGAACAGGGCGATCACCGGGATCTCGGGGTCGGTTGTCTTCAGCTCGAAATCGGGCAGGCTGTTGCCCATCTGTACTTGCGGAGTGAGCGTCCAGGTACGGATTTTCTTGCCCGGCACCGTGATGGTCGCCTTGTTGGCATACGTGCCGGGCGTTTCCTTGATGGTGGCGCCCAAGGTCCGCAATCGGTTCAGGAATTCGATGTAGAACTCCCGTTCGAGCGGTGACTCCTTGCTGGTCGCGGGTTTCGCCGGGGTTTCCTCGACGATCGACTCCTGCCAGGTCTCCCACACCGGATCTTCCTCCTGCGCTCCCAGGATGGAGTCGAGGATCTTGGCCACGGTCCGCCGGGAAACCTTGTCGAGCTCATGCGGTGTCGTGAACGGCAGCAGACAGTTGTGGCAGGCCAGCCGTGCTTCGCCTGCGCAGGAACAGTTGTGCAGGACCTCCCGGGCCGCCCGCAGCGCCGACCACACTTTCTCCGGATCGGCGAATTCGGCGAGGTAGCCGGTGCCGCCGGGCACCGTGTCGTGGATGAGCAGCGCCTGCTGGTTCCGGTCGTACAGGGCATCGGTGATGGTGACGACATCCAGATGCTCCGGCGACCCGCCGATCACCTGACGCAGCCCGAGCAGAATCGCCGCACTCAGACTCGGGTAGGCGAACGAGTCGTACCGAAGGAATGCCGGGACATGCAGGAGTACCGCCTGGGTCCGCAGCGTCCGGGCGAGGGCGATCTCGCGGACATGGTCCTCGGTGGCGGCCTTGCGATACTTGCACCAGCTGCGATGTTCGTGCGGGTCGTTGCGGCCGGCGATGCGGTCGAGCTGGCCGCAGCCCGAGCAGACCCGGAACAGCCCCGTGGTGATCTCGGATCCGGCGATGGTGCGCCGCCCACCCTGCGAGGTGCGCCTGCCCAGGTTGAGCCAGCGGATATCGATCCGCCGCAGATACTCCGCGCCGAAATCGTATTCGGTGGCGAACCATCGGCGAGCGATATTGTCCGGGTCGATATCGGCCGCGGTGACCACCGCATACATCTCTCGTTGGCGTTCGTCGCGGGAATCGGTGATCGCTGCCTCGTCACGACGCACTTCCGCCGAAACCTTCGCCATCTCCACCACCTGCAACTGCTGGCTCACATCGGCGATTGCGGAGGTGCCGCAGCGCGGGCACCGGCTCGGCGGCATCGCATTCTCCGCGGCGACGCTGGTCCCGGCCCAGCCGCACTGCGGGCACATCCGCCACAGATGGATATTGGCTTCTCCCGCACCGAGGTCGACGGCGTCGATCTTCACCGCCAGACCCTGCGCGTAGAAGGTGGAGCCCGGCGCCAGCTCGGTCAGCGCGACCCGGGCGCCGCGCCGGTAACTTTCCGTATCGCCCTGGTATTCACGGCTTTCCGGATCGAACCAGGTGATCCCCACATCCAAGGTCACCGAATCGTCGAGGAGCGTGTAGTTGGGCAGCACCCCATAACGTTCGAGGACGCCCACCCAGTGTTCGCGCGTGAGGTCGTGCAGATGTTTACCGAGCAGGCGCAAGGTGGCCCGGGCCGAGCGCAGATCGCGCTTGTCGTCGTCGGTGGCGGCGGGGGAGTTGGCGCGCTGCTCGAACTCGGGGAGCGCGGCATCGACCGCGGTCCGGCGTTCGGTGAGTTCGGTGACGTCCAGGTTCCACCGGTGCACTGCCTCGCGCAGTTGGCGAACCATGGCGCTGGGCTCGCCGAGCTCTGTCGGTGTAGCCCACAGGCGCAGAGCTTCCCGGGGTGTATCGGGGAGCAGGCCGCCGAACTGGTCCAGAAACCCCTCGACGAGTTCGCCGGCCTCGAGATCGGCGAGGCCGATCAGGCCGCCCATCCAGGTGCCTTCGTCGAAACTGCCGAGCACCGCGCGGGCCTCGATCGGATCCTGGGCGCCGGGCCGCCGCGCCAGCTGGTCGACGATATGCGCGACGTACTGGCGTTGCAGGATCTCCTCGGCGGTAAGAAAGGTCGCGGGCGGGCGGACCTCACCGGAGATGACCGAGGTCGGGTCATACAGTTTCGGCAGATGCTCCCCGCGGCCCCGGACGAAAGCCAGGATGAGCGAGTTACCGGTGAGCCGGCCGGCGCGACCGACCCGCTGCAGATACGAGGCGACGGTACGCGGCAGGGATCCGAGCATGACTGTCGACAGGTCACCGATATCGATGCCCATCTCCAGGGTGGGTGTGGCGACCAGGACATTCGGTGCGGTGGGGTCGATACTGCGCTGTTTGAACTTGGTCTCGTATTCCAAGCGCAGCGGCGTCGGGAGCAGCGAAGTGTGCTCACGCGCCACCACCCGCTTCATCTCCGAGCGGTCGTAGAGGTTGCGGTAGAAGTTGTCGGATTTCGGCGCGCGGTGCAGGGTGCCGGGGCAGCGGCTGAGCAGGCACGGTGCGCCGTCGAGTTGAGCGACCACCGCGGCCGTTCCCGGATTCTGGGTCTGGCAGACACCACATACCAGTAGGTGCCGGCCCGCCGCGAGGTCGTCGAGACTCGGCGCGCCGACCCGGATTCCGTCCTCGTTCAATTGGTAAGCGGTGAGCGCTTTCTCGGTGGTGACGGTGGTGAGGATGCGCTCATCGGTGAGCACGGCGAACAACGAACGGGCGAGGAACCCGCCGTCGAACGGTGCGACACCGAGGCACCGCGACGTCCACAGCGCGTACCACGACGAAGGCGCAGTGATCGGGTCGAAGCCCTCGGGTACGGCGCGGGCACCGATGGCCGGGAAAGCGGGAGCGGGCCGGCCTTTGGGAAACGCGGGCATACCTTCCCCGCGCGGTCGCCCGCCCCAGACCCAGCGGCGGTTGGCGTCGTGCTGCACGTATTTGTCGAGCCAGATATGCCGGATGGCCCCTTGGATCCGCATTCGCTCGACCGTGCCGCGGACCCATCGGCTGATCGCCGCGGTATCGATCTCCGCGAGCGTCTGCTGGTATTCGGTGTTGTCCAGCGCTCGGGCACCCAGCCGGGCCACGCGGTCCGGTGCGCCGAGGTCGACTTCGGCGACCACGCTCCCGGTGAGCTCGAGGGTGCGGCCGAGGCGGGATTGGAGTCCGAATTCGAGGTCGATATCGAACTGCACCCGGCGCCGGACCTTTTTCGTCGCCTCCCGGCGCTTGGCCGCGGTCGCTTCGCCCTGCCAGAACGCCCCGAATTCGTCGCGTTCGACGATATCGGGCGCGAGCAGGTGGTAGCGCCGGATCGGATCGTCGCCGGCCCGGTCGATCACCGCGTCACACAGTTCCGTGAGCGTCAACATGCCCCCATCGGAGACCTTCTCACCCAGCGCATTTCGTAGCGTCGACCGCAGGCTCAGTGTGTGCGAGCGGGCCTGGACGAAACCCGCGCGATGGGCCGCGTCCTGGACGCTGTCGGTGAACATGAGCGCCTTCTTCTCGTCGGCGGCCAGTTCGGCGTCCCCGAACATATTCGACAGCGCCACCGAGAGCTGGGTGGCGACCGCGCTGCCGAGGAACCGGATTCCGTCGGCCGTATTGCATGCCGGGCACACATCTTTCGTGGAGTCGTCGTCGGCGGCGGGACCGTGCAGCACCAGGACGGGCAATACCCGGCCCTCCAGTACCTCGGCGCTTTCCGGATCGGGGATCTCGTCGCTGATTTCGCGGTCCTCGATCCGCAGCCATCGCAGATCGGGCACCGGCGGATCCAGTTGCGCTTCGACCGGCGCGGAGATCAAGGCACGAATCCGGGCATTACCCGAGAGGTGCTGAGCGCGCACGGACGACTGGTCCGGATCCAGCGCGTACCCGGTCGGCGCCAGCCGCACACCCCATCCCGAGCGACCGCAATGGCGGCAGAACAGCGCAGACGCATACTCGGCGTGGCCGCCTTCGGTATCGCCGTCGTCGGCCCAGCGGAATCGGGTGGAGGCCGAAAGCTCCCGGTCTATCCGGGACAACTCCCGGATCCACAGATGCACATCCACATTCAGCGCCGAGCGCCCGATCTCGGCCCGTAGATGGGACAGGGCCGCGAACACATAGTCGAGGTACCGCTGCCGGATCGCCCGGCCGCGCTGGCTATCGCGTTCCGCGGACGACGCGGAGATGATTCTCGCGGCCAGTCCGGCCAGCGAGATCGCTTCGGTGGAATGGCCGAGCAGCCGGACGAACCAGTGATGCTTCTTCAGCAGATCCAGCTGTTCGGTCTCGTCGAGCCGGCGCAGTTCGGCGGCGAGTTCCTCGAAGGTCGGATGCTCGTCGCCGGTGCGCTCGAACAAGGTCGCGAGAACTGCCGCGGTGAGATACGCGTTGTTGGGGGAGTGGCTGCTGAACGCGTCGAGATCTTTGACGGCCTGTTCGGCGGCCGGGGCGATCGGAACATACCGCCGGTCGAGACCGGGGTCGCGATCGGCCAGCCACTCCTGTGGTTCGAGCCGGGTTTCCCCGACGAGCGATCCCGCGCCGAATTCCTCACCGAACACGGTGTGCGCGAACTCGAGCATGGCCGTGGGTTCGCCCCCGCCGCCGAGAGTCGCCGAGGTGGCAACCGGCGTGATCCGCCCCAACGGTCGCGCCCGGTCCTCGTCGGTGACCGGCGATGATTCGGTCCAATACGATTTCACGGCCAGCCCGAGCCGCCGCAGCAGCATCGCGACATCGGTGCCCTGCGCGCCGTCGTAGGTGTGGAACTCGTCGAGCACTACATACTGCAGCGATTCCGCCGACTGCCGCCACATGGCGGCGCGATCGGGACGCAGCAGCAGATGGTCGAGCATCTTGTAATTGGTGAGCAGAATATCCGGCGGCGAATCGTGCATCAGCCGCCGATCGGTGATCAGGCCCTCCGCCGAGACCAGGGTCCGTCCACCCGAGCTCTGTTCACCGGTGTACAGGCCGGCGGTGACACCCGACAGCTCCGGATGTGCGTTGATCAGCCGCGCCAGCCGCTGCTCCTGATCGTTGGCCAGGGCGTTCATCGGGTAGATGATCAGCGCCTTCATCCCCGTGACGCCCTGCTTCTTGGCCCGCACGACATGATCGAGGATCGGGATGAGAAACGACTCCGTCTTACCGGAACCGGTGCCGGTGGTCACCAGCGTCGGCAGGGGCCGGGCCTGGAACTTGGTCGACAACAGCTCGAACGCCTTGGCCTGATGGCCGTACGGCACGAAGTCGTCCGGTAGCCAGTCCAGGTGCATACCCCAGTTGCCGCGAGCCGATGCGAAGGGCAGACGTAACCGGAGGTAGGGGCCCTTGAACATGCCGTCCCGGGCGTCGCCGACGAAATCGGTGAGCGCGGCCTGGGTATCCGGATCGGTGAGCGCGAAGGTGGTCGCGAGGTAGTCGGTCAAACCTTCGCGCAGGCGGTTGGCCTGCAAGGTCGGTAGGAGTGCCCCCACAGATGCTCCTCGATAAATCGGCCGACTCGGCAGGTCGGAGGTTTGCTCAGCCCGCTGACCAGTTTGTTTTCGCCGGCGGGCGTTCTTCGGATGCTAGTCCAGGCGCCAGCCGCCCGGCCCGCGATCGAGGCGAGCTGGGCGATCCGCGCACCGGGCCGGACATCCACCGCACCCGCGTCGATATATGCCGCACATACGCTGCGAGGGGGCACCTTGATGGTCGTTCCCGGACGTCGAACAGTTACAGGTCGGCCGTGCGGTTCATTGATTTCGCCACGGCGGACAGTGGTCCGGCCGGAGGCATTCAGCTCACCGCGACGAATATCTTGTCGGAGAACATTGCGGGTTCAACGGCGAGGGTGCCTTGGGCCGCCGATGCGGACGGCACGGTGAAAGCGACGTTGCCGGTGGTCGATGCTCCCTGGAACAGGGGGCTGAGTGTGTCGAGCGCATCGGGTTCGACGGCGGAGTTGTCGAAGGAGTTCACGGTGTTGCCGTCCGCAGTCACGTAGCTGATCGTCGAGAAGGGCGTTTCGCCTTGTGGGTCGGTGCCGATGTAGGTGATGGTGACGTTGGCCAGCAGATACTGCGATCCTGCGGGCGGTGGCTCGTTGAACGAGTTCTCGGCGGCCACAGCGTCATTCGCGCCGAGGCGGATCAGCGCTCGGATGATGAGGACGAAGATCCAAACGCCTATGCCGGCGCAGGCCAGCAGGCCGAGGAGTATGAGCCCGCCCGCCGTCGCGCCTTGAACGAACGAGTAGATGACCAGCAGGACTCCCATGGCACCGATGAAGGCGATGACGCCGGGGTAGGTCTGGCGCCGGGAATCGGTAACAGGTGCTCGTTGTCGACCGGTGGTGGATCGGTGGGTGGATTGGACACGGGTGCGCCTTGCGGGCTGGGCTACGAGAGTCCATCGAAGCTGCCGGTGGCCATCAGCCCCAACAGGTGAAGTGGGATCTCTCCGTGGGGCACCACCGACAGCCGGTATCGGCCGTTGTTCAGCTCGTCGCACAGGACTACGGCGCCGGGGACGTGTCCGTACGCGGCTTTGTCTGCGTTGCATGCCCATTCGGCGTCGTAGCCGGAGTAGTGCCGCACGTGGGTTTCGGCGCCGGCGCTGCCTGCACCGGGTCCGATTGCGAGGGCGGTGGCGGCGCCGGCGGTGAGGGCGAGAGCGGTGATTCGGGTGCGGTGCGACACGTGGACTCCTGGTTTTGGATGCGACAGGCTCGGGGCCGGTGGAGGACTGATTACGCAGTGGTGAGCCCGGGGTAGCGGGCGATGTATCCGGCTGGCTGCGAGCAGGAGTGTTTCTTCTGTCGCACAACGAAAGCCGGTACTTCGATCGCCCGTCCCGCCGGTGCTCGGCGTCTATACGGACGTTATCCGAAGTCGACCCGCATGGCAAGTGAAAACATTGTCAATCAATTGCAATTGTATCGCGCTCGACCTCCAGCCGTCCATGTCACCTGATGCCGCCCAGTCGGGACCGGGAACCGAACATGAGCAACGCGGTCGACATCGGAAAAGCGTTGGACATCACCAGGTGTGGCGAACATGATTCCTGCATGAGTTTCGATGTGCGCAGTGCCGACCTGAATGCGATCAACACCGCAACCAAGTACCCATCGATCCAGACCTATCACGAGCTCGGGGAACGCGGTGCGCTCACGGAGGTCGTCACCCAGTTCACCGGCCCGGTCATCGGAACCGAGAAGGTCGACGGCTCGAATGCGCGCATCATCTCCCTGCCCGACGGCAATTGGCTGCTCGGCAGCCGCGAGGAGCTGCTGTACGCCAAGGGTGATCTGATCGGAAATCCGGCTCAAGGCATCGTGGCCGGCCTGCGTTCTTTCGCCGAATCACTGGAGCCGGTGAACGATGTCGTGCGCGTGCACTATCTGGAGCTGTACGGCGGCAAGATCACCGCGGCGAGTAAGCAGTACACGAGCGAACGTGCCGTCGGCTACCGGCTGTTCGACATCGTCGAGCTGCACGACTACGACGCGATCCTGACCCGCTCGCTCTCGGAGATTTCGTCCTGGCGGGAGTCGGGCGGGCAGCCGTTTCTGACCGAAGCCGATCTCACCGCGGTCGCCGCCCGCGACAGGGTGGAACTCACGCCGCGGTTGTTCGAGTTCGACGCGGCGGAGCTGCCGCGCGATATCGAATCCATGCGGGAGTTTCTTGCCGAGCATCTGCCGGTAACCCGCTGCCGACTGGACGAGGGCGGTGCCGGGAAACCGGAGGGCATCGTGCTGCGAACCCGGAACCGGTCGGTCATCGCAAAGGCTCGTGTCGAGGATTACGAGCGGACCCTCCGCCGGCGCGGCCGGGCTGCGCCCGCAGGGGCTGCGGTGCACGGATCACGCTGATAACGCGAGGTGGGGCGCTGACGGTCGTTGCAGGTCAGTCGGTCGACGGTGCTCCCGGCAGCGCACACCGATCGGGTCCGCGGGCCTCGGCGCCGGTTCCGACCGGTTCGAGGGTGGGGCGGTCGTCCCAGGCGCGTCGGAGGGCTTCGGTGAATACCTCGGTGGGTTGGGCGCCGGAAACCGCGTACTTGCCGTCGATGACGTAGAACGGGACGCCGGTGATGCCGAGGCGGGTGGCTTCCTGTTCGCCGGCGCGGACGGCATCGGCATACCTGGAACGGTCGGTGAGGACTTCCCGGACGTGGGTGGGTGGAGACAGGCGGTGATGACGACCGCGGCGGCGATCTCTTTGCCTGCGGTGGCGACCGCTCCATCGTCGAGGCCGGCGCCGTTGTCGCCTCTGGCGTCGGCCGGTAGTGCCATGCCGGAGTCGTAGAAAGGGTCGGCGAGTGGGGCGTTCGGGTTTGTGGCCGCTGGCTCGGGCCCGGTTGGCGTGCCACCGGTCTTA